>NZ_JAERVO010000010.1 GCF_016798325.1 Marinobacter mangrovi
GCACCTATCACGCCACCAACACGCCGCCCTACGCGCTGCCGGAGCACAAGACCCGAACGACCCTGAAGACCCAGACCCACAAGGGCGAGGGCAGCAACGAACTGCGCTTCGAGGACGAGGCCGACAAGGAACAGATCTACGTCCACGCCCAGAAGGACCTGGACCTGCTGACCGAGAACGACCGCACCGAGGTGGTCCACCACAACAGCCACCTGACCGTCGACAACGACCGCTACGCCCACATCAAGGCCAACGACCACAGCACCATTGATGGAGAGAAGCGGGAGAAAATCGGAAAGGACATGAGCCTGACGGTCGGTGGCACGTTCCACCAGAAGTCCGGCACCGCCACCCTCACCGAGGCTGGCAGTGAAGCGCACTACAAAGCCGGCGCCAAAGTCGTCCTCGACGCCGGCGCCGAACTCACCATCGCCGCCGGCGGCAGCTTCCTGAAAGTCGACGCCAGCGGCGTCACCCTCTCCGGCCCCACGCTCAAGATCAACTCCGGCGGGGCGCCGGGGAGCGGCAGCAGCGCAGCAGCTACCACGCCTGAATTGCCGTTTGGAGTTGAGGCCAAACAAGACCAGACGACCGAAGCAGTCTTCCCAGAGACGCTGCTGAAAGAAGCCGCCAATAAGGGCGGACTCATTGTTTCCGATTGCGAGTTCGATGCCGATGGACGCTGCAGAATACATCAACACATTTGAAAATCTTGGGTTAGAAACACGACCAGCCTCTACACCACGATTCGCCATCGTAGATCTGGCGGTGGATGAAAGTTTTCTCAACCAGCTTTATGGCTCTATGAACGGCCAAACCATTGAATGGAGCAGCCTCCTGGCGAATAGTCGATGGGAGAAGGCTTGGCGGAGCGGTCCAATTTTGATCGATATTTCCGATCACAAGGACTTCACACAAGCTCTTTCAAAAAGCTTGGAAAGCAAGCCGCTTGGCCTTCTTGTTGAGACATCCATGAATTTCGAAGTGGCACAAACTTATTTCGGATCAATGCTCCTCTGCATGGCCGGTGATGACGCATCCCTTTTCCGTTTCTATGAACCTAGAATGCTGGGTGCGTTGATGGCCGCTTTAGGTGACAAACGACAACGCGTCGTTCGCGCGGGCGAAAAATGGTCCTGGCATGATGGCTGGAAATGGCAGACTTACCGTAACCCTGAATCCGGGACCGACGATCTTTCTGGTTCGGCACCGGCATTATCAAGACACGACCTCGTCAACATCCCACAGTATCGGGCGGCAGATAGAGCCATCCGCCTTCATGAGATCTATCAATCCAATCTCACGGCCGAGAGCACGCCACGCCTTTGGATTATGGAACGCCTAGCAGAAGCTCGCGACGCTGGAATAGCCACAGCATCAGGCCAGGAGCGCTGGCTCAGATTAGCTCTCCAACATGGCGCCAGCTTCCAGAAAACACCGCCGTTTGAAAAAGTCATGCACGACCCGTCCATGACACCCCAGGAACGTTTAATGGCTATGGAAAGCCTCTCGGAGTCGAGTCATGCCGCAGTATCAGGTTAAAGCCGGGGACACCCTCTCGCAGATCGCCGCCGCCCACCAAGTGTCCGTGTCGGAATTACAGGCGGAGAATACGTTTATTACCGATCCCGACCACATCGAGGCCGGCTGGCGGCTTTCCATACCCGCAGGCCGACCCGAATCAGGCCCGGCTCTCCCGCCGGCACAATCGGCCAACGATTCCAGCACAGACGACGTTGAGTGCAGCGCCTGCCAGTTGGAATACGTCGCCTTTCTGCACGTAACAGAAGATACTGAAACCGTTTACGCCCTGACCCAGGCCCAACTGGATGAAGTCGATGCGGAAGTCTCGACCCTGCATGCGCCCCTGAAAGAACTCAAACAAGCTGAAGCCGGGTCTGTGGATGACATCCCGGCCGCCCGGGAAGCCGCCTGGAACCAACTGAAGGAGCTCGGCGCACTGCCCCGGCCCAAGGAGAGCACGACCGCCGAAGACCTGCTCACCGAATACGAAGCCCGCTGGACCCAAGAGAATCAGGAACTGGAACGCCAGGAACGGCGCCTGCACCGTATCAAATGGGAAATCGGCCAGATCCGGAGCCAGATCCTGTTGCCGGCCCAGCAACGCCCGCTGGACAGCCCTCGCGACCAGCTGTCGCTGAAGGTGTTTACCACCCTCTGCGTCGAGCTTGAGGGCCAGCAGCCCACCGTGGAAGCCATCGTCGAGGCCCAGAAACTCGCCCGACAGCGGGCGCGCACCAATCGCGACAACCTCGAAAAGCGTCTCAAGATGCTCAGGGCCGCCCTGGAAGCCGAGATCCGCTACCGCGTGGCCACCTCATCCAGCGACGTCTCGCAGACCCAGAAGGCCCAACTACAAACCGAGTCCGAGGAACTGAAACAGGCAACAGCCTGGCCCAACTTCATCAGCGAGTCGGATATGAACGAGCTGGTGCAAAGACAGCAGCGACTCAACGAACTGGAAGAAGAAACCACACCGGTTATGGACCAGGTTCGTCACTATATGGGCCAGGCCACGGTCGCGGTGTTCCTCTGGAACCTGATTGACCGGGAGGAGTTCGAAGCCAGCCGCAAGAAAAACGAGGAACTCAAGCGCCTGATTGAGGAGCAGGAAGCCATGCTACAGCGGCTGGTGGAAACCAGCCCGCCACACACCGTGGATGTGGTGGCAAAACCGCAAATGGACACCATGCCCTCGCGTCCCATTGTCGAGGTCAAACACACCGCCGCAGGCGGATACCGCTATATGCGCCGCCAAGTCCTGGCCCAGATCCGTCAAAACTGGCGCCCCCTCAAGATGGCCGATGTCCGGGCGGCCATGACGAGCGGTGATTTCAAACGGGCCCTGGGTGAAGCCGGAGACAGTCTCAAGACCGAACAAAGCCTCAAGCTCAAACTGGCCGAATGGAAAAGCTCGGACAACAACTTTTTCAACCAGCTGGAAGTCGAGCTGTTTAAGGAGCACACCGAAAGCGAGGATGGCCGATTCTCGGCGGACGCCGAAGCCCAGATGTTCCGATTTGCGTCCCAGGCCGGGCTGGAAGCTGTCTACAACCCAAGCAAAGGCGAAGCCTACATCGGCGGTAAACTCGAGGGTTCGTACAGCCTGCTCCAGGGCCAGGCCTCGCTCGGCGCCCAATTACCGGGGCCGGACGGTTTCAAACTGGAACTCGACTACATCGACGGGCAAGGTGCGCAAAAGACCCTGGAGTGTGGCTACATTCGCGCCGATGCCGAGTACAAGATCCAGGGGTTCGCCGGCGCCTGCGCGTCACTGTCCGCTCAGGCCCGGGTATCCAGTGACACCGGCCAAGTCGGTCTTTCCGGCGAGACCCATGGCGAAGCCTTTGCCGGTGCCAGCCTCAGCAACGAAGCCAGCTTCGGGGTGAAGTGGAAAGCGGCCTATGCGGAGGTGCTCGCTGATCAAAATGCCGGTACGACAGCCAATGAAGACCAGCAGGCGGTCGATGATGCCTTCAAGTCGCTGCTGGATGTAAAACCGGAGTTCGCGGTTTCGGCAGGGATTGGGGCTGCTTTTGACTTCAGTGTTGGTATGGTTGAAAGCAAAGTGGTGCTTTATCTGAAGGGACACTTGGTTCTTGGAGCCGGCGGCGGTGGCGGTGTCGGCGCTGAGCTGAACGTCCAACAACTGTGGGAACTGGTGAAATTTATTCGCTGGTCCCTTGAACGCTCAGATTTTCGGTTTCTTGAGTGGATCGAAGAGACGGCGTTTGAGCACATCACATTCTTGCTTAAGGTGTTCGCCGTCAGTTCTGAGGATTTCGAGGCTGTAATGGAACAAGGCGCTGAACAAATGGATATCCTGTGGGAGCGACTGACGACAGCCGATACAAAAGTAAGGGACACTGCTCAGAAAGTGTTGCAGCATAATCAATTGTCGCAGTTAACCCCACCTGCCAAAGCTGCGCTTCTAACTATTCTGGTAGAAGACAGCTCTGCACTCCTCGGCTTCGAGGATCCCTATAGAGCCATTGGTGCCGAGGCCGCCATCAAGATACTGGAAACCGTTCGCAGCCATCGGGAACTTGTCGAGATTCTCCGGCGGATGGGCAATGAGGAAGGGAAAGGGTCTTTTGTTGATTTCAAGCGCAACTTTTCCAAGCTCATTCGGCAGAGGCTTTTCAATTCCGCGCAAGCCGACCGGACTTTCCGATGGTTGGAGGGGCTGTACTCATGAAAAGCCCCATTCCGGAACTGATGCGCCCTCAAGTTCTAGTAGGCGCATCGAAAGCCTCTGATTTCGGAACCTAGAGTCTCTGCTCCTTTTCGGCGAGTGACTGTCGTGTTGCCTATGAATTCTTGATAGCTCCCACCACGCAAAACGCGATAGTTTTCACCAAAAAATATATCCTTTTGTCCTTCGTCCGGCCCTTGCGGATCCTGGACGGGTGAGTTTTCGTAGTAGTCTTTTTTATATTTATCTCGGACCCACTCACTGACATTGCCTGACATATCGTAAAGGCCTAGCGGGTTGGGAGGGAAGCTGCCGGGTGCCAGCGGTAGCTTATTACGGATCTCACGCATATTGTGGGCACTTCGGGCTGGTCCGGCTGCCATCGTTACGTCAGCTTTCGCCTCACCATTCTCCGTGGCGTATCTTAGCATCTGGCCCCGGGCTCGAGCCGCGAATTCCCACTGTGCCTCGGTCGGTAATTGCACGGGCGTTCCGCTTTGTTTACCCAGCCATCGACAGAAAGCGGAGGCGTCCTGCCAGGATGCGACCGCCGGTAGCTCTGGTTCGTAGCGCTCCGGCTTCTCATCGCGCATGTTTTCGTATCTTTCGTCGGTATGCTCATATCCCGTCACAGCCTGGAAGAGCTCAAAGTCCCCTTGGGTGACTTCGTACTTCTGGATATGGAAATCGTCCAGTACCACTTTGTGAGGTGGCCGAGTGTCGTGCCGCACGCTCCATCCACCTGGGTTACCCATCATAAATTCCCCACCTTTCACGAAAACCATCGCGTCCATCTGACGCTGGACCATGTCGTCGGCCTTGGATTCGTAGTAGTAGTTGCAACCGGTGGTTACGGTAAGAAGGGCAAAAAACGGGAGACTGCGGAACAGCTTGATTCGCATGGGTCGGCATCCTTTCCGAGATATGACTGCTGATATTGATTCTACAAGCTTCTGAAGAGAAGAACTATGGACCAGGTGGTCCACCCCAAGACCCCACTCCAGTGGCGAAGCGGCCATCAAAACTCTGGAAACCGTTCGCAGCCATCGGGAACTTGTCGAGATTCTCCGGCGGATGGGCAACGAGGAAGGGAAAGGGTCTTTTGTTGATTTCAAGCGCAACTTTTCCAAGCTCATTCGGCAGAGGCTTTTCAATTCCGCGCAAGCCGACCGGACTTTCCAATGGCTGGAGGCGCTGTACTCATGAACAGCCCCGTTCCGGAACTGATGCACCCTCAAGTTCTAGTAGGCGCATCGAAAGCCTCTGATTTCAGAACTAAGGGGCTCTCCCCCCTTACGGCGTGTAACGGTGGTGTTTCCGAGAAAGGAGAGGTAACTTCCGCCGCGTAAAACGCGGTAGTTTTCACCACGATATGTATCTTTTTTTCCTTCATCCGGTCCTTGCGGATTATCGACCGGAGAATGGTCATAGTAATCTTCCTTGTATTTGTCCCTGACCCATTCCGTCACATTGCCTGACATATCGTAAAGGCCGAGCGGGTTGGGCGGGAAGCTGCCGGGAGCCAGCGGCAGCTTATTGTGGTACTCCCGCATATCACGAGCATTTCGGTCTGGGCCGGCTGCCATCGTTACGTCGGGTTCAGCATTACCATTCTCCGTTGCATATCTCAGCATCTGCCCGCGTGCGCGGGCTGCAAACTCCCACTGCGCTTCGGTCGGCAATTGTACGGGCTTCCCGCTTTGTTCACCCAGCCATCGACAAAAAGCGGAGGCGTCCTGCCAGGATGCGACCGCCGGTAGCTCAGGCTCATAGCGCTCCGGCTTCTCGTCACGCTCATCACCGTAATACTTGTCAGAATGTTCGTACCCCGTCACGGCCTGAAAAAGTTCAAAGTCACCTTGCGTGACTTCGTATTTCTGGATATCAAAATCATCCAGCTTCACCTTGTGGGGCGGCCAACTGTCCTTGCTGCCGTCCCAACCACCGGGGTTTCCCATCATGAACCCTGCCCCTTTCACGAAAACCATCGCGT
This sequence comes from Marinobacter mangrovi, assembly GCF_016798325.1. Classification (GTDB taxonomy): domain Bacteria; phylum Pseudomonadota; class Gammaproteobacteria; order Pseudomonadales; family Oleiphilaceae; genus Marinobacter_A; species Marinobacter_A mangrovi. The sequence goes on from NZ_JAERVO010000010.1 coordinate 6,210, forward strand.
CCATCTGACGCTGGACCATGTCGTCGGCTTTGGATTCGTAGTAGTAGCTGCAACCGGTGGTTACGGTCAGAAGGGCAAAAAACGGGAGACTGCGGAACAGCTTGGTTCGCATGGGTCGGCTTCCTTACCGAGTGAAATCTGTTGGGGCAAATTCTACAGGCTCTGGCGCGTCACCACTAAGGACCATGGTGTTTGAAATCAAAACTTCACGGCATGTCCTGAAAACAGTCTACGGAGAGGCCTAACCAGAAGGTTCGTACAGCCTGCTCCAGGGCCAGGCATCGCTCGGCGCCCAGTTACCGGGGCCAGAAGGCACTGAACTGGAACTCCGTTACATCGACGGCCAAGGTGGGGAAAAGACGCTGAAATGCGGCTATATTCGCGCCGATGCCGAGTACAAGATCCAGGGGTTCGCCTGCGCGTCGCTGTCCGCCAAGGCCAACGTCCTGACAGAGGGACACAAGGTTGACCTCTCCGGCGAAACCAATGGCGAAGCCTTTGCCGGGGCCAGCCTCAGCAACGAAGCCAGCTTCGGGGTGAAGTGGAAAGCGGCCTATGCGGAGGTGCTCGCCGATCAAAATGCCGGTGCGACAGCCAATGAAGACCAGCAGGCAGTTGATGGGGTTTTCAAGTCACTGCTGGATGTGAAACCAGAGTTGGCGGTTTCGGCAGGGATTGGGGCAGCATTTGATTTTAGTGTCGGAATGGTTGAAAACAAAGTAGTCCTTTATCTGAAAGGACACTTGGTTCTCGGAGCCGGTGGTGGTGGCGGTGTCGGCGCCGAGCTGAACGTCCAGCAATTGTGGGAACTGGTGAAATTTATTCGCTGGCCCCTTGAGCGATTAGATTTTCGGCTTCTTGAGTGGATCGAAGACTCCGCGCTTGAACACGTTTCTTTCTTGTTACAGATTTACTCAGCTGGAGCCCCCCCCCCCTTTTGAGCAACTGGTCGGCAGGACATCAGACGTTCTTAACGAAGCCTGGGAGGCTCTTGTCACTCCAGATACGGCAGTAAGAGACACTGGGGAGAGAATATTGGCCACCTCTGATGTCGACCAATTAACCCCCAGCGCTAAAGCTCAAATACTGAATCCTTTAATTCAGGATAGCAGCGCAATACTCAGCTATAAAGACACATATATAGAGATCGGTTTGAAAGCTTCGAGTAAAGTTCTTGAGACAGTTAACAACCACCGAGAATTTATCGAAATTCTTCGGAGGATGGGAAGCCCTGACCGCAAAGGAACGTTCAGCACACTGAAACGTAATTATTCAAAATTAATACTACAAGGACTATTTAACTCCAGTGAGTCTGATCGAACAGAAAGATGGCTTTCTTCTATTTACAGCTAATAACTTCAGCCAATCACTAATTATAGCTTTTAACTAATAGGCACAGCGAAACCCTGTCTTCCCAAATGCATAATCTTGAGGATCACTACGGCGGGTAACTGTCGTATTGCCAATGAACTCTTGATAACTTCCTCCTCTCCACACTCGCTCTACTTGGCCGGGTAGAATGCTAGTATGCCCGGTCTTAGGCCCTCGAGGATCATTAATCTGCGAGTTTTTGTAGTAATCTTCTTGGTAATAATCAAAAACCCATTCACCGGCATTTCCTGACATATCGTAGAGGCCTATAGCATTGGGAGGGAAGCTACCCGGCTTCAGGGGTAAAACTTCGTCACGCTCTCTGGAACTGCTGACGTTTTTATCAGGACCGGCTGCCATATTAATGTCAGCCTTCGCTTCACCGCTTTTTGTCCCATACTTCAGCATCTTGCCCTCTGAGCGGGCCGCATATTCCCATTGAGCTTCGGTCGGCAAAGATACAGGCTTGCCACTTCGGTCTGCCAGCCAAGAGCAAAAGGCTGTAGCGTCCGTCCAAGAAGCCACAGCTGGCAGTTCAGCCTCATACCTTTCTGGATTCTCGTCCCGCCTTTCATCGTATCGTTTGTCCGAAGAAATATAGCCCGTTACAGTTTGAAATAGCTCGAAATCCCCTTGAGTAACTTCGTACTTTTGAATATGGAAATCGTCAAGTTTTACCTTATGGGGTGGCCAAGTGTCGTGCCGCACGCTCCATCCACCCGGGTTACCCATCATAAATTCCCCACCTTTCACGAAAACCATCGCATCCATCTGTCGCTGGACCATGTCGTCGGCTTTGGAATCGTAGTAATAGCTGCAACCGGTGGTTACGGTCAGAAGGGCAAAAAACGGGAGACTGCGGAACAGCTTGATTCGCATGGATCGGCATCCTTACCGAGTGTAATCTGTTGAGCCAAATTCTACAGGCTCTGGCGCGTCAGTCACCACCAAGGTCCATGGTGTCTGAAATCAAAGCCTAAGAGCATGTCCTGACAACAGTCTACGGAGAGGCCTAACCAGAAGACTCGTATAGCCTTGGACTTCCACCTGCTCCATGGCCAGGCCTCGCTCAGCGCGCAGTTACCGGGGCCGAACGGTTTCAAACTGAAGCTCAACTACATATTCCTGAATAGTATCGACTATAAGCGGACAAGACGTTAACTAACCCATTGAGAGTGGCTACGAACAAATCGATCTCATTTGGCAAGATTTAACAACCGCTGATACAAAAGTTGGAATTCTTGCACGGCAAGTAATATCCAATCGGAGCATTAACAAATTGACACCTCAAGCCAAGGCCGATTTGCTCACAATACTTATTGAGGATAGCACCCCACTTTTAGGCTTCACAGATCCATATCGTGCTATCGCAGCAGAAGCATCAATAAAATTGCTGGAGACCATCGATAATCACCGAGAGTTTATGGAAATACTGCGACGTATGCGGGCTGACGGTAAAAAGGGTACTTTTTTACCTTACAATCAAATTACTCGCAGCTAATACTGAGGCGACTATTTCAGTCGGAGCAAGCTGATAGGACCGAAGCTTGGTTTCGAAAAATCTATTCTTGACTGGACGGAGATAGCGCGCACCGAAACCCAGAGGTTTCCGTGCTTAAAGTTTCGGTCATTTTGTCTCGCGAAACGGTTGTATTGAGCATAAAGTCTTGATATGTACCGCCTCGTGTTACGCGATAATTATCTCCGTTATATGCAAATATCTCTCCTTCCGTTGGCCCTATAGGATTAATCACTGGGGAATTCTCATAATAATTTTTATCATACTTATCATAGACCCATTCGCTGACATTCCCCGACATATCAAAAAGACCAAGGGGGTTTGGCGGGAAAGAGCCAGATTCTTTAGGCAGCATCTTATCAGGTGTACGATCCCCCACGTTCTGAGGCGTCGGTCCGTCGGCCATGGTGATACCCGCTATTGCCTTTCCATTTTTTGTTGCGTAACGAAGCATTCGACCACCTGCGCGCGCGGCATATTCCCACTGTGCTTCGGTTGGTAAAGTCACTGGCTTGCCACTGCGGCCTCCTAGCCACTTGCAAAACGCCATAGAATCAGTCCAGGACGTCACCGCCGGGAGTTCTGGATCATATCTCTCAGTCTTTTCATCACGCTTCTTCTGATAATAGCGGTTGGAGTGTTTGTAGCCTGTTACAGACTGGAATAGCTCAAAATCCCCTTGGGTGACTTCGTACTTCTGGATATAAAAATCATCCAGCTTCACCTTATGAGGCGGCAAGCTGTCTTCACTGGTGTCCCAGCCTCCCGGATTCCCCATTATGAACTCCCCTCCTTTCACGAAAACCATCGCGTCCATCTGGCGCTGGACCATTTCGTCGGCTTTGGAATCGTAGTAATAGCTGCAACCGGTGGCTGCGGTCAGGAGGGCAAAAAACGGGAGACTGCGGAACAGCTTGATTCGCATGGGTCGGCATCCTTTCCGATAAAAATCTATTGGACTCGATTCTACAGGCTCCGGCGCGTCGCAACCATCATCTGAATATTTGAAGTCAAAGTCTCAGTAACCACGACAAGGGAGCCCCCTGGGCTTTTGCCTGAACTGCCACCGCCTGCCGGCGACTGCCCTGGACCACCCCATCAGCCAGCCGCAGCAACACAAGGTCTCACTCGCCTGTTGGCGTATCCAGCCGGAAGCAGGCTGGACACGCTTGAGGTCACGGAATCCGCCAACTACCTGCAGATCGGCTTCCTGTCGCCCCCCCACGAAGAAACCGAACATGGTATCGTCACCAGCGAACTGGCCTTGATGGTCAAAATCGAAAGCTTGCAGTCCAATCAACGCTACGTGGGAGATGTTTACATGCTATGGATCAAACCCGACAGCAAGTTCCCATTATCGCCGGTTCAGGAACCTCCGAAAGAGAACCCGATCTGGCATGAGCTGGATTGGCCAAACGTACCGCTGGAGGCGGTCTGATCATGAGCCAGACTGAGACCCAAGGCCCTCGGGCCGGGCGAAGCGACAAGTTCCCCAGCGGGGAGGTAACCTACCTATCCCCCCTACCGCTGCCGACCGGGCTCCCCCCCGTCGACCACAGCCATATTGTTGCGGAACTGAATGACGAATACCTGGAACTTGGGGCGTATTCACCAAACGTGTTCAGTTGGCAGGTGACTTTGGGTATACCAACAGGAACGCTGCTGTTAATGGCACTTGTTTTGCCTCTTTTAATGTTTATTGGAGGTTTAACCATTGGAGACGGCTGGTGGGATGCTGTGGGTTTGTTCGGCCAGACGTTCCTATATGGTTTGAAATTCGGAGGGGCGATGGCTCTCTTCGGCCTTCTGGTGTTACTTTTTCCTCGACTTCAGGCCTACTTCAAGCTTCGCGGTGTCGTCCCCACCCGCTTTAACCGCCAGCGTCGCGAAGTGTGCCTGGTGCCTTCGGATTCGGACACGCCCGTGATTGTTCCCTGGGAAAACCTCCAAGCCTGGGTTATCAAGGCCAAGGGCGCAACCGAGTACGGGGTGCAGACCCAGTACGGTTTTGGCTTCGGCGGCGCCGACCCGAATACCGGCATGGGCACCAGCCTGGAACTGATGAGCGGCGGCCAGCCCCTGGCCATAAGCACCTGGGAGGCGCTACGGGCCTACATGGAATACGAGGTCAACAGTCTCAAAGAGATCCAGGTCATGCAGGAGCTGCAAAAGCCCGGCGATCCGCCCTGGGAAGGCGTGCATACCTTCTACAATGCCCGTAAACGCATGCGCCAGCGCCGACGGGACGGTGAGGTTGGCCGGATGTATCCGTTCTTCTGGTACGCCTATCATCTTATGAACCTTTGGACGTTGCCCAATATCCTGACCGAGTGGGAGGTGCGCAAGGTACAACGCCTCAACCGTCGAGCCACTCCGGAAGCGGTGCTTCGCTGGTCCAAACCTTTGCCGGAGTCGGAATGGGCCCAACCCAGCGAAACGCTGAAACGTCTGAGCCGGACGGTGCGGCAGAAACAACAGGCCAGCCCAGGGCGTCTGCCGTTCGAGGTATTTGCCGAGGTGTACAAAGAAGAGGAAGACGGCAAGTCGATTCTGGCTTAGAGGCTTGATTAAACGCGATCCGGTACGAGTCACTACGTGGTGATATGGAAACTCGCCAGCCGGACAACCGCCTTCCCAGGGACGCCCCCTCTGGCGGTCCCTCCACCAATCTTCGACCGCTCCGGACCATTACGCATGAGCCAATCGGTGAATCCTAAGACCACTGATAAACGTCACCATGCCGGAGAGGTGGAGCTCTTCCCCTCAGGCCGTATCACCTACCTGGCGCCCAGCCGACTCGGCCTGTCACGGAAATCTACGCGTAGGTTTATGCTGAGGAAAAGGCGCCAGGGCGGCGGGGTCCTGATCTATTCTGGTTCGTAACCGAGGTTGAAGTATGATTCTCGAGAAAACGGAGAGATACGCTGATGAATCGCTAAACCCGGAATGTATCCCGCCTTTGCCCGATTGCAAAAAGCGAAGTCGAGTTGGAGATGAGCTGCAACCTTGGGGGGACTACGCAACAGTCAATCCCTATCAGAAGATCATCATGGATGTGGCTGACGTGCAATCGGTTGAAGCTAACGGTGTAGACTTCGAAAACGATGAATGGTGGGGATGGAACCATCAGCGACTGCAATTCATTAACGATAGAACGGGCACTCAAGCCCTTGTCGTTTTGATTCCTTATGCTTGGACTATTTTCCTGGTTGGAATAGTTCCCATTCTGACAGGCTGGATGACAATCAAAATTGTTTCAGCATGGAACTTTCCCACGCTTTTAACCACTTTGACGACTACCGCACTTTTAATTATCTCGTTAGTTGCTGGCGTCTTTCTTCTGCCAACGACTACCAACTGGATAATGACTAAAGGGCTTGGAGTCATTCTCAAACCATTTGAGAGATCTCTCCAAAAAAAGGTCGACAACTCCCTCGCCGACGGCATGAGCGAATTCAACCGCGTTACAGGCCAAGCCAAATTCGCCTTGGGTAAAGGTCGCCACTTCGAAGCACCGTTTATCGAGTTCGACGCCTATGTCGAACGGGTGGTCCAGCGGGGTGGTATTTTCTACCGGCTGATGTTCGTCCATCGCTACACCGGCAAGATCTTCAACAAAACCTGGCTCAGTGGCGTTGAAGCCAGCAAGAATGAAGTCCTCGCGCTCTGGGACATGCTGCAACGGTTTATGGATGTCTCACAGCCGATCCCGGATATGCCCCGCTTCGAGCCGTTCCGCCACCTGGATCCCGTTACCGCCGAACACGACGATAAAACCAACCGTCCGCCACGCTACTGGCGGGACCTAGACCTGGAAGCCTGGAAAGCGAATGAAGGGGCTGAGCTGGCCAAAGCCCAGGCGCAGTTCCCGTGGAACCAGCGGCGCTGCAAATTAACGCCAAAGTTGGGGCAGGTTGAAATGGAGGTCTATCGCAAGCAGCGTCCAGAGACTGCTGTACCGATCTAGCAAACCACTGTCGCTCAGCGAACCGCTGACGAAAGCTCCACATTACCAATACCAGTGCATCACCGAAAGAACGTAGTTTCTGGAATCCACATTCCAAGACCACGGACCCATACTGGTTCGTAACCGAGGTTAAAGTATGACTCTCGAGAAAACGGAGAGATACGCTGATGAAGCGCTAAACTCAGGATGTTTGCCGCCATTGCCCGATAGCAAAAAGCGAAATAGAGCGGGAGATGAACTGCAGCCTTGGTGTGAATACGCAGCCATCAATCCCTACAAAAAGATTATTGCGGACGTAACTAACGTCCAGTCCTGCGAGGCAGACGATAAGGAGTTTTATAATGATGAATGGTGGGGCTGGACACATAAGCACCTCCGCTTTCTAAATGACAAACTAGGGCTCAAAGCACTCGCTCTAGCAGTCCCGTTCGCGTGGGTCGCCACCATTTTTATCACTCTGTTTCTGCTGTTTTTAGAATTTATGGACTGGTTGACCAACACCAGCAATGCTCCGGATTTTTTGCTTGCTATAGCTCTAGTCGTTGGAAGTTTTGGCTACCTGGCCTTGTCACTCTATCTCGTATACTTGACGACAAACTGGGTAATGGAGAAAGGCATTGGAACTTTAATCAAGCCTTTCGAGAAATTCCTCCAAAAAAAGGTCGATAATTGCCTCGCCGACGGCATGAGCGAATTCAACCGCGTTACTGGCCAAGCCAAATTCGCCTTGGGCAAAGGTCGCTATTTCGAAGCACCGTTTATCGAGTTCGACGCCTATGTCGAACGGGTGGTCCAGCGGGGTGGTATTTTCTACCGGCTGATGTTCGTCCATCGCTACACCGGCAAGATCTTCAACAAAACCTGGCTCAGTGGCGTTGAAGCCAGCAAAAATGAAGTCCTTGCGCTCTGGGACATGCTGCAACGGTTTATGGATGTCTCACAGCCGATCCCGGATATGCCCCGCTTCGAGCCGTTTCGCCACCTGGATCCCGTTACCGCCGAACACGACGATAAAACCAACCGTCCGCCACGCTACTGGCGGGATCTAGACCTGGAAGCCTGGAAAGCGAATGAAGGCGCCGAATTGGCCAAAGCCC
>NZ_JAERVO010000011.1 GCF_016798325.1 Marinobacter mangrovi
GGACGAACATCAGCCGGTAGAAAATACCACCCCGCTGGACCACCCGTTCGACATAGGCGTCGAACTCGATAAACGGTGCTTCGAAATAGCGACCTTTGCCCAAGGCGAATTTGGCTTGGCCTGTAACGCGGTTGAATTCGCTCATGCCGTCGGCGAGGGAGTTGTCGACTTTTTTCTGGAGGGAGTTCTCAAACGGTTTAAGGAGTAGGCCTATGCCGCTGCTCATAATCCAGTTTGTGGTATTAGCGATTAAGTATATCGAAAGAAATATCCAAGAGGCGGAGAAAAACAGTAGCAAAACGACGAATAGCAAAGCAGGAAGTTCCCAAGATTGAGATGCTTCAATAATCCCCCATACACCTAGGGCTGCTCCTCCGAAGAAAATCGTCGATGCCCAAGCAACAGGAATCAATAGTAGAAAGACTTTTAGCCTCTGTTTATTGTTGAGGAAGCGTAACTTTTGATGATTCCATCCCCACCACTCGTCTTTATAGAACTCCGGGTTACCCTTTTCGTTGGTCTGGACATCCTTTACATCATGGGTGATTTTTTCAAACGGATTGATGCTGGCGTAATTCCCCCATGGTTGCAGCTCATCTCCAACTCGACTTCGCTTTTTGCAATCGGGCAAAGGCGGGATACATTCCGAGTTTAGCGATTCATCAGCGTATCTCTCCGTTTTCTCGAGAGTCATACTTCAACCTCGGTTAAGAACCAGAATAGATCAGGACCCCCGCCGCCCTGGCGCCTTTTCCTCGGCATAAACCTACGCGTAGATTTCCGTGACAGGCCAAGTCGGCTGGGCGCCAGGTAGGTGATATGTAGTGGTCAACTAATCCCGGACAGTATTTTAAGGTTTTCCTCAGCTGCAACGGGCGGAATGCCATCGTTGAATGTGTGTGTAGTGGTTCAATGATTCCGAACACTAACGTAGGCGGTAAGATCGCCCCCTTAAATGCAACAAATTGGATCAACCTGTCACTGGAGTTGGAGAGTGCTGTAATCGCTGCTTAAAAAACCAATGTTCAATTTCTTCTTGGTCCGCAGACTCCTGATTAATTCGCAGTTGAGATGACTCAAGCTCTGGTTTGCCTTCAGTTACAATTCATAATCCGGGCTTCCACTTTGATACTATAAGTTCTTTGCTTCATGCACGCAATCATGGTCATCAAAGTAAATGAGAAATGAAAGCCCCTCATCGGTAACCCAAAATGGAAAACCGGTGGTTTCGGATAATAAGCGTTCTAATTCTTTCCCTGATTTAAAGCTCCAGAAGTATGACTCGTGATCGTATATTCCTAGGACTGGATTGCCAGAATAGTGCAAGTTGCTTGCCTGTTTCCAGAACTTAGTCGAGTGTGCCTTCTTGCTGAAATCGAAGCCAGTGGGGTCCGGGAACTGAGCGTTGGATCCGAACTTCTTATTGATGCTTTCAATTATTCTTGATTTATCAGTGTTTTCTATTTTTTTTATCGAGATATTGTTGATTTTGCTTTCTTCTTCTATTTCCTTTGCAATAAAGCCCATTAATCAACTCCAATTTTATTTCGGGACACCGGGACTCGAGATAAAATTATATGTCCTCTTGCCGCACCACCCGAGCCTCTCTTGTCGGGAGTTTGATAACCCACATGAGGATCTGCTGGTCCGTCGGTAGATGGTGCTAATGTCGGGTCATCGATGTTTACTTCCGTGCCTTTTTTGGCCTGAGATTACTCTCCATTCTGTCGGAAATGACTTTCCATTGTTATCTCTCCCCCGTTTGGTGACAGTGAATTCTGCTTTGGGAACTCCTGTCAACTTGAACGCTTCTTCCAAGCCGGCGTGCATCTGCTGATGCGGGGAGCCCTCAAGGTTACGCCAATCCCTATCGACTTCAGGGTTGAACTTCCAGGTGCCTCCTGCGACAGCGCGGGGGCATTGAGTTGGAACACAAGCCAACCCCAACGGATCCATCCACCCGGTCGGATTCGGTACGTACTGGTAGTTGTTCAGACCACCCGCCAACCCAATCGGGTCGGGCGTCATAAAGCGCCCGTTAGCGGGATTGTAATACCGGTGGCGGTTGTAGTGCAGGCCGGTTTCGGGATCGTAATACTGGCCTTGGAAACGCAGCGGGTTGTCGACCATTGCCACGTCCTGCTGGTGCACGTTGAGGCTGTAGAAAAAGGTCAGGAGATTTTTCTGGCTCGAATTTGATCAAAAAACAAACTGAAAATGGGGCCTATTCTTAAAATCTGGAGCACTTAACATCGGAAATACATCCAGATTTTACGTAGGAGCGCCATCGTAAAAAGGGGCGAGGGTTTTTCTACAGCCTCGTTGCCGTAGGCGCGGTAGGTGGCGGACCAGACCAGTTGGCCTTGGGTATCTGTCATTTCCTGGGGCGTGCCCAGGTGGTCGAGTTGGTAGTAGTAGATGGTGCTGTGTTCCGGGCCGTAGCCGTCCGCCAAGGCCAGCGGGCGGATCGTACAGGTAGGTGCGGTAGTGGTCGCCGGTTTCCTCGGCGATCAGGCGGCTGAAGGCGTAGCGCGGAAATACTAGCGGCAATTAACCGTCTTCGGTAGCCGATGGCAAGCCCGCCTTGTTAGCTATAGGGTGCGTCACCTCGGCTGACTGATGTCTCGGAGTTGGACGCCGGAAGTCTGGGGTTGCTTTCAATTGGCAATTTACAACCTGGCCCTTTGATTCTTTGACTTTTCGGATTGATGCCCTTAACAATTCGATATGCTGAGTTAAAAGGGGCATTGCCAGAGCGGTTGGTGCTGTTGAGCGTAAAAAAGTAAATTGCACCGGTACGCCTTTCGCGATGGTATTGAGTCATCGAGAGATTTTATTGTGCTGGGAGTATCGATGTGGTTCGATAAGCCTCACCGCATCTTACGTGGACCCTATCATCCCTAGGTTTTCATCTAGGAATGATCTCGGCCGTATTCCTTTAAATATATCACTAGGAAATTGTTCAGCAGTTCTTCGGCTTGAGCGAAACTCGACACCTTGTATCCGCTTGTATTGATTGCTGAAATAACGAATTCATTTTTATTCTTGGCTTGTTCAATGGACTCCTTCAGCGTGTCAACACAATGCTGGTGATAGTTGCTGTCGTCCTCGCTGACATCAACCATTAGTTCAGCAGCTTCCTCAAGTGTTTGCTGGATTACAGTTGCTTTAAATAGATCAGTTAAATTTTCTTTCCAGTTGTCCATTGTGAAATCTTTTGATTATTGTGGGTGAGCTGTATGTGTCAAGAGACTGCCGTCTCCTTTAGGTAATAGCACAACATTTACTTCTGACATTGATGCTGAAATCGGCTCGACTCCATCCATCTGTGAGTTAGTCTGATAGCCTCTTCCTAAGTTACCCATGCGAGCGTCATCTGAAAAGGCTTTTGGTACGCCAGGCTTTGGAGAGGACGAAAGCCAATCATCAATTTCCGGCCGATTAATCTCTAGAATGCGAGCTATAGACTCTCCCATTTGATGTCTATCGTTAAAAGTAGTCCTTCTACCAGCCCGGCCTTTGTTCAATAAGTCTTCGACCGTTCGATTTTTCAGATCCGTATCGGTTACATCTGGGCCGTGCTTCTCCAAGGAATGCGTAGGCTTTGATAATTTTCCATTTGGTTTCTGAATACGATGCCCTTCGGTTGCCATCAGTCCCCCCTGACTGAGAAAGCCGAGAATGAGGTGATTCGCCACTTTCGGGGCAGCAAGATGGCACTGACGTCCAAACCCAACGGATCCACCCACCCGGTCGGGTTTGGCACATACTGGTAGTTGTTCAAGCCGCCGGCCACCCCAATCGGGTCGGGCGTCATAAAGCGCCCGTTAGTGGGATTGTAATACCGGTGGCGGTTGTAGTGCAGGCCGGTTTCGGGATCGTAATACTGGCCCTGGAAACGCAGCGGGCTGTCGACCATCGCCACGTCCTGCCGGAGCACGTTGCCATAGGCGCGGTAGATGGCGGACCAGACCAGTTGGCCTTGGGTATCCGTCATTTCCTGGGGCGTGCCCAGGTGGTCGAGTTGGTAGTAGTATATGGTGCTCTGTTCCGGGCCGTAGCCCTCTACGAGGGCCAGCGGGCGGAAGCTGTCCGGTTCGTACAGGTAAGTCCGTTAGTGGTCGCCGGTTTCCTCGGCGATCAGGCGGTCGCCCTGCCAGACGAATTCGGTGCGCTGGTGGTCGCTTTCCTTGGCGATGCGGCGGCCGAAGGCGTCGTACTCGTAGTGGAAGCTGAGGCCATCGGGGCGGGTGACTTCCACCAGCCGGTGTTCGCAGTCGTAGCGGTAGGTGGTGACCAGTTTCTAACTAAATCTGCGAAAAACTAGCGGAGTATTTATACCTGCCATAAAGACTGAACTCAGGAAAAGCCGGTCAGCCGCATAATACTATAGCCGGCGAGGACTCTTCCGCGACCTGCGGATGAGGAGGGTGGCGTCTTGGGATTAGGAAGATCTTGCGCAAGAGGAATGTCTTCATTATACCGTAGAGGGACTAATAGACATTATAAAATAAATGGATTTAGGTGGGGAGCCTACTGCCAATCAGTTTCGGTGTGACTCGATAAGTTGGGGGCAGAGGCAGTTCTTGTGGCACCAGCTATGATGATAGTGATCGCTAGTATGAGTCGTCAAGATAGAGTATGTTAGATTGTCGGGTGCCCTTTATTGGATAAAACAAGCTTCCATTATATTTGCGGAGTTTAGCAGTCTGGATGCGTTTTCATAATCACTTGAAAGGTATTGTGGTATTTCTTTATTCGTGTAATGTCCTTTTCTGTGATGTTTTCTAGTCGTGTAATTTTTAGATTGTCCTTTAAGTCCTCTATTCTTATTTTTGAAGCCAAGCTATTTGATAATACCCGTTTAATGTAAGCCTCATACGACTCGCCTTGCCTTTTTGTCAGGCAGTCGATGGCAAAAACTACTTCTTGGGAGAAGTTGGCGGTCTCTAGATCATTGATGGCGAGATCGCTATCTTCGATCGTATCATGAAGTATTGCTACTATTTGCTCCAGTTCGCTATCAAACTTCATCATTAATCTTGGTGGATGAAGAATGTAAGGTGCCCCCGATTTATCTGTCTGGCCTTTATGTTTTTCGAGTGCTATGGAAATGGCACGTTCTAAATCACTCATTAAAATACTCCTCTTTAGTTATCTCATCTCCGTAAAGTAGAGCATCGTTGAATAGAGTGCCATTAGGTTCTACTGGTATCTCATTCTCTGGCTCACCATAGAATCTTCTGAATATTTTTCTTTTGATACGGTCCCATCTAAACTTGACCTCTTCAAAGGGGTAATCGATAAAAACATCTCGATTCTTGAAAGTTTCACCTTTGTTGATTGGCATTGCCATTCCTGATCGTCATATAGTATTTCTTGCTTCGGTCGGCTATTTTCTTGGCTTCATCGCTATCTGGGTTCTCCAGCTCCCTCCACTCCTCATATAATTTGTGCCCTTGCCCGCCTTTAACTGAGTGCCTTGCTGCGGTTGTGTTATATAGATCGTCACCCATCATTGATCTGGCAATCGATTCTGGCTCTTTAGCATAGATCATGTCGGGAGTGTTTACTTGAACTTCCGCCACTATCCCTGCTCGAGTGTTTACGGTTGTGTTGACGCCGCTGTGCCCTAGAGGGTTTGATGTTCCGTCAATTCTCTTGATGTTGGCGCCTCTGCTTGCTAGTTCGCTTACAACTGAATCGATACGGTCTTCAGGAGCGATGATTGTGTTTCGCGCGAGATCTTTAATTTTATAAGAATCTCCGTCGTATTCATTAAGGATCTTCTGAGTTGCCCTAGCTCTTGACTTAAATGGGGCGGTGGCAACTGTTCCCTCCGTGTACTTCAGCGTTTTAAGCCGCCATAGCATCTATTTCTTCTTTAGCTCTGGGTGCTTTGCCATAAACCTCTTCAAAGCCCGCAGGCGATTCAGCTCCATGGCAACAAGCTTTTTCAGCAGCCAACCCCAACGGATCCACCCACCCGGTCGGATTCGGCACATACTGATAGTTGTTCATACCCGCCAACCCAATCGGGTCGGGCGTCATAAAGCGCCCGTTAGCAGGATTGTAATACCGGTGGCGGTTGTAGTGCAGGCCGGTTTCGGGATCGTAATACTGGCCCTGGAATCGCAGCGGG
>NZ_JAERVO010000012.1 GCF_016798325.1 Marinobacter mangrovi
GATCAAGTTATGTTAGTTGTTAGCCCGGGCAGGTCGGGCTACTTAAGGCCGGGCCTGCCCTCACTGAAGCTGTCTGAAGCTGATCCCTACTCTCAAGGTCGATCTACTTCACCCCACCATCAAAATGGCATTCGCACTCAAGCAGGCTGTGGCCACCAAGGCCGCTGCAACCAGGGCCACCCGCCAGGTGACCCGCGCTGCAGTGGAGTTCTATGGCCCCGACAGGGCAAAGTTCCTGGGCCCCTTCACCCCCGAGAGCGATTACCTGACTGGCGAGTTCCCAGGCGACTACGGCTGGGACACTGCCGGTCTGTCCGCTGACCCTCAGACCTTCTCCCGCTACAGGGAGGTGGAGGTGATCCACGCCCGCTGGGCCATGCTCGGCGCTCTGGGCTGCATCACCCCCGAGCTGCTGGCCAAGAACGGCGTGCCCTTCGGTGAGGCCGTGTGGTTCAAGGCCGGTGCCCAGATCTTCCAGGACGGTGGCCTGAACTACCTGGGCAACGAGAACCTGGTGCACGCCCAGAGCATCCTGGCAACCCTGGCCGTGCAGGTCATCCTCATGGGTGCTGCTGAGGCATACCGCGCCAACGGCGGTGCCCCAGGTGGCTTCGGCGAGGACCTGGACAGCCTGTACCCCGGCGGCAAGTTCTTCGACCCCCTGGGCCTGGCTGACGACCCCGACACCCTGGCTGAGCTGAAGGTGAAGGAGCTGAAGAACGGCCGTCTGGCCATGTTCAGCATGTTCGGCTTCTTCGTGCAGGCCATCGTGACCGGCCAGGGCCCCATCGCCAACCTGGATGCCCACCTGGCAGACCCATCCGGCAACAACGCCTGGAACTTCGCCACCAAGTTCGTGCCCGGCAACTAAGCAGCTGTTATGTGACAGCTGAGCTTGGCTGAAGGGGCCCTGCTGTGCGAGTCGTGAAGAGTATGTGGCAGGCACCCGCCGCAGCGAGCTGAAGTGCTCCACTTGCGACATCGGGTACAAGCTGCGTCGCGATGGCACCTCAAAGCATTGCGACTGTGCCCCTGGCCTGTACATGGATGGGAATACCTGCAAATCCTGCACCCCTGGCAGTTTCTGCCCAGGTGGTGATGCCCTGGGCAACAGCCCACAGTCCGACTGCCCTGACGGCCTGGCCACTACCTTTGCCGGTGCCAAGAGCGAGGCTCAGTGCTTCACCGAGGCTGGCTACGGCCGTGTTGCCACAAAGCAAGCTGATGGCAAGGTGTCCCTGACAGGCGTTGTGTGTCCTGTTGGCACCTACAACGTGGGCAAGAACACTGCCGGCTGCCAGAAGTGCGGCGCAGGCCTGACCACCGCCGGCAACACCACAACTGTTGCTGCCGATTGCGTGGCCCCTGCTGGCTCCTACCTGGACAAGGGCATCGGCAAGCTGTGCCAGAGGGGCACATACTCCACTGCCCTCAACTCCGCATCAAGCTGCACCCCCTGCCCTGATGGCATCACCACCGAGGCCGAGGGCAGCGACAACAGCAACCTCTGCATCCTGGCAGCCAAGGGCCACTACATCAACCCTGCCAATGCTTCAGAGGCGCTGGAGTGCGACTACAACACCTACCAGGACGAGGAGGCCGCCGTGACTGAATGCAAGCCCTGCCCCCACGGCTGGAAGACCAAGGAGAAGGGTGCCACAGGTGTTGCCCTGTGCCTGGCCCCACCCGGCTTTGAGCTTGTCGGCACAGGAGAGAATGACACCATCACTGAATGCGCCGAGGACTGGTACAAAGCCGACTGGAACAGGAACGCGTGTGTCAAGTGCGGCACTGGCATCATCACTGCAGCGACCGGCTCCGTGTCCAAGGATGCCTGCCTGGTGCCTGCCGGCTACGGCCTGGTCTCCCTGAACCCAATGGTGGCTGAGCCCTGCAAGGCCAACACCTACGGCCACGCCATGGACCGTGTTGCTGTGGCTAATGCCCGCTGCACCGCCTGCCCAATGAACATGTTCACACTGGATGTGCTCAACAATGAGGCCCGCGTCGGCCTGTACACCTCAGAGGCGGCCTGCCTGGTCCAGCCTGGATGGGGCACCACCTCAACCATTCCCCAGCAGTGCCCAGTCGGCACCTTCAACGCGGGCAAGAACCGCCTGCCCTGCCAGCAATGCCCCGCCGGCATGACCACTGAGGCTGTCGAGAAAACCTCCGATGCCGCGTGCGTGGTTCAGCCCGGCTGGGCGATGGGCGCTGACGGCATCCCCGCCCCCTGCGACAAGGGCAGCTACTCCATTGGCGGCACCGAGGGATCACCCAACGGCACCTGCGTCGACTGCGATGCTCCCTACTCCACACAGGAGGACGAAGCTACTGCTGTTACTGAGTGTGCTGTCTGCGCACCTGGCTATGGCGGCAGCAGCGGTGACTGCGCAGTGTGTGGCTACGGCACCTTCTCGTATGGCGGCGGCTCCAAGGATATCGCCTGCCAGACATGTGCTGCTGGCTCCACCTCTGCGCAACACGCAACCCACCCCCAGCAGTGCTACTCCACCCTCATTGATGCCCGCAAGGACGTGTTTGCCGTGACGGATGAGGCAACATATGTGTCTGAACCCCTTGCTACTAGTGCCAGCCAATGCGGCACTGCATGCACGGACAACTCCACGTGTGTCATGTACAGGTTTGACATCACCGACACCGAGACTGGCACTGGCACATGCAAGCTCTTCCCAGAGACGGCCCTGGGCACCTTCGAAGTGGGCTTCAAAGTTGCTGATGGCGCCGACTATGTGATCTGGAAAGTCGACCAGGCTGTTGGAACTGCCCTGGCGACACAGCCCCAAGCTGCTCAGGATGCTACCACTGAAGTGGCTTGCATGGCGGCATGCAATGACTCTGCAGAGTGTGAGGGCTTCCAGCTGTCGGGTGCTGAATGCACCCTGATGGCTTCTGATTTGGAGCAGAATGCCCTGAGCATGTTCCAGGTTCGCGGTGTTCAGCTCTACTCTGACCGCCCATACCAGGCGTAAGCCGCCGTCGCTGATGGCTGCATACATCTGCATCATAGCGCCATGGACTTATGAGTGCCATGTTGATGGCTGATTGATAGCAACTTGTGCTGCATTTGGCAACACGCATGCACACAATATAACACCATAATCACCATACAGGTTGCTCAGTTGTGAGTTTGCATGGTCCGCTCCATACTGGCTGCCACAGCATTGTTGACACAGCATGCACCACTTGCTGTGACGGCACAGGAGATGCTGGGCCGTTGATTTGCTGCTGCTGGTTACACCCACAGCAGCACCCACGGCTCTTGAGCGAGGTTAATTTCCTTCTCATTGCTTACATGCGCTTCATCATTTGTGTGGCTCATATGTCACTGCACGTAAGCCACCGTCCATTCATTGCTGCTGCATGCCTTGTTCCGAGTGCGGTGCGCGGCTTTGGCTGCTGCTGTTGTTCTATGTTCCGCACATCACGAGCTGTCTTTACAGAGAGCATTTCCCTTTGAGACTTTTTGCATATCTTCTGTTGTTGCATTCCTCATCACCACATGGCAGGTTTGGCCTGCCTTGATCAACTCATCTATAGCACGTTGTGAACCCCATTTGCATGGGGGGCTGTGTGGCATTGGCCCAGATGTTCCACTCTTTTCTGTACCGCCTGTGTGCATGGGCGGGGCTCGAGTATCTGCCAGTACTTGTTTGAGGCTCGGTTGCATGGTTGGTATCACCTACTGTCATGGGATCAATGCACCTATCATCTTCATGATCATCCCTGCTTTGCTGCACGCGCTCCACCACGGGCTTCAGGCAATGTTGTTGAGTGCTATTTTCCATGCCTTGCAACATGCTACTTGTTTTGTGGTATTGGCACTTGCATGCAAGTGCTGCACTGCTGAGTGCGCGCTTAGCAACTCAACACTACACCATAGCAAAGTCAGTTGATTTGAGAAGTGTAGTGTGTGGGCTGCGTCAGACAGTGTGAGGGTTTCTGGATGGGTTCCTGGATGGGTATGGTACCTGCCCACACGGGAATATGTTCAACGCATGCCATGCATTGAAGCTGCGTCATATGCTGTGTACCTGCTAGATGCTGTGGAACATCCATCTTTCGGACATGTTTTTGTTGCTCTTGCTGCCTCACGGCAGATATGATCCTGCGCACCCTTGGTGTCCTGCCTGCTTAGTTCTGCATTGCTTTTGACGTGTTACCCCTGTGTCTAGACCAGTTTGTGTACTTGCAGATTTGCCTGCGCATCTACATGCAGTGGATGTGCATTGATGTTGCTCTTACAATCCTTGATTACTGCAGCGCCAGAGCCACTATGAATATATGAAGTGTACGGTGTTCAAACAGGATGGCCGCCAAACCTCATGCTTGCATGTGATGATTGGCGCAGCCATGCTGTTTTGTCACAAACCTTTGTTGCATACTTACGCATCCCAGGCCGCTGCTGTGACGGCAGCTAGCCAGCATTGTTGCTATGTACAGCTGGCCGCTTTTTGAAGGCCTGTCGCCCTTGTTTACGCAGTTGATTGCAAGACTTGTGCACAAAAGCCGTTTTCTGTGTCTGTTTTGGCACTCACGGGCCAGCGTGGCGAGGCAGTGCTGCATTGCAGCCGGTGCAACTGGCGCTGAATCAGCTCCCAGCATAAAGCAGCATTAGTAGTGCTGCTGCCACAGGTGTGTGACATGCAGGCACTTGGCATGGTCAGCAGCAGTGCTGCAATGCACTTGGATTGAAGCTTCTTGCTGGGATGCAAGCATCACCGAGCTCGCCACTGCAAGCAGTATTGATGTCAGCACTGCTACCACTGCTTTGTTGCGGAAGCCTTGGTTTGCGATGTTGGAATTCGTGACTGAACGGACCATTTGGCGGTTTGTCGTTTGTACAGCTGGCTGCTTCCAGCGCCTGCTCTGCCTGCTGATTCCCTGGCAGTATGCATGCTACATGGCTTGCTTCCATGGCCACGCTGCACCCTGCCAGCAGTTGATAATAAGAAGAATGATGAGTTGCGTCACATCCATTGCATGTTTATTGCTGATAGTACAACATCTTCAGCATTACCTGC
>NZ_JAERVO010000013.1 GCF_016798325.1 Marinobacter mangrovi
CAACCATCGATACACCTAAAACAAAACGTGAATAGCATACAAGTAGACGTCGCTCAAACACCGAAGTCTCCTGTGTATCTAAAGAAGGCCTACGCCTACTGAACTACATTAAATTGCCGTCTCTAGTCATGAGTCGAGCGTGTTTAATCACGCTGGTGGCCTTTGCGGTCATCAGCTGCGCTGCTGCCTCTCGCATCCTGGAGGACGATGCTGCTGTCATGGGTCGCGAGCTGCTGCAGACCAAGGCTGACCGCTTCATCTGCTCTGACTGGTGTGAGGCCAACCAGTGCTTCCGTGTCGGCACCACCGGTATTGTCAGGTGCAACAAGTGCAAGAACAACTTGAGGCCCATCCCTGCTGGTGTCAACGCTGGCCAGTGCGGTTGCCCCCCTGGAACCTACTTCGACAAAACCGTCAACAATGGCGACTGCGTTGCCTGTCCCTTTGGCTCTTACTGCAACAAGCAGCTCACATGGGTGCCCAATGGCCAGACCGGCCAGCTTGGCATAACTGCCTGCGCTGAGAACCTCACCACCAGGGCAAGGCGCTCCACCTCCATGTGGGACTGCGTCAACGCTGGCGGCTACGCCCTGAGCATCACCGCGACGGGCCCACAGGCTAACAAGTGCTTGTTGAACACATACGCTATTGCCAAGAGCAAGCAGGCTGCATGCACCCCCTGCCCCTCCGGCATGATCATCCCCGATGCGGGTGACAAGCGTGACAAGCCCACATCCTGCTTGGTGCCTGCCGGCTACTTCCTGAAGTCCCCTGGGCAGATTGCACCCTGTGACCAAGGCTCCTACCAGCCCAAGTATCTGGGCCAGGCCGCTGCAACCGTTGGTGTCTGCACGGCCTGCGCAGAGGGCGTGACCACCGCGGACAAGGGGTCGAATGTCACGACAGAGTGCAAGTGGCTCAAGCCTGGCTATTTTGCCAAGACCATCACAGATGGTGTCATCACTGAAGCTGTCCTGTGCCCCCAGGGCTGGTATTGTCCCGGTTCCAAGCCGGGCTCGGATGCAGATGTAACGGCTATATCGCATGTCGAACCACTCAACACCGACCCCAACGGCAACCTGCTGATCACTAATACTGCATACCTGTACGTATCAGCCGTCACCGGCGACACTGGAGCCCTCGGCACTGCCAGAATCATTCAATGCAACAACAAGGCCTGGACCAAAACCGTAGGCGCCACCTCATCCGACCAATGCTTGGTCCCGCCCGGCTTTGAGATCGTAAACACTGGCGATGACATCACCCCATGCTCCAACGAGCAGTACAGGAGCGACTGGATCAACCTTCCCGCTGCTGCCACCAAGAAGTGTGTTGCTTGTGGCGCTGGCATCTTCTCCGAAGCCATTGAGCCGATCACTCTGTACTCTTTGAACATCACGAACGGCGCAGACGCAAACACAGACTACACTGTTGTGAACGTCAAGGTCTCGGCTTCCAGCAAGTCATGCTTCATCACAAAGGGCCAGGGCATGTACTACGTCGCCTCGGGGACCGCAGGGAAGATGATCTACAAGGCCAAGGACTGCGGATTAGGCGCCGCAGGCTATGTGCCCAACTCTTACGGCGTGGCTGGCGACAAGGTGTACGGCCTTGCACAGACCCCCTGCAAGCTCTGCCCTGCCAACATGGTTGTCACCACCTCGACGCCCAGCAGCAACTACAGTGTCACTGGCGCCAATTTCTGGGACCCCCTGGCGTGTGTGACCAAGCCTGGCTACGGCTATGATGGCCGTGTCTCATCGCTCTGCGCCAAGGGCTGGTACAACGAAGGCAACAACTACCTGGCCTGCACGCAGTGCGCCTACGGCCTCACCACTGACGTGCCAAATGTGGAAGGAACCAATACTGATGCAGAGGCTGACTGCCAGGCCGCCCCAGGCTTCGGCAACTACAACGGCACGATGCAGCAGTGCCCAGCTGGCACCTACAACGACGTATGGAGGGCCAAGACCCTGGCGTGCAAGCCCTGCACTGGCTCCTCATGGACAGAGGAGGATGGGTCTGATGCCTCCACCGACTGCTCAATCTGCAAGCCTGGCTACGGTAGCAGTACCCCTGGAGACTTGACAGCATGCGGTGAGTGTGGTGGGACTCCCGGCACCTACGGCCCACCAGGCAGGGCCAGCGACGACCTGCCATGCGTTGCCTGCCCAAAGACCGCGGTTGGCTTCCAGTTCTGGTACAACAACACTGCCTACGCATACAAGCCTGATCCCACGGCTGCTGCAAAGGCCGAGGATGCTGCTGACTGCGTGTCCAGCATGGCCCAAATTGAGGACGGCCTGTGGTGGCTTGCTGGAGCCGAGGCCGACACAGGAGCAACCACCGAGTCTTCGGTCGAGGACTGTGCCGCCACTTGCACGGGCGACGATACATGCGCCCTCGCCACATTCGACTACGCTAATGGAGACTGCAAGCGCTTGGTGATCGACTCTGAATCTGGCTCTATCATCACCGCCTTCAAGGCCGTGCCTTCATCCGATGTGAGCCAGTCGCGCAAGCTGCAGGCCGCCAAGCCCAAGGCTGTGTCCACTGGCATGTACACACAGTGGAAGTACGCCGGCACCGCCCTCACCACCCCCACCACCAACAAGAAGACGACCACAAATGGTGTGCAACACCTGGCCGACTGCTTCGACCTGTGCGATGCTCTGGACAGCTGCGCCGCTGTTGTCTACAGTGGCACATCATGCACGACTATCGAGGGAGCCACTGACCCTGCTGACACCACTAACGCATCCAAGCGCTCCCTGACCCATGCGGTGCCCAGCAAGTTCGCCATCTAAGTCCCCTGGAGAGCACACCAGCCGGACATTGGCAGCACGTGGGTGTGAGATTAAAGGCCAGGTCACGCTGCTGCTGGTGCTGCTGCTGCAGACAAGCACACATTCATGGTGCCTGGGCATCAGCATGTGCGCAATGTGTTATGTGTGGCTTTAATGTTGCGTACCTGCACTGCATGCAGACCAGACGTGTTGCTGTCTACTGCCTTGGTTCTTATGATCCATCATCTCGACTCTTGCCGGAGATGTGATGTGGCAGCCTCAGATGTGCAGCTGTCTCATGCAAATCACAATTTACATGGGCACATGCACAATGAGCCTGCCAGATATGAGTTGTGCTCGCAGCATTCCTTTGTGCATGCGTACGCATGCCTTATGCTGTGCTTTGTGTAGAGCATACTTCTAGAGCCTTCCTTAGCGCGATGGGCTATGGCAGAGAGCGGACGACTACACTTCCCATCTGCTCTTCACATGCAATTTGCTGTGGATGCTGCTTCACCAGCATGCGTTGGTGAGCTGCATTTAGCATCGGATTATGCTGGGCTCTGGAATTGCTCCCTATTACCTGGTGGCTAGTTTTCAGAACAGCAATGCTGCTGATAGTCGCGTACAATGCCTGCTGCATGCTAGGCAGAAAGGCTGCTTTTGGCCTGTTAGATTCTTTGTGTTTGTGTTGCAACCCTTCAGGGGTTAGCAGCTGTGGGCTGGCTGTGTGCTGTTGCGCCACAGCTGTTAGGTTGCCTGAAGGCGCGTTGCATTCTTGTGCACTGTCATGTCGCCTTGATGGTTCTGCAGTTACACCGCTGGCTTGAATTAGCATGCGCCCCTCCCGTAGGTCCTTAGCAGCATTTGCATGCTGCTCACACATCTCCACAGAATTGATTTTTTAGCATTGTGTGCACCATCCAGCCCTGGCTGGGCATGCATGCAGGCACAGGCCACTTGGCAGCTGTAGTGGTTGTGGATTGCTTCACAGGCTTTCCCCACGCATTTCACAGCCACTGCACTCAGCACAGCTGGGTCCAGAGAGCTACCCCACCAGGAATCAGTCTGCGCGTCATTTGCTTCACACACTGATTGATTATCATTCTTTCGATGCCTTACGGCGCGTGTTGCGTGCCTCAAAATGTGTGTTGTGTTCAGGTCACTATGTGGAGGGCAGCCTACTGCCTAGGTTGTAGGCTGATTTCGGATTGTGTGGTTTGCTGGCTGCTGTTCTGCTGCATGGATGCTGCCAGCAATGCCAAATTGTGTACTGGCCCTGAAAACGGTCAGGCTGCTCTTGCGGCATCAGCAGAATATTGCACTTGGAAAGAGTTTGGTCTCATGCGCCTCACTATGTGGAGGGCAGCCTACTGCCTAGGTTGTAGGCTGATTTCGGATTGTGTGGTTTGCTGGCTGCTGTTCTGCTGCATGGATGCTGCCAGCAATGCCAAATTGTGTA
>NZ_JAERVO010000014.1 GCF_016798325.1 Marinobacter mangrovi
ATTTAGGAGCCTGACGATGACCTACTCTCGCATGGGCAGATGCCACACTACCATCGGCGCTGGTTCGTTTCACGGCTGAGTTCGGGATGGGATCAGGTGGTTCCGAACCGCTATAGTCGTCAGGCAAACAGGTTGACCACTGGGTTGGACAAGATTGCGGAGCCGAAGCTCAAAGCTGAAGCGATTTCCTGCGTTATCCGCAGTTGGCTTGGGTGTTATATAGTCAAGCCGCACGAGCAATTAGTATCGGTTAGCTCAACGCCTCGCAGCGCTTACACACCCGACCTATCAACGTCCTGGTCTTGAACGGCTCTTCAGGGCCCTCGAGGGGCCAGGGAGATCTCATCTTGGAAGGGGCTTCCCGCTTAGATGCCTTCAGCGGTTATCCTGTCCGAACATAGCTACCGGGCAATGCTTCTGGCGAAACAACCCGAACACCAGAGGTTCGTCCACTCCGGTCCTCTCGTACTAGGAGCAGCTTTCCTCAAATCTCCAACGTCCACGGCAGATAGGGACCGAACTGTCTCACGACGTTCTAAACCCAGCTCGCGTACCACTTTAAATGGCGAACAGCCATAC
Organism: Marinobacter mangrovi; assembly: GCF_016798325.1. Taxonomy (GTDB): domain Bacteria; phylum Pseudomonadota; class Gammaproteobacteria; order Pseudomonadales; family Oleiphilaceae; genus Marinobacter_A; species Marinobacter_A mangrovi. Next base: position 580 of record NZ_JAERVO010000014.1, read on the forward strand.
CCTTGGGACCGGCTTCAGCCCCAGGATGTGATGAGCCGACATCGAGGTGCCAAACACCGCCGTCGATGTGAACTCTTGGGCGGTATCAGCCTGTTATCCCCGGAGTACCTTTTATCCGTTGAGCGATGGCCCTTCCATACAGAACCACCGGATCACTATGACCTGCTTTCGCACCTGCTCGACGTGTCTGTCTCGCAGTCAAGCGGGCTTGTGCCATTACACTAACCGTACGATGTCCGACCGTACTTAGCCCACCTTTGTGCTCCTCCGTTACTCTTTGGGAGGAGACCGCCCCAGTCAAACTACCCACCACACAGTGTCCTCATCCCCGATCAGGGGACCAAGTTAGAACCTCAAACAGGCCAGGCTGGTATTTCAAGGTTGGCTCCATGCAGACTGGCGTCCACACTTCAAAGCCTCCCAGCTATCCTACACAAGCATGCTCAAAGTTCACTGTGAAGCTATAGTAAAGGTTCACGGGGTCTTTCCGTCTAGCCGCGGATACACCGCATCTTCACGGCGATTTCAATTTCACTGAGTCTCGGGTAGAGACAGCGCCCCCATCGTTACGCCATTCGTGCAGGTCGGAACTTACCCGACAAGGAATTTCGCTACCTTAGGACCGTTATAGTTACGGCCGCCGTTTACCGGGGCTTCGATCAAGAGCTTCGCACGAATGCTAACCCCATCAATTAACCTTCCGGCACCGGGCAGGCGTCACACCCTATACGTCCACTTTCGTGTTTGCAGAGTGCTGTGTTTTTAATAAACAGTCGCAGGGGCCTGGTATCTTCGACTGGTCTCGGCTCCACCCGCAGGGGCTTCACCTACTACCAGCGTGCCTTCTCCCGAAGTTACGGCACCATTTTGCCTAGTTCCTTTACCCGAGTTCTCTCAAGCGCCTTGGTATTCTCTACCTGACCACCTGTGTCGGTTTGGGGTACGGGCTCTCGTGACCTGAAGCTTAGAAGATTTTCCTGGAAGCAGGGCATCAATGACTTCGCGCTGCAAGCAGCACTCGTCGTCGCATCTCAGAATTGAGGACCCGGATTTGCCTAAGTCCTCTTCCTACATGCTTAAACCGGGACAACCGTCGCCCGGCTCACCTAGCCTTCTCCGTCTCTCCATCGCAGTCACGCGAGGTACGGGAATATTAACCCGTTTCCCATCGACTACACCTTTCGGTCTCGCCTTAGGGGCCGACTCACCCTGCGCCGATTAGCGTTGCGCAGGAACCCTTGGTCTTCCGGCGTGCGGGTTTTTCACCCGCATTATCGTTACTCATGTCAGCATTCGCACTTCTGATACCTCCAGCATGCCTCTCGACACACCTTCGCAGGCTTACAGAACGCTCCCCTACCCCGCATACAAAGTATGCAGCCGCAGCTTCGGTAACCAGTTTGAGCCCCGTTACATCTTCCGCGCAGGCCGACTCGACTAGTGAGCTATTACGCTTTCCTTAAAGGGTGGCTGCTTCTAAGCCAACCTCCTAGCTGTCTTCGCCTTCCCACATCGTTTCCCACTTAACTGGTATTTGGGGACCTTAGCTGGCGGTCTGGGTTGTTTCCCTTTTCACGACGGACGTTAGCACCCGCCGTGTGTCTCCCGGATAGTACTCACTGGTATTCGGAGTTTGCATCGGTTTGGTAAGTCGGGATGACCCCCTAGCCGAAACAGTGCTCTACCCCCAGTGGTATTCGTCCGAGGCGCTACCTAAATAGCTTTCGGGGAGAACCAGCTATCTCCGGGCTTGATTAGCCTTTCACTCCGATCCACAAGTCATCCCCTGGCTTTTCAACGACAGTGGGTTCGGTCCTCCAGTGCGTGTTACCGCACCTTCAACCTGCTCATGGATAGATCGCCCGGTTTCGGGTCTATGTCCACCGACTAAGTCGCCCTATTCAGACTCGGTTTCCCTACGGCTCCCCTAGATGGTTAACCTCGCCACTGAACATAAGTCGCTGACCCATTATACAAAAGGTACGCCGTCACACCCGAAGGTGCTCCGACTGCTTGTACGCATACGGTTTCAGGATCTATTTCACTCCCCTCACAGGGGTTCTTTTCGCCTTTCCCTCACGGTACTGGTTCACTATCGGTCAGTCAGGAGTATTTAGCCTTGGAGGATGGTCCCCCCATGTTCAGACAGGATTACACGTGACCCGTCCTACTCGATTTCACTGAACTCAGGTTTCGGATACGGGGCTATCACCCACTATGGCGGCACTTTCCAGAGCCTTTTCCTACCAGTTGTTCAGCTTAAGGGCTGGTCCCCGTTCGCTCGCCGCTACTGAGGGAATCTCGGTTGATTTCTTTTCCTCGGGGTACTTAGATGTTTCAGTTCCCCCGGTTCGCCCCTTGCACCTATGGATTCAGTGCAAGGTACCTGGCCGAAACCAGGTGGGTTTCCCCATTCAGAGATGCCCGGATCACAGCTTGTTTGCCAGCTCCCCGAGCCTTATCGCAGGCTTCCACGTCTTTCATCGCCTCTGACTGCCAAGGCATCCACCGTATGCGCTTAGTTGCTTGACTATATAACCCCAAACCAACTGTTTAACCGCTCTGTCGGCCGAAGCCTCCAGGTTGGTTCCACAGTGTCAGCAGCCTTTTGTCCTGCCGACGCTTGATCCAAGATTAAGCAACCCAACGATTAACACCGGATAACGCTTGAAATCGCTATCATTTGGATTCTTCGTTTCGGAGATAAAGAAACGAATCATCCGCTTTGCAATCTTGTCCGCATTGTTAAAGAGCATGTCTGACCCAGTGATCAGAAAGAAGGACTTCGAAGTTGAT
>NZ_JAERVO010000015.1 GCF_016798325.1 Marinobacter mangrovi
CCTTTCTGGTTTTCCTTCCGGCTCTGGCCTGGGATTTATTGTCTTGGCGCAGGCAAGATTTCGCCCAGTCAGCAAGATGTGGCCCGCCGGGAGCCATTGTTTGCTTGGTGCTGGGGGTTGGGTTGTGGGGAGTTTTGGTTAGTCGTCTGTTTTCGTTGACGTTTACGGTTCTGGCACGGGACTTGTTGTACGGGACTGTCCTTTTCTGAATGGACTCACCGTTTTCAATTGTTTTTCCGTCAAGGAGCAGACTATGCCAACCCCATGTTATATCAGCATCGAAGGCCAGACTCAGGGCAACATCACCGCCGGCGCCTTCACCGCCGATTCCGTCGGTAACATCTACGTCGAAGGTCACGAAGACGAAGTGCTGGTCCAGCAGTTCGACCACACCGTCACCGTCCCGACCGACCCGCAGTCCGGCCAGCCTTCCGGCCAGCGCGTGCACAAGCCGTTCAAGTTCACCGCCGCCCTGAACAAGGCCACCCCGCTGATGTACAACGCCCTGGCCTCCGGCGAGATGCTGCCCAAGGTCGAGCTGAAGTGGTACCGCACCTCCGTGGAAGGTAAACAGGAGCATTTCTTCTCCACCATCCTGGAAGACGCCACCATCATCAACATCGACTGCACCATGCCTCACTGCCAGGACGCGACCAAGACCGAGTTCACCCAGCTGGTCGAAGTCTCCCTGGCCTACCGCAAGGTCACCTGGGAACACGGCATTGCCGGCACCTCCGGCTCTGACGACTGGCGCTCCCCGGTCGAGGCGTAAGCCCCGATCGTCGACACCCGGGCCGCTATTGAGGTCCGGGTTGTCCGATGTCACTGACGGATTCCGGCAACGATCGCTTACACACCCGTTTGGCCGGATCGGTTACACTCGGGCGACCCACTTGCAGGAGGCAAGTGGCCGTCCAGCGGACACTGTGACGGGAAGTTGAGCTCGTTTCTGAGGGCGCGAAGGGCAAGGCGCACGGCACGCAGCGACTGAAGCTGACCGTTTGGGGTCGCTGAGGGAGCGAGTACCGCGCAACGCCGCCATTCGTGTCCTCAGAAGCGAGATCGCGGTTTTCCAGTTTCAAGGATGAGACCATGCCCCTACCTACCGGCCTGCAGTTCACGGCCCGCCTCGGCACCCTGCCGGACGACACCTTTGCGGTGGTCGAGTTTGAACTCGAAGAGCACCTGTCCCGGCCCTTTACCCTGACCCTGAAGCTGGCCAGCGCCTTTGCGGACATTGCCGCCAGCGATGTGCTGGACAAAGGCATGGAGCTGGTGGTCTGGCAGGACGGCCAGGCCCTGCGCAACGTCCAGGGGATCGTCACCGCCTTCAGCCGGGGCGACAGCGGCCATCGTCGCACCCGCTACGAAGTGGAAGTGCGACCCGCCCTGTGGCGCCTGGGGCTGATGCACAACAGCCGCATCTTCCAGCAGCAGACCCCGGATGTGATTCTCGGCACCCTGCTGGACGAGCGCGGCCTGGTGGACAAGACCTTTGATCTGAAGCGGACTCCGCAAGAACGGGAATACTGCGTCCAGCACCGGGAAACGGATCTGGCTTTTCTCAGTCGTATTGCCGCCGAGGAGGGCTGGCACTACCGGTTCGATCCGACCACCGCCGGTCAGCCCATTGTCATTGCGGATCATCATCGGGACGCCCCACAACTGCCGGAAGTGGGCTACAACGCCACGTCAGGCGGATCGCATAAAACCCCCTGCGTTTTCCAGTTCAGCTATCAGGAAAAAGTCTCCGTCGCCGGCGTGGCCCTGAAGGACTACACCTTCAAGAACCCCGCCTACGCCCTGATGCACGAGGCCAATGCGGCGGACCTGGACAGCCAGCGCAGCGACTACGAACACTACGACTACCCCGGCCGCTTCAAGGGCGATGCCTCCGGCCAGCCCTACACCGAAGCCCGACTGGACAGCCTGCGCAAGGACGCCAGCCTCGGAACTGGCGAGAGCAACCGCCCGGACTTCAGTGCCGGGGCCAAGATCACCCTCTCCGGCCACAGCACCGACAGCCTCAACCGGGACTGGCTGATCACCACCGTCAAACACACCGGCAAGCAGCCCCAGGCGCTGGAAGAGGAAGGCGGCAGCAAGCCCACCACCTACAGCAACACCTTCAAGAGCGTGCCCGGGGATACCGCCTGGCGGCCGGAGCCGCCCGCCAGACCGATCATGGACGGCCCGCAGATCGCCATCGTCACCGGCCCCCAGGGCGAGGAGATCCACTGCGACGAGCACGGCCGGGTCAAAGTAAGGTTCCCCTGGGACCGTTACAGCCAGAACGACGAACACAGCAGCGCCTGGCTCAGGGTCAGCCAGGGCTGGGCCGGGGGCAGTTACGGCTTTATGGCGTTACCCCGCATCGGCCACGAGGTCATCGTCTCCTTCCTGGACGGCGATCCGGACCAGCCGATCATCACCGGGCGCACCTATCACGCCACCAACACGCCGCCCTACGCGCTGCCGGAGCACAAGACCCGAACGACCCTGAAGACCCAGACCCACAAGGGCGAGGGCAGCAACGAACTGCGCTTCGAGGACGAGGC
>NZ_JAERVO010000016.1 GCF_016798325.1 Marinobacter mangrovi
AATTCTGGTGGGTCTGGGTGGACTTGAACCACCGACCTCACCCTTATCAGGGGTGCGCTCTAACCACCTGAGCTACAGACCCAATGGTATGGGCCCGTTTAGACCCTATGCTCTCTCTTCCACTGACCAAGTAATTCGTGTGGGCTCTGACCGAAGCGTTCGGCTTCGTTTAAGGAGGTGATCCAGCCGCAGGTTCCCCTACGGCTACCTTGTTACGACTTCACCCCAGTCATGAACCACACCGTGGTGATCGTCCTCCCGAAGGTTAGACTAACCACTTCTGGTGCAATCCACTCCCATGGTGTGACGGGCGGTGTGTACAAGGCCCGGGAACGTATTCACCGCGACATTCTGATTCGCGATTACTAGCGATTCCGACTTCACGCAGTCGAGTTGCAGACTGCGATCCGGACTACGACGCGTTTTAAGAGATTAGCTTACCCTCGCGGGTTCGCAGCCCTCTGTGCGCGCCATTGTAGCACGTGTGTAGCCCTGGCCGTAAGGGCCATGATGACCTGACGTCATCCCCACCTTCCTCCGGTTTGTCACCGGCAGTCTCCCTAGAGTTCCCACCATTATGTGCTGGCAACTAGGGATAGGGGTTGCGCTCGTTACGGGACTTAACCCAACATCTCACGACACGAGCTGACGACGGCCATGCAGCACCTGTGTTTGGGTTCCCGAAGGCACCAATCCATCTCTGGAAAGTTCCCAACATGTCAAGGCCAGGTAAGGTTCTTCGCGTTGCGTCGAATTAAACCACATGCTCCACCGCTTGTGCGGGCCCCCGTCAATTCATTTGAGTTTTAACCTTGCGGCCGTACTCCCCAGGCGGTCGACTTAGTGCGTTAACTGCGCCACTAAGACTTCAAGAGTCCCAACGGCTAGTCGACATCGTTTACGGCGTGGACTACCAGGGTATCTAATCCTGTTTGCTCCCCACGCTTTCGCACCTCAGTGTCAGTATTGGTCCAGGTAGCCGCCTTCGCCACTGGTGTTCCTTCCTATATCTACGCATTTCACCGCTACACAGGAAATTCCACTACCCTCTACCATACTCTAGCCAGACAGTTCGAAATGCCGTTCCCAGGTTAAGCCCGGGGCTTTCACATCTCGCTTACCTAACCACCTACGCGCGCTTTACGCCCAGTAATTCCGATTAACGCTTGCACCCTCCGTATTACCGCGGCTGCTGGCACGGAGTTAGCCGGTGCTTCTTCTGTGAGTAACGTCAATCCTCAAGGGTATTAACCTTAAGGCCTTCCTCCTCACTGAAAGTGCTTTACAACCCGAAAGCCTTCTTCACACACGCGGCATGGCTGGATCAGGGTTGCCCCCATTGTCCAATATTCCCCACTGCTGCCTCCCGTAGGAGTTCGGGCCGTGTCTCAGTCCCGATGTGGCTGATCATCCTCTCAGACCAGCTACGGATCGTCGCCTTGGTAGGCCGTTACCCTACCAACAAGCTAATCCGACATAGGCACATCCAATAGCGCAAGGTCCGAAGAGCCCCTGCTTTCCCCCGTAGGGCGTATGCGGTATTAATCCGGGTTTCCCCGGGCTATCCCCCACTACTGGGCAGTTTCCTATGCATTACTCACCCGTCCGCCGCTCGTCAGCGGGTAGCAAGCTACCCCTGTTACCGCTCGACTTGCATGTGTTAGGCCTGCCGCCAGCGTTCAATCTGAGCCATGATCAAACTCTTCAGTTTAAATCAAGCAGAAGCCGAAGCTTCTAAATCTGCTCAAGACAACACTCAAATTCATCCTCTCAAAAGAGAGTCTGACAGGTCGCTGCCTCGATATCTCTTGCCGAAATACCTCAGTCAGCGCCCACACGAATTACTTGGTCAATTTTTTAAAGAGCCGGGCTGTTGCCCTGTTGAGGCCGCGTATTCTACCGCTTCGC
>NZ_JAERVO010000001.1 GCF_016798325.1 Marinobacter mangrovi
CATCACCCAGGCCACCGTCGCCAAAATCCAATTCATGGGCTGGGCTGTCCAGTTCTCCTGGGGCGTCGCCAAAGCCGCCCTTGATCAGCTCACCATCACCGACCAGCTTAACCAGGCCTGGTCCAGCCTCGACAGCTACATCCTCGGCTGGCTCACCTACTTGCGCGTCCCCGACGCCGTCAACATCGTCCTCAATGCCTTCGTGACCCGGTTCGTCATGCGCTTCATGGGGTGGAGCCTATGAGCATCGTCATCCGCCACGGCAGCAACGGCGCCATGAAAAGCGCCTCCGCCGTCGACCTCTACATGATCCCCGCGATCAAAGAAGGCCGCACCGTCGTCACCAACATCCGGGGCTTCACCCTGGAACGGTGCTACGACCACTTCCCGGATCTCCCGGAAACCCTCGACGTCATCAACGTCGACACCAGCACCACCGACGGCAAACAGCGCATGGCCAACTGGTTCCACTGGGTGCCCAAAGGGGCGCTACTGGTCTTCGACGAAGCCAGCTCCCTGTTCCCCAAAGCGTGGCGGGAAAAGGAACTGAAAGCCCTCAGTTACCCGGGAGGCGACGACGCCGCCGCCGAAGCGGGCCGCCCGCCCGACTGGATGAGCGCCTGGGAAATGCACCGCCACTACAACTGGGACATCGTCCTCACCACGCCCAACATCAAGGGCATCCGGGACGACATCCGCGGCACCACCGAAATGGCCTACCGCCACCGCAACCTCGGCAAACTCTCCGAAAAGTTCCGAGTCATCAAAGAGGTCCAACACGATGCCCAGAAAAACGGCTTCAGCGTCTCCGACGCAATCTCCGTCGGCACCCTCCGGATCAGTAAAGACGCGTTTAAGCTCTACGATTCAACGGATACAGGGCTCCACCAGGGTTCAAAAGCGGGTAAAAGCCTGCTCGCAAATCCTCGAGTACTACTGCTCGTTAGCATTCTCGTGGCTGTACTGGCCTTTGTATTTCGTGACGGAAGCCCTGAGATTCTTGAACCGACGGATCCGGCCGGTACTCAAAGCCATCCGGACGGTCATCCGGGCCATACTCAGAACGGCCAAGCGCCTGATCATGTACCTGCTGACCCGAATCCTGCTTCGGTTAGGGCTGATGGTTCTGGTGCTCTACTGCACTACCAGCGTCCTGAAGATTATCCTCTGAACGACCCCTTCCAGGGCTACCGCCTCGCGATCGTCGGCAGCATCAACGGCACGACCCAGATCGAAGCCAGCCAGGACGGCGACGTCGTCTTCCTCACCCCGGAAAAGCTCGGCCAGCTGGGCTACACCTATTTCCCCATCGGCAACTGCTTCGGAAAGCTCATCTACGGCAACCGCACCCGCCTGCTGAGCTGTTCCAGCAACGACAAACGACGGCTCCAGGCGGACGGCAGATCCCTGGGAGGAAGCAGTGGCGACACCAAAGAAACACCCACAGAACCCGCCCGGGGCGCGTGAGGAGCGGAGCGAGTAATCGCAGCGAGCGAGGCACGCGCGCCGGGTGGGAGCGCGACACAGACGTCCCTGTAACACGTCTGATAGGAACCGAGACACCGGTTCAAAACTGGACAAAAAGGAACAACAGATGATTAAAGACTTCGACAGGATCAACATCAGCACCGGCGAACTGGGGAAAGGGGATCTGTTTATCGGTCCTGACGGCCAACAGATCGACCTCGAACACATCAACGTCCTCTGGACCGGTGTCGATACGATCCGACAGCTTTACGAAGGTAAGCTCCGACCCCAGGTGATTGCCGAAGTGATCGCCGCCTATGAATCCGGCATCGATGCCCAGGTCTCGATCAAAGGGATCGATTTTAAGGTTCAGTCGGGCAAACGTGGGGGTTACCGCTACCTTCTGCAAAATCGTGAATACGGCCTCACGATCCTTGTGGGCAGTTTCTACAGGGAACCAGAAAGCTATGGCTCACACCTGAAGATTGAGTGTTCACCCCGCTGGATCTACGAACGCGGCACCGACGAACTGTGCGACGAGCTGACCGAATGGGGCATGCACTTCCTCGAAGCCATCAAACCCACCGGTATTGCCATCCATCTGGCCTGTGACTTTCAGGGCTGGCAACCTCCTGAAGACTTCGCCAGTCACTTCGTTACCCGCGCCAAAACCGTCAGCGTCCACAACGGCATCAGCGATCTTCACTTCCAGGGCCTCGATGGCGCAACCGTGAACGGACGCGGAGAAACCTACACCTTCGGCAAGGCCAACAGCCTGCAGGTGTGCCTGTACGACAAGAGCAAAGAGATCGACGTCAGCGACAAACGCGCGTTTATGGAAGGCATCTGGGAATGTGCCGTCAGTGAAAAGAGTTTCCCGGAAACCTGCTACGACCCGGAACTGCCCGTCTGGCGACTGGAAGTCCGCTTCCATCACCGCATCGTCAACGAGATCTGGCAGGGCACATCCGGCATCGATCCGATCTACACCTTCGCCCACGCCAACAAACACCTGACCGGCCTGTGGCAACACGCCCTGGGTGCCAACCGCTATGAAGCCAAACGCGAGTGGGTCCACCCGATCTGGACCAAACTGCGCGAGGACGTGAATTTCGGTCATGCGGCCCCGCCGATCCACTACAAACGCGTAAAAAAGCAGCCGGGTTGCGGCAACGAAAAGAACGTCTCCCTGGCCTTCGGCAATCTCCTGTCGATCTACGCCCGCAACCAGTTCAGCGTTAAACAGGCCTGGGACTGCCTCAAGAAAAGCGGCCTATGGGAAGACCTGTGCAATTACTACCGACGACGGGAGATCTACGAAAACGAGCTGTATCAGCTCGTCAGGGATGGACTGGTGAAGCGACGATTACTCGGTAAGGTTGCGGCATGATCAAAAAGGACGGCAACGGCTGGAAAGTCGACTTCTACCCGGAAGGGAAGAAGGGCCCACGGGTCCGAAAACGTGGATTCAAAGCCCGCCTCGATGCCGTGCAGTTCATCCGCGACTATGGCCGCAAGGAAAGCGTCCGCCGGGAACGCCTGAGCGATCTGGTCAAACTGTGGTTCGACTACCACGGCCACACACTTTCTGACGCCAAGCGTCGTGTCGCTCGCACCTATGCGATCTGTGAGCGCCTGAACGATCCCCGGGTCCAGGACTTCACGGCCAGCGACTGGATGGAATACCGGACCCGACGCCTACAACAGGTCAATCCGGTCACGGTGAATCAGGAGCAGCGCTTCCTGTCGTCCGTCTTCTCCGAAATGATCCGTATCGGCCACCTGAAGACCAACCCGATTGGCAAGGTTCGGCAGATTCGCACCCAGGAACGGGAAATGACGTTCCTGACCATCGAGCAGTGCGAACGGCTCCTACAGGAATGTCGCGCCAGTTCGAACCCGCATTGCTGGCCTGTCGCCATGATCTGTCTGGCTACCGGTGCCCGATGGAGTGAAGCCGAATCACTAACGCAGTCCGCCTTCCTGCCGGGGAAGGTGCTATTCAGGAACACGAAGAACGGAAAAAGCAGGGCGGTTCCGATTGATCCGGCCATCCAGGCCGACGTGATCGCCGAAGCATTACCGGGCCCTGGGCGTTTGTTCCTGTCGTGCAGTTCCGCCTTCAGGTCGGCATACGGTCGATGTGGTTTCCAGACACCGCGACAACTGACCCACATCCTGCGGCACACCTTCGCCAGTCACTTTATGATGAACGGAGGCGATCTACTGACGCTGCAGCGCATCCTGGGCCATGCGAACATCACGATGACCATGCGCTATGCCCACCTTGCCCCGGACCATCTGGAGTCGGCAGTCAGGTTGTCGCCGTTGACCGCGATGGCCTCAAAGGATTGAAGGGATTAGAACCGTGTATCGTTTTCACATGGAATGCCATCGTGATCGCCGTCCATTTTGGTGTTGGGACAATGGCGAGTGAAGAACTCGGCTTCAGCCCTGGAAGTCATTTGGCCGCAGTATTGCCGTCCATCGCATGAAAATCGTGAATTGGGGACTGTGTCGGCCGTTGAGTATTGAATCTCTGGCTCACTTCGCAGTGGATTGAGTTCTGGATTCTTTTTCAGGAATGTCCAAATGCCTGCAGCAATGAGTGCAACGATGAGGAGGTTCTTCACCAGTCCTTCCTTGATGGGTGAATCGTGAAAACTCGATTCGAAGTTCGAGCGATTGAAGGCTGGATACTACAACATTTGCAGTCGCCCGTTTAGCTGGGTAGTCAAAAAGGGGACAATCGGGACAAAAGCGAAAAAGGGAAGGGTGTAAGTCATTGAAAAATGGTGCCGGGAACAGGAGTCGAACCTGCGACCTGAGCATTACGAATGCCCTGCTCTACCTACTGAGCTATCCCGGCATGTTGCGGTGTGTTGGCGACCCGAAGGGTAGGGTGCCAAGGGTGACTGCCCATAAATTAACCGACTGGATAATACCACTTCAACCGTCCACGTCATCTCTCTTGATGTACATTCCGTGACGCTGTCACCGTTCCGCCACGGACCAGTGGCATCATCGCCTTACGGTCGGCGGCATACCCTGTAACAATCTGCCCGTGTGGCGTTTTTTGGCTACACTGGCTCGGATTCCCATCACAAAACGTCGTCCTGCTTTTATGGAAGAAAAACCGGGTGGTCTGGCCCTGGAGAATGTGGCCGTGGGTGCGCTGAGCGCGGTGTCGTTGTGCGTGGCTCCGGGTGAGGTGGTTTGCCTGTCCGGGCCGTCCGGCGCTGGCAAGAGCCGGTTGCTGCGCGCCGTGGCGGATATCGAGGCGCACACCGGCGTCATTCGGCTGGCGGGTGAAGACCAGACGTCGATGCCGGCGCATCTGTGGCGGCGCCGCGTCATGATGGTGCCGGCGGACAGTCAGTGGTGGTTCGATTCTGTCGGTGAGCATTTTCCGGGCGTCTTGCCCGGCGACGAGTTGGCCGCCCTGGGGTTCGGCCCGGATGTTGACGGGTGGTCGGTGAGTCGACTTTCAACGGGGGAGCGCCAGCGTCTGGCGTTGTTGCGGGCGCTGGTGCTGAAGCCCAATGTGTTGCTGCTGGATGAACCCACCAGCAACCTGGATGCGGAGCGCGTCCGGACGACCGAGCGCTGGCTCCTTGAGCGGATTCGGGAGCGCCGGATCGCGGTGCTCTGGGTGGCGCACGATCCGGAGCAGATCCGTCGGGTGGCGGATCGTCACGTTCGGCTGGTTGGGGCCGGTGTGGAGGTCGTCCATGAACGTGATTGACCTGGCCTGGTGGAAGCTGGCGCTGACCGCCATCCTGGTGCTGCTGTTAGCGGCGACGATTTATCTGGGACGCCTGGGCATGACCCGCAGCCTGCTGATCGCGGCGGTGCGCACGGCGGTGCAGTTGTCGTTGATCGGCTTGGTGTTGGAGGCGTTGTTTGCGTCCGGCAGCCCGGTCTGGGTCCTGCTGATGGCGGTGGTCATGCTTCTGGTGGCCGGTCGCGAGGTGATGGCCCGCCAGAATCGCCGGTTGCGGGGGCCCTGGGCGTTTGGGCTGGGCACCGGCGCCATGTTCATTTCGTCGTTTACGGTGACGGTTTTCCTGTTGGCGGTGGTGATCGGGCCCCAGCCCTGGTACGAGCCCCAGTACGCCATTCCGTTGTTGGGGATGATTCTGGGTAACGCGATGACCGGCATAGCGCTGTGCCTGGACCGGTTGACGGAAACCATCTGGCGCCAGCGCGCGGTGATCGAGTCCCGGTTGATGCTGGGCCAGCCCTGGCGGGAAGCGGTGGGCGATATCCGCCGGGACGCCATGCGCAGCGGCATGATGCCGTCCATCAATGCCATGGCCGCCGCCGGCATTGTCAGCTTGCCGGGCATGATGACCGGCCAGATCCTGGCGGGCAGCCCGCCGGGCGTGGCCGTGAAATACCAGATCATGGTGATGTTCGCGATCACGGTCGGCTCGGGCTTCGGTTCGGTGATGGCGGTGGCCTGGGGCAGCCGCCGTTTGTTTGATGACCGTGAGCGGCTGCGGCTGGATCGCTTGACGTTGCCACGATGAAGACATGTCGACAGGGTTTGTCTGTTGGCACAGATTTGGTATGACTGATTAAAGCAGTGATAACAGCCCGGCCCGGCGCCGAGAAGGGAGTCCGTGGGTTGCCGGTCGTTGCGTTCCAACAGGCGCGCGCCAGGGGCTGATTCATTATTCCGACCAGGGAGCAAGGTCACGATGAGCAACACGGGCAGGCTTCGTACGAAGGCGACGAACTTCGGTAAACGTATGGTTTTCCGGGCCAATCGGGCGTTGGGCAATTACCGGGATGTGGTGTGGATTGTGGGGGATGGGCGCAGCGGCACCACCTGGGTGTCCGACCTGGTCAACCACGATGGCCGGTTCCGGGAGATGTTCGAACCCCTGCATCCGCAACTGGTGAAGGCGGCGAGCTTTGTGCAGCCGCACCAATATTGCCGCCCCGGCGCCATGGACGATCGTTTACGCGACCTGATGGGTTCGATACTCAGCGGCGGGTTCTGCGATCCGCGGGTCGATTTCGGCAACAAGGCGTTGGTCTACGAAGGCCTGCTGGTAAAGGATATTTTCGCCAACCTGATGTGCTACGCGGCGTGCCAGGCATTTCCGCGGGTGCGGCCGGTGCTGCTGATCCGCAATCCGTTTGCGGTGGCGGCGTCGAAGTACAAGAAACGGGACTGGTTCTGGGGCGATGAGCCACTGGACCTGCTGAACCAGCCGGCGTTGCGGGAAGACTTCCTGGCGCCGTTCGAAGACCTGATCCGCCAGACCAGTGCCCGCGGTGATTTCATCCTCAACCAGGTTCTGATCTGGGCCATCGTCAACTACGTGCCCCTGCAGCAGTTTGCGCCGGACGACCTCCATGTGTGTTTCTACGAGCAGATCTATGCGGATCCCGAAGGCGAGATTTCCCGACTGTTCCGCTTTATCCGCAACGGTGAGGATTGTCACGTCAAACTGGACGACGACCTGATCAGGCGCCCCAGCCGTGTGGTCAAGCAGGAGACCAGCTTCAAGGCCGGGTCGTCGCCGGTGACGTCCTGGAAGAACGAAATCGACCCCCAGCGGATTGACGACGGGCTGCGCCTCCTTGAGGCGTTTGGTTTTGATGGCTTATATAACGACGCGTCCATGCCGGACGCCGGCGTGTTGATGAGACCGGCCGCGGTGGCCTGAATCTGCCCCGTCAGCGGGCGTGTAGGGCTCGACGTGTTCCACCACCGTCTTTGATGTCATGGCTCGGGCGATGATGTTGGGCGGTAGTGAAAAACAGAGGGAAACAGGGAACGGGGAGGGGAGGTTATTGTGGGGCAGGTAAAGCATCACTGCTCAACCTACCCCGTTTTTCTTCGCTTTTGCCGGTATGGTGACAGGCCCGGTGTGTGTGGAATCGTGGGCCTTGTGTGTCCCCGGAATCCAGTGGCTTATGCGGCACACTGCGATCTACCGGCTGGGGACGGTGCTTCCGTGATCCTCACGAAAGGCTTTGTTGGCCGTCAGGGCCGTGTTCTATCAGTCAAACTTCCAGAACGGCTGGCTCAGACGGTACGCGGCCTGTTCGCGGGAGTAGCCTACGTCTTTCAGCAGGCGGTCGTCCATGCGGCTGACCATGAAAGCGAAGTCTCTTTTCTTTCTCCACTTGCTGTAAACACCCATGACTTTTTTCATCAGATTGTCTCCTTCTCATTAACGTTTGGAGGTTTGGTTTAGGATGACAATATGATAGGTCGCGAAGTTTTTTCTGGATATACCTAGAAACACTTATCTTCTTTTATTTTAGTAACTTGGGGGAGATTTGGCGGTGTTGCGGAATTTTGAATTCTGGGTGATTCGGGCGAAAAAACGCAATTCGTAGAAACCCGAAGAGGTCGCTTTCCGGGATACGGAAAAGCCACTACCCCCTCGGTTGTAGTGGCTTCGGTATGGCCGTTTTTCAGACCTGAAAACGGGCGATCTGACGCGTGAGGTTTTCCGCCAGGCGGGCCAGTTCGGTGCTGGAGGCGGAGACCTGCTGGGTGGCGCTGGCGGTCTGCTCGCCACCTTCTCGAATGTCCGTGACGTTGCGGTTGATGTCCTCGGCCACGGCCGCCTGTTGTTCCGCCGCGGTGGCGATCTGGTGGTTGTACTGACGGATTTCCTCCACCGACTGCACGACATCGTGGATGGTCTCCCGGGTGGACTCGGCGCGGGCCAGCGTTTGCCCGGCCAGTTCCGTACCGCGCTCCATGCTGGTTTTCGAAGTGTCGGCGCTGGTGACCAGGTTGGTGATGAGCGTTTCGATCTCGGTGGCAGAGTCCTGGGTGCGCCGGGCCAGCGATCGCACCTCGTCGGCCACCACCGCAAACCCGCGACCATGCTCGCCGGCCCGGGCGGCCTCGATGGCGGCGTTCAGGGCCAGCAGGTTGGTCTGTTCGGCCACCGCCTTGATGACGTCCAGGATGGTGGCGATGTTCTGGGTCTCGGACTGCAGGCCCAGCATTTCCTCCATGACGTTGTCGATCTGGGTCTTCAGGTCGGCGACGTTTTCCAGGGTCTCCCGGACGGCGTGGTCGCCGTGGGCCGATTTGTCGTTGGCGGTCTTGGCCGTCTCGAAGGCCGACTCGGCGCTGCGGGCCACTTCGCTGACGGTTGCGGCCATCTGGTTCATGGCGGTGGCCACCTGGTCGGTCTTGTCCCGCTGGTTTTCCACGGCGGCGCTGGTTTGCTGGGTGACGGTCGAGAGTTCTTCGGCTGCCGAGCCGATGCTGGTGGCGCCGCTGTCGATCTCCCGGACCAGTTTGCGCAGACTGCGCGTCATGCGCCCGAAGGCGTTGAGCAGCTGCCCGAACTCGTCGCCCCGGTCGCTGCTGGTGTCGACGGTCAGATCGCCTTCGGCCACGGCATCAGCGATGGCCAGGCTTTCCCGGATGGGGCGGGTGATGGAGCGGGTCATGGCCCAGCCCAGCAGTGACGCGACAACGGCGGCGACGATGGAGGTGACGATAATCGTGGTCAGGGCGCTGTTGTAGTCCGCGTCCATTCGCCCAAGCTGGATCTGGCGCAGTTCCATGGCGGTGGCAATGGCTTCGCCGGCGGTGTCGTTCAATTGGGATTCCACGGCGCTGGCGTCGCTGCCAAAGGTGCCCAGTGCTTTGCGGTAATCCGCGAGCAGCGTCTCGTAGCGGGTGGCGTTGTCGATGATGAGATCAATGCGGTCGTGATCGGCGGGTACGACCAGTTCAGCGCGAAGCCCCTGGGCAATATCGGCGGCTTCCTGTGCGCTTTTCCCGGCCTCTTCGATGTACTGGGATTCGCGGCGCACCTGGAAACTGCGCTGATGGGTCCGGGCTTCCAGCAGGGCGGACTTGATGTCTCCCACACCGGCAACGATTCGAGAGCGATCGGCGTAGCTCTTCAGTGCCAGGGCGCCGGTCACGGAGATCACGATGGTCAGGGTAACGAGGATGAAAAAGCCGGCGACCAGTTTCTTGCCGACGGAAATGCGGTTCAGGGTTTGCGACAACATGGCTGAGATCCTCTCTGTACTGTTATCACGGTGGTCCTGTGTTCACTCACGTTGAGCCGGCGGGAGAGGGTCCTTTTCCCGCCCGAAGAGTTGAGGGTGTATTCAATAGGTTAGCTGTTGAATCGCATGCATCAAATTTGCGCAGGGTTCGTAAATGCGGATGGTTGATCGGTGAGGGGGGATTACTGGTCGACCCGTGTCTGGTTGTTGACCTGAAGCAGTGCCGGTGCATCGATCACTCCGGTGCGGTATTTCTGGATCAGGTTGTGGTACCGCGGCGTTTGGCGGAATGTGTCCATGGCATCGCGGATGGCATCGGCCTGCATCATCAGCGGGGATTTGCGGGAGATGGCAATCCACGAGGCCTTGCCGTCCACCGTGTAGGGCGACACGCTGACATCGATGTCGAAATGTTCGACGGTATAGAGCCCGACCAGCTCTGGCGCAATCACCACGTCTACGTGCCGTTGGGCCAGCATGCGCATCAGGTTTTCGTAACGGGTTGCGGCAATCTTGACCAGGCTGTCGTCATCGTCGAAGCGCGGGAAATAGCTGCTGCCGCGCAAGACGCCGATGGTCTTGCCTTTCAGGTCGGCGTAGCGGGTGATCCGGTTTTCCGGGTCGCGAAAGAAGAACAGGCGTCGCTCGGCCGGAAAGGCCTGGACCACGAAGTCCATGTAGCCGTTCCGCTCATCGGTCTTGAGCGGCCCCAGCATGAAGTCAGCCCGGCCATTTTCCATCAGCCAGAGCACACGGCGGAAAGGGGCTTCCTTATAGGTAATGTCCCAGTGCAGTTGCCGGCCGATCTCGTTGAAGATATCGATGTAGAGGCCACCGAAGTGATTGCCCTCGACGATCCGGTAGGGCGGCGCATTGTTCACGCCAACCACCACCCGTTGGGTGTCGGCGAGCGAGGGCAGGGCCAGCAGGAGCAGACTTGCCAGCAGGCATAAGCGCATGAGTCGGGCCTGGTGAACGCCGGGCCGTCCGTGCCCGGAAAATGGAGGACGCCCCCAAGTATAGCGCTCCTGCACCTATCTCTTTGTCAGATCTTGTAAAGCGGCGTAAGGAATTGGACCTACGCCGCCCCGATGCCGGGCGCGGAGCCGTGTTATTGGTCCTGGCCGATTTCAGACCGGACCTTGGCCTGGGTGTCCAGCGATTCCTCGAGCATCTCCAGCTGCAGGGCGTTGATGCGCTTCTTCGCATCGAGGATGGCGGTCTTGTCCACTGGCTCGGCGGTGTAGGCCCGCATCATGTTGAAGCGCTCCTGACGAATCGACTGCATGCGCTCCCACTGATGAGCCTGGAAGTCGCGCTGGATTTTGTGGAGGGCCGTCCGCTGGTCATCCGACAGGTTGCCCCATGCACGGTAACCGCGCCCGTAACCGTACATCATGCCCGGGCCGCCCATGTCGTCGGGATCCTGCATCATGCCCGGACCACCCATCATGCCCGCACCTCCCATCATGCCGGGGCCCGCCATCATGCCTGAGCCGCCCATCATGCCCGGGCTGCCCATGCCCATCATGCCGCCGTAGCCCCGGCCTGGCATGTCATCGTCGTCGAAGCCGTGGCCGGCAGCGAGCCCGGAAACGGTCAGTGCCGCAGACAGGCCGATAATCCGTAACAGGTTTTGCTTGGCAGTAGTCACCGTGGGAATCTCCCTGACGAATTTGAAGGATCAACGAGCCGCAGCCCGATGATCCCACTCTAGGCCGATGGATCGGCGCAGGCGTTGATTTCCGTCAAGGATGTTTCGAATGGGCGCTTACGGGTGCAGCCCGGCTGTTTCGTAAAGTCGCGAGGCGGTGAGCTGCGGTGAGGCCAGGGTGCCCGAGCCGACGCACAACGCGCCGCAGGCAGCGGCCAGTTTCAGGCAGTCGGCCAGGCTGGCGTCCCGGCTGTAGCCGTACAGGAACCCACTGAAAAAGGCGTCGCCGGCCCCGTTGGTGTCCACCACCGTCTCCACATCGAACACCGGCTGTTCCAGCCATTGGCCGTTGCGATCGAGCAGGGTTGCTCCATCGCGACCGTGGGTGCAGACCACGAAGGATTTGCCCATCTCAATAAAGGATTCCATCACCGGGCGATAGTCCGGGAGCCGGTCGCTGGACAGGAAGAGGACATCGGCCGCCTCGATAAAGGCTTGGTGGTAGGGATCCTGGCCGTCGTAGTCGTGCAGATCGATCCAGACCGGTTTGCCGGCGGCCCTGGCCATCGCCAGGACGGGACGGGCATAGGCAAGGATGTTGATGACCACGACGTCGCAGTGATCCATGGCGACCCGCACGCCGTCCCAGTTCACTTCAGTCGGTTCTGGCGGCGGTTGCACGAAAAAGGATATGCGATCGCCGTGGCTGTCCATCAGGTTGACGTGCTGTTCGGTGGGTTCCGGCGTGATGGTGGTCAGCAGATGGATGTGATCGTGGGCGAGCTGCTCGCGGACGAATCGGGCCTCGTCATCCTCGCCCAACAGGGTGTGCAGCGTGACCGACTCGCCCAGCGCGGCCAGGTTAAGGGCCTTGCCGGCGCCGGTACTGCCCAGGGCCCGGTAGCTGGCGCGGGGCCAGATGGTCTGGGCCGTGGGCGACGGAAACTGGTCAAGATGAATGATGGTGTCGACGGACGTGCCGCCAACAATAAGCACGGACCGGGGCATGGCTGGGCTCCACTGCGTCGTTGGGGAAGGGTTCAGTGTAGTGGAGCTGTCATGGTTCCGGCTCATCCTGGGAGCTACGCCTGGATCAGGCCTGTGATGAGGTATACTGCTTAATCCGTGCCAGCGGTCGGGTTTTAACCGGGATTCAAACGAATGCGTAAACGCATGACGCGCCTAACGTTTTCCCGGTTATATAGGGCTGCTCTATAGGTTGTTTTAGAATAATCAATTTAAATCGGTGGCGGCTTGCCGTTACCGTACGCGTTCCAGTCAATTTTCAAGGAGTCATTTCAAATGGGCATTGTTAACAGCGAAATCAAACCGTTCAACGCAACCGCCTTCAAACAGGGCGAGTTCGTTGAAATCTCTGAAGCTGATGTGAAAGGCAAGTGGGCGATTTTCTTCTTCTACCCGGCCGACTTCACCTTCGTGTGCCCGACCGAGCTGGGCGATGTGGCTGACAAGTACGACGAGCTGCAGAAGCTGGGCGTTGAAGTGTTCTCCGTGTCCACCGACACCCACTTCACTCATAAAGCATGGCACGATACGTCCGAGACCATCGGCAAGATCAACTACTACATGGTCGGCGACCAGACCGGCACCATCACCAACAACTTTGGTGTGATGCGTGAAGGCCAGGGCCTGGCAGACCGCGCCACGTTCCTGATCGATCCGGACGGCATCATCCAGGCCGTTGAGATTACTGCCGAAGGCATCGGCCGTGACGCCGACGACCTGCTGCGTAAGGTCAAGGCCGCTCAGTACGTCCGCAACCATCCGGGCGAAGTCTGCCCGGCCAAGTGGAAAGAAGGCGAAGAGACTCTGGCTCCGTCTCTGGACCTGGTCGGCAAGATCTAAGTTTCCCTTCACGGTGAAACGCTCAGAAAGGCCCGCTCTGCGGGCCTTTCTCATATCTGGATCGCACAAAAATCGGGTTTATATAGCAAATGGCTATTGCAGATTTAAGGTCAATTAATTTGAGCTCTTTTGGTCGCGACCGTATCTTGTAACCCAGATTCGAAACGGATTCTTCACGAATTCAGTCATTTAGTTTCACGATACTGCGAGGGAAACCCCATTATGTTGGATGCCAATCTGAAGGAACAATTGAAGTCTTACCTGGCCAACGTCCGGGAGCCGATTGAACTCGTTGCCACGCTGGATGACGGCGCCAAGTCCAGAGAGCTGCAGGAGTTGCTGCAGGAGATCGACGCGCTGTCCGACAAGATCAGCCTGCGTGAAGACGGCGAGGCGGATGTCCGTCGCCCGTCCTTCGCCATTAACCGGGTTGGCACCGACATCGGCGTTCGCTTCGCGGGCATTCCTATGGGGCACGAGTTCACGTCGCTGGTTCTGGCCCTGCTGCAGGTGGGCGGACACCCGTCCAAGGCGTCCGAAGAGGTGATCGAACAGATCCAGTCGCTGGATGGCGAATTCGAGTTCGAGACCTACTTCTCCCTGTCCTGCCAGAACTGTCCGGACGTGGTCCAGGCCCTGAACCTGATGAGCGTGCTGAACCCGAAGATCAGGCACACGGCCATCGACGGCGCGCTGTTCCAGGACGAGGTCGAGCAGCGTGAAGTCATGGCGGTTCCCAGCGTCTACCTGAATGGCGAATCCTGGGGCCAGGGCCGCATGACCCTGGAAGAAATTGTGGCTCGGCTGGACACCCGGTCCGACGAGAAAGAAGCCGAGAAGATCAATCAGAAGGACGCCTTCGAAGTGTTGGTCATCGGTGGTGGCCCGGCCGGCTCTTCTGCCGCCATCTACGCCGCGCGTAAAGGCATTGCCACCGGTATTGCGGCGGAGCGCTTCGGTGGTCAGGTCGCGGACACCATGGGCATCGAAAACCTGATTTCCGTGCCCTACACCGAGGGCCCCAAGCTGGTGTCCGCGATGGAGCAGCACGTCAAGGAATACGACGTGGACATCATGAACATGCAGCGTGCGGAGAAACTGATCCCGGCCGCCCGGAAAGGTGGCCTGCACGAAGTGCGCCTGGCGAACGGCGGCTCCCTTAAAGCGCGCAGCATCGTGCTGTCCACCGGTGCCCGCTGGCGCCAGATGGGTGTCCCGGGCGAGGAAGAGTACCGCAACAAGGGCGTGGCGTACTGCCCGCACTGCGACGGTCCGCTGTTCAAGGGCAAGCGGGTGGCGGTGATCGGCGGGGGTAACTCCGGCGTGGAAGCGGCTATCGATCTGGCTGGTATTGTCGGCCACGTCACGCTGATCGAGTTTGCCGCTGAAATGCGTGCGGACGATGTGCTGCAGAAGAAGCTGCGCAGCCTGAAGAACGTGGAGGTCATTACGTCCGGCCAGACCACCGAAGTGACCGGTGAGGGTGGCAAGGTCAACGGCATCAATTACACCGACCGCAACACCGGTGAGAGCCACCATATTTCGCTGGAAGGTGTGTTTGTCCAGATCGGTCTGGTGCCGAACACCGAGTGGCTCAAGGGCGACATCGAGTTGAGCCAGCACGGCGAGATCATCGTCAACGACCGGGCGGAGACGTCGATTCCGGGTGTCTTTGCCGCCGGCGATGCGACCACGGTGCCTTACAAGCAGATTGTGATTTCCATGGGTGAAGGTTCCAAGGCGGCCCTGAGCGCCTTCGACTTCCTCATCCGCAACTCGGCTCCTGATGATGAAGACGCCGCAGCCTGATCCGCGGCCACGGGCCGGGTAGCGTCACTGTCTCGCTACCCGCGCCCCATAACAACCAACCCCGGCTGGCCGTCAGGCGGCCGGGGTTTTTTATTGGAGATGTGGTCATGGATATCAAGCAAACCGGCATGATCCTCAACACGGAGCGCTTCGACGCCTGCGTCGCATTTTACCGCGATCTCTTTGAACTGCCCCTGCAGTTCGAGAAACAGGAAGGCGACTTTCGCCTGGCCTGCCTGGATTTTGGGGGGAGTTACCTGATGATCGAGACGGGCGGCTGGGCGCAACCGGCGGGAAAACCCATCGAGGGCGGCGCCGTTAAGCTGCGTTTCAACGTGTCTGACCTGGATGCGGCGCTGGCGAAGGTGAGGGCGTATGGGATTGATGCGAGGATCGAGTCCCATCCCTGGGGCTCTACGATTAATCTGTTCGATCCGGATGGCAATCGCGTGGGCATCCGGGATGGAGGGCGGTTCGGGCAGGCTCAGTGATCCGAGCGGATGGCTGAAACGGCGTCGACAACGCGATTCGCCGCGGAATTGATCGAATCCACCACGCTTTCCACGCGGCTTACCTGTTCCCGTCCTTCGGCAGCGACGTCGGAGACTTCCTCTATCCGTTCCAGTACCTCGCCTGTCAGGGCGACGTTCTTATGGATCACCCGGCCGATTTCGGACGTGGCTTCTCCCGTGCGTCGTGCCAGTTGCCGGACCTCATCGGCCACTACCGCGAAACCGCGACCCTGGTCACCGGCCCGAGCGGCTTCAATGGCGGCATTCAGAGCCAGCAGGTTGGTCTGTTCGGCGATGTCGGAAATGGTGCTGACAATCCGTTCGATGCTCTGGGACTGATTGTTCAGCTGTTCGATCACCTGCCGGGTCTCTTCAATACGATCCCGGATCCGCTCCGACGTGGCCATCGACTGCTTCAGGGACGCGTGGGCCTCGGTAGCACTGCTGACCGTGTCCCGTGACGTGGATTCGGCCAATTCGGCCGCCTCGGCTGTGCGGATGCCCTGGGTGACCCGGTCGGTGATATCGCTGGCAAACTTGATGACCTTGCGGGTCTTGCCGTCTGCATCAAAAACCGGATTGTAGGAGGCCTCCAGCCAGACGCTCTTGCCGTTGGCGGCAATGCGCTCGAACTGGCCCGAGCGGAAATGCCCTTTCTTCAGCTGCCCCCAGAAATCCGGTTCCTGCTCATAGAAGCTGTCAGGGCAGAAAATGCGGTGGTGCTTTCCCCGGAGCTGGCTGAGGTTGTAACCCAGCGCTGCCAGGAAGTTGTCGTTGGCGGTCAGGATTTCGCCATCCGGCGTAAACTCGATGACGGCCATGGAGCGATTGATCGCTTCAAAGACGGCCTGCTGGTCTGCGATATGTTCGTGCTGGTCGGAGACGTCACTGGCGATCTTGAGCACCCGCCTGACCTTGCCCTGCGAGTCCTTGATCGGAAAATAGGTGGCGTCCAGCCAGATCCGCTCGCCCTGTTTGGTGAGCCTGGGGAACTGGCCGCGATGGCTGTGCCCGGATTGGAGCTGGTGCCAGAAGTGCCGATAGTCGGCGCTTTGTGAATAGTGGCTGTCGCAGAACAGCCGGTGATGACGCCCCTCGATTTCGTCTGCGGTATAGCCAACGGTCTCGAGAAACAGCGGATTGGCGGAACGAATCGTACCATCCGGGTCAAACTGGATGACGGCGACGGAATCATCGATCGCGCTGAGTGTTGATGCCAGGTCCTGATGGTCCCGTTCCAGGCGCTCGATCGCCTGCTTGTACTTGCGTGACAGCATACTGTGAGTATTCCCCAAAATAGGAATTGATCAAAAAATTAACAACTGATCATACGCTCGAGCCGGAGGTCTGGACGCCACTCAATTTTCAAACAATGCAAATCTTTGTAACCGACCGGGGTTGAAGCGAAGCCATAAGGTCGCCGATCATGTTTATCCGATCATCGAAGACAGGGAGAGAGAACATGCGCGTTCTGATTGCCGGTGCCAATGGGAAAATCGGTCAGCACCTGATCCGCAAGATGGCGAATAGCCCGCACGAGGCCCGTGCCCTGGTGCGCGATCCGGAACAGATCCCGCTGATGGAACAGCTCGGCGCGACCGAAGCGGTCGTGGGTGATCTTGAAGACGACTGCACCCTGGCGTTGCAGGGCTGCGATGCCGTGATCTTTACTGCGGGTTCGGGACCGAACACCGGCCCGGAAAAAACCGTTGATGTGGACCAGAATGCGGCGATTCGCCTGATCGATACCGCCAAGGCCGTCGGCGTGAAGCGTTTCATCATGGTCAGCAGCATGCGGGTGGACGAGCCCGAGAAGGGCCCTGAGAAACTGCAGCACTATCTCGCAGCCAAGAAAGCCGCCGACGATCACCTGCGCGACAGTGGCCTGAACTACACCATCGTTCGGCCGGGGCCGCTGACCCTGAGTGAAGGCTCCGGGCTGGTTGAGATCAGTCGTAAACTGGGCCGCACCGGTGACATCTCCCGTGAGGACGTGGCATCTGTCCTGCTGGAAGTCCTGTCGGCGGGGAACACCGGCAACCTGACTTTCGACGTGCTGTCCGGAGACCTGGCCATCTCCGATGCCATGGCTCGTGTCTGACACTGAATTCCAACGCTTTCCAAATCAAGGAATCTGATTGATGTCCCAAGCCCGAGACGTCCGAGTCGGCCTGATCGGCTACGGTCTGGCCGGCTCCGTCTTCCATGCGCCGTTGATCGATGCGGCCGAGGGAATGCAGCTGGCTGCTATCGTCACCTCCAACCCGGAACGCGCCGCCGAAGCGCAGACGACGTATCCCGAAGCCACGCTCTACGCGACGCCAGCCCAACTGTGGCAGGCCGCGGATACCCTGGATCTGGTAGTGGTGGCTTCCCCGAATCGCACCCACAAACCGCTGGCCATGGCGGCCTTGCACGCGGGTCTGGGGGTGGTGGTGGACAAGCCGCTGGCCGCATCGGCCGAGGATGCCCGTGAATTGATTGAGGAGGCGGAGCGCCTGGGCCTGTTCCTGACGGTGTTCCAGAATCGCCGTTGGGACGGCGATTTCCTCACCCTTCAGCGGTTGCGGGACGAAGGCGAACTGGGCGAGATCCGGCGCTTCGAATCCCGCTTTGAACGCTGGCGGCCGGAACCCAAGGGCGGCTGGCGTCAGTCCGGTGCGCCCGGTGAAGCCGGCGGCGTGCTCTACGATCTTGGGGCGCACCTGATCGACCAGGCGCTGATGCTGTTCGGTCCGGTGCGCTCGGTCTATGCGGAGCTGGAACACCGCTACCCGGATGCCGAAGTGGACGACGACACCTTCGTCGCACTGACCCATGAGAACGGCATGCGCTCGCACCTGTGGATGAGCAGCGTGGCGCCGGAGTGTGCCGTGCGTTTCCGCGTGCTGGGCAGCCGGGCCGCATACTGTAGCGTTGGTCTGGACGGCCAGGAAAATGCTCTCAAAGCTGGCGCGCGTCCGGACCAGTCCAACTGGCGCGACGTGGTTGAAGATGGCGAGGCCCGCCTGGTGGCCGGCAGCGAGGAAAAGCCCCTCGACAACGATCCGGGTCAGTACCTCCGCTTCTATGAACTCGTGGGTCAGCGTTTCCTGGCAGGCGAGGCGCCGCCGGTGGATCCGCGTGAGGCGCTGGCTGGACTGGAAATCATCGCCGCCGCCCAGCACGCGTCTGCCGAAGGTGGGGTGGTGGAACTGGCTCACGACTGAATGCGAGGTGCCCGATGGCCATAGCCCTGAAGCGCGCTTACGACCCGGTTGAGCCGGACGATGGCGAACGGATTCTGGTGGATCGGCTCTGGCCCAGGGGCATCAGCAAGGAGCGGTTGCAGGTGCAGGAATGGCTCAAGGACAGCGCGCCATCCAATGCGCTGCGCAAGGCCTATCACGCCGGCGACATGGACTGGTCCGCTTTCCGGCGGGCCTATCTGGCCGAACTCAAAGCCCACCGGGAAACCCTGCGCCCGTTAGCCCAGCGGGCCCGGAATCACCCGATGACCCTTGTCTACAGTGCCGCCAATCCCGACCGCAATAATGCGGTCGTCCTGCGTCAGTATCTGGGCATGCTCGGCAAATAGGGCGACGGCTCCGGTGCGTGCCAGGACCATGGCATGGCCGCTTCCAGATGGATGACCTTGCGGATCGCCAACTGCACGAGTCGCTGGGCTCCCGGAAACCGCTCATCGTTAACCGGCGCCCAATCGATGTGGGCGTCGGTGGCCACAAAGAGAAGATCGCCGGTTTCGAAATCGGGGAAGACCAGCCCGGCCCGGCGATTCAGCAGCAGGTTGCCCAGTGTATTGAAGAAGAAGTTGCCCACGTAGTCCGGCAGGATCAGGCGCCGGCCGTTATCCGCCACGTGAACGAAGCCGGGCGGCCCACCGCGGTGGGACACATCCACGCCCTGATTCGCGGCCTGGGGGCCGGCAGAGGCCGGATGGGCCGAGGCGATAAACAGCGTATCAGCCCGACGAACGATGGCTACGGTCGTCTCATCCAGAGCGGAAGCCTGACGGCGTTGCGGCGCACTCAGGCTGGTCGGTCGCGGCGATGCCGGATCAGGGCTTCGTGCCTGGATGTATTTCGGGCAGTTCCCGAAGCTCTGCTCGATGGTCACGCTGAAGCCCGTGTCGTCCAACGTTGAGAGGCGTCCGTTGGCCCGGTTGCGCCGGCGGGTTTCCAGTTCGATGCCGAGCAGCCCGACGGGGGCGCCGGCGATCAGACCATCCGTCAGCGGATCGCCGCTTGGTGGTCGGGCATTGACGCGCAAGTGGCGAGCGTCTGGCGAGGTGATGAATCCCGGGCCGCCGAACAGCAGGCTGGCCCAGGGCTGGCCGCGATCATCCAGCGTACCGGCGACCAGATAGGGCAGGCGGGTAAACAGCTCACGGTGTTGATCCGGCATGAAATCCCGGAAAACCCGCTGACCGATGGGCGCCATCTTGTCGCGCACGCCGACCCGCTCCTGGGCCGTTTGCTCCCCGTGATGAAAAGCGGATGGGGTGACATCGGACATGACGCGCCTCCTTTTATCCTGAAACGGCCGCTTGCAGTCCGACTGCCGTGCGCGGCATGGGAATGAAACCGGGTAACGCCTCGATCCGCCCGAGCCAGGCCCGGATATTCGGGTAAGGTTCCAGTGAAATCCCGCCTTCCGGCGCGTGGGCGGTGTAGCTGTAAAGGGCCACATCGGCCAGGGTTGGGCGGTCTCCGGCCAGCCACTCACGTCCGGTTAGCTCGCTCTCCATGAGGGTGAACAACCGATTGGCGATGGCAGCACACTGATCGAGATCCACCTTTCGACCAAAAACGTTGCTGACCCGGGCGATCGCGGGCCCATTGACCAACTGGCCGGCGGCCACGGACAGCCAGCGTTGCACCCGGGCAGCCGCTTCCGGCGCTTCCGGCAGCCAGCCTTCGGTGTCGTAGCGCTTGGCCAGGTAAACCAGGATGGCGTTGGAATCCGGCAGTACGACGCTGCCATCCTCGATCACCGGCACCTGGGCGAAGGGGTTGAGTGCCAGGAACGGTTCGGTCTTTTGCTCGCCCTTCAGCAGGTCCACTTCGACGGTGTCATAGGGCAGGTGCAGCAGGTTGAGGAACAGGGCGACCCGGTGGCAGTGTCCGGACAGCGGATGTTGATGGAAACGTATGGGCTGGTCGGGGGCAGGCATGAGGGCCTCCTTTTGCGAATGGGTGATAAAGCACGCTCAGTATTGGCTTTTCGTAAAGCGCAATAAATGCCGTCAAGTTGATTTAACTACTCCGGGAAATGGAATAATCTGAGCTTATGGACAAGCTCAAAGCCATGCACACCTTTGTGGAAATCGCCCGGGCCGGCAGCCTCACCGGAGCGGCCCGGCGTCTGGGCAGCTCGCTGCCGTCGGTGGTTCGGCGGCTGGCGGACCTGGAGGGTGAGCTGGGCGTGCGACTGTTCAATCGCACCACCCGGAAGATTTCGCTGACCCGCGAGGGTGGGCACTATCTCGAGCATTGCCAGGCCATCCTGTCCAGCATCGACGAGGCGGAGTCGTCGCTGGCCGCGGAACAGGCGACGCCCAGTGGGCAGTTGCGGGTCACGGCTCCGGTTCTGTTTGGCCAGTATTACGTGGCGCCGGCTGTGACCGGCTTTTTGCAGCGCTACGATCAGGTGCGATGCCAGTTGTCACTGAATGATCGCAACATCGATCTGCTGGAAGATCAGGTGGATGTGGGGGTGCGCATCGGTCATTTGCCCGACTCGACGCTGATCGCCCATCGCGTTGGTGAGGTTCGGCGCGTGGTGGTGGCCGCGCCCGCCTTTCTGGAGAAGCAGGGTATCCCCTCACACCCGCGGGATCTGCTGCGTGGCAATGGGGTTCATGTGCTCAGCCGCTGGACGCCCTGGACCTTCCGCGAAGGCGAGCATGTTTTCACGGTGCCTGTGACGGGCAATTTCGACTGCAACCAGATTGCTCCGGCCATCGAGGCCTGCCTGTCGGGACTCGGCTTTGGCATGTTCCTGTCCTATCAAGTGGCCCATCACGTTCGGGAAGGGCGCCTGCGCATCCTCCTGGCTGATTTTGAGCAGCCGCCGAGACCCGTCAGTGTGGTGTATCCCCATGCCCGGCGCCTGCCGGTGCGCACCCGTCTGTTCGTCGACTGGATCCGCGAGGCCCTGACGTCCGCCGGCCTGGATCACCGGGAGCTTGGCCGGTCTCAGGCGCCCTGATACCGCTCCACCAGGAAATCGATGAACACCCGTGCCTTGGTCGACAGGTGCCGCGTTGGCAGGTACAGGGCGTAGACATCGGTCTCGGGGGAGGTGTAGTCCGTCAGGACCGGTTCGAGTGCTCCGGTCCGGATATACCGGTCGACGGTGAAGGACGTCAGCATCAGCACGCCCACTCCGCCCAGGGCTGCCGCCACCATCGCCTGGGTGTTGTTGACCCGGAAATTGCCGTTGACGGAAATGGTCTCCAGCCCGCCCGGTCCGTTGAAGTACCAGCGGTTAAAGTTGGGGTTGGGGCTGTAGATGATGCAGTTGTGGTGGGTCAGGTCGCTGGGCACGACTGGCTTGCCATGCCGCGCCCAGTATTCGGGCGACGCGCAGGCGGTGCGGCGGGACGCGGTCAGGTGACGGGCGGCCAGGTTTGCCGGCGGTTGGCTGGTCAACCGGATGGCCAGGTCAAAGCCTTCCGCGGCCAGGTCGGCCTGGCGGTCGCTCATTTCCATTTCCACCTCGATTTCCGGATAGCGCGCCAGGAACCCGGGCAGGGCATCGGCCAGTTGATAGGTGCCGAAATTGATCGGTGCGGTGACCCGCAGTAAGCCGCGCGGCGCGTCGTTCAGGTGGGCCACCGCGTCACCGGCCTCGCGGGCTTCGGAAACGATCCGGGCGCAATGCCGGTAGAACACCGAGCCGGCCTCGGTCAGGCTGAGTTTGCGGGTGGTGCGATGCAGCAGGCGGGCAGCCAGCTCTTTCTCCAGCGCCGAGACCCGCTTGCTGACTACCGGGGTGGACAGGCCCAGCCAATCCGCCGCGGCGGAAAAGCTGCCCTGTTCCACAACCGCGGCGAACACCGCCATGTTTTCCAGGCTGTGCATCAACATGTCATTAGGCTCTTTTTAGAAATAATGGTTTTCTATTTAGCCCGATTATCTTTAATCACGAAAGGGTTATCGTGCTTCTTCGCGGTTCACAGTGGCCACTGAGTCGGTGGCCACAGATTCAAAGGGGGAGCACTGATGCAACGATCAATCCTGGCTGTCGGCCTATTGCTGACCGCCGCCATGTCCTGGGGCGGCATGTTCCCGGTGGCCAAACCGGCTTTGGCCGTCATGGATCCTTTCTATATGACGCTGATCCGCTACGCGAGCGTCGCGGTGATCCTGCTTTTGATCATCGGGCTGGTGGAGGGCCCCCGGTCCTGGCGTACGGAAGGGCATCTGCTCAAGCTGTTCCTGTTGGGTTCGCTGGGCTTCGCCGGCTTCAACCTGCTGGCGTTTACCGGACTTGAGCATGCCGAGCCGGAGCACGGTGCGGTGATCATGGCGCTGATGCCGATGATTACCGTGTTGCTTTCCTGGGGCCTGAAGGGGGAGCGCCCGGCGCCGTTTACCCTTGCCATGGTCGTGCTGGCCTTTAGCGGCGTGTTCCTCGTGATCACCGGTGGCGATCCGTCCAAGGCGTTCGGCGGCGGCGAAGCCCAGTGGGATCTCTTGTTCCTGGCCGGTGCCACCTGTTGGGTGAGCTATACGATGGGGGGCGGTCTGTTTCCGCAGTGGTCGCCGGTTCGTTATACCGCGCTGACCTGCGCCTTGGGCTCGATCACGCTGGCGGCCATCGCACTGGGTTTGACGGAGGCGGGTTCCGTCCAGGTACCGACCTGGAGCGAGGTGGTCGACCTGCACACCACCTTCGCCTATCTGATCGTTATGGGTGGCCTGGTGGCGGTGCTGAGCTGGAATACGGGGATCCGCATGGTGGGGCCGGTCAATGGGGTGCTGTTTATCAATTTCGTCCCTGTCACGGCGTTTACCATCGGGATCGCGCAGGGCAAGGCGTTCGGTCTGCATGAAGTGCTGGGCGCGGCCCTGGTGATCAGTGCGCTGATCGCGAACAACCTCTTCCTGCGTTGGCGGTCGCGGATGGCGGCCCGGCAAATGCCGGCAATGGCTGGAGCCTGCAACGGGAATTAATCACGGCTTGCCGAGACGAAAACGCCCCGGGTTCATCGGCCCGGGGCGTTTTTTATAGTGATGCGCGGGTGAGGTGTTGGGCCAGCACCTGAAGTGCCTCAAGCCCCTCGATGTCATCCTCGAACAGGGGGATGCGCAGCTGGGCCAGTTGTCCCAGGCGCTGGTCGATGTCTTCCAGGTGGCGCTGCTGGCGTTCCCGCCGGGTGGCCCAGAAGGACGTGTCGTCCACCGCCGGTAGCAGCCGGTTGATGATCGCTCCGGCAACCGGCACGTCGGCGTCACGTAGCGATGCGACCGCCCGCTCGGTTTCCAGGATCGGCAGTCGTTCCGGAGTCAGCACAAACAGGAAGGCGGTGTGCTCGGCATCCGTCAGCTGACGCCGGGTGCGCTGGAACAGTCGTTGGCGGGCCAGCAGGGTCTCGGTCAGCTCGCGGCTGCGTGGATCCATGCCTTCGGTCGCGTTGTCGGTGGGATCCTTCAGGGGATTGTCGACACTGCGTCCCGGCGTCAGGTGCGCGAGCGCCTGGCCCAGTTTTTCCGAGCGCTTGTTGTGCTTGAGCAGGCCGTCGGTCCAGGCCGCCATGACTTCCGGCAGGCTCAACAGTCGCAGGGTATGACCGGTCGGAGCGGTGTCGAAAATCAACAGATCGTATTCCGATTCACTGTCCTCGATCAGCCGTGACATGCGCTCCAGCAGGGCCGCTTCCTGGGCGCCGGGGGACTGACTGCTCAGACGCAGCTGTCGCTGGAGCTCGTTCACCTGGTCCGGGCCGACATAGCGACGCATCTGGCTGAAGACGCGCTCCAGGTAGGCGTCCACTTCGGTGTCCGGATCCAGCTCCAGCGCGGTGAGGTTGGGCCAGAGCCGGGTGGGTTGGTCACCGATCGGGCGATTGAAGGCGTCGGCCAGACTGTGGGCCGGGTCGGTGGACACCAGCAGTACCCGACGGCCCGCATCGGCTGCGGCGACCGCAATGGCAGCGGATACTGTCGTCTTGCCGACGCCGCCTTTGCCGCCCACCATCAGCAGCCGTTTGCCGGCAATCAATTCGGAAATATTCAGCATGTGTGCCTCAGCAACAGCGCATGTTGTCCAGCGGGGAACGTTCCATCCCCATGCGTTTGTGCCAGTCGTGGAAGCGCTCCAGCAGCAGGGGCTGGAGTTCCAGCGTGTACCAGCTCGCCGGGTTGGGAATGCCCATCATCTCGCCGAAGACCAGCAGCATGAACAGGTCGTCCTCGTCCCGTTGGGCCCGGGCGATGGCGGCGCGATAGGGCGCGTTGTAATACTCGGCACCGGCGGCGCTGGCGCGTTGGTACCAATACTTCAGGCGGGAAAGGGTCTGTTTCATGATGTCCTCCGAAGGACAGGCGGTGTTGCAAAAGCCTCACCATCGACGGCCAGCGTCGTAGGTTGGGCTGACGCAGGAAGCCCAACAAGCCGGGTTGGCGACCCATCTCATCCAGCCCATGGGTCGCCAAGCCGGTTTTTGAGAGCCTCTGCTCCAACCACGGCCGTGATAACGGGAGCTTCATATGCCCGCTTATTGTTGGGCTTCCTGCGTCAGCCCAACCTACGTTCTGGAGCCTTTGCTGTACCCTGAAAGGCTTCCTGGCCGGGCAGGGCCGGCGTCCGCATCACGACGCTTCGGTCTGCGCGCGCTCCTGTTTGACGCGGCGCAGGGACGCTACGCATTCCAGTGTAACCAGTATGGCCGCGACCAGCACAACCACGTCCAGGCCCAGCAGGAACCACTGGCCGCTGGCGTAGAAGCCCTTGAGCTGCAGCACCAGGGCAAACAGGGTCATGGCCAGCAGGAAGACCAGTGGGATCAGCGTGTAGCGGGTCGGGGCACCGCGGCGCACCAGCATCACGGTGATCACCAGCAGGGTCAGGCCGGCCAGCAACTGGTTGGTGGTGCCGAACAGCGGCCAGATCAGCAGTCCGCCGGAGCCGTCCGCGCCACCGGCGCCGAAGGCCAGCAGCAGGCAGGTGCCGACAGACAGCAGCGTTGCGGGTGCCGGTTTGGTCATCCACTTGGCGTTATAGATTTCACCCCATTCCTGGAAGATGTAGCGCTGCAGTCGCAGGCCGGTGTCCATGGTGGTGCCGGCGAACAGCGCGGCCATGACCGTCAGCATGGTGCTGGCGACGTTGGCATCCAGGCCGGTGCCCTGGCTCAGGATGGTGGCACCGCCGTTGACGAACGCCAGTACGCCGCCCTGACCGAAGGACGTATAGACGGACTGCCATTCGGACAGCGAGGAGAACCCGGCCGTTGCCGCGATAATGGCCGCCAGGGCCAACGCGCCTTCGCCAGTGGCGCCGAAGTAGCCGACGAAGCGGGCATCCGGCTCACGGCGCAGTTGTTTGGAGGTGGTGCCCGAGGCCACCAGGCCATGAAAGCCGGATATGGCGCCACAGGCGATCGTCACGAAGAGTAATGGAATCATCGAGGGCGTGCCCTCTGGCGCGCCGAAGTTGATCATGGGCGCGACGACTTCCGGGCTGGCAATCAGGACCGCTGCGTAGAGTGCGATCAGTCCGACGAACAGCTGCAGCCCATTGATGTAGTCACGCGGTTGCAGCAGCACCCAGACGGGCAGCAGGGACGCCACCGCAGCGTAGGCGAACAGGATGAGGATCCAGGCCGCGTTGTCGGACAGGCCGATCATGTGCTCGGGCAGGCTGACCGGCACGGACGGGCCGATGTAGATCAGGAAGTAGAGCGCGGCCACACCAAGAATGGACACGATCGGCAGGCTCATCTTGGCCCGGTAGATCAGCTGCCCGATCACCAGCGCCACGGCGATGGCGCCCCAGACCGGAACCACGGACCCCGGGTTGTTGATCAGCAGCTTGGCGATGACCACGCCGAACACGGCGTTGACCATCAGCAGAACCAGGAAGATCACGATCGTGAAGACCGACCGGGCGCGTTTGCCGACCACCTCGCCGGTCAGGGTACCGACGGATTTGGCCTTATTGCGCACACTGGCCCAGATGGCGCCGAAGTCGTGGACACCGGCGAAGAAGATGGTACCGATGGTGACCCAGAGGAAGGCGGGCAACCAGCCCCAGATGACGGCAATGGCCGGCCCGACGATCGGGGCGGCACCGGCCACGGAGGTGAAATGGTGGCCCCACAGGACAAACTTGTTGGTGGGCACAAAGTCCACGCCGTCCTCGTATTCATTGGCCGGCGTCCGGAAGTTCTCATCAACCTTGTAGATCACTTTGGCAATAAAGCGGGAGTAGAGGAAATAGCCCAAAGCCATTCCACCCAGACCCAGGACAAGTAGCAATATCGCGCTCATCGTTGGTTCCTGATATTCGTTGTTTGGATGATTTGGGGCAGCCGCCGGTTGGGGACGACTCAGTGCCAGAATTCCGGATCAACATTGCCGGAGAAATAGTTCATTAAATCAGTTAACTAGAGAGGCTGTTACGGGTAACCCGGAAAGAGACCAATCGTCGAATGCACCGGCCTCTAATGCAAGGCCTATTCGCCTAAAGGCTAATGCATGGCGGGAGGCTGTCATCGGCCAGGAATCTGAAAATCTATATAAGGTCAGTGGTTTGCATAACCCGGCGACATTGACCCGGATCAAGTGTGAAGCCCTGTCGATTGGACGCGTGGCCATTCGACCAGAGAGACACCGCTGACCGGTGAGGCCAGTGGTTTTCCTGGGTCAAAATGGGAGGACACGACGATGGACCCTGTTGTTCACTTTGAAATGCCCTATGACGATCGGCGGCGGATGGCCGATTTTTATGCCGCGGCCTTTGGCTGGCAGACGGAAATGCTCGGTGAGGAGATGGGCAACTACACGCTGGCCACCACGGCGGAAACTGACCACTGTGGGCCCAAGGAGCCGGGGCGCATCAATGGCGGCTTCTTTCCGCGTTGCCCGGATCGGCCGGACCAGTATCCGTCCGTCGTGATTGCGGTATCGGATATCCAGCTGGCCGCCGATAAGGTCCGGCAGGCCGGCGGCGAGGTGTTGGGTGAGCCGATGGCGATTCCCGGCGTCGGCGCCTACGTCTCGTTCCGGGATACGGAAGGCAATCGGGTGAGCATGTTGCAGCCGTTGCCCATGGCAAAGCCGGATTGAGCCGAAGGTGACAGGGGCAGTCAGGAACAGAAGCACGAGCTTCTGTTCCTGAAAAAAGCGAACAGGCCCGGAAACATTCCCTTACCCGTTGCACACAAAATCAAAAATGCATTGTTCGCACGTAGTGTTAGGCTACATTGAACGCTTGTTTAAGTGGGTGACAATGAGTCGGTGATCAAACTGGATTTGACGACGTTACTGGTCCTCACCGTGGGCATCAATGTCCTGATTGGTGTGTTTATGGGGGCCCTTTACAGGCTGCGCCGGGAGCAGTTGTGTTTCTGCTTCTGGAGCTTGTCGTGCCTGGTGTTTGCCGCGGGCTGTCTGGCGGCTGGAGCCGTCGCGTTCCTTCCTTGGCCGTGGCTTACTGTCGTGATTGCCTACACGTTGCTGGTTCTGGGGCCGCTGTTTGTGCTGTGCGGCATGCTGCAGTTTGTCGAGGGGCGGGCGGCCTCGCGATCCCTTCGAAGCCTGTTTTTCGGCTTGCTGGTCTTCGTCCCGTTGCTCGCGATTTATCGGGACAGCCCCCAGATTCCCAGGCTGATGACGGCCGCCTATACCGCGGTGATTTTCATCGGAGCTTTTCGTCTGACTCGCCGTATCCAACCGGCCAGTGCGTTGCCTGTCCGGGCGCTCCAGCTTTTCTTCCTGACCCACGGCGCCCTGATGGCGGTGGAGGTCGTGACGGTATTTCATGCCTGGTGGCATCGCATGCCCCTGGCCAGTTCACCGGTTCTGGAAGCCATCCTGGTCAGCCACATCCTGTTGGCGAATTGCACGGCATTGACCTTCCCGCTACTGGCTTTCTTCCGCTCTGAGCACCAACTGCGCATCCTGGCTGAAAGCGATGCCCTGACCGGGCTCTGCAATCGAAGGGCATTCTATTCCCGGGGCACTCACGCTTTCCGTGACGCTGTGCAGGCCGGAGCGCCGTTTACGGTGCTCATGATCGATCTGGACCATTTCAAGCAGATCAACGATCGCTGGGGACATGGTGTGGGCGATGACGTTCTCCGTTTTATGGCCCGCCTCCTTCGCGAGGAGCTCCGGGAAGACGACATTGTCGGCCGTATTGGTGGCGAGGAATTCGCGGTGGCCCTGCCCGGGACCACGGAGGAGCAGGCCCGTTGTATCTCCGAACGCCTCCGGGAACGGGTTTTCCAGCGAGGTCAGGTAATTGCCGATGAGCCTGTTAACCTGTCGGCCAGCATTGGTGGCGTGCACCGGGAGGAGCGTCATACGTCGTTCAACGATATGCTGATGCAGGCGGATTCTGCGCTCTATTCGGCCAAGGGCCAGGGCCGGAATACCGTGTTTTTTGCAATGCCCCGCGCGCTGGAGGCCTGAGCGCCTGTCTTTTTTCTCTTCCTGGGTCCATTCGCTACCGCCGGTTGACCTGTGAGTGCGCAATCCGTAGTGGTCGCTATGGCATGACATTCCTTTAATCAGGGATAATTTTGTTAGCACACTAACAGATCGGCTCGATTGTCCGTCCTGCCGTATCCTTCCTGTGCCACCTCTGGTGGGTGTTCAGACCACCAGTCGACCGGCAACACGTCGGTTTCTCTCACATGCTTTTAACGTTCGATGGCTTCAACAAGCGGGAAAGAACCGGATTCTCCGGAAAAATCCTTTAATTTTGCTGCCATACGCCTACGCTAAAAGTGAATATCCTCATCACAAGGGACTGAACGAATGATCATATTGTCGCTCATCTTCCTGCTGCTCGGCCTGGTGCTGTTGGGCGGCGGCGTCTGGCTGATTACGCTGGGCGGGAGCTGGTATTACGCACTGGCCGGGATTGTCCTGCTCGTCGTGGGCTTGATGACGCGCAAGCGTCGCCGCCAGGCTCAGGTCCTCTATGCCATTTTCCTGGTCGTCACCGCCGTCTGGGCGCTTTGGGAGTCCGGTTACGACTGGTGGCCGCTGGCCACGCGTCTGGGGCTGTTCCTGGTCCTGGCCATTCCGCTGCTGTTTCCCGCCCGCGGGGATGGCAAAAGCGGTGTCATGGTCTTACTGCCGGTCTGGGTCATTGTTGGCCTGATGACCGTCTCCAGCATGGCGGTGGACCAGCATCGTATCGATGGCAACCTGAACACCGACGTGGTGATGAAGGACGCCAACATCGGCAAGACCCCGGACGGCAGCTGGCACGCCTATGGCCGCAGCAACATGGGGCAGCGCTTCTCACCGCTGGGCCAGATCACGCCGGATAACGTGAAGAACCTGGAACAGGCCTGGCAGTACGAGACGGGGGATATCAAAGGTCCCCAGGACGTGGGCGAGACCACCTATGAGGCAACCCCGCTGAAAGTCGGCAACACCCTCTATATCTGCACGCCTCACAACTGGCTGGTCGCCCTGAACGCCGATACCGGCGAGAAGCAGTGGGTCTATGATGCCAAGGTGCCGCCGGAAAGCATGCGCCAGCACCAGACCTGCCGGGGCGTGTCCTACCTGCCGCCGGCCAGCGGCGATCCGGATGCCATCGATGTGAAAGTCTCCAGCGAGCCGGCTGAAAGCTTCCAAAGCATGCAGTGCGACGCGGAGCTTTTCCTGCCGACCTCCGACGCCCGCCTGCTGGCCATCGATCCGGCCACGGGCGCCCGTTGCAGCAACTTCGCGGAT
Source organism: Marinobacter mangrovi (assembly GCF_016798325.1). Classification (GTDB taxonomy): domain Bacteria; phylum Pseudomonadota; class Gammaproteobacteria; order Pseudomonadales; family Oleiphilaceae; genus Marinobacter_A; species Marinobacter_A mangrovi. The sequence goes on from NZ_JAERVO010000001.1 coordinate 30,243, forward strand.
GACGGCGTGCTGGATCTGATGCACAACATGCCGTACAAACAGGATGGTTTCTACTACTCCACTTCGCCCCCCGTCGTCGCCAATGGGGTTGTTGTCGTGGCCGGCTCGGTGAACGATAACTATGCGGTGAATTCGCCGTCCGGAGTGATTCGCGCCTACGACGTGAAAACCGGTGAACTGAAGTGGAACTGGGACTCCGGCAACCCGGACGACACCGCGCCGATCGGCGAAGGCGAAACCTACACTACGAGCTCGCCCAACAGCTGGTCCGTGGCCAGTGCCGATGAGGATCTGGGGCTGATCTACTTCCCGATTGGCAACCGGACGCCGGACCAGTTGGGCATGTACCGCACGCCCGAGGAAGAGAAGTATGCAGCCTCCGTGGTGGCGCTCAGCCTGGAAACCGGCAAGGTGGCCTGGGTACAGCAGTTCGTCCATCACGATCTGTGGGACATGGACACGCCGGCCCAGCCTGCGCTGCTTGACCTGAAAACGGACGACGGCGTGCAACCGGCGCTGGTGGTTCCGACCAAGCAAGGCGACGTCTATGTCCTGAACCGCAAGACCGGCGAGCCCATCGTGCCGATCTCCGAACAGGAGGCGCCGCAAGGGACCATCGAAGGCGATCATGCCTCGCCCACGCAGCCGATTTCCGGACTGACTTTCCGTCCGCCGACGCTGACCGAAGCGGACATGTGGGGGGCCACGCCGATCGACCAGATGATCTGTCGTATCGACTTCAAGTCACTCCGTTATGAAGGCCAGTACACGCCGCCGTCCGAGCAGGGCACCATCGTGTTCCCGGGCAACTTCGGCGTCTTCAACTGGGGCAGCATTGCGGTCGATCCCAAGCGTCAGGTCATGTTCGGCATGCCGCTCTACCTGGCGTTCACCTCAACGCTGGTGCCCAAGGAGAATGCGGACCTGAGCAACGCCAACAAGGGCGAGGCGGGCCTGAACGAAAACGCCGGCGCCCCTTATGCGGTGAACATGAAGCCGTTCCTGTCGCCGTTGGGCGTGCCCTGCCAGCAGCCGCCCTGGGGCTATGTGGCCGGTACCGACCTGCAGACCGGGAAAATCACCTGGAAGCACAAGAACGGTACGATCTATGACATGACGCCGCTGCATCTGCCGATCCCGATGGGCATGCCCGGCATTGGTGGTCCGGTGATCACCGATGGCGGTGTGGTCTTCATGGCGGCGTCCGTGGATAACTTTATCCGCGGCTACGATCTCGCCACCGGCAAAGAAATCTGGCGGGCCCGCCTGCCGGCCGGCGGCCAGGCCACGCCAATGACCTACCTCAACAGCAAGGGCGAGCAGATGGTGGTCCAGGTAGCCGGCGGTCACGGCTCCATCGGCACGACCATCGGTGACTATGTGGTTGCCTATAAGCTGAAAAAGTAGGTATACCGTAAAGTGAGCGGATCCCGGCAGGGACCGCTCACGAGCCTGAGAAACCCGGCTTCGTGCCGGGTTTTTCGTTATTTGGAATGGGAGTGGGTGATGAGTACAAAAGACAACACAGAAGAAACGCTGCCCGTGCCGCAGGACGATGGCGCCTGCGATCATTTACGGGGCAAGGATTTGCCGTCGGTAGCCTTGCCGGGAGTCTCCGGGGAGACCGTGGATCTGTCGGCCCAGACAGGGACCCTCGTCGCCTATTTCTACCCGCGCATCGGCAACCCGGCCCAGCCCACGGCACCGGAGTGGGCGGATATCCCGGGCGCCAAGGGGTGCACTCCGGAAGCCTGCGGCTTTCGCGATCACCTGACGGAAATGCACGCGCTGGGTGCGACGGTATTCGGCATCAGCACGCAACCCCTGGAAGAGCAGAAGGAAGCCACGGATCGCCTGAAGCTGGGCTTTGAACTCCTCAGCGACAGCGACCTGAAACTGGCACAAGCCCTGCGGCTACCCACATTCGAATTCCAGGGCAACGTATTGATCAAGCGCCTGACCCTGATCATCGAAAAGGGCAAAATCACCAAGGTGTTCTATCCGGTGTTTCCACCGGCGGATCACGCGGCCGAGGTGTGCTCCTGGCTGGAGGGGAATCGGTAAATTGCGCGGATCATGTCGAGATACGTGTTATTTATGTACGTATTTGCTAGTCTCCCGCTTCGAATTGATGTCAGCGGCGGCGATGATTCGGCGCTGTTTTTTATAGTCAGGTAGTAAAGGGAGTGGGGATGTCAGTCAGGATGATCGCGGTGGCGATGTTGCTGCCGGTGTGTGCGGTTGCGGGTGAGCAGGGCGGTGTGAAATCGGCCAATGGAGAAGTGGGAGCTGGCTATACCAATAGCCGGGACTCAGACCGCCTATTGGTCAATGGTGCATATCGGTTGCCATTGGCCGAGTATGTTGGCGCTATCCTGTCCGCGAGCGCAAGCCGCACTGAAATGGATGTGGGCGACTACGATGTCGACTCAACGGATGGAAGCGTCGGTGGTTCTCTCTTCGCGCGTGATTATGGGCTTGGGAAGGTGGGCGTCAGTTACCACTGGATACACGGAGATAACGAAGTAGAAAGCTCGCAAGTTTCTTTTGTTAATTCAAGCTCCAGCTTCAAAGCCCATGCTTATGGCGCATTCGCAAGCTACTACCTCGATCGTATTACGCTTTCCGCCTCCCGAAGTGTCAGTCATGTCGAGAGTCAGGGGACCGGAAACTACAACAGCTGGTCGGTGGGCGCGACTGGGTACTTGCCTTTTGATGCCTCACTGAGTCTCTCTGCTGGCGGTATGGATGCCAGGGACAACTACGGCTTCAACTTTGAGTATCAGCCGGAGTTTCTGGCGCAAGCCGCGAGCGTGGAGTTGAGCTATTCGTCCAGTCCTGATGACGACGTGTTTGGCATCGCCGTCAATTATTTCTTCGGCAACGACGTGCCATTGATCGTCCGGGATCGCCAGTATCGGTAGGTCCGGTCCCACGAAAAAGCCCCGCGACTGCAGGGCTTTTTTATTTTCAGCCTAAAGCCGGTTGCCGTCATTGATAATCCGCGACAACGACGTGGCACTGTCCCGGACGTCATCGAAAGCTCCAGAGGCTTCCCGGACCCGTTCGGCGCCGGTCTGGGCGTGATCGTTGGCAGCATCCATCTGACTGGTCATCTGTTGAACCAGTTTGTGGTTGGTGTCCACCAGGCCGCTGATCTGGACCGTGGATTGCTGAGCCCGGGCGGCCAGTTGGCGCACCTCGTCAGCCACCACCGCGAAACCGCGACCCTGCTCGCCGGCCCGGGCGGCTTCGATGGCGGCGTTGAGGGCCAGCAGGTTGGTCTGTTCCGCAATACCGCTGATGGTGCTGACGATGTCGGTAATGTTCCGGGATTGGGCCATCAACTGCTGGGCCAGCGATGAGGATTCGCTCACCGCGGTCGAGATCTGTCCTGTGGCCTGGACCGCCGCCTGCAGGACTTTGGACCCGGAATCCGCACGTCCAATGGTCAGTTCGGCCGCCTCGGTGACCGCCTTGGCGATTTCCTTGAGGGATTCGGTCTGCGCGACCTTGTCGGTGATGTCCGTCGCGAACTTGATCACCTTGATGACCTTGCCATCCACGTCTTCCACCGGGTTGTACGTGGCTTCAAGCCAGATATCCCGGCCACTGCGGTGCTTTCGCAGGAACTGGCCACTGCGGAATCGACCGGCCGCCAGTTGCTTCCAGAAATCCGGATTTTCCCGGTAGAAATCCTCGTAGCAGAACATCCGGTGATGCTGGCCTTTGATTTCGGCCAGGGAATAGCCGGTGGCGGCGAGGAAGTTGTCGTTCGCACCGAGGACGCGCCCGTCCGGCGAGAACTCGATGACGGCCAGCGAGCGATTCAACGCACTGAACACGGCGCTGTCTTCATGGCGTTTGTTGGCCGTTTTACTGATATCGGCCGCAAACTTCACGACCCGGATGGTTTCGCCATTCTGGGTCACCGGAAAGTAGTTGGCGTGCAGCCAGACCTTGTCACCGGATTTGCCGATGCGGCGGAATTCACCGCTCTGGGCCTCGCCTTTGCGCAGCGCGTCCCAGAACTTCCGATAGGCCTGGCTTTGGACGTAGTCCTTGTCGCAAAACATGGAGTGATGCCGGCCGACAATCTCTTCACGGCTGTAGCCGACGACATCGAGAAAACGGTCATTGACGTCCACGATAATGCCGTCCGGGGTGAATTCGATGACGGCGTTGCTGTCCTTGATCGCCTGGATATAACGGTCCTGCCAATCCAGACGTTCTTTGATTTTCTCGTTTTCCTTTTTATCGAGAACCTTGATGCCAAACATGGCGCGAGTCCCTCCACGGGTTTTCAGAATCCCATTGCAGAGACTAGTCGTATGTATGTGATAACGACAATTAAAAAGATGACTTTTGTACAAAATTTTACAGCAGGCACACAGATGTGACGTACGGAGCCGTGCCTCTGAAAACAAAGATACGAGACGTGACGATCGCTCTTTCGAAAAGGGCATGATCGGAGGGGGCAGACACAAAAAAGGGGTGTCCGACAGGCAGGACACCCCAAAGCACCGATGACAGATCATCAGTAGAGAGCACACCACAAAACTAGTCGGAGGTCGGTTCCTCCTTGATGGCCGCGCGCATGCGTTTGCGCAGCAGCGGGCCGACGATATAGGGCAGGATCAAACCCAGGCCGGCGACGATCCACAGACCCAGCGCCAGCGGGCTGGCCCAGAGAATGCTCCAGTCGCCGTCGGAGATGACCAGGGCATGGCCCAGATTCTTCTCCATTTCCGGACCCAACAGCATGCCCAGGATGATGGGCACCATCGGGATCTCCAGCTTGCGCAGGATGTAGCCGGCCACGCCGAAGGCGATCATGAAGTAGAGGTCAAACGTGCTGTGGCTAATGGAATAGATGCCCACGAACGCCACCATGGTGACCATCGGCAGCAGGTACATCGGCGGCACCGACAGCAGCTTGACGAAGAAGCCCACCATCGGAATGTTCAGCAGCAGCAGGATCACGTTGCCGATCAACAGGGCAGCGATCACGCCCCAGACGATGTCCGCGTTCTGCGTAAACATCAGCGGGCCGGGTGTCACGTTCAGGGAAATCAGCATCGCCAGCAGCACGGCGGTGGTGCCGCTGCCCGGTACGCCGAGGGTCAGCATGGGGACCAGGGCACCGGAAGACGCGCCGTTGTTGCCTGCTTCCGGGGCTGCGACGCCGCGCGGGTCACCCTCGCCGAAGTGGCCTTTCTTGCCCAGGTACTGTTTCTCCAGCGTGTAGCTGATAAAGCTGCCCAGGGAGGCCCCGGCACCCGGGAGGACACCCGCGATAAAGCCCAGCACCCCGCCGCGGAACATGGTCGGAACTGCCGCGATGATTTCCTTCGGCCGCAGCATCAGCTTGCCCACCTTGATCATCTTGCGGCCCGCGCCGGCCCGCTCTTCGATGAAGAACAGCAACTCTGAGATGGCAAACAGCCCGACAATCGCCAGGATGAAATCGATGCCTTCATACAGCTTGAGGATGCCGAAGGTGTAGCGCTGGGTGCCGGTGGCAATGTCGATGCCCACCGTGGAAATCATCAGGCCGATGACGGCAGCAATGACGGTCTTCATCGGGTTCTTGCCGGTAATGCCGCCGAGGGTGGCGAAGGCCAGCATGAACAGGGCGAAGTATTCCGCCGGACCGAAGGTCAGCGCGAATTTGGCCAGGGCCGGGGCCAGCAGGATCAGGCCGATGGTGCCGATCAGGCTGCCCGCGAAGGAGGCGATCGCCGACATGGCCAGGGCTTCGGCGGCCTTGCCTTTCTGGGCCATGGGGTAGCCGTCCAGGCAGGTCATCATGGCCGGTTCGTCGCCCGGAATGTTGAGCAGGATCGACGAAATACGACCGCCGTACATGGCGCCGGCATAGACGGACGTCAGCAGGATCATCGCGGTTTCCGGCGGCAGCCCCAGGGTAAAGGCCAGCGGAATCAGGATGGCCACACCGTTGGCGGGACCGAGGCCGGGCAGGGCGCCGATCAGCGTGCCGATGAACGCGCCGAACAGCGCAAACATCAGGTTGGTCGGGGTCAGGGCGACGGCAAAGCCGTCCATCAGAAACTGAAGGGTTTCCATTATTCGAACTCCAGGAGTCCGCCCGGCAGACTCAGTTCCAACCCGTAGTTAAACAGGAAGAACACCACCACGGCGGCGATCAGTCCGATCAACAGCGACCGCACCGGTTTGGCCCCCATGCGCCAGCACAAGGCGCCGACGGCGAGCGTGGTGGAGATCACAAAGCCCAGCGGTTCGAGCAAAAAGGCGTAAACCACCAGGATGGCAATGGCCAGCAGGATTTCTGCGGCCGTGCGGCCCACCGGCCAGTGCGCATCAGGATCCGGCTTGACGATCAGGTAGACGCTGGACAATGCAAGCACGACAGACAGCAACGTGGGGAAAGTCTCCGGGCCGACGGTCTCGGCGCCGCCGAACGGCTCGGGCCACTGTTGGGCACCCCAGCCGTAGGCGACTGCCAGGACGAACAGCCCGAGACCGAGAATCCGGTCTCCGCGGGCTGTCATTTCAGCAAACCTATTTCACGAGAGAGGTCTGCGATGTCCTTCACCTGCTTGTGGACGAAGGCATCGAACTCGCCAGCCGGCGGGTGGAACGGAATCAGGCCGTTCTGCTTCATGACCTTCTTCCACTCGTCACTGTCATAGACCGTGTTGATGGCGTCGGTCCAGTAGGCCTTGGCCTCGTCGGAAGCGCCTTTGGGCATATAGAAGCCGCGCCAGTTGGGACCCACCGCGTCGATGCCCTGTTCCTTGGCGGTGGGGATGTCACCCAGATCGCCAGGCAGGCGTTCGTCTGCAAGGACGGCCAGGATGCGGATGTCGCCGGACTTCAGGAAACCGGTCGCTTCGGAGATGTCGCCGGTAAACGCATCGACCTGGCCACCGACCACCTGGGTCAGGGCTTCGCCGCCATTGTTGTACGACAGGTAGGGGATCGATGGCAGCTTGTCCGCACCGGCCGCTTTGGCGGTGATCAGGACTTTAAGATGGTCCCAGCCGCCGCGGGCACTGCCGCCGGCAAATTTTACCGAGCGCGGGTTTTCCTTGACCGCGGCCATCAACTGCTTCAGATCCTGGTATTTGGAGTCCTTACCCACGGCAATGACCCCGTAGTCGGCACCCAGTGCGCCCACCCAGGTCACCATGTCGGCGTTCATGCCGGGGAATTGCTTCTGGGCGAGACGGGTCGTGGTGGCTGTGGAAGCGGCTACCAGCAGCGTATTGTCTTCATTGCGCTTACTGATGGTGTGGGCGAAAGCGACGCCACCGCCGGCACCGGCCATGTTGGTGGTCTGGACGGTTCCGGGAACCAGGTCAAGGTCCTGGAGGACATTGCCAACGCTACGGCAGGTGAAATCCCAGCCGCCGCCCGGGTCTGCGGGGGCGATACATTCAACTTTTCCGGTGGGTTCCCAGGCAAGGGCAGACAGACTGAACGTGGCCATGGCCACGAATGACAGGCATCGTTTGAATAGCATTTTGGTCACCTCTGTTTGTTTTTGTGGCCGTCCGGGAGCAGCTCCCTAAATTGCCGACTGGCAAAGATGGACGGCTCAAGGAGCCTCTGAATGATTCCTGAATCTCCCCTGCGCGCGCTAAACGTTGTAGATGCAAGGCGTGGCTCGCCGCCAATGGCCGTAGCCCTTGGCAAGAGCCGCAACGCGGCAGATGCAGCGTTTAGCGCGCGCCCTTGAGGGCGTTCAACGCCAGGGGTGATTCAGGGGTCGTTTAAAGGCTCCCCATAACTAGAGTAGGTAGTGACCGCAGATAGCAAAAGTTTGTGGACGTAATGCGTTTAAAATCATTAAAGGACGTTTTGTTCATAATGTTCACGGGAAAAAAACGCCCACGTGACGTAACCTGAACGGCTGGAACGCGGGAGATTCTCCTCAATACCAACGACAAGAAACCGAACACGCCGTCCGACATGCCGTTTGCCTATCGCAAGCTCAAACTCAAGACCCGGATGATCATCATCCTGGGGCTGGTCAGCGCCCTGCAGACCGGTCTGATCGGTGGTTTTGCCGGGTATTACCTGAGTGAATCCCTCTACGAACAGATCGGCCAGCGGGCCCTGATGGTGGCCAAGACGGTGGCGGCCATGCCCGCCGTGATCGAGGGTGTGAAGCAGCGGGATACCGATGCGCTGATGGCCCTGAGTCAGCGGGTGGCCGACACCAACGAGGCGCTGTTTATCGTCATTGGCGACCGCCATGCGATCCGCCTGGCCCACCCGGATCCGGCCCGTATTGGCCATTCAATGGCGGACGACGACGGTGATCTGGGAACCCGCGCGCTCAAGTACGGCGAAGGTTACGTCGCCAAGGCCCACGGCAGCTTGGGGCTGTCCATGCGGGGCAAGGCGCCGATCATCGATATCAGTAACGGCGAGATCATCGGCATCGTGTCCGTCGGCTATTCCCTGGATCAGGTCTTCTCCACCATCCAGCGCTATAACATGGTGCTCTATCTGGTGATGGGGCTGATGCTGCTGGGCAGTGTGCTGGCGGCCATCCTCATTGCTGGTCGCTTCAAGAAGGCCATTTTCGGTCTGGAGCCGGAGGAAATCGCGGCCCTGTTCCAGGAGCGGGACGCCACCCTGCAGTCCGTCCGTGAGGGGATTATTGCGATCAACCGGGACGGGGTGATCACCACCTTCAACCGCACCGCCATCAAGACCCTGGGGCTGGAACCGGACACGCGTCTGGCCGGCCGCCCCATCGGCGACGTCCTCCCGGAGAACAATCTGATGTCGGTGCTGGAAACCGGCGAGCCGGCCTTCGACCGGGAAGTCTGGATGCAGGGCCGGCAGATGATCGTCAACCGCCTGCCCGTGAAGCAGGGCGACGCGATTATTGGCGTGGTGGCCAGTTTCCGCCTGCGGGACGAGCTGGACCAGGTAAGCCGTCAGCTGACCCGCATCCAGCAGTATGCCGATACGCTGCGCAGCCAGACCCACGAGTACTCCAACAAACTGCACACCATTGCCGGGCTGATCCAGATCGGTGCCAACGAACAGGCGCTGGCGTTGATCGGCAGCGAAGTGAGCGACCATCAGGCGCTGATCCATCTGCTGTTGGAGGCGGTGCCGGATCCGGTACTGGCCGGGTGTCTGCTGGGCAAATACAACCGGGCCCGCGAGATGGGCCTGCAACTGGTCATCGATCCGGACAGCGAGATGGCCGACCTGCCGCCGCAGTTGCCCCGGGATCAGCTGGTCAGCGTGCTGGGCAACCTGATCGACAACGCCCTGGAAGCCACGCGCCAACAGAGCGGCGAGGGCGGCGTGGTGCATCTGAGTATGACCGATCTGGGGCACGACCTGATTTTTGAGGTGGAGGATCAGGGCCCGGGCATTCCGGAAGCCGAACGCGAGCGGATCTTCGAGCGGGGCGTCAGCAGCAAGGCCGAGGGCGATCACGGTATCGGCCTGTATCTGGTCAAGCAGTTCGTGGATCGTTGGGGAGGCTCGGTGACGGTGGAGCCCCTGCAGCCGAACGGCAGCCGGTTTACACTGTATCTGTCGAAAACGCCGGTTCAGACCGAAGGGGTCACGCAGTGAGAACCATTCGATTGATGATCGTGGAAGACGATCGCCAGATCGCCGAAATCCAGCGCCGCTTCATAGAGCGCATCGACTTTGTCGAACTGACGGGCATCGCCCACACATTGGCCGATGCACGGGACCAGATCGACGTGCTGCAACCGGATCTGGTGTTGCTGGACGTCTACTTCCCGGATGGTACGGGCCTGGAGCTTCTACGGGAATTGCGGGCCGGCGACAGCCCCTCCGACGTCATCCTGATCACCGCCGCGCGGGAAGTGGATACCCTGCGCAGCGCCCTGCGCGGTGGCGTCTTCGACTACATTCTCAAACCGCTGGTGTTCGAGCGCCTGCAAGCGGCCCTGCAGCGTTACCAGCAGCACCTGAGCACGCTCGACAGCCTGGGTGACGTCGCCCAGAAAGAGGTGGACGCGCTCCTGCCACGTCATCCCGCCGAGCCGGAACCGGTCAGCCCCTCCCGACTGCCCAAGGGCATCGATCCACTCACCCTCGACAAGATCCGCGACGTGGTGCGCGCGCCCGGCGACTGGAGCGCCGAAGCGGTGGGCCAGGAGATTGGCGCGTCCCGCACCACCGCCCGGCGTTACCTGGAGTACCTGGTCAGTGCCGACGAGCTCACCGCCGAGGTCAACTACGGCACGGTGGGGCGGCCTGAGCGGCGTTATCGCGCGATCGCACCTGGCTGACCTTATGCTTTCGGCCGCCGGTCCCCTTCCAGGAAATTGGCGGTAAACACCGCTTTGCCATGAGTCTCGAAGGACCACTTCATGGTCTCGGACAGCACCTTCATCACCTCATCGAACTCACCGAACACCTGAGTGCTCATCCGGTTTGCATGCACTTCCAGGCCACTGTTCTTGAGGCGCTGGATAACCTCCTTGATGCTGGCTTTGTACTCGTCCTGGAGTGGGTAATGACTGATCTGGACGGAAAGATACATAGCACTCTCCTTGTCTTCGGTTCATGGGGAATCCATTCCCAGCCTAAGCCCGGCAGCGGCAATATGACCAGCCCTGCAAAGTGACGTACCGCTTCTCTGCTAAGCTGAACGGGTAGGCGTGGCAGCGACGGAGGCGTTCATTTGAGCAGCGATTATCAGGAAATTGCGCTTCGCCTGCTGGCGGCTCTGGTCGCCGGTGCGGTGATTGGCTATGAGCGCTCGTTCCACGGTCGCCCGGCCGGCTTTCGCACGCACACACTGGTCAGTCTGGCGTCCTGCCTGTTGATGTTGGTAACGGTCTATGAGGCCCACTGGGTGCCGGAGACCATGGACGGCATCCGGCTCGATCCCACCCGTATGGCGCAGGGCATCATGACCGGTATCGGCTTTCTGGGTGCGGGTGTGATCGTCAAGGAAGGCCTGTCTGTCCGCGGGCTGACCACCGCCGCCTCCATCTGGATCACGTCCGCCATCGGGATCCTCGCCGGTGTGGGCTTCTACTATCCCCTGGTGCTGTCGCTGCTATTGGCCGTGACGGTGCTTTCATTGTTCCGCTGGATTGAGTCGCGGGTGCCGACCCAGGCGTTCTATCACTTCGATGTGCAATTCGCCCCGGCGGCGGAGCTAAATGACGTTGTCATGCGTGACCTGATTGAAAGCCACGGCTTCAGCATTGCTAACCTGAGCTACCGCGTATACGCCGAGAAACAGGTCCGTCGACACAAGATGGTGTTGAGTTCGATTGACGAGTCCAGCGCGTCCCGATTGGCGACAACGCTGGAAGAGACCGAATCGGTGCTGGAATTCCGCATTGCGCCGATGAGCGGTTGATGCGGGTATCCAGTCCGGCGATCTGGACGTATAACCGGACAAACGGTCCTGGTGTGGTGGGTGTGTGCTGAAACAACTGGTCTCTTTCCTGATCCTGAATGCGCTGTGTCTGGCCCTGCAGTGGTGGCGGCCCGGGCCTTTGCCCTGGGTGGCGCTGGACGCCCTGTTGCTGATGGGGCTGCTGGGGCTTATTCGGGCCGGGGACTGGCGCCGGTGGATCGCCTGGGCACTGGCCGTGGGATACGTGGCACTGGCGCTGTTCGTGGCGGCCGACGGCGTTATGCGCCTGGCCTTGGGGCGCCCACTGAATCTCTACCTGGACAGCGCATTGCCGGGCAAGGTCGTCGATCTGGCCGTGACCAATCTGGGGTATGTCTGGGCCCTTGGTTTAGCAGCGGTTCTGGTGCTGTCGGTGCTGGTCCTGGCGTGGTTGGTGCGGACGCTGCTGCTTTATGCCGGGCGCCAGGTGTCGGTCCGGCAAGCCAAAGCGATGACGGTGCTCGCCCTGGTTGGCCTGGCCTTGCTGCCTGTCCGGGCCATCCCGGTGGCGGTATCCGGCGCCGAGGTATTGGCAACTCAGGTCGAGCGCATCATGGACGCACAGGCACAGACCGAGGCCTTTTCGCGTCAATTGAATACTGTCGAAAGTACCGGCAACCGGGGACGTGCGGTCGCGATGGATCGACTGGCCGGAGACGATGTGCTGATCGGCTTCATTGAATCCTATGGTGTCTCCGCGCTGGGCGATCCCCGTTATCGGCCGGTACTGGACCCGCGCCTGGACGCCATGGAGCAGGCCCTTTCCACGGCCGGGCTCAGTGTGGTCAGCGGCCGCTTGCGGTCGCCGGTCCAGGGTGGTCAATCCTGGCTGGCCCATGCCACGGTCTTGAGTGGTCTGTGGGTGGACAGCGCAATGGCTTACGACGTGATGTTGTCGAGCGGCTACACCACCCTGATCGACGACTTTCGCCAGACCGGACACGACACCGTTGCCGTGATGCCCGCGATCACCCGCGCCTGGCCGGAAGGGCGCCAGTTGGGGTATCGGCACATCTACGACGCCCAGCGCATCGATTACGCCGGCCCGGCGCTGAACTGGGTCACCATGCCGGACCAGTACACCTGGTCCTGGTTCCAGCGCCAGGTACGGGACGCCTCGGCGACACCGATATTCGCCGAGCTGGCGCTGATCAGCAGCCACGCGCCCTGGGTGCCGATCCTGCCGGTGCTGCCGGATTGGCAGGCCATCGGTGACGGTCAGGTCTTTTCCCCATGGAAAGGGGCGGGAGAGGTGCCCGCCGAACTGTGGCGTAATCCCGAGCGAGTGCGGCAGCATTACATTCGGGCGATCGACTATGCCCTGGCCGTGGCGACGGACTACGCCATTCGTCATGTAGACGAGCACACGCTGCTGATCCTGCTCGGCGATCACCAGCCGGCGCCGCTGGTGACCGGTGAGGGCGCAAGCCGCGATGTGCCCGTCCATATCATTGCCCGTGATCCTGACTTGCTCGCACCGTTCACCGGTCCCGCCGGACTGCCCGGGTTCCGCCGCGGCGTTCGCCCGGACCTGGATCGACCCGGCCCGCGAATGGATCAACTCCGTTCATTTCTGCACATACATTTCTCAACAGTATCGCCTGTGGCATCGCGCTAGACTCTGTCCGGTTGTCATCGGAGGCGTGAGCAGAATGGACGTGAGTCAGGGCGGATCGGCCGCAGGACCCGGAAAGGATTCCGACAAACCACGCTGGGGCGTCACGCTGTTTGGCCTGATCTTCCTGTGTGCCGGCCTGGGCGTGCTGATCTTCAGCCCGCTGGCGACTCTCTATGAGCATGTCAGCAGTGCCGGCTGGGGCCGGGTCCAGGCGACGTTGCAGCAGATCGATCTGCGCAGCCATCGCGGGGACGACAGCACCACCTGGTCGGTGGATGCCACCTACACCTACCGCGTTGGCGGGCGCACGTATACCGGCCATCGGGTGGGCTACGACGCCGGCAGCGACAATATCGGAGACTATCAACAGCAACTGGTCAGCCGCATGCGGCGTATCAGCGCCCAAGGCCCGGTGGCCATATGGGTGAATCCCGACAACCCCACCGAAAGCTACCTCGTACGCGAACTGCGCTGGAAAAAGCTGCTGTTCGGCGGTCTGTTCGGTACGGTCTTCGCGGTGGCCGGCGTTGCGATCCTGCTGGTGGGCCGGCGTCGACGCCGACTGGCCGCGGACCAGACAGACATCTTGTCCTCTCAGCGTTACGGCCACTGGGTATTCGGCTTCATGGCGTTCATGTTTCTCTCCATCAGTCTGCCGGGTGTGCTCGCCGTCCCGGACGAACTGGCGGATGACAACTGGCTGATCCTGATGGTGCTGATGTTCCCGCTGGCCGGCCTCTGGCTCGCCAGACTGGCCTGGGTGAGCCGGCGCAACTGGCGCTATTACGGTCCGATGCCTTTGAGCCCGGATCCGGTGCCGGGACAGGTGGGCGGTGATATCGGGGGGCGGATTCGCCTGTCGCGACCGGAGATCGAAGCGCCGTGGCAGGTGACCCTGCAGTGCGTCCGGGTGCGCATCCGGTCCGGCAAAAACAGCAGTCGCAGTGAACGCATCATCTGGCAGGACCACCAGTCGCCCTATGTGCATACCGAAGGTACCGGTGCCGTGGTCGCCTTCCGTTTTACGCCGCCGGCAGATCTGCCTCCGACAGACACCAGCGGACGGGAACAGGTCCTGTGGCGACTGGTCCTCGATGGGCCGCAGGAACCGGTGGCCCTGGAGCGGACCTACGAACTCCCGGTGGAGCCTGGCACGCTGGCCTCTGCGGTGACCTTGCCCCGCGAACATGTGGAGCGGGCAGAACGCAAAGCCCAGGTGGCCGCGACCTCGGCAGCTGCCGAGCAGATCGATGTGGAACCCTGGATGGATGGCTGGCGGATTCGCAGCCGCGCTGGCCGCAACCTGGGCTTCACACTGGCGATCCTTATCGGGGGCGTGTTCTTCGCGGGTGCCGCCATTGGCTTGGGCGTTGCCGCGGCGTCCGAAGGTTTCATGCTTTACGTGATGGCCTTCTTCTTCGGGTTGTTTGGTTTTCCCATGGCGCTGGGTGGTCTGTTCATGCTGGGCCGTTCTCTCGATGTGCGCATTCGCCAGCAGCAGGTCCGCTCTGTCAGGGCCTGGTGTGGCATGGCGCTGTGGCGCCGGCAGGCTGACCTGATCCAGGCCGGCCAACTGGTACTGACATCAGGCGGTTCGGCCAATCAGGGGCACCGCATGACCGAGTATTTCCACCTGGAAGTGAAAGCCGCCGGCAAGCAGGTCCGTATTGCCGAGGGGCTGGCGGGCCGTGAGGTGGCGGAAGCGTTCCGGGATAACCTGGTGCGTTTGCTGCGCCTGTCGTGACAGCCGGTCAGCCTGCAGGGAAGCGACCGATGACCTGATAGTGGGACCCTTCCGGGCGTTGCGTGCTGCTGAACAGGCTAACGTGATGCACGCCGAAAGAAGGCAATTCGAGTTGGCCGTATTTATCCAGGAAGCGGTTCAGGCTCTGGGCTGGCTCGCGTTTGTCCTGGCGGGCCGCGTATTGACGGGTGCGCCGCCCACGAAACCGGGCCAGTGTGATGTGCGGTCGAAACCCGCGCCCCTGGATCGAGACGTTCAGTTGCTTCAATCGTTGGTGGATCTCTTCGTGTAGATCGATCAATGGTTCCCGGTCCAGTACGCCGGCCCAGAGGTTTTTGGGGTACTGGGGGGAGCCGAACAGACCGACACCCGCAACGGTGACCGGAAAAGGATCCAGTGGCAGGCCATTAAGCGCATCGTAGATGACGGGCAGATTGTCGTCACCGACATTGCCGATAAAGCTCAGCGTCATGTGGAGTTGTCCGGCCGTCTGCCAGCGTGCGCCCTTCAGTTCGCCCCTGATTGCGGTCAGTGCCTGACGGACATCTTCCGGTAACTCAAGACCAACGAAGAGGCGAAGCATAAGTTTCTCCCTCATTTTATTTTTCAGTTTAGTCGTAATTATCTTTTTGTGACGCCAACCCGTAACCCGCCTCACTCCTGGAACGGTCGGGTTAAGTGTGTGTAATGTAAACGATTGATTAATAAACCGTATTCCTGTTTTAACCCGCAGCCGCGGTGAGTTTCGTTAGGGTGGAATGGTGTTGCCCGGACATGGTGTCCCGGGCTTATTCAACGGAAGAACCTACGGGGACTCTATCGCTATGAACACCAAGACGAATCTTGCATACGTCACGCTGCTTTCCGCTGCTGTATTCGCTGCACCGGCTGCCCTCGCGCAGGACAAGCGTGATGACTCAGGTTTCTACATCGGTGGTAGTTACGGCGGCTTTAAATCCCACGGCGGTGAATTCAAGGACGAGAACGACCTGTTCGCCGGCACCGTCGGGTATCAGTTCAACCGGTATTTCGCCCTGGAGGGTGACTACCTGGATTTCGGTGAATTCGGCGAGGACGATGACGTCAACAGTGACCTGAAAGGTCTGGCGCTGTCTGCCAAGGGCCGCCTCCCCGTAACCGAGAGCTTCGGCGTGTACGGCAAGGCGGGTGCCTTCGTCTATTCCTACGACGTGGACGCCTTTGACGAAAGCGAAACCTACGATGAAGTGAGCCCGGTGGTCGGTGCGGGCGTGGACTTCCGCGTTACCGACAGCCTCACAGCCTATGCCGAGTATGACCGCTACAACGTGGACATTGATGAAGACGACTTCAACGGCCAGGTCACCAACGACGGTCCGTCCTTCGACACGGCCCGCGTCGGTCTGAATTACATGTTCTGATCGCCCGATATGGCATCAGGAAAGGACAGGGAAGACGGACGAGTGCGATCGGGGGCAGGACGACCCTGACTCGTCCCTCGGAAGAGGCACTGGATGGTTGCCATTCAGTGCCTTTTTTTTGTGCATGCACAGAAGCTGTCAATTGCTTAAAAGGTAAACAGTTCGTTGAATTGAATCCCCTTTTAGCTGGCAGGTAATGATTCGTAACATGTTGTAATTTGGGGATTTACGTACGTGCTTTCAAAAATGCTGGCTGTATAGTGAGCATCTCGTGCATATAGGTGCTGACTATGAGAGTTTCACACTGTATTACGATTAGCCTTTTAGCAACGGGCGTGTTGGCTGGCTGTGGCGGCGGTGGTTCCGGCGGCAGCACCGTTTCAGAGGCGTCGGCAACCTCCAGCAGTGGTAAGGCGACCGTGGCGGCTGGCCCGGTTGAAATGTCCGCCGGTTGCGAGGTGGATCAATACCAGGCTGAGCTGATCGAGCTGATCAACATCGCCCGCTCTGAAGCCCGGATGTGTGGTGACGATCATTATGAGGCGACAACGCCGGTCACCTACAGCTGCACGCTGGAGGGCGCCGCCAGGACGCACAGTGTGGACATGGAAACCCATAACTTCTTCAGCCACACCGGGTCGGATGGCCTGACTGTGGGCAATCGGGTCACGGCGACCGGCTACGAGTGGTCGATTGTCGGTGAGAACATTGCGGCCGGCTACGATTCACCGGCTTCCGTCACGGCCGGCTGGTTGGCGAGTCCGGGTCATTGCCGCAACATTATGGATCCCCGTTTTGAGGAGTTTGCCGCGGTCCGGATCGACAGCACGTCGGCGTCCAACGACTACAGCAACTACTGGACCTCCGTTTACGGAACGTCTCGCTGATTGCTCGTCACCCTGTAGCACCGCAAGGACGGGATGGATCCCGTCAGATTTTCCCTCTCGTTTTGCGTCCTCGCTTTCCCGCTTATTCACAAAACGGCCAGAACTGGTAGATATGCCGGCATCTTAACTGGGCTTCGCACTGCTCCAGTTGGGCCGCATAGGTGGCGGCGTGGGTCGTGACCCGGTTGGCCACACGCTGGACCCACGGACGCTTCTTGTAGCTTTGGCGGACAAAGCCCGTCGGGCCTTCGTGGTAGGCCAGGTAGAGATCGCGGGTATTGTCCAGTGACAGGCCCAGTTGGCGATGAGTCCGCGCGTTGTACCAGCCGATAAAGTCCAGGGCGTGTTTCATCTGGGAGCGGTCGGCGAAGACGCTGCCGGCGTCCTCCATGTACTCGCCCCAGGCGGGATCAAGCGCCTGGGCGTAGCCAAACGCAGAAGTCGGGCGCGACCATGGGATCACGCCAAACAGTTTGGTCCGTGGCGGTTGGATGCGGCTCTGGAAGGCGGATTCCTGGCGCACGAAGGCGATCTGGGTGGCTATGGGCGTGCCCCAGCGGGCCTGGGAGGCCGCCGCCTCGTCGTACCAATCCGGATGCTCGCTGAAGATGTCGCAGATGTTGTCCGGGTTGGTCGGCGGTGCCGGAACCAGCACCCGATAGCCGCCGATCAGCCACGACAAGGCGCCCACCGCAATAATGGGAATGGCAAATTCAGCGGTGAACAGCAACAGACGCTTGGCTTTGGCTCGAATAGTGGTTTCCTGTGGTTCGGGGCGGTGTTCTACGCTGCATTATAGCCCGCTCCCGGAGGGCAGGAGCGGGGATAACAGGATGGTAAGGCAATCAGCCTTCGCGACTGGGTGGGGCCATGAATTCCGGGCCGACCGGATCGGTAATGTGTTGCTTCAGGATGTTATTGATCGCCGTCATGTCCTCTTCGGCGAGCGACCAGCCCTCCACATTGCTGACCGGCTCCAGCTGTTCAGGCCGTCTGGCACCCCAGAGTGCCGTGGTCACGCCCGGTTGGTCGATCAACCAGCGCAGTGCGAGGGCCAGGACATCCTTGCCGAAGTGATCCCGGGCATAGTCGTCCAGAGCGTTGACGGCGTTAAGGTACTGCTGGAAGCGATCGCCCTGGAACTTGGGATCGTTGTTACGCAGGTCGTCGCCTTCAAACTCGCTTTTGGGCGTCATCTTGCCGCTGAGCAGGCCGCGGCAGAGACCGCCGTAGGTGATGGTGGCGATTTCGTTGTCGCGGCAGTAGGGCAGGATATCGTCCTCAATGCCCCGCTCAAACAGGTTATAGGGCGGCTGGTCACTGTGCAGGGGGGCGAACTCGCGGAACTGGTCCATTTGCTCCGGCGAAAAGTTACTGACCCCGATCGCACGGATCTTGCCGTCCTTGAGCAGCTTCTCCAGGGCGCGTGCGGTTTCCTCCATGGGTGTGACCGGGTCGGGCCAGTGCACCTGATAGATGTCGATGTGATCGGTCTGTAGCCGCTTCAGCGAATCCTCGACTTCTTTCTCGATCCGCTTCGCGGTGGCATCGCGCCAGACCTTGTCGTGCTCGTCGGACCAGTTGAGCGCGACCTTGGTGGCCAGTGCCACCTGCTCACGGCGACCGCCCGCCAGGGCCTTGCCGACGATCTCCTCGGAACGGCCGAAACCGTAGACCGGCGCGGTATCGATCAGTTTGATGCCCTTGTCGATCGCGGCATGAATGGTATCGATGGATTCGGCTTCGTCCGTGCCGCCCCACATCCAGCCGCCAATGGCCCAGGTGCCCAGGCCAACCGGGGTGACTTCGATATCCGTATTGCCAAACGTCCGGGTCTTCATGGTGCCTCCTGTCGTGTCGAAGATGTCAGGCCGGGGCGAACCGACCCAGATTACAAGCCTTGGGACGATCTGCGGTGAGATCAAGTGCTCGCGATATCCAGGTCAACTGCCGGCCTGGTGAGACCGCTAGGACAGTACGCTGAGAGGGTGGTGCCGGATGTGACGATCAGGAAAGGTTGATACGCCCGCAGTCTGTGACCGCGGGCGTTGGAGATTACTGGCCGCGCTCTGCGGTACGCAGCGATTGCTTGAGATGGTCCATAGCACCCAGGCTGGTGAACACGTCCAGGCTGTTGACTGGCGTCGCACTGCCGTCACCCACGTAGTAGGCCGGCATCTGTATCTGGGTCTCCTTCAGGGCCGGGTACATGACCTGGGCGATATCCCGCTGGATTTCCGCCATGTAAATATCGCGCGCCGACTGCTTGGCCATCAGGTTGGCCTTGGCAACTTCGGCCTCCGCCAGACCTTTCTCACGGATGGCTTTGGCCGCATAGGTGGCGGCATCGGCGTTGGCTTTCTGGATGTCCCGTTCGGCGGTGGCCACTTCAAGCTGGGTTTGCTTCTCAAGCAGGGCGACAGCCTGTTCCTTTTGCTTGCGGACCTGTTCCAGTTCCGCCTGCTGGCGCTCCATTTCCACTTCCTTCTGCTTGGAAATGATCGCCAGCTCCTTGGCGCGCTGGGCGTCCTGGATCGCGCGGGCCTTCTCGATCTCCTTCTCCAGTTGAGCGGTCTTGGCTTCTGCCCGGGCCGTTTCCTGGGCCTGAATGGCGGTAATCCGTTTGGCGACCAGGTCCTTTTTCTTCACCAGCAGTTCGTCCAGGCGATGCTCCGGAATGGGCCGGCCAATGGTGACCTGACGGACCTGGATGCCATAGGAATCCAGCGGGTTGGCCAGCCGCTTGGCCTGGCCCTTGTCGTTTTGCAGGATGATGTTTTTCCACACCAGTTGGACCTTGTGTTCCAGCTTGTCGGCGTCGTCGTTGGTTGATGACACCGCCGCCAGGTCTGTCTGCTCCACCTCGACCTGCCGGCGCTCGGTCTGGTAAAGGCCATTCTGGAGCTGGTCTTCGAGCTGCACCTTGAACTTGTTCAGCCCGCCCTGAAAGAATTCCTCGCCGGTGTATTGGGTGGCGGTGACCACCGTGACGTTCTTGGCGTTCTTGAGCAGAAGCGAATCGATCAGGTTGTCGTAGCTGCGGAATTCCCGATGCATGGCGATGATGCGCTCCGGATCGGATGACAGCTTGAAGCGGAACGTCGCCGGGATGCTGGCCGTGTAGGTATCGGCAAACTGGACCTCGACGTTACTCAGCTGGCGGGTGGCGCGGATGACCTCGCCGCTCTCCTGATTGCCGAAGTTGAGCGTCATCGCCTGGTTGTAGGTGTAGACATTGGAAAAGAAGGGCACTTTCAGGTGGACGCCCGGTTCGGTGAAGACCCGAATAGTGCCAAACAGCGTGTCCTGAACCACGTAGGTGTAGCCCAGTTCGGTGGTAAAAAAGGAGGAAAAGCCCAGCATCAGGGCGATTACGGTGCCGGCAATAGCGGCAAAATAGCGCTTCAGATGTTGCCCCAGCGACGAGGAGAGGGAATCAAACTGCGATTTTACGGCCTGGTTCATTGTTAACTTCCTGTAACGTTATGATCCTTAAGGCCGGCAAAAATACACGGCTTCGTCTCCGAGCGCTACGCCTGATTGCCGACGTTGGCGTGAGAAGAAGCTCAAATGGGGCAAAGATTTTAATATTTTTAACACTTTGAAACGCTGAAAATCAGATGTAGGGATGAATCTCTGTTAATGTTTGGTGGAGCGTCTGCGGTGCACGCAGGAAGCGACTCATCCGGCGCGTTCGAAGCGCGTTTTTCAGGGAATGGAAGCAGTAGGGTGGATTATGAGCACTGATCGTTACCGTATTCAGTTTGACGGCCGCATCGTGGACGGGTTTTCGCCCGAACAGGTGAAGAGCAACGTCCAGGCGTTGTTCAAAGTGTCCGAGGAGCGGGCTGCGCGCCTGTTCGATGGCACATCCCGCAATCTCAAAAAGGACCTGACGCTCGATCAGGCCAACCAGTATCGCGACCGCCTGTTGAAAGCCGGCGCAGCGGTTGTGGTTCAGACCATGGACACGCCGCCCGCTGCGGCGCCGGCCGAATCCGCCCAGCCGCAGGAACCGGAAAAGCCCCGCTACGCCACATCGCTCAGCGAGCTGGCAGTGGAGCCGGTGGAAGGCGAGGAAGAGACCGCCGCGCCTAATGAGCCGGCGCCGAACCAGGCCGCGGCGGCCATGACGGCGGCCGACGAGGGCGCGCAAACGCCTCCGACCGGTCCAGCCCGCTTCGAGGCCAAGCCGGTTGGATCGACGCCCATTCAGCGCCCAGTCAGGAAAACGGTCGACCCGGAGGATTTCCGGGATGCCGAATTCCGTTTCACCGGCCAGGGGGGCGAATACTTCGGGATCTGGATCGTCAATATCCTGCTGACGATGGTCACCTTCGGGATCTATTCCGCCTGGGCGACCGTGCGCAATAACCAGTATTTTTATGGCAATACCCAGTTGGATGGCGCCAGCTTCCAGTACCTGGCCGATCCGATCACGATTCTCAAAGGCCGGCTGATCGCGTTTTTCGCTTTCATCCTCTACGCGCTGGTGGCCAACCTGGTGCCGGGCGCGGCGATCATCATGGGTATCGGCTTTATGTTCGCGATCCCCTGGATTGTCATCCGTTCGCTGCGTTTCCGGGCCATCAATAGCGCTTACCGCAATGTGCGTTTCGATTTCGAAGCCAGCTATGCCGATGCGCTGATGGTGATGGTGGTCTGGCCCTTCCTCAACCTGTTGACCTTGCTGCTGCTGACGCCGTTCAGCGTTCTCAAGACGCACCGGTTCATGGGCAACGGTTTCCGTTACGGCACGAGCCGTTTCAGCTTCGACAGCACCAACGGCGAATATTATGCCTTCTTCGGTAAGGGGCTGCTGATGGCCATTGCCTTTGGCATCGGTGGCATTGTGGCGTTTACCCTGATCAATCCGGCGCTGGCGTTCGTCGTGATCATGGCCGGTTACCTTGCGGTGTTCGGCTATTTCATGGCAGGACTGACCAACATCTTCCTCAACAACCTCACGCTGCGCGATCACAGCCTGCATTCGCACCTGTCGCCGAAGCAGATGCTGTGGATCTACGCGTCCAACAGCGCGCTGGTTGTCCTGACGCTGGGCTTGTTCACACCCTGGGCCAAGGTGCGCATGGCGCGTTACCGGGCCGCTTGCACCGAGATGACCGTCGCCGGCGATCTGGACGGCTTCATAGCCGCGGAAGACCGCCGCACCAGCGCGCTGGGTCAAGAGCTCGGCGATGCCTTCGACGTCGGTATCACCGCCTTCTGATATGGAACTGACCGGAGATTACTACAGTGGCGCCACCTCCCGGCGGCGCCCCTCCCGGTTGTGCCTGGACGACGACCAGCTGATCCTGGACACCGGCGACGAGCGCCATTGGTTGGAATGGCACGCCATCCGGGTCTCGCCGCGGGTCGGCAACACGCCCCGCTACCTGCACCTGCTGGAGGATGGCGTATTTGAAACGTCCGATAACGACGGCGTCGATGCGCTGACCCGGCACTTCCAGACCGGTCGGTTGTCGCGTTGGGTCCATCGCCTGGAAAATCATCTGGGGCTGATCCTGATTGCTGCGGTAGTCGCCGCGCTGACAACCCTGGGCAGCTTCCTGTACGGCTTGCCCTGGACGTCGAAAGTGGTGGCGGACATGATGCCGGCCTCCGTGGTGGACAGCCTCAGCCAGACCACGCTGAACACGCTGGATTCCAGTGTGATGCAGCCCAGCACATTGCCGGCGGATCGACAGGCACAACTGCAATCGACTTTCGCTCCCTATCTGGAGACGATTCCCGGGCAGGACGTGCATGTGCTCTTTCGTCACAGTGACGCGGTGGGTGCCAACGCGATGGCCCTGCCGGATGGCACCATCGTCTTCACCGACGCCATGGTCTCCCTGGCAAAGGACGATCAGGAACTGGTCGCCGTGTTGTCCCACGAACTCGGGCACGTGGCCCACAATCACGGCATGCAGGGCGTGGTCCATTCGTCTCTGACCGCCTGGTTGCTGGTGATGATGACCGGCGACCTGACGGCCTTTGCCGATACCACCGTGACCGGCCCGGCCGTGCTGCTCAATCTGGCCTACTCCCGGGATATGGAGCGGGATGCGGATCAGTACGCGCTGGACCTGATGCAGGCGCGGCAGGTGGATCCCGGCCATTTTATTGCCATCATGCAGCGTCTCGAGGGCGGAGAAAGCAGTGACGAAGACCCGCGGGACGAGGCCCCCGGCTGGCAAACCGCGATCAATGGCCTGATGTCCTCGCACCCCCTGACCGATGAGCGGATTGCCCGGTTCCGGGCGGCCGAAGGTTGACCGCGATAGCGTCTCTCAGACCAGCCAGCCAGCAGCCAGACCGACGGCCAGTGAAACCAGCATCGGTCCCAGGACTCGCAGACCCAGCCCGCGGGTTCCCATGCCCAGGGCCAGTCCGGCTTTGACCAGGTTGTTCACCGACGCGGCCAGGATGATGCCGATGACGGCGGTGCCGGGATCGATGGCGTCCCGCGCCAGGCGGGTCAGCGAGAGCGTGATGGCATCCACATCCGCAATGCCCGACGCCGCCGCCAACACATAGACTCCGGCATTGCCCAGCCATTCCTGCAGCCACTCGCCCAGCAACAGGATGACCGTCAGCAAACCGCCGAAGAACACCGCCGAGCCGAGGTCCAGTGGGTTCTGGTTGAGCACCGGCTGGCGCACCGTCGGGTGGGTGCGGTAGCGGCGCCAGATCACCAAGGCCGGCAGGTACAGCGTCAACGCCATCAGCGCAACGGGAATGAAAAGGCGGTCGAACAGGTCGACGTTGATGGCGGCACAGTAGATCAGAATGCGCGGGAACATCGTGCCGCAGGCAATCAGGATGCCGGCTGCCAGCAGGCGATCGATATCCGGCACGCGCCGGGACTGCCTCGAGAAGTGCAGGGTCAGGGCCGTGGATGAGCTCAATCCGGCAAACAGGCTGGTGAACAGCAGGCCTTTTTCGGTGCCGCCCACACGTACGGCAAAGTAGCCGACGAACGAGATGGCGGCGATCAGCACCACCATCCACCAGATCGCATAGGGATTCAGTACGCCGCCGGGGCCCATGGGTTGGTTGGGCAGCAGAGGCAGCATCACCACGGAAATCAGCAACAGTTTGAGCGCCGCGTCCAGTTCGTGAGCCTGAAGGCGATTCACGAGGCCGTGGATAGCCTGTTTGTTGTCGAGGATCAGCGCCGTAACCACCGCCCCGGCCACCGCCAGGGTCCGGTCCACGGCCACCGCCACAGCCCCCAGGCAGAACGCCAGCAGCACGCCCACCAGGCTCGTGATGCTGTAGTCGCGCACCTCGCTGACACGAGCCCGGTACGCCACGATATTGACCGCCACCACACCCAGCAACAGGGCCGGCAACACCCAGGGCGTCACCGTTTGCGACAATAAGGCCCCCAGGCCGCCCAAAAGGCCCACCAATGCGTGGGTGCGGATCCCGGCGATGCGTTCGCCGGCTTTTTTCTCCCGGGCTTCCCAGCCCCTTTCCAGCCCGATCAGGCTACCGAGCAATACCGCGACGGCGAGGCTGATGGCGGCGTGGTTGTGGTTGAGGAAGGTTTCGGTCAATGCATTCAAGGGCCGAATCATCCATGGCAGGAAGACAATCGTGCGTTTGAGTATAGGCGCTGGTTCAGAACGTTATGGCGACGCAAATCAATTAAAAGAAGAGAAGGTGGTTGACTGGCCTAGCCAAGGTCCGCGGCGGGGTGACTTGGGTACAGGCCTGTTCACCCCGCCGTGGCGTGTGGTTTGCGGCACTCAACCAATGAGTGTGGTGGGCGTTTGATAACGCCAGCGATCTGATCGTTGCGTTGTGAAAAACGCCGGGCGCCGATGACAAGTGAGGCTGACGCGCCTTTTATCTTGGAGGGCGGCGTCCGGCGACGGCATTATTTTTGTCTCTTCTTGCTGAAACGGCTCACAAGGAAGAGTGCGGCACCGGCGGTAGCCATGAGACCCAGCATTCCGGGTTCCGGAACGGATACGGGATCAGGGGTGCAGTTATAACGGCAATGGTCATAACCTGCAAATGCAAAGGCTGCTGGCAGTGCAGTCAATACAAATACAATCAGTTTATCCATGACATTGATCCTCAATGTAGACCCATGAAGGCCCACACAATAATCAGCATATAGCGTGCCTGAATCGGCGGTGGCGTAAATCAACGGTTTGCAGGGCGCTTGTCGTCGGACTGTAAAGTGCGCCGACTCCCCCTGATGCGTCTGATTTTTCGATGACGCTGACAGGGCCGTGAATTCAACGGGTTGGGCTTTGTCCCGGCGAGGCGGGAAAACGGGCGCTGTGTCAGAAAAATTGGCATTACCGGCAGGCGAGGGCGGCCCCATGGCCGGCCGCCCGAATTGAAGGGGTCGGATTTACTCTTCAAGGATAAACGCGGTCTTCTCCAGGGTGTTCTCTTCCTCGTCCACGAACCGGAACAGGTTCCAGCCGATTCGCACCACGTCGTTGTTGTTCAGACGTTGGCGGCCATCAATGCGGATGTCGTTGACGAAGGTCCCGTTGGTGCTGTTGTCGTCGGTAATGTAGTAGTCGATGGTGCCTTCCAGATACGCGTTGGGCTCCACGTCGATATGGGCATGGCGGGCGCTGACCGAGATCTCGTCGATCTGGATGGTGTTGTCCGGGTGACGGCCGATGTGGACGCATGGTCCGTCCAGTTCGAACGTGTTGACAACAAGGTTGTCGACCAGATGGGAAAGCGCTGCCATGTCATGACTCCTTGAGAATGAGGACGACGGACACATTGTCCGCCGCCTGGTTTTCGAGACTGGTGTTAATCAGTGTGTTGGCCTGCTCACGCAGCGGAACGCGCGCCGGAATCAAGCCGGGCCAGTCGGCTTCGGGCACGGCTTCGGTCAGGCCATCGGAACAGAGCAGGAGCCGGTCGCCGCGCGCCAGTTGTAAGCGGCACAGGGACGGCTCCGCGGCCTCGTTGGAGCCCAGCGCCTGGGTCAGCACGTTACGGAACGGCATGCGCGGTGCTTCGGCCTCGCTGATGCTGCCGTCGTCGATCATGTTCTGGACGACGGTGTCGTCCCGGGTTTTCAGGTCCAGCTGGTCACCGCTCAGGTGGTAGCAGCGGGAGTCGCCAATGTGTGCGACCAGCGCATCGCTACCCTGGATCCAGACCAGCACGATGGTCGTGCCCATGTTGCCCAGTACCGGATCTTCCTCGCGCAGCGCCTGGATCTGCTCGTTGGCTTCGTTGACGGCGTCGCGAATGGCCCGGACCTGGGCGGCGTCGTCCACGGGAGGCTGGTTGATCAGCGGCACCAGCACCTGGGTAATGACGTTGACAGCCACCTGGCTGGCGATTTCACCGCCTTTGTAGCCGCCCATGCCATCGGCCACAATGCCCAGGGCCCGGGTGCTGTCCGGGCAGACGTGCCAGGCAATGGCGTCCTGATTGCTGACACGGCGGGTGCCGATGTCGGTGAGTCCGGTGGCGATGAGCGTCATCAGGTAGCCTCCTTGCTGCCTTCACGCGCAGCGGCCCGGCGCAGGGCGTCAGCCATGGCGCCAGCGCTGGCGAAGCGCTTGGCCGGATCCCGCTGTATGGCTTTGTTGATGAGTCGGACCACGCCATCCGGCAGGTCCGGGTTGAATTCCCGAACGCTGCGGGGGCGCTTGTTCAGGATCTGGTAGGTCAGGTTGGCCAGGGTGTCGGCGTTGAACGGCGTGGCACCGGAGACCAGTTTGTACAGGGTGACCCCCAGGCTGTAGGTGTCGGATTGTCCGGTCACCCGTTGCCCCTTGAGCTGCTCCGGTGACATGTAGAGCGGGCTGCCCATGACATTGCCTGTGCGTGTGCGGGAGTCGTCGGCGATTTTGGCGATACCGAAGTCGGTGATTTTCACGTCCCCGCTCCTGGCGTCGTAGATGATGTTTCCCGGCTTGATGTCTCGATGGACGATTTTCTGGCCGTGGGCGTAGTCCAGGGCTTCGGCGACCCGGGCCAGAACGTCCAGTACCACGGGCAGTTTCAGCAGCCGGTCGGGCTTGCCCCAGGCACTGAGCGGACGACCTTCGGCGTAGTCCATGGCGATGAACGCCAGGTCCGCTTCTTCACCTACATCATAGACCGTCACGATCGCCGGGTGGTTCAACCGGCCGGCCGCCTCCGCTTCCCGGAAGAAGCGGTTCTTGAGTTCGTTGAGCTCGGTTCCCTCGAACTGGGCGTAGCTGAAGGTCTTGACGGCGACCCGGCGAGCGATCTTGGGATCCTGCCCCAAGTAGACCACGCCCATAGCGCCGCGCCCCAGTTCCCGTTCGATTTCGTAGCGTCCCAGCGTCGGCTTGCTGACGGATGTGTCCGGCAGGACCAGCGTGCTGGTGGCGTCATAGCTGATCGGTTGCGGGCTGGTGCCGGTTGCACCGAACTGTTCCAGCGCCTGCAGCCGCTTGGCCACATCCTTGAAGCCCTTGCGCTGGGCCCGGATCTGGCGATAGGTGTCGGCGGCCGCCTCGTACTGGCGCTTACGCTCCTGCTGGATGGCGATGTCGTATTGCAGGTCGAGGCTGGCCTGGCAGGGTGGGCAGTCAGCCAGGGCGGCCAGAGCCTCGTCCGGTTGGCCCTGCTGAAGCAGCAGTCGACCCAGTTGGCAGCGGGCCTGGCGGAGGTTCCGGCGCAGGCCTCGAATCTCACGGAAGGGCTGCATCCAGAACAACATGATGGCAAAGCCTGGAACCAGCACCGTCAGTACCGTCCCCATGGGGATCCAGGTCTGGCGGTAGAGTAACAGGATGGCTTGAGCCACCAGCAGGCCGATCAGTGCCAGCGCTACCAGCAGGCTGGAGAGCCCCGTGCCGAACGCCGGCATCCCGAAAACCAGCAGCAGGACGACACCGACCACCAGGCCGCGAATCAGGTGAATGCTCCAGTCCGGCTGGTGCAGCTCCTGGCGGCTGAGATATTGCTGGAAGCCATTGCCGGGCAGGGGAACCGCTTCCGCGTCGCCTTGATCGGGCACGTCCCGTAAGGTGAGGAAGGTGGCGTGGTCCAGGTGGTCAATCAGGGGCAGCTGGTCGCCGGCCAGCACGGCAACCAGGGCGAGAGCGACGACCACCAGACGCAGACTGAACATATGGGAAAGCAGGAAGCGAATGACGGCCACTCCGTAAAAAGATGTAAAACGCCTTTACGGAGTGTAGGAAGTGTAACTTTCCGGGACTATTGGATTTTTTTGGTTTTTTGTAAGCAAATGTGTTGCCGGGCCCTGCGGCCGCCCGGCATTCGCCTGTCCGCTCAATGGGGCTGCCGGTACCAGACTTCCACACGCCCGTTCCGGCTCGCGCCTTCCGCACCGCCACTGCCGGCGACCGGTACATAGTGGCCGTAGCCCGTATAGGCGGACACGTTGATGTTCTGCTCCTTGCGCAACGCCTTCTTGACCGACAGGGCCCGCAGCTCGGAAATCATCTGGGCGCGCAGTTCATTGGCCTGCTTGTCGGCGTAGCCAATCAGCATCAGGTCACTGCCACTGGCCTGATGGGCATCCAGGAAACGCTTGAGTCGGGCCAGGTCGCGGTGGGCCTTATTGTCGAGGTGGGTGCGGCCTTCGGCGAAACGAAAGTTGACGCTCAGACGCTGGAAATCGTGGGTAAGGGTGCGCAGCGAGGCAGGAATGCTGTCACCGCGATCATCCTCCACCGCCTGGATATTCTGCGAGATGTAGCCGGTCTGCTGAACGATATCCTGCCCCTTGGGGCCCTGCACGAATTCCAGGAAGTCACGGGTCACCGGGCTGTCATCGCTGCCCAGGGAATAGAGAAACAGACGGCGGGAAAGCGGGTAGTCCTCAGTGGCGACATTGAGCCGGGTCGGTAGCAGGGCCGCAGAATCGCCATCGGCGATCGCAAGCACCTTGCTGTTACGAACCGAGGCGAGGCCGGTAAAGCCGATGCCGGCGGGATCCTGGCTGACGTCGTCGGACAGCCGGTCGTTGGACTCGTAGCGTTTGGCGTTTGGAGTCAGGTTGTACTGCTTGCCCAGGACCAGGTGATGGAACGTGTCCCAGGTGCCGGATCGCTCGTCCCGGGCGTAGACGTGAATCCCGCGGTCCGGTCCGCCAATCTGTTTCCAGTTGTTGATCTGGCCCGCAAAGATTTTCGCCAGCGTGTCTTTTTGCAGTGTCTCAATCGGGTTGGACGGATGCACCAGGATGGCCAGCCCGTCGATGGCAATGATGTGCTCGCTGGCCCGATCGCGAAGGTCAGTGCGCTTGGCCAGCAACTGGACTTCTTTGTCTTTCGCCGGGCGCGAGGCGGCAGCGATCTGGGAGCTGCCTTCCAGCAGTCCCTTGAAACCTGTGGCCGAACCATGGGCTTCCACCCGGGCTTCGAACAGTTGGCCTTTCAATTGGCCGGTGATGCGCTGCTCGTTCTCGACCGGTGTGCTTTTAATGGCGATGTTACGGGCGCCGTCCTGTTTCAGGTAGCCGGCCACCAGGGCCGGCGCGAGTCGGGCGCCAATGGTGTTGGAACCATGAATTTCCAGGTCGTTGGCGCAGGCGAGGGCACTGATGAGGGCAAGCAGGGTAGCGCTGGCGAGCGTGGCCAGCCGGCGGACGAAGGCTATCGGCACGATACTGTCTCCGGTTTCTGGGAAAACGGAACGGTATGACAGCTGTGTGACATTACAATGACAGCGTCGGTAACCGATTGTGATCCGGAGCATTATTTCCGGTTGCCATGGGGTATTCGGCCGCTCTCGACCGGTCTCTAACTGCGACTGTCACGGAAATTTAAGAGAACGGGTGTAAGCCTTTTACCGTGGGTCTGTCGTCTATTAAGGCTGGATGACATCCTCTTTAAAGGCTTAGCGAATAGTCTTGATAGGATTGTCTGGGCCCGGATGGCAATGGTAATTTTAGAGTATCAATGATTTTTGGCGGACGCGTGTACGCTGAGCCCGGGTAATCGAGAGGAGAACACAGAATGACGGCATCGACTGAACTGAACGAGAAACGGGAGGTCCTGGCGTCTCTGGAACCCCTGGTCGAAAAACTGACGCAGCGCCATCTCGACGAGCGGCGGCTGTGGATGCCCAGCGAATTCCTGCCTTCCAGCGAGGGCATTACGGACGACCAGGAGCAGTATCTGGTTGATCTTCGTGAGCGCGCCCGGGGCCTGCCCGATCCGGTACGGGTGTCGCTGGCACTGAACCTGCTGACCGAAGAAGGCCTGCCGCACTTCCATCGCCTGATTGCCGTCCACCTGGGCCATGGCAACGCGTGGGAGCGCTGGAACTTCCTCTGGACGGCGGAAGAGGATCGTCACGGCTGCGCGCTGCACGACTACGTCCGCGATACCCGACTGTTCAATATGGAAGCCTTCGAGAAGCTCCAGTACCTGTACCTGGAGTCCGGTTTCGATCCCGAGTGGCATGACGATCCCTACCAGCTGCTCGCCTACACCAGCCTGCAGGAGCGCGCCACCCAGGCCGCCCATGCCAACACCGGCAAGCTTGCGGCCAACTACGATCCGGTCATCCAGCGCATCCTTGGACACATTGCGGCCGACGAGTCTCGGCATTTCCGGTTCTACCGGGATGCCTTCTGTGGCCTACTGGAAACCGACAGCACCCGCGCCATGCAATCGGCCCTGAAAGTGACCCCACGCCTGGCGATGCCGGGTCACAACATCGCCGGCTACGACGACATGGCGGATGTGGTCCACCGCGCCGGCATCTATGGCCCGCGGGACTACCGCAAGGTGGTCCAGCAATGCCTGGACAGCTGGGGAATTGCGGACTTGGTGCCCAACGACGCGGCCGGCCGTGAAGCGCAGGACAAACTGATGGCCGTGCCTGCCCGTCTGGATAAACTCGCCAGCCTGATTGAGCGCCGCATGCGCAGCAAGAGCTTCAGCTTCGACTTCATCAATCGTCGCGTGATGGATTTCGAGATGGAGACGGCCTGATCCGGGCACGACGTCCCGAAGGCGATGGATGGCAACCGGTCGGTGTCCAGCTTCTCATTGGGGCGCCGACCGGACATCTCTATTCCTGGCTTTCCCCCTTAACCCGCATTTCCACCGCGTCGTGTAGCCAGTGCTCCATTTCGACAATCAGGCATTGGCCGTCAACGCTGACAGCCCGCTCCAGTCGAAGAGCCGGAGAGCCCTCGCGAATCTGCAGGCACAAGGCCTGTTGATCGTTCAGGCAAGTCGATGAAATGCCGATGTTCAGTGACCGCTGACGATAGCCGTAATGCCGGCTGACGAGATCCGTCAGCGACCCGCCCAGTTCCTGCTCCAACAGGCCTTCGAAGGCGTCCTCCCGGTAATAGCAGGACTCCAGCAGCGCCCAGCGCCCGTCGATCGATCTCCGGCGGATGACTTTGTAGACCGGGGTCTGGCTGCTCAGTCCCAACGTCCTGGTGATGGCCACCGATACCGTTTCCCGCGTTGCCGAGATCAGCTCGGTTTCCAGTGACCGCTGATGTTGCCTGGCTTCGTGCAGGATGCTGTGGGTTCGTGTGGGATCGTAGATGAAGACCGGCGGTGATACGTACCAGCCGATCCGGTTGAGTCGATAGATCAGCCCGCGGTTTTCAAGGTGGTGCAGGGCGTCACGGGCATTGGCGCGACTGACCTGGAGCTGTTCACACAGCTGGCGCTCAGAGGGCAGGCGTCGTCCGATCGTCAGTTCTCCGGCCTCGATCCGGTCTTGAATGTGGGCGGCGACTGACTGGTAGGTGGCACGTTGTGTCATGGCAATCCTGTTTGGATACGGGTGCATTCAGTTCAGCCCAACTTGATGACCGATATGTGACAGCGGTTTGTGAATTTAAACTGGTACGTACCAGTTGTCACAAATACGTCAATGGACTGACATCGAAATCGAGAATGACTGACATCTTCCTTTGCCAATCTGGTACGTACCAGATAACCAGAATCAAGGGAGTGCCTCATGCTTTTCTCATCACGAATATTGATGGCCGCAGGTCTGTCGGCCTTATTGCTGAGCGGTTGTAACGGGGAAAACGGTGATGTTTCGGCCGACGGCGGAAGCAGCTCGGATGCCGGCGACAGCAGCCAGCCCGAAAAGCCGGTCGTGGTTGCCCCCAGTGCCGATTCAGCGCCGGATTTCATGGTGCGGCCCTACTTGCAGGCGCCGTCGCCGGACGGCATGACGGTCCTGTTTGAGACGGCTGACGGCTCGCCGGAAGTCTGGGCCCGCCCGTTTGGCAGTAGCGATGCGTTTAACAAGGTGCCTGCCGACGCCGTGGCCGACGGTGAACAGGTTTACCAGGCGCGCCTCGACGGCTTGTCCTCCAATACGCTTTACGAGTACTACGTGCTGACGCGGGATGGCGAAGGCGCGGTTCAGGTGACTCAGCCATTTGCGTTCAAGACCTGGCCGGTTGCTGCGGATGGCGTCGACAAGGCGGAATTCCTGGCGTTGAGCGATACCCAGCTTGATCGGTCGGAGTACGTCGACGTACTCGACAACGTGGTGGAAAAGGGCTTCATGACCCTGGAATGCGATGGCAGCCACCCCGAGACCTGCGCTGAAAACATCGCCGGCATCACCATTTCCGGGGATGTGGTGCAGGTAGGCGGCAACCGGCAGGACTGGCGGGAACAGATGTTCGGTCGGATGGCCGCCATCACGCCTTATGTGCCGCTGATTACCGTCCCGGGTAACCACGATTACTACAGCGATGCCGAGATCAAACTCTACAGGACATACATGGCACCTCCTGCCAATGGCTCGGTGGGCTATGACGAACACTGGTATTACCTGGATTACCTCGGCTTGCGCCTGGTCGGCCTGGACAGCTATCCCATTTCCGGCGCGCACGGGGCCTTTAACCGGGACACCCTGGCGATTCAGCGACAGTGGCTCAAGGAAACCCTCCGGGACGCCCGCCTGTCCGACATGCCGTTCGTTTTCGGCCTGTTTCACCATGGCTGCCTGTCTGAGCTTTGGAACGTGGGGGAAAGCATCGGTTCCTGTGAGCTGGTGGCCGAACTCGAACAATACAGTGCTGATACCGGGGCGATTACCGGGCATCTTTTCGGCCATACCCACGCCTATTCGCGGGGGCAGTCGATGAATGTGCCGCATCTGTGGCTGGACGCCGCCAGCGCATCCGGCTACGTCGAGCCCCTGGACGACGCCGGTCACCAGAGCGACCAGATCCGGGATTATGACACCTTTGCCGTCAGTCGCAGTGAGTTTGGCTATAACGTGCTGACCTTCCGATTCGAGCCGGATCCGAGCCTGACCCTGCAGCGGCGCAAAGGCGGTTATGACGGTGACACGGCGTTCGACGTGGTGGATGAGGTGACGTTCCACGCCGAGTCCAATAACGCCCTGCCGGCGATCACGGCGGGCGAGGGGGAACTGCAGCCCGCCGATGTGTCCCTGGGCATCAGCGTCGCGCAACCAGAGGCCGTCGAGGCGGTGCAATGGCAGGTCAGCGAGACGGAGGATTTCAGCGACACCGTCTTTGACATCTGGGGCAACGATACCCGGCGCCACAACTGGTTCTACGACTCGGCCGACCAGGTCGGAGGCAATGACCTCACCGGATTCGAGGCGATCGATACCCAGCAGTTCGTGGACATCCTGAGCCTGGATCTGTCGACTCTCGCTGACCAGAAAACGCTGCGTGCGGGTGGCGACGACTACTACCGCTGGAACAAACGCTACAGTTCCCAGAACACCCATGTCTCCGGTTACGATGCCTACGCGGGCCAGACGCGGCCGAACCTGTCCCTGAAGCCAGGCGCCACCTACTTCTGGCGTGCGCGAACCCGCGACAACACCA
Source organism: Marinobacter mangrovi (assembly GCF_016798325.1). Classification (GTDB taxonomy): domain Bacteria; phylum Pseudomonadota; class Gammaproteobacteria; order Pseudomonadales; family Oleiphilaceae; genus Marinobacter_A; species Marinobacter_A mangrovi. The sequence goes on from NZ_JAERVO010000001.1 coordinate 64,094, forward strand.
TGAACTGGTCCGCCTGGACAGAGACCGCCAGCTTCAGCATTGCCGGCACCCAGACCGCCAACCTGCTGGTCAACGGGGACGCGGAAACCGGCGACACCAGCAGTTGGGATCTGGAAGCCGGGTTGATGAGTGCGATTGGCGCCGGCGACAACGGTGGATTCGGTGCCGCGGTGGGCGATTACTATTTTGCAGGCCGCGGGTTCGGGCAGGGAGCGCCGGCTGACTGTTGCGTGGACAGCCTGTCCCAGGCGGTGGATCTCTCCGCTTATGCCACGCAGATTGACAGCGGCGGCGCCTATCTCGAATTCGAGGCCCGGATGACCACCTGGGAAGGCAAGGACACCCCGATGGTGTACGTCGAGGCCTATGACGGTGCAGGCGATACACTCGACTGGTCCGGCAGCACGCCGCAGACCGTCAGTACCGCCAAGTCCTGGCAGCCGGTGCAGATCAGTGCGGTACTGCCGAGCGGGACGCGTCGCGTGAAAGTCGTGATCGGCGGCGAGCGCCAGGCGGGAAGCGACAACGACGTTTACTTCGATGAGATGACGCTGCACCTGCTGTACTGACGATCGATAATATTCACCCAGCCTATTTCCGGAATAACGCCCCCGGACTCCCGCTCAGGAGCCTGGGGGTGTTATTTTTCAGGGAGAGCAAACTTTCTTGACGAGCAGGGAGGTGCAGCATGGCTGATTTCAGCATGGCAATCGGGCGGGTCCGGATTTCCCATCCCATCATCCAGGCGCCCATGGCTGGCGTGTCGACACCGGCGCTGGCGGCGGCCGTGTCCAATGCCGGAGGACTGGGGTCGATTGGTATTGGCGCCAGCAGCGTGGCGGTCGCCCGGAAGATGATCGATGACACCCATCAGCAGACCGCCCGCCCGTTTAACGTCAACGTCTTCTGCCACCAGCCGGAACAGCCCGACCCGGAGCGGGAGGGGGCCTGGCTGGCCTATCTCAAGCCGTTGTTCGAGGAAGTGCAGGCCGAGCCACCGGCGTCGCTGGCGTCTCCCTATCCCAGCTTCGTCGAGAACGAGGCTATGTTCGAGATGCTGCTGGAAACCCAGCCTGCGGTAGTCAGTTTCCACTTCGGTTTGCCGCGCCAGGACTGGATCGATGAGCTGCGCGCTTCCGGCATCACACTGATGGCGACAGCTACCTGCCTCAACGAAGCGTTCCAGATCCAGAAAGCCGGCCTGCATGGCATCGTCGCCCAGGGGCGTGAGGCGGGCGGCCACAGCGGCGTGTTTGATCCCGCTGGCGGGCCGGAACTGGGGACCTTTCCGCTGGTGCGCCTGTTCAGCAATTATTGCCGTCTACCGGTCCTTGCAGCGGGCGGCATCATGGATGGTCGGAGTATCCGGGCGGCACTGGATCTGGGAGCCGTGGGTGTGCAGATGGGCACGGCCTTTATCCTGTCGCCGGAATCATCGGCCGATGACGCCTACCGGGCCCGCTTCCGCGATGGCGCAGCGATCCAGACCCGCCTGACATCGGTGATTTCCGGCCGTCCTGCGCGGGGCTTTGTCGACCGCTGGAGCCAGGAGGTGGAAACTCCTTCGGCGTTGGGCATCATGCCGGATTACCCCATCGCCTATGTGGCTGGCAAGGCACTGAAAGCGGCCGCACTGGAAGCCGGTCAGCATGGGTTCGATGCCTGTTGGGCCGGGCAGGGCGCACCACTGGCGCGATCGCTTCCCGCCGCCGAATTGGTTGAGCGTCTGATGGAGGAACTGAAATTGGCCTCAGCCGTCGGTCGCTGACCCCAGCCGAAAGCGATCGAGAATCCACTGCTTGACGGTCGTTGCCGCGTCGCTCAGCGGTGCCTGGCGATTGTGCACCAGAAAAAGGTGGCGTCGCGCCGGCAGCGTCGTTTCAAAGATCCGGCACAACCGCCCCGCGTCGAGCGCCGGTTTGCCCAGGATCTGATCGGTCAGCCAGACGCCCAGGTGGCTTTCCGCAGCCTGCAGGGCCAGGGTGGAATGATCCGAATAGAGGTTGTCCAGGGGGTGGCCGGTCAGGCCCGCTTGCTGGATCATGCGCTGCCAGTCCTGGTGCAGGTGATCGTGCAGCAGTGTGCACCCGTCGAGGTTGCCGCCCCCAAGTCCGGGATGTTGTGACCGGTATTCGGGGCTGCACACCGCCATGACCTCCAGTTTTCCCAGGCCATTGCAGTCAAAACGCGGGTCGGCCTCGGGCAGGTAGCGGATCGCCAGGTCGTGATCGCTGCCGTCCAGCGTCGACAGCAACGATGAAGCATGCAGCTGCAGCTCAATGTCCGGATGCGCCTCGCGAAACCGTCCCAGTTGCGGTCCGAAACGGATCATGGCGAATCCTGGCGGCAGGGTCAGGCGGACCGTCCGGGTGCGGTTGATCCGCTGCATGGAGACGGTGACGCCCAGTAACTCCGATAACAGCGGATAGATGCGCCGGTAGAACGAACTGCCGGCTTCGGTGAGGGTAACCTGGCGCGCACTGCGCTGGAACAGCGGCAGCCCCAGCCAATCTTCCAGGGTTTTGACCTGCTGGCTGATGGCTCCGGGCGTGACGGAAAGCTCGTCGGCCGCCTGCTTGAAACTCAGGGTCCGGGCGGCCACGCAAAAGTAGTGCAGGGCTTTGAGCGGTGGCTGACTCACGATTTAGAAATTCTCTTTCAAGGTCGCAAAAAATATCGTTTGTTGGTGATTAGGCTTCTGTTGAGAATAGCTGAATTCATTCTCAACCTGAACGGAGCGCGCCATGAAGCCTGCCCGCCTGAGCCCCAATGCCTGGATCATCCTGGTGGCGGCCTCGCTGTTGCTGATGTTTGCCTTTGGCTTTCGCGCCAGTTTTGGCCTGTTTGTGCAGCCGATGTCCGAGGCCAACGACTGGGGACGGGACGTCATTGGCCTGGCCCTGGCAATCCAGAACCTGGCCTGGGGCGTCATCGCGGTCCTCGCCGGTGGGTTGGCGGATCGATTCGGTAACACGAAAGTGCTGGTGGCGGGCGCGCTGCTCTACGCGCTTGGGCTGTGGCTGACAGCAGGTGTCGATTCCGTCTGGACCCTGCAGATGGGCGCGGGCTTCCTGGTGGGGGCCGGCATCGCCGGGACCGGTTTTGGTATCGTCCTGCCGCTGATGGCCAAGGCCGTGAGCGAGGAGGATCGCCAGTGGGTGCTCGGCGTCGGGACGGCCGCCGGCTCCATGGGGCAGTTTCTGATCGTGCCGTTGGCCCAGCAGTTTATCGACCTGTTCGGCTGGACCGGCGCGTTGAATGTCATGTCCCTGATGGCGCTAGGTATGATCATCCTGGTCATGCCTCTGGCCCGGCTGGTTAAGCCTCAGGTAACTGCGCCCGCGACCCCCGGGGCCGGGGCTGAAGCGTCCTTTGCCACAACGATGGGCCTGGCCCGTGGCCATCTTTCTTACTGGTTGCTGACGGTGGGGTTTTTCGTCTGCGGCTTCCACCTGGCATTCATCACCGTCCATTTCCCGGGGTACCTCACCGACAATGGCTTTGATCCGGATGTGGCAGCCTGGTCCATCGCGCTGATCGGGCTGTGCAATGTGGTGGGCGCGATGGTGTCGGGCTACATCTCTGGCCGGGTGTCGATGAAGCGGGTGCTGATGTTCATCTACATCGCCCGGGGTGTGGTAACGGTGGCGTTACTGGTGCTGCCGCTGTCGCTGGCGTCGGTGCTCACGTTCAGCTGTCTGACGGGCTTTCTCTGGCTGGCGACGGTGCCGCCCACCACGGGACTGGTGGCGACCATGTTCGGCACCCGCTACATGGCAACCCTCTATGGCGTCGTGTTCCTGGGGCACCAGTTGGGCAGCTTTACCGGTGTCTGGCTGGGTGGCTGGATCTACGAACACACCGGTCACTATGACGCGGTCTGGTGGACCAGTGTGGTGCTAAGCCTGGTGGCGGTTGCATTGCACTGGCCGATTCGGGAGTACCGGGTGGCCAATCTGGAGCCAGCGGCGGCCTGATCGTCGGATCAGGCGGCGTTGCCGGCTGCCACGCCGGAGGCCCAGGCCCACTGGAAATTGTGCCCGCCCAGGTGACCGGTCACGTCCACCACTTCGCCGATAAAGAACAGGTTGGGGCGGTCGTTGACGGCCATGGTCTTTGACGACAGCTGGTGGGTGTCGACGCCGCCGAGGGTGACTTCGGCCGTCCGGTAGCCTTCGGTGCCCGCCGGTTTGATCGTCCAGCGGTTCAGTGTCTGTGCGACGGCTTCAATGTCGGCATTCCGGTAGCCCTGCAAGGGGCCCGTCCAACCCTGGAGGTCGTTGAAGGCCTGGGCAAAACGCTTGGGCAGGTGGCGGTTCAGGTAGTGGGCCACGGTGGACTGGGGCTTGTCCTGGCGCAGCTGGCTGAGGCGTTTCTGCGCGTTTTCGCCGGGCAGCAGATCAATCTGGAGGGGATCCCCCGGTTGCCAGAAGCTCGAAATCTGAAGCATCGATGGACCGCTCAGCCCCCGATGCGTCACCAGCATGGGTTCCCGGAAGTGCTCGCCGTTGCAGTGGACATCGACCGGGCAGCTGATGCCGGACAGTGGCGCCAGTTGCTCCTTCAGTTCAGGATGCAAGGTGAAGGGCACCAGGCCCGCCCGGGTGGGCAGAACCTCCAGGCCAAACTGTCGGGCGACGTCATAGCCGAAGCCGGTAGCGCCCATGGTGGGAATCGAGAGCCCGCCACAGGCCACGATCAGCGATTCGCAGGTCAGCGTGCCGGTGCTGGTCCGTACCTGATAACCCCCTGGCTGTTCACGGATCGCGGTCACACTGGTCTTGAGCCGGATCTCGGCGCCCGCCCATTCGCACTCGGTCAGCAGCATGTTGAGGATGTCCTTGCTGCTGTCCTGGCAGAACAGCTGTCCCGCTGCCTTTTCCTCATGCTCGATACCGTGCCGCTCGACCAATTCCAGGAAATCCTGGGGCGTATAGCGTTTCAGGGCTGAGATGCAGTAATGGGGATTGGCGGACAGGAAGTTGGCCGGCGTGCTGTTGAGGTTGGTGAAATTGCAGCGCCCGCCGCCAGACATGAGGATCTTCTTGCCCGGCTTGTTGGCGTGATCGATCACCAGCACGCGGCGCCCGCGGTAGCCGGCGGTGGCGGCACACATCAGGCCGGCGGCACCGGCGCCGATTATGATCACATCGTAGGTTTGCGGCATGGGGACTTTGGGGTCCGGTTGGAACATGTCAGCGGCGGATTATACGTTTTTCTTACACTCGGGTCGTTGTTGGTTCGAATGGCTATAATGAAAATAAGAGATCCTGACGGCAAAGGAGTGGTCATGAGTAACACCGATCCTCATCCGACGCTGTCATCGTCCCGGGATTGCCCGATGGTCGATGGCCAGCGCCAGGTGCAACGGGTCAAGGCCCGCCTCACCAATGTCGGCGGCATTCCGGTGGCGCGGTCGGTGCCGACCCGGGAGCGGCGTACGATCGGTGCCTGGTGCTTCCTCGACCATATTGGCCCGACCACCTTCGGCCCCGGCGATACCGGAATGCGCATCGGGCCCCATCCGCATATTGGCCTGCAGACGTTCACCTGGATGATTGCCGGGGAGATCCTGCACCGGGACAGCTTGGGCTCCGAGCAGGTCATTCGCCCGGGCGAGGTGAACCTGATGACGGCCGGTCAGGGGATCGCACACACCGAAGAATCCATTGGCGACTCCGACAGCCTGCACGCGGTACAACTTTGGATCGCCCTGCCGTATGCCGACCGGGAGACCGAGCCCCGTTTCGATCACTATCCCTATCTGCCACGCTGGCAGGAGCAGGGGGCCGACGCCACCTTGCTGACGGGGCATTTCCGCGAGCACAACGCGCCGACTCTGGCCTTTTCGCCGCTGATTGGCATGGATTTGCGTCATCCATCCGGCGGTCCGATCACGATCCCTTTGCGGCCGGACTATGAATACGGGCTGCTGCCTCTGGAGGGCGCATTCACCTGCTCAGGCGAAACCTATGACGTCAACGAGCTGGCGTATTTCGGTATGGGGCGGTCCGAGGTGACGTTCGAGGCGCCGGCCGGTGGTCGGGCGCTGTTGCTCGGCGGCGAGCCCCTGAGCGACGAATTGCTGATGTGGTGGAATTTTGTGGGCTATTCCAGAGCCGAGATCGCGGAAGCGCAGCGGGAGTGGGAAGCCGCCAGTGATCGCTTCGGCGATGTACCCCAATTCGATGGTCCCCGCCTGTCCCCGCCGCCCATTCCCTGGAAACTGTAGGACCCCGGACGGCCCTCTTTCAGTACGCCCTCTCTTTGGATTGTCGTCGTAACGCCTTATCCACAATAAAAAGAAATGTAAATTAATATGTGTAAAAAATGGTCACTTTGCGTAACCATCATTATAATCGGCGCCGCAAAGTCTGATGGCGTTGGAGTCGGTGGTGTTACGAATTGCAGTCGCGTTGGTGATGGTCGGCCTGCCCGTATGGGGCTGGGCCTTTTCCGTCACGTTTATCAACCCGGGGCATCACGATGAAGCCTTCTGGGTCGATGCGTCCCGTGGCATGCAATCCGCAGCGCGCAGTCTGGGCATTGATCTGGAAATCGTCTATGCCGAGCGGGATGTTCTCCAGCAGATTGAGCTGACCCGCGAGGTGACTGCCCGCCCGCCGGCGGCGCGGCCCGATTACCTGATCCTGTCGGTCGAAAAGGGCTCCTTTGCCGCCCAGATGACACTGGCCGAAGCGGCCGGGATTCCTGTTTTCCTGGCTTACAATGGCCTGCTGCCTACCGAACACCAACAGTACGGATTACCCCGCGAGCATTTCAGTGAGCTGCTGGGTTCACTGACACCCGAAGCGGAGGATGCGGGCTACCTGACGGCAAAAAAGCTCATCGACGCTGCGCGACATAAGGGGCTGTCGGCGCCGGATGGCCGCTTCCATCTGCTGGCCCTGTCCGGGGATCGCTCAACCGATTCGTCGATCCAGCGCAACGAGGGGATGCGCAAGGCCGTTGCAGAAGCGGGGGATGTGGTCGTCGACCAGCTCGTGCAGACCGACTGGCGGCAGGATGTGGCGGCTTTCAAGGCCGGTCAGCTTTACCAGCGTTATCCCGACGCATCCCTGGTCTGGTCGGGCAGTGATCAGGTGGCCTTTGGGGCCATGTCGGCCCTGGGGCGTCGAATACCGGGAAAAGACGTGCTCTTCTCGGGTGTGAACACCTCGGCCGAGGCCATGCAGGCGGTGATTTCCGGCAAGCTGACCGCACTGGCCGGCGGCCACTTCATGGCCGGCGCCTGGGCGCTGGTGGTGCTTTACGACTATCAGCACGGCATCGACTTTGCCGATTCGGAAGGGCTGGAAATGGCGCGCCCGATGTTCACGCTGTTTTCGCCCGCCAAGGCGCGACGCTATCTGGCCATATTCGGGGCGAGCGGCGTGCCATCGCTGGATTTCCGGCCGTTTAGCAAGGCGCTGAATCCGACAGTCGACCATTACGACTTTGAACTTGCCCGGTTGCTGGAGCCCTGATGCGCGTCGTTGCCCGTCCTTTCCATTCTCTCGCCAGTACGGTGCTGCGCAATGTCGTGGCGGCCGCGGGCGTGTTTGCGATGGTGGTCGGCGTGTTTTATTGCTACCACGCCTACCACAAGGAACTGGACCGGGTCGAAAAGCTGACCACCGCCTTCGCCAAGGCCTATGTGCCGATGCTCACCGTGGGGATCTGGGATATCGAGGCGGACGCCCTGCAGCACCAGGTGGACCTGATTGCCGGTCATCCGGAAATCGCGGAGGCCCGGGTATCGGCAGCCACCGGGATGACATTCCTGTCCGGAAGCAGACCTCAACAGCGAGCGCCGGACCGTCGTATTCCGATTCCCCATCCCGCCGACCAGGGTGAAACCCTCGGTGAGCTGGATATCTGGTACGACCAGAACTACATCAACCAGGCCATCACCGAGTCGGTGGTCATCAGCTTTCTGGAGTTTGTCCTGTTCGCGCTGGTGGTGAGCCTGATCACCTACCGGATTATCTTTGCGCGCCTGAACAAGCCGCTGCGGACCCTGGCCGATTACAGCCGGCAGCTCAACCCGGGCCGTCGCAATCCACCGTTGGAACTCGAGCGCACCCGACATCACTGGGAGGATGAGATCGACCTGATGGTGGAGGGCTTCAACACGCTGCGTGACGGCATTGCCCGATTCAGCGAAGAGCGTGACCAGGCCATCCGCGCCCTCAGTGAGGAACGGGACCGGCTGGACGATCGGATACGCCAGCGCACCGAGGACGTGTCGAACATCAATGCCGCGCTTGAGTTTCTGTCACGGCTGTCCGTCAAGCTGATTGACGTGCCGGCGGCCGGTCAACCCCAGGCCATCCGTGATGCCCTCTCGGAGAGTGCCGAGCGACTGGGGGCCACTGCCGGCGGCATCGCGCTGGCCCCGGTCGAAGGCGAGTGGACGTGGTGCTACCAGTGGACCGGCACCCGCGGCGAACTGCCGGATATTGACGTCCTGGCCCGGGCCGAGTGGTTCCCGGGCTGGTACGTGGGGCCGGCTTCCTGGTCGGATGGAGACACGATCTGTTCGGTCCAGATGGAAGGCGAGCGCTACCTTCTGCTGTTCCGCGAGCCGGCCAATCGCCTGTACACGCCGTTGGAAGAGCGTCTGATACGGTTGTTGGGCGAGATCCTGTTCAAGGTCATCGAGCGCTGGCAGCGCCAGCGTCAGCTGGAAGCGAGCCGGCGCGAACTGTACCGCCTGTCACGCACCGATCCGTTGACGGGGTTGGCCAATCGGCGCTACTTCACGGAAGTTCGGGAACAAGAGGGACGTCGTGCCCAACGCAGTGGCGAACCGATATCCGTGCTGATGATCGATGTGGATTACTTCAAGGCCTATAACGACCAGTACGGACACTCCCAGGGGGATCGCTGCCTGGTGCGCCTGGCCGAGGTGTTTCGTCACCAGTGCGCGCGGGCGGGGGAGTTGTCCGTGCGTCTGGGGGGGGAGGAGTTCGCGATCCTGCTGCCGACCATCGACGCGGAAGAAGCGCTGGCCGTGGCCGACCGTGTCCGCAAGGCGGTGTTTGACCTGGCGATTCCCCACGACGGCTCGCCGCTGGGTTGGGTGACGGTCAGCATCGGGTGTGCGACCTGGTTCGGTGACTATGGCGCCGGCGCCATGGATACGGTGTTCGATCGAATGATGCGGGATGCCGACCACGCCCTCTATCGGGCCAAGGAGCATGGTCGGAATCGCGTGGAGGGCGCCGCCCCGTTAACACTCGTCGATGGTTGAGCGCCCGGGGCGGTCGGCGATCAGCTCGCCTTGAGGGACTGCATGTCGATGACGAAGCGGTACTTCACATCGCCTTTCTTCATGCGCTCATAGGCCCCGTTGATGTTCTGGATGTCCAGCATTTCCACATCGCAGGTGATGTCGTGCTCGGCGCAGAAATCCAGGACTTCCTGGGTCTCCGGCATGCCACCGATCAGGGAACCGGCCAGTACCCGACGCTTGAACACCAGATTGCCCGCTTCCAGGGCCGGATCCACCGGCTCGAGCAGGCCGACAATAATGTGGATGCCGTCGAACTTGAGGCAGTTCAGGTACGGATTGAGATCGTGCTGGACCGGCACGGTATCGAGCATGAAGTCATAGTGCTCCGCGGCCGCAGCCATCTGCGCCTCGTCGGTGGAAATCACCACGTGGTCCGCGCCCTGTTTCTTGGCCTCGGCCACCTTGCTTTCTGAGCGGGTGAAGATCGTCACTTCCGCGCCCAGCGCCTTGGCGAATTTCACGCCCATGTGGCCCAGGCCGCCCATGCCGATCACACCCACTTTATGACCGGCTTTGACGCCGTAGTGGCGCAGCGGGGAATAGGTGGTAATGCCGGCACACAGGATCGGCGCCGCGCTGGACGGATCCAGCTTCTCCGGAACCTTCACCACGAACCGCTCGCTGACCACCACCTTGTCGGAATAGCCGCCGTAGGTGATGCTGTGATCGTGACGGTCCTCGCCGTTGTAGGTGGAAGTCATGCCTTCCAGGCAATATTGCTCAAGCCCGGCCTCGCAGGCCGAGCAGCTGCGGCAGGAGTCCACCATACAGCCCACGCCGACGACATCGCCAACTTTGAAACCGGTCACGTCGCTGCCGACGGCGGTGACGCGGCCAATGATTTCGTGGCCCGGGACCACCGGGTAGTTGGTCACGCCCCAGTCGTTCTGGACGAAGTGGATATCGGTGTGGCAAACGCCGCAGTAATCAATCTCGATCGATACATCATCCGGCCGCGGTTCGCGCCGGTCGAAGCTGAACGGCGCCAGGCCGGAGGTGTTCGAGTGCGCTGCGTAACCCTTTGCATTCGACATCGGTGTGTATCCTCTTTCAATGGGATGGAATTCAATCGACTTGCAGGGTTCACAGTGTGCGAGATCGGGCTCGGGCCGACCATCAACGTTCCTTTGGCGTTTTTGCACATTTCTATGAAGGCGTGGCGGTCCCTGTTCCCGGCGTGGACATTTTAGGCATAATGGAGTGCCCAGTCAGAACGCGCGAGAGAAGGCATGCACAGCGAAATCGGCCGCTCACCGGAAATGAAAGACCTCATCCGTCCACTGATCGAAAGTGACGGATTCTCCGACACACGGCTGCCCGGTATCCGTGTCATGGCCTGCCATCGGAAAATCGATCGAACACCGATCATTTACCAGCCCAGCCTGACGATCATCGCCCAGGGTCGCAAGATTGGTTACCTCGGCGATCGTGAGATCCACTACAACCCCGGCCAATACCTCGTCCAGACCCTGCCGCTACCGTTTGAGTGCGAGACCTTTGCTTCGGAGGAAGCGCCCATGCTCGGGCTGGCCGTGCAGATTGATCCCGCTATGCTGGGTGAGCTGGTGGTGGAAATGGGGGAAGTCGACGACGACCCGGAGGCGACACCGCCGCGGCCAATGGATTCAGTGGAAATGACCGACAGCATGCACGAGGCGGTCATTCGCCTGCTGCGGGCGCTGCATGATCCGATGGATGCCCGGATTGCCGGCCAACAGCGGATTCGCGAGGTGGTCTACGAGGCGTTGAAAGGCGATCAGGGCGCGGCCCTGAGGGCGTTGATCCGGAATCAGGGCAACTACTCGCGCATCGTGCGGGTGCTGAGCCACATCCACACCGATTACCGGACGGAACTGTCCGTAGAGGCCCTGGCGCGCGAGGCCAATATGAGCGTGTCCACGTTCCACCAGCACTTCAAGCAGGTGACCCAGGTGTCTCCCCTGCAGTACATCAAGCGACTGAGACTGATCAATGCCCAGCTGCTGCTGACCCACGACGACCTGAACGTCAATCAGGCCGCTGCGGCAACCGGGTATCGCAGCGTTCATCAATTCAGTCGCGACTACAAACGTTATTTTGGCGTGAGCCCGATCAATGACCGCCGCCAGCCGGAGGCCCGTGCGGTAAGCTGACGGCGGTCATCGGTCAGGCCAGTTGAACCGTGCCGGTCAGGTAAGGCACGGCCTGCCCGGCAATATGGACGCGGTCACCGTGCAGTTCACAGCGCAGCTCCCCGCCACGGGCCGAAAGCTGGCGCGCAACCAGTCGGGTCTTGTCCAGGCGCTCCGCCCAATAGGGCGTCAGTACGCTGTGGATTGAGCCCGTCACCGGATCCTCGTCGATGCCGTCGGCCGGGCAGAAGTAGCGGCTGACGAAGTCGCAGTCGTCACCCGGCGCCGTCACGATCAGACCGCCGCGCTCCAGTGCTTTCAGGGCTCTCAGGTCCGGATTCAGGGCCCGGACGGCGGCTTCGTTTTCCAGCACGATCATGTGATTGGCGTCATTGTTGATCAGCAGCGCCTGTTCGGGTGCGTCCGGCACGCTGCGGCGGATGATCTCCGGTGTCGGGATCGGCGCGTAGGGCAGATTGGGGAAATCCAGTTCCAACCAGCCATCCGCCTTGCGGCTGACGCCCAGCGGGCCACTCAGGGATCGGAAGCGCACCGTGTCGTTTGGCCAGTCCAGTCGGTTGAAGATTACCCAGGCCGACGCCAGCGTGGCGTGGCCGCACAGCGGCACTTCGATCCCCGGCGTGAACCAGCGGATGTGGAAGTCGGCGTCGCTGCCCTCCGGTTCGCGCACCAGGAACGCGGTTTCCGACAGGTTGTTCTCCAGCGCCAGCGATTGCAGCAGGCTGTCGTCCAGCCAGTCCGTCAGCGGCATCACCGCCGCGGGGTTTCCACGGAACGGGCGGCTGGCAAAGGCGTCCACCTGGTACAGGGGCAGTTCGGTCATGAATCGATCTCCTCGGGTGTCGTGTCTGAGAGTGCCACAGGGGCATGGTTTGGGCGATAGCGCCGAGCGAACGCGGAGAGCTCTGCCTCACCGTACAGGTGGATGTGCTGCGCGCCGCGGCTCACGATCCAGTGATCCGGTTCCCGATGGCAGGGTGTGAATCCGGCCTCGATCAACCACTGTGTAGTGGCGCTCGGGTCGATGATGGTGAGCGATCCGATGGCGCCATCCAGATCCAGCAGATCGTTGCGCCAGCGCCCGTAACGAAGGCGCGGGTAGCATGACGTCAGCATGGCAGTACTCCTTTCCGTGAGTCCGGGAATCATTGTCCCGGGTCAGGGCTAACCGTCACAGATCCAGTCACGCTATAATTGAACCGGTACAGGGTACGATGCGATCCAACTGTACCGGTCGATTGACTGAACAACTGTGCTGCCGGCGAGGGCTGTGTTTCTGGGAGCATGGGACACAAGGATAAATGCCCGGATGGGCCTGTTCAGGGAGCACCACCATGACTGTCCTCTATGCCAAGCTGGCCGATCAGATCCAGCAGTTGATCAGTGACGGCGTCTACCGCGAAGGTGAGCGTTTGCCCGGTGTGCGGGTGCTCAGCCGCCAGTTCGGTGTCAGTATTTCCACGGTTCTCCAGGCGCACCAGACGCTGGAGAGTCGCGGCTATCTGGAGGCGCGCGAGCGCAGCGGCTACTACGCCAGGGTTCCCTGCAAGGACGCGCCGATTCCTATCATGCAGCGTCCCAAGTCCCGGCCGGCTCCGGTCACGGCGCGGGATATGGCGCTGGATCTGTGTACGGTCGAGCGCAAACACATGGTGGCGTTGGGCGCCGCCGTGCCGCATGCCGACTATGTGCCGCTGCGCCAGATCCAGCATGCGACGCTCTGGGCCGCCCGGCAGGGGTTGGAAGCCCTGGACTATGCCTTTCCCGGCAAGGACGTGTTCCGGCGCCAGATCGCCCAGCGCATGACCAACCTCGGCGTGGTGACCACCCATGAGGACATCATCGCCACCAATGGGGCCCAGGAAGCGATTATTCTGGCCCTGCGCGCGGTGACCCAGCCCGGCGACATCGTAGCGGTGGAGTCGCCGTCGTTTCCGGGCATCCTCCAGGCCCTGGAGGTGGTCGGTTTGCGCGCGCTGGAAATACCCACCCATCCACTGGAAGGCATGAGTCTCGAAGGGCTGGAGCTGGCCCTGGAGCAATGGCCCATCAAGGCCTGTGTGGTGGTGGCCAACCACAGCAACCCGCTGGGTGTGCGCATGCCGGACAGCCAGAAAAAACGGTTGGTGAACCTGCTGGCGGAAAGGCAGGTGCCCATGATCGAGGACGATATCTACGGCGATTTGCCGTTCGAGGGAGAGCGGCCACGACCGGCCAAGTCGTTCGACACCACCGGCAACGTGATCTATTGCAGCTCGTTCTCCAAGACCATCTCGCCGGGCCTGCGCCTGGGCTGGGTGGTGCCGGGGCCACGTTTTGCCGAAATCAGTCAGCAGAAGTACTTCAACAACATGGCGACGGCGAGCATCCCCCAACTGGCGGTAGCCCATTTCCTGGAGCAGGGCGGTTACGACCGCTATCTGCGTACCGCTCGCCAGCGCTACAAGGAAGCGACGGAACGCCTGCGTGCGGCCGTGGTGCGTGAATTCCCGGAAGGCACGGCGGTGAGCCGTCCCATGGGCGGTTTCGTGCTCTGGGTGCAGCTGCCTCACGGCGTGTCCGGAACCACCATCTATCAGGAGGCGCGGGAAAGGAGCATCAACATCGCGCCGGGGCGGATGTTTTCGACGACGGACAAGTATGAGGACTACATCCGCCTGAACTGCGCCAACCCCTGGAGCGAGCGGATAGAGTGGGCGATCCGGACACTCGGCGAGCTGGTGGCCACCCAGATGAGACGGGCCGCGTGAGATGACGGGAGGCACCCCGAAAGGTTGGTGATCAAAGCGAGTTTGGTTCTACACTGAATGGACCAATAACTCGAAACCTGCCGGGGGAGTCCCATGCCGTCGATCTACGAGGAGGGCCTTGGGCCCGTTAACGCCAACTACGACAATCTGACGCCGATCGACTTCATTGCCCGCACGGCCCGGGTCTATCCCGAATACACGGCCGTCATTCACGGCAAGACCCGGTACACCTGGGGGCAAACCTACGAACGCTGCTGCCGGCTGGCATCGGCGCTGGCCAAGCACGGTGTTCGCCGGGGCGATACCGTGGCGGCCATGCTCCCCAACATTCCCCAGATGCTCGAGTGTCATTTCGGCGTCCCCATGAGCGGGGCCGTGCTCAATGCCCTGAACATCCGGCTGGATGCCGACCTGATCGCCTTCATGCTCAAGCACGCCGAGGCCAAGGTGCTGCTGGTCGATCGTGAGTTCGGCACGGTGATCCAGGACGCCGTCGCAAAACTGGACAACCCGCCGTTGATCATTGACGTGAACGATCCCGAGTACGGCGAGGGCGAGGCCGTCAGCGACCTCGACTACGAAGCCTTCATCGCCGCCGGTGACCCGGAATACAACTGGCAGCCGCCGCCGGACGAGTGGGACGCTATTTCCCTCAATTACACCTCAGGCACCACCGGCAATCCCAAGGGGGTGGTCTATCACCACCGCGGGGCCTACCTGAACGCGCTGGGGAATTCGGAAGTCTGGTCCATGGGCATGCACCCGGTCTATCTGTGGACGCTGCCCATGTTCCACTGCAACGGCTGGTGTTTCCCCTGGACCGTCACAGTGGTGGCCGGCACCCACGTCTGTCTGCGCAAGGTGGACCCGGAAAAGATCCTTCGGTTGATTGAAGAGCATGGCGTCACCCACCTGTGCGGCGCGCCCATCGTCCTCAACGGTCTATTGAACGTCCCCAAGGACAAGCAAACCACGATCGGCCATCCGGTCAATGCCATGACGGCCGGCGCGGCACCGCCTGCCAAGGTCATCGGCGCCATCGAGGAAATGGGCATCCGCATCACCCACGTCTACGGGCTCACCGAGAGCTACGGACCGGTTACCGTCTGTGCCTGGAAATCCCGCTGGGACGAGCTGCCCCTGGACGAACGGGCCGACATGAAAGCCCGCCAGGGGGTCCGCTACCCGACGCTGGCCGGCATGATGGTGGGCGATCCGGAAAGCATGGAGCCCGTGCCGAAAGACGGCAAGACCATTGGCGAGATCTTCCTGCGCGGCAACACCATCATGAAGGGCTATCTGAAGAACCCGGACGCCACCGAAGCGGCTTTCCGCGGCGGTTGGTTCCACACCGGCGACCTGGGTGTCTGCCATGAAGACGGCTACGTGGAGATCAAGGACCGGCTCAAGGACATCATCATCTCCGGCGGCGAGAACATTTCCACCATCGAGGTCGAGGACGCACTCTACCGTCATCCGGCGGTGCTGGAAGCGGCGGTGGTGGCCCGCCCGGACGAGAAGTGGGGCGAGACCCCCTGCGCCTTCGTCACCCTTAAACCGGATGCCGGCGAGGTCACCGAGGAAGAGATTATCCGCTTCTGCCGTGAGCGATTGGCCCACTACAAGGCGCCGAAGACGGTGGTCTTCCAGGAGCTGCCGAAGACCTCCACCGGCAAGATCCAGAAATTTGTGCTGCGGGATACCGCCAAATCCATCAAGTGACTCCGGTGGACGCAGCCGGCTCGTCCCCGAGCCGGCTGCGTACCAGCGTCAATACTTCGTTGGCCCACACCCGGTAGCCTTCCGGGCCCGGGTGAAAGCCATCGGATGCCATCACGGCCGGATCGTTCTCGAACAGCACGCTCACCCGCACCACGTCGCGCATCCCGCGCAACAGTGGCCCCAGCCCATTGTTGAACTCCCGCGCCCGTTTGCCCAGATACCAGCGCAGTGGTTGGGGCAGGGCGGGAAAGTGGTCCATGGGCGGTACATCGGTGAACAGGATCAGGGCCGGTTGATAGCGGTCCCGCAAGCGTTCGAGCCACTGGCCGACTTTTGTCAGCCACTGCTTCGCGCTCATGGATGACGTCACGTCGTTCACTCCGATGGAGATCAGGATCACGTCCGGATCGAAGTCTGGCAGCGGGCCATTGGGCGGCAGGTAATCGTCGACGCGGCGGCCGGTCAGGGCTTCCAGGTGCCAGTGAACGCGATAGTGATCGCTCAGCTTGCGACTGACCTGACCGGCCAGCGCCTGGTCCTGGGTTGGGGCACCGACCCCCGCCGCGGCCGAGTCGCCGATGATCAGCAGTCGCAGGTCGGGCCCGTCGCCACAGACGCCCGCGCGCGCCCCCTCGGGCTCCGGCAACCGTGGGGTATGGGCCCGAACCCAACGCCCCTCGACGATCAGGGCGGGGGCCAGTGGCAGCAAAAGAAGTCGGTGCAGCACAGTCGTGGCTCCTGTCTCGTCAGACGGCGGTCATGCGAAGCGCCCCATCCAGCCGGATGGTTTCGCCGTTCAGCATCGGGTTTTCGATGATCTGCCCGACCAGGCGGGCGAACTCGTCGGGGTAACCAAACCTTGGGGGAAAGGGGATGCAGGCGGCCTGATTCGCTTTCGCCTCTCTCGGCAGGCGGGCCACCATCGGGGTCGTGAACGGGCCCGGTGCGATAGCGTTGACCCGGATGCCGTAGTCCGCCAGTTCCCGCGCGGCGGGGAGCGTCAGCGAGACCACGGCACCCTTGGAGGCTGCGTAGGCCGTCTGTCCGATTTGGCCTTCGTAGGCGGCTATGGAGGCCGTGTTGATGATCACACCCCGCTCGCCGTCAGCGTTGTGTTCGCGGTCTTTCATCGCCTCGGCGGCCAGTCGGAGGCAGTTGAAGGTGCCGAACAGGTTGGTGTCGATCACCCGCCGGAAACGCTCCATGGTGGCTGCCCGACCCTTGCGAATGATTTTCTCGGCCGTGGCAATGCCGGCGCAGTTCACCAGAATCGAGGGGGCGCCGAGGGTGTCGATAATGTGTCGAAAGGCTGCTTCCGTAGCGTCGTCGTCGCGGACATCGCATTCGATCGCCAACCCGTCGATGTCGGCCATCACGGACTGGCCCCGTTCCGATTGCAGGTCGAGGATGGCCACCCGGGCCCCGCGTCCTGCGAGGTGTCGCGCCGTGGCCTCGCCCAGCCCAGAAGCTCCGCCCGTAATGACGGCCACCGCCCCTTTGATGTCCATGCGTGTGCGTCTCCAGCTGTCCCTGATTCTTATAGTTTTATAAACGCCTGATTTTGCACGGCGCTACGGAATACCACAACGCTGTTTTGGGCGTTTGAAGCCTTGGGGGAGCGCGCTGAATGGCCCGATCGGACTGCCAATCGTCGTGGCGGGCCTGTGCAACGCGTGATCACTGCGCTATGCTCGAATCATTGATTGAAGCGATCGCTTTAATTTGAAGGGTGTCGAATAAATCTGAAGCCCGGGAAGCCGGGCGCCGGACGGTTCAAGAGACAATAAGAACAAGGCAACCGATGGAGGTGTCTATGTCTGCCAGTTCCACACCGGCGGGTATCCGCGTCGAACCGCGGCATATCAGCTTCGATGTGCAGCAGGAGCTACGCACCCTGTGGCACGGCAACAGTCTGTTCCGGACTGCGTTTTTCAATGCGCTGTCCCTGCAGTTTCCGGATGGCGAAGAGCAGTTTATCCATTCGGTCAGGCTCTACCGTGACCGGATTGAGGATCCCAAACTGAAGCAGGAAGTCCGTGGCTTTATTGGTCAGGAAGCGCTGCACGGTCGCGAACACCGGGCTTATAACGAAGGGCTGAAGGCACGCGGCTACGACATCGATGCCATCGACGCCCGTTTCCAGAGGCACACCCGGTGGGTGAAAAAGCTGCCGCCGTCGCGCCAACTGGCCGGCACCTGCGGCGCCGAGCACTACACCGCTGTGCTGGCCAATGCCATCCTCGGACACCCGGAGTGGATGGAAGGCGCCACACCGCAGATGCGGGCTCTCTGGCGCTGGCACGCCATTGAGGAAACCGAGCACAAAGCGGTGGCCTTCGACGTCTATCGCCAGTGTGTCGGCGACGAGCGCCTGCGCAAGGTGGTTTTCCTGTTCGTGACCTACAACTTCTTCAAGTTCACGTTCCTGAATACCTGCAGCATCCTGAAGTCCGAGGGCAAGCTGTGGAGTCCGCGGGTCTGGCTCGAAGGGATCAACTTTCTGTGGGGCAAGCCGGGGGTGCTGCGTCGCTGTCTGCCGGAGTTCCTGGCCTATTTCCGGACCGGGTTTCATCCCTGGGACCAGGACAACCGGGAGCTGCTGGAAAGGAACCTGAAAGAACTGGATACGGTCTACGATACGGACGACGGGCCAACCCGGAAGAGCGCCTGAGACCTGTCCGCAGTTTGCAAGAGTTTACTGCAAAGCCCGCCGGACTGTGATATTCCTCCCGTAATGGCGCATCCTTAGGGGTGCGCCCCACACAATAAGCATAAGAAGCGTTGCCGGCATCGTCATCGACCCGGTGAAGCAAGTGGAGATATAGAGGGACACTAGCATGCGAGTTGGTCTGATCGTTGATTCAGCCTGTGATTTGCCGTTTGAGTTTTCCCGACGAAACAACCTGTTCATCCTCCCCGTAACCGCCCGCATCGACGGTCAAACCTATGTCGATAACCACGACCCGGCCAAAACGGCGGAATTCTACGACAGTGGCCTGCTGCAGAAGGGCCACCACGCCGAAACCGAAGCCTACAGTGCCGAGCAGATCCACGACCTGTTCCTGAGCGAAATCGTCACCCAGTACGACGTGGCGTTCTGTGAGACGGTGACCCGCTCCCGCAGCCTGATTTTCCAGAACGCGACCGAAGCCATGAACAGTGTCATGGCGCATTACCACGATGCCCGTGAAGCGGCGGGGCGCGAGGGGAAATTCTCCATGCGGGTGATCGACAGCAAACAGATCTTTGCCGGTCAGGGTCTGCTGGCGGCCCACACCCTGCGCCTGATTGACCAGAAGCTTTCCAAGAATGCCCTGCGCCAGCAGGTGGAGGCGTTTACTGACCAGATCTACACCACGGTGATTCCGCGGGATCTGCACTACATCCGTGAGCGGGCGCGTCGCCGTGGGGACAAGAGCATTTCGGGCGTTGTGGCGTTTCTGGGCAAGGCGTTGAACATCACGCCGATCATCTTTGGGCAGGGCGCCGAGGGCAAGCCGGCGGCCAAGACCCGCAATTTCGACGCGGCAGTCGAGAAGGTGATGAACTACGCCGTTGCGCGGGTGGAGGCGGGGCTGCTGACGCCCTACGTCGCCCTGTCCTGTGGGCTGTCGTGGGAGGAGATCCATGCACTGCCCGGACTCGATCAGCTGCGTGAAACCTGTGCCAAACACGATGTCGAACTGCTGCTCTCCCAGATGGGGATAACCAGCAGCATCTATATCGGACCCGGCAGCCTGTGTCTGTCACTGGCGGCCGATGAGCACGCGTTCGCCGACTACCAGTAATTCCGCTTGCCCGATTTACCGTTTCAACTGGCCTGCAGGGCGAATCCTGCAGGCGCCTTCCGCATGCTAACCTGCCGTCACCGTGTACCCTGAGCCCCGGACCGGAACCGGTCGGGCTAACCAAGAGTTTACTCCCTATGGCCAAGGCATCCGACTCTCTGGCAGATCAGCTGCTGGAACTGCACATCAAACATGAACTCAGTGCGCTCAAAGGCGCCAAGCTGCGGCGCTTTATCGCCAACGAGGTCGAGGAACTGTTCGGCCTGGCCGGGCAGGTGACCCTGCGACAGGCGGTCAGCGAGGCGCAGATTCTGGGCGTTATCCGTCGACTGGTTGTGGATATGGACATCGATGGTGGTATTCCGGAGCTGGCGGGCGAAATGGCCAGCCAGGTGCTGTCGGCGCCGGTGCAGTCCACCACGCGTCTGCGGGATATTCTCAGCCGCGAACAGGCGGCAGGGTTTGTCGAGGAGTTCCTGGAGTTGCGGGAGCATCGCGAACGGCTGATTGGCGAGGTGATGGCGCACCCGGTCTACCAGGAACTGGTGTCGAACATCGTCTATCACGGGCTGGTGAACTACCTCTACGAGGACAACCTGATTTCACGCAATGTGCCGGGCGTGGGCTCGATGATGAAGTTCGGCAAGCGGGTCGCCAATCGTGCCGTGCCCGGGATCGATGAAGCCTTCGAGAAGCGGATCAAGGCGTACCTCAGCGACAACCTGCCGGCCCTGTTGTCCCGCAGCGAACAGTTTCTGCTCAAGGCACTGTCGGATGACGAGTTGCGGGATACGGTGATGGCTGCCTGGAACGGCGTCGAGGATCGCACGCTGGCGGATTTGCAGGCCGGTCTGGGCGATATCGAGCTGCAGGAGTTCGTCGTGCTGGGCTATGAATTCTGGCTGGAATTCCGCAAGACGCCTTTCTTCGAGGGATGCTACACCGCCGTGGTGGAGCACCTGTTCGAGAAGTACGGTGAGGTGCCGTTGATTGAGCTGCTGTCTGATGTCGGTGTGACACCGGACGTGGTGATGGCCGAAGTCGACGCGTTTGTCCCGCCGCTGCTCGACCTGCTGCGCCAGGAGGGGTATCTTGAAGCCCTGTTACGCCGTCGTCTGGCGCCGTTTTATCGGTCGGCGGCGGTCAAGAATGCCCTGGCTGACGAATAACGGAGTGTGACGTGCCGAGTGCAGAGCTGTTCTGGGCCTACCTGATTGCCATTTCACTGCTGACCGTGACGCCCGGCGTGGATACGCTGCTGGTGATGCGCAACACCGCCCGCGGCGGCCTGCGCGATGGCATGGTGACCAGCCTGGGCATCTGCAGCGGTCTGTTTGTCCACGCCACACTGTCGGCGGTCGGGATCTCCCTGATCCTGGTGCAGACCGCCTGGGCGTTTACCGCGGTGAAATGGTTGGGCGCGCTCTACCTGATCTGGCTGGGGCTGACCAGCCTGCGCCAGGCCTGGCGCACCTCCGGCTCCGGTTCGCCCATGCCGGCCGTGGCCACTGTGGGGGAGGGCGACTATCGCCTGTCCCGCTCACTGCGCGAAGGCGTGCTTTCCAACGTTCTCAACCCCAAGACGGCCCTGTTCTATATGGCTTTCCTGCCGCAATTCATTGATCCCCAGGGTGCCGCGTTTACCCAATCGATTCTGCTGGCGTCGGTACACTTCGTGCTGGCCATGATCTGGCAGACGCTGGTGGCCGTGATGATCCTCAAGTCCCGTCGCTGGGGCGCCAAGCCACGCCTGAAGCGGTTGATGCATGCGCTGACCGGTGGGGTGTTTGTGGCGTTGGGGGCGCGGTTGGCGTTGACGCAGCCTTAGGCCGACATTGTTTATTGCCAACTCGAGCCTGTAGCAGATGCTTCAGCTTCTGAGCCGCCTGCAAGGCGGCCGAGAGTTCCCCGTAATCTCGATTTCCTGCCGGACTCATTAGGGCCCTTGCGGCCCCTCCGAAGCTAAAGCGTCGGCTACATTGTTTCGCGTCCCAATCGACTCGTCGACTCGAAATGGCACAAACAAAAAAAGGGGAGCCCGACAGGCTCCCCTTTTTTATCGACCGTATCGCCGGCCTTATTTTTCCAGATACTGCAGCTTGTCCGTCTTACCGTCCCACTCGGCCGCGTCGGGCAGGGGATCTTTCTTCTCGGTGATGTTCGGCCACTTGCTGCACAGATCGGCGTTGAGTTCGACGAACGGCTCCTGACCGGCCGGCAATTCGTCTTCGGAGAAGATCGCTTCAGCCGGACACTCTGGTTCACACAGGGCGCAGTCGATGCACTCGTCCGGGTCGATGACCAGGAAGTTCGGGCCTTCGTAGAAGCAGTCTACCGGGCAGACTTCCACACAGTCGGTGTATTTGCACTTGATGCAGTTATCGGTAACGACAAATGCCATGGTTATATCCCTGGTTTCTCAGTCTGTCTCATCAGTCGGCGAAGCCCGAAGTGCGTCACCGGTCAGTTTATGCGGCTTTCAGGACCGTCCACTGAGCTTAATGTTGTTGCGAGGCGGGTATTGTAGGGAGCGTCCCGCCAACTGGCAAGCTCGGGCCTGCCGTCCGACAAGGCCCTTTTATTATAACCTTATGTACGTCAGGAACTTTCCAACAGGTCCTTCAGTTCATAAAGACGGTTCATCGCTTCGCGCGGTGTCAGCCCGTCCAGATCCAGTTTATCGAGCGCCTTTTCCACGGCGCTGGGCTCGAATCCGGAAAACATGTCGCCCTGCATCGTCGTCGGTTGTGCCGGCTCGGCCACCCTGGTTGGCGCTTTCGCCGGGGCCGGTCGGGTGGGGGACTCGGTGCCTTCCAGTCGATGCAGCTGGTGTTTGGCGTTGTCGATGACGTCCTGCGGGACACCGGCCAGTTTGGCCACCTGCAGCCCGTAGCTCTGGCTGGCGGGCCCTTCGTGGACGTTATGCAGGAACACGATGCTGTCGTCGTGCTCAGTGGCGGTGAGGTGGACGTTGACCGCGTGGCGCAGCTGATCGGCCAGCTGCGTCAGCTCGAAGTAGTGGGTGGCGAACAGGGTGTAGCAACGCACGTTCTGCGCCAGCTGTTCGGCGGTGGCCCAGGCCAGTGACAGGCCGTCGAAGGTGCTGGTCCCGCGGCCGATCTCGTCCATCAGCACGAGGCTGTTTTCGGTGGCGTTGTGCAGGATGTTGGCGGTTTCGGTCATTTCCACCATGAACGTGGAGCGGCCGCCGGCGATGTCGTCGGACGAGCCCATGCGGGTAAAGATCCGGTCCACCGGCCCGACAATGGCCCGATCGGCCGGGACGAAACTGCCGGTATAGGCCAGCAGCGCGATCAGGGCCGCCTGACGCATGTAGGTCGACTTACCGCCCATGTTCGGACCCGTGATCACCAGCATGCGGCGTTCGTTATCGATCAGCAGGTCGTTGGGCACGAAGGGTTCGCTGAGGAGTTGCTCCACCACCGGGTGGCGACCGGCGGCGATATCCAGCCCCGGTTCACTGCTAAATTCCGGCGGATTCAGCCGCAGCGTCGTGGCGCGTTCGGCAAAGTTGCTCAGGACATCCAGTTCGGCCAGCGCCTGGGCGGTGTCCTGCAATGGCGCCAGCTGTTCGGCCAGGTTTTCCAGCAGGGCGTCGTAGAGGCCTTTTTCCCGGGCCAGCGCGCGGCTCTTGGCGCTCAGGGCCTTGTCTTCGAATTCCTTCAGCTCCGGCGTGATGAAGCGCTCGGCGTTCTTCAGGGTCTGGCGGCGGATGTAATCCACCGGTGCCTGGTCGGACTGGGCCCGGCTGATCTCGATGTAGTAACCGTGGACCCGGTTGTAACCGACTTTCAGGGTGCTGATGCCGGTGCGCTCTTTCTCGCGGGTTTCCACGTCGAGCAGGAACTGGCCAGCGTTCTCGCTGATGTTGCGCAGCTCGTCCAGTTCCTCGTCGTAACCTTCGGCGATCACGCCGCCGTCCCGGATCACCACCGGTGGGTTCTCGATGATGGCGCGGGTCAGCAGGTCTGCCAGTTCCGGATAGGTGCTGACCGTCTGGCTCAGTTGCGCCACATGCTCCGAATCCACCGCGCCCAGCACGGACTGCAGCTCAGGCAGCAGATTAAAGGCGTCGCGCAGGCGCGCCAGGTCACGCGGGCGGGCCGAGCGCAGCGCGACACGGGACAGGATGCGTTCAATATCGCCGACCGACTTCAACAGATCGTGCAAGGGCTCGTAATGGAACCCGTCCAGCATCGCGGACACCGCGCCCTGACGATCACGCACCGTTTGAATATCCCGCAGCGGACGGTTCAGCCAGCGGCGGATCAGGCGTCCGCCCATGGCCGTGGCCGTGCGGTCCATGACCCACGCCAGGGTGTACTGGGTGCCGCCGGTCAGGTTCATGTCGATTTCCAGGTTGCGACGGCTGGCCGCATCCAGGATTACCGCGTCCTCGCGCCGCTCCCGGGACAGTTTGCGGATGTGGGGCAGGGCCGTGCGTTGGGTCTCTTTGGCGTATTGCAGCAGGCAGCCGGCAGCCGAGATGGCCAGCGACAGGTCTTCGCAGCCGAAGCCGGTCAGGTCGCGCACCTGCAGCTGCTGGGTAATGATGCGATGGGCCGAATCCCGTTCGAACAGCCAGGGGCCCTGGCGACGGATACCGGTGAAGCCTTCCAGCAACTCCTCAAAGGGGAAATCCTCGCTGATCAGGATTTCCGCCGGGCGTAGCCGCTGCAGTTCGCCCTGCAGGGATTCGGTGCCGGTCAGTTCGGACACGGAAAAACGGCCGCTGGAGATATCCAGTGTGGCCAGCCCGAAGTCTTCCCGGTGGCTGAAAATGGCCACCAGCAGGTTGTCGCGCCGATCTTCCAGGAACGCCTCGTCGCTGAGGGTGCCCGGCGTAACGATCCGCACCACCTTGCGTTCCACCGGTCCCTTGCTGGTGGCCGGGTCGCCGATCTGCTCGCAGATGGCAATGGACTGGCCCGCACGGACCAGGCGTGCAATGTAACCCTCGGCGGAATGATAGGGCACACCCGCCATGGGAATCGGCTGGCCACCGGACTGGCCGCGAGCGGTCAGGGTGATGTCGAGAAATTCCGCTGCCTTCTTGGCGTCGTCATAGAACAGCTCGTAGAAGTCCCCCATGCGGTAGAACACCAATTCATTCGGGTGCTCCACCTTGATCTTGAGGTATTGCTGCATCATGGGGGTGTGTTTTACGTCAGCCGCTGTGTTGTCTCTGGTGTTTGTCATCGTCAAGGAATCTGGGGATGGAGTACCGGGAATAGAAGCGGCTCAGAGTAGCAAACCACCCACTGCAAAAACAGTTGATTCCACGAAACCGGGGTGACCGGACTTGCGATCCGGGGGGAGGCCCCTTTCGGGGTTATGACGCCGGGTCACTGACTCGTGGGAAGCGGGAACGGGCTTCCAGATCGTCCAGATCCACCGTGTTGCGCATGTACTGCTGGCTGGCATCGACCATGGGCTGGAAATCCCACGGGGTGACCTTGCCCTTCATCAGAGAGCGGGACACGAGACGACGGCGACGCTGACTCCAGAGCACATCCTGATGGATCTGGTCGAGATCCCAGCCCTCGGCGATTTCCTGGCGCAGGGCCGCAACCTGTCCGGCATAATCCGGGTTTTCAGCCAGGTTTGTAAGCTCCTGCGGATCCCGGCCCAGGTCGA
This sequence comes from Marinobacter mangrovi, assembly GCF_016798325.1. Lineage (GTDB taxonomy): Bacteria > Pseudomonadota > Gammaproteobacteria > Pseudomonadales > Oleiphilaceae > Marinobacter_A > Marinobacter_A mangrovi. The sequence goes on from NZ_JAERVO010000001.1 coordinate 89,442, forward strand.
ACAGCTGGTCGGGATCGCCCGGCCCGTGTACGAACTTGAAATCACCGCGGCGAATCATCAGCAGTGGTGCGATTGCGCCTTCGCCCATGTATTCGCCGATGACCTCATCGTGCCCGCTTTCCCCCCTCAGGTGTGGCACCAGGCTGCGGCCTTCAATCGGTGTGACGGGAGCGTCGTGGTCGCCGCCGGTGGCCAGGTCGAGGAAGGTCGGCAGCAGGTCCATGGTCGAGACGCTGGCGCTGACCCGGGAAGGCGCGAAGCGGTCCGGAGCGTGCACGATCATCGGTACCCGGGCGGAATGTTCGAACCAGCTCATTTTGTACCAGAGCCCGCGTTCGCCCAGCATGTCACCGTGGTCGCCGGAGAAGACGATGAGGGTGTTTGCGTCCAGTCCGGTTGCCTTCAGGGCGTTCAGCACGTCGCCAATCTGGTCGTCAACGTAACTGATGTTGCCGTAATAGGCGCGACGGGCGTTGCGGATCTGATCGTCGGTAACGCGGGTTTTGTCGGCTTCGTAGATGTACTGCAGGCGCCGGGAGTGTGGGTCCTGATCCCGGGGATCGATGTGCACCGATGGCAGGTCGATGTCGACCCCTTCGTACCGGTCCCAATGCTCCCGGGTGCAGGCGTAGGGGTCGTGTGGGTGGGTCATCGAGACGGTCAGGCAAAATGGCCGCTCGTCGCTGCCGCGGGCATGATCGTAGAGGTAGCGTTTGGCGTTGAATACCACTTCGTCGTCGAAGTCCAACTGGTTGCTTCGCACGCAGGTGCCCGCCTGGGTCACCGACGACATGTTGTGGTAGTAGGACGGGCGCGTCTCGAAATCATCCCAACTGACAAACCAGCCAAAATCGGCCGGATAGATGTCGCTGGTCAGGCGCTCTTCAAAACCATGCAACTGATCCGGGCCGCAGAAATGCATCTTGCCGGATAAGGCGGTGCGATAGCCGTTGTCCCGCAGGTAGTGGGCGAAGGTCGGAATGTCCGCCGGCAGTTCCGAAGCGTTGTCATAGGCCCCGATTTTCGAAGGCAGCCGGCCTGTCATCAGCACGAATCGGGACGGCGCGCACAGGGGGCTGTTGCAGTAGGCAGAGTCGAATACAACCCCTTTTTCCGCCAGAGCGTCCAGATGCGGTGTCTTGACCACGGACTGCGGGTTATAGATCGACAGCGTCGGGGCTGCCAACTGGTCAGCCATGATGAAAACAATGTTGGGCTTCTGGGCGCTCATGGACACTCCTGGCAATGACGCGTGGCTTGATGACTTAAATTTTTATAATGTTATTGATTCGATATTGTGGGTGGATACTGCCTTTGACGACTGGGGGCGTAAACTCGTTTTAAGCTAATGACAGGGATCATGTTTTCTAATGTCTGAAGTCATTTCATTGCCCCCACTGGCCACGCTTCAGGCGTTTGAGGTGTCGGCACGGCTGGGAAACTTTACGGCGGCTGCGCGAGAGCTGGGCAGCACTCAATCGGCCGTCAGTCAGCACATCCGGCGTCTCGAACTGGAAGTGGGGGTCAGGCTGTTCTATCGACGCTATCGGGGTGTGGCTTTGACCGAACAGGGGAGACAGTTCCTGGAAAAGGTTGTGGAAGGCCTGTCCAGCATTGCCCAGGGAGTCGAAGCCCTGCAGCAGCACCCTGATCACCGCGTCATCAACGTCGGTACCGACTTCGCGTTTGCGGCCTACTGGCTGCTTCCCCTGTTGTCGAAATTCCGTGAGGCCCATCCGGGCGTTGAGGTGCGGGTTGTTACGGCCCAGGAGTCCATTGCGCCGGATGAGGCCAATATTGATATCGCCATCCAGTTCGGCGACGGGCAATTCGGTCAGGCGCCGTCCCGTCTGCTGATGTACGAGTCGGTGGTGCCGGTTTGCAGTCCGGCGTTGCTGGAGCGCTACGGTCCGATCCGGAACATCGATGACCTGAACCGGTTGCCTCTGCTGCAATTGGAGGCCGCGCACGACTCCAAGTGGTTTGACTGGGGACGCCTCTTCAGCCTGATGGGAGCGACAGAGCGGCCGAGAGAGCCGGACCTGACGCTCAACAACTACACCTTGTTGGTTCAGGCGGCGATCGCAGGTCAGGGTGCTGCCATTGGCTGGAAACCCATGTGCGATTCGATGCTGGATTCCGGCGTGCTGGTACCGGCGATTCCGCGGATCACCCGTTCGGATTGTGGTTATTACCTGGTACTTCCGGCCACCAAGGCGGTTGCGCCGATGACCCAGCAATTCTGCGAGTGGCTGATTAATGAGTGCCAGGCAGACTGATTGGCAAAGCCGCTGTTTTGGCCGGGTGGCTACTGGCGGGTCGAGAAGAGCATGAGAGAGGCGCTTGGTCATACGGTTGGCACGCCTGATGGGATGTTAATGGCCGTTCATCAGAGGCTCCTTGGGTATTTGCGTCTATGCTTAAAAGGACAACCTGAACAACAACGCGATAACGCTGCGTCTTGATGTGGCACCGGCTTTGCTGGTCAGTCTCTGTCGGTTTCCAGAGACGAAGCCGCAAAAGAAATCAGCAGGGAGCCTGACCGTTATGTCAGATGTGATTGCACTGGACCCCTACCGACCCTATCCGGACTGCTACGACGAGTTGGTGGATACCAACGGTGTGGCCCGGCCACAGGCACTCGCCGTGGCTCGATTCATTATGCAGAACGGTGCCGAGGAGTTGGCCCGGCGCCAGGCCGAGCTGGACCGGACCATTTCAGCCATGGGCGTGTCCTTTACGGTGTACTCCGACAGCCAGAACATTGACCGGGCCTGGCCGTTGGACGTGGTGCCGCGAACCATCGCGGCCTCCGACTGGCAGCGCACCAGCGATGGCCTCAAGCAGCGATTACAGGCGCTGAACCTGTTCATCAACGATCTCTACAACGACCAGAAAATCCTCAAGGACGGCATTGTCCCCAGTGAGTTGGTGCTGAAATCGAAAAATTTCCTTGCACCATGCCAGGGCTTCGAGCCGGCCTACGGCGTCTGGGCGAACATCTGCGGCACCGACCTGGTGCGCGACGGCGAGGGTAACTTCCTGGTTCTGGAGGACAACTTGCGGGTGCCGTCCGGCGTGTCCTACATGCTGGAGAACCGCACGGTCATGAAGCGGGTGTTTCCGGAACTGTTTGCGGAATCCACCATCGGGCCGGTGGACGATTACCCGGCCCAACTCTGGAACATGCTGGCCTCCCTGTCGCCCCAGGACGCAGAGACACCGCGCGTCGTGGTGCTAACGCCCGGAATCTACAACTCCGCCTACTTCGAGCACAGCTTCCTGGCCCAGCAGATGGGTTGCCCGCTGGCGGAGAACAACGACCTCTATGTGGATGACGATGTCGTCTATCTGCGCACCCTGCACGGGCCGCAGCGTGTGGACGTCATCTACCGGCGCATCGACGACACCTTTATCGACCCGCAGGTGTTCCGCAAGGATTCCGCGCTGGGCATTCCCGGACTGATCGGCGCCTGGAGAGCGGGCAACGTGGCGATCGCCAATGCGCCCGGCTCGGGCGTGGCGGATGATAAGGTGGTCTACGCCTTCGTGCCCGAAATCATCCGCTACTACCTGAAACAGGACCCGCTGATCGACAACGTGCCCACCTACCTGTGCATGGACGACAAGGAGCGCGATCACGTCCTGGCCAACCTGGACAAACTGGTGGTGAAGCCGGCCAACGAGTCCGGTGGCTACGGCATCCTGATCGGGCCGCGGGCCACCGACGAGGAGCGGGCCCAGTGTGCGGCCGCGATCCGCGAGAACCCGCGCAACTTCATTGCCCAGCCCACGCTCAACCTGTCCACGGCGCCGACCCTCTGCGACGGCCTGCTGGAGCCCCGCCATCTCGACCTGCGTCCGTTCATCCTGCAGGGCGAGTCGCTGTACTGCACCAATGGCGGTCTGAGCCGCGTCGCGCTGCGTCGGGGATCCCTGGTGGTGAACTCCTCCCAGGGCGGCGGCAGCAAAGACACCTGGATCATCAATCACGGGAGCTGAGCCATGCTGGCACGTGTAGCCGAAAACGTTTACTGGATGGGGCGCTACCTGGAGCGAATGGACGACACGGCGCGCCTGATCAACGCCACCACCCACATGCTGATCGACTCCCACGAGGACACCCGCTTCAGCTGGCCGGTCCTGATCGATGTGCTGGGTGAAGACGCGAAGGGCTTTATACAGGAGGGCAGCTCCAGCGAGCTGGGCGTCATGCATTATCTGATTGTGGCGGAAGACAGCACCGCCTCCATCCGTCACGCCTGCTCCCAGGTCCGGACCAACGCCCGCTGCGTGCGAGAGGTGATCCCCCGGGAATTCTGGGAAGAAATCAATTCCCTGCACCTGTTCGTGCAGTCCGAATGCAAGCTGGCGTCCAACCGTGCCAAGCGCTACAACCTGATGGCCGAAGTGATCCGTCGCTGCCAGGCGGTGATTGGCGTGATGGACGGCACCATGCTGCGGGACGACACCTACGGACTGTTCAACATCGGCCGCCACCTGGAGCGGGCGGATATGACCACCCGCATCATGGACGTGCTGATCCTGCAGCAACTGGCGCCCGCCGCCGGACGCCAGACCCGGCGCCAATTCGAGTGGAGCTCGCTGCTGAACGCCATGGGGGCGGTGGAGTCCTACCGTCGTTACTACACTGAGGAGCCGGGCGAGACCGACGTGACCGACTTCCTGCTCACCTACGGCCCGTTCCCGCGCTCGGTGGCTTCCTGCCTGGAGAAGATTGAACGGTCCGCCCGATGGCTGCCCCGGTCGGAAAGTGTCCTAAAAACTATTGGAAATATCCGGAACGCGCTAGACTCTGAACCGCTGCATTCACTTAACACGCTGGGCATGCACAAGCTGATTGACGACGTCCAGGCGGGTCTGATTGACCTGCACGGCGCACTGATGTCGGAGTCGCTGCAAGCGCCCGCGGCCTGAACAGGGTTCTGACAAGGTTCACCATGACGCGATTCGACGTGCCACTGTCTCTGGACGCCCTGAGGCAGACTTACCGGTGCCCGTCCGAGACCGCGGATGAATGGCTGCCCCGTGCCGACGCACCGGGCTGGAACCAGGTGCTGGGTTGGATGATGGAGCAGGGTGGGGACGTGCTCGCGGCGCTGTCCTCCGACCTGCAGCATCAGCTGCGTGAACACGGCGCCACGTTCGACCCCCAGCACCAGCAGAACCGGACCCTGGACCTGATTCCCTGGCTGTTCGACCCGGCCGAGTGGGACCCCATCGAAGCGGGGCTGGTCCAGCGACGACAGCTGCTGTCGCTCGTTCTTCGGGATCTCTACGGGCCGCAGACCCTGCTTCGCGACGGCATCCTGCCGCCGGAACTGATCTTACGTAATGCCAGTTTCCTGCTGCCCTGCCACGGTCTGGTTCCCGAGGATATGGACTGGCTGGTGATGCTGGGCTGCGACCTGGGGCGTGATGCCAGCGGCCGCATGACGGTCTATGCCGACGGTTCCCAGGCGCCCGGGGGCATGGGCTACGTGCTGGAGAACCGGGTGGCCATCAATCAGGTGGTGCCGGAGCTGGCCCAGCGATTCGACAAGCGCCATCTGGCGAGTTTCTTCAAGGATCTCCAGAAGGCGCTGGTGCCGCAGATTCCCTACGCCAGCGAACCGCTGATTGGCCTGATGACGCGCCACTACCGGGATGGCCAGTATTTCGAACACGCCTTCCTGGCCAACTACCTGGACCTGGCCCTGGTCCACGGCGCCGACCTGATGTTCCGTGAAGGCCGCATCTGGCTGAAAACCCTGAGCGGACTGCAACCGGTCGATGCCCTGATGCGCTATATGCCGGACAACCTGTCCGATCCGCTGGAGCTGGAAGGGGACATCGCCGGCACGCCGGGGTTGCTGCAGACCATTCGCCAGGGCAACCTGGTGTGCTGCAATCCGCCGGGCGCGGGATTGATCGACAGCGGCGCACTGCTCCCGTTCATGGAAGACCTGTGCCAGCACCTGCTGGGGGAATCCCTGATTCTGCCGGCGGTGGAGGCCTACTGGTGTGGCGATCCGGTCCAGCAGCAGGTGGTTCTGGACGAACTCATCGACATGGTCGTTCACGATCTGGAAAAGCCCGGCAATTTGATCAGCTACGCCAACGCCAGTCGCCGGGAACGGGAAAAGCTGGCGGAGCGGATCAAGACCGATCCCACGCGTTTTGTGGCGCGACGTATCCTGCCGCTGAGTACCCTGCCGGTCTGGCAAAAGCACGAAGTGCAGTCCCGCAGTGTCGCCTTGCGCGCTTTTGCCCTGCGCCAGGGGAGTGACGACAAGGTGCTGCCCGGCGGCCTGGCGCGCTGCCACGAACAGCCACTGCAGCTGCAGTTGGGGCTGTCCACCCGCTTCATGGCCAAGGACGTATGGCTGGCAAGCCCCGACGACAGCGCGGTGAGTCTGCTGCACAGCACACTGACCAGCGTGCGCCTGTCGCGTAAAACCGGGTTGCTGCCCAGTCGTGTGGCGGATCACCTGTTCTGGCTGGGCCGCTACAGCGAACGGCTCAACCTGGCCTGCCGGGCCATGCGCGCAGCGCTGCCGCTGATCTCGACGCTGGCCCGGGACGAGCAGGTGCAGACCCTGACGCCGCTGGTGGAATTTGCCTGCACCATCAACGGCGGCGTGTTCATGCCCACCGACAACGTGGACGAGCTGACCCACCAACTCACCAGCCTGTTCCTGTACGACCGTAAGGACGGCCTGCTGGCGGTGTTGCAGGCGCTGATCATGAACGCCCAGTCGGTCCGTGAATTCTTTAGTGAGGACACCTGGTACGTCCTGGAACGACTGCAGAATGCCCTGAACCAGTTCCCGGCGCGCGGCTCGGTATCCCGCATGGACCGGGCCCTGGACGAAATCATCCTGCTGCAGTCCGCCATCTATGGCCTGAACAACGAAACCATGAGCCGCACCCAGACGTTGCGGTTCATGGACATCGGCCAGCACATCGAGCGCGCCCAGCAGACCACCGCGCTGCTGCACAAGGTGTTCGTCAAATACCCGCAGCCGCCGGCCGCCTTGATGGAAGCGGTGTTGCGCATGGCCGATACACTGATGACCTATCGCCGGCGCTACCGGACCGAGCTGCACCCGGTGGCCATCATCGATTTGCTGTTGCTGGATGAGAGCACGCCGCGTTCGGTGGGTTACCAGTGTGGGCGGCTGAAGCGGCAGGTAAGCCTGCTACCGGAACGGGACTCGACCCTCACCGGTCTCAACGCCGAGCAGCGTCTGATGGTGGAACTGGTGTCCGTACTGCAACTGGTGGACCTGGAAGCCCTGGTCAGCGAAACCGGGGAACCGTCGCCGCAGCTGGACGAACTGCTGGTGCGCATCAACAATCTGCTCAGCAAGTTGTCGGAAGCCATCACGCTGGCCTACTTCAACCACGCGGACATTCCGCGACCGATCGACGACGTGTGAGACCGATGAAATACAGGATCTCCCATCTGACGCGCTACACCTACGAGCAGGACATCGCCAACAGCTACAACCGCGGTTGCCTGCTGCCCCGCGGCCTGCTTTACCAGAAGGTGGAGTCCAGCCGGCTGACGGTCACGCCGACGCCGAGCAGCCTCTACAACCACCCGGACTTCTTCGGCAACCTCTATACGTTCTTTCATGTGAATTCGCTCCATAAAGAAATGGAGGTTAACGTCACCAGTCAGGTGGAGGTGATGCCGAGAGGTTTGGAAGAGGCGCCCGCGCGTTCTCTACCCTGGGAAGAGGCGATTCGTCGCCTGGACGTGGAGACCGGTCGTCAGGCCCTGCAGGCTCGGTTGCTGCAGGTGGGCTCGCGAATGGCACCGATTGATCCGCTCATCGCCGAATTCGCCCGGGATATCTTCAGCCCCGGACTGCCGTTGCTCGAAGGGGCCCGGCAGCTGACGCACCGCATTTTCAGCGAGTTTACCTACGACCCGGGCTTCACCACACTGGCCACGCCGGTGGATGACGTGCTCAAGGCACGCCGGGGCGTCTGCCAGGATTTCGCTCACCTGGCGATCAGCGCCCTGCGCTCCCTCGGTTTTCCGGCGTGCTACGTCAGCGGCTATCTGGAAACCATTCCCCCGCCGGGCCAGCCGCGACTGGTCGGGGCGGATGCCTCCCACGCCTGGTTCAGCGTGTACGATCCCTCGTTGGGGTGGGTGGATTTTGATCCCACCAACGACCTGATGCCGGATGAACGGCACGTCACCGTCGCGTTCGGTCGGGATTATGCCGACGTGGTGCCACTTAAAGGACTGATGAGCGGCGGCGGTCGCCACGATCTGACCGTCGAAGTGGACGTGATGCCGCTTGATGAGCGGACCTCGAAGTCCGCAAATGCCTAAATCCCGCCGGCTTCCTGAAAAGGCCTCCGAAAAGGGGTAGACGCGGGCCGTTCATATCGAAAGAATGGGGGCCTTGCTGACCGCTGCTCGGAGTCTCCGATCCATGACCATTTCCGACGATACCCTCTTCACCAGCGCCGCCGAGCTGGGCGATCTGTTGCGCCAGAAGGGCCAGATGATCGCCACTGCGGAGAGTTGCACCGGGGGCTGGGTGGCCAAGGTCCTGACCGACCGGGCCGGGAGTTCGGATTATGTCCACAGCGGCCTGGTGACCTATTCCAACGATGCCAAACGGGGCCTCTTGGGCGTGAGCGAAACAGCGCTGGAGGAATACGGGGCGGTCAGCGAGCCGGTCGTCCGGGAAATGGTGGCCGGGGCGCTGGCGGCGACCGGTGCCGATGTGGCCGTCGCCATCAGCGGCGTCGCCGGGCCGGGAGGCGGTTCGGAAGACAAGCCCGTTGGAACGGTCTGGTTCGCCTGGGGCCGATCGGCCGCCGACACCCAGTGCGTGGTGCAGTATTTTGACGGAGACCGCGATGCGGTGCGGCGTCAGGCGGTGCAGTTTGTCCTTGAAGGCGTCCATCGGTTCCTGGCCGAAACCTAGTTGAAAACACGACACTTGGACGCCGGGACCTGTTGTGTTTTAATACTGTTCAAATATACAGTCTGGGCCCTGTATAACAGGTTCCCAGACCGGACGTTTCCGATCATGCCGTGCGGCGGCACAGAAAGATGAGGTTTTCGCAGCGATGGAAGACAACCGTAAGAAGGCGTTGAGCGCGGCTCTGAGCCAGATCGAGCGCCAGTTCGGCAAAGGCGCGGTCATGAAGATGGGCGATCAGCCCCGTGAGGCCATTCCCGCGGTATCCACCGGTTCCCTGGGGCTGGATGTTGCCCTGGGCATTGGTGGCCTGCCGTACGGGCGGATCGTCGAGATCTACGGTCCGGAAAGCTCCGGTAAGACCACGCTGACCCTGCAGGTGATCGCTGAAGCCCAGAAGGCCGGCAAGACCTGTGCCTTCGTTGACGCCGAGCACGCGCTGGATCCGGTCTACGCCGAGAAGCTGGGCGTTAACGTTGACGACCTGCTGGTGTCCCAGCCGGACACCGGTGAGCAGGCGCTGGAAATCGCTGACATGCTGGTGCGCTCCAACGCCATCGACGTCATCATCGTCGACTCCGTGGCGGCCCTGACGCCCAAGGCGGAAATCGAAGGCGAGATGGGGGATTCCCACGTCGGCCTGCAGGCCCGCCTGATGTCCCAGGCGCTGCGTAAGCTGACCGGTAACGTCAAGCACGCCAACTGCCTGATGGTCTTCATCAACCAGATCCGGATGAAGATCGGCGTCATGTTCGGCAGCCCGGAAACCACCACCGGTGGTAACGCGCTGAAGTTCTATTCTTCCGTTCGCCTGGACATCCGTCGCATCGGCGCCGTGAAGGAAGGCGACGAAGTGGTCGGTAACGAAACCCGCGTGAAGGTGGTCAAGAACAAGGTCTCCCCGCCGTTCAAGCAGGCCGAGTTCCAGATCATGTACGGCAAGGGCATCTACCACATGGCCGAGGTCGTGGACCTGGGCGTGAAGGAAGGCTTCGTCGACAAGTCCGGTGCCTGGTACAGCTACAACGGCGACAAGATCGGCCAGGGTAAGGCGAACGCCTGTAAATTCCTGGAAGAAAACCTGGATATGGCCCACGAGATTGAAGCCAAGATCCGTGAAAAACTGATGCCGAAGCCGACTCCGAAAGATAAGGAAGCACCGGCGGCCGCCGAGGCGGAGAAGAGCGGCGAACTGCTCTGAAACCGGAACTCACTGGCGCTCTGAACAACACCCCGCCGGGTTAACCGGCGGGGTGTTTTTGTATGGGGAAGGGGATCAGCTGTTGGATGAGCTGATTGTCTCGGCATCCAGCCACTGCGGGCCGGCGACCCGATTGCGGCCCTTGCCCTTGGCCAGGTAAAGCCGCTCGTCGGCAAACGCCAGCAGGTCTTCCAGGGTACTGCCGTCCGGGCCGATTTCGGCGACGCCCAGGCTCATGGTCTGGGAGATCGTCGTGCCGTCATAAACCAGTGGGCGTTCAGCAACGGTGGTCCGTAGCTCCTCGGCCACGGTCATGGCCTGCTTGATGTGAGTGTCCGGCAGGAGAATGGCGAATTCCTCGCCGCCAAACCGGCAGGCCAGATCGCTCAGTCGCAGGCGTTTGCGAATCAGGCGCGCCACGTGCACCAGCACCCGATCCCCCATCTCGTGGCCGTAGCGGTCGTTGACGCTCTTGAAGAAATCCAGGTCCAGCAGGATCAGCGACAGCGGGGTAAGCTCGCGCTGGGCCCGGTGGGTTTCCTTCTCGAAGACTTCCTCGAACATGACCCGATTGGCCAGACCCGTCAGGAAATCGGTTCGGGCCAGCCGCAGCAGCTTGTTTTCGGACCGCTCCCGGCTGACCTCGTACACATGGGAAAACGTCAGGATGCACAGCGTCAGGATGCCCATGTTCAGCAAGGGAATGGGCTTCATATAGATCGGTGAGTCATGGAACTTGAACAGGAAAATGGCTGTGGCGACGCCGGTGAAAAACAACGAAATCGCCAGCCCCAGCTTTCTCCCGTGCAGCAGGTGCGACAGGATCGGTACGAGCAGGATCCAGCCAAACACGGACACCGTCGAACGCGGCACGTACAGCGCAAACATCATTGCACTGAAGAAGGGCAGGCTGTAGGCCAGCAGCCATCGGTCCAGATGTCGGGTCCGGCGAACGGCCCACATCAGGAACACCGAATAGGTGGCCATTACGATTTCCACCATCGCCAATGGCCCATTGCCGGCGCGAATGTTCAATGTGGCAAACACAATGCCCGCTATCAGCGTGATCCACAGCAAGGCCATCAGCACCGCTTTGCGATGCGGTTGTGCGTGCTCCCGAGAAGGGAGATCGGTAGCGTCAATCATGGTAGGAGACCGTCCTTGTCTGCCGGTCAAGTCAATCGGGAAGCCGGACAGGGCTCCAGTGTAGCCAAAATAATGCGCAAAACTGTAAAAGATCGTGATATGTCAAGCGCCCGAAACGCGGCTGTCCTGAGCATGGTCGGTGTTTCATTCGACCCTTGTCCGATTCGCCCGGGACCGGCACAGTGAACGTGACATCCTGATCGGAGAACCGTCGTTCCATGAAGCAACTGTTGATCGTGGCCCATGCGCCGTCACCCAATACCGAGACGTTGCGTCAGGCCGTGGCGCGGGGTGCCGGTCATCCGGACGTTGAGGGTGTGAATGTGCGCGTCATGGCGCCACTGGATGCCGGTCCCGAGGATGTTCTGGCCTGCGACGCCATCATCCTCGGGACCACGGAAAACCTCGGCTACATGAGTGGGGCGCTCAAGGACTTCTTCGATCGCAGCTACTATCCCTGCCTTGAGAAAACCCAGGGGCTGCCGTTTGCCTTCTACATTCGGGCCGGCCACGACGGGACCGGAACCCGCCGGGCGATCGAGTCGATCACCACCGGTTTACGCTGGCGGATCGTGCATGATCCCGTGCTTTGCCGGGGCGAGTACGATCCGGCCTTTGAGACGCAGTGCGAGGAATTGGGGCTCTATCTGGCGGCTGGACTGGACGCGGGGATGTTTTAATAACGCCGGCGGTGACGACGGGCGGAAAGTCGCCGATTAACTGGCCAGGCGGTTGTAGAAACCCTCGATTCGCGACAGGGCGTTGTCCACGGCCCGGGAGTAGCCGCGCCGGTCATGGCAGTAGCTGAACTGGATGCTCAGCCGATAGCCGGTGCGGAAGGGGTAGCTGCTGACGATCCGCGCGGCCACGCGGGACTCGGTGATGTACTTGCCGGAAAAATCCAGCAGCAGTCGGCTGCCGGGCGGTACCGGACGCGGTGACAGAACGGCCATGCCGTAGCGGTTGATGTCCAGGCACTGGACGTCGGTCCGGGCTTTCTGCCGGCCAAAGAAGCCCCGTTCCGTCAGGCGCACCTTCAGGCACTGGGCTTCGTAACGATCCTTGATGCGGCGGTCTCCAGAGTCTGTTCCCATAACACCGGTTTCCACGTTTTTGTCGTTGTCATTGTGATATCACGGGATAGTCAGTGTAGAACCCGGGCCCGCGGCTGGAAAACGGACAACCTGGCATCTGTGACAAAGGTCTCAAAAGTGACCTGGGCGTCACGACTGATCAGGCGGAGGTGTTCAGGCGCTCGCCACGACGGTCTTCGGCGTTGGTGGGCCGTGCGGTGCGGGCATCAAGCAGGGACGGTCGTCGGCGGCCGCTTCGGCGCTTGCGGCGATCCGGCCCGTCAAACGTCTCCTGGCGACGCCGGCGGTCAGGCCGGGTGCGACGATCGAGCGGGCGGTTCTGTGGTGTCGGGGCAATGTTCTGGGCGTCGGGCGTGCGCTGTTGATGCTCCGTCTTTCGGCGATCCAGCGCAGTCAGTCCGTAGGGGTTGGAACGCGATATCTCCATGGGCCGTAACCTCAAGATATTGTCGAGAGTCATTTTACGGTTTGTCGGCCGAATCGTGCAAAACTTGAACACATTTTGCCCTGGAGGCCTGCAAGTGAGGACAGCGCGCCCTTCTCCTTCTACAATGCTTTGAATCAATCTTTTGGGCGGTATCGGCATCAGCCCCGCAACGCCGCCTTGCACCATTTCCCCCGACACAGGACGGCACCTTGAAGTCTCTGCCACTGAACCAGCTCTACAACAACTGCGACACCCGCAATTTCAGCTTCAAGACCACGCGCCAGCTCGAACCGCTCGAAGAGATCGTGGGCCAGAACCGAGCCCAGGAAGCGGTGCGCTTTGCCCTGGCCATGCCGCACGGCGGCTACAACGTCTACGCCGTGGGCCGCAACGGTCTGGGTAAGCGAACTATGATGCTGCGCTATCTGGAGCACCATGCGAACAAGGAATACCAGAGCTACGACTGGTGTTACGTGGCCAACTTCGACGATCCGCGTTCGCCCCGGGTTTTGCGTTTACCGGCGGGCGAGGGCCAGAACCTCAAGCAGGACATGGATCGCCTGATGCTGCGCCTGACCAAGCTGATTCCGCAGACGTTTGAGGGGGACAGTTTCCTGGAGCGGGCGGAGAAGCTGAAGAACGATTACGGTAACCTCCAGGAGCAGGAGCTCGACAAGGTGGCGCGCCAGGCCAAGCGCAAGAAGGTCAGCCTGAGCGTCAGCACGCCGGGCGGCTACCGGTTGATCGCCATGAACGGCGACGAGCCCCACACCCAGGAAAGCTTTGCCGCCCTGACCGAAGCCCAGCGCCAGGGGTTCGAGGACGCCATCAACAAGCTGGAGAAGAAGCTGCGCGCGGCCCTGCGCAAGGTGGCCGACCTGGAGCAGGATTACACCGACAAGCAGCAGGCGCTGAACGAGGAAACGCTGGAGAGCATTACCGGGCACCAGCTGGATGAACTCGTCGCCAAGTACAAGGCGTTGCCGGAGATCGTCGATTACCTGGAATCGGTCCGTAAGGACCTGGCGGACAACCTGGACATCTTCCTGGAAGACAGCGAAGAGCAGGCGGCGATGGCCTATGCCTCGCTGGATCGCAAGATGCCGCGGCGCTACCAGATCAACCTGATGGTGCATCACAAGGCGCAAAAGGTGCCGGTGATTGTCGAGGACAATCCCACCTACCACAGCCTGTTCGGCTATGTGGAGAACGTCACCTTCAAGGGCACCGTGTTCACCGATTTCTCCCTGATCCGGCCGGGCAGCCTGCACAAGGCGAACGGCGGCTACCTGCTGATGGACGCCATCAAGGTGCTGGAGCAACCGTTTGTGTGGGATGGCCTCAAGCGTGCCCTGCGCTCGAAATCACTGCAGATCAATTCCCTGGAACGCGAGCTCACCCTGTCCGGTACCATTTCCCTGGAGCCGGAAGCGATTCCGCTGAACGTGAAGATCGTCCTGTTCGGCGACCGGGAAACCTGGATGCTGCTGCAGGAATACGATCCCGAGTTTTCCGAGCTGTTCCGCATCGCCGCCGACTTCGAGAACGAGATGCACCGCAACGCGGACAGCGAGCAGCAGTACGCCAAGTTCATTGCCAGCGTGGTGGTTGAGAAGAAGCTGCTGCACTGCGACCGCAAGGCCGTGGGGCGGGTCATCGAATACAGCTCACGCATCGCCGATCACCAGCAGCGACTGTCCCTGCACGCAGCGGATATCGCCAACCTGCTGCGGGAATCCGATTTCTGGGCCCGGGATGCCGGCGCCCGAATGATCCAGGCCACCCATGTGGAGCAGGCCCTGGCCAGCGCCCGCTATCGCAGCAGCCGGATCCGCGATCAGTATTTCGACTCCATCCGCGACGGCACCACCCTGGTGTCCACCGAAGGGGAGCGGGTGGGGCAGGTGAATGCCCTGTCGGTGCTGTCGGCCGGTGGCTTTGAGTTCGGGATGCCCAATCGCATCACCGCCACCTGTTACTACGGTGACGGGGATATCATCGACATCGAGCGGGACGTGAAGCTGGGTGGCAACCTGCATTCCAAGGGCGTGATGATCCTCACCTCCTGGCTGGCCTCCCGCTTTGCGGTGACCGACCCCATGAGCCTGTCGGCCAGCCTGACCTTCGAGCAGAACTACGGCGAAGTCGACGGCGACAGCGCGTCGGTGGCCGAGCTGTGCGCACTCGTGTCGTCACTATCCGGCATTCCGATCCGCCAGGATCTGGCGATCACCGGTTCGCTGAACCAGTTCGGTGAGGTCCAGCCCATTGGTGGTGCCAACGAAAAGATCGAGGGTTTCTTCGAAACCTGCCGCATCAAGGGGCTTTCCGGTTCGCAGGGCGTCATCCTGCCGGCCACCAATGTCCAGAATCTGATGTTGGACAGCGACATCCTCCAGGCGGTGCGCCAGCGCAAATTTGCGATCTATGCCGTGGAAACGGCGGAGGAGGCCATTTCGCTGCTGCTGGGCAAAACCGCCGGCAAGCCCAGCGCCAAGGGTCGTTATCCGGCCAATACCGTGTTTGGTGTCATCCAGAAGCGACTGGACTCGATGCGTGAGCACGAGCGCCAGGAGTCATCGAGCGAGCGGCGCCAGAGCCACGACGGCCATCATACGCCCCACGTTGGACATTCCGGGCAGGCCTGAGGAGCAAGGCCGTCAGACGGCGGCCGCGGTGATCCGTCGAAAGGTCAGGTTGAAGCGGTCGCCGCCTGAACGCCGGGTCTTGGGAAGCTGGTGCTGGTAATCGGCCTGCAGTCCCGGCGGCATGACCAGCAGGCTGTTGTGAGGCAGGTCGATGCTGGTGAACAGCCGCCGGTCGCCGGTGCGGCGAAACTGGAAGCGGCGCTCTTCACCCAGCGTGAGTGACGCGATGAGCGGATCGGGCCCCAACTCCGGCTCGTTATCGCTGTGCCAGCCCATGCTGTCGCGCCCGTGACGGTACCAGTTGCACAACACGCTGTTGAAGGCGTCTCCGCCCAGGGCGCAGACGCGCTCCCGAACCGGCTGCAGGACTGGCGGCCACGGCTCGGGTGTCATATCGTGACCAGAATAGCGGTAGGCGGCGCCCGGATCCCCCAGCCAGCATTGCAGTCGCGGCGACCAGTGCCACTGACCGAACAGCTGCAGGCGCGCCTGATACCAAGGCAGCTCAGCCGGCAACCGCGTCAGCAGTTCATCGGCCAGTGACGTCGGCAGAGCGTTGTGAATCAGCCGCAGCTGGAACGGCGGAAGATCGAAAAAAGCTTCGTTTTCAACAGCAAAGGCCATACAAAATCCGGGACGATTAACGACATTCAGGTCAGGAAAGGCTATGGTTATACGATACAGGATCAAACCGCTGCTGGTCGTGTTGCTGTGGTGGCTGGCGGCATCGGCTCACGCTGGAGAGTCGGTGGCACTCAAGGGGCCGCTCGAGCAGGGCAGTCTCGTATATGGCAGCGTCGCCCCGGGAAGCCGCGTCTGGCTTAATGACACGCCGATACGCGTGACCCGAGACGGGCGCTTTGTCATCGGGTTTGCCCGCGAGGCCAGGCTCCAGCAAACGCTCAGGGTGGTGCTGCCGGACGGACAGGAGGTGAGCCGGCCGCTGACGCTGGCCAAGCGCCAGTATCGGATACAGCGGGTCAACGGCGTGCCCCAGGGCACCGTGACGCCGTCCCCGTCGAAGTTGGGGCGGATTCGCAGCGAAGCGTCCTCGGTGCGCAAGGCCCGGCAGACGGATTCGGATCGGGAGGATTTTCTGGGCCCGTTCATCTGGCCGGCCTCCGGTCCGATCAGCGGCGTCTACGGGAGCCAGCGGGTCTATAACGGCAAGCCGCGCAATCCCCACTTCGGGGTGGATGTTGCGGCACCGGCGGGCGCAGCTGTCATCGCGCCGGCAGGCGGCACAGTGACCCTGGCCGCTCCGGATCTGTTCTACTCCGGCGGTACGGTGATCATCGATCACGGCTATGGCGTCAGCTCCACGTTCCTGCACATGCGCCGGCTGGATGTGACGGTGGGGCAGAAGGTTCGCCAGGGCGACAAGATTGGTGAGGTCGGTAGCTCCGGGCGAGCGACCGGGCCTCATCTGGACTGGCGCATGAACTGGTACGACGTCCGCGTCGACCCGGTGACAGTAGCGCCGGCGCTGGTCGACGGGCATACTCCCCCGGTGACGCAATTGAGCCGGACGGAGTAGTCAGGCGGGGCATTGGGAACGTTCAGAACAACGATACGGGATAAAGGTGGATCAATGAGCGAGAATACTGAGACGGTTTTTGTAGTCGAAGATGACGAAGCGGTACGTGACTCCCTCGAACTGTTGCTGAAATCCTCCAGTAAGGAGGTTCGCACCTTCCCGACTGCCAACGCGTTCCTCGAAAGCTACTCCGACGATATGGCCGGCTGCATCGTGCTGGATATCCGCATGCCGGGTATGGACGGCATGGAACTGCAGCGCCGCCTGAACGAGAAGAACTCGATTCTGCCGATCATCTTTGTCACCGGGCACGGGGACGTCCCCATGGCGGTGGACGCCATGAAGCAGGGCGCCGTGGATTTCATCCAGAAGCCCTACCGCGAGGAGGAACTGCTCAAGAAGATTGAGCAGGCCCTGGAGCAGGACCGCGAACAGCGCAAGACCCTGGGACAGAAGCAGGAGATCATGCGCCGCATCAACATGCTGACCCCGCGTGAGACCGAAATCATGGATCGCATGATTGCCGGTCAGGCCAACAAGGTCATCGCCATCGAGCTGGACATCAGTCAGCGTACCGTGGAAATCCACCGCTCGCGCGTGATGCACAAGATGGGCACCCACTCACTGGCGCATCTCGTCCGCATGGTAATGTCCGTAAAGGACCGTATCGACGCTTCCTGAATCGCGAGCCAAGATGGTCGTCCATTCTGAGTCGGCACGGACTTTATGACTGAAACTGCCAGCGAACGCGACGAGGCCACGATCCTGCTGGTCGATGACAACGCGCAGAACCTGAAAGTGCTCTACGAGACACTCAAGGATCGCGGTTATCGGCTGTTGATCGCCAATGAAGGCGAAAAGGCCCTGGCTCTCGCGGAGCGTCACCAGCCCGAGGTTATCCTGCTGGACATCATGATGCCGGGTATGGACGGCTATGACGTCTGTCAGCGGCTCAAGGAAAACCCGGATACGGCCGATGGCGCGGTGGTCTTCCTGTCCGCCCTGGATGATGTGGACGCCAAGGTGAAAGGTTTTTCGCTGGGCGGTGCCGACTACATCTCCAAGCCGTTCCAGGCTCAGGAAGTCATTGCCCGTGTGGCCACCCATGCCCGTGTCATCCAGCTGGAACGTCAGCTCCAGGCCCGCAATCGCCAGCTGGAAAGCGACCAGACCCGAATTCTCAATGCCATCAGCGAGGGCATCTACGGCCTGACCACCGAAGGCGAAATCATCTTCGCCAACCCGGCGGCCGGAGCGATGCTGGGACTGGAGCCTGAGGAGCTGGTGGGCCAGAACTTCTTCCGCCTGCACTTCGGAACCCAGGACGCCGACAGCGATGACCTGCCGGTGCTGGCCACCTGTCGTAACGGCGTCGCCGAACACCAGCGTGACGTCGCCATGTACCGTCCCGATGGCACATCGTTTCCGGTCGAGTATCGCTCGAGTCCCAAACTGGAAGACGATCAGGTGCTGGGCGCGGTGGTGGTGTTTCGAGATATATCCGCCGAACTCGAGAACGAGCGGGCGCTGGACGAGGCCCGGGAGACGGTGGATATCCAGCGCGACCAGTTGGCCCACGCGTCACGACTGTCCACCATGGGCGAGATGGCGGCGGGCTTTGCCCACGAAGTAAACCAGCCGTTGACGGCCATTTCCAACTACGTGCGGGTGTCCGATCGCCTGTTGTCCGCCGATGAGCTGGACCGTGAGCTGCTCGGCCAGACCCTGCACAAGATTGAAGCCCAGGCGCACCGGGCCAGCGAAGTGATCCGTCGTATCCGCAGCTTCGTCAAGAAGCCCGCATCCGGCAAGGAAGTCATCCAGTTGGACTGTTTGCTGGAGGAGACCCGCCAGTTCGCCGAAGTCGACGCCCGTACCAACCAGGTGGCCGTTGAGCTGGATGTGGACGACTCGGTGCCTGCGGTACTGGCGGACCCGATCCAGGTCCAGCAGGTGGCTCTCAACCTGATCCGCAATGCGCTGGAGGCGACCCGTTCAGCCGGTGGCGAAGAACCGGTGCGTGTGACGGCGGCTATCATCGACGGCCAGTTCGTGCGTGTCGAGGTCACTGACCGCGGCGTCGGCCTGCCGGAAGATGCTGAGGAAAAGCTGTTCCATCCGTTTTTCACCACCAAGCAGGAAGGTATGGGGATTGGCCTGGCCCTGTGTCGCAGCCTGATCCAGGCACAGAATGGTGAGATCGGCTTTGAGCGGCCGGAAGAGGGTGGTGCAAAGTTTTACTTCACGTTGCCGGTAGCCCCGGTCACGGCTGAGCAGCCGGAAGAGGCGGTTGAATAAGCGGATCGACCGGTCGTCGGTTCCAATCAATATGGGGCGCCTGGCGGCGCCTCAGAAGCTGAAGCATCTGCTACAGGCTCGAGTTAACCCCACAATGTCGTATCGTAGGTTGGGCTGACGCAGGAAGCCCAACAAGTAGATTTTGCGGCCAATCACATCCCATCGAATGGTCGGCCAATCCGGTTTTCGAGAACCCACGCTCCAAGCGTATCCGCGATAATGGGAACGTCCGGTGCCCGCTTATCGTTGGGCTTCGTGCGTCAGTCCAGACTGCAGTCCAAGTTAATCGCACAATGTAGCCGACGCTTCAGCTTCGGAGCAGCCTGCAGGGCTGCCTTTTACTTCCAGATCACCTCACCCGTCAGATGCGGCGCATCCCCTTTCTCGTTCAACAGCTGGTAAGCCCAGCGGTCTTTCTTCTCGTCCCAGTTCAACTGCGCTTTGCCGGGCAGGAACAGGGGTTTCTTGAAGCTGGCGGACACCGTGACCGGACCCTCCTGCCAGGCCGGCTGCTGTTCCAGTAGCGCAATGCAGTGCGCCTTGCTCCACATCCCGTGCGCGATGGCCCGGGGAAAGCCAAACGCCTTGGCGGTCAGCGCGTGCATGTGGATCGGGTTCAGGTCGCCGGAGAGTCGCCCGTAGCGTCGTCCCAGAGACTCGCCGACGGTGATCAGTGCCGAATGGGGCAGGCGTTCAGGCGCCGGTGGCGGCCCCTTGTGGCTACCGCCGCTGCTCTTGTCGGGCTGGCGAAACAGGTTGGTGCTGGTCTCCTCCCAGATCAGACGGCCCGCACTGCGCGCTTCGGTGACCAGATCAAACTCGATGCCCTTGTCCGTGTCGGTCTGGTTGTCCAGGCGCACGTGAATGTCCAGGCACTCACCGTAGGCAATCGGCCGGTGTTGGGTGATGCAGTTGCGCAGGTGCACCAGGCCCAGCAGGGGCAGCGGAAAGGCCTCTTCCGTGAGCAGCTTGAGGTGCAGCGGAAACGCCAGGATGTGCGGCCAGGTCATCGGCATGCGTGAGCTGCTGCGATAGCCGCAGACGTCGGCATAGCGGCCCGCGCGTACCGGATCCGTGGTCACGCCCAGCAATTCGGCCTGCAGGGGCGGGATCGTCGGTGAGCGAGCCCCCGAACCGCGGGATGTCAGGGCTTTGCCATAGAGCGACCAGAGGGCCGGGGGGCGGTTCTTATAGGAAATCACGTCCTGCATCTTGACTGACCTCATCCGAGTATCACTGGCATCTTGTGATGATGTGGATTGTATCTATTATGAGTCATATTGGGCCATCACGTTGCCGCCGCCTCTGGGGGCGGAGTGGCCGTTGTGGCGACAGGGTCTCCGCCGGACAATAGGCGGCTGAGGGCCAGTCGCTACTGCAATGGCTCAAAATCTGGTACAACTGTCCATAGTCCAGGGGGTTGGCTCAGGCCCTGAGTGCCGGTAGTGTCGCAAACCGGCTGCACACGGGCATTGACTCGCCAGTCACATTCAGGAGGCGAGCTGGCCAACGCGGTAGCACCACAAGGAGCAGAGCAATAGCTCCCAAAACAATAAGCGGGATCATATGCAGGAACTTCGTGACGCAGGTGTGATGTTGCGCCTGATTTATCAGGCTATGAAGCAGAAGGGTGTGGATACCGATGAGATTTTCAAGCGCCTCGGCGTCGACGAAGATTATCTGAATTCCGCCCATCTCCGGACGCCTCACAATGCCCAGCTTTTTTTCTGGCAGATTGTGGAGGAGGTGTCCGGTGATCCCGATGTCGGCCTTCATCTGGGCCAGGCACTGCCCACCTACAAGGGACAGGTTCTCGAGTACCTCTTTCTCAGTAGCCCCACCTTTGGCGAGGGGCTGCGGCGGGCACTGAACTACCAGCGGCTGCTCTCTGACGCCGCCAACACCGAATTCTTTATCGACGGTGACCAGGCCTGCATGGTGCTGGATGCCGCGTCCGATGAAGTCCGCCGTCTGAAGCACTTCAACGAGTGCTTCGTGCAGGGGTTGGTGACCTTCTTCAAGTCGATCACCGATGACCGGTTCAAATGCTCGAAGGTTGAGTTCGAGCACGAGCGGGAAGAACGGCAGGACCACGTCGCCGAGGTGCTCGGCTGCGAGGTGGTGTTCGGCGCCGAGGAAAACCGCATGTATTTCCCGGCCAGCCTGCTGGCGCACCCATCTTCCCACGCCGAACCGGAGTTGCTGGCGCTGCACGAGCGCTTTGCCAGCGAACAGGTGGCCCGACTGGAGAAGAAGGACATTGTGGGGCAGGTGGAGCGCATTGTGGCCGAGCTGCTGGACAGTGGTGAAGTCACGCTGGACTCGGTGGCCGAGCGCCTCGACATCAAGCCGCGCACATTGCGCACGCGCCTGACCGAGGCGGAAACCAGCTTCAACCAGGTCCTGGCCGATTTCCGCTACCGCCTGGCGCGTCAGTTGCTGGCCACCACCGACGAGTCCATCGACGAGATCGTGTACCTCACCGGCTTTTCCGAGCCGAGTACGTTCTATCGTGCTTTCAAGCGCTGGTCTGGCATGACCCCCATCGAGTACCGCAAGGCGGCTCAGGGACGCGAGGTCCATCTGGACGTCGTTGGCTAGTGGGTTGGCTAAAAAACAGCCAGGAAACAGGCGGTTTTGGAGACTCTGAAAGTTTTTTATGAAAAATCGTTGACATGTCAGGGGGCGTCTTTATAATGCGCCCTCGTTGTCGCTACTGAACGGCGTCAACGATCTACGCGGAGCGGTAGTTCAGCTGGTTAGAATACCGGCCTGTCACGCCGGGGGTCGCGGGTTCGAGTCCCGTCCGCTCCGCCATTTTCCTCTCTCTTTGCATTTCCTCTCTCAGTATTCTTTTGGCCATCTGGCACGCACTGTAATCTTTTCGTCATCCATCGGTCATAGTCTCCTCTGTAATCTGGTTATTGCCCGTTTCGAATCGATACGGCCCAGACAAGGAGAAGGTCTCATGATTGATTATGAAGAAGAGCTGCTCGACAGCTATTTTGAAGATTTCGACGATGACGACGACAGCGACGACGCGATCGAGATGTGATCTCACGGAATCCGATGGAATCAGGGCTGTACCGGCTCGCGGTGCTGACCCGGGCTCATCCCGAACCAGCGCCGGTAAGCCTTGTGAAAGGCCGGCGGACCTGAGAATCCCAGCAGCCACGCAATTTCTGCAAAATTAAGTCGCGTTTCCAGTACGTAGTCGGCCGCCAGATCCCGGCGGGTCTCATCCAGTAAGTCCTTAAAACGGGATTGCTCCGCATTCAACTGACGTTGCAACGTCCAGGGCGCCATTCCCAGTTCGGCCGCCACGTCCTCCAGCGACGGCGATTGCCCTTCGAGCATCGGCGTCAGCTTCTCCCGCACCTGATCGATGACGGTCCACCCTCCGCGAATCCGTTTGAGCTGTGCGTCGCACTGTTGTTGCAGGGCGCGGTGCATGGCCGGGTGGGCTTCCCGGGATGGTGTCCGGGCGATTTCCGGTCGGATCTGGATGTGGTTTTCTGGTGCGCCGAAGGTCACCGGGCAGCCGAACCAGGCTTCGAAGGCGGCCTGTTCGCCCTGGTCCGGGTATTCGATGCAGACCTGCTCCAACACCGCGTGCTGGCCCGTCATGCGCCGCAGGAACTGCGTCCAGCCCGCCATCACCGAATCCACCACAAAGAAGTTGTAGCGGTTATACGGCCGAATGGAATAGAAGCAGGCCCGCTGGCGATCGGTTTCGTAGCGGGGATGCCCCCGGCTGTTGCGGCTGTTGAGCAGGGAGTAGCGAATAATTGTCGCCAGACCCTCGCCGGCCGTGGCCGCGCTCATTCCGGCGAGGCCCGACAGGCCGGCATCAATCGGTCGGGTCAGGGCACCCATGGTCAGGCCCAGGCTGGGCTGGCCGGTTCGCAGGATCGCGGCGTGCCCCAGCCGCATGAAGCGGGGAATGCTGATGCGGGCTTCAGGCGCCTGTAACAGTGTCTCCGAGATCCCGAACTGCTCGAAATCCGGACCGATGTCGTGATCCTGGGCGGCAACGGCGCGGGCCATGACGTGCAGGTAGAGCACGCTGATATCGCCCAGGGCATGGCGGCGACGGGATGTGTTGACGGGTGCGGTCATTTCTTGAAGTGTTGTCTGAAGATAATCAAATGTTATTTGAGGATATTGTCTGGGGCAAGTGAGGCGCTTAATTTAGGGAGCATTGAGAGTCGGCGTGAAAAGTCGGCCAGTGACACGATGAGGAGACCTCCATGACCGCGATCGAAAAAGCTCCGGGCCAGGCCCGTTATCCCAACCTGTTGGCGCCGCTGGACCTGGGGTTCACCACCCTGCGTAACCGCACCCTGATGGGTTCAATGCACACCGGTCTGGAAGAGCGGCCTAACGGATTCGAACGCATGGCGGCGTTCTTCGCCGAGCGGGCACGCGGCGGTGTCGGACTGATGGTGACCGGGGGTATTGCGCCGAATGTAGAAGGTGGCGTTGGGCAGCACGCTGCCAAAATGGATACCGAAGAAGAGGCGGTTCAACACCGCGTGGTCACGAAGGCGGTTCATGAGGCGGGTGGCAAGATCTGCATGCAGATCCTCCACGCCGGGCGCTATGCCTATCATCCGGAGCTGGTGGCGCCGTCGGCCATCCAGGCGCCGATCAACCCGTTCACGCCGAAAGAGCTGGATGAGGCCGGCATCGAAAAGCAGATCGAAGACTATGCACGATGCGCGGCCCTGGCCAAGGAAGCAGGCTATGACGGCGTCGAGATCATGGGTTCGGAAGGTTACTTCATCAACCAGTTCATCGTGTCTCACACTAACCATCGGACCGATCAGTGGGGCGGTAGCTACGAAAACCGGATCCGCCTGCCGATCGAGGTGGTGCGCCGCGTGCGCGAGCGGGTGGGCGATCAGTTCATCATCATCTACCGCCTGTCCATGCTGGACCTGATTGAGGACGGCAGCACCTGGGACGAAGTGGTCCAGCTGGCCAAGGAAATTGAAAAGGCCGGCGCCACGATCATCAATACCGGTATCGGCTGGCACGAGGCACGGGTGCCCACGATCGCCACCTCGGTTCCGCGCGGCGCTTTCACCAAGGTCACCGCACGCCTGAAGGGCGAAGTGAACATTCCGCTGGTGACCACCAACCGGATCAACATGCCGGATGTCGCCGAGAAAGTCCTGGCCGAAGGCGATGCGGACATGGTGTCCATGGCGCGGCCGTTCCTGGCGGATGCGGATCTGGTGCGCAAGGCTGAGGAGGATCGGGCCGAGGAGATCAACACCTGCATCGGCTGTAACCAGGCCTGCCTGGACCACACTTTCGGCGGCAAACTGACCACCTGCCTGGTGAATCCGCGCGCCTGCTACGAAACCGAGCTGACTTACGTGAAGACCGCCACACCCAAGCAGATTGCGGTGGTCGGCGCCGGGCCGGCCGGCCTGGCGTTTGCGACCGTGGCGGCGGAGCGCGGCCACAAGGTGACCCTGTTCGATGCCGGCAGTGAGATTGGCGGCCAGTTCAACGTGGCCAAGCGCATTCCCGGTAAGGAAGAATTTTACGAAACCCTGCGTTACTTCCGGGTGATGCTGGACAAGCACGGCGTGGAAGTGAAACTTAATACCCGCGTCACCGTGGACGATCTGACTCGGGATGGCTTCGACGATGTGGTGCTTGCCACCGGCATCGCGCCGCGCCTGCCGGAGATCGAAGGCATCGACCATCCCAAGGTAATGGGTTACCTGGATGTGCTGCTCAAGCGCCGTGAGGTGGGGCGCCGCGTTGCCGTGATCGGCGCCGGCGGCATCGGCTTCGACGTGTCCGAATTCCTGGTGCACGAAGGCGAGTCCCCGTCACTGAATACCGAACACTTCATGCAGGAATGGGGCGTGGATCTGTCCGTGGCGCACCGCGGCGGCATCCAGGGCGTGACCCCGAAGGTTCCGGCACCGGCGCGTGACGTGTTCCTGCTGCAGCGCAAGACCACCAAGGTGGGCAAGAACCTGGGCAAGACCACCGGCTGGATTCATCGGTCCGCACTCAAGATGCGCAACGTACAGATGATCCCGGGCGTCACTTACCGCAAGATCGACGACCAGGGCCTGCACATTACGGTCACGCCGAAAGGCGCGGAGCAGGGCGAGGATCATATCCTGGACGTGGACAACATCGTCATCTGCGCCGGCCAGGACCCGCTGCGCGAACTCCAGCAGGGGCTGCTGGACGCCGGTCAGCGGGTTCACCTGATCGGCGGGGCCGACGTGGCCGCGGAGCTGGACGCCAAGCGCGCGATTAATCAGGGCAGTCGCCTGGCGGCTGAGATCTGATCGGTGCTATGCCTTAGATAGCCAGGTAAGTATGCCGCAGGTCCTCATCGTCGAGGACCTGCGCCGCTGACCCTTCGAACACCACCTGACCCATGTCCAGAATCACGGCGCGATCCGCCAGTTCCAGAGCGGCGATTGCGTTCTGCTCCACGATGATCGTGGTGATCCCCAGCGATTTGATTTCCTCAAGAGTGCGCTCGATCTCACGAACGATGATGGGGGCCAGCCCCTCGTAGGGTTCGTCCAGCAACAGCAATTTGATGTCCCGGGCCAAAGCCCGACCGATGGCCAGCATCTGCTGTTCGCCGCCGGACAGGGTGATGCCCTCCTGGTTGCGGCGTTCTCCCAGCCGGGGAAACAGCTCGAAGATGCGGCTGATCTCCCAGCCCGGGGAGGGTGCGAGCTGGGCCAGTTTCAGGTTTTCCTCCACCGTCAGTCCGGGAATGATGCGGCGGTCCTCCGGGACCAGCGCGAGGCCATTGCGGGCGGCCTGCCAGGCTTTCATGGTATGCAGTGGTTGATGGTCCAGCCAGATTTCGCCGTGGGTCAGGTGCGGTGAATCCACCCGGGCCATGGCGCGCAGGGTGGAGGTCTTGCCAGCGCCGTTGCGGCCCAGCAGGGCGAGAATCTCCCCTTCGTGGATATTCAGCGATACCCCCTGGACGACGTAACTCTCGCCGTAATAGGCGTGCAGATCCCAGGCCGAGAAATAGGCCGGCTCGCTGCGTTGGCCATGCGGATGCTTGTGTGCGGTGTTCTCGCTCATGCAGGCGTTTCCTCGCTCAGGCGGTCTCGGCGGTGCCCAGGTAGGCTTCTTTCACCTTCGGGTGGCCCTTGATGTTATCCGGGTGGTCCTCGACGATCACATGCCCCTGGGCCATGACGCTGATGCGATCGGCCAGGCTGAACACCACCGTCATATCGTGTTCGATGACGACGAAGGTGATTTCATGGTCTTCGCTGATCGTCTTGAGCAGGTCGATGGTGTTGTTGGTATCCGCCCGCGACATGCCCGCCGTGGGCTCGTCGAGTAGTAACAGCTTGGGTTTCTGCACCAGGCACATGGCCATTTCCAGTCGCCGTTTGTTGCCGCGGGACATGGCTGAGGCCAGGTTGTGACGCTCGTCCAACAGGCTGACGCTGTCCAGGATCCTCTCCGCCTGCTCCCGGATGTCGTGTTCCCGCGACAGGGACTTGAATGGGGCCAGGTGGAAAGCGCCGTCCCGGTGGGCCAGCGCGGGAATCATGACGTTCTCCAGAATCGTCAGGTCCTGGAACACTTCCGGTGTCTGGAAAACCCGACTGATGCCCACCTGGTTGATGCGGTAGGGCGGCAGGCCCAGCAGACTCTGGTTGTTGAACAGGATGCTGCCACTGTCGGGCAGCAGCTTGCCGACAAAACAGTTGAGAAGCGTCGACTTGCCGGCGCCATTGGGGCCGATGACCGCGTGGATGCTGTTTTCCGCCACCGACAGGTTGACGTCATCCAGGGCCAGCAGCCCGCCGAAGCGCTTGTTCACGCCTTTGACTTCGAGAATGGCCATGATCAGGACTCCTTCGGGCTGGCCGGTCGGGACGAATGGGGATCCGGCGAGGATTCCTTGGCGCTGGTTGTTTCGGCGTCCTCGTCATTGTTGCGGGAACGGAACAGCCGGCCGAGCCAGCCGATCAGACGGGTCACGCCTTCCATCAGGCCGCCGGGGAGGAAAATGATCACCAGCATGAAAATCAGCCCCAGGGACATCTGCCAGCCGCTGCCCAGGAAGGGCGAAACGATCGCGCTGAAGAAATCCCCCAGGCTGTCGGGCAAGCCGGAGAACCAGTTACTGACGACCGCATCGTTCACGCGACTGAAGATGTTCTCGAAATACTTGATGATGCAGGCCCCCAGAACCGGCCCGATCAGGGTGCCGGCGCCGCCCATGATGGTCATCAGTACCACCTCGCCGGAGGCGGTCCACTGCATGCGTTCGGGCCCGGCCAGGGGATCC
This sequence comes from Marinobacter mangrovi, assembly GCF_016798325.1. GTDB lineage: Bacteria > Pseudomonadota > Gammaproteobacteria > Pseudomonadales > Oleiphilaceae > Marinobacter_A > Marinobacter_A mangrovi. The sequence continues at coordinate 117,061 of NZ_JAERVO010000001.1, forward strand.
ATGCACACCAGCAAGGCTCCGGCGAGCCCGGCGTACATGCCGGAGATGACGAACACCACCAGCGCGTAGGGCCGGGTGTGAACGCCGGTATAGTTGAGGCGGGTCTGGTTGCTCTTGATGGCCCGCAGCAGCATGCCGAAGGGCGAGCGGAAGATGCGCAGCGAGATGTAGAACATCAGGATCAGGATGGCCGCACAGACGTAGAAGCCCACGTTGAGCTGCAGGTCCAGCCCCATGAAGGACAGGTAGTGGGTGTCTCCCATCTCCAGGCCGAACAGCGACGGGGGTGGCAGCTGACCGGGCGCGGTGGCCGCATCCAGGATGCGGGGGTCGTCCAGATCCATCTGCAGGCCGGTTTCGCCGTTGGTGATCGGTGTCAGCACCGAGTAGGCCAGGTTGTAGCTCATCTGGGCGAAGGCCAGGGTCAGGATGGAGAAGTAAATCCCCGACCGCCGCAGCGATACGTAGCCGATCAGCAGGGCAAACAGGCCGGAAATCACCACGGCAAAGATGATCGCCGGAATGACGTTGACGCTCAGCAGCTTCAGCATCCAGACGGCGGCATAGCTGCCGACACCCAGGAAGGCCGCATGGCCGAACGACAGGTAGCCGGTCAGCCCGAACAGCAGGTTGAAGCCGATGGCGAAAATGCCGTAGATGGCGAAACGCTGCATCAGGTCCGGGTAGCCGGCCCCAAAGGGCGCCAGGATAACGGGGGCGGCGAGCACCGCTACCGTAAAGGCGATCATCATGAGCCGGTCTTTGTTATCGGTGGTCTTCAGCATGGCTCAGGTCTCCATGATGCCTTTGCGTCCCATCAGGCCCCGCGGGCGGGTCAGCAGGATGACGACGGCAACGAGATAGATAATGACCTGGTCGATCGAGAAGCCGAACAGGAATGCCTTCACCTCCGGCATGGAGGCGAAGCTCTGCAGGATGCCCAGCAGGAAGCCGGCGGCCACGGCGCCGGCCAGCGAACCCATGCCGCCGACCACCACCACCACAAAACACAGCACCAGGAAGTCCATCCCCATGTGGTAGTTGGGGGACAGGATGGGCGTGTACATCACACCCGCCAGGCCGGTGACCACCGCTGCCAGGCCGAACATGGCCGTGAACCGGCGGTCGATGTTGATGCCCAGAAGGCCCACCGTTTCCCGGTCGGCCATGCCCGCCCGCACCACCATGCCAAAGGTGGTGTAGCGCAGGAACGCAAACACGCCGGCAATGATCACCGCGGCGAACAGGAAATAGACCAGTCGCCAGATCGGATAGACCACTGCGTTGGCCCCCAGACCCACCAGCGCGCCGATGTCGATCGAGCCCACGAACGCTTCAGGCGCTGGCTGCGGGATCGGGTTGGCGCCAAACACCTGCTTGATGATTTCCTGGAGCACAATGGCCAGGCCAAACGTCACCAGGATCTGGTCGGCATGCGGCCGTTTGTAGAAGAATTTGATCAGGCCCCGCTCCATCGCGATGCCGATGATGAGCATGACGGGGATGGCAAACAGGATCGACCAGAACACGGAGTAGTCGATCATCGTCTCGCCCACCTTGCCGAACCACATCACCACGTAGGGCGTGTGAACCTCGACCGGGGTGCCCCATGGCGTGGTTTCGGTGGCTGACTGGGTCACCAGTTCCAGCGACAGCAGCTTGTTGAGGATGACGGTGCAGAAGGCGCCGATCATGAACAGGGCGCCGTGGGCAAAGTTGACGACACCCAGCGTGCCGAAAATCAGGGTCAGACCCAGGGCGATCAGGGCGTAGGCGCTGCCCTTGTCGAGGCCATTCAGGATCTGCAGAAAGATGGCATCCATCGGTTCTCCCTTGTCTGATAACAGTCGCCCGGCCTATTGGCGGGCATATCCAGAGCGCGTCGGCGCAGGCCCCTCCCGTGCGGGAAGGGCCTGCGTCAGGGATTGCAGTGCTGGCCGGTGAATCAGGTACCGGGGTTGCACTTACCGAGAGAGCCGCCCGCGAACATGGGGTTGTCCGGTTCGTACATCACCTTGTCGACCGGCGTCACATTGAAGACTTCCAGCAGGTCGAACTCGGACTCCGGTTTCTCCTTACCCCGGACCACGAGAACGTCCTTGAAGCACTGGTGATCGGCGGCCCGATACAGCGTGGGGCCGTTGCCCAGGCCGTCGAACTTGAAGCCCTCCAGGGCTTCGGCAATGGCGCAGGGGTTGAAGCTGCCCGCCCGCTGGGCTGCATCGGCATACAGCAGGGTCTGCACATAGCAGGTATGGGCGGCCTGGGACGGCGGGTGGCCGTACTCCTTGCCGAAGGATTTGACGAAGGCCTGGGAGCCCGGATCCTGCAGCGTCCAGTGCCAGTTGGTGGAGCCAAAGATGCCCTTGACCGCGTCGCCGGCCCCGCGGGCCATCAGGCGCGAGTACAGCGGTACCACGATCTCGAACTGCTTGCCGTTGACGATCTTGTCGCGCAGGCCGAACTGCACCGCGTTGGTCAGCGAGTTGACCATGTTGGAGCCGTAGTGGTTGAGGATCAGCACGTCCGCCCCGGAGTTGAGCACCGGCGCGATGTAGGACGAGAAGTCCGTGGCCGACAGGGGCGTGCGCACCGTATCCACCGTCTCCCAGCCGAGTTCCTCCGTGAAGGCAATCATCGACTGTTCCTGGGTCCAGCCCCAGGTGTAGTCGGCGGTCAGGTGGTAGGCCTTGCGGTCTGTGCCGTATTCCTTGCCCAGCACCGGCGCCAGTGCAGCGGCGGACATGTAGGCGTTGAAGAAGTGACGGAAACCGTTGGCTTTCTTGTCCTTGCCGGTGGTGTCGTTGGAGTGGGTCAGGCCGGCCATGAAGATGACGCCGGCTTCCTGGCACAGGGACTGGACCGCAATCGCCACGCCGGAGGAGGAGCCACCGGTGATCATGATGGCGCCGTCCTTCTCGATCATGGCCCGGGCTGAGGCACGGGCGGCGTCGGACTTGGTCTGGGTGTCGCCGGTGACGTAGTCCACCTTGCGGCCCAGGATGCCGGTCCCGTTCAGGGTCTTGGAGGAAAACGTATTCAGCATGCCGCCGTCACCCTCGCCGTTCAGGTGCTTGACGGCGAGTTTGTAGGCGCGCAGTTCATCCGCACCTTCGTCAGCATAAGGGCCGGACTGGGGCACGTTGAAACCCAGGACGACCCGGCTGTCACCGGGTTCATTGGTGTAGGCGCTGGCCGTGCGGGTGAAGATGGTGGGTGCGACCACGCCGGCCCCCAGGGCAGCACTGCCCTTCAGGAAACTACGGCGCTTGAACTTGTTGTCTGACATTGTGCTTCTCCCCGAATGACTGTTGTTGTCTGTCGACTCCGGGACCGGGCGCAATACATCCGACGTTGCGTCGTGGCCGGGCGAGCCGAACATTTATCGATCAGGTACTCCTCAAGCTTTGGAGATGTCTAAAAATTAATCAAATGAAGTTGGTCGTAGTTACAACTAATGTCTAGTGCCGCGACGTTGTCGGCACGGAAGACTTTCTCGGGTGAGGCGCTGCTGTGCGGGCTTTTCAGCTGAATTGTGCGGTCGACGGTTTCAAAACGTTGCAGATTTCTGCTTATTCTCCGCGAAGGGATGTCTACAATAGGCGTTAAATTACAAAGCACGCTGATTTCTGACGTTTTACGGCACCACCGGAGGCAAGGCATGGCGAAAACCGCCGCGGCGGATGAGGGGTACTCGGCCGTCTTTTTCATGGACGGCGCGACGGTCGCGAGGCAGATGCGGGGCTCGGAGTTTGGTGCCTTTCTGGACGGTTATGTGGGCTTGTCGGATCTGGCCGATACCGAAGTACGGGCCGTTTACCTGAATCTGGGGCCGGACCTGGGCATTCGTGGCCTGGTCTTCTTCCGCATCTATTTTGACGAAGAGGGTCGGGCCGACAGCCACTGGAACGTGCCCGTGGAAAAGTTCTCCGAGAGGGCGGCCAAAGGGCCGGATCTCGGCGCTGGCCCGATTTTCCTGGCCTGTCGCAGCCAATGCCCGGAGCCCCGGTTTACCGACGAACTCTGGGATCCGGACATGACCCCGGGCAGCAACCACTTCCAGGCGATTCGCCGGGCGGTGGATGAAAACCACCTGAAATTCCAGAAGAAAGTGATGGACGCGCCGGACGAGGACATCCCGGTCCTGCAGGCGGCCGTCAAGCGCTCCTCAAGCACCACCGATACCCGCGAGGCCGCCCGCCAGCGGGTGCGGCTGGCCCGGACCATTCGCGAACAGCGCCTGCGCATCAAGACGCTCCAGAGCGTGCATCGCGACGCCATGTCGGATATCCAGCGCGAGCACCGGCATGAGATGCAGACCCTGCGTAACGAACTGCAGGCGATGGAGGAGAAGCTGGAACGCCAGCGACTGGCCAACGAGCAGCTGAAAGTGCGCCTGTCGGAGCGCAACGAGCAGTACCTGACCCTGCAACAGGAGATCAGCGAGGCGGGCAATGCCACCGAGGCCCGCCAGGACGCCAGCGATGCGGAGGTGGTCCTGCTGCGCGAGCAACTGGAACGCAAGCAGCGAGAACTGGAACTGCGCAACGACAAGATCGTCGTGCTGGAGCAGGAGCGCTACGACCTGGCCCACCGGGAGCCGGCCGAAAATACCCTGATGGCGGAACTCAAGGCCCAGAATGTCTTCCTGGTTGCCTACCACCCCGGCCTTGGTCACATTACGCTGCCCTACGAGGACATTCCCCGCTACTTCGAAAACGTCATGGCCTATGTGGCTGAAAAATGCGGGCTGAACGAACCGGCCTATCGCCAGTGGCTGGCGCACCACGAGGACCCGCGCTGCCAGGCAGAGGTGGACGGTAAACCCTGCCATGAGCCCCTGATCCGCGTCAGCCAACCGTCCGATTTCCGGCCGGGCGTTGACGATCGCTGCGAGCCGCATCAGGACACCTCGGGTTAGCGGCGGTTAAGCCTCCGGCCACTGCGCAGGCACCACGAACGTTCTTCCCGTTTCCTCCCAACCGGCGCCGTCCGCGCGCGGTGCCATCGACGCAAACAGGCGCGGTGCGCCGCCGGCCCGGATTGATGCCAGGATCGCCCGTGTGTTGGCCGCATCCGGCGGTTCGGATGATTGGTAGCGACCCAGCCAGTGCGGCTTCATCAGGCAATGCCAGTTCGCCGTGACGGCGTCATCCAGCGTTTCGACCCGGCACCAGGTGCCCTTGTCATGATCGGGCGGTGCCCCGACCGGCGATGCCAGTGACCGGTCAGCCGGGTAAAACAGATAACCGGGCATGAACAGCCGGGGCAGGGGCGGTTGAGTGATGCCTTGATCGGCCAGCATTTGCTGTGCTGCGGGGGCTCGGGTGAGCCGGCATTGGTGGTCGGTCAGGCGTTGGGTCTTGCGATCCAGCCGGTCCTTGGCGTTGGGTCCGTACCAGTAGTCGGTGCCGTTTTCATGCCGGTAGCCCAGATAGAATTTGACGGCGATTTCATGATGTTCGATGCGCCGGTCCTGGGTGTTCTCAACAATGAAATCCAGCTCGCCCAGCGTCCGGCGGTCCTCACGGACCTGCTCGTTCATCAGCAGGATGCGCCAGCCCAGCAGATCCGTAAGCAGGAACTGGTAGAGCCGCTCGAAGTAGAAACCGAGCCGGGGGCTGGGGTGAGCGGCCAACAGCGCTTCCAGTGACTGGGGCTGTGCGTCCAGCCGGGCCAGGCGTTGCGGCAGGTCGGGCGGCAGATAGCTCGCCAGATCGAAACCCGCTTCGGCATCGGTCAGTTGCGGTGCCCGGCATAACCAGGCCAGGTGTCTGACCGCAGCGGTCTGCCACAGGGGCGAGGGTGGGCCGGATGACGTGATGGCGGGCTCCTGTTCTTTTTTCAGAAATGCTGTCACTTTGGGTAGTATTGGCGGACCCGTGTTCACTGAACGCGCCCGGCGACTTCCGGCAAAGGCGTCAATCGCCGTGAGTGGTTCCCGGACGGACCACGGCAATACGGTCCGGTCACTATACCCCGAGTGACCCAAACGCATCACTGGGCTGGCACAGGATATCGAATGGAGCAATTCAGAAATATTGGTGTGATTGGGCGGATGAACAGCGTCAAGGTGGTGGAGACCCTGCGCCACCTGAAGACCTATCTGCTCAATGAAAATTATCAGGTGATCCTGGAGTCGGAAACCGCCACCATGTTGCCGGGCCACGGCTTGCAGGTGTCCAGCAAGAAACTGCTGGGTGAAATCTGCGACCTGGTCATCGTCGTCGGCGGCGACGGCAGCCTGCTCGGGGCTGCCCGGGAACTGGCCAAGTCCAAGATTCCCATCCTCGGCGTCAACCGTGGTCGCCTGGGCTTTCTGACCGACATCTCACCGGACGATCTGGAAGAGCGCGTGGGCCGGGTGCTGCAGGGCGAGTACATCGAAGAGCACCGCTTCCTGCTGGACGCCCACGTGACCCGCAGTGACAACCCGGTCGGCTTCGGCACGGCCCTGAACGACGTGGTGCTGCACCCCGGCAAATCGACCCGCATGATCGGTTTCGATCTGTATATCGATGGCCACTTCGTCTACAGCCAGCGCTCGGACGGGTTGATCGTGTCCACGCCGACCGGCTCGACCGCCTATTCCCTGTCCGCCGGCGGGCCCATCATGCATCCCAAGCTGGATGCGGTCGTGCTGGTGCCGATGTTCCCGCACACGCTCAGCAGCCGCCCGATCGTGGTGGACGGCAAGAGCGAGATCAAACTGGTGATCGGCGAGGACAACGAAACCTATCCCCAGATGAGCTGCGATGGCCAGATGGACGTGTCCTGCGCGCCGGGGGACATCATTCGTATCACCAAGAAGCCTTTCAAGATTCGCCTGATTCATCCGACGGATCACAATTTCTACGCCACGTGCCGGGAGAAACTCGGTTGGGCCAGTAACATCGCAGCGAGTTAACTATGTCTGTAAAGCGGTCAGGCAGCCGGGGCTATGACATCATCGGCGACATCCATGGATGCGCCCACACGCTTCAGGCCCTGCTGGAGCAGATGGGCTATCGCAAGGTCAACGGGGTCTACGAGCACAAGCGCCGTCAGGCGATCTTCATCGGCGACATCATCGATCGTGGACCACGGATCCGCGAGTCGCTGCACATGGTGCGGGATATGGTCGAGCACGGCTCGGCGCAGATCACCATGGGCAATCATGAATACAATGCGCTGGGGTACTGCACCCGGGCGCGACCGGGCAGCGACAGGAAATTCCTGCGGGAACACAACCCCCGGCACGACCGTTTGATTCGGGAAACCCTGGACCAGTTCGAACACCATCCCCATGAATGGAACGAGTTCCTGGAGTGGTTCTATACGCTGCCGCTGTTTCTGGAAGTTGAGCATTTCCGGGTCGTGCATGCCTGTTGGGATAGCCGACTGATCGACCAGTTCAAGGCGACCCAGGGTGGCAACCTGATCGATGAGGATTTCCTGCATGCCTCGTCGGTGCTGGATTCCTTTGCCGGCCAGGTGATGGATCGATTGTTGCGCGGTACCGACCTGCGCCTGCCGGACGGCCTGCACATCGAAGGCAAGGACGGCTTTGTGCGCCGCTTTTTCCGCACCAAGTTCTGGGCGGAGAATCCGCAGACATACAACGACGTGGTCTTCCAGCCGGATCCGTTGCCGGAGCATATCGCCAACCGGCCACTGTCCGACGCTGAAAAGAAGAAAATCATTGCCTATCCGCCAACCGAACCGCCCGTGTTTGTCGGCCATTACTGGCGGGAAGGGCGTCCGGCGCCACTCAAACCCAACGTGGCCTGTATCGACTACAGCGCGGTGAAATACGGCCGCCTGGTGGCGTATCGGATGGACGATGAGCGGCAACTTTCCGCGGACAAATTTGTCTGGGTTAACGTACCGCGACCGGAACTGCCGAGCGATTCGCAAACCGAAGACAGTCTTACGAGGTAACCCTTTGTACCGAGTCAAACAGCTGTCGGCCGGGACGGACCTGGCCGACTTCAGCCAGTGGCTGCGTGAGCAGGGCGTCGAACACCGGATTTCCGAGGAGGGCGACCAGCAGGTTCTCTGGCTGGAGCACCAGGAGCATGCCGAGCCGGTGCTGGCAGCGCTTGAGCAGTTCATGTCCCGACCGGAAGTGCGTCGGGCCATCCACGAAACCAATCACTCCCCGGTGTTCGTCAACGGCCGCTGGCAACCGTCTCCGAAGCACGCGCCCATGGTCCTCGCGATCATCGCCATCGCGGCGCTGGTGACCTGGTTCACCGGCCTGGGGCGTGATCCGGCTTCGGTCGCTCTGATGTTTGTCGACCCGACGCGGTTTGTCTTCGATACCCTGGCGCAGCGGCTGGATGCGCTGTCGGCCACGTTGTCCCAGGGCCAGTTCTGGCGATTGCTGACGCCGGATCTGCTGCATTTCAGCTGGTCGCACATCATTTTCAATGCGGTGATGATGTGGTTTCTCGGCAGTCAGGTGGAATGGTTTGACGGCAAGGTGCGCCTGGGCATTCTGGTGGTGGTCATCAGTCTGCTGTCGAACACCCTGCAGTTCCTGGTGTCCGGGCCGTTGTTCGGTGGTCTGTCCGGTGTGGTTTACGGCATCCTGGGCTACTGCTGGCTCAGCCAACAACGCCGGCCCCGATTCCAGTTCCCGCCGGCCCTGATCGTGGTATCGCTGGTCTGGATCCTGATTGGCTTCACGCCGCTGACGCAGATCCTCGGGCTTGGGTCGATGGCCAACGAGGCGCATCTCGGCGGCCTGTTGGCCGGGCTGATCATGGCGGTGCTGATGCCCCCGCCGCGCAAACAGGATCCTCAGGGCGCCTGATGTCGCGCGTTACACCGTGTGACACGTTGCCGCCGTAGGTTGGGCTGACGAAGGAAGCCCAACAATCGACAGGGAATCAATGTTTCAACAATCCCACCAGAATCCGAGACGTAATGGATTGGTCTGGCGAGCAGTAGGTGAGCGCCGGATGGCGGGGCTCAGATTGGAAATCGTTGGGCTTCCGTAGTCAGCCCAACCTACGGCACTTTCTACAAAATCTTCCCAAACGTTAGCGGCGTACCTCAGATGAGCCTTGTTTCAGGAATAAAAAAGCCCCGCCAAACGGCGGGGCATTAAATGAGCCTGTTAAGCTCCTGATGAGAGAGACCAAATGAAACGACCGTTCTCACTTGGTACGGTTGAAATGATAATTATTATCATTATCGATTGTCAAAGGTTTCTGCCCACTTTTTTCAAAAAATTTTCCCCGGTGCCAAAAACCATCGTGGTGATAGCCTATTTCCAAGGTCGGGGCCGCCGTAAACAATCGCCTCTATGTTAAGCTGACACGATCGGCCGAGTGCTGCGCCATGGGTTAATGGTGCCTTCGGCGCCAGTGATTGAAGGGGAGAAGATGACTTACGATGAACTGATCAAACGGCTGGATCCCACCGTTTACAAGAGTCTGCGCCGCGCTGTCGAACTGGGTAAATGGCCGGACGGTCGTCCGGTTTCCGAGGATCAGCGCCAGATCTGCATGGAGGCCGTGATCTACTACGAGAACGAGCACAACATCCCCGAGAACGAACGGGTGGGGTACATCGACCGCGAGCGCAAGGAACTGCGGGATTCAACGCCCGCTGACGATACGACGCCCATTCGCATCCTGAATTGAGGCCGCAGTCTATGTCGTCCGCTGTTGTTGATGTCCAGGGACCGTTGCGCAAGATGCCGGTCGAACCCGGACCGCCAGTGCACTACCGGATGAAAGTCGGTGAGACCCTGGTGCCGCTGAACGACCTGATCGGCCGGGACATCCAGATCGATTTCGACGGGGAGATCCGCTGTATTCACTGCGATCGCCTGACGAAGAAGAGTTTCAACCAGGGGTTCTGCTATCCCTGCTTCCGGAAGCTGGCGGCCTGCGACAGCTGCATCGTCAGCCCGGAAAAATGCCATTACCATGAGGGTACCTGCCGGGAGCCGGAGTGGGGCGAAACCCACTGCATGGTGCCCCACATCGTCTATCTGGCCAATTCATCGGGCCTGAAAGTGGGCATCACCCGCAAGTCCCAGGTACCGACCCGCTGGATCGATCAGGGCGCCGTCGCCGCCATTCCCATGCTGGAAGTGGCGACACGCCAGTTGTCGGGACTGGTGGAGGTGGTCTGCAAGGCGTACGTGGCCGATCGCACCAATTGGCGGGCCATGCTCAAGGGCGATGTGCCGGCACTCGACCTGGTGGAGGAGCGTGCGCGCATGCTGGAGAAAATCGAAGCGTCGCTGGATGAGTTGCGCGACACGCACGGGCAGGATGCGATCAGGCCGGTATCGGACGAGGCGCTCGACCTGGCTTATCCGGTCGAGGTGTGGCCCGCCCGGATCAAGACCCACAACCTGGACAAGACCCCGTCGGTGGGCGGGCGCCTGGAAGGCATCAAGGGGCAGTACCTGATTCTCGACAGCGGCGTGATCAACATTCGCAAATTCACCGCGTACAGTGTGCGTCTGCAGGTGTTTGACGAGACTCCGCAAACGCCGGACCTGTTTTCAAACTGAAGTTGGGTGCTCCGGCGACGGGGCGCCTGTTCCCGGCCCGAACCGGGATCGCCAAATCGGAGAAAGTACCATGCGAACCAGTCAGCCACGGACCATTTACCTGAAGGATTACAAGGTGCCGCCGTATCTGGTGGACCATGTCGACCTGCGTTTCGAACTGTTCGAGGAAGGGGCCCGCGTCTACAACTCGATGGAGATACGGCGCAATCCTGAGGCGGATCCCGGGCAGCCACTGGAGCTGGATGGCGAAGGTCTGGAACTGGAAGGTCTGACGCTAAATGGCCTGCCGCTGGCACCGTCCGATTTCGAGGTGACCTCCGGCGGTCTGCGGGTCGAGAAGGTGTCGGATACCTTCACCCTGGGCGTGGTGACCTGGATCCTGCCGCAGGACAACACCCGGCTGGAAGGGCTCTACAAATCGTCCGGCATGTTCTGCACCCAGTGCGAGGCCGAGGGGTTCCGCTGGATCACCTATATCCCGGATCGTCCGGATGTGATGGCGCGTTTCCGGACCCGGGTCGAGGCCGATAAGGCGCGTTACCCGATCCTTCTGTCCAACGGCAACGACGTGGATCGCGGCGATCTGGAAGACGGTCGTCATTTCGTCACCTGGGAAGATCCGTTCCCCAAACCCTGTTACCTGTTCGCGCTGGTCGCCGGTGACCTGACGGAGAAGAAAGACACCTTTACCACCCAGTCCGGCCGCGAGATCGACCTGCGCATGTATGTGGAGCCGCGTAACGCCGCCAAGTGCGATCACGCGCTGGATTCCCTCAAACGCTCCATGCGCTGGGACGAGCAGATCTACGGTCGCGAGTACGATCTGGACATCTTCATGATCGTCGCCGTCGACGACTTCAATATGGGCGCCATGGAGAACAAGGGGCTCAATATCTTCAACTCCTCATGCGTCCTGGCCACGCCGGATACCGCTACCGACATGGCGTTCCAGCGCATCGAAGCCATCGTCGCGCACGAGTACTTCCACAACTGGTCCGGTAACCGGGTCACCTGTCGTGACTGGTTCCAGTTGAGCCTCAAGGAAGGCTTCACGGTGTTCCGGGACTCCCAGTTCTCGGCGGACATGGGCTCTCCTACGGTCAAGCGGATCGAAGATGCCACCCTGCTGCGCACCGCCCAGTTTGCCGAAGACTCCGGCCCCATGGCCCATCCGGTACGGCCGGATTCCTACATCGAGATTTCCAACTTCTACACGCTGACTGTGTATGAGAAGGGCGCCGAAGTGGTGCGCATGATCCATACGCTGCTGGGTGAGGAAGGCTTCCGCAAGGGCAGTGACCTCTACTTCCAGCGTCACGACGGCCAGGCGGTGACCACCGACGATTTCGTCAAGGCGATGGAAGAGGCCAGTGGCCGCGACCTGAGCCAGTTCCGCCTGTGGTACCAGCAGGCTGGCACGCCGGTGGTGGATGTGACCGACCATTACGACGAGCAGGCCAAAACCTACACGCTGACCCTGAGTCAGCAGGTGCCGCCAACCCCGGGACAGTCTGAGAAAAAGCCGCAGCACATCCCGTTTGCCATCGGCCTGATCGGAGAGCATGGCTCCGATCTGCCGCTCAAGCTGGGTGCGGACGATGCCGAGGCGCCGACCCAGCGGATTCTGGATCTGACCGAATCCGAGCAGACCTTTGTCTTCCAAGACGTGGCCGAACGTCCGGTGCCGTCGTTGCTGCGCGGCTTCTCGGCGCCGGTGAAGGTGCGTTACCCGTGGAGCCGTGATCAGCTGTTGTTCCTGATGAGCCACGACAGCGACGGCTTCAACCGCTGGGACGCCGGTCAGCGGCTTGCGGTCGACGTCATCCAGTCGATGGTGGGCCAGCCCCAGGAACAGACCGTGGATCCGCGGCTGGTCACCGCCTTCCGTCAGTTGCTGTCGGACACCGATCTGGATCAGGCCCTGGTGGCCAAGATGCTGCAGCTGCCCAGCGAGGCTTACCTGATTGAGCTGGCCGACGTGGCGGATGTCCAGGCGATCCACAGCGCACGCACCCGTGTCCTGAACCAGCTGGCGCTGGAGCTGCAGGGAGAGCTGATGGCCTGTTACCTGCGCAACCGTGAAGACGGTGCCTACGAGCCGACGCCAGAGGCCATTGCCCGTCGCTCCCTGAAGAACACGGCGCTGAGCTGGCTGCTGCACATCAATGATGAAGAGGCGCGCCAGATGGCGCTCAAGCAGTTCGATTCGGCCACTAATATGACCGATCAGTCCGGGGCGCTGCGTTCGCTGGTGAACTCCGACTTCGAAGCCGACCGTACCCAGGCGCTGGATGCGTTCTACGATCGTTTCAGCAACGACCCTCAGGTGGTTGAGCAGTGGTTCTCCATCCAGGCCGGCAGCCCGCGGGCCGGGACGCTGTCGGCGGTGGAGGCTCTTCTCGAGCACCCGGCGTTCGACTGGAAGAATCCCAACAAGATCCGTTCGGTGATTGGCGCCTTTGCCGGTCAGAATCTCGCCAACTTCCACGCCGAGGATGGCTCCGGCTATCGCTTCCTGGCGAAGCATATCCTGTCCCTGGACAGCTCCAACCCGCAAATCGCCGCCCGCCTGGTGGCGCCGCTCACGCGCTGGCGCAACTACGGCGAGGTGTATCGCGAGGGCATGCGGGCGGCCCTGGAGCAGATCCAGGCCAAGCCGGACCTCTCCAAAGACGTGTACGAGGTGGTCCACAAGTCCCTCAAGGACTGACCGTCCTCTCCCCACACCCCGGGCCGCGTCCTGGTCCGGGGTACGCCTTCCCTTCAGCCTTCCTGGCGAGCAAATAGCGCTCCGCCAATACCCAATTTGTCGTTGCACAACGCTACAAAATCGCACTTTCGGTTGATGGATTTTGACGGCATATACGCTAACCTTCGATTCTTGCAGGTGGATTCCCGGTGCGAGGGGAGTCCCGCCCCGCGACGGCGGTTCGTCGACGCGGTTGAAGAACAAGATGCCATGCTGAATGGCGCCGCCGGTCCGGCTCGAACCGACCGGAAACACTATAAAAAAACAAAAGCCTTTCGGCTTTTAGACACATGAAAGGTCCGAACAATGATCCATAACAAGAAATGGCTGTTGGGCAGTGTGCTTGCGTTTTCCATGATCTCCGGCCAGGCGAGTGCCGCGGTTTCTGCTGCCGAAGCTGCGCGTCTGGGACAGGATCTGACCCCGTTTGGCTCTCCGGTGGCGGGCAATGCCTCCGGCACGATTCCGGCGTGGACCGGCGGTATCACCAAGCCGCCTGCAGGCTCCGGCTACAAGGAAAGCGGTGACTTCCATCCGGATCCATTCCCGGATGACAAAGTCCTGTTCACCATCAACGCCAAGAATCTCGACGAGTATCGCGATCACCTGAGCGATGGCGTGATCGCCATGATCGAAACCTATCCGACCACCTTTCATATCCCGGTGTACCGGACCCGTCGCAGCCACGCGATTCCGGACTGGGTGGCCAAGAACACCAAGGAAAACGCCACCTCCGCCACCATCGTGGGCGAAGGGGCCGGTATCAAGGGCGCCTATGGCGGCTACCCCTTTCCGATCCTGAGCGGCGACAACGAGCAGAAAGCCTACCAGGTCATGTGGAACCACCTGACCCGCTGGCGCGGCATCAACCTGACGCGTCGCGCCAACGAGGTGGCCGTGCAGCAGAACGGCGACTACACCCTGATCCGTTCCCAGCAGGAAGCCTTCTTCAACTTCTACAATCCGGAAGGCGATGAGTCCACGCTGGACAACATCCTGTTCTACTACCTGTCGTTCACCGAATCCCCGCCGCGTCTGGCCGGTGGCGCCATCCTGGTCCACGAGACCCTGAACCAGATCAAGAACCCGCGTAACGGCTGGGGTTACAACGCCGGTCAGCGCCGCGTACGCCGGGCGCCGAACCTGGGCTACGACTCGCCGATCGCCGCTGCCGATAACCTGCGCACCGCGGACGATACCGACATCTTCAACGGCGCCCTGGACCGTTACAACTGGACCTATGAGGGCGAGCGCGAGATCTACGTGCCCTACAACAACTACAAGATCGCGCAGAAAGGCGTGCCCTACAGCAAGATCCTGGGCGTCTCCCACATCAATATGGATCTGACCCGCTGGGAATTGCATCGCGTTCACGTGGTTTTGGCTACGCTGAGAAAGGGCGAGCGCCACATCTACTCCAAGCGTCGTTTCTATGTGGACGAAGACAGCTGGAACACACTGCTGGTGGATCAGTACGACAGCCGCGACCAGCTGTGGCGGGTGAGCATGGCCATCGTCAAGAATTTCTACGAGCTGCCGGGCGTCTGGTCGACCCTGGAGGTCTTCAATGATCTGCAGGCGCGTCGCTACAACGTCCAGGGCCTGGACACCGAAGAACCGAATACCCGGGTCTTCACCGACGAAGTGCCCAACAAGCGTTACTTCTCGCCGGCGTCCCTGCGTCGTCGCAGCGTTCGCTGACCGGGAGAGAACACAATAACCCGGCGAACCGGGAGCAAAGCACGATGCGGGCGGGTGCCTGACAAACGGTATCTGCCCGTTTCCGGATAGCATCCGGACGGCACGACAGACACTAAACAACTCAGAATAAAGGCAATCTGAATGGCTACACCTTTCAAGCGCAAGGCATTTGCAGCGTTGCTGGGGCTGTCGCTGGCACTGGCCAGTCCCTGGGCAGCGGCAGTCAGTGATGTTCTTGAGACGCCCGCCCGGCCGACGTCGCTGGCTGACGAAAGTCTGCTGACCGACAGCACCTATGCGGGAGATCGCATGGTGGCCGTAGGCGAGCGGGGGCACATCATCTATTCCGACGACCAGGGCCAGACCTGGCAGCAGGGCAAGGTCCCCGTATCGACGACCCTGACCGGCGTCAGCTTCCCGACGCCCAAGCAGGGGTGGGCGGTCGGTCACGGTGCGGTCATCCTGCACAGCAGTGACGGCGGCGAAACCTGGGAGAAGCAGCTGGACGGCAGTCGGGCGGCGGATCTGGTGATCGCAACCATGAAGGAACAGATTGCCAAGCTGGAGCAGAAGGTCGAAAACGCACCGGACGACCAGAAAGACGACCTGCAGTGGACCCTGGAAGGCATGCAGTTCGGTCTTGAGGACGCCCAGGCCGACAAAGAGGTCGGTCCCTGGAAGCCGCTGCTCGACGTCTGGTTTGCCAACGACAACACCGGCTTTGCGGTGGGCTCTTACGGTTTCATTTTCCGTACCGACGACGGTGGCCAGACCTGGCGCGACTGGTCGGCCCACGTCCCGAATCCGGACCGTTTCCACCTCAACGGCATCACCGAAGTTACGGGTGGCGCCCTGGTGATTGTCGGCGAAGCCGGCACGATTTTCCTGTCCACCGACCGGGGTGATACCTGGGAGAAGGTGGAGAGTCCCTACACGGGTTCCTTCTTTGGGGTAACGGGAACCGGTGACGTCAATGAGATCCTCGCTTTTGGACTGCGTGGCCACGTCTTCATGTCAACGGATCTGGGCCGCAGCTGGACGACGGTACCCAACGATTCGCCGAATACGCTGAACAACGGCGCGGTGGCCAAAGACGGCCGGATCACGCTGGTGGGCAACGGTGGCACGGTACTGGTGAGTTCCAACAACGCAGAGAGTTTCCGGACCTACTTCAGGTCGGACCGTCAGGGCGTGATGTCTGTATTGCCGGTCTCTGACGAGGAGCTGGTGCTGTTCGGTGAAGGTGGCGTCAAGCACACCGACATCAACGGTAAGAATCCCTGATCCGCCAACTCCATAAGCACGACAAGAATTCCGAAGAGGGTCATTGAATGTCCAACCCCAAACACGACAAAGGCGAGCATTACTTCACGTCGCCCAAGGCGGAGCCGTTTCTGGAGCGCCTGATCTTCAACAACCGGGTGATCATCCTGATCGCGTTCCTGTTGCTGACCATTTTCCTGGGCTATAACGCCGTCAAGATCCAGCCGGACGCCAGCTTCGAGCGCATGATCCCGCTGGAGCATCCCTACATCGTCAATATGATGGAACACCGGGATGATCTGGAGAACCTGGGTAACTTCGTGCGGATCGCCGTGGAGGCCAAGGACGGCGATATCTTCACCAAGGATTACATGGACACGCTCAAGCAGATCACCGACGAGGTGTTCTTCCTGCCCGGCGTGGACCGTTCCGGTCTGAAGTCACTGTGGACGCCGAACGTCCGCTGGGTCGAGGTTACCGAGCAGGGCTTCCAGGGCGGTACCGTCATTCCGGAAAGCTATGACGGCTCCCGCGATAGTCTTGAGCAGTTGCGCCAGAATATCCTGCGCTCCAGTGAAGTCGGCCGTCTGGTGTCTGACAACTTCAAGTCCACCATTGTGTACGCCCCGCTGTACGAGAAGAACCCGGAAACCGGCGAAGCGCTGGACTACGCCGAGTTCTCCAAGCAGCTCGAAGAAAAGGTGCGCCAGAAGTACGAGAAGCAGAACCCGAACATCGACATCCACATCGTCGGCTTCGCCAAGAAAGTGGGTGACCTGATCGAGGGCATCGGCTCCATCGCCTGGTTCGCCGGTATCACCATCGTGCTGACCACGCTGTTGCTGTTCTGGTACTCCCGCTGCATCGCAGGCACGCTGGTGCCGGTATTCGCGTCGATTGTCGCGGTGTTCTGGCAGCTCGGCATCCTGCGCCTGCTGGGCTACGGGCTGGATCCGTATTCGGTCCTGGTGCCGTTCCTGGTATTCGCGATCGGGATCAGTCACGGGGTTCAGGTGGTCAACGCCATGGCGTTCGAAGCGGCCAAAGGCTTTGATCCGCTGACTTCGGCGCGACTGGCGTTCCGTTCGCTGTACATCCCGGGCATGCTGGCCCTGGTTTCCGACGCCTTTGGCTTCCTGACGCTGCTGTTCATCGAAGTTGATGTCATTCGTGATCTGGCCGTGGCGGCCGGTATTGGTGTGGCGATCATCATCGTCACCAACCTGGTCCTGCACCCGCTGATCATGTCCTATGTGGGCATTACCAAGCGTGGCGTCAATCACGTCCAGCACCACGGCGAGAAGGAAGACCGCAAGTGGCGGATCATGTCCTACTTCTCCCATCCGGGTGTGGCGCCGATCTCGCTGCTGATTGCCCTGCTGGGTCTGGGGCTTGGCTTCTACTACAAGCAGGACCTGAAGGTCGGTGACCTGGATCAGGGGGCGCCGGAGTTGCGCGCCGACTCCCGCTACAACGTGGATAACAAGTACATCATCGACAACTACTCCACCAGTGCCGACATTCTGGTGGTGATGGTGGAAACCCAGAAGGAGCAGTGCACCCAGTACGAAGTGCTCAGCGCCATGGACCGTCTGCAGTGGGACCTGCAGAACACGCCGGGCGTGCAGTCTTCCGTGTCGCTGGCGGACGTTTCCAAGATCGTGACCAAGGCGTTGAACGAGGGCAACTGGAAGTGGTACGAGATCTCCCGCAACCAGACCATCATCAACGCGTCCATCCGTGAGGCGCCGAGCGGCCTGATCAACACCGACTGCAGTCTGACGCCGGTGCTGGTGTTCCTGGAGGATCACAAGGCGGAAACCCTGCGTACGGTGGTGGACGAAGTCGAGAAGTTCGCCGCGGACAACAGCAACGAGGTGCATAACTTCAAGCTGGCGGCCGGTAACGCCGGTGTGGAGGCGGCCACCAACGAGGTCATCTCCAAGGCCAAGAACCTGATGCTGATGTTCGTCTACGGCGTGGTGAGTTTGCTGTGCTTCCTGACGTTCCGGTCGATCCGGGCCGTGCTGTGTATCATCATCCCGCTGGGCCTGACGTCGGTCCTGTGTGAGGCGATCATGGCGGCCACCGGTATCGGCATCAAGGTCGCGACCTTGCCGGTGATCGCGCTGGGTGTGGGGATCGGTGTCGACTACGGCATCTACATCTACACCAAGCTGGAGAAATACCTGCTGGAAGGCAAGACACTGCAGGAAGCCTACTACGAGACTCTGCGCTCCACCGGTAAGGCGGTTATCTTCACCGGCGTGACGCTGGGCCTGGGTGTAGTGACCTGGATCTTCTCGCCCATCAAGTTCCAGGCGGATATGGGGCTGCTGCTGTTCTTCATGTTCATCTGGAACATGGTCGGCTCCATCTGGCTGCTGCCGGCACTGGCGCGGTTCCTCCTGCGCCCGGACAAGATGGTCGCTAAGGCACGCAGTGCCAAATAAGCGGTTAGGCCGCTACTCAAAAAGCCCGCAAATGCGGGCTTTTTTGTTTTTGGCTCATGCATTTAGCTACAATGGTCGGCTTTATTTCGTAGGACTCTTGTTCTATGTTCTAGAATGAAAGTAAGAGGGTGGGGTGGCTCCGGCCGTCCCGGAAAACGAGTGACATAAACTAAAAAAGAAGGGAATGATGATAATGGCACTTCGACACAAACTATCCACTTTCGCGCTGGCTACCGCTGTGAGTCTCGGTGCGGTATCCGGGTCGGTTTCGGCGGCGGAACAGCAGTTCGTCACCATCGGCACCGGCGGCGTCACCGGGGTTTACTATCCGGCTGGTGGTGCAATCTGTCGCCTGGTCAACAAGGATCGCAAGGAGCACGGCATTCGCTGCTCGGTTGAAAGTACCGGTGGTTCCATCTACAACCTGAACGCACTGCGCGCGGGTGAACTCGACCTGGCAGTGGCCCAGTCCGACTGGCAGTATCACGCCTACAACGGCACCAGCGACTTCAAGGACGACGGTCCTTTCAAGAAACTGCGTGCGGTCTTTTCCCTGCATCCGGAGCCGTTCACTGTCGTCGCTCGTAAAGATGCCAATGTTAAGAACTTCGATGACCTCAAGGGCAAGCGCGTCAGCGTGGGTAACCCGGGCTCCGGTCAGCGTGCCACGGCCGAAGTGCTGATGAACGAGATGGGTTGGGACATGAGCGCCTTCTCCCTGGCCGCCGAGCTGAAGGCCGCCGAGCAGTCACAGGC
Organism: Marinobacter mangrovi; assembly: GCF_016798325.1. GTDB lineage: Bacteria > Pseudomonadota > Gammaproteobacteria > Pseudomonadales > Oleiphilaceae > Marinobacter_A > Marinobacter_A mangrovi. Next base: position 136,499 of record NZ_JAERVO010000001.1, read on the forward strand.
GCTGTGCGACAACAAGATCGACGCCTTCTTCTACACCGTCGGCCACCCGTCCGGCGCCATCAAGGAAGCCACCACCTCCTGTGACAGCGTTCTGGTCAACGTCCAGAACGACGCCACCAAGAAGCTGGTTGAGGAAAATCCGTACTACCGTGTCGCCACCATCCCGGGCGGTATGTATCGCGGTAACCCGGACGACACCACCACGTTCGGTGTGGCAGCGACCTTCGTCACTACCGCCGACGTTCCGGACGACGTGGTCTATCAGATCGTGAAGGCGGTCTTCGAGAACTTCGACAGCTTCAAGCGTCTGCACCCGGCGTTTGAAAACCTGAAGAAAGAGGAAATGGTTCATGACGCCCTGAGTGCTCCGCTGCATCCGGGTGCGGTCAAGTACTACAAAGAAGTTGGCCTGATGGAGTAAGACCGGTGATGGAGGCTCGCCAGCTTCCATTGTCGCGTTCGAACTTATCGGTTGGATCACGGCTGCCCCGGTTGGGGGCAGCCGTTTTTGGTCAATCCCTCCTGAAAGGTCGTATCAATGGCGAACCAAAAAGACACGTCATCCAAGGCTGAGAAGGGCATGCAGCTCTCTGATACCGAAGCGGTGATGCAAACGGAAACCGGCGGCAGGGCAGCCACCGGCATTCCGGGTATGATTCTTTTTCTGGTGCCTGTGGTCTGGGCACTTTTCCAGCTGTGGATAGCATCCCCGCTGCCGTTCATCTTTAACACGGGTATTTTCAATTCCACGGAAGCCCGTTCGATTCATCTGGCATTCGCCATTTTCCTCGCGTTTTCAGCGTTCCCCATGATCAAGGGGCGCACGCTCAACCACGTACCGGTCTACGACTGGGTACTGGCGGTGCTGGCCGCGTTCGCGGCGTCCTACATCTACCTGTTCTACGATCAGCTGGCGTCGCGCCCTGGTGCGCCCAACATGCAGGATATGATCGTCGCCATCGGCGGCATGATCCTGCTGCTGGAAGCCACCCGGCGGGCCCTGGGGCTGCCGCTGATGGTGGTTGCCGCGGTCTTTATCTTCTACTCGCTGGCCGGCCCCTATATGCCGGACGTGATTTCCCACAAGGGCGCCAGCCTGGAAAAACTGGCTTCGCACCAGTGGCTCGGGACCGAAGGTGTCTTTGGCGTCGCCCTGGGCGTCTCCACCAGTTTCGTCTTCCTGTTCGTGCTGTTTGGCGCGTTGCTGGAAAAGGCCGGGGCTGGTAACTACTTCATCAAGGTGTCCTACGCCTTGCTGGGGCACATGCGTGGCGGCCCGGCCAAGGCAGCCGTGGTCTCCAGTGGTCTGAGCGGTATTATCTCCGGTTCTTCCATCGCTAACGTGGTGACGACCGGCACCTTTACCATTCCCTTGATGAAGCGTGTCGGTTTCCCGGCCAGCAAGGCGGGCGCCGTTGAAGTGGCGGCCTCGACCAATGGTCAGCTGACGCCCCCGGTGATGGGGGCGGCTGCCTTCCTGATGGTGGAGTACGTTGGTATTTCCTACCTGGAAGTGATCAAGCACGCAATCCTGCCGGCGCTGATCTCCTACATTGCACTGATCTACATCGTGCACCTGGAGGCCTGCAAGCTGAAGATGCACGGCATCGAGCGCACCGATCGTCCGTCGCTTGCGCAGCGGATGCTGACGTGGGTCGTGCTGCTGATCGGGTTGTGTGTCGTGACCCTGGCCACCTATTACGGCGTCGGCTGGATGAAAGGGGTCTTCGGTGAGGCCGCTTCCTGGATCCTGGCGGTGTTGCTGGTGATCGCCTACATCGCGCTGCTGGCCTATTCCTGCCGCTTCCCGCCGCTGGAAGAGGATGACCCGAACGAACCGGCGGTTGAGCTGCCGCCCGTCGGACCGACGGTCAAGACGGGGCTGTACTATCTGTTGCCGGTGGTGGTTCTGGTCTGGTGCCTGACGGTCGATCGCCTGTCACCCCAGTTGTCGGCGTTCTGGGCGACGTTGTTCATGATCTTCATCGTCGTTACCCAGCGCCCGCTGCAGCACTTCTTCCGCAAGCACTCCGGCAGCATGATGACGGCGTTCAAGGACGGTTGGGTCGATCTCCTGCATTCGCTGGCGACCGGCGGTCGTAACATGGTCGGTATCGGTGTGGCCACAGCCACGGCCGGTATCGTCGTCGGTACCGTGACCCTGACCGGGATCGGTCTGGTGATGACCGAATTCGTGGAATTCATCTCCGGCGGCAACCTGCTGCTGATGCTGATCTTTACGGCGGTGATCAGCCTGATCCTGGGCATGGGCTTGCCTACGACGGCCAACTACATCGTGGTCTCAACGCTGATGGCGCCGGTCATCGTTACCCTGGGTGCAGCGAATGGCCTGATCGTACCGCTGATCGCTGTTCACCTGTTCGTGTTCTACTTCGGGATTCTTGCGGACGATACGCCGCCGGTGGGGCTTGCGGCCTACGCCGCCGCGGCGATATCCGGGGCCGATCCGATAAAGACCGGTGTGCAGGGGTTCACCTACGATATTCGTACGGCCATCCTGCCGTTCATGTTCATCTTCAACACGCAATTGTTGCTGATCGGACTTACGGGCTGGTTTGATCTTCTGGTGACTGTAGCGAGTGCGATAACCGCGATGCTGGTGTTCTCCGCCGCCACCCAGGGCTTCTGGTTTACCCGCAGCCGTATCTGGGAGACCCTGGCGCTGCTGCTGATCACGTTCACGCTGTTCCGTCCGGGCTTCTGGTGGGACATGGTCTATCCGCCGACCGAGTTGCGCCCGGGGACCGAGATCATGGATCACATCAGCGAAGTGCCGCCCGGGGAGGACATGATCCTCAAGGCCTCCGGCATGTCGATCGAAGGCGAGGAGAAGTCCACGTTCCTGAACCTGCCGTTGCCGGCCGGGGACACTCCGGAAGACCGTCTGCAGCAGGCGGGTCTGGAAGTGCGCCGCGACGGTGACCGCATGGTGGTGGACTTCGTGACCTTCGGCAGCCCGGCTGAGGATGCGGGCCTGTCCTTCGACTGGACCATCGACGCGGTGCAGGCGAGGCTGGAGCGACCGCCGAAGGAACTCATGTTCATTCCGGCGCTTGTCTTGCTGGCGCTGATCGCCTTCCTGCAGATCCGGCGACGAAACCGGGAAGAAGGCGAGGTCGCTACGGTCTGACCGTCGGACCGATCAAAAGCCCCGTGATCCGAAAGGTCGCGGGGCTTTTTTGTGGGCGGTGATTCAACGCTTGATCAGCTTGCGGATTTCCTTCCAGAGCAATTCGTAGGCGAGTGCCGCCGGTGACCGCGGCCGGGTGATCGAGACCGGGCAGCGTTGTTCGCCCATCCGTTCCACATCGCTGGCGTAGGGAATGAACGCCCTCATCCGGCGTTTCAGTCCGCCCCTGGATGTGTCCAGCAGGGTCTGGTGAATGCGCTTGCGCCGGTCGACCATGGACAGGAAAGGGTGCAACTTGCCCGTTTTGACCTTTTTGTCTTCGGCAAACGCGACCAGTTGGTCCCAGCTGTTGATCGACAGCCAGGATGGAATGGTCGGAACGAACACCGCATCTGACGTCTGTAGTACCTGTTCGGCGAGTCGGGACAACGAAGGCGGGCAATCCAGGACGATCAGGGCGTAGTCTTCCGACAGTGGCGCCAGCCAATCTCGCAGCGCCTGTTTCTGGCCCTCCTGTTCCAGTCGCAAATCCAGATTGCGAAAGCTGGGATGAGCGGGAATCAGGTCCAGCTTTGGGTAGGCGGTGGCGTTGATCATCTTGCCGATGGGCGTTTTGCCTTTAACCAGTCGGGCGGCCTTTTCGCCGGTCAGATCCGGGGTGTCGCCCAGATACCAGCTGGCGGCGCCCTGGGCATCCAGGTCCCAAAGCAGGGTGGGGATGCCGTCGCGGGCCGCCAGATAGGCGACGTTGACCGCTGCGGCGGTCTTGCCGACGCCGCCTTTTATGTTGTGAAACGCAATGACTTTCATTGGGTCGATGTCCTGATCCTTTAAAGCTTGGAGGCACGCCGTTCACATTGTGCCCCGCCTGTAATGCTTTTGCATGACAGTCGCCGCGATACGCTGTTAAAATCCCGCGCCTGAAAGAATCGCGATTCGTGGCGCGATTCCCAAATACCATGTGGTCTCTCGTAAGGATCACCGCTGATAGGAGCTTGTCATGCCCGTTATTACGCTGCCCGACGGCAGTCACCGCAGTTTTTCCCAGTCTGTTACCGTTCACGATGTGGCCGCCGATATCGGTGCTGGCCTCGCCAAAGCCGCCCTGGCCGGTCGTGTGAATGGCAAACTGGTGGATACCAGCTACGCGATCGATGAGGACGTCGAACTGGCGATCATCACCGATCGGGACGAGGATGGCGTCGACATCATCCGCCACTCGACCGCCCACCTGCTGGCCATGGCGGTGAAAGATCTGTTCCCTTCGGCGCAGGTGACCATTGGCCCGGTCATCGACAACGGCTTCTATTACGACTTCAAGTTTGACCGTCCGTTCACCAACGAAGATCTGGCGCGGATCGAAAAGCGGATGGAAGAGCTGGCGAAGCAGGACTTCGCGGTTTCCCGTTCCGTGCTCTCGCGCGATGAAGCGGTCAAGCTGTTCGACGAGATGGGCGAGGAGTACAAGGTCCGCATCATCCAGGACATTCCGGGTGACGAGGATCTCTCTTTCTATCAGCAGGGCGAGTTCATCGACCTGTGTCGTGGCCCGCACGTACCGAACACCGGCAAGCTCAAGGCGTTCAAACTGACCAAGGTCGCGGGCGCCTACTGGCGTGGTGACACCGGCAATGAGCAGCTGCAGCGGATTTACGGCACCGCCTGGGGTAACAAGAAAGACCTCAAGGCCTATCTGCACCGCCTGGAAGAAGCCGAGAAGCGGGACCACCGCAAGATCGGCAAGAAGCTGGACCTGTTCCACATGCAGGAAGAAGCGCCGGGTATGGTGTTCTGGCATCCGGACGGCTGGACGGTCTATCAGCAGATCGAACAGTACATGCGCGACAAACTGCGTCAGCACGGCTACCAGGAAATCAAGACACCGCAGGTGGTGTCACGCACCCTTTGGGAGCAGTCCGGCCACTGGGACAAGTTCGGTGATGACATGTTTACCACCGAGTCCGAGAAGCACGACTTCGCCATCAAGCCGATGAACTGCCCGTGCCACATCCAGGTCTTCAACCAGGGTTTGAAGAGCTACAAGGATCTGCCACTGCGTCTGGCCGAGTTCGGTTCCTGTCACCGTAACGAAGCCTCCGGCGCGCTGCACGGCCTGATGCGGGTACGTGGGTTTACCCAGGACGACGCCCACATCTTCTGTGAAGAAGAGGCCATCCAGGAGGAAGTGTCCAAGTTCATGGACCTGCTGCATGAGGTTTATACCGATTTCGGCTTTACCGAGATTTTGTATAAACTCTCCACCCGCCCGGAAAAGCGTGTGGGTTCCGACGAAATCTGGGACAAGGCCGAAGCTGCGCTGGAAGAAGCGCTGAATCGAGAAGGCGTCGAGTGGGAACTGCTGCCGGGTGAGGGCGCTTTCTACGGGCCGAAGATCGAATACTCCCTGAAGGATTGCATCGGCCGGGTCTGGCAGTGCGGTACCGTGCAGGTGGACTTCTCCATGCCGGGCCGTCTGGGCGCGCAGTATGTGGCCGACAATTCCGAGCGGCGCACGCCGGTGATGCTGCACCGGGCCGTACTGGGCTCGTTCGAGCGCTTTATCGGTATCCTGATTGAGGATTACGAGGGGGCCTTCCCCACGTGGCTGGCGCCGACCCAGGTCGCCATCATGAATATCACCGATAATCAGCGTGAATATTGCGAAAAAATTGCGAAAGCCCTTGAAAATTCCGGTTATCGCGCCCACGCCGACTTGAGAAACGAAAAAATCGGCTTTAAAATTCGCGAGCACACGCTCAATAAAGTACCCTACCTCGCCGTAGTGGGTGATAAAGAGGTCGAGGCCGGCGCCGTTGCCGTGCGTAATCGCAAGGGCGATGACCTGGGTACGATGTCGCTGGACGCCTTCCAGGCCCTGTTGGCCGAAGACGTGTCCCGCAAAGGCAGAAATCAAACGGAGAACTGATTATTAAACAGCGAACGAATCGGGGACGGGCTCCTAAAGCGCCCATCAACGGGAATATCGAAGCCACAGAAGTACGTCTCATTGCGGCGGACGGTGAGCAGGTGGGCATTGTCTCCATCGAGGACGCACTGAAGGCCGCAGAAGAAGCTTCTCTGGATCTGGTTCAGGTTACGAATTCCGATCCGGTCGTCTGTAAGATCATGGACTACGGCAAGAAGGTCTTCGAAGAGAAGAAGGCCAAAGCCGCTGCGAAGAAAAAGCAGAAGCAGGTCCAGGTAAAAGAAGTCAAGTTCCGGCCTGGCACGGAAGAAGGGGATTATCAGGTCAAGCTACGCAACCTGGTACGTTTCCTTGAGAACGGGGACCGGGGCAAGATCACGATTCGTTTCCGCGGCCGTGAGATGGCACACCAGGAAATTGGTATGCAGCTCATGAATCGTGTGGAAGCCGACATCGAAGAACTTGCCCAGGTAGAGCAACGGCCGAAGATGGAAGGCCGGCAAATGACGATGGTTGTTGCCCCCCGAAAGAAAAAGTGAGCCCTGTTTGATCGCCTGCCCCCCGTCACAGTGCGGGGGATTTGTCGTTCAGGACTCATTATTTATTGAAATCATAAAATGCGGAGTTTTATAAAATGCCCAAGATGAAAACCAAGAGCGGGGCCACCAAGCGGTTCAAGCGGACTGCCAAAGGCTTCAAGCATAAGCAGTCCTTCACAAGTCATATCCTGACCAAGAAGAGCCCGAAGCGGAAGCGTCAGCTGCGCGGCACCAAGCAAATTGCCAAGGCTGACATTGCATCCATCAAGCGCATGACCGCGCTTTAATTTCTGGTTCAGTAAAGAGAAGGATTGAAATATGGCTCGTGTAAAGCGTGGTGTCGTCGCACGTCGTCGTCACAAGAAGATCATGAAGCAGGCGAAGGGTTACTACGGTGCCCGGAGCCGCGTCTATCGTGTTGCCAAACAGGCGGTCATCAAGGCAGGTCAGTACGCCTATCGTGACCGTCGCAACCGTAAGCGTCAGTTCCGTGCGCTGTGGATTGCCCGTATCAATGCGGGTGCCCGCGCCAACGGCCTGTCTTACAGCCGTCTGATCGCTGGTCTGAAAAAGGCGAATGTTGAAATCGATCGTAAGGTCCTGGCCGACCTGGCGATGAACGAGCAACAGGCGTTTAGTGCCGTCGTTGAAAAAGCCAAGGCTGCGCTCGCGTAAGCTCTTTCATCGATTGCATATCGGATTGAGTGCCTCTCGGGGCATTCCGAAGTAGGGGGAAGAGCATGCTCTTCCCCCTTTTTTGTTCCGGGGCCTGTAGAATGGTGCGCCCGGGAACGTCCGGGGAATCTCTGAAAAAGGATCAGCCACGGCGCCGGTCATTTTTCAGGGGTTCTCACCCGCAAAGAACACAATGCATATTTGGAGCAGGGTCAATGGAAAACCTGGAGCAACTCGTACAGGACGGCCTGAAAGCGGTAGAGCAGGCGACGGACCTGCAGGCGCTGGATCAGGTGCGTGTTGATTATCTGGGCAAGAAGGGTGTGCTGACACAGCAGCTCAAGTCGCTGGGTCAGTTGTCCGCCGAAGAGCGGCCGGCCGCGGGGCAGAAGATTAACCAGGCCAAGGGCGAAGTGCAGGACGCCATCAACGCGCGTCGCGCCGAACTGGAAAATGCGGCCCTGGACGCCAAACTGGCGGCGGAATCGATCGACGTGACCCTGCCCGGTCGAGGCCAGAGTCGTGGCGGTCTGCATCCGGTGACGCGAACCATCCAGCGCATGGAGCAGTTCTTCTCCCGCGCCGGTTACACCGTGGAAGAGGGCCCGGAAATCGAAGACGACTACCACAACTTCGAGGCCCTCAACATTCCCGGCCATCACCCGGCCCGTGCCATGCACGACACCTTTTACTTCAATCCGGGCACCCTGCTGCGGACCCACACGTCACCGGTCCAGATCCGCACCATGGAAGACGGCCAGCCGCCGTTCCGCATGATCTGCCCGGGCCGGGTCTACCGCTGTGACTCGGACATGACCCACACGCCGATGTTCCATCAGGTGGAAGGCCTGGTGGTCGACAAGAACATCAGCTTTGCCGACCTCAAGAGCACCGTGGAGGAGTTCCTGCGGGTGTTCTTCGAAAAGGATCTGGCCGTGCGCTTCCGTCCGTCCTACTTCCCCTTCACCGAGCCGTCGGCTGAAGTGGACATTGAATGGGGCCGCAATGACGACGGCTCGATCAAGTGGCTGGAAGTCATGGGCTGCGGCATGGTCCACCCCAAGGTCTTCGAATACTGCGGCATTGATCCCGAAACCTACCGCGGGTTTGCCTTCGGCATGGGCGTCGAACGACTCGCCATGTTGCGCTACGGCGTGAACGACCTGCGCATGTTCTTCGAGAACGACCTGCGCTTCCTGCGCCAGTTCCGCTGATCGACAGCACTGGCATTGACGGTTTCAGGATAAACGGATCAGGACAAGGCAACGAACATGAAATTTAGCGAACAATGGCTGCGCGAGTGGGTGAACCCGGAGATCGACACCCAGGCACTGGTTGATCAGATCACCATGGCCGGTCTGGAAGTGGACGAGTTTGAATCCGTCGCCGGCGAATTTACCGGTATCATCGTGGGCGAAGTGCTGTCGGTCGAGCCGCATCCGGACGCGGACAAGCTGCGCGTCTGCCAGGTCGCTGGCGGTGCAGAAACGGTCCAGGTGGTCTGTGGCGCACCCAACGTCCGGCCGGGGATGAAAGTGCCGTTCGCCGAGGTGGGCGCGGTGCTGCAGGGCAACTTCAAGATCAAGAAGGCCAAGCTGCGTGGGCAGCCGTCTAACGGCATGCTGTGTTCCGAGTCCGAGCTGGGCCTTTCCGACAACCACGACGGCCTGATGGAGTTGCCGGCTTCAGCGCCGGCTGGCGAGAATATTCGCGACTACCTGGGCCTGGACGACGCCACCATCGACGTGGACCTGACGCCGAACCGCAGCGATTGCCTGTCCATCCGTGGCTTGGCTCGCGAAGTCGGTGTGCTCAACCGCCTGTTGGTGGAAGGCCCCGACATCAACCCGGTGGAGCCGGTGCATTCGGACGTGGTCGATATCCGCATCGATGCGCCGGAAGGCTGCCCCCGGTACCTGGGGCGGATCATCCGCAACGTCGATCTGAGCGCCGAAACGCCCCTGTGGATGCGTGAGCGCCTGCGTCGCTCCGGGATCCGCAGCATCGACGCGGCGGTGGACGTCACCAACTACGTCATGCTGGAGCTGGGGCAACCCATGCATGCGTTTGATCGCAGTGAAATTGACGGCGGCATCATCGTGCGCTGGGCCAGATCCGGTGAGAAGTTGGTGCTGCTGGACGGCCAGGAAGTGGAACTGGTTGAAGGCACGCTGGTCATTGCCGATCACGAGAAGCCCATCGCCATCGCCGGCGTCATGGGCGGCGAGCACTCCGGAGTCGCCGAAAAGACCCGTGACCTCGTGCTGGAAGCGGCGTTCTTCGATCCCATTTCCATTGCCGGCAAGGCGCGTCATTTCGGTCTGCACACTGATGCCTCTCACCGCTTTGAGCGGGGCGTCGATCCTGAGCTGACCCGCGATGCCATGGAGCGTGCGACCGCGCTGCTGCTGGAAATCGTCGGCGGCGAAGCGGGCGAGATCGTGGAAGTGCACAGCGAACAGCACCTGCCCAAATCCCCGGTGATCGAGTTGCGTCAACAACGGGTCACGGACGTGCTGGGACTGGAAATCGACCGCACCGAAATCGAGGAAATCCTGACGCGCCTGGGCCTGCATGTGGACAAACTGACCCGCGAAGGTTGGAAGGTCCACGTTCCGAGTTACCGCCCGGACATCACCATCGAAGAGGATCTGATCGAGGAAGTCGGCCGCATTTATGGTTACAACAACCTGCCGGTGACCGAGCCGGTCGGTAGCCTGGGTCTGCGCGAAGAGCAGGAAGCGGTGCGGCCGATCAGCCACGTACGATCCCTGCTGGTGGACCGCGGCTACCAGGAAGCGGTGACCTACAGCTTCGTGGACAGCAAGGTCCAGGCGCTGATCGACGGCGATCATACCGGTATCGAGCTGGCCAACCCGATTTCCAGCGATATGTCCGTGATGCGCACCAGCCTCTGGCCAGGCCTCCTGAAAACCGTGGCATACAACCAGAACCGCCAGCAGTCCCGCATCCGCCTGTTTGAGACCGGGCTGCGCTTCGTGCGCGAGGGTGAGGGCATTGAACAGGTGCCGATGCTGGCCGGCGTCGTGACCGGCGCCCAGAACCCGGAAAGCTGGGTCAACGGCCGCCGGAGCGTTGATTTCTTTGATGTGAAGGGAGATCTCGAGGCGCTGTTCGAGCTGCTGGGTATCACGGTTGAATTCAGCGCTGGCGAGCATGGCGCGCTGCATCCAGGGCAGACGGCCCAGCTCCATAAAAACGGTGAATTTGTGGGCTGGTTGGGAGCTTTGCACCCGCAAGTCCAGAAAAAGCTTGACCTGGATGGCACGATTTACGTCTTTGAGCTATTCTTGAATTCGATCCTTTCCGGATATGTGCCTAATTTCAAAGAATTTTCAAAATTCCCGGAAGTTCGGCGGGATTTGGCTATCATTATCGGGAATGAGGTGACGTACGCTGAAGTTCAGCGCGTTGCCCGTGAGAAGGCGGGTGAGTTCCTGACCGGCGCGCGGGTGTTTGACGTGTTTGAGGGTGACGCCATCGGCGAAGGGCGCAAGAGCCTGGCCCTGAGTCTCTTCTGGCAGCATCCGGAGCGGACGCTGAATGACGACGAGATCCTGACCTGGTTCGGTGCGGCGATCGACGCGCTGAAGGCGGAACTTGGTGCAACACTGAGGAGTTAATCGGAATGACGGCTTTGACGAAAGCGGAGATGGCGGAGCGCCTCTACGAAGAGCTGGGGCTCAACAAACGCGAAGCCAAGGAGATGGTGGAAGCCTTCTTCGGAGAAATCAGGGACGCACTGAGTCATAACGAGCAGGTCAAGTTGTCGGGGTTTGGCAACTTCGACCTCCGGGACAAGAAAGAGCGTCCCGGGCGCAATCCGAAGACCGGGGAGGAAATCCCCATCAGTGCGCGGCGCGTGGTGACCTTCCGCCCGGGACAAAAACTAAAACAGAAAGTAGAAGCGTATGCTGGAACCCAGTCATAACAACGAGCTGCCGCCGATTCCTGGCAAACGCTACTTCACCATCGGTGAGGTTGCGGACCTGTGTAGCGTCAAGGCTCACGTCCTGCGCTACTGGGAACAGGAATTCCCGCAACTGTCGCCGGTGAAGCGGCGGGGCAATCGTCGCTATTACCAGCGCGCCGACGTCCTGACCATCCGGCAGATTCGTAGCCTGCTTTACGATCAGGGCTACACCATCGGTGGCGCCAAGCAAAAGCTGAGCAGCCACGAAATCAAGGACGACACCTCCCAGTACAAGCAGCTCATCCGCCAGATGATTGCCGAGCTGGAAGAAGTCCTGGACGTCCTTAACAGCCCGACCTGACCCCGGGTCAGCGTCGGCGCTGGACCTCCTTTTTCTCGCAAAATTCCTGTTTATTTTTGGCAGGAGCTGGTGTAGACTTCGCTCCCGCTAAGCTATTGAACTCACTGTTCAAAGCCTGCCGTGTCGGGGCGTAGCGCAGTCTGGTAGCGCACCTGTATGGGGTGCAGGTGGTCGCAGGTTCAAATCCTGCCGTCCCGACCAATTTCCTCCCTTTTATAAGCCGTTGAATGTCGGTTTTTCTTTCCGGTGTTCCGTATAATCGGTCGATTCCGGATCGTACCCGCGGCAACGCATTTACCCTCGTCACCTGACCGATCTTTCCCCTTAAACAGTGCAACATGCATTCAACTGCGTATTGTTGGCATAGAATCTTTTCGATTTGAGCCAATCTTGACCGGGATCAGGAAGTTCCACAAAGCCTTTGTGTAGTTTGCGTCTAACGCTCTCACGGAAAGAGATGAGCCATGACGCAAAACACTCAAAAGTTGAAACTCGGTGCGCTGATCGCGCTGGTCGTCGGTTCCATGATCGGCGGCGGTATCTTTTCCCTTCCCCAGAATATGGCGACCAGTGCGGGCGCCGGCGCGGTCCTGATCGGCTGGGTGATTACGGCCATCGGCATGCTCACTCTAGCGTTTGTCTTCCAGACGCTGGCCAATCGCAAGCCCGATCTCGATTCCGGTATCTACGCCTATGCCAAGGCCGGTTTCGGCGACTACATGGGCTTCTCGTCAGCCTGGGGTTACTGGATCAGCGCCTGGCTGGGCAATGTCAGTTATTTCGTCCTGCTGTTCAGCACGCTGGGGTACTTTTTCCCGATCTTCGGTGAAGGCAACACGCTCGCGTCGATTGTTTGCGCTTCGTTGGTGCTCTGGGGCATCCATTTCCTGGTGCTCATGGGCATCCGGGAAGCGGCCTTCATCAACCTGGTAACGACCATCGCCAAAGTAGTGCCGCTGATTGTCTTCATCGTTATTGCTGCCACAGCCTTCAAGAGCGGTATTTTTGTTGACGATTTCTGGGGGCAGGGCAACCTGGAACTGGGCAGCGTGATGGACCAGGTGCGCAACATGATGCTGGTGACCGTCTGGGTCTTCATCGGCATTGAAGGGGCCAGCATCTATTCCGCCCGGGCAGAGAAGCGCAGTGACGTCGGTAAGGCCACGGTCATCGGCTTCCTGGGCGTGCTCCTGCTGTTGATCCTGGTGAACGTCCTGTCGATGGGGATCCTGCGCCAACCGGAGCTGGCCGGGCTCCAGAACCCGTCGATGGCCGGCGTGCTCGAACACGTGGTGGGGCGCTGGGGCTCAGTCCTGATCGGCGTTGGGCTGATCATCTCACTGGCCGGTGGTCTGCTGGCCTGGACGCTGCTGTGTGCCGAGATCCTGTTTGCCGGCGCCCGAGACCACACCATGCCGGCCTTCCTGCGCAAGGAAAACAGCAAACAGGTGCCGGCCAACGCCCTTTGGCTGTCCAATGGCCTGATCCAGCTTTTCCTGATCCTGACGCTGTTCAACGCGTCCACCTACCTGAGCCTGTTCTACCTGGCCACGTCGATGATACTGATCCCGTATTTCTGGTCCGCCGCCTACGCCCTGCTGGTGGCCTGGCGAAAGGACACTTACGAGACCGACCCGCGGGCCCGCAACAAGGATCTGCTGATTGCTCTGGTCGCCGTGATCTACAGCGTCTGGCTGGTGTACGCCGGGGGTGTCCAGTACATCCTGTTGTCGGCACTGCTCTACGCGCCGGGCGCGGCGCTGTTTGCCAAGGCCAAACGGGAGCAGAACCAGCCCGTGTTCACGCCGTTGGAAAAAGTGATCTTTGCTGTGGTGGTGATTGGTGCCCTGATTGCCGCCTATGGGTTGTACGCCGGGTTCCTGTCCCTCTGACCGGACGCTGTTTGCCGACGCTCAAAACGCTTCTTCCTACCCACGACAAGGAGACGTGCCATGTCTGGTCCGAAAACCCTCGGTGTTCACTCGGAAATTGGCAAGCTGAGAAAGGTCTTGGTCTGTTCACCGGGCCTGGCGCACCAGCGGCTGACCCCCCGCAACTGCGACGATCTGCTGTTCGATGATGTGCTCTGGGTCAACCAGGCCAAACGGGATCACTTTGACTTCGTCACCAAAATGCGGGAACGCGGGGTCGAAGTGCTGGAAATGCACAATCTGCTCACGGAAACCGTCAGGAATCCCGAGGCCCGGGACTGGATCCTGGATCGCAAGATCACACCCAACCTGGTTGGACTGGGCCTGCAGGACGAAGTGCGGGCCTGGCTGGAGGAGCAGGAGCCCCGCCGGCTGGCCGAATTCCTGATTGGCGGGGTGTCCGGTGATGATCTGCCCGGCGATCACAGCGGCAGCATCGTCAAGCTGTTCCGGGATTACCTGGGGCACTCCAGCTTTGTCGTGCCGCCGCTTCCGAACACGCTGTTTACCCGGGATACCACCTGCTGGATCTACGGCGGCGTGTCCCTCAATCCCATGCACTGGCTCGTGAGACGCCAGGAGACCCTGCTGGCCACCGCCATCTATCGATTTCATCCGGAGTTTGCGGAGGCCGACTTCAAGGTCTGGTATGGCGATCCGGATCAGGATCACGGCATGGCCACGCTGGAAGGTGGCGATGTGATGCCGATCGGCAACGGCATTGTGCTGATCGGTATGGGAGAACGGACGTCGCGCCAGGCCATCGGCCAACTGGCTCAATCCCTCTTCAATGAGGGCGCCGCCGAACGGGTGATCGTCGCCGGCTTGCCCAAGGCCCGTTCGGCCATGCACCTGGATACGGTCTTCAGCTTCTGCGACCGGGATCTGGTGACCGTCTTTCCCGAAGCCGTGCAGTCCATCGTGGCCTTTAGCCTGCGCCCGGATGAGAGCAAGCCGGGAGGTATCGATCTGCGGCGCGAAGAGGGCAGCTTCCTGGACGTCGTTGCCCAGGCGCTGGGGTTGAAGGCGCTGCGCGTGGTGGAAACCGGCGGTGACAGCTACGAAGCGGAACGGGAGCAGTGGGACGACGGCAATAACGTGGTGGCCATCGAGCCCGGTGTGGTCATCGGTTACGACCGCAACACCTCCACCAATACGTTGCTGCGTAAGGCCGGTGTGGAAGTCATCACCATCGATGCCAGCGAGCTGGGCCGGGGGCGCGGTGGCGGCCACTGTATGACCTGTCCCATCGTACGCGATCCCGTCGATTACTGACGCAAACGGAACATTGTCACGGAGGTTTTTTACATGGCGTTCAATATCCACAACCGCAGCCTGCTCAGCCTGATGCACCACAGCACCCGCGAGCTGCAATACCTGCTGGACCTGTCCCGGGATCTCAAGCGGGCGCGTTACACCGGTACCGAGCAGCAGCATCTGCGGGGCAAGAACATCGCGTTGATTTTCGAGAAGACCTCCACACGAACCCGTTGTGCCTTTGAAGTAGCGGCCTATCAGCAGGGGGCCAACGTCACTTATATCGATCCCACGTCGTCACAGATCGGGCACAAGGAAACCATGAAGGACACCGCCCGTGTGCTGGGGCGGATGTACGACGCCATCGAATACCGGGGGGCAGGGCAGGCGATTGTCGAGGATCTCGCCCAGTATGCCGGGGTGCCGGTCTTCAATGGCCTCACCGATGAATACCATCCGACCCAGATGCTGGCCGACGTGCTGACCATGCGCGAGCACAGTGACAAGCCCCTGCACGACATTCGCTATGCCTATCTGGGAGATGCCCGTAACAACATGGGCAACTCGCTGCTCCTGATCGGCGCCAAGCTGGGGATGGATGTGCGGATCGGGGCGCCGAAGGCTCTGTGGCCGGCCGAAGAGCACATCGCAGCCTGCCGGGAGTTTGCCGAGGCCTCCGGTGCCCGGCTGACCCTCACGGAAAGCCCGGAAGAGGCGGTGCAGGGCGTCGATTTCATCCACACCGATGTCTGGGTCTCCATGGGCGAGCCCATCGAAACCTGGGGTGAGCGGATCCGTTTGCTGCGGCCCTATCAGGTGAACAAGGCGCTGCTGGACGCCAGTGGCAATCCGCGGGTGCGGTTCATGCACTGCCTGCCGGCCTTCCATAACGCCGAGACCAAGGTCGGTCGGCAGATTGCCGACCAGTACCCGGACCTCAGCGGCGGGATTGAAGTGACCGACGAGGTCTTTGAATCCCCCGCCTGCATCGCGTTCGAACAGGCCGAGAACCGCATGCACACCATCAAGGCGGTCCTGGTGTCCACCCTGGGCGACATCTGACGCCGACGGAAGAGGAGAGACTGAATGCGTATCGTCGCTGCCCTCGGCGGGAATGCCCTGTTACGCCGGGGCGAACCGCTAACGGCGGAAAACCAGCGCCAGAATGTGCGGGTCGCCTGCGAACAGCTGGCCCGGATCATTCCCGGGAATGAGCTGGTCATCGCCCACGGCAACGGCCCTCAGGTGGGGTTGCTGGCGCTACAGGGTGCCGCCTACAGCCAGGTCGAGCCCTATCCGCTGGACGTACTGGGGGCCCAGACCGAGGGTATGATCGGGTACATGATCGAACAGGAGCTGGGCAACCTGCTGCCGTTCGAGACGCCATTCGCCACGATCCTTACCCAGGTCGAAGTGGATGCTTCCGATCCAGCCTTTCAGCATCCCAGCAAGCCGATCGGACCGGTTTACTCGCGCCAGGAGGCGGACAGACTTGCCGCCGAGAAAGGCTGGCACATGGCGCCGGATGGCGACCGGTTCCGCCGGGTTGTGCCTAGCCCGCAGCCCAAACGCATCTTCGAAATCCGACCCGTGAAGTGGCTGCTGGAAAAGGGCAGCGTCGTGATCTGTGCCGGGGGTGGAGGGATTCCCACGGTCTACGATGCCGGTCGCAAGTTGCACGGCATCGAAGCCGTGATCGACAAGGACCTTTGTTCAGCCCTGTTGGCGGAACAGCTGGACAGTGACCTGCTGATCATCGCGACGGATGTGGAAGCCGTCTACGTCGACTGGGGGCAGCCCACCCAGCGGGCCATCGCACGGGCGCATCCCGACGATCTGCAGGCGCTGTCATTTGCTGCAGGCTCTATGGGCCCCAAGGTTCAGGCCGCCTGCGACTTCACCCGGCAGACCGGAAAGACGGCGGTGATCGGTTCGCTGGCGGACATTGAGGGGATTGTGGCGGGCCGGGCGGGCACCCGGGTGAGCCTGTCTGAACCCGGAATCGATTATCGCCAATAGCCGGTCTACCGGACGCCCGCATCTGCGCCCGCGACACACGGTGACCGCTTCGCCTGCAACGATGCCGGTTGTATCGGGGCGTGATGCCCTCCGACAGACAAGAATGGGAGAGTCCCTTTCGATCATGACGCCCAAGATGAAGAAAACGCTTTACCGCGCCTTACTGGCCACGGTTGTACTGGCCTTTATCGGCTGGGCGACCTGGTACGAAATGCGGCCTGACGAGCTCGGTGATGGGATCGTCTCGGGCAACGGTCGTATTGAGGCGACCGGGATTGACATTGCCACCAAGTTGGCGGGGCGTGTCGAGGAGATTCTGGTCCGGGAAGGGGGCTTCGTGGAGCCTGGTCAGGTCCTGGCGCGGATGGATACGCGGTCGCTGGAGGCCGAATTACGCCAGGTTCGCGCCGAACGTCAGCGCGCCCGCAATGCGCTGGAAACGGCGCATGCCCTGGTGGCACAGAATGAGAGCAACAAGGCGTCCGCCGAAGCGGTTGTGTTGCAACGCCAGGCTGAATTGACTGCGGCCAGGAAACGCTTCGAACGTTCCAATTCTCTGCTGGAACGCAATTCGATCTCCCGTCAGCAGGTCGATGACGATCGCGCCAACATGCAGAGTGCCGAGGCTGCGCTGGCGGTGGCGCGGGCCCAGGTCTCGGCAACCGACGCCGCGATTGCGGCATCCCGCTCCCAGGTGGTCGAGGCCGAATCCGCGATTGAGGCCGCAGAGGCGGCCGTGGCCAGGGTGCAGGCGGATATGGACGACAGTGAGCTGCGCGCGGATCGCGTGGCGCGGGTCCAGTACCGCATCGTCGAACCCGGCGAGGTGTTGGGTGTTGGCGGCAAGGTGCTCAACCTCGTCGACCTGACCGACGTGTACATGACGTTCTTCCTGCCGACATCCCAAGCGGGCCGAGTGGCGCTCGGAGACGACGTCCATCTGGTGCTGGACGCGGCACCCGGCTATGTCCTGCCAGCGCGCGTCAGCTTCGTCTCCAGCGTGGCCCAGTTCACACCCAAGACGGTGGAGACCCAGAGCGAGCGGGAGAAACTCATGTTCCGCATCCGGGCAAGAATTGATCCCGAACTGCTGCGAAAGCACATTGAACAGGTTAAAACCGGCTTGCCCGGAATGGCTTACATCAAGCTCGACCCGGACACTCCCTGGCCCGACAACCTGACCGTTAACGTCTCACCATGAGCCGGGAAAGCGTCGCCTGCCTGCGCGAGATCGGCCTGCGTTATGGCAAAGTCCAGGCACTGGATCACCTGAGCCTGGATATCCCCGCCAGTCAGGTTGTTGGGCTGATTGGGCCGGACGGAGTGGGTAAGTCCAGCCTGCTGGCCCTGACTGCCGGCTGCCGACGTATCCAGACGGGCACGGTCACCGTGCTTGGCGGCGATATGGCGGACGCCTCACACCGAAGACTGACCGGCCCACGGATTGCCTACATGCCCCAGGGGCTCGGCAGGAACCTGTATCTGTCGTTAACCGTCCGCGAGAACCTCGAGTTTTTCGGTCGCCTGTTCAGTCAGGGGCGGGAGGAGCGCAACCGTCGGATTGCCGACCTGACCCGCAGTACGGGCCTGGAAAAGTTTACCGAGCGACCCGCCGGCAAGCTCTCGGGAGGCATGAAGCAGAAGTTGGGACTGTGCTGTGCGCTGATCCACGACCCGGACCTGCTGATCCTCGACGAGCCCACCACCGGTGTCGATCCCCTGTCACGGAGCCAGTTCTGGGCCCTGATCGAGCGTATTCGAGGTCAGAGGCCTGGCATGAGCGTGCTGGTGGCGACGGCTTACATGGACGAGGCGGCGGGCTTCGACTGGCTGATCGCGATGAACGATGGCCGGGTGCTGGATGCGGGTACCCCGGCCGGACTGCTGGAAAAAACCGGGTGCGATTCGCTGGAGCGGGCTTTCATCCAACTGCTGCCGGAGAGCCGGCGCGGTCAGCACCGTGAGTTGGTCATACCGCCCCGGACGGTCACTGACGGCGTGGCGATTGAAGCCCATGGACTGACCAAGCGGTTTGGGGATTTCACGGCGGTGGACCATGTGGACTTCCGGATCGAGCGGGGCGAGATCTTCGGGTTTCTCGGCTCCAACGGGTGCGGCAAGTCCACCACCATGAAAATGCTGACAGGCCTGCTACCGTTCGAGGAGGGCGAAGCCCGACTGTTCGGCGAGCCGGTCGATCCCCACAACATCGACACCCGGCGCCGGGTGGGTTACATGTCGCAGGCTTTCTCGCTCTATGGCGAGTTGACGGTGGGGCAGAACCTGGACCTGCATGCCCACCTGTTCCACCTGCCCGATGACCTGTATCAGGCGCGCCGACGGGCGTTACTGGATCGCTTTGACCTGGCGGGCGTGATCGACCAGACGTCCGGCGAGCTTCCGCTCGGGGTCCGCCAGCGGCTGTCGTTGGCCGTTGCCATCCTGCACCAGCCGGAGATCCTGATCCTCGACGAGCCCACATCCGGCGTCGATCCGGTGGCGCGGGATACGTTCTGGGAGCAGCTGATCCGCATGTCTCGGGAAGACGGCGTCACCATCTTCATTTCCACCCACTTCATGAACGAGGCCATGCGCTGTGACCGCATCTCGCTGATGCATGCCGGCCAGGTACTGGACAGCGACGCGCCCCGGGCCCTGATGGACAAGCGGGGCTCGACCACCCTGGAAGACACCTTCATCGCCTACCTGCGAGACGCCGGTGACGGCAGCGACGTCTCGTCGGCGCCGGTCTTCGAAGCGCCGGTCGATGTCGCAGGAAGCGCTCCGCCCCCGCCGCGTTTCAGCCGCCGTCGCCTGATGAGCTACGCGCGGCTGGAGAGCATGGAGCTGCGACGCGATCCGGTGCGCGCCACGATGGCCCTGGCCGGCACACTGATCCTGATGTTCATCATGGGCTATGGCATCACCATGGACGTCGAGGACCTGACTTTCGCCGTGCTGGACCGCGATCAGACCACCGCCAGCGAGCATTACGTCCTCAACCTCTCCGGGTCGCGGTATTTCAGGGAAAAGGCCCCGTTAACCAGCTATGACGACATGGACCAGCGGCTGCGAAATGGGGACATCAGCCTGGCCGTGGAAATTCCTCCCCGTTTCGGGCGGGACCTCAAGCGGGGGGATTCGCCCCAGGTGGCCTATTGGGTGGACGGCGCCACGCCCAATCGCGCCAACACGATAGAGGGGTATGTCCAGGGCATCCACATGGCCTATCTCGAAGAGCTGGCCAGGGATCATGGTGTGAATCCCGGCGTCGGTCGAGCCAACATCGAGATTCGCTACCGCTACAATCGGGGCGTCCAGAGCCTGCCGGCCATGGTGCCCGCGGTTATCCCCCTGTTGCTGATGATGATCCCGGCCATACTGACGGCGCTCGGTGTGGTCCGGGAGAAAGAGCTGGGCTCGATCACCAACTTCTACGTCACGCCGGTGACCCGGCTGGAGTTTCTCCTGGGCAAGCAACTGCCCTACATCGGTATGGGGCTGGTTAACTTCCTGCTGATGGCCCTGCTGGCGGCCACGGTGTTTGGTGTGCCGGTGAAAGGCAGTCTGCTGACCCTTACGTTGGGCGCCTTGCTGTATGTGATGTGCTCAACGGGACTTGGGCTATTGATGTCGTCGCTCTTCAGGAGCCAGATCGCGGCCATATTCGGCACCGCCATCGCCACCTTGATCCCGGCCATCCAGTTTTCCGGTATCGTGCATCCGGTCTCGGCGATGGAGGGCGCGTCGGCATTCATCGGCCACCTCTATCCGACCAGCCATTTCCTGCTGATCAGCCGGGGCGCTTTCTCCAAGGCACTGGGCATGGAGGAACTGTACCCATACTTCCTGGCCCTTATGGTTACGGTTCCGGTACTGATCCTGGCAAGCGTGGCCGGACTCAGGAAGCAGGAAAAATGATCCGCTCACTGTCCAATATCCTGCAGCTTGGTATCAAGGAGCTGCGGACCCTGGCCCGCGATCCGGCCATGGTCATACTGATCGTCTATGCATTTACCGTGAGTGTCCACGCCACCGCCACGAGCGAACCCGAGACGCTTCACCGGGCGACCATTGCCATTGTCGACGAAGACCATTCGCCGGTTTCCCGCCGTATCATCGATGCGTTCCAGGAGCCTTTCTTCGTAACGCCGGTGCTGACCGATCACGCGGGCATGGACGAGGGAATGGATAAAGGGCGCTTCACGTTCACCGTCAATATCCCCGTGAACTACCAGCGCGACCTGCTGAAAGGGGAGGCACCGGCGATCCAGCTCAACGTCGATGCGACCCAGGTCAGTCAGGCGTTTACCGGTGCCGGCTATATCCAGCAGATTGTCCAGGAGGAGGTTGCCGCCTTCCTGGCCGGGCATCGGCCGGACAGCAGGATGCCCGTCCAGGCTGTCGTGCGTGCCGTATACAATCCCAACCTCGATCCAAGCTGGTTCGGTGCGGTCAATGCCGTCATTGATCAAATCACCATGTTATCGATCATCCTGACCGGCGCCGCACTGATCCGTGAAAGGGAGCACGGCACCATCGAGCATCTTTTGGTCATGCCGGTGGCGCCGTTCGAGATTATGGCGGCCAAGGTCTGGTCTATGGGACTGGTGGTGTTGGCAGCGGCAGGCATCTCGCTGCGCTTTGTCGTGGAAAGCTGGCTGGCCATTCCGATATCGGGCTCGCTGGCGCTGTTTCTTTTCGGCACGGCGCTGCACCTGTTCGCCACCACGTCGATGGGTATCTTCTTTGGCACGGTGGCCCGGTCAATGCCCCAGCTGGGGTTGCTGGTGATCCTGGTACTGATTCCCCTGCAGATGCTATCGGGGGGCGTAACGCCGAGGGAAAGCATGCCGCTGCTGGTCCAGTACATCATGGTGCTGGCGCCGACGACGCACTTTGTCGAATTGGGGCAGGGCATCCTGTTTCGTGGCGCCGGCCTTACCATCGTATGGCCACAGCTCGTGGCGCTGTTGGCCATCGGCAGCGTCTTCTTTGGCTATTCCCTGTCACGGCTACGCCAATCCCTACGCTAGTGTCTCGTCTGGTTCATTCGTTGACCTGCTGCGTACCGCTGACGTCTCTGGCCAAGGCGCCAGCCCGCCGGTTTGGGGTTCCACATCCAGGGTTGGCATCGCAGGTCCAGAGGCGTCAGTGGTGCGCCCTTCGGGAGCGCCTGAACGCTTGGATAGCGGTGTTGCGGCAGCTCGATTTGGAACCACCGGAGCGCCGGCCGCCAAACCTTTGCTATCGCGCCCTATTCTCAAAGCGTTCAGGCGCTCAGTCGATCAGCGAATGAACCAGACGGGACATTAATGATACCTTTCAAAAATCTTTCAAAACGACGAGGCCCCTGGCCAATAGGTTAGAGCCCTCCTTACCAGCCGACCCTGATTGCCTTCCGGTCCGAGCCGTCGTGCCCATTTCTGACGTAGGTCAAACCAGCCATTCGGCGTTACCCTCAAATGGAGGCGAGGAACCTTCACCTCAGTTACAGGGAGAGGTCATATGTCGAGGAATCTGTTAGAGGATCGCGTGGCCGCATTGCGCTGCATGACCCGCCTGTCTGGACAGGTGACGGAACAGAGGACATAGTGTGTTGCCGGGCACAGGGCCGGTGGCAACAGGCCCTGACCGAAGGCACCTCAAAATAACAACGGACACAATCGGCTTCGCGCAATGACTGCAGTAACCCATTCCGTATTGGTCGTGGATGACGATGAAGACATCTGCGAATTGCTACAGACCTTTCTCGGGCAGGCCGGCTATCACGTGCGGACCGCTTCCGATGGCGAGGCCATGCGGGCCGCCATGGATGACTGTCTGCCGGATGTGCTGATCTTGGACATCATGCTGCCCGGCGACGACGGCTTCACCCTGTGTCGCTGGGTGCGGGATCATTTCGCCCTGCCCATCATCATGCTGACCGCCAGTTCCGACGAAACCGACAAGGTGATCGGTCTTGAACTCGGCGCGGACGACTACATCGCCAAACCCTTCAGCGCCCGGGAACTCCAGGCCCGGATCAAGGCGCTGTTGCGGCGTTCCCAGTTGAGCCAGCAGGGGTTCCGGCGCTACGTCCGGTTCGCCCAGTGGCGGCTGGATTGTCAGACCCACGAGCTGAATGACCAGGGCGGGCAGCGCATCAGCCTGTCCGGGGCGGATTTCGCGTTGCTCAAGCTGTTCGTGGATCACGCCAACAGCATTCTCGATCGCGACACCATCGCCGGCGTTACCCGCGGGCGGGAAGCCGATCCGCTGGACCGGGTGGTGGACGTGGCCGTGTCGCGGTTGCGGCACCGTTTGGGGGACAAGGGCCGCCAGCCCAAGCTGATCCGCACGGTGCGCGGCGCGGGCTACATGCTCACGGCTACCGTCAGTTACGAGAATGAGTAAAGTCCGGGCCCTGTTCCAGCGCATCCGGCCCCAGTCCCTGCTGACGCGGATGCTGTTGTTGACCCTGGTTGCGGTGGTGCTGGCCCAGGGGATCTCCACCGCATTCTGGTACACCACCTTCCGCGCCCAGGAAACCGCCGGGCTGATCAACAGCAGTCGCAATCTGGCCTATTCTGCGGCGGCGACGGTCCGCTTTTTCAAGTCGTTGCCGCTGGAATACCGGCATATCGTGCTGGAGCAGTTGCGCAACATGGGCGGTACGCGCTTTTTCGTGTCCCTGAACGAGCGGGAAATCGCCCTGAAGCCGTTGCCGGATACGTCCCGCAAGGCGGAGGTGGTGGATGCAGTGTCCGAGGTGCTGCGGGAGCGCATTGGCGGCGATCTGCCCATTCGGGTGGAGTTCGTGGCGCCGGAGGATCTGCGCATCCTCAACAGCCAGATGAAGCTGACGGATCTGCCGCCCTCCTGGGCCAATTACGCGCTCAACCTTGATCCGATCAATCCGCCGGTGCTGGTGACGCAGATCGAGATCGCCCCCGATGAGTGGCTGTATCTGGCGACGCCGCTGCCAGCGCCCTATGTGTCGCTCGAGGACAACAGCGGCCTGCCCAAACAGCAGATCTTCTTCATTGGCCTGTTGACCATTTTCCTGCTGACCTTCATCGCCCTGCTGGTGCGTTGGCAGACCCGGCCGCTGCGACGGCTGGCCCGGGCCGCCCGGGAAATGCCGTTTGACGACGATCGCCCGCCGCTGGCGGAGCGGGGCAGCAGTGAGGTGGTTGCCGTCACACGGGCCTTCAACACGCTGCGGGACCGGATTCAGCGCTACCTGAAGGATCGCGAGCAGTTGTTCACCTCCGTGTCCCACGACTTGAAAACGCCGATCACCCGCCTGCGCCTGCGCAGCGAACTGCTTGACGATGAGATGCTGCGTTCCAAATTCGAGAAGGATCTCCAGGAACTGGACCTGCTGGTCAAGAGCGCGCTGCAGTCGGTCAAGGACAACGACATCTATGAAAATATGGAGTCGGTGGACGTGCATGGCCTGATCGACCAGGTCACTGAGCCGGCCGCCCGCACGCCGGGCAAGGTCTCTCTGGAGGGGCGGGCCCGACGGCCGTACCGTTGCAAGCCGCTGGCGCTTCGGCGATGCATCGGGAACCTGTTCGATAATGCGCTAAAATACGGGGAGCGGGTCACGATCCGTATCGAGGATTCCCCTACGACCTTGACCCTGCATTTCGAGGACGAGGGGCCGGGGCTGCCGCCGGACCAGCTCAAGAAGATCTTCGAGCCCTACTACCGGGCGTCGCCCAGCGCGCCGGGAGAAGGGCTTGGCCTGGGTATTGCCCGGGCGATCGCCCACGCCCACGGGGGGGATGTCGAAGCCTCCAACCGGGAACAGCGTGGGTTGCGGTTGACGCTGATCCTGCCGCGGAATCCGGATTAATCCTCCTGGCCTGTCCGGGGCCGAGCCTTGTGGTTGCTGCGTTTCAGGTCAATGTATCGATCCGGTTACATTGACCTTGCACTTTGATACGTCAGGCTTTTGCCCCTTGCCATAGACTCGAATGACGTTGTCGAGCGCTGACAGCGAAAAAATGACATTCACAACAACAACAAGGTGCCAACCTATGAAACCGATCAGGCATTTACTGGCCGCTATCGGCCTGAGTTTTGTGCTTTCCCCGGCGCACGCCGGCCAGGTTGAGGTGCTCCACTGGTGGACATCCGGTGGCGAGGCCAAGGCCATGGGTGTCCTCAAGGAAATGATGGAAGAGCAGGGCCACACCTGGAAAGACTTCGCCGTCGCCGGTGGTGGTGGTGAAGCCGCCATGACCGTCCTCAAGACACGCGCAGTATCCGGCAACCCCCCGGCCGCGGCCCAGATCAAGGGCCACGACATCCAGGAGTGGGCCAAGCTGGGCTTCCTGACCAATCTCGATGACGTGGCCAAGGAAGAGAAATGGGATCAGGTCCTGCCGCCGATCGTTTCCGACATCATGAAGTACGAAGGCCATTACGTGGCCGTTCCGGTCAACGTACACCGGGTCAACTGGCTGTGGGTCAACCCCGACGTGTTCAAGAAAGTCGGAGTCGAAGTCCCGCACACCTGGGACGAGTTCTTTGAGGTCGCTGACAAGATCAAGGCGGCCGGCATCATCCCGCTGGCCCACGGTGGTCAGGCCTGGCAGGACGCGACTGTGTTCGAGGCCGTTGCCCTGGCGGAGTTGGGGCCCAAGGACTACACCGCAGCTTTCGTGAATCACGATATGGACGTGCTGTCCGGCCCGAAAATGGTCGAGGCGCTGACCAAGTTCCACAAGATCCGCGACTACATCGACCCGAACGCGGTTGGTCGTGACTGGAACGTGGCCACCAAGATGGTCATCAACGGCGACGCCGCCATGCAGATCATGGGCGACTGGGCCAAGGGCGAGTTCACGGCGGCCGACAAGGTGGCCGGCAAGGACTACCTCTGTGTACCGGCGCCGGGCACCGAAGATTCTTTCACCTTCAACATCGACTCACTGGCCATGTTCAAGTTGAACAACGAGGCCAATGAAAAAGCCCAGATGGATCTGGCACGCACCATCCTGCGTCCGAAGTTCCAGACCATCTTCAACAAGGCCAAGGGTTCCATCCCGGTACGGACTGATGTCGACATGGCCAGCTTTGACGACTGCGCCAAGGCATCCATGAAGGCCTTCAAGTCCACCGCCGATACCGGCGGCCTGGTCCCGAGCATGGCTCACGGCATGGCGACCACCAGTGCCATCCAGGGCCAGATCTTCGATGTGATCACGAACTTCTTCAACACCAAGGATGCGGATCCGGAAGCCACCGCCAAGCAACTGGCTTCTGCTGTCCAGTCCGCTCTCTGATCTAACCTGCAAGACCGGATGGGGCGCTGGCCAGCGCCTCGTCCGCTGACCGATAACGGTTGAGGAGTTCTCACCATGGCTCACTCTGGTGTGGTGTCGGAAACGGCATCCCAGCCCGCCCGTGGCCGACTGACCCAGCGTTTACAACAATGGTTGCCCAAACTGGCGCTCGCGCCGACGGCTGCCATGGCGCTGGTTGGTATCTACGGGTTTATGTTCTGGACCGGTGTCCTGTCGTTCACCGGCTCCACCTTCCTGCCCAGCTACGAATTCGTGGGCTTCGAGCAATACGCGCACCTGTTCAGCAACGCCCGCTGGGCAACCGCGTGTGCGAACCTGGCCATCTTTGGCCTGCTGTTCATCTTCTGCTGCCTGGTAATTGGCTGCTTTCTGGCGATCCTGCTGGATCAGCGCATCCGCAACGAGGGTGTGATCCGCACGATCTATCTCTACCCACTGGCCCTGTCCATGATCGTGACCGGGACGGTGTGGCAATGGATTCTCAATCCCAGTCTGGGGCTGGAGAAGCTCATGCACGACTGGGGATGGACCAGCTTCAAGTTCGACTGGCTGACCAACCCGGACATGGTGATCTACACCATCGTCATCGCCGCCGTCTGGCAGGCGTCCGGCTTCGTCATGGCGCTGTTCCTGGCGGGCCTGCGGGGGATTGATCCGGCCATCATCAACGCCGCCCGCGTCGACGGGGCGAGCCTGCCGCGGATCTACCTGCGGATTGTGCTGCCGGCCATGCGCCCGGTGTTCTTCAGCTCGGTGATGGTGCTGGCGCACATCGCCATCAAGAGCTTCGACCTGGTCATGGCGATGACATCCGGTGGACCGGGATACGCCTCCGACCTGCCAGCCATGTTCATGTACTCGTTTACGTTCACTCGCGGCCAGATGGGCCTGGGTGCCGCCAGTTCCATCATGATGCTGGCCATGCTGCTGGCGCTTCTGGTGCCCTACCTGTATTCGGAACTGAGGGGACAACGCAATGGCTAGTCAGATCGAGAAAAAACTCACCCCCAGCCGGATCCTGATCTATGCCACGCTGCTGCTGGCGTGTGTGGCCTACCTGATTCCGGTGTTCATCATGATCATCACCAGCTTCAAGACCACGGGCGATATCCGCTCGGGCAACCTGATCAGTTTCCCGGAAGTCTGGTCTTTTGAGGCCTGGGCCAAGGCCTGGTCCACGGCCTGCACCGGGGTCCAGTGCAACGGCGTCAGCGGGTTCTTCTGGAACTCCATCAAGATGGCCGTTCCGGCGGTGCTGATTTCCACTGCGCTGGGCGCGATCAACGGCTATGTGCTGTCCAAGTGGCGCTTCCGCGGGTCGGACATCTTCTTCAGCCTGCTGCTGTTCGGCTGCTTCCTGCCGTTCCAGGTGATCCTGCTGCCGATGGCGGCGACCCTGGGCAAGATGGGCCTGGCCAACACGACCACCGGCCTGGTGATTGTCCATGTGGTCTATGGCGTGGCCTTTACCACGCTGTTTTTCCGCAACTTTTATGTGGGCGTGCCAGACGCGCTGATCAAGGCGGCTCGCCTGGATGGCGCCGGATTCGTCACGATCTTCGTGCGCATCCTGCTGCCCATGTCGGTGCCGATCATCATGGTGTGCTTCATCTGGCAGTTCACCCAGATCTGGAACGACTTCCTGTTCGGGGTGGTGTTCGCCAGCGGTGACAGCCAGCCGATCACCGTCGGCCTGAACAATCTCGTGAATACCAGTACCGGTGTGAAGGAATACAACGTCGATATGGCCGCCGCCATGATCGCCGCCCTGCCAACACTGGTCGTCTATGTCCTGGCAGGGAAGTATTTCATTCGCGGACTGACGTCCGGCGCTGTAAAAGGTTAGAGGTCTGACAATGGCACAATTACAACTCAAGGGTATCCGCAAGACCTACGGCAATGCCGTCCAGGAAACGCTCAAGGGCATCGACATCAACATCGAGTCCGGTGAGTTCCTGATCCTCGTAGGGCCCTCCGGCTGCGGCAAGTCCACGCTGATGAACAGTATTGCCGGCCTGGAAACCGTCACCGAGGGCAGCATCCTGATCGACGGGCGCGATGTGACGAACGCCGAACCCAAGGATCGCGACATCGCGATGGTGTTCCAGTCCTACGCGCTGTATCCGACGATGACGGTGCGCGAAAACATCGCGTTCGGCCTGAAAATCCGGCGCATGCCCAAGGAAGAGATCGACGCGGAAGTCGAGCGGGTGGCCAAGCTGCTGCAGATCGAGCCACTGCTTGACCGCAAACCCTCGCAACTGTCCGGTGGCCAGCAGCAACGGGTGGCCATGGGCCGCGCGCTGGCGCGTCGTCCCAAGCTCTACCTGTTCGACGAGCCGCTGTCCAACCTGGACGCCAAACTGCGAGTGGAAATGCGCACGGAAATCAAGCGCTTGCACCAGCGCCTGGGCACCACCATCGTCTACGTGACCCACGACCAGATCGAGGCCATGACGCTGGCGGACCGAATCGCCGTGATCAAGGACGGTGAGCTGCTGCAGTTGGGCTCTCCCAAGGAAATCTATGAGCGTCCATCCTGTCGTTATGTGGCCAGCTTCATCGGCTCACCGGCGATGAGCTTCATCCCGCTGACGGTGGAGAGCGACGGCGGCAACCTGCGCGCCAGCCTGCGCAGCGCCGATGGCGAGCAGATCTACGTGCCGCTGCCGGAGACATTGGCCGCCTACGAAGGCAAGGAAATCCATCTGGGCATCCGCCCGGAGCACATTACCCAGCCGCTGGCGCACAAAGCCGGGCAGGAGGCGACGTCTTCCGGCAAATTCCGGATCGAGGTCACCGAGCCGACCGGTCCGGACGTGATGGCCCTGATCAAGATCAACGACACCGAAGTGCATTGTCGACTGGATCCGGACCATACCGTGGATCCCGGTGAACCGGCCGAACTGATGATCGATCTCAGCCGTGCGGTCTACTTTGAGGCCGGCAAGGAAGCGCGCATCGACATCTGATCCAGCCCTTGCCCCGGCCGGCTTTTCCTCGTGGCGGCCGGGGCCCTTTCCCTTCGAATTCGTTGGTCTCCGTCCGGTATGACTATTTTTTATCCATGCGCCATTGGTGTAGGGTAAAGAAACGCCACCCAAAAAGGAGAACGAGGAATGTCTGATCAAACTGATGGTTCCTACGATCCGGACAAGGGGTATGTGGCCTTGCTCGGTTGGAGTCTGAACGCGGTGGAAGCCGCCGATCAATTCAACCGCCGCTATGTGGTCGTGGCGCCGGAATGGGCCGAGAGTTACTGTCAGGAGCACAGTATTCCGTACGTGCCCTGGAATTTTGAACGGCTGAACGACCGCTCCATGGAAATTGCGCAGACGCTGAAGGATATGGGCGTCAATGTGGCGATTCCGCTGTTTGAAGAGACGGTGGAATGGGCCGGCGCGATCAACGCTGTACTGCTGGAAAATCCTCGCCTGTTTGGTCAGGCCATGTTGTTGCGGGATAAGGCGCTGATGAAACGGCGTGCCCAGCTCGGGGGTATCCGGGTGGGCATTTTCGAGGAGGCGCACGACCGTGAGGATGTCATCCGCTTCCTGAAACGGGTCAACCAGACGCTGCTCAAACTCGACGGCGACCCCAACGACCCGATCCACCTCAAGGCCTTCGACAAGGCCGGTTGCCTTGGCCACCGGGTGATCCGCACGCCGGACGAGGTCGATACCATTCCCGAGGAGGAATTCCCGGTGCTGATGGAATCCCATCTGGACGGCTGGGAGTTTGCGGTGGAGGCCTGGATTCATAACGGCAAGATCCGTTTCCTCAACATTTCCGAGTACGTCACCCTGGGCTACTCGGTCTTCGTACCGGCCTCGCCGGAGCTGGAAAAATACCGGCCACAGATTACCGAGCAGATCGAGAAGCTGATCAAGACGTTCGATATCGATTTCGGTTTCGTTCACCCGGAATATTTCGTCACCAACGACGGCGAGATGTATTTCGGCGAGGTGGCGTATCGCCCACCAGGCTTCAAGGTGTTCGAGCTACTCGAACGGGTGTACGGGTTCAACGCCTACCAGGGCATGATCCTGGCGTTCGATCCCAAGACCACCGAAGAGGAGATCACCGCGTTCTTCCCGAAAGAGGTGGTGGATGCCAAGTGCTATGCCGGTTGTTTCGGGGTCTATCCGCGACTGCGGGTGGTCAGCCGCCTGGAAATTCCGGAGGAAACCGAGGATCACCCGTACTACGAGTCCAACGACCTGGCGCCGCCGATGCAGGATACGGTCACCAAGCGTACGGCCTTCGGCACACACTGGGGGCTGCTGTACTTCAAGGGTGACGATCCCCACAAGATGCGCGATCTCCTGAAACATCAGGAAGAGCTGGACTTTTACGTGTAGTCTGTCGACTTTTCCCGATCACGAGGACGTCGAGTGGACAACTCCATCAGCCCGCAGGCAGCCCCCGGAAAACTCGAGGGGCTGCTGGCCAAACTGGACGAAGCAATCACCCAGCTGGCTGGCGCCAGAACGTTCGCCAAACCCGGCAAGGTGCCCGTCGTCTTTGATCTGGTACGGCGCGTGCTGTTACAGCCGGGTGGTTGTGCGGCGGTTGAGGAGCGGGCTCAGGCGCTGGAAGAGGCCGGCGTTTTCGAGGGGACCGACTGGGCCCATCCCCAGATTCTTGTGCCGTCCCTGACACCGTATTCGCTCAAGAGTCCTGTCGCCGATACCCTGGCGGTGGAGGCTTTGAGTGAATTGCGGCTTTTGGCGGTAGCCATGGGCCGGTATCGGCATCCCCAGGTGTCCTCAGAGCAGGCACATCATTTCCTGGCTCAAGTGTTGGCCATGAACCTGGCCCTGCTGTTCGGCGCGCCCGGAGAAGCGGAGCGGGAACAGCAGGGGCGCCTGGCCGGTCTGTCCCGGGCATTGGTGCGCCATTTGGCCGATCGCATCGGTTACGAGCACGTGATCGATCAGCTGATTGCCGAGATCTGGCGAATCATTGAGCAGCGCCCGATTCTGACCGGTCCGGTCAAGCAGATGATCACCCAGATTGCGATCTGCAACAGCAATCCCGATATCGATCTGGGCGCCAGTGGCCAGGGCGCGCATCGACTGGTCAGCAGTCTGTTCGGGCCGACCGAGGCCTGCCGTGAAGATCCCGGACTGTCTGTCTACGAGGAACGATTGGCCGCCATGGACCAGCGACGTCTGCAGGCGGAGGCCATGGGCTGTGCCCGGGCCATGCACGACACGGGTCTGGTGTCCGCCTACCATGCTGTGCTGGTGCGCTTTCTCCTGGACCAGGGGGACCAGTTGCTGTCCGAGGCGCTGGGCTTGTCAAGCACCGGCCGGGACTGTCTGCTGTGCTATCGCGAGCTGGTGCATGCGTTGATTCAGGAAAGCGTCCTTCCGGAAACGTCGCAGACCGTCTACGGCCTCGCGCTGATGCTGGAACGCGGGATTCTATACAACCCGGCCATGGGGCCGGCCTTGTGGCGGCAGGTCAATCTCCCATTATCCCGCACGACCCGGGAACAGCTTGCACTGGTGTTCGGCGAAACAGCATCCCCGCGCGCGCGGCTGCTCGAAGGCGTGATCTGCGTACTGGGACAGCCGCTGGGCGTTGGGCAGGGGAATAATCCCACCTGCCAGTCGGCGCGGGCGATTTCCATGTGGTCGTACAGCGATCCGGATTACCTGTTGCAGCTGTTGGTATGGGCTGCCCGGGATGATGAAATCATCATGCATTTCGAAGGCAAGCCGGTTTCTTCCGTTGCCAGCGCGGGCGGCGTTGCCAAGGAATTGCATCTGGACCTGGATGCGGTCTCGCTGATCCTCGTGCCTCACCTGGACCGGATCTATGGCGAAATGGGCCGGCTGTGCGATGACCGTGACGGCGACCCGCACCGCTGGATCAATCCCGAATTCCACGGGTGGTGGTGCGGCCGTGGGTTCCGCATCAATGTGGACGTGGCGACGGGGCATTTGCACGATGAGGACACCTTCCTGCGCCATTTCTACGCCAGCTATCATCCTTACTACAACGGCAACCAACCGTTGATTCACCCGCAGCCGGCAGGCATCGCCGTGACTGACAGCGCTGCCCGGTTCATCGGCTGGCACGCCATCTCGATCCTGCGGGTCGGGCTGGACCCCGAAGACGTTATGCGGGTGTATTTCTTCAATCCCAATAACGACAGTGCCCAGGACTGGGGCGACGGCATCAAGGTCAGCACCTCCGGGCACGATGAACGCCACGGCGAATCCTCATTGCCGTTCGGCGAGTTTGCCTCGCGGCTCTACATCTTCCACTACGATCCGCTGGAGCATGGGGCGCTGGCCAACGTGCGGCCGGAAGAACTGCAGGATGTCATGGACCGGGTCCATCGCAGTTGGGGGGCGGATCGCCTGCCCGCAGCGGAACTGCAGGCAGGGCAGGGTGTGGATGCGCCGGATGGTGGCGATTAGCGCAGTTTGGTTTCCCGCAGCTTCTTGACGAATTCGGGCGCTTCGAAGGATTCCGCCCGGGCCACATCCCAGTATTTTGCGAAGATCGGGATGTCGATGTGGCCGTCGATCAGCGCGCCCGGTTCCAGGAAGCGGAACAGATCCATGTAAGGCTGTACTTCGTTTTCATCCACCCGCCGGATGATGTGCTCCGGCCCCAGTTCCCGGGGATGTCGCAAACCGGCAGCGCCCAGCAGGTTCGTCAGTGCTTCCATGGTGTTGCGATGGAAGTTGTAGACCCGCTCGCTCTTGTCGGCCACGTCCAGCTTCTGGCTGCGTTTGGGATCCTGGGTGGCAACGCCGCTGGGGCAGCGCCCGGTGTGGCAGTTCTGGGACTGGATGCAGCCCAGCGAGAACATGAAGCCCCGGGCCGCGTTGCACCAGTCGGCGCCCAGCGCCAGGGTGCGGGCAATGTTGAAGGCGGACGTGATCTTGCCGGCGGCACCGACGGCGATGTCTTCGCGCAAATTCGCGCCCACCAGTGTGTTGTGCACCAGCAACAGCGCTTCCGTCATGGGCATGCCCAGGCGGTTCGTGAATTCCAGGGGCGCGGCGCCGGTGCCGCCTTCTCCGCCGTCGACCACGATGAAATCCGGTTTCTTGCCGGTCTGCAGCATGGCTTTGACCAACCCGAACCATTCCCAGGGATGACCGATCGCCAGCTTAAAGCCGACCGGCTTGCCGCCGGAGATCTCCCGCAGATGCTCGATGAAATCCATCAGTTCCAGCGGCGTGCGGAACGCGCTGTGGCTGGCCGGTGATTCCACATCCTCCCAGGGATCCACACCGCGCGCCTCCGCGATTTCCGGCGTGACCTTGGGCCCCGGCAGGATGCCGCCGTGGCCGGGCTTGGCTCCCTGCGACAGCTTGATTTCAATCATGCGCACCTGGTCGCGGGTGGCGTTGCGCACGAACAGCTCCTCGTTGAAAGAGCCGTCCTTGTTGCGGCAGCCGAAATAACCGGAACCGATTTCCCAGACCAGATCGCCGCCGTATTCCCGGTGGTAGCGCGAGATCGAGCCTTCCCCGGTGTCGTGGTAGAAGTTGCCTTTCTTGGCACCCTTGTTGAGCGCCAGGATCGCGTTGGCCGAGAGCGAGCCGAAGCTCATCGCAGAGATGTTGAAGATGCTGACGCTGTAGGGCTGCTTGCAGTGTTTGCCCACCACCACACGGAAGTCGCTGTCCTGGTGGTCCACTGGCGCGATGGAGTGGTTGATCCATTCATAGCCCTCGGCATACATGTCATGCATGGAGCCGAACGGTCGCTTGTCCAGGACGTTCTTGGCCCGCTGGTAGACGATGGCTCGCTGTTCCCGGGAGAAGGGCGTTTCTTCGGTGTCACGCTGGATGAAGTACTGGCGGATTTCCGGGCCGATGGATTCCAGGAAGTAGCGGATGTGCGCGAGGATCGGGTAGAGCCGGCTGACCGTGTGCCGTTTCTGCAGGATGTCGTAGGTCCCCAGCACCACCAGCACCCCAAACAGGATCGGCAGGATCAGGGTCGACGGATAGAACCAGGCCAGCACCAGTGTGGCCACAAAACCTGCCAGGGCAATGTAGTAGGCCAGGTAGCGCGCGGGAAAAAAGGATGACGACTTGGACATGCGCGAGCAGACTCCCGTTTGACAGCAAAAGAGGCATGATAGGGGCAGCAGCGCCGACAGGTCGAGCCGCATGCCCCCGGGCGGATGACTTGTGATGCCTTCTATTGCAGCACAGCGGGGTCAGGCTGTCAGGCGCAGATGGCGGTCGGCCAGGCTCTCGACATCGCTTTCGTCGTGACTGACCAACACGATGGCGGTGCCCTGGTCGCGCTGGTCGCGGATGAGTTGACGCAGGGTCTGGCGGGTGTCCGGATCCAGCCCGGTGAAGGGTTCGTCCAGCAACAGCAGGGGTGTCCTGCGCAGCAGTGCCCGTGCTACGGCCACGCGCTGGCGCTGGCCGCCCGAGAGTTCCGTAGGGACGCGGCGTGCCAGCCCGTCCAGACCGACCTTGTCCAGCATGGCGTCGATGGCGGCCTTGTCCTCCCGGGACAATTTCAGGCCCGGGTGAATGCCCAGGCCGAGATTGTCGTGCACGCTCAGGTGATCGAACAGGTTGTCTTCCTGGAACACGGAGGTGACCGGCCGGTCCCAGGGCGGCAGGGACTGGATGTCCTGCGCCTGCCAGCGCAGGCTGCCGGATTCGGCGCTCAGGAAGCCGGCGATCAGGTTGAGCAGGGTGCTCTTGCCGCACCCGCTGGGACCGGTCACGGCCAGGCACTGTCCCGGCGCCACATTGCCACTGAAGGTCAGCGGCCAGTCGGTGTCCGGATAGCGGAAACTCAGATCCTGAAACTCAAGCATGGACACGCGCTCCGGTGGTGAGACGGTTCGGCGCCCGCAGGTGTCGGCGACGATCTCCCCAGTGATTGAGAATGTAGAAGACGACGAACAGCAGGATCAGCATCACGAACGCGGTGCCGGACGCTGCTTCGATCCGATAGGCCGACAGTTGCTGGAACAGCAGCAGCGGCAGCGTGGGTGCGGACGGACTGCCGAACAGCGCGATGACGCTGAAGTCGCCCAGCGACAGGCCGGCGGCGTAGGCTGCGGCCAGCAGCAGGGGGCGCCGGAGTAGCGGCAACAGGAGAAACCGCAGTCGATAGCTGCCGCGGAGGTTCAACTGGTCGGCGACCCGCAGGCTGTTTGGCGGCAATGTGGCAAACGGGCCGCGTAACACCTGCAGCACGAAGGGGAGGGCCATCAAGGCGTTGATCATCGCCACCAGCGCCAGGCCCTGGTGGGTCTGGCCCAATTGGGGGCGCAACAGGATAAACAGGCCGGTGCCCAGCACCAGGGCCGGCACCAGCAGCGTCAAGTGGCCGCTGGATTCCAGCAGGCGGGCCATCAGGCGGCGTCCGCCCTGGCGCGCCGACTGGCTGGCGGCCAGGATGGCCAAACCGCAGGTGCAGGACAGGAACGCAGCGATCGTGGCCACGCTCAGGCTCCGGGCCAGGCTCCACCAAAGCTGGCCCTGACCGGCTTCACCCAGCAGTCCGGGCAGCCCACGGACCACGACCGCCAGCAGCGGCAGGGCCAGGAAAGCCAGGAACAGCTGCAACAGGAGTCGATCCCGGGGGCGGGCGTCCCGGCGCCGTGTGCCGGACTGTTCATGGCTTCCGGGAACCAGGCTGCGGGTCGATCCCTGCCGGGAGGCCACCAGCCAGAGAGCGCCACAAATCAGCAACTGCACCATCGCCAGCAGGGCGGCGCGGCCAAAGTCGAATTCATAGCGCAGTGATTGATAGATGGCGACTTCGATCGTGGTGGCCCGTGGGCCGCCACCCAGTGTCATCACGATCGCAAAGCTGGTGAAACAGAGGATGAAAATGAATACCGCCAGTCCCGGCAGGACCCGGCGCAGGGCCGGCCACTCCAGGTTGCGCCACAGCGGGCCGCTGGTCAGGCCCAGTTGAGCCGCCATCCGCCACTGGTTGGCGGGGATGCGCTCGAGTCCCTGCAGCAGGATGCGGGCGGCCAGTGGCGCGTTGAAAAAGACGTGGGCAAGCAGGATGCCCTGCAGCCCGTAGAGGTTCCAACGGAAAGGCAGGCCCAGCCAGCCCAGCGCCGTATTGAGCCAGCCGGAGCGGCCGTACACCGCCACCAGGGCAAACGCCGCGACGATGGTGGGCAGCACAAGACTGAGCTCCGTCAGCCGCAGCAGCAGGGCGCGACCGGCGAACCGCGGATGGCGGTGCAGCGCCCGGGCCACCGGAATGGCCAGCAGCAGGCTGAGTCCGGTAGACAGGGTGGCCTGGTACACGCTGAACCAGATCACCTGACGCAGGTAGGCGCTTTGCCAGAGATCGCTGACCGCCTGCCATTGCCACTCCGCCAGCAGGCCGGAAAAGCCGGCCGCCACGATGCCGACCAGCAGCAGTGTCACCGCCCGGCCGGGCCAGGCTCGCCAGCGCGGATGGCTGAATGGGGGCGTCACTGTGCGGTCGCGTTGAGCCACTCGTCAATCCAGGCCTTGCGATGGTCGGCGACGGTTTGCGGATCGAAATACAGGGTCCGGGCGGGTTCGATCAGCCGATTGAACACATCGGGCAGCTCGTCGCCCAGGTCCGTCGCCGGATACATCACGTTCTTCAGGGGAATTTCCCGCTGGAAAGCGGGGGTCAGCATGAACGCCAGGAACTGCCGGGCCAATTCGGGGTGAGGGCTATTCCGCAGGCGGGCTGCCACCTCCACTTGCAGGTAGTGGCCTTCGTCGAAGGCAGCGGCCTGATAGCGATCGGTCTTGTCCACTGCCATGTGATAGGCCGGGGAGGTGCTGTAAGACAGCACCATGGGCGCTTCGCCGTTCATGAACAGCGAGAAGTAGGCATCGCTCCAGCCTTTGGTGACGGTCAGGATGTGCTTTTGCAGCGCCTGCCATTTAGCCGGGGCCTGATCACCGTAGACCTTGCGCATCCACAGCAGGAGGCCCAGCCCGGGTGTGCTGGTGCGCGGGTCCTCGATGATGATTTTCAGATCGTCCGGGGCGTTGATCAGCCCGTCCAGGCTGGTGGGGGGATCCGAAAGCTGCTGGGTGTCGTAAACAAACGCGAAATAACCCCAGTCGTAAGGCACGAAGGTGTCGTCCTGCCATTCAATAGGCAGGTTGAGCGACGACGTGTCGATGTCGTGTGG
Organism: Marinobacter mangrovi; assembly: GCF_016798325.1. Lineage (GTDB taxonomy): Bacteria > Pseudomonadota > Gammaproteobacteria > Pseudomonadales > Oleiphilaceae > Marinobacter_A > Marinobacter_A mangrovi. The sequence goes on from NZ_JAERVO010000001.1 coordinate 173,743, forward strand.
GGCCAGCAGGCCGGTTTTGCGGGCGTCGGCCATGATGCTGGCGTCCAGCCCCAATACCACGTCGGCCGGGCTGGATTCACCTTCCAGGCGCAACCGGTGAAGGATGGCCACGCTGCTGTCCAGTGCCACGAAATTGAGGGTGCAGTTGCACTGCGCTTCGAATGCCTGCTTGACGGCTGGTCCCGGGCCCCACTCTGAGACGAAGGACGGGTAGGTGTAGACCGTCAGCGTTGGGCCAGCCCAGGCCAGGCTGGCGGAAAGCGTGAACAGAATCAGGAGGAAAAGGCGTGCCATTGTGGTCGATTCCCGTCGTCGTGTAGGCATTCCGGGGGACCACAGACCGCAGGCAGAGTCTTCACTCAATCCCTTCGCCGGCATGATCCGGAGCAGGTTCCGCGGGTCTGATCTCAGCCTGTCGATACGGTCGCAGGCACCCCGTTGAGAAAACCCTATTTTAACAGACTTACCGGGGTCTGGGCAGCGCCCCTTGGCACGATAGATGTGCAGAATCGTTTTTTCTCAGTCCTTAGACCTGTAAGTAAATAAAGGGCGGCCAATCGCCGTTCGGGGTGGCTGAAATGCCGCTGTTCGTGGCCCGGAGCGACCTGGAAACAATGTGGGTGACGGGCAACGATTACGATCTCTATATGCCGGTAGCCTGTTGTTTAAAGGCGCCGAAAAAAATTTCCGGGAAGAGCCGCAATATCTGGACTACGGTTAGAAAAGTGGGTTCCATCCGGAAATCGCTTTTGATATTTCGAGCTCAAATGAATAGACTTAACGGTCTGTAATCTTGAGTCCGAAATGGACCCAACAATCCGTTCGAGGAGACTTGACGTGAGCGAAGTCCTTAAAGACGAGTACTCCACCGACTATCAGGCAGGTCAGGACAATATAACCCCGCTGGGGATGGACCTGCACAAGACGGTGTTTTTCGTTACGGCAGCATTGATCATCTTTTTCGTGGTGGGAACCCTGATTTTCCCGGATGTCTCGAATTCGCTGCTCAGTGGTGCCAAGGCCGGGGCCATCAATCATTTTGACTGGCTGTTCCTGATCAGTGGCAACATCTTCGTGATTTTCTGCCTGGCACTCATCGTGCTGCCGGTCGGCAATATCCGCATTGGCGGTACCGACGCGGTTCCGGAATTCTCCACCATGTCCTGGTTCGCGATGCTGTTCGCTGCTGGCATGGGTATTGGTCTGATGTTCTGGGGGGTTGCCGAGCCGGTCGCCTATTACACCGACTGGTACGGCACGCCGCTCAATGTGGCCCCGAATACGCCGGAAGGTGCGAGCCTCGCCATGGGGGCGACCATGTACCACTGGGGTCTGCATCCCTGGGCAATCTACGCCATTGTTGCGCTGTCCCTGTCCTTCTTCGCCTTCAACAAGGGCATGCCGCTGACCCTGCGTTCGGCTTTCTTCCCGATCTTTGGTGATCGCGTCTGGGGCTGGATCGGTGACGTCATCGACATCCTCGCGGTGCTGGCGACCATCTTCGGTCTGGCCACATCCCTGGGTCTGGGCGCGCAACAGGCAGCCTCCGGTCTCCACTACCTGTTCGGTATCGACAGCGGCATCAGCACCCAGATCGCCATCATCTTCGGCATCACCTGCGTGGCGTTGATCTCGGTGATTCGTGGTCTGGATGGCGGCGTCAAGCTGCTCAGTAATATCAATATGGGGCTGGCGGCGGCACTGCTGCTGTTCGTGATCTTCGCCGGTCACACCCTGGGTGTGTTCGAAGCGTTCTGGACCACCACGTCCGCTTACGTCGGTAATATCCTGCCGCTGAGTAACCCCTTCGGTCGTGAAGACGAGACCTGGTTCCACGGCTGGACCGTCTTCTACTGGGCCTGGTGGATTTCCTGGTCACCGTTCGTCGGTATGTTCATCGCCCGGGTGTCCAAGGGTCGTACCGTACGCCAGTTCGTGACCGCTGTACTGATTATCCCGACCATCATCACCATCATCTGGATGAGTGCATTCGGCGGCTCGGCACTGGAGCAGATTCAGGCGGGCGTGGGCTCACTGGCAACTGACGGTCTGACCGACGTTTCACTGGCGATGTTCCAGATGCTGGCCAACATCCCGCTGACCACCATCACGTCGTTCCTGGGCATTATCCTGGTCATGGTCTTCTTCGTGACCTCGTCTGACTCAGGCTCGCTGGTCATCGACAGCATTACCGCCGGCGGCAAGCTGGATGCGCCGACCCAGCAGCGTGTTTTCTGGGCGGTTATGGAAGGTGCAATCGCGGCGGCGCTGGTCTTTGGCGGCGGTTCCGACGCGCTGAAAACACTGCAGGCAGGTGCCGTCTCTGTCGGTCTGCCGTTTACCTTCGTGCTGCTCGTTATGTGCTACGGCCTTTACAAGGGGCTGAACAACGAGCGTGCCCTGATCAACGCCGGCATGAAATAAGCGCCCGGTTTGATCCGAAGAAGCCCGCCTCAATTGAGGCGGGTTTTTTATGTCTGGAAAAAAGGGGGCTGGGTATTTGGCCGAACGAAGGGTCAGGCGAAGGCCGGCTTTCGATAGCCCGTCTGCTGTGGGGCAGACAGGTTGCCCGTGTGGCTGAAAATGGACATGGCGTATTCCACCCGCGCTTCCGGGGTGAGGTGGGTGCGCTTGAGGCTTTCGATGTACTTCAGGCGTGGTAACAGGCCCTTGCCATTGGCCATCTGGATGGCCAGGCCGGGCCGGGCGTTCAACTCCAGTAGAGTCGGGCCACTGTTCTGGTCGAGCACCAGATCCGCACCCATATAGCCGAGGCCCGTAGCCTCGTAGCAGCGCGATGCCATCACCAGCATCGTATGCCAGTCTTCGATATGGATGTGCTCCAGCGCCAGGCCGGTGTCCGGGTGGGTCTTGACCGGGCGGTTGAATTGCACGGCGTTCAGGCTCCGGCCGGTGGCGATGTCGATGCCCACACCGATGGCGCCCTGGTGCAGGTTGGCCTTGCCGTCAGAAGCCCGGGTAGCCAGGCGCAGCATGGCCATCACCGGATAACCGCGGAAAACGATAATGCGGATGTCGGGCACGCCCTGGAACGAGTAGTCGGTGAGGGCGCTGCTGCACTGGATCAGATCCTCGACGATCGCCACATCGGGCGAACCGCCCAATGAGTACAGGCCGGCCAGGATGTTGGACAAGTGGCGCTCCAGGTGTCGCAGGGACACCGCCGCCCCGGAGGCCTTGATAAAACTGTCGTCCTCGCGCCGGGTAATGACGAGGATGCCCTTGCCACCGGAACCCTTGGCCGGTTTGATGGCAAAGCCGTTCAGGTCCGCCACCCGTTCCCGGAAATGGGAGATCTGGTGCTGTTGGGAAACCACCTGGCGCAGGGCCGGGGTGGCCACATCGTATTCCTCGGCCACCAGCTTGGTTTTCAGCTTGTTGTCCACCAGCGGGTAGGCGCTGCGGTCGTTGTAACGGGCAATGTAATCCACATTGCGCCGGTTCATATTGAGCATGCCGCGGCGGGTGAGGGCGGCCGGCGAGATCCATCGCATCAGTCATACTCCTGCATGGGATGGAACCGACGCAGTTCGCTGAGCTTGTAGCCGGTGTACTGACCCATCAGCAGGATCACCGCCAGGATGATCAGGTGCAGTTCCGGGAAGTTGAAGGTCAGGTGGCCGGCAATCGGCAGGCTCATCACCAGATAGGCCAGTATCGCCACCAGCAGGCTGCCGCCGCCCTGCACAAAGACCTCATGTGGGCCTTCCTCTTCCCACAGGATGGACATCCGCTCGATGGTCCAGGCCAGGATGACCATGGGGAAGAACGTCACCGTCATGCCGGTGTTAAAGCCCATCTGGTAACCCACGATGCTGATCGCGGTACACATGAAGATGACGAGGATGATCAGCGTTGCAATCCGCGACACCAGTAACAGGTTGAGGTTCGACAGGTAGCCCCGCAGCAGCAGCCCCAGTGCCACCACCGTGATGAACGTTACCAGTCCCGGGCCGAGCGAGGTTTGCAGGAAGGCCACCGCAATCAGCACCGGCATGAAGGTGCCGGACGTACGAATGCCCACGATCACCCGCATGAAAGCGACCACCATCGCCCCCAAAGGCAGCAGTAACAGCATGCGGAACATGCTCTGTTCCTCGATGGGAAGCTGGTAAAGGCTCAGGAAGCCCAGCCCGTTTTCCATCGACTCGGCCCGGGCCAGCTGCAACGCCGGCACCGTCTGGCGCAGCATGGCAAAGCTCACCACGGACTGGCTGCCGCCCATCACGTCAAGCAGGGACTGGGTATTCCGGCTCCACAGCAGGACGTTGTCGGGCAGGCCCTGCTCACCGGTCTGAGGATTGAATGTCAGCCAGTGGTCGCCGTCGTAGATCTCCAGGAAAGGCCGCAGTGGCTGGCGCCGGCGGGCATCTTCCAGCTTGACGCCCTCGGAGACCCGGGCCGGAATATCGGCGTAATTGAGCAGTTTGACCAACACATCCACATCGTCGTGGCCTGCCAGCAGGAGGGCGGTGTTCTGGTCCGGATCGGTGGAGCGAATCAGTTTGATCAGTTCCCGGGTCATGCTTTCCGGCGTACTGGATTTGGCGGCAGCCAGCGCCAACACTTCGTGGGCGGCGGTCGCCTGGGGTTCTTCCCAGTAGACGGTGTCGGGCTCGGGCGGCTGTTCCGGTGGCCGGGGTTGGGCGTCCGGGTCGGGAATGAACTGGGCTTTGTAGTACAGCGTTTGCGGACCGTTGGCTTCACGGATCGACCATTCGCCCCGGCGATCGCCCTGATCATCGACGATCGAAAAGCCGTATCCCGGTGACGCCGCCTGCTCCGACAGCACGTGGAAGCCGGGCGGATCGTCCGGCAGGTTCAGGCTGACCAGTACGGGATCGCCACTGGCCCGGAAATCCACCCGCGCTTCCACCAGCCAGACCGGCCGTTCCTCACCGGACAGCCAGGGAATGCCGAGTTCGAAATGGCGCAGGGTGGCGATGCCCACGCCGGTAAAGATCAGCAGGGCAATGGCGATGTAAAACGGGTAACGGGACTTCACTGCGGCGCTTCCTTGGCGGACTGGTTTTTCCCGGCCTTCGATGTGAACTTGGCGGGCAATTGGGTGGCGAAATCCTTGCCGACATCCACCAGCATGACGTCACGCAGGATGTTGCGGCCGATCAGGACCGTATTGGACAGGGCTTCCCGATTGGACAGCGTGAATTCGGCTTTTTGTACGTGATCGCCGATGGCGAATTGCAGTTCGACCACGGCCCGGCGCTCACTGTCGTCGGCCGAGGCCTGGATGATACGGGCATTGCGGGAGAGCGGGCGCTCCAGAGTTTTCAGTTCGTCCTTGGTGCCCGGCACCGGTACGTCGAAGCGGACCCAATCCTCGCCATTGCGTTCGAAATAGGTCACGTTGCGGGCGTCCAGCGACGAGGTCTCGGCGCCGGTGTCGACCCGTGCTTCATAGGTGAAGCCGGGCTCCAGGAAATGCACTTTTTCCAGTTCCCCGACCACCAGCATGTCCTGGAAGTGCGAGGAGGATGCGGTCTCACCACTGCTGACCGAAGAGCAAACGGGCTGCGGTCGCTTGGGGCAGCTGGGGGGCTTGATCTGTTCGCGGATGGTTTCGATCAGGGCCCGGGTGTTTTCGTTGTTGTTGCGCACCATGCCGCGATGGTGGGCCTTGAGGTCTTCGCTCAGTTGCCGGAGTTCGCCGGACTGGACGGTCTCAGCCTGCTTGAGTGTGCTCAGGTCGTCCTGTTTGACCAGGGCCGAGCCGGAGCATCCGGCCAGGAGTGTCCCGAGAGCCGGGACCAGAACCCATCGTGAAAGCGTGCGAAGCGCGCGCATAGGCATGACAAACCTCTGTCCGCAATAAACCGTGTGTGACTGATCGGGATTGTCCGAAAATGAAGGGCGAAGTATACATTATTACGACATTACGCCGATTTACCGATCTGTAACCCCCTGCGGGCCAGTGATCCGGTTGGCGTTACGGGCCTGCCAGCGGGGCGTTCACTCGGTCGGCGGGTGCTGGGTCCGGATGTAGTGATCGGCGTCGAGGATGTCGTCGGAGCGCAGGTAGGCCTGGACCGACGGCGGGCAATTCAGGTACAGCAGGAGCAGCTCGCGCTGGATGTCCTGATCCTGGATGCGGGACGCGTAGTGAATCAGGCTGCGAATGGTGCTGTCGGATGCATCGTCGAACCGCTGGTCATAGCGCAGCTCCACCAGCGTATGCAGGCGTTCGAGGTGATATTGGCCGGTGTGGGTCAGGTGTTCAGTAAGGCTGAACCCGGTGTTGCTCTCACCGTCCTCCGGGGCGCATGCCTGTCCGGTCGTTCTGCGCCAGAGTGCTTTTAACATGGCTGTGTCTCGAAAATCCCTTGTCCGGGGTGAACCCCGCAGCGCTGGCAGTGCGGCGATGACAGGCCGCCCTTGAGCACTTTTTAATTATCGTTATACCGACTGTTGTAGCTCAGATTACGAGCGGCTTCCATCTCTGGATGCGCTCTTATTACATGTCTCCGGAATTTTGAGACTTGTGTGTCATATCGGCTGCGTGCAGGATCACCCAATGTGTACGGATATCAACCTGCTGCGAGGGTGTCACTTCGCCTTTAGTCGAAGTGGGTCCGGGTAAGTTCCTTGGCCCGGGTGGTCGGTTTTCTGGATAATGCCTTACCCGTCAACGTCCGGGCTTGCAGAGCGAGTCGCGACGGTCACTTTCCAGAGACAGGAGTTGAATGTGCCGCTTACTATTCCCCGGGAAATGCTTCCGGTGCTTGTTACCGTCGCTCTTGGGGTGGCGCTGGTTACCGCTTTTGCGCTGGTGCTGTTCTATCAGCGTCGCCTGCGACAGGTGCGCGAGGAGGCCCAGTCCCGCCTGGATGCCATGACCACCCGCGCCGAAGCGGCCGAAGAGCAGGCTTACCACGTCAGCCGGGACCGGGCGCTCCTGGAGCAGGAACGCGACCAGTTGCGGGAGCAGGCGACGGAGCAGCACCGTCATCAACGGGATCTTGAGGCCGCCCGGGAAAGCTGGCGTGACAAGGCCACGGAGCTGGATAACCGGATGGCCACGTTGGTGGCGGAGCGGGACGGTTCCCAGAAGCGCGAGCGCAAGCTGGAGCAGGATCTGTCCGAGCTGAATGACCGTTACGAGGCGGTTAACCGCTCCCTGTCCGACGCCCGGGTGTCGCTGCGCGAATACGAGGTGACGCTGGAAGAGGAGCGCCGCACTACCGGCGAAAAGCTGCAGCTGTTGGAGCGCAATCGAGATGCGCTGAAACAGGAATTCGAGAACCTGGCCAACCGCATTTTCGAGCAGAAGAGCGAGCGTTTTTCGCAGCAGACCCGCTCCAATCTCGATTCCCTGTTGAACCCGTTCCGGGAGCAGTTGCAGGACTTCCGCAAGCGGGTGGAGGACGTCTACACCACCGAAACCCGGGACCGTCAGGCGTTGCGCAGCGAAATCGACGCCCTGCAGAAGCTGAACAAGCAGATCACCGAGGAAGCGGCCAACCTGACCCGGGCGCTCAAGGGCGACAAGAAAATCCAGGGGAACTGGGGGGAACTGATCCTCGAGCGGGTGCTGGAGAAGTCCGGCCTGCGCAAGGGCGTCGAGTACGAAACCCAGGGCTCGTACCGGGATGCCGAGGGTCAGTTGCTGCGCCCGGACGTGGTGGTCCACCTGCCGGACAAGCGCAACCTGATCGTGGATTCCAAGGTGTCCTTGCTGGCCTACCAGGAATGGGTCACCGCCGAAGACGACGACGCCCGCGAGAGTGCCCTCAAGGCCCACGTTGAGGCGGTGCGCCAGCACATCCGCAGTCTCAGCGAGAAGGACTACAGCCAGCTCAACGGACTGCATTCGCCGGACTTCGTGCTGCTGTTCATGCCGATCGAGCCGGCTTTCGTGGCGGCCTTCCAACAGGATGAGAACCTGTTTGCCGAAGCGTTCGAGCGCAAGATTATCGTGGTCACGCCGACCACCCTCCTGGCGACCCTGCGCACCATCGAGAACATCTGGCGGTACGAGCGCCAGAGTCAGAATGCACGGCAGATCGCCGACCGGGCCGGAGCGGTCTACGACAAGTTGCGGGTCTTCGTGGAATCCATGGAAAAGCTGGGTAGCCAGCTGCAGACCGCGCAGGGCACCTATGACGGCGCCATGAACACGCTGACCCGCGGCAAGGGCAACCTGATCTCGCAGGCCAACCGTTTCGTCGAACTGGGCGTGCGGGTGAAAAAGGAATTGCCCAAGTCGATCCGCGAGCAGGCAGGCGTCGGTCATGACGAGGACGACGAGACGGACGACGAAAACGACTGAAATTCGTCGAAACGGCTCCCGATGAATGGAATTCAGGTCACAGTGACGCCACGCCATCGTGGCCTAGAATGATCAACACGACATCCAAGATCCGCATCTTCGGGAGCCCTGCGTGTTGAACACATATCCTTGGCAAAACTCACTGGCCTTAACCCTGTCCCGGGCCGCGATGGCCGGTGGCGGTGATGACGATGGGGATCAGAGCGGCGATACCATCGTTGTTGACTGATCCACAGACCCGGTCCCGCTGAGTGGGTTTTCACAGCTTGTCGCGGCATCTCCTTGAATCATCCGGGGTAATGGCAGACACTTTAGGGACGAATTTGCCATGCGTTCTGCGCCAACCCGGTGGAATCGGCGTTGGCCCAACGCACTGAAAACAGTGATGTTCCCTGCGGAGAATTCAGGAATGAAAAGCAGATGGATGGGTGTTGTTGTCGGTAGCATGCTGTTCACCCAACTGGCCTGGGCCCTGCCTCCAGAGCACGAAACGCGCCGGCTGATGCTGGCGGTCGAGAAGGCGGTCGAGAACCAGCAGTGGGGGCAGGCCGGTGAATACCTGAATCGCCTGCAGGCGCTGGACACCAAAAAGCCGGACGATTATGCCTTCTATCGGGGCCGGGTCATGTACGAGGCCGGGCACTACAACGAAGCCATGGCGGCGCTTGAGGCCTACGTCACACAGGCGGGTGAAAAAGGCGAGCATTACACCGAGGCCCTGGAGCTGATCACGTCGGTGGAGCAGGCCCGTAAAGAGGAAGGGGATGTGGCCAGTGCGGCCCAGTCCCAGGGTGAGCCGGTGGCCAAGATTGAGCCGGCCGACGGCAATTCCGTCGAGCAGTTGCAGAAGCTGTATCTGGCCAGCACGCCCCGCGAAGCGCTGGAACGCCACGCCAACAGCCTGCTCTCCCAGAACGCCTGGCGCGCGGGCAATGGCCGGGTGATCAACGCCAATCAGACACCCGATGTGGTGTATCAGGTGTCCAGCGATACCGGTGCCCTCCAGGTCCAGGAAACCCGCAAGTTGGATGACGGTCGCTCGGAAGTGGTCTCTTCGCGCCTGCCGGTCTACGGCATTAATCCGCTGCTCAAGTGGGACTGCCCGGATGATGGCCGCACCTGCTGGATCTACGATCCGCGGGATGGCTCGCGCTGGCTCAAGCTGGGTGGCCAGGCGGATACCACTCAGGCTCTGGCCCGCACCCTCGGCGATCTGATCCGGCGCCTCCAGTCCCCATCATAGGATAGGATGGCGGTGCCGGTTGGTTACGACTCGGCACCGACTTCCTCCTCTCGCCAGGCGCCGGGCGTCATCCCGGTCCATTTCTTGAACGCCCGATGAAAGGTGGACGGCTCGGTGAATCCCACGAGATGGGCGATCTCGTTGATGGAGCGCTCGCCCCGGCCCAGGTGATAGATCGCCAGATCCCGCCGCAGCAAATCCTTGATCTCCTGGAACGACGTATTTTCCTGCTTGAGCCTTCGGCGCAGGGTTTGCGGGCTGACGTGCAGTTCTGATGCAATCCACTCGAAATCCGGCAGGGCCTGGGAGAAATCCCGGCCGATCAACGCGCGGATGCGTCCGGTGTAGCTGTTGCCCTCGTCGGGGCGTGCCAGCAGGTCCGCCGGCGAGGTTTTCAGGAAGCGTCGCATCTCCGGGCGGTCGCGGATGATCGGTGCGTTCAGGAAGCGGGCGTCGAAAATCAGTTCTGTCCGGTCGGCGTCAAAGGCCAGCGGGCAGTGGAAGATGTGCCGGTATTCGTCGGCATGGGGTGGGGCGGGGTAATCAAAGCGTGCTTCCTTCAGGGTGATGGCCTGGCCAATCAGCCAACTGAACAGACGATGCCAGATCACCAGGATGCTCTCGCGCAGAAAATAGTGCGGGTCGTGGACGGGTGGGTCCAGGTGGAGCACCAGCGACGCCCGGTCACTGGCCCGTTCCAGCCCCATGCAGACGGTACTGTGGAACAGGTGGGAAAAGTGTTCTGCCCGTTCCAGGCCGCTCTCCAGGGTCGAATGCTCGAGGATCAGCGTACACATGGTGGCGAAGGTGCCGGGGCGACAGCGGCGTGGTCCCATCCCCATGAACTCGTCCTGCATGGCCTCCCAGATCACCTGCATCAGCCGGGTGAACTGGGCGCTACTGACGCGGGCGCCGGGCGTGCGGATCAGCTCCGGCGAGATGCCGGCCCGCCGCAGCATGGCGCTGGAATCCTGTTGCTGATACTCGGCACCGCTGAGTGCGGCCAGGACGAAGTGCCCGGAAACCGTCAGATTCGCCATCCGTTGACCTGTATGCTGTAAGGATTCGCCCATCATAAGAAGGTCCTCCGGGTTTGCAACATCATTGGGGGACAGGGCGCGGTCGGGGTATGGTAGATACGGCCAATCAGATTGGCGGAACTCGCCGTTGGCGGCGATGCCATGGGCCGGCAATCTGGGGCGCGGAATCACACAGGGAGACGCAACTATGGCCGGACCGCTCGATGGGCTTCGGATCCTGGACTTCACCACGCTCTTGCCCGGCCCTTACGCCACCATGCTGATGGCCGACATGGGTGCGGAGGTCCTGCGTGTGGAGGCGCCGGACCGGATGGACCTGACCCGATTGATGCCGCCCCATGTGGACGGCGTGGGCACGGCACACACCTACCTGAACCGGGGCAAGGCCTCGCTGGCGCTGGATCTCAAACAGCCGGACAGTATCGAGACGGTGAAGCGACTCGTGGCCGAGTACGACATCGTCATCGAGCAATTCCGCCCCGGGGTGATGCAACGGCTGGGGATCGACTACGACACGCTGTGCGCCATCAATCCGGGGCTGATCTATTGCGCGATCACCGGCTACGGTCAGACCGGCCCTTACCGGCAGCGGGCGGGCCACGATATCAACTACCTGTCCCTCGCTGGCGTCAGCAGTCACTGCGGCCGCAAAGAGAGCGGTCCGCCGCCGTTGGGCATCCAGGTGGCGGACGTGGCCGGTGGCTCCCATCACGCGGTGATGGGCATCCTGGCGGCGGTGGTCCATCGCCAGCAGACCGGAGAAGGGCAGTTTGTCGATATCAGCATGACCGATGCCGCCTTTGCGATGAACGGCATGGCCGGCGCTGCCCACCTGGCCGGCGGCGAACGGCCCGGGCCGGAGCAGTCGCTGCTCAACGGTGGCAGTTTCTACGACTACTACGAGACGGCGGACGGTCGCTGGTTGTCCGTGGGCAGCCTGGAGCCACAATTCATGGCCCGGCTGTGCGATGTCCTGGGCCTGGCCGATATGAAAAGCCTGGGGTTGAGTCAGAACCCTGAGCATCAGCAGGAATTGAAGCAGGCGCTGAAGAGCGCCATCGCCGAGCGACCGCTGGCCGATTGGGAGGCGGTTTTTGCGGAACAGGATGCCTGCGTGGAGCCCGTACTGACCCTGGCGGAAGCCGCAGCGCACCCGCAGCTGGAAGCCCGGGCGATGGTGATCGACGTGCCCCGGGAACAGGGCGGCACGCAACGTCAGATCGGCCACCCGATCAAATTCAGTCGGACGCCTTGCGAGACCCGTTTCACCGGGCGCACGCTGGGAGCGGATACGGCCCCGGTTCTGGAGCGCCTTTCAAAGAACGGTTAATCGGTCGCCGGGGTGTGGCTGTGAGTGGTCCGGTAGTCGCCGGGTGTGACGCCGGTGTTTCGTTTGAAACGGCGATGAAAGGAGGCCGGCTCACTGAAACCCAGCCGCAGGGCGATGTCGGGAATCGCCATCTGCGTATGGCACAGGAAATCTTCCGCCAGGGACTGGCGCACTTCATCCAGCAACGACTGGTAGCTGCTGCCTTCCTGACTCAGTTTCCGCTGAAGGGTGCGAGCGGTCATGTGCAATTGTCCGGCCACAATGTCCTGCCGGCTGACGCCCTGCAGGAGTTGCTGGCGGATGGCCTCCCGAACCCGGGTGAGGAGGGCGGTATCGGCAGTGATGGCGGCCATCTGGCTACGGGCATGGGCTTCCAGCGTGCGGCGCAGACCGGGATCCGGTTGGCGTAACGGCCGTTCCAACAACGTGCGGGAAGCGATGACACGATTATCCGCCGCCTCGAACACCACCGGGCAGCCCCACCGCTCCCGATAGGCTGATTCCAGCGCCGCACCCGGAGAGCGTCGTTCCAGGTGTACCGCTTCCGGGGACGTATCGGCGTCATCGCCCAGCCAGCGGGCGTATTGGATCCAGGAGGCAATCACGTTGTCGATCATCTGCGGGCGTACCCACGGATCGTTGTAGGCGCACTGCCAGATCAGGTGCATGCGGTCGCCGTCCAGCAGGAAACGGGTGAGGCCCATATCGCCCACAAGCTTTTCGTAGGGAATGATGAACTGGATGGCTTCACCTAGCGTGGCGCAGCTCATGGTGATGTAGCCCAGCACCGTGTAGGAGCCGGGCTGCACGAAGTCCCCGGTTTCCAGGCCCAGGATAGGATTGTCGGTCGCTTCGACCAGCAGTCGGATAAATCGCTGGAAACGCTCGCCGTCGATGCGTTCGTCGTCCGAGTGGCCCGGTGACAGGTCGAGGCCGGCCCGGGTTAGCAGCGGCGTCGTGTCGATGCCTTTGTGCCCGGCCGCTCGCACGTATTGACGCAGGGCGGCTATCGATGCGGTGCCCAGTGGCGGTGTGTCGGTCATGCTCATTCGTTGTTATGGGTATAACCGCATTAATAGCGGGGAGAGCGGATCAGTTCAATGGCCGGAATGTCTTGCGGAGTGAAAACGGTAAACGGTGGGCAAATAAAAAGGCGGATCGGAAAACCCGACCCGCCTGAAAAATAAGGAAAGAACGAAAGTGCCTGAAAAATTCGTTAATCCGTGAGGATGTTGACCCCATTTACCGGCGGAGGGACATCTGACTCTCCAGACTGCTCACTTGGAGGACTGCTCACTCCTCCGCCGTGGGGGGATACTGCTTACATCCACGATTCAAACTATAAGCGTGACCCGTTCGCCTGTCTGTTCGTGATCTGTGTCGCAGTGTAACGAATTGTTGGGTCAGGCGCCGACCGGCAATCGATCAGGCTTCTTCCAGCAGAACCGGCGATGTCTCGGTGAACAGTCGGGTTTCGTAGGCGTCCACCAGGCCCTGGATGGCGGCCTTTTCGACTTCCTCGATACTCGGTGTGCCGTCCTGCATGTCGGTGCGGCACAGCACCATGCCGGCCTCGACGGAAATATAGCCGGCGGTGGTTTTCAGCGCTTTGTGGTTGATGCCGTCGTAGATCCGGCGGAAAGCGCTGGTGTTGCAGTGTTCGGGATTCTCGAAGTGCGCGATCAGGGCGTACTGGTTATCGCCCACCCGGCACAAGGTATCCATCGGGCGAATCAGGTGGCTGAGGCGCCGGCCGATGCCCAGGGCCAGTTCGCTCATGATGCCGGGTGAATGCTGGCGCTTGAGGCTCTGCCAGTTGCGGATGCCCACCAGCACGTAGGCGGACGCCCCGCCGCGGGACTCGGCATGACGGATACTGCGCTCCAACCGTTGCCGCGCATACAGGTTATTGCACAGGCCGGTTTCCAGGTCGATGATGTTGCGGGACTCCAACTCGCGGTTGTTCTCGATCAGCAGGGCGTTGGCCCGGAGCAGGGTGTTCTGGCGATCGGCCATCCGGTCGGCGGCGAAAATCCGCGGCAGCAATTGTTTGCTCATGTCGGATTTGTAGATGAAGTCGTCGACGTCGTGGTCAAACGCTTCCGCCAGGGCTTCGACGCTCTCGCGGGCGGTCAGCAGCATCACATAGGTATAGTGGTTTTCCTGCTCGTCGATCTGTCGTACCCGTGCGGTGAGTTCGAGCCCGTCCATTTCCGGCATCAGCCAGTCTGCAATCAGGACGCTGACCGGTCTCTGCTCCATGAGCTGCAATGCGTCCGAAGCGTTGTTGGCGATGCGGACATCGCGGTAGCCGGCTTTGCGCAGTGTCCGGGCGACCACCATGCTGCTGAATTTGGCATCATCGACGACCAGTACGGGGAGGTCCAGGTTAGGCATGCTGATATACTACTCTCAGGTCCGATCCAGGGTGCGGCTCTAGAGCCAACTTGTTATTCTTGCGTCCAGCAGCGGGACGGCATCGCGCCTCCGGGCTGCTCAAACTCGAATCGCGGCCATTATAGCCTGAATTTGCCGGGCTTCCTCGGCCCAATTTGCAAACCTGCGGACCCGTCCCGCAATGGCCCTTCATTGCGTGATCGTTTCCGCATTTCCGGAGCCGGAGTCATGCCTTCCTTTGATATTGTTTCAGAAATTGATATGCACGAAGTCACCAACGCGGTCGACCAGGCCAAGCGCGAGCTGGGCAACCGCTGGGACTTCAAGAATGTCGAGGCGGATTTCGAACTGGACGACAAGGGCATCACCCTCAGCGCCGAGCAGGAATTCCAGCTCGAACAGCTGATGGAAATGCTGCGGATGGCCTTTGCCAAGCGCAACGTGGATACCCGCGCCCTGTCCGAAGACGGTGAAAGCCGCGCCGGCAAGCTGATGAAACAGCACCTGACGCTGCGCCAGGGCATCGAGACGCCTGACGCCAAGAAAATCGTCAAACTCCTCAAGGATGCGAAGATGAAGGTTCAGGCCAGCATCCAGGGCGACAAGGTCCGGGTGACCGGCAAGAAGCGGGACGACCTGCAGGCCGCCATCGCCCTGATCAAGGAGTCCGATCTGGATCTGCCGCTTCAGTACAATAACTTCCGCGACTGACGGAGCCGCTGCCATCATTTCAAGGGAACGGCGCGATTTCCTGCGGGACGCGCTCTACACGTTTACCCGCTGGCAAGTCCTGGCCATGTTGCTGCTGGGCTTCTCGGCGGGTCTGCCTTTCCTGCTGGTCTTCTCCACGCTGAACGCGCGGCTTGCCGATGTCGGTGTGGATACGGCGACCATCGGTTTCTTCAGCTGGCTGGGGATTACCTATTCCATCAAGGTGTTTTGGGCGCCGGTGGTGGATCGGGTCTCGCTGCCGTTGCTGGACCGGCTGTTCGGTAAACGGCGCAGCTGGATGTTGCTGGCCCAGGTGGGCATTGCCACGGGGCTGTTCCTGATGGCTCGGGTGGATGCCGCCGCATCGCCGGTATTGATGGCTTGGTGCGGTTTGCTGGTGGCGTTCTCGTCGGCAACCCAGGACGTTTCCCTCGATGCCTACCGGATCGAGATTGCCGAACCCCGCTTGCAGGCCGCGCTGGCGGCGGCCTATATCTTCGGTTATCGCCTGGCCCTGCTGGTGGCGGGGGCCGGCGCCCTCTACCTGGCGCAATTCTGGTCCTGGCAGATCGCCTATGACGTGATGGCGCTGCTGGTGGGTATCGGCATCGTCACCGTGCTGGTGGTGCGCGAGCCGAAGGTCAATCATCATGCGGCCGCCGCCGATCTGGCCCATCGTGTGGAGCAGGAAGTTGCCAAACGGGCTCATCTGTCGCCGCAGCTGGCGCGGCTGGCGGGCTGGTTTTCCGCCGCGGTCGCCGGCCCCTTCATGGATTTTTTCAAGCGCTACCGGGAGCTGGCTGTCCTGATCCTTGTGCTGGTGGCCACCTACCGGATCTGCGACATCGCCATGGGGGTGATGGCCAATCCGTTCTATCTCAAGTTCATGGGGTTCTCGAAGACCGACGTCGCCGACGTGACCAAGATCTTCGGCTTCCTGATGACCATCCTCGGCTCCGGTATCGGCGGTTTGCTGGTGGCGCGTTACGGTGTGCGCACCATCCTGTTCGCCGGGGCGATCCTGACCGCGCTCAGCAACCTGCTGTTCATGCTGATTGCCCAGTACCCGCCGGACATCTGGACCCTGGCGGTGGTAGTCAGTGCGGACAACCTGAGCGGCGGGATCGCCAACGTGGCGCTGATTGCCTGGTTGTCGAGCATGACCAGCGCCTCGTTCACCGCCACCCAGTACGCCCTGTTCAGTTCACTGATGACGCTGCCGGGTAAGTTTATCGGCGGCTTCTCGGGGCTGGTGGTGGAAGGTTACGGCTACAGCGAGTTCTTCCTGATTTCGGCGGTCATGGGCTTGCCCGCCATCCTGCTGGCGGGCTACATGATGAAACAGGGGAAACGGCTGGACGCCCTGGCGCCGGCCGACGCCCATGACACGAGCGGGGAAGGCGAGCGCCAGTCCGTCTGAATCAGGGCTGCCAGCGAAACCGGGCCATGGGCACACGCCCGTTTTTTACCAGTACGCCTTCTTCCGTGAGCAGGCGTGACTGGTAGTAGAAGCGGTTGGATTCCGGCGGGAAGGCAATACGCCCATCCTGTTTCAGGACCCGGTGCCAGGGCACGTCCGAGCCTTCCGGCAGCTGGCCCATGGCACGGCCGACAAAGCGGGCCAGTCCCTTGAAGCCGGCCAGCTCGGCCACCTGGCTGTAGCTGGCCACATAGCCGGGCGGGATCGAACAGACCACCTGCCAGATGATCTGCTCGCGGGAGACGTCGTCCGGCTCAGAGGCGGAGGGCACCGTCGACCTCGATCATGCGTCCGGACAGGTAGTCGTTCTCGAAGATAAAGGCGGCCGCCGACGCAATTTCTTCCGGCTTGCCCACACGCTTGAGCGGAATGCCGGCGGTCATCTTCTCCAGCGCTTCCGGTTTCATGGAAGCCACCATTTCGGTCTCGATAAAGCCCGGGGCGATGCCCATCACGCGAATGCCGTTGCGCGCCAGCTCCTTGGCCCAGACCGGCACGAGCGCGGCCACGGCGGCCTTGGCGGCGGAGTAGTTGCTCTGGCCCATGTTGCCGGCGCGGGAGATGCTGCTGATGTTCACGATCACGCCCTGGTTACCGTGCTTGATCATCTGGGTGGCGGCTTCACGGCCGCACAGGAAAACGCCGGTCAGGTTCACATCGATCACCGCCTGCCATTCGGCCAGGGACATGCGCTTTTCGATCTCGCCATTCTTGACCTTGACCATCATGCCGTCGCGCAGGATGCCGGCGTTGTTGACCAGACCGTTGAGCTGGCCGAAGTCTTCGACGATCGCGGCAAACGTCGCTTCAACTTCCTCTTCCCTGGCCACGTTGCAGGTGTAGGCCCGCGCATCACCGCCGGCGGCCTTGCAGGCTTTAACGGCCTCATCCAGCTTTTCCGGAATCAGGTCAATCAGCGCCACACGGGCGCCGCGCGCGGCCAGGTATTCACCCATGGCACGGCCCAGACCCTGGCCGCCGCCGGTAATTGCAATCACGGAATCTTGAAGTTTCATGCTGTGCCCTAATTGTTTGTTGTGAGTTGATCTTTGTTTGTCGCTGTCAAAAAGGCGAAGCGCAGTATACCAGAGGGCCAATCGTCGTCATTGAGGGCCCGGCTGGCAAAGTCATTTTTCTGAGGAGCCATACATGGGTTTCCTGTTTTTCGCATTCATTGTGCTGCCCATCATCGAGATGGTGGTCCTGATCAAGGTGGGCGGCATCATTGGGGTGTTGCCCACCATCGGCCTGGTCCTGTTGACCGCCGTCGTGGGCGCCGCCCTGTTACGCCAGCAGGGACTGGCGACATTGTTCAAGGCCAACCAGCGACTGAACAGCGGCGAGCTGCCGGCCCGCGAAGTGGCCGAGGGGCTGATCCTGGCCGTCGGTGGTGCACTGCTGCTGACTCCGGGCTTTGTGACCGATACGATCGGCTTCCTGTGTCTGTTGCCCTGGACCCGTCAGATGTTCGCCTCCTACGCGCTCAAACGCATGGTGGTAGCGGGCTCATCGCGCAGCAGTGTTCACTTCACCATGGGCGGGCAGAACCCGTTCGGTCAGGCCCGGCCGGGAGGCGATGACATCATTGAAGGGGAATACCGTCGCGAGGAAGAGCGTAAGCCTTCCGACACGCGGGATTCGCTGGAAAAAAAGTGAAAAATTTTTCCCGGGTGGGTGTTGAAATGCAGGTGCAAACCCCCACATAAGGATCACAAGTTTGCTGAGGGTGACGAAGAGCCTGCCAAAACAGGTGCTTACGAATCCGAGGCGTTTTGAGCAAACCTCATTGCCAAAGACAATCTGACTATCTGGAGAATACGAGCAATGAAAATTCGTCCGCTACACGATCGTGTTGTCGTACGCCGTAAGGAAGAGGAAGAGAAGACCGCTGGTGGTATCGTCCTGCCGGGCAACGCCAAGGAAAAGCCCTCCCAGGGCGAAGTGATCGCCGTGGGTAACGGCCGCGTTCTCGACAATGGCGAGACCCGTGCTCTGGCGGTCAACGTCGGTGATACCGTGGTGTTTGGTCAGTACGCCGGGAACACGGTGAAGGTCGACGGTGAAGATCTTCTCATCCTGAGCGAAAGCGAAATCTACGGCGTGCTGGAAGGCTGAGTCCAGCCGACTCGTTAGCTCACGTCATTTGCAGATTGGTTAACGCATAAACGAATACAGGAAAGACAACTATGGCAGCTAAAGACGTTAAATTTGGCGATTCAGCCCGCAAGCGTATGGTTGCAGGCGTCAACATTCTGGCCGACGCCGTTAAGGTCACCTTGGGCCCGAAAGGCCGCAACGTGGTTCTGGACAAGTCCTTTGGCGCACCGACCGTCACCAAGGACGGCGTTTCCGTTGCGAAGGAAATCGAGCTGAAAGACAAGTTCGAGAACATGGGCGCCCAGATGGTCAAGGAAGTCGCTTCCCAGACCAACGACACCGCCGGTGATGGTACCACTACCGCAACCGTTCTGGCCCAGTCCATCGTCAACGAAGGTCTGAAGGCCGTTGCTGCCGGCATGAACCCGATGGATCTGAAGCGCGGCATCGACAAGGCGACCCAGGCGGCCGTCAAGTCTATCCGTGACATGGCCAAGCCGTGCGACGACAGCCGTAACATCGCGCAGGTGGGCACCATCTCCGCCAACGGCGACGAAACCATCGGCAAGATCATCGCCGACGCCATGGAGCGCGTGGGTAAAGAAGGCGTGATCACCGTTGAGGAAGGCCGTGGCCTGGAAGACGAGCTGGACGTGGTTGAAGGTATGCAATTCGACCGCGGCTACCTGTCTCCGTACTTCATCAACAACCAGGACAGCATGTCCGCCGAGCTGGATGACCCGTTCATCCTGCTGGTCGACAAGAAGATCTCCAACATCCGCGAACTGCTGCCGGTGCTGGAAAGCGTGGCCAAGGCGGGCAAACCGCTGATGATCATCGCCGAAGATATCGAAGGCGAAGCGCTGGCGACCCTGGTTGTCAACAACATGCGTGGCATCGTCAAAGTGGCCGCCGTCAAGGCGCCGGGCTTTGGTGACCGCCGCAAGGAAATGCTGCAGGACATCGCGATCCTGTCCGGCGGTACCGTGATCTCCGAGGAAGTGGGCCTGACCCTGGAAAACACCACTCTGGACGATCTGGGTACAGCCAAGCGCGTTAACATCACCAAGGAAAACACCACCATCATCGATGGCGCCGGTGCCCAGGCTGATATCGAAGCGCGCGTTGAGCAGATCCGCAAGCAGATCGAAGAAAGCTCCTCCGACTACGACAAGGAGAAGCTGCAGGAACGTGTGGCCAAGCTGGCTGGCGGTGTTGCCGTCATCAAGGTGGGCGCCGGTTCCGAAGTGGAAATGAAAGAGAAGAAAGCTCGCGTTGAAGACGCGCTGCACTCTACCCGCGCTGCCGTTGAAGAAGGCATCGTTGCGGGCGGTGGCGTGACCCTGATCCGCGCTCTGGAAGCTCTGGACAGCGTCCAGGCTGAAAACGAAGAGCAGAAGGCGGGCGTCAACATCCTGCGTCGTGCGATGGAATCGCCGCTGCGCCAGATCGTCACCAACGCAGGCGGTGAAGCGTCTGTTGTGGTCGACAAGGTGCGCCAGGGCGAAGGCAGCTTCGGCTACAACGCAGCGACCGAAGGCTACGGTGACATGCTCGAGATGGGCATCCTGGATCCGGCCAAGGTCACTCGCTCAGCCCTGCAGGCCGCGGCTTCCGTTGCCGGTCTGATGATCACCACCGAAGCGATGGTGACGGACGAGCCGGAAGACGAGAAAGCCGGTGGCGGCATGCCGGATATGGGCGGCATGGGTGGTATGGGCGGCATGGGCGGCATGATGTAAGCCGGCCCCGTTCAATACCCCGACCGTTCCCGGTCAAAAAAGGCCCCGCGTTTCGACGCGGGGCCTTTTTTTTGGACTGTGTCATGCACTTGTACAGGGGGTTTGTTAGACTCCGGAAAATTCGCGCGATTCCGCGCCCATACATGCCCTGACACCCTATGGCCGAGACTTTGGATTCACCCTTCCTGCGACCCGGAAAAGTGGTCATGCTGACCCTGCTGGGAATCGTGGTTTACCTGGCCGCCCTGATTTTCTGGTTACCGGCGGGATGGGTCTGGCATCTGTGTCGTGATTCGGTCCCCTTGCCGCCCGGCGTGGCGATCGAGCAAGTCTCCGGTCAGCTTTGGAATGGCCAGGTCCAGGCCCAGGTGATGGGGCACTCCCTGCAGGCGGGCTGGCACCTCGAAGGCCTCATGGAGAACGGTCACTTCCTGCCTCTGGGCTGGCAGCTGCGCACGCCACGATCCCACCTCCAGGGTCAGTTCCACCTCACCGGTATCAATGCCATGGCCCTCTCGGCCGACGGCCGTATCAACATTCCCGAGTTCAGCCGCGAGATTCAGCGTAGCGGTGGCGCGATCATACAGGGCGATGTCACCATCGACCGGTTCTCGCTGGCGGCGACCGACGGTGCCCTGCAGGCCCTGTCTGGTCGTGCAAGCTGGCCCGGCGGCGAGGTGAGCTGGCCGATGGGCGCCTCGCGGGAGCGGGCGGTGTTGCCGCCTATGCAGGCCCTGCTGGATCGCGATCAGGGTCGGATTGCACTGGATATCAGCAGCGCAAAAAGCCCGGACCCGGTCATTTCCGCCCAGGTCCAGCCCGATGGCATGATGCAGATCCAGCTCTATCGGCGCCTGCTGGACCTGGTGAATCAACCCTGGTCGGGCAACGCGGCGCCGGGTGATGTGGTTTTCAGCGTGAGGCAGCGCGTGCTGCCAGCGGGATAGGGTATGGCATCGGTGACATTCACAACGCCATTCGGGCGTCTACCGCGGTGGGTGGCGAACCTGCTGCTGATCGGGCTGGTGATCTATTTCGCCTGGGTGATGGGGCGTCTGACCTGGATGATTGCCTGGCAGGATCCGGTCATGGCCGGGCCCTCCGCCTCGGCAAACGCGGCGTCTCTGGATTCGGCCGTGGAGCAGACGCCACTGGCAGCCTATGATCTCTTCGGCCGGCCTCCGGTGGGCGCGCCGGTGGCGGAAGCGGTCAAGCAAACCGCGCCGGAGACCAATCTGCGTATGCACCTGGAAGGCGTCATGGTAGCGGCGCGATCCGAAGAGTCCGGTGCTATAGTTTCAGGAACGGATGGCTCAACGGCTTATTATCGCGTCGGTGACGTGATGCCCGGCGATATCGAGTTGGTGGAAGTCGACCCACTGCGCATCCTGATCCGACGAAACGGAGAAGTGGAGTCGCTGGCCTTTGAAGACGGCGACGCTGAGGGTATGGTATCGGAGGTTCAGGACGAGACGCGCGGGATGTCTCCCGAGGCCTTTGTGGAGGACGCTCAGGCCCAGCTGGCCGCCGAAGGCGATGCGGCGCTGCAGCGTTACGGACTCAAACCCGTGGCCTCCGGCAGCCAGCAGGGATACGTTTATGACGGTTCCAACCCGATGTTGTCCGCACTGAACCTGAAAGAAGGCGATGTCATTACAGCCATCAACGGTCAGCCGCTGGGGGATATCGAGCAGGATCGGCAATTGCTCGAGGACTGGCGGAACCAGCCACAGATACAAGTGGAAGTGATGCGGGATGGCGCCAGTTTTACCGTAAACTACGCGTTGCCCCAATAAGGATGTTGTCACCGCTGGCGGCGGTCTTAGAGTACAACGATTATAAAAAGGAAGGCCGGTGTGCTTTCCGTCAGTTTCTCAGTTACAGGAAACCAGCACTGCATGACTAATCTGAACACGCCATTGATCCGGGCTCTGGTTCTGGCTTTGCTTCTCCCGCTGAGCATGATGGCCCATGCCCAGGAAGAGGGCACCTGGAAGCTCAACCTCAAGGATGCGGACATACGCGCCTTCGTCACGCAGATTGCTGATATCACCGGTTACAGCTTCGTGGTCGACCCACGGGTCAAGGGCAAGGTTACCGTCCTGTCCTCGGCGCCCATGAACAAGGACGAGATTTACGACCTGTTCCTGGCGGTGCTGCAAGTTCACGGCTTTACGGCGATACCCGGCGAAGAGGTCATCAAGATCGTCCAGCAGGTGGACGCCAAGCAGTCTGCGGAGTCCCTGAAGCGCTTCGACACCATTCCCTCCGAGCAACTGATCACCAAGGTCATTCAGGTCAACAACGCCAACGCCCTGGAGCTGGTGCCCATCCTGCGGCCGCTGGTGGCCAAGTACGGGCACCTGGCCGGTGTGGCGGCAGCCAATGCGCTGATCGTCAGCGATCATTCGGCGAACGTGCATCGCATTGAACAGATCGTCAAGGAACTGGACAGCCCGTCGAAGTATGAGGTGGAGGTCATCCAGCTGAAGGAAGCCTGGGTGGGCGACATGGTGCGCCTGCTGCAGGAATTGGCGCCCTCGGAGCTGGGTAAGCAGGCTAACGATGCCGCCAACAAATACAGCGTCACCGCGGACGAGCGCAGCAACCGGCTGATCCTGCGCGGCGACGAAAACTTCCGCAAGAAAATGCGCGAGCTGATCCACAAGCTGGACCAGCCGTCGGCCTCCGGTGGCACCACGAAAGTGATCCGCCTCAAGCACGCGGACGCCAAGTCACTGGCTGAAATTCTCAAGGGCGTCATGGGCGAAGTGGCCAAGGAAAGTCAGCAGGGCCAGTCCAGTAGCGGCAGTAGCTCGGGTGGAAACACCGGCTTTGCCATCTTTGCCGACGAAGGTCTTAACGCACTGGTGGTCCGCGGTGAGCCGTCCATCATGCAGGAAGTGGATACCATCGTGAACGCGCTGGATGTCCGGCGTGCCCAGGTGCTGATTGAGGCGGCCATTGTCGAGATCAGTGATGAACTGGGTAAGGACGTGGGCGTACAGTTTGCCGTGGGTGATGAAGGCAGCGGCTCGACGCCGGTAGCGGGCACCAACTTCGGCAATGTCGGGCTGAGCTTGAGCGACATCATTGGGGCCATCGCCAGTAATGAGGTGATTTCACCGGCCACCGGCGGTATGTCGCTCGGCTTCGGCGAACGCAACGAGAACGGCATTACCTGGGGCCTGCTGATTCAGGCGTTGTCCAGCTCGACCGCCGCCAATCTGCTGTCCACGCCGAGTATTATCACCCTGGATAATCAGGAATCCGAGATTGTCGTGGGTCAGAACGTTCCGTTCGTAACCGGCTCGACCACCACCACCAGTGACGGGGTGTCGAACCCGTACCAGACCATCGAGCGGCGTGACGTGGGGCTGACGCTGAAGGTCACGCCGACGATCAGCGAGGACGGTCTGGTCAAGCTGATCGTGGAGCAGACCACCGAGAACATTGCCGATAGCGTCGAATCCGCCTCGGACCTGGTCACCAACAAGCGTCAGATCAAGACCACGGTCCTGGCGGACGATGGCGAGACCATCGTGCTGGGCGGCCTGATCCGGGAAGACTACAGCATCACCAAGAGCAAGGTGCCGTTCCTGGGGGATATTCCCTACATTGGCGCCCTGTTCCGCTCTGAGTCGGAGAACAAGATCAAGCGCAACCTGCTGGTGTTTCTGCGGCCCAAGATCATCCTGGCCAAGGGCGATGTGGCCACCATCACCGACGAGAAGTATCAGGGGCTCTGGAACATCAACCTGGGGCTGAGCAAGAAGTTGGGACACAAGATCCCGGAGAATACCAAGCGACCGCCGATCGATACCCTGTTTGAGCGTAATCGGTTGCAGCCGCAGTACTTCGAGTCGCAGCCATCCCAGTAAGGGGAGGGGCGCAGTCCATAAGAAAGGCCGGCATTTGCCGGCCTTTCTTTTTGCCGTGAGCGATGCCCCGAGGAATAAGCGGGCGACTAGGCTGCCGCCACGGGCAGTGGCGGCATCGGGCAGTCCAACTGATCCGCGACCAGCCGCAGGATTTCATATTCCCTGACCACCACCTGGTTGTCCCGCAGGATGCAGTGGCCGCAGGCGTCGATAATCGCCGGCTTCAGCATCGGCGACAGGGCGCGCAGCCGTATCAGGGCCTCCTGTAACGCCCGTGACGAGACCTTGTCCCTGAGCGGCCCCAGATCCACGGTTCGCCCTTCAAAGCCGGCAACTGCCTCTGAGTAGCATTTCTGCGCCTCTTCCGGCGATTCTGTGGCCGAACGTGCCGCGAGACTCAGAAGAATCCCCAGGCTGTCAGCCACATCGGCAAACCGGCGGAAGCGCACCTTGTCGGCACGTCGTCCGGCCGGGGACAGGTGGCGATGGATGAAGCTCAGCAGAGCGAACTCGAACAGGGTGACCCGTCCGTCCGCTCGGACCAGGTGAGTCAGGACCTTTTCCAGACCGCGTCGCTCTTCCGGATCGAGCTTGCGCAGGGCCGGCATGGCCAGTTCCAGCGCCGGCAGTCGGATGGCTTCACCAAGCTGATCAAGGGTGGGGTAGAAGCGTTCAATCAATGCCGGATCAAACCCGAGCACGCCGCGCGCTTCACGGAGCCCGGAGAGGGCCTGTTCCCGCTCTTCCGCGGACATGCTGTGGAATATCAGGCTGTAGCAATACTGCACCGCACCGGTTCGGGTGTAGAGCAGTGTGCGGGCATTGTCCGGTAGTTGGCGCAGCAGCTGCTGGGCGTATTCCTCGTTGGCGGTCGTCACGACGCCTGCGCTATCGGACAGCCGGGTGTGTGGGGCCACCGGCGTGGTGTGACGTCCGGCCAGGGGTGCGACCACGTCCTGCAGGCCATCGCGGAACAGGGAACCCCGGGCGGCGTCCTCAACCGTCGGCCGAGCCTGCCGGACATCGTCCCGGCGGCGGTTGCGGAAGCGCGCCAGCAGTCCCGGGCCAATGGCGTTGATCCGGTCTTCCAGCGGCGGGTGTGAGGCGAGCCAGCCCGCGAAGCGCATGCGCACCGATTCCGAAAAACACATGTGGTTGACGTCGCTGGCGTGGCCGGTGGACTGGAAATAACTGCTCGACTCGCCGATACGATAGAGCGCGCTGGCAATGCCTTCGGGGTTGCGGGTGAACTGCACCGAGGAGGCGTCGGCCAGCATTTCCCGCTGCCGCGAGATGGCGGCCTGGATCAGGCGTCCGAAGAACAGTCCGATGTAGCCCACGAGCATCAGAGCGAGTCCGAGGCCGATGGCCAGCCCCTGGCTTTTGTTGTCGCGGGAGCTGTAATAGCGGCGTCGACCAGCGCTGCCCAGCAGGAACTGACCGATCTGGCCAATCATCAGAATGCCGGCCAACAGGGCGATCAGCCGCACGTTGATGCGCATGTCGGAATTGAGGATGTGGCTGAATTCGTGGCCCACCACGCCCTGCAGTTCGTCCCGGTTCAACTGGGTGAGGGTGCCGTGCGTCACCACCATGACGGCTTCGCCCGGAGAATACCCGGCGACGAACGCGTTAATGGCGGTTTCGTTATCCATCACGTAGAGATCGGGAACCGGCACGCCACTGGCAATCGCCATCTCCTCCACCACGTTCCGAAGCTGGCGTTCCTGGGGGTCCTGACTTGAGGGATCAAGAAGTCGGGCGCCCACCATCCGGGCCACCCGCTCGCCGCCGCCGGCCAGGTCAATCCAGCGGATCAGTGATCCCAGCCCGATCACGGCGACGACCGCGATGGATGTGAAGATGCCCTGCTCGGATGTCAGCCAGACGCCGAAGTGGGCGGTGGGCTCGACATTGCGGGTCACCAGATAGCCGACCAGATCGACCACCAGGGTGATCAGCAGGACGGCTGCCGTAAACAGGAACACGAGCAGCGTGGTGTTACGCCGCGCGCGCTCCTGGCGCTCGAAGAATCCAAGTTTGGCCATAAGGTCGTTGCCGGGTCAGTGTGCCCGGAATCAGAAGCTGACTTTCGGTGCCTGGCGGGCTTCCGGATTTTCCAGTTGCAGCTGCTCGGACGGTTTGAAGGCAAACAGGCCGGCAATGATGTTGTTGGGGAATTTCTCCCGGAAGGTGTTGTAGAACATCACTTCATCGTTATAGGCCTGACGGGAGAAGGCCACACGATTCTCGGTGCTGGACAGCTCTTCCATCAGTTGCTGGATGGTTTCATTGGCTTTCAGCTCAGGGTAGTTCTCCGCCACCGCGTAGAAGTTGGCCAGGGCGCGGGACAGCATGTTCTCGGCAGACGACAGCTTCTGGATCTTCTGGCCGTCGGCCGGGTCGCCGGCGGCGTCCTTCTGGGCGCTCACGGCGTTGTTTCGCGCCTCCATGACTTCAGTCAGGGTGTTGCGCTCGTGGGACAGGTAGGCCTTGGCCGCTTCCACCAGGTTGGGGATCAGATCGTGACGTCGCTGGAGCTGGACGTCGATCTGGGCAAAGCCGTTCTTGAAACGATTGCGGAGGGAGACCAGCCGGTTGTAGATGGATACGATCAGAATAACCACGGCGGCGATGACCGCCAGGCCGATCAGCGTTGTCGTCATGAAAGGTCCTTGTCGTCAGTTTTCAGTTGAATTGGCGGTGATTTTACGGTGGAACGCCACCACAAAGCTTGCGAAATCGTCCGGTTTCAGCGGCTTGCTGAAAAAGTAGCCCTGGGCCAGCTGGCAGCCGCGGTTGTGAAGGTAGAATTCCTGCTCTTCGGTTTCCACACCTTCGGCGATGACGTCCAGGTTCAGGCTCTTGCCCAGGTCGATGATGGTATTGGCAATGCGGGTGTCTTCCTCGTTGACCAGCAGGTCGTGAATAAACTGCTTGTCAATCTTGAGGTGCTGCACCGGCAATCGCTTGAGGTAGGTGAGCGAGGAATAGCCTGTGCCGAAGTCGTCCACCGCAATATTGATCCCCTCATTACGCAGTTGCACCAGCTTTTCCACGGCGCTGTCCAGGTTCTCCATAAAGCCGGTCTCGGTCACCTCAAGCTCCAGCCGGCCAGGAGGAATGGCGTGCCGTTTGAGGGTCTTGAGTACGGTCTCGACGATGTCGTCCTGGCGAAGTTGCACGGCTGACAGGTTGACGGCAATCCGGATCGGCATGCCTTCACTGGACCAGAGCGCCGCCTGGGCGCAGGCTTCGTCCAGGACCCAGCTGCCGATTTCCACGATGGAGCCGCTCAGTTCCGCCAGCGGAATGAAGTGATCTGGCGGGATCAGGCCGTGGACGGGGTGTTCCCAGCGCAGCAGGGCCTCGGCGCCAATGACGCGGCGCGTTTCCAGGTTGATCTGGGGCTGGTAGACGAGGTGGAACTGATTTTCCACCAGGGCCTGGTGAAGCTCCTTCTCCAGCCGCTTTCGGTCACGGATTTCCTGGTCGACGCTGGCTACATAGAACTGGAACTGGTTGCCGCCGCCGGCTTTGGCCAGCGTCATGGTCTGCTCGGCGCGCTGGAGCAGTTGTTCGCTGTGTTCGGCATCGTCCGGGAACAGGGCGATACCGATGGTGGCCGTGGCCGAGACATCGCGACCGGCCAGGCGAATGGGCGCGTTGATTTCGTTGAGCAGCCATTCCGACGTGGCGGCGCACTGGTAGCCATCACGCAGGTGCTGCTCAACCACGACAAACTGGTCGCTCCCCAGGCGCGCAGTGATTAACGGGCCATTGGGACCGTCGCCGCCGAGGCGATCGGCGATGGTTTGCAGCAGCTGGTCGCCCATGTGGTAACCATGCTGCTCGTTGATGCTCTTGAAGTCGTCAATGCCGAAACAGAACGCAGCCAGGGTCTGGTCGTTGCGTCGGTGTTCTTCCAGGGCGTTGCTGAGCATAACCAGGAACAGTTCCCGGTTGGGCAGGCCGGTGAGTTTGTCGTAGCGGGACAGGCGATTGACCCGGGCCTCGGCTTCCGCCTGTTTCTCCTGGTTCTCGGTGATGGCCACCAGCAGGTTGTTGGTGGCGTTTACCCAAAGACCCAGTTCGTCGTTTCGATGACCCCGCGGCATGTCCAGGAGCGTGCCGCCGGGGTTGTCGGGGTTAACCCGCGAAATCGAGCTGATGATCCGGAACAGGGGGCGGGTCAGCAGGATATGGAAAACGGCAAACAGCACCAGGCTCAGGACGATGGCCCGGGCAATGCCGGACAGGAAGGTCAGGGTGGCGCGTTCGAGCCAGGAGGCCGCGGAGTAGGCGGTGTCGTAACTGACTTCCAGGTAACCGTAGATGACCGGATCGTCGGCACCGCGGGTCAGGGGCACGCGATAATGACGTTCAGCGGAAAAGATGCGATCGGTCAGGGGGCGGTAGTCCGCCGGTAGCAGGTCGCGGGTGCTACGGGCCAGCACTTCACCGTCGGGGTGCATGATCTGGGCAAAACGGACCGCCTGCTGTTCGAACAGCCCATCGACCACTTGCTGGGCCAGGTCCTCGTCAATACTGTAAACCGCCTGGCTGGCGGCATCGCGGACCAGTGCCAGGGTCTGGTGGGCCTGCTGGTCCAGTTCATCGGATACGCGATTGGCATCGACGATGATCTGGGTCGTGCTCAACACGATACCGCTCAGCAGCGCAATCAGCAGTACCCAGCGAAGAATGCGATAGCCGAGTCGGTGTTCAAACTGAAACTGTCTAGTCATTATCCAGCGCTTAGGGAACCCCCGGACAGATGTTCCGGTGATCCTCGATTTTTGCCTCATCGGCACTGGTGCCGAGACGTCAGGTAGCGATGAGACGAACCTGGGTGAACGACTTCCTGTCGCGCCACGGGGCTTGTCGCGTTACGTCCTGTGCAGGTGGCCGCATTATGATCGTTATGGGCGGCCGGCGAATGATGGGCTTCGGTATGACGGGTGGATAAAGCCGGGCGTCGAGTTGGATCCCGCCGTGCATACGATGTCCCACCCCTAGTTAAATAGCTGTATGGGCGGACAAAGTCCAGTTTCAACGGGTAAAGGTTTGCAACAAAAAACGCCCGCTCAAGGAGCGGGCGTTGATCGATCCAGTGTCCGGATCGGATACAGACTGGTTCCCTTCGTGGGATCAGCCCAGGTTTTCGTTTACGAAATCCCAGTTGACCAGGTTCCAGAAGGCTTCCAGATAGTTCGGACGTGAATTCCGGTAATCGATGTAGTAGGCGTGCTCCCACACATCGACGGTCAGGACCGGCTTGTCGTCGGTGGTCAGCGGTGTGCCGGCGTCGTCGGTGTTGACGATGGCAACGCTGCCGTCGGTCTTCTTGACCAGCCAGGTCCAGCCAGATCCGAAGTTGCCGGCGGCTTTTTCATTGAATTCTTTCTTGAAGGCGTCAAAAGAGCCGAAGGCCTTGTTGATGGCGTCTGCCGCTGCACCGGTCGGTTCGCCACCGCCGTTCGGGCTCAGGCAGTTCCAGTAGAACGTGTGGTTCCAGACCTGGGCTGCGTTGTTGAACAGGCCGCCCGGACCGGCCGTCTTGATGATGTCTTCCAGGGATTTGTTGGCATTGTCGGTACCTTCGACCATGCCGTTCAGCTTGGTGACGTATGTCTGGTGGTGCTTGCCGTAATGGTATTCCAGGGTTTCCTGAGAGATGTGCGGTTCAAGTGCGTTCTTTTCGTAAGGCAGTGCTGGAAGTTCGAATGCCATTGGAAGGTCTCCCTTGTATCTTCTCTCAACAGTATTGATGTGATGTGAACAGCTCTGGGGACGTGCCCCAGCGGTCAGATGACGTTACATCTCGTCACATGGGGTATGCAGAGCTTAACACCCTGGATGGGGCGAATCCACGTCGCAAGATGTTGGGGCCGCGGATGTTTTTTCAAGGGGAAGGGAATAAAGCCGACCCGGGCGCTGCGAAGCAGGCGCCCGGGAAGGAGGCTTCAGCCGCGGGTCAGCGAGCAGTCCAGCTCGGGCGCACCCGGCAGGAAGCAGGCGCAGTTCTTGACGCGCCAGACCAGTTCTTCATAGCTGTCGGCCAGCACGTTAATGTGGCCCAGCTTGCGTCCGGAACGCTCAAGCTTGTTGTAAAGGTGCAGGTGGGTATAGGGCAGGCGCAGGATATCGCGAATCTCGCCGTGGCTGCCGATGATATTCACCATGCAGCTGACGCCCCGGGCGCTGGTATCGCCCAGCGGCATGCCGGTCACCGCGCGGATGTGGTTTTCGAACTGGCTGGTGACAGCCCCTTCCATGGTCCAGTGCCCGGAATTATGGACCCGTGGTGCCATTTCGTTGGCCACCAGCCCATCCGCCGTTTCAAACAGCTCCAGTGCCAGCACGCCGACATAGTCGAGCTCGTTCAGGAGCATGCGGATGTAGCGCTCGGCATCGTCCCGGACTTCCGGGCGCAGGCCGGGTGCCGGTGCAATGGAATAGCGCAGGATGCCGTCGTGATGGACGTTTTCCGCCATCGGGTAGAAAGCCAGTTCACCGTCTTCGCCGCGCACGGCAATGATGGAGACTTCACGCTGGAAATCGACGAATTTCTCGACGATCAGCTTGTCATGGTTGATGGACTGCCAGGCTTCTGCGGCGTCTTCCGGCGAACGCAGGACGGCTTGCCCCTTGCCGTCGTAACCTTCGGTATTGGACTTGGCGACCACCGGGCAGCCCAGCTCGCTTGCGGCCTTGCGCAGCTGCTCGGCATTCTCGGCGATGCGCCATTCCGGAGTCGGGATGCCCAGGCTGCCAAACAGGGTCTTTTCCGCTTCCCGGTTCTGGCAGACCTGCAGCGCGCGAGGCGAGGGATAGACGGGCTTTTCACGCGCAATGATCTGGGCGACCTCCACCGGTAGGTGCTCAAACTCGTAGGTCACCCGATCCACGCGGGACAGAAAGTCTTTCAGAAATTCGTTGTTGCGGTCGATGATGACTTCGCCCAGCCCGGCGCTGGGGTTGCCGGACATGTCATAGAAGACGAAATCGTTGGCCAGCGGGTAACCGGCGAGGGCGAGCATTCGCCCGAGTTGACCGGCGCCTAATACACCAATTCGCATGTGATACTCCGGTGATGATCAAGTCGCCCGATGTGTGGGCCGGGCGGGTCCGTCTGGAATCACTCAGCCCGGGGGTCGGGGTTGTCGAGGACGGCCTCGGTCTGGGACGTCCGGAACTGTTCCACCGCGGCCCGGATATCGGCATTATTGAGCCCGAGGATCTGCGCTGCAAGCAGTCCGGCGTTGGTTGCACCCGCCTTGCCGATGGCCAGCGTGCCCACGGACACGCCGCCCGGCATCTGAACGATCGACAGCAGGGAATCCAGGCCGTTCAGCGCCTTCGATTGTACGGGGACGCCCAGCACGGGCAGAGCCGTCTGGGAGGCCACCATGCCCGGCAAGTGGGCCGCCCCGCCAGCACCGGCGATAATGACCTGGAGGCCGCGATCGGCGGCGTTGCGGGCATAGTCGAAGAGCAGGTCGGGGGTGCGGTGGGCCGACACGACCCGTGTTTCGTAGGCGACGCCCAGCTTCTCAAGCATGTTGGCGGCATGCTCCATGGTCGGCCAGTCCGACTTGGAGCCCATGATAAGACCAACTTGCGGCTGCATAAGCAAGGTCCCGGTGTGTTAAAAAAGAAGCCGAGCATTGTATGCAGAGCTCGTTAGCCATGCAAATTATGACACTCTTTGGCGCTTTGAGCAGCGAATCGATAAGATCACGTCCAGATTGACTCTTCTGAACTGGGGAAACTATGGAACCGATACGTCCTGAACGGGATGAAGTACGGGGATCAGCGGGCTCGGGTAAGCCCAAGCGTGAAAAGTCGACGCCGCGGGCCTCCCGGCCCGGGCCGGAGCTGTCCCTGAATCGGCAGCCCGGGCGGGGCGCGATTCCCGTTCTGGTGATCCTTCTGTTGGCGGCCGTCGCGGCCGGTGGCTGGGGCTGGTACTTGCAGAAGCAGCAGATTGACCAGATGTCGGAGCGCCTGCAGGAGGCGGACTATTGGGCCCGCCAGAGCAAGCTGGCGCTGGCGCGCTTCGAGGGCAAGCTGTCCGAAACCGGGGAGAACCTGGAGGAAAAGGATTCGTCCCTGGCCAGCCTGCAAAAGCAGGCCAAGACCAATGAGAGTGAAATCCGCAAGCTGTGGGCGGTGGCCAACGAGCGGAACAAGGACGCCATTAACGCCAACAAGGCGGCACTGGCCTACCTGGAAGAAACCACCAGCACCCTGAAAAGCGACCTCAACAAGCGGGCCGACACGCTCGCCGCCGACATCAAGTCCCTGCAGGAGGCCGCCGACGAACGCCAGGCATCGATCGCCTCGTTGCAATCCAGTCTTGACGATCTGGCGCCTCGCCTGAAGGCGGTGGAAGACAAGTCCGACAACATGACGGCGACCGTCGAGCAGCGACTGGACCGGTTTGGACGCGAGCAGGATCTGGCGCGTCAGGAGATTCTCGCCCGCCTGGATAGCCTGGAAAAAGGCGGCGGCAACCTCGACTCTTTGAAAGGCAGCCTGGCCGATACCCGCCAGCGCCTGAGCAAGATCGAAAACGCCATCGATGCCATCGATGCGGCCCGGGCGCAGCTCAACGCGCGTCTGATCCGGCTCGACGACGAAGTGTCCAGCCTGCGGAAGTAATCCCGGCTGATCAGGCCGTGTAACAGTTTGTAGCTATCCCTTGCGGTAGGTCTCGGTTTCATCGCCCGGCCTGTTGCTATGATCCGTGACCAGAGGCGTCTCCAGGCCACGCACCTGCGGGGCGCCCGAACGGTTCGGGGGATGACACAATCATGCGTAACGCAACACGGATGGCCAGGTTTGCCGCCCTGGCCCTGGTTTTCACGCTCAGCGGCTGCAGTATTCACCAGTCCATCGGCAAGAGTACCGGCGCCTTCCTGCATCCGGTATCGGGCAAGGATTTCGTGCACATTCCCAACGATCAGTGGGACCAGCAGAATCACGCCCTCGTCTACTTTTATCGCACGCATTCCCGCTGGGCGGCCGACGAGATCGAGTCGCCCAGTGTGTACATCGACGGCGAGCACTACTTCAATATTCGCGACGACAGCTACACCTGGCTCGAAGTCGAGCCCGGTCCCCGCCACATCATCATGCGCCGGCCCCTGCTGGGGCTTGAAGGCATCAATGATATTGATTTGAGCCGGATTGCCGATGCGGTGCTCCATGTCGAAGCCGGCCAGATCTATTACCTGCGATACAACGAGCTATCCCCTCCGAAACAGGCCCATCCGGATCTGGATGCCGAGGATCCGTTGGCTTCGGGCGACCTGCAACTGGTCACCCGGGACTACGCCATGGGTCAGGGTGAGATCGTGACGACCCAGTTCCTCAACAGCGACATGCTGGCGCCGAACCACGCTGCCACATCCATCGTCGAAGCCAATCAGGATGCAGACTATGAGCGCCGCCGGGAAGAGCTGGAGACGGCGCGCGACGAGGAAATCGAGGCCATGAAGGCCAACGGGCAATACGAGGAGGCACCCTGGTACTGGCCTTTCGGCGGCGGACCTACCCAACCGTTGGAGACCGATCGCCAGATCGATGCCCTGGACAAGGCGTACGCCTCGCTCGAGGCCGAGCGGGAGCGGGCGGAGGCCGCGGAAGACAGTGGCTGGTGGCCATTCTGAATGCGGGTGAGGGAGTCGTCCTCGCGGAAATGACGCGGCTGGTGGCAATGGATGCCAATGTGGTCGGGCACGAGCTTTATAAAATGTGAAGCGGCGCACATCTTTCTTGGCCCATCGGGGCGGTCTGACTAGACTGAAGAGAGCATGAGCGCTGTTTCCATGTGCCTGGACACAAGAATAAAGAGGATGAGATGTCATTGAAGGACACTGTGGGAGAACCCGTGCGTTGGGCTCGGGGCCGGCTTGATCGTTTGCGCCGGCAGTATCTGGAGGTGATCCACGAAGCGGAGCACCTGGGGGAAGAACGACTGGATGAATTACGCCACCTGGTAGACCACCTTGGGCCTTCGTTGAAGGGCCTGGTGGACGAGCGCCTGCAGGCGTTGCAAACCAAGCTGGACGAGATCAATCGGCGCCTGGCTGAAGAAGCCATTCCCGACGAGCGCCGTTCGAGTGTTGGGCACCTGGCTCTGGAGAAAAAGGCGGCCTCTGCCGCCCGTAAGGCCAGCTCGGTCGTCAGGGCGGGGCGGCGAAAGAGTACGGCCGAATCGGGCGACACATCGAAACCGGCGCCCAAGTCAGCCGGTGGCAGTAAGAAGCGCACGCCATCGAAGACGAACGGAACCGATGCCCCGTGATCGCTCCCGGGGGCATTGATCTGGCTGCAAAATAACCACTTGAGTTTAATTCCAAAAAATCCCACGAAAGTATTTGACAGGCCCACTCAAATGCTTAAAATGCGCGTCTCATCTGGATGACACAGCAACGCCGACACGGCAAAACGCTGGTTCATCCGCGCTGATTGGGTGGTTAGCTCAGCTGGGAGAGCATCGCCCTTACAAGGCGAGGGTCGCAGGTTCGATCCCTGCACCACCCACCAATTCAGCGCGCTGTCGGGTTACCCCTTCGACAGAAAGATGATCGCGGAGCGGTAGTTCAGCTGGTTAGAATACCGGCCTGTCACGCCGGGGGTCGCGGGTTCGAGTCCCGTCCGCTCCGCCATTTCCCGAATTCCCGGGTGGTTAGCTCAGCTGGGAGAGCATCGCCCTTACAAGGCGAGGGTCGCAGGTTCGATCCCTGCACCACCCACCATTTCCTTTCCCTGTGTGGATTGATTGTACCCGACAGCATTCGCTGGTTTCGGGTTTTTGCGTTCCTCATACCTCTGCAACTTCCAAACCTGATCCAGGCGTTGTCGACGAATTGCGAATCGGACAGTTCGTGGTTTATGCTGCGTTCCCGTCATGTTCGGCGATGATCGCGTCGATCTGGGCCCTCGGCTCGCAGTCTGACGTCCGGTTGGCGTCCGCGCCCGTATCTTCTCGGGGCCTTTCTCTTCTTGGTGCCCCTCGAAGGGTGCGAGGGATCTGATTCTTTAAGGGATGGAACGACACTCATGTCTTCGCGTTTGAAACGCCTCTTCATTGTTTTTGCCGTTGCTGCCGTCGTCATTGCCGCCCTCTGGTGGTGGAGCCTGGGCAAGGAAACCACCGACGATGCCTTTGTCCAGCGGGACGTGGTGTACCTGAAACCCCGCGTGGATGGCCCGCTGGTGGATGTGGCTGTGCACGACAACCAGCCGGTGAAAGCCGGGCAGGTGCTGGCGACGATCGATCCGGAACCCTACCAGGCGGCACTGTCAGCGGCCCAGGCCAAGGTGGCCAATGCCCGGGCCTCGCTTGAGAGTGCGCGGGCCTCACTGACGGCTTTCCAGGCCAATCTGGCCGCCCGCAAAGCGGAAGCCACCGCGAGTGTTGAGGTGGCCAAAGCCCAGATCACTCAGCAGGAAAGAACGCGGGACGCCCAGGCCGCCAAGATTGAACAGGCGCGCCGGGATGTGAAGCGCTACAGCGTGCTGGTTGAACGCAGTCAGGTGTCCAAGCAGACGCTGGAGAATGCACGAACCAACCTGAATACCCTGGAAAGCGATCATGCGGCGACAGCCGCCGCGGTGTCCGTGGCCAGGAGCCAGCTTGCCTCGGCACGCGCGCAGCAGCAGGCGGTGGCCGCCGATGATCAGCGTCTGCCGGTCATGCAGGCCGCCGTGGATGAAGCCCGGGCGAATCTGGAGCAGGCCCAGGCCAGCCTGACCCAGGCCCAACTGAACCTGGACTGGACCACCATCAAGGCCCCGGTGGATGGCTGGATCAGCGAACTGCAGGCCCGCACCGGCGCCATGGTGGGACCGCAAGCGACGCTGGTGATCCTGGTCTCCGGCCATCCCTGGATCAAGGCCAACTACAAGGAAACCCAGATCGGCGATATGCACGTGGGCGATCGGGTGGACATCGACGTGGACGCTTACCCGAACAAGACCCTGACCGGCCACGTTGCCTCTTTCCAGCCGGGGACCGGCTCCCGTTTTGCGCTGCTGCCGCCGGAAAACGCCACCGGCAATTTCGTGAAGGTGGTGCAGCGTGTGCCGATCCGTATCGAACTGGATGACACGCCCGAAGACATGCAGCTGTGGCCTGGCATGTCCGTCGTACCGACGGTGCATCTGGACAGCGCGGGCAAGCAGCCGTAAGGGGCCATCATGAGTGATGCCGCAACCGGCAACGAGGCGCCCTCGGCCCGCAAGGCGATCAATCCCTGGCTGATTGCGCCGATGGTGGCGCTTGCGGCGTTCATGGAGGTGCTCGACATCTCCATCGCCAACGTTTCCCTCTCCAACATCGCCGGCAGCCTGGGGGCTGGGCCCGAGGAATCCACCTGGGTTCTGACGTCCTACCTGGTGACCAACGCCATAGCTCTGCCCATTGCCGGCTGGCTGTCCGAATATTTCGGCCGCACCCGATTCTTCATCGCCTGCATCATCGGCTTCAGCGCCGCATCCCTGGCCTGCGGTCTGGCCCCCAGTCTGGGCATGCTGATCTTTTTCCGGGCGATCCAGGGGCTGGCCGGTGGGGCGTTGCAACCGGTGTCCCAGGCGATTCTCGCCGACGCCTTCCCGCCGGCCCAGCGGGCCATGGCGTTTGCCATGTACGGGATCGCCGTGGTGGCGGCGCCGGCGATCGGGCCGACGCTGGGCGGCTGGATCACCGACCAGTTCAGCTGGCACTGGATCTTCCTGATCAATGTACCGGTCGGGGCGCTGCTGATCGTGCTGATCCGCATGTACCTGCCGGACGAGAAACCCAACCACGACGGCAGTCCCATCGATTATGTCGGCTTCGGCCTGATCGCCGTCGGCATCGGCAGTCTGCAGTGGCTGCTGGATCGGGGGCAAAACGAGGACTGGTGGGATTCCCTGGAGATCCAGGTTCTTACCGGTGTGGTGATCGTGGCGCTGCTGACCTACATCGTGCGTTCGTTCGATCAGGACAACCCCATCGTCAACCTGCGTCTGTATCGCTATCGCAATTACGCCATTTCCAACCTGCTGATGTTCGTGCTCGGTTTTATCCTGCTGGGTTCGACGGCGTTGCTGCCGCTGTTCATGGAGTCGCTGCTGGGTTACACCGCGCTGGATGCGGGGCTGGTGATCTCACCCGGCGGCTTTGCCATCATGGCGATGATGCCGGTGGTGGGGAAACTGGCGGGTAAAGTGGACCTGCGGCTGATGATTTCGTTCGGCCTGCTGTGTGCCGGCAGCTCGCTCTGGTTCATGGGCGGCTTCACGCTGCAGGTCGACAGTACAACCCTGGCGCTGATGCGTGTGTGGCAGACGCTGGGAATTGCCTTCCTGTTTATTCCCATCAACACCATGGCCTACATCGGACTGCCGGCCAGCGCCAACAACCAGGCGGCGTCGATGCTTGCGTTCATGCGGAACCTGGGTGGGGGTGTCGGGATTTCGGTGCTGGTGACGCTGATCTCGCGCCTGGGTGCCCATCACCGGGTGCCGCTGGTGGCCAATACCAGTCCCGGCGATCCGGAATGGGAGCAGCACCTGTCCCAGTTACAGGGCGTGACCGGCAGCCATGAGCAGGCGCTGGCCCTGCTCAACCAGACCGTGCAGGGCCAGGCGCAGATGCTGGCCTATATCGACGCCTTCCATTTCATGGGGGCGCTGTTCGTACTGATGATTCCGCTGGTACTGCTGCTGAAGCCGGGGCAGGCGGATCCGGATGCCGAACCCGCGCCTGCCCACTGAGCCTTCCCGTGGCGGGATAACCTTACTTGCCGATCAGTGACTGGCCACAGACCCGCACCACGTTGCCGGACACGCCGGCTGACTGTGGGTGGCAGTACCAGGCGATGGTTTCTGCCACGTCCACCGGCAAGCCACCCTGGGATAGGCTGTTCATGCGCCGGCCGGCCTCACGGATAGTGATCGGCATGGCGGCCGTCATCTGCGTTTCGATAAAGCCCGGTGCCACGGCGTTGATGGTGATGCCGTTCTTGAGGCTTTTGGCCATGGCTTCCACGTAACCGATGACGCCACTCTTCGACGTGGAGTAGTTGGTCTGACCAAAGTTGCCGGCGATACCGCTGATGGACGACACGCACACGATGCGGCCGTTCTCACGGATCAGGCCGCGCTTGAGCAGTTCCTCGTCGATCCGTTCCTCGGCGGTCAGGTTGACGGCAATCGTCATATCCCAGAAATGCTCAGGCATGTTGCCCAGCGTCTTGTCCCGGGTGATACCGGCGTTATGGACGATCAGGTCCAGCCCGCTGCCCATGTTTTCCAGGAACTCGGCAATCAGCGTCGGCGCATTGGCTTCGGTGATGTCGCAGGCCAGTGGTTTGCCTTTGATGTCCTTGGCCACGCGCTCCAGGTCGGTCATCGCCGCCGGGATATCCAGCGCAATCACCGTGGCGCCGTCCCGGGCCAGCGTCTGGGCGATGGACTCACCAATCCCCCGGGAGGCGCCCGTTACCAGGGCGACCTTGCCCGTCAGCGGAGCCACCGGGTTGGTGGCGGTGTTGCCGGTGTCCGACTTGCCAATCTTCACCACCTGACCGTCGACGTACGCCGAGCGGGGCGACAGGAAGAAGCGCACGCTGGAGTCGATGCGTTCCTCGGCGTTAGGCGCAATCCAGATCAGGTTGGAAGTGGCGCCTTTCTTGCCGATTTCCTTGCCGACACTGCGAGCGAAGCCTTCCAGGGCGCGCTGGGCGGCGGCGTGGGCGGGCTTGCGGCAGGTGTCCGGATCCTGGCCAATCACCAGGACACGGCCGTTGGTGGCCAGTTTACGGATCACCGGGTGAAAGAAGTCGTACAGCGCCCGTAATTCCGTGGTGTCCTTGATGCCGCTGGCATCGAACACCAGGGCGGAAAACTTTTTCTGGATGTCGCCGCTGACGTCCAGCGGTTTGGCCTTACTGCCAGCCTTGGCTGAATCGGTCAGCCGCTCGGTGCCGGAGGCGTGAAATACGTTGGCGGGGCTGGCCCCGAGAATACTGCCCAACGTCTCGATGGCCCGCGCGCCGTTGGCTGCGCCGACCAGCACGTCACCCTCGATGAACGGCTGATCGCTGCGCTGCCAGCGCTTGAGCACGACCGGCGACGGCAGGCCCAGGGTCGAGGCGGTGGTTTTGCCGACAGGGGTATTGACGAACTTGAGGTAAAGGTCTGACATAGTGGTTTCCTTGCGTCTTGCGCGCGTTTTTCGAATGAGGTGTCTGACGGGGCGTCTGCGATATCGGCGCTGCAGAGGGTCCCCGCGCTCTTCAGCGTTTCCCGTATGGTATGAAAACTGGCCGGCTTTGGATTGACTCAACGC
Source organism: Marinobacter mangrovi (assembly GCF_016798325.1). Classification (GTDB taxonomy): domain Bacteria; phylum Pseudomonadota; class Gammaproteobacteria; order Pseudomonadales; family Oleiphilaceae; genus Marinobacter_A; species Marinobacter_A mangrovi. The sequence goes on from NZ_JAERVO010000001.1 coordinate 213,321, forward strand.
GGTCGGGCCGTTGTCAGGGCTGCCAATGAGCGGGAAGCCCGTCTCGATAGACTGCCACACATCATACTGATGAACAGGATAATCCCATGGCACAGACAAGCAATGCAGGACAGAAGAAAGCGGCGAAGGCTGCGCAGACCGTCCGCCGGGTGGCCGTCATTGGCGGCAACCGCATTCCGTTTGCGCGCTCCAACAGCGCCTACAGCAAACTCAGCAACCAGGACATGCTCACCGCGACCCTGCGCGGTCTGGTGGATCGGTTCGGCCTGGAAGGCCAGAGTATGGGCGAAGTGGCGGCTGGCGCCGTCATCAAGCATTCCCGCGACTTCAACCTGACCCGCGAGTCGGTGCTGAGCTCCGGTCTGGCGCCGGAAACGCCGGCCTACGATATCCAGCAGGCCTGTGGCACCGGCCTGGAGGCGGCGATCCTGGTGGCCAACAAGATTGCCCTCGGTCAGATCGAGTGCGGCATTGCCGGCGGCACCGACACCACCTCCGACGCGCCGATCGGCGTCGGTGAGGGGCTGCGCGAGATCCTGCTGGACCTGAACCGGGCCAAGACCAACACCGAACGCCTGAAGATCCTGGGCCGGTTCCGTCCGAGTCACCTGGTTCCGGAAATTCCGGAGAACGGCGAGCCCCGTACGGGCCTGTCCATGGGTGACCATTGCCAGATTACCGCGCATGAGTGGAATATCCCGCGGGACGCCCAGGACGAACTGGCCTACGAGAGTCACCAGAAGCTGGCTGCGGCGTACCAGTCCGGCTTCTTCGAGGACCTGATGACCCCGCTGGCCGGCCTGGAAAAAGACAACGTCCTGCGCCCGGACACCACGCTGGAAAAGCTGTCGACTCTCAAGCCGTGCTTCGATCGTGAGAACGGCACCATGACCGCCGCCAACAGCACCGCGCTGACCGACGGCGCGTCCTGCGTGCTTTTGGCGAGCGAGGAGTGGGCCAAGGCCAATAACATGGAGGTTCAGGCTTACCTGACCTTCTCGGAAGTGGCCGCCGTGGATTTTGTCGACAAGAAGGAAGGGTTGCTGATGGCGCCGGCGTACGCCGTGCCGCGGATGCTCGACAGAGCCGGCCTGACCCTTCAGGACTTCGACATCTACGAGATCCACGAAGCGTTTGCCGCGCAGGTGCTGTCGACCCTCAAGGCCTGGGAAGACCCCACGTTCTGTAAAGAGCGATTAGGTCGGGATCAGCCGCTGGGCAGCATCGATCGCTCGAAGATGAATCCCAAGGGCAGCAGCCTGGCGACCGGGCACCCGTTCGCGGCTACCGGCGGCCGGATCATTGCGACGCTTGCCAAGCAGTTGGCTGAGCGGGGCAGCGGCCGCGGACTGATCTCCATCTGTGCCGCTGGCGGCCAGGGGGTAACGGCCATTCTGGAACGCGACTGATAGGTTTCGGATCCCCGCGAAACCCAAAAGCCCGGCGCCAATGGCCGGGCTTTTCATTTGATGTGACGGTGGTTCAGAAGCCTTTCGGGATCTCGAACCCTGCCAGTCCCGCCTTTTCCATCAATTCCGCGAAACCAATCGTGGTCAGGTCCATGCCCGGTGCCCCGATAACCTGGATGTTGTAGGGCAGGCCGTCCCGAGACCGGCCCACCGGCACCGAGGTGGCGGGCAATCCCAATGTCGTGGCCAGGGCGATCCAGCAGAACTGGTCGAGGTAGGGACGGGGCTTGCCGTTGACGGTGATCCTGCGGTTGAAGGCTTCGCCTTTCTGATCGTGTTCGATCGCCGTGGTTGGCGTTATTGGCGTCAACAGCACGTCGTATTCCTCGAACAGAGTATCGATCTCGGCGCGCATTTTTTCGCGTCGTTCGTTCCAGTGCAGCCAACTGTGGATGGGCTGGTTCACGGCACGGCCGTATTCGCCGATGTGGTGGGTCATGGGCAGGAAGAGTCGCAGCCATTTTTCCAGGCGTCCGACCCAGGCCATCTGGCGACGCTGTTTCGGTGTCAGGGAGGCGCTCACCAGGCTGCCGAGCAGGTTGAAGTAAACCGGCAGGATGGTTTCCATATCCAGCAGGTTGTGTCGGGCATCCGCCACCAGCGCGCCCTGTTCCTCAAGCCGTCGGCCCAGCGCGCGATAGGCCTGGGTCAGTTCGTCGGCCACCGGACACAGGGGATCGTCGAGCCAGAGGCCGACCCGGGCCTGTTCCAGACTCTCCAGGCGGCTGTCCGTCAGTGACAGGGACCAGCTGCGCTGCTCCAGTCGGCGCGGACCGGCAATCACCGGCAACAGCGTCCGCAAGTCGCCGGCGCTGCGGGCCATGGGGCCGCCTTCCACCAGATCCGGCTCGCTCAGGGTCCCGGGCGGTCCGGGGATGTGGCCGCGCATGGACACCAGGTGGCGGGTGGGCTTATGGCCAAACACGCCACAGAAGTGGCTGGGCGTGCGAATGGAGCCCGCCAGGTCGCTGCCCACTTCCAACGGTGTGAGTCCGGCGGCGAGCGCCGCCGCCGCACCACCGGAGGACCCGCCAGGCGTGTGCTTGGGGTTGTAAGGGTTCTGGGTGGTGCCGAAGACCTTGTTGTAGCTCTGGATGTCCATGGCGTAGAGCGGCACGTTGGTCTTGCCAAGGATGATGGCGCCGGCATCCACGAGCCGCTGTACCAGGTCGGCGTTCTGGCGCGGCACATAATCCTTCATCGCCGGGGCGCCGGCCACGCAGTGCAGGCCGGCGACTTCCCAGGTGTCCTTGAGGGTCATCGGCAGGCCGTGCAGGGGGCCGAGTGGCTCGCCCCGGGCGCGCCGTGCATCGGCCTCGGTGGCCTGACGCAGGGCGTCCTCTTCGGCCAGAGTGACCACGGCGTTGACGTCGGGATTGCGTGACTTGATGCGGGCGATCAGGGCCTGGGTGAGTGCCTCACTGGTCAGCTCGCCGGACTTCAAGGCCGCGAGCAGTTCGACCGCACTGTGGTAATGGAGATCAGACATGCCGGATGACTTCCTCGGAAAAAGACGTTCTGAATCATCCATTAAAGACAAGCTGTAGCGACAAGTAAAGCAATTGCTTTAGGCGAAGCGGGTGGGGCCGCCGGCGATCCTCTTTTGGCCCGATTCGACCATTACAGCTCTTGGCGCCAGCGTTTGATGGCCATCTGCTTCTTCAAGGCCTCGATGATTTCGTTGACCACCTGGATGATCTGACGCTCGCTTTCACTCGGCCCTTCGCCGGGGGCGGCGGTTTCCTGGAGGAAGGTGCCGACGATGTCCTCAATGAAGGCGTGGTTCTTGGCCGACGCCAGATCTTCCAGGATCCGGTGGATGACTTCCGCCACGATATCGCCCACGGCGGCCTCAAGGGTTTCCGTGATCTGGGGACCGAGCATCGGCACCTGACGCAGGCGGGACAGCTCAACGTTCTGGGTCAGGGCATGGTCCACGCAGTTTTCCAGGTAATGGCGCAGCGCCCCGCGGTTGGGGATGTAACCGGTCTGGGCGGTTTCCGCGACCTTTTCCGACAGCCATTGGGTCAGCAGCTCCCGACGAGGCATGAGGATGTCGTTCTGGATGCGGTGGATCAGCGGTGAACCGTGGGTCATTTCTTCCTGGGCGCCGGACAGCACCTTGATGACAATTCGGTCCGACAACTCTTCCATGAAGGCCTCGTAGTAGAACTTGAGGAACTGGTAGACGCGCGTCTGGGTAAAGTCGATGACCTGGTACTTGTGCAGTCGGTATACGATGGAGATGACCCGCAACACCCGCAGGAAACGGTAGGAGCCGATCGGAATACAACCCAGCAGGTCGTACCAGTGGATAAACGGGTAGAAATACCAGCGGCTGTAGAGCTTGCTGTGAATGGCGTAGATCCAGCGGATGACGAATTCGGTCAGGAAGATCCAGACGAAGATCAGGTCATAGAAAATGAAGTTGCGGTGGATCGGCCGGTAGAATTCCGCAAACGGCTGGGCGTACTGGAAGAGCAGGTCCTTGACCGCTTCGACCGCATACAGTGAATCGAAGATGATCCAGGTGATGTTGAGGAACAGCAGCCCCAGCATCACGAAATCCACGATGAACCAGAACAGCTGGTGACTGCGACGTAGATTGGCTCGATTGATTGTAAACATGCGCCTCGCCTGGCCGATGAATGGGGGCGTTTCCGCCCCATCCAGGGCAGCGGACAACGACTGCTCGACGCCGTAGCCTACCACCGGCACATAGCCAGCGAGAAACCGGCGGTGGTGACCGCCGGCATCCGGCTACTTGAGTTCCGCCGAGCTTTTGCCGAGCAGGCGGCGGGCGATGATCAGCAGCTGAATCTGCTGCGTGCCTTCAAAGATATCCAGGATCTTGGAATCCCGCGCCCACTTTTCCAGCAACTCCACTTCACTGTAGCCAAGGCTGCCGCAGAGCTCCACGCAGCGCAGGGTCACCTGGTTACCGACGCGCCCCGCCTTGGCCTTGGCCATGGACGCCTCGCGGGAGTTGGGCAGACCGTTGTCCGCCATCCAGGCGGCCTTGAGGGTGAGCAGGCGGGCGGCGTCCCACTCGGCCTCAAGCCGTTGCAGTTCCCGTTCGGCCGCGGTCTGGGTCCAGGTTTGGGCGCGGTAGGTCAGCGGCTGGTCGTACTTTTCCAGCAAGGCGTAGGTCTGGTCGAGTGCCGCGCGGGCGATACCGATGGCCATGCCGGCGACCACCGGGCGGGTGTTGTCGAAGGTCTGCATGGCGCCGGCAAAGCCCTTGTCGACGCTGATCTCGGGATCGCCCAGCAGGTTGGCCGCCGGTACCCGGCAGTTGTCGAAGCGAATGGCGGCGGTGTCGGAGGCGCGAATGCCCAGCTTCTTTTCCAGCCGTTCCACGCTCATGCCCGGGGTGCCTTTCTCCACCACGAACGATTTGATGGCGGCGCGGCCCTGGCTGCGGTCCAGCGAGGCCCAGACCACCACGGCATCGGCTCTTTCGCCGGCAGTCACGTAGATTTTCTCGCCGTTGATGATGTAGTCGTCACCGTCCTGGGTGGCGGTGGTGCGGATCGAGGCGCTGTCCGATCCGGCGCCGGGTTCGGTGATCGCCATGGCGGCCCAGGTGTTCCCCAGGCGGGCCAGCTGTTCCTCGTTGGCGACCGCGGCGATGGCGGAGTTACCCAGGCCCTGGCGGGGAATGGACAGGGCCAGCCCGACATCGCCCCAGCACAGCTCGGTCAGCCCCAGGACGGTTTTCATATTGGTGCCGTTGCGGTTGCCCGACCCGTTTTCATCGCCGGCGCGGGCCAGGCTGCCGGCGCCGGCACCACCATCGCCGGAGCCCTCATTCATGCCATCCATGATGGAAGCAAACATATCCAGCTCGCGGGGATAGTCGTGCTCGGCGCGGTCGTACTTGCGGGAGATGGGGCGAAACACTTCCCGGGCCACCTGCTGGGCCTGATTGATGAGCGGGGTGAACTTACGTGGTATTTCCAGGTTCATCATCGAAGTCTCCTTAACGGCATCAGGCGTGGGTACCGCCAAACAGGGTGGCGGTCGAGCGCAGGTCCCGATACCAGCGTTCCACCGGGTGTTCCTTGACGAAGCCGTGACCGCCCAGCAACTGCACGCCGTTGGTGCCGACTTCCATGGCTTTCTCGCTGCAGAGCAGCCGCGCCAGGCAGGCTTCCCGATGATAGGTGCGACCGGTCTCCGCCCGGCTGGCGGCGCGCCAGGTGAGCAGGCGCATGCTTTCGATCTCGATGGCCATGTCGCTGATCATGAAGGCGACCGACTGCCGGTGGCTGATGGGCTCACCGAATGCTTCGCGCTCGTTGGCATAGGGGATGACATAGTCCTGTACCGCCTGCGCACAGCCCACGGCGAGGCCGCAGCGCAGCAGCACGCCGCGATCGATGAAGGTGCTGTAGTTGAAGTCCTCGTCGCCCAGCAGGGCGGAGGCCGGCAGCCTCACGTTATCCAGGCGGATGCGCCCCGTCCCGGCAGCTCGCAGACCCATGGCGGGTTCGGCTTCGAAGGCCAGGCCGTCGGTCCCGCGCTCAATCAGGAACAACCTTGGGCCTTCGCCGTCCAGTTCGGCTGCCACCAGATACAGATCGCTGTCGCCAGCGCGGACAACGCCGCTTTTCAGACCGTTCAGCGTGAAGTCGTCACCATGGCGTGTCGCGCGGGTCGAAAGTGACATGGGATCGAACAGGGGCACCGGCTCGTCGATGGCGATGGTGGCGACCGGCGGCTGGTCTTCGCAGAACGCTGGCAGGTAGGTGGACTGCTGCTCGGCCGTACCCCAGCGGGTGACGGCCTGGGCCACGCTGAACGGCGCCAGCAGGGCCTGAGCGAGTCCCAGGTCGCCCCAGGCGAGCTGTTCGGCGATGAGGACGCTGGTCACTGGCGACAGATTCTCGGCAACCCCGCCAAACTCGGCGGGAACGGCATAGAGGCTCAGGCCCAACGCCTGCGCCTGGTGCTCGATGTCATGCGGCAGGGCGGCATTCTCATCGCACTCGGCCGCATTCGGTCTCAGCACATCGGAGGCAAAGCGCCGCAGGCTGTCGACGATCATCTGCTGGTCGTCGTCCAGGTTCAGGTCGAACAGGTCGCCCGGTCGGCGGGCGGGCAGCCGCTTGCGGGGGAACAGATCCCGGGCCCGCTTGAATTCACGGTTGGCGACGGTCAACGTCTGAAAGCCGACACGAGTTCCCTGGTAGGCCAGTCGCTCGACCGGCTTGCGCACGCCCAGGCGATCAAGCAGGGGGAGGCCGGCCAGGCGATTCATGGCGGACAGGGCGAAACCAATTGGATCGCGCGTCATGCTGGATCTCCGTTGTTGTTGGTTCAGGAAGCTGAACCTGATCATGTGGTGCGGCTGGCCCTCCGCCATTGGCGAACGGGGCTTCGGGGCAGGGCAATCCGGTCAACGCGACCCGGACTGTGCCGGTATTGACGACATCGAGCCGGGCGATAGGCCTGTCACATTGTGACGATTCGGTTATCCCCCTTTGAAATCATTTATTTTCAGCTTACAGTTGTAAGCTGAAATTCTGAGCGTCGAGAAGAGATTCCGGAGGCATCCTTGAGTACCCAACCCACGGTCAACGTTGATGGCAGCGTGCAGGACTACCCGGTCGTCGAGGAATGGCTGAACTGGATCAGCCATGGCCTGGCGGCCCTGTGCAGTATCGCCGGCATGGTGGTGCTGATCGTACTGGCCAGCCTGGAAGCGGACCCCTGGAAAATTGTCAGCTTCAGCATTTATGGCGCCAGCATGACCCTGCTGTTCCTGGCCTCGACGCTGTACCACAGCGCCCGTCAGCCCCATCTGCGCCGCATCTTCAAGATGCTGGATCACTGTGCCATTTTCCTCTTGATTGCGGGGACCTACACACCGTTCCTGCTGGTGAATATGCGCGATGGGGCCGGCTGGCTGCTGTTCGGCATCGTCTGGGGTCTGGCGGCGGCGGGGATTACCCTGAAGCTGGTGTTTGGCCACCGTTTCAAGGCGTTGCAGATCGTGATCTATCTGCTGATGGGGTGGCTGATCGTCTTTGCCTCCACCGAGCTGGCGGCAAGCGTGAACAGCCTGGGGCTATGGCTGGTGGTGGCCGGCGGCATTACCTACACGCTGGGCGTGGTGTTCTACCTGATCAAGCAGATTCCCTACAATCACGCCATCTGGCACCTGTTCGTGGTCGGTGGCGGGGCCTGTCACTTTTTCGCCATCTATTACGGCGTCCTTTACGACAAGATTTGAGGCATTTCTGATCGTCCCATTCTGTAATCCGGAAAGTCAGGCAGGGAACGCCGATCTTCGGTAGCATACGGCTGTTCGAAAGGTCACTTAGGGACGGAGACGTTTTTGACGATCAGCGCATTACGCCTGGGTGCATGCACCGGTTTTCTGCTGTCAGGTCTGTTCTGGGCCGCCTCTGCGCTGGGTGCGGGCCAGGTCGAGGTTCGCGTCGAAGGTGATTTTCCTGCCCTCCAGGAAAACGCCAGCAATTACATCGGTAACGTCGACGGGCGTTCCGCCGAAGATCTCCGCCGCTATGTCAGTCATGCCGAGTCCCAGGTGCGTGAAGCATTACGGGCCCTGGGCTATTACGATCCCAGCGTCCAGTGGCAGGTGGACGACTCCGGAGAAGCGCCGCACCTCCAGCTCACCGTCCAACCGGGTGAACCGGTAAAGATCCGCGACCGCGAGGTGCGGGTGGAGGGCGATGCAGCGTCTGATCCGGATTTCGGTAAGGGCGATCTGTCCGCGATTGCGCCGGGCAAGGTGCTCAACCACGGGGCCTATGAGGCGGTTCGCCAGCGTATCCGCAACCGGGCCCGCAAGCTGGGTTACTTCGATGGGAAATTCACCGAGCGCAAGCTCAAGGTGGATCCGGAGGCCCGCACGGCGGATATCCTGATTGTCTTTGAGAGCGGACCGCGTTATCTCTTTGGTGACGTCACCTTTGAAGGCGACGGGACTTTCGAGGAGCAGCTGCTTGACGGCTTTGTCGAGATCAAGCCCGGGGATCCCTACGATGCGGACAAGATCGCCGAACTCGACAACAATCTTTCCAACAGTGGCTATTTTGCCGGGGTGATTGTGGATGCTCGTCACGAAGAGGCAACCGACCGACGGGTTCCGATCCATGTGCGGCTGAACACCCGGGATCCTCGCTCGGTGGCCGCGGGTATCGGCTTTTCCACCGATGTGGGGCCGCGCTTCCGGGGCACCTGGACGGAGCACTGGATTAACGCCATGGGCCACCGCCGTGGAGCGGAGGCCGAACTGTCGGCGCCGCGCCAGAGTGTCAGTGCCTACTACGAATTGCCGCTCGATCCCCCCATGACCGATGCCATCCGTTTCACCACCGGGTATCAGAACGAGAACATCGAGGATGTGAAGTCCGAGCGCTTCACCTTTGGTGAGCAGTGGCGCCACCAGCTCGATAATGAGTGGATGCGGGTGCTTTCGCTTCGTTTGGAGCGTGAGAACTACACCATTGGCCAGCAGGAGCCCAACAGCAGTCAACTGCTGCTGCCGGGCATCAGTTTTTCCAAGCTGGTGGCGGATTCGCCGATGGATCCATCACGGGGGTATCGTCTGCAACTGGATGTCACCGGGGCCCACCGACAGCTTCTTTCCGATGCGGATATTGCCCATGTGCTGGCGGTGGCCAAGGGGCTGGTGACGGTCGGAAACGGTCATCGATTTCTCGGTCGTTTGCAGCTCGGGGCGGTGGCCACCAATGATTTTGACGACGTGCCGCCCTCGCTGCGTTTCTTCGCCGGTGGTGACCAGAGCGTGCGAGGTTACGGCTACCAGACCCTGTCTCCCAAGGACTCCGACGGCGACACCGTGGGCGGCCGGTATTTGATTGTGGGCAGCCTCGAATACCAGTATCCGCTGTCCGATCAATGGCGCCTGGCGACTTTTGTCGACCGGGGCAATGCCATCGATAGTCTGAACGATCCACTGGCGACCGGTGTCGGTGCCGGTATCCGCTGGGTCAGCCCGGTCGGGCCGATTCGCCTGGATCTGGCCAAGGGTCTCGACGACGATCTGGGGGGCAGCTGGCGTCTGCACTTCTCGATGGGGCCAGAGCTATGAAGCGGGTTCTGTTGTGGACAGCCGGCAGCGTGCTGGCCCTGGTTCTTCTGGCACTGTTTACCGTGTTCCTGGTATTGCGCTCGGAGACCGGCACGGCGTGGCTGCTGGAGCAGGTACCCGGCCTGGACGTCTCCGGCGGGCAGGGCGCCATACTCGGGCGTTGGCAGGCCAGCCATGTCCACTGGCAGGGTTATGGCGTCAACCTGGATCTGGATCAGGTGTATCTGGACTGGTCGCCGAGCTGCCTGTTCACCGGCGTGCTGTGTATTGACCGGCTGTTGGCCGAGCGGATCGATGTGCATCTGGCTCCCAGCGAGGAATCCAGCGATGAACCCTTCACACTGCCGTCGATCAATCTGCCGGTCGGACTGTCGGTCGGTGATGTCCGGCTGGGGCCGCTGGCCGTGGACGACAGCACCATCTGGCAGTCGTTTACGCTGGCCGTGGACGCGTCCGGAGCCGCCTGGACCATCAAGGATTTCGGGCTGGTGACCGACGCGGTCGAGGTGAATGCCAAGGGCCGCCTGGAAACCCGCGGCGACTGGCCGCTGGATCTGGACGTGGCACTGGCTCTGCCTTCGCCGGAGCCGGACAAGGCGTGGAAGCTGGCTCTCAAGCTGGCCGGCAGCGCTCGCGACTTGCGGCTGACCGGCAGCAGCGAAGGCTACCTGGCAGCCCAGCTGTCCGGCCGCGTGCAGCCGTTCGAGCCCGGGCTGCCGGCGTCGCTGAAGCTCAACAGCAATCGTTTCATGCCCTGGTCGGGCTTGCCGGCCACCCTGGAACTGGACCAGTGGACGCTGGCGCTGGATGGCAATCTGGACGACGGGTTTGACGTGACCTCCTCCGCCACCTTGCCGGGCACGGAGGGTCCGGTGTCGCTAACGCTGACCGGCAACGCGCTGACCGATCGGGCACGGGATATAGAGCTGCAGCTGGCCCTGCCGGAGGCCTCGCAGCGGCAGGCCCGCCTGACCGGCGAAGTGCAATGGCTGGATGCGCTCAGCGCCAGCGGCAAACTCGCCATCAATCGGTTCCCCTGGTACACGCTGCTGCCGGGAGTCGAAGAGCCGCCGGTGAAGCTGCAGTCTGCAGAGGCCTCGTTCAACTACGCGGACGACCGGTACAACGTGGAACTGCAGGCGTCGGCAGAGGGGCCCGCCGGCGACATGACGCTGGCGACGAATGCGGAGGGTGACCTGCAGCAGGTGACCCTTTCAAACCTGCGCCTGGATACCGGCGCCGGCGGGCTGGCCGGGAAGGCGCAGGTTCAGTACGGCGATATCGTGAGCTGGGACGCGGACCTCAATCTGGACCAGTTCAATCCGGGCTTCTGGGTCGCTGAGCTCAATGGCCAGTTGAGTGGATCGGTGACCTCTACCGGCTCAATCCCGGCATCCGGTCTCCAGGCCAAGGCGGACTGGCAGCTGGATGGGACCTGGCGCCAGAATAAATTGTCGACCCGGGGGCACCTGGACGGTCGCGATGGCCGTTGGAGGATGGATCCGCTGAAGTTGGTGGTGGGCGAGAACACGGTATCCGGGAGCGGTCAGTGGGCCGATCAGATCCAGGCGGATGTGCAGCTGGCCCTGCCCAAACTGGACCAGCTCTGGCCGGGGCTGGCCGGGCGTGTCGAAGGTGAAGCGCAAGTGTCCGGCTCGCCGCAGGCGCCGTCGGGCAAAGTGACGCTCAAAGGCCATCAGCTGGCCTGGCAGGATCTGGAGCTGGCTACCCTGGATCTCAACGGTTCGGTGCAGGGCGGCAAGCAGGTGGACGCCAGCCTGTCCGTCGACAAACTGCACATGGGCGAACAGGCGATTGGTGACCTGGATGTGCAGCTGAAGGGGACGGAAGAGAAACATCGCCTGACACTGGACCTCACCCATCCCGAGGCCACCGTCAGGACGGTGTTCGAGGGCCGCCTGGACCAGCTGTGGTCCGGCGCGCTGGCCGAGGCAAGTGTCAAAACGTCCGACCAGACCTGGCGTCTGGAGCAGCCTGCGGCGATCGAGTACACCGACAAGGGACGGCTGACGCTGGCGGCCCATTGCTGGCGCTGGCAGTCCAGCAGCCTGTGTGCGGACGATCAGGTGCTGCTGCCGGATCAGAGCATCCACTACCAGCTGCAGAATTTCCCGATGGAGAGCCTCGCCGCGCTGTGGCCGGACGATTTCCGCTGGCGGGCCAAAATGAATGGCGAGATTGACCTGACGATGACGGACAAAGGACCCGATGGCTCAATCAGCCTGGATGCGGGCCCCGGCGAATTTGGCATCCAGCAGCAGGATGAATGGCGGTCCATTGGATACAACACCCTGAAACTGAACGCAAAGCTGAAGCCACGCAAAGCCGACCTGAACCTCGACTTCAGCGGCGACCAACTGGGACGCTTCACCCTGGACCTGAGCGTCGACCCCAACAGCCGCAACCGGGAGATCGAGGGGCATTACGCCCTGTCGGGCTTACAGCTGGCCATTGTTGAGCCCTTCGTGGGGTTGCAATCCATCGCGGGTCAGATTGGCGGGGAGGGGGATCTGTCGGGTCCGCTGCTCAACCCCCAGGTGAACGGCAACCTGAGCCTGCAGAACGGCAAGGTGCTGGATCCCTCGATCCCCATCCCGTTCCGGGACGTGTCGCTTGATATGGCCTTCAAGGGGCAGCGAGCTGAAGTCGATGGCAGCTGGCGCAGCAACGAACGCAGCAAGGGCAGCCTCGATGGGGACATCGATTGGCGTGGCGGCAAGCCGTCCGTTGCCCTGAACCTGAAGGGTGATCGCCTGCCGCTGGTGTATGAGCCTTATGCCCGGCTGGAACTGTCACCGGACATCCAGTTCAGCTTCAAGGACCAGAAAGTCTCGGTCAGCGGTCGGGTTGGTGTTCCCCGGGGCGACATCGAGGTGCGCGAACTGCCGCCCTCCGCGGTCTCTGTCTCCGATGACGAAGTGATCGTTGGCCAGGAGAAACAGTCGTCCGCGGTTAAGGAAATCGCGATGGACGTGACCGTCGTTGTGGGTGAGGACAAGGTCACCTTCAAGGGATTCGGGGTGACGGGCAACCTCAAAGGGGAGCTGCACATCGGCAACAACCTCGATACCCGGGGCACGTTGCAGCTGGTTGACGGGACCTATAAGGCTTATGGACAGGAACTGGAGATTCGCCGCGCCCGGTTGGTGTTTGTCGGACCGATCAGTGAACCCTATATCGACGTGGAGGCGGTGCGAACCGTCGACAACGTGGTGGCCGGGGTGCGACTGAGTGGGCCGGCGGACGAACCGGAAGCCGAGGTGTTCTCGGAGCCGTCCATGCCGCAGGCCGAGGCGCTGTCCTACGTTATTCTCGGGCGTCCGCTCCGCTCCAGTGGCGACCAGAGCCAGGTGGGGCAGGCCGCCCTCAGCCTGGGGCTGGCGCAGACCAACGAGCTGACCCGGGGATTGGGCGAGGAGTTCGGCATCCGGGATCTGACGCTGGAAGCCGAGGGTTCTGGCGAGGAAGCCAGCGTGGTGGCCAGTGGTTATATCACCGATGACCTGTCCGTGCGTTATGGCGTCGGGGTGTTCGAGCCGATTACCACCGTGGCGCTGCGTTACGATCTGGGGCGCTATTTCTATCTGGAGGCCGCCAGCGGGCTGGCGGCCTCCCTGGACCTGTTCTACACCCGCGATTTCTAGCGCCAGCGGGTGGGCAGGCTTCAGTCCAATTCAAAGGTGGCGTTGACCGTCACCGTGACTTCCCGGTCGCCAACGGCGGTCACCGGGCCGCTCTTGCCGCGGGCTTCCGCCATCATCATGGGAACCGGGCGACCGCCGTAGCTGGTGGACAGCGATTTGACCTCACCACAGCTCTGGTTCAGGCGCTTGGCGATGAACTGGCACTGGTCCCTGGCATCATCGATCGCCTTGCCGAGGGCCTCCCGTTCCAGCGATTTCTCGTTGGAGTGGAAGAAGTTGCCCTCGCCGACATGGTATTCCATGCCCGCGTCCTGGGCGGCCTGCAGTACCGGGTTGAGGCTGTCCAGGGCCGACAGGGTAAAGCTGACGGACTGGGCGGCCACGCTCTGGGTCTGCGGTTTGTCGCCGTCCTTTTGTGGCGGCAGGCGTTGTGTATAGAGATTCAGGGCCGCGCTGTCGTAATCGTCCAACTGGTTGCGGTAGGCGCTGACGTTGTCCTCCCACTGGGCGATGGTGGTCTTGACGGCCCGGGTCGCCGCCTGGGCGTCGGCATTTTCCGCCCGCGCGGTAAACTGCAGGCGGACGCTATCAGGGGTATAGGACACCTTACCTTCGCCGGTCACGTTGACTTCGCCGGCCAGGGCCAGACCCGGAGTGAATGCCAGGGCCAGCAACAGCGGGCGAGGGATGACCTTGTGGATACCGAGTTGATTGAACACCATAGATGGTTCCTTGTGTTGTCGGATCGGGGGCTTCAGGCCCCCGAAGAAGCGGATGTACTGGGACATCCGGCGTTGTCGTTTTCTGCCGTGGCCGTCAAACCGGAAGCCTTGATTCCGCCTTCCGGCACGAGTGAGAATGGACCAAAGTCAGTAACAGAGGTTCCTTCATGCTGGTTCATGAACAGCAGGTGCGCCTCACGCGCAGAGAGCAACAGGTCCTGCTGGAGCTCACCGGCCGCGATCCGTCGGCGATCCGCACCCGCGACGATCTGCGCCGCTACGCCGAGGCCAACCTGGCCGCGGAAGAGCATGATGTCGACACGTTACGTCGGCTCAAGTCCGTCCTCAGTAAATACCTGTTGGCTCTGTGAGCTAAAGGACCGGCCCCTCACTCCGCCCCAGTCGCTGTAACTTGTATTCCCTGGCCTGCTCGACAAAACATTCGAATATACGCCGGTGCATCGGATGATAGAGCAGGTATTCCGGATGCCACTGCACCCCCAGAAGCCATTGCCCTTCCTCGCTCTCAACCGCCTGTACGAAATAGTCGTTGTCGATCGCTACCACCCGCAACCCCTGTCCCAGCCGCTTGATCGCCTGGCTGTGGATGCGGTTGGCGCCGATGGTGGTGGCGCGCATGATCTGGCCGAGGAGGCTGTCACGCACCAGGCGGACGGTCTGCAGGGGCAGCAGCAAGGGTCGGTGTCGCGTGTTCACGCGAAGCGGCGTGACGTTCTGGCACAGGGAGCCGCCCCGGAACACGTTGATCAACTGGGCGCCTCGGCAGATACCCAGCACCGGCAAGTGCAGGCGCTGGCATTCTTCCAGCAGGTGCCAGTCGGTTGTATCGCGCATTCGGTCAAAGCGGGCGGTCACTTCCGGCTTGCGGCCGTATCGTTCCGGATGGACGTGTGTCCCCCCGGAAAGGATCAGGCCGTCGAGCAGGCTGACGTCCACCCGGGCGCCCGGGCGAATAAAGACGCTACGGGCGCCGTAAAGCGCCAGCCCCAGGCGCATCAGACGGTGTGTCAGCCGTTGTCGTGACGGTCCACTGATCCCGATGGTCAGCCCGGGTTCTGCGTAAGCCATTCGTCGCAGCGGTCCTTCCAGCTGGTGGTGAGGTTCTTGAAGCTGATCTTGCGGCTCTCACGGTAGAGCGCCATCAGTGACTGGAGCCGTTCGGCATCGGCCGCGAGGTTTTCCACCAGGACCCAGTCGTTCCAGACGGTGGAAAAGTGCCACTGCGGGTTGTCGATATCGCAGTCCGGCAGCCGGTAGTGCAGGGTGGGACGGGCTTTGACCCTTTCATCGTCGACGTATTGACGCAGGAGGGCATCGTCGAGGTGAGAGAACAGCGGCAACAGATCCAGGGCGCGGTTGCGTGTCGGGTTGTAGTGCAGGTAGTCCTTCATCAGCGTCGCCTGATCCGGGGTGTAGTCCGGCTGCATGATCAGGTCGACGTAGTCGGTGTCCCAGGGCTCGATGTAGGTGGTGAACTTGCGGCTGATATCCAGCTGGTGACGGGACTTGAGCCAGTCGTAGAGCGCGGCAAAGGCCCGCAGGTAGGCCAGGATCGTCGCCGGTTCCAGATCGGGCAACTCCGGGTTGAGCTGCAGGCCGAAGGCGTAGATCAGGGCTTCCCGGCTGCCTTCGGCGCCGGCTTCACGCAGCTTGTTGCAAAGTGTCTCCATGGTTTTCAGGTCGGAGAGGGCCAGCGGCGGGCTGACGATCTCCAGGGGCACGATGCGCTCGGCGGCGGCGTCGATCACCTCCATGGCATGGCTGCCCAGCTCCCGGATGGATTCGGGCAGGCGATCGTCCTGCAGGTCCAGGTCCTTGATCGGATCGGAATCCAGCTCGATGGTGAAATCGCCGAGCGGCGAGTCGAGCCGGCTCACGTACCGGGACTCCAGGCGGGGCTCTGCCTCCAGCAAACCCGCGCAGAGATTGACAAGACCGTCATAGGACAGGCCGGATATCTCCACTTCGACACCGACACGGCGTTCATCGCCGTCCCGGTTGTTGCGGATGCTGGGCATCCGGATTACCTGATCCGAGCTCATGTTCACTCCTTGTCTGAAAGCCGGACGAGGGTGTCGCAGCGTTTGCCGCACCCTCCGATCGATCGTCTACAGGCCTGCCAGGCAGGCCACTACTCGCTGTGGGTCACTCTATCACAGCCTCTCAGGCGAGTGCCGCTTAACAGACCGTCATTGCCGGTCCGAGCGTGCGACGCCGCTAGTGGCTGGCTGTTAGACTGAAGGAGGCTCTGGCGAGGGGGTTACCCTGCGTCGGGAGCCGGTAGTGCGCGATCGGGACGGGATGACCCCGCACCCTATGATGACCACTGGAGTAAACATCGACATGCTCGAGCAGACCCTGAAACAGCTAATCGGCCAATACCGACCCGAGAGCCTGATCGTTGCAGGGGATACGGCAGCCCGTATCGGTCGGATCTGGGCCGATCATGCCGGCTCGCAATTGCTGGATCTGAGCGGCGAGTCTGTTACGGGCCTGTCCCGTCAGACTGAAGTGGTCGACCTGGCGCTGGTGACCGACGTGCTGGGGACGCTTTCCCATGAAGACGCCCGGCAGCTGCTGGGTTGGCTGCGCAACGCGGGTGCCCGCCGGGTTGCGGTCAGCGTGCATCCGGACGATGACTGGTCGTTCAACGATATGATCAGCCTGGCCTTCACCCGCTATGCGACTCTGGACGACGGCATCGAACTGTTTACCTACGACATCGCCACCTACAACCGACCCCGGGACTGGAACAATCCCCGTTTCTGGGCCAACCCCGAGAATTGGGGCAAATACCGCTGGTAGCCCGTCATCAAGCGGGAGCGCGCCGACCTGATCCTGTATGAAGTGGGCGTTCGGTCCTCTTTGGCGGCATTTTCAGTGCGCCGGCACCGCGTTAGAGTAAGGACGATGGGAAGAATGTGGCGCCGGCGATGCAGTGGGTCAGCATTTTGCCCGCGGCGTCACGCCGTTATCAGGAGGTGGCTATGGACGAGCAATGCATCAGGGTCCGGATCTCCGGACAGGTTCAGGGCGTCTTTTTTCGTGCCAGTACGCAGGAACAGGCACAGGCGAAAGGCCTCTCCGGGTATGCCAAGAATCTGCCGGACGGGCGTGTCGAGGTCGTTGCCTGCGGTGACGGCGATGCCCTGGATCGTCTGGTGGAGTGGCTTCACAAGGGCCCTGAGCGGGCTCGGGTGGATCACGTGGATGTTGAGGCGGTCGGCTTCCGGAGCCATCAGGGTTTCCGCATCAAATAGTTGTATTCAGGGCTTGGATCCGATTTCTGTATACCGTCTTTACACTGGATGAAATACTGTATATAGTCGTTGATACTGTATATAAAGACAGGTCAACGGCATGAAGCTGACACCAAGACAAACCCAGGTACTGGATGTGATCCGTCGGTCGATCGACGAGACGGGTTATCCCCCCACGCGTGCGGAAATCGCCCAGGAGTTGGGCTTCAAGTCCGCAAACGCCGCGGAAGAACACCTGCGGGCGCTGGCCCGCAAGGGTGCGATCGAAATGGTGCCGGGCGCCAGTCGTGGCATCCGGTTGCCGGAAGCGGAAGAGGATCCGGGCCTGCCGATTGTCGGCCAGGTCGCTGCCGGCAGTCCCATTCTCGCGCAGGAGCACATTGACGACTATTGTGCCCTGCAGCCAACCTTTTTCTCCCCATCCGCTGATTACCTGCTGCGCGTTCGCGGCATGAGTATGAAGGACATCGGTATCCTCGACGGCGATTTGCTGGCCGTTCACCGAACCCAGGACGTGCATAACGGTCAGGTGGTCGTGGCCCGGGTTGGCGAGGAAGTCACGGTCAAGCGCTACAAGCGCGACGGCTCCCGTGTCTACCTGATTGCCGAGAATGAGGAATTCGACCCCATCGAGGTTGATCTCACAGAGCAGGAACTGTTTATCGAAGGCCTGGGGGTGGGTGTGATCCGTCGTTCGGATATGCACTGACCACCCGGCACGCGAGCATTCGGAGGTGTCCCATGGAGCAGCTCAGTTTTAACCCGTCACTTTCCCGTCATCCGATGCCGGCGCCTGTTGTGGAGCCGGCCCTGGAACGACAGAGTCGTCGCCAAGAGACGGGCCGCCCGACCGGATCCGTTGATTTCGCGAGGAGCGCGTCGTCCCGCGGAGCATCGGCGCCTCAGGTGCCCCAAGGTAATGTGACGGAGATTATCCTGCCGGAAGCGCAGGTGGAAAACATGCAGTTGCTCCTGCCCATGCTGACCCAGCTCAACCAGGAGCGCCGTTGGCTGGCGTGGATTGATCCGCCCCAGGCACTGATGCAGAAATGGCAGCAGATGCACGGTATCGTTGCCGGGGAAATCCTGGTGCTGCGTTCCAGCGATCAGCACGATGCGTCGTCACTGGCCGAGCGTGCTCTGCGGGCCGGAACGTGCCATGCGGTCGTGATGTGGACCGGTGGTGTTATGGGCGCGCCGGCGTTCGAGCGCCTGCAGTCGGCTTCAGCGCAGGGCAACAGTCATGGCGTCGTACTGCGCCAGAGGTAAGCTTTCGCGGGCGTGGCCGTTGAGCGCAGGGGCATTCGGATATCATGGTTCGCTCGGATGATCCCGGCCTGATGGCGACTTGTGGGCAAATCGAATCGCGCACATTCAGGTCGAGCATGGTAGGCGCTGTTGTTCAGGTTAGTCGGTCGTCGTGGTCGGGTCGCCGATGCTCTGGATGGGTCGTTTTTCAGGTTAATTGGAGCGGGGGTGGTGGTTTGCGGCGAGCAGCCGCGCTGAACTCGCCACGATGAGAAGCAGGGTCTGGAAGGTCCGACCCTGTCAGTGAAGTGTTCTGGGGGTAACCGGTTTGGCGACCTCGGCCTCGGCGTCTTCATCATCCCAATCGATGGCATCTGCAATATTGCCCACCGCCTCGATACCGGCGGTCATCATCGCTTTGGCGACAGACAGGTCGCGATCTTCCATCATGTCCCGTGCTTCCTGGGAGAAAGAAATACGCACCAGCGGTGTGGTTTCGTCGTCCGCCCGGCGCAGGGCAAAGTCACCATCGGGAAGTTCGACAATTTCCAGAATCGATGTGGACATATAGACTGCCTTATCCTGAAGGCCATTGGCCTTTTCAAATCAGTGTGTTCGTTGTCGCCGCGTCATGGCATGGGGGAGAGTGATTGGTCACCACTCGTCATGACGCTCCACGACCATTTCCAGATACGTTTTCATGCCGGCGGCGGTTTCCTGCAATGCCGGCAGCGCGCGATCCGGTCCGTTCTGGGACGAAATCGCAATCATGTTTTCCTGCTCGGTTGGCGCCTTGCGCTCCGTCGGTCTCTGTTGCTCACTGAGCAACTGTTCGGTTTGCTGCCACCAGGAGCCGGGCTCCATCGACAGGCGTCTCAGCTCTTCCACCTCGGCACGATCACCGCCAATGCTGTCTGCGAGGGCGTCCAGGCTTTGTGGTGCCTGCTGGCGCGCCTGGTAGATGTCGGCAATGACTCGCAGCAGGGCCTGGCGTGATTCGGCCAACAGGGCAATACCGCCCTGAATGCTGGCTTCCCGCTCAACGGCGTGTTCCTGCTGCTCGGCAAGCCGGAACAGGGTACTGGCCAGAAACAGCTTCTGTCTGGTAAATGACGGCCATTGTGACGCCATGTCGGAACCCCGTGACTTCATTGATCGCTACTGGTTGTGATTCTACCAGATTGTTGCCTGTGTTTCGCTGTCGTTGTGTGTCGATGATTGGCGCCTCGCAAGCTACCAATTAACAACTTCCTACAATTCAATGCTTGTCATCCGCTCGCCAATCAGGCAAAAAGCGCGCGCATTCGAAAAATATAACGACGTGTTCGCAACACGTTCGACGAAAGGTCGTCCGTGGCGGAATGCGTCCATGCTGGTTGGAGAACGGACTATGGGGAAGCAGACGCTTGCACTGATGGCAGTGTTGTCATTGGCCGGGATGGGCAGTATCGCCCAGGCCAAGGTATCCGACGCTGAGGCCGCCCGCCTGGATCAGGACCTGACACCGGTTGGCGCCGAGCGCGCTGGAAATCCGTCAGGCACGATCCCGGCCTGGGACGGCGGGCTGTCAACGCCGCCCGCGAGTTACCAGAAGGGTAAGATCGAGACGGATCCGTTTACCGATGACAAGCCGCTGTTCGTCATTACGGCCCGCAATGCCGATCTCTACAAGGACAAGCTGACCGCCGGCCATCGAAAACTGCTGGAGCAGTACGGCTCCGATTATGTGATGCCGATCTACCGGACCCGGCGCACGGCGGCTTACCCTGAGCGAATCTATGATCGCCTGCGTGATAACGCCGTTTCTGCAACCCTGCTGGATAACGG
This sequence comes from Marinobacter mangrovi, assembly GCF_016798325.1. Classification (GTDB taxonomy): domain Bacteria; phylum Pseudomonadota; class Gammaproteobacteria; order Pseudomonadales; family Oleiphilaceae; genus Marinobacter_A; species Marinobacter_A mangrovi. Next base: position 233,622 of record NZ_JAERVO010000001.1, read on the forward strand.
TAATGGCGTGCGCGATACCATTGCCACCAGCCCGTTCCCGATACCCAAGAGCGGCCTGGAAGCGATCTGGAATCACATCCTGCGCTACCGGGGGGAAGAAGTGTCCTACCGTTCCGCCTTCGCCACACCGACGGTGGATGGATCGTTCACGCCGGTGCTGACCGAGTACGACTACTTCTTCGCCTACAGCGAGCCGGGCGCTACCCTCGCGGATATCGACAACAAGATCTTCTATCTGAAGACCCGGATTATGGCGCCCTCCAGTCTGGCCGGGACACTGAATCTGGTTCACGAGACGCTGGACCAGGTGCGTTCGCCGCGTCTGGCGTGGCGTTATGAATCCGGAGAGCGTCGCCTGCGTCGGTCCCCGAACCTGGCCTATACCACGGATCTGCCCAACAGCTCGTCGCTGCGTTCGGTGGATCAGAAGGATATGTATAACGGTGCGCCCAACCAGTACGACTGGGTGCTCAAGGGCAAGCGTGAAATCTACGTGCCCTACAACGCCTATCGCCTGCATCAGCCGTCCGCAACGGCCGACAAGATCGTCCAGGCGCGCCACATCAATCAGGAACTGACCCGTTACGAACTGCACCGGGTCTGGGTTGTGGAAGCCACCCTGCGGACCGGCATCGAGCACATTTATCATCGTCGTGTGTTCTACATCGACGAAGACAGTTGGCAGATCCTGGTGTCTGAAGAGTACGACGAGGACGGCAACCTCTGGCGGGTTTCAGAGGCTCACAACATCAGCTACTACACGGTACCGGTGTTCTGGACCACGCTGGAACTGACCTACGATCTCAAGTCCGACCGCTATTATGTGGATGGGCTTGATGATGGCCAGGGCCCGTATGATTTCCATCCGGGCTTCCGTGGCAACGAGTTCACCGCCTCTGCGGTACGCCGCTCAGCCCGCCGCTGATGAATATCGACGCCGATAAAACCCGATCCCTGTGGATCGGGTTTTTTGTTGGGACGCAAGCCTGGTGGCGTACCGGTCGGCGGCAGGCGATATCGCGGTTATACTGCGTGAATCATCCACTGAACGCCGGGAAGGGGAAGACCGAATGCCGAACGCACTGGAATCGCTGGATCGCCTGATCAACGCCTTTCGCGAAGCGCTCTCGCAGGAAGACTGGGAGACGCTGGGGCAGATCAGCCAGTCTGTTCAGCCGACGGTTTCAGCAGCCGTTGCGGATGAGGCGAATGATCGCGGTGAGCTGGGTCAGCGGCTGGAAACCCTCCAGGAGTTGATGGACGACGCTGCCCGGCAGGCGACCGAATCTCGTGATACGGCGGCGAGGGAACTGCGTGGAATGAACCAGAACCGTAATGCGCTGAAGACCTATGCCAATGTCCGTGCCCGCGGGCGCCGGCCGTGATTTTTGGTAAAAATTTGCGTCATAAAATTGACTCAAACCTTTCCGGAGTCTTAACTACGCGTCAGAATTCAGGCAAACTGTGGCCTTTCCAGAGCATTGCCGAGGGGCTCCGGCATCCAATGCAGCACATCTTTCGCAGACCCGTCCCCGGGGCGATCTGACAGCTGGCTGGTCGGTGCCTTCCTGATAACCCGGAGACAAATCCTGCATGTCCAGCGAACACAATAAAATTCTGGTCCTGATTAGTAATGACGCAGTCCGTCGTGATCTGACAACGATCCTGGATTTTATCGGAGAGGTCTCTCAGGTGGTCGCCCCGGAGGCTTTGGCGAGTATTGAGACGACCGATCTGGCCGACGCGACGTCGGTGATGGTGGACAGCGCCGAGCCGGGGCTGGTCGACCTGCTCAAGCAGCTGGACGAGCGTGATCCCGGACTGCCGGTTCTGGTGGTGGGGGATCCCGACCTGACCGATGTCAGTGAGGACATCGCGAAACGGGTGATCGCCCGCATGGAATGGCCCCTCAACTACACCAAATTTGTTGACTCCCTCTATCGCGGGCAGGTCTTCCGTGATCAGTACGCCCGATCCAAAGAGCGGGGCCAGCAGCGCAGCGTTCAGCTGTTCCGCAGCCTGGTGGGCACGAGTCGAAGTGTCCAGCATGTGCGCCAGCTGATGAGCCAGGTCGCCGATAAAGAAGTCAGCGTGCTGATCACCGGCGAATCCGGAACCGGCAAGGAAGTGGTGGCGCGCAACCTGCACTACCATTCGCCGCGCCGCGACAAGCCCTTCGTACCCGTCAACTGCGGCGCCATTCCCGGCGAGCTGCTGGAAAGCGAATTGTTCGGTCATGAGAAAGGCGCTTTCACCGGCGCGATTACCGCCCGCATTGGGCGTTTCGAGATGGCCGAAGGCGGCACCCTGTTCCTCGACGAGATCGGCGATATGCCGCTCAACATGCAGGTCAAGATCCTGCGGGTCCTGCAGGAGAAAACCTTTGAACGGGTGGGCAGTAACCGCACCCAGAGCGCCGACGTTCGGGTCATCGCCGCCACCCACAAGAACCTCGAAGACATGATCGAGGGCGGCGACTTCCGGGAAGACCTCTACTACCGCCTCAATGTCTTTCCCATCGAGATGCCGGCCTTGCGCGAGCGTGTCGAGGACATTCCGCTGCTGGTGAACGAGCTGATCGCCCGTATGGAGAAGGAAAAGCGCGGCTCACTGCGACTGAATTCCGCTGCCATCATGAGCCTGTGCCGCCATGACTGGCCGGGCAATGTGCGCGAACTGGCCAACTTGGTGGAGCGCCTCGCCATCATGCACCCCTACGGCGTGATCGGTGTCCAGGAGCTGCCCAAGAAGTTCCGCTATGTGGACGATTTCGATGAGAATCGGCCGATGGAAGATCAGGGCATGCCGGGCGCCGTGCCGGGCCTGGTGGGGCTGGATGCGCCGGCGCTACTGCCCGTCAACGGCATCGACCTGAAAGATTACCTGGGCAATCTCGAGAAGCAGCTGATCCAACAGGCGTTGGATGAAGCCGGCGGCGTCGTGGCTCGTGCGGCGGAAAAACTGCGCATTCGCCGGACCACGCTGGTGGAAAAAGTCCGCAAATACGGCCTGCGCGAAGAGACTTCCGAAAACGCCTGAATGTCCCGGGCCGGCTGTTCGTGGCCGGCCCGAATGCCTGATTCCTTCCACTGTCAAAATCCCGTTCCCGCCTTGTCTAACGCCTTCATATTCCGACAAATATCTGGCATCTCCGCTTTCTGTTTTCCGGAAACTTACTGAAAAGTAAGAAAAAATAAAAACTGGCACAGCAATCGCTTGACGACCTGCAACGCTAATTATATTGCGGGCGTCGCGACCTTTCGTCGTGAGCCCGCAGCCGGGAGGTCAGGCATGAGCCAGCTGCAGTTTTCCGCCAAGTCATCCGCGACGGCCGGTGGGTCCAACGCCGCCGCCGACGCCAATCAGAAGGTGACGGCGCTGTTTCCGGAAGCCACCGACGATGCTGCGGTGGATTCCGCCCTGGACCTGTTCAACCGCATGTCCCGGCAGATTACCGATTCCTACCGCACGTTGGAGTCCCGGGTGAACCAGCTGTCTGGTGAACTGACCGCTGAGACCCGACAGCGCCAGCAGGAGCTGGAAGAGAAGGAGCGCCTGGCCGACCGACTGTCCACACTGCTCTCCGTCATGCCGGCGGGCGTGGTGGTTCTCGACAGCAAGGGCGTCGTCAGCCAGTGCAACCCGGCGGCGGTGTCGCTGCTCGGCGAGCCGCTGGAAGGGGAGGCCTGGCTGGAGGTGATCCGGCGCTGTTTCGCACCGCGTCGGGACGACGGTCATGAAGTCTCTTTGCGGGATGGCCGGCGGGTCAGCATTGAAATCCGCTCCATGGAAAACGAGCCGGGCCAGTTGATCCTGCTGAACGACCTGACAGAAACCCGTCGCCTCCAGGCCCAGCTGTCCCACGCCCAGCGCCTGTCGGCCATGGGCCGGATGGTGGCGTCGCTGGCCCACCAGATCCGTACACCGCTGTCCGCCGCCATTCTGTATGGCGGGCATCTGTCCCAGCCGGACCTGGAGCCGGAGCTGCGTCAGCGTTGTGCCGATCGACTGATGTCCCGACTGACTCACCTGGAACAACAGGTCCGCGACATGCTCATCTTTGCCCGTGGCGAGACACGCCTGGCAGAACAGCTGTCGCTGGCGTCCCTGGGCGAGGCCCTGCAGAGCGCGGCCGATGCTCTGGCGCTGCGTCCGGAAACGACGCTGGAGTGGGCGCTGACACCGTCCACCGCGTCGATCCACTGCAATCGCGACGCCCTGATCGGCGCCTGTCTGAACCTGGTGAACAACAGCCTCGAAGCTGGCGCCAATCATGTGACGGTGCGGGTCAGCGTGAACGAAGGCCAGGCGGAAATCATTGTGGCTGACAACGGGCCGGGCTTTGCGCCGGAAGAGCGTGAGCAACTGCTCGAAGCGTTTTACACCACCAAATCCCAGGGCACCGGGCTGGGTCTGGCCGTGGTCCAGGCCGTGGTGAAAGCGCACAAGGGCGAATTTGATCTGACGTCCGAGGGCTCAGGTGCGCAAGCGATTCTACGCCTGCCTCTGGCCCAGGACGCGGTTTAACACTGAACTCAAGAAACTGAGTACAAGAGTAAGGACAAGGCGGAGGCAATCATGGCCAAATCAACCGTTCTGATCGTCGAGGATGATCGTGACCTGCGCGAGGCGTTGGTGACGACCCTGGAGCTGGCGAAATTCAAGGTACGTGAAGCCGACTCCGCCGAGCAGGCGCTGCAGCGGCTGGCGGACGGCCCCGTCGATATTGTGGTGAGCGACGTCAACATGCCCGGTAAGTCCGGTCATGACCTGCTGTCGGACGTCCAGCGACTGCATCCGGGGCTGCCGATGATGCTGATTACCGCCTACGGCCAGATCAGCGACGCGGTGGCCGCGATGCAGGCCGGCGCCATCGATTACCTGGTCAAGCCGTTCGAGCCGCAGGTGCTGGTAGAGGCGGTTGGTCGCGTTGTGGGCGGCGATGGCTCCCGCCGCAAGGACGAGCCGGTAGCGGAAGATCCGGTCAGCCAGCGTATGTTCCAACTGGCCCGCAAGGTAGCCGCCAGTGATTCGACGGTGATGATCTCCGGCGAGAGCGGGACGGGTAAGGAAGTGCTGGCTCGCTATATCCATCAGTATTCCTCGCGGGCGGATCAGCCGTTCGTGGCGATCAACTGCGCGGCGATTCCCGAAAACATGCTGGAAGCGATCCTGTTTGGTCACGAGAAAGGGGCCTTTACAGGCGCCCACGCCTCATCGCCGGGCAAATTCGAGCAGGCCAACGGCGGCACGTTGCTGCTGGACGAGATATCCGAAATGGACATGGGCTTGCAGGCCAAGCTGCTGAGGGTCCTGCAGGAAAGAGAGGTGGAGCGCGTCGGCGGTCGCAAGCCGATCCGGCTGGATGTGCGCGTGCTGGCCACCACCAACCGTGACCTGGCGGATTATGTCCGCGAAGGCAAATTCCGGGAAGACCTCTACTACCGCCTGAGCGTCTTCCCGATGCAGTGGCAGCCGCTGCGCGAGCGCCCGCGGGACATTATGCCCCTGGCGCGCCACCTGCTGAAGTCCCACAGTCGCAAGATGAAACTGACCGGCATCAGCTTCAGCCGCGATGCCGAGCAGGCCCTGCGCCATCACAGCTGGCCGGGCAACGTTCGTGAGCTGGACAATGCCATCCAGCGGGCGTTGGTGCTGCTCCAGGGTCAGGACATCGTCGCCGACGATCTGTGTCTGGACATGGGCATTACCGGACTGAGTCCCCGCACCGTGCCAACCCCGCCGCAACCGGTGGTTGAAGAACCGACGCTGCCGGTCAGTGAGTCGCTCCAGACGGAAATGACCGAAGAAGAGGCCGAGTCCGGTTCATTGGGGCAGGACCTCAAACAACGTGAATTCCGCATCATCATCGATGCCCTCAAGCGTGAGCGCGGCCGCCGGAATCGCGCCGCCGAGCAGTTGGGCATCAGTCCACGCACGCTGCGCTACAAACTGGCCCAAATGCGTGATTTCGGTATCGACCTCGACGCGGAGCTGGCCACCGCCTGATCCGCATTGTGAACCCCTGATTGACTCCTGCGTTAACTCCTTCGTCTGGCACCTTCGGGTGCCACTTTTTTGTTACCGGCCCGTCGGTCCTTCGGCGCTGCTGCCTGGCGCCAGTCAATTATTTGGCAAGGTTCCGGTAACAATATCGAAAACTCTACTTATCTTTATGAAAATTAACGTTATTTATGGTTTGGCCCGAGCTTTGCTTTAAATCCTCCAGCAATGACTGATCAACGCGAGCCGGTTTGCTGTCAGGCGCAACCGGCGAGGAGAGAGCACCATGGTTCAACGGGCCGACATCAACAACGTCCTTTCCGAGATTCGTTCTCTGCGCTCGCAGATGATGCAGAATCAGCGGGTCGAGCAGGAGAACCAGCTCAAGGGTTCCCTCGACAGCGTCCGCAAGCCCAATGGTCCCAGCGAAACCCAGGAAGCCCCGGGGTTTGGTGACATGCTCAAGCAGGCCGTCGATGGCGTGAACGAGCTGCAGTCCAACTCCACGCAACTGGCCACGGCCTACGAGCAAGGCGATCCCAATGTGGATATTGCCCGGGTTATGATTGCCTCGCAGAAAGCCTCGGTCTCTTTCGAAGCCCTGACTCAGGTCCGCAACCGTGTGGTGCAGGCCTATGAAGACATCATGAACATGCCGGTCTGATAGCGGAGCAGAACCATGGCCAGTGCAGCCGCCGAAGCAACAACATCCAATACACCGGCAACGACCGACGCCGGCAATGAAAGCCAGAGCGATCTCCTGTTCGGCTTCAATCGCCTGACCCTGCTGCGCCAGATTGGCCTGATGGTGGGGCTGGCAGCCAGCGTCGCGCTGGGCGTCGCGGTGGTACTCTGGGCCCAGGAACCCAACTACCAACCGGTATTGGGGGATCTGTCCAGTTACAACACCCAGGAAGTCACCAATATCTTGGATCAGTCCGGTATCGACTATCACATGGAGCCCCGTACCGGTGCGCTCCTGGTTGCCTCGGATGACGTCTATAACGCCCGCCTCAAGCTGGCCGCCGCTGGCGTCACCGACGAGAAAACCGTTGGTTATGAACTGCTCGACAAGGAGCAGGGGCTGGGCACGTCCCAGTTCATGGAGAACATCAGCTACCGCCGCGGCCTGGAAGGGGAGCTGGCGCGTACCATTTCCAGTATGAGCAACGTCCACGGGGCGCGTGTCCACCTGGCGATTCCCAAGCGTTCCGTCTTTGTCCGGGATGCCCGCGAACCGTCGGCGTCTGTCTTCCTGGAGGTCTACTCCGGTCGGCGCCTGTCGGACGAACAAATTTCCGCCGTCGTCAATCTCGTGGCCGGCAGCGTGCCGGAAATGAAGCGGGAGCACGTCACCGTTGTGGATCAGAACGGCAACCTGCTGACCAATGATGACGAGGACAGCGACGCCAAGCAGATGCAGGACCAGTATGAATACGCGTCCCGCATCGAGGACAAGCTCAACAAGCGGGTCGCCAGTATTCTGGCGCCGGTGGTCGGTGACGACCGCTTCCGCGCCGAAGTCTCGGCGGATCTGGATTTCTCCAACGTGGAGAAAGCCCAGGAACTCTACAACCCCGAACAGCGGGCCATCCGGTCCGAGCGGAAGATGAGCGAGCAGCGGACTGCGGGGGCTCAAGGCGGGATTCCGGGTGCGCTCAGCAATCAGCCGCCAGGCAATGCGACGGCACCGGAAGTGGCCAACAACAACCAGGCCCAGCAGAATCAGCAGAACGGTCAGGGTCAGCAGGGGCAACAGAACCAGCAGCAAAGTACGCCGGTTAACGTCCGCACCGAGTCGACCAAGAACTATGAGATGGACCGTTCCGTCAGCTACATTCGTCAGGAGCAGGGCACGGTCCAGCGTCTGACCGTGGCCGTGGCCGTGGACGACAAGCGGGTGGTCAATCCCGACACCGGCGAAGTCAGCTACCAGCCCTGGTCGGAGCAGGAGTTGCAGCGCCTGACCCTGCTGGTGCGGGATGCGGTAGGTTACTCGGCAGCCCGTGGCGACAGTGTGACCGTCATGAATACGGCGTTTGCGCCGGAGCAGCAGGTGGCCTTTGAAAAACCGGGCTTCTGGGAGCAGCCCTGGTTCTGGGATCTGATGAAGCAGGTGCTGGCGGGTCTGGTGATCCTGATCCTGGTCCTTGGTCTGCTGCGCCCGACCCTGAAGAGCCTGTCCGGCGCCGGTCGCAGCGAGCGCGACCGGTCACTGGGTTCGGACGATTACGACAGCCTGCAGGGCATCGAAGGTGACGACGCCCTGCGCAGCGCCATGGATCGCAGCGACGACCTCCTTTTGCCGGGTGCGACAGATAGCTATGATAAGCAACTGAACGCATTGAAAGGCGTGATTTCGGAAGACCCGGCCCGGGTCGCCCAGGTCATGCGCCAGTGGGTAAACGTGGATGACTGACGACAACGCAGCGCAAAACCAGCCGGCCAAAGAACCGACCAAGCCGATGCGCAAGATTCCCCGGGTGGAGCAGGCGGCTATTCTGCTGATGAGCCTGGGTGAAGCGGATGCTGCGCAGATCCTCAAGCATATGGGGCCCAAGGAGGTCCAGCGCGTGGGGGTCGCCATGGCCCAGATGAAGGACGTCAGCCGAGAAGAGGTCAAGTACGTGCTGGACCAGTTCGTCGACGCCGTGGGTGGGCAAACCGGTCTGGGCGTGGGCAACGACGACTATATTCGGGCGATGCTGACCCAGGCGCTGGGTGACGACAAAGCCTCCAGTCTGATTGACCGGATCCTGATCGGCGGCAACACCACTGGCCTGGACACGCTGAAATGGATGGAGCCGCGGGCGGTGGCGGATATCATTCGCTACGAGCACCCGCAGATCCAGGCCATCGTCGTGTCCTACCTGGACCCGGACCAGGCCGCCGAAATCCTCGCCACGCTGGACGACAAGGTCCGGCTGGATGTCCTGATGCGGGTGGCCTCGCTGGAAAGCGTCCAGCCCCAGGCCCTGCAGGAACTCAACGACATCCTCGAGAAACAGTTCTCCGGCGGCTCCACCACCCAAACCAGCCGGATTGGCGGGGTCAAGCGGGCGGCTGATATCATGAACTTCATGGACCGCAGCGTCGAAGGCAACCTGATGGATTCCATCAAGGATATGGATCCGGATCTGGCGTCGACCATCGAAGACCTCATGTTCGTCTTTGACAACCTCAAGGATATCGATGACCGGGGCATTCAGGCCCTGCTGCGCGAAGTCTCTTCCGAAGTCCTGGTCGTGGCACTCAAGGGTGCCGATGACGAGGTCAAGGACAAGATCTTCAAGAACATGTCCAAACGCGCGTCCGAGCTGCTGGCGGATGACCTGGAGGCCAAGGGGCCGGTCCGCGTCAGCGAGGTGGAAGCGGCGCAGAAAGACATTATCACCATTGCCCGCCGAATGGCTGAAGCGGGTGAAATCACCCTCGGCGGTTCCGGCGAAGAAATGATGTAATGAAACACAAGGGCCATCGTGATCGAATTCCTTCCGAAGAGCTGACTGCCTACGAGCGTTGGGAGCTCCCGCTGCTTGATGAAAAAGGCAACATGGTGGCGCATTCCCGGGAGGAAGATCGCAACGTCAAACCGCTGACGGCTGCCGACCTGGAAGCCATTCGCAAGGAAGCCTGGGAAGACGGTCAGAAGGAGGGGCAGGAAGCCGGCCACGAGGAAGGTCTGACCCGCGGTCGGGAAGCCGGCCACCAGGAAGGGTTCCAGCAGGGGCTGGAAGAGGGCCGTACCCAGGGCCGGGAAGAAGCGCTGCAGCAGACCCGTGAAGAGGTCGAGGCCCGGCTGAAGCAGCTCGAAGCCATCATGGCCGATCTGGTGGATCCCATCCATCGCCATGAGGACGAGCTGGAAACGGCCCTGTTCAATCTGAGCACCGTTCTGGCCCGTGCGGTGGTCTATCGGGAGTTGCAAACCGATTCGTCCCAGATCCGCACCGTGGTCCGTGAAGCCGTGGCCAGCCTGCCGTCCACCCAGGATAACGTACGCATCCGCGTCAATCCGTCGGACCTGGAATGGGTCCGGGATGTGGCTGGTCGTCTGGAAGCCGAAGCCAGTGTCGTCGAAGACGAGACCATCCTGGCCGGCGGCTGTAAGGTGGAAACCCGCCACAGCCTGGTGGATTTCACGGTGGAGAAACGCTTCCAGAAAGCCGTCCAGCGCATGCTGGATCAGCAACTGGACAGTGACGAGCCCGGCGACAGCGTCGAGCTGGATGCCATGATGGGCGACCTGACGGATTTCCATCGCGACGTGCTGGAAACCGGCAACGCCGACGACCAGACAGCGTCCGGCCCGACCGACACGGACACCGAGACCGACCGCGGGGAGGATGACCGTGACGAGCACTCTGGCTGACCGCCTCAACCGACTCCAGGATTACTTGCCACCACAGATCGAACCGGAGCTGTCCGGGCGCCTGACCCGTATGGTCGGGCTGACGCTGGAGTGCGTCGGCTGCCCGATGGTGGTGGGCGATCGCTGCGTGATCCAGGGGCAGGGTATTGGCAGTGTTGAGGCGGAAGTGGTCGGTTTCGAGGATGACCGCGTCTACCTGATGCCGTTGACCGCCATCGAGGGGCTGCGGCCCGGCGCTCGCGTTGTGCCGCTGTCTTCGGCGAGCCGGGTGCCGGTGGGACCTGAGCTACTGGGTCGGGTGATCAATGGCTCCGGCGTGCCGCTGGACGGTGGCGGTCCCCTGCGGGCCGAAGCCCAGGTGGGCCTGGCCGGTGAAATCATCAACCCCCTGCACCGTGCGCCGGTCCGTCAGAGCCTGGACGTCGGGATTCGAGCCATCAATTCACTGCTGACGGTCGGCCAGGGCCAGCGCCTGGGGCTGTTCGCCGGTAGTGGTGTGGGCAAGAGTATGCTGTTGGGCATGATGACCCGGTTCACCGACGCGGACATCACCGTCGTCGGCCTGATCGGCGAACGGGGCCGAGAGGTGAAGGAATTCATCGAAGACATCCTCGGCGATGAGGGGCTGGCCCGTTCCGTGGTCGTGGCCTCACCGGCGGACGATTCGCCGCTGATGCGCTTGCGCGCCGCCATGCTCACCACGCGCATCGCCGAGTATTTCCGTGACCGGGGCAAACGCGTCCTGCTGTTGATGGACTCGCTGACCCGTTACGCCCAGGCCCAGCGGGAGATTGCGCTGGCAGTCGGCGAGCCACCAGCGACCAAGGGTTATCCGCCGTCGGTCTTTGCCAAACTGCCCCAATTGGTGGAACGTACGGGTAACGGCAAGCCCGGTGGCGGGTCGATTACCGCGTTCTACACGGTCCTGACCGAAGGCGATGACCAGCAGGATCCGATAGCCGACGCGGCCCGGGCGATCCTGGACGGCCACATTGTGCTGTCCCGCTCGCTGGCGGAAGAGGGGCATTATCCGGCCATTGATGTGGAAGCCTCGGTCAGCCGGGTCATGCCCCAGGTGACAGCCAACGAGCATTTCCGCAAGGCCCAGGAATTCAAGCAGGTATTCGCCCGGTACCAGCAGGCGCGGGATCTGATCAGCGTCGGCGCCTACGTCAGAGGGTCCGATCCGGAGACCGATTACGCCATCGAACGCATCGACGACATGCGTGCCTTCCTGCGCCAGGGGCTGAAAGAGAGCGCGCCCTACCAGGCCAGCGTTGACCGGTTGCAGGAGGTGCTGCCCAATCGTAAGAACCGGGCGCCGGAACCGCCGCAGCAGGGTAACGTATGAAACCGCGGTCCGAACGGCTAGAAGTGGTCCTGTCGCTGGAGCAGCGCCGCGAGGACCAGGCGCTGGATGGGCTGAACCGGGCGCGCCAGCACATGCAACAACAACAGCACCAGCTGGATGAGCTGCGCCGCTATCAGGCCGACTACCGGGACCAGATGCGCCGCGGTCAGCAAGGGGTGGTGTCGGTGACCAAGCTGCAGGGCTGGCAGGCCTTCATTGCCCAGCTCGATCAGGCCATCGTGTCCCAGGAACAACAGGTCCGCAAAGCGGTTGAAGCGTTTGAAAAGGCACGGGATGTCTGGCGCGAGGCTTATGAACGTCGCAAGGGGATGGCACGTCACATTGAAGCCTGCCGGGCCCAGGAACAGCGCCAGCAGGACCTGCGTGACCAGAAACAGGCCGATGAAGCCGCCAACCGAATGCACGCCCGACGCCGTTTGACGTGATCCGTCGGGGAATCCACTTTAAATTTACGCATGCATTTCGCCGAGTTTTGTCTATCCTCAATCCCGTGGAATAATCAAAAATGAGTTCGGAGACATCCCGGATACTCGGCGTAAAGGACATACCCGGGGCAGGGCAGCAGACGCCATTCAAAGGTGCCGCGCCCGATTCAGACCCGCTGGCTCAAGCATTGACGGAGGACACCGCATGGCCATTCACACGCGGCGAAGCGAAGACGGTCGCACGCTGATTATCAGTATCGATGGACGCTTCGACTTCAGTTCCCATCAAAGTTTCCGCGATGCCTACGAGCACGATGACCAGGACGTCAGCGATTACGTCATCGACATGTCCGAAACGACCTACCTGGACAGCTCCGCGCTGGGCATGCTCCTGTTATTGCGGGATTACGCCGGCGGTGATGCCGGTCGGGTCCGCATCGAAAACTGCAACAGCGACGTAAGACGGATTCTCAGCATTTCCAACTTCGAGCAGCTGTTCTCCATCAAGTAGACGGGAAGAGGCGTTACGTTGGACGAGGTGCAAACGGACGCGCAGGCGCTGCGCATCCTGATTGCCGATGACAGCGAAAGCGACCGCCTGATTCTCAGTACCATGGTTCGGCGTCAGGGTCATGACGTCATGACGGCGGCTGACGGTATCGAAGCGGTGGAAGGCTTTCGGCGTTTCCAGCCCCAGATCGTGTTGCTGGATGTGATGATGCCGCGCATGGATGGAATGGATGCGGCACGCCATATCAAGGCGCTGGCGGGCGAATCGTTGGTGCCTGTCATTTTCCTGACGTCCCTGTCCGATGCCGATGCCCTGGCCCGCTGTCTGGAGGCCGGTGGCGACGACTTTCTCTCCAAACCGTACAACCGCATCATCATCGAAGCCAAGATCAACGCCTTTAATCGCATGCGGGTGATGCACCGGACCCTGAGCCAGCAGCGGGACGTGATTCGTGCCCACAACCAGCGACTGGTCAACGAGCAGAATATCGCCAAACGGGTGTTCGACAATGTCGCCCACACCGGCTGCCTGGATGCGCCGAATATCCGCTACCATGCCTCACCCATGTCGGTGTTTAACGGCGACATCCTGTATGCCTGCCCGCGTCCCTCGGGAGGTATGAATATCCTGATCGGGGATTTCACTGGCCACGGCCTGCCGGCGGCCATCGGGGCCATGCCAGTGGCCGAGATTTTCTACGGCATGACCAGCAAGGGCTTTCTCAGTGGCGATATTCTGCGCGAGATCAACCAGAAGCTGTGGCGCATCATGCCCAAGGACATGTTCTGTTGCGCCGCCTTTATCGAACTCGACTTCCATCTGGGCAATCTCAGCATCTGGAATGGCGGCCTGCCCTGTGGCTTCCTGCTGCGCCGGGGTGAGACCGTTGAGCGACTGACCTCCGCTCACCTGCCATTGGGTGTTGTCGCGGCGGAGCGCTTCAGCGTGGATGTGGCCCGTTACAAGGTCGAGGAAGGGGACACGGTCCTGTTTGCCACCGATGGTGTTCCCGAAGCCATGAACGCCGAGGGCGAGATGTTCGGGGAAACCCGGCTGGAAGCGGCAGTAGCCGGCACGCCCGACGATCAGTCGGTGCTGGATGCGGTATTGCGGGCTGTGGCCCGGTTCACCGGCGCCGAGGAATACAGTGATGATCTGACGCTGCTGACCGTCGATGTGGTTCCGCCTGCTGACGTTGAAGAACTGCCGTTGCGGGTCACCCAGTCGGCCCTGAGCGGGCCGGCCACCTGGTCCTGCGAGTATGAGGTGACCGGCGAAACGCTGGCCCAGTTCAATCCGCTGCCGCTGTTGCTGCACATCTGTATGGAGGTGCCCGGTCTGCGCCGGCGGGGCGGCGAGGTGTACACGGTGCTGGCAGAGCTCTATACCAATGCCCTGGAACATGGGGTGCTGGGGCTGCCGTCCGTATGGAAGAATTCGCCGGAAGGGTTCGGCCAGTATTACGCCGAGCGGGAACGCCGCCTGCGAACGGTGGGGAACCATGCGGTGCTGTTCCGGCTCGAACACAAGACCGGCCGGAAAGGCGGTGAGTTGCGGGTGGTGTGCCGGGATAGTGGCGTGGGCTTCAACTATACTGAGCAGACACAAAGGACCGTCCCTGAGGCCGGGTACGCCGGCCGCGGGCTGGCGTTGCTGCGACAGCTGTGTGACTCGCTGACGCACCATGGCACGGGCAATGAAGTCGAGGCGGTCTATCGCTGGACGTTCGATCCCGACGAATCGGAACAACACACGGGTTGAACCGGGATGACGGAGCAGGCACTGTAGCCGACCTCCGTTGGCGGCGCGTTCCCGAGGAGGCACGTCCGGGGCATCGTTGAGGGATGCCCGCTGATCCAAGCTGGACAAAGTGATCCGCCCGCCAAGCCGCAGGCCCGGCCGGATGACAAGGAGACAATCATGAACGACAAGCCACATCTGGACGATGACGCGCTTGCGGAACTTCAGGAGGTTATGGAAGGCGAATTCGACGTGCTGATCAGGACGTACCTGAGCGACTCGTCGGAACGGTTGAATGCACTGAGATCGGCACTCAGTGACCGTGACGCCGACGCCTTCACCCGATCCGCCCACAGTTTCAAGGGAAGCTGTATCAACATCGGTGCGCCGCGTCTTGGCGCCTTGTGCGCCGACGCAGAACTGGCGGGCAAGGAAGAACGCATCGATGATGCCCGCCATGTTCTGGATGATATGCAGAGCGAATTCGCGATCGTCCGCGAGCTGTTGGAACACACCCTGATGCGGTGATGCCGGAGACGGTCGATCCGGTCCCCGTGCCGGCGGCCCGACACCCCTGGGTGGGCGTCACTCAGCCGGCTTATACCCACTCCGTGAAATTTGGCACTTTAATTGCTCCAGTCCCTGCAACACTGTTTGATTGATGCCTAGCGGCAAGAGGTTGCCATGTCCGGACTGGTGCTTAACCCCGCATCGCCCACACCCGATAAAATGTTGGACCGATCCCCGTCAACTGGAGACGCCGAGCGTTCCGGAGAAGCGTTCGAGGAAGTCTCTAACCGCGAGCAGTCGCGCCTGGAACAGAAAGAAGCGCAGCAGGAACGGGCCCAGCGCCGGGCGGAAGACGAGCGCCTGCAGGAAAAACGGGCTGAGCGGGTCGATGCCAAGGAGCGCCAGGAAGAAACCGCCCGCGCGGACAAGGCTGAAGAGCAGAGACGCTCCGATGACGCCAAGGATGCCAAGGGCAAAGAAGCCGATACCGCCGACGATGACAAGCCGGTCGCGGAAGGCCAGGCCAACAAGACCGAGAAAACGGCGTCTGAGGATGACAAGGACGGCAAGGATCAGAAAGACGACAAGCGGAAAGACGATGCCGCTGCCCCGATGCTTTTCTCCATGCCGACCAACGTGAAGGTGGAAACGACCAGGACGGCCGCCGCCGATGGCCCGTCGACCCCTTCGTCCGCTTCACAGAATCCGCTGCAGGGGCTTTCCCTCAAATCGCTGGCCCAGGGGGCGTCGGGCAACAGCGCTCAGGAGGGGAGCAGTGATGGCCTGGGTGCCGGCAAGTCAGACGCGGTCAGCACGTTGCTGGGTAAGAGCGTTGCCGCGGATGGCAAGGCCCTGGACTTTTCCGCCCAACTGGGCCGCTTGCAGGGGGACAGCAATGCCCAAACCTCCGTGCCGAATAACGCCACCGGCTTGCAACGGGGGCTGGACGGTCGCGAGACCATGGCGCCCCTGAAAAGCTATTCCACCAGCATTGATCTGCCGGTTCAGCACGCCGAGTGGGGCGACAAGATCGCAGGCAAGCTGGCCTGGCTCACCAGTCAGCGCATGTCCGCTGCGGAAATCCATGTGACCCCGCCGGACATGGGGCCGCTGGAAGTCCGGGTCCAGGTGCACCACGACCAGGCCCAGGTGACGGTCCATGCCACCCATGCTGCCGTCCGTGACCAGCTGGAACTGAACGGCCACCGTCTGCGTGACATGCTGCAGGAGAACGGACTGAACCTGGATCGCTTTGAAGTGTCCGCTGACACGGCGGACCAGGGCGCCCAGCAGCAACTGCAGCAGGAGGATGAGAATGGTGGCAATGGCAGTGGCAGCCTGGCCGGAGAGGGCGAGGAACTCTCGACCGACGAATCCGGCACGCTTGCCAGCGGTCAGCTTGATCTGAGCTGGCGTGGTGAAGTGGATCTTTACGCCTGACCGTCCGGTCAGGCTGGCTTTCCCCTCCCGTCCATCGCGACGCCGCTTTCGCCAGCCCCTCTTCAGAATGCACCGAACGCGTGTTCGTGGTTTATGTCTCCGCCTCCAGGCGCTAAACTTCTGTTTTCCAAAAGAACTGACTGGAGCGGCAGGATTGGCCTGTTCCTTGCTGCTAACCTCTCCAGACAGCGTGATACGACAATAATCTGACTGTAGGACTTATGGCGGAAAATACCGAGCAAGCCCCGGCGGGTGGGGGGAAAGGCAAGCTGAAGCTGATCATCGGCCTTGTTCTGATCATTATTCTGGCGGTGGGGTTGTCGGTGGCCGGTACGCTCTGGTTCCTGAAATCCGATGACGGTGCTGCCGCCGATGAAGCGGCCGCCGACGAGACGGCCGAGCCAGCATTCCAGCCCAGCCACTACTACGCCATCACCAAACCGTTTGTGGTCACACTGTCCACGGACGGGCGCCAGCGTTACATGCAGATCTTCCTGGCGCTGCAAAGCCGCAACCAGGGGGCGCTGGACGTCGCGCAGGCCAACATGCCGCTGATCCGAAGCCGGTTGCTGACCCTGTTTGGCGGGCAGGATTTCCAGGCCATGCAGACGCCTGAAGGCAAGGAAAAGCTGTTGCAGGAGACACTGGACACGATCAACGGCATCCTGGCGGAGGAAGGCGGCGAGCCGATCGACCATGTCCTTTTCGAAAATTTTGTGTTGCAGTAGCTATGACAGATTGTGGCCGATTGACTAATCTCGAGGTCGGATAGGGACTATGCAGGACTTACTCTCACAAGACGAGATCGACGCGCTCCTGCACGGCGTTGATGACGGCGATGTCGACACCTATGACGACGTCGACGATACAGGCGTCAAGAATTACGACCTGGCCAGCCAGGATCGGATCGTGCGCGGCCGGATGCCGACGCTCGAGATGATCAACGAGCGATTTGCCCGTTACACCCGCATCAGTCTGTTCAACATGCTGCGCCGCAACGCCGACGTTTCCACCGGCGGCGTGCAGATCATGAAATTCGGCGAATACATCCACACGCTGTACGTGCCCACCAGCCTCAACCTGGTCAAGATGCGCCCGCTGCGCGGCACCGCGTTGTTTATTCTCGACGCCAAGCTGGTCTTCAAGTTAGTGGATAACTTCTTTGGCGGGGAAGGTCGGCACGCCAAGATCGAGGGCCGCGAGTTCACGCCCACCGAGACCCGCATCGTGCAGATGATGCTCGATCAGGTCTTCAAGGACATGCGCGAGGCGTGGAATGCCGTCCTGAAGATGGATTTCGAGTACCTCAGCTCCGAGGTCAATCCGGCGATGGCCAACATCGTCAGCCCCAGTGAAGTGGTGGTGATCAGCACGTTCCATATCGAGCTGGACGGCGGCGGTGGCGAGCTTCACATGGCCTTGCCGTATTCCATGATCGAACCGATCCGGGATGTGCTGGACGCGGGTGTCCAGAGTGATATCGACGAAGTCGATGAACGCTGGGTCAATGCCCTTCAGGAAGACATCAAGGCCGTGAACGTTCCGGTCAATGCCACGGTCTGCCGACGCCGGATGTCGTTGCGGGAAATCGCCAAGCTCAAGGCCGGCGATGTGATTCCGGTGGAGCTGGAAGAAGAGCTGACGGTAACGGCTAACGGCATTCCAATCTATCAGGCCCAAATGGGCACCCGCGACGGGAATCTGGCGCTGCGGGTCACCCGTCGCATGAATCGGCCCAAAGTGAAGAAGCAACTGAAGGTGAACAGGCATGGCTGAAGACGACAAAAAGAAAGAGGGGCAGGAGATGAGCGAAGACGAAAAGCTCGCTGCCGAGTGGGAAGCCGCCATGTCCGAATCCGGCGATGATGCGGCTGACGGCGAAACCGCTGCCGAAGACGGCGGTGAACGCGATGACGAATGGGCGGCCGCCATGGCGGAGGCCGGTGCCAGTGAAGAGGATGTGAAAGCCGCACCGATGGAAGAGTTCGGCCAGGAAAGTGCGATCTCGGAAACCGGCACGGGTCCGGCTCCGGATCTGGATGTCATCCTGGATATTCCGGTGACCATCTCCATGGAGGTGGGGAACACCCAGATCCCCATTCGTAACCTGCTGCAGCTCAACCAGGGGTCGGTGATCGAGCTGGACCGGTTGGCGGGCGAACCGCTGGACGTGTTGGTCAACGGCACCCTGATCGCCCATGGTGAGGTGGTCATGGTGAACGAGAAATTCGGTATTCGCCTGACGGACGTCATCAGTCCGGGCGAGCGCATCAAGCGACTGTCAAAATAAGAAAGCCTGACCCCCGGCCCGGCCGATGGCCCGGGCCTGACGGGTGGGTGGAGGTGTTCCCTTGTATCGCATCCTGTTCTGCGGATGGCTTCTGCTGCTCAGCGCCCCGTTGCTGGCCGAAGAAAAAAATGGCGCTGGTGCGGTCACTCGCGGCGCTGATAACCTCACATCACTGATGAGCCTGGGGCTTGGCCTGATTGTCGTCATTGCCCTGATTTTTGGCTGTGCCTGGCTGGTCAAGCGGATGAACGGCCTGTCCGGCATGAACAACCAGGCGATCAAAGTGGTCAGCGTCATGCCGGTGGGCGCCCGCGAGCGCATTGCCCTGATTGAGGTGGGCGGCACCCAGATCCTGGTGGGCATTACCGCCACCGCGATCCGGACGCTGCATGTCTTTGACGAGCCAGTGGTCAGTGGCAGCGTGGGCGGCGACAGTGAGTTTGCCAAGCGACTGCAGACCATGCTCGGGCGCAGCTGGGGTGATCGCTCGGCCTCCCGCAATGACCAGGGAGGTGATGCGTGACCCTGTTGGCCCGAAGCCTCAAACTGTGCCTGACGTGCCTGCCCCTGTTCCTGTTCGCTCTCCCGGCCCAGGCGGCCGATATTCCCGGCATTCCGGCGATCACCGTAACCCCGGGTCCGGACGGCAATACCCAGGAGTATTCGGTCACCCTTCAGGTCCTGGCGCTGATGACGGCGCTCACGTTCCTGCCGGCAATGCTGATGATGATGACGTCGTTCACCCGCATCATCATCGTTTTCTCCATCCTGCGTCAGGCGCTGGGGTTGCAGTCCACGCCGTCCAACCAGATCCTGCTGGGTCTGGCCCTGTTCCTGACCATCTTTATCATGCGGCCGGTGTTCGAGCAGGTGAACGAGACGGCGCTGCAGCCTTATCTTGCCGAACAGATGGCGCCCCTGGAAGCCGTCGAGGCGGCTTCTCAACCGTTCCGCAAATTCATGCTGGCCCAGACCCGGGAGGACGACCTGGGGCTGTTCATGCGGATTTCCGGCGAAAAGGCGGCCAGCCCCGACGATGTGTCGTTCTGGGTGTTGATGCCGGCCTTCGTGACCAGCGAACTGAAGACCGCCTTCCAGATCGGATTCATCCTGTTCATACCCTTCCTGGTCATCGATATGGTGGTGGCCAGCGTGCTGATGGCGATGGGGATGATGATGCTGTCACCGATCATCATCTCGCTGCCTTTCAAGATCATGCTCTTTGTGCTCGTTGACGGCTGGTCCCTGATCATGGGAACGCTGGCAGCCAGCTACGGACTGTAGGGGAGGTCAGTCATGACCCCGGAAACCGTTATCGACATCATGCGCCAGGCGCTCTGGCTGATTGTCCTGCTGTCGGCCATCATCATCGGGCCGGGGCTGGTTGTCGGTCTGATCGTCAGCACGTTCCAGGCGGCGACGCAGATCAACGAGCAGACCCTGAGCTTCCTGCCGCGCCTGCTGGTCACCTTGCTCTCGATCATCGTGTTCGGTCCCTGGATGCTGCATCAGCTCATGGATCACGCTGAACGACTGATCACCAATATTCCCTACCTGATCGGTTGACGATGGCACTGGAGATCGCCGCCGACGGCGTGGGACAGTGGGTCGGGCAACACGTCTGGCCGCTGTTTCGCATTGCCAGCTTCATGATGACGATCCCGTTTGTCGGCGCCGGCCTGGTGCCGGCCCGGATTCGTCTGGGGCTGGCGCTGCTGATGACGATCCTGGTGGTCCCGATGATCGGCGATGTGCCAAAAGTGGATGCGCTGAACGCCAATGCGGTGGTCATTACCATTCAGCAGGTGTTGATTGGCGCCGGCCTGGGCTTTGTGCTCACCGCGCTGTTTCAGCTGTTTGTGATTGCCGGCCAGATGATTGCGATGCAGATGGGCCTGGGCTTCGCTTCAATGGTGGATCCGGCTAACGGCGTGACGGTCCCCGTGCTGTCGCAGATCTACACCATTACCGTCACGCTGCTGTTTCTGGCTATGAACGGCCATCTCGTGGCGTTTGAGGTCTTCCTGGAAAGTTTCCGGACCATTCCCATCGGACTCAGCGGACTGGGGCCCGACGCCTATTGGGATCTGGCGCACCGGATCACCTGGATGTTTGTTTCCGCCATGCTGCTGGCACTGCCGGCGGTGACGGCGGTGCTGATCGTCAACATCTCGTTCGGGGTGATGACCCGGGCTGCGCCCCAGATGAATATCTTCTCCCTCGGCTTCCCGATTGGCCTGATTTTTGGATTGTTTGCCATCTGGGTGCTGCACGCCAATTTTCTGCCACACTTTGACGAGTACACCCGGCAAACCTTTGATTTCATGCGCTCCATAGAGCAGGTCCCCTGATCCGGCGGGTTGACGACAATGGCTGAAGAAGACGACAACAGTCAGGAAAAAACCGAAGAGGCCACCCCTCGAAGGCTTGAAAAGGCCCGCGAAGAGGGGCAGACCGCCCGCTCCCGTGAGCTGGCGACCATGGCCGTCCTGTTGGCGGGCGCCAGTGGCCTGCTGATGTTCGGTTCCACATTGGGGGCATCCCTCGAGCGCATCATGCGCTACAGCTTTTCCTTCGAGCGTATGGTGGCGTTTGACACGAACTATATGACCACCATGCTGGGAGCCGCCGCCCAGGATGCCGCCGTCGCGTTGTCGCCCATTCTGCTGTTGCTGCTGGTGGCGTCCATCTTCGGGCCGATAGGTATCGGCGGTATTCTGTTCAGTGGCAAGGCCATTGCCCCCAAGCTCAGTCGTATGGATCCCCTCAAGGGGCTCAAGCGGATGTTCTCGCTACGGGCGCTGATCGAGTTGGTCAAGGCGGTGGCGAAAGTGGCGCTGGTGATGGTCATCGCGTTGGTGATCCTCGACCAGCGCACCGACGACTTATTGGCAATCGCCGAGGAAGCACCGATTCCGGCCATGGAGCATGTGTTGTGGACGTTGGGCTGGAGCTTTTTCCTGCTGTCCTGCGCCACCATCATCATTGCGGCCATCGATGTGCCGTTCCAGATCTACGACCACCAGAAAAAGCTGCGCATGACCAAGCAGGAGGTCAAGGACGAGTTCAAGGACACCGAGGGCAAGCCGGAGGTCAAGAGCAAGGTCCGTCAGCTCCAGCGGGAGATGGCCCAGCGTCGGATGATGCAGGATGTGCCGACGGCCGACGTGGTCATTACCAACCCGACCCATTATGCGGTAGCGCTCAAGTACGACCAGAAGAAAATGGCGGCGCCGGTCGTCGTGGCCAAGGGCGCCGATCAGGTGGCCTTCAAGATCATGGAAATCGCCCGGGAGCACAAGGTGGATGTCTTGCGCACGCCGCCGCTGACCCGGGCGGTCTATCACAACACCGACGTGGGCGGCGAGATTCCCCAGGGGCTGTATGTGGCGATTGCCCAGGTATTGGCCTACCTGTACCAGTTGCGGCGTTATCGTCGTGGGCAAGGACAGCGACCGGGTATGCCGGACTTCCCGATTCCCGGTGATTTGCGGCGGGATAGCTGAGTTGGGGGACTTCAGCAGATCTTGGGGGCTGAAACCAATGGATGCCATCGCTTCCGCCGCCCTAGAGGGCCATCCCTGGCCCGCTATTGCGGCTAAGGACATCCGTGTCCTTTTCTCCAGCGATGGCATCCATTGGTTTCGATTACGTCTTCGGGCAAGCCCTCTCGAGCCTCTTGAGTACCCCGCGTAATCATGGTGGCGTAGGTTGGGCTGACGAAGGAAGCCCAACATTCCATGTTTAGGCGTGACATTGTTGGGTTTCCTTTGTCAGCCCAACATACTTGAGGAGGCGCCGCCAGGCGACCGTGTCCCGGAGCTAACTCCGAGCATCCAGTATCCGTACCAGCGGCGTTCCCCGGCTCTCGGGAATCGGCAACCGCCCGTAGAAGTCTTCCGGATCAATCGCCCGAACATCATCAAACCCCAGTCCCGCCAAATGCCGGGCCCCGGACTCGCCATCCCGAAAATGAAAACTCACCTGGGCCCGGGTCATCTGGCCCAGCGCGCCGCGCAGCATGTCCAAACCACGGCCTAGAATTTTCCCTTCGGGCTTGAGATAGGTTTCCGTCAGGTAGGCCGAGCCCGGTCTTGCCGCCAGACAGCGCGCGAGCCGGCGCCAGAACTGGCTGATGTCGTCAAGGGAAAAGTAGCTGGTCAGGCCTTCGGTCACGACCAGCAGCGGGCGAGCGGCGTCGAACTGATCCTCAATCACCCGTTCCAGCGCCAGCGGGCCGCCATCGGCAAAAATATCGATGGGCCGAACCTGATGATGGTCCCCCAGATAACCGTGGGTGGCGAGATACGCTGCCTTGCGAGTAGCCATGGCCGGCAGGTCGGTTTCCAGCATCTGCAGGTGAGGGAAGCGCTGGCGCAGGCGGATGCCGCGGGGCGACAGGCCGCACGCGATTTCCAGTATCTGGCTGATGCCGCGCTGTTCGACGGCTTCGTGAATCAGCTGGTCGATGATCAGGTGGCGTTGCAGAAGAAAAGTGCGGATATTGCCGCCGGTAACCAGGCGACTGAGCCCCTCAAAAGGCGTCATCAGGTTGTACAGGACGTGACCGGCGGGGGGTGTGAGGCCGTCTTCCGACAGGCCATTGTGCTGCCAGACGGCGCCGGTGTAGAGGGCGGTAAAGCTGATGCCGGTGCTGTCGATCGGGCGGGTCATGGGCGATCCTTGTTGTTGTCAGGGACGAGCCCTGACAACAGGCGCTCCGCTAAGAGGAGCGCCTGCTCAAGGCCCGACCTATTCTGCCGCCGGGGAATCGCCGTTGGGAATGGTCGAATCGCCCCACGCAGCCTGGCTGCCGGGCAAGATCAGGTTCAACCCGATGGCCACCACCGCGCACAGGGCGATGCCTTCCACGTGACCCAGGGCCATGCCGCCAATACCGAAGACCAGCGTGACACCGGCAATCACCAGATTGCGGGCTTCGGACAGGTCGACGTGGTGACGGATCAGCGTGTTCAGACCGACGACGGCAATGGAGCCGAACAGCAGGCACAGGATGCCGCCCATGACCGGTACCGGAATGGTCTGCAGCGCGGCGCCGAACTTGCCGATGAAGGCCAGCAGGATCGCCACGATGGCCGCCCAGATCATCACCCGCGGGTTGAAGTTGCGGGTCAGCATGACCGCGCCGGTGACTTCGGAATAGGTGGTGTTGGGCGGACCGCCCAGCATCGCCGCAGCGCTGGTGGCCACGCCGTCACCCAGCAGGGTGCGGTGCAGACCCGGCTTCTGGATGTAGTTCTTGCCCGTGACCGTGCCGATCGCCAGTACATCGCCGATGTGCTCAACCGCCGGCGCAATGGCGACAGGAACCATGAACAGAATGGCGCCCCAACCGAATTCCGGTGCGACGAAATCCGGGATGCGCAGCCAGGCCGCCTCACTGACCGGCGACAGGTCGACGATGCCCATGATGGCAGAGGCGATGTAACCCACGATCACGCCGAACATGATGGGGATCAGCCGGAACATGCCCTTGCCGAAGACCGCGAAGAGAATCGTGGTCAGCAGGGAAATCATCGAGATCCAGATCGCGGTGTTGTAGGGGATGAGCTGCGCACTGCCGTCGCCGGCCTTGCCCATCGCCATGTTGACCGCCGTGGAAGCCAGACCCAGCCCGATGACCATGATGACCGGACCGATGACGACCGGGGGGAGCAGGCGGTTCAGGAAGCCGGTGCCCCGCAGTTTAACGGCGCCACTGAGGATCATGTAGAGGACACCCGCGGCCACCAGGCCGCCCAGGGTTTCTTCCATGCCGAATTTGGCCTTGGAGGCGATGATCGGCGCAATGAAGGCAAAGGAGGAGGCCAGGAAAATGGGGATCTGGCCGCCGGTGATGATCTGGAAGATCAGGGTGCCGATACCGGCGGTGAACAGGGCAACGTTGGGGTCCATACCGGTGATCAGCGGCATCAGGACCAGGGCGCCGAAGGCGACCAGCAACATCTGCGCGCCGGCGAGGGCCTGGCGCCATACCGGCTCGTTCGGACTCGTCTGCATGTTTAGTTTTCCTTCTGTTTGGTGCCGAAGATCTTGTCGCCGGCATCACCGAGCCCGGGCAGGATGTAACCTTTCTCGTTCAGCCGCTCGTCGATGGACGCGGTGTAGATGGAGACATCCGGATGGGCCTTCTGGACCTTGTCGATGCCTTCCGGCGCCGCCACCAGGACCAGGGCACGAATTTCCGTGCTGCCGGCCTTCTTGAGCAGGTCAATGGTGGAGATCAGCGAGCCGCCGGTGGCCAGCATGGGATCGACGATCATCGCCATACGCTGGTCCAGTTCGCCGACCAGCTTTTCCAGGTAGGTGCTGGCTTCCAGGGTTTCTTCGTTACGGACCTGGCCGACCACGCTGACGCGGGCGCCGGGGATCAGGGTCAGGACGCCTTCCAGCATGCCCATGCCGGCACGCAGGATGGGGACAATCGTCACTTTCTTGCCGCTCACGCGATCCACTTCCACCGGCCCGGCCCAGCCCTGGATGGTCTGTTTTTCCAGCTGGAAGTCCTTGGTGGCTTCGTAAGTCAGCAGGGCCGTAATCTCTTGCGCCAACTCACGGAAGTTCTTGGTGCTGATGTCCGCCCGGCGCATCAGGCCGAGTTTGTGGCGGATCAGGGGGTGCTTTACCTCGAGGACGGGCATGGCTCACCTTCTTTTCTAAAATAGGGACATAAAATCTCACCAAGGATACCTTACTTCCCCGATTCAGTCAGTCCGGGTAGGCCGCAATCCCCTTGTCGGGCGGGTTGAGCGTCGGTTGGTACGCTTATTGCCAAATACCCTCCAGATACAGTCGTGCCGTCAAAAAAACGACATCTCGGCACGTGAGATACCCTGTTTACTGGAGAACATCGGGTCGTGGACAGAGCGCTGGTCCTCAATAACGTCAAATCGCTGACAAACGGCAACCTGGGCATCCCGGTCCTGCTGATGGCACTGCTGGGCATGATGATTCTGCCCATGCCGGTGTTCCTGCTGGACGTGCTGTTCACGTTCAACATCACCCTGTCCATCGTCATCCTGCTGGTGTGTGTGTACGCATTGCGGCCAATGGAGTTTGCCGCGTTTCCGACGGTGCTGCTGGTGGCCACGTTGCTGCGTCTGGCGCTGAACGTGGCGTCGACCCGGATTGTCCTGCTCAACGGTCACGAAGGGGGCGACGCCGCCGGTAAGGTGATCGAGTCGTTTGGTGCCGTGTTGATCGGCGGCAACTACGCCGTCGGCCTGGTGGTCTTCGCCATACTCGTCATCATCAACTTCATGGTCGTCACCAAGGGTGCCGGTCGGGTGTCGGAAGTCAGCGCCCGCTTCACCCTGGACGCCATGCCCGGCAAGCAGATGGCGATCGATGCCGACCTGAACGCCGGCCTGATCGATCAGGACGAAGCCAAGGCCCGTCGCGCCGAAATCGCCCAGGAGGCGGATTTCTATGGCTCCATGGACGGTGCCAGCAAATTCGTGAAGGGCGACGCGATCGCCGGCCTGTTGATCCTGTTCATCAACATCGCCGGCGGCGTGGCCATCGGCATGATGCAGCACTCGCTGTCGTTCGGCGATGCCATGCGCAGTTACGCGCTGCTGACCATCGGTGACGGTCTGGTTGCCCAGATTCCGTCGCTGCTGCTCTCCACCTCCGCCGCCATTATGGTGACGCGGGTCACCTCCAGTCAGGACATGGGCCAGCAGATCCTGTCCCAGATGTTCACCGCACCGCGGATTCTGTTTATTGCCAGCGCCATCCTGATCATCCTGGGCATTATCCCGGGGATGCCGCACGTGGCCTTTATAGGGCTCGGTCTCATTGCCGGAGCGGGCGCCTACTACATCTGGAAACGCCAGCAGCAGGTGGAAGAGGACGAGACCGTCTTTCCGGCGCGTGGGGGCGGTATGCCGCGCTCGGCGCCTTCCGGCGGTCCGCAGGGCGGCGGCGATGGCGCGCAGAAGCAGGCCTTGCCCGGTCCGCAAACCGAATCCCGGGAACTGGGCTGGGACGATGTGTCCACGGTCGATATCGTCGGCCTGGAAGTGGGTTACCGCCTGATCCCCATGGTGGACAAATCCCAGGGCGGCCAGCTGCTGACCCGGATCAAGGGCGTGCGCAAGAAGCTGTCTCAGGATCTGGGCTTCCTGATGCCGTCGGTCCATATCCGCGACAACCTGGACCTGATGCCCAACGTTTATCGCATCACCCTGATGGGCGTGACCATTGCCGAAGCCGAGATCCACCCGGACCGGGAACTGGCGATCGACCCGGGGCAGGTGTTCGGCAAAATTGAAGGTATCGAGGGCAAGGATCCGGCGTTCGGCCTGGATGCCAGCTGGATCGAACCGGACAAGAAAGATCAGGCCCAGACCCTGGGCTACACCGTGGTGGATGCCAGCACCGTGGTGGCGACCCATCTTAACCAGATCCTGCAGAAGCACGCCCACGAGCTGATCGGTCACGAGGAAGTCCAGAAGTGGCTGGAGCAGTTGGAGAAGATGTCGCCCAAGCTGGCGGAAGAGCTGGTACCCAACACGATTTCCATCAGTCTACTGCTGAAAGTCCTGCAGAGCCTTCTGAAAGAAGAGGTGCCGATCCGGGATATGCGGTCGATTGCGGAAGCGGTCGTCAATGTACAGCCGAAGACCCAGGACGCCCGGATCCTGACAACAGCCGCCCGCCAGTCCCTGCGCCGGATGATTGTCCAGAGCATCTGCGGCAACGAATCCGAGATCCCGGTCATCACCCTGGATCCAGAGTTGGAACAGATGTTGCTGAAGTCCATGCAACAGAGTCAACAATCCGGCGGTCAGGACGATATCGGTCTGGTGCTGGAGCCCAACATGGTGGAACGGCTCCAGCGCTCCCTGCAGGACGCGGCCCAACGTCAGGAAATGATGGGCAAGCCCGCCATCCTGCTGGTTTCGGCGCCACTGCGGCATGTCATGGCGCGCTTTGTGAGTTACGGGGTCGAACGCCTGCACGTCCTGTCTTACCAGGAAGTGCCGGACAACAAGCAGATTACGATTGTCGCGTCGGTGGGCCAGCAGTGAGGCTCGCCCAGCAACAGCAAGGCGTCGCGGGCCGCGGCGCCACCGGAGGTAGGTCATCATGAAGGTTAAACGGTTTTTTGCTCCAACCATGGCGGAAGCCCTGAAGATGGTTCGCCTGGAGATGGGAGAGGATGCCGTCATCCTGTCGAACCGGCGCGTGGACGGGGGCGTCGAAATTGTGACGGCTCTCGACTATGACGAAAATCTGGCGCGCCAGCGTCTGGGCACCGCCGCGGTCGAAGCCACCAATGGCGCCCGGCTGGCCGAAATGCAGGCGGAACAACATCGCCGCCTGGAGGAAGAACTCGGCCGCTCGCGGGACCGTATCCGGGAAATTCGTGAAAAGCGCCAACCCCGTGAACAGGACATTCTTGATTTCACCACGCCGGAACCGGCGGCTGCCGAACCCGCTCAGGACGCCACCCATGCGGCCCTCGAAGCCATGCGGGCGGAAATCCATTCACTGCGGGATATGGTCAACGAGCGTCGTTCTCCGGCCGCGGCAAATGGACCGGTAAACGACCCGGTGGACGCGAGTCAGCAGCGCCTGATGGAGCGGCTGGAAGAGTACGGACTGTCCCACACGCTGGCCTCCACGCTGTCTCGTAACGCGGCTGGTGTTCGACTGGAAGAGGGCTGGAAGCGGGCGTTGCGCACGCTGGCGGCCGGCCTGCGCACCCAGCAGCAGGAACTGGTCGAGCAGGGTGGTCTGGTCGCGTTGGTGGGCCCCACTGGCTCTGGCAAGACCACCACCATCGGCAAGATGGCGGCGCGTTATGTCCTGGAGCACGGCGCCGATTCCCTGGCGCTGGTCACCACCGACCGCTATCGGATCGCGGCACATGAGCATCTGTTTGTATTCGGTCGCATCCTGAACGTGCCGGTGCGGGTGGTGGATGAGAGCCATTCCCTGGACCAGATCCTCGATGACCTGTCCGATAAACGCCTGGTTCTGATCGACACGGCGGGCCTGACCCATTCCGATCGCGGCCACCAGGAACAGCTTGAGGAGCTGGCTGCAAGCCGGCATCCGGTCAAGCCTTACCTGGTGCTGGCAGCCACCAGCCAGCCTCGCATTATGAAATCCACGTGGCATTGCTATAAGATGGCGAATCCGGCCGGGTGTATCATGACCAAACTGGATGAAGCCCTGACACTCGGCGAGGTGCTAGGCTTTGCCATGGAAACGGGTCTTCGGGTGGCGTATTACACCGATGGGCAGCGCATCCCCGAGGACATTCATCCGGCACAGGCGGCTCCACTGGTCAGACTGGGTGTGGAGCGTCTGAAGCAGGTTCGGGAAACCGCCGTGGTTGCAGCCGGCGCCTGAGGCCCGGGAGTCCGCCGGAACAGCCGCAGGGCGTTCATGGGCTCCACTATCGAGCCGGTCATCAACCGGCCATCCTTATCAAGAGTTGTCGTGAGAGACTGTATCCGGCATGAGTAGAGTTAACCCGGTCCAGGTGATCGCCGTCTCAGGTGGCAAGGGCGGCGTTGGCAAGAGCAACGTTTCGGTCAACCTGGCTATTGCACTGGCGCAGATGGGGCGTCGGGTGGTGGTTCTGGATGCCGATCTGGGGCTGGCCAACATCGACGTCCTGCTGGGTATCACTGCGAACCACAATCTCAATGATGTGCTGAACGGCGAGTGCGACCTGCGCGATGTCCTGGTCGACGGCCCGGGCGGCATCAAGATCGTTCCCGCCTCGTCCGGCACCCAGCGGATGACCCAGCTGACGCCCATGGAGCACGCTGGCCTGATCAACGCCTTCAGCGAACTGGGCGATCAGATCGACGTGTTGATCGTTGACACCGCTGCCGGCATTTCCGAATCGGTGGTCAGCTTCCTGCGGGCGTCTCAGGAATTACTGCTGGTGGTCTGCGACGAGCCCACTTCCATTACCGATGCCTACGCGCTGATCAAGCTCATGAACCGGGACTACGGGGTGAACCGGTTTCGCATCCTTGCCAACCAGGTTCGCAACGAGCAGGAAGGCAAGCATCTGTTTGGGAAACTGACCCGGGTTACCGAGCGATTTCTGGATGTTGCGCTACAATATGTGGGCATCGTCCCTTACGACGAAGCCGTCAAAAAAGCGGTACAACGGCAGCGTGCGGTGCTTGACGCTTACCCACGCGCCAAGGCCTCGCTGGCGATCAAGGCGCTGGCCCAGCAGGTGGACAACTGGCCGCTCCCGTCTTCTCCACGGGGGCATCTCGAATTTTTCGTTGAGCGCCTGGTGGACGCCTGATGGAGTACCCTGACCGACAGGTGGCGTGGTATGACGGTCGCATGAAACACACGGGTAATCCGGATTGATGACGTTGGCAAAAGGCCTGGGAATCTACCAACAGACGAGCTCGCGCAAATCGGCCCATCAACTGGTCGAGGACCATGCGCCGCTGGTGAAAAAGATCGCGTTGCACGTGCTGGCGCGATTGCCCGCCTCTGTCCAGCTTGAAGACCTGATGCAGGCCGGCATGATCGGCCTTCTCGAGGCAGCCCAGAAGTACGACGCCGGCAAAGGCGCTTCCTTTGAAACCTATGCGGGTATCCGCATTCGCGGTGCCATTGTGGATGAGATTCGCAAGGGCGACTGGGTGCCGCGTTCCGTTCACCGCAATTCCCGTCGCATCGCCCAGGCGATCAAGGCCGTCGAAGACCGGACCGGGCGCGAGGCTCAGGATCACGAAGTCGCCGACGAGCTGGACATGACCCTGCCGGAGTACCATGCCTGCCTGGCCGATTCCAACAGCGGCCGTCTTTTTAGTCTGGATGAGCTAAATGAATCGGGAGAGCTGCCGATAGACAATGAAGAGGCCGTGCCCGATCGTCCGTTCGAAGAGCTGTCGGCAGCTGGATTCCAGCGCAGTCTGGCCGAGGCGATCGCGGCGCTGCCGGAGCGGGAAAAGCTGGTGTTGAGTCTGTATTACCAGGAAGAGCTGAACCTGAAAGAAATCGGCGCCGTCATCGGTGTCAGTGAAAGTCGGGTCAGCCAGATTCACAGTCAGGCGGCATTGCGCCTGAAATCACGTCTGACGGATTGGCAGGAAGCCCGTTAGCCACGCCGTTCAAAGCCGGTTCGCAAAACACCGGTGGAGCAGGGCAGAATGGGCGGACGCGCCACATCAGGCGCGACAAGCAAAGAGTTGACATCGAATTCCGGGAGCTTGTGGTCAGCGTTGATGCCCAGGCTACGATCCCGGAACTGTAGTTTTTGGTAACGGACGCTTTACAGCGGGCGTTGACGCGACAGAATAGGCGGTGCTTTCAGTGGCGCCGGCATCGTATGGATTGCCGGACACTGAACTGGACGCTGGATTGGTATTCCGGGCTGTAATGATTGGAGGTCCCTTTGGACAAAAACATGAAAATTCTGATCGTGGATGACTTCTCCACGATGCGACGGATCATCAAGAATCTGCTTCGCGACCTCGGTTTCACCAATACTGACGAGGCGGATGACGGCAACACCGCGCTGCCCATGCTCAAGAGTGGCAAATACGATTTTCTGGTCACCGACTGGAACATGCCGGGCATGTCCGGATTTGAACTGCTGCAGGCTGTTCGCGCGGACGAGAACCTCAAGAACCTGCCGATCCTGATGGTGACGGCGGAAGCCAAGCGTGACCAGATCGTGGCGGCGGCCCAGGCCGGCGTTAACGGTTACGTCGTGAAGCCGTTTACGGCGGCTGTCCTGAAGGAAAAGATCGAGAAGATTTTCGAACGCATCCAGTCCTGAGTATCAGAGCGCCAATCATGGGCACAAAAAAAGACAAGGCCGGCTCCCTCGATCCCGATGTCGTTGAGAAGCTGCAGCACCAGGCGGAAGAACTGAAGCAACAGGTGGACGCCGGCGATTACGCCGCGGCGATGCGCCTGATTAATGAACTGAATGATGTCCGGGACCAGAGCCTTTACCGTGAGGTTGGCCGGTTGACCCGCAGCCTCCACGAGGCCATTCGCAACTTCAATATCGATCCGCAGAACCCGGAGCAGCAGGAAGCCCTGTCCAAGATCACGGACGCTTCCGACCGGTTGGCGTACGTGGTGGACATGACCAGTCAGGCCGCCAACCGCACCATGGACATCGTGGAAGAGGCGATGCCCAAGGCCAACAGCCTGCGGGAGCAGGCCGTCGCGCTGCGAGCCGACTGGCACAAGCTGCGCCGCCGGGAAATCGGCGCCGGCGAATTCCGCGAGCTGTACAACCGGATCGACAACTTCTTCGAACAAACGGCCAGCGATGCGGAAGCCCTTTACGGCAACCTGTCCGAGATCCTGCTGGCGCAGGACTTCCAGGACCTGACCGGTCAGGTCATCCAGAAGGTCACGGCGCTAGTCAAGGAAGTGGAAGAACACCTGCTCAGCCTGGTGGTCATGGCCAGCCATGTCGATGAAATCACCGGCACTGTCCATGATATCGGCGAAACAACGACAACAATCGAAAAAGGCGAAGGCCCTCAAATGAACGCCAAAGAGCGTGAGGATGTCGTATCCGGCCAGGATGATGTCGATGACCTCCTGTCCAGCCTTGGTTTTTGAGTGAGGACACTGCATGGCGCTTGATGCTGACGAAGAAATTCTCCAGGACTTCCTGGTAGAGGCCGGTGAAATACTCGAAAAGCTGTCCGAACAGCTGGTGGATCTGGAGCAGAATCCGGATAACGGGGATCTGCTGAACGCGATCTTCCGTGGGTTCCACACCGTCAAGGGTGGTGCCGGCTTCCTGCAGCTTGAAGCGCTGGTCAATTGTTGTCATTCGGCGGAAAACGTCTTTGACACCCTGCGTAACCACAAGCGCCGGGTCGACTCCGATCTCATGGACGTGGTCCTCGAAGCCCTGGACAACGTCAATGCCATGTTTGACCAGGTACGCAACCGGGAGGAACCGACACCGGCCGATCCGGCATTGATCGAGGCGCTGGATGCCCTGGCGTTGCCCGAAGGCGAGGCCCCCGCCGCACCCGAGCCGGAGGCAGCTCCCAAGCCTGAACCGGCGGCTGAAGCCGGCGACCATGCGGACCAGGGCGACATCACCGACGAAGAATTCGAGCAGTTGCTGGATGCCCTTGAGGATGAGAAATCTTCATCCGGCGACAGCAGTGGCGACGATCAGATCACAGACGATGAGTTCGAGAACCTGCTGGATGAGCTGCACGGCAAAGGGCAGCACAGCGGTAAACCGGCAGACGACGACAAACCCGCTGCAGCAGGGCATTCCGGCGGCAGTGGCGGCGATGACATCACCGACGATGAGTTCGAGAGTCTGCTCGATGACCTGCACGGCAAGGGGCAGTTCAAAGGCTCAGTCGAACCGGCGTCAAAGGGCGGTGGTGCATCGGATGCGAGCGCCAGGACAAGCGGTGGCGATGAGCTGATTACCGACGACGAATTCGAGAACCTGCTGGACGAACTGCACGGCTCGGGCAAAGGCCCCGGTGCCCCGGGCGCCAGTCAGCCGGCAGCGAAGAAGCCGGAACCGGCGCCAGCGCCCAGGAAGGCTGAGAAACCGAGCGCTCCCGCCAACAAGGATGAGAATAAATCGCCCGCCACCCCGGCTGTGCCGCAGCGGGACTCCCAGCCGGCTGCCGAAACCACCGTGCGAGTGGACACCAAACGCCTCGACGACATCATGAACATGGTGGGCGAACTGGTGTTGGTGCGTAACCGCCTGCAGCGTCTGGGTAACGACAGCGAAGACGAACAGATGCACAAAGCGGTGGCCAACCTCGATGTGGTGACCACCGATCTCCAGTCTGCCGTCATGCAGACGCGCATGCAGCCGATCAAAAAAGTCTTCGGCCGTTTCCCGCGTGTGGTGCGCGATCTGGCGCGCAGCCTCAAGAAGGAAATCAACCTGGTCATGCACGGCGAGGACACCGACCTGGACAAGAACCTGGTCGAAGCCCTGTCCGATCCGCTCGTTCACCTGGTGCGCAACTCCGTAGACCATGGCATCGAAGCGCCGGATGTGCGCGAAAAAGCCGGTAAGCCCCGGACGGGTGTGGTGACGCTTTCAGCCGAGCAGGAAGGCGATCATATCCTGCTGTCGATCGAAGACGACGGTGGCGGCATGGATCCGGACAAGCTGCGTCAGAAGGCGGTCGAGAAAGGATTGTTTGAACAGGACGCCGCGGATCGTCTGACCAACAACGAATGCTACAACCTCATCTTTGCCCCTGGCTTTTCCACCAAGGACCAGATTTCCGACGTGTCCGGGCGGGGTGTGGGCATGGACGTGGTCAAGACCAAGATCAGTCAATTGAACGGCACCATCCATGTGGAGTCGGAGCTGGGTAAAGGCTCCCGCATCCTGATCAAGGTGCCGCTGACGCTGGCGATCATGCCGACACTGATGATCATGCTGGGCGACCAGTCCTTCGCGCTGCCGCTGGTCAATGTCGTGGAGATCTTCCACCTGGATCTGACCAAGAAGAACATCGTTGACGGTCGTGAGTGTATTGTGGTTCGCGACAAGGTGTTCCCGATCTACAACATCAAGGACTGGCTGATCCACGGCGCAGCCGGCGAGCCCGATCCCGAGAATGGGCACGTGGTCATTGTCGCGATGGGCACCAAGCGGGTTGGTTTTGTGGTGGACCAGTTGATCGGGCAGGAAGAGGTGGTCATCAAGCCTTTGGGGCGGATGCTCCACGGCACGCCGGGCATGGCCGGTGCGACCATTACCGGCGATGGGCGGATCGCGTTGATTATCGACGTGCCCAGTCTGCTGCAGCACTACGGATGACAGGAGAAATGCCTGAATGACCGTTTCCGTTCTGGTCGTTGATGATTCCGGTTTCTTCCGCAAGCGACTCACCGAAATCCTGAACGCGTCGGGTAATATCCGCGTGGTCGGTGCCGCCACTAACGGTCGTGAAGCGATCGAGATGGCGGACAAGCTGCGCCCGGACGTGATCACGATGGATTATGAGATGCCCATCATGGATGGCATCACCGCCGTGAAGGAAATCATGAAGCGCCGGCCCGTGCCGGTGTTGATGTTTTCCTCGCTGACCTACGAAGGCGCCCGGGTGACGCTGGATGCCCTGGAAGCAGGGGCCGTGGACTTCCTGCCCAAGAATTTCGAGGAAATCGCCCGGGACAATAGCCAGCTCCAGAAGATCCTGCGCGAACGGATCCTGGATGTGGCGCGCAGTCGCCCCGGCTCTCGACCGGCTCCGGCCGTGCCGTCTACGCCGCCTCCCGCGCAACCGGCTCGCCCGCAGACACGTGGTCCTGCCAGGCCCACACCGGCACAGCGCCGGGCCGAGCCGGAAGCGGAAGCCGCCCGGTCATCGCGCAAGACCCAGCCGCGCAGTTACAGCGTGGTGGGCATTGGCACGTCCACGGGCGGTCCCATTGCCCTGCAGCGGGTTCTTACCCGTTTGCCATCCCGTTTTCCGGCACCGATCGTGCTGATCCAGCACATGCCCGCCAGTTTCACGCCGGCGTTTGCGGATCGCCTCAACAAATTGTGCCAGATTGAGGTCCGCCAGGCTGAAGACGGCGACATGCTGCGCCCGGGCCTGGCCCTGCTGGCGCCCGGCGGCAAGCAGATGATGATCGAGAACAAGGGCCCGCATGGCCGGGTGCGTATCCTGGAAAGCGACGAGCGCTTGACCTACAAACCCTGCGTCGATGTGACGTTCGGCTCGCTGGCTCGCAGCTTTCCCGGCAAGACCCTGGGTATCATCCTGACCGGCATGGGCGCCGATGGTAAGGAAGGTTGCCGGATGATGAAGCAGTCCGGTAGCGTGATCTGGTCCCAGGATGAGAAATCCTCCGTGATCTACGGTATGCCCATGGCGGTCGCCAAGGCCGGCCTGAGCGACGAAGTCCTGACCCTGGATGACATTGGCGAGCGGATGGTCGAGGGCGTCTGCTGATGGACGTGCTCAGCTTACTGGGCATCATCCTCGCCTTTGCCGCCATCCTCGGTGGCAACGTCCTGGAGGGCGGTGCGCTTGGGTCTCTGTTCAATGCGCCCGCTGGCCTGATCGTGGTGGGCGGCACGGTCGCCGCGACGATCCTGCAAACCTCCTGGCCGGTCATCAAGCGGGCGCTCAAACAGGTCCGCTGGGTGTTTGTGCCGCCTTACATCGGCCTTGAAGACGGTATCGACAAGGTCATCAACTGGAGCGTACGCGCCCGCAAACAGGGATTACTGGGCCTTGAGGGACTGGCCGAGCGCGAACCGGAGCGGTTTGCCCGTAAGGGGCTGCAGTTGCTGGTCGATGGCGCCGAGACCGAATCCATCCGCAGCATCATGGAAGTGGAGCTGGATGCCCGCGAGCAGAGTGATATCGAAGCGGCCAAGGTGTTTGAGGCGATGGGCGGTTATGCGCCGACCATCGGCATCATCGGCGCTGTCATGGGGCTGATCCAGGTCATGACCAATCTGGAAGACCCCAGCACTCTGGGGGCGGGCATTGCCACTGCGTTTGTGGCCACCATCTATGGGGTGGCGCTGGCCAACCTCCTGTTCTTTCCGGTCGCCAGCAAGCTGCGCGCCATTGCCCGCCAGCGCACGCGCTACGAAGACATGATGATTGACGGCCTCATCGCGATTGCGGAAGGGGAGAACCCGCGCTCCATCGAACTTCGCCTCAAGGGCTTCATCCAGTAGCAGGCACGACTATGCGACGCCGGCGCGCCAGAGAAGACGATCAGCACAACCGGGAACGCTGGCTGATATCCTACGCGGACTTCATCACGTTGCTGTTCGGCTTTTTCGTGGTCATGTATTCTGTCTCGTCGGTGAACGAAGGCAAGTACAAAGTGCTTTCGGAAACCCTGACCGGGGTGTTCAATGCGCCGCAGCACTCGGTGGAGCCGATTACCGTGGGAGATCGTATTTCCCGCCCGGAACCGCCCGCAGAAGATCAGGTGATCGCACCTCCGGTGGCCACTGCCCCGGCCAATGAAGCCAATGACGAGGAAGGGCGCAGCAAGGCCCTGGAATCCATCGCCAACCAGCTTGAAGACCATTTCCAGACCCTCATCAACAAGGGGCTGATTTCCGTTGAGACCAACGAGAACTGGATCGAACTGAGCCTCCAGAACAGCCTGCTGTTTGGCTCCGGCGATGCCGAACCCCATTACGATGCCTTCCCGGTCGTGGAGAAAATTGCCGGTATCCTGTCCGGCTACGACAATGCCGTTCGCGTCGAAGGCTTCACCGACAACCAGCCCATCCATACCGCGGCCTACCCCTCGAACTGGGAGCTGTCGGCCGCCCGGGCGGCAGCCGTTGTCCGCTTGCTGGCGAGCAATCACATCGATCCGCGGCGCATGGCAGCGATTGGTTACGGCCAGTACCAGCCAGTGGCCCGCAACGACACCCGGGAAGGGCGCAGCCGCAACCGGCGGGTGGTTCTGCTGATCTCCAGGGACGCCAGTATCCGCGGTGCCGTTCGCTAGATCGCAGTCAGCCACAGTTTCATCCGCGTTTCATTTTCGCTTCCAATCCCCTGAAACTGGCATGGTTTCTGTATTTATCCTTGTCGTTACCAGCGACGGGCAAAGGTTTGCCTGTTGCCTCGTTGTCGGCTTGCGGAAGTGGCTCAAGTTTTCCGTCACGGAGCCGATACAAAAATAAATGTCATGGCAGCGGCGAGTGCGATCTAATCAGGCACCGCAGGGTACTGCGATGAGGCTCAACGGGAGAATGATTTCGTGCGAATCTGGGCGGTCGCCAATCAGAAAGGCGGTGTCGGCAAGACCACAACGGTGGTCACACTGGGTGGATTACTGGCCGAGTCGGGTAAGCGTGTGCTGGTTGTCGACCTCGATCCCCACGGTTCGCTGACCAGCTGGTTCGGGCATGATCCGGACAGTCTGGCTCACAGTGCCTTCGATCTGTTCCAGCACAGTGGCAAGGTGCCCGAGGGGCTGCCGGCGCAACTGCTGCTGGAGACGTCCTGCCCGGGGTTGTCGTTGATACCGGCCAGTTCGGCGCTGGCGACGCTGGAGCGAAAGATGGTGGGTGTCGAGGGCATGGGGCTGATCGTCTCCCGGGCGCTGGCGCAGCTCTGGGACGATTTCGACTACGTGCTGCTGGATAACACCCCGTCACTGGGTGTATTGATGGTGAACGCCCTGGCGGCGTCACAGCGCCTTCTGGTACCGGTGCAGACCGAGTTCCTGGCGATGAAGGGCCTGGAGCGGATGATCAATACGCTCAAGATGATCATCCGGTCGCGCAACACGCCATTGCCGTACACGATTATCCCGACGCTGTTCGATCGTCGCACCCAGGCGTCCGTCCACAGTCTCAACGCATTGCGCAAAGCCTATCCCGAGGACCTGTGGCGTTTCGCCGTTCCTGTGGACACCAAGTTCCGGGATGCCAGCGAAGCGGGGCAGGTGCCGTCCTCATTCAGTGGTGACACCCATGGTGTCAGGGCTTACCGGCGTCTGCTGGATGATCTGATCGAACAGGGCAAAGGCCAGGAATGAGTACGTCAGTTTGTTGACGCCGGAGTCGTTGATGCAGGAAAAGAGTCAAAAAACAGACTACGTCGATCCCACGGCGGCTCTATCCAGTTACCTGGACGATCTGTTGTTCGTGGCGACCAGCACGGCGACGGAAACCGAGACCGAAACCGAAACCGGGACGGAGGTCAAAGCCGAAGCGCCGGTCGCGCCGGTGGAAGCGCCGCCCTCGGTGGATGTTGCGGAACAGGACCGTGTCAAACAGGCTGAACGCGAGGCCCGTCGTGAGCGCGTGCGGGCGCAGGCCCTGCGTGTGAAGGCCCGTCGGGCGGAGGCGGAGAAGCAGCGTCAGGCGGAAGCACTCCAGCAGGTTGAAGCTCGGGCTGTGGTGACAGAAACGGCCGCACCGCCGGCGCCAGAGGTGATCGCCGAGCCAGCCGACGCGGCCCAGCCGGATACCCAGCCGGCACCGCTGGGGCGTCCAGAGTGGGCGGATCAGGCGTTCGAGTGTCTGATCTTCCGGGTTGCAGGTCTGCAGCTCGCGGTTCCGCTGGTGCTGTTGGGAGCCATCCATCGCATGGATACCGACCTGCATCCGATTCCCGGGCGCCCCCGCTGGTTTATGGGCATGATGCCGTCAGGCGAACACAACCTGCGGGTTGTGGACACCGCGGAATGGGTGATGTCGGGACGGGTTCCCGAAGGCGCGCGGGACGGCTACCAGTTCGTGATCCGGCTGGATGACAGCGAGTGGGGCCTGGCCTGTGACGAAGTGGCCCAGTCCTTTACCCTGCGCCCGGGCGATGTACGCTGGCGCTCGGAGCGCAGCCGCCGGCCCTGGCTGGCGGGCACGGTGGTGGATCACATGTGTGCGCTGCTGGATGTGGGGGCGATGACCCAGCTGCTGTCCCGTGCGGAGCGGGAACAGAAACTCGATCTGAACTGATTCGTTTTACAAATATTGAAAAATGACGGTTGGCCCGGGATGGCACGCTTTGTGCCCTGTTCTATAGTATGGGGCAACCGTGTTGGAATTTTGACAGCGTTTGTGCGGTGCCCCTTGCCGGGGGCGCCATCTGATTGAAGAGAGGACATTATGGCTTCCCCAAGTGGACAACAGAGTCAGGGCGCAGAAGACAAGGTCCTGCAGTACGTGACCTTCAGGCTCGACGAAGAGACCTACGGCATCGACGTGATGCAGATCCAGGAAGTGCTGCGTTATACCGAGATTGCCCCGGTTCCAGGTGCGCCGGACTACGTGCTGGGGATCATCAACCTGCGCGGCAACGTCGTCACGGTGATCGACACCCGCCGCCGGTTTGGTCTGGCGGATGCCGAGGTGACCGATGCCACCCGGATCGTGGTGATGGAGTCCTCCCAGCAGGTGATGGGCATCCTGGTCGATTCGGTGGCTGAAGTCGTCTATCTGAAGTCCAGTGAAATCGAGACCGCACCCAACGTGGGGAACGAGGAAAGCGCCAAGTTCATCCAGGGGGTGTGCAACAAGAACGGCGAACTCATCATTCTGGTTGAGTTCGACAAGATGCTGGCAGATCACGAGTGGGCGGAAATCGCCGCACTGTAACCCCTCCCGACCGGAGGGCCCTTCACGGGGTGTGATGCTGCCAGCCGGGAGAAAAGGCTATGGCTGACTGGCTAGACATCGCACCCTGGGCCCTCACGGCAGGGTCCCTGATCCTGCTCAGCGTTCAGGCAATCCTCAATCGTCGTCGCATCCAGCAACTGGAGACCCGTTTCCGGGAGCGTCTGGAAACCGTGGGCCGCGAGCTGCACGCCACCAGCAGTGGCAGCATGGGCGTGGGACAGCGGGTGATTGCCTGCGAGCGCAGCCTGCACGAGTTGCGGGCTGCGGTGGACGAGATGCGTCAGAACGATCCGCTGAGAATTTCCTACGACGAGGCGTCGCGCCTGGTTGACCTGGGTGCGGATATCGACGACCTGAT
The DNA here is from genome assembly GCF_016798325.1 of Marinobacter mangrovi. GTDB lineage: Bacteria > Pseudomonadota > Gammaproteobacteria > Pseudomonadales > Oleiphilaceae > Marinobacter_A > Marinobacter_A mangrovi. The sequence goes on from NZ_JAERVO010000001.1 coordinate 273,746, forward strand.
GAATACCTGCGGCATTTCCCGGCCAGAAGCCGAGTTGGTGTCCGCGCTGCGTCGTCGTCAGGTTGCCTGAGCCGGTCCGTCTGCCTCGGGTGAGTCTGTCCCGGTCCGGCCCGCATCGGCCGGCGTCTTGCCCTGCAGGTGGAAGGCAAAGGAGAGAATCTCCGCAATGACCCGGTACAGGGTCTCGGGGATTTCCTCGTCCAGGTCCAGTCGTCCCAGGATTCCGGCCAACTCGGCGTTCTCATACAGCGGTACGCCGTGTTCCCGGGCAATCCGAATGATCTCCCGGGCCAGTTCGTCGGTACCGCTGGCCGCGACGGTGGGCGCTCGCTCACCGTCGTACTTCAGGGCGACCGCCGTTTCCCGCCGATAATCTGTGCTGTTTTCCGTGCTCATGCCCTGACATCCACCAGTCGATGATCCAGTTGCGTTTTGGCCCCCTGCGGCTGGCCGCGACGGCATTCCAGCTCCACCACATCCAGTCCCAGATCCCCGAGTCGCTGACGCAGCTGGGGCAGCTCTTCGTTGGCCCGACGCAGCGTGTCGGTTTTCTCGGCCCAGATCCGGGCTGACACCTGTTGCTGCTGAATGCCCAATTCGAACGTAACGGCGCCCGCTTCATCCAGATCCATCGCCAGCGTCAACCGCCACTCCGCCACACGCCGCTTGGGACGGTTGCTGTCGGCGTCCTCGCCATCGTGTTCCAGGCGGAGTTGCGCGGTGCGTGGCTGATTCTGGGCGTCCAGCCAGGGCAATTCCAGCAGCCAGGTGGGCGTCGCTACCGGCGCATCCGCCGTGGTGCGCGTCGTCAGCGTTTGGCTATGGAGCTGGTTGACCGTAATGCGGTTGAGCATGCCGGCCAGCAGGCGCAGCATCTGACCGGTGTTGAGCTGATCCTGGGCCGGGGGCGGTGCCAGTGGCGAACCGGCCTGGGGGAACTGTAACGGCGACTGCACCAGGTCCTTGCTGGTCAAGGGTACATAGCGGTTGAACGCTTCGGCTTCTTCATTCTGGCTGTTGAGCAGGGCCGTGACGAGGCGGTTCAGGGCCAGCTTCAGGTCGGCCGGTGGCGACGTGGGCGCCTGCGCCAGGCGGCTTTCCGCAAACAGGCCACTGTCTCGGACCCAGGCTTTCAGCGTGTCGACCGGGTTGTCGGTATTGGCCCTCTGGAGTTTGCCGGCCTGCGGCAACTGGGAAACCAGTTGCTCCAGGGCCTGGCGAACCTGGGGTGGAACGGTCGTCTGGCGATTGTCCGTCGGCGGTGAGGACAGGGTCTGTAATGCCCGCGCCAACTGGCCAAGCCCCTGATCCAGTCGATGCTGCCAGGGCAGATGTTGAGCCAGTTGCTGGGCAATCCGGGCCTGCGGCGTGGTGTCCTGGGCCACCTGGCCCATCAGTCGCAACTCATTCCCGGCGCGCATGATTTTGACCCAATCGCCGGGTTGGAGGCGGGTATCGCTGTTGACCACCAGGGATTTGCCGCGCACCTCCAAAAGGAGCTGTTCCGGGGCGGACGCGGTTTTCTCCAGAACCTGCGACACCCGGGCCAGCACCTGCTGACTCTGGCGAAGCTGCAACTGGTCCAGCAGCTGACGCGGGCTCACTGTCGGGCGTGCAGCCGGTTCGCCGTCGCTGCCTGACGTGGGCCCGGGGCGAGTGGGGGAGGCCTTGTCCGTTTGGGTGCTCTTATCCGGTGTCGGGGGTGTCTGTCCCGGTACGGGAATTTTCATGGTTGGCCCGTTTGTAGTAGGGGAATCAGCCCTTCGAGGCATTGTTCCCCTGGCACGTTCTCACTATTCTGTTCAGGTTAAACCCTTTCGGACCTTTATGTGTAATCGAAGGAGCGGAGCAGAGGCTCCCTGGGGCTCTTCTGGGTGTCATGATAACAATGAAACACGATTCAACAGTACGGCATCCCGACCTGATTTCGGCTATAGTGCGGCCTTCCGATTCTAAGCCGATGGTGCCCTGCAAGCACATCGTGAGCGGCCACCGGGGTACCTGATGTCATTTCCTCTTCTGCAAGCCACCAGCCTCAGCTGTGAGCGGGACGATCGCATCCTGTTCACCGGCGTGGATCTGGCGGTCGAGGCAGGGAGCCTGTTGCGGGTTGAGGGACCCAATGGTGCCGGCAAGACCACGCTCTTGCGCATTCTGGCCGGGCTGCATGCCGGTTATGAGGGCGAGATTCTCTGGTGCGGCGAACCGATTCGGCGGGCGCGGGAACATTTTCTCCGGAACCTGCTGTACATTGGGCATCGTCCCGGTATCAAGCCCCTGCTGACACCGCTGGAGAATCTGGGTGCGCTGCTGGCCCGCAATCCGGGGATGACCCGGGATCAGCAGGAAGAGGCCCTGGAGGCGGTGTCGCTTCTGCCATTCGCCCACATTCCTTGCCACCATCTCTCGGCAGGGCAGCAGCGTCGAGTGGCACTGGCTCGTCTTTACCTGTCCGACGAACCGCTCTGGATTCTGGACGAAGCCTTTACCGCCATCGACCGCGCTGGCGTGGAATCCCTGGAACGCCTGCTGGAAAAGCGCATGGCGGCTGGTGGGGCCATCATACTTACCACCCATCATCGGCTATCCATCCAGGGTGCCCAGTCCCTCGACCTGCAGATCCATGCCGGGGAGGCGTTGTCGGTATGAGTGCCATGCAGAAATTGCCGCGACTGACGCCCAAGCAGGAGAGTGTGCCGGTCTGGCCCGCGTGCTGGGCGGTCCTGCGGCGGGATTTGCTGAGCAGCCTGCGCCAGCGACAGGATCTGTTCAATCCGCTGGTTTTCTTTGTGATGGTGGTGTCGCTGTTCCCGCTTGGGGTGAGTCCCGAGAAGGCTTTCCTGAGCGAAGCGGGCGCCGGCATTCTCTGGGTGGCGGCCTTGTTGTCGACCCTGCTGTCGCTGGATCATCTGTTCCGCCATGATTTCGAGGAAGGGGTGCTGGAACAGCTGTTGCTCCAGCCCCAGCCGCTCTACCTGATCGTGCTGACCAAGGTATTTGCCCACTGGCTGGTGACCGGGGTGCCGCTGATCCTGATGACGCCGCTGCTGGGCCTCATGCTGCAACTGGACGGGAACTCGATCGCCTGCCTCTGTCTAACGCTGCTGCTTGGAACGCCGGTGCTCAGTTTTATTGGCGCAATCGGTGCGGCGCTGACGCTGGGGCTGCGTTCGGCGGGCATCCTGCTTTCTCTGCTGGTGATCCCCCTCTATATTCCCGTGCTGATTTTCGGCACCGGTACCGTAATGGCTGCCGGCCAGGGCCTGCCGATCACCAGTCACCTTGCGCTGTTGGGCGCCTTACTGGTCCTGGCGTTGACCTGCGCGCCTTTCGCCACGGCGGCCGCCCTGCGTATCAGCGTTTCAAACAGTTAACCGGAGACAGGTCTGATGTGGCAGTTCTTTCACAAACTCGGCTCCCCCAAATGGTTCTATGGCATCGCCGGCCGGCTGATGCCCTGGTTCCTGGTGCCGGGTTTGCTGCTGTTGCTTACCGGTATTGTCTGGGGGCTGGCCTTCGCACCGCCAGACTACCTGCAGGGCAACAGCTATCGGATCATCTACATCCATGTGCCGACGGCCTTCCTGGCCCAGGCCTGCTACGTGATGATGGCGGCTGCGGGGCTGGTGACGCTGGTCTGGCGCCTGAAACTGGCGGATGTGTTCGTCAAGGCGGTGGCGCCCGTGGGCGCCGTGGTGACGTTCCTGGCGTTGTTCACCGGTTCGGTCTGGGGTAAGCCCACCTGGGGTACCTGGTGGATCTGGGACGCGCGTCTGACGTCGATGTTGATCCTGCTGTTCCTGTACTTCGGTGTGATTGCCCTGGGCAACGCCATCGCCGACGAGAAGTCCGCTGCGCGGGCAGTGGCCGTGCTGGTCCTGGTGGGCGTGGTAAATATCCCGATCATCAAGTATTCCGTGGAGTGGTGGAACACGCTGCATCAGCCTGCCACCCTGAAGCTGACCGAGAAACCCAGCATGCCGCCGGAGATGTGGGTACCGCTGGTCTTATCGATCGTCGGACTGTACCTGCTGTTCGGCTGGCTGGCCTGTCTGCGGATGCAGACCGAAATCCTGCATCGGGAACGGCGCGCGCGCTGGGTCCGGGAACTGGTAGAGTGAGGCTGTTATGGCGTTTGATTCGCTGCACGATTTCTGGACGATGAACGGGCACGGGCCGTATGTCTGGACCTGCTACGGCGTGTTTTTCCTGGTGATGGCGACCCTGGTCATCGGTTCGATCCTCCAGCGTCGCCGGGTGATCGATCGTCAACGCTGGCAGCTGAAAATGGCGCGTCGCCAAACCGCAACGGCCACACCGAGAACCGAAGAGGGCACGTCCTGATGCATCCCGTCCGCAAACGACGTCTGACCATCGTGATCTTCCTGCTGGCGGGCTTGGGCATTGCCGTTGGGCTGACGGTCTACGCCTTCCGGCAGAACATCAACCTGTTCTACGATCCCACGGCGATCGCAGCCGGGGAGGCGCCCCACGACATCGTCATCCGGGCTGGCGGCATGGTTGAGGACAACAGCGTCGAGCGCGAGCCCAACAGCCTGAAGGTCCGGTTCAAGGTGACCGACTTCAAGTCCACTGTCCTCATGGAGTACGACGGCATCCTGCCGGACCTGTTCGCAGAAGGGCAGGGCGTGGTGGCCACCGGCCGTCTGCGGGATGACGGTGTGTTTGTCGCGGATGAGGTGCTGGCGAAGCATGATGAAAACTACATGCCGCCGGAGGTGGCCAAATCCCTGAAGAAAAAGACCGGTGACGATGCCGCCGCAGATGCGGTGAAAACGGTTGTCACGGAATAGGCGGAGAGCGCGATGATTCCCGAGTTTGGCCATTTTGCCCTGATCCTGGCCCTGATGCTGGCGATTTTGCTGGCGCTGGTGCCCCTGGCCGGCTCCATTACCCAACGGTCGGACCTGCAGGCGTTCGCCCGTCCGCTGGCCAGCGGTCAGTTCGTGTTTGTGGCCATTGCCTTTGGCTGCCTGGCCTGGGCGTTCATCACGGACGATTTCTCGGTGGCCTATGTGGCCAACAACAGCAACAGCCTGCTGCCTTGGTACTACAAATTCAGTGCCGTTTGGGGCAGCCACGAGGGTTCACTGCTGCTGTGGATCCTGATCCTGACGGCCTGGACCGTCGCTGTTGCGATTTTCAGCCGGCGCCTGCCAACCGAGCTGGTGTCGCTGGTGCTGTCGATCATGGGCATGATCAGCGTCGCCTTCCTGCTGTTTATCCTGATCACCTCCAATCCGTTTACGCGTCTGCTGCCGAATGTACCGGCAGACGGCGCTGACCTGAATCCGTTGTTGCAGGACTTCGGCCTGGTGATCCACCCGCCGATGCTTTACATGGGCTATGTAGGTTTTTCGGTGGCCTTTGCCTTCTCCATTGCGGCGCTGATCAACGGCCGCATGGACGGCGCCTGGGCGCGCTGGTCACGGCCCTGGACCACGGTGGCCTGGTGCTTCCTGTCGCTGGGGATCGCGCTGGGCAGCTGGTGGGCCTATTACGAGCTGGGCTGGGGCGGCTGGTGGTTCTGGGACCCGGTGGAGAACGCCTCCGTGCTGCCCTGGCTGGCGGGCACGGCGCTGATGCACTCGCTGGCAGTCACCGAGAAGCGCGGCGTGTTCAAGAGTTGGACCGTGTTGCTGGCGATTGTCACCTTCTCGCTCAGTCTGCTGGGCACGTTCCTCGTGCGTTCCGGGGTGCTGACGTCGGTGCATGCCTTTGCCGCCGACCCGGCGCGGGGCAAATTCCTGATCGGCGTCCTGGCGGTAACCATCATCGGTTCGCTGGCGCTGTATGCTTTCCGGGCGCCGGTGGTGCACACGCGGGTCCGCTACGGCTCGCTGTCCCGGGAAATTTTCCTGCTGCTCAACAACGTGCTGTTGATGGCAGCGATGCTGCTGGTGCTGGTCGGTACGCTGTATCCGTTGGTGCTGGACTATCTGGGCGCGGGTAGCCTGTCCGTCGGTAAACCGTTCTTCGACATGACGTTCAGCCCGGTGGCCATAGCCGTGGCGCTGCTGCTGGGCGCCGGTATTTTCTCGCGCTGGAAACGCACGGATGGTGGCTGGCTGGGTCGGCAATTGCTGTGGCCAGCGGCGATCAGCCTGGTGTTGGCGGTGATCGTGCCGCTGTGGCTGGGGCATCTGGAGCCCTGGGCGTTTGCCGGCTGTTTTGCGGCGGCGTGGGTCGTCGTCGCCACTTTCCGAGACATCTGGGCCCGGTCCGCTTCCCGCCAGGGACGCTGGGCGGGCCTGCGTCGCTTGACCCGCAGCTATTACGGGATGGTGTTGGGGCATCTGGGCGTGGCGATCGTCATGGCCGGCGCCACCGTTGTCACCAACTATGGCGTCGAGCGGGACGTGCGCATGGCGCCGGGTGAAACGGTGGAAATGAGCGGTCTGACGTTCCATTTCGACAGCCTCAAACATCGCCAGGGCCCCAACTATTCCGCCGAACAGGGTCGGTTTGTGATCACCCACGAGGGAGAACCGGTCACCACGCTCTATCCCGAAAAGCGGGTCTACACCGTCCAGCGCAACGTGATGACCGAAGCGGGGATCGATGCAGGTTTGTTCCGGGACCTGTTTGTGGCGCTGGGCGAGCCTGTGGGCGACACGGCCTGGGCCGTGCGGATCCAGTACAAACCGCTGGTCCGTTGGGTCTGGTTGGGCGCGATTTTCATGGCGTTGGGTGGGGCGCTGGCCATCGCCGACCGGCGTTACCGGATGCGGGTCACCCGTGAATCGCCGGAAGCGTCGACACAACAACCCGCTTCAGCAAGTACCGTTACAGGGAGCGCGTCTTGAGTCTCAAACGAGTGTTGCTGTTCCTGCCGTTGGTGGTCGCCGTTGGGGTCGGCGTGGTGTTGTCTGCCGGCATCGGCCGGGACAAGGAAACCCTGGAGTCGGCGTTGATCGGCAAGCCCGTGCCCGGATTCCAGCTGGCCTCGCTGCAGGACCCGCAAACCACCTACCTGCCGGATGTGTTCAAGGGCCAGGTCAGGCTGCTCAATGTCTGGGCGACCTGGTGTCCGTCCTGTCGTGTCGAACACCCGCAACTGGTCAAGCTGGCGCGGGAGGAGGGCATCCCCATTATTGGCCTGAATTACAAGGACAATCGTCAGGAAGCGCTGAAATGGCTGGACAAACTGGGCAACCCCTACAGCAAGGTCCTGTTTGATCCACAAGGCACGTTCGGCTTCGATCTGGGCGTCTATGGGGCGCCGGAAACCTACATCATCGATGCGGACGGCACTGTGCGCTACCGCCACGTCGGCGTCGTGGACGAAAAGGTCTGGAAAGAAGAGCTGGCACCGCTGGTTGCCCGTTACAGGAGGGAAGGCTGATGCGCGCGATTGGCCTGTTTTTTCTGATCCTTCTCAGCGGCGTGGTCCATGCGGCCGGCGACACCTATCCCTTTGACAGCGAGGCCGACCGGAATCGCTTCGAGACCCTGACCCAGGAACTGCGCTGCCCCAAGTGCCAGAACCAGAGCATTGCCGATTCCCACGCGCCGATTGCTGCGGATATGCGGGCGGAAGTGCACCGCCTGGTCCAGCAGGGCGTGAGCAACGACGCCATCATGGCCGCCATGACCTCCCGCTTCGGTGAGTTCGTGCGCTACCGGCCCGAACTGGAGAAGCGGACGTTGCTGCTTTGGTTCACGCCCCTGATCGTCGTGGTGGTGGGGATTGTCGCCGTCACCCTCCTGGTGATTCGCTCCAGGCGCTCGGCACGCACCAGCGAACCGGTACTCAGTGAGGCGGATCGCGCGCGCCTGGACCGCCTCCTGGATGCCGATGAGTCTCCCCGCGATACACCCTCCCAACATTCCTGATTCATGGTCACGAGTCTATGACAACCGCTTTCTGGCTGACGCTTGCCGCACTGATTGGACTGGCGCTGGTCTTTGTCCTCTACCCGTTGTTTTTCGGTCGGTCGCAGAAGGCGGACGTCGATGATATCCGGCACCAGAACCTGCTGGCGTACCGGTCCCGACTGGCAGAGCTGGATGCGGACCATGAGGCGGGCGTGATCGATACACCCACCCACGCCCAGATGAAGGAAGAGCTGGCGGGGACGTTACTGGACGATGTGGATCGATCGCCCGAGTCTCCCGGCCGAGGGCCGGGGCGAAGCCGTCGAGCTGCCCTGGTCGTCGTTCTTATCAGCGTCGTTGCGGTGCCGGCGGTCTCCCTGTGGCTGTATCGCGACTGGGGTGGCGTGGATCAGCTGGAGCAATACCGAACCATGCTGGCCCTGCAGCAGGCGGATCAGGGCCGCAACCAGAAAATGGCCGCGCTGGCGGAACAGTTACGGGATCGCCTCATGGATAGCCCGGACAATCTGGACGGCTGGGCCATGCTGGGTCGCACTTACATGAGCCTCGAGAACTACGATGAGGCGGCCTGGGCGTTCGAGCAATTGGCCGGACAGGTGGATGAGGTGCCCCGTGAAGCGGCGACCGCCTGGGGCCTGGCCGCACAGGCCCGCTTCTTCGCCAGCAAAGGGGCCATGACCCCGGTGGTTACCTCCACCATCGACAAGGCGCGCTCGCGCAACCCGGATGAAGTCAATGCGCTGGGCCTGCTGGGCATCCATGCCTTCGAGCAGCAGGACTACCGGGAAGCGATTCGTTACTGGGAACGCATCATCCAGGTGGCGCCGGATCATCCCCAGTTGCCGTCCATCAAACAGGGCGTGGCGGAAGCCTACCGACGCCTTGGCGAACCGGTGCCCGAACAATTGCTGGCCTCTGGTGGGGCGGCCGTTAAGGTGAAGGTCACTCTGGCGGATAACCTGAGGGGCAAGATCAAGCCTGACACGACCTTGTTCGTCTTCGCCAAGGCGGCCGGTGGATCGCCGATGCCGCTGGCGGTTGCCCGACTGCAGGCCGGCCAGCTGCCGGTTACCGTGACCCTGGACGACAGCATGGCCATGGCGCCGGGCAACACGCTCTCCAGCGCCGATCAGGTGATTGTCTCAGCGCGCTTGTCGCCGTCCGGCAACGCGATTCCGCAGAGCGGGGATTGGCAGGGTTCCGCCAGCGACCCGGTCAGGTTGGCGGAGTACGACGGGCAGCCGGTCGCCGTCACGATTGATCGGCAGGTACCTTGAGCTGACTGTCCTCAAGTTGTTCTGAGGTAGGTGGGTCCCCGCCGGGACATTGCGGCGGGCCCTGCACGCGGCGGCGTTATGCCGTCTCGTCTTCCTCGATGTCCACCAACGGTGGCGGGAAGCCGCCCAGTTCTTTCCAGCGATTGACGATGCCGCAGAATAGGTCGGCCGTTTTCTCCGCGTCGTAGGCGGCGGAATGCGCTTCACGGTTGCTGAACGGAATGCCGGCAATCTTGCAGGCGCGGGCCAACACCGTGTGCCCATAGGCCAGGCCGGCGAGTGTGGCCGTATCAAACGTGGAGAACGGGTGGAACGGGTTACGCTTGATGCCGCACCGGTCGGAGGCCGCAAACAGGAAATTGTGGTCGAAGGTCGCGTTATGGCCCACCAGCACCGCCCGCTTGCACTCGTTGTGGCGGATGGCCTTGCGGATCGGCGTGAAGATATCACTCAGGGCATCCCGCTCGTGGACCGCATCCCGTTCCGGATCCCACGGATCGATCCCGGTAAAGTCCAGGGCCGATTGTTCCAGATTGGCATTGTCGAAGGGGTGAACGTGATAGGCCAGGGTCTCGCCCCTCTTGAGCCAGCCCTCATCGTCCATCTCAATCAGTACGGCAGCAATTTCCAGCAGGGCATCCGTCCGGGCGTTGAAGCCGCCGGTTTCCACATCCACGACGACGGGCAGGAAGCCCCGGAAACGTGCGGCCATGGGAGAGGTCGGTTTTTCTTCCTCGATCACTGAATACCCTTACTGTTGCTGTTGAATGATGTCGCTTGGCTCACGGTTATTTACGCCTGCAGGCGCCAGCGGATCGTTTCTCCCGCGCGCAACGGCGTAATGCGGCCCTCGCCCAGGGGCAGGGAATCGGCCTGGGTCCACGGCTCCTTCACCAGGGTAATGGTGTCGGTGTTGCGCGGCAGGCCGTAGTAATCCGGGCCATTGAAGCTGGCGAAGGCCTCCAGCTTGTCCAGTACGCCCAGATCCTCGAAGGCTTCCGCATAGAGCTCAATGGCGGCGGGCGCCGAGAAGCAGCCGGCGCAACCGCAGGCGCTCTCTTTGCGGCTGGTGTCATGGGGGGCCGAATCGGTCCCCAGGAAAAAACGGGCATCCCCGCTGACCACTGCGTCCTGCAAGGCCTGTTGATGTTGCTGGCGCTTGAGGATCGGCAGGCAGTACAGGTGCGGGCGGATGCCGCCCACCAGCATGTGGTTGCGGTTATAGAGCAGATGCTGCGGTGTGATGGTGGCGGCGAGGTTGCGCTCGCTTTCCATCACGTAGCGGGCGGAATCCGCCGTCGTGATGTGCTCCAGTACGACGCGCAAATCCGGGAATCGTTCACGGGTCGGCGCCAGCACGCGCTCCAGGAAAATCTTTTCCCGATCGAAAATATCGATATCACCGTCCGTGACCTCACCGTGAACCAGCAGGAGCATGCCGCACTCGCTCATGGCGGCCAGCGCATCGTCGATGTTGCGGATGTCGGTCACGCCGGAGGCGGAATTCGTGGTCGCGCCGGCGGGATAGAGCTTGGCCGCCAGAACGCCGGCGGCGTGGGCGGTGCGGATATCCTCCGGCGTCGTCTGCTCGGTGAGATACAGGGTCATCAGGGGATCGAACCCGGTGTCGCCCGGCAGGGCGTCCAGGATCCGCTGGCGATAGGCCATGGCCTCATCCGCATTGACCACCGGTGGTACCAGGTTGGGCATGATGATCGCCCGATGAAAGCAGCGCGCGGTTGCCGGTACGACATCGGCCAGAGTGGCGCCATCGCGAACGTGGAGGTGCCAGTCGTCGGGGCGGGTCAGGGTCAGTGTGGTGGTCATGGAGGCAGCGGTTTCCTGATGCGGGTGTGACGGTTTCCGGCGGAGTATACCAGACCCGGAATGGGGATTGGGCGCGCGGTAACGGCCAACCGATTTCCTAAAGATTTCCGCGGAACGGCCGATAGCAACACTATCAACCGTTTACCGTATTCCAGATGGTCCGTCCGATGAAAAACGTCCTGCGCCCGTTGCTGATGCTCCCGCTGTTTGCTGTTCCCTTGCCGGTGAGCCAAGCCGCGAGCTATGGTGCCGGCATCGAGAATAGCCAGTGGTACCTGACCACTTCAGTGTTCAACTGCACGATGACCCACGATGTCCCGGGATACGGGCGCGCGGTTTTCCAGCATCGGGCGGGGGAGGCGTTGACCTTCTATCTTGAGTCCAACCTCCGGCTGATGAAGGTGGGGCAGGCATCGCTCAACGTGGAGGCACCGAGTTGGCGGCCAGGTGTCGCACCGCGGCCGTTGGGACAAATCCGTGTCTCTTCTGATCCGCGCCCGGTCAAAGTCGGGACGCCCCAGGCGATGGCGATGGTCGACGGGCTCATGAAAGGCATGGCGCCGACGGTCACCAGCCCGGCGCGCTATTCGTCCGGTCCGGTTCGGGTGCAATTGTCCAATATCCACTTTGCCAACACCTATCAGGAATACCAGACCTGTGTCGCCGGTCTGCTGCCGGTGAACTACGATCAGATCAAACGCTCCCGCATCCACTTCAAGCTCGACAGTGCCCAGCTCAGCAATGCGGATCTGGATCGCCTGGATCTGATTGTCCGCTTCATCCAGGCCGACAGCACCATCGCCCAGATCTACGTGGACGGCCACACCGATCGCAGCGGCAGCCGGATCCACAATCGGCAGTTGTCCGAGGATCGCGCCAATACGGTGGCCGAATACCTCAAGGCAAACGGAATCCCCGAAGACAAGATCATCACGCGATACCATGGTGAGCGCTATCCGGCCTCCAGCAATCCGGCCGAAAACCGTCGCACTACGGTGCGGCTGGAGCGGGAAGGCGAGCGCCGCAGTCTTCAGCGTGCGGAAGCCGACAGCGATCCCCGCAACGGTTAACAGAGCCGCGAACCGCGGCTTTTCACTCTTCCCGATTGGATGCGGCGCCCGCCTGCCGTACAATATCGCACTTCTCTGAATCCGGTCGTTCCTTCTCCACGCCTCCGTTAGGGTTGAAGATGGGGCGCCGTTTAGCCATTCGGAGGCGCCGGCGCGGCGTCTCCTTTCTGATCGACTCGGAGCATGGACATGTCAAACATCAAGAAGGTCGTACTGGCCTATTCCGGTGGCCTCGATACCTCGGTCATCGTGCGCTGGCTGCAGGACACCTATCAGTGTGAGGTCGTCACGTTTACGGCTGACCTGGGTCAGGGCGAGGAAGTGGAGCCGGCCCGCGCCAAGGCCGAAGCCCTGGGCGTCAAGGAAATCTACATCGAAGACCTGCGCGAAGAATTCGTGCGTGACTTCGTGTTCCCCATGTTCCGAGCCAACACCATCTACGAAGGCGAGTACCTGCTGGGTACCTCCATTGCCCGTCCGCTGATTTCCAAGCGGCTGATCGACATTGCCAACGAAACCGGCGCGGATGCGATCTCTCACGGCGCGACCGGCAAGGGCAACGACCAGGTCCGTTTCGAGCTGGGCGCCTATGCGCTCAAGCCGGGCGTTCACGTGATTGCCCCCTGGCGTGAATGGGACCTGAACTCTCGCGAGAAGCTGCTGGCCTACTGCGAAGAGCGCAACATCCCGGTGGAGAAGAAGAAGGGCAAATCCCCTTACTCCATGGACGCCAACCTGCTGCACATCTCCTATGAAGGCATGGTGCTGGAGGATCCCTGGGCCGAGGCAGAAGAGGAAATGTGGCGCTGGAGCGTGGCACCGGAGCAGGCGCCGGACCAGCCGACCTATATCGAGCTGACCTACGAGAAGGGTGACATCGTGGCCATCGACGGCGAGCGCCTGAAGCCGCACGAAGTCCTGGCCAAGCTGAACAAGATCGGCGGCGATAACGGCATCGGCCGTATCGACATCGTCGAAAACCGCTACGTGGGCATGAAGTCCCGCGGCTGCTACGAAACCCCGGGCGGCACCATCATGCTGCGTGGCCACCGTGCCATTGAGTCCATCACCCTGGACCGTGAAGTGGCCCACCTGAAAGACAGCATCATGCCGCGCTACGCCGAAGTGATCTACAACGGCTACTGGTGGTCACCGGAGCGTGAGGCGCTGCAAGCGCTGATCGACCAGACCCAGACCTACGTCAACGGCACCGTTCGCCTGAAACTCTACAAGGGCAACGTGGACGTGGTTGGCCGGAAGTCTGAAGACTCCCTGTTCGACGAGAAGATCGCTACTTTCGAGGAAGACCAGGGCGCCTACGACCAGAAGGACGCCGAAGGCTTCATCAAGCTGAACGCCTTGCGTCTGCGGATTGCAGCCAGCAAAGGTCGCAAGCTGAGCTGATCGATTCCCGGAGGCCGGCGTCCGTCGGCCTCCTTTGTTTTCCTTTCACCCTGTCCGGCATCCTGTCTTTTTTCTGGACGTGTCGCCGCTCTCCTGACGCGTTTTTACTGCCCCTTTAGCCGCCAGTCCCTTGGCTTAAGCTCGTCGCCTGAAAACACTGTCGCATGACTAAAAGGTTGCAAAGTCATGTGGTTACGTAATGAAACGCCAAAAAGTGAATCAATACTCACGTTTTGGGGTGATCTATTCCGCCAGTCTGCTAATCTGAAATTTGAGTCGTTTTCTGACTCCTTCTCACCAACAAAGCCAATAAATGGAAGCCAACAATGAGACACATCAGATTGGGGCTGGATAGGCCCGGTCGGTACCCGCTACGCGCTATTGGAATGGCCATGGCCGGCAGCATTCTGCTGAGCGGCTGCTTCGGTGGTGACGGTGGTTCCAGTGACGAGGCATCGGCTGATCCGCTGACCCCCTCCAACGGCAAGCTGGAGGCCACCATCCGCCGGACAACCAACGGCGTGCCACACATCAAGGCCAACGACCTGTCCTCTGCCGCTTTCGGTGCAGGCTACGCGCAGGCCGAGGATAACGTCTGTCTGCTGGCCGAGGCGATCGTCAAGGCGCGCAGTGAGCGGTCCAAGTATTTTGGCCCTGACGCCGAGCCCGGTTCCGGTGACAACATGAACGTCATCAACGATTTCTCTTACAAGGCCCAGGATATTCTGGGTGGCGCCCAGCGTGACTATGACAACCTGTCGTCAGAAAGCCGTGCCATGATTGATGGCTTTACGGCGGGCTACAACAAGTACGTTGCCGATACGCCGGCCTCCGACTTGCCTGTGGAATGTCGTAACCAGCCATGGGTCAAAGCGATTGAACCCACGGACCTGCTTGCCCACTACCGGATCGTGGGGCAATACGCGAGTGGTGCGCTGTTTGCGACGGGCGCTGTCTTTGCTGCTGTGCCGCCCGGTGGATCGGCCTCACCGACACCCGTTGTCACCAGTCTGGATAAGAAATCCGGTTTTGACCCCACGAAGGTGGTCGATAAAGCTCGGCTCTATGCGTCAGAGCGAACCAACTACAACGACATGGGGCTGGCCAGCAACGCCTGGGGGATTGGTCGTAACATGACGGAGCAGGGCCGTGGTGCCCTGTTGGCGAACCCGCACTTCCCCTACACCGGTCATCGCCGCCTCTACCAGATGCAAATGACCGTGCCCGGTTATCTGAACGTTAACGGCGCGGGGCTGTTGGGAACGGCGATTCCGTTGATCAACTTCAACGAACACCTGGCCTGGTCCCATACGGTGACCACCAGCCGTCGTTTCACGCTCTACGAGCTGACCCTGAAAGACGGCGATGACCTGACCTACATAAAAGACGGTGAGGAAAGGCCGATCACCTCGAAAACGCTGCAAATCGAGGTCGCCAACGGGACGGCAACGCCAACGGTTCTTCAACGTAAGTTCTACTACTCCGAATACGGCCCGATGTTGGCCGCCGATCTGGTGACGGATCCAACCGGGGGTGGCAACGGTTTGCCCGAGTGGGGCGGTACCAACACCCAAGGGGCGACGGTGGCCTACGCCTATCGTGACGCCAATGCCAACACCAGCGGGTTGCTGGATACCTGGCTTCAGATGAGCCGGGCGTCGACTCTGAAGGAATTCCAGGATGTGTTCCGCAACTGCGGATCCACGCTCTGGACCAACTCCACCTACGCGGACGACCAGGGCAATGCGTTCTATATCGACAGCAGTTCGGTCCCGAACCTGTCGCCGGCCGCATTGTCGACCATCGACTTCAAGCGCCGTTACAGCGCCAGCTACAACACACTGTTCGAGAACGGTCTGACGCTGCTTGATGGCAGCACCTCCCGGGACGACTGGGTGGAAGGGGAGTGCAACGGTCTGGTTCCCTATGAGGACAAACCCAAATTGCTACGGTCTGACTTTGTGCAGAACTCCAACAGCAGCTACTGGTCCACCAACCCGGACGAATTCCTGACCGATTACTCGCCTCTGTTCGGCGAGGAGAACGCACCGATCAACGCGCGGACTCGTTTGGGCCTCAAGATGCTGCAGAACCCGCTGGATCATGGTCTGGACCCGAATACTCCAGCCCCGGCCGGGCAGGACGGCAAGTTCAGCGCCAAGGACCTGATCGGCGTGATCTGGAACGATCGTGGCTGGTATGCCGAGCAATTCCTGGGGGAACTGCTGGATCGTTGCACCGATATCGGAGCCGGTAACGTCAATGTTCCGGGCAGCCTACTGCCTGCGACGCCTTCTGTACCGGGTGGCGATAGCCAGCGCTCCGTTGCCGATGGCTGTGCCGCCTTGCAAAACTGGAATGGTACTTACGCCATAGACAGCACCGGCGCGCACACCTTCCGGACGTTCGTCGACATTTACATGCGGAGCTTCCCGGATGATCTGCAGACCGAGTTTGACCCGGATGATCCGGTCTACACGCCCGCGGATCCGGATCCGACCGATAAAGGCACGGCAGACGATCACATGCTGGAATCGCTGGCGGCGGCACTGACGCTGCTGGATGATGCGAGTATTGCCTACGACGCCAAGCTGGGCGATGTGCAGTACTACCAGCCGACAGGCGGCGTGCCACCGGGTGGTGACGCCTCGGGCGTCGTGACGCAGAGCTCGAAGATTCCCTGGCACGGCGGTGACAGCATCATCGACGGGGCGTTCAATGCGGTGGGTGTCGTGAACTCTGACTTTGCCGAAGACACGATTATCCCTCGCAAGAACACACCGCAATATGAGGATGCCAACGGAAGCCGCTTTGCGGCGGGCCTGTCCTCGACTTCGGGAGAGGGATGGAAGATTGCTCGCGGCACCAGCTGGCACTTCGGTCTCGAGTTCACCGACAACGGCCCGGAGGCCTACGGTCTGGTGAGCTACTCCGAGTCGAGCGATGCCATGTCGCCGCACTTCACGGATCAGAGCGAGCGGTTCTCCAACAAGGATTATCGCAAGCTGTTGTTCACCGAATCGGATATCGAGGCGAACCTGCTGCCGCAAGGGGAAACCAAGATTTCCGAGTAATCCGGACTCTTGAGGGCAAAACGGCCGGCTGTCTTCGGGCAGTCGGCTTTTTTATGCCCGGTTGTCGTGATCGACGGTATTTGTCGCTCGAAGGGGGGAGGAGGCCGATAGCTGACGTTCGTCCGTTACCCGGTCCCGTCCGGTGGTTTTGGCCTGGTACAGTGCTTCATCGGCGCGCTGGATCACATCTTCAGCCAGTTCGCTATCACGATATTGGGCCACGCCGACGGAAGCCGTAATTTGCAGGCCTTGTTGGAGGCTGTCACAGCTGGTTTCCCTGAGTGACTGGCAGACCCGCTCGGCCTTGGTTCGTGCGCCTTTCAGATCGGTTTGCGGGAGGATCATCATGAACTCCTCGCCGCCGTAACGCCCA
The DNA here is from genome assembly GCF_016798325.1 of Marinobacter mangrovi. Taxonomy (GTDB): domain Bacteria; phylum Pseudomonadota; class Gammaproteobacteria; order Pseudomonadales; family Oleiphilaceae; genus Marinobacter_A; species Marinobacter_A mangrovi. The sequence goes on from NZ_JAERVO010000001.1 coordinate 290,631, forward strand.
AAGCAATCGATGTCCCGCATCCGTTCATCAACAGAACAGGCAACCCGCCGCAGAATGGCATCGCCCGCCGGATGCCCAAAACGGTCATTGATCCGTTTGAAATGATCGATGTCCAGCAAGGCGATGCTCAGTGGAGATCGAGAACGCCGGCAGCGATTGATCTCGCTTGTCAGCACGTCCATCAGGCGACGACGATTGGCAACACCGGTCAGCTCGTCAACATGGGCCAGTTCCCTGATTTGCTGCATGGCTGCCCGCAGTTCCTGATTCCGCTCGCGGACCTCCTTGCGAAGCCCGCTGATGTATCCGCCAATGATGGCGATTTGTCCCATCACCAGTGCGAAAGCCAGTACCTGGATAATTTCGATGGAGAGTTTCTCCATAATGAGCGCCGGCCGCGTCAGCCAGATGGCCAACACGAGCCCGCCGTAGAGAACCAGGTATGCGAAAGCCACGCCCAGGAACTGTCGCGTCCGTAGCGCGAGAATGCCGTATAGCGCGGGCACGATCGCAATCAGCAAAAAGATGGTGCGTGCCTGGGCCACTTCCAAAAAATACATGACCCAGATGGGTGGCAGGAGTGAGGCCACCATCTGCGCGCCGGTCATGCTGGGGTCTCGGAAACGCAGGTTGATGCCGAGATGGATGAGCAGGAAGAAGGCGCCGTTGATCAATAGCGACAGCAGGAAGAACTCGATGACCACATGGGCAGGCACCAGTTCAGCCAGCCAGCACAGGATGACGACGGCCAGCGTCGCCTGGTAGGAAAGGAACGACATGCCCAGGCGACGCTTGCGCAGCCGTTGGTTCCGCGCCTGTTTCGGGTCGTCGAAGGCCGATGTTGTTGGGCTTTTAACGGTCATTGACAGCGCCTGGCATGTCACGCTGGGTTATTGAAGGGTTCGTGTGTCAGCTTAGCTGATAACGGCAGTAAGTGTCGCGTCGACGGGAGGTAAAATGGTTCGGGCGGAAAATCGAGAGGCTGGAACAAAAAAGCCCCCGCGATGCGGGGGCTTGTGTTTACTTGATTTCTCTGGTCGAGATGGTTACGGCGCTACGCATTCACCAAAGGTGACACAAGTTTCTCCAACCATCTGGCTAAACGCAGCCGCTGGCTGTGCTGAAACCGGGGTGCCGTGACTCAGGCCATCCTCACCGTCGGCCGCGGGATAGTCCGCCTGCTTGTAGATGCTGAACAGCGGGTCCTCAAGTCCATCACTGAAGCCCAGGCTCAACGGGTTGGTGCCCGCCAGCGGAGCGCTGAAGCTATCAACCGTCACGTTGATCGGCAGCCCCGTCTGAGACGGCGTAAGCGTGGCATTGAGGGCGGGAATACCCCAAACATCTTCGTCTGCTGCATTCGGAATGACGGTGTCGTTCTCAACTTCCGAGAACAGGACAACGGAACCCTGATCAGACAGGTTGTCCACAAAGTTCACCGGGTCAGCCGTATCGACCGTGGCCTGGAAGACGTTGAAGTAGGTCTCCAGATCCGCGTCACCCTGTGCCAGTCCGGCGGACTGCTGCAGGCCGAGCAGAATGCGTGGCGCGAAGGTCGGAGAGTTCTCCAGCAGTCGCACAATACCGCCACCCGGGGTCAGCATGCTCGCTGCGGTCACGTCGTTAGCCGAAGCACCAGGGTTAACCGCTGATGTCTGGTTGGCGTTGACGGCGGCGACAAAGGGCGTACCCGTAATCGTTCCGAGGGAGTGACCGACGAAGTAAATGTCTGAGGTCGGAATGTTCAGGCCCGTCGACGCGATGGGGACGCCACCGGCTTCCAGGCTGGCGCGCAGGTTCATCTGATCCACCGCACTTTCCCGGAGGTTATCGCGTGTGGTCAGGAAGCTGGTCAGGTTGATGAACAGGCTGCCGGAGTCACCAACGCCGTTGGCATAGTCGATTGCAGCCGGTGTGCTCGGCTGGGCAGCGTAGTAGCCAAAGTGGCGCTCGTTTCCAATCATGGGAGCAAGGCCCGGAACGGTGCTGCCAGCGTTGGCTACGGTGTTCTCTGCGCCAGCCAGGAACTGGATTGCGGCGTCGAGATTTGCATCGCCCGTTGTGCCACCTGCCAGCACGGTATCAATCGTGCCTTGTGCTGTTGCGGCATCGGAAGATGTTGCGGTCATTACGAATGACAGGTTCAAGTTACCCGCAATAAGTGCTGCAACGGTTTGATCGCTAGGAGCGAGAGAGGCTGGCAGACCGAAGTCCTGGCCGCCTTCAAGTACGTCGTTGGCCAGTTTCTTCTGCTCGGCAGCAGTGAAGGCAGCAACGCCGTGAAGCGGCTGATCGATAGCCACAACGGTAAAGCCCTGGGCTGCCATTGCGGTACCAAAGGTCAGCGCCGCACTGCGATCCGTGGTAATGCCGTGCTGATAGATAATGGTCTTGCCGTTTTGTGCGATTGTATTGGCGCCCGAGGGATTCGGCAGGAGCACCAGTACAGGGACATCGACATCAGCCTGCTTCTTCGGGAACGGGAAGATGTAGTTGACCGCGGTGGACTTGTCGGGATCCCCTTGCGGGATTTCCAGGCCGAGGCTTTTGAAAGCGTCGTTCAGGCCGGCAGCCAGAGTGCTGTCTGCAACCCAGTTGTCGGTGACGGTCCCTTGCTTGGACGTGGACAGGAAGTAGGGCAGGGAGAGCGTGCCCTGGACGGCCAGTACATCGTCCGTAGCGAAACCGGCGCCCGTCAGGATTGACGCGGTCGGGATAGAGACCAGCGGAACCGGTTTCAGGGTCGTCGCATCGAAACTGAAGTCACTCGCGCCGCGGTCCTTGTTGACCGGGAAGAAGCCGGCATCGGAGAAGTTTTTGGCCAGTGCCACACCGGTACAGGCAATAGCGGTTTCACCGGTCAGGGTGTCGCAGCCAGCCGGAGGCGCCGCGTCAAAGATCGGCGAAAGCGCGACTTTGAGGGCTGCCGAGGGATACCCGCCGACGGCTGCTGCTACAGCAGCAGAGGTATCGTCGTAGCCAAATGTGGCATCGCCACCGATCAGGAAATCCGCTGGCGTGATCTTGCCGTCGGCATTCAGATCGAAGTCAGCGGCGGTTACAGACCCGTCGCCATTAAGATCCCAGGTTTTGGGATCCAGCGTTTCCTTGTTGAAGAACTTCGCAGCGCCCGTCACCTTCTTGGCGGCGGAAACGCTGAGGAAGGTCTGGAGCTGATCCGCAAACCAAGAAGCCGGTTCGGCGATGTATTGCAGGACTTTCTCGTCATTCGATGTTGTAAACGAGTAGGTCAGGGCAAGGTTGCTGTCGGTGACGGCGCCTGAGGTCGCTGCTGTGACGAGCGGTTCCCACAGGCTGTTGATCAGAGTGCGCACCGGTGCCAGAGCCGAGTTGCCCAACGGCTGCTCTTCGTCGGTCAAGCTCTGGTAGGACGGGGAGCCGACGATGTTTTGTCCGCTGACATCCTTGATGCCTGTGGTCACGGCGACAACATAGCGTTTACGCGGGTCGAGTGGCTTGAGCGGCAGAATGCGAATCGCAGAGGTGCCATCCAAAGTTTCTACATCGGCGCGGAACGCCGGCTGGTTGTCCGGGTCAATCGTGGGCGGTTCACTGTTGCTGAGCGCCTGGACCGGGTCGCCACTGGCGTACTTGAGCTCGATCAGGAAAACGGTCGAGCCGGCCTTGACGGTGGAAGCATCCACCTTGCCGTTCAACTGAATGACAGCCGGAGCGACGGTAGACGCGCCGCTCAGCTCGTTCAGCGCTGTGGTCACGGGCGGTGAGGAATCGCTTACGCCGAAGGTGCCGTCACCTTGCTTCGAATCGAAGATCAGGTCGTTGGGAATCGGCAGCTCACTGGTAATCGGATTGAAAATCGGCCATGTCTTGCCGGAGAAGTCCGGGTTACTGATCTTGTAATCCGGGTTGGCGTTTTTTGTATTGGAGCCGTCATCAAGACAGCCGGAAAGGCCAACGGTCGACGCTACGGCAAGGCTTATTAGCGTTTTTCTAAACATGGATGGAACCTATTCCTGTTGTTGTGTCGTTATTGTCGGCACTGACCGCTCCGGTTGGCCCGGTTGCCCTCGGTCAGTCGCCAATTCTTGTCTGAAAACCTGCGGAGTGGCGATCGACCGCCCTCCTGCCAGCGCTCTGGTGCGAGCACACCAGTGGTTTCTATCAGTCTGACTATATCGGAAGAAACTGAAACCTGTTGATCGCTCTAAAGTGTGATTCTCATCGATCCACATCCCCAGCGCGGGCCTTTATGAAAAATAGATCGGGGTCCGGATACTGTCGAGTATCGGGACCCCGATCTGAGGGTTCTTTCACGATGTATGACGATGCCCGTGCCGGCACCGGGGTTCAGTCGAAGCGGCTGAAGTCCGGTTTGCGCTTTTCCTGGAAGGCGGTAAATGCTTCGGTGGCCTCGGCTGACTTCAGGCGTTCGCCAAACAATTGCCCTTCGGCCAGCAGCGTTTCGCGGATGGCATCCCGGTTGGGACGGTTCAGCAGGGCTTTGGTGGCCCGAATGGCCGCCGGCGGTTGTGCGGCCAACTGTTGGCAGGCGGCCAGGGCGACCGACTCAGTGCTGTCGGGGGCGCAAATACGGTTGAGCAGGCCAAGGCGATCGGCCTGTTCCGCATCGAAGGGGCTGCCCAGCATCAGCAGCTCGCTGGCCCGGGCGCGGCCCAGCCATTGCGGCAACAGCAGGCTGGATGCGCCCTCGGGGCAGAGGCCCAGGTTGGCAAAGGGCATCTGGAAGCGGGTGTTGGTACCGGCGAAGATCATGTCGCAATGCAGCAGCATGGTGGTGCCGATGCCGACCGCCGGGCCGTTGACGGCCGCGACGACGGGCTTGGTGGCATTAGCCAGGGCAAACAGGAAGCGACCGACGGGCGTGGACTCGAATTCACCGGGCAGTCCCTCGGCAAAATCGGTCAGGTCGTTGCCGGCTGTGAAACACTCGGCATTGCCGGTGATCAGTGAACAACGGATGGAGCCGTCTGCTTCGGCATTTCCCAGCGCATCGGCCAGGCCGGTATACATGGCATGGGTCAGGGCATTCTTGCGCTCGGGGCGGTTGATGCGAATGACCAGTACACGGTCGTGACGTTCGGTCTGGATCAAGTCGGTCACGGGGTTCTCCTGCTTGTCGTTATCTGTGGTGTGGGGCGATTAAAGCCGGGTTTGGTCTCTCAATGCAACCGGATTGCCGGATTCGCTGAGTTCGGGTTGCCGCCCCCTGGCTTGAGCTCGAACCGGCCGGGCGCTGATTCCTGCCGTTGAATCGGGTAAACTATGGCGCACTTTTCAAGCGTCGTGACGGGCCGGCAGTGCCGCCTGTGTCCGTGCCGACCGAAGAACCACTGAGCAGGTGTTGCGGCTCAGCCAGCGATGGCTGGGCGATTGTCCTACCGGATCAATGCGTTATGCGCACCTTCCAACTGATGAGAGCCGATATGACCACAGTAATTCGCCAGGACGACCTGATCGAAAGCGTTGCCGACGCGCTGCAGTTCATTTCCTATTATCACCCGAAGGATTTCATCCAGGCTGTTTACGAGGCCTATCAGAAGGAAGAGTCCCAGGCGGCCAAGGACGCCATGGCCCAGATCCTGATCAACTCGCGGATGTGCGCCCAGGGCAAGCGCCCGATCTGCCAGGATACCGGCATTGTGACCGTGTTTGTTGAAGTGGGTATGGACGTGCAGTGGGACGCCGAGATGTCCCTGGACGACATGGTCAATGAGGGCGTGCGCCGGGCCTACACCCATCCGGACAACGTTCTGCGGGCCTCCGTGCTGGCGGATCCGGACGGCAAGCGCCAGAACACCAAGGACAATACACCGGCGGTGATCCATCACAAGCTGGTGCCGGGCGACAAGGTGGAGGTTCACGTAGCCGCGAAAGGTGGCGGTTCCGAAGCCAAGTCCAAGTTCGCCATGTTGAACCCGTCGGATTCGGTGGTTGAGTGGGTGCTGAAGATGATCCCGCAGATGGGCGCGGGCTGGTGCCCGCCGGGCATGCTGGGCATCGGCATTGGCGGTACGGCCGAGAAGGCAATGGAGCTGGCGAAGGAATCGCTGCTGGATCCGATCGACATCCACGACCTGCAGGCCCGCGGCGCGTCCAATCGTTCGGAAGAGCTGCGTCTGGAGCTGTTCGACAAGGTCAATGAGCTGGGTATCGGCGCCCAGGGTCTGGGCGGTCTGACCACCGTTCTGGACGTGAAGGTGAAGGATTACCCGACCCACGCGGCCAACAAGCCGGTGGCGATCATTCCGAACTGTGCCGCGACCCGTCACGCGCACTTCGTGCTGGACGGCTCCGGCGCCTCCCTGCAGACCCCGCCGAGCCTGGACGACTGGCCGGAAATTACCTGGGAAGTGGGTGAGAACGTGCGTCGCGTCAACCTGGACACGGTCACGCCGGAAGAGGTGCGCGACTGGAAACCGGGCGAGACCGTGCTGCTCTCCGGCAAGATGCTGACCGGCCGTGACGCCGCCCACAAGAAAATGGTCGACATGATCGAGAAGGGCGAAGAATTGCCGGTCGATCTGAAAGGCCGCTTCATCTATTACGTGGGCCCGGTTGATCCGGTCCGCGAAGAAGTGGTTGGACCCGCAGGTCCGACCACGGCCACCCGGATGGACAAGTTCACCCACACCATGCTGGAGAAAACCGGCCTGACCGGCATGATCGGTAAAGCCGAGCGGGGCCAGGTGGCGATCGATGCGATCAAGGAATTCGGTGCGGTTTACCTGATGGCCGTGGGCGGTTCTGCTTACCTTGTCTCCAAGGCGATCAAGAAGGCGGAAGTCGTGGCCTTTGAAGAGCTGGGTATGGAAGCCATCTACGAGTTTGAGGTGGAAGACATGCCGGTGACCGTAGCGGTCGATTCCAAGGGCAGCTCCGTGCACCAGACCGGTCCGGTCGAGTGGCATGAGAAGATCATTGCGGCCAAGGCGGTTTGATCTCAGCGATCCACTGACTGCAGAAGCGGGGCCTTTCGAGGCTCCGTTTTTGTTTGAGCTTCTAACGGCATGACTTGGGAGTCTGAAACCAATGCATGCCATCGCTTTCGTCGCCTAAGAGGGCCGTCCATGGCCGCTTATGCGACGAGGACATCCTGTCCTCTGCTCCAGCGATGGCATCCATTGGTTTCGCGCGGACCTTCTCGATGTTCTCCGAAGTCGGTTGGGCTGACGCAGGAAGCCCAACAAGCCGGGTACACGGCCTATATCATGACTGGTTTTTGAGGGCCCATGTACCAAGCATGTCCGCAATAACGGGGCGTTCGGTTCCAGCCCATTGTTGGGCTTCCTGCGTCAGCCCAACCTACCCCTTAAATCCTTACAACAACCTCTGAAGAGTCTGCTACATGCTCGAGTTGTCTGGTCCGGCCAGCCACTCGCGCGCCTTTTCCACTTCATCCATCCGGAACACCCGCAGCTCCATGTCCAGAAACCGCGACATGAACCGGGCAAAGGGGCCGATCCAGCCGGAGTCCGAGACCACGGCGCAATGGGTGAAGTCCTTGAGGTGCTTGCGGTCGAACCGGATGGCGTCCTTGAGGATCGACAGGTCAAAACCGTCGAAATCCCGCACCACCTCGATCAGTTTGACCTTGCCGTGCTGCTGGATGAACGCCTCCATGTGGCCGGCAATCTGCTCAAAATCCTCAGCGGAGACACGGCCTTCAACGCGTATCTCCACCGTTTTCTGTTCCGGGTATTCCACATATTCCGTTGCCATCTTTGTGCTCCCCCTCGGTCGTTTCGTCAGGATGAACAGCTGATTTCCAGATGCTTGCCCCAATCTGGTGGCAGGGCCGCATAGTGCTCGTTCTCCGGCTGCTCGTCGTAAGGGCGTTTCAGCACCGCCATCAGCTTGCGGGCGGTGTCGTATTGGCCGGTTTGCGCGTCCTGAATCGCTTCCTGCGCCAGGTAGTTGCGCAGGATGTACTTGGGATTGACGGTGCACATGGCCTGGTCCCGCTGTTCCGGTGAGCGCGTTTCCTGCGCGAGCCGGGCGTCGTAGCGCGTCAGCCAGTCGTCGGCGACGGTCCGATCCACGAACAGGTCCCGCACCGGCGCATTGCCGCGGGTCGCCCGTGTCGACAGGCCCCGGAAGAACAGGGTGTAGTCGATGTGATGCTCGTGGAGCATGCTGAACAGGTCCATGATCAGGGACATATCGCCCTCGGCATCCTGCTCCAGTCCAAGCTTTTGCTTCATCAGCGATTCGAACGTGCCGTTGTATGTGGTTTCATAGCAGCGCAGGGCTCTCCGCAGGTCGTCTTCGTCCATCACGTGGACCAGCGACTGGGCGAGGAACTGGCAGTTGATAAAGCCGATCTGCGGCTGACGGTTATAGGCGTAGCGCCCGCCCTGGTCGGTGTGGTTGCAGATGTAGCCGGCGTCGAAATCGTCGAGGAAGGCATAGGGGCCGTAGTCGAAGGTATCGCCGATGATCGACATGTTGTCGGAGTTCATGACGCCGTGGCAGAAACCCACGGCCTGCCATTGGGCGACTAATCGCGCGGTACGCCGGACCACCTCTTCCAGCCACAGGCGATAGCGATCGGGCAGGGGCTCGTCCTGCAATTCCGGGAAGTGCAGGGCGATGGTGTGATCCAGCAGTTCGCGGGTCGCTTCCGGGCCCTGGTGATAGGCGGTGTACTCGAAGTGACCGAAGCGGATGTGGGTTTCGGCGACCCGCATCAGTGTCGCTGCGGTTTCGATGGATTCCCGCATGACGGGATCCTTGGCACTGGTCATGAACAGGGCGCGGGTGGTGGGAATACCCAGATAATGCATCGCCTCGCTGCAGAGGTATTCACGCAGGGTCGAACGCAATACGGCGCGCCCGTCCCCGAAGCGGGAATAGGGCGTCAGGCCGGCGCCCTTGAGGTGCCAGTCCCAGTGCCGGCCGTCCGGGCCGGTGGTTTCCCACATCAACAGGCCGCGGCCATCGCCCAGGTCCGGGTTATAGGCGCCGAACTGGTGGCCAGTGTATTTCATGGCGATGGGGTCCATGCCGTCCAGCAATTCCTGACCGCCGCCGATGCGGGCCCAGTCTTCGCGGTCGCCCGGTTCCAGCCCCATCTCATCCGCCAGATCGTCGTTGAAGAGCACCAGTTTGGGCTCTTTGAGCGGTGTCGGCTGGATGCGGGTGTAGAAGTGGTCGGCAAGTCGGATATAGCGGTTTTCAACGCTCAGGGCTGTCAGAAGGCCTCCTTCGGGTGATCGTTGCATCACGCCATTTAAGTTGTTCACTCTAAATCCAGTGTGCATCTTTCAATAAGATTTGCACAGGGGAGCAGACCATTGATGGACACCCATTTACCCATTGTCGAACGGCTTTTCCAGAACTGGCAGAACACGCTGGGGCCGGCCACTGACGCTTACCGGAACCACGTCTATCGCGTCTTCAACCTGACCCGCTGCCTCTGCCCCGATCTGACCGACACCGAGCAGCGTTTACTGGAGGTTGCGGCGGCTTGTCACGATGTGGGGATCTGGCTGGATGGCAGCTTCGATTACCTGACGCCGTCGGCGGACCGGGCGTCGGCGTGGCTGTCCCGGCATCCGGACCTGACCGGCCTCTCACTGGAGCAGGAACAGCGGCAGGTGCGCCGGATCATCCATGATCACCATAAGGTCCGGCCTTCGAGTGATCGCCTGGCGAATGCCTTTCGCAAGGCCGACTGGGCCGATGTGACGGGGCTTTACGGCATCGCCGGCATACCGCCCGACCCCGGGCGCCAGATCCGGGAACAGTTTCCCTCGCTGGGATTCCGCCGCCTGCTGTTTGGTCTCGGTGTTGCCCATGCACGCCGTCATCCGCTGTCGCCTTTGCCGATGCTGCGATGGTAGCGGCTGACACAAGCTTGTCGTCAAACTGTCACATCCCTGGTTTTAACTGTTGGTCTATACCAAAGGAAACCGATGTGCTTGCTATCTTCGACCTTGACGAGACCCTGATTGCGGGCGACAGCTCGCACCTGTTCGCCGAATACCTGGTCCGGGAAGGACTTGCGACGGAGGAAACGCTGCTTGAACCCAACCGGGGCTTCATGGCGGCCTATCACCGGGGCGATCTGGACCTGGATGCCTACATGCGCTGCAACCTGGCGCCGGTTCGCGGCTGGTCGCGCGAGCGGTTTGACGCCGTTGTGGCCGACTTTATCGAGCGGGAGATCCGGCCCCGCATCCTGGCGACCGGTGTCGAGCGGGTAGCCTGGCACCGCAATCGGGGTGACCGGTTGCTGGTGATCTCCGCCACCGGCGATCACCTGGTCAAACCCATCGCCCGAGTGTTGGGCATCGAGGACGCGCTGGGCGTCGAGGTGGTCTGGGAGGCGGAACGACTGACCGGCGCCATCGGCCGACTGCGCCCCTTCCAGCATGGCAAGATCGATGCCCTGGAACGCTGGCTGGCCGGTGAAGCCATGGCGCCGATCTGGTTCTACTCCGACTCCCACAACGACCTGCCGCTGCTGAATCGCGCTGACGTGCCGGTCGCGGTGAATCCCGATGCCCGGTTGTCCCTGCATGCTGAAAACGCCGGCTGGGCCGTGCTGAAGGATGAGGTGGTTACCGCATGACGCTGCGCCAGCTCAACCTGGCGCGGGCCGTGATGGCCTCGGCACGGTACCGCCGCCGTAACGTCTCCCCGGATGCGCGGTCAAACCGGCCGCTCCCTCCACCGGTTCCCATGCCGCCGGACAGCGGCACTCGGCTGCTCGCCTAACGCGTTATCCAAGCACCACCATCATCAGTCCCAGCAGGATAACGACCACACCCACTATTTTGGGTCGATACAGCGATTCCCCCAGAAAATACCAACCCATGGCCACCCCGATCGGGATGCTCACCTGCCGGAAGGCGACCACGTAACTGACATCGTCGGCATAGGCCATGGACCAGATCACCAGCGCGTAGGTGGCCATGATCATGACGCCGGTCAGGGCCGTGCTGCGCCAATATCGGAAGAGCGACACCAGTTCGCGCCGCTCGTCGGACGACGGCAGCAGGAAGAGCGTCAGCCAGGCCAGCGCGGACCAGGCCTGCAACACCACGTACACCAGCGCCACATCACCGTCTGCGTCCGGCGTCGGCCACTGCTTGCGCATCAGGCCGGTGGCTGCATCGTCGACGATGGAGTAACCGGCCGTGCCAGCGGCTGCGATGAGGGCACACAGCGTGGCCCGGTTCTGGTAGTTGCGCCAACGCAGCTGGCGGAAATGCTGCATGGGCAGAACGATGCAACCGGCAACGATCAGCAGGATGCCCAGCACAGCCCAGGCGGAGATACGTTCAGCGGAGCCGAGAAAGACCGAACCAAACAGCACGATCAGCAGGGGAGAGGAGCGGGCCAGTGGGTAGACGATGGACAGCTCGCCATGCCGATACGCCGCCGCCAGACAGGTCAGGTATACCGCCTGGAAAAAGCCGGTCAGCACCACCAGCCACCAGGTCTCTGTTGATAGCCGGTCCAGCCCATCGATATTAAGCCCCATGAGTGGCGATGCCAGCAGGGCACTCCAGAGGGTGCTGTGCCAGAAGAAGGCCCCACCGGGACTGACTTTCTTGCCGAACAGGTTCCAGCCGGCGTGGGTCAGTGCCGAGAGCAGCACCAACCCGATCGCAAACAGGCTCATTCGACGAGGCGGGAAATTCGAGAAAAGGTCATGCGCCCCGCCGCCAGGCCCGGGTCGCGCGGTCCAGCCAGGCTCGCAGCGCGCCCTGCAGCAATTTCGCGCCGGCACAGGTCAGCATGATCATCACCGCCATGGCGGCGGCCGGGGCGATGTCGCCGGCCTCGTCCATGCTCATCACCGCCACCGATGCCAGCTGGGTGTGCGGGCCGTACAGGAAGACCACGGCGGAGACCGTCGTCATGGCATTGACGAACAGGTACAGCGCCACATCGAGGATAGCCGGCAGACACAGCGGCAGGGTCACCGTGAACAGCACGCGCCAGCGAGAAGCTTTGAGGGATTCGCCCACCGCCTCGAACTCCTTGTCGAGCTGTTTAAGGGCGGTGACCGCCGTCAGGTGCGAGACCGCATAGAAGTGCGTCACGGTGCACAGAATCAGGATCAGCAGGGTGCCGTACAGGCCGTTGAGCGGGTTGTCCGGGTGGTTGAAAAAGAAGATATACGCCAGTCCCAGCACCAGCCCCGGCACTGCCAGGGGCAGCAGGGCAAAGAACTGGAAAAAGCCAGCCATGGTCTTCGACTGTGGCGTTCGCTCCATCAGCCAGGCGTTGAAGAATACCAGCGCCGTACCCAGCACCATGGTGCCCAGGGCCATGAGCAGACTGTTGGTGTAGGCGCCCCAGCCACCGCCGTCCATCAGGTCGAAACGGTAGTTGCTGAAGCTCAGGTTCAGGTTGTAGGGCCAGAAGGTCACCAGCGAGGCGTATATGGCCATACCGATAATAGCGACGATGAAGACCAGCGTCGGCGTCAACATGGCAGCGCCCAGCCAGTCCCGCCCCGGATTGTGGGGCGGTTTGTAGGGCGCCGAACGGGCCGAGAGGCTGGCCGACTGTTTACGCTGGACGATGCGGTCCGCGGCGAACGCGAGCAGGGCCGGCAGCAGGAGCAGGATGCTGACCACAGCGCCCATTTCGAAGTGCTGTTGACCGATGACCTGTTTGTAGATGTCGGTGGCCAAGACATCGAACTGACCGCCAATGACTTTCGGCACGCCGAAATCGGTGATCACCAGCGTAAAGACCACGAAGGCGGCACTCACCAGACCGTAGCGGGCGCCTGGAACCGTCACCGTCCAGAAGGTGCGCCATCCGCTGGCCTTGAGCGCCGTCGCGGCTTCGTAGTGGCGGCCGTCGGCGTTCTCCATGGCGGTCAGCAGAATCATCAGCGCGTGGGGAAAGGTCCAGAAGCACGAGCCCATGACGATGCCGATCGGCCCGTAGATGTCGGCGCCCATCATCCAGCTGTTGAGAATGCCCTGGTTGCCGAACAGGTAGACGAGGCTGATACCGGGCAGCAGCGACGGGGCCAGGATCGGCAACACCAGCGCGCCTCGAATCCAGCCGGTCCAGGGCAGTCTGGTGCGGGTAATGGCCCAGGCGGCCATGAACGCCAGGCTGACCACGATCACCATGCTCAGGGCTGACACCCAGAGCGAGTTGAAGAACGCGGACTCGATACCGCCCATCTGCAGGTAATGGGTGAAATTGGCCAGCCCCACGAACTCGCCGTCGCGGTTTTCCACCGCTTTGGAGAGCAGCGAGTAGAGCGGGGCGAGCACCAGCAGGAACAGGACGCCGCAGCCGGCACCCAACAGGACGGTGAACAGGCCCGGGCGCCGGAAAGTCCGCCGGCGTTGGACGGCTGGACTGAGAGGGGCCACTTTGAGTGATGATTCAAGCATTGGATCGGAGTCCCTGTGGGCCGTTGTGGCCGCCCACACCAGAAAATGGATCAGGCAGCGAAGCAGTGGAGGGCTTCCGCCGGTAGCGAGATGCAGACGTCAGCCCCCGGAGCCAGGCCCAGTTGGCGCGCGGAGCGGGGATCGACATCGACCAGTAACGTCGGCTCAAGCCCTTCCAGCTGCACGCGCGTCCGGATAAAGGCGCCCAGGTAATCCATCGCCAAGACCCGACCGTCCCAGTCGCCCTGGCCTACCGGAAGTAAATGGACATCCTCGGGACGAATGGCGAGGCAGAGTCGGTCGGCTTCGGCAACGGGCGTCTGGACTGAAAAGTCGTGATTGCCGACGCGGACGCGATGGCTATCCAGGGCGGCGCCGTCGAGGAAATTCATGGCGCCGATAAAGGCGGCCACGAACGCAGAGGCCGGTTGCTGGTAGATTTCCAGCGGCGTGCCCACCTGTTCGATGACGCCGTTGTTCATGACCACCACCCGGTCCGCCATGGACAGCGCCTCTTCCTGGTCGTGTGTGACCATGATGGTGGTGACGCCCAGCTGCTTCTGCAGTTGCCGGATCTCGCCGCGCAGGTGCTGACGCACCTGGGCATCCAGGGCCGACAGGGGTTCATCCAGCAGCAACAGGCCCGGCGATGGCGCCAGGGCCCGGGCCAGGGCAACGCGCTGTTGCTGGCCGCCGGACAACTGGGCCGGGTATTTGCGTGTTTGATCCGTCAGGCCGACCATGGTCAGCAGGGCCTCAACGCGCTCACGAATGGCCTGGCGGGGCATGCCGATGCTGCGCAGGCCATAGGCGATGTTGTCGCTGACCGTCATGTTGGGGAACAGGGCGTAGGACTGGAACACGATCCCGAAATCCCGCTCACGGGGTGGCTTGTGGGAGATGTCGGTCTCACCCTGCTGGAGGGTGCCGGCGGATTGCTGTTCCAGGCCAGCGATGATGCGGAGCAGGGTGGTCTTGCCGCAGCCCGAGGGGCCGAGGAAGCAGACCAGTTCGCCGGGTTCCACAGTCAGGTCGATCTGTTTGAGGGCGCAGAAGTCCCCGAAATGTTTCTCGACGTCGCGCAGCGCGAGGCGGCTGCCCTGGATGGTCTGGTTCATGGCGTGTTCTCCTGAGTTAAGTCCCTTGCGTCTGGCTTCGCGGCGGGGAAGACAGGCGGAAAGGCCCTGCGTGGACAGGGCGCGTTTCGTAAGGTGTTATTCGGCCGCTTCTGACTTGCCGTCATACCGGCGCTGCCACTCGGCGAGGATGGCGTCGCGGTGGCTGGCGGCCCAGCCGAAGTCGTTGTCGATGATCAGCTCGTCGGCGTTGGCCGGGAAATACTCGATCGGCTGAGCGACGCCGGGCATCCCGACGATGGCGTAGCCTTCGTTGTACATTTCCATGGCTTTGTGGGAGATGGACCAGTCCACCAGGGTCTTGGCGGCGTCCATCTTCTTGGTGCCCTTGACGATGGCCGTGGCTTCCACTTCCCAGCCCAGACCTTCTTTCGGGAAGACCACTTCCAGCGGAGCGCCTTTCTGCTTCAGACGGGCACCGCGGAAGGCGAAGGAAACGCCGATCGGAGTTTCACCGGCGGCGGCCATCTTGCAGGGCTTGGAGCCGGAGTGGGTGTAGCGCGCGATGTTCTGGTGCAGGTCGTCCATGTACTGCCAGCCGGCGTTCTCGCCCATCATCTGCAGCCAGGCGGACACGTCCAGGAAGCCGGTACCGGACGAGTTCGGGTTGGGCATGACCACGTGGTCTCGGTAGACCGGCTTGGTCAGGTCCTGCCAGCTGGTGGGCATGGGCAGGCCCAGTTTGTCGGATTCGATGGTGTTGACGCAGATGGCGGCCATCCAGGCGTCCATACCCACCCAGGACGGGGTCGCGTCCTTGTCGCGGAATTTCGGGGACAGCTTGTCCAGGCCCTTGGGCGCGTATGGCTGCAGCATACCTTCGCCCTTCAGCAGCAACAGGCTGGTGCCGGCCAGGCCCCAGATCACGTCCGCGTGGGGGTTGTTTTTCTCGGCCAGCAGGCGGGCGGTCACGACGCCGGTGGAGTCACGTACCCAGTTGATCTTGATGTCCGGGTGGTCTTCGTTGAAACGCTGGGCATACTTCTGCAGGTCTTCGGCTTCCACCGCGGTGTAGACGGTCAACTCGGTCTCCGCGTGGGCGGTTACGGCGAGGGCGCACAGGCCGAGGGCCAGGGAATGTCGCAGGGATTTAAGCAGGGTCACGTTGAGCTCCTTTAATCGTGGATTGCGTCAGAAAGTTCAGTCATCAGAGTGTTGCGCTAACCGCATCCGGCTTTTGGTCTATACCAGATTGCTTCTTTAACCATAGGGTCTTCAGATTGCAGCGGCGTGACAGTCCGGTGACCGTCACATGGCAATGCATCAGGGGCGTTCGCCGCCGCTCAGACGACCGCCAATCGCCGCCAGAACGGCGGGCAGTTCGACAATGGAATCAATCACATAATGCGCGCCGGTCATCGCCATTTGGTGTCGGGCCGTGGCCAGGCGTGCGTTCTGTTCCGATTCGGACAGCCGATTCCAGTCTGCCTGGTCCATACCAATGGCATTGCCGGAGGCGACCACGGCCACCGCCCACATGCCGGCATTGAGCCCTTCCTCGATGCCGGTGCCGGTGTCGTCCACTTTCACGCAGCCCTGGACCGCGGTTGCCTCCAGTTCCATCGCGTTCTTCAGGCTCATGTGCGGTGCCGGACGTCCCTGGGGGACTTCCGTGGCGCAGACAATGCTGTGCGGTTCGAAACCCTGGCGGGTCAGGTGCGGCAACATGGCGTTGACCATGTCCCGGTTGTAGCCGGTGTTGGTGCCCAGGCGAACCCCGTTGTGCCGGCACCAGGCCTGCAGTTCGAGGGCGCCCGGAATCAGCGTGGCGCGACCGGCGATGGTGTCGGTTTGCAGGGGGACGAATGCCCGGTAGAGGCGCTCGATGTCGTCTTCGTCGGGCGCCTGGCCGTGTCGGGTCGTCCACTGGTCGCGGATGCGGGGCATGGCGAGCAGCTGGCGGATGTGTTCGCGCTTTTCGGTGCCCATTGGTGCCCGGGCTTCGGCCTCGCTCAGGTCGATGCGCTCCTGCTCGAACAGCTGCAGGAAGGCCTGGATCGGGGCCAGTGAGCCGTAGTCCACGCAAGTGCCGGCCAGGTCGAGGATCACGGCCTGGATCGGGCCGGTGTAGCGGCGTTGGTTTTGGTCGTTCACGGTCGGGGCAGGCATGGTATCTCCGGGGTCAGGCGGTCATCAGGTTGTCGGGGGCGGCGGACGGCGCGGGTACGGGCAGCGCAATATCGAGCGCTCGGCAGGCACCGGCGATGGCGGTCAGAACGGCGTCGATCTGGGCGTCGTGAAGTTGGCCGATGCAGCCAATCCGGAAGCTTTCTGCCACCGTCAGCTTGCCCGGATAGATCACGAAGCCCTGGTCCTTGATGGTGTTGTAGAAGCGCGTGAAGTCGAAGCCGGCGTGATCCGGCGAGAGGAACGTGACGATGATCGGCGATAGCCAGGCGTCGGCCAGCAGCGTCTGGAAACCCAGTTCGCGCATGCCGGCCACCAGTCTGTCCCGGTTGCGCTGGTAGCGGGCCCGGCGTCCGGCTACGCCACCCTCGGCCAGGTGTTCGTGCAGGGCCTGGTGGAACGCAGCAACCACGTGGGTGGGTGGTGTGTAGCGCCATTGACCGGTTCGCTGCATATAGCGCCACTGGTCGTAGAGGTCCATGGACAGGCTGTGGCTGCGCCCTTCACAGGCGATGAGGCGATCCTCGCGCACGATGACGAAGCCGAATCCGGGGACGCCTTCGAAGCACTTATTGGCCGAAGACACCAGTGCGGTGAACGGCAGGGTCGCGGCATCCACCGGCAGCGCGCCGAAGCCGCTCATGCTGTCGATGATCAGATCCCGCCCACGTTGCTCGCAGACCGCCGCAATCTCTTCGACGGGATTCTGGATGCCGGAGCTGGTCTCACAATGAACCACGACCACCTGGCGGATGGACGGATCGTCACGCAGGATCTGGTCGACCTCCTCACCCCGGGGCGGCTGGTAGTCACCCTTGTCCAGCGTGATCACCGGACGCTCCAGGATGTCGAGAATGCGGGCGATCCGCTGGCCGTAGGCGCCGTTCATCAGCACCAGGGTGCGGCTGGCCGGGTCGATCAGCGTCCCCAGGGTGGCTTCGACCGAGAATGTGCCGCTGCCCTGCATCGGGACGCAGACGTGCGTATCGCGGGCATTGGCGATGGTCAGCAACCGGTCGCAGATGTCGGCCGTCATGGTGTTGAAGTCACCGTCCCAGGATCCCCAGTCCCGCAGCATGGCCTGTTTGACGGTCAGGCTGGTGGTCAGGGGACCCGGGGTCAGGAGGTAAGGGTCGCGTTGAGGCGTGTTGGTCATGATGGACTCCGTTGGCTTAACCGGTGCGCTTGTCCGCCCGTGCCAGGGCACAGCGGTGCTGGAATGCGGGATCGAAAGGGTTGACCGGCCCGAAGCGGTCGGGCCGGAACAGGGAGGCGTCGACGAAAGGCGATTGCCCGAGGGCCAGCTCCGCGATCAACCGGGCGATGCCGCCAGACAGGCCGATTCCGGCCCCGGAACAGCCGGTGGCCGCCATAAAGCCTTCCAGGCCGGGCAAGGCGCCCAGCAGCGGCCGGCCATCGGGGGTGTAGCTGGAAATGTTGCTGACGTAATGGGCGAGGGGCGTGGATTCAATCAGCGGACATTGGCGGGCCAGTTCGGGCGCGCCTTCCAGCAGCGCCGCCTGACCGTCACTGTCGGTATCGAAGGCGAATCCGCCCAGGTGGTCGGGCAGGGCGCCGGGATCGGCAAACACGGCCTGCCGGTCTCTCAGACCAAACAGCAGTCCCCCGACTTCCGGGCGGGCGTAGCTGCGGCTGTCCGGCAGGATGGTGATCGGGCCGTCTCGGTAAACCCGCTCATCTTTGGCCGTGATCCAGTAATGGCTGCGCACGGCGCCCATGGCCAGTGGGACGTCGATGGCGCTGGCCAGTGCAACGCTCCAGGGACCGGCCGCGTCGATTACCTGATCGGTGTTGAGCCGATCGCCGGTGCTGAGCTGGAGTCCATCCACCCGATGGCCGTTGCGACAGATGTCGGTGACGGTTGTCCCCAGGAGAAAGCGTGCTCCCCGGCGTCGGGCCCGGGCAGCATAGGCCTGGCAGAGCTGGTACGGGTCGATGTAGCCGTCGCCGGGGAACCACAGGGCGGGAGCCGCCGCGCTCACGTTCAGCCAGGGCGCACGGGCCATGGCCTCGGTGACGTCGATCCACGCGTGGGTCAGGTTCTGGTTCAGCGCATGATGGGCCGTGGCGGTCAGTTGATCGAGCCCGTCGTCACTCTCGGCAACGTGGAGGCTGCCCACCTTGCGTAGCGGCAGAGCGCTCCCGCTGTCGTCGGACAGGCTCTCGATGGTGTCGAAGGTCTCGCCAACCAGTCGCGCCATCGCCGGGTTCGGACGGGCCCGGGTCAGGAGGGCGGCGGCGTGACTGGTGGTCTGCTCGCCCAGGCCGTGGCGTTCGATCACTGTAACGCTGAGGCCGGGTGTGGCGCTCAGCCGGTCGGCAATGGCGCATCCCAGGATGCCGCCGCCAATAATGGCGATGTCGGTAGTTGAAGCGGGCATATCGCCTGTCCGTTGTTGCTCATCTGGTATAGACCAGTTTTTCAGGCGGACATGACCGTTTGATGACGAATCCGTGACGATTCACAGAAAGGGCGGGGCTTGGTGACTCGAGGAAGGGCAGACGGAAAGCTGAGCCCGTGCGGGCTCAGGAGGCGTTGACGTCGACGGTAATGCAGAGGGTGTCGTGCAGCCAGAATTCCTCATCGAACTCGATGAAGCGGCCGTTGCCGTCTCGGCTGAGTCGGTTCACGTAGAGGCCGGCGGTGCCCGCACTGACGCTCAGCGCTTCGGCCTGGGGATCCACCAGCGCCGTCGGGTACATCTGGATCTGCTTCTGGGTCAGCTCCACTCCGTAGCGCTCGCGCAGGAGTTTCCAGAGGGAGCGGTTGAAGTCAAACCGCTCAATGCCGGGTAGACGGGCCGGGTCAAGGTAGATGTTTTCCACCAGGACCGGTCGTCCGTCGATATAACGCCGGCGGCGCAGGTGCACGATAGATTGTCCGGGAGCCAGGCCGGTCCGGGCGGCCAGCCAGGAGGACACGGCCGTCAGGTCCACGCCCAGAGTCTCCGTGCGCGGCTCGCGGCCCTGGGCCGAGACGTAATCGGTGAAGCTGTAATCGTAGGTCGGGTTGTAGACCAGACGAGCGGGTGAGACGAACCAGCCACGACGGTTGGAGCGGTAGATCTTGCCCTCGGCTTCCAGCTGCGACAGGGCCAGGCGGGCTGTCACCCGAGTCGTGTCGTGGGACTCCGCCAGCACACGCTCGGACGGCAGCCGCGTATGCGGTGGCAGGTTGCCGGACTGGATGTCGTCGGCAAGATAATCCCGCACCTTGAGGTAAATCGGGGTTCGCGTCGCGGTGGGGGCGGCGTCAGCCATGCCGTTTCCTTATGCCGTTGGGTAAAACGTGCGGTTGGGTAGAACTGGTCGATACCAGGATTCTATCAGATGGCTTCGCAGGCTAGTGACTCCCGATGACAGCATCATGACAACGCCGTGCCAGATAAGATTCCGGTAGAATGTGGCCATGTCTGAACCGATGCTGCCTGACCGATTCCGCTCCCGACGTCCCCGCGTGCTGCTCCTGTCCGGCTACGATGCCGGCAGCCATCGCCGCTGGCGGGAACAGCTGGTGAATTCGCAACCCGACTTCGACTGGGAGGTCCTGGCCCTGGCGCCACGCTATTTCCGCTGGCGGATCCGGGGTAATGCCCTGAGCTGGCTGGATGAGCCTCCGCTCCAGGAGAGCTGGGACCTGATCGTGGCCACCTCGATGGTGGACCTGGCGGGACTGCGTGCCTTTCACCGGCATCTGGCGACGGTGCCGGCCTTGCTCTACATGCACGAAAACCAGTTCGCCTACCCGGACTCGGGCGATCAGCATGCCAGCGTCGATCACCAGATGGTGAACCTTTACAGCGCCCTGGCGGCGGACCAGGTCGCTTTCAATAGCGAGTGGAACCGGGCGAGCTTCCTGCAGGGCATCCGGGCGCTGCTGAATCGTTTACCCGATGCCATTCCTGAAGGTGTGGCCGAGCGCATCGATCGGAAATCCAGTGTCCTGCCGGTGCCGATCGATGACGCGCTGTTTGAGGCGCGCAAGCATCCGATCAACCGGGATTGCCCGCACCTGTTGTGGAATCACCGTTGGGAGTATGACAAGGGGCCGGATCGATTGCAGGCGCTGCTCGACCACTTGGTGGCCAGCGGCCTGGACTTCCGCCTGAGCGTGGTCGGGGAACAGTTCCGGCGACAGCCGGAGGCTTTCGAGGCCATTCGGACGCGTCATGGAGAACGCCTGGTGAACTGGGGCTTCCTGCCCGATCGGGCCGATTACGATGGCCTGCTGCGTCAGGCCGATGTGGTGCTGTCGACGGCCCTGCACGATTTCCAGGGCCTGGCCATGCTGGAGGCGATGGCCGGCGGCTGCCTGGCGTTGGCGCCGGATCGGTTGGCCTATCCCGAATATGTGGCGAGGACCGGCCTGTATCCCAGCCAGCCGGACGATAGCGCTGAGGAAGCTGCCGGCGCCGCCGTCACCCTACGGAATCTCCTGCAAAGCGGCCGGGTCGCCCCTGTCGACGGATGGCGTCTCTCAGAGCTTCAGCCCCAGTACCGTCGTCTGCTGACTTCATTGCTGGTGGGCTAGCGCCGCTTTGACCTTCTCGGCCACTTTGGGCTTCAGACGATCCTGCTCAAGCAGCCAGGTTACGCAGGCCCGCAGGGTCTGTTCCGCGTTCTTCGGCGTCAGGCCGAACGTCTCGTTGGTTTCCCGGGTGTCGATGTACGCATAGCGCTCGGCGACTTCGTACACCAGGTCATAGGTGAACGGCGGCGTCATGCCGAACAACCGGCACACGCGCTCAGTCCATTTGGCGCTCCACAGCAGCATGCCGCGACCGAAGGGCAGATGCATCGGCTTGATGCCGGTGAGTGTCTTTAACAGCTGGGCGGCCTGCTTCACCTCAATATTCTCGCCACCAACCACATAGCGACGCCGGTTCTCACCCCGGGTGAGGGCGGCCACGTGGGCGGCGGCCACATCGCGGACATCCACCAGGTTCAGGCCGCCGGGATAGGTCTGGCCAATGCCGTTCAGCCAGTCCATGACCAGTTGATTGGACGGGGTGATGCGGTAATCGCCGGGGCCGAGCACGATGGCCGGGCAGATGACGACCAGGTGAGTGCCGGACTCCTCCGCCAAAGCCTGGGCGGTCTGCTCGCTGCGGGTCTTGGCGATGTAGTACGGGTTTTCAGGATCGTTGTTCCAGTCGTCGCCGGTGCGCAGTGCCTGGGGGTCGTAGGAGAAGCCGACGGACGCGACAGAGCTGGTGTAGACAATACGCTGGATCTGGTTGGCTGTGGCGGCGGCAAAGACATTGCGGGCGCCCTGGATGGCGGGTTCCACAATCTCGTCCGGCGATCTGGCAATGGTTTTATAGACCGCGGCCATGTGGATGATGGCATCTATCGATTCCGCTGCCTCGGTGATCGCACTGGCGTCCATGATATCGCCGCGGAAGAGGTCGACCTCAAGCCCATCCAGACCGCGCAGGTCAGCGGATGGCCGGACAAATGCCCGGACGCTGTGGCCCTGTTCAATCAGTTGTCGAACGACGTGGCTGCCAATATGACCGTTGGCGCCGGTAACCAGAACCCGCATGGTGGCTCCCTTTTACTCGAGGCTCTTGAGAGGTGAGTGAAAAACCTATCCGATTCTTCGCTAAAAGTGGATAGGCGTCTGTTGGCCAGGTCTCGTTTAACAAAGTGTGAGTTTATGTAAGCAATTGTAAATGTTAAAAAATTGTAAAATCACGTGAAACAGTTCACGATAACGCCTCGGTTCCATCGCGATAATGGAACGCTCATCGGGGGGATGTCATGGACGCATCCCGACCTGTCAGACATGCAATGATTTGCGGTGGGTGAAAGAGGTACGCACCATGCTCAAGAAAATGCAGCAGATGATTGATCGACGGAAGAGTCACAAGGACAGCGCCGGTCACCAGGGCGCCCTGCCGGAGGCGTCACCGGTCAAACCGGCCGACCAGGCCAAACGTGACGAGTGGGATATGTCCCCGCAGGATGCGTTGCAGGTCGGCATTGTGGCCCGCTACAAGTAACTTGAAGCGTTGAGTGTAACCGGTGGAAGGTTTCCATTGATGCAGGGCTGTGGAAAGATGATCGAAAACGGTCCCCTTTCCCTGTCCGGTGAACATGGCAGCATCCGACGGTTTACTGAGTCCAGACGATACCCGTCAGTTACAACCCCGATTTGCCCTGATACTGGCGCTGAGCGCTTGTGTCCACCTTCTCCTGTTCGTTTTATTTCCCAGGACCTTCTGGCAACCGGATGCCACGGGCGCTCCCGCCGCGCTCTCGATTGAAATCGTAAAGCCTGAGCCGGAACCGGCGCCGAAACCCGAGCCAAAACCAAAACAGCCGGTTGCCGAACAACAGGCGCAACCCGAGCAGCGTCAGCATCTGCCCCGGAATAACGCTGAAAAGACAGACCTGCGCGGCACCGATTTCGAGGCGCCTGTCGAGGATACGCCCGTAGCGGGTGAGACCGCCCCGACACAGACTCATGTCAACGCCGAGGATAACAAGACCCGCATCGCCGAGGGTCAGCCGGACAAGACGGAGAAGGCGGCCGCCAGACCGCAGGTCACCTCGAAGCAGGCGACCGCGTCGGTTCCGGAGAAACAGGAGAAGAAGTCCCAGGCGCCCCAGGGGATGAAATCCCTGTCGGACCAGGAGTTGGCGGGCGCCCGGGCCGGATCCCAGGTCAGTGAAATCGAGCGTCGCCGTATCCAGATGGTCAACCATTTCCTGGCGCGGATGCAGGTCCAGGTGGATGAGCGATTCCGCAAGCCACTGGATGCCCGGGCCTTCGAGGAAGGGGTGATTTCCTTTGAACTGGACCCATCGGGCTATTTGTTGTCGGCCCGCATTGTCCAGTCCTCCGGCAACACCCGGTTGGATGCCAGCGCCCTGCAGGCCATCCGGGCTGTGCCTCGCTTTGAGGTGCCGGATTCGCCCATTGTGGCGGCCCGGTACTATCGCCACCTGACGTTTCGCTACACCGGCGAATAGCGATCGCCGGATTCAGCGGGTAAAGTAACGCATCGCCAACAGCCTGAACCGATTCTCCATGCTTAATACTCACGATGTCCTGCTCCGCAACCGGGAACACCTGAACGGCCGCCTGGCCCTGATTGGCCTGGTGGATGCCTCCATACTGGGCCAGCTTCCGGGGGAACCCGGGTTGTTGGTGACCGATCATGCCGGTATCCATGAACAGTGGCAGGCGCTGACGGACTGGCCGTCGGTTTTCGGCTATGACGGCCCGGCGCTGGCTGCGGACAGCGTGGACAGCGTTGTGGTGTTCATGCCCAAATCCCGGCAGGAGTTGGAACTGAGGCTGGCGCTGGCAGGGCATCTGACCCGTGCCGGCGGCACGCTGTTATTGATTGGTGAAAAGAAAGAGGGCATTGCCGGTGGGGCGCGGGTGCTGCAGTTTACCTATCCGGATGCCTACAAAGTGGACAGCGCTCGTCACTGCCAGGTCTGGATGGCGACGGTGCCCGCTGGTATGACCGGGTTCAACCTGTCTGCCTGGCGGAACTGGCACGTTATCCGGGCCGGCGGTATCGAGCTGGACGTGGCCGGCCTGCCGGGGATTTTCTCGGACGGCCGACTCGATGCCGGAACGGAGCAGTTGTTGGCCTCCTTCGAAGGCGAGACACCGGCCGGTCCGGTGCTGGACTTTGCCTGCGGTGCCGGTGTGGTGGGGGCGTGGCTGGCTCGCAAGGTGCCCGACCTGACCGTCGATGCCGTGGACGTGCAATTCCAGGCGGTGGCCTGTGCCCGGGAGACCTACGCCCGGAACCACGTCAAAGGCGAGATTCGGCCATCGGATGGGTTGGCGGCGGTCACCGGTCATTACCGGCTTCTGGTCAGCAATCCGCCGTTCCACACCGGCGTGAAAACCGATACGACGATGACCGAAGCGTTCCTGCGGGACGCGGCCAGACACCTGCAATCCGGTGGCGAGCTGCGCATTGTGGCCAACAGCTTCCTGCCTTACCCGGAGCTGATCAAACGTTACATCGGTCCCTGCGAAACCCTCAGCGAAGACCGCAAGTTCAGCGTCTACCGGGCGTTTCGGCGATAGCCGCCTCAGGCGCCGTAGTAGCCGGGCGTCCCCTCGATTGCGGTCGGGCGGTGCGGTATCAGCCCTTCTTCCTGGTAGTGGATATCCCACCAGCAATGGGGCAGTTGCTCGCCGGATGGAAACGATAACGACTGCTTGTCGAAGCTTTCCGGATCCTGCGTCTCTTCACCCCAGAGGAACCAGCCTTCCACGGTGTCCTTGCAGGGGTTGGTCAAGGTCGTCAGGTCGTTGGTCTCG
Source organism: Marinobacter mangrovi (assembly GCF_016798325.1). GTDB lineage: Bacteria > Pseudomonadota > Gammaproteobacteria > Pseudomonadales > Oleiphilaceae > Marinobacter_A > Marinobacter_A mangrovi. The sequence goes on from NZ_JAERVO010000001.1 coordinate 315,587, forward strand.
ATCAGATGCCCGGTAGGCATGTGTTTGAGTAACATAGCAAACCTCCGTCGGGAAGCCGCTGAACGGACGCCATTGAGGACTGAATCAGCGCTTCCTGTGCTCACTGTATGGTCAGCATAGTCCTTACGTTGGCCCTAAAAAAGCAGATTGTCGTTGGGCCGCGGCATTCACTGAAATGTCCCCAAACCGTCACAGAGCTGTCACTGCAACGGGCGAGGCTGGCCATGAAACCAGCCAACGGTGAGGGAAAGGCGGATGCACCAATACCGGAGTGTGTTTATCTCGGACGTTCACCTGGGGTCACCGGACTGCCAGGCGGATTATCTATTGGATTTTCTCGACAACGTGCGGTGCGAAACGCTTTATCTGGTGGGTGACATTATTGATCTGATTGCCATGCAGCGACGGGTCCATTTCCCCGCGTCGCACCAGGCGGTGGTGCGCAAGCTTGTCGAATTGGCGGCGACCGGCACGAAAGTCATCTACGTGCCCGGTAATCACGATGAGTTCCTGCGCAATTTCTGCGGTCAGACCCTGGCCGGTATCGACCTGCGCCACAAGGCGATGCATACCACGGCGGACGGACGCCGGTTCGTGGTGTGCCATGGCGATGAGTTCGATCAGGTGGTGCGCTGCAGCCCGCTGCTGCTTCTGGTGGGCGATCGGGCGCACGGCATCCTGTTGCGCCTCAACCGGTGGTACAACGCCTGGCGGCGGATGCGAAGCAAGCCCTACTGGTCGTTGGCCGCCTGGATCAAGACGCGCATTGGTCAGGCCCGGGCTTTTATCCAGCGTTTCGAGATGGCTGCCCTGACCGCCGCCGAGCGTGGTCAGTACGATGGCTACATCTGCGGGCACATTCACTCGGCCGGTTTCCGGCAGGGCTCGGGTGGCCTTTACGTCAATGACGGCGATTGGGTGGAGCACTGTACCGCGCTGGTGGAAGGCTTCGACGGCCACCTGGATATCCTGCACTGGTCGGAGCGGCCGCACATTGTGGAATCCGAGCCCGAGCGTTCGCCGGCGCGGGAGTCGGGCTGGACAGGCCCTGCGCCAGTTCAGCCGGATTCCGGAGGGCTTGCGGCACGGGTGTCCTCGCGCCACTGAGGCGATGCTGTCTGTTATGGTGCGCTGGGATCGTTGGCCCGTGAGCGCTTGAGATCAGCGCGCATTTTCAGGCGCGCCTCGCGTCGCATATCCGCTTCACGGTAGCGCCGCAGCTGCTTCTGGGTTTCCGGCTCGACTTCCGGCACCGTCAGCGGCTCGCCCTTTTCATCCAGCGCGACGAAGGTGAAATAGGCGGATACGATGTGCCGCTCCTCCCGCGTGTAGCTGTTCTCCGCAACCACCCGCACCCCGATTTCCATGGACGAATGCCAGCTGCGATTGATTGAGACCCGAAAGATCAGGGTGTCGTTACCCTTGGCAGGCGCCCGGAACGCGAAGGAATCCACCGCGGCCGTGACACAGACGCAGCCTGAATGGCGTTCGGCCACCACCAGGGCAAGCCGGTCGCACTTGGCCATGATCATGCCGCCAAACGCGGTCTGGTGGGCGTTCAGGTCGTTCGGGAAGACCTTGTAGACGTGACCTTCAATCGCGGACGCCGAAACCGTCGCGGTCCGGGGTGTTTGCATGGGCGAATCCTTCGTGAAATCGGATGGTCTTTGGGTCGCCAGTTTCTCAGATAGCGCTGTTGACGGCCATCCGGACATAAAAAAGCCCCTGGGGTGAGGGGCAAGAAAGCTCCGTTGTGAACTGGAGCTGTCGTCGATGCTCGGTTTGCGGCGTCACTGACGGTCGCTGTTCTCAGCGTTGGCGTGCTTTGGACGCAGGTCGTGCAATTGGTCGATCAATGCCTTGGCGCGGCTTTCGGCGCTGGTCCGGTAATGCTGGAGTTTGGGTTTGACGTCCAGCTCATACGCCTTGCCGGCACGGTCGGTCAGGTAGGCCGACATCATATTGGCGTTCCAGATCAGCTTTCTGCGGACGTCATAGGTGGCGATGTCCAGGCGCAGTGCCAACTGGCGCAGGGACGGGTTGCGTTCGCGAATCTGGTTGACGATGTCTGCCAAACTGGCGTTCTCGGTCGGTTCGGCGCCCATGTCCTTGAGAACCTTTTTCAGTTCGACCGACGCGGCATCCAGCTGCGGGCGGACCTGGGCTTCCATCCGTTCGCGAAGCTGTTTGACGTTTTCCAGACTGTCTTTCAAAGAATACTGCACCATGATTTCCTCTCGCGTAGACTGCGTGGCCGGTCGGCGCCGGCTACAAGCGGGCTGACTTGATGATGGGTTTACGATAGCGACAATTATTAGAGTGTTCAGCCTAGGGATGGCCCCAGGCGTTAAAACAGCGGGGAAAAGGACGTGGCGGATAACGAGCTGCAACTGGATCACGACGTCTTGCGCCTGGAGCGCCCGGGGAAGGGCGGGCGCGACCTGCGTGCCTGGGACGCGGCGGATGAGCAGCTGATCGAGGCGGTTCGGGAGCGCTGGCCGGGAGCCGACGCGGGGCGTCCCCGCGTGGCGATTATGGACGACAGTTTCGGCGCGTTGACCCTGGGGTTGGCGGATATCGCCCCGATGAGCCTGGCCGACAGCGCGCTTTGCCGGGTGGGGGTGAGTCGTAATGCCGTCCTCAATGGCCTGCCGGCACCGTCTATTCACAGCTGGTTGTCGCCGCCGGCGGGACTTTTCGACGCCGTCGTGCTCAAGATACCGCGTCATCTGGATTACCTTGAATACCTGCTGCGCTGGGCCAACGACCATCTGGCCCCCGACGGTGTGGTGATCGCCGGCGGGATGATCAAGCACCTGCCCGATCGCTGCGTCGATGTCTTCACAAGACTGATGGGCAACAACGAACCCCGGCCGGCCAGACGCAAGGCCCGGGTAATCGTTGCGCCACGCGGGACGGCGGGACTGGCGGATTGGAACCGGCAATGGCGAGGGTACACGCTGGACGATGTCTCAGGCCCGGTCGAAGCGCTGCCTGCGGTGTTTTCCCGCGACCAGCTCGATCAGGGAACCCGGGTTTTCCTGCCCTCTGTGCGCGAGGTATTGGCTTCTCTTCCGTCGGGAACCCAAGTGCTGGACCTTGGGTGTGGTAATGGCGTGCTCGGGCTGACGGCGTTGCTGACCCGTGACGATTGCACGGTGACGTTTGCCGATGTCTCCAGTCAGGCGCTGGCCAGCGCCAAGCGCAATGCGGAGACGAGAGGCGTGGCCGGGCGAGCGCGATTTGAGCACGGCGACGGCGTTCCGCGTGATGGGCGTTTCGATCTCATCCTGTGCAACCCGCCGTTCCATGAGGGCGGAGCCGTCGGCGATCACATTGCCCTGCGAATGTTCCGTCAGTCCGCGGCCGCACTGTCACCCACCGGGCAGTTGCTGGTGGTGGGGAATCGCCACCTGGGGTACCACGTCAAGCTGAAACGCTGGTTCAGCTCGGTGCAGCAGCAGGCGGCCGATCCGAAATTCGTGGTTTTTGCCTGCCGCGTCAGCCGCTGACGGGCCGTTCGTAGCCCATGCGGGCCAGGGTGTCCACGATGGTTTGGGTCTGGCTGTCGATCTCGATGTTCACCCGGTCGCCAGTTTCCAGCGTGCCAAAGGTGGTGACGCGAAGGGTTTCCGGGATCAGGTGGACGTTGAAGGTGTCTTCCGTCACGCTGCCAATGGTGAGACTGGCCCCGTTGATGGCGATGTAGCCCTTGGCAAAGATGTACTTCATCCAGTCCCGGGGCACCCGGAAGTGAATCGTCCGATTGTTCTCCGGCGTTTCGATGGCCGTCACTTCGGCCGTGGTGTGAACGTGTCCGGACAGCAGGTGGCCGCCGATTTCATCGCCGATGCGGGCGGCACGTTCGAAGTTGACGTGATCGCCGGCCTGCAGGTCGCCCAGCGTGGTCAGGCTGAGGGTCTCCTGCATGGCGTCGAAATAGAGTGCGTTCCCGTCCTGTCGGGTGACGGTCAGGCAGGTGCCGTTGAGGGCGACCGAGGCGCCAATCTCCACACCGTCGACGCGATCGTCCGGAAAGGCCAGGACAAACGTGGACAGGCCGGGGCGTTGCTCGACGTTGATGACTCGGGCCTGGCCCTGAACGATTCCGGTGAACATGGCGTCTCCAGTGCGGGAAAGGGAACTCGGGGCGGCCTGACAGGCGTCCCGCTGGCTGGCGGTAGCATAACGGTCCTGCCGGATCATGCCAAGCGGCCGCGGGCTCAAGGTTTTCGGACAGAGGCCGATAGCCTGTAGACGGTTGCAGATAAAATGAACGAGGGGAGGCGAGGCATGGCAGTATCCGACGCGAACGAGCGGCCCTCGCCTGTTTTGCAGCCGGGGCGTCCTGCCGATCCCAAGCCGACCCAACCGCCCGCCACCACGAGCGCGGCACAGCCTCCGGCCACCCGCAGCACCGAAGTCTCCCAGCGACCGGAACCATCAACGTCAGGCGAGGTAGCCGAGCCCTCCGAGGTTGTGGGCGAGAGCGAAGACGCCAACGAAAGCCCGCCCGAGGAAAGCAAAGAGACGGTCCTCCTGCGTCAGCGGGATCGACGACGTTTGTTGCGCCAGTGCGAGCGGGTCCTGCTGCTGGATTTCAACACACTGGCCATACCGGACTGGCCCGACAATTTTACCCTGTCGGCGGCTCGCCGCCGTCGGGATCTCTGGCTGTTTGCCGCCTCCCTGGCTGCGGTGGTGTTTCTTGCCGGCGTACCCGGCATGGTGCCCGCCTGGGTGGCCGGTAGTGGGTTCGGTGCGTTCGTGTTGATTGCCCTGGCCGGCGTGCCGTTTGTTCGCCGGATATTCTCGTCCAGGCCCAGCTATATGGACCTCCTGTTATTGCGTCAGCAACGGTTGCGGGAGGCCCGCAGCCATATTGCGCATCTTGAGGGCGAGGAAGGGCTCGCGTGGCAATGCGCGATGATGACCGATTGCAACCCGGCACTGCGTTCCACCCGTTTCAGCACCCTGGTTAACCTGTCCGAGAAGCGAGTGCTGGCGCGCCAGTTGCGACGGCGTGAGCACATCAGGCTCTACCTGATTTTCATGCTGGAAGCCGAGAAGGCTTACGACCGGCTTCAGAGTCGTTATTTTGAGGGCCATCAACAGGCGATCGATAACGGCTGGGAGCAACCGTCTGAGCCCTCGTCGGAATCGGCAGAGCTCGATCGCTCCGATGAGTCGGACGCTCCCTCTCAGGAATAGCCACCAACCAGGGTGGCTTTCGTTGTCGGGTCGGCTCGATGGGTCGTTGTTTGGCGTTTTTTGGTGCGGCTCAGCTTCTGTTTTGTGCGCAAATGTAGTGCTCTCCCGCAAATAATGCACCTGGAATGCACCATAATGGTGCCAGATGCGTGCCGTTTAGATCTCCCTCTTCTTTCCAATCGATCGTTTATAGCGTCCAACTCTTTGATATGAGTGCCCGTGTTCCACGTTGGAACATTTCTTGTATCGGTGTGCGCCCAAATAATGCAGCGGGGTTTGCAGGCGCAACGAGGCGTGGGACGGATGATCGTCCGCGGGCTTGCGCGCGCAGCCCTGGCAGTTCATCAGAATAAAGACGGGAGCATTGAACCGTGGAGACGACGAGCGCAGTGGAAACGCTGCTGCAGAGTGCGAATACCTTTTTCCTGTTGCTGGGCGCGATCATGGTGCTGGCCATGCACGCCGGCTTTGCCTTCCTGGAAGTCGGGACCGTGCGGCACAAGAACCAGGTGAACGCCCTGGTCAAGATCATGACGGACTTTGGCGTATCGACGCTGGCCTATTTCTTTATTGGCTACAGTGTGGCCTACCATACCAATTTCTTCGCCAGTGCTTCGGTACTGACCCAGGCCAACGGGTACGACCTGGTCAAATTTTTCTTCCTGCTGACCTTCGCGGCAGCGATTCCCGCCATTGTGTCCGGCGGTATTGCAGAGCGGGCGCGATTCTATCCGATGCTGGTGGCTTCCGGTCTTATCGTGGCTCTGGTGTATCCGTTCTTCGAGGGACTCGTGTGGAATGGGAACTACGGTTTCCAGGCCTGGCTGGACGCTACCTTCGGCGCGCCATTCCACGACTTTGCCGGCTCGGTTGTTGTCCACGGCGTTGGCGGCTGGATCGCGCTGGCCGCGATCCTGTTGCTGGGCGCGCGCAACGGTCGTTACCGTAACGGTCGGGTGGTGGCCTTTGCACCGTCCAATATCCCGTTCCTGGCACTGGGCGCCTGGATCCTGTGTGTGGGCTGGTTCGGCTTTAACGTGATGTCTGCCCAGACGCTGGACGGCATCAGCGGCCTTGTGGCCGTGAACAGTCTGATGGCGATGGTCGGCGGGATCGTGGTGGCGATGCTGGTGGGTCGTAAGGACCCCGGCTTTATTCATAACGGGCCGTTGGCGGGGCTGGTGGCGGTCTGTGCCGGTTCCGACCTGATGCATCCGATCGGTGCCCTGGTGACCGGCGGCGTTGCCGGTGCGCTGTTCGTCTTCCTGTTCGAGTGGGCCCAGAACAAGATGCCGCGCCTGGACGATGTCCTCGGTGTGTGGCCGCTGCACGGGATTTGTGGTGTCTGGGGTGGCCTGGCCGCCGGGATCTTCGGCCAGTCGGTACTGGGCGGACTGGGCGGCGTCAGCTTCATGGCGCAGCTGATCGGTACGGTGACGGGCATCGTGGTGGCTTTCGTTGGCGGTCTGGTGGTGTACGGGCTGGTCAACGCGGTGAGTTCGATCCGGTTGTCCCAGGAAGAAGAGTTCGAGGGCGCGGATTTGTCCGTTCACCGCATTGCAGCGACTTCAATGGATAAGTAGCCGGCAGAGAATGGCGCTTACCATCGCAAAACGCAGGCACCGAAAGGGCCTGCGTTTTCTGCGTTAAGGCTGAGGATTCTCCGGGGCAAGCGAGATTGATGAGCGAAGGAAGAGGCGGCGTCATTGGCCGACCCGGTTGGCTTGCTTGACAAGGATAACCATCAAACGTATGTTTTAAACATACGTTTGGTAGGTTCACCTTGGCGGTAGGTTATGGCGCAGTCCGATACAGTTGATCGCATCCTCAATGCTGCAGAAGAGCTGTTCGCAGAACGCGGCTTCTCTGAAACATCGCTGCGTATGATTACCAGTAAGGCTAACGTTAATCTGGCAGCGGTCAATTACCATTTTGGCTCAAAGAACGCCCTGATCCAGGCGGTTTTTGCCCGTTTCCTGACGCCTTTTTCCGAAACCCTGGATAAAGCATTCGATGATCTGGAGCGCCGTTGCAAAGGCGAGCCGCCCACGCTGCAGCAAACCCTTTGGGTGTTAACGGAAAGCGCCGTGCGCATGCCCCATCGCAACGAGAAGGGCATCTCCATTTTCATGCGCCTGCTGGGATTGGCCTACACCCAGTCCCAGGGGCACCTTCGCAAGTTCCTGGAACAGGAATACAGCGAGCCTTTCGGGCGCCTGATGCGTCTGCTCAAGGCCGGCACCCCGCAACTCTCCGCGGTGGACCGTTACTGGCGTATCCAGTTCATGCTGGGCGCCACGGCCTTTACCATGTCCAGCAGCGATGCCCTGCGCGAAATTCTCGAGAACAAGCTGGGTATCGACACCACGGTGCAGGAAATCGCCGCACGCCTGGTGCCGTTCCTGGCCGCCGGCCTGCAGGCAGACGATCCCATCTCGGTGCCGAAGACCGCCTGATCGCGGTGCCATCCTCCCGGTCCGGGCCCCATCTTTCCATGACGGTTTTGTAAAAAGCAGTCCTTTGCACGCGCTTCTTGAGGCCTGGCCCGTTGTGACGGGTGGCTGGCCTGGGGTAATCTCTGCGCCATCAAGCCGGATTCCAAGGAACCGGTTCACTGGACCGAGGTGATGTGTGCCTGTTGCTGAACATCTGCAGATCAGTCTTTCCCACCAGACGCTGACCGCGCGTATGAATGACGGGGCGGTATTGACCTATTCGGTGTCGACCGCGGCCAACGGTCCGGGTGAAGCCAACGGGTCCGGCTGCACGCCGCGGGGCGAGCATTATGTGCGTGCCTGCATTGGCACCGACCAGCCGCGCGGCACGGTTTTTCGCGGTCGCCGTCCGACGGGCGAGATCTATACAGCCGAACTGGCGAACGCCTTTCCGGACCGGGACTGGATCCTGTCCCGGATCCTCTGGCTGTGCGGTCGTGAACCGGGCCGCAATCGCGGCGGACAGGTCGACTCCATGCGCCGCTACATTTACATTCACGGTACGCCCGACACCGAGCCGATGGGCGTTGCCGCCTCCCATGGCTGCATTCGCATGCGCAATGACGACGTGATCGCTCTGTTCGCGATGGTCCGGCCGGGCACGCCGGTCACCATTACGGAATAAAAGCCGGTGACATGGGCGCGTGAAGGTCATCATGGTGCCGCTCATGCGCTGGATGGGTGACCATAGAAAAGGAAGCAGGAGACCGATTTGGAAGACACGCCGCAGAGCATTCAGAGTTGGGTCGAGAACTATAACCTGTTGTCACTTGAATGGCGGGTCACCATTGCCGTGTTCGCCATGGTGTGTGCAACGGCATTGGTGGCCTTTATCGTCAGCCGGATCATCGCCCGGCTGGAGCGCAAGTTCGGCGAAACCAAGAACCTCTGGGACGACGCGTTCCTGCACGCGCTGCGTCTGCCGGCGGTCGGGTTCGTCTGGCTCCAGGGCGTGTACTGGGCAGCGAACATCGCCAAGCGTTATTCCGACGCCGAGATTTTCAAGGCCAATAATACGATCCTGAAAATCGGCATCATCTGGTTGTTGGTCTGGACCCTGTGGCGCTTCGTCAAACAGGCAGAGAGCATCCTGGCGTCGCCCGCGAAAATGCGGCGGCCGATGGACTACACTACCGTATTGGCGGTCAGCAAGCTGGCCCGAGCCGTGGTGGTCATTACGGCCGCGCTGGTGATCATGGAAACGCTGGGATACAGCATTTCGGGCGTGCTGGCGTTCGGCGGGATCGGGGGTATCGCCATTGGGTTTGCGGCCAAGGATCTGCTGGCCAACTTCTTCGGGGGATTGATGGTGTATCTGGATCGCCCGTTCAAGGTGGGGGACTGGATCCGCTCACCCGACCAGGAAATCGAAGGCACGGTCGAGCACATCGGCTGGCGTCTGACGACCATCCGCACGTTCGATAAGCGCCCGCTTTATGTCCCCAATGCCGCGTTCACCAATATCTCGGTGGAAAACCCGTCCCGCATGACCAACCGCCGTATCAACGAGACCATTGGCATCCGCTACGTCGATGTGGCCGAGATCAGCTCGATTGTGCATGACATCCGGGAGATGCTGGAGAACCACGAGGAGATCGACAGCGACCAGACGCTGATCGTCAATTTTACCCAGTTCAACCATTCCTCGCTGGACATCATGGTCTACACCTTTACCAAAACGGTGGAGTGGGTGAAGTACCACGCCATCAAGCAGGATGTGCTGCTGCAGATCAGCGAGATTATCGGCAGTTACGGCGCTGAAGTGGCCTTCCCGACCCGCACGTTGCATGTGGCCGACGCCGTCCGACTTGAGCGGGATGCCGAGCAGGGCCAGGCCGACGAGGATGGCGAAGGCGGGGACCGCCCTGATTATCGAGAGGCAGACTCCCTCAGCGACTACAACAAGGACGGCAAGGCGGACAAAACCACATACGGAGACGTTGACTCATGAGTGAAGCAAACGCCCCGCAAGCGCCGGCGATTGGCATTATTGGTGGTACCGGCCTGACGCAGCTGGATGGCCTGGAAATGACCGGTGAACGCCGTGTCGAAACGCCCTGGGGCGAGCCGTCAGCGCCGTTGGTGATGGGGCGGCTGGGCGGCGTGCCGGTGGTGTTCCTTGCGCGCCATGGTGATCCGCATTGCATTCCGCCGCACCAGGTGAATTATCGAGCCAATCTGTGGGCCCTGCGAGACGCCGGCGTTAAGTCGGTGGTCGGTGTGAACGCGGTCGGCGGGATTCATGCGGCCATGGGGCCGGCGCAAATCGTGGTTCCGGATCAGTTGATCGACTACACCTGGGGACGCCCCAGCACCTACTTTGAAGGGGATCTGGATCACGTTACCCACATCGACTTTACCGATCCCTACACCGAGCGACTGCGCGAGGCCCTCAAGGCCGCCGCCCTGGACAGCGGCGTCCACTGCATCGATTTCGGGGTCTACGCCGCGACCCAGGGGCCGCGGCTGGAAACCGCGGCCGAAGTGCGCCGGCTGGAGCGGGACGGTTGCGATCTGATCGGGATGACCGGCATGCCGGAAGCCGTTCTGGCCGCCGAACTCGAACTGGAGTACGCCTGTCTGGCGCTGGTGGTGAACTGGGCCGCCGGCAAATCGGATCACATCATTACGATGGACGATATCCAGGCGGCCATTGATAAGGGCATGTCAGGCGTCCGGGCCACGTTGACCCGGTTCCTGCAAAGCGGTTACTGAGACGCGCCCTGGTCGTCCAGGGGCTGGAAGTAGACGAGCAGGCCCAGGGTGGGGGAGTCCAGGTAATGGATTTCCTCACTGCGCATGCGCCGGGTCTGGTGCAGCCAGGTGACCAGCTCACGATCCGGATGCGCATCGCTGGTGAGACCCTGCGGCCCCGACGTGTCGTCGCCGCCCGGCATGTAAGGGTTGTTACCCATGTCCTGCGCTGCGGGCGCTGCCTCGCGGCGATCCATCGCGTCAGAGGTCGCTTCCGGCTGGCGGGCCTTGCGCCACTGGTTCAGCTTCGCGGTGACGTGCAGGTAACGCACCCGATCAATATCGATATAGCCTTCCACTTCGCGATCGCCGGCACTGTCGATCACATCCCCCAGGGAGATGCGCATCGGCTCGCCGTTATAGTCGGGCGGGAACGACTGGACCCAGCCTGTGGCCATCAGTACGCGGTAGCGGCCGCTGCTTTCCAGGCGGTTGGCGGCGCTGCTGAGATAGAGGTTGTTGCGGGAAACCAGGTTGAGGTCGGACGACACCTGACCGCCGGGCCCCACAGTCCAGAGATTCCGGGTGATGTCCCGGGGCGTTTCCGGCCGCCGGGTCTGCATCTGTTCGGCGATGTTGTCGGTGGCGCCCAGCCGTTCGAACAGGACCAGCTCGGCGCGGTACTTGTCGGCGGCAGCGGCGCTGCCTGCGATTGAAAAAAGTGCCATTGCCAGGGCCATCGGCGCCAGCCAGCGTGTCTGGAAATCCTGCAAAACTCCGTACTCCCGTTTCTGGGCCAGCGGCACTGGCCAAAGGCGGCGATGGATCACGCGGGCGCTTTCTCCAGCTCCCCGAGCATGTCCGCGACGCCGGCAAGTTTACCATCGGTCGTTGTGTCCTTCAGCCTGAAGCGGAAGGTGTTCGCGCCCTCCAGTTTATAGGATTGCGGCGCGCTCTGGACTTTCTGGACAAGAATTAAGGGGTCGACCGGTGTCTGGTGGCCGAATTCCAGTCGGCCCCATTCGCTGCCGGCGTCGATCTTGGTAATGCCGAGTTTCTCGGCCCGGATGCGCAACTGGGACTGGCGCATCAGGTTCTTGGCCGGGTCCGGCAGCAGTCCGAAGCGGTCGATCATCTCCACCTGCAGCTCTTTCAGCTCGTCCTGGGTTCGCGTGCTGGCGATGCGTTTGTAGAGCATCAGGCGGTTGTGGACGTCGGGCAGGTAATCGTCGGGAATCAGCGCGGGGATGCGCAGATTGATCTCGGTGCCATGACTTAATGGTAATTCCGCATTGGGCGTGCGGCCTTCGCGGATCGCTTTGACGGCCTCGTCCAGCAGTTCCATGTAAAGAGTGAAGCCGATCGTCTCGATCTGGCCGCTCTGTTCCTCGCCCAGCAGTTCGCCGGCACCCCGGATCTCCAGGTCCTGCGTGGCCAGCATAAAGCCGGCGCCCAGGTCCTGGGCCATGGAGATGGCCTCCAGGCGCTTTTCCGCATCGCTGCTCATGCTCTTGGGCGGGGGCGTGAGCAGATAGGCGTAGGCCTGATGGTGGGAGCGTCCGACGCGACCGCGCAGCTGGTGCAGTTGGGCCAGGCCGAACTTGTCTGCGCGCTCGATGATGATGGTGTTCGCGCTGGGGATGTCGATGCCGGTCTCGATGATGGTGGTGCACACCAGCACGTTGAAACGCTTGTGGTAGAAGTCGGACATGATCTGCTCAAGTTCACGCTCGCGCATCTGGCCATGCGCCACGCCCACGCGGGCCTCGGGGATCAGTTCGCGCAGATCCGAGGCCATCTTCTCGATGGTGCTGACTTCGTTGTGCAGGAAATACACCTGACCACCCCGCAGGATTTCCCGCAGGATCGCTTCCTTGATCAGGGCGTCTTCGCGCTGGCGGACAAAGGTCTTCACCGACAGGCGCCGGGCTGGTGGCGTGGCGATGATGGACAGGTCGCGGAGGTGGCCCATGGCCATGTTCAGCGTTCGGGGAATCGGCGTGGCGGTCAGTGTCAGCAGATCCACCTCGGCGCGCAGCGCCTTGAGCCGTTCTTTCTGCTGGACGCCGAAGCGGTGCTCCTCATCGATGATCACCAGCCCCAGATTCTTGAAATGAACATCCCCCTGCAGGAGTTTGTGGGTGCCGATCACGATGTCCGCCTTGCCGGATTCGATGTTGGTCATGGTCTGGCTGGCCTGCTTGCCGGTGCGGAAGCGGCTCAGCAGTTCGACGTTGACCGGCGTATCCGCAAAGCGATCCCGGAAGGATTCGTAGTGCTGCTGGGCGAGCAGGGTGGTCGGCACCAGGACGGCCACCTGCTTGCCGGAATAGGTGGCCATGAACGCCGCCCGCATGGCGACTTCCGTCTTGCCGAAGCCCACGTCGCCGCACACCAGCCGGTCCATCGGTCGTTCGCTGGTCATATCCTCGATGACGGCTTCAATGGCGGCCTGCTGGTCCGGTGTCTCTTCGAACGGGAAGCCGGCGACAAAGCTGCGATAACTCTCGGCCGGGTTGTCGAAGACGAAGCCCTTGCGGGCCTCGCGCCGGGCGTAGACATCGAGCAGTTCTGCGGCGGTGTCGCGGATTTTTTCCAGGGCCTTCTGCTTGGCCTGGCTCCAGCGGTCGGTGCCCAGCTTGTGCAGCGGGGCCAGCTCGTTTTCGGCGCCGGCGTAGCGGGAAATCAGGTGCAGGCTGGAGACCGGCACATAGAGCTTGGCGTTGTTGGCGTACTCAAGGGTCAGGAATTCCTCGGCCGTCTCCTTGTCCACGGCGATGGTCTGAAGCCCCTGGTAGCGCCCGACGCCATGGTCGATGTGTACGACCGGGGCACCTATGCGCAGCTCTGACAGGTCGCGGTAGCCCGAGTCGTTGATCTCCGTCGGCTTCTCCCGGCGCCGCTGCTGCAGCACGCGCTCGCCAAACAATTCGGTTTCGGTGATCAGGGCGAGACCGGGTTGGGCCAGCAGGCAGCCGGCGTCCAGTGGCGCGATGGTGATGGCCAGGGGCGCTTCGCCGGTCACGAAAGACGGCCAGTCCGTCAGTGTTTCCGGATGCAAGTCGTAGTCGGACAGGTTGTCGGCCAGGGCCTCCCGGCGGCCGGCGGATTCCACGCACAGCAGGGTTCGTCCCCCAAATGCCGACAGGAAGTCTTTCAAGCGATGAGCCGGGTCGTGGGCTTTGCCGTCCATGGCCACGTTGGCAATGGCGCGGGTATCGCAATGGCGTTCACGGGCACCGGCATCGGCCGTTTCGGTCTGGAGGGTGACCCGTGGAAACTGTTTGATGTGGCCGAAGCACTCGTCCTTGGCCATGAACAGCTGGGCGGGCTCGAGAATCGGGCGAAAACGATCGTAGCGCCGATCCTCATAGCGCGCCTCCGCTTCCTCCCGGGCGTGGTCCAGTGCCGGTTCGAGTCCGGCGGAGGTAAACACGCGGGTGTTGCCCGGCAGGTAGTCGAACAGCGTTGCCGTCTCCTCGAAGAACAGCGGCAGATAGTACTCGATGCCTGGCGGTGTGATGCCCTGGCTCACATCCTTATAGATGGGCGCATCCTTGTCCGCATGCGGGAAATGCTCAAACCAGCGGTTGCGGAAGCTGGAGCGCGCTTCCTTGTGCCAGGGAAATTCGTTGGCCGGCAACAATTCGATCCGCTCGATCTGCTCGACGGAGCGCTGGGTTTCCGGGTCGAAGGTGCGCAGGGTTTCGATTTCGTCGTCGAACAGGTCGATCCGGTAGGGCTGGCTGGCACCCATCGGGAAAATATCCAGGATGGCGCCGCGCACTGCGTATTCGCCGTGCTCGTAGACGTTCTCGGTGTGTCGGTAACCGGCGGCTTCCAGTTGCTGGCGCCAGCGGTCGATATCCAGGGTCTGGCCGATTTCCAGCAGCAGCGTGTTGCCCTGCAGGTAAGAGGCCGGGGCCAGGCGATGCAGCAGCGTCCGTGCCGGCACGACCAACAGCCCGCGTTGGGCCCGGGGCAGCCGGTGCAGTGTGCGGATACGCCGGGAAATAATGTCCTGGTGCGGCGAAAACATGTCGTAGGGCAGGGTTTCCCAATCCGGCAGCGACAGCAATTCAAAGCCGTCGTCGGTGACGGCTTCGGCATTTTCATCCGCCGGCAGGCCCAGGAAGAAGCGCAGCGATTGCTCCAGGCGGATCGCCTCATCCGTGCTGGCAGTGATCACCAGGGTCAGGCCGTCGTGGCGCCGCGCGCCCTCGCAGATGGCCAGGGCCTGTCCGCTGCCGTGCAGACCGCTCCAGATCTCATGGCTGGCCGGCTGGGTCGGCATCTCGGGAGCAAGGAGGCTGGGGCTGGCAACGGCTTGTGTCATGGTGCGTGTCACGTCCTGGCTGGCTTGGGGATGTCCGCCGCTTCAAGTGAGCGGAGCACCCCGGTTTGATAGGGAGTGCCATTCTAGCCGCCGGTTACCGGACTGTCATGGCACCGTCACTCAGACTGGCCTGCTTGGGCTTGTTCGGCGGTTCCTTACATTGGATAATATGCGCCCAAATTACTCGAGGCGCCCGGCATAGCGGCCGCCATTACCGTGCAAAAAAGTAGAGGTTTACGCGTGAGTCACGAGCAGATGAACGAGCACCTGTCCGCCTGGACTGAAAGAGAATCCATGGCGGAGGCGATGATTCCCCTGATCGGCCGCCTGTACCGCAAGAACAATGTCGTTACGTCCATTTACGGCAGAGCGATCATTAACCAGTCCGTGATCGGCATTCTCAAGGCTCACCGTTTTGTGCGTCAGGTTGAAGACAGCGAGCTGTCCGTCCACGACACCCTGCCGATCCTGGAAACCCTGGACAAGCTGGAGCTGGGCCGCGCCCACATCGATATCGGCAAGCTGGCCGTGCGCTTCAAGGAGCAGGGCGGCGACCGGTCCCTCGAGCAGTTCCTGAAGGACGAAGTGGCGGAGGTGGTTGGCAAGTACGCTGCCGACTGTGACGAGAACGCCCACAACGAAACCAAGGACGTGGTCCTGTACGGTTTTGGCCGGATCGGTCGCCTGCTGGCCCGGATCCTGATCGAGAAGGCCGGCGGCGGTAATAACCTTCGCCTGCGTGCCATCGTCGTGCGTCAGGGCGGTGCCGAAAACGACCTGGAGAAGCGTGCCAGCCTGCTACGTCGCGATTCCGTCCATGGCCCGTTCAACGGTACGATTACCGTGGACCAGGAAAACAGCGCGTTGGTCGCCAACGGCAACTTCATCAAGGTGATCTACTCCGATGGTCCGGACAAGCTGGACTATACCGATTACGGCATCAATAACGCCATTATCATCGACAACACCGGTAAGTGGCGCGACGAGGAAGGCCTGGGCCTGCATCTCAAGTCCAAGGGCGCCAGCCGCGTGATCCTGACTGCGCCGGGCAAGGGAAACATCAAGAACATCGTCTACGGCATCAACAACGGCGACATTACGGCCGACGACCGCATCCTGTCTGCCGCGTCCTGCACTACCAACGCCATCACGCCGGTCCTGAAGGCGATTCACGACGAATTCGGCATCGTTGACGGCCACGTGGAGACCGTGCACTCCTACACCAACGACCAGAACCTGATCGATAACTACCACAAGGGCTCACGCCGTGGTCGCAGCGCGCCGCTGAATATGGTCATTACCGAAACCGGTGCTGCGAAAGCGGTTGCCAAGGCGCTGCCGGAACTCAAGGGCAAGCTGAGCGGTAATGCCATCCGCGTACCGACGCCGAACGTCTCCATGGCGATCCTGAACCTGAACCTGGACAAGGACGTCACCGTGGATTCCGCCAACGATTATCTGCGGGAAATGGCGCTGCACTCCGAATTGCAGAAGCAGATCGACTTCGTGAACTCGCCGGAGGTGGTGTCTACAGACTTCGTCGGCTCCCGTCACGCCGGCGTGGTTGACGCCCAGGCGACGATTGCCAATGGCCGTCGCCTGATCCTGTACGTCTGGTACGACAACGAGTTCGGCTACAGCGCGCAGGTGGTACGCTGTGTCAACCAGATGGCGGGTGTCACTTACCCGATCTTCCCGGCGCGGGTACGCTGATACCACGGGAAGCACAGTTCTGACGGCGGCTTCGGTCAGCGCGTCAGGTGAAACGCCCCGGTGCCGAAAGGTATCGGGGCGTTTTTGTTTGTCTGGAAAGCGGGTTTGGTGTCTATGGCACTTGTTGGCTATGGTAATAATTCGGAAGCTTCATAAACCACTGATTATATTGTTTCTACGCGTAAAGTAGAGGCCGCCCAGGTGGAAAATAGTCGTGTGACTCTCTATAATTGGCGCGATTTTGGGTACGTCTGGCTGTCTAAACTTCACTCCTCCAACAATCACCGGGACCCTTCCAGGTGCTTGATATCACTGGTCCGGGCGCTTCTCGCGTCATTTGCGGCGGATCCGGAGTTTTTTCCAGGCGTTACAAATCCATATTTTAAGTTTCTGATGATTGGACGGGGCTAAATGATCAAGATCAAAAAAGGCCTGGATCTTCCCATCAGTGGCGCTCCTGAACAGACGATTACCGACAGTAAGCCGGTGCGCAATGTGGCGTTGATCGGCTTTGACTACAACGGTATGAAGCCGACCATGGCGGTTCAGGAGGGGGATCGCGTGAAGCGCGGCTCGCTACTGTTTACGGATAAGAAGACCGAAGGCGTGCGCTATACTTCTCCGGCTGCTGGCGTGGTGAAGGAGATTAACCGCGGCGAGCGTCGCGTTTTCCAGTCGGTTGTGATTGAGATCGACGGAGACGAGGCTGAAACCTTCGCGCGTTACGAGAGTTCGCAGTTGGGTTCGCTGGAACGCCAGCAGGTGGTCGACAACCTGGTGGAGTCCGGCCTCTGGACGCTGTTTCGCACCCGTCCTTACAGCAAGGTGCCTGAGATTGACAGCGCGCCTCACTCCATTTTCGTGTCCGTAATGGACACCAATCCGCTGGCCGCAGACCCGACCGTCATCATCAAGGATGACCCCGAAGCCTTCGAGAACGGCCTGCGCATCATCAGCAAGCTGACCAATGGCAAGGTATTCGTCTGTGGCAAGCCCGGTGCCGATGTGCCGGTGCCCAAAGACGACGCGTTCGAAGTCCAGCAGTTTGACGGCGTGCATCCGGCGGGCAACGTCGGCACCCATATTCATTTCCTCGATCCGATCGCAGGCGACAAGGTGGTCTGGTCCATCGGTTACCAGGACGTGATGGCGATCGCGCGCCTGTTCCAGACCGGTGAGGTGCCGACCGAACGTGTCGTGGCCGTGGCCGGGCCCAAAGCCTCCAAGCCGCGCCTGCTGCGCACGCAAATCGGTGCGAACCTGGACGAACTGCTGGCCGGTGAATACGACGCTTCCGGCGAGGAACGTGTGATTTCCGGCTCCGTTTTCGGCGGTCGGACAGGCCGTGGTCCCTGCGCCTACCTGGGGCGTTTCGCCAACCAGATCACCATCCTGGAAGAGGGTGACAAGCGCGAGTTCATGGGCTGGCTGTCGCCGGGTACCCGCAAGTTCTCCACGCTGAACATCTATCTGTCGAAGCTCACCAAAGGTCGTCTGTTCGATTTTACGACGACGACCAACGGCAGTGAGCGTGCCATGGTCCCGGTGGGCTCCTACGAGGAAGTCATGCCGCTGGACATCCTGCCGACGCAGTTACTGCGCTCGCTGATCGTGGGCGATACCGAGATGGCTCAGAAGCTGGGTTGCCTCGAGTTGGACGAAGAAGACCTGGCCCTGTGCACCTTCGTCTGTCCCGGCAAGTACGAGTACGGCCCCATCCTGCGTCAAAACCTGACCCGCATCGAGATCGAGGGCTAACGACATGGCATTGAAAGAGTTTCTCCACGGTATCGAGCACCACTTTGAAAAAGGTGGCAAGTACGAGCGCTGGTACGCGCTGTACGAAGCCGTCGACACCATTTTCTATACGCCGCCGTCGGTGACGTCCACAACGTCCCACGTGCGCGATGGTGTCGATCTCAAGCGCATCATGATCACGGTCTGGTTCTGTGTGTGGCCGGCCATGTTCTTCGGCATGTGGAACATCGGCTATCAGGCCAACTCCTTCCTGGCGGGCAACCCCGACGCCATGATGGGCGACGGCGGCCTGCGCACAGCCTTTATCTCGGCGCTGGCCGGTAACGATCCCGGCTCCATCTGGGACAATCTGGTTTACGGTGCGGCCTACTTCATCCCGGTCTACTTCGTGACCTTCGTGGTCGGTGGTTTCTGGGAAGTGCTGTTTGCCACGGTTCGCCGCCATGAGGTGAACGAAGGCTTCTTCGTCACGTCGATCCTGTTTGCCCTGATCTGCCCGCCGACGATTCCGTTGTGGCAGGTGGCCCTGGGCATCACCTTCGGTGTGGTGATTGGCAAGGAAGTGTTCGGGGGTACCGGCAAGAACTTCCTGAACCCGGCCCTGACCGGTCGCGCTTTCCTTTACTTCGCCTACCCGGCGCAAATCTCCGGTGACACCGTGTGGACGGCTGTCGACGGCTTCTCCGGTGCGACGCCGCTGAGCCTGGCTGCCGCAGGCGGTATTGAAGCGGTTCAGCACTCCGTTTCCTGGATGTCTGCGTTCCTGGGCACCATCCAGGGCTCCATGGGCGAAACCTCCACGCTGGCCATCCTGATTGGCGGCGGTATCCTGCTGATCATGAAGATTGCCTCCTACCGCATTGTCGGTGGCGTCATGATTGGCATGATCGGTACGTCACTGCTGCTTAACGCCGTCGGTTCGGACACCAACCCGATGTTTGCGGTGCCGGCCCACTGGCATCTGGTGATGGGTGGTTTTGCTTTCGGCATGATGTTTATGGCGACTGATCCGGTCTCCTCTGCGATGACCAACACCGGCAAGTGGACCTTCGGGATCCTGGTCGGCCTGATGACCGTGCTCATCCGCGTGGTCAACCCGGCCTTCCCGGAAGGCATCATGCTCGCCATTCTGTTCGCTAACCTGTTTGCGCCGCTGATGGATCATTTCGTCGTGCAGGCCAACATCAAACGGAGGCTCGCCCGTGGCTAAGAAGAAGGAAACCGTTACCCGTACGGTTATCGTAGCCCTGGCGCTGTGTATCGTGTGTTCCGTCGTGGTGTCTTCCGCGGCGGTCCTGCTCAAGCCGGCCCAGGTGACGAACCGTAATCTCGATATGAAAACCAACATCCTTGCGGCTGCCGGCATGCTGGAGCCGGGCACCACGCCGCAGGAGATCGAAGAGCAGTTCCAGAAATTTGACGTGAAACTGGTTGATCTGGATTCTGGGACCTATGTCGACCCGTCGTCGTTGGGCCTGAAAGACCCGATGAAGTACGACCAGTACAAGGCGGCGTCTGATCCGGATATGTCCGAGTCGCTGTCTTCTTCAGAGGACATCGCCGGCATCAAGCGTCAGGCGGACATTGCCAAGGTGTTTGTGCTGAAGGAGGACGGCAAGCTCAAGCGTGTGGTGCTGCCGATCCACGGTTACGGCCTCTGGTCCACGCTGTATGGCTTCGTGTCGCTTGAGGGCGACGCCAACACCATCGAGGGCCTTGGGTTCTATCAGCAGGCGGAAACACCGGGACTCGGCGGCGAAGTCGACAATCCCAAGTGGAAAGCCCTGTGGGTAGGCAAGCAGGTCTACGGCCCGGATCTGGAAGAACCGCAGATCCAGCTGGTTAAAGGTGGGGTCGGTCCCAACGCCAAGGACAAGGAGCACAAAGTGGATGCCCTGTCCGGTGCGACGCTGACCAGCCGGGGTGTTCAGCACCTGGTGAATTTCTGGATGAGCGAGCGTGGTTTCGCGCCCTACCTCAAAAAGCTTCGTGAAGGGGAGGTCTGATCGTGGCGGAAGTGACTGCAAAAAAGGTTCTGTTCGAACCGATTTTCAATAACAACCCGATCGCCCTGCAGATCCTCGGTATCTGTTCGGCGCTGGCCGTAACGAGCAGCCTGAGCGTGACCATGGTCATGTGTATCTCGGTGATTGCCGTTACTGCCTTCTCCAACCTCTTTGTCTCCGTGGTGCGTTCGCAGATCCCGAACAGCATCCGGATCATTGTGCAAATGACCATCATCGCGTCACTGGTTATCGTGGTGGACCAGATTCTTCGGGCCTACGCCTATGAGATCAGTAAGCAGCTGTCGGTTTTCGTCGGCCTGATCATCACCAACTGCATCGTGATGGGCCGCGCGGAAGGCTTTGCCATGCAGAATGGCCCCTGGCTCAGCTTCCTGGACGGGATCGGTAACGGCCTGGGCTATTCCGTGATGCTGATCGTACTGGCCTTTGTGCGCGAACTGCTGGGCTCCGGCTCACTGTTCGGTGTCACCATCCTGCCGGTCGTGAACGACGGTGGCTGGTACGTGCCGAATGGCCTGTTGCTGCTGCCGCCGAGTGCGTTCTTCATCATCGGCCTGTCGATCTGGGGGCTGCGTTCCTGGAAGAGTGACCAGGTGGAAGAGCCTGATTACCGTCTGTCCCGGCAAACCACCAAGGAGGCCTTCTGATGGAACACTATATCAGTCTGATCCTGAAGGCCGTCTTTGTTGAGAACATGGCGTTGGCCTTCTTCCTGGGGATGTGTACCTTCCTGGCGATCTCCAAGAAGATCGAAGCGGCCATCGGCCTGGGTATCGCGGTTGTGGCCGTGCTGACCCTGACCGTGCCGGTCAACAACCTGATCTACAACGACGTGTTGCGTGAGGGTGCCTTGGCCTGGGCGGGTCTGCCGGACGTGGACCTGAGCTTCCTGGGGCTGCTGACCTACATCGGCGTGATCGCGGCGATTGTCCAGATTATGGAGATGATCCTCGACAAGTACATTCCGGCGCTGTATGCCGCGCTGGGCGTGTTCCTTCCGCTGATCACCGTTAACTGCGCCATCATGGGTGCCTCCCTGTTCATGGTCGAGCGGGATTACACCTTCGGCGAGAGTGTGGTTTACGGCTTTGGTGCCGGTCTGGGCTGGGCCCTGGCCATCGTGGCACTGGCCGGTATCCGTGAAAAACTGAAGTACAGCGACGTTCCCGAAGGTCTGCGTGGCCTGGGCATTACCTTTATTACGGTAGGCCTGATGTCACTGGGCTTCATGTCGTTTTCCGGTATTTCCCTGTAAATCACCCGGTAACGGATAACAAGGATTAAGGCGAGACCATGAATACTGAAATTATTCTCGGCGTGGTCATGTTTACCGTCATCGTGCTTGCACTGGTGGCGGTGATCCTGGCAGCACGGTCCAAGCTGGTGAGCACCGGCGACGTGACCATCGAGATCAACGATGATCCCGAACACACCCTGAAGACGGAAGCCGGCGGTAAGCTGCTCGGCACGCTGGCCGGCAACGGCATTTTCCTGTCCTCCGCCTGTGGCGGCGGCGGGACCTGTGCGCAGTGCAAGTGCAAGGTGTTCGACGGTGGCGGCTCCATGCTGCCGACCGAGAAGACGCACTTCACCAACCGCGAGGAACGTGAAGGCTGGCGTCTGTCCTGTCAGGTGCCGGTCAAGCAGGACATGAAGATCGAGGTGCCGGAAGAGTTCTTCGGCGTCAAGAAGTGGGAATGCGAAGTGGTGTCCAACCACAACGTGGCCACGTTCATCAAGGAGTTGGTCCTGAAGCTGCCGGAAGGCGAGGAAGTCGACTTCCGCGCCGGCGGCTACGTGCAGCTGGAATGTCCTCCGTATGAAATCGACTTCAAGAACTTCGACGTCGAGGAGGAGTTCCACGAGGACTGGGACAAGCACGACATCTGGCGCTATAAGGCGGTCAACAAGGAAGAGGTGGTTCGCGCCTACTCCATGGCCAACTACCCGGAAGAGAAGGGCGTTCTCAAGTTCAACATCCGGATCGCCACACCACCACCGGGCTCTGATCATCCGCCGGGCCTGATGTCCACCTTCGTCTTCAACCTGAAGCCGGGTGACAAGGTCACGGTCTTCGGTCCCTTTGGTGAGTTCTTCGCGAAGAAGACCGACGCGGAAATGGTCTTCATCGGCGGCGGCGCCGGTATGGCACCGATGCGGTCGCACATCTTCGACCAGCTCAAACGCCTGAACACCGACCGGAAGATCAGCTTCTGGTACGGCGCCCGGAGTGTCCGCGAGATGTTCTACGTCGAGGATTTCGACCAACTGGCCGAGGAAAACGACAACTTCGAGTGGCACGTGGCCCTGTCCGACGCACTGCCGACGGACAACTGGGAAGGCCCGACGGGCTTCATCCATAACGTGTTGTACGAGAACTACCTCAAGGACCACCCCGCACCTGAGGATTGTGAGTACTACATGTGTGGGCCCCCCATCATGAACGCCTCGGTCATCAAGATGCTGAAAGACCTGGGCGTGGAAGACGAGAACATCATGCTGGACGACTTCGGGGGCTAAGTTCGCTGCATGAAATCCCGCATGATTTGGCCCGCCTTGGTGGCGCTGCTTTGCAGCGTCGCCCTGGCGGGCTGTTCGTTTAAGCCTGATAAAGAAGTCTGGGAACTCAGCGGTCCGGTCTTTGGTACCAGTTACCACATCAAGGTCGTCATGAACGACGACAAGGATCGGCTCGAGCAATTGTCTGCCGGCATCAACAAGGTGCTGGATGGCGTGGATGCGTCCATGTCGACCTGGCGTGATGATTCCGAACTGTCGCGGTTCAACGAGCAGGCGGACAAGAGTCAGTGGTTCCCGGTGTCCGACAATTTTTACGAAGTGCTGCAGGAATCCCATCGCGTCAGCGATCTGAGCAACGGTGCTTTCGATATTACGATTGGTCCGGTGGTCAACCTGTGGGGCTTTGGTCCCGAGGCACGGCCGGAAACCATTCCGGATGAGGATCTGCTGGCACAGCGCATGTCCGAAGTGGGCTATGACAAGCTGCAGATGCGGGATACGCCCAACAAGGCGATCCGCTCGGATTATCCGCTCTATCTGGACCTGTCGGCGATCGCCAAGGGTTACGGCGTCGACGCGGTCGGGCGCTATCTGGACAAGCAGGGCGTCGAAGCCTATCTGGTGGAAATCGGCGGCGAGGTGGATACCCGGGGCCGCAAGCCGGATGGGGATGTCTGGCGGCTGGCGATCGAGAAGCCGGTGTCCCAGACGCAGACGGTGCAACGCATCGTGGCCCTCGAAGACCTGGCCATGGCCACATCCGGTGACTATCGCAACTATTTCGAGGTGGATGGCCATCGCTATTCCCACACCATCGATCCGGCGACCGGACACCCGATCAGCCACAAGCTGGCCTCGGTTTCGGTAATTACCGACAACTGCATGAGCGCCGATGCCATGGCGACGGCGCTCAATGTGATGGGGCAGGACAAGGGCTACACGTTTGCAGTCAAGCACGACATCGCCGCATACTTTATCTATCGAGGCGATGACGGGTTCGACACGAAGTACACCCCGGCTTTTTCCTCATACCTATTGGATTGACGGAGGTTACGTCATGGGCACATTTCTATTGGTTCTGGTCATCTTCGGTATCCTCCTGGCCGGCATGTCCATCGGCGTCATCATGGGTCGCAAGCCGATCAGCGGTACCTGCGGTGGCCTCGGCGCCATGGGTATCGACGGTGCCTGCGAAATCTGCGGTGGCGACCGCAACAAGTGCGAAGAAGAGAACGAGCGTACCGCCGGTGCGGCCGGCAAGGCTGAGGCATTGGCGTACGACGCGTCCGAGCAGCAATCCCGCTGACATCACCGTCCGGCAGCCTGACTGGCGCGGCCGAAAAGGCGCCAGGGGTTAGCCGGTCGGATTCCCCGGGGCTGTTCGTCGGGTAGGGTGGTTGCGGACAGCGCCTGCAAGTGGTGTTTGTCCGTCTTTTCTTTGAGACGGGCTACCCTGAGAATCATCATTCAGTATTCAGAGACACCGATCATTGCCGATCTATGGCGGTCATGGCTCCTCCAGCGGTGACGGTCGATGGCGTGATGTATGGCGGTCTCTGTGAATTCATGGCGAATAGAAGGAGTCACTGCGGGTATGGCAGAACATCACTACGACGTCGTTGTCATCGGGGCCGGTCCATCCGGCGAAGGGGCAGCGATGAATGCGGCCAAGCACAGCAAGCGGGTTGCAATCGTCGAGGATAAGCCGACGGTCGGCGGTAACTGTACCCACTGGGGCACGATTCCTTCCAAAGCGCTGCGTCATGCGGTCAAGCAGATCATCACCTTCAACACCAATGTGATGTTCCGGGATATCGGTGAGCCACGCTGGTTCTCCTTTCCGCGGGTCCTGCAGAATGCTGAAAAAGTGATGGGCAAGCAGGTCAAACTGCGCACCGAATTCTACGCCCGCAATCGCGTCGACCTGTTCAATGGTCGCGCCTCCTTTTTGGATGAGCACCGAATTGAAGTGCGCGGAGGCAAGGCGGAGGAAATCCTGAACGCCAAGTCGGTGGTCATCGCCACGGGCTCCCGTCCTTACCTGCCGCCCGACGTGAATTTTCGTCACCACCGGATCTACAACAGCGACTCCATCCTCAAGCTATCCCATACACCGCGGACGCTGATCATCTACGGTGCCGGCGTTATCGGTAGTGAATACGCGTCGATCTTCGCCGGCCTTGGTGTCAAGGTGGATCTGATCAATCCGGGCAATCGTCTGCTGACTTTCCTGGATGACGAGATTTCCGACGCACTGAGTTATCACCTGCGCAATAACGGTGTCCTGGTCCGTCACAACGAGACGTACGAGTCGGTAGACGGGGATGACCACGGCGTGGTGCTGACGCTGAAGTCCGGCAAGAAAATTCGTGCGGACGCGTTCCTGTGGTGTAACGGCCGGACCGGCAACACCGACAAACTGGCGCTGGAAAACATCGGTCTGGAGCCCAACGGTCGTGGCCAGCTCTCGGTGGATGAGCATTACCGGACGTCGATCCCCCATATCTACGCTGTAGGGGACGTGATTGGTTGGCCCAGCCTGGCCAGTGCGGCATACGATCAGGGGCGTTCGGCGTCATCGGACCTGATGGGCGATGAGTTCTTCCGGTTTGTTCGGGATGTGCCGACCGGGATCTACACGATTCCTGAGATCAGTTCCGTGGGGCCGACCGAGCGGGAGCTGACCGAAGCCAAGGTGCCTTACGATGTGGGGCAGGCGTTCTTCAAGGATCTGGCCCGGGCGCAGATCACCGGGGAAGCGGTGGGCATGCTCAAGATCCTGTTTCACCGGGAAACCCGTGAGATTCTCGGCATTCACTGTTTTGGTGACCAGGCGGCGGAAATCGTGCATATCGGCCAGGCCATCATGAACCAGGAAGGGGAGGCCAACTCCCTGAACTACTTCATCAATACCACCTTCAACTACCCGACCATGGCGGAAGCCTACCGGGTGGCGGCCCTGAATGGCCTGAACCGGATATTCTGATCCGGGGGCCGGCGGCAGATCTGTCGTCGGCCCTGTCTTTCCCGCCCTGTCGGTGTTCTAGTCCAATCTGCTTCTAGGTCGTGCTGCCTGCCAGCGTTTCCGGATCTTTCTCTGTCCGGTGTGGTAAACGATTGGCGAGAATGTTTGGCCGGTTTTCGAAATACACCAGGGTGCTGGTGGGGTAGTCGGTAATGATGCTGTCCACGCCCATTTTCTCCAGCTCCAGCATGTCGTGAATCCGGTTGACGGTCCACACCGACACGTGAAGTCCCGCCTTGTGGGCAGACTGGACCACCGCCTCCGAGCACAGGCGCGCACTCAGACACAGGTAGTCGCAACCCAGCCGCGTGGCGCTTTTCACGGGATTGGGAAAACGCTTGTCGAAGACCAGGCCGGTGCGCAGCTTGCGGTCACGCCGTTTGGCTTCCCGCAGGAACCAGGTGTCGGATGATGTCAGCGCCGCCCGATCGTACCAGTGATTCTTCTGGATCAACTCGGCCAGCCGGTTGCACAGGATATTCATACGCTGGCGCTGATCGGTCTTCACCTCGAACTGCATGTGCCGGAAGTCCGGGCAGGTGTTCAACACGTCCTGCAGGCTTGGGACGCCACAGCTGTTCGGCCAGGGCGTGGTGTTCTTGCGGGCATCGAGCTTTTTCAGCGCCTCGGCGGTCATGTCGCCGACACGGCCGCTGACGCCGGTCGTACGGTCGGTGGTCGTGTCATGGATAACCACCGGCTCGCCGTTGGCAGACAGCAGGACGTCGAGTTCGAAGTGGCGGATGCCGTTGCCGTAGGCATGCCTGAAGCCGGGTAACGTGTTTTCGGGGGCTTCGCCCTTGGCACCACGATGGCCGTAAATAATCATGTTTTCTTTTCCCCTGACAAATAGGCCGATTCCATTGCGGCCCGTCGTCCGCCTGTGGCAAGGAGACGGTTCACGCCTGGTAGAGAGTGCGGCGTTTTTTCCATAGCTCGTGACACTGGGCCACGTCCTCCAGATAAGCGGGCAATTCATCCATTACAAGCGCCTGTGGCCCGTCCACCAGCGCTTTTTCCGGTTTGGGGTGAAAGTCCACCAACACCATGTTGGCGCCGGCAATAACACCCTGTGCCGTCGCATGCATCACTTCGGGAATGCCGTCCGGTGCTCGCTCACGGGTGCCCACCGAGTGGGACGGGTCGATGCAGACGGGCATCCGGGTCAGTCGTTTCACGGTGGGCACATGGGCGAAGTCGACCATGTTGCGATGGGGCTGGCCCGCTTCCGTCTTCATGCCGCGCAGGCAGAAGATGACGTTGGCGTTACCTTCGCTGGCCAGATATTCCGCCGCGTTCAGGGACTCGTTAAGCGTGATCCCGAAGCCGCGCTTGAGCAGGACCGGGTAGTCCTTCTGGCGGCCGATGGCCTTGAGCAACTCGAAATTCTGGGTGTTGCGGGTGCCCACCTGCAACATGACGCCGGTCGGTCGCCCCAGCTTTTCGAGGCACTCGTCGATTTCCTCGATGTGGCTCTCATGGGTGATTTCCATGGCGATCACCCGGATACCGTGCTTGCCAGCGGTCTCGAACACATAGGGCAGGCAGCCCTTGCCATGCCCCTGGAACGAATAGGGATTGGTGCGCGGCTTGTAGGCGCCCATCCGGGTGCAGGGCTGGTGATGCTCAGCCAGCGCCCGCATCATGATTTCCACGTGCTCCGGCGTGTCCACGGCACACAGGCCGGCAAACACGTTCAGGTTATCCTGGTCGAAATGCACGCCGTTGTAAGTGAAACCGGTCTGACGCCGGTCGTCCCGGTGTCGCCCGAGGATCCGGTAATCGTCGGAGATGCGGATCACCCGCTCTACGGCGGGCAGGGCCGCGATTTCGTCCTTGTCCAGCGACTTGGTGTCGCCGAGCAGATAGACCTCGGTCAGCTTTTGCTGGGCCCCCTGGATCTCGTGGACCCGCACGGAGACGCCCGGCAGGTTTTCCAGGAACTGCAGCGTGTGCCGGTAGGCGTCGCTGTCCAGTGGCGTGTCCGGGTGCAGGATGGCGAGCATGACGACTCCTTCAGGATGACATGGCGATTTCGGCGCGATGCCGGCATTCCATGTATTCGCGATGGTTCAGGTGCAGCAGCTCGGCCACACGCCGAATCATGTGTTCTTCGTACTTGTCGATGCGACCGTCCGCAAAGGCGACGCGCCAGATGTTCTCGAGTATCTCGGCCTTGCCGGCCTGGTCCAGACTGGCGTTGAGCTTTTCCGTGAACTCGTAGAGTGATGTGGCGTCTTCGGCGTCAGCACGGGCGTTGGCCAGGATCGTGGTGGCCTCCTCCCGGGTGATGGACTGGGTGCGGATGGCGCAGTCGATGATGGTGTCCCTCTCGGACTGGTCTTCCGACTGGTCAACCCGCGACAGCTGGACCATCAGCGCGGTGGCGGCGATGGCCAACTGCCGGGGATCGTTTTGCTCCGGGACGGTGTTGTCTTCTCCGGAGAACAGCTTCTTCAGTACATCGATCATCTCAGGCTGCCTGGGCTATCTGCCGAACCCGTTGTTCCAGCTCAACCTGGTCGGCAGCGAATTTACGGATACCTTCGGCCAGTTTCTCCGTGGCCATGGCGTCTTCGTTCATCAACCAGCGAAACGCGTTCTCGTCCAAGCTGATGCGTGACTCCACCTTACCTGTTGTCTCCGGTGACAGCCTACGTGGCAGTTCACCTGTGTCATTCTGCAAGGCTTCAAGCAGGGCCGGGCTGATCGTCAGCCGGTCACAGCCTGACAGATGCTCGATTTCGCCGGTGTTACGGAAGCTGGCACCCATCACCACGGTGTCGTAGTCATGGCTTTTGAAGTAATTATAGATCCGGGAGACGGACAGGACGCCAGGATCTTCGTGAGGCTCGTAGCTGCTGCGGCCGGATTGCTTCAGGTTCCAGTCCAGGATGCGGCCTACGAACGGGGAAATCAGGAACGCCCCGGCATCGGCGCAGGCGGCAGCCTGGGCGAAGGAGAAGAGCAGCGTCAGGTTGCAGCGGATGCCTTCCTTCTCCAGGATTTCTGCGGCGCGGATGCCTTCCCAGGTCGAGGCGATCTTGATCAGCACGCGCTCGGTGGGCACGCCGATGCGGTCATACAGCTCGACCAGTCGGCGCGCCTTGCGAACCGTGCCTTCCGTGTTGAACGAGAGGCGGGCGTCCACTTCGGTGGAAACCACGCCGGGAATCAGCTCCAGAATCTTTTGACCGGCCAATACCGCGAGATAGTCCGTAGCCATGCCCAGTTGCTCGGAATCGGACCCGGACTGCCCCTGCGCGAAGTTGATCGCAGCATCGAGCATGGGGCGATAGGCCGGCAGATCGGCTGCCTTCAGCAGCAGGGACGGATTGGTGGTGGCATCCACCGGCCGCCACTGGGCAATCGCGTCCAGATCGCCGGTATCGGCAACGACGGTGGTCATGGTCTTGAGCTGTTCGAGTTTACTCATGGGTGCAAATCGTCCTGATGCGCGTGGATGGCGTGTAGACAACGGTGGCCGCCTGTCCTGCGGCCTACAGATCTACAATAGCGATCTGCCCACAAGGGAACAAGCGTTCTCCGCGCGCTTTACAGGGCTGTCATGAAAGGACGTTGGTCGACTCAGGCGGTGGCCGCTTCGACCACGGGCGACGCCTCGGGCACCTTGGCCATGGCCTGCTCGATCACCTCCAGACCGGCGCCGCGACGATGGGCGTTTTCGCTCAGGTGGCGGCGGAACTGGCGTCCGCCCTTGCAGCCGTGGAAAAGCCCCATGATATGGCGGCTGATGTGGGTCAGGAAGACACCGCGATCCAGTTCGGACTGGATGTAGGGCAGCATGGCGCGCAATACATCGTGGCGCGAGGCATGGGGCGCCGCAGTGCCAAACAGTTCCGGATCCACCTGCGCCAGGAGCCAGGGGTTCTGGTAGGCCTCACGGCCCAGCATGACGCCGTCCACGTGCTGCAGGTGCTCGTGACAGGCGTCCAGGGTCTTGATGCCGCCGTTGATGATGATCTCGAGCTGCGGATAGCGCTGTTTGAGTGCGTAGATCCAGTCGTACTTGAGCGGCGGAATGTCCCGGTTTTCCTTGGGGCTCAGGCCTTCCAGGATGGCGATGCGGGCGTGGGCGATAAACGTCTCACAACCCGCCTCGGCGACGGTCTCGACGAATTCACAGAGTTCATCGAACGATTCGCGGCCATCGATGCCAATCCGGTGTTTGACCGTGACGGGCAGGGACGTGGCTTCGCGCATCGCAGCAACGCCGTCCGCGACAACCTGGGGATGGCCCATCAGGCAGGCGCCGATCATGTTGTTCTGCACCCGGTCGCTGGGGCAGCCGACGTTCAGGTTGACTTCATCGAAGCCGTAATTTTCCGCCAGGCGGGCGCAGGTAGCCAGCTCCCCGGGGTCGCTGCCGCCCAGTTGCAGGGCCAGCGGGTATTCCGCCTCGTCGTGACGCAGGAAACGGGCCGTGTCCCCGTGAATCAGCGCACCCGTGGTCACCATCTCGGTATACAGCAGGGTGTGGCGCGAGATCAGCCGGGCAAAGTAGCGGTAAGCCGCGGTCGTCCAGTCCATCATCGGCGCCACGCTGAAGCGGCGGCTCAGCGGCGCTGGCGTCGTCAGGATGTGGCTGCTTGTGGTCTGGATGGCTGACATGAAATGGACCTGTGCCGGTTCGGTTGCTTCGGGCGCCGGATTATACCGTGTTGACGCGCCAATCTAAATTCCGCCAATCGCTGATGGGCGTTGACCCCATTCTGTACGTCAAACTGGTAAGCTCTGGATTTCAATAGGTTGGGCGCCAGGCTGCCTGGGATAGACAAGGAGCAACGTCGGTGGATGTACTGATTCAGGCCCTGGTGCCGGTGTTTGGTCTGATTCTGTTGGGCCAGTTCCTGCGCCGGATACAGTTCCCGGGCGACGGCTTCTGGCCGATGGCCGAGCGCTTTACCTATTACGTGCTGTTCCCGCCCATGCTGCTGTACAAGCTTGGCAGTGCCCATATTCCGGCGTCGGCCTACGGCGATGTGGCCCTGATCGTCGTGGGCATGGGGCTGTCGATGACGCTGGTCCTGGCGGTGATCCAGTGGTTTACCCGCTGGCCGGGACCGGTCTTCAGCTCGGTCTACCAGGGGGCGATCCGGTTCAACACGTTTGTCGGGTTGGCCTCCGCGGGCCTGTTGATGGGGGACGATGGCCTGTCGCTGTTTGCTGTCGCGGTGGCCATCAACGTGCCCATGCTGAATCTGCTCTGCATCCTGATGTTTTCGGTGGTTGTCGGGCAGGGCCGGCCAAAACTGGCTTCAGTGTTCCGCACGATCGTCACCAATCCGTTGATCATCGGGTCCGTGTCGGGGGCCTTGTGGGGTTACCTGGGGATTGGCTTCCATCCCGTGTTTGCGCGCTTCCTGGAGCCGCTGAGCAGTATGGGGTTGCCGTTGGGGCTGTTGACGGTGGGCGCTGGCCTGCAACTGAAGGGGATGCGCAGTGCGTCCATGCCGTTCCTGGTGTCGACGGCGTTGAAGCTGGTGGCGTTTCCCTTTATGGCCGCCGGTCTGGCCTGGCTGGTCGGCGTGGAAGGCCTGTTGCTGCAGGTCGTGGTGTTGTTGGCGGCGCTGCCGACGGCCTCATCCGCCTATATCCTGGCGCGCCAACTGGGCGGCGATGCCACCCTGATGGCGGGGATCATCAGTGGCCAGACGCTGCTGGCCATCTTCATCATGCCCTTAACGCTGGGCCTACTCGGGTAGACAGGAGAGCACCGAATCGGCCAGCGCCTGCTGGAAGTTCAGGTAGCCGTCCTGTGTCACGGGGACGTCAGAGCCCAGCGGATCCCAGGTGGTGATGGTGACATCCACGTTTTGGGTCAGCCCGTGCCACCAGTTCCGGTTGAATTGGGGCTCGGTAAGCAGGCAGGGGGTGTCCGCGGCCGCCAGTGTTTCCTGAACCTCGCTCAGATGCCGGGCCCCGGGCGTTTGCTCCGGGGTGATGGTCAGGGCTTCTGCGACGTGTAGCCCATAGTGCTCGGCAAAGCGTCGGAAGGCGTCGTGGTAGGTGAACAGGTCCACGCGATCCATGTCCGACAGCTGCGATTTGAGGTCGGCATCTTTCTGCTTTAACGCTTGCTCGAAAGCGCTCAGGCGTTGGTTGATGGTCTCGGCGTCGTCCGGGTCGATCGCGGTCAGACGATCGCGAATGGTTTCGGCCATCGTGGCCGCGATGGTGGGATCGAGCCAGACATGCGGATCGACGCCATCATGGTGGTGGTGGCCGTGCTCGCGGTCATGCTCATGTTCGTCGTGCTTGTCATCCTTTTCGTCGTCTTCGTGCAGGTGCTCGTGAGCGGCTTCGACGATTTTGGGAGGCGTCAGGGCCTGGACCCGGGGCGCGAGGGCCGGGTCGCTCATCAACTTTTCCAGGAAGGTTTCCATCTGCGGTCCGACCCACAGGATCAGATCGGCATTGGCCAGCGCACGACGATCAGAAGGTCGCAGTTGGTAGGTATGCGGGCTGGCGCCGGCCGGAACCAGTGTGGTGATTTCAATGTTGTCCGGAGCAACGGCCCGGGTCAGCAGGCTCAGCGGATGGATGGTGGTGACGACACGCAGCGTATCAGCGGCGTGCGCGACCATTGGCTGAATGGCCAGTCCCAGTGTCAGGGCGCTGGCAAACAGGGTTTTGGAGTGGCGCATGGTGTAGGGCCCATTCGGTGAATTTTGCGCAATGTTATAATGTAACAATTCGACTGTAAACGGCTTTGTCGGTTCGGGACGGTAAGAGCGCGACCTCGCCATGCGTCTGCCGCGACTTGGCGCTATAATGCGCGACCTGAATTCATTCAAGCCGGGCGCTGTTTCCATCAGTGCCTGGCAGGTCCACAGGAACGCCTTTCATGACAGTTCGTACCCGTATTGCTCCTTCTCCCACCGGCGATCCGCACGTCGGTACCGCTTATGTTGCGCTGTTCAACCTGTGCTTCGCCCGTCAACACGGCGGTCAGTTTATCCTGCGCATCGAGGATACCGATCAGGCGCGCAGCACGGCCGAATCCGAGCGCGATATTCTCAACGCACTGCGCTGGTTGGGGTTGGAATGGGACGAAGGGCCGGACGTGGGCGGCCCTCACGGACCTTATCGCCAATCCGAGCGCAGTCAGGATTACCGGGCCTACGCCGAGCAGCTGGTTGAGAAAGGCCATGCGTTCTACTGCTTCCGCACCCCGGAGGAGCTGGACCAGATCCGGGAGGCGCGTAAGGCGGCCGGTCAGAATCCGGGCATCAAGGGTGATCTGGAGCTGCCCGCCGACGAGGTGCGCGCGCGTCTGGACGCCGGCGAGCCCCACGTCATCCGGATGAAGGTGCCTGATGAAGGCGTGTGCGTTATCGATGACATGCTGCGCGGGCAGGTGGAAATCGACTGGGGCCAGGTGGACTGCCAGATCCTGCTCAAGTCCGACGGCATGCCCACCTATCACCTGGCCAACGTGGTGGACGATCACCTGATGGGCATCACCCACGTCCTGCGGGGCGAGGAGTGGATCAACTCGGCACCCAAGCACCAATTGCTGTACGAATACTTTGGCTGGGACATGCCGGTGCTGTGCCACCTGCCGCTGCTGCGTAACCCGGACAAGAGCAAACTGTCCAAGCGCAAGAACCCGACCAGCATCAACTTCTACGAGCGCATGGGTTTCCTGCCGGAAGCGGTGATCAACTACCTCGGCCGCATGGGCTGGTCCATGCCCGATGGCCGGGAGAAGTTCACGCTGCAGGAAATGATCGATCACTTTGACATCAACCGGGTTTCCCTGGGCGGTCCGGTGTTCGATGTGGAGAAGCTGCGCTGGCTGAATGGCCTGTGGCTGCGCGAGGACCTGGACGAAAACGCCTTTATCGAGCGCATGCAGTCATGGTGGTTTAACCGCGAAGCGCTGGAAGCCCTCGTCCCCCATATTCGCGGACGAGCCGAGGTATTCAGTGACGTGGCGCCCATGGCGGCGTTCATGTTCTCCGGCATGCTGAACCTCAAGCCGGAAGACTTTGCCCACAACAAGCTGGAAGAGGGCGATGTGAAGCGCGTCCTGCAGTTTGCGCTGTGGCGTCTCGAAGCCCAGAGGCACTGGAGCAAGGACACCATCTTCGCGGACGTGAAAGGTCTGGCTAAGGCCATGGGGCTGAAGATGGGGGATTTCATGTTCCCGATCTTCGTCGCAATTGCCGGCACCCCCAATTCCTGGTCGGTGATGGATTCCATGGCGCTGCTGGGTCCGGACATGACCCGCTCGCGACTGCGTCACGCGCTTCAGGTGCTGGGTGGTTTCTCCAAGAAAGAAACCAAACGGGTGGAAAAAGAGTACGCCGCCCTGCTGGCCGAGTAGGGGAAAACCGAAGCCGAATCACCCCCTGATCACTTTTTTCAAAGTTCCGATAAAAAAGTTTAAATCAGGGGGTTGACGGCATGAGGGGGCATCACTAGTATACGCATCCGTTGAGGGGCCATAGCTCAGCTGGGAGAGCGCAACACTGGCAGTGTTGAGGTCAGCGGTTCGATCCCGCTTGGCTCCACCAATTTTCTAGTCCCCTTCGTCTAGTGGCCTAGGACTCCGCCCTTTCACGGCGGCAACAGGGGTTCGAACCCCCTAGGGGACGCCACTTGAGAGAGCTGTTCACAAGACGGCTTTCGCCCTCGGTCCAAGCTGGCACACAGCAGCGACCGAGATAAAAAAACCGCCTTTTTGGCGGTTTTTTTATGCCTGTTATTCCGGCATCGTCGGATGGGGCAGGCGGAGCTGCGTCGCCCCGCCCATCGCCGGCTTAACGCAGTGCTATGGCGCCTTTGCCCACCCCTTCGAAGGCCTTGACCTGAATGTCGTCATTGGGAAACTGCTGCTTACAGGCGTCCGCCAGGTAGGCGGCCAGCAGTTCGACTGTGGTGTCCGTATCAATCAGGCAAACCCGGTCGGCAGGCAGGGTGAGGCTGAATTCCCCCTGGTTGGCTTCGTAGGCGAACGTCAGGTAGCTGACGTCGTCTTCCACGAAACGGGCCGTCACGTCCTCTTCGGTGCCGACATAGATGTCCTGCCAGCGTTTGGCCCAGGCCCGTTCCAGAGCCTGGTCACGGGCACCGTTGCGCTGGATCTGGATGCGGGAGCGGTGGCCATGGGCAATGCGCTGACAATTGCCCAGGTGCTTCTTGAGGCCGTGAACGTAGTGGTAGTAGGGGCCTTCGATCACCTCTTCACGCAGGTTGACCTCGATTCCGGTCACGTTTCCTGGCAGAACCGCGCGCAGTTCGTCCTGCAGCAGCTTTGAGACAGCGGAGGGAACCACCCGTTCACCGGGCAGCGGCAGGACAGCTTCGATCGGTGAGCCGTGGGTGATGACGCTGCCATCCGCGACCGGCCACTCCAGCTCGACGCGATCACCATGTTCGCGAAGCTGGGCGCCAGCGCGATCAGCCGGCACCACCAGACGGTGGTCCACGCGCTCATCGATCACCTGCTTGATGGTCCGCTTCACCGAGCCGAAATCAAACACCATGCCCTGTTCGTCCAGCTCACCGGCCAGAACGATATCGACAATCCAGCTTTCACCCACCAGCCCACGGTCGTGGTCCAGGTAGGCGAAATCAATCACGGTGAGGTTGTCGACGAAAAGGTGGTTCATGGAGCGAATAATTCCCGGTTGCGCTTGTAGGTTGGTGCGATTCTAGCAAAAATCCGCCTGTTCCAGTGAGTGTTTAGCCGGCACAGGGCAAAGGGAGAGAGGATGACCAGCGATTCCGGATACGGGGCCATTGTACTGGCTGCGGGGGCGTCCCGGCGTATGGGGCGGCCCAAGGCGGCGTTGATCTACTGCGGAAAGTCCTTACTGTCCCACGCCATTGATCACGCCCGCAGCCTGTCGGGCGGTCCGGTCTACGCGGTGGTTGGCGGCGGCTATCCCCTGGTCCGCTTTCGGTGTGCCTCCCAGCCCGATCGCTGGCTTTTCAATCACGACTGGCCGACGGGAATGGCATCCTCGTTGCGGGCGGGCCTGGATGCCATGCCCGTAATGACCCGCGGCGTTTATGTTCTGCTGGTGGATCAGCCGGAGATCACGCAAGGTTTCTGGGAGGCGTTCAGGGAGACGGTGGTGCGGTCTGCGGGCCGGCGCCCGGTTGCGGCCGATCTGGGTGGGTTTGCCGGCGCTCCGGCCTTTCTGCCGCGCACACTCTGGCCTGAGCTGATGCAGCTATCCGGCGATGCCGGCGCCGGCGCGGTGCTGCGCCGGCGCGAGACCCTGCGGGTTCCCGCTCCCGGCGCCGATCGGGATGTTGACACACCGGCAGACATGCGGCGTTTGCGAGGCGTCCAGACGTCAGAACGATCCAAACAGCCCTGACAGCCAGGCGATACCGACCGTAAAGATGCTCAGGCTCACCGCCAGGCCGATGGTGTAGACCCGCGAGGCAGACGCGCGCTGCTGGCGCACATAGAGGTCGATCGTACGTTGGGCGATATCCTCGGCGGTTTCCCGGGAGATATCGTGCGCCTGCTGGATGGCTTCGGATTGCAGCGTCTGCCAGAACTCGGTGTCGATGGTCTGCACGCTGGTGATGTGATCCTTCAGCTCGGCCATGTGGTCCGCGGTAAAGCCGCCGGACGACTGGATGGACGACTTCAGGTCGGCCAGTTCACGTGCCAGCGACAGGTTGACCTCGGCGACGATCTCCTCCTTCAGCCCTTGGGTGCGGGCGTCGAAATCTTCGCGGAACGCGGTCAACTGTTGGGTCAGGGCGTCGTTCTTGCGGCGCTCGTCATCGTCCAGTACCCGCTTGATGTGATCGTGCTGCTCGTCAAACAGGCTGCTCAGCAGTTCATGCAGGCGGTTGTTGATATGGGTCTTGACTGCAGAACGGGCAATTTGCTCAATCAGATCGCTGGTCAGGGGCACCACTTGCGAGCCGCCGTTCATCTCCCGCGGAGGTGTCTCCGTGGATCCGCTTGTGCTGTCCGTTTCGCCTTTGGGCGCGAGTTCCAGGGAGGCGTTCTCCGGCAGTTCCAATGGCTCGTCGTCGATGTCCAGTACGGTGTCGTCCAGGGCATCGGGCTCGGGCGGTTGGGGCAGGGTGTTGTTGGTGACGTCGCTGGAGAGCTGGTCGAGCAGGGCATTCAGGCCGTCGTGATGGGGTGGCTTGGTCAGGATATTGTAGACGCCGAAGTTACGGGCCTCTTCCATGAAATTGGCCGACTTCTTGGACGTGCACATGATGATGGGGATGTTGGCCGTATCGGGATTGCCCTTGATGGCCTTGGTGGCCTCCACGCCGTTCATGCCCGGCATCAGGTGGTCCATGAAAATTACGTCGGGCCGGTTGTCGCTGTTGAGGAAATCCAGGGCCTCTTCTGCGGAGCCGGCCATGTTGACCTGCATTTCCCGGTTCTCGAGCAGCTTGCTCAGTGCAAAGCGAGCGACCTTTGAGTCATCCACCAGCAGTGCATTCTTGATTGCCATGATACAACCTCAATCTCGCGTCTTGATCCCGGGCCGTGCCGGCGGTCCATGCCGGTGATGCGTAGCCCGTCCGATTACCAGCCTTCGAGCGGCGGACATTGCGTCGCCCGATAACTCTTTTCTCGATAGCAGACCCCGGGCTCGCTGGTCCGGGCGCTGAAAATCTCGCCTTCCGGGGTGGTCAGTTTGGCCTGACCATAGGGCTCTCCGTAGCGGAACGTGCCCTCGATGGCGCTGCCGTTGGGGTTCATCAGCGTGCCTTTGCCATGGAATTCACCTTCCATGTATTGACCGACGTATTTCTTGCCGTCGGCGAAGATCTCATTGCCTTCGCCGTTGAACTCCCCATTGGAGAAGCCGCCCTCGTAGTGATGTCCGTTAGGGTAGGTCAGCGTCCCTTCACCGTGGAACTGGCCGTCCTTGAAGCCGCCAACGTACAGCGTGCCATCCGCGCCGGTCAGCGAGCCATGGCCGTTGAGCTTGCCGTCGCTCCACTGGCCGGTGAGGACGTCCCCATTGGCCCGGGTCAGCGTGCCCTGGCCGTTGAACTGGTCGTCCTCGAAATGACCGGTGTAGGTGGCGCCGTCCGGTGCGCGATAGGTGCCTTCGCCGGCACGTTCGCCTGCTTTCCAGTCACCCTCATAACGGCTGCCGTCCGGATAGAGGGCGACCCCTTCGCCATCGAACTGGCCGTCGACAAAGTGGCCATGATACTGCAGGCCGTCGTTGCCCTCATAGGCCCCGTCGCCGGTGCGCACGCCGCCGACCCATTGACCGTCGTGGTAATTGACCTGGGTGTAGGCCACCAGGTTGCCGCGCAGGGTCAGGTCATCGCCGGCTGCTACCCGGATGGTTTCGGACCAGGGCTTGTAGCCGGGCTTGCTGATGACAACCCGGTAATCGCCAGGATCCAGTTCGAGATCCAGGCGCGTCGAGCCATAGGGTTTGCCGTTGATTTCAACGGCGTCACCCAGCACGTTGGAGCGGAGTGTGAGTTGGGCGGTTGTCGGCTTGGGTGTTGGCTTCGGCGCTGCCGGTTGAGGTTTCGGGTTAGCCGGTTCCGCCATCGCCAGTGGTGTATCTGCCTGGACATCGGATTCCGCGGATGGATCGGCTTCGGTTGCCGGTACCGGACCAATCGTGAACGGTGTGGCTGACGCCGTGTTCTCACCGGAGGGGTCGTCGCTGTCCGTCGGCTTCTGCTCGGCGGTGCTGTCAGCGGTCGTGGCCGCCGGATCCGTGGCGGACGACGTGTCTGCAAAGACGCTCTCGTTAGCCGAAACGGGTTTGGGCGTTTCGGTATCCCGATCCGGTGCTTTTACAGGAGACGGTGCCTGGTGTTCGGATTGCTCGCCAGTCAGTTGCGGCGGCATATGACCTGCATCCTGCTGGATGGAGGCGAAACCGGCGGTCACCAGCAGCATGAGTGCCAGCGCGTTGAGAAACAGCAGCGGCCTGTAATCGACCATGAACTACCTCGATTGGACGCATGATGGATAGTGCCGAAGGCGCACAGGCAGGACGCACCGCTCGAGATGCGACCTGAACGTCCATACTAGCGGTTCGTCAGGTCGCCATGTAACAGAAAGTGACGGGAGTTAACGAGTTTGCCGCACGTTTCACACTTTGCCCGGAATCGCGTCACCCTCTGGGGCGTCTGCGGCCGGAGCTTCAGGCTGGCGCTGCTCCCAGGCGCGCATGTAAACGTCGGCTTCGTACTCGTAGGGGGAGCGGAAGGGCGTCAGGACAAAGTCGAAGATCAGGAAGAAAAAGCCCACCGATAGCCAGGCTACGACGATCGTCTGCGTGGTGTTCGCCTGCATCTCCGGGTTGGCGGCCACAAAAGCCTGCAGATCCGGCAGGATATTGGTCACCATCACCACCGGATTGAAGCTGGCCATCACCAGCGGTACCCAGAACGCGATAAATACCGGAAAGAAGCCAAATGACCAGAGCACCCGGCGCAGGGTGTACATCAACAGGGCGCTCCAGAACCGCTGGCGCAGTTCCGGTACCTTGCGCAGCTGCTTGAGGTAGCGCTTGCGCTCGACCCAGTACGGAGCCAGTTCGGCACTGCCGGGTTCCGGCGGCGTGGCGGGCGATTCGGCGGCCCGGGGCTCTTCCGGCGTCGGTGTCGTTCCGACGGCGGTCGTCCGGGGCTTTTCCGCCTTTTCCTCGTGGATCTGGAGCTGGGTCAATGGGGCTGTCATGCGTTTGTTGATGTCCTGTGGTCACGCCTTGATAGAGAGTAACTAATTCAACCATTAACTGCACCCTGGTTCCTTTACAGGTGCTTCATGAACGATAGTGCGTGTTACCCTACAGGAGATGACTGGTGGGTGCCCGTCAGGCGCCATGGATAGATCGCAGGGTGAGACGCTATGACTGAAAGTATTCGTCGGGTGGCGCTGGTGGCGCATGATAACAAGAAGGTGGACCTGATTGACTGGGTGGGTCGCAACCGTGACCTGCTCGCCCACTGTGAGCTACTCACCACCGGCACCACCGGCAAGCTGGTCTCCGAACGCACCGGCCTGGACGTGGAGCGATTACAGAGTGGCCCGCTTGGTGGTGACCAGCAGATTGGCGCCCGTATTGCCGAGGGGAAAGTGGACTTGCTGATTTTCTTCTGGGACCCCCTGGAACCCATGTCGCACGACCCGGACATCAAGGCGTTGCTGAGGATTGCAACCCTGTGGAATATCCCGATAGCCTGCAACGAAAGTTCGGCGGATTTTATGGTGTCGTCGCCCTGTTTCAAGCAATACACGCGCCGCAAGCCTGATTTCTCGATATACCAGAGCCGGACTGTCGCCGGCACAGATGCCTGATGGCGACCGCAACACATTCTATTCAGGATACTGCAATGACCAAGAACAGAGACCAAGCCGTTCACCCTGCCTTTGAAAGGGTGAGGAAGCATCGGATCGAGACGCTGCATATCGACGTGGAGGAATATCGTCATCGCAAGACCGGGGCGACCCATCTCCACCTGGCTTCGGAGAATGACGAAAACGTCTTTTTCGTGGCGCTGCGGACTTTCCCGATGGATTCCACCGGTGTCGCGCACATCCTGGAACACACCGCCCTGTGCGGCAGTGAGCGTTACCCGGTGCGGGATCCGTTCTTCATGATGATCCGCCGGTCCCTCAACACCTTCATGAACGCGTTCACCAGCAGTGACTGGACCGCTTACCCGTTTGCGACGAAGAACCGCAAGGATTTCGACAACCTGTTGTCGGTTTACCTGGATTCGGTCTTTTTCTCCAAGCTGGACGAGATGGACTTCTCCCAGGAAGGTCACCGACTGGAATTCGAGGAGCCGGACGATCCGTCCACGCCGCTGGTTTATCGCGGCGTGGTCTACAACGAGATGAAGGGCGCCATGAGTGCGCCGACCGCCCAGCTTTGGCAGACCCTGACCAGTCATCTGTTCCCGACCACCACCTACCACTACAACAGCGGTGGTGAGCCGAGCCATATTACCGATCTGCGCTACGACGACTTGCTGCGGTTCTACAAGCATCATTACCACCCGAGCAACGCGATTTTTGCCACCTTCGGCAACATTCCGGCGATCGAACACCACGAACGTTTTGAGAGTCTGGTGCTGTCCCGTTTCGATCACCTCGACGTTGAGCTGCCGGTCCACGACGAGAAGCGCTTCTACGCGCCCAGCCGCGTCGAACAGGCCTACGCCATCAGTGAGGGTGAAGAGCTGTCCCACAAGACCCACATCGTGATGGGCTGGCTGCTGGGACACAGCTTCGAGCTGGAGAAAAATCTCGAAGCGCACCTGCTGGCGAATGTCCTGCTGGAGAACAGCGCCTCGCCGCTCATGCGGGCCCTGGAAACTACCGATATCGGCCATGCGCCGTCGCCCATGCTGGGGCTGGAGGATTCCAACCGCGAGATGACCTTCGTGTGCGGGATCGAGGGCAGTGAGCCCGGTCGCGCGGCTGACCTGGAAAAACTGGTCGAGGACACGCTGGATCAGGTGGCGCGTGAGGGTGTCAGCCAGGATCGTCTGGAGGCCATCCTGCATCAGCTGGAACTGCATCAGCGGGAAATTACCGGTGACCAGTTCCCCTACGGTCTGCAGCTGATCATGTCGTCCATCTCGCCGATGGTGCATGGCGGTGATCCGGTTGAGCTGCTCGATCTCGAACCGGTTCTGGCAAACCTGCGGGAG
The DNA here is from genome assembly GCF_016798325.1 of Marinobacter mangrovi. Lineage (GTDB taxonomy): Bacteria > Pseudomonadota > Gammaproteobacteria > Pseudomonadales > Oleiphilaceae > Marinobacter_A > Marinobacter_A mangrovi. The sequence goes on from NZ_JAERVO010000001.1 coordinate 357,029, forward strand.
AAGATCAAGGATCCGGACTACGTGCCGAACCTGGTTCGCCGGCTGCTGCTGGATAACCCGCACCGGGTGACCCTGACCCTGCGTCCGGATGACAAGATGGACCAGCGTGAGCAGGCGGCCGTGGCTGAAGCGCTGGCCGAGCGCAAAGCCCGGCTGTCCGAAGACGAGGCGAAGGCCATCGTGGATCGCGCGGCGGCCCTGGAGGCACGTCAGCAGCGCAAGGATGACGATACCATTCTGCCCAAGGTCGATCTGGGGGATGTGCCGCTGCAACTGCCGGAACCCGAAGCCCGCGAGGTCGAGGACTTCCCGGCTACGCTGTATGGTCAGGGCACCAACGGGCTGGTCTACGAGCAGGTGGTGCTGCCGCTGCCGGCCCTGAGTGACGAGGATTTGCTGCTGTTGCCGTTGTACACCATGTGCCTGACCGAGGTGGGCTGTGGTGAGCTGGATTACCTGGCGATGCAGGATCGCATGTCGGCCGAATCCGGTGGCGTCACGGCGTTCTCCATCGCCAAGGGGCGCATCGATGACGTGCAGGATTTGTCGGGCTACCTGGTGATCAGCGGCAAGGCGCTGGCCCGCAACCGTGACAAGCTGACCCAGCTGCTGCGTGATATTTTTGAAAGCGCGCGCTTTGACGAGAAAGCCCGTATCCGTGAGACCGTTGCCCAGGTTCGCGCGCGCCGAGAACAGTCTGTGACCGGCAGCGGGCATGCGTTGGCCATGGGCGCAGCGGCGCAGGGGTTGAGTCCCGGTGCGCGTCTGGCCTTCCGCCTGGGCGGACTGTCCGCCATCAAGGGCATCAAGGCGCTGGACGACTCCCTGAGCGATGAAAAGGCGTTGGAGAACCTGTGCGATCAGCTGGCAGGTATCCACCAGCGTATTCAGGGGCAGGCCCGCCAGTTCCTGGTGGTGGGCGAGGACGATCAGCTGGATCCGATGCTGGAGACGCTCCGAACCACCTGGCCCAAGGCGACGACCATCGAGACGGAAGGCTGGGAAGTGCCGCCGGTGAACGAGACTGTGCGCCAGGCCTGGCTGACGTCGACGCAGGTGAACTTCTGCGCCAAGGCCTACAGCACCGTGCCCATTGATCATCCCGATGCGGCGCCACTGACGGTCCTTGGTGGTTTCCTGCGGAATGGCTTCCTGCACCGGGCTATCCGGGAGCAGGGTGGTGCCTACGGCGGCGGTGCGACTCAGGACAGCGTCAACGGCACCTTCCGCTTCTTCTCCTACCGGGATCCGCGTCTGTTGGATACGCTGGATGACTTCGACAACGCGCTGTCCTGGTTACAGGAAACTGAACACGATCCCCAGACACTGGAAGAAGCCATCCTGGGTGTCATCGGCCAGATGGACAAGCCGCGCTCACCAGCCGGCGAAGCCAAGCACGCGTTCCAGAACCGCCTGTTCGGCCGCACGCCGGAACAGCAGAAGCGATTCCGCGAACGGGTACTGGCGGTGACTATCGAGGATCTAAAACGGGTCGCGACGGACTGGCTGGTGCCGGAAAAAGCCAGTGCGGCGGTGATCGCCAGCCCGCAGCAGCGAGAGACGCTGGAAGCGGCGGGCCTGGAAATCCACGAACTGTAATTCCGGGTTGGAGAAACGAAAGAGGGTGCTGCGGCACCCTCTTTTTTTGGCAGGCGTGTTCAGGGCGGCCTGTCAGCGCTTTCGCTCGATGCCCGTGGCGACCATGATCCGGGTCGAGATTTCCTCGATCGAATAGGCCGTCGTGTTGAGGTAGGAGATGCGTTCGCGGCGATACATCAGCTCGATTTCCTCTACCTCGTAGCGGCACTGCTTGTCCGAGGAATAGCGGGAGTTGGGGCGCCGCTCATTGCGGATGGTGGCCAGGCGCTCGGGGTCGATCGTCAGTCCGAACAGCTTCTCCCGGTGCGGGCGCAGGGCCGCGGGCAGTCGCTGATCGTGAATGTCGTCCTCCGTGATGGGGTAGTTTGCCGCCTTGATGCCATAGTGCAGCGCCAGGTACAGGCACGTCGGAGTCTTACCGCTGCGGGAGGCGCCGATCAGGATCAGGTCAGCCTCGTCGTAGTAGCGGGTCCGTGCGCCGTCGTCGTTATCCAGCGCGAAGTTCACGGCGTTGATGCGACGCTCGTAGTTGGTCTCATTGGAAATGGAATGTGACCGCCCCACCGAATAGGAGGAGGACGCTTCCAGTTCCTGTTCCAGCGGCTGCAGGAACGTACCGAAAATGTCGACCATAAAGCCGTCGGCCTTGGAGACCTCGGCGCGAATGGCGCTGTCGACAATGGTGTCGAAGATCAGCGGCTTGGCGCCGTCGAGTTCCGCGGCCTTGTCGATGCGTTTAACGACGCTGGCGGCTTTCTCCAGATCGTCGATATAAGGTACTGTGATCCGCTCGAAATGAATCTTTTCGAATTGGGCCAACAGACTGTTGCCAAGGGCTTCGGCTGTAATGCCTGTACCGTCGGAAATAAAGAACGCCGTCCTTCTCATAATGACCTGCTTCGCTCCGTTATTGACTTCATCTCATAAACTTAAGGTTCTCTTAATCCTCCTTCCGACGCGCGACACAGGCGGGCAGAGGGCCGATTCGGGGACGTCTGTACGTGTTGTTCCCTAGGTAATCAAGGCAGGTTACAGTATGATACGCCCGATATTCGATAGGCTACCCGCCAAATGGGCTCACAGATTTAAGGGAGATGCGCTTTGGAAGATTACATCATCTGGTTTGAAAACCTGGGTATGTCGGATGTTGACCGGGTCGGTGGCAAGAACTCGTCTCTGGGCGAAATGATCAGCAATCTTGCCAACGCCGGCGTCACCGTCCCTGGCGGGTTTGCGACCACAGCCCACGCGTATCGTGAATTTCTCGCCAAGGACGGTCTCAAGGATCGTATCGATGAAGCGCTGGAAGCCCTGGACATCAATGATGTCAACGAACTGGCCCGGGTCGGTGCCCAGATTCGTCAATGGGTGACCGACACACCGTTCCCCAAAGCGCTGGAAGATGCGCTGGAACAGGCGTACACCTCGCTGCAGGCGGGTAACACCAACATGGCCGTAGCCGTTCGTTCCTCTGCAACGGCCGAAGACTTGCCGGACGCCTCCTTCGCCGGTCAGCAGGAAACGTTCCTGAACATCGTGGGCCTGGACCACGTCAAGCACGCCGTACGTGAAGTCTTCGCTTCGCTGTTTAACGACCGTGCCATTTCCTACCGCGTTCATCATGGCTTCGACCACAAGCTGGTCGCACTGTCTGCCGGTATCCAGAAAATGGTCCGCAGCGAAACGGCGGCCAGTGGCGTTATGTTCAGCCTGGACACCGAGTCCGGCTTCCAGGATGTGGTCTTCATTACCGCCTCCTACGGTCTGGGCGAAACCGTGGTCCAGGGTGCCGTGAACCCGGACGAGTTCTACGTTCACAAGCCGACCCTGGAAGCCGGTCGTCCCTCCGTCCTGCGCCGCAACCTGGGCAGCAAGGCGATCAAGATGGTCTACGGCAACAGCGCCGAGGCCGGCAAGTCGGTCGACACCGTCAAGGTGGACGAAGCCGACCGTAACCGCTTCTGTATTACCGACGAAGAGGTGGAGAATCTGGCTCGTCAGGCGGTGATTATCGAAAAACACTACGGACGCCCGATGGACATCGAATGGGCGAAGGATGGCGACGACGGTCGCATCTACATCGTTCAGGCGCGTCCGGAAACCGTGAAGAGCCGTGTTGCGGCCAACGTCATGGAGCGTTACCTGCTGAAAGAGCAGGGCAACGTCATCGTTGAGGGGCGCAGCATTGGCCATCGAATTGGTAAGGGGCCGGTGCGCGTCGTCACCAGTATCCAGGAGATGGATCGCGTCCAGCCGGGCGACGTCCTGGTCACCGACATGACCGACCCGGACTGGGAGCCGGTCATGAAACGCTCTTCCGCAATCGTGACCGACCGTGGCGGTCGGACCTGTCATGCGGCAATTATTGCCCGTGAGCTGGGGATTCCCGCCGTCGTTGGTTGTGGCGATGCCACCGACGTCCTCAAGGAAGGTCAGGAAGTGACCGTGTCCTGTGCCGAAGGCGACACCGGTCTGGTCTATGAAGGCAGTCTGGATTTCGAACTGCGTGAAAACACCGTCGAATCCATGCCGGACATTCCGTTCAAGATCATGATGAACGTGGGTAACCCGGATCGCGCCTTCGACTTCCAGTCCCTGCCGAACGAAGGTGTGGGTCTGGCCCGTCTGGAGTTCATCATCAACCGCATGATCGGCGTGCACCCCAAGGCGCTGCTTAACTTTGAAGGTTTGCCCCGCGACATCAAGCAGACCGTCGAGAAACGCATTTCCGGTTACACCTCGCCGGTGGATTTCTACGTGGACAAGCTGGTTGAAGGCATCTCCACGCTGGCAGCGGCGTTCGCGGACAAGAAAGTGATCGTGCGTCTGTCGGACTTCAAGTCCAACGAATACGCCAACCTGATTGGCGGTACCCTGTACGAGCCGGACGAAGAAAACCCGATGCTGGGCTTCCGGGGGGCGTCACGCTATATCTCCGAAACCTTCCGCGACTGCTTCGAGCTGGAATGCCGCGCCCTGAAGAAAGTCCGTGACGAAATGGGCTTCACCAACGTGGAAATCATGGTGCCGTTCGTGCGCACCCTGGGCGAAGCGCGTCAGGTGGTGGATCTGCTCGCTGAAAACGGCCTGAAGCGTGGCGACAACGGCCTGCGCGTCATCATGATGTGCGAGTTGCCGGCCAACGCACTACTGGCGGACGAATTCCTCGAGTACTTTGACGGTTTCTCCATCGGCTCCAACGATCTGACCCAGCTGACACTGGGCCTGGACCGCGATTCCGGCATCATTGCCCACCTGTTTGACGAGCGGAACGAGGCGGTCAAGAAACTGCTGTCCAACGCGATCCAGGCGTGCAAGAAGGCCGGCAAGTACGTCGGCATCTGCGGCCAGGGGCCGTCGGACCATCCGGATCTGGCCAAGTGGCTGATGGATCAGGGGATCGACAGCGTCTCCCTGAACCCGGATTCAGTACTGGATACCTGGTTCTTCCTGGCTGACGAGAAGCTGGACTGAGAATCACAACGACAGAAAAGCCGGTGCCAATGCGCCGGCTTTTCTTTGTCTGACACAGAACACCCATTGTCCTCAGAAGGAGAAAACCGTGAATATCGTGACGCCTGATCTGTGCGACGAATTTCCGGAAGTTAAAGTCGTTGAACCCGGTTTCAACAACTACGGTGCGATCAAGGCATTCGGCGGCGAAATGGTGACCGTGAAATGCTTTGAAGACAACTCAGTGGTGAAAGAGCAGGTCGGGCTGCCCGGCGAAGGCCGTGTGATGGTGGTCGACGGTGGCGGTTCCAAACGAGCGGCACTGCTGGGCGACATGCTGGCTGAGAAGGCGGCCGACAATGGCTGGGCCGGCATCATCATCTACGGCTGTATCCGGGATGTTGACGTGATCGGTGAGACCCAACTGGGCGTTCAGGCCCTGGACACCGTACCGCGTAAAACGGAAAAGCGGGGCATCGGTGACCTGAACGTGCCCGTGACCTTCCACGGTACGACCTTCGTGCCGGGCCAGTACGTTTATGCCGACAATAATGGCATTATCGTGTCAGAGAAACCCTTGTCTCTGCCTGAGTGATCGTAAGGCCTAGCCGGGACGCCGTTCCATCTCCGGAAGGCACGGCGACCCGATTCCGCAACAGGGCAGTCCCGCTGGCTATCGTTTGACCTGCTTGATCGACGCGCCCATTAAATAGCCATCGCCATCCGGCTCGCAGCGTAATATCTCGATGACCGTCTCAAAAGGTGGAAACTTCTCATTGGTGGATGGCAGCAGGGTCTGCAGCTCGGTCCCTACAGGCATGTCGGTGTCCATATAGAGTTGCATGCCGGTACCGCTGAGATCCTTGCACACGCCTTTGTACTGCTTGCCATCGGTGTCGGTGAGCATCACTTCCGAATTCACCTGCATCCGATGGAAATCGCGTTTTTCCGAATAATCGCGCATCGTCGTTGCCATGCCTCTACCTCTTCGGCCGTGTTTTACCTTATATAAGATGACAAAAGCCGCACGTCAAAGAACGATCCGTCATAAGGCGGCATTCTGACCTGATATTTAGTGTATGGAATGAATGTTTGGCACAAGATGTGGGGTGGTGCACGCCTCGGGAGGGCGTGCACCGGAAAGCGGGTGTGTCACGCCCAGTTGTCGGTTTTGCGGGTGGGTTTGAGCCATGGCAGGACGATGGCGATCAGTACACCCAGGCCAACCAGGCCGGCGCCCAACAGCATGAAATCCGACTCCTTCTTGGCTTCCAGGCGCTCATTTTCGGCGGTAAGGACTTCCACTTCCTTCTTGAGCTGCTGGTTGCTCTCCTGCAATTCGCGATTGCGGCGGTCCAGGTTCAGGGCATTCGAGGACACCTCTTTCACCCGGTCCAGTTCGGCGCTGAGTTTACTCGCGCGGCTCTGCAGGGAATCTTCCGAAGAAGCCAGCTGATTGCGTTCGGACTGGAGGGCTTCCAGCTTTTTCTGGGCTTCGCTGAGCGCTGCTTCCGTGCGTTCAAGCTTGTTCTGCGCGGCCGCCAGGCGATCGCGGGCGATCGGCTGGGAGGACAGGTAACGGGTGAGTACCCAACCTTCCTGGCCATCCTGGGTGCGGACCTTGCTGTAGCCCGACTCGTCTCCCTCCTGGAGGACTTCCAGGCGCGTCCCGGACTTGAGGCTGTCGAGTATGCGGAATTGATTGCCCTCGCCGCTGCGGAGCATGATCAGCAACTCGTCGTCCACGTATTTGGTCTGGGCGAAGGCGGGGAGGCACAGCGCTGTCAGTAGGGCAGCGGCCAATAGTTTCGTCAATGTGAAGGGCTTGTGAATCACAATGAATCGTTCCTGCTTGTTTTTTCTGGGGCGTTCCGGGTACGGGAGGTCCTGAGTGAGACCTTCTTGTCTTCGACCGGTGGGCGGGTCATGGCGTCCCCGACGCTGTATAAGGCGACTTTTCAGAGGCCGTTCAAACCGGGAATTCTGTCATAGTTCCCGCCGCGATCAAGCGCCCGGTTATTACGATCTGTCAATGAGCGCGCCTACGGCAATACGGGCTTGAACGGTTTCACCGTCACGTTGGCGTAGACGCCCGCTGCCACATAGGGATCGGCATCTGCCCAGGTTTTAGCCGCCTCAAGCGAGTCGAATTCGGCGATGACGACGCTGCCGGTAAAGCCGGCTTCACCCGGGTCCGGGCTGTCGATCGCGGGGCAAGGGCCGGCCAGCAGCAGGCGGCCTTCGGATTTCAGCTGTTCCAGGCGTTCCAGATGAGCGCCGCGCGCCGGGGTGCGCAGCGGCAGGCTGTTCTCGACATCCTGGCTGATAATAGCGTAGTACATGAAGTCTCTCCGTCAGTCGGCTGGCCGCTGGAGGGCCGTGAGCGTATCCTGTGACGTACATTAAAGGGTTCCGCCACATATGACCATATCCGCAACACAATCTGCCCGCATTGACCTGCATTGTCACAGCAACGTGTCCGATGGCGCTCTGTCGCCAACCGATCTGGTGCAACGGGCGTCTGCCAACGGCGTGACGCACCTGGCGCTGACCGATCATGATACGACGGGCGGCCTTGCCGAGGCGGCGCGGGCGGCCGAAGCGTGCGGCATGACCCTGATTAACGGCATTGAACTTTCCTGTCAGTGGCGCTCCCTGACGATTCACATCGTGGGGCTCGGGTTCGATAACGACGATCCGCGATGGCAGGCGGCGCTGGCGGAGCAGGCCGATAATCGATGGCGGCGTGCGCGTCAGATTACCGAGCGTCTGCGGCGCCTGAACGTCGATCAGCTTCTGGAGAAGGCCACGGAGGCTGCCGGCGGTGACGTGCCCGGGCGGCCGCATTTTGCCCGGGTCCTGGTTGACGAGTCGGTGGTGCGCGACAGCGGGCAGGCGTTCAAGCGCTATCTGGGCGCCGGCAAGCCGGGCGACGTGAAAGCCTGTTGGCCGTCACTGGAGACGGTCACCCGATGGATCACCGATGCGGGCGGCGTGGCGGTCGTGGCGCATCCCCGCAAGTACAAGATGACGGCCACCCGTTTGCGGGAGCTGATGAAGGATTTTACCGCCTGTGGCGGGCTGGGAATGGAGGTGCTGACCTCTGGCCAGTCCAGTGGCGATCTGGGTTTTCTGGTCGAGCTGTGCCGGCGTGAAGGCTACCTGGCATCCCAAGGCAGTGATTTTCACTTTCCGGGAGCGCCGTGGTGTGAGCTGGGGCGATTGCCTGGTGCGCTGCCTGACGGGCTGGAGCCCATCTGGCAGCGTCTCGGCGTCAGTGTGGGCTGACGCCGATCTGCAGGTCTGAGTGCCTGCAGGAGCGTTTCAGGCCGGAACGTGAAACAGTAGGTATAGATCCGTAAGGGAGTCGGGGATGGCGTCCGCCATGTCCTGGCTCAGCTTGTCGCTGCTGCGCACCCGCTCGAAATCCTCGTCTTCAAACAGGCCGGAAAGTGCCAGCATCGGCACCAGCAGGTCGGCCGTCTCTTTCTCATTGGCTTCCAGCCATTCATCCTCATGCTGCAGGAAGGTGTCGACGAAGCCGGCGCACCAGTTCTCGAGCGCGTTCATCGGGTCGCCGTCTTCCGGTTCCGGCAGTTCCAGGGCTTCGCCACGGTCGAGGGAAGCGGCCATGCTGGCGCTCAGTTTGTCGACCGCATGGGAAAATGCCTGGGGAACGCCGGCGGAGGGCAGTTCATCCAGCCCGGTTGCAATCAGGAACATGGCCTTGGCATCCAGTTCGTGCGGGCCAACAACACTGGCACTGACCACACCGTGCAGTCCGAAAAAGTCCAGGGCATCGTCACCCCAGGGATCGGCAAACAGGATGTCTTCAACCGCTTCGATTTCTTGGGGAGACAGCATAAGGAAATACTCCTGTTGGAACACCCGCCAGTATAGCGGCTCTCGCCGAAAGACTGTATGTCATTGTGTTAACGGGTGATGATAGCGCGTCGTTGATGACAAAAAAGCGGGCCCCGATGATCGGGGCCCGCTTTGGTATCGGCGTTATCGGCGCTTCATGGGGAAGCGCCTGGCCATGTGGCTGCCGTTTCAGCCTTCTTGAGACGGCTTGTCGTCTGAGGCTGCGGTTTCGGCGGCCGGCTTGTCGTCATTGTTTTTGTTGGCGGCCTCTTTCTTGGCGGCCAACTGACGCTTACGGACTTCGCGCGGATCGTTGTACGCACGGCCGGACGGGGCTAACGCGGGTTCTCCCTTGTCGCCGGACGCGGCTGGCGCTGCTTTTTCCGGTTCGGGCTGGGCCTTCTGAGTTGCCTTTTCGGCAGACTCGGGCGAAGCCTTCGCGGAGTCAGAGCGATCAGCGCCGGACGGTTTCTCCTGCGCCGGTTCAGCCTTTTCCGCGGCTTCCTTCTTCGGCGCGGTCTTCTCGGCCGGTTCCGGTTTTGCTTCGGCCTTTTCAGCCGGGGCGTCTGCCTTCGGCTTTTCCGGCGCCTTTTGGGGCTCAGTCTTCAGGGCTACCGATTCGGCTGGCTTGTTGCCGTCTTTAGCGGGCCGTTCGGCCGGCTCAGTCTTGGCTTCCGGTGCCTTCTCGGCGGCCGGCTTGGCCGGTGCGTTTGGCTTGTCACCCTGGGCGGCTTCCGGTTTTGCGGCCGGCTTGGGCTTATCAGTCTTGTCTTCAGCCTTTTCGCCCTTGGTCTCAGCCGGTTTGGTTTCGGCTTTATTGTCGGCCGCAGGCTGGCTCTGATCCTTTTTCGCTTCAGGCCGTTCGGACTTCTTGTCCTGAGCTGCCTCAGGCTTGCTGGCGTCCGCCGGGGCAGGGCTGCTCTTTTCGTCCTGCTTGGCCGGCTTGCTTTCAGCCTTCGGCGCACTCTCAGTCGGTTTACCGGCTGTCTCGGCGCTCGATGGGGCATCGGCCTTAGGCTGCTCTGCCGCTTGCGGTTGGGCGTCCGGTTTACGTTGCTCCGGTGCCTTACCCTGATCGGTGGCTTTGGGCTGTTCGGCGCCCTTGTCGTTGCCCTGTTGGGCTTGAGTCGGTTTGTCGGCAGCTGGCTTGTCCGCGGCCTGCGGTTTATTGGCTTTGCGCTCTTCGCTCTGGCGCTTGTCCTGCTCTACCGGTGAGCCGTCGCGGTTGCGTGGACGGCGTGGCCGACGGCGTTTCTCGTCACCACTCCGTGACGATTGCTGCTGCTTACCGCCCTGGGCGCTGCGATCCTGTTCCTTCTGGTCTTTCTGATCCTTTTGCTCCTTCTGGGGAGCCTGATCCTTCTGACCACGCTTATCGTCCTGACGATTGTCCTTGCGCTTGTTGTTTCCGCCGGACTTGTTGCCACCCTGGTTTTGCTGCTGTCCTTTGTTGGACGGCTGCTGATCGGAGTTGCGACGGCCCTTGCTGCGGCGATTGCCGCCGCCGTCGTCCTGATTCTGGCGACGGTTGGATTCGCCCTGACGACGATTACCGGCATTGCGGTTGTCATCGCGATTGCCATTGTCGTCACGAGCCACGCGCGCCTTACGACGGTCCTGGCGACCACCGCCGTCACGACGCTGCGACGGGGTGCGCTGCTCGTTCTTGTCGCGACTTTCGGTCTGCTCAACCGGCTCGTCGCTGAAGAACGCGGACAGCTTGCGGGACAGGCGCTTGAACAGACCTTCGTCCTGCTCGCTGGTCGGTTGTGCCTCGGCGGCTTTCGGGGCCGGGGCGGCGGCCGGACGGATACCCTTGACGGCGGCTTCTTCGCGCGCCGGCTGCTCGCGGGCAACCTGGGTTTCCTGAGTTTCGTCTTCTTTATACTCTTCAGCAATCTGGTAGCTGGTGCCACGCTCGACCGCGCTGATTTCGTCTTCGCGGACACGCAGGATTTCGAAGTGCGGCGTATCCAGGTGCGGGTTGGGGACGACCAGGACGTTCACGTCCTCCCGTGCCTCGATATCGGCCAGCTGCTTGCGCTTTTCGTTCAGCAGGAAGGTGGCCACCGGTACCGGCACAATGGCGCGTACTTCGCCGGTCTTGTCCTTGGCCGCCTCTTCAAAGATCAGGCGCATGATGCTCAGTGCGAGGGACTCGATACCGCGGATCGTGCCCTGACCGTCACAGCGCGGGCAGACCTCGCTGCGGGTCTCGCCCAGGGACGGACGCAGACGCTGACGGGACATTTCCAGCAGGCCGAAGCGCGAGATCTTGCCCACCTGGACGCGGGCGCGATCGAGTTCCAGCGCCTCGCGGACTTTCTGTTCCACTTCACGCTGGTGCTTGGCCGGCGTCATGTCGATGAAGTCGATGACGATCAGGCCGCCGATGTCGCGCAGGCGCAACTGGCGAGCGATCTCTTCGGCCGCTTCCAGGTTGGTCTGCAGGGCCGTCTCTTCGATGTCGTGGCCCTTGGTGGCGCGAGAGGAGTTGATGTCGATGGACACCAGGGCCTCAGTCGGATCGATAACGATGGAGCCGCCGGAGGGCAGTTTCACTTCGCGCTGGAACGCGGTTTCGATCTGGCCTTCGATCTGATAGCGGCTGAACAGCGGAATCTCGTCCTTGTACAGCTTGATCTTGTTCTCGAACGACGGCATGACCGCCTGCACGAAACTCAGGACGTCTTCGTAAACCACCTCGGAATCGATCAGCACCTCGCCGATGTCCTGGCGGAGGTAGTCGCGAACCGCGCGAATGATGACGTTGCTTTCCTGGTGAATCAGGAACGGGGCCTGACGGCTGGAGGACGCATCGGTGATCGCCTGCCAGATCTGGGTCAGGTAGTTGAGGTCCCACTGCAGTTCTTCGCTGGAACGCCCGATGCCGGCCGTACGAACGATCACGCCCATGTTGCGTGGCACTTCGACGCCGTTCATGGCTTCTTTGAGCTGCGAGCGCTCTTCGCCTTCAATGCGGCGGGAAATGCCGCCTGCACGGGGGTTGTTCGGCATCAGGACGAGGTAGCGGCCGGCGAGGGAGATAAAGGTGGTGAGGGCGGCGCCCTTGTTGCCACGCTCTTCCTTGTCGACCTGGATGATGACTTCCTGGCCTTCGTTCAGGACGTCCTTGATGTTGATCTTGCCCTCGATGTCCTTGGGCGACTTCTTGAAGTATTCCTTGGAGATTTCCTTGAGGGGCAGGAAGCCGTGGCGCTCGGCGCCGAAGTCGACAAAGGCGGCTTCAAGGCTGGGCTCGATGCGGGTGATCTTGCCCTTGTAGATGTTGGATTTTTTCTGTTCCCGGTTACTGGCTTCGATGTCGAGATCAAAAAGCCGCTGTCCATCTACCAATGCAACGCGCAACTCTTCCGGGTGAGTTGCATTTATCAGCATTCTTTTCATGAAGAACGAGTTTCCTGTCGGTTAACGACGGAAACCGGCCATTCTGGCGCTCATCGGCGAGGCAGGATGCAGCAGGCGGCTGACGTTAGGCAGCCGGACACAATCAGGCGGTAGCGGCAGGCCGCTCCACGCTTGCGAGAAGGCTAACGGTCTGTAAATCCGACGATTGCGGGAATAAACCGTAACGATTCAGTGTCAGTTGACGCATGCTATCCAGTTCAAGTTCACACCGGCTCCAAGGTCTCACGTCATATTCGTAAGCTGGACGGCCCGGCCCGGCGTGATTGCAATGATTCTTCGCGATGTCACCCGCCGGTTTTCCGTGCGGATTGAACATGTCTCCCCCTCCAACCCGGACCCTGTAGGATCAACAGGTGATGAAAGGGTGCCTTTTTGCTCTGCCCGATGACCAGCAGCACTGTGTCTGGCCGCCGGCTTTCAAAGTCTTGAGTAGTGTCGGTATACTTCCGGCTCGCTTGTATCGATTACCTTACTATTATAGGGCTCGATTTTGAGCATAAAAGCAGGCCGGAACATAACAGCATTGCGCCGGCTCGTCAATCCTGCGTCACACTCCCCGGAATACCGTCAGACCATGCCCAGGCAGAAACCCGACAGAAAAGGCCCGGCCCGATCGCGGCCCGGCAGCCGAGCCACGACACCAAAGCGCAAACCGGCGCCGAACCGGGAAAAGCCCGCCGTAAAGACGGAGGCTGAGCCTTCGCGTAAGACCGGTGTCCGTTGGGTCGCCATCGATGAGGATGGGGCCGGGCAGCGCCTGGACAATTTTCTGCTGACCCAGCTCAAGGGTGTCCCCAAGAGCGCCATCTACCGGATCGTTCGCAAAGGCGAAGTGCGCATCAACAAAAAGCGCGCGAAGCCTGACTCCCGGCTTGCAGCCGGCGATACGGTCCGGATCCCGCCGGTGGTTGCCAAAGAGAAGCCGGCAACGCCAGTGCCGGGGGCGCGAGTCCGTCGTGTGGTTGAGGACGCCATTATCTACGAAGACGAGCAGATGCTGGTGGTGAACAAGCCCCAGGGAATGGCGGTGCATGGCGGCAGTGGTCTGAGTTTTGGGTTGATCGAGGCGCTGCGGGCGGCCCGGCCGGAGGCCCGCTTTCTGGAGTTGGTTCACCGGCTCGATCGGGATACGTCCGGGGTGATCATGGTGGCCAAAAAGCGGGCGGCGCTGCGTCACCTGCAGGACGAGATCCGCGCCAAGCGGGTCACCAAGCTTTATCATACGCTGGTGGCCGGGCACTGGTCGGCGAGCCGGACTGAAGTGGATGCGCCGCTGGAGCGGTTCGAGCTGCGTTCAGGAGAGCGCATGGTGCGGGTGTCTGAAGCGGGTAAGGCCGCGCTGACACGGTTTCGCGTATTGGAGCTGTTTGATGGCTACAGTCTGGTCGAAGCGTTTCCGGTTACCGGTCGGACACACCAGATTCGCGTTCACTGCGCCTTTGGTGGTCATCCGATCGCGGGCGATGACAAGTATATGGATGATGTCAGTCTCAAGGCGTTCCGGGCGGTGGGTGGTCAGCGGCTGATGCTCCATGCCCATGCGTTGGAACTGGAAGTGCCCGGCGGCCGCCAGATGCGTTTCGAGGCGCCTTATGAGGACGTATTCGCGCAAACGCTGGAGCGGCTTCGGGAGCGCCGGGCGCACCGTTGAACAGTATTTGAGACGGAGTAGTAAGAACGTGACCCCAAAAGTGGTGATTTTTGATTGGGATGGGACGGTGGTCGACTCGGTGGAGCATATCGCCAGCAGTCTGCATGGTGCCGCCACCGAACTGGGATTTCCGGCGCGGGAAATGGAGGCCTATCGGGATATTATCGGGCTGGGCATCATTGAAGCGTTGCAGAAGCTTTATCCCGGCCTCGATAGGGACGACATCAATGCCATTCGGGAAGGCTATGCGCGGTACTTTTTCAGTCAGCAAACCACGCCGCAGAATATTTTTCCCGGTATTGAGACGCTGTTGACGGACCTGGGTGTGGCGGCGGAAGGTTTGGCGGTCGCGACAGGCAAGAGCCGCCGGGGGATGAATCGGGCCCTGGAATCGACCGGGCTGGGACCGCGTTTCGCGATTACCCGTTGTGCAGATGAAACGCGTTCCAAACCCGATCCGACGATGCTGCGGGAAATTATCGCGCACTTTGGCATCGCCGCAGAGGACGCGGTGATGATCGGCGATACCGTGTACGACATGGAGATGGCGCAGCGAATCGGGATGCCGGCTATTGGTGTGGAATGGGGGGTGCATCAGCGCGACCGTCTGGCGGCTTTCTCGCCGGCAGCCATTGTCAGTGATGTCGATGGCCTCAGGCAGGCGCTGAAGCTGACCTGAGAACTGAAATGATCCAGCAGCAGTAAGGAAGCAAGCGATGTCAGATTGGGATAATGACGGCAAGGCAGGGTGGGGATCGGAGTCCGCGCCACCTTCGCGGGGGGAGTCGGCTTCGGGTCATGCGCAGGCCCCGGAAGAGAAGCGTGACTGGAAGCTCATTGAGAAGCTCGTGCTGTCGATGCAGTCGGAGCAGCGTAAGAGTCGGCGCTGGGGGGTTTTCTTCAAGTCGCTGACGTTCATCTACCTGTTCGCCCTGCTGTTCCTGCTGAAGGCGCCAGTGGAGTCCGGTCTCAAGGCGGCGGCCGGGCCGCATACGGCGGTGGTGGAAATCAATGGCCCCATCGCTGCGGATGAAGAGGCCAATGCGGATGATGTCATCGCCGCGCTGCGGGATGCCTTCGACGCGCCGGATGCCAAAGCGGTCCTGCTGCGTATCAACAGTCCCGGCGGGAGTCCGGTGCAGGCGGGTTACATCAATGATGAAATCGAACGTCTGAAAGGCGAGCATCCGGACAAGAAGGTCTACGCCGTGATCTCCGATATTGGCGCGTCCGGTGCCTACTATATTGCGGTTGCCGCGGATGAGATCTACGCCGACAAAGCGAGTCTGGTGGGGTCGATCGGTGTGGTGGCCGGTGGATTCGGCTTTACCGGGCTGATGGACAAGCTGGGTGTGGAGCGGCGGCTCTATACCGCCGGCAAGAACAAGGCGTTTCTTGATCCGTTCTCACCGGAAAAGCCGGGGGAAGTGGCTTTCTGGCAGAACGTGCTGGAAACCACGCATCAGCAGTTTATCGAACAGGTTCGGGAAGGACGCGGCGATCGTCTGAAAGAGAGCGACGAGTTGTTCAGCGGTCTGGTCTGGACCGGCGAGCAGGCGCTGAAGCTGGGCCTGATCGATGGCCTGGGCAGTGCCAGCTACGTGGCGCGCGACGTGGTTGGTGAAAAGGAGCTGGTCGATTACAGCCATAAGCCGTCGCCATTCAAGCAGTTGGTCGACGACCTGGGCGTCTCCGTGGGCAGCGGGCTGGCCCAGGCGCTGGTTCAGTCGCGCCTGGAATTGCGGTAGGCCGCGGCAATCGGGTCGATGCCCTGGGTTTTCAGCAGATCGACCAGGGCGATGAGCGGCAGGCCGATCAGGCTGTTCGGGTCGCGTCCCTCGAAGGCGCGGAACAGGGCGATGCCGAGGCCCTCCATGCGAAAGCTGCCAGCGCAGTCGTAAGGCTGTTCCACACTGAGGTACTGGTCGATGGTTTCGTGGTCCAGGTCGCGAAAGTGGACGCGGAACGGCTCGCAAAGACTCCAGGTGCTGCCGGAGTCGGCGTCCGTCAGAGCCAGGCCGGTGTGGAAAAGTACGGATTGGCTGCTGCAGGCCGCGAGTTGCTGCTGGGCAATGGCATGGTCGCCGGGTTTGTTGAGTAAGGTGCCATCGGCCAACTCGGCAACCTGGTCCGAGCCAATGATCAGGTGGCCCGGATAGCGCCCGACCAGGGCTTCCGCCTTGCCTTCCGCCAGGCGTACCGCCAGGTCTTCCGCGGTTTCTCCGGCGAACGGGGTCTCGTCAATGTCCGGGGAGGCGCATATGAACGGCAGTTGCAGGCGTTCCAGCAAGGCTTTGCGGTAAGGTGATGACGAGGCGAGAAGCAGTGGTTTGACGGTCATGATGGTCTCTGGCGGCCGTGATTTCGGCAAGGATACCGGACCCGATCGATCATCGAAATCCTCCGTACGGCTTCTGCCGACACGGCAAAGCTTGTGTAATTGCCGAAATAACGCGCAGAAGGCTTTGACAGCCGCAGGGCGGGGCCCTAAAATTGCGCGCCTATGTCGAATGCCGAGCTGCCCCGGACCGTTGAACCCAACAAGCTTGCTGAAAAAGAAGCGAGTCTTGACGGTGTCATTGCATTGCGTTCGCTCCCCCGATTCGCAGCCTTGCTGCTTGATCAGGAGGGCGACGTCAGTGTCCATTTGCAGTTTGGAATGGATGCGGAAAAGCGCCGGATCGTCGAGGGGCGTCTGGACGCGCCGGTTGTTCTCGAATGTCAGCGTTGTATGTCGGCGATGAATGCGTCTCTGGCGTCGTCGTTCCAGTTGGGGTTGGTGGTCAGTGACGAGCAGGCACGCCAGTTGCCGCGGGATCTGGAGCCTTTCCTAATGGACGACTTCGAGGCGGATCTCTGGCAGATGGTCGAGGATGAGCTGTTACTGGTCATCCCGCCGTATCCGCTGCATGAGCTTGAGGATTGTCCGGCTGCCGGCACCCTCGAGGCGCTCGACGCCGAGCAGGATGAACAGCCGGATGACGAACCGGAGCAGCGCGAGAATCCGTTCAGTGTTCTGGCGGAGCTCAAGAAAAAAGACGATCACTGATTCGCAGTGCGTCGCGGAACAGGACGCCGGTCGCTGAACAGCGCACGGCGCTTTAATATTTTTTAGCTCAGGAGTAATACCATGGCTGTACAACAGAACCGTAAGACCCGCTCCAAGCGCGGCATGCGTCGTTCTCACGATGCACTGGGCACTGCGGCCCTGTCAGTTGATTCCACCACTGGCGAAGTGCATCGTCGTCACCACGTTTCCCCGGACGGTTTCTACCGTGGGAAGCAGGTCGTCGAGACTCGCGACGAGTAATTGAGCCGGTGCGGCCCGCCATTGTCCGTGTTCGACAGGACACAACCGGCCGCATCCGCCTGCAAGGTGAACGATGACTTCGATCACCATTGCCGTTGATGCGATGAGCGGTGACCGCGGTCCCGCCATCGCCGTCTCGGCAGCGCTTGACGCTGTTCGGGAAAACGAATCCCTGAGCATCATTCTTGTGGGGCAGCAAAGTGAGCTCGAGACCTCTCTGACCGAATCCCATCCCCGCATCCGTATCGTCGAAGCGATCGACGTGGTCCGGATGAATGAACGACCCTCCCACGCTTTACGTCACAGACAGCATTCTTCGATGGCCGTTGCCTTGCGCCTGGTGCGCGATGGTGAAGCCCAGGGCTGTGTCAGCGCCGGCAATACCGGTGCGTTGATGGCCTTTGGACGCTCCCTGCTGCGCATGTATCCGGGCATTGAGCGGCCGGCCATCGTCAAGCTGATCCCCTCGCTGCGCGGGCGATGCCATGTGCTGGACCTGGGTGCCAACGTCGATGCCTCGGCGGAAAACCTGTACCAGTATGCCCTGATGGGATCCCTGATGGCCTCTGCCGTGAACAGCCTGCAGGAGCCTCGCGTGGCCCTGCTCAATGTCGGTGAAGAGGAAATCAAGGGGAACGAACAGGTCCGTTTGGCGTCCCACATGCTGGCCCAATGCGAGACCCTCAACTATATCGGGTATGTGGAAGGCAGCGATCTGTTCCGGGACGTGGCCGATGTGGTGGTTTGTGACGGGTTCGTCGGCAACATCGCCCTGAAAACCGGTGAAGGCGTCGCCGCCATGCTGATGGAGTTGCTGGATCAGACGTTCACCCGGACGCTGTATGGCCGGATGATTGGCTGGCTCGCGCGCCCGACACTGACGCGACTGCTCAAGACCATTGATCCCTCGCGCCACAACGGCGCCAGTCTGCTGGGTCTGCAGGGCGTGGTGATCAAGAGCCACGGTAATGCCAATGAGCGGGCCATGCTGGCTGCGATCCGGCAGGCTTATCGTGAGGTGCGTCTCGAGGTACCCCGTCGCATCAATGAGCAACTGGACGAATTGATGATCTGAAGCCCCGTGTTTTGTGGTCTCAAGGCTTGTACCATTGGCTAATCTTCTCAGGCACAAAACAGGGGTAGACTGAGCGCCATGAAATCAGCATTTCTTTTCCCGGGACAGGGATCACAATCGATAGGCATGCTTGGTGAGGCGGCAGAAGCCTGGCCGATCATTGCTCAGACATTCTCCGAAGCGTCCCAGGTGCTGGGCTTTGATCTCTGGTCGATTTGCAAGGATGGTCCGGAAGACGAGCTCAATTCCACCGCCATCACCCAGCCGGCGTTGCTCACAGCCAGTGTAGCTCTTTGGCGACAGTGGTTTGTTGCGGACGGCCCGCGTCCTGACTTCCTGGCAGGTCACAGCCTCGGCGAGTACAGTGCGCTGGTTGCGGCGGAAAGCCTGAACTTCTTCGACGCGGTCAAGCTGGTTCGCCTTCGTGGCGAGCTGATGCAGGATGCGGTTCCGGCAGGTCAGGGCCGTATGGCAGCCATTCTGGGCCTTGAAGACGATGTGGTCATCGCGGCGTGTGAAGAGGCGGCCGAAGGCGATGTTGTCGCGGCGGTCAACTTCAATGCGCCGGGCCAGGTTGTTGTTGCGGGCAGCACCGCAGCGGTCGATCGGGCCATCGAAATCTGTAAGGGTAAGGGCGCGAAGCGCGCACTGCCGCTTCCGGTCAGCGTACCTTCCCACTGCGCCCTGATGAAGCCGGCCGCCGACGAGCTGGCCAAGGCGCTGGATGACGTTAATTTCAACGATGCTGTCATACCGGTCGTGCAGAATGTGAATGCGGCACCGGAGCAGGATCGCAACAGCCTCAAGGAAAACCTCCTGCGTCAGCTGTATTCGCCGGTGCAGTGGACGGATTCCGTCCGCTACCTGAGCGAGGAAGGCGTCGAGGCTGCCGTCGAGTGTGGTCCCGGCAAAGTGTTGGCCGGCCTGGCCAAACGCATTGACCGCAACCTCAGCGTGTTCCCGATCGAAAGTCCGGACGCGTTGCAGAAGGCCCTTGACGGGGTTAAAGGATAAGACAGGAGAGACACGGTATATGTCACTGGAAGGCAAGGTTGCCCTGGTTACCGGCGCCAGCCGGGGAATTGGCCGGGAAATTGCGAAAGTGCTCGCCGATCGTGGCGCGGTGGTGATCGGCACGGCCACGTCCGAAGCGGGCGCTGAGGGTATCACCGAAGCCCTGTCCTCCAAGGGCGGGTATGGGATCGTGATGAACGTGTCCGATGCGGAGAGCATCGACGCGGGACTGAAAGCCGTCACTGAAAAGTCCGGTGCGCCGGTGATTCTCGTGAACAACGCGGGTATTACCCGTGACAACCTGCTGATGCGGATGAAGGAAGACGACTGGGATGCGGTGATCAACACCAACCTCAGCTCGATCTATCGCACCAGCAAGGCGGTGCTGCGAGGGATGGCCAAGGCGCGCTGGGGCCGGATCATCAACATCAGTTCCGTGGTCGCCGGTATGGGCAACCCGGGACAGGTGAACTACTGTGCGGCCAAAGCCGGCGTCGAGGGTATGACCCGCAGTCTGGCAAAAGAGATGGCCAATCGCGGTATCACGGTAAACAGCGTGGCACCGGGCTTTATTGATACGGATATGACGAAGAAACTGGACGACAGCCAGCGGGACGCTATGATGAGTGTCATTCCCGCCGGTCGTCTGGGCGAGCCGGAAGAGGTTGCTGCGGTGGTGGCGTTCCTGGCTTCACAGGAAGCGGCCTACGTCACCGGGGAAACCATTAACGTGAACGGTGGTATGTTCATGGGATAATGGGTTTGTTGTAACCCTTTGAACAACAAGCCTTTAGCTTCAAACCCTGCTTGTTTGCGGGTGGGGATTACACTAAACTGCACACAAATTCAGTGCTTGGTTGCGAATTAAGTGAGGAAACTATGAGTACAGTCGAAGAGCGCGTGAAGAAGATTGTTTGTGAACAGCTGGGCGTCAAGGAGTCTGAAGTTCAGAACACGTCTTCTTTCGTAGAGGATCTGGGCGCGGATTCACTGGACACCGTTGAGCTGGTCATGGCTCTCGAAGAGGAATTCGAGACCGAGATTCCTGACGAAGAAGCTGAGAAGCTCGCCAGTGTTCAGGACGCGATCGACTACATCGTCGCGCATACCTGATACTCAGTTTTATTGAAAGCCAAGCAGAAGCCGTCCTTAGTCGGGTCATTAAGGGCGGCTTTTTTATTGGCGTCAGGGTGTCAGGCGATGGCGAACTGCATCGAATTGTGCAGTGAGTCGGATGCCATGACAGCCGATATGTGACATTGTCACAATAACGTCACCGGGGTTTGCGATAAACCGCGAGGTCCGGTGTCTCTTTCCGGGTGACGGCCGGAAGCGGGCGAATAACGAGTCGCCCTGTGAACAACAATGACCCAATGATGATGGTGAGCCGGCTGCATATCCGGCGACCGACGGGAAACAATAGGTGATTCAATGATGTCTGGACGACGTGTCGTAATCACGGGTCTCGGTACTGTCTCTCCGCTGGGTAACGACGTGGCCTCCACCTGGGAGGGCATTCGTACCGGCCGCAGCGGTATCGGGCCGATTGACCGGTTTGATTCGACGGATTTCAACACGCGGATTGGCGGAGCGGTCAAGGATCTCGATCTGGAGCAATACCTGAGCGCGAAAGACGCTCGCAAGATGGATGCCTTCATCCATTATGGCATTGCAGCGGCGACGCAGGCCGTGCAGGACAGTGGTCTGGATGCCGAGGGATCCTGTGACCTCGACCGCGTTGGGATTGCCATCGGCTCCGGTATCGGCGGCCTGGAATTCATTGAAAAGAACGTCCTGATCCTGGAAGAGAAGGGCCCGCGTAAGGTGTCTCCTTTCTTCGTCCCGGCATCTGTCATCAACATGGTGGCCGGTAACGTGGCCATCCGATTCGGCTTTAAAGGGCCGAACATCGCTATCACTACGGCGTGCACTACGGGTACTCACAATATCGGTTACGCCGCTCGAACCATCCAGTACGGGGATGCGGATGTGATGCTGGCCGGCGGTTCCGAAATGGCGACCACGCCGACCGGTATTGCCGCTTTTGGCTCTGCCCGTGCCCTGTCCACCCGCAACGATGAGCCGGAAAAGGCCAGTCGCCCGTGGGATAAGGACCGTGACGGGTTTGTACTGAGTGACGGCGCCGGTGTCCTGGTGCTTGAAGAGCTGGAGCACGCCAAGCGCCGTGGTGCGACCATCTATGGCGAAGTCGTCGGTTTCGGCATGAGCGACGACGCCCATCACATCACCGCCCCGTCGGGTGAGGGCGCCCAGCGTTCCATGCAGAACGCCCTGCGTGATGCCGGTATCGAGCCGTCTGACATTGGCTACATCAATGCTCACGGCACCTCGACGTCCGTTGGCGACGTGGCGGAGGTCGATGCCGTCAAGGCGGTGTTTGGCGATCACGCTTACAAGCTGGCGATGTCCAGCACCAAGTCCATGACCGGCCATCTGCTGGGTGCCGCCGGCGCGGTGGAAGCAATCTTCTCGCTGCTGGCCCTGCGCGACGGCATTCTGCCGCCAACGATCAATCTGGATAACCCGGAGGACGGGTGCGATCTGGATTTCGTCCCGCATAAAGCCCGCGAAGCGGAGCTCAATGCCGTACTGTCCAATTCCTTCGGTTTTGGCGGCACCAACGGCACCCTGATCTTCCGTCGCTACGAGGACTGATCCGGTCCGTGCTGGAACGCATCTGGGCCGATGAGGCCACGCTCCCGGCCAGTGATCGGGGGCTGGCCTACGGCGACGGTTTGTTTGAGACAATCCGTATCAACGGCCGAGAGCCCCGTTTCCGGGGTCGGCACCTCCGGCGTCTTGTCGACGACGCCGCCCGGCTGGGCATTCCGGTCGACATGGACGAGCTGGCCATTGCCCTGGACGACGCGGTTGATCGATACGCCACGCCCGGGAACTGGGTTCTGAAATTGATCCTGACCCGGGGGAGCGGCGGCCGAGGCTATCGCCCGCCGGCGTCTGTCCAGCCCCGGCTTTGTCTCAGCCGTCATGACTGTCCGCCGTCTCCGTCGCAGCCCGTCGCGGTATCCCGCTGTCCCCATCCGCTGGTCGTCGACCCCCGATTGGCTGGCATCAAAAGCCTCAATCGTCTGCCTCAGGTCCTGGCCAGCCAGGGCATGCCAGAGTGGGCGTACGAGGCGTTGATGGGAAGCCCGGACGGTGATCTTCTGGAAGGAACCCGCACCAATATCATGGCCCGGATCGGCGATCACTGGGTGACGCCGGCAGTGGAATCGCTGGCCGTGGCCGGCGTGGCGCGGCAGGCGGCACTTGATGAACTGGGCCGTTTAGGAGAATCTGTGCAGCTGCGCGCCATTACCCGGGCGGATATCCACGATCCGGCGTTTGGCGGCCTGATGCTGATGAACAGCGTCGTGGGCGGCATTGTGGTCGGCCGGATCGACCAGTTCGAGTTGCCTCAGAGCGAGGCGCTTGCCAGAATCCGGTCCTTTCTTTCGGATGCAGTTGGATCCTGATCTTGTTTAAACGTTTGCTTATTCTCTGTCTGCTGGTGGTGGTTCTGGCGGTTGCCGGTACCGGTCTCTGGGTCTGGCAGGGTCTCAATACGCTGAAAACGCCCGTCGCCCTGTCCGAGCCGGTTCTGTTCAATGTCGAGCACGGCAGTACTTTCAGTGGCGTGGCGCGTCAACTGGAGCGCAACGGGCTGGTCAAGGATTCGCTGTGGCTCCGCCTGTGGGGGCGGCTGCACCCGGATCGCAACCTGATCCAGGCCGGCACCTACGAATTTGCTTCCGGCGACACAGCGCTGGCCATGGTCAACAAGATGGTCAACGGGGAGACCAAGACCTGGTCCGTCCAGTTTATTGAAGGCTGGCGATTTGCGGATCTGCGCGCGGCCCTGGAGCGACAGGATCACCTCGATCTCATGTCCGCCGGACTGACCGATGCCGAGTTGATGACGCGTCTGGGCCACCCGGATGAGCATCCAGAAGGGCGCTTTTTCCCGGATACCTACGTGTTCACCGGGCAGGAAAGCGACCTGGATATCCTGCGTCGGGCCTACGACCGGATGCAGTCCATCCTGCAGGAGGAATGGCAGGGAAAGGCCGACGACTTGCCTTACGAGAGTCCCTACGAAGCGTTGATCATGGCGTCGATCGTCGAGAAGGAGACCGGCGTGCCCGATGAGCGCAGCCAGATCGCCGGCGTGTTTGTCCGCCGCCTGGAAAAAGGCATGCGACTGCAAACCGACCCGACCGTGATCTACGGCCTCGGAGACAGCTACGACGGCAATATCACCCGCAAGAATCTGCGGACCGTCACGCCCTATAACACCTATCGCATCAGCGGATTGCCGCCAACGCCGATCGCGTTGCCCGGGCGCGAGGCCATCCACGCTGCATTGCATCCGGATGAGGGCGAGAGCCTGTATTTCGTCGCGCGCGGTGACGGCTCCCATGTGTTTTCACGGACGTTGCAGGAGCATCAGCGGGCGGTGCGCGAGTTCCAGCTGCGGCGTCGCTCTGATTATCGCTCCTCGCCCCAGACGCAGTAGGCAGACACACGATGAATCCCGGTTACTTTATTACGTTCGAAGGCTCTGAAGGTGTCGGCAAGTCCACCCAACTGGGCGTGGCTGAAAGCTGGTTGCGGGAGCAGGGCATTGATGTGGTGGTTACCCGGGAGCCCGGCGGAACGCCGCTGGCGGAAAGTATCCGCGAGGTCCTGCTGACGCCGCGCGATGAGGTGATGGACGACCTGACCGAGCTGTTGCTGGTGTTCGCGGCCCGGTCACAGCATCTGAATCGGTTTATCCTGCCGCATCTGGAAGCCGGACGCTGGGTCCTGTGTGATCGCTTTACCGATGCCACCTACGCCTATCAGGGTGGTGGACGGGGGCTGTCCCGGGAACAGATTGCCCAGTTGGAAACCCTGGTTCAGGGCGAGCGCCGCCCGGATCACGTGATCCTGCTGGACGCGCCGGTGGATGTCGGTATGGCGCGCGCCCGCAAGCGGGGTGAACTGGATCGTTTCGAGCAGGAAACCGTGGCTTTCTTCGAACGCATCCGCCAGACCTACCTGGAGCGGGCTGCACAATGGCCGGCTCGCTACCATGTGCTGGATGCCTCGCAGTCTCTGGCATCCGTCAGCCAGTCCCTGATTTCCACCCTGCACTCCATTCTCTCAACTTCGCCCTGAGTCATCGTGTTAGCGGGTGACAGACTCGCAGCGTCGATTTCGACCTGCCTTTGATTTGTCTGCTACGCTTCTGGAGTGATCAAATAATAGTCAGTCTGACGTGTCGCAACGGCAGGTCGGACGCTGGTTCATCAGGTGGAGCGCGAATCGGAATCCTGCCGTACCGATCGTCCCTGTTTGCATTCGGTGACGCCTGCCGCAAGCATGGAGGGGATGGTGATGTCCAAGGCAATCATTGTGTGCTGTGACGGTACCTGGAACTGGCCTGACAGCGAGGCCCATCCAGCCGAGCCGTCCAATATCCTCAAATGTGTCCGGGCCCTGAAGGCCCACTCCGGTCGCCGCGATCAAGTGGTCTATTACGACGACGGAGCGGGTACCGGCGGCAAAGTGGACCGATGGCTTGGCGGCATGTTGGGAATGGGATTGTCGGCCAGCCTTTTGCAGGCCTATCGTTTTATCGCCAACAACTGGGCGCCGAGTGACGATATCTACCTGCTTGGGTTCAGCCGGGGAGCCTACGCGGTGCGCAGCCTCGCGGGCTTCATCCATGCCATGGGGCTAATCGGTAAATCCGAAATGCGTTTTTTGCCCCATGCCTATCGCTGGTACCGGGCCCAACCGGGGAGCGAGCGGGACAGCGTCCCCCACGCCGCGCTGGTGGAGGAGTTGCGGCAGTCCAGCCGGCGCATTCCGATCCGGTTCCTCGGCGTGTTCGACACGGTCGGGGGGCAGGGCGTTCCGATGCCGGGCCTGGGAAAACTGTCCCGTTCCTGGGTCGGATTCCACGATACCCACCTGTCGGATTCCGTGTCCTATGCCGTGCAGGCGCTGGCCATCGACGAATGCCGTGCGTCCTTCAAGCCGGATCTGTGGACTCACGCGCCGGAGGCCGAACCCCATGAAGACGAGTCCGTGGCCCGTCGCACCCTGCAGGTCTGGATGCCCGGGGTACACAGTGATGTGGGTGGGGGCTATGCGGCCACCGGACTGTCGGACCTCGCGCTCCAGTTCATGATCGGGCAGGCCAACCAGCACGGTCTGGAGTGGAAGCTCGGGGATGTCTTCCAGACACCGCCGGAAGACCGCTATCTGACAACGCTCAACGACAGCTTTACATGGCCATACCGCCTGTTCGGTGCCTATGACCGCCCCATTGGCGACACCCAGCGTGATGCGATGGGGCTCGGGCAAGCCGTTACGGAGAAAGTTCATGTGGCGGCCGCGGATCGGTTGGAGGAGGGCGGAGCCATCCGCAATCGTGCCAATCTGGAACAGGCCCTGGCGGACGGCGTGCCGGTATTTCACGAACGCCGCCATTTGCGCCTGATGGTTCCGGAGACCCTGTCCGTGGCCGATATGCCCGATGTTGGGGAGGTCTGCACACTTATGGACATGTCTGAATCCGGTGCGCGCCTGTATTACAGCGGAAATGGGGCGGTGAGTGAAGGTGGATCGGTGCGGCTGAGACATCCCAGGATTGGTGACCGGACAGCCCGGGTGCGCTGGTGTACCGGCAGTGAGGCGGGTGTCGAGTTTGCCGCTTGACGTCCAGAAGAGGAATCCGGCTGGCGTATCGTGAATCATGGAGCGGAATATGCTTAAATAGGTCACCATCCATGTGACGGTCCCACGCACGTTATGCTGAATGCCCGAGTTCTGAAACTCCCCGAGAATGCAGCGCAGCACGAGCATATCCATCATCAGGTGGTGATCGGTCTGCAGGGGGCTTCAGGATTGGCCGGCCAGGGTTGGGGGGTCGACCTCGACAGCCGCCGCGCCTGCCTGGTACCCACCGAAACCCGTCACGACTATTTCGGCAATGACGTCAACCACGTGCTCGTCATTGATCTCGACACCACCGCGCCCGCGCTGTCCAACCCCCGGCACGGTGACTACGACCGGCTCGCGCCGCTGTTCGATCGACCGTCGCATCTGGATATGGACAACCGGCTCCAGAGCCTGATTCAGCTGTGCGCCTCGGAATTGAATCAGGCACCGGATAACCGCTCCCTCCACGAGCACTTCGCAACGGGTATCATCCATTGCCTGTCCCAGCGACTGAGTAACGGCAACGCCCCGCGTCGCAAGCGCCAGACCTTCAATGCCGAAGCCATTCGCCACTACGTGCGCAACCATCTTCACCAGAAAATCACCGTGCAGGATCTGGCCAGCGAGGCTTGCCTGAGTGTCAGCCGTTTCCACGAGACCTTCCGCGAAATGACGGGCATGAGTCCGCACCAGTACCTGATCCAGGCACGTCTGGAAAGGGCCATCGAACTCCTCAAACAGCCCCGTTTATCGCTGGCGGAAATCAGTCTGCGAACCGGCTTTTCCAGCCAGGGGGCCCTCACCAACGCCATGAAAAAGTACCGGGGCGTTACACCGTCCGTCTTACGGTAAGGTGAAAGAACCGCCGTCGTCGGTGCAAAACCGTACGTTTTCATAAAAAGTCCGTAGTTTTTTGCAAGCCGCAGCCGGCCCGGCTCACTACATTAGAGACAGGCTTCGTAAAGGTTACATTCAGTTCATCCGGAAGTGTCAGGACCGATGCTGCCGGATTGGACTGCGTGCCCCCGTCATGATCGGCCCCTGGCTGACCGAGACGGTATGCCTGGACTTTGGAGGCCGATGTCAGTCCGGGACCGGCCTCCAGGGCATGTGGTCAGCGCCATTGCGGCGGGCCACCGAACAATGAACCGGACAATCAACAATGCAAACAGTCGTCAGGAATGCATCGCTGTAGTCGCCGGAGTTCCCATACGCCGGCAGAGTGAATGCAACACTGGGATGGCCCGGGTCATCCCGAGTTGTATCCGCCGCAGTGATTGCAGCGCGCCACCTTCGGGCCGGCGCGAAGGGACCATAAAAAGAAACACACTTCTACTAGCGGACGGGAGTAACACCAGATGGTGGGAAATAACCTGGGGGTCACGCTGACCTTTATCGTGTATATCCTGTTGATGCTGGCCATTGGCTACATCGCCTGGAAACGCACATCCAATCTTTCTGACTATGTTCTTGGCGGCCGGAGTCTTGGCCCGCTGCCTTCAGCACTGAGTGCGGGTGCTTCGGATATGAGTGGCTGGTTGCTGCTGGGTCTGCCCGGCTATGCCTACGCCGCGGGTTACGAAGCGATCTGGATCGCTGTCGGCCTGCTGGTCGGTACCTGGCTGAACTGGCTGATCGTCGCACGGCGTCTGCGGACGTACTCCATGGCGGCCGGCGACTCATTGACACTGCCTTCCTACTTCGAGAACCGGTTCGAAGACACGAGCCGTCTCCTGCGGATCATCTCCGCCTTCTTCATCCTGCTGTTCTTCCTGTTCTACACCAGCTCCGGTCTGGTCGCAGGCGGCAAGCTGTTCGAGACCGTGTTCGGCATCAACTACACCACCGCCGTCATTATCGGCACCGTGGCCGTGGTGTCCTACACCTTCTTCGGGGGCTTCCTGGCGGTGGTCTGGACCGACGTGATCCAGGGGCTGCTGATGTTTGCAGCGCTGCTGATCGTGCCCATCATGGCCATCAACGCCGACGGTGGCTGGTCCGCGACCGAGGCGGCCATGACGGCCAAAAACCCGGAATTCCTGAGCGCGTTCACCAGCGCTGACGGCGGGGCCATGACGACCCTGGCGATCCTGTCGCTGCTGGGGTGGGGCCTGGGCTACTTTGGCCAGCCGCACATCCTGGCGCGTTTCAAGGCGATTCGCAGCGAGAGCGACATTCCGGCGGCCCGCCGCATCGCGGTCATCTGGAGTGGCCTGGGGCTGTTCGGTGCACTGCTGGTTGGTTTCGCTGCCATCGGCTATTTCGAAACCCCGCTGGAAGACGGCGAGAAGGCCTTCATGCTGCTGGTGAACGCGCTGTTCAACCCGTTCGTGGCCGGTATTCTGCTGGCAGCGATCCTGGCGGCCATCATGAGTACGGCGGATTCCCAGCTGCTGGTGTCGTCTTCTGCCCTGGCCGAGGACTTCTACAAGGCGCTGTTCCGTCGTGAAGCCACCCAGAACGAACTGGTGTGGGTCGGACGCTTCGCCGTCTTCGGTATTGCGGTCGTGGCCTGCCTGCTGGCGTTCGATCCGGACAGCAAGGTCCTGGAACTGGTGTCCTACGCCTGGGCCGGCTTCGGTGCGGCCTTTGGTCCGGCGCTGATCCTGTCCCTGTTCTGGAAGCGCATGACCCGTCTTGGCGCGTTGGCTGGCATCATTGTCGGCGGTGTGACCGTGGTGGTCTGGGGCAATCTGTCCGGCGGTATTCTCGACCTGTACGAGATCATCCCGGGCTTCCTGTTCGCCACCATCGCCATTGTGGTGGTGTCCCTGGCGACACCGGAACCGTCCAAGTCCATCCAGGACGGTTTCGATGCCGCCATGGGAACGAAGTAACCGTCTGAACGACGCCTGACGTCGACAGCGGTAAAGACAAGGGGCGCCTGAGGGCGCCCCTTTTTTGTGCGCAAAACCTGAGTGTCGACACCGACTTATGTCGTAGCGCGGGGAATGGCAAGGCCCCGGGTTCGAGGCTATTCTCAATGCCACATGTGCGTTTTAGACAACACCAATAAAAGGGAGAGCACGACATGGTTAAGCGTCAGTTTCTGAAAACCATTGCAGGGGCCGTCGCGGCACTGTCCCTGGGCTTTACCGCCACTGCCCAGGCTGAAGGCGGCCACTACGTCATGGGCACCGCGACCACCGGCGGCACCTACTATCCGGTCGGCGTGGCCCTGTCCACCCTGGTCAAGGTCAAGCTGGAGCCCAAGACGGGGATTTCACTGTCCGCCATCAGCTCGGCCGGCTCCGGTGAGAACCTCAAGCTGATGGACGAGAACCAGGCGCAGTTCGGTATCCTGCAGGGGCTCTATGGCGCCTGGGCCTGGAAGGGAACCGGCCCGGTCCCCAAGGCCTATAAGAACCTGCGCTCGGTCTCCATGCTGTGGCAGAACGTGGAGCACTTCGTGGTTCGCAGCGAGCTGGCCAAGACCGGCACGATCGATGACATGAAAAATCTCTACGGCGAAACCTTTTCCATCGGCGCCCGCAATTCCGGTACGGAAGGTTCCGGCCGGTACATTCTCGGCGCCCTGGGCATCGATGTGAAGAAAATGGACTTGGCCTACCTCGGTTACGGTCCGAGTGCCGACGCTCTGCAAAACGGTAACATCGATGGCATGAACATTCCGGCTGGCGTGCCGGCCTCCGCGGTGACCCGGGCTTACGCCAACATCGGCAACGACATCACCACGCTGGACGTCAACGAAGACCAGCTGGCGCGGATCAACAAGGAATTCGAGCTGTGGTCGCCGTACGTGATCAAGGCGGACACCTATCCCAATCAGTCCAGGCCGATCCACACCATCGCCCAGCCCAATATCCTGGCGGTGCGGGCGGATGTGTCGGAAGAGGACGTCTACCAGATCACCAAAACGATCTACGCCAACCTGCCGTTCCTGAATAATATCCACCCGGCCACCAAGGCGATGGCGCTGCAAAAAGCCATTGCGGGACTGCCGATGCCACTGCATCCGGGTGCTGCGCGCTTTTACAAGGAGCAGGGACTGGAAATTCCGGATCGTCTGATCGCCAAGTAAGGGACGCTTCCAGAAGCGGTTTTGAACTCGGGGGCGAATCTCGCCCCCGTCGTTGCTGTTGGGAGTCCATGTGAGTAACGATGACAAGCAGCCAGAGACAGGCTCTCTGGACCACATTCGCGACGAAGAGGCCGCGGAGGCCAGCGAACGGCTGAACAACCCGCTGATTGGCCGTACCGTGTTTGTGCTGGCGATCGTGATCGCCGTTTCCCACCTGTATTTCAATACCTTCTCGACCCTGTCGGAACTCTGGACCTCGGCGCTGCATTTCGGCATGTTCGGTCTGCTGTGCGCCCTGACCATTCCCATGGTGAAGGCCAGCAACCCCGGTACCCAGCGACTGGTCTTTGCCGTGGACATCGTGCTGGGGCTGGCGGCCATGGGCTGTGCGCTCTACCTGATTGGCTTTGAAGATGCCCTGTATGCCCGGGGCGTGACCTTTTCGACAGCCGACTGGATCGTGTCGATCGCCGCCGTGCTGTTGATCCTGGAGTTTGCCCGGCGTACCACCGGCTGGTTCATCCCCACGCTCTGCGTGATCGCGCTGTCCTACGTGGCCTGGTGGGGCCAATACGTGGGCGGGATCTTCAACTTTCCGGGCCTGAGTTGGGAGACGGTGCTGTTCCGCTCCTACATGGGCGGGCAGGGCATGCTGGGCTCCATTGCCCGGATTTCCTGGACCTACGTGTTCATGTTCATCCTGTTCGGCGCCTTTCTGGTGAAGTCCGGCGCCGGCGATTTCATTGTCGAGCTGGCCCGCTGTGCCGCCGGGCGCTTTATTGGTGGGCCGGGCTTTGTGGCGGTCTTTGCCTCCGGCCTGATGGGCTCGGTATCCGGTTCCAGCGTGGCCAACACCGTCTCCACCGGCGTGATTACCATTCCGCTGATGCGCAAGGCCGGCTTCCCGGCGCGGTTTGCCGCCGGCGTCGAAGCCGCGGCCTCCACCGGCGGGCAGTTGATGCCACCGGTGATGGGGGCGGGCGCGTTTATCATGGCCTCCTACACGCAGGTGTCCTACCTGACGATTGTGGCGGTCGCGGCCCTGCCGGCCTTCATGTACTTCCTGTCTGTCGCCATGTTCGTGCGGGTGGAAGCGAAGCGCAGTCACGCGGTCAAGCTGGAACAGGACGATGACCTGCCGACGCTCAAGGAAGTCATGAAGGACGGCTGGCACTATCTGCTGCCGCTGGTGGTCCTGGTGGCGGCGCTGGTTTATGGCTTTACCCCCACCTATGCGGCCGGCATCGCGATCCTGTCGGTGATTGCGGCCTCCTGGTTGTCGAAGAAGCCGATGATGCCCCGGGATATCCTCGACGCCATGGCCCAGGGCTCGAGGAACATCGTGACCACCGCCATCCTGCTGATTACCGTCGGCCTGATCGTGAACGTGGTCTCCACCACGGGCATCGGCAATACGTTCTCGCTGATGATCACCAATTGGGCCGGTGGCAGCCTGCTGATCACCCTGATCCTGGTGGCACTGGCCTCGCTGATCCTGGGGATGGGACTGCCGGTGACCGCGGCTTACATCGTGCTCGCAACCCTCTCGGCGCCGGCGATATACGGCTTGATTGCCCAGAGCCAGCTGCTGGATCTCATGGTCAGCGGCAATCTGCCCGAGCAGGCCCGGTCGATCTTCATGCTGGCCACGCCCGACCAGTTCAACCTGCTCAACGCGCCGATGGATATGGCGACCGCGAAGAGCATGCTCGAAGCCGTGCCGGACACCTTCAGCTCCCAGCTGATGGAGCAGGCGCTGTCCCCGCATGCGACGACCATGGCGCTGGTTTCGGCCCACATGATCATCTTCTGGCTGTCGCAGGATTCCAACGTCACACCGCCGGTCTGCCTGACCGCGTTTGCGGCGGCCGCCATTGCCGGCACTTCCCAGATGCGCACCGGTTTTACTGCCTGGAAGATTGCCAAGGGGCTGTACATCGTGCCGCTGCTATTCGCCTACTCGCCGCTGATTTCCGGCGATATCTGGGAGATGCTGCGGGTGTTCCTGTTCGGTCTGTTCGGGATATACGCCATTATCGCCGGCCTGGAAGGCTTCCTGGAGCACCGGCTCAGTTGGTGGTTGCGGCTGTTGATGTTTCCCATTGGCGGCCTGATGCTCTGGCCCCACGACAGCCTGGTGCTCGACACTGCTGGCCTGGTGATCTTCCTGGCGTTGCTGGTGTGGAGTGGCCGCAAGGGGCGCGGCACCCCGGCTGTGGCCGTTGGGGCCTGATGGCGCCATGACTCTGCCTGACATTATGGCCCTGGTGCTGCTGGGCGGCGTCGCCGGATTTATCAACGTCCTCTCGGCCGGCGGCTCGATGCTGACCCTGCCACTGCTGATGTTCCTGGGGCTGCCGCCGCAGGTGGCCAATGGCACCAACCGGGTGGCCATTACCCTGCAGAGTGTTTCGGCGGTGCGGGGATTCCGGCGCAGCGGGCAGGGCAACTGGGCGGTGAGTCTGCGGCTGGCGGTGCCGGCCATCATCGGTTCACTACTGGGCGCCTGGTTGGCGACCGGTGTGTCCGATGCCGTGTTCGAGGCGGTCTTGGTGGCGGCGATGATCGGGGCATCCGTGTTCATGCTGTTGCCACAACCCAAGCTGGATACCCGTCCATTGACTCCGAGCCGGCTGACGCCGGTGGTCTATGCCGCCATGTTTCTGATCGGCCTGTACGGCGGCTTCATCCAGGTGGGCGTGGGCGCGCTGTTCATCGTCGTGCTCTACCGGATGCTCAAAATCGATTTGCGGCAGGTCAACGTCATCAAGGTGGCGATCGTGCTGCTGTATACGCTGCCGGCCCTGCTGGTGTTCGCCTGGAGTGGCCAGGTGCGCTGGGGAACCGGGCTCCTGCTGGCTCTGGGGAACGTGACCGGCGCGCAGATTGCGGTGCGGGTCAACATGGGGCCGCGCGGCGCCCAGTGGGTCAAGTGGTTGACGTTGCTGATGGTGGCGGCGATTCTGGTTCGGCTGATTGTGTATTGATGGATTGAGGAGGTCTGAACGTGAAAGCGATGGTGATTGAAGAGTTTGGCGGCCCGGACGTCTTTGTCGAGCGTGATGTCGACACCCCGGAACCGGGGCCCAATCAGGTCCGTATCCGCGTGGTGGCCTCCAGCCTCAATCCCATCGAAACCAAGATCCGCTCCGGCTTCGTGAAGTCGGGGCCCGCCATGCCGGCGATCCTCAATGGCGATGTGGCCGGGGTGGTGGACAAGGTGGGCTCCGGTGTTACCCGATTTGCACCGGGAGATGAGGTCTTCGGCTGCGCGGGCGGCGTCAAGGGCTGGCAGGGCGCGTTGGCGGACTACATGGTTGCCGACGAGCGGGTGCTGGCCAAGCGGACGCCGGACATGGCGCTGCCGCTGGAGGAATGTGCCGCCTTACCGCTGGTGTTCCTCACCGCCTGGAGCGCGCTGTCCGATCGCTCCGGTCTGCAATCCGGCGAGCATGTGCTGATCCACGCCGGCACCGGCGGCGTCGGTCACGTGGCCATCCAGATCGCCAAGCATCTCGGGGCGCGGGTAGCGACGACGGTTTCCACTCAGGAAAAGGCGGACCTGGCGCGGAAGCTGGGGGCGGACGACATCATCTTCTATCGGGATGAGCCCGTGGCCGATTACGTCCAGCGGCTGACTGGCGGCCAGGGCTTCGACCTGGTGTTCGATACCGTCGGTGGCGAGAACCTGGATCGCTCCATTGAGGCGACCGGCATCGCCAGGCGGCTGACGTCCATCAATACCCGGTCGACCCACGATCTGTCGCAGTTACACGCCAAGAGCCTGAGCCTGCATGTGGTGTTCCGGTCGATTCCGTTGCTGCACGGTATCGGAATGGACGACCAGCCTCGCATGGCGGCGGCCATGAGCGATCTGATCCGGAAGAATGCGGTGCGGCCACTGCTCGATCCGCAGCGCTTTACCTTCAGCGAGGTTGGTGAGGCTCACCGCAAGCTGGAAGCGGGGGAGGCGACCGGAAAGATCCTGCTGCTGCGCACAGCCTGAGGGCACTGACCAGAATCTTTCGCGAATCCGGTCCGTTCCGCCGGGGGAGGGGCGCATCCCCCGGATCAAGTCGCTTTGCTCGTATCACTTTTCTGGATTCGCAAGGCGGCAGACAGACTGCTAGTCTGAGTACATAACAGCCGCAAATTCAGTCGGCTATCCACGTCGTGCTTCACCCTTTGAACGTTCTGCCGCTTTCATTGAGCGCTGAGGGGTGGTGTATGAATCCAGACTGACCGGTGGAGATTATGGAGCAGAGTACGCCTGCAATAATCGCCGAATACTGGGGCATTGGTCTTTTCATCCTGGCTGTGTTCGGCCTGTGTGCCTTCATGATGATCGCTTCAGCGTTGCTGGGCGGCCGCAGTCGTGGACGCAGTAAATCCCTTCCATTCGAGTCTGGCATCATCGGTGCCGGATCGGCGCGCCAGCGGTTTTCCGTCAAGTTCTACCTGGTGGCCATGCTTTTCGTGATCTTTGATATCGAAGCCGTTTTCCTGTTTGCATGGGCGGTCTCCATCCGGGAAGTCGGCTGGGTCGGTTTCTGGGGCGCGGCCATCTTCATCTTCGTACTGCTGGCGGGCCTGTTGTACGACAGCCGCGTCGGCGCACTGGACTGGGCGCCCCGGCGCCGGGTTCCCAAAGAACACTGAACGATCCGGATTTCTGAACTTCCGAAGCCATCGGAAAGGAGAGAGCGGGCATGACCTATACGCTGACACGGGCTGACGACGAAGCCGCGGCCGCAACGGACCGCTATCCCCTTGGGGATCGTCGCCAGGTGGATGACCCGGTCAAACAGCAACTCGAGCGCAACGTCTTTACCGGCAAGCTGGATGAAGTGCTCAACTCGGTCGTCAACTGGGGCCGCAAGAATTCCCTCTGGCCCTACAACTTCGGGCTATCCTGCTGCTACGTGGAAATGACCACGGCCTTCACATCACCTCATGACATTGCCCGTTTCGGGTCCGAAGTGATCCGGGCATCCCCGCGCCAGGCGGATTTCATGGTGATCGCGGGGACCTGCTTCATCAAGATGGCGCCGGTGATCCAGCAGCTCTACGATCAGATGCTGGAGCCCAAGTGGGTGATCTCCATGGGGTCCTGTGCCAACTCCGGCGGCATGTACGATATTTATTCGGTGGTTCAGGGCGTCGACAAGTTCCTGCCGGTGGACGTCTATGTGCCGGGCTGTCCGCCACGGCCCGAAGCCTTCCTGCAGGGGTTGCAGTTGCTGCAGGACTCGATTCAGGAGGAGCGCCGGCCCCTGTCCTGGGTGGTCGGTGACCAGGGTGTCTATCGGGCGAAGATGCCATCCCAGCGGGAGAAGCATCGCGATCGCCGGATCCAGGCGACCGAATTGCGCAGTCCCGGCAGCCTGTAGGGCCCGGAAATCCAACTTCCTCCCCAAGGAGGCGTATGTCGATGAGCGTGGCCAGCCCAACGCAGGGCGAAGCGCACAACCGTTCGGTACAGGACCCGGTCCTGGAAGCCCTGGGCAAACATCTGGGGGCACAGGTGATGGTCGAACAGGCGACCCTCACCGGTATGCCCGTGGTGTGGTTGCCCCGGGAACGGTTGCTGGATGCCCTGGCGTTTCTCAAGGGTCTGCCGGAAGGCTTCACCATGCTGTTCGACCTCTCGGCCATCGACGAGCGCCTGCGCAGCCAGCGGGTGGGGTTGCCGCCGGCCGACTTCACGGTGTTCTATCATCTGGTGTCGATCGACCGGAATCGGGATCTGATGCTCAAGGTCGCCATCGACGAGGGTGATCTGTCATTGCCCAGCTGCGTGTCCGTATTCCGCAACGCCAACTGGTATGAGCGCGAAGTCTGGGACATGTTCGGGATCGACTTCGACGGCCACCCGCGGCTGGTCCGCATCCTGATGCCGCCGACCTGGACCGGCCACCCGCTGCGCAAGGACTATCCCGCCCGGGCCACCGAATTCGATCCGTATACACTCACCGTCGAAGGGCAGGACACGGAGCAGAAGGCCCTGCAGTTTGACCCGGAAGCCTGGGGCATGCAGCGGGAGCGGTCCGGTAGCGAGTTCATGTTCCTCAACCTGGGGCCGAACCATCCGTCGGCTCATGGCGCGTTCCGTATCGTCCTGCAACTGGACGGCGAGGAAATCGTCGATTGCGTGCCGGACATCGGCTACCACCACCGCGGTGCCGAGAAAATGGCCGAGCGCCAGTCCTGGCACAGCTTCATTCCCTACACCGACCGGATCGATTACACCGGTGGCGTCATGAATAACCTGCCCTACGTGCTGGCGGTGGAGAAGCTGGCCGGCATTGAGGTGCCGGACCGGGTGAAGGTGATCCGGGTGATGATGGCGGAAATGTTCCGCATCACCAGCCACCTGTTGTTCCTGGGCACTTACCTGCAGGACCTGGGCGCCATGACGCCGGTCTTCTTCACGTTCAGTGATCGGCAGCGGGCTTACAAGGTGATTGAGGGCATTACCGGTTTCCGTATGCATCCGGCCTGGTATCGCATCGGCGGCGTCTCACAGGACCTGCCCAAAGGCTGGCCGACGCTGGTGCAGGAATTCCTGGACTGGATGCCCAAGCGCCTGCGGGAATACCAGCGGGCCATGATGGAGAACGCCATTGTCCGCGAGCGCACCCGGGATATTGCGGCCTTCAGTACCGGAGAAGCCCTGGAGTGGGGCGTGACCGGTCCCAACCTGCGGGCAACGGGCTGCAACTTCGACCTGCGCAAGCAGCGGCCGTATTCCGGCTATGACCAGTTTGATTTCGAGGTGCCGCTGGGCACCCGCGGCGATGTGTTCGACCGGGGCCAGTTGCGCATCGAAGAGATGCGCCAGAGCGTGCGCATCATCCAACAGTGCGTCGACAACATGCCGCCGGGCGACTACAAGGCGGACCATCCGCTGACCACACCGCCGCCCCGGGAGAAAATGCTGCAGCACATCGAAACGCTGATCACCCATTTCCTGCAGGTGTCCTGGGGGCCGGTGCTCAAGCCCAACGAGTCTTGCCAGATGGTGGAGGCGACCAAGGGCATCAACAGCTACTACCTGACCAGCGACGGCAACACCACCAGCTATCGCACGCGTATCCGCACACCGAGCTTCCCGCACCTGCAACAGATTCCGGCCCTCATGCGCCAGGGTTTTGTGCCGGACCTGATTGCCCACTTGGGCAGCATCGACTTTGTCATGGCGGACGTGGATCGATGAGAGAAGCGGAGAACCGGCCCATGGAGACAGCGCAAACCATTGCCAGCGACGGCTTTGTCATCGAAGCGGCAGATCGCGAGGCCATCCTGCATGAGCGGGATCACTACGAGCAGCCCCAGGCGGCCTGCATCGAGGCCCTGAAGATCGTGCAGCGTCGCCATGGCTGGGTGCCGGACGGCGCCATTGCCGTGATCGCCGATCTGCTGGGCATCAGTCCCGCCAGTGTCGAAGGGGTGGCCACCTTCTACAGTCTGATCTTCCGGCAACCGGTGGGGCGCCATGTGATCCTGGTGTGCGACAGCAGCTCCTGCTTTCTCACGGACTACGAGGCGCTGCGCGATGCCTTTACCGACAAGCTCGGCATTGGTTTTGGCCAGACCACCTCGGACGGCCGGTTCACGCTGCTGCCCGTGTGCTGTCTGGGCGCCTGTGATCGGGGGCCGGCGGTGATGATCGACGACGACACCTTCGGGCCGGTTCATCCGGACGATCTGGACACCTTGTTGGAGGGCTACGCATGACGGATGCCTTGTCACGCCTGCGCTACCGCTGCCAGCTTCGCCAGGACGCCGACGAGCGTCGCGAAGAGACCCATCCGCTGACCTGGCGACTGCACGACGATGGCACGCCCGTTTTCCTGAAGGAATACGAAGACAAGGATGGTTACGCCGCCGTGCGTCACACGCTCAATGAGCAGACGGGCGCGCAGGTCATCGATGCCATGAAGACGGCCAACGTGCGCGGTCGGGGCGGCGCGGGGTTCTCCGCCGGCGTGAAATGGAGCCTGACCCTGCAGGGCGACGGGATGCCACGGGGGTACATCGTCTGCAACGCCGACGAGATGGAACCGGGCACCTTCAAGGATCGCCTGCTGATGGAGCAGACGCCGCACCTGCTGATCGAGGGCATGATCCTCGCCGCCTACGCCAACAATGCCCGTTACGGCTACATCTTCCTGCGTGGGGAATACATCGAGGCGGCGAATCACATCACCCGTGCGCTAAAAGAGGCTCGCGACGCCGGTTGGCTGGGTGCCGATATTGCCGGCAGCGGCTTTGATTTCGACATTGCGCTGCACACCGGTGCCGGGCGTTACATCTGCGGCGAGGAAACCGCGCTGATCAACTCGCTGGAGGGCCAACGCGCCAATCCTCGTGCCAAGCCTCCGTTCCCGGGTCAGTCCGGCGCCTGGGGCAAGCCCACGGTGGTGAACAACGTCGAGACGCTGTGCAACGTGCCTGCCGTGTTGCGCCACGGTGCGGAGTGGTACCAGGGGCTGTCCGGCCAGCTCAGCAATGACGGGGGCACCAAGCTCTACGGTGTCTCAGGTCGAGCCAAACGAACCGGTCTCTGGGAACTGCCCATCGGGACATCCGGCACCGAGTTACTCGACCGGGCCGGCGGAATCCGGGACGGTGAGCAGCTCAAGGCCTGGCTGCCCGGAGGGGGCAGTACCGGCTTCCTGCTGCCGGAACACCTGGAGCTGCCGCTGGATTTCGATTCCATCGGCAAGGCGGGCAGTCGCATGGGTACGGGCCTGCTGACGGTGGTCACCGACCAGCAAAGCATCGTCTCCCTGATGCGCAACCTGGAGGCGTTTTTCGCGCGGGAATCCTGCGGCTGGTGTACGCCATGCCGGGATGGCCTGCCGTGGACGGT
The DNA here is from genome assembly GCF_016798325.1 of Marinobacter mangrovi. Taxonomy (GTDB): domain Bacteria; phylum Pseudomonadota; class Gammaproteobacteria; order Pseudomonadales; family Oleiphilaceae; genus Marinobacter_A; species Marinobacter_A mangrovi. Next base: position 396,073 of record NZ_JAERVO010000001.1, read on the forward strand.
GAAGATACTGCAGGCACTGGAGCGGGGCGAAGGCGAGCAGGGGGATATCGAGATGCTGGACAAGCTCGCCACCGACTTGGGCCCCGGTCGAACCTTCTGCGCCCACGCACCGGGCGCCGCCATGCCGCTGTCCAGCGCGTTGCAGTATTTCCGCGACGAGTTCGAGCGGGGCGTGCGTCACGAGACCGGGCCGGCCCATGCCGATCCGATTCCGGTCGGGGAGGTGTAGCGCCATGGCAACGATCCACGTGGATGGCCGCTCCTACAGCGTCGATGGGGCCGACAACCTGTTGCACGCCTGCCTGTCGCTGGGCCTCGATATTCCGTATTTCTGCTGGCACCCGGCTATGGGCAGTGTCGGGGCCTGCCGCCAGTGTGCGGTCAAGCAGTTCAAGGACGCGGATGACGACAAGGGCATGCTGGTGATGTCTTGCATGGCGCCGGTGCAGAATGACGCGCGTATCTCGATCGATGACGAGGAAGCTCGCGAATTCCGGGCCAGTGTCGTCGAGTGGCTGATGATCAATCACCCCCACGATTGCCCGGTCTGCGAAGAGGGGGGCCATTGCCACCTGCAGGACATGACGGTGATGACCGGCCACGACCGGCGTCGCTATCGCTTCCGCAAGCGAACCCACCGCAACCAGTACCTGGGTCCGTTCATCGCCCACGAGATGAACCGCTGCATCACCTGTTACCGCTGCGTGCGCTTCTACAACGACTACGCGGGCGGGACCGACCTGGGCGCGTTTGGCGCCAACAACAACGTCTACTTCGGCCGCTACGAGGAAGGCACGCTGGAGAGTGAGTTCTCCGGCAACCTCACCGAAGTGTGTCCCACCGGCGTGTTCACCGACCAGGCCCACAGCGACCGTTACACGCGCAAGTGGGATCTGCAGTTTGCGCCGGGTATCTGCCACCAGTGCGCGGTGGGCTGCAACATCAGTCCGGGCGAGCGCTACGGCGAGATCCGCCGGATCGAAAATCGCTACCACGGCGAGGTGAACCGCTTCTTCCTGTGCGATCGCGGTCGCTTTGGCTACGGCTATGTCAATCGCAAGGACCGCCCGACCCAGCCCGAGTGGCGGGCAGAGCCGGAAGCTGAACCGGTCACCCTGGATGTGAACGCAGCGCTCGACCGGGGCAGCGATGCGCTCAGGGACGCGTATCGGGTTATTGGCATCGGCTCACCCCGCGCCAGCCTGGAGAGCAACCACCAACTGCGGGATCTGGTGGGCGAGGGTAATTTCTCCACCGGGATTGCCGCCGATGAACTGGCCTGCCTCGAGCTGATGGCGGACCTGAACCGCACCTGCGGCCTGCCGACACCAAATCTGCGGGACATCGAAGAACACGATGCCGTCCTGGTGCTGGGGGAAGACCTGATCCAGAGTGCGGCGCGCCTGGGGTTATCGGTGCGCCAGGCCGTCCTGGGGCGTCGCGAGGCGCTGGCGGAAGATCGTGGCATCCCCACCTGGAACGCCGAAGCGGTGAAAACGCTGGGGCAGGACAGCCGCTATCCGCTTTTCGTCGCTTATCCCGTGGCCACCGGGCTGGATGGCATTGCGGAGAACCGTCTGCGACTGGCTCCAGACGACATTGCGCGTTTGGGGCACGCGGTCGCGCACCGGATCGACGCCTCGGCACCGGAGGTTCCCGGGCTGGAGGCACCGCTCGCTGAAGCGGCGAATCGCATGGCCGAAGCCCTGCTGGCGGCAACCCGGCCGCTGGTGGTCAGCGGCGGGTCCCTGAATTCCACCGCCATTCTGGACGCCGCTGGCAATATCGCCCGGGCGCTGTCGCGTCGGGCTCGTATGGGCGGCTTGGCACTGGTCCGGCGTGAGGCCAACAGCACCGGCCTTCAGATGATGGGCGGGCAGACCCTGGAATGGGCGCTTGAGCAGTTGGAGGCGGAGCAGGCCGACGCATTGGTGATCCTTGAGAATGACCTGTACGAACGGCTGCCGGCCAGGCGGGTCGATCACGCGCTGTCCCGGGCCAGAACCGTGGTGGTGCTGGACCATCAGCGAACCCCGACATTGGAGCGCGCTACGTTGGCGTTGCCGGCGGCCAGTTTTGCCGAAGCCGACGGGACCTTGGTGAGTCTGGAAGGTCGGGCGCAGCGCTTCTTCCAGGTCTACGACCCGGGCTATATCCGCCCGGAGACCCGCATCCGAGAGAGCTGGCGCTGGTTGCACGCACTGGCTGCCGGTCGGCGTCGTGAGTCGATTTCGGACATCACCCTGGATCAAGTGACCCGGGACTGCGCGTGGCGACATCCGGCCCTGGCCGGCATGGTGGGGGCTGCACCGGGTGCCGATTACCGGGTGCAGGGTGTGAAGCTGGCCCGCGAGCCTCATCGTTACAGCGGCCGCACGGCGATGCGCGCCAACATTAACGTGTCCGAGCCGCGCACGCCGCAGGACCCGGATACACCGTTTGCCTTTTCCATGGAGGGCTATAACGGCTTTGACCGTCCGCGCCAATCCGTCGCCTTCGCCTGGGCGCCCGGCTGGAATTCGCCCCAGGCCTGGAACAAGTTCACCGATGAAGTGGGCGGTCACCTGCGGGCCGGGGATCCCGGCATACGCCTGCTGGAACCGGTACCCGGCCGCTACGTCTATTCCAGCAATATCCCGCAGGCCTATCGGCGTTCGGACGATGAATGGCGATTGGTGATCCTGCCGCGGTTGTTTGGTGGCGAGGAAACCTCGGCGCGCGCCGAACCTATCCAGGCGCGCGCCGGTCAGGCCTTGGCGGTGCTGTCGCCGGAGGATGCCGGTGCACTGAATATTGCCGATGGCGGCGGTGTCCGGGTGATCACCGATGACGGGCAGTGGGTGTTTCCGGTGCGCACGGAGGCGGGCTGTCCGTCCGGCCTGTTGTTCATCCCGGCCGGTGCGTATGCGGCCCTGCGAAGCGGTATGCCGGTGAGTCTCGCGGCCAGCGGTGATACGCCCCGGGATGATAAGGGTCTGACCGGGGAGGTGCGCCCATGAGCTGGCTGACACCCCAGGTCATCGACATTCTCTATGCCATGTTCCAGGCGATCGTCATCCTGCTGGCCGCCGTCCTGCTCGGTGCGGTGATGACGGTGGTGGAGCGCCGCTTGCTGGGGCTCTGGCAGGATCGCTACGGGCCCAATCGGGTCGGACCCTTCGGCTCGCTGCAGTTGATCGCGGACATGATCAAGATCTTTTTCAAGGAGGACTGGATCCCGCCGTTTGCCGACCGCAAGCTGTTCATGCTCGCACCGGCGATTGCCATGGCGTCACTGCTGCTGTCGTTCATGATCATCCCGATCACACCGGGCTGGGGCATTGCCGATCTGAACATCGGGCTGCTGTTCTTCTTCGCCATGGCCGGTATCAACGTCTACGCGGTGCTGTTCGGCGGCTGGGCGAGTGGCAACAAGTACGCCTTACTGGGCGCCATGCGGGCATCGGCCCAGACCCTGTCCTATGAAGTGTTCATGGGGCTGGCGCTGATGGGCGTGGTGGGCATCACCGGGTCGTTCAACATGCGGGAGATCGTCCAGGCCCAGGAAGGGCTGTGGTTCATCGTGCCGCAGTTCTTCGGCTTCTGTACGTTCCTGATCGCGGGTATTGCGGTGACGCACCGTCATCCCTTCGACCAGCCGGAAGCCGAGCAGGAGCTGGCGGACGGTTACCACATCGAATTCTCCAGCATGAAGTTCGGTATGTTCTTCATCGGCGAATACGTCGGCATGGTGCTGGTATCGGCGTTGATCGTGACGCTGTTCTTTGGCGGATGGCAGGGCCCCTGGCTGCCGCCGATCGTCTGGTTTGCGCTCAAGACCGCGTTTTTCCTGATGCTGTTCGTGCTATTGCGGGCCTCTCTGCCACGGCCCCGGTATGACCGGGTCATGAGCTTCGGCTGGAAGGTCTGCCTGCCGCTGACACTGATCAATCTCTTGGTCACCAGTGCGGTGATCCTGTTGGACGCACCGGGCTGAGAAGGAGGTTCGACATGCTGAAATGGCTGTTCACCGGTACCTGGTCCCAACTGCGGACCATCGGCATTGTCTTCATGCATTCGTTTCGTAAGCGCGAAACCCTGAACTATCCGGAGGAGCCGGTGCCGCTGCCACCGCGGTACCGGGGGCGTATCGTACTGACCCGGGACCCGGACGGTGAGGAACGTTGCGTGGCCTGCAACCTGTGCGCTGTGGCCTGCCCGGTAGACTGCATCTCGCTGCAGAAAGGCGAGAAGGATGACGGTCGCTGGTACCCTGAATTTTTCCGCATCAACTTTTCCCGCTGCATTTTCTGCGGCATGTGTGAGGAGGCTTGTCCGACGTCGGCGATCCAGCTCACACCGGATTTCGAGATGGCCGAGTACGAGCGCCAGGAGCTGGTCTACGAGAAGGAAGACCTGCTGATCAGCGGGCCCGGCAAGGACCACGACTACCACTTCTACAAGGTGGCGGGTCTGTCGATTGCCGGCAAGGACAAGGGCAAGGCCCAGAACGAAGACGAACCGATCGACGTGAAGACGCTGCTGCCCTGAATTTCCGGGCAGCGCGCCAGCCAGAGGACGGACCTATGGAGTTGGCCTTTTACCTCGGTGGACTGGTGGCGGTGATTGCCACGCTGGGGGTGATTACCGGCACCAATGCCGTGCATTCGCTGCTGAACCTGATTGTCTCGCTGATTGCCGTCGCCATCGTGTTCTTTGCGCTGGGCGCGCCCTTTGCCGGGGCTTTGGAAATCATCGTCTATGCCGGGGCGATCATGGTGCTGTTCGTGTTCGTGGTGATGATCCTGAACCTGGGGCAGGGCGCGGTGGAACAGGAGCGCCTGTGGCTGCAGGCGCGGACCTGGATCCTGCCGGCGATTTTGTCGCTGGTCCTGCTGGGCACGTTGCTGGTCACCCTGTCGGCCGGCGATGGCGGGCGGATGATCAGCGGCGACATGCTGACCGCCAAAGCCGTGGGCCGCACCCTGTTCGGGCCGTGGCTGCTGGTGGTGGAGCTGGCAGCGATGTTGCTGTTGGCCGGTCTGGTGACCGCATCGCACGTGGGCCGACTGCCGCGCGACCGCCGGGACGACAAAAAGGGAGGGAATTGATGAACGGCATTCCCATGGAACACGGGCTGGCCCTGGCGGCGGTGCTGTTTGCGCTGGGCCTCGCGGGGTTGATGTTCCGCCGCAATATGGTCTTCGTGTTGATGAGTCTGGAGGTGATGCTCAACGCCGCCGGTTTGGCGTTCATCGTGGCGGGCACCGCCTGGGGGCAGCCGGAAGGGCAGGCCATGTTCCTGCTGGTGATCACCCTGGCCGCGGCGGAAGCCAGTGTGGCGCTGGCGTTATTGATCCAGCTCTACCATCGCTTCAAGACGCTCGACACCGATAAAGCCAGCGGGATGCGAGGATGACGATGGCCCTGACCCTGTTGCCCCTGACATTCCTGTTTCCCCTGGCCGGCTGCCTGATCCTGGCGCTGGGCTATCGCCATCTGGGCGAGCGGGCCAGCGCGGCGGTGGGTTACACCAGTGTTGGCCTCGCGGCCCTGGTGACCGTGTTCATCGTCATCGATTTCATGTTCGGCGACCAGACGCCCCAGCGGCTGACACTGTGGACCTGGGTCGCGGTGGACCATTTCCGACCCACGATCGGCCTGATGCTGGACGGCCTCGCGATCACCATGCTGGGTGTGATCACCGGCGTCGGCTTCCTGATCCACCTGTTCGCAGCCTGGTATATGCGTGGCGAGGAGGGCATCACCCGCTTCTTCGCCTACATGAACCTGTTTGTCTTCAGCATGGTGCTGCTGGTGCTGGGGGACAACCTGTTGCTGCTGTTCCTGGGCTGGGAAGGCGTGGGCCTGTGCAGCTACCTGCTGATTGGTTACTACTACGAGCACACCGAGAACGGCATGGCGGCGTTCAAGGCTTTCGTTGTGACCCGGATCGGGGACATCTTCCTCGCCATCGGCCTGTTCCTGCTGTTCACCGAGCTGGGCACGCTGGACATCGCCACGATTCTCGATAAAGCGCCGGCACTCTGGCAGAAGGGCAATCCGGTCGTCGAAGCCGCCGCCTTGCTGCTGCTGGGTGGGGCGCTCGGCAAATCCGCCCAGCTGCCGCTCCACACCTGGCTGGCCGACGCCATGGCCGGTCCCACACCGGTCTCGGCGTTGATCCACGCCGCCACCATGGTCACCGCCGGGGTGTACCTGATCGCCCGCATGCACGGGCTCTACGACCTGGCCCCCACGGCGCAGTACATCGTCGGGCTGATCGGCGCGCTGACGTTGCTGATCGCGGGTTTTGCGGCGCTGGCCCAAACCGACATCAAGCGCATTCTGGCCTATTCCACCATGAGCCAAATCGGCTACATGTTCCTGGCGCTGGGCGTGGGCGCCTACAGTGCCGCCATTTTCCACCTGATGATCCATGCCTTCTTCAAGGCGCTGCTGTTCCTGTCGGCCGGCGCAGTCATCATCAGCTGCCACCACGAGCAGGAGATGGCCCGACTGGGTGGGTTGTGGCGCAAGCTGCCATTGGCCTATGCCGGGTTCGTGATCGGCGGGGCGGCCCTGGCCGCGCTGCCCCTGGTGACCGCCGGTTTCTACAGCAAGGACGAGATCCTCTGGGAGGCCTTTGCGGCGAAGCAAAGCGGTTTGTTGGCAGCCGGGCTCGTGGGCGCGTTGCTGACCTCGTTCTACACCCTGCGCCTGATCGTTGGGACCTTCCACGGCGAACCGGGCAGCGACAAGGCCCGGCACGCGGATCCTGGCAAGGGCATCCAGCACGGCCTGCCGCTGATCGTGTTGATGGTGCTGTCGACCTTTATCGGGGCGGGGATCACGCCGCCGCTTTCGGACGTCTTGCCGGCGGGACCGGGCGAAGCCACCGAGTCGGGGCATACGGCGCTGGAGCTGATGGCGTCCGCCACGGCGATGGGTGGGGTATTGATCGCCGGATGGCTGTTCCTGTTCCGGCGGGCATGGCTGGGCCGGGTCGTCGCCCGCGGCCCGGGGGCCTGGTTGTGGCACCTCTGGCACAACGCCTGGGGATTCGATGCGCTGTTCGACCGGTTGTTGGTCCGGCCTTATAAGGTCCTGGTGCGATGGCTGCGAGGCGACTTGATCGACGCGCTTTTTATGATCCTCGCCGCGCTGGTGCGGGTTTGTAATGCGGTGTTGGTCAGAACCCAGACCGGCCGGCTGCGGACCTACGCCACCTCCATGGTGCTCGGGGCCGCTCTGGTGCTGCTGGCGCTGGCGATGGGGTACTGAATGGCTGAAGGGATGACACTGATGCAGGAGCACAAGGCACTATGATTCTCGTCTGGCTGATCCTGATCCCGTTTATTGGCGGGCTGTTCTGCTGGCGTGCCGAGCGCTGGGGCGACAAGGTGCCGCGTTGGATTGCGCTGGCCACCATGCTGTTGGTGCTGATCACCACGCTGGTGCTCTGGTGGCAGGGCGATTACCAGTTGCCCAAGACTGGCAGCCCCGAGGCCGTGCGCTGGGCGATTGAATGGCATGTGCCGTGGATACCGCGCTTCGGCATCGATATTCACCTGGCGATGGACGGCCTGTCGCTGATCCTGATTGCGCTGACCGGCCTGCTGGGGGCGCTGGCGGTGATCTGCTCCTGGAAGGAGATCTCCAACCGGGTCGGTTTCTTTCACCTGAACCTGCTCTTTATCCTCGGCGGGGTGGTGGGTGTGTTCCTGTCCATCGACCTGTTCCTGTTCTTCTGTTTCTGGGAAATGATGCTGGTCCCCATGTACTTCCTGATCGCCCTGTGGGGACACAGCGGCTCCGCCGGCAAGACCCGGATCCGGACGGCGACCAAGTTCTTCATCTACACCCAGGCCAGCGGGCTATTGATGCTGGTGGCTATCCTGGCGCTGGTCTTTGCCCATCACGCCAGCAGCGGCGTCTACACCTTCAGCTACCTGGAGTTGCTGGGTACACCCATGTCCGAGACGTTTGCCTACTGGCTGATGCTGGGTTTCTTTATCGCGTTCGCGGTGAAGCTGCCGGTGGTGCCGCTGCACGGCTGGTTGCCGGACGCCCACGCCCAGGCGCCGACGGCAGGCAGCGTGGATCTGGCGGGGATTCTGCTGAAGACGGCGGCCTACGGCATGCTGCGCTTCTGCCTGCCTCTGTTCCCGGAGGCCTCACAGGCGTTCGCCCCGGTGGCGATGGCGCTCGGGGTGATCGGTATCTTCTACGGGGCGCTGCTGGCGGCCGGTCAGCAGGACGTCAAACGGTTGATTGCCTACACCAGCATCTCCCACATGGGGTTCGTGCTGATCGGCATCTACGCCGGCACATCCATTGCCCTGCAAGGGGTGATCGTGTTGATGGTCGCCCACGCGTTCTCGGCCGCCGGCCTGTTCATACTCAGTGGTCAGCTCTATGAGCGGGTGCATACCCGCGATTTGCGACTGATGGGCGGCCTTTGGGGGCGCATCGACAAACTGCCGGTGTTCACACTCTGCTTTGTGGCCGCCTCGCTGGGCATGCCGGGCACGGCCAATTTCATCGGTGAATTCCTGGTGCTTTTCGGCACTTTCCCGGTGGCGCCGATCGTGACCGTACTGGCCAGTGTCAGCATGGTGCTGGCGGTGCTCTATTCGTTGCTGATCATGCAGCGCGTCCACTTCGGACCGCCACAGGGGGAAGTGCATTTCTCCGGGCTCGACTGGCGGGAATATTCCATGATGCTGAGTCTGGTGGCCCTGGTGCTTTTCTTCGGGTTTTATCCGCAGCTGCTGGTGGATACGACACTGGCCGTGACCAATGAAGTTCACCAGCTGTTTACCTCCGGCGCCGTGGGCGCGGCCATTCAATCCCTGGCGGAGGCGCGCTGATGCTGACGAAGACCGACATGATGGCATTGACCCCCGTCATCCTGGTGTGCGCCACGGCGATCACCGTGATGCTCGGCATCGCCTGGCGCCGTCAGCACGCGGTAACGGTCCTGGTCTCGGCCGTCGGGTTGAATATCGCGTTGCTGTCGCTGTTCCTGTTCGGAGAGCTGGGGACGGTGCGCACGCCCATGCTGGTTTTTGACGGCGTGACGATACTGGGGATGGGCATGGTGCTGGTGTCGTCGCTGGCCTGTGCCACCTTCAGTCACGCCTATCTGGACGGCTATCCGGGGGCCCGGGAAGAGTTCTACCTGTTGCTGCTGTGTGCCGCTGCCGGCGGCATGGTGCTGACCGCCGCGGACCATCTCGCCACGCTGTTCTTCGGCCTGGAACTGCTGTCCATGCCGCTCTACGGGATGCTGGCGTACACCTTCCGCGACCGTAATTCTCTGGAGGCCGGGATCAAGTACCTGGTGTTGTCGGCCACCGCCACCGCCTTCCTGTTGTTCGGGATGGCGCTGCTGTATGCGCAGACGGGGCATCTGGATATTCCGGGCCTGGTCGAAGGGATGAGTGGTGGTGTCGGGCCCTGGGCACTCGCGGGCGTCGGGCTGGTGCTGGTGGGCCTGTGTTTCAAGTTGTCGATTATTCCGTTCCATCTCTGGACGCCGGACGTCTATCAGGGCGGGCCGGGGCCGGCGGTGACGTTCCTGGCCACGGCCAGCAAGGTGGCGGCGTTTATCGTCCTGTTGCGGATCGTCGAAGCGATCCCGGCGTTTCATGGCGCGCAGGCCCAGACGCTGTTGGCGGGCCTGGCGTTACTGACCATGCTGGCCGGCAATGTGCTGGCGCTGCTCCAGGCCAACATCAAACGCCTGCTGGGGTATTCCTCCATCGCTCACTTCGGCTACCTGCTGGTTGCAATCGTGGTGGCGGACAAGCTGGCGGTGGAAACCGGCGGTATTTACCTGATCACTTATCTGGTCACCACATTGGGGGCCTTCGGGGTCGTGACCCTGCTGTCGAGCCCCTACGGCGGCGACGATGCCTCGGCATTGCATCACTATCGCGGCCTGTTCTGGCGTCGGCCTTATCTGGCGGCGGTGCTCACGGTCGCCATGCTCTCACTGGCAGGCATCCCGTTTACCGCCGGTTTCATCGGCAAGTTCTACATCATCGCGCTGGGCGTGGAAGCGCAACGCTGGTGGCTGGTGGCCGGCATCGTGCTGGGCAGTGCCATCGGCCTGTATTACTACCTGCGGGTCACCATCACCCTCTACCTGATGGAGCCCGGTATGCAGCGGCGGGATGCACCCAATGACTGGGGGCTCCGGGCCGGAGGCCTGGTGGTCTTGCTGCTGGCGGTGCTGATGATCCTGATGGGCGTTTATCCGGCACCTGTGGTGCACTGGATGTCATTGCTGTCCCTGGCCTGAGGGTTGGCGGTGTGTCAACTCTGGCGATCCTTGATGTTCTCAATCGATGTCCTCAAGTCTGGTGGTATCGGGCCGAAGGCCCCCATACGCAGAGCCGACAATGCTCCGGATACCGTCGGGTATCTGCCTGATTTTGCATTACGGGTTGTGGTTTACCTGATGTCACTCCGGATCGGCTGACATTTCCCTGCCAAGCAGGAAAATCGAGGTTAATCCGCTATGACAAACTCAAAAGATCCGTTTCCTTCACGCCTGAAAGAAAAGAAAGCACCGTTTGTTCGCACGGACCCCATTGTGCACGCACGCAACCAGTGGCGTTGGGAAGGTCCGTTGGACGAGGTGGCACTGTCGCGCTATGAGCGCGACGGGTTCCTCTGGTTCAGCGGCTTTTTCTCCCAGGAACAGATGACGCCGTTTTTCGATGAGCTGAAGGCGATGGCCAAGGACAAGGCGCTGATGAAGTCGGAACAGGTCATCACCGATCCCAACTCGGGAGACATCCGCTCCGTGTTCGGCATGCATCAGCTCTCCGATCATTTTGACCGCCTGACTCGCGATCCGCGCATTCTCGGTATGGTGCGCCAGTTGCTGGGCAGCGAGGTCTATATCCACCAGTCCCGGATCAACGACAAGTTCGGTTTCCAGGGCAGCGGGTTCGATTGGCACTCGGATTTCGAGACCTGGCACGCCGAGGATGGCATGCCGAGAATGCGGGCCGTCAGTGCGTCCCTGATGCTGACGGACAACAACGAGTTCAACGGCCCGCTGATGCTGATTCCCGGGTCACACCGCTGGTTCGTGCCCTGCGTCGGGGAGACGCCCGATATGAACTGGACGGATTCGCTGAAGGCTCAGCGCCTTGGCGTGCCGGATCGGGAATCCCTGGCCAAGTTGGCTGACCAGGGCGGTATCCAGGCACCGAAGGGACCGGCCGGCTCGTTGCTTCTGTTCGAGTGCAACACGTTGCACGCGTCCAACGAGAACATGTCACCCTGGCCGCGCTCGAACCTGTTTTTCGTGTATAACAGCGTCGAAAACACGCTGGGAGAGCCCTACGCCGCACCCCGGGCTCGCCCGGAATTCCTGGCCGCCCGGGAAGAGTGTGAGAGCCTGACCATGTATGACGAGTTCCCGGAACTGGCCAACCAGGGCGTCAGTCCGTTGCACTAGTCCTTCCGGGTTAGACAGCAGGCCTTGAATTTACGGCCGCTCCCGCAGGGGCAGCGGTCGTTACGCCCGGGCTTGAGGAGCCCCTGTTCCGGTCTGCCGCTGTGATAGAACCAGTGAGCGTCCTGCTGGTAGAACGTGGACGTTTCTTCGAGGTATCCCCACTGGCCCCGTTCCCTGAAAACCGCGCGAAAATGCACCGAGCCTTCGTGACCGAACTGCTCGCTGCTGAAAATTTGCAGGCTGGTCCAGTCCGGCGCGTCCGACAGATCCAGGTCTTTTGGCCGTGTTTCCGGGTGCCAGGACCTGAGAAGGTAGGGGACGTCCTTCAGGACAAAAGCACTGAACCGGGACCGCATGAGCGCTTCCGGGGAAGAAGCCGGTGCACCGGCATGAAGTGGTCCGCAACAGCCGCCATAGGTGGTACCGCTTCCGCAAGGGCAGGTTTGGTCCTGATCCATATCGAATTCTCCCGATGACACTGGAAACGAAAAAAAACGCCAGCTCAGGGAGCTGGCGTTTTTTCGGGCTGGGCCCAATGGAGTCTACCCGAAGGCTCAGGCCACAGTGGCTTCTGAGGCCTTCTTGGTGTAGTTCTCCATCTGGTCGAAGTTGAGATAGCGATAGATCTCTTTCGACATGCTGTTCAGGTCCTTGGCGTACTCCATGTACTCCGCCGGAGTCGGGAGTTTGCCCAGTACCGCACCAACCGCGGCCAGCTCGGCAGAGGTCAGGTACACGTTGGCACCATCACCGAGACGGTTCGGGAAGTTACGGGTGGAGGTGGACAGGACCGTGGACTTCGGTGCGACCCGCGCCTGGTTACCCATGCACAGGGAGCAGCCCGGCATCTCGGTGCGGACACCGGCGGTGCCGTAGGTGTTGAAGTAGCCTTCTTCCATCAGCTGCTCCTGGTCCATCTTGGTCGGCGGAGACATCCACAGACGGGTGCTCAACGCGCCCTTGTGTTGCTCCAGCAGCTTACCCGCAGCGCGGAAGTGACCGATGTTGGTCATGCAGGAACCGATGAACACTTCGTCCACCTTGTCGCCGGCGACTTCGGACAGGAACTTGGCATCGTCCGGGTCGTTCGGGCAGCAGACGATCGGCTCCTTGATGTCGGCCAGGTCGATCTCGATGACGTGAGAGTACTCGGCGTCCTTGTCGGCACGCATCAGGCTCGGGTTGGCCAGCCACTCTTCCATCTTCTGGGCACGACGCTCCAGGGTGCGCGGATCGCCATAACCTTCGGCAATCATCCAGCGCAGCATCACGATGTTGGAGCGCAGGTACTCAGCCACGGAATCTTCGGACAGGTTGATGGTGCAACCGGCCGCGGAACGCTCGGCAGAGGCGTCAGACAGCTCGAACGCCTGCTCGACGGTCAGGTGCTCCAGGCCTTCGATTTCCAGGATGCGACCGGAGAATTCGTTGATCTTGCCCTTCTTCTCAACGGTCAGCATGCCTTGCTTGATGCCGTAAAGCGGAATCGCGTGGACCAGGTCACGCAGGGTGATACCCGGCTGCATGTCGCCCTTGAAGCGCACCAGAACGGATTCCGGCATATCCAGCGGCATCACACCGGTCGCCGCGGCAAACGCCACCAGACCGGAACCGGCCGGGAAGGAGATGCCCATCGGGAAACGGGTGTGGGAGTCACCACCGGTACCGACGGTGTCCGGCAGCAGCATGCGGTTCAGCCAGGAGTGGATGATGCCGTCACCCGGACGCAGGGCGACGCCGCCACGGGTCTGGATGAAGTCCGGCATGGTGTGCTGCATTTCCACGTCGACCGGCTTCGGATAGGCCGCTGTGTGGCAGAAGGACTGCATGACCAGGTCAGACTGGAAGCCCAGGCAGGCCAGGTCTTTCAGCTCGTCCCGGGTCATCGGGCCGGTGGTGTCCTGGGAACCGACGGTGGTCATTTCCGGCTCGCAGTAAGTGCCCGGGCGAACGCCTTTGCCTTCTTCCAGGCCGCAGGCCTTGCCGACCATCTTCTGGGCCAGGGTGAAGCCCTTGGTGCCGGCTTCCGGATCTTTCGGCAGACGGAACACGTCGGTGGCGCCCAGACCCAGTGCTTCGCGGGCCTTGTTGGTCAGGCCACGACCGATGATCAGCGGGATACGACCGCCGGCCTGAACTTCGTCCAGGATCACTTCGGACTTGAAGTCGAACTCGGAGATGGTCTCACCGGCTTCGTTCAGGATCTTGCCTTCGTACGGGCGAATGTCGATGACGTCGCCCATGTTCATGTTGTCGACCGGAGCCTCGAATACCAGGGCGCCCGCGTCTTCCATGGTGTTGAAGAAGATCGGAGCCACCTTGTTCCCGATGCAGACACCACCGGCGCGCTTGTTCGGCACACCCGGGATGTCTTCGCCGAAGTACCACAGCACGGAGTTGGTGCCGGATTTACGGGAGGAACCGGTGCCCACAACGTCACCCACGAAGGCAACCGGCAGACCCTTGGACTGGATCTCCTCGATCTGCTTGATCGGGCCGGTCACGCCGGGCTCTTCCGGCTTCAGGCCATCGCGTTCCATCTTGTACATGGCGCGGGCGTGCAACGGGATATCCGGGCGGGACCAGGCATCCGGAGCCGGGGACAGGTCGTCGGTGTTGGTTTCACCGGTTACCTTGAAGACCACCATCTTGGTGCTCTCGGGGACCTTCTTCTTGTTGGTGAACCACTCGGCATTGGCCCAGGATTCGATGACGGATTTGGCAACGGCGTTGCCGGCGTCCATCTTTTCCTTGACGTCGTTGAAGGCGTCAAACATCAGCAGGGTTTTCTTCAGCTGCTTACCGGCCAGTTCGGCCAGTTCCGCGTTATCCAGCAGCTCGACCAGCGTGGCGATGTTGTAGCCACCCTGCATCATGCCCAGCAGCTCGACGGCCTTGTTCTTGTCGATCAGGGGAGAGGACGCTTCGTCCTTGACGATGGCGGTCAGGAAAGCGGCCTTGACATAGGCGGCTTCGTCAACGCCCGGCGGAATGCGATTTTCCAGCAGGTAAACCAGTTCCTCTTCTTCACCGGCCGGCGGGTTCTTCAGCAGCTCAACCAGTGCAGCCGTTTGCTCGGCGTTCAGGGGCTTGGGAGGAATGCCCAGTGCCGCGCGCTCTTCAACGTGTTTACGATACTCTTCTAACACGGTAAGACCCTCATCAGTTTGGAGACCCTGCTGTGTACAAAGGAGGCACTGAATAAATAGATTACGGTTCCTTCCAGACGGCGCGCGGCGAGAGCGGGGAAGGGCAAGTTACTTATTCAGTGGCTCCTGTTGAATTGCAGGGGGTTATTGGTGACCCGGGCATCGACTCTGATGTCCAGGCAGTGTCCCGTCCGGCTAATTCACTCGTTTCAGGGCGTGCCGATCACTGGGTCAGGGCGACCCGCGAGAGGCAACGGATGAATGAGCTAGCCCCACAGGACTCCGGTTACAGGCACGGAATTCTATCGGAAATCACTGACAAAGTTAAGATGGACTCATGTGGGTGAGTTTGTCATGCGACTCCATGGGCTTGTGTATAATGCGCCGCGAACACAGCCAGATAATGGAATTATGCAATCCGCTCTCGACGATATTCACGCCTTCCTTCCCTGTCGCACCCCGGACACCTGGATCGGGAATGCGCTGGAAAATCAGGAAGTTTTGCTGATTGACCACGCCCACTGCGAGAAAAAGGCGGCGTCGACAGCGCTCAGCCTGATGTATCGCTATGTGGACAATCCTGACCTGCTGCACAAGATGTCGCGTTTGGCCCGTGAAGAGCTGCGCCACTTCGAGCAGGTGCTCTCGATCATGAAAAAGCGGGGCGTGACCTACGACCACCTGACGCCCGCTCGTTACGCGGCCGAACTGCGCAAGGAGGTCCGTAGCGATGATCCGGGACGGCTGGTCGATGTCCTGATTGTTGGCGCCATTATTGAGGCCCGGTCTTGCGAACGGTTTGCTGCGCTGGCGCCGCACCTGGATGAGACGCTGGCAGACTTCTACACCAGTCTGCTCAAATCCGAAGCGCGGCATTACCGGGATTATCTGACGCTGGCGGAGAAGGCGGCCGGGACATCCATCAGCGATCGTGTGGAAATCTTCCTTAATATAGAGAAGGACCTGATCGAACGACCGGACAGCGAATTCCGCTTCCACAGCGGGCCGGTAACGTCTCCTCTATAGACTGAAGGGAATCGTACCGGCGCACTTCATTCGGCGATTGTTAAAGCTCCCGGCACAGCTCCATCCAGCGGCCGATCCCCGCACTGCGGTATTTCTGCCGGTGCAGGATGAAGTAGAACTGCCGGTCGAATTTGCGATAGTCCGGCACGCTCAGCGGCACCAGACTGCCGCGCCGGAAGGCGTCCGCCAGGCAGACCCGTGACAGGCAGCCAATACCCAGGTTGGCTTCCACCGCCCGTTTGATCGCTTCGGTGTGCTCCAGTTCCAGCAGGATATTGAGATCCGGCAGGATGCCGTGCATGCCGCGCTCGAAGGTCTGACGCGTACCGGAGCCGAGTTCCCGCATGACCCAGGTCGCCTGGACCAGATCCTCGTCCGTCAGTGTTGCCCGATCAGCGAGCGGGTGTTCTGGCGAGCAGAACACCACCAGTTCATCAGAGCGCCAGGGAATGACCTCCAGATCGTCCGATTGCAGCTCGCCCTCGATCAGCCCGATGTCCAGCTCGAAATCTTTCACCCGACGCGCGACCGTGCTGGTGTTGGCCACTTCCAGCGATACCTTGGCGTGCGGCTGGGCGCGCATGTAGCGGGCCATGACGCCGACGGCCAGGTAGTTGCCGATGGTGAGCGTGGCGCCGACTTTCAGGGCGCCGACTTCGGTGTGCTGGTCCAGCGCCAGTTCCAGCTCCCGGCCTCGGGCCAGCAACGCCTCTACCTGAGGTCGGAACAGTCGGCCCAACTCATTCAGCTGTAAGCGTTTTCCGATACGGTCGAACAGCTGGATGTCGAACTGGGACTCCAGTTCCTTGAGTGCACTGCTGGCTGCGGACTGTGACATGGCCAGTGATTCCGCGGCTCGCGTGATGTTCTGGGTGTTGGCAGCCGCCAGAAAAACTTCCAGTTGGCGGAAGGTGTATCTCATTATCGGTATTTCCGAATAAGGTTATGAAAATATCCCATTTTGTCGATAGGTTACTCCTGCGGTAAGCTGTGCTCAACTTTCAGGCGTACAAACGCCCAACACAGATACAGCTGCTTCAGGAATAGATCGTTATGAGCAATATGAATCGCGAAACTGTCACCAGCGTTCGCCACTGGAACGACACGCTGTTCAGCTTTACGACCAGCCGGGATCCCGGTTTCCGCTTCAAGAACGGTCATTTCATCATGATTGGTCTGGAGCAGGAGGGGAAACCCCTGATGCGCGCCTATAGCATCGCCAGCGCCAACTACGAGGAAGAGCTGGAGTTTTTCTCCATCAAGGTGCAGGACGGCCCGCTGACTTCGAAGCTGCAGAAAATTCAGGTGGGTGACGAAATCCTGGTGAGCCGCAAGCCAACGGGGACGCTGGTGGTCGATCACCTGCTGCCGGGCCGCAACCTGTACCTGATCAGCACCGGTACCGGTCTGGCGCCGTTCCTGAGCATTATCAAGGATCCGGAAGTGTACGAGCGCTTCGACAAGGTGATCCTGACCCACGGTGTGCGCCACGTGTCCGAGCTGGCCTACCAGGACGAAATCAGCGGTCTGCCGGAGAACGAATACTTCGGCGAAATGGTCCAGGGCAAGCTGCTTTACTACCCGACTGTGACCCGCGAGGAATTCCGCAACCAGGGTCGTCTGACGGACCTGATGGAAAGCGGTAAGCTGATGTCCGATCTGGGGCTGCCGGCCTTCAACAAGGAAGACGACCGCTTCATGATCTGCGGCAGTCCGAGCATGCTCAAGGACACCTGCGCCATCCTCGACGCCCAGGGCTTTGAGGAAGCACGTCACGGTGACCTCGGTCACTATGTGATCGAGCGGGCCTTCGTGGAGCGCTGATGCGCGAATGACTCTGGCCTGGCTCAACAAAAAAGGGACCTTGGCGGTCCCTTTTTTGTGCTTGCATGATAGGCGGAATCAGCGGAAGGCTTCCTTCTTGAGTTCCGGCGCCTGATCCGGGCCAACTTCGATCCACCACACATGGGAATCCCAGTCGCCCAGCACAAAACGCTGGGCCGGTTCGCCGTTGGCTTCCAGATCGTGGATGGCAGGGCGGTGGGTATGGCCGTGGATCAGACGCTGCACGCCATGCTCCTCCATTACCCGGACTACTTCATCTTTCGTGACATCCATGATGTCTTCTTTCTTGCCCTGATTCTTCGCCATGCTCATTTCCCGCAATTGCCGGGCGACCACCTGACGGTCCGCCAGGGGGCGCTTCAGGAACATCGCCTGCCACTGAGGGTTGCGCATGTTGGCGCGGAACTTCTGGTACTCGACGTCGGCGGTGCACAGGCTGTCGCCGTGCATGAGCAGGGTGGGCGTGCCGTAGAGGTCGACCACCGTCGGGTCGTCGAGCAGGGTGCCGCCGACCCGGTTGCAGTAGTCCTCGCCGATCAGGAAATCCCGGTTGCCATGCATCAGGAATAAATCGACGCCCTGGTCGGTCAATGACTTGAGGGCGGCCGCCACTTCATCCTGCAGCGGCGTGTGCTCGTCGTCGCCGATCCAGGCCTCGAAGAAGTCGCCCAGGATGTACAGCGTCTCGGCGTGGACCGCTTTGTCTTTCAGGAAGCCAAGAAAGGCGTCGGTGATGTCCCGACGCTCTTCCTCCAGGTGAAGGTCCGATATAAAGAGCGTGGTCACGCCGCGCCTCCGTCCTCCAGGACTTCGGCAGACTCGATCACCACGTCTTCAGCCGGCACGTCCTGGTGACCCTGGCGCATGGTGGTGCGGACGCCGCGAATGTTGTTGACGGTATCCATGCCTTCAACCACTTTGCCGAACACGCAGTAACCCCAACCCTCGGCGGTTTCCGCGGTGTGATCCAGGAAGCCGTTGTTTTCGACATTAATAAAGAACTGGGCGGTGGCGGAATGTGGATCCATGGTCCGTGCCATGGCGACGGCGCCGATCATGTTGCTCAGGCCGTTGTTGGCTTCGTTCTTGATCGGCTCGCGGGTCTTGCGGGGCACCATACCGGGTTCAAAGCCGCCGCCCTGAACCATGAAGTTGCCGATGACACGGTGGAAGATCAGGCCGTCGTAAAAGCCGTCGCGCACATACTGTTCAAAGTTGGCGGCGGTTTTCGGGGCTTTGTCGTGGTCCAGCTCGATCTTGATGTCACCGTGGTTGGTTTTCAGCAGAATCATCGGGGGTTCCTGTGTTGGTCTCGCGTTAAAACGTTCATTTCCGGGCACGCTGCTCCCCGGAAACCGGATCGTCAAAAAAAGTTAAGGTAAATTGTACGCGCTCGCGCCGCCGGATGCATGAGATACGGCCTCATCTATGCGTATAATAGCGGTTTTCCATCGACCACCAATTCAGAGTATCTATGAGCGCAGAATCCCGAAAAGCCAATAACTTTATCCAGAACCTGATCGAGGAAAGCATTGCCAGCGGTCAGCATCAGGGCAAGGTGGTAACCCGGTTCCCGCCGGAGCCCAATGGATATCTGCACATCGGCCACGCCAAGTCCATTTGCCTCAATTTCGGCATTGCCGAAACGTTCGACGGCGACTGTACCCTGCGCTTCGACGATACCAACCCGGAAAAGGAATCCCAGGAATACATCGACGCGATTACCCGGGACGTGAGCTGGCTGGGTTGCGAGTGGGCCGGGGAGGTCCGTTACGCGTCCGATTACTTCGATGCCATCTACGACTTTGCGGTGGAACTGATCGAGAAGGGGCTGGCCTACGTCTGCGCCCTGAGCGCGGATGAGATGGCCGAGTATCGCGGTACGCTGACCGAACCGGGGCGCAACAGCCCGTATCGCGACCGTCCGGTGGAGGAGAACCTGCGTCTGTTCCGTGAGATGCGTGAAGGCAAGCACGACGGCGGCTCGCTGGTACTGCGCGCCAAGATCGATATGGCGTCGCCGAACATCAACCTGCGTGATCCGATCCTCTACCGCATTCGCTTTGCGTCGCACCACCAGACCGGTGACAAGTGGTGCATCTATCCGATGTACGACTTCACCCATCCGATTTCCGACGCGATGGAAGGGGTGACCCACTCACTGTGTACGCTGGAATTTGAGGACCATCGCCCGCTGTACGACTGGGTGATCGATAATATTTCTGCGCCGTGCAAGCCGCGTCAGATCGAGTTTGCCCGACTGAACCTCAACTACACGATCACCAGCAAGCGCAAACTCAAGCGCCTGGTGGACGAAGGCTTTGTGGAATCCTGGGACGACCCGCGCATGCCGACCATTTCCGGTATGCGTCGTCGCGGCTACACCCCCCGGTCCCTGCGCAATTTCTGCGACATGATCGGTGTGAACAAAGCCGGCGGCATCGTGGACATGGGCATGCTGGAGCACGCCATCCGCGAAGACCTGAACGCCCGCGCCCCGCGAGCCATGTGCGTGATGCGCCCACTCAAGGTGAAGCTGACCAACTACCCGGAAGGCCAGTCCGAAACCCTGACCCTGCCGGTGCATCCGCAGGATCCGGACATGGGCACCCGTGAGGCACCGTGGACGCGCACCCTTTACATCGACCGCGAGGATTTCGCCGAGGAGCCGCCGCGCAAGTGGAAGCGGTTGGCGCCGGATCAGGCGGTCCGCCTACGCGGCGGTTATGTGATGACCTGTCGCGAGATCGTCCGTGACGACAGTGGTGAGATCGTCGAGCTGCGCTGCGAATACGACCCGGACACGCTGGGCGTGAACCCGGACGGCTATAAGCCCAACGGCGTGATCCACTGGGTCTCCGCCGAAGACAGCATCGAGGCGGATGTCTATCTGTACGATCGTCTGTTCAACCACGAGGCGCCGGACAGTGACAAAGACGTGGATTTCGTGACGCACATCAATAACGAGAACCTGGTCGTCAAGGAAAACGTGCGCGTTGAAAAGAGCCTGGCGGAACCGCGTAGCGATATTCCCTACCAGTTCGAGCGTGAAGGGTATTTCTTCCTGGACGGGCAGCGTTCCCGTGACGGGCGTCCGGCATTCAACCGGACCGTGACCCTGCGTGATTCCTGGGCGAAAGCCAACAAGTAAGCCGTGATCGTACTGAACCCACATTTTTGGACCCGAATACCGTGATTCAACTCTACAACACCCTGACACAGAGAAAGGAACCCCTGAAGACGCTGGAACCGGGCAAGGTTCGCATGTACGTCTGTGGCATGACGGTTTACGACTTCTGCCATCTGGGGCACGCCCGGGTGCTGGTGGCGTTCGATGTGATCACCCGGTATCTGCGCCACAGTGGTTACGACGTCACCTACGTGCGCAACATCACCGATGTGGATGACAAGATTCTGCGCCGGGCGGACGAAAACGGTGAGGCCTTCACCGCACTGACCGAACGCATGATTGAAGCCATGCATGAAGATGAGCGGTCGCTGGGCGTGATCGCGCCGGATCAGGAGCCGCGTGCGACCGGTCACATGGACGACATGCTGCGCATGATCCAGACCCTGATCGAAAAAGGCTTTGCCTACGCCGCCGACAATGGCGACGTGTATTTCGCGGTGGAGCAGTTCAATGGCTACGGTAAGCTGTCCAAGAAAAAGCTGGACGATCTGATTGCCGGCGCGCGCGTAGACGTGTCTGAAGTCAAGCGCAGTCCGGCGGACTTCGCCCTTTGGAAAGCGGCCAAGTCCGGCGAAGTGAGCTGGCCGTCACCCTGGGGCGATGGCCGTCCCGGCTGGCACATCGAGTGTTCGGCCATGTCCACCTGCTGCCTGGGCAACACGTTCGATATTCATGGCGGCGGCCCGGATCTGCTGTTCCCGCACCATGAAAACGAGATCGCACAGTCCGAGGCGGCCACGGGACAGCCGTTCGTGAATTACTGGATGCATGCCGGTGCGGTGCGGGTCAATAAAGAGAAGATGTCCAAATCCCTGGGTAACTTCTTCACGATCCGTGAAATCCTGGAGAAATACCCGGCGGAGGTGGTGCGCTACTTCCTGGTATCGAGCCATTACCGCAGTCAGGTCGACTATTCCGAGGAAAATCTGGCAGAGGCCTCAAGCACGTTGACGCGGCTTTATCAGGCCCTGCGCGGTCTAACGCCTGCGGCCGATGTTCCGGAAACGGATTATGACGCGCGATTCCAGGCGGCCATGGATGATGACTTCAATACCGCCGGCGCGAATACCGTATTGCACGCGCTGGCTTCCGAGATCAACCGGCTGAGGCGTGATGGCGAAGAGGCTGAGGCCTCGCGCCTGGCGGCGGTCCTGGTTCGGCTCGGCGGCGTGCTCGGGCTGCTCCAACAGGACCCGGAGGCCTATTTCCAGTCGGGATCCGGCGAAGGCCCGAGCGCTGAAGAGATCGAGCAGCAGATCGAGGCTCGCGCCGAAGCCCGCCGCAACCGAGATTTCGCCGAGGCGGACCGGATTCG
This sequence comes from Marinobacter mangrovi, assembly GCF_016798325.1. Lineage (GTDB taxonomy): Bacteria > Pseudomonadota > Gammaproteobacteria > Pseudomonadales > Oleiphilaceae > Marinobacter_A > Marinobacter_A mangrovi. Next base: position 418,056 of record NZ_JAERVO010000001.1, read on the forward strand.
GGATACCCTGGCGGAGCAGGGCGTGATTCTCGATGATTCGCGCGAAGGGACGAGTTGGCGTCGGGCATGAATTTGTCCGTATTATCCCTTACACTAGCGCGCTCAAAGATAACGGGTGGCCGGACAGGGCGTCGGCCGCCGTCAAGAAAGTAGGGTGGGCGAAGCGGCCTCAAAGAAGTCGCGCCCATACCCCGGCACACAGAAACCACTGAGGCGATAACGATGACAGAACGCGTCCAAGTCGGCGGCCTGCAGGTCGCGAAAGTCTTGTACGACTTTGTGAACAACGAAGCGATTCCCGGCACCGGTGTTGATGCTGACAAATTCTGGGCAGAATTTGACACCATCATTCACGAGCTGGCGCCGCGTAACAAGGCGCTGCTGGCCAAGCGTGACGATATCCAGGCGAAGATGGATGCCTGGTACACCGAGCGCAAGGGTCAGCCGATCAACATGGACGAGTACCAATCGTTCCTGAAAGAGATCGGTTACCTGGCTGACGAGCCGGCGGACTTCAAGATCACGACGTCGAACGTCGATCCGGAAATCGCCACCATGGCCGGCCCCCAGCTGGTGGTTCCGGTGATGAATGCGCGTTTCGCACTGAATGCCGCCAACGCCCGTTGGGGTAGCCTGTACGACGCGCTCTACGGCACCGACGTGCTGTCGGAAGACGACGGCGCTGAAAAAGGTCGTGGCTACAACCCGGTGCGCGGCGCGAAAGTCATCGAGTACGCCCGCAACGTGCTGGACAGCTCTGCACCGCTGGCCAGCGGCAGTCATAAAGATGCGGCCAAGTACACCGTCGAAGGCGGCAAGCTGGTGGTCAAGCTGCAGAACGGCGACACCACCGGCCTGAAAGACGAGTCCGGCTTTGTTGGTTACACCGGCGCTGCCGGCGAGCCGACCGGCATCCTGCTGGTCAAGAATGGCATGCACTTCGAAATCCAGATCGATGCCTCCCATCCGATCGGCAAGGACGACGGCGCGCACGTGAAAGACGTGTTGGTCGAGTCGGCCCTGACCACCATCATGGACTGTGAAGACTCCATTGCCGCCGTGGATGCCGACGACAAGACGGTCGTCTATCGCAACTGGCTGGGCCTGATGAAGGGCGACCTGCAGGAAACCTTCGAGAAGGGTGGCCAGCAGGTTACCCGTAAGATGCACGGTGATCGTGACTACACCGCCGCCGATGGCTCGGATCTGAGTCTCAAAGGTCGCAGCCTGATGTTCATCCGTAACGTCGGCCACCTGATGACCATCAACGCCATCCTGGACAAGGACGGCAACGAGATTCCGGAAGGCCTGATGGACGGCTTGGTCACCTCCCTGATCGCGATCCACGACCTGAAAGGCAATGGACCGCTCCAGAACTCCACCACGGGCAGCGTCTATATTGTTAAACCGAAGATGCACGGTCCGGAAGAAGTGGCCTTTACCAACGAATTCTTCGGTCGTGTCGAAGATGCGCTGGGTCTGCCGCGCTTCACCCTGAAAGTCGGCATCATGGACGAGGAGCGCCGCACGACGGTCAATCTGAAGTCCTGTATTGAAGCCGCCAAAGAGCGCTGTGTGTTTATCAACACCGGCTTCCTCGATCGTACCGGTGACGAAATCCATACCTCCATGGAAGCCGGCCCGGTGATCCGCAAGGGCGACATCAAGGGCGCCGCCTGGATCCAGGCTTACGAGCAGTGGAACGTCGATGTGGGTCTGGAAGCGGGCCTGAAAGGCGTTGCCCAGATCGGTAAGGGCATGTGGGCCATGCCGGACATGATGGCGGCCATGATGGAGGCCAAGATCGGCCATCCGAAGGCGGGTGCCAACACCGCGTGGGTTCCGTCACCGACGGCCGCGACCCTGCACGCGCTCCATTACCATCAGGTCAACGTGGCCGACGTTCAGGATCAGCTGGCCAAGCGCGAGCGCGCGAAGCTGGAAGATATCCTGACCGTTCCGCTGCTGAAGGATCCGAAGTCCCTGTCAGCAGACGACATCCAGCAGGAACTGGACAACAACGCCCAGGGCATCCTGGGTTACGTGGTTCGCTGGATCGACCAGGGTGTCGGTTGCTCCAAGGTGCCGGACATCAATGACGTGGGTCTGATGGAAGACCGTGCGACACTGCGGATTTCCTCGCAGCACATCTGCAACTGGCTGTACCACGGTATCTGCACCGAAGAGCAGGTGATGGAAACCATGAAGCGCATGGCCGCTGTGGTCGATCGCCAGAACGCCGGTGATCCGTCCTACCGCAACATGGCGCCGGACTTCGATGACAGCGTGGCCTTCCAGGCAGCCGTCGATCTGGTCCTGAAAGGTCGTGAGCAGCCGAATGGCTACACTGAGCCACTTCTGCATGCCTACCGTCTGAAGGCGAAAGCCAAGTACGGTCAGTAAGCGAACGGCCCATAAAAAACCCCGCCTTGTGCGGGGTTTTTTGTATCTGCTCGATAGCGTCGGATAAGCCGCTACGTCAACCCGATGTTACTGGTCCTTGTGCAGCTCGTTGGCGGCATACAAGGTGTTCTGAAGCAGGGTGGCAATCGTCATCGGGCCAACACCGCCGGGTACCGGCGTAATGTAGGCGGCGCGTTCGGCGGCTTTCGCAAATTCCACGTCGCCAATCAGCTTGCCGTCCTCGGTGCGGTTGATGCCCACGTCGATCACCGTGGCGCCTGGCTTGATCCAGTCGCCCTTGATCAGGCCGGGCTTGCCTGCCGCGGCGATCAGAATATCCGCCTCGCCGACGAAGCGGGCCAGGTCGTCCGTAAAGCGGTGGGCAACCGTCACGGTCGCTCCGCGCAGCAGCAACTCCATCGCCATGGGGCGGCCGACGATATTGGACGCGCCCACGATGACGGCGTGCTGGCCTTTGTAAGGTGTCTTGATGGAATCCAGCAGGGTGATGATGCCGGCCGGCGTACAGGGACGCAGTTCCGGCAGGCGCTGGACTAGGCGACCCACGTTATAGGGGTGAAATCCGTCCACATCCTTGTCCGGGCGAATCTTCAGCAGGATGGGGTCGGCATCCAGCGGCTCGGGGAGCGGAAGCTGTACCAGGATGCCGTCAATGGCGGGGTTTTCGTTGAGCTCGTCGATGAGCGCTTCCAGGGCCTCCTGGCTGGTGTCGGCCGGCAGGTCATAGGACAGGGAGAGAATGCCGGCTTTGTCGCAGGCCTTGCGCTTGTTGCCCACGTACACCTGCGAGGCGGGATCCTCCCCGACCAGGACGACGGCCAGTCCCGGAGCTCTCAGGCCCTGGTCGATACGGGCCTGCACACCCAGCGCAACGTCCTCTCGAACCTGGGCGGCGATTTTCTTTCCATCAATCAGTTCTGCTGTCATTACATGTATAATCTGGTTTGTAGGCGGGGCAGCAGCCCTGCCTGAGCGAGTGATCACGGGACAGGCACGGCAGTCGGGTCAGTCTGCGGGAGCAGACCGACGCTTTCCGACGGTCGGTCGTTTCGACCGAGGGGCGCTGTCCGGGAAAAGAGCGCGGTATTGTCTCATGGTTCGGGCTTTCGGCCAACGCGGCCCGGTCGATTGGCAACTAATCTGAAATCCGTGTTGACGGACCCCGGAACCGCCGGTATCATTCGCGCCAACTTTGCTGAGGCATCTGTTGTTCAGGTCGTCAGGAACGGGGTATAGCGCAGTCTGGTAGCGCGCCTGCTTTGGGAGCAGGATGTCGGGAGTTCGAATCTCTCTACCCCGACCATCCCTTGAAACCTGGTCATTCAGGTGGGCGAAAGGTCAAGCGCCCGTAGCTCAGCTGGATAGAGCAACGGCCTTCTAAGCCGTGGGTCGTAGGTTCAAGTCCTACCGGGCGCGCCATAACCCCGGCGGGTGAGGGCTCCTCGGGAGCGCGAGCCAGGCCCCCAGCAAAGTTGGGAATAAGCGCCAGCTTATCCTGTTGAAGGCGCTCGATGTCGTCTGAAGGCTCGAGTAACAATGTGGTGGACGTAGCTCAGTTGGTAGAGCTCAGGATTGTGACTCCTGCGGTCGAGGGTTCGAACCCCTTCGTCCACCCCACTTTTCCCGGCTGTTTGATTCCCCGTTGACTGGATCCGACGTTGGCAACACACTGCCATCAAAAGATCGGTGATCGATTGGCGAGAGTGGCGGAACTGGTAGACGCGCTGGATTTAGGTTCCAGTGGGGCAACCCGTGAGAGTTCGAGTCTCTCCTCTCGCACCATCCTCTTCCTTCCTTAATAAGATGATCCTGTGACCCGCTTGCGGTCAGTCCATTCACGAATGTGCAAAGTCCGTGCGCCAGACGTTCTCTCGGCGACCAAAAGCATGATAAAATGGCTGTTTAGTTTTCGCAGGCCTGAGTGGAATTATCTGCGTCCGTTCTGGATTTCGCGTTCGACTCAACCTGTGTCCATTAACTTATTGAACCGGTAATTCGAGGAACTTCCATGCAAGTGTCTGTAGAAACGACGTCCAACATCGAGCGTCGAATGACGATTGGTGTGCCCGCTCAGGAAATTGATCAGGCTGTTCAGAAGCGTCTGCAGGAAACCGCGCGCACCGTTCGCCTGAACGGCTTCCGTCCGGGTAAGGTGCCTTTGAGCGTCGTCAAACGTCGTTTTGGAGCGGGTGTTCGCCAGGAAGTGGTCAGCGAAGTCATGCGCGACAGCTACGTCAAGGCGCTGGAAGAGAAGGAAGTGAACCCGGCTGGCTGGCCGCGTTTCGAGCCGAAAGTCATGGAAGAGGGCAAAGACCTCGAATTCGTGGCTATTTTCGAAGTGCTGCCGGAAATTGAACTGGCGGATCTGGGCACGATCGAAGTTGAAAAGCCGAAAGCCGAAGTGGCTGACAAAGACGTCGACAAGATGATCGATACCCTGCGTCGCCAGCAGGCCGATATGAAGTCCGTCAAGCGCAAGTCCAAGAAGAAGGACGTTGTGACCATCGACTTTAAAGGTTACATCGACGGTGAAGCTTTCGAAGGCGGTTCCGCTGAAGGCCACAAGCTGACTCTGGGTTCCGGTCAGATGATCCCGGGCTTTGAAGAAGGCATCATCGGCGGCAAGGCCGGTGAAGAGCTGGAAATCGAAGTGACCTTCCCTGAGGATTACCAGAACGAAGAGCTGGCCGGCAAAGCGGCCAAGTTTGAGATCACGATCCACACCGTAGAAGAGCCGATCCTGCCGGAACTGAACCAGGAATTCTTCGAGAAGTTCGGTGTGAACGCCGAAGACGAAGAAGGCTTCCGCGCGGACGTGAAGAAGAACATGGAGCGTGAGCTGAAGCAGGCCGTCTCCAACAAGGTCAAGAACGACGTCGTTGAAGGTCTGGTCGAAGGCAACGACTTCGAAATTCCCCAGGCGTTGATTGACCAGGAAATCGACCGTCTGCGTCAGGACGCCGTCCAGCGCTTTGGCGGCCAGATGCAGATGGATCCGCAGCAGCTGCCGGCTGAACTGTTTACGGATCAGGCCAAGCGCCGCGTCAAGACCGGCCTGCTGTTCCAGGAACTGATTCGTCAGAACGACATCAAAGCCGATGCCGACAAAATCGACGAGAAGATCCAGGAGATCGCATCCACTTACGAATCACCGGATGAGGTGATCGCGCACTACAACAGCAACCCGCAGCAGAAGGCACAGATCGAGTCTGTGGTACTGGAAGACGCGGTTGTTGACCATGTGCTGGCCCAGGCCAAGGTGAAAGAGAAGAAGATGAAGTACGAAGAAGCCGTTGCTGCTGGCCAACCGCAGCAGGGTTAACGCTTCGTTTCGAAAAGCGACCGTTTCGGGGCGGACATCGCGCCCCGGAACCGCTACGCTGCATTACGGAACAGCCGGAATTTCCGGCTGTTTTTATCTGGGGCGGTCAATTGTCGGGGCGACAGGACAGCACCGTCCCGGATCTTCGAAAGGCATGCTGAGGCCAAATCAAGGCGCGCTCAGTTGACTTCCGGTAGGGTGATCCCCATATCATCCGCTGGATCGTTCATTTAGCTAAGGAGTTCAGGCACATCATGACGCAACAACCGTATAACGGCCCGACCATGGTGACCAATTCCGGTCTTGTCCCGATTGTCATTGAGCAGACTGCCCGTGGTGAGCGCTCTTTCGACATTTATTCCCGGCTGCTCAAGGAGCGTGTCATCTTCATGGTGGGTCCGGTCGAGGACCACATGGCGAACCTGATTGTCGCGCAATTGCTGTTCCTGGAATCCGAAAACCCCGACAAGGATGTGCACCTGTACATCAACAGCCCGGGCGGTTCCGTCACGGCTGGCATGTCCATCTATGACACCATGCAGTTTATCAAGCCGGATGTGGCGACACTCTGTGTCGGCCAGGCGGCCAGCATGGGTGCCTTCCTGCTGGCGGGCGGCGCTGAAGGCAAGCGAGCCTGTCTGCCCAACTCCCGGGTCATGATTCACCAGCCGCTGGGGGGCTATCAGGGCCAGGCGACGGATATCGAGATCCACACCCGTGAGATTCTCAAGATTCGCGAGACCCTGAACCGGCTGTTGGCTCATCACACGGGGCAGGATCTGGAAACCATCGCCCGCGACACGGACCGTGATAACTTCATGGATCCGCAGCAGGCGAAAGACTATGGTCTGATCGACGCCGTACTTGATAAACGCGTGTCGAATAAATAATACTGATTCGGTGGTTTGAAACCACGGCAGGTCCGGCCGGCAGCGCTGTCCGGACTGGCCAGCAGGCGCCGAATCCAGTAGCAATCAGAAACGTACTACCGTGATCGCATGACGTCTCGCGGGCGTAAGTTGGTAGCGGAATGCAGAGTTCCGAGCCGACAGTGAACACGAAAGCCAAGACAGAGGTATTTCAATGGCAGATGACAGAAACGGCAGGGGCGACGATAACGGCAAGTTGCTCTACTGCTCGTTTTGCGGAAAGAGCCAGCATGAAGTCCGCAAGCTCATTGCAGGGCCCTCGGTTTTCATCTGCGACGAGTGTGTCGACCTGTGCAATGACATCATCCGGGAAGAAATCCAGGAGAACGCACAGGAAGAACAGAGCGACCGCCTGCCCAGTCCCGCCGAAATCCGCGACACACTGGATCAGTATGTCATTGGCCAGGACCGTGCCAAGATCGTGTTGTCTGTAGCGGTGTACAACCACTACAAGCGTCTTCGCTACGGCGAGGGCAAGGCGTCGGAAGTCGAACTCGGCAAGAGTAACATCCTGCTGATCGGCCCGACCGGCAGTGGTAAGACCCTGTTGGCGGAAACCCTGGCGCGCATGCTGAATGTTCCGTTTACCATCGCCGATGCCACCACGCTGACCGAAGCGGGCTATGTCGGTGAGGATGTCGAGAACATCATCCAGAAGCTGCTGCAGAAGTGCGATTACGATGTAGACAAGGCCCAGCGTGGCATCGTCTACATCGATGAAATCGACAAGATTTCGCGCAAATCGGACAATCCGTCCATCACCCGTGATGTCTCCGGTGAGGGTGTCCAGCAGGCGCTGCTGAAACTGATTGAAGGTACGGTGGCTTCCGTGCCACCCCAGGGCGGTCGCAAGCATCCGCAGCAGGAGTTCCTGCAAGTGGATACCGGCAACATCCTGTTCATCTGTGGCGGTGCGTTTGCCGGTTTGGACAAAGTGATTCGTGAACGCTCCGAACGCAGCAGCATCGGTTTCTCCGCGTCGGTGGTCAGCGAGGACGACCGCAAGAGCACCGGCGACATCATCAAGGATGTGGAAACCGAAGATCTGGTCAAATACGGTCTGATTCCCGAGTTCGTCGGTCGTCTGCCGGTAGTGGCCACGCTGACGGAGCTGGATGAAGACGCCCTGGTCCAGATCCTCACCGAGCCGAAGAACGCGTTGACCAAGCAGTACCAGAAGCTCTTCGATATGGAAGACGTCGAGCTCGACTTCCGCGAAGACGCGCTGCGCGCCGTAGCCCGCAAGGCCATGGAACGCAAGACGGGTGCACGTGGTCTGCGTTCGATCCTCGAGGCGACATTGCTGGACACCATGTACCAGATCCCGTCTGAGCACGATGTCTGCAAGGTGGTGATCGACGAGAGCGTGATCAGCGGTGACTCCGAGCCTTTCAAGATCTACGCCAATAACGATCATGCGAAAGCGGTGCCGGAAGACTGACGGTTCGCCTTAAACGTGATCCAGAAAAGGGGCGCTTGCGCCCCTTTTTCTGTTTCCGCGACAGAAAAACCGCTCCGGGCCAAAACCGGCGCAGTCGGCCATTGTAATCGCGGAAAAAGCCCCCAATCATTAATTCAATGGAAGCTGACGGCCTTCTTTCTATGGCATCATGGAAACAAGGCGGGTCGGCCGGCAATCCGATTCCAAGTCGGGCAGGGCGTTGACGCTTGCACCTGTCCGTATGCCACGTGTTTCAAGACGCGTCAGTCAGAGGATTCTCTATGACATCACTACCTGAAACCCCCATGAACGATTATCCAATGCTTCCGCTGCGGGACGTGGTGGTCTTTCCACACATGGTCGTGCCGCTCTTCGTTGGCCGGGAAAAATCCATCCAGGCCCTGGAAGCTGCCATGGAGGGGAGCAAGGAAATCCTGCTGGTGGCCCAGCGGGATGCGGGTACAGACGACCCGGGCGCGGAAGACGTCTACAACATGGGTACCCTGGCCACGGTCCTGCAGATGCTGAAGCTGCCGGATGGCACCGTCAAGGTCCTGGTCGAGGGCAATGCCCGGGCTCGGCTGGAGTCCATCGAGGAAGGTGATTTCCTGACCGCGCGAGGCGCGCTACTGGAAGAAGACACCCTGCCGGAGCGTGAAGAGTCCGTTCTGGTCAAGACGCTGTCCGAGGAGTTTGAGAAGTACGTCAAGCTGTCCAAGAAAGTGCCGTCGGAGGTCACCAACTCCCTGACCGGCATCGACGATCTGGAGCGCCTGGCGGATACCATGGCCGCTCACCTGGAGCTCAAGATCCACGAGAAGCAGGAGCTGCTGGAAACCCTGGACGTGCGTCAGCGCGTTGAACTGCTGCTGGGTCGCCTGGACGGCGAAATCGATCTGATCGAGGTCGAGAAGCGGATCCGCGGTCGCGTCAAGAAGCAGATGGAGCGCAGCCAGCGGGAGTACTACCTCAACGAGCAGATGAAGGCCATCCAGAAAGAGATGGGGCAGCTCGGTGAGGGCGGCGGCGACTTCGAAGAGCTGGAGCAGAAGCTTGAGGAAGCCGGCCTGCCGGAAGAAGCCCGCAAGAAAACCGAAGCGGAACTCAACAAGCTCAAGATGATGTCGCCCATGTCGGCGGAAGCCACCGTTGTGCGGGGCTACATCGACTGGATGCTGGCGATCCCCTGGAAGAAGCGCAGCCGCGTGCGTCACGACCTGGAAAAAGCGCGCGACATCCTGGACCAGGATCACTACGGCCTGGATGAGGTCAAGAAGCGGATCCTGGAATACCTGGCGGTCCAGAACCGGGTGAAGAAAATCAAGGGGCCCGTGCTGTGCCTGGTCGGTCCTCCGGGCGTGGGTAAAACGTCGCTGGGCCAGTCCATCGCCCGGGCGACCAACCGCAAATACACGCGGATGGCGCTGGGTGGCGTGCGTGACGAGGCGGAGATCCGCGGTCACCGTAAAACCTATATCGGCGCGCTGCCGGGCAAGCTGTTGCAGAAGCTGTCGAAGGTCGGGGTGAAAAACCCGCTGTTCCTGTTCGACGAGATCGACAAGATGGGCATGGACCATCGTGGCGATCCGGCTTCGGCGCTGCTGGAAGTGCTGGATCCCGAGCAGAACCACACCTTCAACGATCATTACCTGGAAGTGGATTACGACCTGTCGGACGTAATGTTCGTCTGCACGTCCAACTCCATGGACATTCCGCCGGCCCTGCTGGACCGGATGGAGATCATCCGCATCCCGGGTTACACCGAAGATGAGAAGGTCAACATTGCGCGGCAGCACCTGCTGCCCAAGCAGCTCAAGGCCAATGGTCTGCGCAAGAACGAACTGGACGTCTCCGATGACACCCTGCGCGACCTGATCCGCTATTACACGCGCGAGGCGGGTGTGCGGAGTCTGGAGCGTGAGATCGCGAAGATCTGCCGCAAGGTGGTGCGCGAGCACGTGGAAGCCGGCAACACCGAAACGGTCGAGCTGACGCCCGAACTGCTTGAGCACTATTCCGGTGTACGCAGGTTCAAGTACGGCCTGGCGGAAGAATCCAACCAGGTGGGTCAGGTGACCGGTCTGGCCTGGACCCAGGTGGGCGGCGAACTGCTGACCATCGAATGTGCCCTGACCAAAGGTAAGGGCAAGGTGGTCAAGACCGGGTCGCTGGGCGACGTCATGCAGGAGTCGATTCAGGCGGCCCTGACCGTTGTCCGCAGCCGAGCAGCTGGCCTCGGCATCAAGGATGATTTCTACGAGCATCACGACCTGCACATCCACGTTCCTGAGGGCGCCACACCGAAAGATGGCCCCAGTGCCGGTATCGGCATGTGCACTGGCCTGGTCTCTGCCTTGACTGGCATTCCGGTGCGGGCGGACGTCGCCATGACCGGTGAGATCACCCTGCGTGGTCGCGTGCTGGCCATCGGCGGACTCAAGGAAAAGCTGCTTGCGGCGCACCGCGGCGGCATCAAGACGGTCATTATCCCTGAGGAAAATGTTCGGGATCTCAAAGAGATACCCGAGAACATCAAGGAGTCTCTGGATATCCGTCCGGTGACCTGGATCGATCAGGTCCTGGATGTGGCGCTGGCCTATCAGCCGACGCCGGATGCCGGCGACCTGTCCGACAAGGCGACACCGGCCAAATCGCGGGATGAGGAAGGCGAATCCGGCGAACGCATAAATACACATTAAACGGCGAGGCCGTTGTTGACAGCCCTGAGAGCCCGTTGGTATAACTGTTTCGTCCTGAAGCAGCCTGTACCAAGGGCTCCCGGGGTTTTTGCAAGTATTCCGATCGACACCCGATGACCGAAAGGAATAAGAAAACCGAAGAATGGAATTCTCCGACCGCTTGTGCGATAGTCGGGAAGCTCCGAAAAAAACAAACCAACCTATAACATCTTCAACCTGAAATCGAAGGGGTTTAGTGTGAACAAGTCCGAACTTATCGATGCAATCGCAGAGTCAGCTGACATTTCCAAGGCCGGTGCAGGACGTGCCCTGGATGCCATGGTTAACTCCATCACTGACGCTCTGAAAAAAGGCGATCAAGTCACTCTGATCGGCTTTGGTACCTTCTCTGTCAAGGAGCGCGCTGCTCGCACTGGTCGTAACCCGCAGACCGGCGCCGAGATCAAGATCCCGGCCTCCAAGGTTCCTGGCTTCAAGGCTGGCAAAGCCCTGAAAGACGCCGTCAAGTAAGAAGTGGCTTAAGCGGCAATGTCCTGGTGGCATTGCCGGGGTAGTTTCTTCAAGGCATCCGGTCCCGGTAAGTCCAACATACCTGATCATGCTGAAATCTACTGAATAACTGCCCCACAGATTTCGAGGCGCATCCCTTGTCGGGTGCGCCTTTTTACGTTCAGTGTGCTGCTCACGTCAGCCTCTTTCATGAGTCCATGGCAGCCGCTGGTACCCCGACGAACACAAGAACGAGGCCTGACGCGGACACCCGGTAGTAACATCGATAGTCACACCGAGGCTGCCGGTCCGAGCTGACGTCTGGGAGGAACATGCTTCAAGATATCCGGAACAATGCCCAGAGCACGATTGCCAAGGTCATCATCGTGCTGCTGGTAATCGGTCTGTCCATGTTTGGCGTGCGCGCCATCATTGGCGGATTTTCGGGGGAGCCCGAAGTCGCCACCGTCAATGGCAAGGACATCACCGAACGAGAATTTACCCGCACCGTGCAAATGCAGCGTCAGCAGCAGCTGGCCCAGATGGATAATCCCGATCCGTCACTGATCAACGAGGACCAGATCCGCCAGCAGGTCCTGGAAGGATTGATCCAGCGCACCGTGCTGACCCAGGATGCGGAGGATCAGGGTCTGGCCCTGTCCGAGCAGGATGTCGACAGCCTGATCACCTCCATGCCGCAGTTCCAGGTCGATGGCGAGTTCAATCGTAACGCCTTCGTGGCGGCGGTGCGCAACATGGGCATGGGCGTCGCGGAATTCCGCCAGGCGCTGCGTCGGCAGTTTGCGATCAACCAGATCCGTGCCGGCATCTCCCAGAGTGCCATCGTCAATACCCAGACCGCGAAGGACATCCTGCGTATCCAGTCTCAGACCCGGACCTTCCAGACCCTGCGCATTCCGGCGTCGGCCGTCGCGGATGACGTCAAGATCAGCGACTACGATATCGCCACGTATTACGACGAGCACAAGGCGGATTTTGTTCAGCCGGAAAGCGTCGATGTGTCCTACATCACCCTGTCCATTGATGACCTGGCCAAGCAGGAAGACATCAGCGAGGACGCGGTGCGCGATCTCTATGAGCAGCGCAAGCAGGACCTCGGTGGCGAAGAGCAGCGCCGGGCCTCCCACATCCTGATCGAGGATGGGGATGACGCCCAGAAAACGGCGCAGGAAGTCGAGAAGAAGCTGGCCGACGGAGCCGACTTCGCCAAGCTGGCCAAGGAATACTCGGCGGATCCGGCATCCGCCCAGCAGGGCGGCGATCTGGGATACGCCGGCAAAGGCGTCTACGACAGCGCGTTCGAGAAAGCGCTGTTCAGCCTGAAAGACGGCGAGATCTCCGATCCGGTCAAGACCCAGTACGGTTACCACATCATCAAGCTGACCGGCGTCCGGAAGACGGAAGCGCCCTCGTTTGATGAGATGAAGGACGACCTGCGCCAGGAACTGGCTCGCCAGAAAGCGGGTAAGACCTTCTCCGAAATTCGGACCAAACTGGCGGACATTTCCTATTCCGATCCCAGCCTGGAAGGTCCGGCCAAGGACCTGAACCTGACCATCCAGACTCGCGACGATGTGAAGCGTAAGGGCAACAAGGCACCGTTCGATCACGAAGGCCTGCTGCGCCAGCTGTTCAGCGACGACGTACTCAGCGGCGAGTTCAACACCGAAGTCATCGACGTGGACAAGAGTACGTCGGTGGTCGCACATGTGCGTAAGCACCATCCGGAAGAGCAGCTGTCGCTGGATGCGGTCAAGGATCGTATCCACGATCAGCTGCGCGCCAAACGGATCAGCGAAGCCCTGGCCGACAAGAGCAAGGCGTTGGTTGAGCGTCTTAAGCAGGGCGATGCGCCCGGTGACGTAGCCGCTGCAGTGAACGGTGAATGGCAAAGCCACGATGCGGTCAGCCGTAATGCCGGCGACGTTGAGTTTGACGTGATCCGGTCCGCCTTCAGCATGCCGCGCCCGGCCAGTGATGACAGCAGCACCTACGACTGGGTGAACGGTGCCCAGCGTGCCGTGGTCATCGCATTGAACAAGGTTACCGACGGCAAGGTCGAGGGCAAGGAGGACCAGATCAAGGCCCTGACCCAGTACCTGAACAACCAGCGTGGCCAGCGTGAATACGCCGCCTATGTGCAGTCACTGCGTGACAGTGCCGAGGTGGAACGCCCCTGATTCGGGTAGGCTTCAAACCATGAAAAAGGCAGGGCCGAGGCCCTGCCTTTTTTGTGTCTGCGCAGTATGGATGGGAAGGCGATCAGTTGACAGGGACGCCGGTACCCTGGGCGCCGGACTGGACCTGCTCGAAGACGGCGACCGACAGGGCCGGCACGTTGAAGTCGCCGCCCGAGAAGGTGGCTGCGACATCGCCATTGAGTTCGGTGTGCAGCGAAAAGCCGGACAGAGAAGTGGACAGGGTCTGTGCATCGGGCGAAGCATTGATGATGACCATCAGTGCGTCCCGTGCGCTGTCCAGATCGGTGCCCGCGCCAGTGCCGTCGTCCAGACTGAATGCCAGCAGGCCGGGAATCTGGTCCGGCCCGGTGTTGTGGAACGACAGGCGCTGCTTGATGTCGGCGCCGGTGGTTAGATGGAACAGCGGTGAATCCCGCCGGATACGCAGCAGGTCGGCCACGGCGTCACGGGCGTAGGCAATGTCCGCCTGCGTGGGTTCGGCGTTGGGATTGGCGATGATGTCACCGATCAGGTCCCAGTTGTCGCCGTCCTTGTCCTCCCGGGGCAAACCGCGATTCCAGGCCGTGTCCTGGTAGCTGAAGTCCACCGCATTGAACCAGTCGCCCGAGTCGTAGCTGTCCCGTTGCATGGATTTGGAGCGCAGGATATCCGCGCCCATCTGCATGAAGGGAATGCCCTGACTCAGCAGCGGCACCGCCAGGCCAATCACCTGCATGCTGGCGCGGTCGTGACTGGAGACCGAGGTGGCGATCTTGTACTGGTTGTTGTCCCAAAGCGTCTGGTTGTCGTGCTTGGACACGTAGTTCACCAGTTCCTGTGGATCCTCGGTGTAGCCGGCTGCCTGACCGTTATAGTCGATGTCCGCGCCGGTGCGGACGTCGCCGGACGCCGTCTCGAAGCTGAAGTCCTTGAGACCACCGGTAATGCCCACACGGATCCAGTCGAGGGTCGAGAGCAGGGTCTGCTTCTCGTCGTCGGAACCGCTGTTCATCTCGTTGGGCAGGGTGTACAGGCCGTTGGCGAACCCCTGGTTCTGACGCAGGGCATCGCCCCCGTCGAACGGACCGCCGCCTCGCACGGCATCCCGCAGGCGATCGTTGAAGGAGCCGATGCCGGAACCGCCGAGGTTAGCCTGGATCGCGTTCACGCCGCGGGCATTGTCGGCCACTTCGCCAAAGTTCCACCCCTCACCGTAGAAATAGGTGTCCGGGTCGACGGCTTGAACGGCTGCCAACGCGTGCGTCATGTTGCGCAGCATGTGATGGCCCATCAGGTCGAAGCGGAAGCCCGAGATGTCATAGGCGTCGGCCCAGGTGACCAGGGAGTCGGTCATCAGCTTTTCCATCATCGCGTGTTCAGACGCGGTGTTTTCGCAGCAGGAGGACTGTTCCACGGCGCCGGTCTGCGGATCCAGGCGGTGGTAATAGCCGGGCACCAGTTTATCGAGTACCGACTTATCGGCCATGCCCGAGGCGTTGGTGTGGTTGTAGACCACGTCCATCACCACGTTGAAACCCATGTCGGTCAATGCCTTGACCATCTGACGGAATTCCAGGATGCGGGGCACGCCTTCGGCGTCTGAGGCGTAGCTGCCTTCCGGCACGGTGTAGTGCGCCGGATCGTAGCCCCAGTTGAAGCTGTCCAGCCCGCGCAGGGTGTCATAGAGAGACTGGGCATTGCCGGTGGTCGGGTCGAAGGATTCAAGCACTGAGCGGATGCTGCCGGCACTGCATTGGTCCGCCCACTCGGTCGCCGCGGCGTCGGACAGGTCACACAGGCGACTGAAATCGTCGTCGATATCGACCACCTGCGACGGATCTTCATTGACCGTGGCAAAGTCGAACGTGGGCAGCAGATGAATGTGGGTGACACCAGCCGCGGCGAGTTGCTGCAGGTGCTGCACGCCGGCACCGCCGCTGTCGCTGAAGGCGGCGTACTTACCACGATCGTCCGCCGGTACCGAACTGTCGCCGGCGCTGAAATCGCGGATGTGTGTTTCGTACACCACAACGTCTTCCGGTTGGTCGACGGCGGGCGGGGTCAGACTGTCCCAGCCGCTGGGTTTGAGGTCGGCGTCGTCCAGGTCCACTACCTGCGCGTACTGGCCATTGGTGGAGAGACTCAGGGCGTAAGGGTCCGTGGCAAAGGCGTCTTCGACGTTGCCGGTCTCCGGATGATAGGCCGTGACCTCATACTGGTAATACTGGCGGTCCAGCGAGAGTGGTCCGGAGTATTCCCAGACACCGGGGTGAGCGTCGTCCTTTGTCATATCGACGGGGTAGCCGGTGAGCACGGTTTTCGCGTTGTCGAAGACGTGCAGGCGCACGGATTGGGCGGTCGGAGCCCAGACCCGGAACGTGACTCCGCTGCCGGTGACGGTGGCCCCGAGCGGTCCGTCGTAGCGATACAGGTCATCCAGTACACCGGGAATCTGCACCTTCGTGGCGCTCATCAGCTCGTCATTGCTGTTGTAGGCCGCCGCGACCAGCTGGCCCCTTAACGCTGCTGTGCGAGAGTCGGCGTCCAGGGGCACCGAATAGGCCGGCCAATCGGCCAGGTGGGGAAAGGCCTCCGCTGCATCGCTGGATAGCGTGCCGGCGGTGAGTTCGACCGACTGCCCGCCAACGAGTGCGCCGTCGCTGACGTGGATACCGGCATTGGTGTCGTAACGCAACTCGACCCGGGCGGCGTTCCCGGCATCGTCCCAGACCAGGGTTTGCCGATCGACCCAGTGGGCACTGGCGCCGTCGATGGTGATGTCGCTGCTGACCGGGCTGGTGTAGATCTCACCGGAGCCGCTGAGGGTAAATACCCGGCGGCCCAGCTCGTCCAGATGCCAGATCATGTCGTTGCCACCAAGGTCCTTGCTGTCCCCGTTGTGCATGATGAAGTTGATGCACCCGGCCTCGTCGGTCAGGTCGATCAGGTAGTAGGCGCCGTAAGTGTCGCTGACACCATCCGCGACATGAGCGCTGGTCCACTCGGTCGGGTTTGCAACGCCGGAGCAGCTGTCGGTGTTCCACAGATGCAGTCCCCAGCCGTCGTAGGTGGCGTCGGGTCGTTTGTAGTAGAGCACTGCCTCGTTGGCACCGGGGTCGATCAGGGGCTCGGTGGTGTCGCCGTCGGACGACCCGTCATTGCCCTGATCGGTCTTGCAGCCGGTCAGACCCGCCGCAAGGGCGAAGGCCAGGACCAGCGGAAGGGTTTTGCGCTGATTCATGAGAAGCATTCCTTGTACGGTTGTTGTTTTTGGTACTGCGCAAGGAAATGGTCGCCGGTTGTAGTGTCTCTCCACATCCTCTGGAGGACGATTCATTGCGGCGTAGAAGGCGGGGCGTAACGGGGGTGGAGGGCAAGAAAAAACCTCCGAACCCGAAGGTGCGGAGGTTTTTCGGCTACCGAGTTCCCGGCCGGGAAGGAAGGGCCGGCCGGGTGTCAGGCCGGTGTTACCACCAGGCTTCCATCTGGACGCCCAGTTGGATGTCACCGTCAACGCCCTCGCCAGCACGGGCTGCTTCGGCGCGGTCACCGAAGAAGGTGGCGGCGTAGGCACGGATCACCGGGCGGGCCCAGTAGTTGCCACCGGCGGACCACTGCTGGGCAATGGCGACCTTCTGCAGGTTGGAGGACTCGTCCTCACCGATGAACTGGGCGTCGTCGTAACCGACTTCAACCGCCGTGCTCAGAACCGGTGACCACTTGTAGGTCGGACGGATGACAATGCTGGTGCGCTCGGCATCGTCCTGATTGCTGTTGGACGCGGAGCCTTGCTGATAGAGGGCGGAGTAGCCCATTTCCCAGTTGCCGCCCAGGGTAATCACACCGTGATCCAGGATGCGCCAGCTGCTGTCCATGTAGCTTCCGTTCGAATCATTTTCGTTGTCGACACGGCCACCACCGCCGGCTTCAAAGGCCGCGAAGCCCATGGAATCGGCGCCATACTGCAGGACGAACTTGTTGAACCCACCCATGATGCCGGTGGAGAGTTCCGCGGTCAGGAAATAACCGTTCTCGTCGTTGAAGCCAGCGTCTTCCTGCTGGTCGGTCAGGTCGGCCATGCCGTAGATGCCTGCCAGCATGAGGGTGCTGGAACCAACCGGGAATGCGTATCGTACATCCAGCTTGTTGTTCTGGACGAATTCGTCGCCGTCCGGGTTGTCGTGGTTGATGAACGCCAGGGACAGCTTGCCGGCACCGGCCTGGATGTTCTCGACACCACCGCCGTAACCGGAGTCGTTCAGGTAATAGAAGTCCAGATGATGGACGTCGTGGCGCTGGTAGTAGCGTTTACCCGCCCACAGAGTCGCGCCAGGCAGCGACTCGATCACGTTGTTGCCGGAGATATACAGCTGGCGGAGTGAAGTGTTACCGCCGTCATAGCCGCCGCCGGATTCATTGTAGCTATAGCTTTGGAAGTCGTTGCCCTGATTGTCGGCGCCGTAAGACACCATGGAATCAAAACGGAAGGTTTTGCCGTCTTCGTTGTAGAGTTCGTCACCCAGCCCGATTTCGGCGTAGGTGTCGCACTCATCGGCCAGACGACCCACATAGTGCCCGGCTGCGCCGCTACCGAAACAGGTTTGCTCGCCGCCGCTCTGGAGATTGGTGGAAGCGCCTGCGCGGGCATACCCAGTGAAGTCGACAGCGGCAGCGGGTGTGGCCAGCGCAGCGGATGCGATGGCTGCGGCAATCGGAGTCAGTCTGAAGATTGCTCTGTTGTTGTTTTGCATCATTTGTATCCTGTGCATTTTTGTCTTGTTTGAGCGCCAGGGTCCCGTCACCGGGGTGACGGCCGGGTCAGCGGCCGACAGGCCAGGCAACGGAACCCGCCTGAAGCGCGCGGTAAGGCACGCTTGGTCGGCTTCCGGCCCATATATCGGGAAACCCGTATTCATACTCCGTAATGCACAACGGTGCCGCATCATCCGGGGGCGGAGAATTAGGGGGGGAGTGTCAGGGGGGAGGAGGGGCGTAGCGTTGGATGGGGCAGCGGCGACCGGGCCGGCCGCCGCTTTCGGGCTGCTTACTCGGCGCTGAAGCGCGTCGGCTTGAGGCTGTCCTTGATCTTCTTCAGGTGGCTCTGGAAGTCGGCACCGCGTTTGAGGGTCACGCCGGTGGCCAGGATGTCGATGATCATCAGGTGGATGATGCGCGAGGTCATGGGCATATAGACCTCCGTATCCTCCGGGGCCGTGACTTCCAGTGCTACCGTGCAGGCTCGGGACAGAGGAGAGTCAGGCGCCGTGATGCCGATGACGGTGGCCCCGTTGCTGCGGGCCGCTTCGGCAATATCGACCAGCTCCCGGGTGCGGCCGGTATAGGAAATCACCACGATCACGTCCCCGGTATGGCTGCCGGCGGCGACCATTCGCTGCATCAGTGCATCGTCATAGGCGATGACCGGAATATTGAAGCGGAAAAACTTGTGCTGCGCATCCAGGGCAACGGGGGCCGAGCCGCCCATGCCGAAAAAGTTGATCTGCTTGGCCTGGATCAGGTAATCGATGGCGGCACCCAGGGCGACCGGGTTCAGCACCTGGCGAGCCTTGTCGAGGCTGGCGATGGTGCTCAGCACGATCTTGTCGGAGAAGGTGGCGACGTCATCGTCCGGCCGCACGTTCTGACTGACGTACGGGGTTCCGGTTGCGATGCTCTGGGCCAGCTGAATCTTGAAATCCGGGAAGCCGGACGTGGAAAAGCCGCGGCAGAACCGGTTCACGGTCGGTTCGCTGACGTCTGCGGCCCGGGCCAGGGCGGCAATGCTGTAGCGAGTGGCGGCGGTGGGGTCACGCAGGATGGCTTCGGCGACCTTGCGCTCGGACTTGTTCAGGGTGTCCAGTTTGCCCTGGATCTGTTCCAGCAGATTGGGCGTGGCTGTCTCGTTTGTTGTCGTCATGTTTGGCTATCCCGCTATCACTCTGCTTCACTGAAAGTGCGTTATTAATCGACGATGCTCCGCGGTACTGCGTTGCCATTCATCGTGCGTGCCATTCCGAACCGCTGATCGCTGGCTCAGCATGAGCTGCGCCGGTCGTTGCTCTCTTGCCCCGACAGACGGAGTCTGTCCCGGGCCTTTGCGACCGTTAAGGGCGCGAATTATACCGGTTTTAACCGGTCTCATGTGTAGTAAAGTAGTCAAAAGATCCGAAAAAATCTTGGAATCCGTCCTTTTTAATGCGATTATTTTGTCAAAATTACTACATAGCGGCGCCCGAGCAGCGCTACCGTCTGAAAGTAACGGTGTCGTCTGCGATGAATCAGCCGCGGAATCCCTCAGAAACCAGGTTGAAGGACTGTCACAAGAATGAGCCGGAAAAACGAGAACCAGTGTGACCTGATCATGTTCGGCGCGCTGGGGGATTTGGCGCAGCGTAAACTGTTTCCTGCGCTCTACCAACTGGAAGCGGCCGGTCTGCTGGCGCCCAAGACACGCATTCTCGCCCTGGCGCGGCAGGATCTGGACACCGATGGCGCCCGTGAGCAGCTGCGTGCCAAGCTCAAGGAGCACGTGAAGCCGGCCGAGATGGACGAGAAGGTTATGACTCGCATTCTCTCGCGCATCGACTATCTCAAGCTGGATTTCGGCACCACCGATGATTACGTCGGCCTGCGTCAGTGGCGTGAATCCGGTGGCGGGGCACTGATTGTCTATATGGCCACACCGCCGGCCCTGTACGGGATGATTGCCCGCAACCTGAGGGAGACCGACTGCATCGACGCCGCCACCCGCGTGGTCGTCGAAAAGCCGATCGGTCACGACCTGGAGTCGTCCTATGAGATCAACGATCAACTGGCCGAAGTCTTCAACGAAAACCAGCTGTTCCGGATCGACCATTACCTGGGTAAGGAAACCGTCCAGAACCTGATCGCCCTGCGCTTTGCGAACAATCTGTTCGCCTCGCAGTGGAACCAGGACCACATTTCCCACGTCGAAATCACCGTGGCGGAAAGTGTCGGCATCGAAGGCCGCTGGGGCTATTTCGATCAGGCCGGCCAGATGCGGGACATGATCCAGAACCACCTGCTTCAACTGCTGTGCCTGATCGCCATGGACCCGCCGTCGGACCTGTCTGCGGACAGTATCCGGGACGAGAAGGTCAAAGTGCTCAAGGCGCTGCGTCCGATTACGCCGGATCTGGTTGAAACCCACCTGGTCCGCGGCCAGTACACGGCCGGTACGGCGGCGGGCAAACCGGTGCCGGGTTACCTTGAAGAAGAGGATGCCGTACGGGGCAGCACCACCGAAACCTTTGTCGCCCTGAAGGCGGAGATCTCGAACTGGCGCTGGTCCGGTGTCCCGTTCTATATCCGTACGGGCAAGCGGATGCCGGAGAAGCTGTCGCAGATCATCATCCACTTCAAGCCGGCACCGCATTACATCTTTGATCCGGACCAGAAGCACTTGGCCAACAACAAGCTCATTATCCGCCTTCAGCCGGATGAAGGGATGTCGCTGCAGATCCTGACCAAGGATCAGGGTCTGGACAAAGGCATGCGCCTGCGCCAGGGCCCGCTGGAGCTGACGTTCTCCGAAACCTTCAAGCAGGCCCGCATCCCCGACGCCTACGAGCGGCTGCTGTGGGAAACCATGAAGGGGAACCAGTACCTCTTCGTGCGCCGGGATGAAGTGGAGTACGCGTGGCGCTGGGTGGACCAGGTCATCTCCAACTGGGAAGAGCACGCGTCGCCGCCCAAGCGCTACGCGGCTGGAACCTGGGGGCCGGTCGCTTCCATTGCCCTGATCACCCGTGATGGCAGGAGCTGGTATGAAGATGCCTGATATCGATTGGCCGTCCACTGTGAATCCCGTCCTTGGAGAGAGTGCCGAAGAGGTGGCGGGCAAGCTGGCAGATGCGGTAGCCGAACGGCTCGAACAGGCGCTGGCGAGTCGTGACCGGGCCAGCATAGCCTTGTCTGGCGGCAGTACGCCCAAGCCGTTTTTTGAAAGGCTGCGGGATAAGCCGCTGGATTGGTCGCGGGTGGACGTCACCCTGGCCGACGAGCGGTGGGTGCCGTTCGAATCCAGCGACAGCAATGAGCGCTTGCTGCATGAGCATTTCCTGCAGGGCGCCGCTGCCAAGGCCCGCTTTATCGGCATGAAGCAGGCGCATGAAAGCGCCAATGCGGGTCAGCCGCTGGCCGAGCAGGCCCTGTCCGAACTGGCCTGGCCACTGGATGTGCTGGTGCTGGGCATGGGGAACGATGGCCACACGGCTTCCCTGTTCCCGGATGCGCCTGAAATTGATCGGGCGCTGGATGTCAGTCAGCCAGACCGTTGTATGGCGTTGCATCCGGCCTCCCAGCCCCAGGCGCGCCTGTCGCTGACCCGCAGGGCCCTGGAGAATGCGGGCTGGATTGCCCTTCATCTGAAAGGCGAGGACAAGATGGACACGCTGCGCGCCGCCATGGACGACATGGCCGCGGTACGCGAGATGCCGATCCGGTTATTCCTCAGCCTGGGGCTCAATCTGTTCTGGAGCCCCTGAATTCCCCGTATACAGAGAGACGATCTGCAATGCCTTCATTATTGACAGAAACACATCGGCAACAGGTTCAGGCGCTGCTGGCAGCCTGCCCGCTGGTGCCGGTGATTGCCCTTAACAAGCCGGAGGACGCGCTGCCGCTGGGCAAGGCGCTGGTGGCCGGTGGCATCAACATCCTCGAGATTACCTTGCGCACGCCGTACGGTCTGGATGCCATTCGTGAGCTGCGCGCCGAGCTGCCCGACGTGTGGGTGGGCGCGGGTACCGTGACCACGGTTGAGCAATACAAGCAGGTTGAGGAAGCGGGTGCGCAATTCGTGATTACGCCGGGTCTGACCGAGGCGTTGCTGGATTACGCGATTACCGCCAAGGCGCCGTTGTTGCCGGGCGTGTCGACCCTCTCCGAGATGATGATGGGTTATCAGCGCGGTTTCCGTCACTTCAAATTCTTCCCGGCGGAAGCGTCCGGTGGCAAGGCGGCCCTGAAAGCCTTCTCCGGCCCGTTCCCGGACGTGGTGTTCTGTCCCACCGGCGGTATTGGTAAGGATACGGCCAGGGATTACCTGGCGCTGAGCAATGTCGCTGCCGTTGGCGGTAGCTGGCTGACACCGAAAGACGCGATCGAGGCCGGTGACTGGGAACGAGTGACTGAAATCGCCCGGGAGAGTCTGGCTCTGCTGAAGTGACTGGGTGGTTGTAAAGAGTAGTTGGGTTGGGCGCCTTCGGGCGCCCTTTTTTGTGGGCAATCAGGCATCATTCCAGCCTACGTGCGGCGTGTAACCTAGGGGCTGCCTTTCAGGCGGCTCCGAAGCTGAAGCCCGGCTACATGGTTGCAGGCTGCCCCGAGCGTGTAGCAGATGCTTTAGCTTCTGAGGCGGCGTGGGCCGCCCGACCCCTTGCTCGTGGTAGGTTGCATTGGCAGCCCTTCGGTCTGCTCCGAAGCTGAAGCGTCGGCTACATTTGTCAGCAGACTTGAGCATGTAGCAGATACTTTTAGCTTCTGAGGCGCCGCCAGGTGCCCTTCATTCTGACGCCATCAGGCAAGGGTTGGACTGAGATTGGATTCGGAGGGAGAGAAAAAGGGCAGGAGAGCTAACGGGAGTAAGCCCTCCTGCCAAGTCTACGTCGGTTGGAGCACCACGCAGTTCGTCGGAAAGAGTGGGGTGGGGGTTACTGGATCGTGTCCCCCACGCGCAGGATTTTCATCGTGTTGGTGCCGCCCTGGGCGTTGACGTAATCGCCCTTGGTAACCACGACCAGATCGCCTTTCTGCACCACCCCGCGCTGGATCAGTTCCTCCACGGCGCGAGCGTTGGTTTCCTCGTTCGGAATGATCTGGGAATCGAACGGGACCGTCTGTACGCCACGATAGAGCACCACACGATGCTGGGTGCTGTGATGACGGGAGAAGGCGAAGATCGGCAGGCTGGATTTGATACGGGACATCAGCAGTGGGGTCGCGCCGGTTTCCGTCAGGCAGATGATCGCGGCCACACCCTCGAGGTGGTTGGCGGCATACATCGCCGACAGGGCGATCGCCTCGTCCACTCGCTCCATGCTTTCGTGGATGCGGTGCTTGGAGACGTGCATCGAGGGCTGCTTTTCCGCGCCCAGACAGATGCGCACCATGGCTTCCACTGCTTCTTTCGGGTAGTCGCCCACGGCCGTTTCGGCGGACAGCATGACGGCGTCGGTGTAGTCCATGACGGCGTTGGCCACATCCGAGACTTCCGCCCGGGTTGGCATCGGGTTGTCGATCATCGACTCCATCATCTGCGTCGCGGTGATCACCACGCGGTCCAGGCTGCGGGCCCGGTTGATGATGTGCTTCTGGACACCCACGAGTTCCGCATCGCCGATCTCCACGGCCAGATCGCCCCGGGCCACCATGACCGCGTCGGAGGCTTCGATCACGGCGTCCAGCTGGTCCGGATTGTGGGCCAGTTCGGCGCGTTCGATCTTGGCCACGAGCGCGGCTTCGGAGCCGGCTTCGCGCAAGAGGGCGCGGGCCGTGTGCATGTCGTCCGCCGTACGTACGAACGAGACGGCGACGTAGTCGGCGTTCAGTTCCGCAGCCGTCTTGATGTCCTGCTTGTCCTTCTCGGTCAGCGCGTCGGCCGACAGGCCGCCACCGCGCTTGTTCAGCCCCTTGTTGTTGGACAGGGGGCCGCCGATCAGCACGCGGGAGGTGATGCTGTGGCTGTCGACAGCCTCAACTTCCATCTCGATGCGGCCGTCATCCAGAACCAGGATATCGCCCGGCTTGACGTCGTCGATGAGCTGTTCGTAGTCGATGCCAACGCGTTCGTTGTCACCGGCTTCCTTGTCCATGCTGGCATCCAGAGTGAACGTCTGGCCCGCCTGCAGGGTGATCTTGTTCTCCGCAAAACGGGCGATACGGAGCTTGGGGCCCTGCAAATCTGCGAGCAGTGCAACGAAGCGACCCTGCGCCTTGGCCGTTTCGCGGACCAGGCGGGCGCGCTCAATGTGGTCATTGGCGCTGCCGTGGGAGAAGTTGAGACGGGTGACGTCGACTCCGGCTGCGATGATACCGGCCAGTGATTCCGGTGAGTCCGTGGCGGGGCCGAGCGTGGCGACAATCTTGGTGCGCCTGAGCATTGAAAGCGTGTCCTCTGATGCTAACCGGGAGATCGCTCGGTAAAAGCGATCTCCCAGAGTGAGTGAAACAGTGGTTCTGGTCGGCGGCGCTTACTTCTTGTGCGCAGCCATCAGGGCACGCGTATTGTCCAGCATCCGGTTGGAGAAGCCCCATTCATTGTCGTACCAGGCCATGACTTTTACGTGACGGCCATTGGCACGGGTATGATTGGCGTCGAAAATGCTGGAAAGTGAAGAATGGTTGTAATCGACGCTGACCAGTTTCTCTTCACTATAGCCGAGGATCGGGTTCTGTTCGGCAGCCTTGCGGACAAACTCGTTGATCTCTTCCACGGACGTGTCGCGTCCGGCGATAAAGCTCAGATCCACCAGCGATACATTGATGGTCGGTACGCGCACGGCGAGGCCATCCAGTTTGCCGTCCAGTTCCGGGAGCACCTTGCCGATCGCGGCAGCGGCGCCGGTCTTGGTCGGAATCATGGACTGGGTAGCCGACCGGGCACGATAGATGTCCTTGTGGTAGACATCGCTCAGCTTCTGGTCGTTGGTGTAGGAATGGATGGTGGTCATCAGGCCGCTTTCGATGCCCACGCCATCGTGAATCGCCTTCACGACCGGCGCCAGACAGTTGGTGGTGCAAGACGCGTTGGAGATGATCTGGTGCTCGGCGGTCAGGGTGTCGTCATTGACGCCGTAGACAATGGTGGCGTCGGCGTCGCCGGACGGTGCAGAAATGATGACGCATTGGGCGCCGGCTTCCAGGTGAGCGGCGGCGGCTTTGCGAGACGTGAAAATACCGGTGCACTCCAGCACCACGTCCACATCAAAGGCTTTCCAGGGCAGGTTGGCCGGATCGCGTTCGGCGCTGATGCCGATGCGGTCGCCGTTCACCGTCAGGGATTCGGAATCATGACTGACTTCGCCACCGAAACGGCCGTGTACACTGTCATACTTGAGCAGGTGGGCATTGGTTTCGGCGTCGCCAAGATCGTTGATGGCGACAACCTGCATGTCCTTGCGGTAGTCATTTTCATAAAGGGCGCGCAGAACGTTGCGACCGATGCGTCCGAAACCGTTGATAGCGATGCGAGTAGTCATGTCGGGCCTCCGCTGACTGTGATTGTTGTGCGGGTCGGCGGCCTGATGGACCTGTGGAGAGGTCTTTCAGGTCGGATTACCAATTCTATGTAGTAAACATAACAAAATTAATTCCGGGTATGTAGATTAATTCGTGAAAAAGACAAAATAATTACGTAGGATTACGGCCATAAGTGCCGTGTCATGTGATAATTTGATCAATGATTGGACAGTTGTGGCCGAGTGGTGTTCCCGTGATCACGGCCGGTCGCCGCAACTGTTGCCGCGACAAGAATCAGGAGAGAGACATGCATCCGATTGTGGAGAAAGTGACCCAGCGGATAATCGAGCGTAGCCGGGCAGGGCGCGAGGATTACCTGCGGAGAATGGCGGAACTCGGCGAGCAGTCACCGCAGCGAGGTGTGCTCTCCTGTGGCAACCTGGCGCACGGTTTTGCCGCCTGTTGCCAGCCCGACAAGGACACCCTCAAGCTGATGAACAAGGCGAACGTCGCCATCGTGTCCGCCTACAACGACATGCTGTCGGCGCATCAGCCTTACCACCGTTTCCCGGATGTGATTCGCGAGGCGGCGCATGGTATGGGTTCAGTCGCCCAGTTCGCCGGCGGTACGCCTGCCATGTGCGACGGTGTCACCCAGGGGCAGCCGGGCATGGAGCTGAGTCTGTTCTCCCGTGATGTGATCGCCATGAGCACCGCGGTGGCGCTGAGCCACAACATGTTTGATGCCACCCTCCTGCTGGGTATCTGCGACAAGATCGTGCCGGGCCTGCTGATCGGCTCCCTGAGCTATGGCTACCTGCCGACCGTGCTGGTGCCGGCTGGCCCCATGCCGTCCGGCCTGCCCAATAAAGAGAAGCAGCGCATCCGTCAGCTGTACGCCGAAGGGAAAGTGGGCAAGGACGAATTGCTGGAAGCCGAAAGCGCGTCCTATCACAGTGCCGGGACCTGCACCTTCTATGGCACCGCCAACAGCAACCAGCTGCTGGTGGAAGTCATGGGGCTGCACATGCCGGGCTCGGCCTTCATTCATCCCGATACCGATTTGCGCGATGCCCTGACCACCGCCGCGACGGAACAGGTGGTGAAACTGTCCAAGCCAAACGGCGGCAAGCTGGGCCTGGCGGACATGGTGTCGGAGAAGAGCATTGTCAACGCCCTGGTGGCGCTGCTGGTTACCGGCGGTTCCACCAACCACACCATCCACTGGATCGCGATTGCCCGGGCGGCGGGGATCACCATCAACTGGGACGACTACGCCGAGCTGTCGTCGGTCGTACCGTCCATGACCCGCATCTACCCCAACGGCCAGGCCGATATCAACGCGTTCCACGACGCGGGCGGCACGCCGTTCCTGATTCGCGAATTGCTGGAGCATGGCTACCTGCACAACGACGTGGAAACCGTGGTGGGCCATGGTCTGGAGCGCTACACCCAGATGCCGTCGCTGGATAACGGCAAGCTGGTGTGGTCGCCGTCGAACACCGAAAGCAGCGACAAGGAAGTGCTCAGCTCCGCGGACGAGCCGTTTGCGCCGGAAGGGGGGCTGCGGGTTCTCGACGGCAACCTCGGCCGCGGCGTGATCAAGGTGTCTGCGGTTAAGCCGGATCACCACATCGTGCGCGCACCGGCCGTGGTCCTCAATGACCAGAACGAGCTGGCCAAGGCGTTCGACGCCGGGGATCTGGACAAGGACTGCGTCGTCGTCGTTCGCTTCCAGGGTCCAAAAGCGAACGGAATGCCGGAGCTGCACAAGCTGACGCCGTATCTGGGTGTCCTGCAGGATCGCGGCTATCACGTGGCGCTGGTCACTGACGGCCGTATGTCCGGTGCGTCCGGCAAAGTGCCGGCCGCCATTCACGTGTATCCGGAGGCGCTTGACGGAGGTCCGCTGTCCAAGGTGCGCGACGGCGACATCATCTGTGTCGACGCCACCAAGGGGCGGCTGGATATCGACGTCTCCGACGACGAATTCGCGGCCCGGGAGTCGGACCGCATTGATCTCCGCGCCGTGCATCAAGGCTACGGCCGCGAGCTGTTTGGCTGGATGCGTCGTTCTGCCGGTACGCCGGAGGAGGGTGCCAGCTTCTTCTGGAGTCACGACGCATGACCGATCAATCCATGGTAGAGCTGGTCGGCGACATCGGCGGGACCAACGCCCGTTTTGCGCTGGCCCAGGAAGGGGATGTCCGTCCGCACGCCATTGAAATCCTGCGCTGCGGCGACTACGACAACCTGGATGGGGCCATCCGGGCGTACATGGAAAAGGTTGGTATCGATCGCATCAAGGACGTCTGTCTGGCGGTTGCCGGTCCGGTGCCGTCGGCCGATGATCCTGACGCCCAGGTGCGGATGACCAACAACCACTGGCGGTTCGGCCTGCGGGACATTCGCGAGCAGTTCGGTCTGCGCTCATTCAAGGTGATCAACGATTTCACCGCCATGGCGCTGGGCGTCCCCCACGTGCCGGAGGATCAGCTGGTCCACGTCTGTGGCGGGCCTGGCAATGCCCGGCGGGCGCGGCTGGTCATCGGGCCGGGGACCGGACTCGGCGTGTCGGGGCTGGTTCCGCTGCGCGATGGCTGGATTCCGTTGATGACCGAAGGCGGTCACGTGGATTTCGCGCCCACCGACGAGACCGAGATTGCCATCCTGCGGATTCTCAAGGAACGCTTTGGACGGGTTTCTGTGGAGCGGATCCTCTGCGGCCAGGGGCTGCTGAATCTCTACCAGGCCCACGCTGAAATCCAGGGCGTTGCAGCGCCGATGGATGCGCCGGAGAAAATCTCCAACGCCGCTGTGAACGACGGTGACCCGCTGGCTCGTCACGCGCTCCGCCATTTCTGCGAGATCCTCGGCCGGACCGCAGGCAATGCCGCGCTCACGGTGGGTAGCCTGGGTGGCGTCTACCTGTGCGGCGGCATCTTGCCGCGCTTCCTCGACTTTTTCCTGGAAAGCCCTTTCCAGGCAGCGTTCGAGGACAAGGGCCGCATGCGGCCGTTGATGGAATCGACGCCGGTCCATGTGGTGATGGAGCCGTACACCGGGCTGCTGGGGGCCGCCGAAGCCCTGCGTAACCCCGAAGTCTGAGTCGTATCCCTTGAGCCGGTCCGGACCATGTTGTCTCGACCGGCTCAATCTGCTTTCATTGTTCCTCGTTTTGCCTGCCGGACTTGTCGGCAGTCTGTTCCTGTCGCTTTATCGCTTCCAGAAAGGGTGTCTCTATGCGGGTGGCCGTCTTTTGTGGCTCCAGCCACGGTAACGATCCAGTCTATGAACAGAGCGCCCGCGCCATGGGCCGCGCCCTCGCCGAAGGCGGGCATACGCTGGTCTACGGTGGTGGCAAGGTGGGTCTCATGGGTGTGGTGGCGGACACGGTGCTGGAGCATGGCGGCGAGGTCATTGGTGTCATCCCGCGGATGCTGAAGGAGCGTGAGGTGGCCCACGAGGGCGTAACCGAACTCTTCGTCGTGGAAGACATGCACGAGCGCAAGGGGCGCATGAACTCACTGGCGAAGGCGTTTATCGCCATGCCCGGCGGGCCCGGCACGCTGGAGGAAATCTTCGAAGCCTGGACCTGGGCCCAACTGGGATATCACGAAAAGCCGTGCGCGTTCTACAACGTAGCCGGTTACTACGATCCGCTGCTGGCGTTCATGGACACCATGCGGGATCGGGAATTCCTCAAGCCGCATTACCGGGACATGCTGATCGTGAGCGATGACCCCTCGACGATTCTTTCCCGCTTCGAAACCTACTCGTCGCCCCAGGCCAAGTGGCGCTGAGGCAACGACTTCCGGATCAGAGCGTCAACGGTTTATCCGCCGCGCGCCGCTCCTCCTGCCACTCTTCCAGCGTCTTGGCAGCGGTGTCGCCATCGAGGCTGTCGACGATGTCGAAGAAGTCCGATCCGAGCGGATCCGACAGGATCTCATCCCGCGCCTTGCTCTTGACCACGTAGACGGTCTGTACATTCTGATGATCGAACGCGCGCCATTGTTGCTCGTCTTTCAGGAGGCTGTAGCGAAAGTCCTCCAGGGCCCGGATAACGGCAGCCGTATTGAGCGTGCCGGCTCGCTCCACCGCATCCCGATATTGATAGAGAATGCTGTAGGCGGACGCGGCGGCTGAAGAGGGGCGCATGTTGTAGCGTTCGACAAAGTCTTCAACGAACTGCTTGCCTCGCGGGTAGTCGTACTTGTAGGGCACTTCCCAGACCCAGGGCGCTGAGCCGATAACGCCTTCCATGATCGTAGGGCCAACGTCCAGCGCCATACCCAGGGTGATGTTTGGCACCACCACCTGCATCTGATCCTTGATGCCCATCTCGTAGGCAATGTTGAGCGCCCGCACCATATCGTCCCCGAACAGCACCATCACCAGCACATCGGCACCGCTGGCCTGGGCCTGTTCCAACGCAGCCTTGAAATCCCGGATGTAGGCCCGGGGGAAGGGGGTTTTGACACCGGGGTGCGCCTCGGTATCCGTGGTATCGGTGAAGCGGCGCATGGAGCTTTCGGTCGACCAGCCCCAGGTGTAGTCGGCGGTGATGTAGAAAAATTTCTGTCCCGCATAGCGCGACTGCAGATGATGGCTGATCGCCTTGGCGGCCATCCAGGCGTTGAACGGCTCGCGGAACATGTGGCTGTGGCCGGCGCTGCCGGTGGTGGCGTTGGAATAAGTCAGGGTGCCGAAGTAGAGGCGGTCACGTTTCCGCGCCTCCTCGCCGGAGGCGATCGCCACGGCACTCGAGACACCGCCAAACACCATGCGGGCGTTCTCCCGGTCGATCAGTTCCGCGGTATTGGCTGCCCCCTGCTTGGGATCACTGCTGTTGTTGCGGATGACCAGTTCAATCGGCTGACCGAGAACGCCGCCATTCTGGTTGATTTCCTCGACGGCCATGAAAGCGCCCAGGCGTTCCTGCAGTCCCTGGTCTTTGTAACGGCCATTTTGCGGGTAGTTGAAGCCGATCTTGAGCGTTTCGGCGGACAGGGTGGTGGCCGCAAACGCCAGGACGATACCGACGCACAGCAGTCGCGTGATTGACATGATCCGTTGTCTCCCGGGCCCGTCCGGTTGGTGGCGTCGCGAGCCCCTTGTTGTTTTTAAATTGGGTGTTTTTTGAACGCTTCTTGAGTGTGAACAGGGTTGGTGGTGGCATCAATGGGACTAACGTACGACATTCAGAGAAGAATTGTGTCCCGGGGTAACCCGATGTAAAGATGGGCAGAACAACCATGCAGCCAGCCGGGGTGCGATCCCGGAACCGGAGGTGACGGATGGATTTCAGGGCCTACGAAGCACGGTTACGGGACGTCCTGGGTGGCCGGGAGTCGGCGTTTCCGGATGCGGAATACCAGCGTCGCTGTCAGGCGCTCGATCGCCGTCTTGCGGCGGAAGGGCTCGACGCTCTGCTGGTCACAAATCCTGCTGAAATCTATTACCTGACCGGGTACAACACTTTTGAGGTGTCGGTGCATACCGCGCTGGCCTACAGTCCGACGCAGTCCGTGCTTCAGGTGCCGTCAATCGAGACCGGTCCGGCGGTGGCCTGCGCCCGGGTGGACCGGATTCTCGGCTATCGCTGGGAAGATCCGCAGGAGGTCATCGAGCCGCTGGCGGACTGCCTTGCCGGTCAGGGCAAACGCATCGGTATCGATTGTTGGGGCGGTGGTTTGCGGACCGGGTTGCTGGCGGGCCTGGAAAAGCGATTGCCGGATCATGCGTGGGTGGATGCGTCCGGGCTGCTCAACCCCATCCGCAGGATCAAATCCAGTGAGGAGCTGGTTTGTCTGGAGCAGGCGGCACGCTTGACCGAAGCCGGCATTGAGGCCGCGCGGCAAACCGTTTCGGCAGGCCGCACCGACAGCGAAGTGGCGGCCGCCGCCGCTGAAGCCATGCATCGCCATGGCAGCGAATTCATGAGCATGCAGCCGATTGTCGTGGCCGGTCGACGCAGCAGCGTGATCCATACCAATCACCGGCGCTTTCCCATCCAGGCGGGTGAGCCGGTCTTCATCGAGCTGGGCGCCGCCTATCAGCGCTATACCTCACCGATGATGCACACCATCGTCGCCGGGGCGGAGTCGCCCGATTCCCACATGCAGGCGATGGCCGGGATGTGTCGACGGGTCTACGAGGCCCTGGTCACCGCTATGAAGCCGGGCGCGACGTTTGACAGCGCGGCACTCGCCGCGGAGGACGCCTGGCGGAAAGAAGCGCAGGAGGCGTTCTTTTCCGGGGTGTACGGTTACACGGTTGGTGGCCAGTTTCCGCCGTCCTGGGTGGAAGGCTCGGGTTTTATCGCTCGCGGGCAGCCGGCTGAATTCGAGGAGAATATGGTGTTCCACCTGCCCCTCTGCTTCCGGATTCCCGGGCTCTGGGGCATGGGCTTCAGTGAGACGGTTCGGGTGGGGGCGCAGGGCGCGGTTCCGTTGACACGAAACCGCTGGTCCCTGGAGTCAGGCGGTTGATACGGCAGACGTTCTGGCCGGTCGGTTGGCCAGGTGGTCCCGGATGCCGCTGAGTTCCGCCGCCGTCAGGCGCAAGCCAAGCTTGGTGCGACGCCAGACGATATCCTCCGCGTCCACCGCCCACTCGTGCCCGGTCAGGTAATCGATCTCGCGGGCGTACAGGTTGGCGCCGAAGTGATGCCCCATGTCTTCCATGGATTCACAGCCGTCCAGCAACGTCCGGGTTCGCGTACCGTAGGTGCGCACGTAACGCTGGGCCAGGCCCGTGGGCAGCCAGGGATAGGCGATCTTGAATTCGTTGAGCAGATCGTCCTGACTGGTAAAGTCGCCGCCGGGCAGGGGAGCGCTGCGGGTCCAGTTGGGGCCGGCATTCGGGAAGAATTCGCAGATGCGATCCGTTGCGGCTTCGGCCAGCTTGCGATAAGTCGTGATCTTGCCGCCAAAAATGGAAATCAGCGGGGCTTTGTCATCGCCGCCGTCCACTTCGAAAGTGTAGTCCCGTGAGGCCTTCTGAGCGTCGCCGCCTTCATCGTCCATCAACGGACGCACGCCGGAGTAGGACCAGACGACGTCGTCCGGTGTCAGTTTGTTTCGGAAATAATCGTTGACGATACCGATCAGGTAGTCGACTTCCTCATCGGAAATGACCGCTTTCTTGGGATCGCCTTCGTAATCCACGTCGGTTGTCCCCACCAGAGAGAAATCGTCTTCGTAGGGGATGACGAAAATGATGCGCTCATCCGCGTTCTGCAGAATATAGGCTTCCGGTTCGTCGTGGATCTTGGGCACCACAATGTGACTGCCCTTGACCATGCGGATCTGCTTGGGCGCTGGAATGTTCAGGCTTTCCCGGAACAGGGCGCTGACCCAGGGGCCGGTGGCGTTGACCATGGCCTTGCAGGTGACGGTCTCACTTTTCCCGGTCAGTCGGTCGTTCAGGGTCACACTCCAGTGATCTCCTGAACGCTCCGCCCGTTCGCAGCGGGTCCGGGTCATCACGCGGGCGCCTTTTTCCTCGGCGGCCTTGGCAGTCAGTACCACCAGGCGGGCGTCGTCCACCCAGCCGTCGGAATACTCAAACCCGCGGGTAATCTCGGGCACCAAAGGGCTGTTGCCGTTGAAACGGATGCTGTTGGAACCTTTGAGCAATTCGCGCTTGGCCAGGTGGTCGTACAGGAACAGGCCGGTACGGATCATCCAGGCCGGACGCAGATGCGATTGGTAGGGCAGTCGGAAGCGCATTGGCCACATGATGTGGGGGGCATTGCGCAGAAGCGATTCGCGCTCGGCCAGGGCCTGGCGAACCAGTTTGAACTCGTAGTGCTCCAGGTAGCGCAGGCCGCCGTGGATCAGCTTGCTGCTGCTGGACGATGTGGCCGAGGCCAGATCGTTCATCTCGCACAGCAGGGTCTTCAATCCCCGCCCGGCGGCATCCATGGCGATGCCGGTTCCATTGACACCTCCGCCGACGACGACCAGGTCGTAGTCTGTTTCTGCCGCGCTCATACTATTCCGTCTCCAGCCTGTTCGTTTTGGCGATTTTATGGCCAACGCAATCATTATGCGAAAACATCAGGTATTCGTAAAGGAAAATAAAGAATAAAAACGAACACTGTGACGCGTATCGAACGAGCGCCGGATTACCGGCTGAAACAGCAGGAAGGAGGCGTCAGACCACGTGTAATTTGACGTCGTTGTCGGTCAGCAGTTGCTGGATGTCGTGCGGTGGTTTCTGGTCGGTAAAGAAATGATCGGCCTGTGTGATGCTGCCGAGGCGGACCATGGCGTTGCGCCCGAACTTGGTGTGGTCGGCGGCCAGCAGGACCTGTTGGGAGTTGGTGATGATCGTCTGCGCCACGCGCACTTCCCGGTAGTCAAAGTCCAGCAGGGAGCCATCCATGTGGATGCCGCTGATGCCGATCACGCCGAAATCCATCTTGAACTGATTGATGAAATCGCGAGTCGCCTCGCCAACGATACCGCCGTCCCGGTTACGCACTTCGCCGCCGGCGATGATGATGTGGAAATCCTCGCGGCTTGCCAGAATAGAGGCCACGTGTAGATTGTTGGTCACGATGCGCAGGTTGTTGTGGTTGAGCAGGGCCCGGGCAATGGTTTCGGTGGTGGTCCCGATATTGATGAACAGGGAAGAGCCATCGGGAATCATGCTGACCAGGCTGTGGGCGATGCGCTCCTTGGCCTCCAGGTCCATGATCTTGCGGGTCTGGTAGGCGGTGTTGACGGTGCTGGAATCAATACCCGCGCCGCCATGATGTCGTCGCACCCGGCTCTGGCGAGCCAGCTGGTTGAGGTCCCGGCGGATGGTTTGCGGTGTCACCTGGAAATGGTCCACAAGTTGCTCGGTCGTCACGAAGCCGTTCTGGTGGATCAGCTCCATGATCAGATCCTGCCGGTGTTTCTGTGCCATGCTCGATACCCGCACTCTTGTTGTTTGTGGGACGTCAGGTCGCATTGCGAAAATCCGGACATCTGCGACCCAGTGCACGTCGTTTGACGATTTATTAAATCAATATAACACGTTATCCGGGATGGGCCGGATCGCGGCGCTTGCCGCTCTTCCAATAAGGAGCCTTGTCGCTTGGCCGAGTCACCGAAAACGAAAAAATATTTGGATTCGTTTTCGAAAAGGGTAAGAATGCCGCAAAGGCCCTGATCGAAGAACCGCCGGATTGACCGGTGAATGTTCAGGGGCAAAGCCGAACAAGAAGCGAATAAACGGTAAAGGGTGCAATCATGACGCGTTATCTCATGGCAATTGACCAGGGCACGACCAGCTCACGAGCCATGATTTTCGACGATCGGGGTGAGTTCGTCGAGGTGAGCCAGCAGGAGTTCCCACAACACTTCCCGGAGAGCGGTTGGGTCGAGCACGATCCGGAGGATATCTGGCGCACGGTCATCGAAACCTGTCGGGAGGTCCTGGAAAAGGCCGACCTGAAGGCGGAAGACCTTGCCGGCATCGGCATCACCAATCAGCGTGAGACCACGGTCGTCTGGGACCGGGAGACGGGCAAGCCCATCTATAACGCCATTGTCTGGCAGGACCGACGCGCGGCCACCCTGTGTCGGCAGCTCAAGGACGACGGCAGCGAGACCATGATCCATGAGAAAACGGGGCTTCTGGCGGACCCGTATTTCTCCGCCACCAAGCTGCGCTGGATACTCGATAACGTCGATGGTGCCCAGGAAAAAGCCGAGCAGGGCCGGCTGGCGTTTGGCACGATCGATACTTTCCTGCTGTGGCGCCTGACCGGCGGGCGCTCCCATTTTACCGACGCCACCAACGCCTCTCGTACGCTGCTGTTCAATATCCACGAACAGCAGTGGGATGCAGACCTGCTGAAGCTGTTCAATGTTCCCGAAGTCCTGTTGCCCGAGGTGCTCGATTCTGCCGATGAGTTCGGCTCCCTCGAGCCCGAACTGCTGGGCGCCCCGGTGCCGGTTTATGGCATGGCCGGCGATCAACAGGCGGCACTGTTCGGGCAGACCTGTTTTCGGGAAGGGATGGCAAAAAGCACGTACGGCACCGGCTGTTTCCTGATGTTGAACACGGGCGACAAGCCGCTGCATTCCTCCTCGCGCTTGCTGACCACGGTCGGCTATCGACTGAACGGCAAGGTGACTTATGCGCTTGAAGGCAGCATCTTTATTGCCGGTGCGGCGATCCAGTGGCTGCGGGATGGCGTCAAGCTGATCCGCATGGCCCGGGAGACCGAGTCGCTGGCGGAGCAGACGCCGGCCAACCACGGGGTCTATCTCGTGCCGGCCTTTACCGGCCTGGGCGCGCCATACTGGGATCCCAAGGCGCGCGGGGCGATCTTCGGACTGACCCGGGATACGGGCATCAAGGAAATCGTCACCGCCGGGCTGCAGTCTGTCTGTTACCAGACCAAGGATCTGCAGAAGGCCATGGAAAAGGATGGTGTCCGACCGGTCGCCCTGCGGGTGGATGGCGGCATGGTAGAAAACAACTGGGTACTGCAGTTCCTGGCCGATGTGCTGGGAGCGACGGTCGACCGCCCCAAGCTGATCGAAACCACCGCGCTGGGGGCGGCTTACCTGGCGGGCCTCAAGGCGGGCGTCTTCGATTCCCTCGAAACCCTCGAAGGCCTGTGGCAGTGCGACCGCAGCTTCACGCCGGAAATGACCAAGGAAACCCGGGATCGCCTCTACGAGGGCTGGGTCGAGGCGGTCAACCGGTTGCAGGATTGAGCCGGATAGCGCGCTACCTGACCCCCAGTTCCCGCAGGCGCTTGTAAACGGTATTCCGGCTGAAGCCGAAATGCCGCGCCGTGCGGGAAACGTTCCCCTGGTGCTGGTTGTAGACCTCCAGTAGCGAGTCCAGTGTCGAGCGAATCCGTTGCTCGGGCGGCGCCGTCTTTATCTCGGCGGTCGGCGCTACAGGATGGGCCGTAGCGGCGTTCAGATCCCGGATGAAATCGTCGGGCAGGTGCCAGGTTTCAATCACTTCCCGGTCGGCCATGGCCAGGGCCACCTGCATGACATTGATCAGTTGACGGATGTTGCCGGGCCAGGGGTGCCGCTCCAGGATATCCAGCAGGGCGTCGGGCAGTTCGGGCGGTTGGTCCGGGTCCCGGTAATAGGCATGAACCTGGCGAAACAGGGCGCGCTTGTCACTGCGGTCGCGCAGGCGCGGCAGTTCGATGGCCAGACCATTGATCCGGTAATACAGGTCCGGCCGGAACGTCCCCGCATCCACCTGTTCACGCAATGTCTGGTTGGTCGCCGAAACCAGGCGGATATCCACCGCATAGGCTTCGGTGGATCCGACCGGCGTAACCTCTCTTTCCTGAAGCACACGCAGCAAGCGGGCCTGGGCCCGGGCCGGCATCTCTCCAATTTCGTCCAGAAACAGGATGCCCCCATGAGCCTTGCGGATTAAACCGGTTGCACCTTCCGTGCTGGCGCCGGTGAACGCCCCCCGTTCGTAACCGAACAGCTCGGACTCCACCAACTCTGATGGGATCGCGGCGCAGTTGACGGCCACCAGCGGCTGATCGCGGCGGTCGCTGGCCTGATGCAGTGCCTTCACAAACACTTCCTTGCCCACACCGGTTTCACCGTGAATCAGGATCGGGATGTCGCGATCGGCAACCCGGGTGGCCTGGCGGATGCAGCGGCGCACCTGTTCGTCACCGAATTCGATGTCCGCAAACGTGAGTGTGCCGTTTGCAGGTGCGATTGGGGAGGCGGTCGGGCGGGACAGGCTCTGCCCGTTGGAGGCTGCCGAAGGCGCCCGCAACAGGCCGAAAAGCCGGCGGTGGTTGCGGGTGCGGAGCTGGAATGGCCCCTGGTCACCGTGCCCAAGTAGCTCATCCAGACCGAGGTTCAGCAGTTCACTGATCGGCTGGTGGAGCTGCTCGGTCGCCAGGAGCTGGCCGGCCCGCTGGTTGACGGCAACGATAGCGCCGCCTTCGTCGAACGCGAGCAGGCCTGACCACTGGCTATCCAGGTTGTCGGGATTGGTGTTGAGAGTCAGCAGGTAGCAGTCCCGGCTATAGGTTCGCGCCATCAGACGGTTTTCCACCGAGATGGCCATCAGCTTCACCATGCCCAGGGTGTGGGCCTGGGGCAGGTAGGCATCACTGGAGACGTTCAGCACCCCGATGAGATTGCGATTGACGTCCCGGATCGGGGCGGCGCATCCCACCATGAATCGATTCGCGGTGAGGAAATGTTCGTTGCGTTGGACCTGGATGGCCTGGCCGCAGGCGATCGCCGTTCCAATGGCGTTGGTGCCGTTATGGCGCTCCTGCCAGCTGCAGCCTTCCCGGAACAGGTCCGGACGGCCGGTCTCGGTAAAGCGTCGGTCCCCCCAATGGCGCAGCAAGCGTCCCTGGCTGTCGGACAGCATGATCAGAGAACGACTGTTGGCCAGGATGTTGTCGTAGTAGGGCAGCACTTCGCATTCGGTGGTATCCAGCAGGATGCCATTTGCTTCATGCAGCTGGCGGCACGCCGGCTGATCCAGTTCCCGGGCCGTCGGTGGCGCGTCGTGGGTGAGGCCGAAGTCGTGGCAGCGCGCCCATGAGGCTGCGATCAGCTCACCGAAATCGTCAGTTGTTGTCATCCTGGTCACGGTGGTTTCCCTGTGTCGTTGTTGTCTTTATCCGCGTTCGGGAACCGCAAAGATTGTTCAATATTGTGTTCACAGTGTTCGCTTGTCAATGTTCAGTGTGAACAGTTTTATTCGAAACCGAACATCGGTTTGCGTGAGGGAAAGTGCGCGGTGATTTGGTAAGTCTCTTTAAAACAAGTACATATGAAAATAGAGAGGAGCGAAAAGGATCATTGGTATGTTCGTTGCCTTATTATCTTCGAAAGCGAACGTCGCACTTCCGGTGCGGTGTTCGCGCAGTCAGAACAAAAACAAGGACACGAACGCATGTCGCTGACTCTTGAGAATGTGTCCCGCGTGGTGGACGGCGTGCCCCATGTGGCGGATGCCGATCTCACCTTCGAAGCCGGATCCTTTAACGTGCTGCTGGGGCGAACCCTGGCGGGCAAGACATCCCTGATGCGCCTGATGGCCGGGCTGGATCGTCCGGATGAAGGGCGCGTGCTGGTCGATGGTGTGGATGTGACCGGCCAGAGCGTGCAGAAACGCAACATCTCCATGATCTACCAGCAGTTCATCAACTACCCGAACCTGACGGTGTGGGACAACATCGCCTCGCCCCTGAAACTGGCCAAGATGGCGCCCTCGGAGATAGAGCGCCGGGTGCGCGAGACCGCGGAAATGCTGCGCATCGAGAACCTGCTCAAGCGCTACCCGCTGGAGCTGTCCGGCGGCCAGCAGCAGCGCACGGCGATGGCCCGGGCCCTGGTCAAGGATGCCACGCTGATCCTGTTCGACGAGCCGCTGGTCAACCTGGATTACAAGCTGCGCGAGGAATTGCGCGCCGAGTTGCGTGAGCTGTTCCGCGCCCGCAATTGCGTGGCGGTTTACGCCACCACCGAGCCCAACGAAGCCCTGGCCCTGGGTGGCGTCACGACACTGCTCCACGAGGGCCGGATTATCCAGAGTGGCCCGGTGATGGACGTTTATCGCCGGCCCGTGAACACCACGGCGGCGGAGCTGTTCAGCGAGCCGCCCATCAACTTCATGCCGGGTCGGGTCACCGAGAACGACGTGACCTTCGACGAATACGCCCACCATCCGCTCACCCGGGAGCTGTCTTCTCTGTCGCCGGGCCATTACCAGTTCGGCATCCGGCCCAGTCATATCAGTCTGGTTCCGCAGAATGAGGACGACCTGGAGCTCGCGATGACGGTGGAGTTGGCGGAGATCAGTGGTTCGGAAACCTTCATGCACGTGAAGAACGAACATTTCGAGCTGGTGCTGCAACTGATGGGCGTTCACGAATACCACACCGAGACCGCCATCCGGATCTATCTGCCCATCAGCAAGCTGTTCGTGTTCGATGAGGCCGGGGATCTGGTGCACGCGCCGGCTTCGGTGAATGACAACCCAGCGGATACGGAGTAAGCGACGATGGCCGAAATCCAGTTGAATTCGCTTGCCCACAGCTACAGCCGCCATCCCGAAGGCCCCGGCGATTACGCCATCCGCCAGATGAGCCACACCTGGCACAAGGGCGGGGCCTACGCCTTGCTGGGCCCGTCCGGCTGCGGCAAGACCACCATGCTCAACATCATCTCGGGCCTGCTGGCGCCGTCGGAAGGGGATGTGATGTTCGACAACGTGCGGGTCAACGAACTCTCGCCCAAGGATCGCAACATCGCCCAGGTGTTCCAGTTCCCGGTGGTCTACGACTCCATGACGGTGTTCGACAACCTGGCGTTTCCGCTGAAGAACGCCGGCTTTCCCAAAGCCAAGATCCAGGCCAAGGTGGAAGAGATCGCCGCCATCCTGGAGCTCGAGCCGGTGCTGCGCAAGAAAGCGAAGGGTCTGACGGCAGACGAGAAGCAGAAAGTCTCCATGGGGCGGGGGCTGGTGCGGGACGACGTCTCCGCCATCCTGTTCGACGAGCCGCTGACCGTCATTGATCCGCAACTCAAGTGGAAGCTGAGGCGCAAGCTCAAGCAGATCCACGAGCAGTTCAACATCACCATGGTCTACGTGACCCACGATCAGTTGGAAGCGTCCACTTTCGCGGACAAGATCGCGGTGATGTACGACGGGCAGATCGTGCAGTTCGGCACGCCCCGTGAGCTGTTCGAGCGGCCCAACCACACCTTTGTGGGCTTCTTTATAGGCAGTCCCGGGATGAACCTGATCGATGTGTCGGTGACGGAGCAGGGCGTTCGTTTCGACGACATCGACGTCCCGCTCGACGACGGGCACAAACAACGCATCGCGGCGACCGGTTCGAGCAACATCAAGCTGGGCATTCGTCCGGAGTTTGTGCAGCTTACCGCCGCGCCCGCCGACGACACCTGGCCTTGCAACATCCTCGATGTTGAGGACCTGGGCACCTACAAGATTGTCACCCTGCAACTGGGTGAGCAACGGCTGAAGGCCCGGATTGATGAGGACCAGGCGATCTCCGGCGACACCGTCCATGTGGGCTTCCCGCGCCAATGGCTGAAGGTGTACGTCGATGAATTCCTGGTGGACGAACAGACCGAGGAGGCGCAGTCATGAGAAAGGTCCCCAACAACCGCGCCTGGTGGCTGGTGCTGCCGGTCTTCATCCTGGTGGCGTTCTCCGCCCTGATCCCGCTGATGACGGTCGTGAACTACTCCGTGCAGGACATTTTCGGGCCCAATGCGGCCTACTTTGTCGGCACCGACTGGTTCCGCGAAGTATTGCGTAACGAAAGCCTGCAGGCGTCGCTGGGGCGGCAGGTGGTGTTCTCGACGGCGGTGTTGCTGATCGAAATCCCGCTGGGCATCGGGATCGCGTTGCTGATGCCCACGGGCGGCAAGCGGGCATCCCTGTGCCTGATCCTGCTGGCGATTCCGCTGCTGATTCCCTGGAACGTGGTGGGCACCATCTGGCAGATCTTCGGCCGGGGTGACATCGGCCTGTTCGGGCGATTCCTGAATGAGATCGGTATCAACTACAACTACACCGCGGACCCGGTGGATGCCTGGTTCACCGTGTTGCTGATGGACGTCTGGCACTGGACGCCACTGGTCGCCCTGCTGTGCTACTCCGGGTTGCGCGCGATTCCCCAGGCGTTCTACCAGGCGGCGGAAATCGACCGCGCCTCCCGCTGGGCCGTCTTCCGCTACATCCAGTTGCCGCGATTGAAAAGCGTGCTGGTCATCGCGGTGCTGCTGCGCTTTATGGACAGCTTCATGATCTACACCGAGCCGTTCGTACTCACCGGCGGTGGACCGGGCAGTTCCACCACCTTCCTCAGTCAGACGCTCACCACCATGGCGGTGGGGCAGTTCGACATCGGGCGGGCCGCGGCGTTCTCGCTGGTCTATTTCCTGATCGTGCTGCTGGTGTCCTGGCTGTTCTTCACCGCCATCACCTATCCGGACCGGGACAAGTAGGAGGCCGTCATGACTCATAGCAAACGCCGTGGATTCGGCATCACCTTCTACATCCTGTTGTTGCTGCTGCCGATCTACTGGTTGCTGAACATGTCGTTCAAGACCAACCAGGAGATTCTCAGCTCGCTGACGCTCTGGCCGCAGAACTTCACGTTCCACAACTACGCGGTGATCTTCACGGACCCGAGCTGGTACGACGGCTACATCAACTCGATGATCTACGTGTCCATCAACGTGGTGATCACGCTGCTGGTGTCGCTGCCGGCCGCCTACGCCTTCAGTCGCTACAAGTTCGTCGGGGACAAGCACCTGTTCTTCTGGCTGCTCAGTAACCGCATGGCGCCGCCGGCGGTGTTCCTGCTGCCGTTCTTCCAGCTGTATTCCTCGATCGGCCTGTTCGACACTCACATCGCGGTAGCCCTGGCGCACTGCCT
This sequence comes from Marinobacter mangrovi, assembly GCF_016798325.1. Lineage (GTDB taxonomy): Bacteria > Pseudomonadota > Gammaproteobacteria > Pseudomonadales > Oleiphilaceae > Marinobacter_A > Marinobacter_A mangrovi. Next base: position 460,203 of record NZ_JAERVO010000001.1, read on the forward strand.
GTTCAACGTGCCGCTGGCGGTGTGGATCCTGGAAGGGTTCATTTCCGGGGTGCCGCGGGAATACGACGAGATGGCGTACATCGACGGTTACAGCTTCCCGCGCTTCTTCATCAAGATCTTCATCCCGATGATCCGCTCGGGGATCGGCGTGTCCGCGTTCTTTGCATTCATGTTCTCCTGGGTGGAACTGCTGCTGGCGCGGACCCTGACGTCGGTCGATGCCCAACCCATTGGCGCCATCATGACCCGAACGGTCGGGGCCAGCGGGATCGACTGGGGCGTGCTGGCGGCGGCCGGTGTGCTCACCATCATTCCGGGCCTGTTGGTGGTCTGGTTCGTTCGCAACCACGTGGCCACGGGCTTTGCCCTGGGCCGGGTCTGAGGAGGTTGAGCATGATTGCCTGGATGCAGTGGACCCTTCCCACCGCGATTTTCTTCGCCACCATCGCCGCCATCCTGCTGGTGATGACGGTGTTCGAAGTGGCCAAGCCCTGTGTGGAGCGCAAGGGCTTCCTGCCGATCGCCACCACCCGCGGCGACCGGCTGTTCATCGGCCTGCTCAGCAGCGCCTACATTCATCTGCTGTTCCTCGGCCTGACCGAAGCCAGTCTCTGGATTGCCCTGGCGATTTCGGTGGTCTGGCTCGGGGTCCTGTTGCGGTGGGGGTGATGGACAGACATCAGTAGCGTGTTCGGCTTACAACATTGTGAGGGGTTCGAATACGAACTAATGTATAAAAAATGATCGCAAACGATCGTTAAGGATTTTCGATCTATAGCCCGGGAGGAAGTCCGGCGGGCTTTATGGACGGAAAGAAGGGTGCGGGAAAACGCTCCGTAAGGCAGTGGGGCATCCTGTGACCTGTAGTCGATAACACTAACAACAGACGAGGTTTGGCTATGTTGAAGAACAAGAACACTCCACAGACCCTCATGCTGAGCGCCGCGGTCGGCCTGCTCAGTCTGGGTTTGAGCCTTCAGGCCAGCGCCGACCAGTATTCCGACGCAGCCAAGAAATGGGTGGATAACGAGTTCCAGCCGTCGACCCTGACCAAGGAACAGCAGCTCAAGGAGATGGCCTGGTACACCGAAGCGGCCAAGCCCTTCCGCGGGATGGAAATCAACGTTGTTTCGGAAACCCTCGCTACCCATGAGTACGAGTCCAATACACTGGCAAAGGCGTTCACCGAAATCACCGGGATCAAGGTGACCCATAACCTGATCCAGGAAGGGGACGTCATCGAGAAGCTGCAGACCCAGATGCAGTCGGGCCGCAACATCTACGATGCCTACGTCAACGACTCGGACCTGATCGGGACCCACTTCCGCTACGGCAAGGTGGTCCCGATTTCTGACATGATCAAGGGCGATGCCAAGGACGTCACGTCGCCGACGCTGGATCTGGACGACTTCATCGGCCTGGAGTTCACCACCGCGCCGGACGGCAAGGTCTACCAGTTGCCGGATCAGCAGTTCGCCAACCTGTACTGGTTCCGCGCGGACTGGTTCGAGCGTGACGATCTGAAGAAGAAGTTCAAGGACATCTACGGCTATGAACTGGGCGTGCCGGTGAACTGGTCGGCCTACGAGGACATCGCCGAGTTCTTCTCCGACAAGGTCAAGACCATCGATGGCAAGCGCGTCTATGGCCACATGGACTACGGTAAGAAAGACCCGTCCCTGGGCTGGCGCTTTACCGATGCCTGGTTCTCCATGGCGGGTGAGGGCGACAAGGGCCTGCCTAATGGTCTGCCGGTGGACGAGTGGGGCATCCGTGTCGAGGATTGCCATCCGGTCGGTTCCAGCGTGACCCGTGGTGGTGCTGTAAACGGCCCGGCGGCGGTCTACGCCACCCGCAAGTACAAGGAGTGGCTGGAGAAGTACGCGCCGCCGGAAGCTCAGGGCATGACCTTCTCCGAGGCCGGTCCGGTACCGGCGCAGGGTAACGTGGCCCAGCAGATTTTCTGGTACACCGCCTTTACCTCCAGCATGACCAAGGACGGCTTGCCCGTGGTCAACGAGGACGGCACGCCCAAGTGGCGGATGGCACCATCCCCGCACGGTCCGTACTGGGAAAAAGGTATGAAGCTGGGCTACCAGGACGTGGGTTCCTGGACCTTTATGAAGTCCACACCTGAGAAGCGTCGTCTGGCTGCGTGGCTGTATGCACAGTTCACCACCTCCAAGACGGTCTCCCTGAAGAAGACCCTGGTCGGCCTGACGCCGATTCGCGAGTCGGACATCAACTCCGAAGCCATGACCGAAGCGGCACCGAAGCTGGGTGGCCTGGTCGAGTTCTACCGCAGTCCGGCCCGCGTCCAGTGGAGCCCCACCGGTACCAACGTGCCGGATTATCCGAAGCTGGCACAGCTCTGGTGGCAGTATATTTCCCAGGTCACCAGTGGCGAGAAGACCCCGCAGCAGGCGCTGGACGGTCTGGCGGAAGCCCAGGACAACATCATGATGCGCCTCGAGCGCGCCAACGTGATGGCCACCTGTGGGCCGAAGCTGAATGAGCCGCGTGACGCCAGCTACTGGCTAAACCAGCCAGGCGCGCCCAAGCCCAAGCTGGAGAACGAGAAGCCGAAGGGCGAAACCGTTCCCTACCAGGAGCTGCTGAAGAGCTGGGAAGAAGCTGAGAAGAGCTGATTGTCAGTCTGATTGGGAAAGCCGCCGGGTGGTTCATCCGGCGGCTTTTTTTGTGGGCTACGGAAAGCTGAATCCGCGTGCGGAGTGCTGGTGAACAATGGGAGCCGCATCAACGGATGCTTGGCTTCTGTTGTTGGCTACAGAGCTCGTGCCGGGAAGCGAATGGACACCCTTGCCTTCGTTGCATTAGACGGCCGTCCCTGGCCGGCTAATACAGCCGGGACGTCCCTGTCCCTCCTTCGGCAAGGGTATCCATTCGCTTCCAATCAATCTCGGGGTGACCTCGAAGCGCTGTTTTCATGTAGCCGACGCTTCAGCTTCGGAGCAGGCGTTTAGCCTGCCGTTCAATGTAAAAGGTGGAGGCGTCGTTCAAGCTCTCCGAGCTCAGGTAGGTTGGGCTGACGTAGGAAGCCCAACAATACGCGACCGAGGGATGGAGCCGTTTGCCGGCCAAACAAGGGGCGTGGAACGTTGTGAAGCTTGAGTGCGGACCGTGAGATGTTGGGCTTCCTGCGTCAGCCCAACCTACGCGTGGCGGCAGCTTTCGCCAGCATCTCAAGGCACCTCAACACCCCGAGCCGCCTCCAACAACGCAAACCAGTCCGTCCGTGGCAGCGTCGCCGCCAACCCGGCCCGCGCCTGATCGATTCGCTCCTGCCGCATGGAACCCAGGACCGGCGTCGGCAGGCCGGGAATCATCCGCAGCCAGGCGATCGCCAGCGCCGTGGCCGTCAGGCCGGTTTCCCGGGTCAATCGCTCCAGCTCTTTTGCCAATGCACCTTCCCCAAGCGCACCGCCACCCAGCGGCGACCAGGCCATCCAGTGCAGGTTGTCCCGCAGGTGCGCTTCCATCGTGCCATCCGACAGCACGGCGTTGGCGCGCAGGGACAGTTCGCTCTGGTTACAGACCAGCGGGATATTCAGGTTGGCCTGCAACCAGCGCCACTGCTCTGGCAGGAAATTGGAGACGCCAACGCGGGCGACTTTGCCGGCTTTCACCGCGTCTTCCAGAGCCCGGCCGACCGACGTCGCGTCCATCAGGGGGTCGGGGCGGTGGATCAGGAAGGTGTCGATCTGTTCGACGTTGAGATTCACCAGAGCCTTGTCGATCGCGGCGCTGACATAGTCCGCCTCAGCCCGATAGTGCTTCACGGCATCGCCGCTGGCGTGGACGATGTCGGTCTTGGTGATGACCCGCAGTCTGTTGCGCAGCGCCGGGTTGGCGCGCAGCGCGTCACCGAAGGCTTTCTCGCATTCTCCATGGCCATAGATGTCGGCGTGGTCGAAGGTGTCGCAGCCCTGATCGATCTGCGTTTCGATCCAGCGGGCCAGATCTTCGGATCTGGCCAGTTCGGGATAGTCCTGCAGGCGCATGAAGCCGAGGATCAGGTCGGGGTAAAGATCAGACATTGCTTTGGTTTTCCGTCTTATTGGCGGACAAAGCTGATGACCACGCGGTCATCATCCGTCTGCCGGGAGAATGTGTAGGGCGAGGACGACAGACGTTCGTGCCGTCCGGCACCGATCGCCGGATGAGCCTCCCTGAATTGGCCCAGTTTACGCCAATAGGCCAGGGTGCTGGCGGTTTTCGGATCATCGAGGGCATCCCAGTTCATGTCGGAGCGGGTGCCCTGCTGCGGATCCGAGCCGTTGGGGCCGTCGCGGCGACCGGACTCATCGCCATAGAATACCTGCACGGTGCCCGGTGTGAAGAGCAGGGCGGCGGCGACCCGTTTCTGCAGTTCGGGATCGTTGTGGGCCTCGCTGCTGAACAGGCGTGTGTCGTGGGAGGAAATGTAGCTCATCACGTTGAACGGTTTGTCGCCGTGCATGGACTGGCTGTAGTCGGCGTAGACGCTGTCCATTTCCGGCAGGCACTCGGCGCCGGCCAGGGCGTTGTCCTGCAGGTCGAAGTTGATCACCGCGTCGAAGCCGTCGTCGTAGTAGTGATCGCGGGTGACGGAGTGCGGGAAGACTTCGCCCACCATCCAGAAGTTCCGGGCAGGCAGGGCTTGGTCCGGATGGTTCGCCCGGTAGTCATCCAGCGCTTTCTGCGCCGCCACTTTCAGCTCGGCCCAGGCTTCCGGCTCGACGTGCTTGACGGTATCCGCGCGGAAGCCATCGATGCCGAAGCGGCGAATCCAGCTGGTATGCCATTGGATCAGGTAGTCGCGCACCGTCGCGTTGGGCAGGTTCCGGGCATGGGTGTCCGCCTTGTTGGTCAGGAAGTCGGGCAGATCCACAGCCTTGGTTGACTCGGTCTGGAAATCCGGCAGATAGGCGAGCGACCCTTTGATGGGATCGATGCCGGCGCTGGGCGCGTTGGGATAATCGGCGATGCCGGCACGCACCCAGTCCTTGCCCCACCAATGGGACCAGCCGGGGCTGTCGTAGTCGATCAGCGCATGATAGGCGTGGAAATTCTCCCAGGACTCCGGCTGCCAGTCGCCCCAGCGCTCCGGCAGGTATTTCTCGAAGCCGTCGAACAGGCCGCCGAAGTGGAAATCCTGCATGTCCTGCAAGGAGCTGTAGCCCGGGTGGTTCATGACGATGTCCATGACGACGCGGATGCCCCGTTGGTGGGCCTGGTCCACCAGTGTCTGGAATTCTTCTTCCGTGCCGTAGGCGGCATCGGGTCGGGTGAAGTCGAGGGCGTAATAGCCATGATAGCCATAGTGGCGGAAGTCGCCCTGGTCACCGCCGCCGACCCAGCCGTGGATCTGTTCCACGGGCGGAGACACCCAGAGGGCGTTCACGCCGAGTTTTTCCAGGTAATCGAGACGCTCGGTCAGGCCGGCAAAGTCGCCGCCGTGGAAGGTGCCGATTTCCTGATCGCCATCGGATTTCCGGCCGTAGGCGTGGTCGTTATTCGTGCGTCCGTTGGCAAACCGGTCTGTAATGACAAAGTAGACGGTGGCTCCGGCCCATTGGAAACTGTGTTGCACCGGCTGGGCGGATTCCAGCATGACCAGCCCCTCGGCGTCTTTGGCCGGGGCCAGGGAGACATGGCCGTCCTCAACCTGGGCTCGTTTGCCGGAGAAAGCATCCCGGACCCACTCGCCGTCCCTGAAGACGTCGCCGACCGGGATGCGGGTCTGTTCCGTCGATGTGGCGCACAGGTGGGTTTGGCCGGCCCGGTTGTCGGTGGGCTGTGCTGCGCTGTCGAGGGTGCTTTGGGTGCCGGGAGAGGCACAGCCGGCCAGCAGGGCACAGGTGGCCACCAGCCGGGCGAAGGGAGTGAGGCGCATCGCAATTCTCCTGAAGCGTGTTATTGTCCGGCGCCCCGCAGCTTGGCGAAGGTTTCGAGGAGTGGAGGCAGCCGTTTATTGTGGATTGATATAACCAGAGGGACGCGCCCGTGGGTAGACGGAAATCGCCTACGCCCCCTACTCCCCCGTTCTACGCCTCGGGTATTAAAAACAGGGCTGATGCCAGCATTGCGGTTTTCACTGACGATGTTGATCATCGCGATAACGACAAAAGCGACCTTCCCCCTGGGTGACGCCCTCGGGACAAAAACAATAAGGCAGAGAACAGAGAGGTACTGACAATGAATCGCCGCAATTTCATCCGCAGCACGCTCGCCGTCTCCATCCTGGCAACCACCATGGGTGCCGTTGCACCGGCTCAGGCCGACATCGAGGAGGGCAAGCTGGTTGTCTGGATCAACGGTGACAAGGGCTACAACGGACTGCAGGAAGTCGGTGACTGGTTTACCAAGGAAACCGGTATTCCCGTGGAAGTGGCTCATCCTGACAGTGCAACCGACAAATTCCAGCAGGCTGCGGCGACCGGCAATGGTCCCGACATCTTCATCTGGGCGCACGATCGCCTGGGCGAGTGGGCACAGAGTGGCCTGATCTCTGAAATCAACCCGTCCCAGTCCATTCGCGACGCCAACTACGACTTCACCTGGGATGCGGTTACCGTGGACGGCAAGGTTTACGGCTACCCGATGGCGGTGGAATCCGTCGGCCTGATCTACAACAAGGATCTGGTCCCCAACCCGCCCAAGTCCTTCGAGGAAATCCCGGCGCTGGACAAGAAGCTGGCAGAGCAGGGCAAAAAAGCCATCCTGTGGGACTACAACAACACCTACTTCACCTGGCCGCTGCTGGCCGCCGATGGCGGTTACATCTTCAAGAAGACCGACAGCGGTTATGACGTTTCCGATACCGGTGTGAACACCGAGGGCGCCATCGCGGGCGGCAAAGTGCTCAAGTCCCTGATCGACGAGGGCGTCATGCCCCGCGGCGCGGACTACGGCGCCATGGACTCCCAGTTCAACAAGGGTGAACTGGCGATGATGATCAACGGTCCCTGGGCCTGGGCGAACCTGAAGAAGAGCGGCATCAACTTCGGCGTCACCACGCTGCCGACCATCAACGGCCAGAAGCCCAAGCCGATGGTGGGCGTCATGGCGGCCACGCTGAATACCGCAAGCCCGAACAAGGACCTGGCCGTGGAATTCCTGGAAAACTACGCGCTGTCGGTCAAGGGCCTGAAAATGGTCAACGACGACGTGCCGCTGGGTGCCGTGGCCAACAAGGAGCTGATGGACGAGCTGTCGGCTGACAACCCGTACATCAAGGCCACGTTCAAGAACGCCGAACTGGGTGAGCCGATGCCGAACGTGCCTGCAATGGGCGCCTTCTGGTCCTCCATGGCGCCGGCGCTGCAGAACATCACGGCCGGTCGCCAGTCCGTCAAGGAAGCACTGGATACGGCCGCGACCCGCATTACCCGATAAAGGCCTCGGGCCGGTGGTGGCAATGGCTACCACCGGCCGCCGGCGACCTGGCCGGTGTCCAGGCAACAACCGACGGGGCTGACTACAATGTTAACCGAGACGCTGTCCTATCCGCGTACAGCAAGCAGACCTTTCATGACCCGAGCTATCCTGAAGTGGGGCGTCCTGGCCGTGCTGGTCGGCATGGCGCTTTACCTGATCGTCGCGCTGTATGCCCAGCGTGAATTCGTATTCGCCATGCTGTTCCTGGTGCTGACAGCATCGGCGGTGGCCGTTTTCGTGAGCAAACGACTCTACGCGCATCGCTACATCTATCCGGCGGTGGCCGGGATGGGCCTGTTCGTGATCTTCCCGCTGATGTACACCGTGGGAATCGGCTTCACCAACTACAGCGCCAGCAACCTGTTGAGTTTCGAGCGGGTGCAGGACAACCTGCTCTCGCGCACCTATCAGTCGGAATCGGCCCGCTACAACTATGACCTGTACCAGACCGATGCCGGCTATGTGGTTTTCCTCAAGAGCGACGCGGGCGATCTGATTTCAGCGCCTTTCGAACTGAAAGACGGCCAGGTACCGCCGATTGAGGTCAGCCCGACGGCGACGGCCCCGGCCGGCGAGCCGTTGGCTTTCCGCGACATCATCAAGCAGCGCAACGCGCTGGGCGAACTGCGGCTGCAGACGCCGGATGGCCGCGAGCTGTCCATGGCCAGCCTGCGAGCGTTCGCCACCATCAAGCCACTGTACGAAAAATCCGGCCACGACACCCTGACCAATACCCGTACCGGGGTGACCTATTTCCCCAATCAGGACACCGGTTTCTACGAAAGCGCCGACGGGGACAAACTGGTGCCGGGCTGGACCGTCAATGCCGGGTTCGACAACTACAAGCGCGTGATCACGGACCCGAGCATCAGCGGGCCGTTCATGCAGATCTTCGTCTGGACGCTGCTGTTCTCCGTGGGCACGGTGGTGTTCACGCTTGTCCTGGGCCTCTTGTTGGCCAACCTGCTGCAGTGGGACCAGATCCGCGGTAAGGGCTTCTATCGCACGATGCTGATCCTGCCTTACGCGGTTCCGGCGTTTATCTCCATCCTGGTGTTCAAGGGGCTGTTCAACCAGAACTTCGGTGAAATCAACCTGGTGCTGGAAAACCTGTTTGGCATCCGCCCGGACTGGTTCAGCGACCCGGCCATGGCACGGTCGATGATCCTGATCGTCAACACCTGGCTGGGCTATCCCTACATGATGCTGTTGTGCATGGGGCTGTTGCAGTCCATTCCCCGGGATCTCTACGAAGCCTCCGCCATGGACGGGGCCGGGCCGATCAACAACCTGATGAACATCACGTTCCCGTTGATCCTCAAACCACTGGCGCCTCTGCTGATCGCGAGCTTCGCCTTCAACTTTAACAACTTCGTGTTGATAGCCCTGCTGACCGGCGGTGCGCCGGACATCATCGGCGCCAGTACCCCGGCGGGCACTACGGATCTGCTGGTCAGTTACACCTACCGGATTGCCTTCCAGGATTCCGGCCAGAACTTCGGTCTGGCGGCGGCGATCGCTACGGTGATCTTCCTGGTGGTGGGTGCGCTGTCACTGATCAACCTCAAACTGTCCAAGATCAAGGTGTAGGAGGCGGCTATGGCAATGGTAGAACCGCGTTCAACGAAATACCGCGTGCTGGCCTCCCACCTGGGAATGCTGTGCTTCATCGCGTTGATCCTGTTCCCGCTGCTGATGGTGATTTCCATCTCCTTCCGCAGCGGTAATTTCGCCACCGGCAGCCTGCTGCCGGAGGTGCCCTCGCTGGAGCACTGGTCCCTGGCGCTCGGCATTCCCTACACGGACGATGCCGGCAATGTGGTCCAGCCGCCGTTTCCGGTGCTGCTGTGGCTGTGGAACTCCATCAAGATTGCGGTGATTTCCTCGCTGCTGATCCTGGCGCTCTCTACCACGGCGGCCTACGCCTTCGCGCGGATGCGCTTTGCGGGCAAGGGCTTTGTGCTCAAGTCCATGCTGATCTTCCAGATGTTCCCGCCGGTGCTGTCACTGGTGGCGCTTTACGCGCTGTTCAACGAGATTGGTAAGCACATCAGCTGGTTGGGCCTGAATACCCACGGCGCTGTGATCGTCGCCTCTTTGGGCGGGATGGCGCTGCACATCTGGACCATCAAGGGCTACTTCGACTCCATCGACCGGTCCCTGGAAGAAGCGGCGATTGTCGACGGCGCCACCACCTGGCAGGCGTTCCGCTACATCCTGCTGCCGCTGTCGGTGCCGATCCTGATGGTAGTGTTCATCCTGGCGTTCATCATGACGATCATGGAGTACCCGATGGCGTCGATCCTGCTGGTGGATACGGACAAGCTGACCCTGGCCGTCGGCGCCCAGCAGTATCTCTATGAGCAGAATTATCTGTGGGGCGATTTTGCCGCCGCGGCCGTGCTGTCCGGACTGCCCATTACCGCTGTGTTCCTGTATTGCCAGCGGTGGATTGTTGGCGGGCTGACCGCCGGTGGTGTGAAGGGGTAAGTGATACGCCCGAATAAAAGTTTTGGGTAAGCTCGGCGGAGCCGGGCTCATCCGATTGCGCGAAAAAGGTTGCGTCTTCCTGACTGAGTGATTCCGCGACCCCGGACCCGCCTGAACCCGCTGGCTGCTCCGGGGCTTTTTTGTGGTGGGACGCAGGTCCGCGTGTCGCCGGCAGCGGGACTGGGGGCGCTGGCTCACTCACGGTATGCTCGACGTATAGACTCATCGCTAACAGGGACGTTGTCCATGTCCTCACTCTCCGCAGAGATGGAACAGGCACCCGGTCGACCGCACCAGACGGCGACCCGCATTACTTTCCTGATTTCCGGCATTGCCCTGGCGGCCTGGGCGCCGTTGGTGCCTTACGCCAAGGCTCGCGTGGAAGTGGGCGACGGCGTTTTCGGGCTGCTCCTGCTGTGCCTCGGAGCCGGATCGATCCTCTCCATGCCGTTGGCCGGGCCCATGGTGAGCCGAGCTGGCTATCGACGGGTGATCATTCCCGCCGCGTTGCTCGGGGTTGCCATGTTGCCGTTATTGGCGAGTGTGTCGAGCCTGCCTCTGTTGATTGCGGCCTTGTTCCTGTTCGGTGGTGGCATTGGCGCGCTGGATGTGGCGATGAACATGCAGGCGATCGTGGTGGAGCGGGCCAGCGGGCGGTCGTTGATGTCGGGCTTTCACGGACTGTTCAGTCTGGGCGCCATTATCGGGGCGGCCAGCATGGCCGGTTTACTGGGTCTGGGGGCGACACCGTTATTGGCGACCAGTTGTGTGTTGGGCCTCGTGCTGATCGGACTTTTCCTGGCCTCGTCCGGTCTGCTTTCGGACACCGGTCAGCAGAGCGGTCCGGTGTTTGCGGTTCCCCGCGGTGTTGTGTTGGTCATCGGTCTGGTGTGCTTCGTGTCTTTTCTGAGTGAGGGCGCGATGCTGGACTGGACCGCCATCTTCTTTGTTGATCATCTGGATGTGGCGGTGTCCCGGGCCGGGCTCGGGTTTGCCGCTTTCTCGGTCACCATGACTCTGGGCCGGCTCACCGGCGATCGTTTTGTGGCCCGCTTTGGCGGCGGGCGCGTGGTGGCAGTAGGCGGCGGCGTGGCCGCCTGCGGCATCGTGTTGCTCACGTTCGCGCCGAACGGGCTGGTGGGTCTGTTGGGCTGCGCTCTGGTCGGGGCGGGTTGTTCCAATATCGTACCCGTCATGTTTACCCGGGCCGGTCAGCAGACGGCCATGCCCGAACACCTGGCCGTGCCGGCCGTGGCGACGCTGGGCTATATCGGCGTGCTGATGGGGCCGGCGACGATTGGGTTCCTGTCGGAGCTGATGGGGCTGGGGATGGCGTTCCTGGTGTTGGCGGGGCTGTTGCTGGCGGTTTCCGGGGCGTCGCGTTTTTTGCAGGGTTGATGATATTCCCGATAGGCTCCTCGGGCTCGAAGCATAAAAAGGGCAGCCCTGCGGGCTGCTCCGAAGCTGAAGCGTCGGCTACATTTAATACCAACTCGAGTATGTAGCAGATGCTTTAGCTTCTGAGGCGCCGTCAGGTGCCCCTCATTCAGGCATTGCTTGCTGCATGTTGTTCATATCCCCAGAGCGTTATGCACCCGGCTTAAACGAAACCAATGGACGCCATCGCTGGAGAAAAGGGCATGGATGTCCTTGACCGCAATAGCGGGCCAGGGATGGCCCTCTAGGGCGGCGGAAGCGATGGTGTCCATTGGTTTCAGCCCCCAAGGTCCGCCAACCTGCCCATGTAATGATCCCGTCAACTCCCATTCTCCAGACAAAAAAAGGCCCGCACGGGGCGGGCAATAACGTGACAAACGTTGATGAGAGTGTGAGGAGATGGTTGTCGAGCCCTAGAGGTCGATGCACGGCTCCTTGAAGAGCCGCGGACAAGCCGTGCCGTCCTGACGGAACAGGTGACACATCTCCGGCTTGATGCCCAGTGCGACCGCATCGCCTTCCTGTACCGGGTTCGTGCCCTCGGTCCGCATGGTGATGATGCCGTCGATGCCTTCCATATCCAGGTGGACCAGCGTCTGGTAGCCCAGGCGTTCCACGACATTGACCGCGCCCTGGATCGCCACGGTGCCCTCGTCATGCGTCGAGAAATGCTCGGGTCGGATCCCCAGGGTGACCCGCTCGCCTTCAGACAGCGCACCGCCATTGATCGGCAGGGTCATCTGCATGGCGCCGGGCAGGTTGACCGTGACCTCCTGGCTGCTGGCTGCCACCACGTCGCCGTCGATAAAGTTCATCTTCGGTGAACCGATGAAGCCCGCCACGAACCGGGTCGCCGGGTAGTGATACAGCTCCAGCGGTTTGCCCACCTGGGCGATGGCGCCGTTGTCCAGGGCGACGATCTTGTCGGCCATGGTCATGGCTTCCACCTGGTCGTGGGTCACGTAAATCATGGTCGCGCCCAGGCGCTTGTGCAGGCCGGATATCTCGATCCGCATCTGGACTCGCAGGGACGCATCCAGATTCGAAAGCGGTTCGTCGAACAGGAACACCGCTGGCTCACGGACGATGGTCCGGCCGATCGCCACCCGTTGACGCTGCCCGCCGGACAGGTCCTTGGGCTTGCGTTGAAGCAGGTTGTCGAGCTGGAGGAGGCGTGCCGCGTCGTTCACCCGACGGTCGATCTCGCCTTTCTTGACGCTGGCCAGCTTCAGGCCGAAGGCCATATTCTCGGCCACGTCCATGTGCGGGTAGAGCGCATAGGACTGGAACACCATGCCCACCTCACGATCCTTGGGCGGCTTGTCGTTGACGCGTTCCTGGCCGATGTAGAGGTCGCCTTCGGAGATGTCCTCCAGTCCGGCGATCATCCGCAACAGGGTCGACTTGCCGCAGCCGGAGGGACCCACGAAGACCACAAATTCGCCGTCCTGGATGTCCAGGTTCACGTTGCGTGTGACTTCGGCATCGCCGAAGCGCTTATAGACGTTTCTGAGAGTGACGCTTGCCATAGTCTTCAGTCTTTGTTGTCAGTGTATGGCGGTCCGGCTTTGGGGCCGGAGCCTGTTTAACCCTTGGCGATGCCCGCGCTGTAGGGTGGCAGGGTGACGGCACTGCCGCGCCAGTCTGCCGTCAGCGATGCCGGTGTATCCGACAGGGCGGTAGCCGGTTGCGGCAACGACAGTGACACTTTCTGGTCGCTGAAGTTCAGGGCAACCAGCAGACGCTGCCCGTCGGTTTCGCGACGGAACAGCAGGGTGTCTTCCTGGCTTTCCATAAACCGAATGCTGCCGGTAAGCAGCGCGGGTTGCTGGCGTCGCCAACCCAGGAATTCCCGATAGGCCTGCAGGACCGAATGCCGCTCGTTCTCCTGTTCGGAGACCGCCGCGTTCAGGTGTTCTTCGTAAACAGGCAACCACGGCTTGGCCTCGCTGAAACCGGCGTTGTGGGCCATCGCATCCCAGACCATGGGCGTGCGGCAGCCGTCGCGGCCCTTGTATTCCGGCCAGAAGCTGATGCCGTAAGGATCCACAAGATCCTCAAAAGCCAGCTCGGCTTCGGTCATGCCCAGCTCTTCGCCCTGATAGATGCAGGCGCTGCCGCGCAGGCTCAGCATCATGATCATGAACAGCTTGATCTGTTCCGGACCCTCGGCCTGCCAGCGGCTGGCGACCCGCGCCACATCATGATTGCCGATCGCCCAGCAGGGCCAGCCGTCTTCCAGCTTGGATTCGATGCCTTCGACCGTATGCTTGATGAAGTCCGCGCCGCGTTGTTCGGTCAGCAGGTCGAACGAGTAGGCCATGTGCAGCTTGTCGCCGTTGCTGGTGTAGTCCGCCATGGTCTGCAGGGAATTGTCGTCGCCGATTTCGCCGACGGTCGTGGTCCCCGGGTATTCATCCAGCAGGGCGCGCAGGCGTTTGAGGAACGCCAGGTTCTCCGGCTGGGTCTTGTCGTACTTGTGGTACTGATAGGCGTAGGGATTTTCTTTACGCACACCGATCGACGCTTCCTGGACCGCCTGGCTGGGCGGATTGTTGCGCAGCTTCGGATCGTGGAAACAGAAATTGATGGCATCCAGGCGGAAACCGTCGACGCCACGATCCAGCCAGAACCGGACCTCGTCGAGGATCTGATCCTGAAGTTCCGGGTTGTGGAAGTTCAGATCCGGCTGGCTGGCCAGGAAATTGTGCAGGTAATACTGCCGGCGACGGCTGTCCCAGGCCCAGGCGGAGCCCCCGAAAACGGACAGCCAGTTGTTGGGCGGGGTGCCATCGGCCTGGGCGTCGGCCCAGACGTACCAGTCCGCCTTGGGGTTGTCGCGGCTGACCCGGCTTTCCTTGAACCATTCATGTTCTTCCGAGGTGTGGCTCAGCACCTGGTCGATCATGATCCTGAGGTCGCGCTTGTGCGCCTCGGCGATCAGCACGTCGAAATCCTCGAGGGTGCCGAAGATCGGGTCCACGCCCCGGTAGTCGGACACGTCGTAACCGAAATCCTTCATGGGTGAGGTGAAGAAGGGCGACAGCCAGATGGCATCGACGTTCAGGCTGGCAATGTAGTCCAGCTTGGCGGTCACGCCCGGCAGATCGCCGATGCCGTCACCGTTGGAGTCGAAGAAGCTGCGGGGATAAACCTGGTAGATGACAGCACCGCGCCACCAGTCGGGATTCTTTTGCATCATGCCTCACTCAGAACAAAGTCGGTTTTGGCGTCCGTGAACGTCGTGGTGGCGTGGATCACACAGCCGACCGGTCCCGCGGCGCCCTTGTTGTTGTGATGACACTATGGTGCTCGTGCGGGGCGTGGCGGGCATCCTCCTGACACGCTTTTTGCTGGCGTAGACGGGGGGAGGAGGGGGCGTAGGTCCGCTCATGCGGACCTCGTCCCCGGTGGTTTTCTACTCCCCCTGAATCTTGCTCAGCAGATCCCGGGCCAGCTCGATCGCCTCGGAACGATGCGCAATGTTTTGCTTCTGGTACAGGCTGCGGATGTGCGTCTTGACGGTCGTCGCCGCCACCTTCAGATGCTCGGCAATCTGGTCGTTGGACAGCCCCGCGTGGATGAGGCTGAGGATCTGCCATTCGCGCCGGGTCAGCGGCGAGGTGCGGATCAGCTCCGGCACGTCCGGCCGGTCGATGATGTCCTGGATGATCGCCTCGTCCAGCGAGATCCGGATCGCGCGGCTGAAGTCCCGTTGCTGCTGGGAGAGCTGGATCAGACGCTCCGCCCGCTGCAACTCCATGCCATCGATCAGTTGGTCGTTGATCAGGGCTTTCAGGATCACGATCAGCACCTTGCCCAGACGCAGGAAGCTACCGACCGCACCGGTCGTGCTGGCCAGTTGCAGCGCCTCGCGCATATGAAACAGGGCCTGCTCGCGATCCTCCAACTGCCAGTGCATGTGGGCCAGCGCAATATGGTTGCGGTTCAGGTCCATTTGCAGCCCGATGCGTTCGGCCACCGCCTGCAATCCTTCGAGGATGGGTCTGGCTTTTTCCGGCTGTTCGAGACTCAAATAGGCCCTGGCCCAGTTGCGGGCATTGCACTGCAGGAAGTGGTTGGTGGCGTCCTCGATGGCGTAGTCCGGCGCGGCCGTCAGCCATCGCTGGATGGCTTCCCGGTCACGGACGGCGTCCCAGAACGACAACATGGTGGCGTGGGAATTGGCGACCCAGTCGATGTGGTATTCGCCCGAAGCCAGCATTTTCTGGATCTTCTGGATGTAGTCGGCGCACAGCGTTTGCCGGCCGCGGGCCTGGGCCACCTTGGCCAGGGACGTATAGCTCTGCAGGTACCAGCGCTCCCCCTGGGCTTCAAGGATCTCGATGCCCTGCAGGGCACAGCGCTCGGCGTTTTCCAGATGGTGCCATTCCCACATGACCTGGCTGCGGATGCGGTACAGGAATTCGAGGATTGGCAGGTGGTCGAGGTGATATTCCTCGGCATACTGGAACGCCCGCTCCTGCACGTTATAGGCCTTCTGCAGCAGTCCCATGGCCACGTTGATTTCCGACTGCTGGCACAGTGCCCAGAGTACGTTCTGGTGGGCGCCGTGGGCCCGGGCGAGGGTTTCGGTGTCCTGCATGCGGGCGAGGGCTTCCTTGAGGTGACCTTCCACAAACAGGGCTTCGCCCATCACTGAGGCAGCGGCGACCTTGGACGTGGGCAGGAATCGGGCTTCCTGTTCCATGGCGTCTGTGGCCTGGCCCAGGGCAGTATGGGAATCCCCGAAATTCATGGCCACCTGGGCGCGAACGGCGCTGAATTCGCAGCGCACGGAGCGTAAATCGTCGTCACTGAGGTGTTCCTTCAGTTTCGCTTCGGCGGCAGCCAGCCATTGTTCCGCCTCGTCAAACTTGTACTGGCTCTGGGCCACCCAGGCGCGCAGCAGCGTCAGCAGCGGTTCGTCGGCGATGCTGGTCGGGTCCAGCGCATCCAGACACTGTTGCAGCAGGGCAAACTGGCCTTCGGTAAAGAAGGCGCGGCCATGGTCCAGGAGGATGCGGGTGATGCGTTGCTGGTCCTGCGCCTTGACCGCGTGGCGGGCCGCCTCTTCCGGGCGATCCAGTTCGCGCCAGGCGTCGCTGGCCTGCTGGTGCAGGGCCGTGACGTCCTCCTGGGCGGAACAGGCGAGGAGATGACGCAGGTACGCGCTGAACAGGGGGTGGTAGCGGAACCACAGGCCGCTGCTGTCCAGGGGCATGACGAAAAAGCCTTTGCTGATCAGCTGGTTGAGCAGGGCCTGACCGTCCCGATGACCCGCTACACGCATGGCGAGAAAGGCATTGAAGCGGTCGAGCAGGGAGGTACGCAGGAGAAAACCGAGCGCTTCGTCGTCCAGTTGGCGACCTAGCAATTCGTCGAAGTAATCGAAAATGTACTGGTTCCCGTCCTCGAATTGCTCCACCATTTCGTTAAACGCAACACTGGTTGCGGCGCTGGTGGCAACGAGTTGCAGGGCCGATACCCAGCCTTCAACACGCCGCACCGCCCGCTCGATGCTTTCCCGCGAGACTTCGTAAGGGAGGCGCTGTTCGAAATAATGCTGTGCCTCGTCGGCATCGAAGCCGAGATCCCGGGCACTGATCTCCAGCATATGACCCTGCATGCGCAACTGTGCGACGCCGATCGGCGGCACCGTGCGTGTCAGGATGATCATCGTCAGATAGGCCGGTTGGTGGCGCAGCAGGAAGCGCATGGCTTCGTGGATTTCGGGATCGGTGATCAGGTGGTAGTCGTCCAGGACGACGTAGAGCGGTTCGGCCTCGACCGGCATTTCAGCCAGCAGGTGCGTCAGAAATTCCTGCAGGTTATCAAAGCCGGATGTCGTTAACCGTCGTAACGTATCGGGGCAGGTGCCTGGCCGGTTGCTTTCCAGCGTGTGGGCCAGGTAAGCCGCGAACTGGCCGGGCTGATTGTCCGGGGCGTCCAGTCGGTACCAGGCGACGTCCGCCTCCAGCGCCTTCAAGCGTTCGGCGGTTGTGGTGGTCTTGCCGTAGCCCGCCGGTGCCTGGACCAGCATGAGACCGACACTATTCGTTTCATGCAACGTGTCATTGAATTTTTCCCGGGCAATCAGTGCCGCGGGCGCCTGTGGTGGTAAGGTTTTTGCGCTGATAAAAGTGCGCTCACCTGGCACGATTGTTGTTGTCATTACCATCGCCGGTCATGCCCATTTGTTGTAAATAATAGCAAAAAAACTCTATTATATAGCGCTATTAAGTTACCTTGATTTATTTATTACTACAAAAGTCGTATGACTTCACCGGGCTGCTTCTGGTAGCCGATCGCCTGGTCTCTCACCCCCGACCCGTCCCGGCCGCATG
This sequence comes from Marinobacter mangrovi, assembly GCF_016798325.1. Taxonomy (GTDB): domain Bacteria; phylum Pseudomonadota; class Gammaproteobacteria; order Pseudomonadales; family Oleiphilaceae; genus Marinobacter_A; species Marinobacter_A mangrovi. The sequence goes on from NZ_JAERVO010000001.1 coordinate 477,917, forward strand.
CCATTATGGACAGGTCTGCCCCGCAAGAGCCAGTGGCGATCCAGAACCGGTCGAGCCCAGCTTCCGCACGAGGAGATATTGAATGTTGCATGATGAAGATCCGACGGAAACCGGGGAGTGGATGGATGCCCTTGACTCCGTTCTGAGTGAGGAAGGGCTTGAACGGGCAGCATTTCTGCTCGAGCGGCTGGGCGAACGCGCCAGCAGGGACGGGGCCGCGTTGCCCTACAGCGTCAACACACCGTATCGCAATACCATTCCTGCCAGCCGGGAAGCGCGTATGCCGGGCGATCTGTTCATGGAGCGCCGCATTCGCTCGCTGATCCGCTGGAACGCGCTGGCCATGGTGATCCGGGCCAACAAGCGTCCGGGCGAGCTGGGTGGTCACATCCACTCGTTCTCATCCATCGCCACGCTGCTGGACGTCGGTTTTAATTACTTCTTCCACGCCGGAGATGAAAACCGCGAAGGCGACCTGATCTACTTCCAGGGCCACTCTTCACCGGGCCTCTACGCCCGTTCCTTCCTGGAAGGGCGCCTGACCGAAGATCACCTGGACAAGTTCCGTAACGAGGTGGACGGCGATGGCCTGTCTTCGTACCCGCACCCGTGGCTGATGCCGGATTACTGGCAGTTCCCGACCGTGTCCATGGGCCTGGGACCGATCCAGGCGATCTACCAGGCGCACGTCATGAAGTACCTGCACAACCGTGAACTGACTGAAGGGCCGGATCGCAAGGTCTGGTGTTTCATCGGTGACGGTGAGTGCGACGAGCCTGAGACCCTGGGTGCTATTGGCCTGGCCGGTCGTGAAAAGCTCGACAACCTGATTTTCGTGGTCAACTGTAACCTGCAGCGTCTGGACGGACCGGTCCGCGGCAACGGCAAGATCATCCAGGAGCTGGAAGGCATTTTCCGTGGTGCCAACTGGAACGTCCTGAAAGTCGTCTGGGGTCGTCTGTGGGATCCGCTGTTCGAGCAGGACGAAGATGGCCGCATGCAGAAAGTCATGGACGAAGCCGTCGATGGCGAGATGCAGAACTTCAAGTCCAACGGTGGTGGCTACGTGCGCCAGAACTTCTTCGGTCGCGATCCGGAGTTGCTCAAGCGCGTCGAGCACATGTCCGACGAGGACATCTACGCCCTGAACCGTGGTGGGCACGATCCGTACAAGGTCTATGCGGCGTATCACGAAGCGGTGAACCACAAGGGCGGCCCGACCGTGATCCTGGCCCACACCATTAAAGGCTACGGCTTCGGTGAGCAGGGGCAGGCGCAGAACACCGCGCACCAGCAGAAGAAGCTGAGCATGGACACCATCAAGGCATTCCGTGACCGCTTCGGTGTGCCGATCTCGGACGACGAGATCGAAAGCATGCCTTACTACAAGCCGGCGGACGATTCGCCGGAGATGAAGTACCTGCAGAAGATGCGCAGCAAGCTGGGTGGCTCCCTGCCGCGTCGCCGTCGCGACAGCCAGCCGCTGACCATCCCGCCGCTGGAAACCTTCAAGCAGCAGCTGGACGACAGTGGCGACCGGGAATTCTCCACCACCATGGCGTTCGTGCGCATGCTGGGCACGCTGATCAAGGACAAGCAGATCGGCTCCCGCGTCGTCCCGATCGTGCCGGACGAAGCCCGGACCTTCGGTATGGACGGGATGTTCCGCCAGATGGGCATCTACACGGCCGAAGGGCAGAAGTACACGCCCAACGACCGCAACCAGATCATGTACTACCGTGAGGACCGCAAGGGCCAGATCCTGCAGGAAGGCATCAACGAAGCCGGTGCCATGTCCGCCTGGATCGCGGCGGCGACCTCATACAGCACCAACGACTACCCGCTGATCCCGTTCTACATCTTCTACTCGATGTTCGGTTTCCAGCGCGTCGGCGACCTGTGCTGGGCGGCTGGCGACATGCGCGCCCGCGGCTTCCTGCTGGGCGGTACCGCCGGCCGGACCACGCTGAACGGCGAAGGCCTGCAGCATCAGGATGGCCACAGCCACGTGCTGTCCGCCACCGTGCCCAACTGCGTGTCCTATGACCCGACCTTCGCCTACGAAGTCGCCGTCATTGTTCGTCACGGTCTGCAGCGCATGTACGGCGACAACGAGAACGTCTACTTCTACCTGACGCTGATGAACGAAAACTACGCCCATCCGGCGATGCCGAAAGGCGTCGAGGACGGCATCATCCGCGGTATCTACAAGCTGGAGTCCCACGGCGCGAAGAAAGGTGCCAAGAAGGCCAAGCACAACGTCCGTCTGCTGGGCAGCGGCGTTATCCTCAACGAGGTGCGTGAAGCCGCGAAGATCCTGGCCGAGAAGTACGAGGTAGGCTCCGATGTCTACAGTGTGACCAGCTTCACCGAGCTGGCCCGTGACGGGCAGCACGCCGAGCGCTGGAATCGCCTGCATCCGGCATCGCGTCCGCGTACGGCCTACATCCAGGAGGTTCTGGGTGACTCCGATACGCCGGTGATTGCGTCCACCGACTACATGCGCCTGTTCGCCGAGCAGGTCCGTGGCTGGGTACCGGCGGACTACACCGTGCTGGGTACCGACGGTTTCGGACGCAGTGACACCCGCGAGAAGCTGCGTCGTCATTTCGAAGTCGACCGGCAGCATGTGGTCGTGGCTGCACTGGGCTCCCTGGCACGTCAGGGCAAGATCAAGCCTGAAGTGGTTGAAGAGGCCATCCGCGAGTTTGGTATCGATGCCGACAAACCGGCCCCGGCAACCCACTAAAACCGTTAAGGAGACACAGCATCATGGCAGAAGATATTCGTGTGCCTGACCTTGGCGGTTCGGATTCGGTTGAGGTCATCGAAATCAGTGTGAACGTCGGCGACAGCGTGGCCGAAGAGGATCCGATCCTGGTCCTCGAATCCGACAAAGCCACTGTGGAACTGCCGGCGCCCAAGGCCGGCAAGATCACTGCGCTGAACGTCAGCGTGGGGGACAAGATCAGCGAAGGCGACGTAGTCGGTCAGCTGGAAGCGGGTGAGGGTGGCGAGACTGACGCCGCTTCCGAGCCCGAAGACGCACCGGCAAAAGAGGAGACAGCCAAGTCCGAACCGGCTCCTGAGCAGGCTGCTTCTGGCGGTGTCCAGGACATCACGGTGCCGGATCTGGGCGGCGCGGATTCGGTCGAAGTGATCGAAATCAGCGTCTCCGAGGGCGACTCCGTGGAAGAGGAAGCCGCCATTCTGGTGGTGGAATCCGACAAGGCCACCGTCGAGCTGCCGGCACCGGCCGCAGGCACGATTAAATCCATCTCGGTGAAGGTGGGTGACCGCATCAGCGAAGGCGATGTGGTCGGCCAGATGGAGGTGAGTGGTGGTGCGCCTGCGGAATCCGCACCGGCCGCTGAAGCCGAGAAACCGGCGCAACCGTCTCAATCGGCGTCGGCGCCTGCCGCTTCTGGCGGTGTCGAAGACATCACCGTGCCGGATCTGGGTGGTTCGGCATCGGTCGAGGTCATCGAGATCAGCGTGTCGGAAGGCGATCAGGTCGCCGAGGAAGACCCGATTCTGGTGGTGGAATCCGACAAGGCTACCGTTGAGTTGCCGTCGCCGTCCGCGGGCACCATCAAGTCGATTTCCGTGAAAGTGGGCGACAGCATCAGCGAAGGTGATGTGGTGGGTCAGATGGAAGTGTCCGGCGGGGCGCCTGCGTCTTCGGAGCCGGCACAGCAATCGTCGTCGCAGCCCAAGTCGCCCGAGCCTGCCAAACCGGCAGCCAGCGCGGCGCCGAAGCCCAGTGGCGAGCCGGCGGCCCAACCGAGTAAGCGCGTGCACGCCGGCCCGGCCGTGCGTCGGCTGGCCCGCGAACTGGGCGCCGACCTGGGACGTGTGCAGGGCAGCGGCCCCAAGAACCGGATCCTCAAGGAGGACGTGGAAGCCTACGTCAAGCGTGCCCTGAGCCAGGTTCAGGAAGGCGGCGCTCCGGCGGCTGGCGGGGCCGGTTTGCCGGCGGTGAAACTGCCGGACTTCAGTCAGTTTGGTGAGGTTGAGCGGGTCGGCATGAGTCGCCTGATGAAGCTGACCGCCGACAGCATGCAGCGCAGCTGGCTCAACGTTCCGCATGTGACCCAGTTCGAGGAAGCCGACATCAGCGAGATGGAGGACTTCCGCAAGTCAATGAAGTCCGAAGGCGAGAAGCGCGGCGTGAAGCTGACGCCGATGGCCTTCCTGCTGAAGATCTGCGCCAAGGCGCTGGAGGCCCATCCGAACTTCAACGTGTCCCTGGACATGGAGAACAAGGAGATCATCCAGAAGCGCTACATCCACATTGGTATTGCCGTCGATACGCCGGATGGTCTGGTGGTGCCGGTGATCCGCAATGTGGACCAGAAAGGCCTCTGGGAGCTGGCGGAAGAGTGTCAGGTGCTGGCCCAGAAAGCCCGTGACAAGAAGCTGAGCCCGAAAGACATGCAGGGCGCCTGCTTCACCATTACCAGCCTCGGCGGTATTGGCGGCACTGCGTTCACACCGATTGTGAACACGCCGGAAGTGGCCATCCTGGGCGTATCGCGCTCGAAGATGGCACCGGTCTGGGATGGCGCTGCCTTCCAGCCACGGCTGATGCTGCCGCTGTCGCTGTCGTACGATCACCGTGCGATCAACGGCGCCGATGCAGCCCGCTTCACCAACACCCTCCGTGCCGGACTGGAAGATCTGCGTCAGCTGCTTCTCTGATCCCGGCTTTCCGATGGCTCACCTCCTCGGGGTGGGCCATCGGTCTTCTCCTTTTTCTCTCCCTTCCGCTGTCTTTTTCCATTTTCACCTGTTCATTTCCTGCATGATTTGACGTTCCCGGCGCCTGCCGTAACGGATTCAATACGTCCATTTCCCCGATTGCCGATGACGTGAACTGGCTCGCAAAACCGCGTCAGATGGCCTCCCGTGGCCGGAGAGATTTGAGGCACAGTTATCTTTAAGGGTGATATCAATCCGGTATCTTAGCGTTACAGGATGTAACGGCAGGCATGCGCCAAAACAATGATAACGAAAGCCGCCCAGAGCCCTATTCAGCAAACCGGAACCGGATCCAATCCTCAGAACAGGAAGCGACATTAGCCATGATTCTCGTGCTGGCGGGGTCGATCATGACGTTTGCGATGATTGAAACGGCCACGGTTCTTGAGCCTTTCGACAAGGGCGAGATCGTGGTGGAGCAGCGGATGGACAAGAATCCGCAGGAGCTACGGAATCAGTACACCGTGGCCCCGCTCGTGGAGCAGCGTTATCGCAACATCGTGCGTCAGGCCTACGACTACAGCTGCGGTTCGGCGGCGCTGACCACCGTCCTTAAATATTACCTGGGGCGCAACCTGAACGAGCGTCAGGTGATGGAAGGGCTGCTGCACTATGGCGAAAGCGAGCGGATCGTTCAGCGCCGGGCGTTTTCCATGCTGGACATGAAGCGGCTGGTCACGGCGCTGGGATACCCGTCCGGTGGCTTCCGCGCCACCATCGCCGATCTCAAGGAGCTGGATCACCCGGCCATCGTGCCGATCCACCATGCCGGCTTCAAGCACTTCGTCGTCCTGCGCGCCATTCGCGACGACCGCGTGTTCATCGCGGATCCGTCGGTCGGCAACATCTCCTTCACGCTCTCCAACTTCAAGGAAAAGTGGGACGGGAACGTCCTGTTTATCGTTTTCCCGGGCGGTGAAAAACCGCTGGATGCCCTGGAGCTCAAGGAAGAGGACATGCGGTTCGTGGACGATCAGACCATGACCCTGTTTGCGCTGGATACGATTCCGGAATTTCACGAGGCGACCGGTCGTCGCATCAACAACCTCTTGGAAAGACAAAAGAACAATCCTGACGGCACTGTTGAGAACACCCGTAAGCAGCTGTTCTATCGGCGTAACTGATTGCCCTTTGACCCGGGCGCCGGACGCACGTCAGGAAAACAAGACCGAATAATAAGGGAGCTGGGATGAATCGTTGGGTAGTGCGAGGTTTGATCATCTGTTCCATTGCCGGCCAGCCGGCCCTGGTATGGGCTCAGGACGAGAGCGTCGACAAGGCGCGTGAAGCCTTGTCCAAAAAAGAGGGGGACGAAGATTCCGCCAAGCAGTTGGAGGAAGTGTTCCAGTCCGCGGAGAAAAACTATTCGCTTCAGAAGGAGGGGACGCACTCGCTGACGTACTCCTTCGATTACTCCTACACCGGGGATCAGAGGCTGGATCTGGAGATCACCGATGGTTCGGTCCGTAATCTGGATATCGTCCCATCGGCGACTCACAGTTTCACCAACGCCTTTTCCTACGACTACGGCCTGCTCGACAACCTGACCATCGGTACGCGCATCCCGCTGGTGGTGAAGTACGACACCCAGGATGAGCTGAACGTCTACGATTTCGGCGACATTTCCTTCACCGCCCGCTGGCAGCCAGCGGCTTATGTGCCGGGCAAGATGTCGACCACGCTGTTTGCCTCGTTGACGTCCAAGACCGGCGTCAGCCCCTATGAAATCGACATCAATCGCCAGCTCTCCACCGGCAGCGGCTATTACACCGCATCGGGCGGGGCCAGTGTCTCCAAGGTGCTGGATCCAGTGGTGCTCTACGGCTCCGCCAGCGCCAGCTACAACATGCCGGAAGACGGTCTGGAGCAGGTGCGGGGTGCCCGGCTGCTGACCAAGGTGGAACCGGGATTCGGCCTGTCCGCGTCCATGGGCTTTGCCTACTCCCTGTCCTATGACATTTCCCTGAGTGTGTCGGGCCAGATCAGCTACAGCGATGAAACCCAGTTGACCTTCAGTGACGGGTCCGAAGCCGTGGCCCAGGACCAGATGACCGGTTTCCTGAGTTTCTCGCTGGGAACCCGGGTCAGCGATACCACGATTGTGAACACCAGTCTGGGCATTGGCCTGACCGAAGATGCTCCGGATTTCTCCATTGGTGTCTCCCTGCCAATCAACATCGCGGGCCTCCGGGAGTAACCGGGGCCTTGGGCGCGCATACGGCAAGGGATGATCAGTTTCATGCGACGTGAGAACAATACAAGGCGAATTCTTGGGGCGCTGCTGGCGGGTTCGCTGTCCTGCGGGGTCCAGGCCCAATTGGCGCAGAACCTGACGATTTCCCCCAAGGCGCTGGCCCTGGGGAATGCGGTGACGGCGGATCCACCCGGGATTATGGCGATTCACTACAACCCGGCGGGATTGACCAAGCTGGACGGTCGTCAGGTGGAAGGCACGCTGCTGGGGGTCTATCTGGATGTCGACGCCGACTTCAATGCGCCCGAAGGGTATGAAATTTTCGGCATTGACGGGCTGGCTACTGATCCGCTGACCGGGAAACAGAAAGACCCGGTGGCCAATTCCCACAGCCATACCAACACGGTGGCCCTGTACGTTCCCGGATTCGGTATCCAGAAAATGCCACCCGGCCCGGCATTGGCACCGTCAGCGGGTTTCAGCTACAACGCACCTGGCTCCAAACTGACCTTCGGCAACGCCTTCTACCTGCCGATGGCGGCCGGCTTCTATCGCGATAATGACGACCCGGGTCGTTACCAGCCGAAGGCGACGGCCTTGCAGCGGACGACTTACCTCTCTCCGACAGTCGCCTACAAGGTCAACGACGAGTGGTCCGTCGGCGCCGGTATTCACCTTTCCCACATGGCGGTGGCGGCTGACCAGTACATGCGGGCACCCAACATGCTGCTGGGGGTGGCCGAAGTCCTGCAGGATGCGTTCAACTGTGAATCCGGCGATGAGCCGCTGGCCCCCTGGCTCGCCTTGTGCGGCGGTAACGTGGGTCCCTGGGACGATATCGGTGCGTTGAGCGTGGATGTGCAGCAGAGCGTGTCGCCCACCTACAATCTGGGTGTGATGTGGGAGCCGACGGAGTGGTTCTCCTGGGGCGCCAGCTACAGCTCCGAAGCCGACATGAACATGCACGGCCAGTTCTCGATCGAGTACACCGACGACTGGTCCGGCTTCTGGCAGAGCGTCAACAGCTCCATTCTGGGGGCGGTCGGTTCGGCCATCCTGAGCCTGCCGTCCGGTGCGCCGCGCGAGTCCGGCAACGTCAGTCTGAACCTGACTTATCCGCAGCATTTCCAGACGGGGATCAGCATCAAGGTCCACCCCAAACTGACCTTGAATGTCGACGTGGGCTGGACCGATTATTCCGAGTGGGACGCGCTCAAATTCAAGTTCGACCGTAACCTGGAATTCCTCAACGCCGCCCGGATCCTGTCCCCGGAGAACGCCACCCCAAACTCCCTGAGCCTGCCGCTGGGTTTCAAGGACCAGTGGAACTGGGGCTTTGGTGCGGAGTTCCACGCCTCGTCGCGGCTGGATCTGCGCGCCGGGGTGGAAATCCGGGATTCCGTTATCCCGGACGATCAACGCCAGGTCATGGCGCCGTTCGGCGGGGCCAACCTGTATAGTGTGGGCATGGGCTATCGCTGGGATCGGGATACCCAGATCGACATGAACCTGAGCTATCTCGAGTCCATCGAAAAGATCCCGGCGGACAGCAGCTGTAACCTCAACTGCACCGGCATCACCAACATCATCTACAACCCGTATGCCGGACTTGACGTCAAGACGCGGCTGCGGGTGGTGATGGCCGGCCTGACGTTCCGTACGAAGTTTTAGGGCTTGCCGCGTTCGGCAGACTCCGGGAGGGCATCTCATGGCAGGCATTCAACATCGGCTCGGCCTTTTCATCGGCATTGGCCTGAGTGCGGTGGCCTCGTTCAGTCACGGCGACGATCGGTATTTCACCTGGGTCGACGAACAGGGGCGGGTTCACTCCAGTGTCATCAAGGAAGAGGAAAACCCGGTCGAGAAGCGGGTCAAGGCGGTCGAGTCCGGGAAAAAGGCCGGGGCAAAAGCGTCTGAATCCGCGTCGACAACGATAACCTCGGAGCATCCGGCGGCCACCGTCAAAGATCCGGAACCAGCAGCCCCCAAGACCGCACCGACAGTGGAGATCGAGCGCAACGCCGATACCGCCCAGCCGACTGCAGCATCCGACGTACCCGCTGCAAACACGCCGCCGAAATCGCCGGCAGAGCAGAACAAGCCGGAGCGGGTTGCCAGGGAACCCAAACCGAATCCCGGCCCAGAGGACACGACAGAAGCCGCGGAAACCGCTGCAGAAGAGCCGTCAGCGCCGCCCAAGGCGGACTCCGAATACAATCTCGAAAATTATCCGGATGGCGACGAGCTGGCCAAGAAGGGGTTTGTCCGGGAGGGCGACCCGCTGCCGTATTACACCTGGCGCGATGCCAACGGACAGGTGCGGGTGGACTACTATCGCCCCGAGCCGGGATTTGAGAAGAAAAGCCAGGGTCGCGAAGCGCCCCGGTTATCGGAAGCGATGGTGATCGATGGCCGCAGTCCGGCGGCCTCGGAAAAGGCCAATCCGGAGACCCTGGCGGTGCTGGGCATCGATCAGACGGAAACGCTACTGCAGTCGTGGCAGGACCGCTGCTGTAACGATTTGCCGGTGAAGGACCTGGCGGAGTGGGATGACTCCCGCGAGTTCCAGGTGGATCTCGACGACATGGCCCCTGAATTCCGGTTTTCCACCGGCTCCAGCGTCTATCGATTGGTAAAGTTGCCTACCGCCTCGGAATCCGGCGCCTTCGTGATGCAGGTTCGTTCGTACGAAAACCACGGCGTGTTCGTACCAACCCTGGTCTTTCTGGATGAGGGGATGCAGACCCGGCGAATGGTGACGGACCTGGTTTTTGATTACCGACCCGAGAACTGGCACCGCCAGGGCTACATTGAGGCCCGGGTGCCGGTGTTTCCCGACCACGGTGACCGCTGGCTGCTGATCATGAGTCGCGGGAGCGACCAGGCCGGCCAGACCGTCCTCGAAGCGGATGGCACGCCGCAGGTTATCCACCATGCGGCCCAGGGCATGGTCAGCCTGGCGCAGCTGGGTGGGTAAGACCGCGGACGCTGTGCCGCCCGGCGTCAGTCTTCCGCTTGCGACAGGTCCAGCCACTGCACGGATTGCCAGTAGAAGCGCCCGTTACCGGCCGGATAGGTGCAGTTGTAGCGGAATCGGCGACTGTTGAACGACCGGTCTGCGACCACTTCCACGGTTTGACCGTCGCCCGTTGGCGTCACGGACAGCTGGCCCACCTGCGACCCATAGCAGGTCAATGGGCCCGGCTTCATGCCGTCCGGCAGGGTCAGGTGCAGCACGGGCGGGTTCTGCTTCAGGGTACCGTCCGGCAGCGTGTTGGCATCCACCGGCAGCGTTTCACTCAGCAGCTTGTCCTTCAGGCCATCCGTGCCGCCGTAGGCGTTGGCCATGGGGAAGCGGGGCAGGCGGGTGTCGCCGGATGACGGGCCAATCGGCCCGGAATGCTGGCCGTAGCCATACCAGCCTCGTTGCTTCACCAGGGTTTCGACTTCCGCATCAAACTCACCGTAGGGATAGGCAAACAGCGGCGCGTCAGTGCCGAGTTTGGCTTCGATCGTTTCCTGTGCATCGTCCAGGCTCGCAGTGACCCGTCTGTGCCAGGCGTCCTCGGTTTCATCGGGGCGGCGTACGAGATGGGCGTGATCGGCACTGTGATTACCGATGGTGACCTCCGGATGGCGGGCCAGGTCCTTGAGCTGATCCCAGGTCATATAGCCGTGTCGCTTTTCGGTGATGGCCTGTGAATTGACGAATACCGTAAAGGGGATGCCGGCTTCAAGGAGAATGGGGGCGGCGGTGTCGTAGACCGAGCTGTAGGCGTCATCGAAGGTCAGCGCGGCCACCGGTGTGCTGCCGGTTTTGCCGCTCAGCGCCTGCTCGGTGGCCGCTTGCAGGGGCTTTACCGGGATATCGAGCTTTTCCAGCATCGCCAGCTGGCTACGAAAAAGATCGGGCGTGGTGCTGGTGGACGCCGGAGTCTGGCTACTGATGTGGTGGTATTGCAGCACCACCAGGTCGGCGGCAGCCGGCAGGCTGGTGACCGTCAACAGCGGCGCGGCGACGAAGGCCAGTGCATTCCTGAACGGTTTTTTCACGGGACATCCTTCTTTTACGGAGCGTTGATCTCAGCGACCGGCTCCTACAGCGGAAAGAAAATGATGGCGCAGGGTGTGGAAGGCGGCGTTGAGTGTCTGGACCTCTTCCTTGCTGCCGCCACGGTCCGGGTGAGCCTTCATAGCCCGCCGCCGGTACGCCTGGCGAATGCATCCGAAATCGTCCGGCAGGGCTTCAAAGCCCAGCACCCGTGCCGCCTCGTCCAGCGCACTGGCGTCGGTGGACGGTGTGCGACCGGCCCAGAAATCATCCAGCATCCGCTGCACGGCGAACTCCGACAGGTCGTACTGGGACAGGTCCAGGTAGAACAGGCGTAGCCGGTCTTCCTCTCCCGGCAAGGCTTCGTTCGAGGCAACGTGGCCCGGCGACAACTGAATGTTCAGCGGCGATATATGCAGTTTTTCGCCGGCTGGAGCCAGGTCGTCCCGAAGCCGGTAAAGGCAGTGAAAGACGAGGAAATGGGCGGGGTAGATGGCCGAGGGCTCGGAGAAATCGACGCGCTCGAGCAGTTGCCAGGGGGCGCCCTGCAGTCGCCGGATCAGGGCCAGTTCGCTCAGGCCCTCACTTTCCTCGCGCAGGATCGCCTCAACCGCAACCAGCAGGGCAGCAATTTTCTGATGCAGGGCAGCCTGACGCGCTGCGCTGTCGTGTTCTCGATCGGCGAGGAACCGGGACTGTCGCTTATTCATACTCCAGAAGCCTACTGGAGCCCGCCCGGAAGTCCAAGAGAACCGTTTAAAAAGTCCGGGCTTCTGGCACCGGGTGCTTTCCGGGCGGGCCGCGCTTCAGGCGCGACGCCGCTGGTGTTGCGAACCGTCAAAGGGGTTGCTGTAGAGAAAGCCCATGACAAATTCGGTCGCACGCCGGGCTTCTTCGTCCGCCATCTGCGGCCGTTGCCGGGCTCGCTCGGCGACCCGCAGGCTGACCTCATAGGCCACGCCACGGCAGGCAGCGGAAATGTAATCCGAATCCTGGCCCGGCAGGCGGTCGTTGGCGGCCAGGCTGCGGATGTGCGTGTCCATTGACGCCATCGCCAGATCCAGGATATCGGAACCGAATAATTCCCGAACCGCCTGACTGTTGCGATGGGCCAGCTCATAGGTGACCGGATCCTTGGCCGCCGCCAGGAACAGGGAAGAGTACATGCGTTGGATCAGGTCGTGTTCGTCTGAGGCGGTGTCGTGGGCGCTGCGGATAAGAGTGCGCAGGGCTTCGAGGAAATCCCGGAACAGGGCGATGAAGATATCGCGCTTGTCGGAGAAGTAGTTGTAGAAGGTGCCTGAGGCAAGCGGCGTGCGCCGGATAATGTCGCGGATGGTGGTCTGTTCGTAACCGGTTTCCCGGAAACAGTCCCGGGCCGCGTCCAGAATGGCTTTCCGATTATTCAGGCGATTGCGTTCACGTTTGCCGAGCGAGGCCGTGTCCAGCATGGCAATTCCCCTTTCCTTGGGTGCATGGGTGTTCTGGTTTTTATGAACTGTTTGTCATCCTCTCCCATAGACTCGCCGAAGTCGCCACCGGGCCGGTATACGTGAAACCCGGAATAGGGCCATACCCACTGACGAAACGGCGGGTGATCCGGTATACTCGGCCCCCATTTTCCCAACGCCCGGCAAGGTTATGGCAGAGCAGCTCAAAGACGATCGCAAGACAACGCTGGAACTCAACAAACTGCAGAAGCGTCTGCGTCGTGATGTCGGCCAGGCGATCGCCGATTTCGGCATGATTGAGGCCGGCGACAAGGTGATGTGTTGCCTGAGTGGTGGCAAGGATTCCTACACCATGCTGGATATCCTGCTGAACCTGCAGCGCAGTGCGCCGGTGGATTTTCAGGTGATCGCCGTTAACCTGGACCAGAAGCAGCCGGGCTTTCCGGAACACGTGTTGCCGAACTATCTCTCCGAGTTGGGTGTCGAGTACCACATCATCGAGAAAGACACCTACAGCATCGTCAAGGAGAAAGTGCCGGAAGGGAAAACCACCTGCGGTCTGTGCTCCCGTCTGCGCCGGGGCATTCTCTACAACTTTGCGGAAGAGCAAGGGGTCACCAAGATCGCGCTGGGCCATCATCGTGATGACTTGCTGGAAACCCTGTTCCTCAACATGTTCTACGGTGGCCGCCTGAAGACCATGCCCCCCAAGCTGAAGAGCGACGACGGGCGCAACGTGGTCATCCGGCCGCTGGTCTACGCCCGCGAGAAGGACATCGAGCGCTATTCGTCCCTGCGCCAGTTCCCCATCATTCCATGCAACCTGTGCGGTTCCCAGGAAAACCTGCAACGCCAGGTGGTGAAGGACATGCTGAAGAGCTGGGATCGGGAGCATCCGGGGCGGATCGAGTCCATGTTCCGGGCCATCTGCAACGTGTCGCCGTCGCATCTGGCGGATCCGTCCATTCACGATTTCAACAGCCTGGAAGTGGACTGGCGTGCGGACGACAGCGCCACGCCGGAAGCACCGGCCTACGAGCGCCTGGACGTCCTCAATCTCTGATCAGGTACCCCGTCAAAGGGCGTAATGCGGTTGGCCAGCACCCCGGCACAGTCGTTCCAGGGTGTGGTGAAGTCGTGTGAGGTAGTGTTCTTCGTCCACCCGGGTCAGTTCTGACCACAGGCGCGTCAGGCCATCTGCATCCTCCGGCATGGGCCAGGACGGCTTTACCCATTCCAGCGCGCTGATGCCGATCGCGGCCGCGTAGCGTGTGTTGGTGACCAGTTCGGCATCCGGATTGATCAGGAATTCGTGCTGGCTGGCAAAGCCCCGCACCTGGCTCGCCCGGTCCGGCTGGAACGCCAGGTATTCGTCCCACACTCGCCAGTGCAGGGCCGGGGAGATCCCGAAAACACCGAGACCCGCGTCGTCGTCCTGTGAAAAGGGATCAAAGTCACGCAGGGTGGCTGCGCCGAGCAAAATTTCTTCGATAACGGGGTGGGCGTCGCCGAGTGCCCGGGAGACCGGACGGATGACGTGATCGAGAAGCGCAATCGCCTGTGACATGAGCAAAGCCCTCACGCTGCTTGCAAGCTACACAATGAGTTAGCAACTCATCTGTGAAAGTCACTTTAGCAATACTGCCTAACCTTCTGACGACAATAGTCCAGGGTCGGGTTGTGGTCAATAATTGAACATTAAAATGGTGTGAAATTTTCAGCCACAAAACGGACCCAATGTGGCTCAGCCGATTTGAGCCAGCAGTCGTGCGGTGACGGGGAGTGTCCACACGCCAAAGATCATCAAGCAGGCGCCCATCAAACGCCGGAATCCGGGGTGCTGGCGCCAGTGCTGCAGACTTGTGGCGGCATAGCCGGTGGCCAGCATGGAGGGCAGGGTGCCCAGTCCGAAGCAGAACATGGTCAGCGCCGCGCTGGTGACGGTGGGCTGCAGCGCGGCCCAGCCCAGGGTGCTGTAGACCAGTCCACACGGCAGCCAGCCCCAGAGCAGACCCAGCGCCAGCGATTGGCTGGGGTAACGCACCGGCATCAAGCGGCGGGTCAGTGGAGACAGCCGGCGCCAGACAGGCGCCCCCACCCGTTCCACCGCCTGGATTCCCTGCCACCACTGGCCCAGCGATAGTCCCATCAGAATCAACAGCAGGCCGGCGATCGTCCGGAATATCGGGGCCAGCGCCGTCCAGGTGCCCACGGCCTGCGTGCTCAGGACGCCCAGCAAGGCGCCGAGCAGGGTGTAGCTGGCGATCCGGCCGAGATTGAAGCCGATGATGAGAACGGACTGGCGCACGCGAAAGCCGGCTCCGATCGGTACCGCCATGGAAAGGGACGCGCTGATACCACCGCACATGCCCAGACAATGGACGCCGCCAAGAAGGCCGATCATGAAGGCGCTGGAATAGCCCAGCAGGAGTTCACCGGTCATGCCGCTCCACAGGGTCGGCTTTACCGGCGCTCGATTCCGTTTTATCGGTCCGCTCATCGACGCGGGCGTCTTCAGGAATCATGTCTTTGTCATCGTCGTACAGGATGCGATGGGCGGGGCCTTCCAGATCGTCATACTGACCGCTTTTGACCGCCCAGGCGAAAATGGCGACGCCGACGCCGACCAGCAGCAGGGTGACAGGCACGAGCAGATAGACGATTTCCACGACGAGATCCTTTTGCGTCATTCACAACGGTCGATCAATTCACCGTATCAGGCTGCACGTGATGGGCCAACGCCCTCTCGACCGGCGGATCTGAAACGACCGGTTTCGTCCGGCCCAGCCGGGTGGCGTTGACCACGACGACCAGCGAGCTCAGGGACATGCCCAGAGCGGCCAGCCACGGCGGCACCAGCCCGGCTGCGGCGAGTGGCAGTGCGCAAAGATTATAGGTGACAGCCCAGGTCATGTTCTGCCGGATGACCCGCCGCAGGTGCCGGGCTGTTCTGAGGGCGTTCACCAGTCGACTCAGCTGCCCGTTGAGCAGCACGGCATCGGCTTTCAACTGAGTCAGGTCGGCGGCACTGCCCATGGCAACCGACACGTCGGCCCCGGCCATGACCGGCAGGTCATTGAGTCCGTCGCCCACCATCATGATGTGACGCCCCTGTGCTTTCAGCGTTTTCAGGTACGCCAGCTTGTCCTCCGGCGAAGCCTGGCCCTTGCAGGCATCCAGGGGCAGATGTCGGGCCACGCGCTGCACATGGGAAGACCGGTCACCACTGAGCAGGATCGTCTGAAGTCCCAGATGCTTGAGCTGGCGCAGCGTATCGCTGGCCTCCTCGCGCAGTTGGTCGTCCAGTGTGAAGCGGGCCAGTCGTTGATCGCCCAGCGCGAGGAAGAGGCCCAGGCCTTCGTCCGGTTCCGGCAGATGCTCAATGCCGGTCTGCGCCCTGACGAAAGCCGCGTGGCCGATCACCAATTCCTGCCCCAGGTACTGGCCAGTCAACCCACCGCCCAGGTGATTGGTGACGTCGGTTACCGAATATCGCTGGTCAAAATAACCCGGGAACGCGGCCGCAATGGGATGCTCCGAGTAGCGTTCGAGTCCCGCGGCCAGAGCCAGGCATGCGGCCGTATCCAGATCGCCGAAAAGTCGTGTGCTGCGCAGTGTCAGCCGGCCCTCGGTCAGCGTACCGGTCTTGTCGAAGACCACGGTGTCGATCCGGTCGAGGGATTCCAGGGTGTGGCCCCGCGTCGGCAGGAAGCCGGCGCGTCGCAATGAGACGGTGGCCATGGTCAGTGCTGTCGGTGTCGCCAGTGACAAGGCACAGGGGCAGGTCACCACCAGGACGGCCAGGGCGATATCAAAGGCACGCTCCGAGCCGGCCAGCCACCAGCCCAGCCCCACCAACGGGGCGATGATCAGAATGCGGCTGACGAAGCGCCCCGCCAGGCGATCGGCGAGCTGGCCCACCGGGGGTTTCTCCGACTGGACCCGGTCCAGGATGCGCAGGATGCTGGAAAGTCGCGTGTGCTGGCCGGTGCGTTCAACGCGCAGGGCAATCGGGTTTTCGCCGTTGATGGCGCCCGCATGAGCCGGACTGCCCGGTCCCCGTTCCTCGGGCAGGTACTCGCCGGTCAGGGCGGCTTCGTTCAGGGTGGAGTAGCCGGCGGTAATCACGCCGTCGGCCGGGATCACGTCGCCGGGTTTGATGTCCACCGTATCACCCGGCCGCAGGGCATGGACGGGCACGGTTTCCAGCGTGTCACCCCGGCGCCGGGTGGCAATGGCGGGCGTCAGGTTGTGGAGTGAACCGCCGCTGAGCCCGGCCCGATAGCGAGCCTGCATCTCGATAAAACGCCCCAGGGACAGGAAAAAGGTGAACATGCAGACCGACTCGAAATACACCTCCTCGCCGCCCATCACCGTGACCCAGGCGCTGGCCGAGTAGGCCAGTCCGATCGCCAGGGCGACCGGGACATCCATGGTCAGGTGGCGTGCGCTCAGGTCGCGACGCGCGTTGCGGAAGAACGGACGGGCGCTGTAGAACACGACCGGTGTGGCCACCAGCAGGCTCACCCAGCGGAAAAACGGCTGCATGTCATCGGAAACGCCGCTGATCAGCCCGAAGTAAAGCGGTACGGCCAACATCATGCTTTGCATGGTGCCGGCACCGGCCACGCACAGTCGGATCAGTGCGCTGCGCTTTTCCCGTTGCAGTTGGGCCTCGGCCTGGTCCGCCCGATAGGGGCGGGCGTCATAGCCCAGTTCGTGAATGGCCAGCAGCAGGGGGCTGAGTGCCGTCTCGGCCGGATTCCACACCAGTCGGGCCCGTTGGGTGCTGTAGTTGATTGAGAATTGGCGCACGCCGGGCTGCTGCGCGAGATGGTGCTCCAGAAGCCAGATGCAGGCGGCACAGGAGAGCCCTCCGATCAGCAGCTGGGCTTCGCGCAAAGGCGCCTGGTCGGTGCCGGCGGTATCGCTGACAAAATCCGACTGCACGGCCGGGTGGTCAAAGACCGCGAGTCGTTCCCGGTCACGGTCCGTCAGCGTGCCCGGCGTTGCCGGTGTCGCCGTTCGATGGCGGTAGAAACCGGTCAGGCCCTCGTCCCGGATCAGTTGGAAGACGGCCCGGCAACCATGGCAACAGAAGGCTTTCGTTGTGCCGTCAGTGTCCAGCGTCAGTGGCGCCGGGCCGGTGATCGGTTCACCGCAGTGGTAGCAAGGATCCCCAGACACCGCTTACCCCTGGGGTGCCGGTTCGAGCGGCAGAGAGATATCACTGGGCAGAGCGGCTTCGCCTTTCAGGCGCCAGCTGTTGTCCGGGCCGCGCAGATCCAGGTACCAGCGGCCTTCGAGTGACTGCGGCAGGCGAACCTCGTAGTGGCCGTCTCCCGTAGGCTGGAACTGCAGGCGCCGATCCCGTTCGGCCAGGGTCGGATGGGACAGGTTGAGGATCAGGAAGTCGAAACCGGCGGGCTGGCCGTCTTGGGTCAGCGTTAGGCGTGCGCCCTTGTCGGTGAAGGTCACGTGTCCTTCCAGGCCCATATCGGCGGCCTTGTGGTCCTTGGCCAATGCCATATTGATGGCCAGTCCGTCCTTGTAATAGTCGTCGCTGACCATGGAACCCTGGGTTCGTACGGCAACGGTAATCATGAACAGGCAGAAGACGATGGTGAAGGCGGGAATCGCCAGCACGAACCACAGCCAGAATTGCTTGTACCAGGGGCCGGGTGTCTTGAGCGCATCGTCTGACATGGTGGCGGATCTCACTCTCGGTTGAAGGTCAGCGCCGGGCGCCCAGGAAGCGGCTTTCGGTGCGGGCGCCGAGCGTCGCGTCACCTTCAGCACGAATGTTGAAGGTGATGTCGTTGTGGGTGTCCGTCAGCGCCTCCGGGCTGACTTCCACAACGGTGGGCAGTGACAGGTTCTCGCCGGCGGCTACCTGCAGCTGCGTGTCACCGATAATGTGCGCGGTATTCAGGCCGGATACCGACAGGATAAAGACCTGCGGTACTTCCGTCATGTTCTGGACCTTGACGGTGTAGGAATTCTCGATCATGCCCCGGTTGTTCATCTTGAACAGGGCGCCCCGGTCGCGGATCACTTCCAGCTGGACCGGCACCCGGGTCAACAGGGTGAAGATCAGTGCCCCAATCATCAGCAGTAACGCGGCACCATAGCCGAACGTGCGGGGGCGAAGGATTTTCGACGGCTTGCCTTCCAGCTCGTGTTCGGTGGTGTAGCGGATCAGCCCGCGCGGGTAGTTCATCTTGTCCATGATCTCGTCGCAGGCGTCGATGCACAGGGCGCAGTTGATGCACTCGTACTGCAGCCCGTCCCGGATATCGATGCCCGTGGGGCAGACCTGCACGCACTGGCCGCAGTCAATGCAGTCGCCGAGGCCGAGTTCTGTCTTGCTGGCGTCCTTGCGACGGCCGCCGCGCGGCTCGCCCCGGTTGTAGTCGTAGGAGACCACCCGGGTGTCTTCATCGAACATCACCGACTGGAAGCGCGCATAGGGGCACATGTAGAGACAGACCTGTTCCCGCAGCCAGCCGGCATTGGTGTAGGTGGCGACGGTAAAGAAAAACACCCAGAAATAGGCCCAGCCGTTGGCCTGCAGAGTGAACAGGTCA
The DNA here is from genome assembly GCF_016798325.1 of Marinobacter mangrovi. Lineage (GTDB taxonomy): Bacteria > Pseudomonadota > Gammaproteobacteria > Pseudomonadales > Oleiphilaceae > Marinobacter_A > Marinobacter_A mangrovi. The sequence goes on from NZ_JAERVO010000001.1 coordinate 496,961, forward strand.
ATGCTCAGCTCCCGCACCGGATAGAAGTAGCCGACGAACGTGAGGCCCGTGGCAAAGGCGATCAACAACCACAGGGCGTGTTTGACGACTTTCTTGACGGATTTCGACGTGCCGCCAGGGGCCTGGTCCAGCTTGATGCGCTTGTTGCGCGATCCCTCGACCTTCTCCTCCACCCACATGAAGATGAACGTCCACACGGTTTGCGGGCAGGTGTACCCGCACCAGACCCGACCGAACAGGGTCGTGATGAAAAACAGGCCGAAGGCGGCGATAATCAGCATGCCTGAGAGCATGATGAAGTCTTTGGGAAAGAACGTGGTGCCGAAGAGGTGGAATTCCCGGGCCGGCAGGTTGAAGTAAATCAGGGGTTCTCCGCCGATCTGGACCCAGCAGAACAGGAAATACATGCCCATCAGCCCCCACAGGCTGAAAAAGCGAATACGCTGGTAGAGGCCTGTGACGGCTTTGACGTAAATCTTCTTGCGGCTGGCGTAGAGCTCGACGTTTTCCGGTTTTTTCTTGTTGGTGGAGGCGTCAGTCGCGGGGTCAACCTGTTTGACCGGTATTTGACTGCTCATCAAGTCCTCTCATGTGGTGCTCTCTTCACGCCTGGACCGGATTCCGGCCCAGGGTTCAGCAAATTGCCTGCGGGGCATCATTCGCCCCGGTGCGACAGGCCATAGACATAGGCCGCAAGAATGTGGATCTGGTCGTCGCTCAGCCGGCCTTCCTGAGGAGGCATCCGGTTCTGGCGACCGTAGGTGACGGTTTCCTTGATCCAGTCGTAAGTGCTGCCGTAGAGCCAGTCGTCGTCGGTCAGGTTGGGGGCGCCCACCATCGGATTCCCCTTGGCATCCTGGCCGTGGCACCCGGCGCAGGCCTGCGCGAAGACCTGCTTGCCTTCCTTGGCCAGGGCCGGGTCACGCTCGCGGCCGCTGAAGCTGAGCACATAGTTGACCACGGCTTCCACCTGATCGTTGCTCATGTTGGGCATCAGACCCTTGGCCGGCATCTGGTTCACGCGGCCCTGGTGGATGGTTTCGACGATCCGGTCCGGATCGCCACCCCAGATCCAGGCGTCGTCCGTCAGGTTGGGGAAGCCCACGGCACCCCGCGCTGCCGAACCGTGGCATACCGCGCAATTGTTGGAAAACAGGCGTTGCCCCATCTTGCGGGCATCGTCGTTCCTGGCCAGCTCGGGGATCGGGACGTCACCGTACCTGGCGTAGAGTTCGCCATAGCGGGCCTCAGCCTGTTGCACCTCTTCCTGCCATTGCTTTTCCTGAGTCCAGCCCAGCAGACCTTCGAAATTGCCGAGGCCCGGGTACAACGCCAGGTAAATGAGAGAGAACACGCAGGTGGCGGTGAACAGGTGGAACCACCATTTCGGCAGCGGGTTGTCGTATTCCTCGATGCCGTCGAACGAATGCCCGGTGGTGCGGTCGGTCTCCTTGTCGGTTGGCTGACTCTTGCGGGTCGCCCACAACAGCCACCAGCAGCCGATAACCGTGGCGAGCACGATCACGCTGATCCATAGGCTCCAGAAGGTGCTCATTCTTTATTCTCCGTCCGCTTTTCCCTTTCCCGCGTGCGCTGGTCGATGTCGTCGTCCGCAAAGGGGAGATTGGCCGCTTCATCGTTGGATTTCCTGCGGTGTGCGCTGTAAGCCCACCAGACGATCCCGATAAAGGCGACCAGGACCAGCAGCGTGTGTATGCCGCGCAGATCGTTGATATCCATCGCCATCACCGTTTGGTTGAGATCACCGTGCCCAGCTGCTGGAGATAGGCCACCAGCGCCTCGATTTCATACTTGCCGCGAATCTGGTCCGGCGCTGCCGCAATGTCCTCGTCGCTGTAGGGAACACCGAACGTCTGGAACGCCTTGAGCTTGGCCGTGATGCCATCCGGATCCAGCTTGCGCTCAAACAGCCAGGGGAAGGCGGGCATATTGGATTCCGGCACTACATCCCGGGGGTTGTTCAGGTGGACCCGGTGCCAGGCGTCGGAATAGCGGCCGCCGACGCGTGCCAGATCCGGGCCGGTGCGTTTCGAACCCCACAGGAACGGGTGCTCGTAGACAAACTCGCCAGCCACCGAGTAATGGCCGTAGCGCTCGGTTTCGGCCCGGAATGGGCGGATCATCTGGGTGTGGCAGACGTGGCACCCTTCGCGGATGTAGATGTCGCGGCCTTCCATTTCCAGCGGCGTTAGCGGCTCCAGTCCGGCCACCGGCTCGTTGACTTCCTTGAGGAAGAACAGCGGCACGATTTCCACCAGGAAGCCCCCACTGATCACCAGGACGATCAGCAGCCCCATCAGGCCGATGTTCTTCTCGACAACTTCGTGCTTCATCGTGATCCCTCTCTCCCTCAGGCGGCCTGGACGGCGCTGTTGTCGAGTGCGACGGCATCCTTCTGCCGGATCGTCATGCGCACGTTATAGGCCATGACCAGCATGCCGATCAGGAAGATGCCCCCTCCGATCAGGCGAATCAGGTAACCGGGTTTGGAGTTTTCAAGGCCTTCCACAAAACTGTAGGTGAGGGTGCCGTCGGCATTGACCGCGCGCCACATCAGACCCTGCATGATGCCGTTGACCCACATGGCCACGATGTAGAGCACTGTGCCGATGGTTGCCAGCCAGAAATGCAGGTTGATCAGGCCCACACTGTACATCTGAGTCATGCCCCACAGCCGCGGGATCAGGTGGTAGACCGCGCCGATACTGATCATGGCCACCCAGCCCAGGGCGCCGGAGTGCACGTGACCGATGGTCCAGTCGGTATCGTGGGACAGGGCGTTGACTGTCTTGATGGCCATCATCGGGCCTTCAAACGTGGACATGCCGTAGAACGACAGGGACACCACCAGGAAGCGCAGGATCGGATCGGTGCGCAGTTTGTGCCAGGCACCCGACAGGGTCATCATCCCGTTGATCATGCCGCCCCAGCTCGGGGCCAGCAGGATCAGGGACATGATCATGCCCGCGGTCTGGGCCCAGTCCGGCAGGGCGCTGTAATGCAGGTGATGGCCGCCGGCCCAGACGTAGGTGGCGATCAGGGCCCAGAAGTGAACGATGGACAGGCGATAGGAATACACCGGCCGCTCCGCCTGCTTGGGCACGAAGTAGTACATCATCCCCAGGAAACCGGCTGTCAGGAAAAAGCCCACCGCATTGTGGCCCCACCACCACTGCATCATGGCATCGGTGACGCCGCTGTAAATGGAATAGGATTTGAACGCACTGACCGGCAGCTCCAGATTATTGCCGATATGCAGTACCGCGACCGTGATAATGAACGCACCATAGAACCAGTTGGCCACGTAGATGTGCTTGGTCTGGCGTTTGGTGATCGTGCCGAAAAACACCATCGCGTACGCTACCCAGACCACGGCAATCAGGATATCGATGGGCCACTCCAGTTCCGCGTATTCCTTGGTGGTGGTCAGGCCCATGGGCAGCGTAATGCAGGCGGCGACCAGGATGGCCTGCCAGCCCCAGAACGTGAATGCAGCCAGACCGTCAGAGAATAGCCGGGCCTGGCAGGTCCGCTGGACCACATAGTAGGACGTTGCAAACAGCGCGCAGCCGCCGAAACCGAAAATCACCAGGTTGGTATGGAGCGGGCGCAATCTGCCGAAGTGGGTCCACGGCAGATCGAAGTTCATAAAGGGAAAGCGCAGCTGAGAGGCAATGAGCACGCCCATCCCCATGCCGATGATGCCCCAAACCACCGTCATGATGGCGAATTGGCGCACGACCTTATAGTTATACGTCAGGTTAGGCGTCGCTGTACTCATAGTGTCCCTACCAGAGGATGTCGAGTAATAAAATTAGGCGATGCAAGTATGGTCAATGGATGGTGGCTTTTCAATGACCTGGATCAAGCCAAAAGGCGGGCATGAGTAGGCACTTGGGAGGATGGGGTCGATCGTCGCAAGGTCATCCTTCCGTACGGCTTCTAGTAGTACCCTGATTGTCAGTCGACCACGGGCGACGGGCTGGTCATGGGGGGGGCGATGATTCAGCTGACTGGGGTTTGCTCACGGCGACTGCTACTATGCGCGCCAGCACTGGCCCGGTCGGGCCGCATCCCATTAACGGCAGGACATCGACAATGGCGGAAGTGATGATTGATGGCGAGGGTGCCCGAACCCTGCTGCTGGCCCATGGTGCCGGCGCCCCGATGGATTCGCCCTTTATGGATCAGCTGGCCATGGCGCTGGCGGAGCAGGGAATCCGGGTTGTCCGCTTTGAATTCGGTTACATGCAGAAGCGTCGGGAAGACGGCAAGAAACGTCCGCCGCCCAAAGCCGACAAGCTGGAAGACGAGTTCAGTGCCATGATCGACCGCTATGCAAGCGAGTCCGGACCGTTCTATATCGGCGGCAAATCCATGGGCGGGCGGATTGCGAGTGTCCTGGCCAGCCGGGCAGACGACCGCATTGCCGGCTGCGCCTGCTTTGGCTATCCGTTTCACCCGCCAGGCAAGCCCGATCGCTGGCGTACGGACCACTTCACCGACTTTACCGTACCGGTGCTGATCAACCAGGGTACCCGGGATCCTTTCGGCCGCCAGGACGAAGTTCAGGCGCATCTGGCGGGTGATGTGCCGGTTACGCTGCACTGGCTGGACGACGGCGAACACGACTTCCGGCCGCGAAAGTCCACCGGAACCACGCAAGCTGAGCTGATTGAACAGGCCGCCCGGCAGACCGTCACGTGGATGGACGGCCCGGCGACGTCGAAGGAGATCTGAGTACGATGGCGCAAGTACTGCTGTTTTGCCGCCCCGGTTTTGAAACGGAAGCCGGCCGCGAACTGACCGACCTGGCGGCCGAACACGGGCGTTATGGCTATTTCCAGCCGGAAGCCAACGCCGGCCAGGTGTTGTTTGTGGTGGCGGATGGTGGTGACGCACGGTCGCTGATGCAGCAGGTGGGCATGGCCTCGCTGGTGTTTACCCGAGACTGGTTCGAGGTCATTGATGATCGGCCATTGCCGTCTTCGGATCGCGTGGGAGCGGTCCTCGAGGCGCTGCGTGAACAGCCGCACATGCCGCCGTCGGCCCGCGTGGAAATTCGCGTACCGGAAGATGTCGAGCGCGACCTGGGCGCGTTCAGTCGCAAATGGGCCTCGCCGCTGTCCCGGGCATTACGGGAGACGGGATTCCTGGTGGAGGATGAGGCCAACCCCAGAAGGCTGGAAATTTTCCTGCCATCGTTTGACCGGATGATGATTGGCGTCAGCCATGCTGATAACCGGGCGGTTTATCTCAGTGGCATCCCGCGGCTGCGGCTGCCGGCCTCGGCGCCAAGCCGTTCGGCGTTGAAGCTGGAGGAAGCCTGGAAAGTCTTCATCCCGCCGTCGCAATGGCTGGACTACCTGGGTGGCGGCAAGAAAGCGGTGGATCTGGGCGCGGCGCCCGGAGGGTGGACCTGGCAACTGGTGCGCCAGGGTATGCTGGTGACTGCGGTGGACAACGGCCCGATGGACGATGCCCTGATGGCCAGCGGCCACGTCGAACACGTCCGCGCAGACGGCTATTTGTGGCGGCCGCAGCGAGCGGTGGACTGGATGGTGTGCGACATCGTCGACAAGCCGCGCCGGACTACGGAATTGGTGGTGGATTGGCTGGGGCACCGTCTGTGCAAGTACAGCGTCTTTAACCTGAAGTTGCCGATGAAGAAACGCTACGACGAATGGCTGGTGTGTCGCGAGCGGTTGCTGGAGAAGCTGGACGCGACGGGCGTAGACGTCCGGCTGAAGGCCCGGCATCTGTATCACGACCGGGAAGAAATCACCTGCTTTGTGGAGCGGTTCAGCTGAAGCGGCGTATGGGCGGTCAGCACTGCTGCAGAATGGTGACTTTCTCTTCCTGATCCATCATCAGGTTCAGCTCGTTCATCATTTCCTTGCGCTGGTCCGAGTGGTACCAGTTGTCCCAGTCGGTGATGGAGCGCCAGTTGCACAGCGTCATGCGGTGGTGGATGTCGTTGGCGTCCACCAGCGTCTCGCCGGAAATGAACCCCGGTACGCTCACGGCATGCTGCAACAGCAGCCGGGACTCCCTCTCATAGGCACTTTCCAGCGTGGTGGCGATATGCCGCTCGATCAGCACCCGGATCATCATAGCCTCCGCAACGCGTTGTTCTTATAATTCAATCTAGCACTGAACCGATAAGAGCGCCTCTGACCGGCGCTGGGAGAAGCTGTTGTGGTGGATATGGCCTATGACCTCGAACTCGACGCCACGGGACTGATGTGCCCCGAGCCGGTGATGATGCTGCACAACCGGATGGCGGAAGTGCCCATCGACGGTATCCTGCGGGTGGTCGCGACGGATCCGTCAACCACCCGGGACGTGCCGCGTTTCTGTCAGTTCCTCAATCACACGCTGGTGAAGGAACATCACACCGAGACGGAATTCGTGTACTACATTCGACGCGGCGAATGATTAACCGATGGGCCGGCGTTGGCGCAGGTTGAACAGCCCTGCGCCGACAATCAGCACGCACCCCAAAAGCTGTGATTCAGTAACCGGCTCCAGAAAGAAAACCCACCCCAGTAGTGCCGCAAACAGGACCGACGAATAGGTGAACTGACCGATCTGGCCTGCCGGCGCGATGCGGTAGGCCGTGGTAATCAGCATCTGGGCGAGCGTGGCGCACAATGCCAGTGCCGCCATCCAGAGCCAGATGGCGGTGCTGGGCGGCTGCCAGACAGCCACGGCCGCCGGCGCCGTTACCAGCGACCCGAAAAAGGCAAAATAGAACACGATACGGCCGCTGGGTTCCGCCACGCCCATGCGCCGGATGGTGACTTTGGCCGTGGCGCCGAGCAGGGCGCCGGTCAGGCCCGCAGCGACAAAGAGGTAATCCTGCAGGCGAGCGGCGGCCGGATCGAGGATGACCAGCACGCCGGCAAAGCCGATGGCGATGGTCAGCCAGATCGTGCGCGAGGTGCTTTCCCGCAGCCAGAGCAGGGCAATGACCGGGATGAAAAACGGCGCCGTCAGTTTCAGCAGCACGGCTTCGGTCAGGGCCAGTTTCTGCAGGCTGAAGAAGTAGCAGTACATGGCGCTGACGCCGATCACCGCGCGCATGAAATGAAAGCGAAGGTGGCGCGTCCGTAACCCGCCGATCCCCTCCCGATAGAGCATGACCGGCGTAATCACCGCCAGACCCAGGACGTTGCGCAGGAAAACCAGTTCCGCGTTGGGCAGTTCCGGTGCCAGGTGTTTGATGATGGCGCCCATGATGGCGAGCAGCATCTCGCCGGCCATGACGCAGGCGGCGCCCCGTTGCAGGGCGGTCACAGCTGGGCTCGACCCTTGCGGGTTTTCTCCAGGTGGGCCAGGAACTCGGTACGGTCCATCTCGCCCATGACGCGGGCGTCCGTCATTTCCTCACCGCTGGCGTCGAAAAACAGGATGGCCGGCGGGCCGAACAGGTTCAGTTCGTCGAGCAGGGCCTGCTGTTCCGGCGTATTGTCGGTGACGTCGATTTGCAGCAGGGTCATCGGCGCCATAGCGGCCTGGACCTGTGGGTCACTGAACACGTTACGCTCCATCACCTTGCAGCTGATGCACCAGTCGGCATAGAAATCGAGCATGACCGGCTTGCCCGCCTGAGCCGCGGAGGCCAGGGCGGCCTTGAGGTCCCGGGTGGAGCGGGTACGTTGGAAGGGCGAATCGGACGCGCCAGCGTGGGAAGCGTTGGCGACAGCCACCGGCTCGCTGGCGGTAAAGGGCGCAAGCGGGCGTAGTGGGTCACTGGCGCCGGCCAGGCCGCCGCCAAGCAGGACAATCGCATAGGCGAACAGGACCAGCCCCAGTCCTTTCCAGGTGCGTTGCCAGCCCGCCTCGGCCCGCTCGAACGCGCCCAGTTGAACGCCGGTCACGGCCGCCAGCAGGCCCCACAGGATCAATGTGATCCAGCCTGGCAAAAGGCGTTCCATGAGCCAGATGGCCACCGCCAAAAGGAGTACGCCATAGAAGGCCTTTACCGTGTTCATCCAGGCTCCGGTGCTCGGCAGCAGCTTACGCCCGCCGACCGCCACGATGATCAGCGGAATGCCCATGCCCAGGCCCAGAGCCAGTAGCGCCAGACCGCCCAGGACGGCGTCCTGAGTGGTGCTGATATAGAGCAGACTGCCCGCCAGCGGCGCAGAAACGCAGGGTGACACAATCAGTGCGGACAGGGCGCCAATACCGAACACCGAGATCAGGTGGCCGCCGCTGAGTCGGCTGGAGGTGGCCGTGAGCCGGTCGGTCAGCGCCTGCGGGAGGCGCAGCTCGAAGAGCCCGAACATGGACAGGGCGAACAGCGTGAACAGAGTGGCGAACGTGATCAGGACGACCGGCGATTGCAGCTGGGCCTGCAGGTTAAAACTGGCGCCGAGCAGCCCGGTCAGCACGCCGGCTGCGGCGTAGGTCAGCGCCATACCCAGGACATAGCTGATGGCGAGCGCCAGGGCTTGCGGTGTCCGGCTCTGACTGTTGGCGACCAGCGCCGAGATAATGGGGATCATGGGCAGTACACAGGGCGTGAACGTCAGCCCCAGTCCCAGCAACAGGAAAAGGCCGGTAATCGTCAGCAGGGATTGCTGTTGCAACAGCGCGGCGATGCCGGCGGCGGTCTCGGTATTTGCCGCGGGGGGTGCCGGGGGGCGGTCTGCCGTATTGACGGTTGCGGTCGCACCGGCGCCGGCCGATGCCATGAACAGGACGTCGCGAGTCTGCGGTGGATAGCACAGGCCTGCATCGGCGCAGCCCTGATAGGTGACCTTGAGGGTGGTTTCGTCCAGGCCGTCGGGCAGCGTCACCGGTACGGTGGCATTCACCGGATCGGTAAAGACCGTTACCTTGCCGAAATAGGGATCGTCCTTGGTATGGCCGCCCTGGGAAAATTGCGGAGTGCCCACCTGAACGTCCGCATCGGTGGCAACGATCTTGATCCGGTCGCGATAGAGGTAATGTTCGGGGGCAATGTTCCAGGTCAGTTCGACGCCGTTGTCGGTCAGCCCCGAGCTGAACGGCAGCGCTTCGTCCACTGGCAGGAACTCGCCAAGGGCCTGGCCGCTTCCGCTCGCGGCCGATTCGATATTGAAGGCAAGCGCGTGGCCGGCATATCCCGCGAGCCCCAGGCAGAAGGCGAGCGTCAGCCCCAGGCGACGCAGGGCACCGGCGATGGACGGGGATGAACGATGGCCGAATAGGTACGACAAAGAGGGATCCTTCGCAGTCGGAATGCCGCCGGGTAAGGCGGCTGATCGGGCTCTTACGGAACGCTTTCTTGGAGCGGGATGTTACCAGAAAGTTCGGCAGCCCGCGTCCATTGTGCCCGGAGCGTCCGGGATGCTGGTATTAAGTGGACGAAACACGCACAATAGCGCACGCATGAAACACCATCCAGATGACCTGATAATGCTGTTCAACGATCTCTTCCGGGAGCGGTGGCGGACCATCCTCGTACGTGGAGACGACGAACCGGAGTATATCCCGGCCAGTGATGAAGCAGGTTGCCACCGTGTCGTTTTTGCCCACGGCTATTTCGCCAGCGCCCTGCACGAGATCAGTCACTGGTGTATCGCCGGTGAGCGGCGCCGTCAGCTTTATGATTATGGCTACTGGTATTGTCCGGACGGCCGCACCGGGGAACAGCAGGCCGCATTCGAGTCGGTGGAAATCAAACCCCAGGCATTGGAATGGCTTTTTTCCGAAGCGACCGGCGCACCGTTCAACATCAGCGTCGACAACCTGTCCGGTGGTGGCGCCAGCGATGAGGCGGCGTTTCGCGATAACGTGGCCCGCCAGGCCCGTCGTTATCTGGAAGCGGACAGCCTGCCGCCCCGCGGCCGGCTGTTCCTGGATGCGCTGCTGACTTTCTATAACCGGCAAGCGGTTTTTGGAACGCACCTTTTTACGTCGGACCGGAAGCGGTCGGCGGTATAATGCATTTTCGGTCCGGCGTGAATCGTCTGGCCATCCGATAGTTCGGGAGGACCCGTTGAATACACCTGAAGTACCCGTCGATGAACGAAGCACCCGCTTTACCGATTTCGAGCTGGACAAGACCCTGCAAAAGGCGATCGCCGGTATCGGTTTCGAATTCTGTACGCCGATCCAGGCGGAAACCCTGCCGCTGACGCTGGCCGGCCACGACCTGATCGGCCAGGCCCAGACCGGGACCGGTAAAACCGCCGCGTTCCTGATCACGGCCATCCAGCGGTTGTTGCAGTCGCCGATCCCGTTTGAGGAGCGTTACGCCTCCGAACCCCGGATTCTGGCGCTGGCGCCGACCCGGGAGTTGGCCCTTCAGATCGCCAAGGACGCCGAAGAGCTCTGCGCCCACACCGGCCACAATGTGGTCACCGTGCTCGGTGGCATGAACTACGACAAGCAGCGGGATCAGCTGCGCAACGACGTGGTCGATATCCTGGTGGCGACGCCCGGACGTCTGATCGATTTCCTGGGTTCCCAGGACGTGTTCCTCGATCAACTGGACATGCTGATCATCGACGAAGCCGACCGCATGCTGGACATGGGCTTCATCCCGGACGTGAAGCGGATCATCCGCAAATGCACGCCCAAGGAAGAACGTCAGACGCTGCTGTTCAGTGCCACCTTCAACCAGGATGTGCTGAACCTCGCGTCCATGTGGACCCAGTCCGCCGAGTTCGTGGAAATCGAGCCGGAGCAGAAAACGGCCGAGCGGGTTGAGCAGACGGTCTACATGGTAGGGGAAGACGACAAGCTCAAGGTTCTGGCCAATTACCTGCAGCGACCGGAAGTCAGCAAGGCGATTATCTTTGCCAACCGCCGGGATCAGTGCCGCGATCTCGAATCCGATCTGCGACACCAGGGCATCAGCACGGCGCTGCTCTCCGGTGAGATCGCCCAGAACAAGCGCCTGCGGACCCTCGACAAGTTCAAGGAAGGCTCGATCAAGGCGCTGGTGGCCACGGATGTGGCTGGCCGGGGTATTCACGTCAGCGGCGTCACCCACGTGTTCAACTTCAACCTGCCGGAAAACGCGGAGGATTACGTTCACCGTATCGGCCGTACCGGGCGTGCCGGCGAACACGGCGTTTCGGTCAGCTTCGCCAGTGAGGACGACGCCTTCTCGCTGCCGGCCATAGAAAGCTATATTGGTCAAAAACTGGAATGCGTGATCCCGGAAGAGAGCCTGATGGCTGCGTTATCCCAGCCGGTGCAGCCGCGCCGCCGTCGTAGTGGCGGTGGCGGTGGTGGGCGGCGTCCCCAGGGACGCCGTCAGCGTCGGGCCTGAAGTTAGGAAAAGTCATGCTGATCGTCGCCGATGAGAACATCCCCCTTCTGGACCGGTTCTTCGAGGACATCGGGTCCATTCGCCGGGTGTCCGGCCGGGACATGGGACCGAAGGACGTCGCCGATGCCGACATCCTGCTGGTTCGCTCCGTCACCCGGGTGGATCGCAAGCTGCTGGAAGGCAGTCGGGTCAAGTTCGTCGGCACGGCCACCATCGGAACCGATCACGTGGATGTCGACTGGCTGGCGGAGCAGGGCATTACCTTTGCCAGCGCACCCGGCTGCAATGCGGCCAGCGTGGCCGAGTACGTGCTCAGCGTCCTGTCGGTGTATGCCGAGGAGATCGGGGAGGACGACTGGTCCAACCTGTCTGTGGGTCTGATTGGGGCTGGCAATGTCGGCCGGGCCCTGGCCCGCCGCCTGACCCGGCTGGGCTTTACCGTGAAAATCAGCGACCCGCCACGCCAGGCTGCCGAGGGCGATGAAGGCTTTAGCGATCTGGCTGAGGTGCTGGCCTGTGATGTCGTCACACTGCACACGCCATTGACCCATGATGGCGATCATCCGACGCATCATTTGCTGAACGCGGAACGACTGCGGGCATTGACCGGTCGACAATTACTGATCAACACCAGCCGGGGCGGTGTTGTGGACGCCCAGGCGTTGTTGTCACGGCTTCAGGCCGAGGACGCGCCCCAGGTGGTTCTGGATGTGTGGGAAGGCGAGCCGGACGTCAATCCGGATCTGGCCCGGGCGGTTTGGCTGATGACGCCCCACATTGCCGGATACAGTCTGGAAGGCAAGGTGGGGGGGACCGAGATAATCTATCGTTCCCTGTGCCATTTCCTGGGGCTGCCGGCTCGCAAGCAGGCGGGGCAGTTTATGGCGGATCCGGCGCTAAGCAAGCTGTCGTTTACGTCGTCGGCCACGGCTCTGGAAGCGGCCTATCTGGCCGTTCGTGCGTGCTATGACGTCCGTCGTGATGCGGCTCGCTATCGTCGGGTGCTGAGGCTGCCGGAAGCGGAGCGCGCTGCGGCGTTCGATGCCATGCGTCGGGACTACCCGGTAAGGCGGGAATTCTCGAGTACGAAGATACAGCTGAAGGGTGGCGCGAAAGAACTCCAGCAAGTGTTCAAAGCGCTGGAGTTCAAGCTCAAGGTTTAATCTGTGCGTTCGTCACCCCTGGTGCTGTCCGGGGAGCGACCGGGCCGCCTTAGCCGGCGGCTTTTTTCATTTCGCGGGCGTTCTGTTCCGCCGATTCATTGTCGTGAGCCAGTTTTTCCAGTGAATCCCGCACCATGGTGTCGGTGATGGGGATTTCCCGGCCATCGGAAAGAATGATGGCTGCGCCATTCATCCAGCTTTCTGCGGTCGGTTGCTGCTCTGTCACGATTCCGGCCTCTCTCTTTGGCTTTGGTTAGGCGATTATGGACGTCTGCTGTTCCCCTTTGGGAGTCGTGCGTCAGTCCCGGGCGATTCCTTGCCCTCTGGCTTGCGTGTCGATTTCAGGCTACCGATCGATTATGTCGCGAAGATGACAGTCGATGCGTGAACCTGTTCCCGAGATGCCGTGCCCATTACCTGCACTCTTCACTCAGTGTGACAGCGATCCGGCCGGACGGCCATAGTACGAAGGTGGGGCATGGGGGCATCCGCAGATGCCCCGCATGTCTCGCTGGCTCCGTGGCGATCAGGAGCCGAGCTTTTGCAGCGCCGCGATCCGTTCTTCCAGTGGGGGGTGGGTCATGAACAGGGCCGCCAGGCCGCCCCGGGCGCCGCGATTGATGCCAAACGCCTGGAGGGAATCCGGCATTTGATCCGGCATCTCGCTTTCCCGGCGCAGATGGTTGAGGGCGCTGATCATGGCGCCGGTGCCGGCCAGTTGGGCGCCGGCAATATCCGCCCGGAATTCGCGGCGGCGGGAGAACCAGAACACGATGGTGCTCGCCAGGATACCGAGGATCACTTCGGCGATCATGCTGACCACAAAGAAGCCGATGCCGTGGCCGTTTTCATTGCGCAGAACCACCCGGTCAACGATGGACCCGATGACTCGCGCGGCAAAAATCACAAAGGTGTTCACCACGCCCTGGATCAGCGCCAGGGTCACCATGTCGCCATTCGCAACGTGGCCGATTTCATGACCCAGCACCGCGCGAATCTGATCCTTGTCGAAGCGTTGCAGCAACCCCTGACTGACCGCGACCAGCGCGTCGTTCTTGTTCCAGCCCGTCGCGAAGGCGTTGGATTGCTGCGCCGGGAAAATCGCCACATCCGGCATCTTGATGCCGGCCTGTTGGGCCAGTTCGGCCACCGTGTCCACCAGCCAGCGTTCCGCCGGGGTGCGGGGCTGCTCGATGATCTGGGCCCGAGTACTCCACAGCGCCATGCGCTTGGAGATCAGCAATGAAATGATGGAGCCGGCGAAGCCGAAGACCGCGGCAAAAATCAGCAGGTTGCCGTAGGCGATGCCATTCTGCGCCAGGTACGAGTCCACGCCGAGCAGCTTCAGCGTAATGCTGGCAACAAAGATCACGGCCAGGTTGGTGGCCAGGAACAAGAGGATTCTCATCGTTCTCCATTCTCCAGTGTTGAGGAGCTCATCAGAGGCTCCTTACCCCCAATCAATAGCCCGGGCTGTCCCGGGTGTTGTGGGGCGAGGGATTCCGGAGAGCACCGCCGGTGCGGTTGTCTCCACAAGCCCCCGGTTTGGAGTATATCGGGTCAGGCTGACGGGCCTTCAATAGAATGACAGAGAATTAACCTCCATTCGGTCAGACCCAAATTTTCCCGTTTGACCGGCTGGCGCGTAAATAGTTTTCTCGAGGATGCGAAAAGCGAAGCATCAGCCTGCAGAAAACAACACCGTCTGGATGGTATCGGCAATCAGCGAAGAATTGCCGTTCTTGAGGGCCACCCGGATCAGGTGGATGTTGGTCGCCAGGTCGGCCTGAACGGCAGGCGGCAGGCCGTCGGTATCTTCCGGGTAGGTGCCCGACAGGGAGTCGGGCAGGCGGTCGGTTCGGACTGCCGCGTTCAGTCGTGTGAACGTGGGTTGGGTCAGCACGACCTGGTCGACGGCATCCTGGTGAATGGTGTCGTCATAGCGGATGTGGCCCTCGTCGGCCAGCCAGAGCATGGTGGAGAAGCAGGCGCGATGACGGCGACTGTGCAGGCCGAATTCATCGGGTGAATCCGGCCCGGCGATGTCTTCCACGTAAAGACTGACCTTACGCGGGAAGGCGTTGTACAGCTGCACCAGGATGATGGCCGTGTCCCGATAGAACTCCTCGATGTGAATGTCTGCCATGACCGCCGTTCGCTTTGCCGGTGAATTACTGCTGATACGTCGCCAGGAAGTGTGCCAGACGTTTCATGGCGTCTTCCAGCGTATCCACTCGAGGCAGGAAAACGACCCGCAGGTGCTGTTTGTCGTCGATGTTGAACGCCGATCCCTGGACCAGCAGGATGCGTTCCTGCAGCAGCAGGTCGAGCACCAGTTTTTCGTCGTTATGGATCGGGTAACGCTTGGGGTCCAGGCGCGGGAACATGTAGAGCGCGCCCTGGGGCTTCACACAGCTGACACCTGGGATGTCGTTCAGCAGGGACCAGGCGGTCTCGCGCTGCTCGTAGAGCCGGCCACCCGGAGCCACCAGATCGTTGATGGACTGATACCCACCCAGCGCGGTCTGGATCGCCAGCTGCGCGGGCACGTTGGAACACAGGCGCATGGAGGCCAGCATCTCGATGCCCTCGATCAGGTCGATGGCCTTATGCTTGGCGCCGCTGATGATCATCCAGCCGGAACGGTAGCCGGCGGCACGGTAGTTCTTGGACAGGCCGTTGTAGGTGAAGAACAGCACGTCGTCGGCCAGGGAGGCGGTGGAAACATGAGTGGCGCCGTCGTAGAGGATCTTGTCGTAGATCTCGTCGGACAGCACGATCAGGTTGTGCTGGCGGGCCAGCTCCACAATCTGTTCCAGCAACTCCGGCGGATAGACGGCGCCGGTGGGATTGTTCGGGTTGATCACCACAATCGCCCGGGTCCGGGACGTGATCTTGCTCTTGATGTCGTCGATATCCGGGA
The DNA here is from genome assembly GCF_016798325.1 of Marinobacter mangrovi. Taxonomy (GTDB): domain Bacteria; phylum Pseudomonadota; class Gammaproteobacteria; order Pseudomonadales; family Oleiphilaceae; genus Marinobacter_A; species Marinobacter_A mangrovi. The sequence continues at coordinate 512,340 of NZ_JAERVO010000001.1, forward strand.
ACCAGTCCTGGGCTTCGTCGCAGTGGTAGTGCACCGGCTTGCCGCTGGACAGGGTGACGGCCGCGGTCCACAGCGGGTAATCGGGGGCCGGGACGAGCACTTCATCGCCGGTGTTGAGCAGCGCCTGCATGGACATGACAATCAGCTCACTGACACCGTTGCCCAAGTAGATGTCGTCGATGTCGACCTTGTCGATGCCACGTTGCTGGCAGTAGTGCATGACGGCCTTTCGGGCCGAGAAGAGACCTTTGGACTCCACATAGCCCTGGGCAGAATGCATGTTGTAGATGACGTCCTGCTGGATTTCTTCCGGCACGTCCAGTTCGAACGCCGCCGGGTTGCCGATATTCAGTTTGAGGACGCGGTGGCCTTCTTCTTCGAGGCGACGGGCTTCACGCAGAACCGGACCGCGGATTTCATAACACACGTTATCCAGCTTCGAGGACTTCTTGAGGTTCTGCATGTTGCTCGTTTCCTGATTATTCGTTGGCAAATGATGTTCCGGACCCTGACCGCCGCCACAGTTGGGCCCTGCAAACCGCCTGGTAAGTACCGGTTCGCCAAGAACCTTGTGCTGACCGTCTGGAGAGGGTGCCAGAGAAGCGAGGGGACGTCGCCCGGAAGTTCCTTATTCTAGCCAAACCGCCGGGACGGTAGAAAGGCCGGAACACTCCTGAATTGTGATGAATAGTGGCACAATGGCCCGGATTTTGATCGACACAGTATCGCATTGTCAGTCCGGTACAGTTCGAAACCCCATCGAAAGGAGTTCTGCATGCTGTCATTCCAGGTGATAGAGGATCGGGCCGCTGCCCGGGCCGGCGGCCCTGAAGCCCTTGCCGGGCGTCTGCCGGCGGTGCGTTCGAGTGACGAGCTGGCGGCACTGCCGGATGCCTACTACCTGTCCACGATGACCCGTCGGATTTTTCAGGCCGGCATGAAGCACAGCGTCATCAACGATCGCTGGCCGGCTTTCGAGACCTGGTTCTGGGGCTTCGAGCCGGAAAAACTGATGCTGTTGTCCGAAGAGCAGCTGGAGGCGGCGATGCAGAACCCGGACCTGATCCGTCACTGGGGCAAGCTGCGTACGATTCCCTTCAATGCCGGTGAGATGCAGCGGGTTAGCCAGTTGGAAGGCGGTTTTGGCCGGTTCCTGGCGGACTGGCCCGACGAAGACCTCTTTGGTCTGTGGGCCTGGCTGGGCAAGCGCTTCCAGCGGATGGGCGGGCATTCCGGCGCGCGCTTCCTGCGCCTGGTCGGTCGCGATACCTTCCTGTTGACCGATGACGTGATTGCCGCGCTGCAGGCTTCCGATGTTATCGACAGCAAGCCCACCCGCAAGGCGGACAAGCAGGCCGTCAACGACGCTTTCGTCGCCTGGCGCGCGCAATCCGGACGGCCGTTCGCCCACATCAGCCGGATGCTCTCAATGACCGTCGATTGACCTCTTGGGACCAGACAGGACGATCGGTTTGCGGTATTCTTGTTGTGCGCAATTTAATTGATGGCAATATAAATAACGACAAACCGGCTCAGCCGGCACCACAGGAGACGACGGAATGACAGCTGACAGTCTTTACGACATCGAAGTCCAGGACATCAAGGGCAACACCAAGTCCATGGCCGACTACCGCGGTCAGGTATTGCTGATCGTAAACACGGCGAGCAAGTGCGGCTTCACGCCACAGTTCGAAGGCTTGCAGACGCTGCACCAGGAACTGGGCGGCGAAGGTTTCGATGTGCTCGGTTTTCCCTGCAACCAGTTCATGAGCCAGGATCCGGGCGACAATAACGAGATCGAACAGTTCTGCAGCCTGAACTACGGTGTGGACTTCCCCATGTTCGCCAAGATTGAGGTCAACGGCGACAACACCCATCCGCTGTATCGCTTCCTCAAGCACCAGGCCAAGGGCCTGATGGGCTCGGAGAAGATCAAGTGGAACTTCACCAAGTTCCTGGTCAACCGGAACGGGGACGTGGTCAAGCGCTACCCTCCCACGGCCAAGCCGCAAGACATCCGCAAGGACATCGAAAAGCTGCTCTGATGACGGACTATCACGATCCCCTGGCGCTGGATAACCAGGTCTGCTTTGCGCTGTACGCCGCCAACCGCGCCGTCACCGGGCTCTATCGCCCGTTGTTGGAGGCATTGGGGCTGACCTACCCGCAGTACCTGGTGATGCTGGTTCTCTGGGAAGCGGATCCAGCCGGCGGCGGAAGGGGGGCGGACGGTGAGCCGGTCAGCGTGTCGTTCGTGGGCCGGCGTCTGAAGCTGGACTCCGGCACGTTGACGCCGCTGCTCAAGCGACTGGAAGCCCGCAATCTGGTGCTGCGCCGGCGCCATCCCGACGACGAGCGCGTGGTCACCCTGGCGTTGACGGAAGAAGGGCGGGCGCTGCGCAAGCAGGCTCTGGAGGTGCCGGGCGAACTGCTCTGTCGCAGTGGCCTGGATCTGGAGCAGGCGCAGGATCTCCGTCGCAGTTTGCAATCGCTGCTGGATCAGCTGCCCTGATTGACGGACTGGCCGGCCCAGCGCTCGATCACCTGGCGCAGTTCGTCCTTGTTATAAGGCTTGGTGACGTAGTCGTTCATGCCGGCGGCGAGGCAGTCGTCCTTGTCGCCCTGCATCACATTGGCGGTGACGGCGATGACCGGCAGGTCACGCCACTCCGGATGTTTGCGGATGCGCTCGGTGGCCGCATAGCCGTCCATGACCGGCATCTGACAGTCCATCAGCACGATGTCGTAATGCTGGTTGCTCAGCGCCGTCAGGGCGCGCTCGCCGTTCTCCGCCAGATCCACGCGATAACCCAGTTTGCGCAGCATACTGCTGGCCACGATCTGGTTGACGCGATTGTCTTCCACCAGAAGGATGCTGAGATCCGGGCTGGGGCGGGATTCCGCCGCGGCCTCGGCCTGAGGGCTGGTGGCGGTGTCGCCGATGGCCTCGAGCAGTGTCTGCTCCAACTGGTTCCGCCGAAGGGGCAGGGCGATGGCGCGCACTTTCTGGCCGGAGACCGTATGGATGGCCTGTTCCGGCTCGCCGATCAGCACCAGTGGGCAGTCCAGGGTGCGGTCGGCCAGCGAGCCGCGCGTCAGTGTCTTGCTGTCGCACAGGTAGGCCGCGGCCTGACCGTCTCCTTTTGCCCGGACAGGAATCTGCCAGGCCTGCAGTTGGCGTTCGAGGGGCAGGCGGTGCGGATTGTCGTGGGGAATATCGAGAATGACGCCCTGATCACGCAGGTGCGATCGGGTGAACGCGTCTTTACTGGCCGACGCCCGAACCGGCAGGGGCAGGATCACGGTGAAATGGGTGCCCTGGTTTTCACGGGATTCCACGGTAATGTGCCCGTGCATCCGTTCCACCAGCTGGCGACAGAGCGTCAGGCCCAGGCCGGTGCCGCCATAACGGCGGGTCGTGTCGGCCTTGCCCTGTGAAAAGGGAGAGAAAATCCGGCGCAGCGTTTCGTCGTTCATGCCAATGCCGGTATCGATCACGTCGATGCGAGTCTCGCCATTACGCGTGACGGCTCGGATGCGGACTTCGCCGGATTCCGTGAACTTGATGCCGTTGCCCAGCAGGTTATTGATGATCTGGCGAACCCGGGTGGGATCGCCCTGCAGCGTTTCGGGCAGGGCCGGGTCGATATCGATGACCAATTCCACATTCCGGCTGAGGGCTTGCTGGCTCAGCAGCGTGGCGCACTCCTCGATGACTTCCCGCAGGTTGAACTCGATGGCTTCGAGATTCAGTTTGCCCGCTTCCACTTTGGAAATATCGAGGATGTCGTTGAGCAGACCAAGCAGGCTCTGGCCGGCGTTATAGGCAATCTCCAGGCGATTGCGCTGGCTCGGCGACAGTTCGCTTTCCAGGGACAGGCTGAGCATGCCCAGCACCCCGTTGAGCGGGGTGCGGATCTCGTGACTCATGCTGGCCAGGAAGTTGGCCCGGCTGCGGGCCCGGTGCACGGCATCCTCCTTGGCCCGGATCAGGGCACGATTGCCCCGCTGCAGTGCTTCGTTCTTCTCCGAAATCTCCCGGGTGCGGTCCTCGACCTCCCGTTCCAGCTTGGAGGAATAGTGCTTCATCTTGCTTTCGGCCAGACGAACCTGGTCGAGGCTGCTGTCAATGGTGTCCAGATGCTGGTTAATGATGCCCACCATCTGGCCAATCTCATCGGACTCATGATTGCGGGGCACCGGCAGACGAATCTTTTCCGGTGCTCTGGGGTCCACTTCGTGCAGGGCCTGGATGACCCGCATCAGCGGTTTGGTCAGGATGAAGTAGAAGATGAACAGCAGGATAACGCTGAGAATCAGGCTCTTCAGGAACCCGCTTACCAGCGTGTAGGCTGCCCGGCTCAGGAACGCCGTGCCGTAATGGTAGGTGTCGATGCGCACTTCCAGTTGGCCCAGCGGGATTTCCTCCAGCTGGGGTACGCGCAGGTTCTCGCTGTATTCCCGATTGGGGCCGAACAGGAAGTCGCTCAGGAAGCGGTACGCGGAATCCGTCGAGGGCCGGGTCGACGCAGCCAGGATGCGACCATCGGGATCGACAATGCGGGCGTCCACGATGGCCGGATGGCGCAGCAGGCCGTCGAGCAGTTCCTTGGCCAGTCGGGTGTCGATGTTGTAGGCGATCTGTGAGGCGGGGCTGAAACTGATGTCCATTAACGCCCGGATTTCCTCGTCCATGCTTTCGCGGGCGCTGAAATAATCCAGGGTCACCTGCACCATGTTGAGGAGAATGCCCAGCGCCATGGCCAGCAGCACCGTATTACGGGTCAGCCGGAAGGACAGGCGTTTGGTGAACGGCGTACTCACAGTCTAAACAATCCCTGTTTCACTGGAACCAGACGCTAATCGTCGTAGTCTGCCTTTTTCTTCCATTCTTCCTCTTCGTGCAGGAAAGAATCCCATTCCTTATCGAGCCGGTGCTTTTCCTGATGCCGGGTCTCGCCACCTTCTTCAGCGTTGGCCATGGCTTCCAGTTCCTTGATGCGGGTGCGGAAGCTCTTGATGGCTTTGACGGCCATCGGGTTATCCTTGGCCTTGCCCAGTTCGGTGGAGGCCAGATGGTAGGCGTGAATCGCTTTACGGATCTGATTCTGCCGGATCATCTCACGGGCTTGTGAGACGTGGTAGTCAGCCTGGGTCTTGTGAATCAGGAAAAGCACCAGCTTCAGGTTTTTGCGGGCGATTTTCGAATCGATCCGATTCCGCTTCTGCATGCCTTCGACCAGCCGAAACAGGGACTGCAGCAGGTTCTTCACCTCGGCGGCGCGGGCGGGGGTGTCGATCCGTTGGGGCGATCGCTCGTCGGCGCCGTCTTCCATCTTTTGGCGGCGGGTTTTGACCTCGTCCGCCCACTGCTTCACCGGCAGGTCGGATTTCATGTCGGCCAGCGAACGACAGATTTCGTCAGCCCGCATCAACATGATCGATTTCAGATCCCGGGTCAGGTACTGCGGGGGTAAATCGTCCTGCAAACGTTGTGTCAGGCGAAAGGCGTCTTCCAGTGTCTTGGCGCGTCGTGCCCGCTCAATCCTGGCTTTTTCCCGGATCTGCACGAAGACAATAACGGCGATGGAAAGAAGAACGATAATCGCGAAGAAGATGACGATGGTGGTTGTATCCATGTTCAGACTGCCGTCTCTCTCATTGTTCTGGATGCGCTCCGGATAAGCCGTCTTGGAGTATAGCGCAATACGCACTTTCAATGGGTTAAGTTATGTGTGCGTAAAACCTGAGGGCTATTGGTCCATTCCATAAAATTTATTCGATAAATGGTTATCTTGTTTTGTATTTTTAGTATGAATGGTAGCCTTTGACCCACACTGACTGACGGACTATGGCATGGATATCTCACGCGTCGACCTCAACCTGCTGGTTTACCTGGACGTATTGCTGCGGGAAAAGAACGTCACCAAGGCTGCCAATCATCTCGGGATCACGCAGCCGGCCATGAGTAATGGCCTTCGCCGTCTGCGGGACCTGTTTGGTGACCCGCTGCTGGTGAGGACCAGCGAGGGCATGACCGCGACCGAGCGGGCCCTTGAGCTCAAGCCGTTGGTGCGCAACGTGCTGGCAGACATCGAGCGGGCGGTCCAGGCCAAATCCGAATTCGATGCGGCCCAGAGTAACCGGGTTTTCCGGATCATGGCCAGTGATTACGCCGAATCCTGCCTGATTCCCCGGGTGCTGCGTCGTATCCGTCAGGAGGCGCCCAACGTGACCCTGGATGTGCTCACGCCCAGTGACGTCAGCTTCCCGGATGTGGAGCAGGGGCGGCTGGATATGGCCATCAACCGTTTCGACAAGCTGCCCCAGTCGTTTCACCAGAAAACCCTATGGACCGAATACTTCGCCTGCCTGATGAGCGCTCAGAACCCGATCCTGCGGGAGCCGTTCACGCTGGATACCTATCTGGATGCCAGCCATATCTGGGTGAGCAAGACGGGGTTCGGTGTGGGCGTCGGGGTCAATCCGCAGGACGTGCAGCGCCTGGGCTGGGTCGACGAGGCGCTGTCCCTGATGGGGCGCAAGCGTCGTATCTCGGTGTTCACCCGGCACTACCAGGTGGCGATGTTGCTTGCCGAGCAGCATGACCTGATTGCCACGCTGCCCAGCCGGGCGGCCTGGCTGCAGCGGGAAAATGCCAATCTGGTGGTCAAGGTGCCGCCGTTCACCATTCCGCCGTTCGAGCTGAAAATGGCCTGGAGCCCGCTGCTCCAGCACAATCCGGATCACCAGTGGCTGCGCCGGCTGATTGCCGATGTGGCGGCCGAGGTGGATGTGGAGTTTGCCGACTTTGGCCGGTCATTCGAGGATCAGGTCGTCAAGCCGAATATGCAGTCAGAGCGGTAGCTCGCGCAGTTCCAGCGACGGGCGTGCCGTTTCCCACATGCGCTGGAAGGCCTCGGCCTGTAGCTTCACCCGGCCCGGATCGGCGAATCGGGCCCAGCCCTCGAGGCTGTCGAAGCGGTGCCGGTAGGCAATGCCTTCCCGGTCCGCGATCAGGAAGGCCTGCTCTTCGCTGGGGTAGTCCGGATTGACCAGCCGCAGCTCGATCTTGCTGGGCAGGCGTTTCATCAGCTGGATGAGCTGGTGTCGGCGCTGGACCAGGGGCTTGTCATCGTGGACCAGCAGGCGAATCTCGCAGATCCGGTGACGGCGGGCCATCTCCGAGAAGATGTCGCGCAGTCTTTCCCGGTCGTAGATCTCGTGATCCAGCAGTCGATCGTAGAGCCAGATGCGATGGCTGGCCTGGCCGGCAACCGTATCCATCAGGTTGAGGTGGTCCTGTTCGCTGTTGAAATGCCAGGTGGTGTCGTCCTTGCCGAGCAGGGTCGGGAAGACCGGTGCACTGTCATCGGCCAGAATCTGCGGTGTGGCCAGGCAGCGCATGTCGAGGTGGGGGATACCGGCGTCGTCATAGGGCGTGGAGCAAACGTGAAACCCGAGCTTCTCATAGAAGGGGACGGCGTACTCCTGGGCGCTCAGGTGCAACTGGTCGAACTGGCCCGACGCCTCCTGCATGACATGCCGCAGCATCTGCTCACCAAATCCCTGACCACGGTGCTCTTTGAGAATCGCCATGCGCCCGATTCGGCCCAGGTCCGTGACCGAGGGCACCAGCCGCGCGACGGCGACCGGGGTGTTGTCCGGCAGCACGCCGATGTAATGGTCCGAAATCTCGTCCGTGTCGTCCCATTCCAGTTCTGCGGGTACGCCCTGTTCGTCAATGAAGACGGTCTGGCGAATCTCCCGAATCGCCGAGGGCGCCAGTTGCCAGCTGTATTTTCGGATCTTCAGTTCCATTCGAGATAAAGACTGCCCTGGTTGATCAGTGTGGTGAGCAGGCCGCCCAGTGCCTCATCCCGGACCAGTTCCGCCATGCGCTCCGGATCGGGCTGATGGCCGGCGCAAAGCAGTGGTGCCATGATCCGGGCATCGCCGCTCAGCATATAGCGTTCGCCGTCGACGAAAAGGGCCGTCTGCTCGCCGAGTTCATGATAGGCAAAACGGGAGCCTTCGTTCCAGCGCAGCCATGCACCCTCGGCCAGGGCGCTGCGCAAGCTGTCGGCGTCCACCGGTTCTTCCGGCGGCACGACGATGTGCGTGTTCTTGGGGGCTGTGGTGTATTGGCCCAGCCAGAGCGCCAGGAGATCACGGCGCTCAAGCGCTGACGCAACGATGCGGCTGACGCCGTCCACAGCGGCCGGTGTGATTTCACCCGGATTGTCCTGGGGTTGCAGATCCGGATCACGCAGCAGTTGATCGGCACCGGGCTGGTTGCACAGGAAATCGCTGAAGCCGGTCAGGATGTCGTCGTAACTGGGGGCCCGGAACCCGATGGAGAGGGTGATGCAATCCCCCCGAGCGACACCGTGATGGCCTACGCCCGGTGGCAGGTAGAGCATGTCGCCGGGTTCCAGTACGACGGTCTCTTCACCGTTCCAGTCGCTCAGGATGCGCAGCGGCGTACCGTCGACCCGGGGGGAGGTTTCGTCACAGTGGCCGCCGAACTGCCACTCGCGGGCGCCTTCGGCCTGCAGCAGGAAGACGTCATATTGATCGTAATGGGGTCCCACGCTGCCGCCTTCCGGCGCGTAACTGGCCATGATGTCGTCCAGCCGCCAGTTGGGAACAAAGCGGAACCGGTCCAGCAGGGGCGCCAATTCCGGCACCCAGTGATCCAGCCCCTGGACCAGCAGGGTCCAGTGCGTAGCCGGCAGCGATTCGAAGCGCTCCGGCGCAAACGGGCCGTTTTCCAACTGCCAGGGCCGCCCGTTGTCGTTTTCGATCACGATGCGCGATTCAACGGCTTCTTCACAGGCCAGACCGGCCAGTTCATCCGCGGAAACGGGCGAGGCCAGGCCGGGAAAGGCCTGGCGAATCACCAGTGGCTTTTTCTGCCAGTAGTCGCGCAGGAAAACGTCGGCGTCGAGTCCACCGGGAATCTGCATCAGATGGCCTTGGCCTGGTCGGCTGCGTTGCCGATGTAGTTGGCCGGGGTCAGGGCCAGCAGTTCTTCCTTCGCCGCCTCAGGGATGTCGAGATTGCGCACGAACTCCTGGATCAGTTCCGGCGTCATAGCCTTGCCGCGGGTCAGCTCCTTGAGCTTTTCGTACGGCTTTTCGATGTTGTAGCGACGCATGACGGTCTGGATCGGTTCGGCCAGCACTTCCCAGGCGTTGTCAAGGTCAGTATCCAGGCGACCGGGATTCACTTCCAGTTTGCCCAAGCCTTTCAGTGTTGCTTCGTAGGCGATCAGGCTATGGGCGAAGCCGACGCCCAGGTTACGCAGCACGGTGGAATCGGTCAGGTCCCGCTGCCAGCGGGAAATCGGCAGTTTGGCGGAAAGGTGGCCGAACAGCGCGTTGGCGATGCCCAGGTTGCCCTCGGAATTTTCGAAATCGATCGGGTTGACCTTGTGCGGCATGGTGGAGGAGCCCACTTCGCCGGCCACGGTCTTCTGCTTGAAATAGCCCAGGGAAATGTAACCCCAGATGTCCCGGTCGAGATCGATCAGGATGGTGTTGAAACGGGCAATCGCATCATACAGCTCGGCAATGTAGTCGTGGGGCTCGATCTGGGTGGTGTACGGATTCCAGTTGAGGCCCAGGGAAGTCACGAACGATTCGGCGTTGGCCGCCCAGTCGATACTCGGGTAGGCGGACAGGTGTGCGTTGTAGTTGCCGACAGCACCGTTGATCTTGCCAAGGATTTCCACGGCCTGAACCTGTTTCAGCTGGCGACGCAGGCGGTAGACCACGTTCGCCAGTTCCTTGCCGACGGTGGACGGCGATGCGGTCTGACCGTGGGTGCGGGACAGCATCGGCTGGTCCGCGTGTTCACGGGACAACTCGGTCAGACGGTCGATCACTTTCTGCATGGCCGGAACCAGGCCCAGGTCCAGCCCTTCGCGCAGCATCAGACCGTGTGACAGGTTGTTGATGTCCTCGGAGGTGCAGGCAAAGTGCACGAATTCAGTAATGGCCTGGAGTTCCGGCGTGTCCGCGATTCTGTCCTTGATGAAGTACTCAACGGCTTTCACATCGTGGTTCGTGGTGCGCTCGATGGCCTTGATGCTCTCGGCATCGGCCAGGCTGAATTCGCTTACCAGTTTGTCCAGCACGGCGTTCGCGCTGTCGGACAGGGCCGGGACTTCGGTGATGTCCGGATGGGCTGCCAGTTGCTGCAGCCAGCGAATCTCCACGGTGACGCGGTTTCTGATCAGACCGTATTCGCTGAAAATCTCGCGAAAGACACGGACTTTTTCGCCATACCGGCCGTCAACCGGTGAAATAGCGGTCAGGGCAGTCAATTCCATCAGAAACCTCTCAACTCAATCAAATACGGTCAGCGGCGTGTGCCGGGCTGGTCAAATCGCCGCGTGGGAAAATGGCGCCTATGATACACCACCCGGCGCCGGGAATCAGTGGAAAACGGCCTGGTTGGCCTGCTCCGAAAGCCGTTGAGCCACTTCCACCACCCGTTTGCGGAACACCACCAGATGCCAGCGGCGCCCGCCCAGCTGGCGCCAGAGTACCGCAGAGCGGATGCCGGCCAGCAGCAGTGCGCGAACCCGTGCGGCATTCTCGGGAACCTGCAGCTGGTTGGGATCGCCGGTGACCTGGATGCGCAGGCGGAAGGTGCTGATGGTGTCGGTATAAATGGAGGCGAGGTTGTTGACCAGGTTGGCGTGGCTGTAGCCGAAATGGTCGGCGGTGTGGCGGGCCTGGTCGATGCGGCTGCCGATGATGTCCATCATCTCCGGACGTTTGCGCAGCCGGGCTTCCAGGTGCACGAGGTTGAGCGCGTAACGCAGGATTTCCACATCCTGCTGGCCGTCCTGCTTCTTCAGCAGACCGCAGAGTACGGCCAGGCCTTCTCGCAAATCCCGCAATTCGCCGTAGACGCTCAACGTGTTCGGCGGGTTGGTGACAAACAGCGAGTGAATGCAGGTCTCAAAGGTGGACGGCGCGCACTGGCCGCGATGGGCAATCTGCTGCACCAGTTCGGCAGCCTGGAATACGCCTGCCAGGGCCAGTGTCTGTTCTTCCAGGGATCGGCTCAAGGTTACCTCACAGCGTTGTCTGATGGCCGTTACGACGTTGGAGTGTCATCAGCTGGATGGGTTCGTCATGCTGGGTCAGGATGCCGTGCGGGTCAGGGCCGGGGCGTCGTCCCGCCAGGTGGTTTCGATCACGCCGCCACCCAGGCAGATGTCGCCGTCATAGAAAACCACAGACTGACCGGGGGTTACAGCACGCTGGGCGTCATCAAACACGACCCGGCATCCGTCGCCGGTCACGGTGACCGTGCAGGCCTGGTCGGGCTGGCGGTAGCGCGTCTTGGCATGGCAGCGGAATTCGTTGGCTGGCGGATGGCCCGCGACCCAATCGATGGGGCCGCTAGTCAGGCCACGGGAGAACAGCAGGGGGTGCTGTTTGCCCTGTACCGCAATCAGCACGTTACGGCTGAGGTCCTTTTCCGCCACATACCAGGGATCGTCGCTGTAGTGACTCAAGCCGCCGATACCCAGGCCCTGGCGTTGTCCGATGGTGTGATACATCAATCCCTGATGACGGCCAATGACATCGCCGTCCGGGGTTTCGATGTCGCCCGGTTGCGCTGGAATGTACTGCTTGAGGAAGTCGCGGAACTTGCGCTCGCCAATGAAGCAGATACCGGTGGAATCCTTCTTGTCGTGCGTCACCAGTCCGGCCTTCTCGGCGATCCGGCGGACCTCCGGCTTTTCGATCTCGCCGACCGGAAACAGGGTGCGCGCAATACGCTCACCCGACACGGCGTGGAGGAAGTAGCTCTGGTCCTTGTTGTCGTCCAGGCCCTTGATCAGCTGCGCAATGCCGTTGTCGTCGACTCGCCGCCGGGCATAGTGGCCGGTAGCAATGTAGTCGGCGCCCAGGGTGATCGCGTAGTCCAGAAAAGCGCGGAACTTCACTTCCTTGTTGCACAGGATATCCGGATTCGGGGTGCGGCCGGCTTTGTATTCCGACAGGAAGTGCTCGAACACGCGGTCCCAGTATTCGGCCGCAAAGCTGGCCGTATGCAGCTTGATGCCGATCTTATCGGCCACCATCTGCGCATCCGCGAGATCGGTCATCGCGGTGCAGTATTCGGTGCCGTCGTCCTCATCCCAGTTTTTCATGAACAGGCCTTCGACCGCGTAGCCCTGTTCCTGAAGCAGGAGGGCGGCAACGGACGAATCGACACCGCCGGACATGCCGACGATCACGCGGGTGTTCTGGTTGTCTCTGGTCGTGGACTCGGTCATGGCGCTGACAAACCGTGTTTCGTTAAACATGTGCTGGACCCTGAAGGCCCCTAATGTCGCGCATTCTAACAGGTTTGCCGCGCCAGCGTGATCCGTAGATCCCGGAAGGCAATGCCGGATTCAGGCCGCTGGATCGACGATCACCGACAACGGGAATCGACGGCCGGCCAAGTAGTCCTCGACGCAGCGCAGGACCAGCGGGCTGCGCAGGGATTCCTGGCGCTCGCGCAGCTCCTCGTAGGTGAGCCAGTGGGCTGCAATGATATCGTCGTCCAGTTGTTCGGTTTCATGCTGCAGCGCTTCGGCGACAAAGCACATGCGGTAGTAGGTGCGGCCGTTCGCCGGTGCGAGATAGGTGTAAAGCCCCAGGAAATGCTGGGGCTCCACAGCCCAGCCGGTCTCTTCCAGCGCTTCCCGGCGAGCGGCGTCGAGGATGGTTTCATGCTCCTCGACATGGCCGGCGGGCTGGTTGAAGACGATGCGGCCGTTGCTGCGTTCTTCCACCATCAGGAAGCGGCCATCCTTTTCGGTGATGACGGCGACGGTTGCGTGCGGTTTCCAGGTCATTCATCGGTTCCTTTTCTTGGCTCTGGGCCTGCCCTGGCCGCGAGATGTTTTTGCTGCCGCGGCAGGCAAGTGAATGCTGAGTGAGCGACTTTCTCCGGGGGCCAGGTTGTCGATACTCCAGTCGCCGACGGCGCGGCGAATCAGCCGCAGCGTCGGGAAACCGACAGCGGCGGTCATCCGTCTGACTTGCCGGTTGCGGCCCTCGGTAATGGTCAGTTCGATCCAGCTGGTCGGCACATTGGCCCGGTAGCGGACCGGGGGCTGGCGCGGCCAGATGTCCGGTTCGCCCAGGCGTCGGGCCTTGGCCGGTCGTGTGGGCCCGTCCTTCAATTGAACGCCCTGTTCCAATTGCGCCAGGGCGGCATCGTCGATCTCGCCATCGACCTGTACCCAGTAGGTTTTTGGCATTTTCAGGCGCGGCGAGGCAATCCGGTGTTGAAGCTGGCCGTCATTGGTCAAAAGCACCAGGCCTTCGGAGTCGTAATCCAGACGTCCGGCCGGATACACGCCGGATTGCCTGACGAAGTCCGCCAACGTTGACCGACCTTCATTGTCGGTGAATTGGCAAAGCACGTTAAAGGGCTTGTTGAGCAGGATCAGATCGGCCATGTCAAACGTGCCCGGCGTGAAGGCTTTCTCGGAGCGAATATCGATGCATGCCTGGAATGTTACAGCAGCGGTGCGATCACCACTATGACCGATTCGTCAGCGATCGGACGCCGGGAAGGGCGCTGGAATGGACAGACGTAAAAAAGCCGAGGCCCCCAGACCTCGGCTTCCATGGAATTATGAGCGTTGCATGGTCCCCGGTGTGTATCGGGGCGTGGCACAACAAGCCACAGTGATCTGTTTGTGACAGATCCTTAAAACCACCTCACGTTCAGGGTAAGTGTGGTTATGTCGCGCTCCGTCAGGCGTGGGCGGTTCGGAGCGGGTTGTCCTGGGTGGCTTCGGAGGAACCCGAGCCGGCCTCGTCGTGTTCGGCATTGGCCGCCTTTTTCGGTGGCTCGTCCCGTTTTTCGAGGCGATCCAGAGGCACGATGTTTACGGCGTGCGTTCCCTTGTCGCTTGGTTTCTTCTCGAAGCTGACGGTTTGGCCGGCTTTCAGTGTTTTGTAGCCATCCATTTGTACAGCTGAGAAGTGAGCGAACAGGTCTTCGCTGCCCCCGTCTTCTATGATAAAGCCGTAACCCTTGGCATTATTGAACCACTTCACTTTGCCTTGAGGCATGATTCACTCCCTTGTTTTCCTGCTCGTCTTATTATTGATATTCATTAACTTACAAATTCCGATCCAGAACAATACAGTCCCGGTAACGGCTCCAGACCAGGCGTCGATCCTGGCTTTACATAATTTTACAATGGCAATTCTACTGTTGACCAATATTCGCACAGAGTCAATAGGCAAAGTGCTGGTTGACCGGGCTGCCGAGGCGTTACTATGAATCGTCTGATGAGCACCCGGGGCGTTTTTGCGTCATCGGAAGGGCACAGCGGCGACGCGCAGTGCGCCGGTGGCCGAATGGAAAGAGGCGGCCGGGTTGAAATCATCACCCGAAAGCCCGCATATCCGTCAGTCACCGAATCCGGTACTGTATTTCCTGCGGCGGCGATACCGGGCGTATCGCTCCCCATTTCATGCGGGAAACTGCAAATTCAATGCGGGATACTCCAAAAGACCTGGCTGAATGGCCGGAGCATCTTGAAAACCCGCGGGTCGGCATCCACTTTGAGTGAAGGAGAGGAACTCGGCAAAGTCCCGAGTATCTAAAATCCGGTAAAGAACCATGCGGAACATCGAAAATTCTCTACTAATATTGAATCAGGGGGACAGTGATCAGGACCCGGATCATGATGACGGTCTGCTGGTTTCCCCTGAGAAGCCCGCCCTCAAACGCCCGGCGCGATATCGAGTGGTGCTTCTCAACGACGATTACACACCGATGGACTTTGTCGTTGATGTCCTGATGAAGTTCTTCGCCATGAACGAAGAAAAGGCGACGCAGGTGATGCTGCTCGTCCATACGCAGGGAAAAGCCGTATGTGGGGTATACACCCGTGACATCGCGGAAACCAAGGCAGCGCAGGTGAATCAGTATTCCTCGGAGTGCGAACACCCGCTGCTTTGCGAGATTGAACGTGCGGACTGATAGACCTTGGGGTGGCCCATGCTTAGTAAAGATCTCGAAATCACGCTGAACACTGCGTTCAAGAATGCCCGGGACAAGCGTCATGAGTTCATGACCGTAGAGCACCTGCTGTTGGCTCTGCTGGATAATGACTCGGCCGTGGGTGTCCTGAAGGCCTGTGGCGCAGATCTTCAGCGGCTCCAGGAAGAGCTCCTGGAGTTCGTGGATTCAACCACGCCCCTGATTCCCCACAACGACAGCGAGCGCGAGACCCAGCCGACACTGGGCTTCCAGCGTGTGTTGCAGCGGGCCGTCTTCCATGTCCAGTCCTCCGGCAAGAAGGAAGTGACCGGAGCCAACGTCCTGGTCGCGATCTTCAGCGAGCAGGAAAGTCAGGCAGTCTATGTCCTGAAAAAACAGAACATTGCCCGTATTGATGTGGTCAACTACGTCTCTCACGGCATTTCCCGTGTGCAGGGCAGCGAGGATCAGGAAGGCGGCGATCACGCTCAGGAAGAAGTGGGCGAGGACGGCAGCTCTTCCAAACCGCTGGAAAGCTACGCCACGAACCTGAATGAGCAGGCCCGGATGGGCCGTATCGACCCGCTGATCGGCCGCGAGCACGAGGTTGAGCGTGTCGTGCAGATTCTTGTGCGTCGCCGCAAGAACAACCCGCTTCTGGTGGGCGAGGCCGGCGTCGGCAAGACCGCCATTGCGGAAGGTCTGGCCAAGCGCATCGTCGACGGGCAGGTGCCGGATGTCATTTCTGACGCGGTGGTCTATTCGCTCGATCTGGGCGCGCTGCTGGCCGGCACCAAGTACCGGGGCGACTTCGAGAAGCGCTTCAAGGGGCTGCTGGCGGAGCTCAAGAAAGAGGATCACGCGATCCTGTTTATTGATGAGATCCACACCATCATCGGTGCGGGTTCGGCCTCTGGTGGCGTAATGGATGCGTCCAACCTGCTCAAGCCACTGCTGAGCTCCGGCGAGATCCGCTGTATCGGTTCCACCACTTTCTCCGAGTTCCGCGGCATTTTCGAGAAGGACAGTGCACTGGCCCGTCGTTTCCAGAAAATCGACGTCAATGAGCCAAGTGTGGACGATACCTACCAGATCCTGCGCGGCCTGAAGACACACTTCGAGAAGCACCACGATCTCAAGTACACCGACAAAGCCCTGCGGGTGGCCGCAGAACTGGCCGACCGGTACATCACCGACCGGCACCTGCCGGACAAGGCGATTGACGTGATCGATGAAGCCGGTGCCCGCCAGCGCCTGCTGCCGGCCAACAAGCGCCGCAAGGTCATTGGCGTGTCTTCCATCGAGGATGTGGTGGCTACCATTGCGCGCATTCCGCCGAAGAACGTGTCCACCAGCGACAAGGATCTGCTGCGCAATCTGGAGCGGGACCTCAAGATGGTGGTGTTCGGTCAGGATCGTGCGATCGAGAGTCTGTCCACGGCGATCAAGCTGGCCCGTGCCGGCCTGAAGGCACCGGAGAAGCCCGAAGGGGCCTTCCTGTTTGCGGGTCCGACCGGTGTGGGCAAGACCGAGGTGACCCGGCAACTGGCCAAGATCCTGGGTATCGAGCTGGTGCGCTTCGACATGTCCGAGTACATGGAGCGTCATACGGTCTCCCGTCTGATCGGCGCGCCTCCGGGCTACGTCGGGTTTGATCAGGGCGGCCTGCTGACCGAAGCGGTGAACAAACAACCGCACTGTGTGCTCCTGCTGGATGAGATCGAGAAGGCGCACCCGGAAGTGTTCAACCTGCTGCTGCAGGTGATGGACCACGGCACGCTGACCGATAACAACGGCCGCAAAGCGGACTTCCGTCATGTCATCCTGGTGATGACCACCAACGCGGGCGCGGAAACCATGACCCGTCGGTCCATCGGCTTCAGCGAGCAGGATCACAGCACGGACGGTATGGAGGTGATTACCAAGACCTTCACACCGGAATTCCGCAACCGCCTGGACGGTATCATCCAGTTCGCCGACCTGCAGCGCGATACGATCACCCACGTGGTCGACAAGTTCCTCACGGAGCTGCAGGCCCAGTTGGACGAGAAGCGGGTTGTGCTGCATGTGGACGATGAAGCCAAACTCTGGCTCGCCGAGAAGGGCTACGACGTGACCATGGGCGCTCGTCCGATGTCACGCCTGATCCAGGACAAGATCAAGCGGCCGCTGGCCGAGCAGATCCTGTTCGGGGCTCTCGCCGAGAGTGGCGGTGAGGTACACGTTCACCTCAAGGACGACGAGCTGGTGTTCGAGTACGAGAACGAGCCGGCCGAAGCCGTCTAGGTCTCCCAGCCCTGAAAACCCGCTTCCCCGGAAGCGGGTTTTTTTATGCCTGCCTGCGGCTTCAATCGCGAATGATGAGGCGGCTTTTGATGCCAACCTGATCCTTTGTCCCCATCACACCCGAGAACGGCGCCATCGGACATGGCTCTCCAGTCAGGATTGTGGCGATATGGCTCCCGATAATAATGAGAAATGGGAGTCATTCATGAAACGGCTGTTTCTTATCCTGGCCGGCCTG
The DNA here is from genome assembly GCF_016798325.1 of Marinobacter mangrovi. GTDB lineage: Bacteria > Pseudomonadota > Gammaproteobacteria > Pseudomonadales > Oleiphilaceae > Marinobacter_A > Marinobacter_A mangrovi. The sequence goes on from NZ_JAERVO010000001.1 coordinate 529,885, forward strand.
GCGATAGTCGCCTCGCTGCCGACGACAGCGCAGGCCCGGGACAGCAAGCGATTCTGTGTCTTCGATGTGGCCGGTGCCAGTGGCTACGTCTACAATCTTCTCAAGAACTATCGCCGCAAGGCGCTGCAGTATGGGGAAGATCTGACCATGACGCCCTACACCGATGAGGACAGGGTCCGGGCGGATTTCGACGCCGGTCGTTGCGACCTGATTGCCGTTACGGACATGGGCGTGCGCCATTACAACCGCTTTACCGGCTCCATCAGTGCCATTGGCGCGGTGCCGCGCTATGAAGACCTGCAGGTGTTGCTGCACATTCTCTCCAGCCGGCGGGTGGCCGACAAAATGGAGCAGGGCGATCACACCGTGTTGGGCGTCGCGCCGATGGGCGCCGCCTACCTGTTCGTCAACGATCGGTCGATCGATACGGTGGAAGCTCTGCGGGGAAAACGGATCGCCGTGTTCGAGGGCCACTACGACGCCCGCCATATGGTGGAGTACGTCGGTGCGCAGCCGGTTCGTGCCAAAATCAGTAACTTCGCACGTCTGTTCAATCGCGGTGAGGTGGATATGGCCTATGCGCCGGCGGCGGCTTACGAGGTCCTGGAAATGTTTCGGGGAATGGGCGAGACCGGCGGCATCGTCCGCTTTCCGGTCGGCCAGGTGACCGTCCAGCTGGTGGCGAAAACGGGCACATTTGACGATGAGTTCATCGCCCATTCTCGCAAGGCGGTGTCCCGCTTATACAGTGAAGCGATGCGGATGATCCGGCAATACGAGGACACGGTCCCCCGGGAGCGCTGGGTGGAGATCCCTGCGTCGGCCAGGCAAGGCTACCAGGAGATGCTGCGCGAGGTCAGGATTGATCTGGATAATAACCAGAGCGAGCTGGGGCAGCTGGCGGCGCAGGTCTACGACGACGATATGATGACGATCCTGCGGAAGGTGCGCTGCTACACCAATCCCGGTGGACAGGAGTGCTCATCGCCGGACAGGGAGTGAGAGGAACCCTGGCCATCAGAAATAAAAAACCCCGTGCTTATACGGGGTTTTTTATTGGCGCACGAACGGCCTGTAGCGTTCGGCGTCGGAGCGTCTTAGCGGGCGCGGTAGACGATGCGGCCCTTGCTCAGGTCATAGGGAGTCAGCTCAACCTTGACCTTGTCGCCGGTCAGGATGCGGATGTAGTTCTTCCGCATTTTGCCGGAAATGTGTGCGGTCACAACGTGGCCGTTGGTTAACTCGACACGGAACATGGTGTTGGGAAGGGTGTCGATGATGACGCCTTCCATTTCAATGACATCAGATTTTGCCATTCAGTAGAAACCTCACGATCATTAGCGTATTGGGTACGAGCCTGTAACGTCGGGTCGAGACGGAAAAAATCAAGGGTACACCGACGCCCCTCGCAATAAATGTGCGCAATTCTGCCTGAATTATGAACGTATGGCAAAGATCACGCGCCTGTTGCGGGACGACCACGGGTCGACCCGTCTTTGATTGGCCGGAATGGCCCGGCGGCAGGATTATCCGGTGGCAATCAGTTCTTGCCAGTGGCCGCCAATCAGGGCTTCCAGCGGTTTGAATCGAGCCTTGTAATTCATCTTGCGGCACTCGCGAATCCAGTACCCCAGATACAGGAAAGGCAAGCGCCGGCGTTGGGCCTCCTCGACTTGCCAGAGAATGGCCAGGGTGCCGAGGCTGCGGTCCTCTTCCTGCGGCTCGAACAGGGTGTAGATGGCCGACAGTCCGTCGTCGAGCGCATCCACGACGGCCAGACCGATCAGGGCCTCACCGCGCCACATTTCCAGGAATTCGCTCTGGTTGGCCCCTTCAACGAGGAAGGAGGTGAACTGCTCCCGGGACGGCGGGTACATGTCGCCATCGTAGTGTCGTTGCTCTATGTAGCGTGCATAGAGCCGATAGTAGTTTTCCTGGAAGCGCGCCGGAGCCAGCCGGAACGTGATGTCCTCGTTGCGTTTCCACACCCGGCGCTGGGACCGGTTGGGCTCGAATGCCTTTGCATTGAGGCGCACCGGGATGCAGGCATTGCAGGTTTCGCAATGTGGCCGGTAATAGTGAGAGCCGCTACGCCGGAACCCGAGAGCTGTCAGCTGACTGTACAGGCGCTTGTCGACGCGCGCCCGGGGGTCGACGAACATGGTCGTCGCCTCTCGGTCAGCCAGGTAGCTGCAGTCATGGGGGGGCGTTGCAAAGAATACCAGTGTCTTGAGGCTGCTCATCACACCTCCTGCTACCGATCGCTGCGGGCCCAGTGCCATTCCAGATTCCACTGGCGATGGCCGGGCGGTTGATCGATGTTTTCCCCCAGTATAGATAAAAATCGGGAGCGCGGGATACACCGTGCCCCGAGGCTGATCAAGTGACTGTTTTCCACCTGGCAGTCCATCATGGCGTAGCCCCATTGCTCGAGTTGGCGGGCGACATGGACGAACACCACCTTCGACGCGTCGGTCTCGCGGGTGAACATGGATTCGCCGAAGAAGCAGCGTCCCATGGCCACGCCGTAGAGTCCGGCCACCAGTTCGCCATGATCGTTCCAGGCTTCGAAGGAGTGTGCCAGGCCCCGGCGGAACAAGCGCTTGTAGGCCAGCTCCATCTCTTCGGTAATCCAGGTACCTTCATCCCTCACTTCGGCGCAGCTGCGTATGACCCCGGAAAAATTGCGGTCGATGGTGATCCGGTAGCGTTGCTGGTTCAGGGTTCGCCGCAATCGCCGGGCGATGTGCACTTCATCGGGAAACAGGACGCAGCGTGGGTTGGGAGACCACCAGAGGATGGGTTGCTCGTCGCTGAACCAGGGGAAAATACCGTTGCGATAGGCCAGCTCCAGCCGCTTCGGGGCGAGGTCGCCACCGATGGCAAGCAGGCCATCCGGTTCGTCCAACGCATCGTCCGGGGCGGGAAACCAGAGTTCGTCGGGATCAAGCCAGGGCAATGAAGTCATCGTGAGATCAGCTGCTCCAGAGGATGCCGGTGGCGCCTTGATTCAAGCGTAGCATGGCCTTGTTGCGGCGACACGGTAAAACGGCAGGCTCGGGAAAGGGCGGGGCACACCTCGTCGGTACGCCCCGTCACCCATCGGGATCATTCGCCCAGTTGATCCAGGAAACGCTCGGCGTCGAGCGCTGCCATGCAGCCGAAGCCGGCGGAGGTGACCGCCTGGCGGTAGACGTGATCCGCCACATCACCTGCGGCAAACACGCCTGGCACGCTCGTCTGCGTGGCCATGCCTTCCAGGCCGGAGCGGATGCGCAGATAACCGTTTTCCATGTCCAGCTGGCCCTGGAATAGGTCGGTGTTGGGCTTGTGGCCGATGGCGATAAACACGCCCGCCAGTTCCATCTCCTGGGTGTCACCAGTCTTGGTGTTCCGGATCCGCATACCGGTCACGCCGGTGGCATCGCCCAGAACTTCATCAAGGGTGTGATCCCAGACAATGCGAACGTTGCCGTTCTTCTCTTTCTCGAACAGCTTGTCCTGCAGGATTTTTTCGGCGCGCAGCTTGTCGCGACGATGGACCAGGGTGACTTCGTCGGCAATGTTGGACAGGTAAAGCGCTTCCTCGACCGCGGTGTTGCCACCGCCGATGACGGCCACTTTCTGCTTGCGATAGAAGAAACCGTCACAGGTGGCGCAGGCCGAGACGCCCTGTCCCTTGAACTTCTCTTCGGAGTCCAGGCCCAGGTACATGGCGGAGGCACCCGTCGCAATGATCAGGGCGTCGCAGGTGTATTCGCCACTGTCGCCCTTGAGACGGAAAGGGCGTTGGTTCAGGTCGGCTTCGTTGATGGTGTCGTACACCACGCTGGTTTCGAAGCGCTCAGCGTGTTTCAGCATCCGCTGCATCAGCTCCGGACCCTGGACCCCGTCGTTATCGCCCGGCCAGTTGTCCACGTCTGTGGTGGTGGTGAGCTGGCCACCCACTTCGATACCGGTGATCAAGGTCGGATTCAGGTTGGCGCGAGCGGCATAGACCGCGGCGGTGTAGCCTGCCGGGCCCGAGCCCAGGATGATCAGTCGGGAGTGCTTAACGTCGCTCATGATGCCTTCTCTCTTGAAACATGTCTCTCGGGGCCGGTTGCGAAGCGCTCTTCCCGCGACGTCCGCCGGGTCCCGTTCAGTAAATGGTGGCGAGAATAGCATGAAAGCCAGGCTCGCCAGAATTGATTACCCCAATCCGGATTATTGCACCGGGCTATGGTGTCGCCGTCACTGATTTGATTGATATGACGTCCTCGGTGGGGATTTCAAGCCGTCAAGCCAGAACCGGCACCTGCTCCAGCAGTTGCCGCACCCGCTGGCGGCTCTGCGCCGGGTCGCCCTGTTCCAGCCGGTGGCGAGCCACGGCGGGGAAGACGGCCTGGACGTCGTCCGGGAGTACGTGGTGACGTCCGTCCATTAAAGCCCAGGCCCGGGCCGCGCGAATCAGGCCCAGGCCAGCGCGCGGCGACAGGCCATAGAGTACGCCCGGCATCTGCCGGCTCTGTTGCAGGATGCGCTGGACATAATCCAGCAGCGGCCCGCTGGTTTTGACCCGGTCCACCGCCTGTTGCAGCACCTGCAGGTCGTCGTGGCCAATTATGGGCTGAAGCTGCCCGGTCAGTTGCCGGCGATCCGCCCCTTCCAGCAGCGCACGTTCGGCCCTGGGATCGGGATAGCCCAGCTCGATGCGCATCAGGAAACGGTCGAGCTGGGATTCCGGCAGCGGAAACGTGCCGCCCTGTTCCAGGGGGTTCTGGGTCGCGATGACGAAGAACGGTTCGGGCAGTGGCCGCGTCTCGCCCTCGATGGAGACCTGGCGTTCTTCCATGGCCTCCAGCAGGGCGCTCTGGGTGCGCGGTGATGCCCGGTTGATCTCATCGGCAAGAACCACCTGCGTAAAGATCGGCCCCGGATGGAAGACGAGGCTGCCGGCCTCTTTGTCGTACATGGAAAAGCCCAACACGTCTGCGGGCAGCAGATCGTTGGTGAACTGGATGCGGGTGTAGCTGAGGTCCATCGCCCGGGCCATCGCGTGGGACAGGGTCGTCTTGCCCATGCCGGGAATGTCCTCGATCAGCAGGTGCCCGCGGGCAAGCAGGCAGCACACCGACAGGCGGACCTGGTGATCCTTGCCCAGCAGGATGCCATTAAGCTGCTCAACCGCGGCGTCGATCAGTTTCTTCATGACCGGCCTCAGTCCCGCACGCGTTGCAGGATCTCGCCATAGGCATCGATGCGGCGATCGCGCAGGTAAGGCCAGATCCGGCGAATGGATTCGCTGCGGTCGCGGTCGATGGTGGCGTGCAGGATGCTTTCGTCGGTGTCGTTGGCCCGGGCGAGGAATTCACCCTGCGGCCCGCAAATAAAGCTGTTGCCCCAGAAGCGGATGCCATCGCCGACGCCTTCGGGATGAGGCTCCGTTCCGACACGGTTGGGTGCGATCACCGGCAGGTTATTGGCGACAGCATGGCCACGTTGCACGGTTACCCAGGCGTCCAGCTGTCGCTGTTGCTCGGCCGGTTCATCGGTCACATCCCAGCCGATGGCGGTGGGATAGATCAGGATTTCGGCGCCGGCCAGGGCCATCAGTCGCGCTGCCTCCGGGTACCACTGGTCCCAGCAGACGAGGACGCCCAGTTTGCCCACGGACGTCTGGATCGGGGTAAAGCCGCTTTGGCCGCTGTTGAACGTGGCATCGCCGGGCGTGAAGTAGAACTTCTCGTAAAACCCCGGGTCATCGGGTATGTGCATCTTACGGTAAAGGCCGGCCAGACTGCCGTCCGTGTCGAAGACCACAGCCGTGTTGTGGTAGACGCCATTCATGCGCCGCTCGAAAATCGAGCCCACCAGCACGATGCCCAGCTCTTTGGCCAACCCGGCCAGCCTCTCTGATGTGGGGCCCGGGATGGGTTCGGCCAGGTTGAAGGTATCCGTGTCCTCGTTCTGACAGAAATAGAGCGTGGCGTGCAGTTCCTGCAGGACAATCAACCGAGCGCCATCGGCGGCGGCCTTGCGTATCTGCTTTTCCGAAGTGGCCAGGCTCACGTTTTTGTCCGGGCTGCAGGTCTGCTGGATGGCGGCGACCTTTAACGGGCGTTGTGCACTCATGGTCTGACAATTCCTTCGGGCAGTTGCATGGTGACGCAGTGCAGACTGCCATGCTGATGGATCAGGGGCTGGCAGTCGATGGCGATGATTTCCCGATCCGGAAACAGGCCCTGCATCACACGGATGGCCTCTTCGTCTTGCGGCACGCCATAGACCGGCAGCAGCACGGCGCCGTTGATAATCAGGAAGTTGGCGTAGGTGGCCGGCAACCGCTCGTCTTCAGCGCCATAACAGGCCTGCGGCCAGGGCAGGGCGGTCAGCGTGTAGGGGGTGCCAGCCGCTGTGCGGAACTGCTTGAGTTCGTCTTCCATCGCGGTGAGTGCGGCGTAGTGTTCATCCTGCTTGTCGTCACAGCGCACGTAGGCGATGTGGTCGGCTGCCACGAAGCGGGCCAGCGTGTCGATGTGGCTGTCGGTATCGTCGCCGGCGAGGTAGCCGTGATTAAGCCACAGAACCCGGTCGGCGCCGAGGGTGTCGCGCAACCGGCCCTCGATCTGGCTGCGGTCGTAGTCCGGGTTGCGGCTGGTCGACAGCAGGCATTCGCTGGTCGTGAGCAGGGTGCCCTCGCCGTCGGATTCAATCGAGCCGCCCTCCAGGACGAAGTCCACCGGTTCCAGCGGCGTGTGACCAAACAGGCCGGCTTCACACAGCGCACGGTTGAGCGCGTCGTCCTTGTCCCAGGCGAATTTGTCGCCCCAGGCGTTGAAGCGGAAGTCCAGCAGCTTGAGGTCGCCGTTGGTGACCGCAATCGGCCCGTGATCACGGGCCCAGGTGTCGTTGGCCGGTGCGGCGCTGCTGAGGACCCGGCCGGGCAGCGACTGTCCGCGAGTCCAGTCGTTCAGTGTCGCCGTGAGGCGATCGAGTGTCGGGCGGTCTTCGCAGCTCAGCACCAGGTGTTCGAAGCGCAGCACCGCTCTGGCGATGGCTTCGAAGACCGGCTCAACGACGTCCAGTCGATCCTGCCAGTCGGTACCGGCGTGAGGCCAGGTCAGCATGACAGCACTTTGGGGTGCCCATTCGGCGGGCATGCGGCGGGACATACTCAAGATTCAACTCACTCTGTCCGGTCGGGGCGAAGCCCGGCGTCGGGCCACCTGAAAAGTCGCTATTCTAACGGCTAAGAACCTTTACGCCAGCGCACCGTATCCGGATTCGGATACTACTGACAGACGGCTTCAGTTTGACTCCGGCTTTCTGACGGAATGGATGACGTGGTTGTATTCGAAATAGACGATGAAGTCGTCATAAATCCACTGTGTGATGGGTGGGTTACCCACTGGACCCTTGACGGACTGGGGCTGCCCATAGCGTTGGCGCACCTGATCCTGCAATTGGCCATGCTGTGGCATGCTGGCCGTGCCGCGATCGGAGCCCTGCTGCATGACGGGCGTCTTGAGTTGTTCGGCGCCGGCGGTCAGGGATGCGGTCATCAGCAGGCTGCCTGCCGCCAGGCTGAGCAGGGTCCGGCTCGCCAGCTTGTGCCATGGGGTGCGGGAAGTAACGGTGTTCATGGGTCGGGTTACCTTATGGTTACTGCATGAAAGGCCGTCCCTCATCACGCGCAGGACGCCCGGGAACTGATGGGTATCGGGTCTGTCTTGAGGGGCATTGTGATCACGGCGAAGGGGCGTGTCGTTCCTCATTGACAGTCCGGATATGGCCGGCAGTTCCCTGAATTACGTAAATTTATTATCAGTCCAACAGTACTACAGGTTATGGTCCAGAGAAACTTTTTGGTGGCCATTCGGAACGCGTGACGACCCGTCGTGGCGTTACGCCTGATCGCGCTGGCGCTGGCGGATCTGCCAGCGCATGACGTGGCGGGCAATCTGCTGGCGATCGGCGTCGTCCAGCGTGGTGAATTCGGCATGCACCCAGCGGTGCCCGTTGTCGTCTTCACTGAAGGAGACAATCGTTCCCTCGCCCCGGGGCATGAAGAGTTCCGGTGGCAGGGTGAGACGAATTGCAAGGCGGTCACCCACGGCAAAGTGAGGATCGTCACTGGGAAAGGCGACGCCCCCTTCGCTGAGGGTTACCTCGGACCAGCGCTCCGGTTGCAACGGATTTTGCTCAAAGGCCATAATGCGCGCCAATGTGTCGACCTTGGAATTAAACGATTTCATCAGGTTGGCCAACAGGCGGTCCTTTTCGGCCAGTCCGGCGAGCTGATTGCGGATATCCAGGTCGATACGACGCAGCTCGTCGTGCAGGGGTTCAAGCACGTCGTCGCCGAAAGGATGGCCCGGGTCCCCGTCGGTCCCGGAATTCAGGCGCTTTATCTCGAGACCGACATGATCGTGGATCCTGAAATAGTCACGCCGGTCCTCGTCAAGAGGTGGAACCATAGATAACCTCGCTGAGCGCCTCGTCCTGGTTGGTGTTGTTCTGGGTTTTCGCCGGTATCCGGCGTTCCGGACCACCGCCTGCGACACCATGAAAGGAAAAGGTGCGGGTGATTGCCCGGTACCATTCAAGTTTAACAGCTCGGCGGGCCTTGTGTGGTCGCCGGCGACACAGACTTCAGGGAAGCGGTAGGCCCTCTACATGTTCAAACCCTTATCTTTCTCGATTGGCATGCGGTACACCGCCGCCAAGCGACGCAACCACTTTATTTCGTTCATTTCGTTGATGTCGATGCTCGGCCTGATGCTGGGTGTGGCACTGCTCATTATTGTGCTGTCCGTCATGAACGGGTTCGACCGGGAGCTGCAGACGCGCATCCTGGGTATGGTGCCCCATGCCACCATTCAGGGACAGAGCACGATAGACGATTGGCAGCGCATCGATCGCCAGGCCACACGGGATCCGGAAGTGATCGCTGCTGCGCCCTACATTCAGGGGCAGGGCATGATGACCGGTCGGGGTAACGTCCACGGTATCCTGCTCAATGGCATCCTGCCGGACCAGGAGCGGGAAGTTTCGATTATCGACAAGCATATGGTTCAGGGCTCGCTGGACGATCTCAAGTCCGGCGAGTTCGGGATCATCATCGGGCGCCTGCTGGCGGCCAGTCTACGGGTGCAGGTGGGCGACAAGGTCACGGTGGTGATGCCGGAGGCTTCGATAACGCCGGCCGGGGTATTGCCGCGGCTCAAGCGCTTTACCGTCAAGGGCATCTTCAAGGTGGGCGCCGAGCTGGACGCCAACTACACGCTGATCCATATGGACGATGCCGCCAAGCTGATGCGGACCAACGGCAAGGCGCAGGGTGTCCGGCTGCTGGTGAAGGATCTGTTCAAGGCGCCGAGCGTGGCGGAGCGGGTGGCCCGCGGGTTGGGCGGCCGCTACTACGTGTCTGACTGGACCCGCACCCACGGCAATCTGTTCCAGGCCATCCGCATGGAAAAGACCATGATTGGCCTGCTGCTCATGTTCATTGTGGCGGTGGCGGCGTTCAACGTGGTGTCCACGCTGGTCATGGTGGTGACCGACAAGACGGCCGACATCGCCATCCTGCGCACCATGGGCGCAACCCCCGGGCGGATCATGCGGATCTTCATCGTGCAGGGGGCCATCATCGGGGTGATTGGTGTGCTGGTAGGAACGCTGCTGGGGATTCTCGGGGCAGAAAATGTCAGTGCCGTGATTTCCTGGCTGGAACACGTCACCGGACACCAGTTCCTCAGCCCGGACGTGTATTTCATCAGCTACCTGCCGTCGGAACTGCAGTGGGAAGACGTGTTTATCATCAGTGGTGCCGGCCTGGCCATGGCGCTGCTGGCAACAATCTATCCGGCATGGCGTGCGTCCCGTGTCGATCCGGCGGAGGCCTTGCGGTATGAGTGAAGCGGCTGAAAACATTCAACGTACGGAAGATCGTCCGCTGACCATCGATTGTCGCTCCCTGACTCGCACATACAAGCAGGGACCGACCGAACTGACGATTTTCTCCGATATCTCCCTGGCCGTTGGCGCCGGCGAAACCGTGGCCATCGTGGGCAGCAGTGGGGCCGGCAAGACGACGTTGCTTAATTTGCTCGGCGGCCTGGATAAGCCGTCCAGTGGTCACATCGAGATCTGTGGCGTGGACATTCACGGCCTGAACGAAAAGGGACGTGCCCGCTTCCGCAACCGGCAGCTGGGTTTCGTCTATCAGTTCCATCATCTCCTGCCGGAATTCACGGCACTGGAAAACGTGATGATGCCCGGCGCTCTGGGCGGCCTGTCGATGGCGGAGGCCAGGGAAAAGTCGCGCCTGATTCTGGACAAGGTACGCCTGGGCAAACGCCTGAATCACAAACCGGGCGAGCTGTCCGGTGGTGAGCGCCAGCGGGTGGCGATCGCCCGCGCCCTGGTGAACGAACCCGAGTGTGTGTTGATGGACGAGCCGACGGGCAACCTCGATGAGCACACCGGGCGCGAGGTGCAGGGACTGATCGAATCGTTGCGCGACGAGCTGGGTACCGCCTTTGTGGTGGTGACTCACGATATGGGTATGGCGCGCCGTCTGGGACGGGTGATGCATCTGGAGGAAGGCCAGCTCTTCGAGGATCGCTGATTGGCCTGAAGGAGAGAGGGCGGCGGATGTCGCCGCTCTGCCCATCGCATTAACTATGCAGAATGGTGGCGCAGGACCCGCCGCTTGCGCCAGTCACTACGGACCTTGCGGCGCCAGAGAAACTGGATCACCAGGTAGCTGATGCAGGCGCCGATCACACCGACGACCACTGAACCGAAGTAGAGTGGCACCCCGATATCGATCAGCTGTTCGCTGAGCCAATGCCAGGACAGGTGAAATTCGAAATCCAGCACTGGTCGGCCCAACAGCCAGGCGCCGACCTTGTAGTTGAAGTAGAAAATCGGCGGCATGGTCAGTGGATTACTGATCCAGACCAGGGCGACGGAAACGGGCAGATTGGCATTGAACCAGATCGCAAAAAAGCCGGCGGCGACCATCTGGAACGGCATCGGTATAAAGCAGAAGAAAACGCCAATAAGGAACGCCCGACACACCGCATGACGGTTGATGTGCCAGAGGTTGGGTTCATGCAGGACGTCGCCGAGGAAATGCAGGGCCTTCATTTCCCTGATTTTCTCTGGTGTCGGCATGTGACGCTTGATGAACCTTTTGGGCATAGCGTTCCGCTTGGTTGTCCGTCCTGTTCGGCGTCAAGGCGTTGAATGCCGACTGTGCCGTAATTATGGATAAAGGGGCAAGGATTGCCCGGGAGTTAGACTGTGCGAGCAGGGATCGCTGCGTTCGCGGGCGGCGTCATCTTACTGTATTGTGTCGGCGAAATACCACCGTGGCCCTTACCCGTAATTGCCCTGATCATGGGGTGCCTGCTCGCCCGATTTCTATCGATCGCCCTCCGGCCTGTGGCCTTTGTGGTGATCGGGCTGTCTACAGGATTGATCTGGGCCGGCTGGATGTCCAGTGAACGTCTCGCCACCCGCTTGCCTCATGCCCTCGAATCGGGCACGCATCTTGTCGAAGGATACCGTTGCAGCCTGGTATCGCCTGGGGCCTACCACAGCCTTCGTTTTGAGTTCTGTGTTACCCACTGGCCGGAAGCAACGCCGGATCATCCCATTGCAGCCAAGCGTTTGCGTCTGGCCCTGTATGGCGCCGAGCCATCGCTTGTCTTGCCGCGCCAGCTTCAACTCAAAGTACGCCTGAAAGTGCCACACGGCTCAGTTAATCCGGCGGGGTTCCGCTACGAAACCTGGCTGTTCCGGCATGGTTTTGATGCAACAGGCAGCGTCCGGGAATGGTCAGAGCAGTCAGTGTCCTGTGGTATCCATTGTCACTATCATGCCTGGCGTGAGCGGGTGGCGGGCGGCTTGGTCGACGCCTACGGCGGGCTGGAAAGTTATCCGCTGATCGAAGCCCTGCTGCTGGGGGAGCGGCGTCTGCTGGATGCGGAGGACTGGTCGGTGTTCCGTAAAACCGGCACGTCCCACCTGATCGCCATTTCCGGCCTGCACATTGGTCTGGTGGGGTTGTTTGTCGGCAGTCTGGTTGCCGGTTTGCTGAAACGATGGCCCGGTGGCCCGGGTGCGCGCGGGCGGCGTCGCCTGGTATTCGGTGCCAGTCTCTGCGCCTGCGCGACGTACGCCTTGCTTGCCGGCTTTACCGTGCCCACGCAAAGGGCACTGGTGATGGTGGCGGTCACGGGGCTGGTTTATCTGCGCGGCCGTCAGTCCGGCTATTGGACCGCGTGGCTGAGTGCGGTGGCCCTGGTTCTGGTGATGGATCCCTTTGCACCGCTGGATGGCGGGTTTTGGTTGTCATTCGGCGCAGTCGCCGGGCTGATTGTCATGTTTTCCTCGCGTATCAGACCGCCCGGGCGAATCGCCACCTTGTTGGTGGCCCAGTTGGGTGTCATGGCCGGGCTTCTGCCGATCCTGATGGTGCTGGGGTTGCCGTTCTCCGTCAGTGGCTGGCTGGTCAATCTGGTCGCGATTCCCTTGATGTCTTTCCTGTTGTTGCCGGGTCTGTTTTTGCTGGTGCCTCTGGGGCTGCTCGTACCGTTTTGCCAGCCTTTGATCGGCCGGGTGTTGGACATGGGGTTGGGCGGTTTCATGTCGGGTCTGAGCTATGTAGCGAATCAGTCTCCGGAGGGAGTGGTGTTGTCGGCCGCGACGGCTGGGCTGGTGGGCAGCCTGGTGCTGGCTATGCTGTTTCCGATGCGTTGGTGCACGCGCGGTTGGCTTCTGGTGGCCATGTCCGGATTGTTGTGCGGTCAGGTGCTGGCGCTCACCGGATCCGGCGTCGAGGCGAACCAATCCGTTGCGGTACCGGAACTCTGGGTCTGGGATGTCGGTCAGGGTTTGGCGGTGACGTACCGCGATGGCGATCAGGTTCTGCAGTATGACACCGGGCCGGGGTCGCCGGCCGGCTATACCGCGGTTAAGGATGCACTGCGGCCCGGATTTCGGCATACCGGAATCCGTGATTTGAATTGGCTGATGGTCAGTCACGGGGATGCTGATCACGCCAGCGGTCTGGATGACCTGTTCGATCACATCCGGGTGGATCGACGATCCAGCGGCGAGCCAGCCCGGGTGGAGGAGCGGGCGGGGCCGGATGCGGCTGATACCTTTGAGGGCTGCCGGAAGGGCGGCCGGTTGGGGCGGTCTCGCATTGATGTCTGGCAGGATGGCGGTGACGTGTCCGGCAATGCGGCATCCTGTGTAGTGCGGATTACGCGCGACGGCTATTCGATCATCCTCCCCGGAGACATCACCGCCGAGCAGGAGCAGGACTGGCTGCAGAACCATCCGTCAAGGCCCGGGCAGCATCGAATCGTCGTGGCCCCGCACCACGGCAGCAAGACGTCGTCCAGCCCGGCGTGGGTTCGGCAATTGGCGCCGGAGCTGGTTGTGTTCTCGGCCGGCTATCGCCATCCCTACGGTCATCCGGCAGCGGAAATTCGGCAACGTTATCGGGTCGGCGGCGCCCGGACTGTCAATACGGCGACGTCTGGTGCGGTCCATATACGTCTGGAAAATGACGCTCCGAGCGTCCATGTCGAGCGGGCCGATGCGCCATTCTGGATCGAACCGCCGCCGGATCAATGTCCTGGGGCCGGTTGCAGGGTGTGGCGAGCAGGGCCGGCTGTGCTAAAGTAGCGCGCGGCTGTTCATTATCAGGGAGACAAAGCGTGTTAGAGCTTCTAAAGGCGGGTGGCATCATCATGGTGCCGATCATTGCGTGTTCGATCCTCGCCCTGGCTATCATTCTCGAACGTTTCTGGTCATTGCGCGTCTCGCGAGTGGCACCGGAAAGCACCATCAACGAGCTGTGGCGCTGGATCAAAAAGAAGGAACTGAATGCCCGCAAGATCAAGGCCCTGCAAACGTCCTCTCCGCTGGGGCGGGTGTTGGCCGGTGGTCTGATGAACGCCAAGCATGGCCGCGAAATCATGAAGGAGAGCATTGAGCAGGAGGCCAGTCAGGTCATCCATGAGCTCGAGCGTTTCCTGAATCCGCTGGGAACAGTGGCCACCATCACGCCGCTGCTGGGGCTGTTAGGTACCGTGATCGGCATGATCAAGGTCTTTGCCGAAATCCAGCTGGCGGGTGTCGGCGATGCCGGCAATCTGGCAGGCGGTATCTCCGAGGCTCTTATGACCACGGCTGCCGGCCTGAGCGTCGCGATCCCCGCGCTGATCTGTCACCGCTATTTCATCCGCCGTGTGGACGAGCTCGTCGTCAACATGGAACAGGAAGCCATCAAGCTCGTCGAAGTGGTTCACGGCGACCGTGAAATCGACGTAGAGGGAGCCTGAGCGCCGTGAAGTTCAAGCGCCAGAGAAGTCAGGAAGTCGGTGTCGATCTGACCCCACTGATCGATGTGGTTTTCCTGCTGTTGATTTTCTTCATGGTATCGACCACGTTCACCCGGGAAAGCCATCTGAAGGTGGATCTGCCGGAAGCCAACGGCGAAGTGTCCGAAGCCCAGGCAAAGCAGGTCGACGTGGTGATTACCGCTGAAGGTCAGTATGCGGTAAACGACCGGCCTTTGGTCAATAATCAGCGGAAGACGCTGCAGAAAGCCGTGCAGGATGTGTCCGGTGGTGACACCCAGTTGCCGTTCATCATTACCGCGGATGCCCAGACACCGCACGAATATGTGGTTCGGGCGATGGATGTTGCCGGCCGGCTGGGTTTCGTCAAGCTCAGCATCACCACCCAGAGCGAGTCTGAGGGTGACTGACCGCTGCGGCCCCGGCTGGCCCGGGGCCGACGCAGTAACCGACCGACTATCGACCGGAACGGAATTATGAGTGCGGAGTCCGCAACCAACTGGCAGACCTACAAGCGTCTGCTGTCCTACGTTAAACCCTTCTGGGCGGCGTTCCTGTTGGCCGTGCTGGGCAACGTCATCTATGCCGGTGCGTCCACGGGCATGGCGGCCGCGATGGAATACGTCATCAAGGCGATCGAAAACCCCACCGACGAGAACCGGCTGATGCTCACCGGCATGATTGTCGGCGTGTTTGCCCTGCGGGGGCTGGGTACGTTCCTCGGCCAGTATTTCATCAATTATGTCGGACGCCACGTGGTCAACGCCCTGCGTAACCAGGTGTTTGACCGGCTCTTGCGCCTGCCATCACGTTTCTACGACGACCACTCCAGCGGTCATCTGGTTTCCAAGCTGACCTTCAATGTGGAGCAGGTGGCCGATGCCACTACCAACGCAGTGACCATCACCCTGCGCGAAGGGCTCACGATCGTCGGTCTGATGGGGTTCATGCTCTACACCAACTGGAAGCTCACCCTGATTTTCGTGGCCCTCGGGCCGGTGATCGGTTTTGTGGTGAGCTATGCCAGCAAGCGTTTCCGCAAGCTCAGTCGCCGCATCCAGGGTTCCATGGGCGACATCACTCATGTCTCGTCGGAAACGATCAGTGGCTATCGGGTGGTGCGCATCTTCGGTGGCGAGGAATATGAGCGTGATCGTTTTCATTCGGTCAGCGGGCGCAACCTGAATCAGAGCCTGAAAATGGCGTCCACCCAAGCGATCAGCGTGCCGGTGATCCAGATTTTGGTGGCCTTTTCCATCGCGGCGCTGGTCTGGGTGATGCTGGCACCGGAGATCCGGGGTGGCATGACCACCGGACAACTGGTGGCGTTTATCACTGCGGCAACCACCATGGCCAAGCCTATCCGCCAGGTGACGTCGGTCCATGCCAAGATCCAGAAAGGGGTTGCGGCGGCTCACGATGTCTTTGAAACCATCGACGAAACACCTGAAGAGGATTCGGGCACGTACGCTCCGGATCGGGTGAAGGGCGACATTAGCTTCAAGCAGGTGCGTTTCCATTACCGGGATCAACTGGACGATGTGCTCAAGGGCATCGATCTGGATATTCCACAGGGCCAGAGTATAGCGCTGGTGGGTCGCTCCGGTAGTGGTAAGTCGACACTGGTCAGTCTGCTGCCCCGTTTCTACGACTACACCGACGGCGAAGTGCAGATTGACGGCGTAGCCCTGCCGGAATACACCCTCGCAGCGCTGCGCCGGCAGATTGCGCTGGTGACCCAGAACGTGGTGCTCTTTAACGACACGATCGCCGCCAATATCGCTTACGGTGCGTTGCGTGACCATTCCCGCGAGGACATTCGCGACGCGGCTGCCAAGGCGCATGCTCTTGAGTTCATCGACCGCATGCCGGAAGGCATGGACACCCTGATCGGCGACAACGGGGTAATGCTCTCGGGTGGTCAGCGGCAGCGCCTGGCCATTGCCCGGGCGCTGCTCAAGGACGCCCCCATCCTGATCCTGGATGAGGCTACCTCGGCGCTGGATACCGAGTCCGAGCGGCACATCCAGGAAGCCTTGGATCTGGTCATGAAGGGCCGTACCACGCTGGTGATCGCCCACCGCCTGTCGACCATCGAGAAGGCTGATCGCATCCTCGTGATGGACGGCGGCCAGATCGTCGAAGCCGGTCGCCACGAGGAGTTGTTGGGGCAGGGCGGTATCTACGCCCAGTTGCACCAGACCAACTTCAGCGAAGCGGGTTAACCGGAGTGGTGGATCGCCTCTGGTACGGTTCCGGCCGGCCATTATGGCCATTGTGGCCGTTGGCGTGGTTGTTCCGGTGGATCACGCGCCGGCGTCGCGAAGCCTATCGGTGTGGCCGACGCACGGCCACGCGGCCGCCGGTGCCCGTCATCGTGGTGGGCAACATCACAGCCGGTGGCACCGGTAAGTCCCCATTAACCCTGGCCATCGTCGAGCACCTCAAGGCAAACGGTTGGCGCCCGGCCATCGTCAGTCGCGGCTACGGTGGCAAGGCGGATCGTCATCCCTTGCTGGTTCAATCCGATACCCCGGCCTCGGCCTGCGGCGATGAACCCCGCATGCTGGCCGATCAGGGGCAGGTGCCTGTGATTGTCGATCCGGTGCGTGCCAGGGGCGCCGTGTGGGCGTACGATGAGGGTCTGGCCGATGTGCTCGTGTGTGATGATGGCCTTCAGCACTACGCCCTGGGCCGGGATATCGAGCTTGCGGTCTTTGACGGCGAGCGCGGGCTGGGCAACGGCGCGCCGATTCCGGTGGGGCCACTGCGTGAAGAGGTGGCTCGAGTGAGCGATGTCGACGCCGTGATCTTCAACGGTCAGGGTGTCGCGAACATCGAGCATCCGCATTCAGCGGTCATGCAACTGGAGCCTGTCGGGTTGGTCAATGTCGCTTCCGGAGAGCGGCAGCCGGCGGCCTGGCTTTCCGGGCGCACTGTCACCGCCATCGCCGGCATCGGCAATCCCGAGCGGTTCTTCCGCGCGCTGCGGCGACTGGGTGCCGACGTGTCGGGTCGGGCCTTGCCTGATCATCACGAGATCCAGCAGGGGGATCTGGAACGCCCGGTCGGTTGCCCATTGATCATGACGGCCAAGGATGCGGTGAAATGCCGATCCCTGGTGGACGATAATTGCTGGGCATTGGAGATTCGTGCCAGTCTGCCGGAGACATTCTGGACTATGCTGGACAGGCGGCTGGCTGAACTCACCAGGACGCCAGTCTGAAACCTTGAGAGATAAAGCCATGGACAAGAAACTGATTGCCATGCTGGCCTGCCCCGTTTGCAAGGGTGAGCTGGCGCTCAACGAGGCACGGGACGAGTTGATCTGCCGTCCCGACGGTATGGCGTTTCCGGTGCGCGAAGGCATACCCGTTATGTTGGCCAGCGAGGCGCGCACGCTGACAACCGACGAGCGGCTGGACAAGCGCTGATCGTCGTCTGAATTCCGTCGGGCCGGGCGCCCGACATGCCATTCCGGATACAGCGAAGAGTCAGGTACGACCATGTCATTCACCGTAGTGATTCCCGCACGCTATGCATCCACCCGTCTGCCGGGCAAGCCGCTCCTGGAGATCGGCGGGCAGACCATGATCGAACACGTCTATAACCGCGCTTGCGAAAGCGGGGCGGCTCGCGTCATCGTGGCGACGGACGACGAACGGATCGCCTCCGCTGCTGAAACGTTCGGCGCGGAGGTAGCGATGACCGCCGCCGATCACGCTTCCGGCACCGACCGCCTGGAAGAGGTGGCGCGTAAACTGGGTCTGGGACCCGAAGAGCGCGTGGTCAACGTCCAGGGCGACGAACCCCTGATCCCGCCGGCGCTGATCAATCAGGTGGCCGCCAACCTGGACAGCCATCCCGATGCCTCCATAGCCACCTTGTGCGAACCCATTGAGAGAACCGAGCAGGTACTGAACCCGAACGTGGTGAAGGTCGTCCGTGGGCATGACCGTTTTGCACTCTATTTCAGCCGGGCGCCCATTCCCTGGGCCCGTGAGGCCTGGCAACATCTGTCTTCAGTCGCGGGAGAGGGGGTGCCTGGGGGCATTCAATACCTGCGGCACATCGGCATCTATGGCTATCGGGTGAAGCTGCTGCACGATTTCGTCAGCTGGTCGGCCTCGCCGTTGGAGCAAGCGGAGTCCCTGGAGCAGTTGCGAGCCCTCGAGAACGGCGCACGCATCCACGTGGATATTGCCAGTGAGCGGCCGGCCGGCGGCGTCGACACGCCGGAAGATCTGGAGCGCATGCGCAAGGTGTTTGCTGACGGTCTGCTGGAGGTTGAGCAGGATGCCTGAGCCGGTTCGTGTGCTGTTTGTGTGCATGGGCAATATCTGTCGGTCACCGACCGCCCATGCCATTTTCCTGAAGCGGATCGAGGAAGCGGGGCTGGACGATCGCATTGTCGTCGATTCCTGTGGTACCGGCGGCTGGCACATCGGCGATCCACCGGACCCCCGGGCCACCGAAGCGGGCGCCCGGCGGGGTTATGATCTGTCTCCGTTGCGGGCCCGGCTTATCCGGCCCGGCGATATGGATGCCTTCGACTACGTGCTGGTGATGGACCGGGACAACCTGGCGCGATCCACCGAGCTGAATCCGGATGGCCGGACACAACCGGAGTTGTTCCTGACCTACGCGTCGGACAGTCCGGTGGACGAGGTGCCGGATCCCTATTATGGCGACGGTGATCGCTTCGAGCAGGTCCTGGACCTGATTGAATCGGCTTGCGAGGGTCTGCTGGACCATATCCGGGAGCACCGGCTTTGAACGCCCGGGGGATCGAGCCGACTGCCGATGTATCGCTGCAGGGGCTCAACACGCTGCGGCTTCCGGCTCGCGCGGCCTGGTTTGTCCGGATAACGGACGTCGACTCCCTGCGGGCGGCGCTGGACTGGGCGGATGAGCGAGGTTTGCCGGTGCTGGTTCTCGGCGGCGGTAGCAACGTCATCCTGGCCGGCGACTTCGATGGGCTGGTCATTCGTGTCGGTATCACCGGCCGTTGTTGGAGCGACGCCAACGGCGACACCGCAGAACTCGAGGTGGGCGCCGGCGAAAACTGGCACGAAACGGTGATGTATACCGTCAGGGCGGGTTATCGTGGACTGGAAAACCTGGCGCTGATCCCCGGCACCGTGGGAGCAGCGCCCATCCAGAACATTGGTGCCTATGGCGTCGAGCTGTCGGCAACGTTGCTCGACGTGGAAGTCTGGGACCGAGATGCGGGCGAGGTGCGCCGTCTGTCGGCTGAGGCCTGTGAATTTGACTACCGGGACAGCGTCTTCAAGCGCCATCCTGAGCGCTACGTCATCCTGCGCATTCGCCTCCGGCTGTCCCGGACCGCACCCCTCAACTTGGGTTATCGCGATCTCCAGGACTATTTTGCCGATGAGGAAGTCGCCGAGCTGACCGCCGAGGATGTGGCGCGCGCCGTCATCAAGGTACGTTGCCGAAAGCTGCCCGACCCGGATTTCCTGCCCAATGTCGGCAGCTTCTTCAAGAACCCGGTGGTGCCGCTGAGCCAGTATGAATCACTGAAGGCGCAGTTCCCGGAACTGGTGGCTTATGTGGGCGCAGACAGCGCCAAGCTGGCGGCGGGCTGGCTGATCGACACCTGCGGCTGGAAGGGGTATCGGGAATCCCACGTGGGCGTGCATAACCATCAGGCGCTCGTGCTGGTCCATCACGGTAACGGACGGGGCGCCGAATTGCTGTCGCTCGCTGCCAGGATCCGCGACGATGTGATGAACCGTTTTGGCGTCGCCCTGGAGGTGGAGCCGCGTATCTTTCCGGTCGCCCTGCGTGAGGAGTTTCACTTCGGTTAGGGGCTCGATTGGCCGGACGGTTCAATCCGACACTCACAAAAAAGCCACCCGATCGGGTGGCTTTTTCGTTTCCTGAGCCTGATCCGGTCAGATCAGCCGCATTTGCTGTCGCCGCAGGACAGACAGGTGGCGCAGCCATCCATCACGATCACGGCCTTGGTGTTGCACTTGCCGCACAGCGTGGCGTTGGCCGGGTAGTCGTTGCTGGCCTCGTCATTCGTGGACTCGGTCTGGCGAGACTCGAACTCGGCCCGCTTTTCGGCCAGGACGCGCTTGGCAACTTCGCCCATCTCTTCGTTTTCAATCAGGCCGATGGCCTTCATGTGACGCTCAATGACGGCACCGATCTCGGCGACCAGTGACGGCATGAACACGCCGCCCTTCTTGAAGTAGCCACCGTTCGGGTCATACACCGAACGCAGCTCTTCGACCAGGAACGTCACGTCGCCACCCTTGCGGAAGACCGCGGAGATAACGCGGGTGAGGGCGATGACCCACTGGAAGTGTTCCATCGACTTGGAGTTGATGAACACTTCATAGGGCTGACGGCTCTCATGATCCGTGCCTTCGTTGAGCAGGATGTCATTGATGGTGATGTACATCGCATGCTCGGCGATCGGCGGCTTGATCTTGTAGGTGGTTCCCAGCAGGAAATCCGGCCGCTCGATGTTTTCGTTCATCTTGATCGGTGCCGGTTCCTTGTTCTCCGGCACGTCGGTTTTGGGCGCGTCGTCAGCTTTGGTGACCCGGTAGCCAACGATTTTCTTGTCGATCTTGACGGTCATCTTTCTATGTCCTGTGTGCTGTGGTGACGGTTCAGTACTTGCCGTAGGTGCCTTCTTTCAGGGCGTCGAAGAGGTTCGCGGCGGTGTGGATCTCGCCGTCGTACTCAATCTCTTCATGGCCCTTGAGGCTCACCTTGGAACCGTCGTCCAGGGTAAATTCATACAGCGTATTCTCCAGATCCTTCTGTTTGACCAGGACGCCCTGGAAGGCCTCCGGGTTGAAGCGGAACGTGGTGCAACCCTTGAGTCCCTTCTCGTAGGCGTACATGTAGATGTCCTTGAAGTCCGGATACGGGAAGTCGGTCGGAACGTTCGCCGTCTTGGAGATGGACGAGTCGACCCACTTCTGGGCGGCACCCTGGATATCCACGTGCTGCGTCGGTGTTACGTCGTCGGAGGTGGTGAAGTAGTCCGGCAGCTTCGCCTCGGCTTCGTCGGAGAAAGGCATGGCCTTCGCGTTGACCAGATGGCGATAGGCCAGCAATTCGTAAGAGAAGACGTCTACTTTCTCTTTGGTCTTGCGGCCTTCGCGGATCACGTTCCGCGCGTAATGATGCGAGAAGCTCGGCTCGATGCCGTTACTGGCGTTGTTGGCGAGCGACAGACTGATGGTTCCGGTCGGCGCGATGGAGGTGTGATGCGTGAAGCGACCGCCTTTCTCGGCCAGCTTGGCAATCAGCTCCGGCTCGACCTCGCCAATACGCTGCATGTAGCGACTGTACTTGGCGTGCAGGATACGGCCAGGCACCTTGTCGCCTTCCTTGATGCCGTCTTCACGCAGCTGCGGGCACTTGGCCAGCATCTTGCCGGTGACTTCGAATTCGTCGTTCATGATCGGGGCCGGGCCCTTTTCCTCGGCCAGAGACAGGGACTGGCGCCAGCCTTCGACGGCCATCTCGCGCACGACGTTTTCGGTAAAGGCAACGGATTCCTCAGAACCATACGGCATGCGCAGCATCGCCAGTGTGGATCCCAGGCCCAGGATGCCCATGCCGTGACGGCGCTTGTAGCGGATCTCGTGGCGCTGCTCTTCCAGTGGCAGGCCGTTGATTTCCACCACGTTGTCCAACATGCGGGTGAATACGCCCACAACCTGGCGGTACTTCTCGTAGTTGAAGCTGGCCTTCTCGGTGAACGGGTAGTCCACGAACTTGGTCAGGTTGACCGAGCCCAGCAGGCAGCTGCCATAAGGCGGCAGGGGCTGCTCGCCGCAGGGGTTGGTCGCGCGGATGTCCTCGCAGAACCAGTTGTTGTTCATCTGGTTGACCTTGTCGATCAGGATGAATCCCGGCTCGGCGTAGTCGTAGGTGGACGTCATGATGCTGTCCCAGATGAACTGGGCTTTCACGGTCTTGTAGATGCGGCAGGCGACCTTGCCTTCATCGTTGCAGACGTAGCCTTCCTGGATCGGGAAGTCGCGGTAGACGAAGCTGGCCGCGTCGGTCAGGTCTAGTCCTTCGGATTCGGCTTCCTGTTCGGTGACCGGGAAGGACAGGTGCCAGTCCTCGCCGTTCTTCACGGCTTCGATGAAATCCTCGGTGATCAGCAGCGACAGGTTGAACTGACGCAGACGACCGTCCTCACGCTTGGCCTGGATGAAATCGATCACGTCCGGATGATGCACGTCGAACGTGGCCATCTGGGCGCCGCGACGGCCACCGGCGGAGGACACGGTGAAGCACATGCGATCGAAGATATCCATAAAGGACAGCGGACCGGATGTGGTAGCGCCGGCGCCGGCGACGTAGGCACCTTTCGGGCGGAGCGTGGAGAATTCGTAGCCGATACCGCAACCGGCCTTGAGGGTCAGGCCGGCTTCGTGGTTCTTCTCCAGAATGTCGTTCATGGAGTCGTTGATGCTGCCGGAGACGGTGCAGTTGATGGTCGACGTCGCCGGTTTGTGTGCTTCAGCGCCGGCGTTGGACGTGATCCGGCCAGCCGGAATGGCGCCGTTCTGCAGGGCCCAGACGAATTCCTTGAAGTACTTCTCACGCTTCGCCTTGCTGGTTTCCACCTGGGCGAGGGCACGGGCAACGCGCGAGTAGGTGTCCTCGATGGTCTGGTCAACAGGCTCACCGCTCTTGGTTTTCAGCTGGTATTTGCTGTTCCAGATATCCAGCGAGGCATCCTGCATGGGAATGGTTGTCATGAGTTCCTGTACTTTCGCGTTCATTGCCGCCCTCAAAGCTCCGATGATTCCTAGATTCAGGCTCCTGCAAGCCCGACCCCAATGCCAGGCACCCTGTGGCCTGGCTCAATTAGAAACACTACATCTGGTGTTTAAGCGAGCGTTGTGCTGAAACACCGAAAACGGCCTGCTACCGCCTGTTGTCGCGGCTTACCGGCCGTGGATGGATACACTGCATCAACCGTCGTCGTTGGTTGGGTTGTATGAAATAAACCCAATATATCGGTCAATTTTCGAAAAGTATAACAGGATATTGTGGTCTGTGAAGGAAGCGGAAACTATCGATTGCTGAATAATGGTCGGTAATTTTCAATCTTGGCGGTCTTGCAAAATCGCGATGAACGGGAATCCGGCGCGTCGGTGCGGTCAGAAGTCCTGCCACAACATGTAGTGTCCGTCGTGGGCGTTTTTTGATCACTTTTTGCGATGGTCACGCCGGAATTGTGACGGCCTGCACGTCGAGTAAAAAGACGTGTCGCTAAAGTGGAATCATGGAGGGAATCTGTGAGTCGCCTGAGGGCCACAGGCTGTATCGCTTCATAACTCCAATAAAAGCAATAAGGGACTATAAAAATGCAAGGCCTGAAACTGAGTCCGTTAGCGCTGTGCCTGGCTTTTGCGCCAGTGACCAGCTTCGCGGAGATTCAAGCGCTCGACGAGAGTGAGATGGGTAATGTGACCGGCCAGTCCGGCGTGTCCATCGAGCTCGAAACCAAGGTCAATATCGACGAGTTCCGTTACACCGATGAGGGAACCCTGGCGATCAGCGATATCGAAATCGGCGGTACCAACCGCACCAATCTGTTCTCTGAAATCGGTTCCAACCTGACCAGTCAGCCGGCCAGCGATCTGCTGGATAACATCAGGATCAACATCGATGTTCTGGGCGACGGCGATGCGGTGGTCAACATCCTGCCGAATACGTTCGGCGCGGTGGACTTCCGTATGAGCACCGGTCAGTGGGAGCTGCGTGGCGCCACCGACAGTACGACCATCCTGGACAACTTCCATATGGATGCGCTGATCGGCTCGGCCACCATTCGGGTGGATACGGCAACCGATATCCTGAATTTCAAGACGGACATTGCCATCGATGACATGGACTTCGATGCACCGTTCCTGGCGCTGGGGGTCAGGGACCTGCGTCTGACCGGCGACGAATACGACCCTGTTGCGCCGCAGCCGCTGGATCTGTTCGCCGACGTCGAGATGGATGTCTACCACGGTACCCGGGCCGATGGTCAAAGCGCACTGGCGATTGACCTCCAGGAATTCCGCTCCGATGTCTCCATAGGCGGGGTGCTGGTGGGCGGTACGTCGATTGGCTCGATTGCCCTGGATAATCTGTCCATCAACAACACGTCCCTGCGGGTCTACGGGCACTGAGGCGGTGCCGGAAAGATCGCGGCAGTCCGCCGCGATCTTTCTTCTTTCAGACGTGCTGAAAACTACTGATAATAACGCTGGATAATGTTTTCCATCCTCGTCCGGCCGTTTTTCTCCACCGTTTGCTTCAACGCGTCAATGCCCTCCTGAAACGCATTCACCACGCCATCCGGAACATCCGGACTGAAGGCGAAATAAGCCTGGGTTTTCAGGAGCTCCCTGACCATGCCGTAGTGGGCGGTATTCAAATCGTTCCGATTGATGTACCAGAGGGCCGCCGCCTCGTTGTAGGCCCAGAGGTCAATGCGGCCCGCTGCCAGCATCAGGGCCAGGCTGTTGCCGTTGCTTTGCCGATAAAGATGATCGCGGGAGAAGCCGGATTTCAGGGCGAGTTCCTCGCCAATGTCGTTGCGAATGACACCGACAATGGCGGAGGTGGGGTCGACCGGCGTCGCGTCATCCCTGCGGGCAATCAATCCGATCTGGATGGGCATGACCGGACCCGCCCACTTGAACCGCTTTTCCCGGGATGGCACGCGCGCCGTCGCGAAAAGCACCTGACGTGAGCCGTTCAGGGCGTCGGCATAGGCTCGGGCCCAGGGAAAGAAGCGGACATTGGCAGGATCGAAATTCAGGCCCAGGGGTTTATCCAGCGCTTCGAGGACATCAATGAAGATGCCCCGGGCGATCTCGCGGCCATCCGGGCTGGACGAATCCCGGAAGTTGTAGGGTGGAAAATCCTCGCTGACATACTGGAGTTGGCTAATGACATCGTCTGCCCGGAGGGGCTGGATGAAAAATGAGGAAGCCAGTGCCAGGGCTGCGGTCGGAAACCGACCGAGCCAGGACAGCATAACCGAGGTCATGCGAAGCACGATGCCATTCCTGCCTTTCACGTCGATGAGGAGATGCGATCTCGAGGCCGGTGCCCATAGCGTGCTATCGACACCGGTCCTCCCTGAAAACTAACCGCAAAGGAGAGGAAATGCCAGTTTTGGCGACATAAACCCGAGAGAGGTTGCTGCTGAGGCCTGTTCAGCCAAGCAGCAGACTGTCATCACTGACTTCGATGCCACGCTGCTTCTCGAACAGTTTCAGCAGGTCGCTGACAGTCAGCCCTTCGCGTTCCTGGCCGGCAATATCGAAGACCACCTGGCCCTGGTGCAGCATCACGGTACGTTCGCCCACTTCCAGCGCCTGTTTCATGCTGTGGGTGACCATCAGGGCCGTCTTCTTCTGGTCGTGGATGATGCGCTTGGTGAGATCCAGCACGAACTCCGCCGTGCGGGGGTCCAGGGCCGCGGTGTGCTCATCCAGCAGCAGGATGCTGGACGGGTTGAGGCTGGCCATCAGCAAACTGACCGCCTGGCGCTGGCCGCCGGACAGCAGCCCCATCTTGTCCCCCAGGCGGTTCTCCAGCCCCAGGTTCAGCGTGGCCAGACCTTCCCGGAAGCGATCCCGGTAGCGGGTCTTGACGGCTGATCCGAGGCCCCGTCGCATGCCCCGTTTGATGGCCAGCGACATGTTTTCCTCAATGGTGAGGTTCTCGCAGGTTCCGGCCAGTGGATCCTGGAACACCCGGGAAACGCGACCGGCCCGTTTGTGGGTGGACAGGCGGGTGACGTCCACGCCATCCACTTCGATGCGGCCGCTGTCCACCAGCACCTCGCCGGACAGGGCGTTGAGGAGCGTGGATTTGCCGGCGCCGTTACTGCCGATCACCGTGACGAATTCGCCCTGATTCACGGTCAGGCTGAGGCCCCGCAGGGCCGGATTTTCCAAGGGCGTGCCCTTGCCGAAAGTGAGTCTGAGGTCTTTTACGGTAATCATGGCTCAGCTCCGGGAAAACAGGGCTTTCACCGAATGCCGTGCATTCGGCAGGACAATGGCGAGAGTGACCAGAACGGCGGTGATCAGGTTGAGGTCCTGTGTTTTCAGGCCGATGAAGTCTGCGTTCAGCGCCAGGGCGATCGCCAGACGATAGAGGATCGCGCCGATAATGCATGCGAGCAGGGCCCGAATCACGCTGCGCGGCGCCAGGACGGCTTCACCGCCGATCAGGGAGGCCAGGCCGACGACGATCACGCCAACACCCATGGTCACGTCCGCCGCCCCCTGGCTCTGGGCAAACAGGGAGCCTGCCAGCGCCACCAGACCATTGGACAGCGCCACACCGAGAATGATCATCCAGCCGGTGGCAATGCCCTGGGCCCGCGCCATGCGGGGATTGGCGCCGGTGGCCCGCATTGCCAGACCGGTTTCCGATTCCATAAAACGCCACAGCAGGATCAGTACCACCACGGCGACGATAAAGAACAGCACGACTGGCACCTGATGGAAGGCCAGCTCCAGGTCGTACCAGGGGGTCAGCACGGTGTCTTCCGAGAGCAGGGCGATGTTGGGGCGCCCCATGATGCGCAGGTTGACGGAATAGAGCGCGATCATGGTCAGGATCGACGCCAGCAGATTGAGGATCTTCAGGCGCACGTTCAGCGTTGCCGTGACGGCGCCGGCCGCCATGCCGGCCAGAATCGCCGCGCCGGTCGCCAGCCAGGGATTCCAGCCGTTGATGATCATGACGGCTGAAACGGCAGCGCCCAATGGGAAACTGCCGTCCACTGTCAGGTCGGGAAAGTCGAGAACCCGGAATGACAGGTAAATCCCGAAGGCAACCAGGCCGTAGATCAGCCCGGTTTCAAAGGCCCCGTACAGGGCGATTTCGCTCAGCATGGTGGTCCTACTGCAATATGGATCAGTTTTCGATGACTTTTTCGGCGTCCTCGATGACGTCCGGTTTCAGCTCAATGCCCATGCGCTTGGCAGCGCCCGGGTTCACGTACAGGGAGAGTGTTTCCACCCCGCCAACCGGAATGTCGCCGGGGTTTTCACCCTTGAGCACGCGTCCCACGAGTTTGCCGGTCTGACGGCCAACGTCGTAGTAGTCGAAACCCAGGGCAGCGACGGCGCCGCGGGAGACGGTCGCGGTATCGGCGGCGAAGACGGGAATCTTGGCGCGTTCACCGACGGAGATGACGGCTTCGGCGGCAGAGATCACGGTGTTGTCGGTGGTCAGGTAGATGGCGTCGACCTTGCCGACCAGGGAACGGGCAGCGCCGAGCACTTCGGACGTCTTGGTGGCTGCTGCCTTGACCAGTTTCAGGCCGCGGGCTTTCAGACGCTCATCCAGATCATTGACCAGAGCCACCGCATTGGCCTCGCCCGGGTTGTAGACGGTACCGATGGTCTTGGCGTCGGGCACCACGCGCTGGACCATGTCCAGGTGTTTGTCCAGCGGCAGCATATCGCTGACACCGGTGATGTTGCTGCCGGGGTGCTCCAGGCTTTTGACCAGTTTCGCGCCCACCGGATCGGTCACCGCCGAGAAGACGACGGGAATGTCGCGGGCCGCAGCAGCAACGGTCTGGGCGGACGGTGTGGCAATGGCGACGATCACGTCCGGCTGGTCTCCCACGAACTTGCGGGCGATCTGGGCGGCAACCGCGGTGTTTGCCTGGGCGCTCTCATGCTCGTAGGTGACATCGGTGCCCTCGGCATAGCCTTCAGCGGTCAGTTCATCCTTGACGCCCTGGTAGACGGCGTCGAGGGCCGGGTGTTCAACGATCTGCGTCACGGCGACGACACGTGGGTCGGCCTGGAGGGCGCCAGCCACAAGCAGTGCGAGCGCTGCAAAGACAACTCTCAGGGTGGAACGATTCATGCGGTGATACTCCCGATCCTCTGGTGGTTGGTGAGCCGTCTGAGCGGGTGTTCCCACCCATGCCAGCCGACCGATCGAACGGCGTCTGCCGGTTCAGCGGCTCTTCATTATGTCATTGCCCGGGAAAAATGCTGGGCCGCGAAAAGTGGCGGATTCTATCATAGAACGTAAGGGATACTCTCTACGGGGTAGCCGCAGTGGCCGGTATCAGGCCGATGGGCGGACGTGTCGGTACAGGAACTGGATACGCAGGTTGTGGCTGGCCCGCAGAATGGTATAGGTAAAGCCCGCGGCGAAGAGCAGGGCCAGGCCGGTCAGCAGGATGTCAGCGGTCATGTCGCCGTGCAGGCCCAACTGGAACGCCTTCAGCGCATTGCCGATATGCCGGAAAAGCAGATACAGCGTAAAGCCAAGCCCCAGCACGCAGGAGAGGATCTGCGTCAGGCTGATCATGAGTGGCGGAATGGTCGCCCGGTGACCGCAGTAGCTGCACTGGTAACGGTCGGCGGCATCCGGCTCGTCGATTCGCGAAACCGGATCCATCAACCCCTTTCGGCAGTCAATGCAGACGTACATGATGTCCTTCCTGTTTCTGGTCGTCATCGCATTATGAGCAAGTTGTCAGGGGGTTGCCGGGTCTGGGTCACGTTTTACGGCGCAGTGTCGTCGTTCGCCTCTTGAGCCCTGCGGTCAGTATGGCTATCGTCATTTAGTTGAATACCTGTCACATTCTGGCGAAAAGCGCTGTGCTGAAATAGCCTGTAACAGGATTCGGCCACCGAAGGCCAGCGGTGTGGGCGGGCACAACGTGGTGCTCCGCTAAACCGGTTTCAGCGCATCCTAGCCGTGTTGGCGGGGTTGCGCAAAGATCAATAACAACAGACAGCAGACAAGGACCTCCATGGACACCAAGAATAAACTTCCTCTTGATATGGTCTACCACTGGGAAACAGCGCGTGCCGGAGACGTGTACCTGTCCCAGCCGATGGGCGGTGGCACTGTCATCGACTTCACCTGGCGACGTGCGGTGGGTGAGGCGCGGAGGATGGCGTCGTATCTCAAGTCGCTCAACCTGCCCGAGAATAGCCGCATCGGTATCCTTTCCAAGAACTGCGCCCACTGGATTCTATCCGACTGGGCCATCTGGATGGCGGGCCATATTTCCGTCCCGCTGTATCCGACCCTGAACGCCGACACCGTTCACTACGTGTTGGAGCATAGCGGCTGTGAGGTGTTGTTTGTCGGTAAGCTGGACGACTGGGATAGTATGAAGGCCGGCGTGCCGGACAGTGTCCACTGCCTCTCTTATCCGCTGAGCCCGCCCAACGATTTCAAGACCTGGGACGATATTGTCGCGAAGTACCCGCCCATGAAGGAAAATGTCCAGCGCGATCCGCATGAGCTGGCGACCATCGTCTACACCTCCGGCAGCACCGGACGGCCCAAAGGGGTCATGCTGAGCTTTGAGAACCTGGGCTACGCCTCGGTTGGCGGAATGGAAGCGCTCGATGTGACCGCGAATGAGCGGATGTTGTCCTATTTACCGCTGTCGCACGTGTTCGAGCGTTTTGTCGTGGAGCTGGGGTCGATGTACCGCGGGTTCCATCTGTATTTCGCCGAGTCCCTGGATACCTTCGTCGAAGATCTCAAGCGGGCCCAGCCGACGCTCTTCCTGGCGGTGCCCCGGATCTGGACCAAATTCCAGCACGGCGTTTTCCAGAAGATGCCCCAGGAGAAACTGGCACGTCTGCTGCGGATTCCGCTGCTCAATCGCCTGATCAAGCGGAAGGTGCTTACCAACCTGGGGCTCCAGCACGTGAAGTTCGCCGGTAGCGGTTCAGCGCCCCTGTCCCACGATATTCTGGATTGGTACCGGGGGCTGGGCCTCGAGCTGCTGGAAGGCTACGGTATGTCCGAGAATTTTGCCTATTCTCACATGACCAAGCCGGGACGGGCGCGGACCGGTTACGTCGGTGAGCCGCTGCCGGGTGTCGACGTGCGGATCAGCGACGAGGGGGAGGTGCAGATCAAGAGCCCGGCCACCATGATGGGGTATTACCGGGACGAGGAGAAAACCCGGGAAACCTTCACCGAAGACGGCTACCTGCGCACCGGCGACAAGGGCGAGGTCGATGAGCTCGGACGCCTGCGCCTGACCGGCCGCATCAAGGAAATCTTCAAGACCAGCAAGGGCAAATACGTCGCCCCGGCGCCCATCGAGAACCGGCTCATGAGTCATCCCGACATCGAGATGGTCTGTGTGTCCGGGGCCAATCATCCGCAGCCGCACTGCCTGGTGATGCTGTCCGAGGACGCTCAGCGGAAGACGGCGGACGATGCTTTCCGCAAGGAACTGGAGCAGAGCTTCAAGACGCTGCTGACCGAGGTCAACGGGGCTGTCGATCCCCACGAGCAACTGAAGTTCATGGCGGTGGTACGGGACGAGTGGAGTATCGAGAACGACTTCCTGACCCCGACACTGAAGCTCAAGCGTAATGTGGTTGAGGACGCCTACAAGGACATGGCGGACACCTGGTACAACGAGAAGCAACCCATTATCTGGCAATAGGCGGCGTGGGCCCGCCCGGCGTGTCATCGCGCCGGAGCGGGCCCGGTATTGCATCCCTCCCTGAATCTCGTCCTGTGCATCCTTTAGTCGAATTGGGTCTTTGCGCTGGTCCGGCATAGACTGACGGTATAAGGAGGCGCCTTATGACCCAGCTGGACCGGCTGCAGACCCGCATTAACGAACATATTCCTCTTACACGCGCGCTGGGCGTGACGGTGGCCGACTACACCGGCGATCAGATCACCGTGAAAGCGCCGCTGGCGCTCAATCACAATCACCAGGGCACGGGTTTTGGCGGCAGCGTCTATGCCGTGGCCGTCGTCGGGGCCTGGTCTTTGCTGGAGCTCTGGCTGGAAGACCGCCAGTTGAAAGGAAACGTGGTCATCCAGTCCGGCGCCATCGACTACGGCTTGCCCGTCAACAGCGACTTCTTCGCCCGCTGCAGGTTGCCCTCCGCTGAGGACATGGAGCGGTTTGAGCGCAGCATCGAGCGACGGGGAAAGGGGCGGGTGGTCCTTGAGGTGACGGTGTTCGTCGAGGAGGGCGGTACGGCTTTTCCGGCCGCGACGTTCAGCGGTCGCTTTGTGGTGACCCGGGCGTAAAGCACGTCGGTCAGTGGAATTCCCGGGATGCGGCTATCGAGCGGCTCATCAGCACGATCGGGATAATGCCCGCAGCCACAATAACCAGCGCCGGCAATCCGCTCTGGCGCAGCATTTCATCCGAGGCGTACTGATACACGTAGGTGGCCAGCGTCTCGAAATTGAACGGCCGCAGGATCAGCGTGGCCGGCAATTCCTTCATGCAATCCACGAACACGACGAGAGCGGCGGTCAGCAGCGTTCCCTTCAGCATCGGCAGGTGAACGCGAAGCAGCGTCTTGCCGGCTGGCACCCCCAAGGATCGGGCGGCCATGTCCATACTGGGCGTGATTTTTTGTAGGGCGCTCTCCAGGCTGCCGGCCGACACCGCCAGA
This sequence comes from Marinobacter mangrovi, assembly GCF_016798325.1. Lineage (GTDB taxonomy): Bacteria > Pseudomonadota > Gammaproteobacteria > Pseudomonadales > Oleiphilaceae > Marinobacter_A > Marinobacter_A mangrovi. Next base: position 561,704 of record NZ_JAERVO010000001.1, read on the forward strand.
AAACGAACGGTGTAGGCAAAGATGATGGCGAACGCGGTGCCGCTCAACAGCAGGCCGGTATTCCAGCCCAGCCACTGCTCCATGCGCAGGTCGAGCCAGTTGTCGAACGCGGCCAGCGGCACAATCACGCCGACCGCCAGTACCGCTCCCGGCATCGCATATCCGAGACTGGAAAGCCGCATCAGCACGCGCATGCCCGGCGTGTCGTGCAGTCGGCGACTGTAAGCCAGTAAAAGGCCGATCAGCAGGGTCGTCAGGGCCGCCGCGGCGGACAGAAACAGGCTGTTCAGGGCGTTTGCCAGGAAATCGTCCGTCCAGCTCTCGGCAAAGTACTCCACCGCGTAGTAGCCCAGAACCGCTGCCGGCACCACAAAACCCAGCAACAAAGGCAATCCGCAGGCTACCACGCAAGCTGCCTGGCGACTCCGGGACAGGGTGAAACGGTGCAGGGGATCGCGCATGTCCCGGGCAGCGTATTGTTGCTGGCGGCGACGAGAGTAGCGCTCCAGGGTCACCAGGATGAGAACGAAGGCGAGCATGATGCTTGCAATCTGGGCCGCGCCACCCAGGTTGCCCAGATTCATCCAGGTGTCGAACAGGCCGGCGGTCAGCGTGTTGACGGCAAAGAAGTCGACGGTGCCGAAATCGTTCAGGGTCTCCATCAGAACCAGTGACAGGCCCACCGCAATGGCGGGCCGGGCAATCGGCAGCACCACCCGAAAGAATGTGCCCAGGGCGGACTGGCCGAGGCTTCGGCTGACCGCAAACAGCGAAGGGGACTGTTCCAGGAAAGCGGCCCTGGCCAGCAGGTAAATGTAGGGATACAGCACCAGTCCGATCATCAGGATGGCGCCGGGCAGGCTGCGGATGGCCGGGAACCAGTAGTCGCCGGCATCGTGCCAGTCGAACATCTCCCGCAGGGCCGACTGAACCGGTCCGGCGTAGTCGAGCAGGTCGGTGTAGACGTAGGCGATGACATAAGCCGGCACCGCAAACGGCAGCAGCAGGGCCCACTCGAAAAAGCGCCGGCCGGGGAACTGGCACATGGTGACCAGCCAGGCGGTACCGACGCCGATGACCAGCGTCAGCACGGACACGCCGAGCATTAACTGGACAGTATTCGACAGGTAGATGGGAAGCGTTGTCTCCACCAGGTGAGGCCAGATGTTGTCGTCCGGAAACAGCGCCAGCACGAGCACGGCGCCGACAGGCAGTGCCACCAACAGCGTGGTGACAGTCGCGGCAAGCAGCCAGCGCCGGGAGGTGCCGGACTTCAGGGGCTGTTGTTCAATCGGGGGCAATGGCGCGTCGACGGCCTGGCTCATGGGTATCCTTGGGGCGGTAAGCGCTGCCCGGGAAAAGTGCGGGCAGCCTGCCTGGAATGAATCGGCGCGACTCAGTTGTCGTAATTGACCCGGTCGACCATCTTCACGGCGGCTTCGCGATGGGCCGCGATCGTGTTCAGGGCGAGATCGTCCGGGTGCAGTGTGCCCCAGCTGGCAACCACGTCTGACGGCGGCACCGCCGGATTGGCGGGATATTCGTAGTTGACGGTGGCGTAGATCGTCTGGGCTTCCGCCGTTGTCAGGTACTCCATCAGTTTGATGGCGTTGTCCCGGTTGGGCGCGCTGTGGGTCAAGGCCATGCCACTGATGTTGATGTGGGTTCCACGACCCTCGGCATTGGGAAACACCAGGTTCACGGACTGGGCGGCGTCACGCTGGTTTTCGTCTTCCAACATCTTGCCGTAGTAATAGCTGTTGCCGAGTGCGACGTCGCAAACGCCTTCGGCAATCGCCATGATCTGGTCGCGGTCGCCACCCTGGGGGCGGCGTGCCAGATTGTCCTTCAGGCCCTGCAACCATTGTTCGGCCTTGGCTTCGCCGTGGTGGGCAATCATCGAGGCAAACAGGGCCACGTTATAAGGGTGCTTGCCGCTGCGGGTACAGACTCGCCCCTGCCATTTGGGATCCGCCAGTTCCTCGTACGTGGTGATTTCGCCGGGTTCGACACGGTCCTTGGCGGTGAAGATCAGGCGAGCCCGGCTGGTAAGGCCGTACCATTTGCCCTCCGGGTGACGCAGGTGGGCGGGGATATCCTGTTCCAGGGTCGCCGTGGTAACGGCTTCGGTGAGGTCGCGCTCAACCAGTTCATTGAGGCGGGCGATATCCACGGTCATGACCAGGTCAGCGGGGCTGTTGCGACCCTCTCGCTGCAGACGCTCGGCAAGGCCATTGCGGGCGAAGACCACATTGGCTTCGATGCCTGTCTTGCGAGTGAACGCGTCTAGCAAGGGCTCAAGCAGATAGGGCTGGCGGTAGGAATAGATGTTGACTTCCCCGGCAGCGGTTGCGGCGAGTGGGGTCAGCAATAGGTTCGCCAGCAGGGCGATGGTGGAAAAACGATGGCGCATGGCGTTCTCTGTGTCCTGGTTCGTTCGCCGGAGGAAAATCCGGAGTATTCGGAATGATAATCGGTATTAAACCTGAATTTTAGAATGGTTGCGAAAAAGAATTATTTCGGGGAGGAGAAAAACGGAAAACTGTCGGACCTGCATTCACTTGCACCCCACATTTAGTGCTATGCTTCATCATCAGAAAGGGAAGTCTGGCGTTGGGGCCCCTGAATCGCTCCTCTGCTCAGGCCGGCAGTATCATGACAACAGAGCAGTAACCGAGCCCAGCGATGTCCAGTGATCGACGCGCCTATTTAAGAACCGCATTGAACGCCAAAGTCCGCGTGACCCATCCCACTCTCGGTGAGCGCGTCTACAATACTCGGGACATTTCTGACGGCGGTGTTTTTGTCGTGTCCGAGGAAGGGGAGCGCCCGAATATCGGGGATCGCGTCCAGGTCCAGGTCCAGGGCCTGCCGGTGCCCGCGCCGATTCTGGATATGGAAGTGGTGCGCATGACGGTTGATGGTTTCGGGCTCCAGTTTGTGAACGAGTAACTGTTCCCCCCTGCCGCGATGTGGGACATTGCCGCATCGACGCTATCGTTCGTCATACCACGTTATACGTTAACCAGGTCCGACATGATTCGACTCCCCGTCTGCGCGCTATTGTTGTCGGCGTTGTCCGGCTGCGCCTCTTATCAAAGTCATTACGGTGTTTTCAGTGCGTCCAATGCCAGCGGCGATGAGCGCCAGTTCCGTGTGACCTGGGAGACGGTGGACTATCCCGGTTGGTGGTTCGCGAACGATCAGGCATCGCCCATCCGCCTGGAAACCCAGTGCAGCACTCGCACCTGGATCCTGAGAGACGCCGCCCAGACGGGTGGGGAGCAGGCGTGCGGTGCAGGTATCAAGGCTTGTGGCTCGCCGGAAGACGATGTCCTGGCGCGATCCGGGCAGCCGGCTGAGCCGGCCTCCACTTGCCTGGAAGTGCGCAATGCCCAACGCATTGTCGACCTGGATCGGCAACTGGAGTTGGTGGTGTCCTGTCGTCCACGTCGGACGACCGTTGAGGTGAACGGTGAAACGGAAAACCGGGATTACCTGCGGGCCTCGGTGGTTCCTTACAGCATTCGCGTCCGGGAGGCGCCGCGCGACAGCCTTTCAGCCCGGCCGCCGGAGCTGGATGACCATGTTTGCGGCGATTGATGCGCCCCTGATTTTGTGACGTGCGTCTCGCTCTGACTGTTATTCACATCTCGTTGCTACCTTTTGTTGCCGGCTGATAACGAACAGTAACCTTGTGTCGGTGAAAGGTTACTGTTCGGTACACAAATGTTATTGTCGCTCGCCGCGATCCCGTCAGAATGGAATCATCGACGTCGTTTTCAGGAGTAGAGGTCTGCCGTGGGTGTCCGCCAGAAGAAAGTAGCGGTGCATGATTTGTCGTTGGGCGCGTTCGTGTCTGACCTCGATCGTCCGTGGCACGAAACGCCTTTCCCCATCCAGGGGTTCTATATTCGCCGCCAGGAAGATATCCAGACCCTCACGTCCTACTGCAAGTGGGTGATGATCGACGTGGCCGAAGCGCGTGACACGTCCGAGTATGAGGCGTCCAACGCCCCGATTTTCGCCCGCCGCAACGCCAAGCGTACGAACCAGGAAGTCATCCAGCTGCCGCCGATCCAGGTGCGCAACCCGCAAGACTATCCCGTGTCGTCAACCCTGAAGCGCGAAGTCCGCCAGGGCAATCGGCTGCTGGTGGATGTGGACAAGGCGCTGAGCGATATTGAACGCCGAATTCGCGCCGGTGAGGAGCCGGATTTCAACAGTGTGTATCGCGTCGCACGTGGCATGGCCGGCAGCGTCGTCCGGCATCCGGACGCGATGCTCTGGGTTGCCCGCTTGCGCCAGCGTGACAACATGACGTACCGGCACGCCCTGAATACCGCCATCTGGGCGCTGGTCTGTGGTCGCCACATGGGGCTGGAGCCGGCCGCGCTGGAAAACCTGGCGATGGGCACACTCCTGTGTCACGTCGGTAAGCTGGAATTATCCCCGTCGCTGCTGCGTAACGAAAACCGGCTCGACGCCGGGGATTTCGCCCTGTTCCGGACCTATGTGGAAAAGGGCGTCAACCGATTGCAGGCGGCCGGCATGTCGCGAGCGGTCATCAGCATCGTCCAATATCACCGCGAGCGCCATAACGGCTCGGGGTTCCCGGCGCGCATCCGGGGTGATCGCATCCCGCTGTTGGCCAAGATCGCCGGTCTGGTGGATTATTACGAATCCCTCGTGGAAACCCGGGAAGACCAGACGCCGATGACGCCGGCGCAGGCAGTCGCCCACCTGTATGAAATGCGCAACATTGAGTTCCAGGAGGATCTGGTGGAACGTTTCATTCAGTCCATCGGCATCTATCCGACCGGCACGCTGGTGGAGCTGAGCTCCGGTGAGCGTGGCGCGGTGGTCTCGCATACGCCGGGGCGTCGTCTTTGGCCGCGGGTGATGGTGATGACGGATCCGGAACGTCGGCCGTTGAAAGCCGCCAGGATCGTGAACCTGGCGGAGGTCAATGAAGGGCGTCAGCCGGACAAGGTGGTTTCGGTCAACGGATGCCTGCCATTCGGGGCAGAGGGGCTGGACCCGCGCCACTTCGAAGTCACCGGCGCCGCATCGCGCTGGAGCCTGAAGCATTTGTTGGGCTGAGCCGCCTGCCGTCCCGTTCGGATCGGCAGGCGACCCACTACTGGATGATCACCCGCAGGGGCTTGCGTAGCCAGCGGTAATCGTCATCCGGTTTGAAGTTAACGATCAGCTCCCCGTCGTCCCCCGTCTCGCCATCAATGAAATATTCCACCGAATGGGTCTGGGCGCTGTAGCTGTGCACCACCAGGGCGTTGTCGTTGGTGCTGATGGCTTCGATCTTCGCCAGTGATACCTTCTTGCCCACCCGGCGTACAACCACTTCATGGATGGCGGTGTCCGAGGCGGGCAGTTCCTGGGTCACCTGGCTGAGATAGTATTCGTTGGCGATGTCGGTGGTGATACTGTCCAGCTCGCTGGTGAGGTACTCGTCGATGTCGTCGGAGTCGATGTCTTCGACATTGCGGATCGCATTGAGGATCCGGTTGCGCTTGCTCTCCAGTTCGTCGCTGTAAACCACATCCGGATCCCGCGCCGTACCGTTTTCGGGTGGTTCCGGAGCCGCGTCGATTTCCGCCTGGGTGGGTGGGTCCTCGCAGAGCTCGTCGTCTTCCGGGTAGAAACAGATGGCTTTCAGCAATCGGTTGGCCGGCGTCAGATCCGCATCGTCAGTGGTTTCACCATCTTCGGTCACTTCATTAATGAACTGGCTTTCCGGCACGGTGAAGTCGATGGGTTTGTCCAGCGTGGGCAGGGCAGCGTTCAGCTGGCTAATGACCCGGTCGGTGAACACCAGTCGGTTGCTGTCGGACGTGGAGCCATCTTCGTCCAGTGCCAGCAGGAAGCGCGTGAGGTTGCGCAGGGTGGTGTTCTCGATGGCCTGCTGTTCAGCCGGCCGATGGCTGAGCAGACCCAGCTCGTCGACAGTGGCATTATCCAGCAAGGCTCGGGTATCCGACAGGAACTCCAGGGGCGTCACCACGTTATCGGTGGGAACACCCGACACCAGTTGCAGGTCGCCGACACTCAGGGTCAGGGTTTCACCGGCGTAGTATTGGAAATGGCCTTGAGCGTCGGTCTTTCCCGTCTGGCTCTGGGTCTGGTAGGACAGACCCTGCATGCCGCTGAGGGTGAGCTGTCCGGTGGCCGTGTCGTCGCCGCCGTCGCCGCCGCCACAGCCCTGTAACAGGAGCAGCGGGGTGAGCAGCAGAAAGGGCTTGAGGTTCATAGGCTCGTCTATCTTTCCATGGAAGACCGGTTGATACCGGGTTTCGTTGTTATGGGCCTGATTATAGGAGCGAGGGCGATGGGCATGTTGGACACCTGTCGCAGTTTGCCAAAGTCATGAAGCGGCGGGCGCCAACTGGCCCGATGCAACCGAAGGGGTTGAATTTCCAGGCCCCGCCACAATTTACACACGATCTCAACGCGCAACCCCTCATCAGAACAGACAGGCTGGGCACCCATGACGGATGCACTGAAGATTGAAAATCTCCGCAAAACCTACGACTCGGGCTTCGAGGCACTGAAAGGGATCGATCTGACGGTCAGGGAAGGTGATTTCTTCGCGCTGCTCGGACCCAACGGCGCAGGCAAGTCTACGACGCTGGGCATTGTGTGTTCGCTGGTCAACAAGACCTCCGGCAAGGTATCCGTGTTCGGCCATGATATCGATCGGGACCTGTCCGGTGCGAAGATGAACCTGGGCGTGGTGCCCCAGGAGATGAACTTCAACCAGTTTGAAAAGGTGATCGATATCGTCGTCACCCAGGCCGGCTACTACGGCATTCCGGCCAAGCGGGCCCGGGTGTCGGCGGAGTATTACCTGAAGGAGCTGGGGCTCTGGGACAAACGCAACGAGCCGGCCCGGATGCTGTCCGGGGGCATGAAGCGGCGGCTGATGATCGCCCGGGCCCTGGTGCACGAACCCAAGCTGCTGATCCTGGATGAACCCACCGCCGGGGTCGATATCGAGCTGCGCCGCTCCATGTGGACCTTCCTGCAGGAAATGAATCGGCGGGGCACGACGATCATCCTGACCACCCATTACCTGGAAGAGGCGGAAGCGCTTTGCCGCAACATCGCCATCATCGACCACGGCAGCATTCTGCAGAACACCAGCACGCGGGACCTGCTCAAGCAGTTGAGTGTGGAGACCTTCCTGCTGGATCTTTCGGAGCCGGTCAGTGAGGCACCCGAGCTGCCCGATTTCGACACGCGCCTGGTCAACGAAGGGCAGTTGGAAATCGATGTGCGTCAGGGGCAGAACCTGAACGCCGCGTTCAGCCAACTGGACGCCAAGGGTCTGCGCGTGGTGAGCATGCGTACCAAGGCCAATCGACTGGAGGAGCTGTTCCTCCGCATGGTTCAGGAGAACAGCCGGAAAGGAGACAAGGCATGAGTCCGGACGCCAAACTGACCGCGCTTTCGACGATCGTCGTCCGGGAAGTGCGCCGATTCACCCGGATCTGGCCGCAGACGCTGCTGCCGCCGGCGGTCACCATGACACTCTATTTCGTGATCTTCGGCAACCTGATCGGCTCCCGCATCGGGCAGATGGACGGGCACGACTACATGGCCTTCATCGTGCCGGGTCTGATCATGATGTCCGTCATCACCAGCTCCTACGCCAACGTGGTGTCGTCGTTCTTCAGCATGAAGTTCCAGCGCAGCATCGAGGAGCTGCTGGTTTCGCCGGTGCCGAATTACATCATCCTGGCTGGCTACGTCGCCGGCGGTATGGCCCGTGGGTTGGGCGTGGGCCTGATTGTGACCGTGTTGTCACTGGGCTTTACGAACCTCAGTCTGCATCATCCGGCGGCCACAGTGCTTACGGTTGCGCTGACGTCGATGCTGTTCTCGCTGGGGGGCTTCATCAACGCGATGCTGGCCACCAAATTTGATGATATTTCCATCGTCCCGACGTTTGTGCTCACGCCGCTGACGTATCTCGGCGGCGTGTTCTACTCCATCCAGCTGCTGCCGGATTTCTGGCGGGCCGTGTCGATGGCCAACCCGATTCTGTATATGGTCAACGCCTTCCGGTACGGCATCCTGGGGATTTCGGACGTCAACGTGGGCGTCTCCCTGTCGATGATCGTGTTGTTCATCGTCATACTGGTCGTACTTTGTTTGCGAATGCTTGCGCGTGGTCGCGGCATCCGCCACTGACGGAAACCGAATATGGCTCTGCAGAACGCACCGCTGGGCAAATCCAGCGAATACCCCCAGCACTATGCACCGGAACTGCTGTTCCCGGTGCCCCGGCTGGATAACCGTCAGCGTATCGGTCTGGTAGACGGGCGCTGGCCGTGGTTCGGCGGGGATGTCTGGCAGGCCTGGGAGCTATCCTGGTTGCGTCCCAATGGCGTTCCGGCTGTGGCCTGGGGTATTTTCCGGATTCCCGCGGCCTCGCCGTTCCTCATTGAATCCAAGTCATTCAAGCTGTACCTGAACTCCCTGAACCAGGCCACCTTCTCCGATCCGTCGCAGGTGATCGAGCTTGTCGAGCGGGATCTGTCCAGCGCCTCGGGTGCCGCCGTGACCTGCCAGCTCTATTCCGTGGACGAGACGGCTCACATTGCGCCACGACCGTCCGGCTACGAGCTGATCGATGATGAGCCGATTGAGGTGGCGGGCTACGAGCCCTGTCCCGGGAAGCTCGTTGCGGAAGGGGAGACCGTGACTGAATCCCTGTGCTCGCACCTGCTCAAGAGCAATTGCCCGGTCACCGGGCAGCCGGACTGGGGGACGCTGCTGATTCACTACACCGGGCCGAAAATCGATCGGGCGTCCTTGCTGCACTATGTGGTGGGGTTCCGGCAGAAGCAGGACTTCCACGAACACTGCGTGGAAACGGTGTTTACGGACCTGATGGCCTATTGCAAGCCGGAGTCACTGACGGTCAGTGCCCATTACACACGGCGTGGTGGTCTGGACATCAACCCCTGGCGCAGCACCGAGGCGAGCGCTCCGGCGATGGTGCGTCTGATCCGTCAATAACCGACGCACGAAGCGAAGCCCTTGCTGGCGGAGACTATTCGTCGCCCTGGCGCAGGCGTTCTGCGGCATCTTCCAGAGCCTGCAGGATCGCTTCGCGTTCATTGCCGCGGACTTTCTCCGAATCCAGGTACATGGCAAAGCCGGCTTTCTCATGCTCGAGGAAGCTGCGCTCGGTACCCAGGTCGCGACGGAAGTCGATGACTTCATAGATGGGCACCGGTCGACCGAAGCCTTTCACCGTAATTTCGCCCTTGTCCCGGCACATGATCTTGTCCTTGATCAGCGAGAATGTCTCGTAGGAGACCAGGATCTCGCCGGGATCGGCCAGTGATTCCAGACGGCTGGCCAGGTTTACTTCCTTGCCGATGATGGTGTAGTCCATCCGGTTCTCGGCGCCGAAATTGCCCACCGTGGCATAACCGGCGCTGATCCCCATGCGGATTTCCAGCGGTGTCTTGATGCCCTGGCTGCGCCATTTCTGGCGCATGATCTTCATGTGCTTGCGCATGTCGATGGCCATGGAAACGCAGGCCAGCGCGTCTTCCCGAGGGCCACGACTGGTGGGGTCACCGAAGAAAATCATGATCGAATCGCCCACAAACTTGTCGATGGTGCCGCCGTACTTGAGGGCCACCTGGGACATTTCATTGAAATAGTGGTTGAGCAGTTCGGTCAGGGCCTCCGGTTCCATCTCCTCGGACAGCTCGGTAAAGCCCTTGATGTCGGAAAAGAAGATGGACAGCTTCTTGCGCTGGGTTTCCAGTCGCACGTCCCGCTCGCCGGTAAAGATGGACTGCCAGACCTGCGGTGACAGGTATTTGGACAGCTTGTGGGAGAGGGCGATCGACTGCTCGCGCTGATACTGGATCTGGGTCTTGGCAGACATCAGTGCCCGTGCCTGCTGGTGTGCATAGAATGCAGTGATACAGATGAACGCCGCCGTTGCCAGAATAGCCACGATGCTGAGCGACAGGGGCGCCTGCAGGGAGACGGCCATGCCATTCAGGGCCAGTCCGGCGAGCGCCGTCAGGGCAAACCAGAAAATGCCGAACAACCACTGGCGTAGGCCGCCGAGCAGCATGCAGCTGAACATCAGCATCATCATGATCGACAGGGATGGCGTGGCCACCAGACCGATGGTGCCGGCGAAGGCTCCGCCGAGGGCGCAATCCACCAATAGCATCTTGTGGCGGACGCGGCTGTAACGTCTGAGCAGGGTCTGGCGCGTCAGGAAATGGACAATATGCGGCCAGAGCAGGGCGCCGGGCACCAGCCAGATGAGCCAGTCCGAAAAGGTGTGGCTGAGCAAGCCGGTAAAAATAACAACAGCGGCGCCGACGTAAGCCAGCACCCGCCCGTTATAATCCGGCATCGGGGGAATAACGACCGGTTTGCTTTGTGCTTCGAGCAGCAGTGATTTGCCGCTGGCCAGGGGAGCATTCATCATCTAGAACCGAATCCGACCCGTCAGCATGTCCTTGAGCATGACCCAATCGCCCATCAGACTGTACAACGGGTATTTGAACGTGGCCGGTCGGTTTTTCTCGAACAGGAAGTGGCCCAGCCAGGCGAAACCGTAGCCCACCAGTGGAAGCAGCAGCAGGTAGAGCCACTGCGACGTGGTGGCGGCATACAGCAGAATCGCAAGCACCAGGACACTACCCAGATAGTGGAGGCGACGGCATGTCACGTCGCTGTGTTCTTCCAGGTAATACGGGTAGAACTCCGCAAAACTGTTAAAACGACTGTGTTCTGTCATCGCTTTCCGCCGGCTGCTTGTTGTTATAGTGTTCGGAGCCAGATTGGCCCCCGGACCTGCACTTCGGTCCGTTGTGGTCAGGGTGTCGTCGTGGGTCGCTCACGGCGACCTCTGCTTTGTAAAGTGTAATGTAAAGATTAGCAGTATTGCTGAAGTGCCACAATTACTCGTGGAACGTCGCCGATTTGACGCCATGTGAAGCATAAAATGGCCCATAAAGGTAACGCTCTCTTAACAGGGGGCGACCCACGGCCTGTCTCAATGGAACCGGGAATTTGCATGAACAAAACCATCGATTCGATTCTCGGGCGCAGTTCCGAGCCACGCCTGACGACGCCCGCGCCGGGCCCGGACGTCCTTGAGGACGTTTTCGCCTGTGCAGCGCGAGCCCCCGATCACGCACTGCTGCGTCCGTGGCGCTATCTGGTGGTCGAAGGCGAGGGGCTGACGGCGCTGGGCGAGGTATTTGCCCGTATTGCCGATCCGGACGACCCGCTGATGCCAAACGCTGATAAGTTGCGTCAAATGCCATTACGCGCGCCCATGGTCATCGTTGGTATTACCCGGCACCAGTCGCATCCCAAGGTGCCTGAGGTAGAGGAGTCCATCTCGACCGGTTGTGGTATGGCCTACATGCTGCTGGCGTTGCAGGCACGAGGCTTTGCCGGAATGTGGCGGACTGGCGCCGTGGCCTATCATCCGGCCGTCCGCGAAGGACTGGGGCTGGAGGCGAACGAAACCATCACCGGGTTCCTCTACGTCGGCACACCTGCCGCCGAAAAACCGGCAATGGAACGTCCCGAGACGGCCCGTTTCGTGTCCCGTTGGCCCGGCTGACAGGTCATGCGTCTCACCTGTCCGGACCAGGGGGAAAGCTCTTGCCGCTTTCCTCCTGAATCGTCTCCTCCCGATCATCCTGCCTCGTTGCCAGCCCAGTAATGACGGGCTCTTCTCCAAATTGGCACTGCTGTTGCTTTGACTCTTCCAAAATCGTTTTGCGGCAATGCCGTGGAGAAGCTCAATGGCAATCAGTTTCGATAATGCGCTGGGGATTCACGAAAAGGCACTGAACATGCGTGTCCAGCGTGCAGAGATCCTGGCCAACAATCTGGCCAACGCCGACACCCCGGGTTTCAAGGCCCGGGACATCGACTTCAAGTCGGCTTTGGGAGAGGCGCAAGGCCAATCCGGCGAACTGGCCATGACCCGGACCGAGCCGGGTCACATTGATCCGAATGCGGCCATGAGCGACCGCGCATTGCTGATGTATCGCAATCCATACCAACCGTCGCTGGATGGCAACACCGTCGACGCACAGCAGGAAGAGGCCCGTTTCATGCGTAATGCCATGGATTACCAGGCCAGCTTCCAGTTTCTCAACAGCAAGTTTGCCGGCCTGACCAAGGCCATCAAGGGCGAATAACGAGACCGCAGGGTAGAGGAGAAAGGTCGTGTCACTAGGAAACATTTTTGATATCGCCGGCTCCGGTATGACAGCCCAGTCCCTGCGGCTGAATACGACGGCGTCGAACATTGCCAACGCGGAAACCGCAAGTTCCAGCACCGACAGCACCTACCGCGCCCGCAAGCCGGTCTTTGCCGCGGTCCAGCAGGACGTCATGAATGGCGACAACCCGTTTGGCAACACCTGGGGGCCGGAGAGCGGCGCGTCTGCCGGTGTACAGGTCCAGGGCGTCGTGGAGAGCGACGAAGATCTGCAGATGCGTTACGAGCCGAACAACCCGCAGGCGAACGAAGACGGTTATGTGTACTACCCGAACGTCAACGTGGTCGAGGAAATGGCGGACATGATGTCGTCATCGCGCAGCTTCGAGATGAATGTGGATGTCATGAATACCGCGAAATCCATGATGCAGCGCATCCTGACCCTCGGTCAGTAATGACTCAGTAAGGAGCAGAATATGAGTACGGTCAATGGCACCTCCGCAACCGACGTACTGAGTCAATACCGGACGCAGACGCAGGACAGCAGCAGTACGAAATCGACGAGCGACATGGGCAAGAACGAGTTCATGGAGCTCATGATCGCCCAGCTCAACAACCAGAATCCGCTCAAGCCCCAGGAAAACGGTGATTTCCTGGCGCAGCTGGCTCAGTTCAGCTCGCTCGAGGAGATGCAGGGGATTTCCGACAGCGTCCAGGACGTCACGGGGCAATTCCGCTCCACCCAGGCGCTACAGGCTTCGGCCATGGTAGGCCGCAGTGTGATGGTGCCCTCCCAGACGGCTGTCCTGGGCGCTTCCGGTGATGTCAACGGAGCGGTCGAAGTGCCGGCGTCGACGTCCAGCCTGCGGGTGGATGTTCTCAACAGCTCCGGCGAGCTGGTGCGGCAACTGGATCTGGGACCGGCAACCGCCGGCCAGTCGTCCTTCAGTTGGGACGGCAAGGACGGAGACGGCAATGATCTGCCGGAAGGCACTTACCTGCTCAAGGCCAACGCGAGCTATACCTCCGGTACCGAGCAGCTCAGCACCATGATCGGCGCCAATGTGGACAGCGTGTCGCTGGGCACCAGTGGCGATATTACTCTGAACCTGGCGGGCATGGGCTCTGTAGGCCTGTCCGACGTGCGGCAGATTAACTAACAGTATTTCAAGGGGTGAAGTATGGCGTTCAACACCGGTCTTAGCGGTCTGAGAGCCGCGTCCGTGGATCTGGATGTCACCGGCAACAACATTGCCAATGCCAGCACGGTCGGGTTCAAGGGCAGTGAGGTCCAGTTCGGCGACCTCTATGCCAGCGGTTTCCTGTCTGGCGCGACCAATGCGATTGGCGACGGGGTGAAAGTCCAGTCCGTAAACCAGACGTTCGGGCAAGGCAACATCAGCTTTACTGACAATGGGCTGGATATGGCGATTGACGGGGATGGCTTCTTCATCCTCAACAATGATGGCGAGGTGCGCTACAGCCGGGCCGGACAGTTCACGATCAATAAAGACGGATTTGTCGTAAACAATCAGGGCATGCGCGTGCAGGGTTTCCAAGCGGACGACGACGGCAACCTGTCCGGCGTGCGCGGTGATCTGATGATCGACAGCGACAACCTGGCCCCACGCCGGACCACGAACGTGGCGTCGCAGCTCAACCTGGATTCCCGGGAGAGTGTGCTGGCGTCCAGCGGCACCCGCATCCAGACTCGCGATTTTGCGCCCAACGAGTCCACTGGCGAGCAGAATTTCACCATCACCTACGCCGACGGCAGTACCAGCACGGTCAATGTCCCCGCGGGCAGCTCCGCGCGTGAAATTGCCAATGCCCTGAGTCAGGAAGAGGACGTCAGCGCTTCCGGTCGAACCGAGGTATTGCTGGACGGCTCCGGCATCCAGGCCGACGATGTGCTGACCCTCGAGGGCGTCGATTTCACCATTGCCGACACCGATTCCAGCGGCAACACCCTGACCACGGCCGAGCGTGTGCAGAAGCTGGCGGATGACATCAATGGGTCGTCCCTGAGCAGTATTAACGCGACGGTCACCTCGACCGGCGAGCTGCGCCTGATTTCCAGCCGCGGCGATACCCTGCGCCTGGCCTATCAGGACACCAACAGCGACGGCGGCGCCATGGCGTTCGATGACGGCACGGCGTTGTCGAACGACAGCACCAACCCGTCCACCCAGGTGGGCGAAGTCAGCATCACGCTGGATGGCGATACCCAACTGGCGTCGGCCGCCGTAGCGCCTTCGACCACCACGATCCTGGACGGCGTCACCCCGACGGCGTTTACCAGCAACACCTTTGATCCAACGGATCAGGGCACCTACAACCACGCGACGTCGAGCACCATCTACGACAGTCTGGGTAATCCGCACGTGATGACCCAGTACTTCGTCAAGGAACCGACCACCTCCGCCAGCCAGGGCAACGCCTGGACCATGTACGTCCAGGTCGACGGCGAGAATGTGGGCGATCCGCCCAATTCGTCCGGCGAGCCCACCATGGCCCAGTACGACCTGGTGTTCGATGAAGAAGGTAATTTGCAGAGCATTGACGGCGATCCCGACGGCGAAGTGCTGATTTCCAACTGGACGCCCGTGGATGGGAACGGTCAGCCCAACGGCGCGGACGGTCCGCGTCTGGTGAGCAGCGGTGGTACCACGCCGATCCCGGATCCCCCCGTGAGCTCCAACTTTGTGATCGATCTGGGTGATACGACGCAGTTCGGCAGCGAATTCGCCGTCAACGACCAGAGCCAAAACGGCTACACCACAGGTCGGCTGTCGGGGCTCGATGTCTCGGACGCGGGGGTGATCTTCGCCCGCTACTCCAACGGCCAGTCCCAGTCGCTGGGCCAGGTGTCGCTGGCGACCTTCAAGAATGCGGAAGGCCTCTCGCCGGTCGGAGACACCACCTGGGTGGAAACGTTCGAATCCGGGCAACCGATTATCGGATCGCCCGGTAGCGGCACGCTGGGGTCGATTGCCGCCAGTTCCGTCGAGGAGTCCAATGTGGACCTGTCGGAAGAATTGGTGAACCTGATCATTGCCCAGCGCAACTATCAGGCGAACGCCAAGACCATTGAAACCTCCGATGCGGTCACCCAGACCATCATCAACCTGCGTTAAACCTCCCTCTGACGTCAGCCCTGCGCCTTCCAGGCCAGGGCTGACGGGCTTTTAGCTCCTTCTGGCACGACTTATGCAATATCTACGGCAAGAGTCAAAAATCCGGCAGGAGTTTTCCCATGGATAAATCCATCTATATCGGCATGTCCGGCGCCAAGCAGTCAATGCTGGGCCAGCAGGCCCATGCCAACAACCTGGCGAACGTGAATACCACCGGTTTCAAGCGCGACTTCGCCCAGGCGCGGAGTATGCCGGTTTTCGGGGAAGCTTATCCGACGCGGGCCTATGCCATGACCGAAAGGCCGGGCACGGATCTGTCTGCCGGCGCCCTGATGGAAACCGGACGGGATCTTGACGTTGCCGTGAATGGCGACGGTTGGTTGGCGGTCCAGTCAGACAGCGGGGAAGAGGTGTATACCCGCTCCGGCAGCCTGAGCGTCGATGTCAACGGCCTGCTACGCACGGCTTCCGGGGAGCCGGTGTTGGGCAACGGTGGACCCGTGGCATTGCCGCCGTATGACAGCCTCACCATTGCCCAGGACGGCACCATTTCCATCGTTCCGGCTGGCGGACCACCCGATCAGTTGGTCCAGATTGACCGACTCAAGCTGGTCAATCCCGATCAGGCAAGCATGCACAAAGGCACCGATGGCTTTTTACGGGCCGGTCCCGAGGGGCAAGCCGGCACGGTCGCACCGGCTGATCCGAACGTGCGGATCGAGCCGGGCTTTCTTGAAGCCTCCAACGTCAATGCGGTGGAGGAAATGATCGACAACCTTCAGCTGGCACGCCAGTACGAGATGCAGGTGAAGGTGATGCGCACGGCGGAAAGTAATTCAGAAGCGACGGCACGGCTGTTGCAAAACCTTGGTTAAAAGTCGGCTTGATCGCTGAAGCGGGGAAAAGCGGCAAATGTTCGCCGCCCGCTGACGGGTTTCTTGCAGGAGTATAGAGAATGCATCCAGCACTTTGGGTCAGTAAAACCGGTCTGAGCGCCCAGGACACCAACCTGGCGACCATCTCCAACAACCTGGCCAACGTCAATACGACCGGCTTCAAACGCGACCGGGCGGTCTTCCAGGATCTGCTGTATCAGGTTCATCGGCAGCCCGGCGGTATGTCGTCGGAGAACTCGCAGTTGCCGTCGGGCCTGCAGTTGGGTACGGGTGTTCGCGTTGTGGGCACCGCCAAACAGTTCACCCAGGGGAACCTGCAGGTGACGGAGCAGCCTCTGGACATGGCGATCGATGGGCGTGGTTTCTTCCAGGTGCTCAAGCCGGACGGCAACATTGCCTACACCCGGGACGGTCAGTTCCAGTTGAACTCCGACGGGGACATTGTCACCGCCAACGGTTATCCGATTGAGCCCAACATCAACGTGCCGGACAACACGACCCACATCACGGTCGGTACCGACGGTACGGTGACTGCCGTCGTAGATGACGCGGCCAATCCCGTGCAGTTGGGCCAGATCACCACGGTGGACTTCGTGAACCCGCAGGGCTTGCAGGCGATCGGGAACAACCTGTTTGTCGAGACCAATGCCAGCGGCGCCCCGCAGGAAGGCGATCCGGGCGTTGACGGCCTGGGCGCGGTTCAGCAGGGCATGACCGAATCCTCGAACGTTGAGGTGGTCGAAGAGCTGGTGAACATGATCACGACCCAGCGCGCCTATGAAATGAACTCCAAGGTGGTCTCGACCACCGACCAGATGCTCCAGTTCCTGACCCAGAACGTCGGCTGACGCTGACGAACGGGTAGAGGAGGTATAAGTCCATGCAATCCAGACTGACACCATTGCTGATCGTGATCCTGGCGGCCCTGCAGGGCTGTCAGGCCGTCAGCCGCCCGCGGGCAGTGCCCGACGATCCGGACTACGCGCCGGTCATGGCGCAATCCATGATGCAGCGTGATCCGTCGTCCGGCGCGATTTACCAGACGACGCGCAATTTCAATTTCTACGGCGATCGGGTGGCCCTCAACGTCGGCGACGTGCTGATGGTCAATCTGGAAGAGCAGACACAGGCGTCCAAGAGTGCTGACAACGAAATCAAGAAAGAAAACCAGGTTGATTTCAATGACGGCTCCATACTGGGTCTGGATAAGCTGAATCTGGCCACCAATCCTCAGTTCAATCGCGATTTCAAGGGGCAGGCGAACGCGGATCAGAGCAACAGTCTGGCCGGCAGCATCACGGTCACGGTCACGGATGTCTATCCAAACGGCGTCCTGCGGATTCGTGGCGAGAAGTGGATTTCGCTGACCAATGGCGATGAATACATCCGACTGACCGGTCTGGTTCGCCCGCAGGACATCTCGACCGATAACACCGTGTCGTCCAACCGGATCGCCGATGCGCGCATTGCCTACGGTGGCACCGGTGATTTCGACGACGCAACGCGCCAGGGCTGGCTGTCACGCTTCTTCAACAGCGAGTGGTTCCCGCTATGAGTCTGAAACGCGCCTTCCTGTCTTTGCTGGCACTGGCTTTATTGGCCCAGCCGGTGATGGCGGATCGCCTCAAGGATCTGGCCCGGGTCGCGGGTGTGCGGTCCAACCAGCTGGTGGGCTACGGCCTGGTGGTCGGGCTTGACGGTACCGGCGATTCCGCGCCGTTTACCGACCAGACGTTCCGCAACCTGATGAACCAGTTCGGCATCACCGTGCCGGCGAACGTGAATCCGAAACTGGATAACGTCGCGGCGGTGACGGTGCACGCCACCTTGCCACCGTTCGCCAAGCGCGGTCAGGAAATTGACATCACCGTGTCCTCGATCGGCAACGCCGACAGCCTGCGCGGGGGCAGCCTGCTGATGACGCCGCTGAAAGGGGCGGACGGCCAGGTCTACGCCATGGCCCAGGGCAGCCTCGTAGTCGGTGGCTTCGGCGCTTCCGGTGCGGATGGCTCGAAAATTACGGTGAACCTGCCCAGCGTGGGTCGTATTCCCAACGGCGCCTCCGTCGAGCGTGAAGTGACGTCGCCGTTTGATCGGGGTGACACCATCACCTTCAACCTGATGCGCCCGGATTTCACCACCGCCCGCCGGGTGGTGGACGTCATCAACGACACCCTCGGGCCGGATATGGCCTATGCCCACGATGCGAGCTCCATCTCCGTCAAGGCACCCCGGGATCCGTCCCAGCGGGTGAGTTTCCTGTCGGTGCTGGAAAACCTGGATGTGAACCCGGCGGAAGAGGCGGCCAAGGTCGTCATCAACAGCCGTACCGGCACGATCGTGGTGGGTCAGAACGTGCACGTGAGTCCGGCGGCCATTACCCATGGCAACCTCACGGTGACCATTGAAGAGAATCCGAACGTCAGCCAGCCGGGACCGCTGTCCGGCGGCGACACTGTGGTAACCCAGGACACCACGATCACGACCACCCAGGAGCCGGCGCGCATGTTCAAGTTCGGCCCGGCCGTCACGCTCAATGAGATTGTGGAAGCGGTAAACCAGGTGGGCGCGGCACCCAGCGATGTGATGGCGGTGCTGGAGGCTCTCAAACAGGCCGGTGCCCTGCGCGCCGAACTGATCGTGATCTAGGTGCTGTGATGCAGGATTCCCGGCTCGATTCAGCGCAATACTACACCGACTTCAGCGGCCTGAATGCCCTGAAGACGGAGGCGCACAAGGACAAGAAGGCCGCGCTGGAGCAGGTGGCCAAACAGTTCGAGAGCCTGTTCCTGGCGCAGATGCTGAAGTCCATGCGCAAGGTCAACGACGTGTATGCCGAGGGTAATTACCTGCACAGCAGTCAGTCGAAATTCTATCAGCAGATGTTCGACAGTCAGCTGACACTGAGCATGAGCCAGAAAGGCGGTGTCGGCCTCTCGGAGACGCTGGTCCGGCAACTGTCGAGGCAGATTCCGGGGATGCAGTCCGACGGCGACACGGCAGGCACGCACAAGGCGAGCATCACCGATTACCAGCGTAGCCTGCCGGCGCTGTCACCCCAGTTGCCGGACGAGGTGGCGCAGGTCAAGGCCATTGCCGGTAGCGCTGGCACAGAGGGCTCCCAGGCGGCCGGCGATGCCGCTGACGGCACGCTGCCCGAGCGTTTCGAATCCCCTGAACAATTTGTGCAGACCCTGCTACCGCTGGCCCAGAAGGTGGCCGGCGATTCCGGGATCGACCCCAAGGTCATGGTCGCCCAGGCGGCACTGGAAACCGGCTGGGGTAAGCACATGATTCGCGGGCAGGGCGGTGAAGCCAGTAACAACCTGTTCGGTATCAAGGCCGACAGCCGCTGGCAGGGGGATTCCGTGGACATTCTTACGACCGAGGTTCGCGACGGCATTCCGCTGAAAGAGCGAGCCGCATTCCGGTCCTATCCGGATTACCAGTCGAGCTTCGAGGACTACGTGGGCTTCCTGCAGGACAACCCGCGTTATCGCGATGTGCTCTCGGTGGCGGATGATCCGGAAGCCTTTGCGGACGGTCTGCAGCAGGCTGGCTACGCCACGGACCCGGCTTATGGCGCGAAGATTCGCGGCATTCTTAACAGTGACTCGTTCGATACGATCACAGGGCAGTCCCTGTCCCTGAACCAGGGTACTGAGGAGTAATTGTCATGGCGGGCCTGATCAACATCGGTCTTTCCGGCATTCTGGGGCATCAGTCGGCCCTGAATACCACCGGTAACAACATCACCAATGCCAATACCGATGGCTACAGCCGACAGCAGGTCACCCTGGAAGCCCAGAACGGCCAGCGGACCGGCGTGGGATCGGTCGGTACCGGTGTCAATGTCAGTGACATCCGCCGCATCACCGACCAGTTTGTGGTGAACCAGCTGCGCTCTGATACGTCTCTGTTCAATGAGCAGGATACGCTCAACACGGAGTTGACCAACCTGGACAACCTGCTGGGTGGTGAATCAACCGGTTTGAATACGGCTCTCAACAATTTCTTCAACAGCATCCAGAGTGCCGCCGAGGATCCGGCAGCGCTGCCGCAGCGCCAGTCCGTTCTGAGTGAAGCCCAGGGGCTGGTCAACCGCTTCCAGTCACTGCACGAGCAGCTGATCCAGCAGCGGCAATCGGTCACCGGTCAGATGGATCAGGCCACCTCGGACGTGAATTCCCTGCTGTCCAATATTGCCGATTTGAACGAGCAGATCGCGGAAAGCCCGGGGATTGCCCAGGGCAAGATGCCCAACGACCTGCTCGACAAGCGCGACGAAAAGCTGCGGCAGCTTTCCGAAATTATCCAGGTGAAGGTGTCAGAAACGGACGGCTATCAGGTCAACGTCTCGCTGACCAGTGGCCAGGCCTTGGTGGTGGGCGCCCAGGCGGCAAGCCTGTCGACGGAAACGTCAGACTCCGATCCGGCCAAGCTGAATTTCAAATTGACCAACGGCAACCGGGTGACGGATGTCACCGATCAGATTGTCGGTGGCTCACTGGGGGGGCTGCGCACCTTCCAGAACAAGGTGCTGGAGCCGGCGTTTGACCAGCTCGGTCGCATCGCACTGGCCGTTTCCGACAAGGTAAACCAGCAGCACAGCATCGGTATGGACCTGGAAGGCGATCTGGGCGGAATGTTCTTTACCGACATCAACAGCCGTGCTGCACAACTGGACCGGGTGACGCCCAACGCCAACAACGGGGCGCCGCAAGACGGCGTCGTGTCGGTGGAAATGACCGATACCACTGATCTGGCGGCCAAGTCCTACACCTTGAAGTTCAACGGCACCAACGGCGAGAACTTTGAAGTGGTGGATGTGGAAACCGGTGAAACCGTCCGCCAGGGCCAGCTGCCCGACCCGCTGCCGGCCGAGATCGAGATGCCGGGCTTCAACATCCACATCGAATCCGGCAGTTTCCAGGATGGGGACAGCTACCTGGTCCGGCCGACCCGCAATGCGGCGGCCAACATCGAGTTGCAAATCGACCGGGAAGAAGATCTGGCGTTTGCCACGCCCGTGACCGCTGAAGCCGACGAGGGCAACACGGGCGATGCCAGCATTACGCAGGGGACCATGTTGAGCGTCAAAAACCCGCTCACCAATGTGCCGTTGGATCAGTTCAGCCAGCGAGGTGAACTCTCGCCGCCGCTGATGGTGCGTTTTACTTCAGATACCGATTACGAAATTCTGGACGCGTCGGACCCAACCAATCCGCAGGCACTGAGTCCTCCGGTGACGGGCACCTACCAGCCGGGTGTCTCCAACAAACTGTTTTCAGAGGATCCCTCTGATCCGAACTACCGCGGTTTTCAGTTCTCGATCAGCGGCAACCCGGAAGCCAATGACGTGTTCATGATCAACTACAACACGGACGGGGTCTCCGATAACCGGAATGCCCAGCTCCTGGGCGGTCTGGGCACCGCCAATACCATGAACGGCGGTAGCCAGAGTTTCAGCGAGGCCTACGCGGGACTGGTTGAAACCGTGGGCACGACGACGCGTCAGAGCCAGATGGACCTGGAGGCCGGGCAGGCCCTGTTGGAGCAGTCTACCAATCAGCGTGAATCGGTTTCCGGTGTGAACCTTGATGAGGAAGCCGGGCGACTGATTCAGTATCAGGCAGGATACAACGCGTCGGCGCAGGTGATCAGCGTGGCGCAGGATCTATTCGATACCCTGTTAAGTACCTTTAGATAAGGCAGCCGCAGGAAGGAGCAAGCATGCGTATATCCTCACAGCAGATCTTTAATGGGGGCGTCAACCGGCTGCAGGACCTCAACACCCAGCTGCAGAAGACGCAGCAGCAGATTTCCACCGGTAAGCGGGTCATCAATCCGTCGGACGATCCGGTGGCTGCAGCCCGGTTGCTCAAGCTCGATCAGCAGAATGCCCAGATCGATCAGTATCAGCGCGGCATCGATCTGGCGGAAAACCGCTTGCAGCAGGAAGAGAGCGCCCTGTCGAACATCACCGACGTGATCCAGCGGGTGCGTGAGTTGACCGTCGAAGCCGGTAACGGCGCGCTTTCTCCGGAAGACCGCAAATCCGTGGCGGCCGAACTCAAGGAGCGGCTGTCCCAGCTGGCGGGGCTCGCCAACACCCGCGATGCCTCCGGCGAATATATCTTCAGCGGTTTCAAGGGCAACACCCAGGCCTATCAGCAGAACGTGTCCGGCAGCTGGGTCTACCAGGGCGACGAAGGACAGCGTGAGCTGGAAATCGACGCCGGGGTCAGTGTGGCCATCAGCGACAACGGCAAGAAACTGTTTTCCGATGTCGCCAGCAACAACCCGACCTTTTTCACTGAGGCCAGCAGTGCCAACACCTCCAACCCGCCGGCGACCATCAGCTCAGGCATGATGCTCGACCAGGATGTCTTCAACAGCGTCTATCCGGACGATCTGATCGTGGAGGTGGATACCGCGGCGGGCACTTACACGGTCACCAACCGATCCACCGGGGCGGATCTGACGCCGGCGAATAACAGTTACACCAGCGGCGACAGTATCGAAGTGGCGGGTATCCAGTTCGAGATTACCGGTGCTGCTGATGGCGACAAATTCCTGGTGAAGACCTCGGACAGTCAGTCGGTGTTCAGCACGATCGAGAAACTGATCTATGGCCTGGAATCTCAGCCCAAGAAACCGGCCGTGGCCACCGTTAACGATTTCTCCGCCCAGGCGGGCGGTGATTCGCTCAGCATTAACGGCGTGACTTTCAGCTTTGATAATACCGATGGGCTGGCGGACCTGGCGGATGCCATCAACAACAGTACAGACGAGGCGCTGAAGGGCGTCAGCGTCAACACGGATGACTTGCCGGGATCGATCCAGATTGAATCAACCGATGGTGACCTGGCGATTGACGCCGGTGGCTGGGGGGGCAACCTGGATGTCTCCGGTGCCAAATTCCAGAACATTGATATCAACGGCGGCGCGATTCAGGCCGACAGCACGGATTCGGCCAGTTTTGCCAGCGGTCAGCAGGCGTTTGACGATTTGATAGCCGACTCCCTCGTGAACCTGGACAACGCCCAGGAAAGCATTCTGGTGACCCAGACCGATATTGGCGGGCGTCTGAATGCGGTGGACTCCACCCGGGACTTCCTGTCGGATTCCTCCATTTACACGGATAAAATCACCTCGCAACTGCGCGACGTGGATTACGCCGAGGCCGTCAGCACGCTCAGTTTCCAGAGTTTCGTGCTGCAGGCCGCGCAGCAGTCGTTCGCCCAGGTGTCGCAGCTCTCGTTGTTCGATCGGATCTAATGAAATGGCCCTGTTTCGGCGGGGCTTTCAACAAATCAGACGCTTGGCGGTTGACCCTGAGATTCGCCTCAGTATAATCGCGGCACTCTCCAATTGCCGGGGTGGTGAAACTGGTAGACACGCGAGATTCAAAATCTCGTGCAGGCAACTGCGTGTGGGTTCGAGTCCCACCCCCGGCACCATAATCCAAACGTGATACGCATCCTCCGGGACCTGAATGCCAGCCGTTGGTGAGTCCCCTTGCCAGATCAGGTTGAGCCGCCATGAAAGTCTCCGATTTCCATTACGACCTCCCGGACGAGCTGATTGCACGCTATCCCCTTGAGCAGCGCAGCGCGAGCCGTCTGTTGCACCTTGATGGCCCAACGGGCACGATCGATCACCGCCGGTTTCGCGACATTCTTGATCTTCTGGAGCCGGGCGATCTGCTGGTCTTCAATAACACCCGTGTGATTCCGGCCCGCCTGTTCGGTCAGAAAGAAACCGGCGGCAAGCTGGAAATCCTGGTGGAGCGGGTGCTCGATCAGCGGGAATTGCTGGCCCATATCCGGTCGTCCAAGTCGCCCAAGCCCGGTCAGCGCATTCTCGTAGAAGGCGAGGGCGCTTTCCGCGTGGTCGGTCGCCAGGACGCGCTTTTCCATCTTGCGCTGGACAGCGGTGCGGAATCGGTGCTCGAGCTGCTGGAGGCGGTCGGCCATATGCCGCTGCCGCCCTATGTCGATCGACCGGACGAAGGCTCCGACCGGGAGCGCTACCAGACCGTCTATGCCCGGGAAGCGGGCGCCGTAGCCGCGCCGACGGCCGGCCTGCATTTCGATGAAACCCTGATGGCCGAACTGGAAGAACGGGGCATCGAACAGGCTTTTGTGACCTTGCACGTGGGGGGTGGCACGTTCCAACCGGTTCGCGTTGACAGTGTCGAAGAGCACCATATGCACAGTGAAGTGGTCGACGTGCCCGAAGAGACCGTCGCCGCCGTCGCTCGTGCTCGGGCTCGTGGCGGTCGGGTTGTCGCCGTCGGTACCACCTCTGTGCGCTCGCTGGAGTCCGCTTCCGTCGGTGGCGAACTGGTCGCTTTCCAGGGCGAAACGGACATTTTTATCTACCCCGGTTATCGCTTCCAGTGCGTGGATGTGTTGATTACCAATTTCCATCTGCCGGAATCCACCCTCATTATGCTGGTGAGCGCTTTCGCGGGTTATGACGGCGTTATGGCGGCCTATCGGGCGGCTGTGGCAGAGCGCTACCGGTTTTTCAGTTATGGCGATGCCATGTTTGTGACCGGCGAGAAGCCGTCGGCGCAGGCGGAGCGCGCCCAGCAGGAGTCAGAACGATGAGTGATCGTTGTTTCATGTCCTTCAAGACCTCCGCCACCGACGGCCGGGCACGGCGCGGCACCCTGACTTTCCCGCGGGGTGAAGTGCAGACGCCGGCTTTCATGCCGGTTGGTACCTACGGCACCGTCAAGGGCATGCTGCCGCGCGACATTCAGGAGATCGGCGCCGAAATCATCCTGGGTAACACCTTCCATCTGATGTTGCGCCCCGGCACGAACGTCATCAGCGAGCACGGCGACCTGCACGACTTTACCCAGTGGCAGGGACCGATCCTGACCGACTCCGGCGGTTTCCAGGTGTTCAGCCTGGGGGAAATGCGCAAGATCACCGAGGCCGGCGTTAAATTCCGCTCGCCGGTGGATGGCTCGCCGGTGGAGCTCTCCCCGGAAATCTCGATGGAAGTCCAGCGCAAGCTGGGATCGGACATCGTCATGATCTTCGACGAGTGCACCCCGTATCCGGCCACCGAAAAGCAGGCGAAGGACTCCATGGAAATGTCCCTGCGTTGGGCCCAGCGCAGCCGGGATGCTCACGGTGATAGCCCTTCGGCACTGTTCGGTATCGTCCAGGGCGGCATGTACGAGCCGCTTCGGGAACGATCTCTGGAAGGACTGGTCAATATCGGGTTTGACGGTTATGCAATCGGTGGTCTGTCCGTGGGCGAGCCCAAGGAAGACATGATCCGCATCCTGGATTTCCTGCCGCCGAAGATGCCGGCGGACAAGCCGCGCTACCTGATGGGCGTGGGTAAGCCGGAGGATATCGTCGAGGCCGTACGCCGCGGTGTGGATATGTTTGACTGCGTCATGCCGACACGCAATGCGCGTAATGGCCATCTGTTTACCAGCGAGGGCGTGATCAAGATCCGTAACGCGCGGCACCGTAACGACACCGGGCCCCTGGATTCAGACTGTGACTGCTACACCTGCCAGCACTTTTCGCGGGGCTACCTGCATCATCTTGACCGGTGCGGTGAAATGCTGGGATCACAGCTCAATACGATCCATAACCTGCGGTATTATCAGAACCTGATGGCTGGATTGCGTGGGGCTATTGAAGCAGGTACATTGTCGGACTTTATCCACCAGTTCTACGCGCGTCGGGGGCAGTCCGTGCCGCCGCTGGCCGGCGAATCCTGAATGGGGTTTGCGGGGACCGGTCGCCGATGCGTTTCCCTTTATGAAAGGGCCGATTTCAATCAATAACGGAGTACACGAATGAAAGCTTTGCGTAATGCGCTGTCTGTCTGTCTGGCTGCCTCCCCCGCGGCGGCAATGGCCCAGCAAGCCGGCGGCGCCGGCCAGGGCGGCATGGGTGTGATCGGGCAGGTGATCTTTTTTGCCGGCTTCATCCTGATTTTCTACCTCCTGATCTGGCGTCCGCAGTCCAAGCGTGCCAAAGAGCACAAAAACCTGATGGCTGGCCTGAGCAAAGGCGATGAGGTGGTGACCTCCGGCGGCATGGCCGGCCGGATTACCAAGGTGACTGATGACTTCATCGTTATCGAAGTGGCTGACAACGTCGAAGTAAAAGTCCAGAAGGTGGCTGTTGCGACAGCGCTGCCGAAAGGCACCCTGAAAGACATCTGATCGGACTATCAAGGGGCACTCGGGTGCCCCTTCGTTTATCAGGTCGTCGCGGTCCGGCGTCGGCCTGAAACAGGCTAGCGGCGGAGCCCTTCGCCGCGTGTCACGGTTCAAGAATGATACAGGGCTGGTGCACACCAGCAGATAACAAGGCATTCCATGCTCAACAAATTCCCGCTCTGGAAAAACATTGTGATTCTGGTCGCTGTCGTGATCGGTTTCATATACGCGTTGCCCAACCTCTATCCGGATGACTACGCCATCCAGATCACCGGTGCGCGCAGCAGTACGCAGGTGGACCAGGCTACTCTGGACAAGGCTGTCGATGCGCTCAATCAGGAGGGTATTGCGGTCAAGGAAGCGACTCTGAATCCGCCGAACGGCCTGATTCGGGTCAACACGGCAGAGGCGCAGCTGAGCGCCCGGCCGGTCATTCAGGAAGCGTTGGGTCGCGAGTACCTGGCAGCGCTGAATATGGCACCGACCACGCCGGATTGGCTGCGCAGCATCGGCGCCGGTCCGATGAAGCTGGGCCTCGACCTGCGCGGTGGTGTCCACTTCCTGCTTGAAGTGGATATGGACAGTGCGCTGCAGAAGCGTCTCGAGGTCTATTCCAGCGAGATCAAGCGTCAGCTGCGGGAAGAGCATATCCGCTACCGCGGTGGCGATGTGGGTGACGGCAATACCATCCAGTTGGTGTTCCGTGACGATGCGTCCCAGGATCAGGCCTTCGAACTGATTCGTGACCAGTACAACGAATTCCTGCTCGACAAGACCACCGACGACAATGGCCAGCAGGTGCTGTCTCTGCAGCTCTCCGAGAAGAAGGTCAAGGAGATTCAGGACTACGCCCTCAAGCAGAACCTGACCACCATTCGTAACCGGGTCAACGAGCTGGGTGTGGCCGAGCCGCTGGTGCAGCGCCAGGGCCGCGACCGCATCGTCGTGGAGTTGCCGGGTGTTCAGGATACCGCGCAGGCCAAACGGGTACTGGGTGCCACGGCCAACCTGGAATTCCGTCTGGAAGCCCGCCAGGACGCACCGTCCAGTTCCACCGAAGTCTATCCGTTCCGTGATGATCCGGAGCGCACGGCCCGCCTTGAGCGCGAAATCATCGTCACCGGTGAGAACGTGGCCAATGCACAACAGGCCTTCGACCAGAACGGCCAGCCGCAGGTCAACATCACGCTCGATAGCACCGGGGGCGACCGCATGACCCGTGCTACCCGTGATGCCATCAAGCGCCGCATGGCGGTGTTGTTCATCCAGTACCGGACCGAGACCGTCAAGAAGCGTGTGGACGGCAAGGTTCAGGAAGTGGAAGAGCGTAAGGTCAATCGCAGCATCATCAGCCTGGCGACGATCCAGTCCACGCTGGGCAGCTCGTTCCGGATTACCGGCCTGGATTCCACCGCCGAAGCCGGCGAACTGGCCCTGTTGCTGCGCGCCGGCTCGCTGGCCGCGCCGATGTACTTCGTACAGGAACGGACCATCGGGCCAAGCCTGGGGCAGAAGAACATCGATTCCGGTGTCATGTCGGTGACCGTGGGCTTTGCTCTGGTGCTCCTGTACATGCTGCTGTACTACCGCTTCTTTGGTCTGGTCGCCAACGTGGCGCTGGCAGTGAACCTGATGCTGCTGGTGGCGTGTATGTCGATCCTGTCGGCCACGCTGACGCTGCCGGGTATCGCCGGTATCGTTTTGACGGTGGGTATGGCGGTTGATGCCAACGTCTTGATATTTGAGCGAATAAAGGAAGAGCTCAGGCTCGGGGTTCCGCCCCAGAGTGCGATCAATGCCGGTTTCTCCCGGGCGTTTGTGTCGATCTTTGACGCCAACATCACGACGCTGCTGGTCGCGGTCATCCTGTTTGCCATGGGCTCCGGCCCGGTGAAAGGGTTCGCCGTGACCCTGTGTATCGGCATCCTGACGTCCATGTTCACCGGGCTGCTGGTCAGTCGCGCAATCATCAATCTGATTTACGGTGGTCGCAAGGTCGAGAAGCTTGCGATCGGGGGGAAGCTCGCCAATGGCTAAATTGACCGAGAACACCATTAATTTCATGGGAGTCCGGCGCCTGGCGTCCTTCGGGTCGCTAACGGCGGTTATCCTCTCGATCATCATTCTGGCCATTAACGGCCTCAACCTGGGCCTGGACTTCACCGGTGGTACGTCCATCGAGTTCGCCTACGAGAAGGCGCCCTCCCTGGATGAAGTGCGCCAGACGCTCGACGACGCGGGCTACAAGGAGTTCGTGGTCCAGAATTTCGGTGACGAGAAGTCCGTCCTGGTGCGCCTGCGCCAGGATTTCGACGACAAGCTTGCCGAGAACATGGCCGATGACCTGCGCGCGAATGGTGCCAAGGTCGACATGGTGCGGGCCGAGTTCGTCGGTTCGCAGGTGGGCGATGAGCTGAAGGAGAGCAGTGGCCTGGGTATGCTGCTGGCCCTGTTTGTGGTGCTGGTCTATGTCGGCATGCGCTTCCAGTTCAAGTTTGGTGTGGCGTCCGTACTGCCTCTGGCCCACGACGTCATCGTCGTGCTGGGTGTGTTCTCCCTGTTTCAGTGGACATTCGACCTCAGTGTGCTCGCAGCGTTGCTGGCGGTTATCGGTTACTCGCTGAACGATACGATCATCGTGGCCGACCGTATTCGCGAGAATTTCCGCAAGCTGCGTACCGGCAACAGCGAGGAGATCATCAACCACTCGATCACTGAAACCATGAGCCGGACCCTGAACACTTCGGGCACGACGCTCGTGGTGCTGTTGGCGCTGTTCCTGCTGGGCGGCGAGGCGATCCACAACTTCTCCATAGCCCTGCTGATCGGCATCCTGGTGGGTACCTATTCATCCATCTATGTGGCCGCGAACCTGCTGATCATGATGGGGGTCAGTCGCGAGGATCTGGTCGTGCCGGCGAAAGAGGGTGCGGCCGGTCAACAGGCGGAGGAAGAGGAGCCGCCGGAGTGGCTGAACCGGATGTAAGGGTGATGCTCTGACACACAAAAAAGGCCGCAATTGCGGCCTTTTTTATGCGTGCCTGACAGGCACGGAAGCGATGCGGTTGCCGGGCTTACCTGGGCAGGCGGCCGCGGAACGGGTGCAGCGTCTTGAGCAGGTCCTTGAACAGCTTGGGGTTGGCAATGGCCAGCTGCCGGCTGCTTTCCTGGCTTGACGGGTTGCCCGAGAAGTCGCCGGAAAGACCGCCTGATTCGTGAGTCAGCAACAGGCCGAGGGCTTGCTCTACAGCGGTTGGCCGGAAAACAACGATGCCATCCAGGTGACCGGCGCTGGCGCGGGCCATATCCAGCAGTGTACAGCCGCAAGTACGAACGCGGCCGGATTCGCGCGCCAGCGTGCTGATCAGTTCGCCCCAAACCAGTGGGTCTTCGGTTTCACGGGTAAACTCGAGGACGTTGGTGGACAGGGTGGCCCGACCGATCTGCTGGGCGCCGTTCATGCGGATGCGGCGGCTATTGAGGGCGGCGCCGTGGCCGCGGCTGGCGGAATACTCTTCGCCGGTAATCGGGTTGACCACCAGCATGTGCTCGGCCCGGTTGCCTTTCTTCTGGACCAAGGCCAACACGAACTCGGGAATGCCGCGCAGGAAGTTGTCACTGCCGATCAGCGGAAACACATGCCAGCTGAGATCATGGCCCGCGGCATCGATATCGCCGGCTGGTGCAATGTAGTGGTCCTTGTACGCCTTCTGCAGTTGCTCAGAAAAATTGGCGTAGATGGAGGCTTCCGCCCGGTCAAGTTGGGTGCGGGCAGCGTCGTCGACAGTGGCAGGATCCTGACGTTCAAAATGGGCCTTGAGGTACTCGGAACCCTGGCGCGCAATGCGCAGGGCCATCTTAATCGCTGGTTGCATGGATCTCTCTGACACTTGACTGGTTAAAGGGCGCGTATGATAGCAAAACACGGGGCTTGCTTGTACGTTTTTTGGGAATACAGGGCATAGGGGATTACCCGGCTGGAGCTGTTGCAGCGCATCATCACGGTACGCTTTCTGGTATCATTGCCCGCCTCGTTGATATTGACTCGCCAGAGGCGCCTGAATGACCCAGTACGACCCACACGCCCACATCCGCATTGTCCTGGTGGAAACGTCCCATTCCGGAAACATCGGGGCCGCTGCCCGTGCCATGAAAAATATGGGGCTGTCCAATCTTTACCTGGTGAATCCGGCGTCGTTCCCGGACGAGGCGTCCTACGCACGCTCCTCGGGCGCTTCGGAAATTCTGGATCGGGCAACGGTCGTCGATACGCTGGATGAGGCCATCGCCGACTGTGCACTGGTGATGGGAACCAGTGCGCGGGGGCGCAAAGTACCCTGGCCGGTCATTCCACCGACCGATTGCGCGGAGCGGGCCGCGGAGCAGGCGGGTAACGGCGAGGTGGCGCTTGTATTCGGTCGCGAAAACAGCGGTCTGAGCAATGAAGAATTGCAGCGATGCCATTACCATATTCATATACCGTCCAACCCGGACTACAGTTCGCTCAATCTGGCCATGGCGGTTCAGGTCATCTGCTACGAAGTGCGCATGCATCATCTGAAAAGGCTGGATGCGCAGGGCGAAGAAACGGCGTTGCGCCCGGTCTTGCAGCCCGGTGACGAGGGGTGGGATATCAAGGCGGCGTCGGTCAACGATGTGGAAGGCTTTTTCGGGCACCTTGAAGACGTGCTCGTGGATATTGATTTCCATCGCCGGGAAAACCCGCGGCAGTTGATGACACGGTTGCGTCGACTGTTTCAGCGGGCCCATCTGGATCAGATGGAAATCAACATTCTGCGCGGTATCCTGACGGCCGTGCAGAAAAGTGCGGGGGGCGCGGATCGTCGCCCCGAAGCGGAGCAGGAACAGGAATAAACTATGTTCGAGCGTTTGCGTGAAGATGTCGGCAGCGTATTCCACCGCGACCCGGCGGCCCGGAATACCTTTGAGGTGCTCACCAATTACCCGGGGCTGCACGCGCTCCTGTTTTATCGTGTCGCGCACTCGCTCTGGTGTCGGGGATTCAAATGGCTGGCGCGGACCATTTCCACGCTGGCCCGTTGGTTGACCGGCATCGAAATTCACCCCGGTGCCGTCATTGGTCGACGCTTCTTTATCGACCATGGCATGGGGGTCGTCATTGGCGAAACCACTGTGATTGGCGATGACGTAACGCTCTATCAGGGCGTGACCCTGGGTGGGACCAGTTGGAATAAGGGCAAGCGCCATCCCACGCTGGGTAACGGTGTGGTCATCG
Organism: Marinobacter mangrovi; assembly: GCF_016798325.1. Classification (GTDB taxonomy): domain Bacteria; phylum Pseudomonadota; class Gammaproteobacteria; order Pseudomonadales; family Oleiphilaceae; genus Marinobacter_A; species Marinobacter_A mangrovi. Next base: position 593,445 of record NZ_JAERVO010000001.1, read on the forward strand.
GCGCCGGCGCCAAGATTCTCGGCCCGTTTGAGGTGGGGGATCGTGCGAAGGTCGGTTCCAATTCCGTGGTCACCAAGGCGGTACCCGCCGATGCCACTGTCGTCGGTATTCCGGGGCGCGTGATCGTCAAGCGGGACAGCGAAGCGGAGAAGGACAAGCGCCGGGAGATGGAGCAGCGTATGGGCTTCGATGCCTATGGCGTGACTGAGGAGATGCCGGATCCGGTCGCCCGTGCCGTTCGCAGTCTGCTTGACCACATGCATGTGGTGGATGATCGGATTGAAAGCATGTGCAAGGCGCTGCAGCGCGTTGACAAAGAGTATCGCAATGGGGCGTTGCCAGCGATCGACGAAGAGGATTTCGACTGCGTCAGAGATGACAAGGAATAGTTCGGGTGGGGCGGTAAGTCCGCGAACTGGCAGCGGTTTTGCCGTCCTGCTTAATACTTGACTGAAATAGTCGGTCAATTCATACTTTCAGGTCGGTAGAATCCATTTCCCGATCTTTCGAGGCCGTAATCCATGCGACTGACCACCAAGGGGCGCTACGCAGTCACTGCGATGCTGGACCTTGCGCTGCACGCCGAGGATGGCCCCGTTACGCTGGCGGATATTTCCCAGCGTCAGGATATTTCGCTGTCCTACCTCGAGCAGCTGTTTGCCAAGCTTCGCCGCCACAAGCTGGTGGTCAGCGTCAGAGGCCCTGGCGGCGGCTATCAGTTGGGTCGACCGTACGACACCGTTTTTATCTCGGAAGTCGTTGATGCGGTCAACGAGTCCCTTGATACCACCCGTTGCCAGAACAAGGGCGATTGCCAGAACGGCGAAAAGTGTCTGACGCATCACCTGTGGTCGGACCTGAGTGACCAGATTCACGCGTTCCTGAGCGAAATCAGTCTGGCTGACCTGATGCGAAAACGCGAGATCCAGGTGGTCGCGGAGCGCCAGAACCAGCGGCAGGCGGAGACCATCAATACCCAACGCCTGAGGCAGGGCGATCCGGTCTGACCGTCCCCGTCCCGGCCCGTGGTCAGGGCCTGAACGAAACAACCCCGTGTCCCACTCAATCCCAGAGCGCTATGAAAAAACCAGTCTATCTTGATTATGCGGCGACCACGCCGGTGGACCCCCGGGTTGCCGAACGCATGGTGGAGCACCTGACACTTGACGGTGTGTTCGGCAATCCGGCTTCCCGGTCCCACGGTTATGGCTGGCAGGCGGAGGCCGCGGTTGAAGGGGCGCGGCGTCAGGTGGCGGACCTGCTGGGGTGCGACCCGCGCGAAATTGTCTGGACCTCGGGCGCGACAGAATCCGATAACCTCGCCATCAAGGGCGTCGCTGCCCGCTATCCGGGTGGCCACATCATCACTTCCGCCATCGAGCACAAGGCGGTCCTGGACACGTGCGCGTGGCTGGAGTCCCAGGGGATGCAGTTGACGTATCTGCAGCCCGACGCCCAGGGTCATGTGACGCTGGATCAGGTGAAAGAGGCGATGCGGCCAGAGACCTGTCTTGTCAGCCTGATGTGGGTGAACAACGAAATCGGCGTCATTACCGATGTCGGTGCGATCGGCCGCTGGCTGCGAGAGCAGGGCGTCCTGTTTCACGTGGATGCGGCCCAGGCCGCGGGTAAGCTGGCCATCGACTTGTCGACGACCGCGGTGGACTTGATGTCGCTGTCCGGGCACAAGGTCTACGGGCCCAAGGGCGTCGGTGCTCTCTACGTGCGCCGGGATCCCGCGGTCCGTATTGAAGCCCAGATCCATGGCGGTGGCCACGAGCGGGGCATGCGTTCAGGAACGCTGCCGACGCATCAGATCGTGGGTATGGGAGAGGCGTTCCGGATTGCCGGAGAGGAGCTGGGTGGTGAGCGCGAGCGCCTGACGGCGCTGAGAGGTCAGTTCCTTACCGGCGTGACCCGGCTGGCCGGCGTCAGTCTGAATGGCGATGCGGAACTCTCGGTGCCGGGTATTGTCAATCTGAGTTTTGAGGGTGTTGACGGCGAATCGCTGATGCTCGGTTTGCGGGAACTGGCTGTGTCATCCGGCTCAGCCTGCGCCTCGGCGTCGCTGGAGCCTTCTTATGTACTGCGGGCGTTGGGTGTCAGTGATGAGCTGGCTCACAGCGCACTGAGGTTTTCGTTCGGACGTTTCACGACCACAGAGGAAGTCGACTTTGCCGTTGGCGAGATTGGCACGGTTCTGGAGCGATTGCGGGAGCGACAGAGGACCCGTTCGGGGGTCCGGTAGGCAGTCGCCGGCTTCCCGCGTATAATCGCCGTTTAGTTTTTAGGGAGCCTCGGAGAATGTTTCGGCCATGATCGATGGTCGGGACGTTTTTCGAGGCTCCTTAACCTATAACCAACTGGAGATTTAGCATGTCTAACGAGCGCACGCTCTCTATCGTCAAGCCGGACGCCGTCGCCAAGAACGTCATCGGTGAGATCTACAGCCGCTTTGAAAAAGGCGGACTGAGCATTGTCGCCGCTAAAATGATGCACCTGACCCAGGAGCAGGCTGAAGGCTTCTACGCCGAGCACAAAGAGCGTCCTTTCTTCCCGGATCTGGTTGCGTTCATGACCTCTGGCCCTGTTGTCGTTCAGGTTCTGGAAGGTGAAGGCGCGATCGCCAAGAACCGTGACCTGATGGGCGCGACCAACCCGAAAGAAGCCGATCCGGGCACCATCCGTGCCGATTTCGCGTCTTCCATCGACGCCAATGCGGTTCACGGCTCCGACTCTCCGGCGTCCGCCGAGCGTGAAATCGCTTATTTCTTCAACGACAATGAGATCTGCCCGCGCGGCTGATTCCATTGGAGGGCGGCGGCTTCGGCCTGCCGCCCGACGGGTTATTTGATCGAGGTTATGACCATGACATCGCCGGCCGAAAAAACCAACCTTCTGGGGTTGCCGAAGGCCAAACTGGAAGCCTTTTTTGAATCGCTGGGCGAGAAGAAATTCCGGGCGACCCAGATCCTGAAGTGGATGCACCAACACGGTGTGGATGACTTCGATCAAATGACTAACGTCAGCAAGGCGTTACGTGAAAAACTTAAGGAAGTTGCCGAGATTCGTGGGCCGGAAGTGGTCTACGACGAAACGTCGAAGGATGGCACCCGCAAGTGGGTCATGCGAATGGACAGCGGCAACAGCGTCGAAACCGTCCTGATTCCGGATGGCGAGCGCGGCACTCTCTGCGTCTCGTCACAGATCGGTTGCAGTCTGGACTGCACGTTCTGCTCTACCGGTAAGCGGGGGTTCAACCGGAATCTGTCTGCCGCCGAGATCATCGGTCAGGTCTGGGTGGCGCGTCGCTCGTTCATGCCGTTTGAATCCGCCGGGGATCGGCCGATCACCAACGTGGTGATGATGGGGATGGGCGAACCGCTGCTGAACTTCGACAACGTCGTCGATGCGATGAACCTGATGATGGAGGACCTCGCTTACGGTCTTTCCAAGCGTCGGGTGACGCTGAGTACATCCGGCGTGGTGCCGGCACTGGATCGTCTGGGTGAACTGACCGACGTGTCATTGGCGATCTCCCTGCACGCACCGAACGACGAGCTGCGAAACAAGCTGGTTCCGCTCAACAAGAAGTACCCGATTGCCGAGCTTCTCGCGGCGACGCGGCGCTATCTGGCTCGTTTGCCGGACAAGCGTAAGGTCACGATCGAGTACACGGTCATTGCCGGCGTTAACGATCACCTTGAGCATGCGCACGAGCTGACCCGGCTGCTGAAGGGGCTGCCCTGCAAGATCAACCTGATTCCGTTCAATCCGTTCCCGGAAAGCGACTTCAAGCGTCCCAAGTCGATGGCGACACGGCGCTTCCAGGGCATCCTGAATGAGGCAGGTTATGTCACCACCGTGCGTACGACGCGCGGCGATGATATTGATGCGGCGTGTGGCCAGCTGGTTGGCCAGTTTGAGGATCGGACCCGTCGCAGCCAGCGTTATATTCCCGTTCACCATGTTGCTCCATGATGGTTCGCCCCTATAAAACGAAAACGAGAAGGATCTGTTTAGCGTGAAAGTCCCTGGTCTGTCTGTCTGTGTTGTCAGAGTGCTTGTGGTACTGGGTTTTCTGGCGCTTTCCGGCTGTGTCACGACGACGGACAGCCCGTTTGCGAGGGAGGCGAATAAGCAGAAGGCGGAAGAGAACTACGTCAAGCTGGGGATGGCTTACATTGGGCAGGGCAACTATGACCGCGCCCGGGACCACCTGGAGCGGGCCCTTCAGATTAACCCCGACAGCCCGAGTGCCCTGGCTGGCATGGGACTGATCTACCAGACCGAAGGCGAACCGGATCTGGCGGAAAAATCCTTCCTCAATGCCCTGGACAGTGATAGCAACTACACGCGTGGGCGTGTTTTCTACGGGGCTTTCCTCTACAACCAGGGGCGTTACAAGGACGCTGAAACGCAGTTCACCCGGGCGTCCAAGGATACCGAATACGACGATCGCGGCTCGGTTTTCTACAACCTGGGACGGACCCAGGATGAGCTGGGCGATTTCGAGGATGCGACGGCGAGCTACAAGCGAGCCGTTGGCCTGAGCCGGGGAAATGCGAACTATTTGCTGGCATTGTCCACATCGCTGGTGAACGAGGGCGATTACGCATCCGCAGAGCACTACTACAATCAACTGGTTGGGATGATGCAACATAATCCCAACCTGAAGCACTCGCCGGAAAGCCTGCTGACGGGGCTTCGCCTGGCGCATCATTTTGGCGATGAGAACCGTGAGGCCAGCCTGGCTTTACTTCTGCGCAAGCAATACCCAAAATCGGAACAACTCAAACAGTATAGAGCACTGATTTCGAATGATTAATGATGATACCCAGGAACAACCGGAGGCAGCGCCGCTGACCGGAGAGGTCGGGCATCAGCTGCGTCGGGCACGAGAAGCCAAGGGCATTACCGTGGCCGACGTCGCAGACAGTCAGCATCTTCGTCCATCAGTGATCCAGGCGATTGAAGAAGGCGAGTACGACAAGATCGGCAGCGAGCTTTTCCTGAAAGGCTATGTCCGTGCCTACGCCGAACAGGTCGGTTTGAACGCGACAAGCCTGTTGGAAACGCTGGACATGGAGCTGGAGCCGTTGCGCGAGGAAGCCGAACAGGCGCGCCGGGAAGATCCGCTAGAATCGATCGAACGCAAAAAGCGGCAGAAGCGTCGTGTCGCCCGCTGGATTATCTGGATTCTGCTGATTGCCGCGGTGGCCGTGATCGGCACACGCGTCGTGGAAATGGAGTTGTATCCGAAGCTGGGAGGCGAGGGCGCCGCAGAGACCTCGCAGGCGTCGGATGACGGAGCCACCGACAACCCGGAAGCCACCTTCGGAACGACTGATGAGGCCGGGCAGGGCAGTGTCGACGAGCCGAAAGCCGCTATGGAAGAGTCTGCCGACAGCGCTGCCCCCACTCCCGCGGCTCCGAAGGCCGACGAACAGGCCCAGGAGCCAGAGATGGCATCGACCCCGGCCGATGAAACGATGTCGCCGGAACCTGTTGACCAGGGTTCCGTCGCAGCGCCGGCGGATAATACAATGACCAACGACACCGCGGAGCCGGACGTCAGTGAACCTGAGCCGGTGCCGCCGGTCGAAGATCAGCCGGTTGCGGCGGCCGGTGATGTGCTGAGTGCAACGTTCACCGGTGATTGCTGGGTATCCGTCAAGAATGCAGAGGGGACGACAGTTGTAGCGTCCCTCAAGCGCGCCGGTGAATCATTACGATACGAAGGTCAGGGCCCCTTTCAGGTGGTGCTGGGCGCGGTTGACGTCGTCAGCCTGAGTTTTAACGGTGACGCCGTTGACCTGTCGAGCTATCCAGCGCCCAATAACCGGGTCTCCCTGACGCTGGGAAACTGATCCAGACCACCGATTCAGGAAAGTATGAAACACGAATCTCCCATTAAAAGACGTCAGTCCCGCCAGATCCACGTCGGCAACGTGCCGGTTGGTGGCGATGCGCCGATCGCTGTCCAGAGCATGACCAACACCGAGACCTGCGATGTCGACGCCACGGTGGCGCAGATCGAAGCGCTGCAGCAGGCCGGCGCGGATATTGTCCGTGTTTCCGTACCGACCATGGACGCCGCCGAAGCGTTCTCGAGGATTCGGTCACAGGTTTCGGTCCCGCTGGTGGCGGACATCCATTTTGACTACCGTATTGCCCTGAAAGTGGCCGAATACGGGGTCGACTGCCTGCGTATCAACCCGGGCAATATCGGTCGCGAAGACCGGGTTCGTGCCGTGATCGATGCGGCCAAGGATCGCAATATCCCGATCCGGATCGGCGTCAATGCCGGCTCCCTGGAAAAAGATCTCCAGAGAAAATACGGCGAACCCACGCCGGAAGCGCTGGTGGAATCCGCCATGCGTCACATCGATATCCTGGATCGTCACGATTTCCAGGACTTCAAGGTGAGCCTCAAGGCCTCCGAAGTCTTTATGACCGTGGCCGCCTACCGCCAGATTGCCTCACAGATCGAACAGCCGCTCCATCTGGGCATCACCGAAGCCGGCGGGTTTCGCTCCGGAACCGTCAAGTCTTCGATCGGCCTGGGCATGCTGCTGATGGACGGTATCGGCGATACCATTCGGGTCTCCCTGGCAGCAGACCCGGTGCAGGAAGTGAAGGTGGGGTACGACATCCTCAAGAGCCTGCGTTTGCGGGCCCGGGGTATTAATTTTGTCGCCTGCCCAAGCTGCTCGCGGCAGAACTTCGACGTCATCCAGACCATGAATGACCTGGAAGCCCGACTGGAAGACGTCAACACATCGCTGGACGTGGCCATTATCGGTTGCGTGGTCAACGGTCCCGGCGAAGCCAAAGAGGCGGATCTGGGCCTGACCGGTGGCAGCCCCCGTAACCTGCTTTACGTGGGTGGGAGCCCCAACCAGAAACTGGATAACGAAGATCTCGTCGATAATCTCGAGAGGCTCATCCGGGACGAGGTCGAACGCCGCAAAGAGCAGGACGACGCCATCATCGCCCGGGCCCATGACTGAGAAGTGGGTCCGGGTCTGATCCCGCTACGCCGGCCTGTCAGGTGACGGGCCCGGTCCGTTCCCCACTGTATTCGACGAGCCGACAGACGAATTAACTGGAAAAGCACCTTGGCCAAGATCAAAGCAATTCGAGGGATGAACGATATCCTGCCGGACCAGTCCCCGGTCTGGCAGTACCTGGAACAGACCGTGAGCCGCGTGCTGCGCAATTACGGGTATCATGAAATCCGCATGCCGATTGTTGAGCAGACCGACCTGTTCAAGCGGTCCATCGGCGAAGTGACCGATATTGTCGAGAAGGAAATGTACACCTTCGCGGATCGCAACGGCGACAGCCTGACATTGCGACCGGAAGGAACCGCCGGCTGCGTACGCGCCGCGGAAGAGCACGGCCTTCTGTTCAACCAGACCCGCAAGCTCTGGTACACCGGCCCGATGTTCCGGCATGAGCGCCCTCAGAAGGGGCGCTACCGGCAGTTTCACCAGATCGGGGTCGAGTGCTTCGGCATGACCGGACCCGATATCGATGCCGAATTGCTGATCCTGACGGCGCGTCTCTGGAAAGCATTGGGCCTGGCGCCCCATGTGCGGCTGGAGATCAACTCCATCGGCACCAGCGAGGCCCGCAAGACCTATCGCCAGGCGTTGGTCGACTATCTGTCGAATTATCGGGATCGGCTGGACGAAGACAGCCTGCGTCGCCTGGAAACCAACCCGCTGCGCATCCTGGATTCCAAGGCACCGGAGACCCAGGCCATCCTGCAGGACGCCCCGGATCTGGTGGATTACCTGGACGAGGCATCCATTGAGCACTTTGCCGGTTTAAAACAGCGCCTGGAGCTCGCCGGTATTGAGTACACGGTGAATTCCCGACTGGTTCGCGGCCTGGATTACTACGGCAAGACCGTCTTCGAATGGGTGACCGACAGTCTCGGAGCCCAGGGCACCGTGTGTGCCGGTGGCCGCTACGATGGGCTTGTGGAGCAACTGGGCGGCAAACCCACGCCGGCTGTCGGGTTTGCCATGGGCATCGAGCGCCTGGTGCTGATGCTGGAAACCCTCGAACGAGTCCCCGCCTCGGTCAGCGGCGATGCGGATGTATACGTCATGGGCATGGGTGAGGCCGGCGAAGCAGAGGCCCTAAAGGTCTCCGAAGCGCTGCGGGAATCGATGGCACAGCAGGTGGTTGTGCTGCATTGCGGCGGCGGCAGCTTCAAGAGCCAGATGAAGAAGGCCGATCGCAGCGGCGCGCGTTACGCGCTGATCATTGGCGACAACGAGGTCGAGAGCCGAACCGTCAGCCTCAAACCCCTGCGCAGTGAGGGCGAACAACAGGCGGTCAGCCAGTCCGAACTGGCAGACACACTGACAGCGCTGCTGGCGGCAGACTGATCCCACATACTGAATCAATCGTTTTCGTTTTGACGGAGTAACTGACGTGGAATTGCGTACCGAAGAAGAACAACTCGCGGCGATCAAGGACTGGTGGAAGAAGAATGGCAGTGCACTGCTGATTGGTATCGGCGCGGCCCTGGCCATCGTCTTCGGCTGGCAGGCCTGGCAGAACCATCAGGCGGCCGAGCGAAGCGCTGCGGGTTCCCAGTACCAGCAATTGCTGAGCGCGCTGAACCAGCAGGCGGGTGATGAGCGGGAAAAGACCATCGAGTTCGTGACCAAGGAACTCCAGGACGAATACAGTGATAGCGCCTACGCGGTCTATGGTTCGCTGATCCTGGCATCGCACCAGTTCAGCGAGAAAAACGATCCCAAGGCAGCGGCTGAATCGCTTGGATGGGCCCGCGAACACGCGGCGGAAGGCCCGCTCAAGATCATGATCGGTGAGCGTCTGGCCCAGGCCCAGTTCGCAGCGGACCAGGCGGACGACGCCCTGAAAACCTTGCGTTCCGTGAAGGATCCGGGTGCCTACAAGGCCCTTTATGCTGAGCTTGAAGGCGACATCCTGCGCGCCCAGGGCGATCTGGACGGTGCCCGCAAGGCCTACACCGCAGCCAGCGAAGCTGCCGGCAGTGCGCCGAGCCCGCTGCTCAAGCTGAAGATGGCCGACATGGCCGTTGGGGAGGATGCTTGATGCGGCGCCTGCGCCTTGTTCGCCAGTGCCTGATCGGTGTCGGCCTGGCGGGGCTGCTGGCTGGATGCAGCTCCAACGACACGTTCGAGCAGCCCAAGCCCCTGCCTGAGATTGAAAGCAGCGTCTGGCTGGATGAAGTCTGGGATACCTCCGTCGGCGACGGTGATGACGAGCAGCTGCTGTTCCTTCAGCCAGTGCTTTCCTATGGGGAACTGTTCGCGGTCTCCAGTGATGGTGAGCTGGTCTCCCTGAACCCGCAAAACGGCGACTACAACTGGGAAACGGACCTGGAGCGCCCCATCCTGGCCGGGGTTGGTGCGGATGCCGATCATCTCTATGTGGGCTCACGCAAGGGTGAGTTGCTGGCGCTGTCCCGGGAAAAGAAAGGCGAAGAGGTCTGGTCGGTCAAGCTGCCCAGCGAGATCCTGGCGCCGCCGCAGTCCAACGGCTCGGTGGTGGTCGTCCAGACCATCGACGGCAAGGCACTGGCCTACGATGCCGATACCGGGGAAAAGAAATGGCAGTACGATGGCGTTATCCCGGTTCTCAGTTTCCGGGGTACCGCGACTCCCTGGGTCGGCTCGGAAGTCACCCTGGTCGCCTTTTCAAGTGGCCAACTGTACGCCCTGCTGACCGATACCGGTCAGCCGATATGGCAGTATTCCGTCGGTGAACCCAGTGGCCGGACGGAGCTTGAACGCCTGGTTGACGTGGATGGTACACCGGTGGTGCGCGACGGCGTAGCCTATGTGACAGGTTACAAAGGTAACGTGGCCGCGGTGGATATGCGCACCGGCCAGGAAATCTGGAAACGGGCGGCCAGCAGCTTCCAGTCACCAACCCTGGACTATGGCAACCTGTACATTTCCGGATCGAACGGCGTGATCAGTGCGTATAGTCTGTTCAACCGTAAGGAAATCTGGTCGCAGGATAAACTGGAATGGCGGCAGACCACCGGTCTGGCCTCTTTGGATGGCTACCTGCTGACTGGCGACTTTGAAGGCTATGTGCATATCCTCTCGCAGTTGGACGGCTCTCTGCAGGGCCAGCTGCAAGTGGACGACGACGGATTGCGTGTGCCGATGATCGTTGACGGTGACCTGATCTATATTTACGGCAACAGTGGTGAACTGGCAGCCTTCAAGCTGCGCGAATCCGACTGAATCCGATCCCGGCTGTGCACGGCCGGGATTCCACTTTCTGACTGACGAACGCTCTATGACCCCTGTAATCGCCCTGGTTGGACGCCCCAACGTGGGCAAATCGACCCTGTTCAACCAGATGACCCGCACCCGGGATGCGTTGGTGGCCGACTTTGCCGGCCTGACCCGCGATCGCAAGTACGGCGAGGGCCAGTACGAAGGCCAGCGCTTTATCGTGATCGACACCGGTGGCCTGACCGGGGACGAAGAGGGCATTGATGCGGAAATGGCGCGCCAGTCCATGCTCGCCGTGGAAGAGGCGGACATCGTGCTGTTCCTGGTGGACGGCCGTGCCGGCCTGACGTCCGGCGACGAGTTGATTGCCAACCAGCTGCGGCGTTCCGGCAAGCCTGCCCACCTGGTGGTCAACAAGACCGACGGCCAGGATCCGGATGTGGCAGCCTCCGAGTTCTATCAGCTGGGGTTTGAGTCGGTCTATCTGATTGCGGCCTCCCACAATCGTGGCATTCGCTCCATGCTGGAGGATCTCTTGCCTTCAGCGGAAGAGGTCGAGGAAGACAGCGCCGAGCGCTATCCGGGGATTCGCATTGGTGTGGTCGGACGGCCCAACGTGGGTAAATCCACGCTGGTCAACCGGATGCTCGGCGAAGAGCGGGTGGTGGTCTACGACATGCCGGGCACGACCCGGGACAGCGTCTACATTCCCTATGAGCGCCAGGGTCAGGAGTACACGCTGATCGACACGGCCGGTGTGCGCCGGCGCAAGAGCGTCCGGGAGACGGTGGAAAAGTTCTCCATCATCAAGACGCTGCAGGCGATCGAAGATTCCCATGTGGTGATTCTGGTGATCGATGCCCGGGAGGGGCTGGTTGACCAGGATCTGCACCTGATCGGATTTGTACTGGATGCCGGCCGCTCGCTGGTGATCGCCGTCAACAAGTGGGACGGGATGGACGGCGAGCAGCGCGGTCGCGTCAAGGAGCAGTTGGCCCGCCGCCTGGAGTTCCTGGATTACGCCGACAAGCACTACATTTCGGCCTTGCACGGCTCGGGTGTGGGCGTGATGTACGATTCCATCGGTGAGTGCTACGAGTCGGCCATGGCCAAGTGGCCGACCAATCGTCTGACGGCCATCCTGGAAGACGCGCTGACCCAGCACCAGCCGCCGCTGGTCAACGGACGTCGCATCAAATTGCGCTACGCTCACCAGGGCGGCTCCAACCCGCCGCTGGTGGTGGTGCACGGCAACCAGACCGATGCCTTGCCGAATGCTTACAAGCGTTATCTGGAGAATACCTTCCGCCGCGTCCTGGACGTGCGGGGGGCGCCGATCCGCTTTGAATTCCGTTCCAGTGAGAACCCGTTTGCCGGTCGGGTGAACCGTCTCACGCCACGCCAACAGGCGAAGAAAAAGCGCATGATGCAACACGTTCGCAAGACGAAGAAGAAGCAGAAGAGCAAGAAGTCGCGCTAGGCTGCGAGCCCGTCAGAAAGCGATTCCGAACGCGAAAAAAGGCGCCGTTTCGAGACTCTCTCGAATCCGGCGCCTTTTTTGTTTGCGTTGGCCGTGGGGGTTCTAAGTGCAGGATGCCCGGTGGTTGTTGCGGATCCATTCCACGAACGAGTCGGCGGAAGCCGGGCGGCTGTAGAAGTAGCCCTGTGCGTAGTCGCAGCCCTGCGCCTTGAGGAAGTGGGTCTGGGCCTCTTCTTCCACCCCTTCGGCAATCACCTGCAGTTCGAGGCTGTGGGCCATGTTGATAATCGCGCGGACCAGCGCGGCATCCCCCGGCTCGATCATGACGTCCCGAATAAACGACTTGTCGATCTTCAGCGTGTCGAAGGGGTAGGACTTCAGGTAGCTCAGGGCGGAGTAACCCGTGCCGAAGTCATCGACGGAGAGGCGCACCCCCATCTCGTCCAGGCGCCGCAGGATGTCGGCCGTTTCGATGGTGTTATCCAGAATCAGTCGTTCGGTGATCTCCAACTCGAGGCAGGCCGGATCCAGTCGCTGTTCCGACACCGCACGGCTGACCGCGTCCACGAATGAAGGGTCGCGGAACTGTCGTGGTGACACGTTGACGGCGATGCTGAGTTTCAGCCCCGTGGTCTCGTGCCATTGTCGTGCAGCCGCACAGGCCTGCTGAATCACCCACTCGCCGATGGGGATAATCAGGCCGGTTTCTTCCGCCAGCGGAATGAACTTATCCGGCATCATGAGGCCCATGGTGGGGCTGTTCCAGCGGATCAGGGCTTCCGCGCCGATCAACTGGCCGGAGGCGGTTTCCACGATGGGCTGGAAGTAAAGTTCGAATTCATCCAGTTCCAGCGCCCGGCGCAGGCGGGATTCGATCTGCAACCGCTCGTGGGAGACTTCCTTCATCTCCGGGGCAAACCGTTCATAGGCACTCTTGCCCTTGCTCTTGGCCTGGTACATAGCCGCGTCGGCGTGCTGCAGCAGGTTGCCACTGTTGTCGGAATCGGTGGGGTAAATGGCGATGCCGATACTGGTGCTGACAAACACTTCCTGGCCATTCAACTGGAAGGGTGGGGCGAAGGTCTGCAGGATGCGGTCACCCACCTGTTCGGTCGCGTCAGGCTCGTGAAGCCCCGGCAGGATGACCAGGAATTCGTCGCCGCCCAGACGGGCCACGGTACTGGTGCCCCGCAGGCAGCTGGAGATACGGCGGGAGGCCTCGATCAGCAGGTTGTCCCCGGCTTCGTGACCCATGGTGTCGTTGATGTGCTTGAAGTTGTCCAGGTCGAGGAACATCACCCCGACGAGGGTTTCTTCACGGCGGGCCTGGGCCAAGGCCAGTTTGAGGCGATCCAGCGCCAGCATCCGGTTGGGCAGGCCGGTGAGAATGTCATAGTTGGCCTGGCGCAGCAGCTGCTGTTCGTAGCGTTTGCGGATGCTGATGTCTTCGCCGAGGATCAGGTAGTGGGTCGGGTTGCCGTCCACGTCCTTGATCGGCGTAACGATCACCTGTTCCCAGAAGCGCTCGCCGCTGCGGCGGGCGCTGTTGATTTCCCCCTGCCAGACACCAACGCGTTGGACCTGCAGTCGAACGTTTTGCCAGAGCTGCTGGTTTTCCCTCTGGGAGAACGTATCGCTGGTCAGCATGCCCGGGTGCTTGCCGCGAATTTCCCCGAGCGTGAAACCGGTCAGCTGGGAGAATTTGTGGTTGGCAAATTCAATGTGCCAGTGCCGGTCACAGATGATGACCGAGGACGGGCTCTGCTCAATAGCCAGTGACAGCTTTCGGATCTCGGAGGCATCCTCTTCCTGACGTTGCATGTCTTCATTCAATCGCTCGCGCATTTGATTGAAGGCATCCACCACCTGGGACAGCTCGTCGCGACGGTTGACCTCCGTGTCCGGACGGTCCAGTGCCAGCGGTTGCTGCAGGTTCCGCAACGAGAAGCTGCGGGCGTACTGGGCCATGGTGGTCAGGTGGCGCGTCACGAAGTACTGGAAGACCCAGATGATCAGCACCGAAATGAAGAAGGTCTTGAAGAATTGGGTGGTCAGGATAACCAGCACCTTTCGGCGCAGGTCCTGATAAATATCGGCCAGACTGGCGGTAATGGTCAGCTCACCCAGCTTGTACAGCTCGTCCCCTTCATGAGTCAGCACGAACGTGCGGGTCATGGTGGAGGTTTCCCTGGGGACTTCTCCCATCACCACTTCGGAGTCAGGGTAGATTTTCAGGCGCAGGTGGACGATATCCGGAAGACTGAGGATGCCTTCCATCTGCACCTGCAGAAGCTTCTGGTCCAGGGCCCACAAACTGCGCGACAGGCTGCTGGCGTAACTGGTTTCGATGACGGACATACGTTCGTCGACCAGGGACACGTCCTTGCGGAAATCGGTGTACACCTGAATCGCCGAAGCAAACAGCGTGAACAGAGAGCTGAATAGCAGGATATACGCCAGCAACCGGAATGACAGCGGCGAACTGGTCTTGAATTGGCTTAGTCTCGTCGACAGGTTTGACATGTTGTCGAAGTCATCAAATACATAGTCTCGGTCCCGCCGGAAAAGCGTGCCGTTGGATAGGGGCGGTACAGCTTCTGCGCTCAGCCGATCAGCTTGAAACAGAGGTGCTTTCCATAAAGGACTATAGCAGTTGATTTTCTTGAATGCCCTTGGGCTTCATCAATTAACTGTGTGATTTTGCAAAAGTTGAGAGATGAACGGGTGTTCATTGTTCATATTCTGTTCATTGTTACCCCCTTGTCGATGGATTGGCCGCAATACGCTCTGTTTCATTGAGCGAAGCAGGATTCATTCTTTAATGACAGAGGGTTATGGCGTTCTGCGGAATTCCCTGTCTCTCCTATACTGAAGAAACCTTTTTCAGCGACCCATTCACGGTGCATTCGGGAGGGTGTGATGACAACGGTCGGCGTACTCAAGGAAATCAAGAACCACGAATACAGGGTCGGGCTCACGCCCGCCGGGGCTCGCGAGCTCACTGAACACGGTCACGATGTGCTGGTCCAGCAGGGGGCCGGCGACGGGTCCGGGTTTTCGGACGACCTGTACGAGCGGGCCGGAGCCCGTATCGTTCCCGACGCCGAAACGGTTTTCGAAGGGGCGTCGTTACTGATCAAGGTGAAGGAGCCCCAGGCCCAGGAGCGGGCGCTGCTGAAACCCCACCACGTTCTGTTCACTTTCCTGCACCTGGCGCCGGATCCGGATCAGACGCAGGATCTACTGGCATCCGGAGCCACCTGCATCGCCTATGAAACCGTCACCGACCGCCACGGCAGCCTGCCGTTGTTGGCGCCCATGTCCGAAGTCGCTGGTCGGCTGGCCATTCAGGCGGGGGCGCAGGCACTGGAGAAAGTGCGTGGCGGGCGCGGTGTCCTGCTCTCCGGGGTGCCCGGCGTCCACCCCGGCAACGTGGTGGTGATCGGCGGCGGTGTGGTTGGTCGCAATGCGGCGCAGTTGGCCGTTGGGCTTGGCGCCCGGGTGACCGTGTTGGACCGGTCGGTCCCCGTGCTCCGTGAGTTGGATCAGCACTACCGGGGGCTGATCACCACCCTTTACTCGACACGGGACGCGATCGAAACGGTGCTTGCGGAAGCGGATCTGGTGGTTGGTGCTGTTCTTATCCCCGGCGCGTCGGCGCCACGGCTGATCACGCGGGATCTGCTGGGTGTCATGCCGGATGGCTCGGCGCTGGTGGATGTGGCGATTGACCAGGGCGGTTGTGCGGAAACGTCCCATCCGACGACCCATGATGATCCCACCTATGTGGTGGACGGTGTCGTGCATTACTGCGTTGCCAACATGCCCGGGGCTGTGGCGAGAACGTCGACGCTGGCGCTGACCAATGCCACGCTGCCTTATGTCGTGAAACTCGCGGATCAGGGAGTACGCCAGGCACTGCAGGGAGATGCGGGCTTTCTGCCTGGCCTGAATGTCGCGCAGGGGAAACTGACCTGTGAAGGCGTTGCGTTGGCTCAGGATCTGGAATTCATCGCCCCGGACAGGATGTTGTCAAAGTTGGGGTGATGTTGGCTTTCCCGGAAACGGGAGGGAGAGAAAATGGCGTCCCCTAGGGGGTTCGAACCCCTGTTGCCGCCGTGAAAGGGCGGAGTCCTAGGCCACTAGACGAAGGGGACGCATCTGCTTGAAAAGCTTGCCTCGTCGAGGTGGCGCGTATATTAAGTAAGGCCCCCGGCGCTGTCAAACGTTTTTTGGAAAAAAGTTTGAGTCGTTAGCTGGTCCCATTCAGACAGTACTTGAGTTCGTCCCCGATGGCGTCGAAGGCGGCCAGTGGGCCCTGGTTGGCCTGCAGTTTGAAGATCGCCCGGGTGATCCGTTCACGACTGGCCGGAACCTGCCCGAGGACGGCATCGATATCCGCATCCAGGATCGCAGCCATCAGGATTTCGTAGCGTAACTTGTTCTCGCCGGCGCAGAAGTAGAAATGGCCTTCGCGGCTGTCTGGTTCCGGTTTTCCCCGGCGCTGGTAGACCCGTTTGCTGCAACGGGCGAACTCGGCATTGACCGCTGAAAAGGTCTCCTCCAGACCCTCGTCTTTCACGGCCTTTTCCAATAGACGGACGCGCTCAGCCCCCGGCTTGTCCAGCCCGGGTAAGTTATCGGTCAACTGCTGTCCAGTGAAGCCCTGGCGAATCAGCTGCAGAACGGTAATGTACTCGCTGGTGACCATGCTGCAGGTTTCAAAGCTCTGCGCTCCGCGAGGGCTCGCCAAAGCGGCCTCTGGCAGGAGCAGAATGGCGGTGAGCGCCAACAGGGGAACGGTGCAACGCATGTAACAACCAGCTTTGATACGGATACGATGAGGCTACCAGAGCCCCTGCCATGCTGATGTGAGGTGTCGCGCAATCTCGCCGACAACCGCCATTAATCGATAATGCTGCTCAGGGCTTCCTCCAGATTGGGGTGAGTAAAGCCGAATCCTGCCTGCTGTAGCCTGGCGGGCATAACGCGCTGGCCTTCGAGAAGCATGGCGGACAACTCGCCCAATGCCGTACGCAAGACAAACGCCGGAATGGGGAAGGGGGTTGGACGATGTAGAACCTGGCCCAGCGTTCGGGTGAATGCCCGGTTGGTGACCGGGTGTGGGCTGACCACGTTGTAGGCGCCGCTGGCGTCCGGGGTTTGCAGCATCCAGATCAGGGCATTCACCACGTCGTCGCGGTGGACCCAGGACAGGTACTGCCGGCCATCGCCGAGGCGGCCGCCGAGACCCAGTCGGAAAGGCAACAACAGACGGTCCAGCATGCCACCATCCGGACCCAGAACGACGCCAGTTCGGGACAGGCAGACCCGGCTGCCCAGTTCTTCGGCCCGGCGGGCCTCCGCTTCCCAG
The DNA here is from genome assembly GCF_016798325.1 of Marinobacter mangrovi. Taxonomy (GTDB): domain Bacteria; phylum Pseudomonadota; class Gammaproteobacteria; order Pseudomonadales; family Oleiphilaceae; genus Marinobacter_A; species Marinobacter_A mangrovi. Next base: position 610,558 of record NZ_JAERVO010000001.1, read on the forward strand.
TCGGCACAGAGTCGGTGGGCAAAGTCGTCGTTTACCGGCGCATCTTCGGTCACCGGTTCCCCGCCGTGGCTGCCGTAGTAACCGATGGCGGAGCCTGAAACAAAGACGCCGGGCTGTTGCTCGCGCTGAGTGAGGGCATCGACCAGCGACCGTGTCAGGTCAATCCGGCTCTCCCGCAGGATGCGCTTGCGCTTGTCGGTCCAGCGGGCATTGGCAAGACCTTCACCGGCCAGGTTGATGACGGCGTCGATGGCATCGAGGCGAGGAATGTCGGCCAGATCGTGGAGAGACTCGACCCGACCGCAGAGGGCGCGGACGTCATCGTCGGATTTGCGGCTGTATACCGTAAGACGGTAACCCCGTTTCAGCAGTTCGGGACACAACCGCTGCCCGATAAAGCCGGTTCCGCCGGTGATCAGGATGTGCTGCGTCATCTTTGGTGACTCCAGCGTTAGTGGGACGATGTCTGTGTGAGGGTCTCTTCCACGATATGGCGAATGGCATCCCCCAGTAAAGGATGCTCGCCCACGGGGCTTGCCAGGCTGATTTCAACCCGGTGTTCGCTTGCCAGGCGGTCCAGCATGGCGGGCACGTCTTTGCGAAGGTGGCGGCCCGCAGCGAGGAACAACGGCAACACCGTCACCCGGGCCACACCGTCCTGCGCGGCCCGTGCGACTTCGTCATCCAGCGACGGCTCGCTCAGTTCCATATAGGCAATGGCTGAATCGGGCACGGACGCCAGACTCGGCGCGGCCAGTTTTTCAAAGGTTCGGCACCATTGGGGATCGCTGCTTCCATGGGCGAGCAATAGGACGCGGTGATCTGACATTCTGCGGGTCACTCCTTGGTAAAATGAGATGGATGGCCTTGAGGGCCCCGAACTGACGTTTACCCATGCTCTACGTATAGTATGCCGGATTGGAGCATGTGGGCAGGGTAAGCGTCGTAGGGAGGATGAAGATGCTGTCAGCGCAGGAAGTCATTTATTTCTGGTTCGGTGAGCTCGATCGGGACGGTCTGCCCGATGCCCACCATCGTGAACGCTGGTTCAAGTCCAGTCGATCGTTCGATTGGGAAATCCGGCGCCGGTTCCTGCCCCTGGTGCTGGTGGCCTCCGAGGAGGGCCTGTCGGAGTGGCGCAGCGATGCGACGGGCGCATTGGCGGAAATCCTGTTGCTGGACCAGTTCTCACGCAACATCCATCGGGGCCGGGCCATGGCGTTCGACAATGACGCCCTCGCTCGTCGGTGCTGCCTGGAGGGACTGGACAAGGGATTGGACGTGCAGCTGCCGTTGATCCAGCGGGGCTTTTTCCTGATGCCGTTGCAGCATTCGGAAAAGCTGGCGGATCAGGAAAAAGGCGTGGCGCTGTACGAACAACTGATGGCAACGGCGGACGGTCGCCTGCGGGATGTTTTGTCTTCTTTCTATCAATCGGCCAGCCAGCACCGGGATCTCATCGCCAAATTTGGCCGTTTTCCCCATCGAAACGCGTTGTTGGGGCGCCATTCCACAGAGGCGGAGGTGGCTTACCTGGCCGACGGCGGGCAGCGATTCGGTCAATAATGATCCCGGTCACTATTTTCTGTCGATTTTTTCGTCAGAATAGGGTGGTAGGAACACGCATCCGCCGATGGGGTTGCCTTTAATAAATCGTTAACGGTCTCCAGTTCGTACAACACCGGCAGGACGCTACCCTATAATCCAATCAACAGGGCATGCACAAAAAAAGAAAAATGGCCCTGGAGTCAACAAGCAAGAACGGAACAGAGTGATGACGGACGACAAGCCGGGTGCTGAGTCTGTTGTCGGCGGGGCGTTGCAGGAATCCATTCACTACCACGGTCGGAAGGCCGCGCGTGCCAAAAGTGAAACCCGTCGGCGCAAGATTCTGGAGGCAGCGCTGGAAATAGCCGCCCATGAGGGCGTGAGGGGGATCAAGCATCGACCGGTTGCCAAACTGGCGGACGTGCCCCTGGCCTCGACAACGTATTATTTCAAGGACATCGAAGAACTCATCCAGGACGCCTTCATGCTGTTCGCAGAAAAGGCGAATCGCGAACTGGAGGCTTTCTATAGTGGGCTCAACGGCCTCATAGACCGCGCCCTTGTGCGGGGCAGTCTGCACAGCCTGCAGGGGCGGGAACGCCTGGCGGCTGAGCTGGCGACCTATATTGCCCGGTATTTCGTGCAGCAGATCCGGGACAACACGTCTTCGGTCCTGACCGAACAGGCGTTCCTGGCGGAAGCCATGCGGGAGCCGGGGCTGGAGCCGCTGGCCCAGGAATATCGCAAAGCCTGGCTGGACGGCGTCGAATCCATCATGAAACGCTTGGGAACGCATCACCCTCGCCGGGACGCCGCGCTCCTGATCAGTGTGGTGTCGGGGATGGGGTACGATGGCCTGCTGTTCCGTGAGCGGTTCAGCAGCAGTTTCGTGGAAGAAACGCTGCAACGGGTCATTGGGATGTTAATGGGCGTGGCGCCAACGGGCGGCGACGTCACAGCGCCAGAGACTGGCAACCTGAACGGCACGCTTTACTAGCCACTTTCAGTCGTCGGCTGATCGGTCCATTGTGTTGTTGGCTTTGCCTGCCTGTCTTCCCGCACGCGCGGCAGGGTGATGGTGACACAAAGGCCGCCACCGGGAGCATGGCCTGCGGAAATGTGACCGCCATGCATAACAATGGCACGGCGTGCGATGGCTAGCCCGAGGCCCGCACCCGAGCCGGTTCCCACCTCGGGCCCGCGTTGGAAGGGCTCGAAAATCCGCTCCAGCCACTCATCGGAAACGCCCGGGCCACTGTCGCAGATTTGCGCATGCAGCTGATCATCGGCCGGATCAATCCAGGTCACAATGCGGACAGCCGTGCCGGGGGCCGTAAACCGCACCGCATTGCGAATCACGTTCTCGAACGCGCGACACAGCAGTTCACCACTGACGGTTGTCACGAAGGGACCGTCATATTCCAGCGAAACCGTTGCGTCTTTGGTGCTGGCTTCGAAACCGGCGTCTTCGGCAATCACGTTCAGCAATTCGATCAAGTCGACACGCTCCGAAGCGATGTCGTCGATGCCCGCTTCCAGATGCGACAACGTCAGTAGCTCCTCGATCAGCCGATCCAGCCGTTCCGACTCCCGGTCAATCCGTTGCAGCATCTCCGGCTGCATCTCCGGCGACCGGGAAAGCAGGCCGATGGCGACCCGCAACCGCGTGAGCGGCGAGCGCAGCTCATGGGAAATATCGTGGAGAAACTGCTTGCGTTCATCCATCAGGTGCTGCAACTGGCTGGCCATCCGGTCGAAGTCGTTACCCAATGCCACAATCTCGTCACGGCGACGGCCCATCAGCGGCTGGATGCGCGTGGACAGTTCCCCGGCGCCAACGGAGCGCAAGCCCTGACTGATGTGATTCAGGGGGCCGGACAGGTACCAGGCCAGGAAGAGACTGAACAGGATGCTGATGATGGCGCCGATGCCCATCGGCACCAGGGCGGTGGGGCGTGGCGGATGCTGCATCTTCAGCGGGTGATCGGCCACCAACCGGTAGTGACGGCCGAGGTTGTCGACGGCAGTGAATGTAGATTGGATTGTGTCAGGCCGGGTGCCAGCGATGAGGTGTCCGCTATCGTCGAGCAATCCCAGGGTGATGTCGTCGGCATGCTGGCGCGTTCGCAACAGGGGCAGGGCGGCCTCATAGCCTTCGGTTTCGATGATGCGCTGGGATTGATGGACCACCATCAGGGTATCCATCATTTCGGGTGTCGGGTGGTCGGGATTGCTCAGGTGCATCACCACGGCCCCGACGAAAAAAGACAGCGTCAGCGCCAGCCAGAAGGCCAGCACCAGTTTCCAGAACAGACGGCTGGGCTTCATTCGGTCACCAGCACATAGCCCTGTCCGCGTACGGTCTGTATCCAGGAGTCTCCGTCATCCCGTTGCCCCAGTTTCTGGCGGATGCTGCTGATGTGGACATCGATGCGCCGATCGAAACGGGTGAGGGGGCGCCCCAGCGCATTACTGGAGAGGTCATCCTTGCTCACCAGCCGGCCGGCCTGGCTGGCCAGCTCTTCCAGCAGATTGAATTCTGTATTGGTCAGGTTGAGCGGCTGGCCCTGCCATTCGATCTTGCGTCGTGCCGGCCAGACCGTGAGTCGACCGGCCTTGATCGCCGCACGGTCGGTGCCGGTGTTCTGGTCGCGGCCGGTTCGGCGCAGGATGGCGCGCAAGCGGGCCACCAGTTCGCCCGGTGAGCTGGGTTTGGGCACATAGTCGTCAGCGCCGAGATCCAGGCCGGCAATGCGGTCGACATTATCGCCCCGGGCTGTCAGGAGCAGCACCGGAATATCGCTGCGAGCGCGTACGCGCCGCAGAATTTCGATGCCGGTAATGGTGGGGAGCATGATGTCCAGTACGACAATATCGTAATGGCCGGTGAATATTTCGGCCTCGCCCTCTTCGCCGGTATGAACAGCCTTTACCTTGAACCCTTCGCTCGACAGGAAGTTCGCCAGCATGGCGGTGAGATCGCAGTCGTCATCGATCAGCAGAACATTCTTCATTGGCGGCTTACCCCTTGCTACAGCAACGCCATTATCGGTATTGGCCGCTGCACTGTCCTGTGTAAACCCGGGTTTTTCAAAAACTTTACACTGGCTTAACCGCACGAAACGTCCAGATCCCTATCATTCAGAGAGTTGTGTTCCATTCGTCCCACATTGGAGTGCGTGTGCCTCGTTATCTGGTCATTGCCTGTCTGAGCCTTCCGCTGTGGCTCTGCGGCTGCGCAGCCGTCAATGAGTCAAGCACCATGCCCCAACCCGGCGATCCGCTGGGTCAACTGGATGATCCGGATCCGGATGATCCCTACTTTGCCACGTCGGAGCCGGGCGCGGTGCCGATGGATGCCGCCCCGACCGGGTCGATTTACGTTCCCGGCCAGACTCCGAGTCTGTATGTCGAGCGTTCTCACTTTCAGGTGGGCGATATCATCTCGGTCGAGTTGCAGGAGTCGACCAAAGCCACCAAGAAAGGCTCGACCAGTCTCAAGAAGACCAGTGAATTCAATCTCGACCCAATCGGGGTGCCGGGCGGCAACCTGGAAATCGGGGGCAATGAGGTCAAGTTGAACGTGGATCAGCAACAGAAGTTCGAGGGCGACGGATCGGCCACCCAGAGCAACGGCTTCCAGGGCGAACTGACTGTGGCGGTGATGAAGGTCATGCGTAACAACAACCTCCTGGTGCGCGGCGACAAGTGGATGCTGATCAACAACGGCAAGGAGTATATCCGCCTGACGGGCGTTATTCGCGCCAAGGATGTGGGGCCGGATAACACCATCAAGTCGTCGAAAATCGCCAACGCGAGGATCGAATACTCCGGCACCGGATCGCTGGCAAACAGTCAGCGTCAGGGATGGTTTGCCGACAAACTCAATGATCCAGACATTTGGCCCTTCTGATGCGGATGGCCAACTGGGTGCTCGTTTCAATCCTGCTGACAGGCTGCAGTACGGAAATGTCCTTTCGGTACAACATGATGAATCCTAATGGCGTCATGCCCCTGGTGCTCGAAGCTGAGGGCTATGCACCAATCAATACCCAACCCGGTCCCAGTTACGAAGAAAAGCTGATGCAGGCGATGGAAGCGTCGCGCATGGATGCCTATCGCCATCTGGCGGAGCAGATCTACGGGCAGCAGGTGCGCCTGCGTTCGGATGTGGAGGATGACGCCGTCAGCGATAAACGAATGGATGCCAAGGTGGATGGCCTGGTTCGTGGCGCTGTGGAGGTCACCCACGGTATCGACGGCAAGTTCTATACCACCAAGCTGTCACTGGATACGTCAACGCTGCCTGAGTTACAGGGAATCAGCCAGGGCACCACCGGAGCAGTCCGACACAAATGGTGGTACTGATACGCCTGTTGCTTCTGGCGCTGATGACGACCGGAGCACGGGCCGACTGGTATGAAGGCGAGGGTGAGGCTCCGGTATTGGGCAGCGATCGGGGCAGCGCCTATGAAAGCGCTGGCCGGGAAGCGCTACGCAGCGCGCTGATCGCCGCCGGGGCTTCCGTGTCCCTGGTGAAAGATGTTGGCGTCGAATCCCAGCCCTTGAGCGGTGGCGTGACCTACCGTACCGCGGACAGCGGTCATGTCGGCGATGTCCAGGTTCTGGAAGAGGGCGTGGCGTCCGACCGGGTCACGATTCGTATTCGGGCGAACATCACTCAACCCGGAAAGGTCTGTGGGCACGATCTGGTCAGTAAGGCTGTGGTGCTGGCACCTCTGGCCCAGGATGCGCCGGACCAGGCGGCCTGGGGTGGCCTGGAGCGAATGCCGGAGGCTGCATCCTCGCGACTTCTGGCGGCGTTCAGGTCGGCCCGGGCCGATTTCCTGGTGACTCATGTCCTGAGCGGTCCGGTGGCGCTGGACAGCCAGCATTGGCGGGAAGACAGTCGGCGTCAGGTCGAGTACCTGGCGGATCACCATCACAGCCAACTGGTGGTCTTTGGTCGGATCAATAACCTGACCCTGGGCCGCAACGATGACGATCTGGTGCGGGAGTTTGCGATGACCCTGAGTCTGGTCGACGGCCTCTCCGGCGATCCTATTCTGACCCGGCGTTACGCCACCCGCACGTATTGGCCGTTTGCCCCGACCGATCGAGTCGGCGCCGATAGCGACCGGCTCTGGGCCTCCCCGTATGGCCTCGAAATCAGCCGGCTCATGCACACCGCCGTGGGAGACATGGCCGATGCAGTCGCCTGCGGGCGGCCCAAGACCCGGGTCATCCGGGTGCGCCCCAATCGCCTGGATGTGGCCATCGGGGCGCGGCAGGGGATTCAGACCGGGGCTTTGTTCAAGGTTCTTTATCAGGACAACTTTACGGATGCTGAGGGGGCCGGCTACGCGAGCTTCAGCGACTCTGGGGCGACCTTTGAGGTGGTCCATGTCTATCCGGATCACAGCACGCTCGCACCGGTCGAAGGGCAGGTCCCCGGCAGCATACGAATTCGCGATCTGGTGCAACTGGACGATTTGTGGGAGTAACAGCGATGGAACTGGGTAACTTGATTTCAGGGCTGACCGGATCGGCGTCAACGTCAGAATCCAGCACGACAACGGCGACGGACAGCGGTGAGGCCTCAGGGGGATTTCAGCAGGTTCTGAATCAGGCCATACAAAACACGGCCAGCAGCTTCTCCGGGCTTAGCGAAGAGAACAGTGGCCAAGCCGTGAGTTTGCTCGGGGAAACCCTCATTCTCGACATGGCCCAGAAAATGATTCCGGTGGCCAACTCGGGAACGGCGTCCGCCACGGAGGATGCCACGGCGTCCACGGACTCCGGCACGTCCGGGGCAGCAACGGATTCCAGCACGATCGCGACCGATTCTTCCGCCGACGAAACCGCAGAGAGCAGCGAAGTGTCGGAACCTTTCTCTTCATCGCTGACGAGCGACGCCGCCGATGTGACAAACACGGCCGCTGCTGATGCGGCGTCGACGGAATCCGATTCCCTCTCGTCTTACCTGGAATCGCTGGGCGAGAAAAAAGATCAAAAAAGTGGTTGACGGAAACGGTCGATTCCGTAGAATACGCAGCCGTTGAGAGGGGTAGCCCTTTCAGACAAGCGTGAATAGCTCAGTTGGGTGAGCTGCTCCGCAGCGAACGCCCGAGCCAATCGCTGATATCACAGCGATTGAAAAAGCGAGGGCAGGGATGAGCACTATAAAAAGCGTGCTCGATCGGATGCCTTAAAAATCCGGTTCAGGGTCTGGTTGTCAGGTCCAATGAAAAGCGGGAATAGCTCAGTTGGTAGAGCACAACCTTGCCAAGGTTGGGGTCGCGAGTTCGAATCTCGTTTCCCGCTCCAAATTCCAGAAAAAGCCCGGCCTCGTGCCGGGCTTTTTCGTTTCTGCACTGACAGTTTGTTCACGCCGCTGGTATTCTTCGTCTTTTGCACGGAGGCCGAATCATGGCGCAGTTGACGGTTGAACAGCTTTTCTACTACCCGGTCAAATCCCTCCACGGCGTCGAGGTGGATGCCGTCACTCTGGATGATTTCGGGCCGGCCGGCGATCGCCGCTGGATGCTGGTGGATGAAGAGGGGCGTTTCATAACGCAGCGCGAGCAGCCGCAATTGGCCCTGGTTCACTCTGCACTCCAGGATGGCGTTCTGACGCTGTCGATTCCGGGGCAGGAAAGCCCGGTTCCGGTGTTCGCCAGCGAGCGCGAGCGTCGAGTACTGGTCTGGCGGGACTGGGTCAAGGCGCAACTGGCCGAGCCGGGGCCTGCCGAGTTGCTGAGCGACTGGCTGGGCGTTCGGGTGGAGTTGGCGTATATGCCCGAATCCAGCGTTCGCCCGGTTGACCGGAACTACGTGCCGGAAGATCGGCGGGTCAGCTTCGCCGACGGGTTTCCCTTTCTGATCACTCATACGGCATCGCTGGCGGCTCTCTCGCAACGGATTGGCGAGTCCGTGGATATGCGTCGTTTTCGACCCAATATCGTGGTGTCCGGTGGCGACGCCTTTGACGAAGATCGGTGGGTCCGGTTGCACCGCGACGACTTTACGCTGGATCTGGTGAAACCCTGCTCACGCTGCCTGATGACGACCGTTCATCCAGACGAGGGCGTCCGCTCCGACAACCTGCAGCCGCTGCGGGAGCTGGGCCGTTTCCGGCGGACCCCGGACGGCGTCATGTTCGGTGTGAACGCTGTGCACTCCGGTCCGGCCATCATTCATGTCGGCGATACATTTGACATAGCTTTTCGTGAGGATCATTGATTCATGCCATTGCTGAGCCTTGAGGGCGTTTCCCTGGCCTACGGCCTGCACCCATTGCTGGACGACGCGCGCCTGATGATCGAGCGCGGTGAGCGGGTTTCTCTGCTGGGCCGAAACGGGGAGGGCAAGTCGACGCTGCTGAAAGTGATTCTCGGCGAGGTCACCCCGGACGGCGGCACCGTCCGGCTTGAGGACGGTGCGGTCATGGCGGTCTTGCCGCAGATGCTGCCTTCGGACGACCAGCGTACGGCATACGAGGTGGTCGCCGATGCCTTTCCGGAAACCGGACAATTGCTGGCGGAGTTCCACACGCTGTCCCAGCAGGCGGACGACGCCAGCCTGAAGCGCTTGATGCAGGTCCAGGAAAAGCTGGAAGCGCTCGATGGCTGGCGCCTGGACCAGAAGGTGAGCGCCATCCTGGCGCAGTTTGGCGTGGACCCGGATCGGGTGCTGGCCACTTTGTCAGGCGGGTGGCAACGCCGCGTGCTGCTGGCCAAGGCCCTGGTGGCCGAGCCCGACCTGTTGCTGCTGGACGAGCCGACCAACCATCTGGATGTGCCTGCAATAGCCTGGCTTGAAGACACCCTTCGGCAATACGCCGGCGCGCTGCTGTTTGTCAGTCACGACCGGGCCTTTATTCGCCGGCTGGCAACGCGGGTTGTGGAGCTGGATCGTGGTCAATTGGTCAGCTTCGCGGCCACTTACGATCGTTATCTGGATTTGAAAGAAAAGGCGCTGGAGGAAGAAGAGCGGCAGAACGCTGAATTCGACCGCAAGTTGCGCCAGGAAGAGGCCTGGATTCGTCAGGGTATCAAGGCGCGCCGAACCCGCAACATGGGGCGCGTCAGAGCCCTGAAAGCGATGCGCGAGGAGCGGCGTCAGCGACGCGAGCGCGGCGGCAACGCCAGCTTTGCGATTGAGGACGCGGCCCGTTCCGGGAAGCTGGTTGTCGAGTCGAAGGACGCGGCGTTTGCCTATGGTGGTCAGGATCCGATCATCCGGGATCTGAACCTGACCATCATGCGTGGAGACAAGCTGGGTCTGATTGGCGAAAACGGTACCGGCAAGACTACCCTGGTGCGCCTGCTGCTTGGCAATCTGGAGCCTGGGGAAGGCCAGGTAAGGCTCGGTACGAACCGTTCGGTGGCGTACTTCGACCAACTGCGCGGGGAGCTGGATCCGGATCAGAACGCTTTGGAGAACCTGGCCGAAGGCCGGGAATTTATTGATATCAACGGTCAGCAGAAACATGTTCTGGGTTATCTGCAGGACTTCCTGTTTTCACCGGAACGGGCGCGTTCACCCGTCCGGGTTTTCTCCGGTGGCGAACGGGCGCGGTTGATGCTGGCCAAACTGTTCAGTAAACCGGCCAACATCCTGGTGCTGGATGAGCCCACCAACGATCTGGACGTCGAAACCCTGGAGTTGCTGGAATCTCAATTGGTGGCGTTTAGCGGCACAGTCATCGTCATCAGTCACGATCGTGAATTCCTGGACAACGTGGTGACCGATACGCTGTTTCTCGATGGATCCGGTCGCGTGCGCTCCTACGTCGGGGGCTACGAGGATTGGCGCCGGCAGGGCGGGGTGTTCCCGTCGGAGCGACCGGCGCGGCCGACGGAAAAGCCGAAGCCGGAAGGTGGCGGAAAAGCCGCATCGCCGAAGGCGAAGTCTGCGGGTGGCGGCAATCGCAAGCTGAGCTACAAGCTCAAGCTGGAGCTGGAAGGCTTGCCGGACCGCATTTCGGCGCTTGAAGGTGAGATTGAATCGCTGCAGGCCACCGTGTCAGACACGGCCTTCTATACCCGCCCCCATGACGAAGTCTCCGAGACGTTGGAGGCCCTGGCAGCCAAGGAACAGGAACTGGAGCAGACGATGGAACGCTGGATGGAGCTGGAGGAAATGGCAGGCTGAGCCACCCAACGAATGTCGCATGATGACCGGGTTCAATTTTGGGGATAATTCCAGACCTGACATTGTAAAATCAAACCAAATATCACGTTGTCGGCCGTCGTAATCCAGTACACTCAGCGAGGGTATTCCCGATGGTCAGAAGTTGATAAAGGGTCCTGAATGAGCGTTACCTATTCCTTTGCCCTGAGCGAAGGCGACACCCGGGATTTCCAGGTGGACATGGATGCGAAGCCGGCGTCGGATACCGCCGGTTTGCCAGAATGGACACGTCTTGGGCACTGTCAGTGCAGTAATTGCCCCCTCAAGAAAACGGACGTCAGTCACTGCCCGGCAGCCGTGGATATGTTGCCGGTCGTGGATGCGTTTCGAGATGAAAACGCCTACCAGAAAGTGACGGTGCGCGTGGACGACGGACGCCGGCGTTACGAGAAGGAAACGACGCTGGAGGAAGCGTTGCGTTCGCTGCTTGGATTGATCATGGCGACCAGCCAGTGCCCGATCCTGGGTGAACTGCGTGCCATGGCGGTTCATCACATGCCGTTCGCCAGCACCGACGAATTCATCATGCGCAGCGTGTCGCTGTATTTATTGCAGCAGTATTTCGGAAAGCGCCATCACAAGACGCCGGATTGGGAGTTGCAGGGGTTGGTGGAACGCAATCAGCGACTGCAACTGGTCAACCAGGCGCTCTGGCAACGGATTCACACGTTCTGTCAGGGCGACAGCAACCTGAAGGCGTTGTTGAATTTCTTTTCCATGGCCTCAAGCGTTTCCTATTCACTGGAGACGCAGCTGCGCAAACTCGAAGCAAAACTGGATGAGCATGATATCGGTGTGGCGCCGTAAGTTGGCGCCACATCGGAATTTCAGCACCTAGTTGATGCGGACCGCAAGCACATCGCACTTGGCGCCGTGGAGCACGCCATTGGCGGTGGAGCCCAGTAGCAGCTGTATGCCGTGACGGCCGTGGCTGCCCACGACGGCCAGATCCACGCCACGTTCCTCGCAGACCCGGTGGATTTCGGCTTCCGGCCGGCCTACCGTCACCAGCAGGTTCCTGTCTTCAATGCCGTGTTTGTGACCGAGGTCGGTCAGCTGATCCCGGGCGGACTTGTCCAGCTGCTCCTGCAGCTCGGTGAGATCCATGGGAATATCTCCGCCATAGGCGTATCCAACGGGCTCGACGACATGCAGAAGAACCAGTTCGGCCTGGTGGATGCCGGCCAGTTCACTGGCACGGGTAATCACCTGATCGGCTTCTTCCGTCAGGTCGATCGCAGCAAGAATGGTCTTGTACATCGTCATTTCCTCTCGCTTCAGCGGGTTGCCGTATTATCATCAATCTAGATGACGGGGGACGTGATATCACTGATATGCGTCAAATTTTTTCTGTTGTTTGTAAAAGGATAGTGCATTGACCAAGTGGCTTATAATTGTCCTGATCCTCGCATTCCTGATTGGTTCCTGGTCCTGGGTCAAGCCCACCGCGGATGAGCGGCGCCGGGTTCGCCTGCGGAATCACGCCATGAGTAAAGGTCTGAAGGTGGAATCCGTCAAAGGCCAGGTGCGTGATCGCTTTGCCGAGCCGGGGCAGGGTGGACTGCTGATGCTCTACTGGGCACCCTGGTCTGCCGAGGTCGCCGTTGATCGCCGGGCGCTACTGATTCCTCGTCGGATTGAACCGGGCGAAGACCATCGTGCTATTCCGGGAGCTGAAGAGCTTCCCGAGCTGTCCGGCGCCTTCAAGGGGTGGCTGGCCGATCAGCGGGGGATTGGGTTTGTCTGGGATGAGTCGGCAACGATTGACGACCTGGAAAAGCCCATTTCCTGGATCCGGAAACTGGCGCAAGGTGCCGGGCACTGAGGTGTGCCCGGCCAGAGGTGTTAGCTGTTGGGCGCCTGGGCCGTGGCCTGTTCCGGCACCGGGGTGCCCGTCATCATGGCAATGGCCTCAGCCAGCTGCCTGAGAATTTCCTTGGAGTAGCGATCAATCACGAACGACACGTTGTTGTCGTTGTAGTTGATGTAGGAGCCGCGGATAAAGGCCCATTTAGAGGCCACGCTGCTCAGCGCTGCGCGCAGTTCTCCGCTGGGATGGCCCTCGGTCACTTTCGACATCTGCTCGTCGAATTGGTGGGCCTGCTCATCCAGCGGCTGCTCGGTGTCGGCCCCCTGGAACGTCTGGGAGACGGACGACGTGGAGCGGGCTGAGTATTTGCTCATCATCTGAGCCATCAAAACAGCGGCTGCCCGGGCTGCTTCCACACGCTCGTCAGCCTTCACGTTATTGTTCGTCCGGACGATGTCGTAGAGTTCGGCGGATTTGCTGCTCAGTGCCTGGGCCTGGTTGGCCATGTCAGAGACCAGTCGAAGGTCCGGGTACCCATTCTTGCGCACGTCATTGATGTTCTGGCGCATCAGGTGCTTGTACTTGTCGAACTCGGTGTTGAGGCTTTCGATCTGGTCGTCTTTCAGGATGTCGCCGGCTGACGCATCGACCTGTTTGATCTGGCTGTTGGACTCATTAATGGCGGCCACAATTTCATTGAGGGTGTCGGTATCGCCATTCACACTGAAGCGATAGTAGGCGTTCAGTGCGGCAAAGTTGCTGATGCGGAATTGGTGAAAGGCGGCCAGCAGCGGGTTTTCGGCGGCTGAAGCTGCGATGGAAAAGAAGGGAATGACGCACGCGAACAGCGCCATCACTGACGCCCTGAACCACTTACCGGGATAGACCATCGGCTGGATCTCCGTTCTTATTGTCTTGTCTGTAAAGTCATTTGTTGTTGTACTGCGTCCATGGCGTCTGGCAGGGATTCTTGCATTGCGCGGCGTTAAATCCGTTGTCTGGACGCGCCGTTGTTCTTGTTTGAGACTGCCGTTGGCTGTTGGACGCTTGTTTGAATTTGAGGCTAAAGTAACTCCGCGTGCCAATCAAGCGCTTTTGACAGGCTTTTACAGCCTGGCACATCCCGTAAATCGCCCGTTTTCAGGAACGTGTGATTCCTCCTTGGCAGTTCGCTTGAGGCCCGTGGTCTAAGCCGCTGTAATCGCAATTTGTCTGATCGTTTCTGCCGCTGTTTCGGTGATCCACAGGTTGACTCTGTGGGACGCCGGCCAAGAAACAAATTGACAAACGAACGGTTTTTTTTCATCGTGTGCGCACTCGATTCAAACGACTGTATGAATTTTGGATCGAATGATCGGGCAGTGACCGAAATCTCTCTGCATGAATCGCCCCGCCGGTTTTCCGGAGCGGGGCATTGGTGCAGTTCCAAACACAGACTGGAGATCAGTTGATGATTTACGAAGGTAAAGCCATCACGGTTAAAGAGATCGAAGGCGGGATCGCTCAGCTGAACTTCGACTTGCAAGGCGAGTCGGTAAACAAGTTCAATCGCCTCACCATCGAAGAGCTGGGCGCTGCAGCTGACAAGCTGAAGGCTTCGAAGGACATCAAAGGGCTGGTTGTCACCAGTGCCAAGGACAGCTTCATCGTCGGTGCTGATATCACCGAATTTACCGAGCTTTTCGCCGGTTCCGAAGAAGACCTGGTGGCGAACAACCTCAAGGCCAACCAGGTGTTCAACACCATTGAAGACCTGCCGTTCCCGACCGTGACCGCGATCAACGGCATGGCGCTGGGCGGTGGCTTTGAAATGTGCCTGTCCACCGACTACCGGGTCATGGACAAGAAGGCGAAAGTCGGTCTGCCGGAAGTGAAGCTGGGTATCTTCCCGGGCTTCGGCGGCACCGTGCGCCTGTCCCGCCTGATCGGTGTGGATTACGCCATCGAGTGGATTTCCGGTGGCACTGAGAACCGTGCGGACAAGGCGCTCAAAGAAGGCGCCGTCGATGCGGTTCTGGAAGGCGACAAACTGGTCGACGCTGCGATCGACCTGATCAACCAGTGCAACGAAGGCAAGCTGGATTACAAAGCCCGCCGTGAAGAGAAGCAGGGCAAGATCAAGCTGAACGCCATGGAAAGCATGATGGCTTTCGAGATCTCCAAGGCGTTCGTTGCCGGCAAGGCGGGCAAGAACTACCCGGCGCCGGTTGAAGCGATCAAGGTCATGCAGAAGCACGCCAGCCTGACCCGCGACAAGGCGATCGAAGTCGAAGCCAAGGGCTTTGCCAAGATGGCCAAGACCAACGTGGCAGCCTGCCTGGTTGGCCTGTTCCTGAACGACCAGGAGCTCAAGAAGAAGGCCAAGCTGTGGGAAAAAGAAGCCAATGACGTGAACCTGGCCGCCGTACTGGGCGCCGGTATCATGGGTGGCGGTGTGGCGTACCAGTCTGCGCTGAAAGGCACGCCGATCCTCATGAAAGACATCAACCAGGACGGCATTACCCTGGGGCTGAAAGAAGCCAAGAAGCTTCTGACCAAGCGTGTCGACAAGGGCAAGATGAAGCCGGACCAGATGGCCGATGTCCTGAACAGCATCACGCCGACCCTGAACTACGGCGATTTCAAGAGTGTCGACCTGGTCGTTGAGGCGGTCGTCGAGAACCCGAAGGTGAAGGACGCTGTCCTGCGTGAAACCGAAGAAATGGTTCGCGAAGACACCATCCTGACGTCCAACACCTCCACCATCTCTATCAATACGCTGGCCAAGAACCTCAAACGTCCCGAGAACTTCTGCGGCATGCACTTCTTCAACCCGGTGCACATGATGCCGCTGGTTGAGGTTATCCGTGGCGAGAAAACCAGCGACAAAGCGGTTGCGACCACCGTGGCCTACGCCAAGGCCATGGGCAAGACGCCGATCGTCGTCAACGACTGCCCGGGCTTCCTGGTGAACCGCGTTCTGTTCCCGTACTTCGGCGGCTTTGCCGGCCTGGTGCGTGACGGCGCCGACTTCCAGAAAGTCGACAAGGTCATGGAGAAGTTCGGCTGGCCGATGGGCCCGGCGTACCTGCTGGACGTCGTGGGCATGGACACCGCCAAGCACGCCAACGAAGTGATGGCGGAAGGCTTCCCGGACCGGATGAAGGACGAGAACAAGTCCGCCATCGACGTGATGTTCGAGAACGACCGTTACGGCCAGAAGAACGACAAAGGCTTCTACAAGTACGAGACCGACAAGAAGGGCAAGCCCAAGAAGGTTGTCGACGAGGAAACCTACAAGCTGATCGAGCCGGTCGTTCAGGGCAAGAAAGACTTCGAGGAAGATGAAATCATCGCCCGCATGATGATTCCGCTGTGTCTCGAGACCGTCCGCTGCCTGGAAGACAACATCGTCGAAGCTCCGGCTGATGCCGATATGGGCCTGATCTACGGTATCGGCTTCCCGCCGTTCCGTGGTGGCGCGCTGCGCTACATCGACGACATGGGTGTCGACAAGTTCGTCGAACTGGCAGACAAGTATGCAGATCTGGGTCCGCTGTATCACCCGACCGAGAAGCTGCGTGAAATGGCCAAGAATGGCGAAACGTTCTTTGGCTAACCCTGAACGAGATTTCCGAACGGAGAAAGATCTATGAGCCTTAATCCGAGAGACGTTGTCGTCGTCGATTGCGTGCGGACTCCGATGGGGCGTGCCAAGAACGGATGCTTCCGCAACGTACGTGCGGAAAACCTGTCGGCTGCGCTGATCGACGCGATCTTCGATCGCAACCCGGACCTGAACCCGAAAGAAGTTGAAGACGTGATCTGGGGCTGTGTCAACCAGACCCAGGAGCAGGGCTTCAACGTCGCGCGTCAGATCTCCCTGATGACCCGCATTCCGCACGAGTCTGCGGCCCAGACGGTCAACCGTCTGTGCGGTTCAGCGATGACGGCGATTCACACGGCCGCCCAGGCCATCCAGACCAACAACGGCGATATGTTCATGGTCGGTGGTGTGGAGCACATGGGTCACGTGCCGATGACGTCCGGCTTCGACCATAACCCGGCCTCGTCCAAGTATTCCGCCAAGGCCTCCAACATGATGGGCCTGACTGCGGAAATGCTGGCCAAGATGCACGGCATCACCCGCGAGCAGCAGGATGAGTTCGGCGCCCGTTCACACCGTCTGGCCCACGAAGCCACGGTGGAAGGTCGCTTCAAGAACGAAATCGTGCCGATCCAGGGCCACGATGAGAACGGGTTCGTGAAGCTGATCGAGGAAGACGAAACCATTCGTCCGGAAACCACGGCTGAGTCTCTGGCCCAACTGCGTCCGGCCTTCGATCCGAAGAACGGTACGGTGACGGCGGGTACGTCGTCCCAGCTGACCGACGGTGCCTCGGCGATGCTGCTGATGTCCGCGGAGCGTGCAGAAGCCTTGGGTCTGAAGCCGATCGCACGGGTACGTAGCATGGCGGTTGCCGGCTGTGATCCCGCGATCATGGGCTATGGTCCGGTTCCGGCCGCCAAGAAGGCGCTCAAGCGCGCTGGCCTGAAAGTCGAAGACATCGACTTCTGGGAGCTGAACGAAGCGTTCGCCGGCCAGTCGCTGCCGGTCCTGAAAGATCTCAAACTGCTGAACGTGATGGACGAGAAGGTGAACCTGAACGGCGGCGCGATCGCTCTGGGTCACCCGCTGGGCTGCTCCGGCGCCCGGATCTCCACCACGCTGCTGAACGTGATGCAGGCCAAAGGCGGTACACTGGGGGTATCCACCATGTGTATCGGTCTGGGTCAGGGTATCGCGACCGTTTGGGAGCGGGTCTGATCGCCTCGGCGTGACTGACAAAAGCCCGGCCTCGTGCCGGGCTTTTTTATAGTGGCGGGCAGGGCGATTGCCTGTTCGGTTGGGTTGTAATCCTGTAACGCGGCCCAATCATGGGTTGTGCTGTTCACCTTGACCCTGTAAAACAGAGCACCTATAAAACCTGCGAATGCCTGAAGGCGCTAGCAGCCTGATTTATAGCCAGTATTGAGATGCACTGAAGAGCTGTTCTGCCGGCAGTGTTGTGCTGACACCTGTTCAGTGTTTCTCAAATCCAGATTGTGAGGCGGCCGTTTCCGGTATCCGGCTGCCATTCGAGGAAACTGATTCCGATATGGGCAAAAGTCTCGTCATTGTCGAGTCACCGGCAAAAGCGAAAACCATCAACAAGTACCTGGGCTCCGATTATGTGGTGAAGTCCAGCGTGGGTCATATTCGCGATCTTCCGGTCAGTGGAAGTGGTAGCCAGACGGACCCGAAAGAGCGTGCGCGCCAGGCCGCGCAGACGCGAAAGATGAACCCCGAGGAAAAGGCGGAGTACAAGAAGCGTAAGTCGCGCGAACAGCTTGTCAGCCGCATGGGGGTTGATCCGGACAAGGACTGGGAAGCCAATTACCAGGTTCTGCCGGGAAAAGAGAAGGTCGTCAGCGAACTGAAGCGCCTGGCCAAATCCGCCGATCGCGTCTATCTCGCAACGGATTTGGACCGCGAGGGGGAGGCGATTGCCTGGCACCTGCAGGAAACCATTGGCGGTGAGCCCGACAAATACCGGCGCGTGGTGTTCAACGAGATCACCAAACGCGCCATCCAAGAGGCGTTCAAGGAGCCGGGGCAACTCGATCGCGATCGCGTCAATGCGCAGCAGGCGCGCCGGTTCCTGGACCGGGTCGTGGGTTACATGGTTTCGCCGCTGCTGTGGAGCAAGCTGGCCCGCGGACTGTCGGCCGGCCGGGTACAGTCCGTTGCCGTGCGCCTGATCGTCGAACGCGAGCGCGAGATTCGCACCTTCGTGCCGGAAGAGTACTGGCAGGTGCATGCGGATCTGAAGGCTAAAGGCGAACAAAAGCCGGTCCGGTTCGAAGTGACCCGGGACGACAGCAGCAAAGCCTTCCGCCCGACCAGCGAAAAAGAAACCCAGGCGCACGTCGACAAGCTGAAGGCCTCGGACTTCCGGGTGGCCAAGCGGGAAGACAAGCCGACCCGCTCGCGGCCCAGCGCGCCGTTTATCACGTCCACGCTGCAGCAGGCGGCCAGTAACCGCATGGGTTTCAGCGTCAAGAAGACCATGATGTTGGCCCAGCGCCTGTACGAAGCGGGTTTCATTACCTACATGCGTACTGATTCCACCAACCTGAGTCAGGACGCCATCGCCAGCGTGCGGGACTACATCGGCGACCAGTTCGGCGAGAAATACCTGCCGGAGAAGCCGCGTGTCTATGGCAGCAAGGAAGGCGCCCAGGAAGCGCACGAAGCGATTCGTCCCACGGATGTAAAGCGGCGCCCGACCGACATCAAGGGGCTTGAGAAGGACGCTGAACGGCTCTACGACCTGATCTGGCGACAGTTTATCGCCTGTCAGATGGCCGATGCCGAGTTTACCAGCACCTCCATCAGCATCGACGCCGGTGGCTACGAGCTGCGCACCCGCGGTCGCATCATTCGCTTCGACGGTTTCCTCAAGGCCGCGCCCCAGTCCTCCAAGAAGGACGAAGACGTGGCCTTGCCGGACATCAAGGTGGATGACGTGCTGGACCTGGCCAAGCTGGATCCGACCCAGCACTTTACCAAGCCGTCGCCCCGTTACACGGAAGCGAGTCTGGTGAAAGAGCTGGAGAAGCGCGGTATCGGGCGCCCGTCGACGTACGCCTCGATTATTTCGACGATCCAGGACCGGGGCTATGTCTGCCTGCAGAATCGCCGGTTCTACTCGGAGAAGATGGGCGACATCGTCACGGACCGTCTGTCGGAGTCGTTCGAGAACCTGATGGACTACGATTTCACCGCCCGGCTGGAAGAAGAGCTGGATGAGATCGCCTCCGGCGAGATCGACTGGAAAAAAGTGCTGAACGGCTTCTACGGTCGTTTCCGGCAGCAGTTGGAAGAAGCCGGCGGCGATGCCGAGCAGGGCGGAATGCGCGGCAATACGCCGACGGAAACCGACATTCCGTGCCCCAGTTGCTCACGTCCGATGCAGATCCGGGTGGCCAGTACCGGCGTTTTCCTGGGCTGCTCAGGATACAGCCTGCCGCCGAAGGAGCGGTGTAAGACGACGATCAACCTGGTGTCCGGTGACGAGGTGGTCAGTGCCGACGACGATGTGGAAGGCGAGGGCGAGAGCCTCCTGCTGCGCAAGAAACGTCGTTGTCCGAAGTGCGGCACCGCCATGGACAGCTACCTGATCGACGAAAAGCGTAAGCTGCACGTCTGCGGTAATAATCCGGATTGTTCCGGATATGAGGTGGAAGAAGGCACGTTCCGCATCAAGGGGTACGACGGTCCGACGCTGGAATGCGACAAGTGCGGTTCCGAGATGCAGCTCAAGACCGGCCGTTTCGGCAAGTATTTCGGCTGCACCAACAGCGAGTGCAAGAACACGCGGAAGTTGTTGCGCAATGGCGAGCCGGCGCCTCCCAAAATGGATCCGGTCCCGATGCCGGAGCTCAAGTGCGAAAAGGTGGACGATACCTACGTGCTGCGAGACGGGGCATCCGGGCTGTTCCTGGCGGCAAGCAAGTTCCCCAAAAACCGGGAAACCCGCGCGCCACTGGTCCAGGAAATCAAGCCACACCGGGATGAAATCGATCCGAAATACGGCTTCCTGATGGACGCGCCGGAAAAGGATCCGGAAGGCAATCCGACGGTGATTCGCTACAGCCGCAAGACCAAAGAGCAGTACGTGATGAGCGAAAAGGACGGCAAGGCGACCGGTTGGAGTGCCTTTTACTCCAACGGCAAGTGGCAGCCAAAGGACAAAAAATCCTGATTGAGCGCAACGCAGAACTGAAAAAGGGCCCCAAGGGGCCCTTTTTTGTTGCTCTGGATCAAGTCGGTCGCCGCTTATTGCAGGCCGCCCAGCTTGCGAAGGCGGGCCAACAGGCTGGATGTATCCCAGCGCTCGCCGCCCATGCTCTGTACATCGGCATAGAACTGATCCACCAGGGCGGTGACAGGCAGTGTGACGCCTCGTTCACGGGCTTCGGTCAGGCAGATATTGAGGTCTTTGCGCATCCAGTTAACGGCGAAACCGTGATCGTATTCGCCGGCAATCATCGTGTCGGCCCGGTTTTCCATCTGCCAGGACTGCGCGGCCCCCTGCGAGATGACGTCGATCACCTGGCGCTGGTCCAGGCCGGATTTTTCCGCAAAATACAGGCATTCCGACAGCCCCTGAACCAGGCCGGCAATGGCAATCTGGTTGACCATCTTGGTGAGCTGGCCTTTGCCGGGCTCGCCCATCCGGGTGACGGCCTTGCCATAAACGTCCATCAGAGGCTTGGCGCGGTCGAAGGCCGTCTGTTCTGCGCCGCACATGACCGTCAGCTTGCCGTTTTCAGCGCCTTGCTGGCCACCGGACACCGGGGCATCAATAAACGACTGGCCACGCTCTGAGGCGGCCTGGGCGATTTCAGTGGTCACGCCGGCCGATACCGTGGTGTGATCGATCAGGATGGCTTGGGTGGGCGCGTTGGCAATGATGCCGTCGACACCCAGGTACACGTCGCGAAGGTCCGGATCGGCGCCGACGCAGGTCATCACGAAATCCGCTTCGGACACCGCTTCGGCAATCCGTTCACAGGCCTTGCCGGTGTATTCCCGGGTCCATTCGTCTGCTTTGGCGGGCGTACGATTGAAGACGGTCACGTCGTATCCGGCCTTGACCAGGTGCCCGGCCATCGGGTAGCCCATGACACCCAGTCCGATAAAAGTCACCTTGCTGGACATAATTCTGCCTCCTGATATCCAGAGTTGCGCGCCGGGAAGCGGCGATTGAGTCGGTATCAACGAAAAAGGGCCGCACACTGTGCAGCCCTTTTCGTCAGATCGTGCAAAGCGATTACTTTGCAGGATAGTCGCGCTTGCTGGCGCCGGTGTAAAGCTGGCGCGGGCGACCGATGCGGTAGTTGCCGCTGACCATCTCGTTCCAGTGAGAGAACCAGCCGATGGTGCGCGACATGGCGAAGATCACGGTAAACATAGAGGTTGGGATGCCGATCGCCTTCAGGATAATGCCGGAATAGAAATCGACGTTCGGATAGAGCTTGCGCTCGACGAAGTACTCGTCTTCCAGGGCGATCTGCTCCAGGCGTTGGGCGATACGCAGCAGCGGATCGTTTTCCAGGCCCAGCTCGGCCAGGACCTCGTGACAGGTTTCACGCATGACCTTGGCGCGCGGGTCGAAATTCTTGTAGACCCGGTGACCGAAGCCCATCAGGCGGAAGGGGTCGTCCTTGTCCTTGGCTTTGGCCACGAACTGCTCGATGTTGGCTTCGTCGCCGATCTCGGCCAGCATGTCCAGCACCGCCTCGTTGGCACCGCCGTGCGCCGGTCCCCACAGCGCAGCAATGCCGGACGCAATACAGGCATACGGGTTGGCACCGGTCGAGCCGGCCAGACGCACGGTAGACGTGGACGCATTCTGCTCGTGGTCCGCGTGCAGGATGAAGATCTTGTCCATGGCTTTGGCCAGGACCGGGTTGACCTTGTACTCCTCGCAGGGATTGCCAAACATCATCTGCAGGAAGTTTTCAGAATAGTTCAGGTCGTTGCGCGGGTAGATAAACGGCTGGCCGTTGGCGTACTTGTAGCACCACGCCGCAATGGTCGGCATCTTGGCCACCAGGCGGTGTGCCGTGATTTCGCGCTGCTCCTGGTTGGTGACGTCCATCTGGTCGTGATAGAAGGCGGACAGGGCGCCAACGACGCCACACATGATGGCCATCGGATGCGCGTCACGGCGGAAACCGCTGAAGAAATGGCGCATCTGGTCGTGAATCATAGTGTGGTGCTTGACGGTATCGCGGAAGCGGGCGTCTTCTTCAGCACTCGGCAGTTCGCCGTTGAGCAGCAGGTAGCAGACTTCCAGGTAATCGGACTTTTCCGCCAGTTGCTCAATGGGATAGCCGCGGTGCAACAGAACACCATTGGCACCGTCAATGTAGGTGATCTTGGACTCGCAGGCCGCAGTGGACACAAAACCTGGGTCGTAGGTAAAGACGCCTTCCTGGACGAGACCTCGGACGTCAATGACATCTGGACCTTCCGTGCCGGCATATACGGGCAGCTCGATTGACTTATCACCCACCGAAAGCTGTGCTTTCCTGTCGGTCATGGTGCTCTCCTATATCAGCATTTCCAGCGTTAGAAAGGTTTCCGGAGACGCCGCAGGCGGTGCTGCAGGACAGGCTGGAGGCCATTCTGCCCGCCGCCGGTTGCTCTCTTGAAAACGCATATTATTGCAACATCACTCCGCGAGGTCACGGCCGGAAAGCCTTCGGGTGCGGCATTCCGGGCTGCACCGGGGTGCAGGGGATGAGTTGCTTGGTTATTCCGCAAAAACCGTCAGATTGGTGTTTCACGCCCAGCGTCGGGCACACACACAGTTTTGAAGCGTGGCGGCAAAATATAGGGAGTTGGCTTTTATTGTCAATGGATGAAGCAGGAATTCACGATGATGTATAGTGGCGAAATGGGTAGTTTGTGAGATCAGGGATAGGGAATTCCCGAGATTAGACCTTGGTCTGAAAGGATTTTGTAGGTTCCTAAATATTAATGCAAACTATGAGGGCGATTGACGCCTAACTGCCCGCTCACTGAGGGGTTTCAGTCGATTGCCGGTTTGTAATTCAGGGGGCCACTCCTTATAATCCGTAGCCCGGAATCGGGGACATGCCAGTCTGGAACGCCAATGACGACGTTTCGTCAGTGCCTTGTTCTCCCTCCATTGTTCTGATCCAAAGAAGAACACCCAACTACACCAACCATCCGTCCGGCGAGCAGTCTGTGAACCGGACAAAAAGAGAGTGTGAGAGAGCTGTGAATAGCAAACGACCAGTAAATCTCGATCTCAGCAAGTTCCATTTCCCATTGCCAGCGATCACGTCGATCCTGCACCGTATCAGCGGAATCATTATCTTCATCGGTATTGCATTCATGCTTTACGGCCTGCAGCTTTCCCTGTCGGGAGAGGAAGGCTTCAATGCGGTTGGTAACCTGCTGGACAGCTTCCTGGCGAAGCTGATCATCTGGGGCATCCTGTCTGCTCTGCTGTACCACCTTGTTGCCGGTATCAAACACCTGATCATGGACATGGGCTACTGTGAGGAATTGCAGTCTGGCCGTCTGGCCGCCAAGGCCACCGTGGTTATTTCCGTTATCCTGATCATTCTCGCGGGGGTTTGGGTATGGTAAGCAGCGTAACGAATCTGGGTCGCAGTGGTGTCTACGACTGGATGATCCAGCGTGTGACCGCCTACGTATTGGCGCTGTACACGCTCTTCATGCTGGGCTTTGTGCTGTTCACCGATGTGGATTACGCCAGTTGGGCGGGTCTGTTCGATCAAACCTGGTTCAAGATTTTCAGCCTGATGGCGCTGCTGTCGATTGGCGGTCACGCCTGGGTTGGTCTTTGGACCGTGACAACCGACTACATCAAGGCCACAGCCCCGCGCTTTCTGGTGCAGGCATTTTGTGGTGCGGTGATGTTTGTCTATGTCGTTTGGGGCGTACAGATTCTCTGGGGGCTTTGATCCATGTCTAATATGAAGACCATTTCCTACGACGCCATCGTCATTGGCGGTGGTGGCTCCGGCATGCGGGCGGCGCTTCAGCTGACCGAGTCCGGCGTCAACACGGCGTGTCTCACCAAAGTATTTCCGACCCGTTCTCACACGGTCTCCGCCCAGGGTGGTATTACCTGTGCGATTGCCAGTGCCGATCCCAACGACGACTGGCGCTGGCACATGTACGACACCGTCAAGGGGTCTGACTACATTGGCGACCAGGATGCGATCGAGTATATGTGCTCGGTGGGTCCGCAGGCCGTTTTCGAGCTGGAGCACATGGGGCTCCCGTTCTCCCGGACTGAAAACGGTCGTATCTATCAGCGTCCGTTCGGTGGCCAGTCCAAGGATTACGGTAAGGGCGGTCAGGCCGCTCGTACCTGTGCGGCGGCTGACCGTACCGGGCATGCGCTGCTGCATACCCTTTACCAGGCCAACCTGAAAGGTGGCACCACCTTCCTGAATGAGTGGTATGCCGTTGACCTGGTCAAGAACAGCAAGAACCAGGTGGTGGGTGTCATCGCCATCGAAATCGAGACGGGCGAAGTGGCGTTTATCAAGTCGAAAGCCACCGTCCTGGCGACGGGTGGTGCCGGCCGTATCTACGCCTCAACGACCAACGCCCTGATCAACACCGGTGACGGCATCGGCATGGCGCTGCGTGCCGGCTTCCCGGTTCAGGACATGGAGATGTGGCAGTTCCATCCGACCGGTATCCACGGTGCCGGCACACTGGTGACTGAAGGCTGTCGGGGTGAGGGGGGGTACCTGATCAACTCCGAGGGCGAGCGCTTCATGGAGCGTTACGCGCCAAACGCCAAAGACCTGGCGGGCCGTGACGTTGTTGCCCGGTCCATGGTCATCGAAATCCTGGAAGGCCGTGGTTGCGGTCCGGACAAGGATCACGTCCTGCTGAAGCTGGATCACCTCGGTGAAGAGACGCTGAATCTGCGTCTGCCGGGTATCTGTGAGCTGTCGCGCACCTTTGCGCACGTGGACCCGGTGAAAGAGCCGATCCCGGTTGTGCCGACCTGTCACTACATGATGGGTGGTATCCCGACCAACGTCGGTGGTCAGGCGATTACCCAGGATGAAAATGGCAACGACACCTTCATCGAAGGTCTGTTTGCCTGTGGTGAGGCGGCTTGTGTGTCTGTTCACGGCGCCAACCGTCTGGGCGGCAACTCGCTGCTGGACCTGGTTGTCTTCGGTCGTGCGGCGGGTCTGCACATCGAGAAGCAGTTGCGTGAAGGCTCCGAGGTCATGGAGCCGACGGAAGAAGACATCAAGCGCGCCATGGCTCGTCTTGACCGTCTGAACAGCGCTTCTGAAGGCGAAAGTGTCGCCGAGGTCCGAAAGGATCTGCAAAACACCATGCAGCTTTATTTCGGCGTGTTCCGGGATGGCGAGAGCATGGAGAAAGGGCTCAAGAAGCTGGATGAACTGGGTGAGCGGGTTCGCAAGACCAAGCTGACCGATCGCAGCAATGCCTTCAATACCGACCGTGTTGAGGCGCTTGAGCTGGATAACCTGTATGAAGTCGCCTATGCCACTGCGGTTTCAGCCATCGAGCGCAAGGAAAGTCGCGGTGCCCACGCACGCAATGACTTCACCGAGCGTGATGATGAAAACTGGCTGAAGCACTCGCTGTACTTCCCGCTCGAGAAGCGTGTAGGTAAGCGTGATGTCAACTTCGCGCCGAAGACGGTGGATACCTTCCAGCCGAAGATTCGGACCTACTAAGGAGTGACGCAGAAATGTTAGTAAGCGTATATCGGTACAATCCCGAAACTGACAACGCGCCTTACATGCAGGATATTGAACTGGAAATTCCTAAAGGTAAGGATCTGATGGTGCTGGACGTCCTGAACCTCCTGAAGGAGAAGGATCCGTCTTTGGCCTATCGTCGCTCCTGCCGCGAAGGGGTTTGTGGTTCCGACGGTCTCAACATGAACGGCAAGAACGGCCTGGGCTGTATCACGCCGCTTTCTGAGGTCGTCAAGAAGGGCAAGCTCGTGATCCGGCCACTGCCGGGGCTGCCGGTCATTCGTGACCTGGTTGTCGATATGAGCCTGTTCTACCAACAGTATGAAAAAGTGCAGCCGTACCTGATCAACAACGATCCGGCTCCGGCAATCGAACGTCTGCAATCCCCGGAAGAGCGGGAGAAGCTGGATGGCCTCTACGAGTGTATTCTCTGTGCGTGCTGTTCCACTTCCTGTCCGTCCTTCTGGTGGAATCCGGACAAGTTCGTGGGTCCGGCTGGCCTGCTGCAGGCATACCGCTTCCTGGCTGACAGCCGGGACCAGGCGCAGGATGAGCGTCTGGCCAATCTTGATGATCCGTTCAGCGTGTTCCGCTGCCGGGGCATCATGAACTGCGTCAGTGTCTGTCCGAAGGGGTTGAATCCGACCAAGGCCATCGGCCACATCCGGAATCTCCTGCTTCAGCGGGCGACGTGACCAGCAAAGGCTGACACAGGCGCTATACTGTTCTGATGTATTCAGCCTTCCCTGTGACAAGGTGAAGTCAAAATAAGGACTTACACCATTGGCTAATACCCAAAGGCGGGTAGGGGGAGGCACACTACGGAAGCCGTGGCGTGGACTTAAAAGGTTCTCGGCACGGCTTTGCTGAGTTTTAACCACCGGGGAACGGAAAACATCCGCGCCAGTTCAGTGGTGGCAACAGTCGTCGAAATCCCCTCAGGACGATTGTCGTTAACCCCTTGCCATCAGTGGATTGCTCCCCGCTCCAGTCCGAGGTGAGCTATTCAAAATGCATGAAAGCATCATGGAGCAGTTATGGCAGACATCCCACCTACAGGGCGGGAATCTGACCTATGTTGAAGAGCTTTTCGAAACCTATCTGACCGATCCCAACGCGATTCCCGAGGAATGGCGCAACTATTTCGACAAACTGCCCCGTGTTGATGGCTCTTCGGGCAGGGATGTCTCCCTTTCCGCGATCCGCGAACAGTTTGAACACATTTCCCGCAACCAGCGTCGACTGGCCGCCAGTGGCGTTCCGGCTTCCGCAACGTCCGATGCCGATCGCAAGCAGATTCGTGTTCTGCAGCTGATTAATGCGTACCGCTTCCGGGGGCACCAGCATGCCAACCTGGATCCGCTGGGGGTCTGGGAGCGTGAAACCGTCGAAGATCTGAACATCGGTTTTCATGATCTCAGCGATGCCGACATGGATCTGGAATTCCAGACCGGGTCCCTGAATTTCGGCACCGAGACCATGAAGCTGCGCGATATTGTAGAGGGTCTCAAGCAGACCTACTGCAGCAGCATCGGCGCAGAGTACATGCACGTGGTGGACACGCGCATCAAGCGCTGGTTCCAGCAGCGCATGGAACCGGTTCGGTCCCATCCCGAGTATGAAACCAAAACCCGTCGTCACATCCTTGAGCGTCTGACCGCTGCGGAAGGCCTGGAGAAATACCTCGGCTCCCGCTATCCCGGCGTCAAGCGCTTTGGCCTGGAAGGTGGCGAAAGCCTGATTCCCTGCGTCGACGAATTGATCCAGCGTGCCGGCAGCTACGGTGCCAAGGAAATCGTCATCGGCATGGCCCACCGTGGTCGTCTGAACGTCCTGGTCAATACGCTGGGCAAGAACCCGCGCGAGTTGTTCGACGAATTCGAAGGCAAGAAGCTGGCGGATGCCGGTTCGGGTGACGTCAAATACCACCAGGGCTTCTCGTCCAACGTGATGACGGAAGGCGGTGAGGTTCACCTCGCGCTGGCCTTCAACCCGTCGCATCTGGAAATCGTATCGCCGGTGGTTGAGGGTTCAGTGCGCGCTCGCCAAACGCGCCGCGAAGACCCGGACGGTACTCAGGTGCTGCCGATTATCATGCACGGTGATGCGGCGTTTGCGGGTCAGGGTGTGGTGATGGAAACCTTCCAGATGTCCCAGACCCGGGGCTATGGTGTGGGTGGCACAATCCACATCGTGATCAACAACCAGGTGGGTTTCACCACCAGCAAACAGGAAGACGCCCGCTCCACGGAATACTGCACCGACGTCGCCAAGATGGTTCAGGCGCCGATCCTGCACGTGAACGGCGATGATCCTGAAGCGGTCATGTTTGCCACCCAGATGGCGATGGATTATCGCAACGAGTTCAAGCGCGATGTGGTGATCGATCTGGTGTGCTACCGCCGTCGGGGCCACAACGAGGCGGACGAGCCGTCGGCCACGCAGCCGGTGATGTACGAGAAGATTCGCAAGCGCAAGACCACGCGAGAGCTTTACGCCAAGCAGCTTGTCGATGCCGGTGTGATCGGCGAAGACGAAGCCAAGTCGATGGAGCTCGAATACCGTGATGCGCTGGACAAGGGCGATCACGTGGTCAAGTCGCTGGTCAAAGAGCCGAACAAGGCGCTTTACGTGGACTGGCAGCCCTACCTGGGACACGAGTGGACAGCCAAGTGCAAGACCAGCGTCGCTCTGAAAACCTTGCAGCGTATCGGCAAGAAGATGGGGCAGTTGCCCGAAGGCTTCGCGGTCCAGCGCCAAGTGTCCAAGATCGTCGACGATCGCAATAAAATGACCCAGGGCGCACTGCCGATCAACTGGGGTTATGGCGAAGTCATGGCGTATGCGACGCTGTTGAATGAAGGCCATCCGATCCGCATCACCGGCCAGGATGTTGGCCGAGGCACCTTCTCGCACCGTCATGCCGTGCTGCATAACCAGAAGGGCGGCGATACCTACATCCCGCTGGAAAACGTGTCGGACAAGCAGCCGCTGTTCGAGATCTATGATTCGCTCCTTTCCGAGGAAGCGGTCATGGCGTTCGAATACGGTTACTCGACCACCACGCCGGACGCCCTGATCGTCTGGGAAGCCCAGTTTGGTGACTTCGCCAACGGTGCCCAGGTGGTGATCGACCAGTTCCTCACCAGCGGTGAGCACAAGTGGGGCCGCCTCTGTGGCCTGACCCTGCTGCTGCCACACGGCTATGAGGGGCAGGGGCCGGAGCACAGCTCTGCGCGTCTGGAGCGCTTCCTGCAGATGTGTGCCGAGCACAACATCCAGGTGTGCGTGCCCACCACCCCAGCGCAGGTGTTCCACATGCTGCGTCGCCAGGTGAAGCGTCCGCTGCGTAAGCCGCTGGTTGCCATCACACCGAAGAGTCTGCTGCGTCACAAGGAAGCCACTTCGGGCCTGGACGACCTGACCGAAGGCACCTTCCAGACCGTGCTGCCGGAGAAGGAACCGACGGATCCGAAGAAAGCCCGTCGGCTGATTCTCTGCAGCGGCAAGGTCTATTTCGACCTGCTGGAGAAGAAGAAGGCCGACGAGCGGGATGATGTTGCCATTGTGCGTCTGGAGCAGCTTTACCCGTTCCCGGCGGACGACCTGGACGAGGTTCTCAAGCCGTACTCCAAGCTGACCCACGCAGTCTGGTGTCAGGAAGAACCCATGAACCAGGGCGCCTGGTACTCCAGCCAGCACCACATGCGCCAGGCGCTGCACCGCCATAATCCGAAACTGTATCTTCAGTATGCAGGTCGGGACGCGTCCGCCGCACCGGCATGCGGACACCTCTCGGTCCACATTGAAGAGCAGAAAAAACTGGTTAACGACGCGTTCGAAGTTTGACGAGTTACCGAATTTAAGGATCCGAGATGTCAACTGAAATCAAAGCCCCTGTTTTTCCAGAATCTGTTGCCGAGGGCACAGTCGCAACCTGGCACAAGAAGCCGGGTGAAGCCTGTGAACGCGATGAACTGATCGTCGATATCGAAACCGACAAGGTTGTCCTTGAAGTGGTCGCGCCGGCTGACGGCGTGATCGAGGAAATCGTCAAGGATGAAGGCGATACCGTGGAAAGCGGTGAGGTCGTCGGTAAATTCAAGGAAGGCGCTGCAGGTTCTGCGCCGGCCAAAAAGGACGATGACAAAGGTTCTTCTGACGAAGCGGAAGCGCCGAAAGCCGAGCAAGGCAGCGCATCGTCCGGCGGCGAAGCCATCCTGAGTCCGGCGGCCCGCAAACTGGCCGAAGAAAATAATGTCGATCCCAACGCCATCAAGGGTACCGGCAAAGATGGTCGCGTCACCAAGGAAGACGTGCAGAAGCACGTGTCTTCCGGCGGTCAGGCTGCTCCGGCACCGAGTGCGCCCGCCGCAGCGGCGCCGGCGGCCGACGTTGCGACCGGCGAGCGTGCCGAGAAGCGGGTACCGATGACCCGTCTGCGTGCCAGCATCGCCAAGCGTCTGGTCAATGCCCAGCAAAGTGCCGCCATGCTGACCACGTTCAACGAGGTCAACATGAAGCCGGTCATGGAGCTGCGCAAGCAGTACAAGGAAACGTTCGAGAAGCGTCACGGCGTCAAGCTGGGCTTCATGTCCTTCTTCGCCAAGGCGGCTACCGAAGCCCTCAAGCGTTTCCCGGCGGTCAACGCGTCCATCGACGGTAACGACATGGTTTACCACGGTTACCAGGACATCGGCGTGGCTGTGTCCACCGACCGCGGTCTGGTTGTGCCGGTTGTGCGCGACGTCGACGGTCTGGGGCTGGCCGATATCGAGAAGACGATCATCGAGTACGGCACCAAGGCGCGTGACGGCAAACTGGGCATCGAGGAGATGACCGGCGGCACCTTCACCATCACCAACGGTGGGATCTTCGGTTCCCTGATCTCCACACCGATCCTGAATCCGCCGCAGACCGCCATCCTCGGTATGCACAAGATCCAGGAACGCCCGATGGCGGTGAACGGTCAGGTTGAAATCCTGCCGATGATGTACCTGGCGTTGTCATACGATCACCGCATGATCGACGGCAAGGAAGCGGTTCAGTTCCTGGTGGCCATCAAGGAAATGCTCGAAGATCCGGCGCGTATTCTGCTGGACGTCTGAACCGGTTCATCAACACATTTAGAGAAACAGGATAGAACATGTCTGATAAGTTCGATGTCATCGTCATCGGTGCTGGGCCTGGCGGCTACGTAGCTGCCATCAAGGGCGCCCAGCTGGGATTGAAAGTCGCGTGTGTTGAAAACTGGACTTCCAAAGACGGCAAGCAACAGGTGCTGGGTGGTACCTGTCTGAACGTGGGTTGTATCCCGTCCAAGGCGCTGCTGGAAATCTCCCACAAGTTTGAGGAAACCAGCCACAGCTTTGCCGACCAGGGGATCGAAGTTAAGGATCCGACCATCAACGTCGCAAAGATGATGGAGCGCAAGGACGGTATCGTGAAGCAGCTGACCGGCGGTATCGCGCAGCTGTTCAAGGCCAACGGCGTTACGCCGATTCACGGCCGCGGTCGCGTACTGGCGAACCGTCAGGTGGAAGTGACCGACAACGACGGCAAGACCACGACCTACGAAGCGGACAACGTGGTGATTGCCACCGGTTCCAACCCGATCGAAATTCCGCCGGCACCGATGACCGAAGGGTTCATCGTGGATTCCGAAGGTGCTCTGGAATTCGACAAGGTGCCCAAGCGTCTGGGCGTGATCGGTGCCGGTGTCATCGGTCTGGAGCTGGGCAGCGTCTGGGCCCGTCTGGGTTCCGAAGTGACCGTTCTGGAAGCGCTGGATACGTTCCTGCCGGCCGTTGACCAGCAGGTCGCCAAGGACGCGCTGAAGCAGTTCAAGAAACAGGGTCTGGACATTAAGCTGAAGGCTCGTGTCACGGGTTCCAGCGTCAAGCGTAATCTGGTCAACGTGACCTATGAAGACGCCAAAGGCGAGCAGGAACAGAAGTTCGACAAACTGATCGTTGCGGTGGGCCGTCGTCCGAACACCGACAACCTGCTGGCTGCAGACAGCGGTGTGAACCTGGACGAACGCGGTTTCATTTTCGTCGACGATTACTGCCAGACTGACGCACCGGGCGTCTGGGCGATCGGCGACGTGGTTCGCGGCCCCATGCTCGCGCACAAAGCCTCTGAAGAAGGCATTATGGTGGTTGAGCGCATCGCCGGCCACAAACCGCAGGTCAACTACGACTGCATTCCGAACGTCATCTACACCTTCCCGGAAGTCGCCTGGGTGGGTAAGACCGAAGAGCAGCTCAAGGCCGAAGGCGAAGCCTATAAGGTTGGCACCTTCCCGTTTGCGGCCAACGGTCGTGCCATGGCGGCCAACTCGGCCACCGGTATGGTCAAGATCATTGCCGACGAGAAGACCGATCGCATTCTCGGTTTCCATGTCACCGGTCCCCAGGCGTCTGAAATCGTCGCCCAGGGCGTGATTGCCATGGAATTCGGTTCCAGCGCCGAAGATCTGGCGCTGACCTGTTTCGCGCACCCGACCCTGTCGGAGTCCGTGCACGAGGCAGCCCTTGCAGTGGGCGACGGTGCAATCCACGTCGCCAACAAGCGCAAGAAAAAATAAGAAGTCAGTGGGCCGGTGAATCCGGCCCAACTTGTACAGACGGAGAGGGGCGCAACGAGGCGCTCAGTGTCTGAAGACCTCTCCCGATCTGGCCTTTGAACGTCAGCCTGTGCTGACGTTCAGGCGTTGGAAAGTCCAACCCCGGCCGGATCAGGGTGTGTCTCAACGAGAACTGACGCGCCCGAACAGAATTCGCACCACGCGGGTTCGTATCCCAGAGTGAAGCCAATGGCGGGTGGGGCGGTACAGCCCTGTCGGCCAGTGTCTTCTGAAATGGTTATCCTCCATATAAGAGTGGGACAACGCTATGAATTTGCACGAATATCAGGGCAAGCAGCTGTTCGCTGAATACGGCCTGCCGGTTTCCAAAGGCATCGCCTGCGAGACTCCGCAGGACGCCGTCGCTGCAGCTGCTGAGATTGGCGGTGAGCGCTGGGTTGTGAAGGCCCAGGTTCACGCAGGCGGCCGGGGCAAGGCCGGGGGCGTCAAGCTGGTCAGCAGCAAGGACGAGATCCGCGAGTTTGCCGAGTACTGGCTGGGCCGCAACCTGGTCACTTATCAGACGGATGAAAAGGGCCAGCCGGTCAGCAAGATCCTGGTTGAAGATCTGACCGACATCGACCAGGAGCTGTACCTGGGTGCGGTTGTTGAT
The DNA here is from genome assembly GCF_016798325.1 of Marinobacter mangrovi. GTDB lineage: Bacteria > Pseudomonadota > Gammaproteobacteria > Pseudomonadales > Oleiphilaceae > Marinobacter_A > Marinobacter_A mangrovi. The sequence goes on from NZ_JAERVO010000001.1 coordinate 643,702, forward strand.
CGTGGCTCACGTCGTATCGTTTTCATGGCCTCGACCGAAGGTGGTGTCGAGATCGAGACGGTGGCCGAGGAAACCCCTGAGAAGATCCTGAAAGCGGAAGTCGATCCGCTGGTCGGCGCACAGCCGTACCAGGGCCGTGAGCTGGCTTTCAAACTGGGCCTGAAGGGCGACCAGATCAAGCAGTTCGTCAAGATTTTCCTGGGTCTGGCCAAGCTGTTCGAAGACAAGGACCTGGCCCTGTTGGAAATCAACCCGCTGGTCATCACCCCGGCAGGCAACCTGCACTGCCTGGACGCGAAGATCGGCGTTGACGGCAACGCCCTGTACCGTCAGCCGCAGATTCGCGAGATGCACGATCCTTCCCAGGAAGATCAGCGCGAAGCCGATGCCGCGAAGTGGGAGCTGAACTACGTCGCTCTGGAAGGCAACATCGGTTGCATGGTTAACGGCGCTGGCCTGGCCATGGGCACCATGGACATCGTGAAACTGAACGGCGGTCAGCCGGCCAACTTCCTTGACGTGGGCGGTGGCGCGACCAAAGAGCGTGTGACCGAAGCGTTCAAGATCATCCTGTCCGATGACGCCGTCAAGGCCGTTCTGGTTAACATCTTCGGCGGTATTGTCCGTTGCGACATGATCGCGGAAGGCATCATCGGCGCCGTGAAAGAAGTCGGCGTGAAAGTACCTGTCGTGGTTCGCCTGGAAGGCAACAATGCCGAACTGGGTTCAAAAGTACTGGCAGACAGTGGCCTGAACATCATCGCGGCTACCAGTCTGACGGATGCTGCACAGCAAGTCGTTAAAGCCGCGGGAGGTAAGTAATGAGCGTCCTGATTAACAAAGACACCAAAGTGATCTGCCAGGGTTTTACCGGTGCACAAGGCACCTTCCACTCTGAGCAGGCGATTGAGTACGGCACCAAAATGGTTGGTGGTGTCTCTCCCGGGAAAGGCGGTACCGAGCACCTGGGTCTGCCGGTCTTCAACACCGTTCGCGAAGCGGTTGAAGCCACGGGCGCACAGGCAACCGTCATCTACGTGCCGGCGCCTTTCTGTAAGGATGCCATCATCGAAGCGGCGGACGCTGGCCTTGAGCTGATTGTCTGCATCACCGAAGGCATCCCGACCATCGACATGCTCTACGCGAAAGAGTACGTCGATCGCAAAGGCGTTCGCATGATCGGCCCGAACTGCCCGGGCGTGATCACTCCGGACGAATGCAAGATCGGCATCATGCCGGGCCACATCCATAAGAAGGGCAAGGTCGGTATCGTTTCCCGTTCCGGTACCCTGACTTATGAAGCGGTCAAGCAGACCACCGACTTCGGCTACGGCCAGTCCACCTGTATCGGTATCGGTGGTGACCCGATTCCGGGCTCCAACTTCATCGACATGCTGAAGCTGCTGCAGGACGACCCGGAAACTCAGGCGATCGTCATGATCGGTGAGATCGGCGGTACGGCCGAAGAAGAAGCCGCGGCCTTCATCAAGGACAACGTGACCAAGCCGGTCGTGTCCTACATCGCCGGTGTGACGGCGCCTCCGGGCAAGCGCATGGGCCACGCCGGTGCGATCATTGCCGGTGGCAAGGGCACGGCAGACGACAAGTTTGCGGCCCTGGAAGATGCGGGCGTCAAGACCGTTCGCAGTCTGGCCGAAATCGGCCAGGCGCTGAAAGAGGTCACTGGCTGGTAAGAGCCAACGCCTGAAAAAGAGCCCCTGTTTTCTCCCGTCGGGGAGAGAGCGGGGGCTTTTTCGTTTAAACTGGGCTGACTTTGCGGTGAGAGGGTCTGTGATGGGCGCGGGTTTATCGTTAACCTGACCGCCACATCCGTTATAATCCCGGCGAAGACAATACGGTAGATCGGACCGCCGTCAGGCGAAAACCGAGCGTTCCAGTATCATCCATTAAGGAGTTCATGCTTTGAGTTCTGTAGATCCCCAGCAGCGCGTGCTGTCTGGTATGCGTCCCACCGGAAAACTGCATCTTGGTCATTACCACGGTGTGCTGAAAAACTGGGTCAAACTCCAGCATGAATTCGAGTGCTTTTTCTTTGTTGCCGACTGGCACGCGCTGACCACGCAATACGATGATACCCGTGGTATCGAGTCCAGCGTCTGGGAGATGGTGATCGACTGGCTGGCCGCGGGTGTCAATCCGGGGTCTGCGACCATCTTTATCCAGTCCAAGGTGCCGGAGCACGCGGAGCTACACCTGCTGCTGTCAATGATTACGCCACTGGGTTGGCTCGAGCGGATTCCGACTTATAAGGACCAGCAGGAAAAGCTGCGCGAGAAAGACCTCGCCACCTACGGCTTCCTCGGCTATCCGCTGCTGCAGAGTGCCGACATCCTGATGTACCGGGCCGGCCGGGTGCCCGTGGGCGCCGATCAGGTGTCGCACGTGGAGATCACCCGCGAGATCGCGCGCCGTTTCAATCACATCTACGGTCGTGAGCCGGGCTTCGAAGAGCAGGCGGAGGCCGCCATCACCAAGATGGGCAAGAAGAACGCCAAGCTCTATCGCGAACTGAAGCGCAAGTACCAGGAAGAGGGCGATGTGGAAGCCCTGGACCGGGCTCGGGCCTTGCTCAAGGAGCAGCAGAACATTTCCATGGGCGACAGTGAGCGCCTCTACGGCTACATCGAGGGTGGCGGTAAGGTCATTCTGCCGGAGCCGCAACCACTGCTGACGCCGGATTCCAAAATGCCGGGCCTGGACGGTCAGAAAATGTCCAAGTCCTACCAGAACACCATTGGCCTGCGCGAAGAGCCGGACGCCGTCGCACAGAAGATCCGCGTCATGCAGACCGATCCGCAGCGGGTTCGTCGGACCGATCCGGGCGAGCCGGAGAAGTGCCCGGTCTGGGGGCTGCACAAGGTCTATTCCGACAGCGACACCCAGGAATGGGTTCAGACCGGCTGCCGGAGCGCCGGTATTGGCTGCCTGGACTGCAAGAAGCCGCTGATCGACGCCATCGTTGAAGAACAGCGTCCGCTGCATGAGCGGGCCAGGGAATACGAAAGCAATCCGGAGCTGATTCGCTCGATTATCGAGGAAGGCTGCGAGCATGCGCGCGATGCGGCGCGGGAAACTCTGGACGAAGTGCGTCATGCCATGGGGCTGTCCTACCGCTGATCGCGGTGGACAACCACTGGCCCGGGAGCGGCAATGACTGACGATCAGCAGGTCCAGGAGAACTCGGAGTCCCAGACGCCTGAGGCGACTCAGGTGGCGTCGGACACCGATACCCCGGATGTCGCTTCTGTGGCCCGGGTGGCGGGCCAGCCCGTCAAGGACCTACCGCAGGATCTCTACATCCCGCCGGACGCGCTGGCCGTTTTTCTGGAGGCCTTTGAGGGGCCTCTCGATCTGCTGCTTTACCTGATTCGCCGTCAGAACATGGATATCCTCGATATCGATGTCAGCGAGATCACCCGTCAGTACATGGATTACATCAACGCCATCGAGGCCATGCGCTTCGAGCTGGCCGCGGAATATCTGGTGATGGCGGCCACCCTGGCGGAAATCAAGTCGCGCATGCTGCTGCCGCGCCAGGAGAGTGAGGACGAGGAAGACCTGGATCCCCGCGCCGAACTGATCCGCCGACTCCAGCAATACGAGCGCTTCAAGAAAGCGGCTGAGGATCTGGATGAGCTGCCGCGTATGGAGCGGGATACCTACGCCACGTCAGCCCCGCTGCCTCGACTGCCGCAGAGCCAGGTGCATCCAGACGTGGAACTGAAAGACATGCTGCTGGCGTTGCGCGACGTCATTCGCCGGGCGGACCTGTTCACCAGCCACCACGTTGAGCGGGAAAAGCTGTCCACCCGGGAGCGCATGTCCCACATTCTCTCCTGCCTGTCCGGCGACCGCTTTGTGCGCTTCGAGAGTTTGTTCACGATCGAAGAGGGGCGGCTGGGTGTCGTGGTGACGTTCCTGGCGACGCTGGAGCTGGTCAAGGAGCAGCTGATCGAGGTGGTTCAGGGCGAAGTGCTCGGGTCGATTCATGTGCGGGCCCGGGCGGCAAACTGAGACACAGGGCAACAGGAATGAGCGAAGAACAGATTCGACGTATACAGCTGATTATCGAAGCCGCGCTGCTCGCCGCCGGCAAGCCCCTGAACCTGGATCAATTGCGTGAGCTGTTCAGTGAAGAGGAACGCCCGGCCCGCCAGGTCATGGAGCATGCTCTCAGCCAGCTGGAGCAGGCCTGCGAGGGGCGCAGCTACGCCTTGTGCAAGGTGTCCAGCGGTTACCGTTTCCAGATTCGTGAAGACTATGCCCGCTGGGTCGGTCGGCTGTTCGAGGAAAAGCCGCAGCGGTATTCCCGGGCGCTGCTGGAAACCCTGGCTCTGATTGCCTATCGCCAGCCCATCACCCGGGGTGAAATCGAAGACATTCGCGGGGTTACGGTTAGCAGCAATATCATCCGGACGCTCATGGAGCGAGAATGGGTGCGTATCGTCGGCCACAAGGACGTTCCGGGCCGGCCGGCCATGTACGCCACGACCCGTCAGTTTCTTGACTACTTCAACATGACGTCGCTGGAGCAGCTGCCGCCCCTGTCGGAAATTCGTGATCTCGAGGAGATCGGGCGAGAGGTCGAGCAGAAGATCCAGGCCGAAATCCAGTTTGATGATCCGAAGTCGGTCCCGGAAGACGGAGACGACGATACCGGCGACGACCACAATGAATCCATTTCCGGGACCGTCCACTGAGGCCGGTCCGGGCACTTTGAAGGAAAAGTACCATGTCGCAGAAGCGCGACGCACAGTCGGGCCGCGGCCAGCGGCCGTCCGCGGATAAGCAGAAGCCCACACGTCAGGTGTTGCCGCCCGAGCGTCTGCAGAAGGTTCTCTCGCGGGCCGGCGTCGGTTCGCGTCGGGAAGTTGAAGCGTGGATCGAAGCAGGGCGGATTACCGTGAATAAGGCGATCGCCGTTCCGGGCCAGAAGGTCACGGTGGACGACCACATTTTCATCGACGGCAAACCCGTCAGCATCGAAGCGGCCCAGGCACCGGTTCGTCGGGTTTTGATGTACAACAAGCCCGAAGGCGAAGTGACCACCCGTAATGACCCGGAGGGGCGTCCGACGGTTTTTGATCGCCTGCCGCGTCTCAAGGATCAGCGCTGGATCGCGATTGGCCGGCTCGATATCAATACCACCGGCCTGATGCTATTCACCACCGACGGTGAGCTGGCGAACCGCCTGATGCATCCGTCCTATCAGGTGGATCGGGAGTATGCAGTGCGCATCTTCGGGGAAGTGGACGAGGCGATGACGGATCGGTTGCTGGAAGGTGTCCTGCTGGATGACGGCATGGCGAGCTTTTCGGATATTTCCAGCGCCGGTGGCTCAGGGATCAACCATTGGTTCCACGTCACCTTGTTCGAGGGGCGTAACCGGGAAGTCCGGCGGCTGTGGGAGTCCCAGGGCGTCAAGGTCAGTCGCCTGAAGCGGGTCCGTTTCGGGCCAGCCATGTTGCCCAGTCGTCTCAGCATGGGGCGCTGGGAGGAAATGGATCAGCGTAGTGTCGATGCCCTGAGCCGGGCGGTTGGCCTGGATCCACTGGCGCTACCGGCGAAAACGCCGGGGGAAGCCCGTACCCAGCGTCGGCAACAGCGCAAGAAGCCGTCCCGGGGATCCGGCAGCTATCGTAAGGGGGGCGTGTTTACCCGAGCGGAGCACAAGGCGGAAGAGCGTCAGGAGAAGAAAGGGGATGCCCGTCGCAAGCCCCCGATGGGACGTCGCAAGGCGCCGGGAAAGTAACTTGAAGTTTCGCCCGTTCCGTGGGCGTTGTTGGCGGTCTAGTCGCCGCGGTTGCGGCGGTTGCTGTCGATGAAGGTGATATCGGTGTTCTGGGCGGGCCGCGCCTGACGGGTGCAGTCGCGGCCATCGGATTTGGCCTGGTACAGCGCTTCGTCCGTACGCTTGAACCATCCATCGGCGGACTCACCACGGGACTGGATGCCGAAGCCCGCACTGGCCGTCACGCGGACCGGTTCCCCTTCGCTGTCCAGGGTGATGCGGGTGATGGCCTCGCGGATACGGTCAGCCACCAGCGCACATTCCTTGTCGCCGATATGCGGCAATATGATTCCGAATTCCTCACCACCAATCCGATATACCGTATCTGTGCAGCGGGTGGCGTCTTCGATCGCCAGCGCTGTCGCCCGCAGGATCTGGTCGCCGGCCAGGTGGCCATAGCGGTCGTTGACCGATTTGAAATGATCCAGATCACACAGGATCAACGCACAGCGCTCACCGTGACGATTCCCGAGTGAGGCCTCACGGTTCAGTGCATCTTCAAACGCCCGCTTGTTGGGGATGCCGGTGACGACATCGGTGAGGGACGCGCGGCGTACCGCATCATAGCGACAGGCATTCCGGATCGAGTGAATCGCTGTCCCCAGCATCTGCTCGATGACCGTTTGTTCCTGTTCGGCGAATCGCATCCGGCGAAAGATACGCAGCATGCCGAAGTGCTCGCCGGCCAGATTCAGGCCATACTCACACCGATGATTACCACCCTGGCCAATCTTGATCTCGACAGGCTGGCCGTCGATGGTGTTCTGGTAGGTCAGGCGGTCGAACGGCACCACGGACGCCAGCTCTTCGGCGAAAATGGCCATGAGTTCCTGGAGCTCCAGTGTGGTCGTCATCCGACGGCACAGGCGCATGAAAACGTCATCATCGCGCTGCCACTGAAGACTCAGACGCTCCAGGTCGGCCAGGGCCTGAGCGCGCTCAGGTCCGGCGTTTGTCAGGGATGTGGGATTAGAGGGCATAACGGTACTCTCGCTCGCATTGCAGTCGTTCAAGCATGTATCGTGCCCGTCCTGTAAAGGTCATTATAAACAGCGTGTTAAAAGGGAAGAGTGTGCTTTAAAGTTCAACGGAATGCGGTTTAGACAAATTATTGACGGATTAAATCCGACACGGGCGGAAGGAGATTGCCGTGGTCAAGGACGCAAAGATCGAGTTTGCAACGTTTGTGGTCGATCAGCTTCAGGGGGTTGGGCCGGTTCAGGCCAAGAGGATGTTCGGGGGCCATGGCCTTTTTCTGGGGGACATCATGTTTGCGCTGATTTCCGGACAGACGCTGTATTTGAAGTTCGACGCCCAGAGTGAGCCGGCGTTTGTTGCCCGGGGCCTGGAGCCCTTCACGATCCCGCGTCAGGGGAAGCGCATTGCGATGTCCTACCGCCAGGCACCCGAGGAGGTCTTTGAGGATCCGGAGCAGATGATGGCCTGGGGGAACGAAGCCTATGCCGCCGCGTTACGCGCCAGTCGATCTGGAAAACGGTGAAGCCATGGGTGGTCATGGCGCGAGTATGGGCTAGAGCACACGCTTCCTGATGGCCGTCACCAGCTGGTTCATCAGCTCGACCGCTTCCTGCTCATGATGTTCCTGCCATTGCCAGCGGCTGCTGTTTTCACTGCCTTCCCGCGCCCGGGCATCCCGGTTGTCGAGGAACTGACAGGCGGCCAGATGCGCCTTGACCTCGGCATCAAGCAACTGGTGCAGCAGGTGATCGATGTCGGCATCGATAAACGGGCGCAGGCGGTTGGTTTCCCGGCGCAGGTCCAGGGCCGCATGACGGGCCGCGAGACGGGTATCGCTGATCGGCTCGTGATGATCGATGGCGCGGAGGAAGGTGCCGATCCGGTCGTGCAGCTCCCACGCGAGGGGCCACAAGGTATCGTAGGCCGCTCTTTCCGTCGCGGAAACGCCCGCCCGTGGCCTGACATCGACCGATGGGGCATCCGGTTTATCGCCTTCGCCGCCGACCTGGGCATCGGCTTCCTGCCAGAGTGTATTGATACGCCGCTCAAGATAATCGACCTCTTCCTGCTGTCGACGCACCTGTCGGAATAGAACAACGAACGCAGCCAGCGCAATAAGGCAAGCCAGACCGCCCGCGACCACAAGGACCGGCGCTCTGGAAATAAAGGCTAGGGCGTCTGGATTCATGAAGCGCTCTCCTGTCACCTCAGTCGCCGTCACAGTCTCTCACATTCTCAGGATGCCTCACCAGTCTCGCTTCGCCCGGGCGCCCGTCACAGGCGGCCAAGACACTTGATGGCGGCCGCGGCGGCGGACGTGCGGTTCTCGACGGCCTGCTTGCGGAAGATCTGCTCCAGGTGTTTGTTGACGGTGCGCGGGCTCATGTCCAGAATCTGGCCGATTTCCCGGTTGGTCTTGCCGTTGGCGATCCAGAGCAGGACGTCCGCTTCCCGGGCAGTCAGGCCGAAACGTTGGCGCAGGGTCTCGGTCGCATGCTTGTCATTTTTTCGGGGGCTGAGGCGAAGCAGGTAGTTGACGTTGTCGATCCGGGCCAGAAATTCGGCCGTCAGTGGTTCGGGCAGGAAATCCAGGGCCAGGTTATGGCCACTTTCCGGGTCGTGGTCCAGCCAGGTGCTGAGCGTTTCAACGACGCGCTCGCTGGTTTCGGTATCGAGGGCACCGGACTGCTTGAGCAGTTGCTGTACCTGCGGCGTCGCCCAGACCTGCTGCCCGTGACCATCGACCGCCATCAGGTTCTGGCCGGCATGATCCAGTGCCGAGCGTGCACTGCGGGCCATGCGGGCATTGGCCAGATGCACGGACATCCGGGCGACCAACTCATTGGCATTGATGGGTTTGGTGACGTAGTCCACGCCACCGGATTTGAGCCCCATCACCACGTGCTCGGTGTCCGACAGACCCGTCATGAAGATGATGGGCACGTCCATCAGCTCACTGCGCTCACGCAGGCGCCGGCAGGTTTCGAAGCCGTCCATGTTGGGCATGATCGCATCGAGCAGAATGATGTCCGGGGCGATGTTCTGGGTGATGGTCAGGGCCTGGGCGCCTTCGAGCGCCACCAGCACGGTCATGCCGGCTTCTTCCAGCACGTCGTTGATCATGCGGATGCTGTCCACCGCATCGTCGACAACCAACACAACGGTACGTTGTTCACTCGCAGCATTCATCACGGGTTACCTGTAGCAGGGAGATGATCTCGTCAAACCGGAAGTTCTCGGTCAGCTCGGTCAGTTGATCGAGCAACGGGGTTTCGGCGTCTCCATGCACGCGCATGCTGTGCAGCGCTTCGAGCAGTCCTTTGCGATGGCCGATTGAAGCCAGCTCCACCAGACGCTGCTGGTGGGCCGGTTGGGGGAGGCGATTGACGGGTGACGGATAGAACGCGGTATCGGTCTTCTCGCTGGGCGTCCTTTCGTAGCGCCAGCTCAGTTTGAGCAGTTCGCCGATACGATCCAGCAGGAGGTTCAGTCGCACCGGTTTGACGACGTATCCGTCATACAACGGTGGGCTTTGCAGCTGGTGCCGGCCCTCGCTGGCATCGGCGGAGACCATGACCACCGGCAGCTCCAGGCGAGCGCCACGGATCTGGTCGAGGATCTCCCAGCCGGTAAAGCCCGGCATGGAGATGTCCAATAACACCAGGTCCGGCTTTTCCCGCTCCACGGTCTGCAAGGCGGAGAGGGAGTTGTCGATCTCCAGGATCTCGAAGCCCAGCGGCGAGAGCATCGCGCGGATCAGCTGGCGATGTGACGACTCGTCGTCGATGACCGCAATCCGGCGAACCGGGCCGTCGTAGCCGAAGATGGTTCGTGTGGGCTCGGTGATGGATTCCGGGTGAGGGCGGTCGACGCTGGAGAGCATGAGGCTGACCCGGAAGACGCTGCCGTGGCCGGGCGAGCTGGTCACGGCGATATCGCCCCCCATGATTTCGGTCAGCAGGCGCGTAATAGTCAGGCCCAGGCCCGTGCCCGAGCGGCTCAGTCCGGCCGTCCGAACGCGCTCGAAGGGACGGAAGATGCGCTCGATGTCCGATTCGGCGATGCCTTCGCCGGTGTCCCGCACCTCGAATTCCGCCACCTGGCTGCGGTAGCGCAGTGTGAAATTCACCTCCCCGTGATCCGTGTACTTGATGGCGTTGGAGAGCAGATTGATCAGGATCTGCCGCAGACGCTTTTCATCGGTACTGACAAACTCCGGCAGGTGTTTCGGGCCCTGGTACGTGAAGCGCAGGCCCTTGTCCTGAGCCTGGAGCCGGAACATGTGTACCAGCTGATCCATCAGCATCGCAATACGCACCTGGTCCCGGTGCAGGTCGAGCCGGCCGGCTTCGATCTTGGAAATGTCCAGCAACCCCTCGATCAGGTCGGCCAGGTATTCGCCCGAGCGGCGGATCACATCCAGGGCGCCTTTGCGATTGGCCGGGATGGTCTCATCGTTTTCCAGCAACTGAGCGTAGCCGAGGATGGCGTTCAGCGGGGAGCGCAGTTCATGGCTGATGCCGGTCAGGTAGCGGCTCTTGGCATCGTTGGCGGCTTCGGCGTGCTCCTTGGCTTCCTGAAGAGCCTTGTCCGTGCGTTCGTGGGCAACGATCTCCTCCATCAGCAGGCGCGTCTGGCGCTGGGATTCCTCTTCCGCAACCACACGGCTCTCGTGAGCCAACACGAACAGCCAGCAAACCACTCCAGTCACAATGATGAGGATGAAAAACACCTTCCAGAGCGTGGCGGAGAGCAGGAGTGCCGCGGCGGCGCTGTCCACCGGCGTCTTGAAATAGATCAGCGACAGCAGAAGGCCGGACACGCCGTTGATGGCAAACAGCAGGATCAGGAAGTGGCCGACCCGGCTGGTCAGCCGGGGCATCAGGGCCGGGGGCAGGTACCGCCCGAAGAAGCTCTGGAACTGTTCCCGGTACCCGGCGCCAGGCTTGCAGAAATCGGCACAGCGGGCGTCGAGTGAGCAGCACAGGGAGCAGATATGGCCATCGTAAGCCGGGCAATGGGTCACGTCTTCAGGCTCGAAACGATGCTCGCAGATGCAGCAATTGACCAGGCCCTCGGTGGTCTCCATATGCACCGGCGGCCGGGCCAGGTAATAGCGGCCCTTGGTCTGCCAGGCGATCAGGGGCGCGGTCACCAGCGCGGTGGCCAGGGTGATGAAGTGTGACAGGGCCTGGGCCACATCGCCCAGGGCACCGCTGTGGCAGACCAGTCCGGCGGTCGAGGCCAGCAGCATGGCCCCCACGCCCACCGGGTTGATGTCATAGAGGTGCGCCCGTTTGAACTCGATGTGTTGCGGGCTGAACCCCAACGGCTTGTTGATGACCAGGTCCGCCACCAGCGTGCCCACCCAGGCGATGGCGATGACGCCGTAGAACCCGAGTGTATCCTCCAGCGCGCGATAGACGCCCAGTTCCATGACCAGCAAGGCAATAGCCACATTGAACATCAGCCAGACGACCCGGCCCGGGTGGCTGTGGGTCAGCCGGGAAAAGAAATTCGACCAGGCAATGGAGCCGGCGTAGGCGTTGGTGACGTTGATCTTGATCTGGCACAGGATCACGAAGACCCCGGCCATGGCCAGGGCCACTTGCGGCGTCTGGGTCATGTAGTTGAAGGCCACCACATACATCTGCGTGGGGTCCGACGCGTCGCTGGCCGGAATCCCCTGATGCAGGGCGAGCACGGCCAGGAACGAGCCGGCCAGGATCTTGAGGCTGCCGATCACGATCCAGCCGGGCCCGCCGCTGAGGACTGCCATCCACCATTTGGCTTTCTCGCCTTCCTTGGGTTCGGGGATAAAGCGCAGAAAGTCCACCTGCTCACCGATCTGGGCAATCAGGGAAAAGACCACCGCTGCTGCGGCGCCGAACATCAGCAGGTTGAAACCGCTACCGGTCTCGGGATGAATGCCCTCGAACTGCGTCCAGTCCGTCACGGCAGTGGCGTCGGAATAGATGATGAATACGAAGGGGAGCAGCTGCAGCACGATCCAGGCGGGCTGGGTCCAGAGCTGGAAACGACTGATGGTGGTAATGCCATGCGTGACCAGGGGAATGATCACCAGCGCGCAGATCAGGTAGGCAAACACCAGGGGGATGCCGAACAGCAACTCCAGCGCCATCGCCATGATGGCGGCTTCCAGGGCAAAGAAGATGAAGGTGAACGAGGCATAAATCAGCGAAGTAATCGTTGAACCGATATAGCCAAAGCCTGCTCCACGGGTGAGCAGATCAATGTCGACGCCGTAGCGGGCGGCGTAGTAGCTGATGGGAATCGCCGTCAGGAAGATGATCAGGCTGACCACACAGATGGCCGCTACGGCATTATCAAAGCCGTAGTGCAGGGTGATGGCACCGCCGATGGCTTCCATCGCCAGGAACGAAATCGCCCCCAGCGCGGTATTGCTGACCCGGGCAGCCGACCAGCGTCGGGCCGTCTTGGCGGTAAAGCGCAGGGCGTAGTCTTCCAGGGTCTGGTTGGCGACCCACTGATTGTAGCTCCGGCGTACGCGGAAAATATGCTGTCTGGCCGTCATGGGCTGGCCTGGTTGCTGTTGTTCGGAGGCTTCACCGTGGCGAAGCGAGAGCCCGTCCTGTCCGTCGTAAATCCACTTCCCCATGTATCCAGTGCCTTTTCCGATTTTTGTGCGCCAAAAGGAGGCACAGGATTCGCCGTTATGACGCCTGCAGCCCGATTGGCGGTACCGGATACCGGACAACAATTATCGTGCCATCGGCCTCGTCGTCGGCAGGCGAATGTGCACGCGGGAAAGGAGTACTGCGTTTTTATCGCGTTGGGCACCGGCCGCCCATGCGTCAAATGACGTAGGTCGGTGGGGTATTTGTCGAATGGGCGCTCATGGCGGTGCTGGACAGAATGATCCTCGTAGGTGCTGTGCGACCCGGTGGGCGCCAGGCCGAACATTAAACAATGCGAGGAAAGACCATGGGTACGACAGATAAGACAGGAAATCAGCGCGCGCTGTCGGGGGGCACCGGTTGGCGCCGGAGTCTGATGACATTGGCCGCCTCGGTGATGCTGGCTTCGGGTGCCAACGCGGCACCGGCCACCTCCGAGGTGAACACCACCGGTTTGGCGGTCACCGATGACACGGTCACCGTCGGTATTCTTCACTCACTGACCGGCACCATGGCCATCAGTGAGACCGGTTCGGTCCAGGCCGAGAAGCTCGCCATCGAGCAGATCAACGCCCAGGGCGGGGTGCTGGGACGTCAGATCAAGATCATCCAGGAAGACGGCGCTTCCGACTGGCCGACTTTCGCCGAGAAGTCCCACAAGCTGCTGGAGCGGGACAAGGTCGCCACCGTCTTCGGTTGCTGGACCTCCGCGTCCCGTAAAGCCGTCCTGCCGGTGTTCGAGAAGGACAATGGCCTGCTGTACTACCCGACCTTCTATGAGGGGCTGGAAGAGTCCCATAACGTGTTTTACACCGGCCAGGAGGCCACCCAGCAGATCCTGGCGGGCCTGAACTGGGCCCATGACAAGCTGGGTGCGAAGACGTTCTACCTGGTGGGTTCCGACTACATCTGGCCGCGTACGTCCATGAAAATTGCCCGCAAGCACATCGAGAACGTGCTGCACGGCAAGGTCGTGGGTGAAGAGTACTACCCCCTGGGCAGCACCCAGTTCGGCTCGCTGATCAACAAGATCAAGCTGAAGAAGCCGGACCTGGTCTTCGGTGCGGTCGTGGGTGGTTCCAACGTGGCCTGGTTCAAGCAGCTCAACGCCGCCGGCCTGACCTTCAAGAAACAGCCCATGCTGACCATCTCCGTGACCGAGGATGAAGTCCTGGGTATCGGCGGTGAGAACGTCGAAGGGCTGTACTCCTCCATGAAGTACTTCCAGAGCCTGGACCTGCCGGGCAACAAGGAATTCGTCGACGCCTTCAAGAAGAAGTATGGCGAGGACGCCGTGATCGGTGACGTGACCGAATCCGCCTACCTCGGCCCGTGGCTGTGGAAGCGTGCGGTGGAAGCCGCCGGCAGCTTCGATGTGGACAAGGTGGTCGCCGCCTCTCCGGACATGGAGTGGGACAACTCCCCGCACGGCTACCTGAAAGTCGACAAGAACCACCACCTGTGGATGCGCACCCGCATTGGCCAGTGGAAAGCCGATGGCCAGGCCGACGTGGTGTGGGAATCCGACGTGATCAAGCCGAACCCCTTCCCGGAAGGCTACCAGTAAGCGCCATGGACGCCCGGGAGCTATCCCGGGCGTCGCCGATCCTGGCGCTGTCCTGACTGAAAAGAAATGTTTTAAGCAACACAACAAGCGGGTGCAGAAACGGGTCTGCACCCCGGTCCGAGGGAGGACTGATCATGGGTGGTTATACCGGAGAGGAACTGACCGCAATCTTTCTGATGCAGGGGTTCAGTGGCCTCAGTCTGTTTTGCGTGTTCCTGCTGATGGCCCTGGGGCTGGCGATTATTTTTGGACAGATGGGCGTGATCAACATGGCCCATGGCGAATTCCTGACACTGGGGGCTTACATCACCTACCTGGTGTCCTACGTGGCCTCGGATGTGTGGCCCTTCCTGCTGGATTACTACTTCCCCGTGGCGATCATCCTCGCCTTCGTGGGGACCTTCATACTGGGCTACCTGGTGGAGCGTTTCCTCATACGGTTCCTCTACAACCGGCCGCTCGACACGCTGCTCGCGACCTGGGGGCTGGGTCTGATCATGCAGCAGATCTTCCGCTCCACCTTCGGTCCGCGCGAGAAGAGCGTGGTCATGCCGGACTGGCTGATGGGCTCCTACCAGGCCACTGACATGGTGGATATTCCATTGAACGGTCTGCTGGTGGTGGGCATCACCATCGTCCTGACTATTGCCGTTTTCTTCCTGCTGTACCGCTCACGCTGGGGCATCAAGGTCCGTGCGACCACCCAGAACCGAATGATGGCCAACGCCGCGGGTATCAATACCGAACGCGTAGACCGCCTAACCTTTGCGCTGGGCTGCGGAATCGCCGGTGTGGCCGGTGCGGCCTTTACCACCATCGCCTCTACGGGCCCCACCACCGGGTCGCTCTACATCGTGGACACCTTCCTGGTGGTTGTGTTTGGGGGCGCTGCCAGCCTGCTGGGTACCGTGGCCTCCGCCTTCGGCATTGCCCAGGCCCAATCCATCCTGTCCTTCTTCCTGTCCGGTTCGATGGCGAAAGTCATCACGCTGATGACCGTGGTGGGAATTCTCATGTTCCGGCCCCAGGGGCTGTTCGCCAGCAAGGTCCGGCGCTGATTGCGGCCTGATACGAGGAGACGACAATGAGTACGCAACCTGTAATGAAGGCCAGTTGGATGGACAAGTTCGGCGGCCGCGGAAAACTGATCCAGATCCTGATCATTGCGGTCCTGATCCTGGGTGTCCTGCCACTGTTTAGCGATATCTTCCGGCTGAACCTGTACGGCAAATACCTGACCTACGCCTTCGTCGCGGCAGGCTTGGTGTTGTGCTGGGGCTACGGCGGCATTCTGAGCCTGGGGCAGGGGATCTTCTTCGGCCTGGGCGGGTACTGCATGGCCATGTTCCTGAAGCTGGAAGCCTCGTCGCCGGAAAATACGGCGATCCAGAGCACGCCGGGGATTCCGGACTTCATGGACTGGAACCAGCTCACCGAGCTGCCTTGGTTCTGGCAGCCGTTCCACAGCTTCACGGCCACGCTGATCCTGATCGTGGCGGTGCCGGCGCTGTTTGCCTTCCTGATCGGTGTGGCCATGTTCAAGCGTCGTGTTGGCGGCGTGTATTTCGCCATCATCACCCAGGCCATCGCCTCCATCATGACCATCCTGATCATCGGGCAGCAGGGCTACACCGGGGGCATCAACGGCATCACCGACCTGCGCTCCCTGATGGGCTGGGATATCCAGACGGACTTTGCCAAGTACGTGCTGTACTTCGCCTGCTGCGCGGCCCTGATTCTCTGCCTGCTGGCGGGCCAGTTCATCCTGAACAGCCGTTACGGCCAGTTGCTGATCGCCATGCGCGACCAGGAAGACCGGGTGCGTTTCTCCGGCTACGACGTGGCGAACATCAAGATCTTCGTGTTCGTGGCCGCGTCGGTCATCTCGGCCATCGGTGGCGCGTTCTTCACGCTGCAGGTGGGCTTCATGTCGCCGTCCTTTGTGGGCACCGTGGCCTCGATTGAGATGGTGATTTTCTGTGCGGTCGGCGGGCGACTGTCCCTGATCGGCGCCGCCTACGGGGCGTTCCTGGTCAACCTGGCGAAAAGCTCCCTCTCGGAAAGCTTCCCGCAGCTGTGGGTCGTTGCGATGGGGGCGTTGTTTATAGCGGTGGTCATGCTGTTCCCGCGGGGCCTGGCCGGTCTGGTGTCGGATTACGCCGCGCCCGTGCGCAACTGGTTCGCCAGCGCCTTCAAGCGCGAAACCGTTGCGGCTTCCGGACCGGAAACCAGGCCCAGTGCGCCAAAGCCGCCTGAATCCAAAGCCCGTGACGACGTGTCCATGGCCTCAGCACAGGAGTCCCACTGATGAGCTCACCCATTCTGCTGGCGGTTGAAGACCTGACCGTTTCCTTCGACGGCTTCAAGGCGGTCGATGGTCTCTCGCTCTACCTGGAACGCAACGAAGTTCGGGTCGTCATCGGTCCCAATGGCGCGGGGAAGACCACGCTGCTGGACCTGATCTGCGGCAAGACCCGGGCGACGGACGGCTCCATCAAGTTCAAGGATCTGGAGCTGACCAAGATGGCCGAGCACCAGATCGTCCATAAGGGGGTGGGGCGCAAGTTCCAGACCCCCTCCATCTACGAAAACCTGACGGTCGCCCAGAACCTGGAGCTGTCCTATCCGTCCGGTCGCACGGTGTTCGGCAGCCTGTTCTTCCGGCGCACGCCCAAGATCAACCAGCGGGTCCGGGAGATCGCCGAGCAGATCTACCTGGCGGACGACCTGGACAAGAGCGCCGGCCTGCTCAGCCACGGCCAGAAGCAGTGGCTGGAGATCGGCATGCTGCTGATCCAGGACCCGGAACTGCTGATGCTGGACGAGCCGGTCGCGGGCATGAGTGTGGTCGAGCGCGAACGCACCGCCGGGTTGCTCAAGGAAATCAGCCAGAACCGGTCGGTGCTGGTCATCGAGCACGACATGGACTTCGTCAAGGACATCGCCCACAAGGTGACCGTGCTGCACCAGGGCAAGTTGCTGGCGGAGGGCAAGATGGACGACATCCAGAAGAACGAACGGGTGATCGAGGTTTACCTGGGGCACTAACGGCGCGGCTAAGCGCAGGAGATTGAAACATGCTCAGTACCAACGATTTACGTGTCAGCTACGGCATGAGTGAAGTGATCCACGGAGTGTCCCTGAACGTGGGCGAAAACGAAACCCTCACCATCATGGGCCGCAACGGGATGGGCAAGACCACGCTGTTCAAATCGCTGATCGGGGTGTTGCCCGCGAAAGGGCAGATCACCCTCGGCGGTGAGGATTTGACCAGCACCAAGCCCTATCAGCGGGTGCAGCGGGGCATTGCCTATGTGCCCCAGGGCCGGCTGGTGTTCCCGACACTGACTGTGGAAGAAAACATCGCCACCGGTCTTGAAGCGACCGGGGCGAAGAAGATCCCGGCCGACATCTACGACCTGTTCCCGGTGTTGCACGACATGCGCCATCGCAAGGCGGGCAACCTGTCCGGTGGGCAACAGCAGCAGCTGGCCATCGGTCGTGCCCTGGCGGCGGATCCCAAGGTGCTGTTGCTCGACGAGCCCACCGAAGGCATCCAGCCGTCGATCATCAAGCAACTGGCCAAGACCCTCAACGAGATCAAGGAAATCCGCAAGCTCAGCATCGTGGTGTCGGAGCAGGTGTTGAGCTTTGCCATGGCCGTTGCGGATCGCGTGATGGTGATCGAGAAGGGCGCCATCGTCCACGAGGTGGACGGCAAGACCGCAGATCAACAGCAGATCGCCCGGTACCTGGCGGTTTGAATTCGGCTTTTACGACAGAACAGTAGGAGAGCATCATGCGACACGGTGATATTTCCAGCAGTAACGACACGGTCGGTGTGGCGGTCGTCAATTACAAGATGCCGCGCCTGCACACCCGCGACGAAGTCCTCGACAACGCCCGCAAGATCGCGGACATGATCAAGGGTATGAAGGTGGGCCTGCCTGGCATGGACCTGGTGGTGTTCCCGGAATACAGCACCATGGGCATCATGTACGACAACGATGAGATGATGGAAACGGCAGCCACGGTGCCGGGCGATGAGACGGCCATCTTTGCCGCGGCCTGTCGGGAAGCCAACACCTGGGGTGTTTTCTCACTGACCGGTGAACGCCACGAGGAGCATCCGAAAAAGGCGCCGTACAACACGCTGGTGTTGATCAACAACGAAGGCGAGATTGTCCAGAAGTACCGCAAGTGCATTCCCTGGTGCCCGATCGAAGGCTGGTATCCCGGCGACACCACCTACGTCACCGAGGGGCCGAAGGGTATGAAGATCAGCCTGATCATCTGCGACGACGGCAACTACCCGGAAATCTGGCGCGATTGCGCCATGAAAGGGGCCGAGTTGATCGTCCGGTGCCAGGGCTACATGTACCCGGCCAAGGAACAGCAGGTCATGATGGCCAAAAGCATGGCCTGGGCCAACAACTGCTACGTGGCGGTGGCCAACGCCTCCGGTTTCGACGGCGTTTATTCCTACTTCGGCCATTCGGCGATCATTGGCTTCGATGGCCGCACCCTTGGCGAGTGCGGCGAGGAAGACATGGGTGTGCAGTATGCCCAGCTCTCCGTCAGCCAGATCCGCGATGCCCGGGCCAACGACCAGTCCCAGAACCACCTGTTCAAGCTGTTGCACCGGGGCTATTCCGGTGTTCACGCCTCCGGTGACGGCGACAAGGGCTTGGCCGATTGCCCGTTCGAGTTTTATCGCACCTGGGTGATGGACGCCCAGAAGGCGCAGGAAAATGTCGAGGCAATGACCCGCAAGACAATCGGTGTGGCGGAGTGCCCGGTGGGCGAGTTGCCCTACGATGGCCAGGAGAAGGCCGCAGGCGCTTAAGGAGGGACCGGCGTGCCGTTCATCAACGAAAAGATTGAAGCCAATCGCGAACAGACGGCACGCCGGGATTATGCCGGCCGCGTCCAGCGGATGTCCCGGTTCGTGTTCGACCCGGAAGCGGTCAGCGACCGTTTGCAGGAGCGCATCGTCGGGCAGGCCGAAACCCTACAGGCCCTAACGGCGATGCTGGTGCGAGTGAAGGCGGACATCGGTCCAGAGGATCGGCCACTGGCGGTTCATATGCTGATGGGACCCACGGGCGTCGGCAAGACCGAGACCGTGCGCCTGCTGGCCGAAGCCATTCACGGCAAGCGCGATGCCCTGTGTCGGATCGACATGAACACGCTGGCCCAGGAGCATTACGCGGCCGCGTTGACCGGGGCACCGCCCGGCTATGTCGGCAGCAAGGAAGGCCACACGCTGTTCGATACGGAAGCCATTCAGGGCAGCTTCAGCAAACCCGGCATCGTGCTGTTCGACGAGGTGGAAAAGGCGAGTCCGGAAGTAGTCCGCACGCTCCTGAACATCTTGGATAGCGGACGGATGGTGTTCCCGTCAGGCCAACGGGAGATCGACTTCCGCAACAGTCTGATCTTCATGACCTCCAACGTTGGCGCCGCGGAGGCCGCCCGATACCGGGACAGGTTCCGGCGTGGCTGGCGCCGCTGGCTGGGCCTGATCCCCCGACGCGAGGCTGAGGTGCTGGAAGCGGCCCTGCTGAACACCTTTGATCCCGAGTTCATCAATCGGATCGACGGCATCCACACCTACAACCGGTTAGGCATCGACCGGCTCGACGACCTGCTCAGCATTCAACTGGCTCGTCTCAATCAGCGGCTGTCCCGACGCGGGGCGTCTGTCGAACTCACGGAGGCGCTGCGCGAATACCTGTGCGGACGCTACGACAACCGCTTCGGCGCCCGGGATATCCTGCGTCGCCTCCGTTCAACACTGGAGCCTCCACTGGCGGAAGCGCTGCTGGCGCATCCCGAGGCAGGGGCGTTTCGAGGTTATCTGCGGGGCGGCGCCGTCTGCGTCGAGCCCGTCACGGTTCCGGGAGAGCCGGCCTGATTCCCGTTTAGTCAGACCGGCCGCGTTTCCCGCAAGCCGCCCTCCTGGTTGGGCGGCTTTTTTATGGGCGATAGAAACGGGGGGCCTCGGGCGATGTCCCGGACTCAATACGTCAATTGACGTAGGGACGGGGGGCGTTTTCCCAATAGTGGGCGTTGTGGGGATGGCGGATAGTGGAAGGACCTGGCAGGCCGGGCCTGCGAGCCATACCAACAACTGTTCACGCCGTGATTCGAGGAGCGTCCAAGATGGCCGAAACCATTATCAAGATCGACCTGAATAAATCCGCCTACGAGAACGAGAAAGTCCATAACCGCTGGCACCCCGATATTCCCATGGCGGCGACGGTCAAGCCGGGTGACGATTTCATCATCGAATGCCACGATTGGACCGGCGGCCAGATCAAGAACAACGACAGCGCGGACGACGTGCGCGACGTGGATCTGACCCAGGTACACTTCCTGTCCGGCCCGGTGGGTGTCGAAGGCGCAGAACCCGGTGATCTGCTGGAAGTGGACATCCTGGACATCGGTGCGTTCGATGACAGCCAGTGGGGCTTCAATGGCTTCTTCTCGAAGCAGAACGGTGGCGGCTTCCTGACCGAGCATTTTCCCGAAGCGCAAAAATCCATCTGGGACTTCAACGGCATGTTCACCAAGTCCCGCCATATTCCAAACGTGGAATTTGCCGGCATGATTCATCCCGGCCTGATCGGCTGCCTGCCGTCTAAGGAGATGCTGGACGAGTGGAACCGTCGTGAGAAGGAACTCTATGACACCGAGCCGGATCGTGTGCCGGGCCTGGCGAACTTGCCCTATGCCGAAACCGCCCACATGGGCAAGCTGACCGGGGAAGCCAAGGCGGCGGCAGCAGCCGAGGGCGCCCGCACCGTTCCGCCTCGTGAGCACGGCGGTAACTGCGACATCAAGGATCTTTCGCGCGGGTCCAAGGTGTATTTCCCGGTCTACGTGAAAGGCGGAGGTCTGTCCGTGGGCGACCTGCACTTCAGCCAGGGTGACGGTGAAATCACCTTCTGCGGCGCCATCGAGATGGCAGGCTGGATACATCTTCGGGTCAACGTCGTCAAGGACGGTATGGCGAAGTACGGCATCAAGAACCCGATCTTCAAGCCCAGCCCGATCAAGCCCAAGTACGACGACTACGTCATCTTCGAGGGTATCTCCGTGGACGAGCAGGGCAAGCAGCATTACCTGGACGTTCACATCGCCTATCGCCAGGCTTGCCTGAACGCCATCGAATACCTGACCAAGTTTGGTTACACGCCGGCCCAGGGCTACGCGTTGCTCGGTTGTGCCCCGGTGGAAGGCCACATCAGCGGGGTGGTGGACGTGCCCAACGCCTGCGCCACGCTCTGGTTGCCGACCGGTATCTTCGACTTCGACATCAATCCGTCGGCGGATGGGCCGTCCAAGAAGGTCACCGCCGGCACGGACGTTCCTCTGTCACCGGACAAGGAGTAAGCCATGCCTGTCTACGACTACAAGTGCCGGGAGCATGGCCATTTCTATCAACTGGCCCGCATGGACGACGCCGCCAAACCGGCGGCCTGTCCCACTTGCGGCGTGATGTCGGCACGAGTCATCGTGCTGCCGCCGGAGCTGCGCGGCCTGGACCGCGACCGCCAGGATGCCCAGGCCCGCAACGAGAAGGCCCGTCACGAGCCGGTCTTCTCGACGGCGGACTCCCGCGCGGAAGCGGACGACCGCGCCCGCCATGCCGCACGGAAGGGCTGCGGGTGCGACCATACGGAACGGCGTCATTCGAAGCTGTTCTACACCGCCGACGGCAAGAAGATGTTTCCCTCCATGCGTCCGTGGATGATCAGCCACTGATCGTTCTTATCCGGCCCGGACTCGCTGTCCGGGCCCCGTTCCAACTTGACCTTCCTCTTTAATGACCTTGCGAACACCGGGTGTCGCGGGCACTGTGATCGTTTATCCCGATTGAAATCACGCGACTGGACGAGGAGGAGTCTCCGTCATGAACAAGCCTGTTCACGAGCTTGACCATGAGATGCTTGAAGCCGAGAAAAAGATTCACGAGCGCTATGAATGGCTTCACATTGCCAACGACTATATCTCGGCGATCCTGTTCCTGGTGGGCAGCATTTTGTTCCTCTGGGAGAAGTGGCAGACGGTGGCGACCTGGTTCTTCATCATTGGCAGTGTGTTCTTCCTGTTTGCGCCGTTGCTGCGCACCCTGAACAAGCGCTATGTGAAGAACCTGCGGAAAGGACCGATACATTGGTAAGGGGCGGCTTGGTGTAGAATGGCCGCCAACTTACTTTTGTGGATCGCCCCGATGCCACACCGAACAGGCCCGATACCCCGCTATGTCCGATTTCAGCACGCTCAAGCTTCGCACCGACCTGCTCGGTAACCTGGATTCCCTGGGTTACCGGTCCATGACGCCGATCCAGGCAGCCAGTCTTCCCATTGTCCTGGCCGGTCAGGATCTGATCGCGCAGGCCAAAACCGGCTCCGGTAAGACCGCGGCCTTCGGGTTGGGCGTACTGCACAAGCTGGACGTCTCACGATTTCGGATCCAGGCGCTAGTCCTGTGCCCAACGCGGGAGCTGGCGGACCAGGTGGCGCAGGAGCTGCGCAAGCTGGCCCGTGCCATCCATAACATCAAGATCCTGAGTTTGTGTGGCGGAACGCCGATTGGCCCGCAAATCGGTTCGCTGGAGCACGGTGCCCACATCATCGTAGGCACGCCGGGCCGTATTTCGGATCACCTCCGCAAGCGCACCCTGTCGCTGGCGGATGTGGAAACGCTGGTGCTGGATGAAGCCGATCGGATGCTGGACATGGGGTTCCAGGAGGTCCTGGACGAGATCATCGCCGAAATGCCGGCACAGCGTCAGACACTGCTGTTCAGTGCCACCTACCCGGATGAGATCCAGACGATCGCTGAACGCGTGATGCATCACCCGGAGCGGGTGGAGGTCGAGACCCATCAGAGCGACCAGACCATCCGTCAGCGCTTTTATCCCGTTCGCGACGATGCCCAGCGGCTGGAAGGGCTGCGACTGTTGCTGATGAAGCACCGTCCGGATTCCGCCATTGTCTTCTGCAACACCAAGCGGGAGACCGACGAGGTGGCGGATGCGCTGCGCAGCATGGGCTTCAGCGCACTGGCCCTGCACGGCGATCTGGAGCAGAAGGCGCGGGACCTGATGCTGATTCGCTTTGCCAACAAGAGTGCAACGGTACTGGTCGCCACCGACGTGGCCGCGCGAGGGCTGGACATCGACAACCTGGACGCGGTGTTCAACTTCCATGTGGCGCGGGATCTGGATGTCCACGTTCACCGCATCGGCCGGACCGGTCGCGCCGGCAGCCACGGCCTGGCGTTCACGTTCTTCTCGGAGAAGGAACGCTACAAACTTGAGAAACTTTCTGAGAAGACCGGCCAAACTATTGATGAGTCGAATCTTCCTTCCGGAAATCAGCGCCACCAGACGACATACAAACCGCCCATGGTGACGCTGCAGATTGATGGGGGGAAAAAGCAGAAAGTGCGTCCCGGCGATATACTGGGCGCGTTGACGGGTGAATCCGGCGTACCGGGCAAGGCCGTCGGCAAGATCAGCGTCACGGATAACAGTGCTTTCGTGGCCGTGACGCGGGATCATGCAAAACAGGCACTTGAGAAGCTTTCTTCAGGTAAGTTGAAAGGTCGGTCCTTCCGCGCCCGACGCATTTGACCTTTAACGGATCGCAGGCAGGGACGACGCCATGCGTAAAGAGATTGAAGCCATCTACGCCCGAGACTCACGGAAAGTCCTGGCGACACTCATTCGACTGCTGGGTGACTTCGAGCAGGCCGAGGAGGCGCTGCACGACGCCTTCACCTGCGCGCTGGCCCAGTGGCCGGAGGAGGGCATTCCGGCCAATCCCAGCGCCTGGCTGGTCTCCACCGGCCGCTTCCGCGCCATCGACCAGATTCGTCGCCGGGTGAAGTTCGAGGACATTACCCGCCAGCTCGACCAGCCAACGTCCACACCTCATGCCGTAGCAGACAGCGACGATGAGATGCTGGAAGACGACCAGCTGCGCCTGATCTTCACCTGCTGCCATCCCGGCCTTGCCCCCGAAGCCCAGATTGCCATGACGCTGCGGGAAGTCTGCGGGCTGACCACCGAAGAGATTGCCCGGGCCTTCCTGACCACGCCGGCCACGCTGGCCCAGCGGATCGTACGCGCCAAGAACAAGATCCGGGACGCCGGTATTCCCTATGAAGTGCCGGGACCGTCACAGATGTCGGTCCGGCTGGACGAGGTGCTCCGGGTCGTCTACCTGGTGTTTAACGAGGGCTACTCCGCCACCAGCGGTGAACAGGTGAGCCGTTACCAACTGGCCGACGAGGCCATCCGTCTCGGTCGCCTTCTGCTCGCGTTGTTGCCGGCCCCGGAGGTGAAAGGGTTGCTGGCGCTGATGCTGCTACAAAACGCCCGACGGTCGGCCCGTCAGACACCGGGCGGGAATCTGGTGCCTCTCGACCAGCAGGAGCGCAGCCTGTGGGATCGGGCGACCATCCAAGAGGGCGCTGCGCTGGTGACCGACGCCCTCGCCACCCGCCGCTTTGGACCCTATACCCTGCAGGCCGCCATTGCGGCAGTCCATGACGAAGCGCCGACGGCGGAAGCCACAGACTGGCCGCAGATCGTCGGTCTCTACGACGTGCTGATGCAGCAGTCTCCGACCCCGGTGGTCGCCCTGAACCGGGCGGTGGCTGTTGCCATGCGTGATGGCCCCCAGGCCGGGCTGACCCTGATTGACGAGCTGCTGGCGGGTAAGGCGCTGGACGCCTACCATCTGGCCCATGCCGCGCGGGCTGACCTGTTGCGACGCCTTGGGCGAATCGAGGAAGCCCGTATCGCCTATCAGCGGGCACTGGCTTTGGCCGGGCAGGAACCGGAGCGCCGCTTTCTTCAACATCGTATCGACGAAATGGGCGCCGGCGTTGCCTGACCGTGTCGATTCGAAGGCTGTCGGTTCGACAAGGAATAGAAAAACAACCACTTCAGGGAAAAGCCATGAAATACCTCGCATTGGTGTATTACGACGAAAACATCATCAAACAGATGACAGGCGACGAGTGGACCTCCCTCAACCGGGAATGCCTGGCCTGTGTGGACGGGCTTCAACAGCAGGGTCATTACCTCGATGGCAGTGCCTTGCAGCCCGTGGATACCGCAACCACGGTCCGGGTCCGGGACGGCCGCGCGACCGCCACGGACGGTCCCTTTGCCGAAACCAAGGAACAGCTCGCCGGGTTCTACATGCTGGAGGCCAGGGACCTGAACGATGCCATCCGCCTGGCTGAGAAAATTCCGCCGGCGCGGTTGGGCAGCATCGAGATCCGGCCACTGCGGGACATCACCCCGTTTGGCGACGACGCACCGCAGGACGACCGGCC
Source organism: Marinobacter mangrovi (assembly GCF_016798325.1). Lineage (GTDB taxonomy): Bacteria > Pseudomonadota > Gammaproteobacteria > Pseudomonadales > Oleiphilaceae > Marinobacter_A > Marinobacter_A mangrovi. The sequence continues at coordinate 669,081 of NZ_JAERVO010000001.1, forward strand.
CTGGGCCGATCGCAATCGATAAAGACTCGATCGCGCAAAGCCATGGCTGGGCTCGCACCGGCGTTGTGTTACACTCCGGCGTTATTTGCGAGTCGTGACGTCAACCATGCGGTTTCAAGCGCCAGAAAGCCTTTCCGAGCAGATCGCCCAGCACCTGGGGCAGCAGATTATTGTCGGCCAGCTACGCCCGGGCGACCGGATCCAGGAATTGCGGATCGCCGGTGAGCTGGACGTCAGTCGGGGATCGGTCCGGGAAGCGCTGCTCATTCTGGAGCGGCGCTACCTGATCGAGATTTTCCCTCGCAAAGGGGCCGTGGTTTCGCAGTTGACGCCACAGCTGGTCAACAGCCTCTACGACATCTACATCGAACTGCTGGGGATGCTGGCGCGGCGGTTGATCGAGACGACCGAAGGGGCGGATCTGGTGCCTCTGGTGGAGCAGGTTCGCAAGCTGGATGCGATGATCGAATCCGGCGAGCCGTCCCGGGAAAGCATTATCGATAATGGCTTCGAAGTCATGCGGCGGGCCTATCACATCGTCGACAACCCGTTCCTGGAAGAGACGCTGGAAAACTTCCGGCCGGCGATCAGTCGCACGTACTATCTGGCCATGGACCATTTCCGGGGCGAGGTGGCCGAGACCCGGCGCTTTTTCCGGTCGCTGGCAGCCGCGGCGGCTGAGCGGGACAGTACAGCGCTGGTACGCAGCATCCAGCAGTTTGGCGAGCACCAGCGTGCATTGGTGCTCAAGACCCTCGACATGGACAATGACGCTGCCCGTCAGGGATAAGCAGCAGGCAATGACAGAGCAGGTTAGCGGGCCGATATGCGTCTAAAATCGATCAAACTCGCCGGTTTCAAATCCTTCGTGGACCCCACCACGGTGCCGTTTCCATCGAACATGACCGCGGTGGTGGGACCGAACGGCTGTGGCAAGTCCAACATCATCGACGCCGTCCGTTGGGTCATGGGGGAAAGCTCCGCCAAGTACCTGCGCGGTGAGTCCATGACCGACGTCATCTTCAATGGCTCCAGTGCCCGCAAGCCGGTCGGGCAGGCGTCCATCGAACTGGTCTTCGACAATTCCGACGGCTCCGCGCCGGGGCAGCACGCGGCGTTTACCGAAATTTCCGTCAAACGCCGGGTGACCCGGGAAGGACAGTCCGAGTATTTCCTCAACGGCACCAAGTGCCGCCGGCGCGACATTACCGACCTGTTCCTGGGCACCGGTCTGGGGCCACGCAGCTACGCCATCATCGAGCAGGGCATGATTTCCCGCCTGATTGAAGCGAAGCCTGAAGAACTGCGGGTTTACATCGAGGAAGCGGCGGGTATTTCCAAATACAAGGAACGCCGCCGGGAAACCGAGAACCGCATCCGTCGCACCACCGAAAACCTGGAACGCCTCACCGACTTGCGGGACGAGCTGGATCGTCAACTCCAGCACCTGCAGCGACAGGCCCAGGCGGCGGAGCGCTACAAGGCCCTGAAGCAGGAAGAGCGACAGAAAAAGGCCGAGCTGACCGTGTTGCGCTGGCAGGCCCTCGATGCCGACCTGCAAACCGCCCGGGAAAAGATCCGCGAAACCGAGTTGGAACTGGAGCGACTGCTGACCGAACGCGTCAGTCTGGAAACCCGCCTGGAAGGCCTGCGGGAAGACCATCAGGACCGCACCGAACATTTTAATCGCGCCCAGGCCCGCTACTACGAGGCCGGCGCGGACATTGCCCGGATCGAGCAGAGCCTTGAACACCAGCGCGAACGCTCCCGCCAGATGGCGACCGAGCTCGACCAGGCCCTGGCCAACCAGCGGGAACTGGCCGAGGAGCTGGGCGCTGATGAAGAAAAACTGAACAGCGCGGCGGAAGAGCTGGCCATGCTGGAGCCCGAACGGGAAGAACTCGCCGCCAAGTCCGAAACATCGGCGGAATCCCTGCACGCGGCCGAGCAGGCCATGAGCGACTGGCAGCAGGAATGGGAAGGCTTCAGCAGCCGGTCCGCCGAAGCGCGCCAGCGGGCGGAGCTGGCCCAGTCCCGCATCCGTTCGACCGAGGACGCCATAGAAAGCCTGAAAACCCGGCTGCAACGTCTGCTGGATGAGCGCCAGCTGCTGGAAGGGCAGATCCAGCGGGACGAGCTGGACAGCCTCCGCGAACAGCGGGAGATCCTGCAGATGCGGCGTGAAGAGGCGCAAGAGCAGATCGAATCGGCCAACGCCGAACTCCAGGACGCCCGCGACCAGCAACTGGATGCTGAAAGCGCCAGCAATGAGCTGCGCGAGCAGCTCCAGACTGCCAAGGCCAACCTGACCTCACAGGAGGCTCTGCTGGCCGAACAATTGGGCAGCAATGACGATGCGCTCCAGGACTGGCTCCACACCCAGCAGTTGAGTGAGAAGCCGCGTTATGCCCAGCAGATCAAGGCCTCCGGCGATTGGGCGTTCGCCGTGGAACAGGTGCTGGGCAGCTTTACCCAGAGCGTTTGCGTCGATTCCGTCGATTTTCTCCGCGACACCCTGGGAGAGGCGCCCCGTGGGCTATCGCTGATGGCCGCGACCGATCAGACCGTGGGCGGCAGCGCCGGCCGTTTGTCGGCGGAAGTGAACAACGCGGGTGGTCTCGGTGGATTCCTGGATACGATCCATGCAGCCGAGACACTGGATGACGCGTTGGCGCTGCGCGATCGCCTCGCCCCGCACGAATCCATTGTAACCCGCGACGGTGTCTGGCTGGGCCGCCACTGGCTCAAGACTCCGGAGTCCGCTGAGGGGCAGGTGGGTGTGATCGCCCGCCAGGAAAAGGTCGATACCCTCACAGCCGAAGTGGAAGAACTGACCGCCCGGTGGGATGAAGCCAGCGAACGTCTGGCCGAGCTCAAGGAGCGGACCCAAGATGCCGAGCTGCGTCGTGACGACGCCCAGCAGCAGCTTTCCGGCGCGGACCGGGAACTGAGCGATGTGGCCTCGAAGCTGAGCGGCCTTGAGGCTCGGGCCGAGCAGATTGAATCCCGTCTCGTACGTATCGACGACGATACCGCCGACGTGCGCGAACAGCAGGAAGAAGAGCTTGGCAAGCTCGAGGAAATCCGGGCCGTCTGGCAGGACGCGCTGAACGCCACCGAAGATCACGCCAACGAAAAGGAATCCCTGCTCAGTCGCCGGGATTCATTGCGCGAGAAACTGGACGGCATGCGCCATCAGGCCCGCCACGACCGGGATCATGCGCACCAGGTGGAATTGCAGATCCAGTCCCTGCAGAGTCAGCACGACGGCCTCAAGCAGACCCTGGACCGCATGCAGCTGCAGAAGGAGCGGCTGGAAGAGCGCATCATGGTGCTGCGTGAGAATCGGGAGGTCGCCGAGGAACCGATCGAAGACCTGTCTCTGCAGCTGGAAGGTTTGCTGGACCGCCGATTGGCCGAAGAAGAAAAGCTGGGTGGCGCACGGGATGCGCTGGAAGAGATCGACCGTGAAGTGCGGGAGCTGGAACAGAACCGCAGCCGCGTCGAACACCGGATCCAGGACGTCCGCGCCAGCCTGGAAAAGGTCAAGATGGAGTCCCAGGCCCTCGAGATTCGCGCCGGCAACCACGTGGAGCAGTTGCAGGAACTCAACGTCCGACTGGCGGAAGTGATCGAGACCCTGCCGGAGGATGCCACGGAGAAAGCCTGGGCCGAAGAACTGGAGAAAATCGGCAACCGGATCCAGCGGTTGGGCGCCATCAACCTGGCGGCCATCGACGAATACCAGGTCCAGAGTGAGCGCAAGACCTATCTGGACACCCAGCACACCGACCTCGTCGAGGCGCTGGAGACCCTGGAGTCTGCCATCCGCAAGATCGACCGAGAAACCCGTCAGCGCTTCAAGGAAACCTTCGACAAGGTCAACGGCGGCCTGCAGGCCCTGTTCCCGAAGGTCTTTGGCGGCGGCAGTGCCTACCTGGAGCTGACCGGCGAGGACCTGTTGGAAACCGGCGTCGCCATCATGGCCCGACCGCCGGGCAAGAAGAACAGCACCATCCACCTGCTGTCGGGTGGCGAGAAGGCCCTGACGGCGATCGCGCTGGTGTTCTCGATCTTCCAGCTCAACCCGGCGCCGTTCTGTATGCTGGACGAGGTGGACGCGCCGCTGGACGACGCCAACGTGGGCCGGTATGCCAATATGGTGAAGGAGATGGCCTCGCAGGTGCAGTTCATCTACATCACCCACAACAAGATCGCTATGGAAATGGCCGACCAGTTGATGGGGGTCACCATGCACGAGCCGGGTTGTTCGCGTCTCGTCTCGGTGGATGTGGAAGAGGCAGCCGCTCTGGCGGAAGCCTGATCGCCGCGTTGTCGGTATCCGGGCGAAGGTGAAAGGGCCAGATTGTCAAAATTATGCCGCCTATGATGACAATCCGGCCATGTGGCCGGGCGGCGCGTTGTATTCCTGACGGTCATTGCTTAGAGTATTCGGGAGCCGAGAGCGCCGGCAGGGCACGATAGGACACTGTTTGCACACCTGTAATCCCTGTAACCCGTATTCCCGGAAAGACGTGACGCAACCAGACGGATTAAGAAGAAAGAACAGGACTGCATTTTATGTCTCTGCGTGAATGGTTAATTGCCATTGGGGCCCTGATCATCCTGGGGATCGTGATCGACGGAGTACGTCGCATGCGTCGTGCCCGCCAGGAAGCGGCCGCGATCTCCTCAGGCATGGGCGCCGACGACATCGAATCGTCCCCCATCGATGAAGAATTCAATCCGGAGCTGCCGAATGGCGGTTCCCGTCCGATCACCCGGGAGACGCTGGAAGAACGGGGCTATGTCCGCAGATCGGGGAAATCCCGCTTCGCGTCGCCGCCGCAAAAGCCGACCCGTCCGGTCGTAGCCGACCAACCGAATCGAACCTCTGAAGAAGAGTCTGAGGCGCCGTCGTCCTGGCAGCCGTCCGATATGGGCCGCGAGCGGGCGGAAGAGCTGGAGGAGCCCATCGAGCACATGAGTGCGTTCGATGAGTCCCAGGAACGTTTTGAGGAAGCCTGGGAAGGGGACAGCTGGGATACCGCCGAACCGGAGCCGGAGCGAGATCAACAACCCGGGTTTGAGCCTGAGGCGGAACCCGAGCCAGAGCCGGAGCCTCCTGTCGCACGACACATTGAAGTGGAGGAAGCGCCCGACGTCGAGGATGAGGTGGCGGTCGAACCGGCAACCCGTCCAACTCAACGGGACGATGGGGCGCCCCTGGCCGGCGCCAACCGCCCGGATGCCCAGGAAGTGATCGTCATCAACGTGCTGGCCCGCCAACAGAAGGCGTTCGATGGCACGGCATTGCGCAAGTTATTCGAAGGGTGCGGTCTGGAGTTCGGTGATATGGAGATCTACCACCGTCACGAAGAGAGCGACACCCGCAGCCCGGTCCAGTTCAGCGTGGCCAATGCGGTTGAGCCCGGCACCTTCCGCGACCAGGATCTGGACGGCATGGAAACCCCGGGCATCAGCTTCTTCATGAGCATGCCGGGACCGTCGGACTCCCTGAAGGCGTTCGAGTTCATGGTGGAAACGGCCCAGTGCGTCGTGCACAACCTGGGCGGGGAGCTCAAGGACGAACGTCGCAGCGTGATGACGCCGCAGACCATCGAGCACTGTCGACAACGCATCCGCGAGTTTGAGCGCAAGCGCCGCTCCCAGCGGGTGGGATGACACCGACGTCGAGCACGAAAGAGTATGTCATAATGCCCGGTTTTCACCGGGCATTTTTGTAACAGGCGGAGACACATGGCAGACAAGGCGACCCAGCGCATCGAGCAGTTGCGGGAACAGATTAACGATCACAACTACCGTTACTACGTTCTGGACGAGCCGGCCGTTCCCGATGCCACCTACGACCGCCTGATGCGCGAACTCCAGCAGCTCGAAGCCGAGCATCCCGAACTCGTAACGGCGGATTCGCCCACCCAGCGTGTCGGCGCCATGCCGTCGAACACCTTTGCCGAAGTGACCCATCGGGTCCCCATGTTGTCGCTGGATAACGCGTTCAGTGCCGAGGAAATGACCGATTTCGATCGCCGGGTGCGGGATCGCCTGCAGCGGGAAGAGCCCGTGGAGTATGTGGCTGAGCCCAAGCTGGACGGTCTGGCGGTGAGCCTGCATTACCAGGATGGCGTCCTGGATCGAGCGGCGACCCGGGGTGACGGCTACACCGGTGAGGACATCACGGCCAATATCCGGACGATTCCGTCAGTGCCTCTCAGGTTGCGCGGGGAAGGTTATCCGGCTGAGCTGGAAGTGCGCGGCGAGGTCTACATGCCCAAGGCCGGCTTCGAGAAGCTGAACCGGGACCTGGCCGATCGCGGTGAGAAAACCTTCGTCAATCCCCGCAATGCCGCCGCTGGCAGCCTGCGTCAGAAGGATGCCCGGGTGACGGCGCGCCGTCCGCTGGAACTCTGCACCTACAGCGTCGCCGTCGAGGATGAAAGCCTGCTGCCCGACAACCACTGGGACGGCATGCAGAAGCTGAAAGAGTGGGGTTTCCGTATCAATCCTGAGATGCGCAAGGCAGTCGGCGTCAAGGCGTGTCAGGAGGCGTACGAAGACCTTATGGCGCGCCGCAACGATCTGGCCTACGAGATCGACGGCATTGTCTTCAAGGTGAACGATCTCGCCCTGCAACGGGAGCTGGGCTTCGTCTCCCGGGCGCCGCGCTGGGCCATTGCCCACAAGTTTCCGGCGCAGGAAGAAATGACTGTCGTTGAGGCGGTGGAATTCCAGGTCGGGCGTACCGGTGCGGTGACCCCGGTCGCTCGGCTCAAGCCGGTTTTTGTCGGGGGCGTCACGGTGAGCAACGCCACCCTGCACAACATGGACGAAATCGAGCGTCTGGATCTGCATGTGGGCGACACCGTGTTTATCCGCCGGGCCGGCGATGTGATACCGCAAGTGGTCAAGGTGGTGGCCGAGAAACGCCCCGCCAACGCGGAAGCGGTGAAGCGGCCCGAGCATTGTCCCGTGTGCGGGTCCGAAGTGGTTCAGCTAGAGGGCGAGGTGGTTGCCCGCTGTACCGGCGGTCTCTACTGTGGCGCCCAGCAGCGCGAAGCCATTCGCCACTATGGTTCGCGCCGGGCCCTGGACATCGAAGGGTTGGGCGAGAAGTGGATCGATATCCTGGTGGAGCGGGGCATGGTGAAGACCGTCGCCGATCTCTATTCGCTGACGGTCGACGACCTCAAGACCCTTGACCGTATGGGTGAAAAGTCGGCGAGCAACCTCGTCAACGCCATCGCCGAGTCCAAGCACCCGGAACTGTGGCGGTTTATCTACGCCCTGGGTATCCGTGAAGTCGGCGAGGCCACGGCCAAGGGGCTGGCGTCCCACTTTGGCGATTTGCCACCGATCATGGAAGCCGATGAAGAGGCCTTGCAGGACGTGCCGGACGTGGGCCCGGTAGTGGCCGGTCACATTCGTCTGTTTTTCGAGCAGCCGCATAACCAGGAAATTCTGGAGGCCCTGAAAGCGGCCGGCGTGCAGTGGCAGACGCTGGAGCCGTCAGCTTCTCCGAAACCCCTGAAAGGACAGACCTTCGTCCTGACCGGTACTCTCTCGGAGATGACCCGGGAAGACGCCAAGGAGCGACTGGAGGCGTTGGGTGCCAAGGTGTCCGGGAGTGTGTCCAAGAAAACCAGCCAGGTGGTCTTCGGTGAGGCGGCGGGATCCAAGCTGACCAAGGCGGAATCCCTGGGTGTTCCGGTCATGGACGAAGCTGCCTTCATTGCTTTCCTGAAGGAGCAGGAAGGGTAAGGCGAGTGAAACCTCCTCGAGGTCACGAAATCCGTGGATTCGAGGTTGTGGCCTCCTGGACCCCTCCATTCTGAGAACTCGTGCAGATTGCGCGGATCGCATTTTCATTACCATGACGTTGGTGTGTAACGGCCTGTAACCCGTTCGGGTATGGCCGTTGTCGCGCAAAGACAACAACAACGTCGGTAAATGGATTTCTGCATGCGAGCCAGCACGATCTTGCGGTCCGAACTTCCCCAAACCCCGCGATCCGTAACGAATACAACATCAAGACGCTCCCGATGGTCAGCGGTGGGCATCGTCCTGATCCCCGCCATCATGGCGCTGGCGGGCTGTAAGACCGAAAAATCCCCCGACAATCCCACGGTTTTGGGCACGCCCGCGAAAACGGCTTATCTGGGCGTGGAGTATTACTACAACTTCGGCGCCTATGGCGGCGATGCCATCCTCGATTACTCGCTGACCAACGCACCGCCCTGGCTGGCCATGGAAGACACCAGCAACAAGGCACGCGAGGGCATCATCATCCGCGGCGTGCCGGGGGTAACCGGCGGCAACCGTGGAGAAGCGGACCTGGGGACCACCAACGATATCAACCTGACCGCAACCGATGGTTCCCGGGTCGGCGTCCAACCGTTTGATATCGAAGTGAAGCAGAATATGGTGACAATGTCTTCTGAGCCTTTCACCGAAGGTGCGCGTTCGGAAGATGTAGACGGGGCGGGCGACGATGAGACTTGTGCCATGCCTCCCATGGAGGGCAATGGTCTTCATCAGATCACTTACGACACATTTAACGTAGACGGTTCCGTTAAGGGAACTAAGACCGAGACGTTGAATACGTACCCTGTCATTGTCCGCGTCCAGCTAGCACAACCCTCTGTGCAAACCACCAAGATAGCATTCGAGTTACGTTCGAACTTTGATCCCTCCAACTGTGATGGCGGAGCAAGTTCTGGGCAGGAATGCGAGTTTTCATTGCGCAACCGAGAAGAAGCTCAGTTGAGCAAAGACGTCGTCCTGGCAGGTAATATGAATAATAGCGACGGGAAAGAACGTCTGCCGCAACCTGGCTATGTCGACGTCATTGACGAGACCTCGGGTGTTCTGACGATTGATCGTGGCAAGACAGAATGTTTCATTCGCCTTGAAGTGGTCGATGACAGGTTCGCCGAACCGACTGAGCGTTTTGAGCTTGCTTTGACAGAAGTTCGTCAGGGACTGGTAGCGCTAGGTAGTGATGACGAGGTTAAAGAGCCATTGTCTATCGTTGATAACCAGCCTGCCGTCACCTTTCAGAGTGTTACGGGGCAAAGTGCGACGGCGGTAACAGAAGGGAGTGCCCAGCGCGTTTTGGCGGTGTTGGATCGAAAGGAGGCGTCCCCGAAAGCGTCGTATAAGGTGCGACTCACAAATGATACGGATAAAGCAACGGCCACCGACCCAGATTACGAGTTTCTCGTGTCTGATGGCGCTGAGCCGCCCCATTTTAGTTTGATAAATGAGCTGAATTTCGGTGCGGGCGTCAATACCGTCGAATTCTTTGTGCATGCTGTTGACGATTCATCGGCGCCACCGGCCTCGGAAGATCCGGCTGGCGATGGTCCCGATAACGACGACGAATATATCAGTGTCGGTGTGGATTCGGACTATCAGGATGGACGAATCAATTACGCAGCCATTGAAGGCAATCTGAAAGTCTGGTTCAACAAAATGAAGGACGCTCTCACGGTCGGAGATGAATCCGTGGGTGTTGTGCCCAGCGATATTGTTGTGGGGGATAGTGGCCGAATATTTGTGGCCAGTTCATTTAAGGATTCCAGTTCGGGAAAATACGATGTTGGTATTTCCATTTTTAATCGGTTTGGAGGGAGCCCAGTTCAAGCCTTTTCGGTTCCAGCAAACAGCGATAGCCGACCGGAACCCAAGCTCGCTTTCATTAGAACGACGGTCGAGGCTGGCGCGGAATCGCGGGTAAGAAATGCCCTGGCGCTTACTTTCGCAACTGATGGTTCTATCGATGGTGGCAGCAATAAAGGCGGTATTGATGAGGCTGTGTATCTCTTCAGACGTGATGCTGGTGATGAAGATTACGTCGAGCGCTGGCGCGGACAGTTTGGTACCAGTGGGAATGATATTCCGCTCTACGTTGGCATTAACTCCAGTAACCGGGTGTTTATCGCCGGTCAGACGACGGGGCGCTGGACCGGCCAAACGCAGGGCGGGGGGCTCGATGTCTACGTCCAGCGTATTGATACTGAAACCAATGAATCGGTGGAGTCTCCAGTTGTAGCCTGGACCAGTCAGCAGGGTTCATCATCCGATGACAGTCTTGCAGGACTCGGCGTCATGAGCTCAACGGCTTATCTCGCTGGCACAACTTTGGGGCAGATAGGATCAGAGACGCCGATTGGAGGGCGGGACCTATTTATTTCTAACTACACTGGAGGGGCAAATTCCTCAGCAACGATTGTTCAAACGGGTACAGATTCTGACGATAGTCTGAATGCAGCGACTATAGTGGATTCCAGAGTATGGATGCTTGGAGACGGAAACTTCGGTTACAACAGCGATGCCTTCTATGGAGATAACAATATACTAGAAGCGAACGATTCCGGAAGCTCGAAAAAAGGTTACGTTTTGTCTTACGACGTCTCGGGTAAGTTTGATGCTGCAATTACGCTCAATGATTCAGAAGATGCTTCGAATGACAGTTTTACGATGATAGCTCCCTTTGACGGTGATGCCATCATTGGCGGGTTTACCGATGGCTCGTTTGTTGAGGGGGGCACACCCGGCATTACTCTAGCCCGAGTTGGGCGGGAAGAGTTTGAGAACGAGGAAGAAGATGAAGATAACCCGGATGAAACGGTTACCTACACTCTGGGCAAATTGAAGGAGGAATTTCGCAGACAGCTCCCTTCGGCTATAGGGAGCAAGGAGCGAGTGTTGAAGATTGCTCCCTACAAGGATGAAAAACTGGCGGTTTTGTTCTCCAATGAAGAATCTGGTAATAGGATCTATCAAATACAGCTGATCAACGGTGACGGACAGCTGTTAACTAATCGCTAGCTAGTATCGATCTGGGGAATATTATACCTCCCCCTCCTGAACGCTGTTTTCCGCATACAGGCGCAGGAAGTCCGTATTGGTCACGATGGCTAGCGGGAGACTCTGTGGGCCGATGACCAGCGCCGCGCTGAGCTGATGGGCAAGCATCAGGCGCGCCAGCTGATGGGCATCGGTTTCGGGAGTGGCCGTCAGGAATGAGGGCAACTCAATGCTCGCAAAGCGGACCAGGCGCTCATCGTCATGGTGCTGATGCAGCCAGTTGAGAATCCACCGGTCGTCGACCAGGCCGGCCACCGCGTCTTCTGATGTGATCACCAAGTGGTGCACGTCGTGGCGCCGCATTTCCTGGAGGCCATCGGCCAACGTGGCGCCGGCAGGCAGTGAGAAAAGGGTGTCGGAGGCCATGCGGGAGACCGGCAGGTAGCCGCCGGGCCCGTCCGAGTCAGACTGGGCCTGTTCGCCGTATTCGGAAATGGCTCGCTTGACGGCCGCCTCTTGCTGACGGCTCCGGGTGGGATCGACCGGTTCGTTGCGGCTTTCGTGGGTCGGCTGACTCTCGTTGAGTTCATCGACCACCCCGATGGACTGTCCCCGGGCAGCCTCGGGCAGCCGGGTGGGCTGGGGCCTTCCCGGCTCGGTGACAAATATGGGCATTGGCCATCCTCGCAAACTGCTGGTAGACCCTATTTAATCACACCGGGCCCTCTAACAGGTTATCGGCCGATCGTTGCAAATGTGAATTACTTTATCGTAACAATGCGCAACTTGCCGGATGGCGGGGATTTTTCATTCGGGCGACAGGCAGCGCTCCAGAGACAGCCGGGCGCTCAGCGACTCGGGTAGACACATCGGTTGACCGGTGATCCGGTCCACCAGCCATTCCGCCAATAGCGGGGCAAACGCGAAGCCCTTGCTACCGAGTCCGGTCAGCACGTACAGGCCATCCTGCTCGGCGTCGACAGAACCGACCACGGGCTGATAGTCGTGCGTCGTGCAGCGGAAACTGGTGCGCCCGGTCAGGGCGTCGACCGACGGAGGCGCGCCTTGGCGCCAGATGTTGGGCAGCCAGCTCCCCAGCTTTTCGATATTGTCCTGGTGGGACGAGGAGCGCACGCCGGGATCGCTGTCTTTCAGGTCAAACGTGGCTCCCGTCACCGCATATCCCCGATGAACAGGGTTGATGTAGCTTTGGCCGCAGAGGACCACGCCGGGGTTGTTCAGGAGGTCCGACGGCAACTGCGTTACCTGGCCGCGAATGGCGCGGAACCGGTACCGGGCGGGCCCGGGCAGCACATCGCCCACCTCATGCCCTCCAGTGACCACCACGTCTCGCGCCTGCCACTGACGGCCGCGTTGATCACTGAGGTGCCAGACGCCGTCGCGGGCGGTTATGTCGGTGACCTCGCATCCGAATTCACAGGTGATGCGTGGGTGCTCAAGCAGGGCGGTACACACGTTAACCGGCTCCAACCAACCGCTCGAGGGAAACCAGAGGCCGTCGTGGGTGATCGGACAGCCGGCCAGCTCACTGGCTTCGGCCGCGGAGACCGGGCGCAGGATGGCCTCCGGAAAGTCATTGCGATCGAGGAACCGGGCTTGCCGGGATTTTTCCTGTTCGGTGGTGGCGAGCTGCAGCAGGCCGTCGGGATGCCAGAATGACGCCGGCGCACATGGCCGTGCATAGCGGGTGTAGGTGCGCTGGGCGTGCAGCAGGGCATGCAGCGCCAGCTGGGTTTCCGGGCCATAATCGACGCCGAGTTTGACATAAAGTGCGGCCTGGGGGTTGCCGGAGGCGCCATCCGCCGGGCCTGGGCCTTTTGATAACACCCGCACAGTGCGGCCCCGATCGGCCAGGTTTCGGGCCACCAGCGACGCGGCGATGCCGGCGCCAATCACCAGGACTTCGCCATCGGCGCCTTCGGGATTGGTGCGTTTCGACGTCTGCTTTCCGTCATCTGTCAGCTCGCCGGCCAGCATCTCCCGTTTGCGTCCGAATCCGGGCACCTTGCGCACAGTAAAGCCTTCCGCCTTGAGCGCGCGACGAACGGCGCCGACGGCCGTGAAGGTGGCAAAGGTGGTGCCCGGCTGGCTGTGGTCGGCGACGGACCGGATCAGGCTTTCCGCCCAGAGGTCCGGGTTCAGGGCCGGTGCGAAACCATCGAGAAACCAGGCGTCGGCCTGAAAGGTGAGCGCTTGCCAGGCGTCCTGCGCCTCCCCGAAATACAGGGTGAGCCGAACCCGGCCTTCGTCAAACACCAGGCGATGGACGCCGGTGACCAGGGGTGGATACTCGGCCAGCAGGTCGTTCGCCAGCGGCGCCAATTCCGGCCACAGTGCCAACGCCTGCTGCAGGTCGGCCCGGGTAAGCGGGAAGCGTTCCACGGACACGAAGTGGAACTGCGCGTCGTCCGGCGCCTCCTCCCGCCACGCCTGCCAGGATGCGAGGAAATTGAGCCCGGTACCGAAGCCGGTCTCGGCAACGACGAACGTGGCGTCACCGGAGAGGGCGCGGAAACGCTCCTCCAGCCGGTTATGGCCCAAAAACACGTAACGGGTTTCCTCCAGGCCATTTTCCCGGCTGAAGTAAACGTCGCCAAAGCGCTTGGAGACCGGTTGCCCATCGCGCCATTCCAGATCAGCCGACTCAATCGCCGGCGGGCGAAGGGTGGCTGACATCGACGGTGCCCCGGACATCAGGGCTTGGCGTCCTGGTCAGGCTCGATCACGGTGGCGGAGCGGATCACGACCGGCGTCTCGGGAACGTCGGCCATGCCGGACTGCCGTTCGGTCGGCACATTGCCGATGGCGTCGACGGCGCCCATCCCGTCGGTGACGGTGCCGAAGACGGTGTAGCCAGCGCCACGAACCCCCTTGTCGAGAAAGTGATTGTCGACCAGGTTGATAAAGAACTGCGAGGTGGCCGAGTCGGGATCGTTGGTTCGCGCCATGGCAACGGAGCCGCGCACATTACCGAACGTCTCGCTGGCTTCGTTGGGTACCGGAGCACGGGTGGTCTTACGGCTCAGGTCGGCCGTGAAACCGCCGCCCTGGACCATAAAGCTGGGAATGACCCGATGAAAGACGGTGCCGTCGTAGTACCCGGCCTTCACGTATTCCAGGAAATTGGCCACGGTCTTCGGCGCCACGTCCGGTCGCAGGCGGATGGTCACAACGCCCTCGGTGGTATCGAGGCGGACCTGAGGAAATGAATTCTGATCGCTGTTCGCTGCCTGAACGCCTGTGACCAATCCTGTGGCCAGGATCAGTGCAATCAATCCTCGAAGGAAGATCACACCATAGGGATATTTAACGTTGTTTTTGAGGGTGAGACTCGTCAAGACAGGATCCTCATGCTTTGATCAGGGTGCCGGGCAGTTTATCAGATTTCCACGGCTGTTAAGGGAAATCAGCCGCTTGCAGGATGCTCGCGGATTGTCACGAAACGCTCGTGATGGGTTACCGACCCGGCGTTATAAAAACAATGACAACAAACAGGCGCGCTTTGCTCACCGGGCGTTACGTATCGATTCGATCAGTTTCTGTACAGGTGCGTAATCCCGATCCATGCTTTGCGTGGGCTGATACAGCGAACGCGAGAGTCGGCAGGCTGGCCTGAGACTTGCCGGCATCGTGAGCGGTTTCGCAGATCGTTGATGCGCGTCGAGCCACACGGAGGAAACAGGTGAAGAACACTCAGGGTTATCAGGAAAAGTCCCGACTTGGGCGACTCCTCGTCAATCGCGGTCACATCAGTGAAGCGCAACTGGAACAGGCGCTGGAACAGCAGCGTGCATCCGGCGCATTGCTCGGTGAGGTTCTGGTGGCCGCCGGTTGGGTCAGCGAACGGGATCTGTCCCGGGCCTTGCGCCAGCAGCGTCACTACCGGCGTGCCGCCGCTGTCGTGGCGATGGTGGCGTTACCGCTGCAGCCGGTGGTCACGCTGGCATCAGCGACACCGGAGAAGGCCGAAGGCGCCATCACGTCCGATGAAATGCTGCAAAGCAGCGGTTTCCGTCCATTGACCGATGCCGAGATGAGTGGTGTTGCCGGGCAGGGGACCGATGATCTGCTGGCGCGGATCGAACGGGTTGGCCAAATGCCGGATGACGCGGCCCGCGGCGATGAGCAGAAAGCGGATGCGATTGAAGGTCTGAAGCTGGTCACGCACACGTTTGTGCCGGTGCTGAATTTCCTGGACTCCGATCTGACCATCAGCGGCGTGCATTACCGGGACGATGAGCCGAGGCTGGAACTTCTGGCCGATGGTGGTCTGAGGCTGGCGCTGCCGGAGCGTATTGAGAGCGTGGAAATGAACGAGATCCGGGTGTCCGGCACCCGGGGGCCGTCCATGGGGAATGTCAGCCTGCACAACATTCGCTTCTCGCCAGAATCGCATATGACGATCTATACACGGCCATAAGAAGGGCCGTTCCCGGGGCTGAGTTTGTTGTCCAGCCCGGTCTTTCCTTTCCCGGAATGCTTGGCTTATCCCGTCAACGATGCGGTGGCTGACAGGTTGGCGTGTCAGGCGCTTGCCAATACCGTTTTGT
Organism: Marinobacter mangrovi; assembly: GCF_016798325.1. GTDB lineage: Bacteria > Pseudomonadota > Gammaproteobacteria > Pseudomonadales > Oleiphilaceae > Marinobacter_A > Marinobacter_A mangrovi. The sequence goes on from NZ_JAERVO010000001.1 coordinate 684,482, forward strand.
GGCTAACGGCCGTGGATTGCCCTTTGGCGCCGTAGAGTTTGGCCTGGTCGGCACAGCCCCGGAAGATTTCCGTCAGACGGCCGAGGCGCTGTTGCAGATTGCCAATGATGCGGCCATTGACCTGATTGAGACGCTGGCAGGCCTTCAGGCGATTCTCGGCTTCGTTCCAGAGCTGGGTGAGCTCTTCAACGCCGGCTGCCCGGATGAAGGTGGAAGGTTGGCCATGCCGGGGATTGAAGCCCATCGCAACCAGCGCGTGGATCTTGCGCTTGGCTCGCTCGCGGACCTCGTTGAGCAGGTGGTTCTTTTCCCGTGTCAGGGCTTCGAGGCCTGCCATGTCCGAGGTCTTGAGCAGTTGTTTCTCTGACGCCAGCAATCCGCCCAGCTGTTCGAGTTGCTGGATGTCTTTGTGGAGCAATGCTTTCAAATCATCGATGGCGGCCATGATCTACTCATCCAAAAATGCTTTTATCCATATCAAGCATTTTCTGGGCCACTTTCTCTGCATCCACCTTGTAGCTGCCATCGGCCAGCGCAGACTTGATCTGCTCGATGCGATCGTCATCCACTTCCGGATAGCTGCTCATCTGCTCTTCCAGTTTCTTCAGATCACGCGCCTGATTGCTCAGGCTGACGTTATCCGGGCGTGAACCCTGGGTGCGAGCCTGTTCGGTCGGCGTCGGTGTCGACGGCGTTTGTGTGTTGGCCTTGCTGGTATTCGTGGAGGTGGTCTTGGAGTTGACCTGGCCGGGGCCAATTCCATTAAAGTCAACTGTCATAACGGTACCTGCGGATAAGTGAGTTAAACCGGTTACAGTTTGTATCGACCGGCTTTAGTGAATCTTTAGCGAATACGGCAATTATTTTTGCGGCAGGGCATTGCCGGACATCGGCAAGCCTCTTCCGCCCTGCCTACATCGGGACTTCAACGTGTCCCGGAGACGTGACCTGCGCACGCAACGTCTTCTCGGAACGCAGGTTCTGGACCATGATCTGTTCACCCACGCGCCCATCGCCCAGCGCCTTGCCTCGGGACTGCACGGCAATCGATCCACTGCGGGCGACGATAATAACATGGTCCCCCCGGGACACGGCATCGGGCTGGGTGACGACGTCCGGGGTGAAAATCGTGCCGGAATTCACGGAGCGCCGTACCTCCAGTCCAACCAGGTCCTCACGCCGCGTGATGGCCCCTCGGCGAACGGAGTTGATGACAATCGGCTGGGTCGCAATCATGCCTCCGGTAATGCGCTCGCCCCGGCTCAGGGGGCGGGCGGCGACCAGCCCCGGGCCCCGAATCTCCAGCGTCGCAGAGAGGTAAAGGCGCCAGGGGCGCTGGCCGTCACAGGATACGGACAGGGTTGGCTGCGTGGTTTCTGTCGGATCGCTGGTGAAACTGACGGACGGCCCATCCTCGCAAGCGGCCAGGTTCAGCCGCGAATCCAGTGACCCCAGGCTATAGGTGGCCGTCTGGCCGGCGTCCTTGCGTTCCGCGACGTATTGATCGAGAAACTGTTGCGCCGCTTGCCGGATCATGGCCGCCGTCGTTTTTTCGGCGGCGCTCAGGGGTGACGAGATCACCATGCCAATGGACAAGAGGAAAATGACTATGCGCATTTTGGACTGTATGACCTATGCTTACGGTTGAATCCAGGGGCAGGATTGCGATCAACTAGCCCCATGGCCTATTGACGACTTTCCGTCACCGGCGGATGATGCCGGACACTTTTCGGTAAAAGTCGCAATAACTGTGCCGATTTGATCAGCATGGATGATAACGGCCATCTACGGACGCGGAACTGAATAACAAGCAAGATAGGTAAGAGCGTTATGGCAGGCGTATTGGACAGTGTGAATCAGAGAACGCAGCTGGTCGGGCAGAATCGCCTGGAGTTGCTACTGTTTCGCTTGCGTGGCCGTCAGGTCTACGGCATCAATGTGTTCAAGGTGAAGGAAGTCCTTCAATGCCCGAAGCTGTCATCCATCCCGCAAAGCCGTTCGGTGGTCCGGGGGGTGTCGCACATTCGGGGGGAGACCATTCCGATCATCGACATGAGTCTGGCGATCGGTTTGCCGGAGATTCCAGCGAGTAACCTCGCCGAAAGCTTCGTGATCATGTCGGAGTACAACCGGCGCACCCAGGGTTTCCTGGTGGGCAGCGTGGACCGCATCGTCAACCTCAACTGGGAAGAAGTATCGCCGCCGCCCAAAGGGGCCGGGCGCGAAGTTTACCTGACCGCCGTGGCCCGCATCGACGACCAACTGATCGAAATCATCGATGTTGAAAAGATCCTGGCTGAGGTGGCACCGTTGCGCGAGGATGTGGGCGAAGAGTTGGTGGGCCGCAGCTCCGAAACGGATCGGACATCCACCCGTCCCGTTCTGGTCGTTGACGATTCCAGCGTGGCGCGGCGCCAGGTCGAACGCTGCCTGACGGCGATCGGACTGGCGGTGGTCACCCGTAACGACGGCAAACAGGCTCTGGACTACGTCAAAGAGCTGACCGCTGACGGCTCCGACATCAGCGATCACCTGTGCATGATGATTTCCGACGTGGAAATGCCGGAAATGGACGGCTACACATTGGTAACGCGGTGCAAGGAAAACACGCAGCTGAATTCGCTGTACATCATGCTGCATACGTCGTTGAGCGGTGTGTTTAACAAGGCCATGGTTCAGAAAGTGGGTGCTGACGACTTCATGGCGAAGTTCAGCCCAGACGAGCTCGCTGAGCGGGTGATGGAAGTGCTGGATCAACTATGATCCGCGCCGAGAAGGACCGGAATCGCTGCAAGGGCCCATGAAATCAGAGATTACTCCCCAGGAATACGACGCATTCAAAGGATTCCTGCAGGACGCCTGCGGAATTTTGTTGGGCGACAACAAGCAATACCTCGTCAAGAGCCGCCTCCGGAAAATCCTTGAGGAAAACGGCTTCGATACCCTTGGTGGCCTGATCAAGCAATTGCAGCGCCCCCGGGATCCATTGCGCGAGGTGGTGATCGATGCGATGACCACCAACGAGACACTGTGGTTCCGCGACACCCACCCCTTCCGCATCCTGAATGAGCGATTGCTGCCGGAACTGGCGGAGCAGAAGGGCAACCAGCCTTTACGGATCTGGTCGGCTGCCTGTTCCACCGGGCAGGAGCCTTATTCCATCGCGATGGCGATCGACGAGTTTCGCCGGCTCAAGCCGGGGCGCCTGCGGGGAGATGTACGGATCGTAGCGACCGATATCTCCCGTAGCGTCCTGGAAGTAGCCCGTCGGGGCGAGTACGAGATGCTCGCTATCGGGCGGGGCCTCTCGCCGGATCGTCAACGCAACTACTTCACGTCCTCGCCGTCCGGCGGCTGGCAGATCAAGCCTGCGATCAAGAACATGGTCGAGTTCAAGGAGCTGAACCTCCTGGACCGCTACATCATGGGCAAATTCGACCTGGTGTTCTGCCGTAACGTCCTGATCTATTTCTCCGCGGACCTCAAGAAAGACATCCTTACCCGCATGCACAGCGCCTTGGTGCCGGGTGGCTACCTGATCCTGGGGGCTTCGGAATCCCTGAATGGGTTGCCGGAATATTATGAGATGGTTCAGTGCCAGCCGGGGATTATCTATCGGGCCAAGAAGCGGTAAGGGGTTCTGGTCGAACGCGAGTAATGCAGAATAAAAGCCCGGTCTCTCGCCGGGCTTTTTAGGTTTGGCGGTGTGGGCATGATGGTTTGGCGCGTTGCGCCTCACCCCTTCGGGACCGTCGTCGCTGGCGCTCCGACGTTCCTCCGCAGGCTTTCGCCTGCTCCGGTCGAACCCGCGAGGGTTCTTCTACCCACCCAATCAGCCAATAAAAAACCCGGCTCGAAAGCCGGGTTCTTTTATTGGCGGAGAGGGGCGAGCGAGGTTTTCATTGCGAACATCGTTCGCAACCTTGCGAGCGCTCCCGGCCTCTGGGCGGGAGCCGGACGGTCGCCGACCGATCCGCCATAAAAAAAGCCCGGCATTGCCGGGCTTCCTCAAATTTGGCGGAGAGGGAGGGATGATTCGGCGCTTTGCGCCTCACCCCTTCGGGGCCGTCGTCGCATACGCTCCGACGTTCCTCCGCAGGCGTTCGCCTGCTCCGGTCGAACCCGCGAGGGTTCTTCTACCCACCCAATCAGCCAATAAAAAACCCGGCTCGAAAGCCGGGTTCTTTTATTGGCGGAGAGGGAGGGATTCGAACCCTCGATACGCTATTAACGTATACACACTTTCCAGGCGTGCGCCTTCAGCCACTCGGCCACCTCTCCAATAAACTGTTTCAGACGGGCTGTGCCGATCTGAGGGCGCAAACTCTAATGGTTTTGTTCAGATTTGGCAACTCTCTTTCGGTATTTTCGTGTAAAAACAACAAGGCGTGTGCTTTTTGATCAGTTTTGGTGGCAGTCTGATGAGCTAAGCGGCGGACCTTTCCCCGGGGCCGTCACGGCCAAATGAGGGCCTTGCCGTCGGTGTTCCACGTTGTCCTCGCAAAAAACGCCTCAAACACCACTCGCTCACACTGTACGTTGGCCAGCTCCGCAAACCGGAAACGGACTTCCGTATCCGGTCCGCGCTGACAGAGCCGGCTGCAATCCAATGCCGCCACTGTCCCGATCTTGGGATACCCACCCATGGTCTGCCGGTCGTTGAGCAGGACGATGGGCTGGCCGTCGGCAGGGACCTGGATGGAGCCCAGGGCAATGCCTTCGGAGAGCAGTGTCATTCCCGGGACGTCGATGTCGGTGCCCGATAACCGGTAACCCATGCGGTCGATTTGCTGGGTGATGGTGTAGGGCGCGGTCGTCAATGTACGACGTGCTTCGTGGCTGAACGCCGAGTACTGGTAGCCCGGGATGACGTTCAGGGTGAGCGGGGCGGTGTAATCCGGGAGAAACGTCTCAGGCATCTGCCGGTGCGGGGCGATGTCCGTGGACGCCGCTTCGATCAACTGGCCGGACTCGACGGCGCTTAAGCCGGGCAAGCCTTCCCGGGGCGTCATGGCGTGGCTTTGGCAGAGGCATTTGCCCAGCCAGCCGCCGCGCACCGCGATGTAGTTGAGCAAACCGCTGGTTGGCGATTCCAGGCTGATGGTGTCGCCGGCCTGCAGGGCGTGCGTGCGCCAGAGGGAGTGGCGGCGGCCGTTAATCGCCAATCGGCCCGCGGCACCGGTGACGGCGATGCTCATGGGGCCGGTGGCTTCGGCACTGAACCCGCCCATCAGGACTTCCAGGCAGGCGCTCCCACGGGGATTATCCAGCAGCTTGTTGGCCCAGCGAAACGCGTGCAGATCGGCGGCGCCACCGACGGCCAATCCCAGATGTTGCCCGTGTCGTCGTCCTTCATCCTGCAGGGTGGTTCGCAGGCCGGTACTTTGAACGCGCAGGCCGCTCACAGCTCGCCTCCCTGCGCGAGAAAGTCCTCACGGGATATCGACTTGAAGGAGACTCGATCGCCCGTCTGAAGCAGCGACAGGCTGTCCAGTGAGAACAGTCGGGTGGGGCAGCGGCCAATGATGTTCCAGCCGCCCGGTGAGACGGATGGGTACACGGCGGTTTGCTGGTTGGCGATGCCGACGCTGCCGGCAGGTACACGCTGGCGTGGTGTTGTCTTGCGGGGTGTGGCAATCGACGGATCGACGGTGCCCATGAAACCAAAGCCGGGGGCAAAGCCCATGGCAAACACCCGGTAGGTCGTCGCCGTGTGCCGCTGGATCACGTCGTTAATGCTCAGTCCGGCCTGTTCGGCCAGCGCTTCGAGGTCCAGCCCCACGTCCGGGTGATAATAGACGGGTAATTCAATCAGGCGGCCTGTTGTAGCGGGCTCTGAGGTGTCTTCACCCGTCGCCGTCAGGATGAGCTCGATCGCACGGATGACCCGCCGGAAATCCACCTTGTGCAGATCGTAAACCACAAGCAGCGTGGTGTAGGCGGGAACCTGATCGATGATCCAGTCGCCGAGTTGTTCGGCGATCGTTTGCTGCGCAGCCAGGATCCTCGGGGTCAACTGCTCATCCAGCGTATCGCCAAAGCGGATCAGGATACTGTCTTCGGAAACGGGCTCGATGATCACGCGGCTTTTCCCAGCGCCTCGCGTATCGCTTTCACGGCGGCCAGGGATTCGGGGTTGTCGCCGTGCACGCACAAGCTGTCTGCAGGCAGATCGAGCCACTGGCCTTCGATGCTTCGAACACCACCCTGTTCGGCGAAGCTGCGGGCCTGGGCCACTATGGTGGCGGCCTCGTGATGGACCGCACCCGGTTGCCGGCGCGAGACCAGCTGACCGTCGTTATCGTAAGCCCGGTCAGCAAACGCTTCGAGCCAGAGCGGGACGCCGTATTGCGCAGCCAGGGCCCGGTGGTCGCCGTGCATTCGGGTTGTGGGAATCATGAGCGTCAGGCTCGGGTTGTAATCGTGAACGGCTTTCAGGACGGCCTCAAGAACGGCCGGGTCCTTCATCATGTCGTTGTTCAGCGCCCCATGGGGTTTGACGTAGGCCACCTGTTGGCCCGCCGCCCGACAGATGCCATCCAGCGCGCCGACCTGGTACCAGATCAGGGCGTGGATCTGCTCCGCCGTGTGGGGCATCGACCGACGCCCAAACCCCTGAAGGTCGGCATAGGCCGGGTGGGCACCCATCATCACACCATGGCTGGCGGCCAACCGTACCGTTTTCACCATGATGTCGGGGTCGGACGCGTGGAAACCGCAGGCAATGTTGGCCATGTCGATCAGGGGCATGACCGCCTCGTCGTTGCCCATGGTCCAGGCGCCAAAGCTTTCGCCCAGGTCGCAATTCAGTTTCAAGGTGGTCTCCTTCGGGGGTGATACAGCTTCAGGATAACAGGCCCTATGAAGGGGTAAAGCCATGTTGGCCGCAGGATTTTAACGGGCGGGGATCGTCGGGTGGGGGCAGCAAAGACGGAGATAGGAAGGAGAGTGTTGGGCGGAACACCCGCAGGTGCCCGCCCGTCTGACATCAAGCTTCCAGTTCGGCCAGGCTCTCCTCCATGATCGCCAGGCCCTCTTCGAGCACATCGTCCTCGATGGTGATGGGCATCAGCACTCGGATCGAGTTGCCCCAGAGGCCGCAGTTGAGCAGGATCAGTCCTTTTTCCTTGCACTTCTTGACCAGGGCGCCGGTCATCTCCGGCTCCGGGGTGCGCGAGGCTTTGTCCGTCACCAGCTCGAAAGCGGCCATGGGCCCGAGGTGGCGGACGTTGTCGACGTGTTTGAACTTGTCCTGCCATTGCAGGAAGCGTTTTTCCAGCTTGTTGCCCAGAACCACGCTTTTCTCGAGGATGTTTTCCTCTTCAAACACCTCCAGCACGGCCAGCGCCGACGCACAGGCCAGCGGGCTGCCGCTGTAAGTGCCGCCCAGGCTGTTGGGGCCGGAGGCGTCCATCATGCGGGCGTTGCCGACCACGGCGGAAATCGGCATGCCGTCCGCCATGCTCTTGGCCATGGTCATGATGTCCGGCTTCACGTTGCTGTGCTCGATGGCGAACATCTTGCCGGTACGGCCGAAGCCGGACTGCACTTCGTCGACGATCAGGGCGATGCCGTGATCGTCACAGATCTTGCGTAGCGCCTGCAGGAAGCTGGGCGGTGCGATGTAGAAGCCGCCTTCACCCTGGACCGCCTCAACGACAATCGCTGCGACGTCCTTGGTCGGGATGTCCGTCTTGAACAGCATGTGAAGCGCATCCAGCGCGTCTTCCTCGGTGATGCCGTGGTAGGGAATCGGGAAGGGGGCGCGGAAAACCCCGCCGGGCATGGGGCCGAAGTCGTGTTTGTAGGGCAGAACCTTACCGGTCATGGCCAGGGTCATCAGGGTCCGGCCATGGTAGCCGCCGTCAAAGCAGATGACGCCGTGGCGTCCGGTGGCGCAACGGGCAATCTTGACGGCATTCTCCAACGCTTCGGCACCGGCGTTGAACATACAGGCCTTGGCCGCATCCCCGGTCACCGGTGAAACCTTGCACAGCTTTTCGGCCAGCTGGACGTAAGGGGCGTAGGGCATGACGGTCTGGCAGGTGTGCATCACCTTATCCAGCTGCGCCTTCACGGCGTCCACGATTTTCGGGTGTCGATGGCCGATGTTGAGAACGCCGATACCCCCGGCAAAGTCGATCATTCGCTTGCCGTCCGCATCCCAGACTTCTGCATTCTTCGCCCGGTCGGCGAACTGATCGTTCGGGCTGGCAGCGCCGGCCGCAACGTACTTTTCCTTGAGGGCTTGCAGTTCAGCGTTGTTCATAGGCGTTCTCCTGATTGGCATGCCGCGACATTCCGGCACGTTCATGGAAAATGGAATGGGACTCCCCATTCCTGGGCGACTGGTCTATCTATGACAGCCTAATCCTGACCTTTCTTCATTACAGCTTATAACTTAGAGGCTAAACCCCGGGTCTTGCCACCCCCTGAGCCTAAATTTCTGTTCGTTTCCGAGTGGAATCCGGACCACTCTGATCCGTGCGATCCGGCCATTAACCGGTCATATCCCGTCGAAGCGCTGTCATATCGGGCCATAGCGGCGTTTTGGGCGTGAAGTCGATGCAGTTGCCCATATAGTGGGAAGAACAAGAAAGCGTGATCAGGATGATCCGTGACAACAACGAGATGACTTGGATTTCTTGTTGATACGAAGCCAAGAGGCTTCACGCAAAGGAGGCTCAACGATGAGCATGGCTATTAACCGGGTGATTGGTTTGACGGAAGAGCGTCAACTCGAGGCGCGTTATGGCGTGACCGACCTGCACATCAGCTGGCGGGACGATGTCGTCGGCCAGCGCCAGACCGATCCCAATGGTCAGGAGCACCTGGCCCCGCTGGTCACCTGGCGCTATCGTGGCCAGACCTACCGGTTTGTTCCCCAGCTGGCTTTCCGGATCGAATTCCGGACGCTGCCGGCTGTCCTGCGTCAATGCGGTTTGCAGGAACGTCAGTACTTTGTTGTGGATGGGCTGGCCCTGTCGCGGGAGATCGGCGGGCAGTTGGTCACTCGCGGGCGACTGCCGGATGCCGTGTCGTAACGGCCAATACGGAGAAAGAAACGGAAGCCTGCGGGCTTCCGTTTTTTGTGGATGACTATCCGTTTATTCGGTGGCCCCCAAAGCTTTTGCCCGTTGGGCCCGGTCCCGCAGGGCTTTGGTGCCCGGGCTGCGCAGGGTCCAGCCTTTCAGGTTTTCTTCGATCAGTTGCTCCAGGGCGTCGATGTGCACATCCTCGGCATTCAGCGCCGGAATGTACTGGAAGCGCTCGCCGCCGGCGTCCATGAAATAGCCCCGGTTTTCCTCATCGATCTCTTCAATCGTTTCCAGGCAGTCGGCGGAGAAGCCCGGGCAGAACACGTCGATGGATTTGACCCCCTGATCGGGCAGTGCCTTGAGGGTTTCATCCGTGTAGGGCCTGAGCCATTCCTCGCGTCCGAACCGGGACTGGAACGTCGTCATGTAATCGTGTTCGCCCAGTCCCAGTCGCTCGGCCAGTAAGCGGGAGGTTTTCAGGCACTCGCAGTGATACGGGTCGCCGTTGAGCAGGTAGCGCTTGGGAATGCCGTGATAGGACAGAATCAGTTTCTCGCCAGCGCCGTGTTGGGCGCGATGGGCCTCGATGTGACGGGCCATCGCCTCGATGTAGGGTGGATAGTCCGGATAGTGGCTGATAAAGCGGAAGTCCGGCAGCCAGCGGCGCTGACTGAAATCCTTGCTGATGGCGTCGAACGTGGACGCCGAAGTGGATGCCGAATACTGGGGGTAGAGCGGCAGAACCAGCAGTTGGCGGACACCGGCCTGTTGCAGCTGCTCCAAAACTGAAGAAACGGACGGCGAGCCATAGCGCATGGCGAAGGCTACCACCACGTTGTCGCCATAGCGCGCCTGCAGGCGCTCTCTGAGCATCTCGCACTGGTTGGCGGTATGAATCAGCAAGGGCGACCCCTCGGCGGTCCAGACCTTGCTGTAGGCTGCTGCTGACCGCTTTGGGCGAATCCGGAGAATGACCCCGTTGAGAATCAGCCACCACAGCAGGCGCGGAAATTCCACCACCCGAGGGTCCGACAGGAACTCCCTCAGGTATCGGCGCAGGGCTGGCGCCGTCGGCGCGTCCGGTGTGCCCAGGTTGGTGATCAGAATACCGGTTTTCTGGGGTTGCTGGTGTTTGAATCCGGTTGGACCCTGGTAACGCATGGTGTGTTTCCGTCAACAATCACAAGTGGATGGCAGCTGCTGGACGCAATCCGGCGGCGGACGTTCCAGATACGTCAGTGTGCGCCGGAAGGATTAGCTTTTTCGCCGGACGAGTCAATGGCGTGCGTTGATAGCGGATGTCTATCGCTCAGCGTTCGCCAGGCGTCGAAGGTGCTGAGGAACACCTCGCCGGACAGGTTTTGCAGGAACCGGGTTCGCCGCAGGCGATCCATCACCGGTCCCTTGACCTCCGACAGGTGCAGTTGTATGCCGGCGCTTTGCAGTCGGGTGTTGATGGCTTCCAGCGTTTCCAGCGCCGACGCATCGATGGTATTGATGCCGGTGCACATCAACACGAAATCCGTGGCTTCCGGGCGCCGGCTGACCAGCTCACTGACGCAGTCATCCAGGTAGCGGGCGTTGGCAAAATAGAGGGTTTCATCCACACGCAGGATCACAATCAGCGGGTGTGTTTCCACGGCGTAGCGTTGCTGGTTACGAAAGTGTTCGGTGCCCGGGATGCGGCCGACCACGGCCACGTGCGGCCGGCTGGTCCGATACAGGTACAGCATCAGTGACAGCGCGACACCGGCGAGAATGCCCGGAATGACGCCCGCCAGGAGCGTCAGCAGCAGCGTGGTCAGCAGGGCCAGGCCGTCCTGGCGGGAATAGCGCCAGGTGTCCGCAATGGCCCTGAAATCGACCAGCGTGGTCACCGCCACGATGATGATCGCGGCCAGTGTCGACTTGGGCAGGTAATGGAACAGATCGGTGAAGAAAACCGTGACCAGGGCAATGCCTATGGCGCTGAATACCCCGGCCAGCTGGGTTCGGGCGCCGGCTTCGATGTTAACGACCGAACGGGAGAAGCCGCCGGCCACAGCAAGCCCGCCCGATACGGCGGCGGCCAGGTTGGCCGCGCCCAGCCCCATCAGTTCCTGGTTGGCGTCCAGCCGCTCACCCCGGCGGGCGGCGATACGATGCGCAATCGATGTGGACTCCACAAAAATCACCAGGCTGATCAGGATGGCCGGCACCGCCAGGGCCTCCACCAGGGGCAGGTTAATCGCGGGCAGCGACAGCCCGGGCAACCCGGACGGCAGGTTGCCGATCACGCGGACGCCGGCGGTGTCGAGGTGCCGCCAGGCCGTCACGGCGGCGGTGGCGATCACCACCAGCATGGGGGCCAGGCGCGCCAGCGTTGATGCCACGCCGACAGGCAGGCCAATGGCACAGAACAGGCGCTGGCTGAATCGGCGGGCCAGCAGCAGGAACAGGACGGAGCCGATGCCGAGGATGGCCGTCGGATCATTGAACCGGCCCACGTGTTCGCCGATTGAGTGGAGTAATGCGGGTAAGGTGCTGCCTTCGGTGGGAATGCCCAGCAGGGTTCCGACCTGACTGAGGATGATGATCAGTGCCGAACCGGAGATAAAACCGGAGATCACCGGGTGGCTGATAAAGTTGGCCATGAACCCGAGGCGTGCGACACCCATAACGAAGAGGATGACGCCGCAGAGCAGGGCCAGTACCAGTGAGCTGGTGGCAAAATCGGCCAGACCCGCGGCCTGGATGTCGCCGACGGTGGTGGCGCTCATCAAGGCGATCAGCGCCACCGGGCCAACCGCCAGGGCGCTGCTGCTGGCAAACAGGGCGTAACCAATGACCGGCAGGAGACTCGCGTACAGGCCCGCCTGGGCCGGCAGGCCGGCGAGCAGGGCATAGGCCAACGACTGGGGAATCACCAGCACGGTCATGATGCACGCGGCCAGCAGATCCTGGATCAGCGTGGTGCGGTGATAGTCGCGCAGCCAGCCCAGAGGCGGCAGTACTGCGGAGAGGCGTTCTCTCATTACCGCCCGGATCCCGATCAGTCGTTGCGTTTGGCGGCGATGCGGAGCATCCGCTCACGCTGCGCGCCAAGGTCATACCCTTCCGATCGGGCGGTCTGCAGAAGCTGGTCGATGTTGTCCTGACGGGCTCGGGACAGGGCCCAGAGCGTTGAGCAGCGGGTGCCCGTGCGGCAGAAGGCGAGGATGGGCTTGGAGGCCGTTTCCAGAAGTGGCGCGAAACGAGCCACATCGTCATCGGTGATGTTGCCGGATTGCACCGGCAGGTAAACCCATTCCATGCCGTTTTCGCGGGCGGCCTGGGCGATGGCGTCCGTGGCGGGTTGGTCGTCACCCTCTCGGTCCGGTCGATTGGAGACCAGTGTCTTGAATCCGGCGCGGGCTGCTTCCGCCACGTCGTCCACCGTAATCTGCGGAGCGACCGTCAGATCGTCGTCGAGTTTGTGCAATTCCATGGCAGTCTCCTGTTGAATGGTAATCGGGCGCAGCGTCCGGTTTTATGCCGCGAGAGTAACATGAGCGGGGCGATGCTGTACGCCGCGATTTATGACCCCAAAGCCGTGTGCTGACGCTGCTCCCATGATTGGAAAACCTGAAACAGGATCATACCGGCCACCATGGCGGCGACGAAAATAACCGCCTTGGCCTGGCCGGCACCCAGAGCCACGATAGCCGGGCCCGGGCAGAAGCCGGCGAGTCCCCAGCCGGCCCCGAACAACAGGGCGCCGATCACCAGCCGGCGGTCGATGACGGTGCTGTCCGGCAGTCGCATGGGGTGTCCCAGCAGACTGGTGGTGCGCCGACGGGCTGCGGTAAAACCGAACAGACCGACCAGGATTGCGCCGACCATGACCAGCGCCAGCGAGGGGTCCCAGACTCCGGCCAGATCCAGGAAGCCAAGGACCTTGGCGGGATTCGCCATGCCCGAGACCAGCAGGCCAACACCGAAAATCAACCCCGAAATAAAGGCAAATAACAGGGTTCGCATCACACACCTCCCAGCACGTGGCGCACGATATAGACGGTGACAAAGCCCATGGCCATGAACAGCGTGGTGGCCACCAGCGAGCGAGGTGACAGGCGCGACAGGCCGCACACCCCATGGCCACTGGTGCAGCCGGATCCCATCCGGGTGCCGAAACCCACCAACAGTCCTGCAATCACCAGCAGCGGCGTCGAGGCATCGATTTCGATGGCTGGCAGGGCTGCAACGACCACCCAGATCAGGGGGGCCGACACCATTCCGAGCAGGAAGGCGACTCGCCAGGCATTCTCACCTTTTGAGGGGGTGAGCAGTCCGCCCAATATGCCGCTGATGCCGGCTATGCGTCCGTTGACGAGAATGAGTATAACGGCCGCGAGGCCGATCATTATACCGCCTGTGAGGGCGGTCATCGGTGTGAAGTGTGTCCAGTCGATCGTCATCACACGGTCTCCTCTGTACAGAACAGATCATAGAGCTGCTGAACCATCACCAACACTTTGGGATCGTCGATCCGGTAGAACACCTGCTTGCCCAGCTTGCGGGGCGCAATCAGTCCCTCCCGCCGCAAAATGCCCAACTGCTGGGACAGGGAAGGCTGGCGAATGCCGGTGGCGGCCTCCAGATCGCTGACGCCCAGCTCACCCTGGCTGAGCTGGCACAGCAGCATCAGTCGGTCGGCATTGGCAATACTGCGCAGGAACTGGCTGGCGCGGTCGGCAGAAGCCCGCATTTCATGGATGTCGATGGCCGGCTCACTCATGACCCTGAAATCTCCGATATCATTGGTTCGGAATTAAATAACATTTAAATATATTATATAACGATAGATTGACTTGGCAACGGTGAATTGAAAAAGGCAGATCCCGGGCATAAAAAAGCCCGGCACGGGAGGCCGGGCAGAGGCGTGCGAGTAGTATCCATGAAAGACTTCCAGACAAACCGGCATCAGCAGGGATACCGGTCCATTCAGTATTGTTTATATTTTGAACATCTCAAGTTTTTGAACGCTTCAGTTGAAACTATTTTCTTCTAACGAAATAACTCTTATAGCGTCCCGGAAGACCTGTGCTGGCGCGGCTTTCCAGAGGATCGTCTCATTGGGAAAGGGTTCTGGAGAGGGCCTTTTAATTCCGCTGATTTACCGGATTACGGGGCCTGATTCTGACCGGTGGATGTAATACAATGAGCTCAATATATAGGGTGCGGGAAAGGTATTGTCCCGATGATTTTCACAAACCGGCCCGCTGTTGGAGCAGGTATCTATGAGCAGTGACAACGACCAAGAGAAGGGCAACGACAACGATCAGGAACGTGATGCCCAGTTGGCGGATCGTATCAAGGGGTCGGCTCGCCAGATCTGGCTGGCGGGTCTGGGCGCCTACACCAAGGCGGAGGAAGACGCCGGCCGCTTTTTTGATCGTCTCGTCCACGAAGGTGAAGAGCTGGAAAACAAGACGCGGGGCGTCGTTGAGCGCCACGTGCGTAACGTGGAAGGCCACGTTGAGGGCGTGAAAGAGCGCGCAAGCGGCACCTGGGATCGTCTTGAAGGCCTGTTCGACCAGCGCGTCTCCGGGGCCCTGCGCCGGCTGGGCATTCATCGCCGGGAAGAGATTGAAGCGCTGGAAGCCCGCATTTCAGCGCTGGAAGCGGAGCTCAAGGCCGTGCGCAAGGACAAGGCGCGCAAGATGAGTAGCGAAGAGGAGTAACGGCCGCTCACGGCAACCTCTCTTGTCATAGCGTTTACATCAGCCTGGTGGTAACTAAAGGTAGTCCTCCGCCATCAGGCGGGCTTGCTCGGCGGTGTCTTCGGTCAGATAGGGGGTGATCAGGTTGATCATCTGGAAGACGCCGCGTCCCAGATCCACATTGTCCTTATTGTTCAGGTGTGACAGCAGCTCGAAGCTGACCCAGTAACTCAGGGTGAGCGTCAGCTGCTCACACAAGGCGTCCAGTTCGTGATCGTCGATCGCCATGACGTCCTGCTGGCGCAGGCTGCCGCACAGCGTCAGGAAGGCGCGGCGCTTGAGTTTGAGAATCGCCCGGAAACGTTTTTGCAGGGTGTCATAGCGAGACAGTACGTTGACCAGGTCCTGGTACAGGAAGCGGTAACGGGCGATGGCCTCGAACGTCAGATGCAGAAAGATGCCCAGCTGCTCCAGGCTGATATCCACATCCGATGGCACTTCCAACAGATCCAGCAACTCGGCTTCGTAGCGGCCGAACAGTTCGCCGACGATGTCGCCTTTGCTCTTGAAGTGGTAGTACAGGTTGCCGGGGCTGATCTCCATTTCATCGGAGATCAGCAGGGTGGTCACGTTGGGCTCACCCACCACGTTAAACAGAGTCAGGCTGGTGTCCAGAATCCTGTCGCGGGTCTTGACCTTCATGGCTGTTCCCTGGCCCGGCTGGCCAATCAGAGGTCGAATTCGGCCCAGATCGGGCAGTGATCCGAGGGACGCTCCATGCCACGGATGTCATAGGAAACGCCGGATGCCCGGGCCTTGGGCAGCAGCCCTTTGCTGGCCATGATCAGGTCGATGCGCAGGCCGCGGCGCGGGTCACGCTCGAACCCCTTGCTGCGATAGTCGAACCAGCTGAAGGTATCGGCTTCGTCCGGATGCAGGTGGCGGAAAACATCGGTCAGGCCCCAGCTTTCCAGCGTGCTCATCCACTCGCGCTCTTCCGGCAGGAAACTGCATTTGCCAGTGCGTAACCAGCGCTTGGCGTTATCGGCGCCGATGCCGATGTCCTCGTCCCGGGGCGAGATGTTCATGTCGCCCATCACAATCACCGGATCGTCCGGCTTGGCGATGTCGGCCAGGTAGCGGTTGAGGTCGGCGTAGAACTTTTCCTTGGCCGGGAATTTGACCGGATGATCCCGGCTTTCACCCTGCGGGAAGTAGCCGTTAATGACCGTCAGCTTCTGGCCGCCGATGTTGAAGCGGCCGGCAATCAGGCGACGCTGCGCGTCTTCTTCGTCCCAGGGGTAGCCCTTCTGGACACACTCGGGCTCGTGCCGCGTCAGCAGCGCAACGCCGTAATGGGTCTTCTGGCCGTGGAAAAACACGTCATAGCCCATGGCCCGAATATCGTCAGCCGGGAACTCCTCGTCGGTCACCTTGGTTTCCTGGAGACCGATGATATCGGGGTTATAGGCGTCGATAACGGCCTGGAGCTGATGCAGGCGGGTACGAATACTGTTGACGTTGAAAGAGACGACGATCATCGGCTGATTATCTGTCCTGTTCGGCGGGTGGATAGGCAATGACGCGAGTCTACCACAGCGTTCGGCAGGACAAAGGGTCGAACTGTCCGACCTGTGACGCCGCGCGGATCAATTCTCCCGGGGCAGGAGCGGACAGGGGATGGGCGTCTTGTCGTAGCGCAAACGCACGTTGTAGTTGCGGTCTTCGTTCTTGCGAATGTTGCCCAGCCCCAGGTAGTCGGTGAGGCGGCCCTGTTTGTCGAAGCCCAGAATAATCGGGTCGACCACCCAGCGCAGCAGGACGCCGGTCGGTCGCATATTGATCACCAGGTCGGCATCGAGCTCATCCTGGGTGGTCGGCTCGGCCACGAAACCGTAGGTTTCACCCCGGGTGGGCGCAAGAAAGCTGAATTCAATGGACTGCCCCTGTTTCAGGGCGCTCCAATGGTCACGAATGAAGTGCACGAAACCGGCATCGATGACCGTGTCCTTCTCAAGCGGGACCACGAACGTCTTTTTGTCGCCGGCGGGTGTCTGCCAGCGCAACCGGGCTTCCCGATCATCAACGTTGCGGATCATCAGGCGCTCATCGAAGGTGGGCTGGGAAAAGTCCACGGTCGGTCGCCAGGGGCTGTTGGTGTAGTCGATCTGTTTGCGGGCGAAGGAGTGGTTGAGCCGGCCCAGCGACTCGTCCAGCGCCACGTAGTCGACGGTGTGCGACTGGGGCACGAAGTGCTGGTCCCGGCAAACGCCGTTGACGTCGTGATGCTCCTCATAGAGCGGTGCATCGTCGTCGCCGTAGGCGGTTCCGGTGAATTGATATTCTGCCGGTTTATCCGCGCCCAGACACAGGAGCGGTGTCAGCAGCAGAAGCAGGGAAGCCGTATATCTCATGCCAGTGCATCCTCCCGGACTGTGTGCTGTCGAATGAACATCAGGAGCGGAAACAGGACCAGCCAGCCCAACCCGATGGCGATCAGGCCGACGAGCGGGTTCGGCAGGGTAACGGCACCCAGTTGCGTTGCGCTCCAGTAAGCGAAAGGGCCTGCCAGGGGGGGCAGCGCCACCATCAGACCACGGTGCTCGCCGAGCCAGGCCAGCGAGTGGCACAGGGTCGTCATGAACAGTACCCACAACGCCACCAGCCAGAGAGGAACCCAAAGCGGCTGGCCGTCGGGACTGACGAGTACGCCGACTCGAAACCATAAACCATCGAGCAGGACGCCCAGCAGGGTGCCGATCAGGATAAAGCGGGCTTCTCTCAACGGCGACCTGCTGACGACACCCAGGTGGACCGCCAGCACCAGCGCCGCCGCAACCACAGCGATAGGCCCCGGGTAGACCACACAAATCAGCCAGCCGGCCTGGAACATCACAAAGTTCAGGCCGTTGCGGAGCAGCCCCCGGTCAATCATGGCGTCAGCCGCGGGTCCAGCTTGTTGCCGGGTTTGGCAAACAGGATCTGGGAGACCCCGATGGCCCGCTCCGAGAAACCGGCTTCGCAGTAGCTGAAGTAGAAGTCCCAGAGCCGGATGAAGGCTTCGTCGTAGCCGAGTTCCCGAATCCGGCGACGGGCATCCATAAAGCGCTGGCGCCAGTCGTGCAGGGTGCGCGCGTAATGAAAGCCGAAGTCGTCACTCTGGACCATCACCAGATCGGTCTGGTGACGGACGGCCTCCAGGATGGCGCCGAACGACGGGATAAAGCTGCCCGGGAAGATATAGCGCTGGATAAAGTCCACATTGCGAAGCGCCCGGTCGTAACGCTGTTCCGGCATGTTGATCGCCTGGATCAGGGCCAGCCCCTCCGGTTTGAGCAGGTGGCTGATCTGGCTGAAATAGCTTTCCAGATACTGGGGACCAACCGCTTCGATCATCTCGATGGAGACGAGCTTGTCGTACTGGCCAGTCAGGTCCCGGTAGTCGTCGAACAGCAAGGTAATGCGGTCTTCCAGGCCTTCCTTCCGAATCCGTTCCTGCGCGAGATCGTGCTGTTCCCGGGAAATGGTCGTCGTGGTGACGTGGCAGCCATAGTGGCGGGCGGCGTGAAGGGCAAAGCCGCCCCAGCCCGTGCCGATCTCGATGACCCGGTCGTCTGCTCCCAGGTTCAGCTTGCGGCAGATCAGGTCCAGCTTGAACACCGCCGCTTCGTCGAGGTTGGTGGCCTCGTCGGGATAGACGGCAGACGAGTACATCATCGTCGGATCGAGGAAAATTTCGAACAGCGCGTTACCGAGATCGTAATGGGCCTCGATGTTCTTGCGGGAGCCTTCCCGGCTGTTGCGATTGAGCCAGTGCAACCCCTTGAGTGCCGGTTTCGTGATCCAGCTGAAACGGTCTTCGAACGCGTTCATGCGATCAATGTTGCGGGTAAAGAACCGCAGCAGGGTGGTCAGGTCCGGTGACGTCCAATCGCCGGCCACGTAGGCCTCCGCCGCCCCGATGCCGCCGCCGGTCAGGATGTCGCGCCAGGCGGAAGCCTCATGGATGCGGATCTCGGCGGGCGGGAACCGGGTGTCTCCATCCCCGCAGAGGGTATCGGCCCGGCCCGCTTCCTTGACCGTCAAGACGCCAGCTTCGAGTTGCTGCAGTTGCTTGAGGACAAGTCGGCGGGCCCAGTCGCTGGTCAGCGAGGCGCGGCGGGCCTCGGTTGCGGTGCTGTTCAGGTTCTCCATGAGCTTACCTTTCCTGTTCCGGGTACGGCGTTATCAACCCGTTCGCCGTGATCGGCGTGGCCCAGCCGGTAGGCCGGGTCCTGGCGGTCGAGTTTGTCGGGGTGGGTCTGGAAAACGGCCCCCTTCAACTTCAGTTTCAGGGCGTGCCAGTAGATACCGGCGGCCACTTTAAGCGTTTCCACCGGGAAGCGGCGGATGTGACTCTGTACCGTTTTACGAGTGACCGGGGTGCGTTGGACTTCCAGCGTCGCATCAAAAACCTTGGCGCCGTTCCGACGGACGTTCATGTGGATGCGCAACTCGGGGCCGCGGGCGCTGAAAACCCACTGGTACTCTTGGTCCATCGGGTTATACGGCGACACGTGGAAGCGTTTTTGAAAGCGGTATTGCTGGGTGTGCCATCCCGCCCGGCTGACTTGCAGCGGCGCGCCTTCAAGGCAGTAGACATGCCGCTCGTGCCACGGGGTGTTGGTGATCTGCGCGGCCACCACACGGGGCAGATCGCCGGTTTCCGGCCGGGCGTCTGCCGCATAGCAGCAGTAGAAGCTGACGGGGTTGAAGATGTAGCCGAGATAGCGGGGGTGGGTCACCAGTTCGATCCGCCCGTCAGGTCGCCAGCCCGTGGCGGCCTCCACCTGATCCTGCACGGCCTGCTTCAGGTCCGGTTGCTCCGGGGCCAGGTAATCGCTGCGACGCAAGGACAACCAGTTGAAACGACCGACGGAGAGCAGACGGCTGATCTCACCGATGCGGGGCCAGTCGTCCAGGTCCAGTGCCAACAGCCCGGTGCGGTACTGGAACTGGTGATTGACGGGCTGCATCCGACGGTGGCGAATGCGCCCGGCCAGCCAGGCACTGTGGAGCGGTCCGTCGGTCATCGTTATAACCCCACACCGAAGGCGTCCGTCACCCGCAGGGCGCTGCGTACGCCGTCTTCGTGGAAACCATTGAACCAGTAGGCGCCGCAGAAATGGGTGCGGTTGTGGCCTCCAATCTCGTCGTAGCGCTGTTGGGCAGCGACCGCTGCCATCGTAAACACCGGATGAGCATAATTATAACGCTCGATGATGCGATCCGGATCGATGGCATCGGACCGGTTCAGCGTGACGCAGAAGGTTTCCGGTGCCTCGTCGAAATTCTGCAGGATGTTCATGTCATAGGTGACCGAGACCGGCTCGGTCGGGTGCTCCGGAATCGTATAGTTCCAGGCGGCCCAGGCCCGTCGGCTGCGAGGCAGCAGGCTGTCGTCGGTATGCAGGACCACGTCGTTATCCTGGTATTCGATAGCGCCCAGGATTTCGGTTTCCGCCTTGGTCGGGTCGGCCAGCATCGCCAGCGCCTGGTCGCTGTGGCAGCCGAGAATCACCTGGTCGTAGGACTCAGTGTGACCGTTCACCGTCACGTCCACATGATCGTCAAACCGACGGATGGCAGTAACGGGGCTGTTCAGCCGGGTCAACGGGCCGAGCTTGTCCATCATACGGTCCACGTAGCTCGCTGAACCGCCGGAAATCACGCGCCAGGTCGGGCGATCGTCGACCGACAGCATGCCGTGGTTATTGAAGAACTGCAGGAAAAAGCGCACCGGGAACTGTTCCAGCACAATCTCCGGTGCCGACCAGATCGCGGCGCCCATGGGTACGATGTAGAAGTTGCGGAAATACCGGGAGTAACCGTTGCGGTTCAGGTATTCGCCCAGCGTTTCATCGTCACTGATCCCGCCGGAGGCCAACTCGGCGCGGGTCTGTTTGTTGAACCGCAAAATCTCCCGGATCATGTTCAGAAACGGCGGGTTGAGCAGGTTACGCCGTTGAGCGAACAGTGTGTTGAGGCTGGTGCCGTTGTATTCCAGCCCGGTGCGCTCGCAGGCCACGCTGAAGCTCATGTCACTTTCTTCCCAGGCCACGCCGAGCCGCTCCATCAGCTTGATGAAGTTCGGGTAGGTCCAGTCGTTGAACACGATAAAGCCGGTGTTGACCGGCCAGGAACGTCCGCCCAGCTCAACCGGCCGGGTGTTGGTGTGGCCGCCGGCGTAATCGGCGGCCTCGAGCAGGGTCACATCGTGATGATCGGCCAGCAGCCAGGCACTGGTCAGGCCGGCAACGCCTCCGCCGACGACGGCTATTTTCTGTCGGTCTGTCATTCAGGGTGTTCCTTGGATGATCGGGTCATTCTGGCGGCCAGCCTGTCGACCCAGCTCTGTGGTAACGCGCCCAGCAGTTTCAGCGTCAGGGTAAAACGCCGGGGAAAATGGATTTCGGAAGCCCCGCGCTGCAGCCCCTTCACGATACGATCGGCGGCTTCGGTGGCTTCGATCAGGCAGGGCATCGGGAAGTCGTTGCGATCGGTCAGCGGTGTTTTCACAAAACCGGGTGAGACCAGCGTGACCCGGATTCCCTCGGCGGCAAGATCGGCCCGCAACGAATGGGCCAGATAGGCCAGGGCGGCCTTGGAGGCGCCATACCCTTCGGCGCGTCCAAATGGGAACCACCAGGCCGAGGAGCCCACGATCACCAGTTCCGCCGGCAGGCCCTGGCGGCAGGCTTCCCTCAGGGCCGGCAGGACTGCTTCCACACTCCGGGCGGTCCCGGTAACGTTGGTGTGCAGGTTATGCTCGATCACGTCGGCGTCGAAGTGCTCGACGTCCAGGTACTCACAGGTGCCGGCATTGAGAACCGCCATTTGCAGCGGTGCCTGCTCGGCGAATGTCGCGGTCAGGCCGTTGAGGGCCCCCCGATCGGTCGTGTCGGCGGGAGCCACCGTGACCCGGTCAGGATAGGCCGCGGCCAGCGTTTCCAAAGGTTCGCGTCGCCGCCCGGTTGCGATCACGTGATGCCCCTGCGCGAGCATTGCCTGTGCCAGTGCCTCGCCGATGCCGGACGATGCGCCGGTCAGCCAGACCGTGATCGGTCGGTCCAGGGTAGACTGGCTCATGCCGCGTATTTCCGGATCAGGCGCACCGCCGAGCCCAGCACCGGCAGATGTTCGTACAGGAGTTGGCCCGCGTCGAAATAGTCGCGGTGGGCGAGGATGAGATCATCGGCGAGCTGCAGATGGCTGATGCCATCGACCTGGATCGGCGTACCCCGGCGAATACGGCGATGCTGCAGTGTCATGGTCCAGGGCAGGCAGATGGCCGGGTCCGCGCCGATCACATCGTCAAAGCGAAAGCTACAGCTGATGACATTGGTGTAGGCGCTGGAGAAATATTCCGTCAGCGCGTCCAGACCTTCGACGGTGACAAACGGATCCGTAAACCGGACGTCCGGGCTGTAAACGGACTCCAGCGCCCCTAACTGGTCCGAAGACATCTGGTTGAAAAGCCGCTGGAAGCGATCCAGACAGGTTTCCGGCATGATAGTCATGCAACATCCCTCCGGTGTTGGCGGTCAATCTCGATGGCTTCCTGACGGATATGGTCGGGCAAACGGTTGAGGTCGTAGATGATGCCCAGCTTCTCCATCAGGCACAGCAGGTAGTAGGTCACGTCAATCTCGTACCACCGGAAACCCTGCCGGGCGGAGAGCGGCCAGCGGTGGTGATTGTTGTGCCAGCCTTCGCCCAGGGTCAGCAGGGCCAGCCACACATTGTTGCGGCTGTCGTCCGTGGTTTCGAACCGCCGCCGACCCCAGACGTGGGCCAGGGAGTTGATCGACACCGTCGCGTGGAACAGGGCCACGGTCGAGATAAAGAAGCCCCAGACCACCAGTTGCAAACCGTTGGTACCCAGGCCCGGCGCCCAGCGAGCGAGGGCTTCGCCCAGCAGGTAGATCAGGGCAATGCATACGGCGGGCATCAGGGCGTCGAACCGGTTGATGAACCGCAGCTCCGGGAATTTAAGCCAGTCGCGGACCCGTTTGTCGTCCATGGCGAAGCCGGCGTCGCAGGTGAACCAGCCAATATGGGACCACCAGAAACCGCCGTGTTGCGGCGAGTGAAGATCTTCTGGCGCGTCGGAGTGCTGATGGTGGTGTCGATGGTGGGCAGCCCACCAGAGCGGCCCGCGCTGGGCAGCGCTGGCCCCGACCAGCGCAAAGACAAACTGCCAGCCCCGGCTGGTCTTGAACGTCTTGTGTGAGAAATAGCGGTGGTAGAAGCCGGTGATGGCAAACATTCTCAGGGCGAAGAAGGCGATGGCAAACCCCACCGCGAACGCGCTGAAGCCGGTAAAAAGGGCACCGAAACAGGCCAGATGCAGCGCTAGGAAGGGCATTACCCGAACCCAGTTGAAAGAGCGGGACTGCCGGTCAAGCTGATCTGAATGCGCTTCGGAGTCGAACCATCTTTGAATGCTGTAGCGCCAATGCTGTACTCGGGTCATGAAAGTGAATGCCTTCCCATTGCACGGTCTGGATAACTCGAATATCCGGGCCCGGAACGTGCCCGGAACCCGACGACGGTGACTATACGTTTAAAACCAACACTTTGGATGCACTGCCTTGCAAATAGATAGTGATTCACCCGTCAGAGATGTCATACGGACCGTTGCGATCGTTGGTTCAGGGCTGAGTGGGCTAACCGCGGCGATTTTTCTGGAAGAGGCCGGGCTTTCCGTTACGCTGATTGAGAAGAGTCGGGGACCGGGCGGTCGCCTGGCCGCAAAGCGGGTTCCGGATGGAGCGGTCGATATCGGCGCGCAGTACTTCACCATCCGCGATCCGGCGTTTCGCCGGTTTCT
Organism: Marinobacter mangrovi; assembly: GCF_016798325.1. GTDB lineage: Bacteria > Pseudomonadota > Gammaproteobacteria > Pseudomonadales > Oleiphilaceae > Marinobacter_A > Marinobacter_A mangrovi. The sequence goes on from NZ_JAERVO010000001.1 coordinate 708,073, forward strand.
GGAAACCAGGGCCGGTAAAGACACGTTTGAGGAATGGCGCGGTCAGCTCCGCTTCCAGCAGGAAGACGGGCGTTGGACCGATTTTGTCGCGGGACCGCGATACGTGGGCGTTCCTCGAATGACTGCCATTTCCCGGGCTCTGGCCACGGACTTGTCGGTGGTTTACGAGACTCGCATTGCACGCATCGAGCGGGCTACTGGGGGCTGGGCGCTGATTGATACCAACGGTGCAGTGCAGGGTGATTTCGATGCCGTGCTGATCACGGCACCTCCGGTACAGGCCCGGGACCTCTTGTTGGCATCCGATACCGGTCTGGACACCTCGGCGCACGAGCTGACGGACTTTCCTCTGGATGCCTGCTGGACCGTCATGGCCCAATTTCGCGACAACCCGAGCCCCGGAACCGATGGCTTCAGTTGTCGGCATCCCGCACTGCAATGGGCGGCCAATAACAGCAGCAAGCCCGGTCGGGAAGGCGATGGCAGCTGGTGGGTTCTGCACGCGCGGGCGGACTGGTCGGAAGCGCATCAGGAGGCCGAGGCGGACTGGGTGGCCCGCCAACTGCTGGCGGCTTTCGGCACCTGCACGAACCCGTCATTGCTCCCGGAAACGGTCATGACCCATCGCTGGCTCTATGCGAAAACCCGCGAATCGGGTGAGCACCCGGGCCATCTGTGGTATCCGCAACAACGCATTGGCCTGTGTGGTGACTGGCTGGCCGGCGGTCGCGTCGAAGGAGCCTTCCAGAGTGGGCAGGCCCTGGCCGAGGCAATCCTTACAGCGCGCGAAGCCGCTCTGGACGGCGGTAGAAGTGGGTAATGGTGCCGTCCCCGAACTTTGAGAAGAAGGCGCTGACGTCGGTAATCCGCTTGAGGTGACGCCGGCGGGTGACCGGTTCGCGCATCAGCACCTTGATGCCGTTGAAATTGTCCTGAATGTTGGAGAAGCGGGCCCGCATGGTGCAAGTGACCACCTCGGACGGTGAGGTGCCGAGCATGCCGGCCAGTTCTTCGATATGGGCCTGTCGTTGCTCGGGGGTGAGGTTCTCCCGGGTGTCGAGGTGGTCGAGCTTGATCCGGTCCACGATGCACTTGGAATAACTGTTTGGCGTCTGGCGCGCCTTGCGCCGGAACGCTTCCCAGAAGAAGTTGTCCGTCAGTTCGGCAAAATAGTCCATGCGGCTCAGGCAGACATCGACCCAGTCAAAGGTCTCCGGATCCTCCAGCACCTCGTTGATGGCCTCACGCAGCAACCAGTCAAAGCCCAGGGCTGTCTTGTGGGCGTAGACCTTGCGGTACATCTGGTAACGGCTGTAGACGAAGTCTTCCAGCGCGCCCAGGCCCTTGTGGGTGATCGCCAGACCCAGCCACGGCTCCTCCACGTTCCAGCCAAAACGCAGGTTGCTCAGCAGGTGATCCAGATTGAATCCGCCGATGGTGACGGACGAGTGGAAACCATCCCGCAGCATGTAGTCGGCCCGATCCGCATCAATCTCGCCGGATACGATCGAAGACAACAGGTCCATGACCAGGCGTGGCGTGGACGTGTCCTGCAGCACGCCGGCGTGGGCGTCCGGACCGGCGATAAACGACCAGAAGGTTTCCGCGTGCCGGCAGAAAACCTCGGAGGGTGTGACGCGGGTCGTTTCCATAATGCCCAGCACATCGTTACGATGCAGCCCGGCAGGCTCCAGGTCGGTGTTTTCGAGCACGTCATAGGCGACCCGCACTGAATAATGCTCGTGCTCCAGCTCTTCCGGCGGCTCATTGTAGATGTCGCTGATGTCGATGCCGGCCCAGAGATCCCGGAAGCGGCTCGGACGACTCATCAGTTCCTTGATCCGGCGTGCCTGGGTGAATTGGTGGGAAAAACTGGAATGCCCGCTGTCGTGCAGCAGGCAGGCGAGGCGGATGATCTTGGACAGGTAATCGATGGCTTCGAGTTGCGTCAGCGTCAGGTCCACATCCCGGCTGAGCTGCTGTTCCCGCAGGTAGGCGTTGATCATCGAGCGGAACATGCGCGTGCCCACGTGCATCACGCCAATGCTGTGGAGAAACCGTGAGTGGGTCGCGCCCGGAAAAACGAGGCTCAGGATGTCGTTCTGGCAGATATTGCGCAGACGCTGGTACAGCGGGTGGTCGATCACCTGAATCTCGTGGCGATACAACGGGATACCGCCGTGGACCGGATCCATGATGAGCTTATCGTAGGCGCCCAGCAGGTCATCTATCGCTCGTGGCATGCGGGAAAGGCCTCCTCAGGCTTGTTATATGTCGCCGCCGTGCCAGAATAGCGGATAAGGCAAGCCCCTGAAATGGCCATGTGATATCCCGTTGATACAGCGGGTGTTCTCGGAGGAAGTTTAAATGGGATCGCGCACTGAGCGCATTCTGATTATTGATCCGGACCCCGCGGCGGCAAAGGAATTGGACCGCTTCCTGGAATCCCGGGGTTTTTATGTCAGTACGTACGCCAGCATCGGTAAGGCCGAAGCCGCCTTCGAAGACAAGATGCCGGATGCGATCTTCGCCGACGTCTCCGCCGACTTGATCCGCAAGCTGGTGGACCGCATGGACGATGAGGACGCGTTTGTGCCCATCATTGCCTGCCACGCCTCGGAAAGCGCCGAGGAGGTGGTGTCCGCCCTGCGGGCCGGTGCCGCCGACTTTGTGATCAAACCCTACCACGACAAGGATCTGCTGGACGACGTGCTGGCCAAGATGTTCGACCGGGTGCGGGTGTCGAGGCTGAACCAGGTCTACCGGCAGGAGCTGGAGGCCGCCAACCGTGACTTGCGGGCCGGGATTTCCGAGTTGCGCGCCGACCAGCGGGCCGGGCGCAAGGTCCAGCTCAAGATGTTGCCGGACCGGCACTTTGAGTCAACGGCGGTGTCTATTGATCATATGATCAAGCCGTCCCTCTATCTGAGTGGCGATTTTCTCGATTATTTCCCGTTGGATGAGAACCGGACGCTGGTCTACATTGCCGACGTCTCCGGTCATGGGGCCAGTTCGGCCTTTGTGACCGTATTACTGAAGAATCTGACGAACCGGTTGCAACGTAATGTAAGAAGGGGCTCCAGCGATGATATCCTGTACCCCGACCGGTTCCTGCAGCGGATCAACTCGGAACTGCTGGACACCGGGCTTGGTAAGCACCTGACGGTGTTTGCCGGCATTATCTATCATCAGGAGCGCAAGCTGGCTTATGCCGTCGGGGCGCATTTCCCGATGCCGATGGTGGGTAACGCCCAAGGCGAGTGGCATTTTCTGGAAGGTAACGGCCTGCCGGTCGGGCTGTTTGAGAGTCCCACATGGGACGTCTACGAAATGCCGCTGGAGGAAGGATTCCGCCTGATCCTGTTTTCCGACGGAATCCTGGAAGTCATCAAGGCCCGAAGCCTCGATGAAAAGGAGCGACAACTACTTGAAGTCGTTTCCGGAGGTCGTCACACTATCGCATCCTTGAGTGATGCCCTGAACCTCGATGCAATCACAGAATTGCCGGACGATATCGCTATTGTGACAGTGACGGACGTAGTGGCGAACTAAGATGTCTAGCTACAAGATACTGCAAGCTGAGCAACAAGGGATTTATCTCCTGAAGTTTATCGGCGAAATCCGGCTGAACCTGTGTTCAACGCTGGACAATCTGGTTGAGTCCATCACGAACAACCCTGAATTCCGCACGGTTGTCATTGATCTCTCCGAAACCGAGATTATCGACAGCACCACGCTGGGGCTGTTGGCGAAGATCGCCATGGCTGCCGAGAAGCGCAGTCATTTCCTGCCGACACTGATCTCCACCAATCCCGATGTGACCCGCATCATTACGTCCATGGGGTTCGACAAGATTTTCATCATCGTGCGCGAACCAGCCTCCCGGATTGAAGAGCTGGAAGAGATTCCCGTGCTCCGGGCCAGCGAACAGCAGGTCCGTGACAAGGTACTGGATGCACACCGGGTCCTGATGGGCATGAACAGCCGCAACCGCGAAGAGTTCAAGAACCTGGTAAGGGCGCTGGAGTGCGAAGAACCCTGATCGGGGAATCGCCTTCTTCCGCCTTGCCATGCTGATCCGCTTCGCCCGAACGCCGTCGCCCGCTGCCCCGCATCCCTGATTCATACACCACGGTATTTTCATGTCTGATAACAAAACAGCGACATCCGCCCGTCCATCCGCTCCAACCGGCCGGCAGGTTGCCGTACTCGGCGGTGGCAGCTTTGGAACGGCGATGACCAAGGTGCTGGCGGAAAATGGCCACACCGTCCGCTTCTGGATGCGCAGCGAGGCCCAGGTCGAAGAAGTGAAGACCGCTGGCACCAACCGCCGGTATATGCCGGATGTGGTCCTGAGCGGTGATATCCGGGCCACCACCGATTTCCGCGAAGCGGTGCATGAGGCCGAGGCCATTTTCGTCGCGATTCCCAGCAAGGCTTTCCGCACGGTGATCCGCGAGCATGCCACGGAATTTGAAGACGGGCAGGTGGTGGTCAGCCTGACCAAGGGCATCGAGAAGGAAGGGTTCCGCCTGATGAGCGAAATCCTCCAGGAAGAAATTCCACGCACCCGAATCGGCGTGCTGAGTGGCCCCAATCTGGCGCAGGAGATCGCCGGGCGAGACCTGACAGCGACCGTTATCGCCGCCAAGGATCCTGACGTCCGCAATCGTGTCCAGGAATTGCTGGGGTGCGATTATTTCCGGGTCTACGCCAACGTGGACGTGTACGGTGTAGAGCTGGCCGGGGCCCTGAAAAACATCTATGCGATTGTGGCGGGTATGGCCTCAGCGCTGTCGCTGGGCGAAAATGCCCGGGCCATGCTGATTACCCGCAGTCTGGCGGAGATGAGCCGGTTCGCCGTCAGCCTGGGGGCGAACCCCATGACGTTTATGGGGCTGGCCGGCGTAGGCGATCTGATCGTCACCTGTACCTCATCCAAGAGCCGCAATTTCCGGATCGGTTATGCGGTGGGTCAAGGGCAGGAACTGGACGACGCCGTAGCCGAGCTGGGGCAGGTGGCGGAAGGGATCCGCACGCTGCAGCTGGTCAAGGACAAGGCGGAGGACATGGGCGTGCCCATGCCGCTGGTCGGCGGGCTGCACAAGATCCTCTACAGTGACGCCACCATATACGACGTGATCAACGGACTGATGACGGCGGTGCAGAATTCAGACGTGGAGTTCATTCTCCCGCGCACCCTGTCATCCTGAAGCGGAAAGGGCGGTTGTGAAACTGATCATCATGCGCCACGGCGAGGCCGGCTGGCACAGTATCGACCAGATGCGGGAGTTGACCGAAGCCGGGCGCTTTGCCAGTGGCCGGGTGGCCAGCGAGATTGCGTCGTCCCGCTGGCGGCCGGAGCTGATCTGGTGTTCGACGCTGACCCGGGCCCAGCAGACGGCATCGATTGTTGGCGAGGTAATGAATTTGCCGATCATTGAGCGGCCCTTCCTGACGCCGGACAATGATCCCGGTGAGTGCCTGGATGTGCTGCTCACCGAAGATAATCTCCCGCAGACTCTGATGATCGTCTCGCACATGCCGCTGGTGGGCTCGCTGGCCACCTTGCTGGTGGACGGTCACCGCCGCGGCATTCCCTTCATGACCAGCCAGGCTATGGTGCTTGATCTCCCCATCGTCGGGCCTGGTTGTGGCGATCTGAAGGCGCAGTTCCTGGCCTGATTCTAGTGACCCATCGGGTTAACGAACTAACCCGATGGGTCACTAAGCGCCGATCAGCTTTCGCAAGCGATCCACCGCCTGATCCATCGCGCGTTCAGTGGTGTAGAAGTGCGGCGAGAAGCGAACGCCGCCGCCGCGGCTGGCGCAGACCACTTGCTCAGCCATCAGGGCCTTGTAAAGCTCCTGGGAATGTTGCCCTTCAACCCGGAAAGTCAGGATGCCTGAACGTCGGCGTTCATCCAGCGCGCTCAGGATAGCGACGCCGGGCACGTTTCGCAGGGCGTTCGCCAGATAATCCACTTTGGCAAACAGGTGATCCCGGACGTTATCCATGCCGTGCTCCAGGAGCAGGCCGGTGCTGGCTTCCAGGGCGTGAGCGGCCACGCTGTTGGGGCTGCCACACTCGAATCTGACCGCAGACGGCGCGACGCGCCAGCTGTGCTGATCAAAATCCCCGCGTTTATCCACCATGTGCCAGCCGTATTCGTTCAGCTTGAGCTGATCCCGCAACCCCGCACGTACATAGAAGACGCCCAGGCCTTCGGGGCCCAGCAACCACTTGTGTCCGTCGGCCATGGTGAAGTCGATCTGTGCCCGTTGGACATCCATGGGCAGGGCGCCGAGGCTCTGAATCGCGTCGACGCAAAACAGGATGTCCGCTTCTTTGCACGCTTTGCCGAGTCTTTCGAGATCTACACGCAGGCCGGTTCCGTACTGCACGGAGCTGATGGCCAGCAGGCGCGTGTTCTCTGTGAAGGCGGCGATGATATCCGCCTCGCAATCGTCTCCGTCGAGACTGACTTTGCGGACCGTAACGCCCTGGTCGGCGAGGGACTCCCACACGATGCTGTTGGATGGGAATTCCTGGTCGGAGATAATGATTTCATCGCCCGGCGACCAGCTCAGTCCGTAGGCCACGAATGACAGCGCCTCGGAGGTATTCTTGACCAGTGCGATATCCTCCGCCGAAGGTGCATTCAATAGTTGGGCGAGGTTCGTTCGCAACCGGCTTTCGACGTCCATCCAGCGGGGATAGTGCTGTGCGCCCCTTTCGGCATTCTCCCGGGCAAATCGGGCGACGGCGTCAGCAGCGCGAGTAGGCCAGGGCGCCACGGCCGCGTGATTGAGATAACTGATCTGAGGATCGAGTTTAAATTCGTTATCCAGGTCCATGATAAGATTAAATATCCTTTTTGGAGTCGGCGTCTGAATGAATCCGGGCCAGGCCCTTTGTAACGACACTACCATACAGCGGATACGAGACGGAGTTTTGAAGACCTATGTGGTCCTTTCCCATCGACTATATTGAGCCGGTATTCCGGCCGCCGAGTGAGGCGCGTTCCCTGATACTGCCGCTGACCAACGGCTGCTCCTGGAACAAGTGCACTTTCTGCGAGATGTACACCCAGCCCCAGAAGAAGTTCCGGGCGCGCAAGGACGACGAGGTGCTGGCCGATATCGAGCGGACCGCTTCGGCCTTCGATGGCCAGGTGCGCCGGGTATTTCTGGCCGATGGCGACGCCATGGTGCTGCCCACCCGGCGTCTGCTCTGGGTGCTGGAAACGCTCTACGATCGTTTTCCGGCGCTGGAGCGGGTGACCAGTTATTGTCTGCCGCGCAACCTGGCGAAGAAGTCGGTGGAGGACATGACGGCGCTGAAAGCCGCCGGTCTGCAGATGCTCTATGTGGGGATGGAATCGGGAGACGACGAGGTTCTGGCGCGGGTCAACAAGGGCGAAACGGCGGAGTCGACTCGCAGCGCGCTGCTCAAGATGCGCGAAGCGGGCATCAAAAGCTCCGTGATGGTTCTGAATGGCCTGGGCGGGAAACAACTTTCGGAGCAGCACGCCATCAACACCGCTAAGCTGTGCAATGATACCCAGCCGGATTTCCTGTCCACCCTGGTCGTCAGCTTCCCGCAGGGCGAGGAGCGTTTCCGTGCAGGGTTTGGAGACGGTTTCGAGCCGCTGGACCAGCCGGCCCTGTTCTCGGAGATCGAACAATTCCTGTCCCATCTGGAACTGGATAATACGGTGTTTCGCAGCGACCACGCCTCCAACTACCTGGTTCTGAAAGGCCGTCTGGGTCGGGATAAACAGCGCTTGCTCGGCGAAGTCCGGCTGGCGATCGAGCAGCCTGGCGCCATGCCGCTGCGACAGGAGTGGCAGCGCGGCTTGTGAATCAGGCCTGGTCGATGGGCGACTGACGCTTGAACGGGATCAACGGGAGAGAGCATGACAGACGAGACGAAGCGTATCGAAGAGCAGATCAGGGAAGCCCGCGAGGCGTTCGAGGGCCGGCCACCTTTGGATAAATGGCACCCCGATCTCTCCGGGGATATCGACATGCGCATCCTGCGGGACGGAACCTGGCTGTTCCAGGGCAAACCGCTCCAGCGGGAGGCGATCGTGAGACTGTTCGCCACCATACTGCGTCGCGAAGACGACGGTGAATATTACCTGGTGACGCCGGTCGAAAAATGGCGGTTGCAGGTCGAGGACACGCCGCTGCTGGCCCATGGTCTGGATGTGAGTGGCGAAGGGCGCGACCAGGTGCTGACTCTGACGCTGAATACCGGCGAGTCACTGGTGGTCGGTGCCGAGCATCCGCTGCGTATGGACAGCTATGACAGCGGCGAGCCACGACCACTCGTTGGGGTGGTGCAGGGGCTGGAAGCCCGCCTGGTCACAGCGGCTTACTATGAGTTGGCCGAATACGCCGTTGCCAGTCCGGACGACGAGCAGGTACTGGGGGTTTGGAGCGACGGTCAGTTTTTTGAGTTGGGCCAGGGGTAGGGGAAACGAGCGTTTCTTGAGGCGATCCAAACGCTTTTTCCAATTAATCGGTCCGGTCCCCTTGAAAAAACGGGGTGCGGTCTCAACCTCAGGTAGCGTACGCAGCAAGACGTTTGTTAAGCTGTTGCATTAAACATCTTGTTTTTTGTAGAGCCTGGCTCTCGAACGAGGATGGTTGTCGTTAGTCCCTCTGTGCAGTCCGCCTGTTCACGAACACTTTCGATTACCGAGTTACACACACTGCTTATTTTTGCGGCACGCAAGGAGATCACATGGCCCAACCTCGTGTTGTTACCATTCACTACACGCTTACCAACGAACAGGGCGAGCAGCTCGATTCTTCCCGCGAGGAAGGTCGTGAGCCGCTGACCTATCTGGAAGGCGCGCAGAACATCATCAGCGGTCTGGAATCAGCGCTGAACGAAAAAGAAGCTGGCGAGAAGCTTCAGGTCTCCGTCGAGCCGGCAGAGGGCTACGGTGAGAAGAATGAAGAGCTGGTTCAGCCGGTTCCGCGTTCCGCCTTTGAAGGCGTTGACACCATCGAGCCGGGCATGCAGTTCCAGGCACAGACTCCGGGCGGTCCGCAGATCGTTCGCGTCGTGGAAGTTGAGGAAGAAACCGTCACCATCGATGCCAACCATCCGCTGGCCGGCGAGACCCTGAACTTCGATGTGGAAGTCATCGAAACCCGCGAGCCGACTGAAGAAGAGGTAGAGCACGGCCACGTGCACTAAGCCTCAGGTAGGTTATCGAAAAGGCGGCTCATTGAGCCGCTTTTTTTGTGCCCGAAGAAAAGCGGGGCGCGAGTCCGGCTGTGTGACGATGCTTGCAATAAAAAAGGCGACCCGAAGGTCGCCTTTTTGTTCCGGCCGAACGTTATTACATGTTCGGATAGTTCGGACCACCACCGCCTTCCGGCGTGACCCAGGTGATGTTCTGGGCCGGGTCCTTGATGTCACAGGTCTTACAGTGGACACAGTTCTGGGCGTTGATCTGGAACTTCTTGCCACTGCCGTCGTCCGCTTCCACCACCTCGTACACGCCCGCCGGGCAGTAACGCTGCGCCGGCTCGTTGTACTTCGGCAGGTTTTCCTGGATCGGGATCTCCGGGTTGCTCAGCTTCAGGTGAATCGGCTGATCTTCCTCGTGGTTGGTGTTGGAAATGAACACCGAGGACAGGCGGTCGAAGGTCAGCGTGTTGTCCGGCTTCGGATAGTCGATTTTCTTCGACTGGTCAGCCGGCTTCATCGTCGCGTAATCCGGTGTGGTGTCCCGGAAGGTGATCGGCAGGCTGCGGTGCAGGATGTTCTGCTCCAGGTAGGCGATGCCGCCGCCGATGATGTTGCCGAACTTGTGCATGGCCGGGCCGAAGTTGCGCTCGTCGTACAGCTCTTTATACAGCCAGCTGTTCTCGAAACGCTCGGCGAAGCTGGTGATTTCCTCACCGGACTTGCCTTCCTTCAGAGCCTCGAAGACCGCTTCAGCGCCCAGCAGGCCGGACTTCATGGCGGTGTGGGAGCCCTTGATCTTGGAGCTGTTCAGCGTACCGGCGTCACAGCCCAGCAGCAGGCCGCCCGGGAAGCTCATCTTGGGCAGCGCGTTGTAGCCGCCCTTGGTGATGGCTCGTGCACCATAAGCCACCCGCTTGCCGCCTTCCAGGTACTTGCGAATCTCGGGATGGAGCTTCAGGCGCTGGAATTCCTCGAACGGGCTCATGTGCGGGTTGCTGTAGGACAGGTCGGTGATCAGACCGACATACACCTGACCGCCTTCCAGGTGATACAGGAAGGAACCGCCGGTGGAACCGGACTCGGTCAGCGGCCAGCCGGTGGTGTGCACGACCAGACCCGGCTCGTGCTTGTCCGGATCGATGTCCCACAGTTCCTTGATGCCGATACCGTAGTGCTGTGGATCCTTGCCTTCATCCAGGTTGAAATCCTTGATCAGGCGCTTGCCCAGGTGACCGCGGCAGCCTTCGGAGAACAGGGTGTACTTGGCGCGCAGTTCCATACCCGGCATGTAGCCGTCTTTATGGCTGCCGTCACGGGCCACGCCCATATCGCCGGTGATGATGCCCTTGACCTGGCCGTCCTCGATGATGGTCTCGGAAGCCGCGAAGCCCGGATACACTTCAACGCCCAGGCCCTCGGCCTGTTCGGCCAGCCAGCGGCACAGGTTGCCCAGGCTGATGATGTAGTTGCCGTGGTTGTGCATGTTGCGCGGCACAAACGCGTTGGGGACCTTGGTGGCCGAGTCCTGGCCGCGCAGGACGAAGATGTCGTCGCGGGTGACCGGGGTGTTCAGCGGTGCGCCTTTCTCTTTCCAGTCCGGGAAGAGCTCGTTGAGGGCAGTCGGTTCGAAGACGGTGCCCGCCATGATATGGGCGCCCACTTCCGAGCCTTTTTCGACGACGCATACGGTGAGTTCTTCGCCGGATTCCTGTGCCATCTGCATGATGCGGCAGGCCGCGGACAGCCCTGCAGGGCCCGCACCGACGATCAGAACATCAAATTCCATCGATTCGCGTTCCACGTTGGTCTCCTCAAACTTCATTGTGGATATTGGGATTTCGACGCGCATCTGAGAAGCAGCGAAGAAGAATCCGGTTCTCTCTAGTTTTTAGGGCATCCAGGCGGTCAAGGTCGTTTGTGACTCGCATGGTCCGCACAGCGGTATTGGTAAATCGCTCTGCGGAGTATATAGTACCCAAAGCCTGGGCGACAAACGAACGTGTTACCGCCCAAAGGCTTGTGTCACAGGCGCAAAGGATACAATATAATAAAAATCAAACAAACGTTTGTTTGAAAATCGCCGTGCCCCGTGGCACTGTGGCGAACCATTGGCCCCAAATGCAATCGAGCAGGAGAGGTCACTGGCTGCCGGCGGCTGTATAGTGACATCGCCAACGCGACGGCTATGACATGCCTTACCGGGCGCCATTGTAATACCGATGACGGTGCTGTGTAATGCCTGCACGACTATTGACCCCCCTGGGCTTTGTCGTCAGTATTATGGCGCTTTTAACAAGGGGCTAAATGATAAGGCTGGCCCGTTGTTCAACGTGCATTTGTGCGAATGCCGCACGCACCGTTGGTGAGAGGCCCGTTTAATAAAGAGCTGGAAAAGCCGGAACGGATGGCCTCGACGAAACCGTACGATTGGTCCCAGGACGAATCGATGCGACAGGAATCATTGGTATGGACGTGGCCTGGCCCGTCAGATACTGCATGATTGCAAGTCTTAAACCCATCGTAGAAGAACGAGGAATCTATGAAGGTTCTGGTCGCTGTTAAACGTGTAATCGACTACAACGTAAAGGTTCGCGTCAAGCCGGATAACACCGGCGTCGATCTTGCCAACGTCAAGATGGCGATGAACCCTTTCTGCGAAATCGCTGTGGAAGAAGCGGTTCGCCTGAAAGAGAAAGGGGTTGCCACTGAAATCGTTGTGGTTTCCATTGGTCCCAAGGCTGCCCAGGAGCAGATCCGTACCGCTCTGGCCCTCGGTGCCGACCGCGGTATCCACGTCGAGACCGACGAGGAAGTCCAGTCCCTGGAAGCCGCCAAGCTGCTGAAGGCCGTTGTCGAGAAGGAAGAGCCCAAGCTGGTTATCCTGGGTAAACAGTCCATCGACACCGACAACAACCAGACGGGCCAGATGCTGGCCGCGCTGACCGGTATGGGTCAGGGCACTTTCGCGTCGGAAGTGGTTGTTGAAGGCGAGAAGGTCAACGTGACCCGTGAAGTGGACGGCGGTCTGGTGACGGTATCCCTGAACCTGCCGGCTGTGGTGACCACGGACCTGCGTCTGAACGAACCGCGTTACGCTTCGCTGCCCAACATCATGAAAGCCAAGAAGAAGCCGCTCGACAGCATGAGCCCGGCCGATCTGGGCGTTGATGTGGCTCCGCGCCTGTCCACCCTGAAGGTTGAGGCTCCGGCTTCCCGTCAGGCCGGTGTGAAGGTTGCCGATGTGGCAGAACTCGTCGACAAACTGAAGAACGAAGCGAAGGTGATCTAAATGAGCATCCTTGTAATTGCTGAACATGACAACAGCAGCCTGAAGCAGGCGACCCTGAATGTCGTCGCGGCGGCCAAGGCTGTAGGTGGTGACGTCGACGTTCTGGTTGCCGGCGAGAACTGCGGCGCCGTAGGCGAAGCAGCGGCCAAGATCGAAGGCGTCAACAAGGTTCTGGTTGCGGACAACGCGGCTTACGGCCATTTCCTGGCGGAAAACCTGTCCCTGCTGGTGTCCGACCTGGGCAAGAACTACGGCCACATCTTCGCAGCTGCCGGCACCACCGGTAAGGACTTTATGCCGCGCGTTGCCGCGCTGCTGGATGTTGCTCAGATCTCCGACATCGTTCGTGTCGAGTCTGAAGACACCTTCGTGCGTCCGATCTACGCCGGTAATGCCATTGCAACCGTGAAGAGCAGCGACGGCATCAAGGTTGTGACCGTTCGTCCGACCGCGTTTGATCCCGTGGCTGGTGAAGGCGGTTCTGCATCCGTTGAGACCGTTGACGGTGCTCAGGACGCAGGCGTGTCTTCCTTCGTCAGCGAGCAGCTGGCCGAGTCCGATCGTCCGGACCTGGGCAGTGCCGGTATCGTGATCTCCGGTGGTCGCGGCATGCAGAACGGCGAAAACTTCCAGATGCTGGAAAAAGTCGCGGATCTGCTGGGTGCCGCTGTGGGTGCATCCCGTGCCGCGGTTGACGCCGGTTTCGTACCGAACGACATGCAGGTCGGTCAAACCGGTAAGATCGTGGCGCCGCAGCTGTACGTGGCCGTCGGTATCTCTGGCGCGATCCAGCACCTGGCGGGCATGTCCGACTCCAAGGTGATCGTTGCGATCAACAAGGACGAAGAAGCCCCGATCTTCCAGGTCGCGGACTATGGCTTGGTTGCGGACCTGTTCGAAGCGGTTCCGCAGCTCGAGGAAGAACTGAAGAAAGTTCTGTAAAGGACGGATTCAGTTAAAAAAGGGCGCCATAACGGCGCCCTTTTTGTTGGTGTGAAAGGGTGTCCTCTCGTCAAAGCGTGTACAAACGCCGATCGGTGACATGGAGTCGGCTGGAGATGGCCGGGCGGAAGTCCATGTAGGCCAGGATATCGCGATCCAGATCCAGCCCCGGCGCTATCTCGATCAGCTCCAGGCCGTTCTCGGTGAGCTGGAACACGCATCGCTCGGTGATGTAGAACACACGCTGCCCGCGTTCCAGGGCGTAGCGGCCATTGAAGGTCAGGTGCTCGACCTCCTTCACGAACTTGCGTCCGGTTCCGCTCTCTTCAATTCGCAGGCCGTCCTCGTCGATGGCGATGGATTGTTTGCCCGCCTCGAAAGTGCCCATGAAAAAGACCTCACGGGCATTCTGACTGATGTTGATGAAGCCCCCGGCACCCGACAGACGCGACCCGAAACGGCTTACATTGACGTTGCCGTGCCGATCCACCTGTGCCATCCCCAGATACGCCTGATCCAGACCGCCTCCATCATAGAAGTCGAACTGGGCCGGTTGGTCGATCACCGCCTCGGCATTGGCGGCGGCCCCGAAGCTCAGTCCGCCGGCCGGGCGACCGCCGATGGCGCCGGGTTCGATGGTCAGGGTGATCCGATCCAGCAAACCTTTTTCTGCTGCCACCTCAGCCACCTGTTCCGGCATGCCGATACCGAGATTGACGACAGCGCCCGGTTCCAGATGCTCGGCCGCCCGGCGGCCAATCAGCTTGCGGATACTGAGCGGGTCGCCCCCCTCCAGGGCCGGCAGCCGGATCTCGCTGGTGTAGGCCGGGTTGTAGGGCTCGGCAAACGTTTGTAGATGTTCTTCCGGCTTCGCCAGGATGATGTGATCCACGAGTATGCCGGGTATCTGCACGCGTTCGGGATGAAGCTGGTGCCGCTCCGTCAGACGCTCCACCTGCACGAACACCTTGCCGCCGGAATTGTGGACTGCCTGGGCGATGGCCAGGCTTTCCAGGGGCAGGGCCTCCTTCTCGGTGGTGATGTTGCCGCGGGCATCCGCCGTGGTGCCTCGCAGGAACGCCACATGGATCGGGAAGGTGGGATAGAACAGGTAGTCGCGACCCTTGAGGTTCATCACCTCCACCAGATCCTCCTCGGTGCGCTCGTTCATCCGCCCACCGCCGTGGCGGGGGTCGACAAACGAATGCAGGCCCACGTGGGTCAGCATGCCGGGCTTGCCGGCGGCGATGTCCCGGTAGAGCTGCGCAATCACGCCCTGGGGCAGGTTGTAGGCCTCGATGCGGTTGTTGCAGGCCAGGGCGCCCAGCTTGGGAACCAGGCCCCAGTGGCCACCGATCACCCGTTTGACGAGACCCTCGTGGGCCAGGTGGTTCAGCCCCCGGTCGCCGCCATCCCCCTGACCGGCCGCGTAGATCAGGGTCAGGTTGTGGGGTGCCTGTTCGGCCACAAAACGGTGTTCGAGGGCTCGGGCCAGGGCTTCCGGAAAGCCGATTCCAACAAACCCGCCTGTGGCCAGTGTCGCGCCTTCCGGGACGAGGGCGGCCGCCTGCTCTGCGGAAATCAGTTTGGGGTGTGACATCGAAACCTCCTACTGTCCGCTGTAGGCCTGGGCCGGTAGCCAGGTCACCAGATCAGGCCACAGGAAGATGATCGCCAGGACCGATGCCTGCAGCAGGATGAAGGGGGTCACGCCCTTGTAGAGCGTTTTCACACCAATTGATGGCGGCGCCACACCCTTGCAGTAGAACAGCGAGAAACCGACGGGCGGCGTCAGGAACGAGGTCTGCAGGCAGACCGCAAACAGCACGGTGAACCAGACAATATCGAAGCCCAGCGTGTGGATGACCGGCGCCACCAGCGGCAGGATGATCAGCGTGATCTCGATCCAGTCCAGTACGAAACCGAGCAGGAAGGTCAGCAGCAGGATGCAGATCACCACACCATGAGGACCAAATGGCAGCCCGTGGAGGGCATCGGCGATCATCTCGTCACCACCCAGCCCGCGCAGGACCAGCGAGAATGCCGTAGCGCCGATCAGCAGGGCGAAGATGAACGCGGTGGTCTGGCTGGTCTCCCGGCACACTTCGCGCATCACCTGCCTGTTCAGCCGTTTGTTGGCCAGTGCCAGCAGGGTGGCGCCGAACGCACCGACGCCCGAGGCCTCGGTTGGTGTCGCAATCCCGGCAAAGATGCTGCCCAGCACCGCGAGGATCAGGAACGCCGGCGGCAGGATGGACTTCAGGGCGTCCAGAATGATGCCAAAGTTGACCGGCTCGGCATCATTGCCTGCTGGCGCCACATCCGGTCGCATCCAGCCGCGAATCACGATATAGAGCACGAAGACAACGCCCAGCAAGGCGCTCGGGAACACCGCGCCCATAAACAGGTCGCCGACCGACATGGCCAATTGATCGGCCATCATCACCAGCATGATCGACGGCGGCATCAGGATGCCCAGCGTGCCGACGGCGCAGACCGTCCCGACCGCCAGTTCCGGCTGATACTCCCGCTTGAGCATGACCGGTACGGCCAGCAGAGTGAGAAGGGCGACGGACGCACCGACGATGCCGGTGGATGCCGCCAGAAGCAGGCCGATGATCACCACGGCGATGGCGGTACCGCCGTTGAGTCGCCCGAACAGCCGGGAGACATTGAGCATTAGCTTTTCAGCCATGCCGGAGCGGTCCAGCATCTGACCCATGAATACGAACATCGGGATCGCAACCAGCACCCAGCTGCTCATGGTGCCCCAGATCCGGTCGATGGCCAGTGAGGTGTAACTCCAATCGATGGCGATAAACGTATCGAGATAGTTATCCGACAGCATGGCAAGGCCGGTAAAGGCGATCGCGACGCCACCCAGGGCCCAGGCAATCGGGAAACCGGTAAAGATCAGCAGGATGAACGAGGCGAACATCCCGATCGCGAGCATTTCATTAATCGGCATGGCGCACCTCCGATCCGGCCAGGAAAGCGACCAAACGTGTAAACCGGGAAAACGCGGCAAGCAGAACTAACCCCAGTCCAAGTGGCAACGCACTCTTGATGATCCAGCGGTGGCTGAGCCCGCCCGGTGCGCTGGAGGCTTCGTTCATGTGCCAGGAGTCGATAACGTAGGGCACCGAGTAATACAGCAACAAGCCGATGAACGGCCCCAGCAACAGGAGCATGCCGCCGAGTTCGATCCAGGCCTGGGTGCGGAAACTGAAGCGTTCGCGGAACAGGTCAACACGGACGTGATTGTCCCGCAGCAGCGCATAGGACAGGGCGATCAGGAAGCCGGCGGAATAGATGTGCCATTGCAGTTCCTCCAGCTCGATGAAGCCCTGGGAGAAAACATAGCGGGACACCACGTTGACGATGATGACCAGCATCAGCACCGGCCACAGCCAAGCGCTGAATTCGCCGATGTGCCGGATCAGACCGTCCAGCACCCGGGAAATCGGGGTGTGAGGCAGCACCTCACCAGACAGCCCCTGCGGCGCCGGCTCAAGCTCGGGGGCAGTGGCCTCGATGGAAGCGTTCATGTGAAACTCCGGAAGACGGTAGGGGCCACCCGGGAACCCGGATGACAGAGACCGCTTATAAGTCTCCTGTCATGCCGTTGTTCACCAGGGTGACAATCGTTCCATGACGCGACCGACGGTCGCGCCATTCGGGTGGGTACCGGGATCAGAAGTCCCGCGGCAGGTAGCCGAGGTCCTGCCACTCCTGGTACTGCGCCTGGAACGCCTTCTGGCTCTTCAGGACACGGGCAAAGTCTGCGTCCTTGTCCGCTTCCTGCTTGAGTACTTTTTCGGTGACGTCTTCCAGTTCGTGCAGGACCGGGTCCGGCAGCTTGCGGGTCTCGGCACCCTTGCTCTTCATGAACTCGATGGCCTTGCCCTGGTACGCTTCGGCGCTGGCCAGGTTGCGGGTGACACTGGCCTGGCAGGTCAGGTTGATCAGCTTCTTGTCGGCGTCGCTGATGGCGTCCCATTTGTCTTTATTGACGATCAGGTGGAACGCGGCGAACGGCTGGTGCCAGCCGGGGAAGTAGTTGTACTTGGCCACTTCATAGAAGCCGAGTTTCTCGTCGACGGTGGGCAGGGAGAATTCGGAGGCGTCGATGGCGCCTTTTTCCAGGGCCTGGAAGATCTCACCGCCCGGCAGAACGGTCACGGACGCGCCCAACTCCTGCAGGATGCGCCCGCCGATGCCGGCGTAGCGGATCTTGAGGCCGTCAATGTCGTCCAGACTGTTGATTTCCTTGTTGAACCAGCCGCCGGTTTCCGGACCGGTCAGGCCGCACAGGACCGGGTGGACGTTGTTCTTCTCGTAGATCTCCTCAGCCAGTTTCTGGCCGTCGCCGTCATACCACCAGGCCATGTATTCCCAGGGTTCCATACCGAACGGCACGGCGGAGAACAGGGTGGAGGATGGAATCTTGCCCTGGTCATAGCCGATCCAGGTGTAGCCGGCTTCCAGTTTGCCGGTTCGCACGGCGTCGGTGATGTTCAGAGTCGGCACCAGCTTGTTGGGCTCGAAATGCTTGATGATGATGCGGTTGTCGGTGACTTCCCGGAGGTCGTCCAGAACACCCGGAATGGTATCGCCCAGAGCCGGGAGGTTGCTGCCATAAGCGGCCTGCATCTTCCAGCGGATCTTTTCAGCCCCCAGGGCGGGAGTGGTTGCCATGGCTCCAGCCAGGCCACAGACGGACAGGAACGCGAGGGATTGGCTCGTCTTTATCATTGTGACTTCCTTCTATTGTTGTTGTGTGCAGGGAGTTATCTGCCGTAGGGGCCTATAACAATCCTTGTGCCAACGATAGAAAGATCATTAAAAACAATGACATGTTCGGTTTTTGGTAAGGGGTTTCAGCTACGTAAAAGCCGAAGTGTCTGGAAATCCGGACACAAAATAGGGGTGACGTTACGGACTCGGTGATTCGAGGGTCTGAAGGGTGTGTCTGACATCTCAGACACTGTCTGAAAATATGGACACCCTGTTCGAACGGCCGCGATTCGGGCGACCTCGTCGGATCAAAGCCCGTATCGAGCCATCTTCTCGTAGAGACTGGCGCGGGAGATGCCGAGGATGCGTGCGGCCCGGGATCGGTTGTTCCCGGTGGCGTCCAGCGCCTTGCGAATGCCGTCACGCTCGGCCCGGGCGACCGTCTGCTGCAGGGTCTCGATACCGGCGGCGCCGGCGGACTCGTGCAGGCGGTCGGGCGCTGGTGGCAGGAAGTCTTCGGCCTGGAGGATCGGGCTCTGGGCAAAGATGAAGGTGCGCTCCAGGGTGTTCTGCAGTTCGCGAACGTTGCCGGGCCAGGCATGATCGCGCAGGTAGTCCAGGGCTGCGGCGCTGAGCCACTTGGGGGACATGCCCAGATTGTGGGCAATGCGATCGATCATGGTGTTGGCGAGCAGTTCGATGTCTTCCATCCGGTCGCGCAACGGGGGCACCTCGATGGGCAGGACATTGAGCCGATAGTAGAGATCCGCCCGGAAATCACCGGCATCCACCATGGCTTTGAGATCCTTGCTGGTGGCGGCGATGATGCGGACGTCGACCCGGATCACCTCGTTGGAACCCAGCGGTTCGAACTCCTGCTCCTGCAGGACCCGCAGCAGCTTGCTCTGCAGGCTTTGGGGCAGGTCGCCCACCTCATCCAGGAACAGCGTACCCTTGTCGGCCAGCTGGATCTTGCCTTTGCGTCCCTTACGGTCGGCGCCGGTATAGGCGCCGGGCGCCACCCCGAAGAATTCCGCCTCCATCAGGTTGTCCGGCACCGCCGCCATGTTGATGCTGACGAACGGCCGTTCGGCCCGAACGGAAGCATGATGGATAGCATGGGCCAGGACTTCCTTGCCGGTACCCGTTTCCCCAAGCAGGAGGACGGTGGTGTCCAGCTCGGCCGCCCGCCGGGCTCGTTGCAGCAGCTGCTCTACCGGTGCGCTCTGGCCAATGAAATCGGCAAAGGTGTACTTGGTGTCCCGCATATTGGCGAGTTGGCGTTCAGCGGTGCTGGGGACACCGCGCAGGCGGCCGTATTTCTCAACGAACGCCTTCAGGTAGTCCATGTCCTTGTAGAACACGAAGCCAATGCCGCCGATCACCCGGTCGGCCTGATCGCGGATGGGGATGCGTGTGACCACCATCCAGGTTTCCCGGCTGCGCAGCAGGTCCAGCAGGATGGGCTGACCACTGCGCACCACCTGGCGCATCATACTGTTGGGGATCAGCTCTTCGACGGGCTGTCCGCGGACGGCGAGATCCCGGTCGATGCCGAGGACGTCGCGATACTTGTCGCTGATCCAGAGCACATGGGCGTGGTCGTCAACGATCAGGCTGCCTTCGCAGATGTGGTCGAGAAGCGTGAGCAGGGGGCTCTCAGAGAGGTCTGAAAGATCCTCCAGGGTGAATCCGGATGCGCGTGTCATAACGGTCCCTGTCAGCCGCCCGGGGACGGACGGCCGTTAGCCGGTATTATTGTTTGAGTTCGGGAAGATTCTCAAAATACCGGAGCGCTTCGGGATTCGCCAGTGCATCCTTGTTTTTCACCGGCTCGCCGTGGACCACGTTGCGGACAGCCAATTCGACGATCTTGCCGCTAATGGTGCGGGGTATGTCGGCAACCTGCACGATCCGTGCGGGAACGTGCCGGGGTGTGGTGTTGGTGCGAATGGTTTGGCGAATCGTCTGGGCCAGATCGTCATCCAGTGTCACACCGTCGCGCAGCCGGACGAACAGCACCACACGGATATCGTCGTCCCACTGCTGGCCGATGGCGAGCGCTTCCAGAACGGCATCGACTTTTTCTACCTGCCGGTAGATTTCAGCCGTGCCGATGCGCACGCCGCCGGGATTGAGCGTGGCGTCGGAACGGCCATGAATCAGCACGCCGGTTTGCGCGGGGGTGGTGGCGGTCGCCGGATGAACGCTCAGCTCCCCGTAGTCGCCGTGGGCCCAGACGCCCGGGAAGCGGCTGAAGTAGGCGTCCTCGAAGCGGGCGTTCTCGGGATCGTTCCAGAAGCCGACCGGCATGGACGGGAAGGCGTTGCGGCAGATCAGCTCGCCTTTGCCCTCGGCCAATGGATTGCCGTCGTCGTCAACGAACGCCACGTCCATGCCCAGACTGATGCATTGCAGCTCGCCGCGATAGACCGGCAAGTTCGGGTTGCCCAATGCGAAGCAGGCGACAATGTCGGTGCCACCGGAAATACTGGAGACGCAGACGTCCGGTTTCACGTCCCGGTAAAGGTAATCGAAACTTTCGTGAGAAAGCGGGCTACCGGTGGAGAGCAGGGCGTCCAGCGCTTCCAGGTTGTGGCTTTCCCGCGGTTTCAGACCGGCTTTTTCACAGGCGGCGTAGTATTTGGCGCTGGCGCCGAACACGCGGATCTGTTCCTTCTCGGCGATGTTCCAGAGCACTTCCGGCGCGGGCGAGAACGGGGAGCCGTCAAACAGCACCAGGGTGGCTCCCAGGCTCAGGCTGCTGACCAGCCAGTTCCACATCATCCAGCCGCAGGTGGTGTAGTAGAACACCCGGTCGCCGGCGTGGACGTCGGTGTGCAGAGCGTGTTCCTTGACGTGCTGGAGCAGGGTGCCGCCAATGCCGTGAACGATGCACTTGGGAACGCCGGTGGTGCCGGACGAATAGAGAATATAGAGCGGTGCATTGAACGGCAGGCGGGTGTAGTGACATTCCCGGTCGGCTCGAAGAGCCTCGTCCCAGGTCATGCCGACGATATCGTCCGGCCAGGGACAGTCGTCGCAGTTGTCGATGCGGATCAGCCGGGCAAGGGAGGGCAGTGAATCGACAATGTCCCGGACCCGGTTGCGGGTATCGATCACCTTGCCGTTGTAGTGGTAGCCGTTGATGGCGATCAGCACCTTGGGCTCGATCTGACCGAATCGATCGATCACGCCGTTGAGTCCGAAATCCGGGGAGCAGGAGGACCACACGGCGCCCAGTTGGCTGGCGGCGAGCATGCCCACAACCGCCTCGATGCCATTGGGGACGAATCCGGCGACCCGGTCGCCTTCGCCCACACCGGCCGATTTCAGGGCTCCGGCCAGGGCCTGGGACTTGTGGCGCAGGTCGTCGAAGGTGACGATCCGCCGGCGGCCATCCTCACGGTGCTCAATGATGGCCACGCTGTCCGGATTGCCCCGGGCCAGCAGGTTTTCTGCGAAGTTGAGTCGGCTCTGGGGGAAAAAGCGCCGGCCCACGACCGGAAAACCGTCCTCCGATACCGGACCGTCCCAATCGCCGAGAACGCCGAATTCATCCACCAGGTTCTCCCAGAACCGGTCGGCGTGTTCGACACTCCAGGCGTGAAGTCCTTCGTAACCCGGCGCCATGCCCGGGTATTGCCGGCGCAATCGGTCTTCAAACTGCGTCAGGCGGGTGTGCGCGATGCGATCGTCACTGGGTTGCCAGAGCGGCGTTTTGGTCATGAATTCTACCCCGTGGTCAAATCGTCTTCGGTCAGGTGCGTTGTCAGAGCTTTGCCGGTGCGCGATGGGTTGGGGCGGTCCAGCATTTCGCAGATTTCCTGGCCCACCCGGGCAACGGCATGAAGATCGACGCCGGTTTCGAAGCCCTCTCCCTGCAGCAAGTAAAGCACATCTTCGGTGGCGACATTGCCGGTGGCGCCTTTGGCGTAGGGACAGCCGCCGAGACCGGCCACGGCGCTGTCGAAGATGCGGATGCCCCGCTCCAGGCCGGCGTAGATGTTGGCGATGGCCTGGCCGCGGGTATCGTGACAATGCAGGGCCAGGTTTTCGGTGGGCATCAGCGGCAGGGTGGCATCCAGCAGGGCGTGGATTTCACGGGGACGGGCCACGCCGATGGTGTCACCAAGAGAAACTTCGTCCGCGCCCAGTGCCAGGAGCTTCTGGACCACGTCGGCCACCTGACCCGGTGCGATCGGGCCTTCATACGGACACCCCACGACGCAGGAAACGTAGGCCCGCACCCGCTTGCCCGCGGATTTGGCGCCGCTGACTACCGGTTCGAAGCGTGCGATGCTCTCCTCGATGGAGCAGTTGATGTTCTTGCGGTTGAAGCTTTCGGATGCCGCGGTGAAGACGGCGATCACATCGGCATCGGCAGCCAGCGCCGCTTCCAGCCCCTTGCTGTTGGGCACCAGGACCTCCGCCGAGACGTCGTCCCGGCGGCGGATGGCCTGCATGACCGCATCGGTATTGGCCATCTGCGGGACCCACTTGGGGGAAACGAAGCTGCCGGCCTCGATTCGCGACAGCCCCGTATCGGCCAGCGCGTTGAACCAGCGGGCCCGGTCCTCATGGGAAACCGCCGTTGACTCGTTCTGCAGCCCGTCCCGCAGGCCCACTTCCACCAGCGTTACTTTCTCGCCCGTCATGCGTCTTCCTCCGCTTCAAAGTCCACCAGGACCTGGCCGGCACCCACACTGTCGCCCTCGGCGCAGTGCAGCGCGACGACGCGGCCCTGTGCCGGAGCTTTCAGGCTGTGCTCCATTTTCATGGCTTCCATGACGACCAGGGTCTTACCCGGTTCGACCGTCTCTCCCTCGGTGCAGTTCACCGTAATCACCCGGCCGTGCATCGGCGCGGTCAGGTGAGCGTCGCTGTCGGCGTCCTGGACCTGCTCCTCGGGGTGGTTGACCAAGGCCGTCCAGGACATGTTGCCGGCGAAGAGTCCTAGCTTTTCGCCGTGACTGGCCCAGGACAGACGGACCTGGCGACCATTCAGCTGAACGACCAGGGCCGTGTGATCGGCCGGTTGCCAGGAGAGCGTCAGCACAGGTGAATCGCCTTCCGAATGCAGTCGGGCCTGTCGATCACTGATCATCTCATAGCCCAGCGTGCTGTCCTGATCGCCAATGCGCAACTCACAGCGTTGCTGGCGGGGCCCGCCGAGGCGGAAGCTGTCCTGCATCGACCAGGGGCCGGGCGCACTTTCTGACCGGGTGTCCTGCTGCCAGGCGAGCCAGCTCAGGGCCTGCTGTTCCTCCGGTGTGAATTCCGGGGTGCGCAAGGCGTCAGCGTGGGTCTCGATGAAGTGGGTCGTCAATTCGCCGTTGGCGAAATCGGGTTCGCGCAGGACGCGGGCCACGAAATCGATGTTGAGCGTCACACCCATGACCTCGTAGCGCGCCAGCGCGTCGATCAGACGCAGGCGAGCCGTGTCCCGATCCTCGCCCCAGGTGATCACCTTGGCCAGCATGGGATCGTACCAGGGGGTGATGTCCTGACCTTCGGCGACGCCGGAATCGATCCGGACATATGGCAAATCGACAGGTTCTCGTAGATGGTGAAGCCGACCGGTAACGGGCAGGAAATCGTTATCCGGGTCCTCCGCATAGACGCGCGCTTCCATGGCATGGCCACGGCAGGTCAGTTCGTCCTGGGCCCAGGGCAGGGCTTCGCCTTTGGCGACACGGATCTGCCATTCCACCAGGTCCAGTCCGGTGATCAGCTCGGTGACCGGGTGCTCCACCTGCAGCCGCGTGTTCATTTCCATGAAATAGAAATAGCCGCCAGGCTCGTAAAGGAACTCCACCGTCCCCGCGCCCACATAGCCAATGGCTTCGCCGCAGCGCACCGCGGCCTCGCCCATGGCCTTGCGCACGGCCTCGGGAATGCCCGGTGCCGGGGCTTCCTCGATGATCTTCTGGTGGCGACGCTGGACGGAGCAGTCCCGGTCGAACAGGTACAGCCCCTTGCCGTGGCTGTCGAACATCACCTGGACTTCCACGTGGCGCGGGTTTTCCAGGTAGCGCTCCATCAACAAGTGATCGTCGCCGAAGCTGGCACTGGCCTCCCGCTGGGCGGCGGCGATGGCTTCTTCCAGTTCATCCATCCCGCGAACCACCCGCATGCCTTTGCCACCGCCCCCGGCGCTGGCCTTGATGAGCATGGGAAAGCCGGTGTTCTCCGCTTCTTCACGGAAGCGGGCGAGGCTCTGGTCGTCGCCGTGATAGCCCGGCACCAGTGGCACGCCGGCTTCGGCGATCAGCGCCTTGGCCGCGCTCTTGGAGCCCATGGCGGCGATGGCCGACGCCGGAGGCCCGATAAAGCGGATGCCTTCCGCCTGGCATTGCTCGGCCAGCGAGGTGTTTTCCGACAGGAAGCCGTAGCCGGGGTGAATGGCGTCCGCCCCGTGTTCTTTAGCGGCCGCGAGGATGCGGTCGACTTTCAGATAGCTCTCGGCGGCGGCGGCCGGGCCGATGGCGACGGCCACATCGGCCTGGCGCACGAACGGCGCGTTGCGATCGGCTTCCGAGTAGACCGCAATACAGCGAATGCCCATGGCCTGCGCCGTGCGCATCACGCGCAGGGCGATCTCGCCCCGGTTGGCGACCAGGAGGGTGCGAATGGCGTGTTCAGTCATCGGGTTACTCCTGGATCCAGGCAGGTTGGCGTTTTTCCAGGAAGGCCCGCAGACCCTCCTGACCCTCGTCACCGGTCCGCAGTCCGGCGATCAGTTCGGCGGTATAGCGGATCAGCGCCTCGTCCGGCCCGTCCATCTGGGTGCGGGCCACCAGCGACTTGCAGGCCTCGAGGGCGACCGGACCATTGCGCAGCAGACGTTCCGCGAGGGTGTTGATGGTCTCGTCGATGTCCTCGGCGGCGACGACTTCATGAACGATCCCCATTTGTACGGCGTCGTTTGCCGGGATTTCCTCGGTGGTGAGGAAATAGCGACGCGCCTGGCGCGGACCGATGGCGCGGACCACGTAGGGACCGATAGCCGCCGGCGCCAGGCCCAGACGCGCCTCGCTCAGGCAGAAGCGGGCATTGTCGGTGGCGATGGCAATGTCGCAGGCGCAGATCAGTCCCAGGGCACCGCCGAAGGCCGCGCCCTGGACGCGGGCAATGGTCGGTTTGGGTAACTGGTCCAGCGTCTGCATCAAGCCGGCGAGGGCCAGGGCATCGTCCACATTGGCCTCGTGGCTCAGTTCGGCAGTCTGTTGCATGTAGTTCAGGTCGGCGCCGGCGGAGAAGTGCTTGCCGTCGCCCTGCAGAACCACGACCCGGCAGGCGGGATCGTCGCCGGCCGCGATCAGCGCATCCCGCAAGTCGCGCATCACGCTGTCGTTAAAAGCATTACGCTTGTCCGGCCGCGCCAGGGTAATCCGGGTGACCCCGCGACCGTCGGTTTCGGTGCGTACAGCCTGTTCAGTCATGGTGATCTCCTGGTTACATCCGGAAGAGGCCGAAGCGGGTGTCTTCGGGCGGCGCATTGAGGGCGGCCGACAGGCTCAGCCCCAGCACCCGGCGGGTGTCGGCCGGGTCGATGACGCCGTCGTCCCACAACCGCGCGCTGGCGTAGTAGGGGCTCGACTGGTGCTCGAATTGGTCGATGATGGGCTGCTTGAACGCCTGTTCCTCGTCGTCGCTCCAGCTTTCGCCGCGACGCTCCTTGCCGGCGCGCTTGACGTCGGCCAGCACGCCAGCGGCCTGTTCGCCGCCCATGACCGCGATGCGGGCGTTGGGCCACATCCACAGGAAACGGGGTTTGTAGGCCCGGCCGCACATGCCGTAGTTACCGGCCCCGAAGCTGCCGCCGATGATGACCGTCAGCTTCGGCACCCGGGCGCAGGCGACGGCGGTGACCAGCTTGGCGCCGTGCTTGGCGATGCCGTCGTGTTCGGCCTGCTTGCCCACCATGAACCCGGTGATGTTCTGCAGGAAAATCAGCGGAATACCGCGCTGGCAGCACAGTTCCACGAAGTGGGCGCCTTTCTGGGCGGATTCGGAGAACAGGATGCCGTTGTTGGCGATGATGCCCACCGGCATGCCGTAGAGGTGGGCAAAGCCACAGACCAGGGTCGATCCGTAGCGGGCCTTGAATTCATCGAATTCGGAACCGTCGACGAGTCGCGCGATGACTTCATGCACGTCGTAGGGGGTTTTCAGGTCGCTCGGGACGACGCCGTACAACTCATCCGGCGAATACAGCGGTTCGGCCGGCTCGCGCAGGCGAACCGTTTCCGGCCGGCGGAAATTGAGGTTGGCGATACACTGGCGGGCCCGTTCCAGGGCTTCGGCTTCGGTGTTGGCGTAGTGATCCGCCACGCCGGAAATGCCAGTGTGCACATCCGCACCGCCCAGTTCCTCGGCGCTGACGGTTTCCCCGGTCGCGGCTTTCACCAGCGGTGGTCCGGCCAGGAAGATCGAGCTCTGTTCACGGACCATGATGCTCTCGTCCGCCATGGCGGGCACATAGGCGCCGCCGGCAGTACACAGGCCCATGACCACGGCGATCTGGGCGATCCCCTTGGCGGACATGTTGGCCTGGCGATAGAAAATGTGGCCGAAGTCCTCCTGGTCCGGGAACACTTCGTCCTGGCGCGGCAGGTTGGCGCCGCCGGAATCCACCAGGTAGATGCAGGGCAGGTGGTTTTCCTCGGCGATGGTCTGGGCCCGGATGTGTTTTTTTACCGTCAGCGGATAGTAGGTGCCGCCTTTCACGGTGGAGTCGTTGGCGACGATCATGCACTCGATGCCATGCACCTGGCCGATACCGGCGATCACGCCGGCGGCAGGCACGTCCTCACCGTAGACGTCGTCCGCGGCAAACGCGCCGATCTCCAGGAACGGCGAGCCCGGGTCCAGCAGACGGTGGATGCGCTCCCGAGGCAGCATTTTGCCGCGGTCGGTGTGGCGCTTTTGGGCCTGTTCGCCGCCGCCTTTGGCGATGGTGTCATGACGGTCCCGGCGTTCGTCGCAGAGCGCCTGCATCGCGGCCTGACGCTCGCTGAACTCCGGCGATTCGGTCTGGATCTTGGAATGGAGGATAGCCATGGGACCCCTTACCGTGATTCGTTGAACAGTTCGCGACCAATCAGCATGCGGCGGACTTCCTGGGTGCCGGCACCGATCTCATAGAGCTTGGCATCCCGCAGCAGGCGACCGGTGGGGAACTCGTTGATGTAGCCGTTGCCGCCGAGGATCTGGATGGCTTCCAGCGCCATTTTGGTAGCCCGCTCTGAAGTGTAGAGGATCACGCCGGCGGCATCCTTGCGGGTGGTTTCGCCGCGGTCGCAGGCCTGGGCCACGGAATAGAGATACGCCCGGCAGGCAGCCAGCTCGGTATACATGTCTGCCAGTTTGCCCTGGATCAGCTGGAACTCGCCGATGGGCTGGTCGAACTGCTTGCGCTCGTGGACATAGGGCACCACGTTGTCCAGGCAAGCCTGCATGATGCCGATGGGGCCGCCGGAGAGAACGACACGCTCGTAGTCCAGGCCGGACATCAGCACGCGCACGCCGCCGTTTTCCTGGCCGAGGATGTTTTCTTCCGGGACTTCCACGTCCTCGAAGATCAGTTCACAGGTGTTGGAACCGCGCATGCCCAGCTTGTCCAGCTTCTGGCCGCGGGAGAAGCCTTTCCAGTCCCGCTCGACGATAAAGGCCGTGATGCCATGGGGGCCTTTGCTGGTGTCGGTCTTGGCATAGATCACATAGGTGTTCGCGTCGGGCCCGTTGGTGATCCACATCTTGTTGCCGTTGAGGATATAGCGGTCGCCTTTCTTGTCGGCGCGCAGCTTCATGCTGACCACGTCGGAACCGGCGTTGGGTTCGCTCATGGCGAGGGCCCCGATGTGCTCACCGCTGACCAGCTTGGGCAGGTATTTGGCTTTCTGCTCGTCATTACCGTTGCGGAAAATCTGGTTCACGCACAGGTTGGAGTGGGCGCCGTAACTCAGTCCGATACTGGCGGAGGCCCGGCTGATCTCTTCCATGGCCACCGTGTGGGCGAGGTAGCCCATGCCGCTGCCGCCGTACTCTTCGCTGACGGTCATGCCGAGCAGGCCCATCTCGCCAAGCTGCGGCCAGAGTTCGTTGGGGAACAGGTTGTCCCGGTCCACGTCGGCGGCCCGGGGCGCGATGCGGTCGGTGGAAAACTGGTTGACCTGGTCCCGAAGCATGTCGACGGTCTCGCCGAGTCCGAAGTTGAGGGAAGTGTACTGGCTTTTCATGGTGGTTCTGACTCCTGCCGGTAAAATCTGTCGTTTACGTTAACGTCAACCTTGGGGCGAAGGCGATCGCAATGACCGCCCGGCATCAACCGCCGAGGTTCAATTCATCGATGCTGATTTCCCGCATCCGGAACTTCTGGATCTTGCCGGTGACGGTCATGGGGAACTCGTCCACCAGCTTGATGTATCGGGGGACTTTGTAGTGGGCGATCTTGCCCTTACAGAATTCGCGGATCTCGTCTTCCGTGGCCTGTTTGCCTTCGGCCAGCTTGATCCACGCCATCACTTCCTCGCCGAATTTCTCGTCGGGAATGCCGATCACCTGGGCGTCGGAAATGGCGTCGTGGGTGTAGAGGAATTCTTCAATCTCGCGGGGGTAGATGTTCTCACCGCCGCGGATGATCAGATCCTTGATGCGGCCGGTAATCGCAACGTAGCCGTCCTCGTCCATCGTGGCCAGGTCGCCGGTGTGCATCCATCGGGTCACGTCGATGGACTTGCGGGTGGCTTCGTCGTTGTTCCAATAACCCAACATCACGCTGTAGCCGCGGGTACAGAGTTCCCCTTTCTCGCCGCGGGGCACCAGGTCGCCGGTCGCCGGATCGACGATCTTGATCTCCAGGTGCGGGTGGATGGTGCCCACGGTGGTCACGCGTTTATCCAGCGGCGCGTCCGGCTCGGTCTGCAGACTGACCGGACTGGTCTCGGTCATGCCGTAGCAGATGGTCACATCGGTCATGTGCATCTGGTCGATCACCTTACGCATGATCTCGGCCGGGCAGTTGGAGCCGGCCATGATGCCGGTGCGCAGCGTCGACAGGTCGAAGCTCGCGAAATCCGGGTGTTCCAGCTCGGCGATGAACATCGTGGGCACGCCGTAAAGGGCCGTGGCTTTCTCCCTCTGCACCGCGGTGAGGGCGGCCACTGGTTCAAAGCCTTCGCTGGGGTAGATCATGGTGGCGCCGTGGGTAATGCAACCCAGGTTACCCATGACCATGCCGAAGCAGTGATAGAGCGGTACCGGAATGACCAGCCGGTCCTTCTCGGTGAAGTTCATCCGGCGAGCAACGAACAACCCGTTGTTGAGAATGTTGTGGTGAGAAAGCGTGGCGCCCTTGGGCGCGCCGGTGGTGCCGGACGTGTACTGAATGTTGATCGGGTCGTCGAACTGAAGTTTGGCCTGGCGGGCACGGTAGTCGGCATCTGACGTTTGCGGCGCCAGGGCGATCACCTCATCCCAGTGCCACATGCCCGGCGCCTTGTGGCTGGCGTCGAGGCAGATCACCTGCTTCAGGTCGGGCAGGGTGTCACTGTGGATGCGCTCCTGGCGGGCGTCATTCAGGGCCGGAACCAGTTCGGTCATCATGCCCACGTAATCCGACGTCTTGAACTGACCCTGCAGGATGAGCACGGAGGCGCCCGAATGCCTGAGCGCGTACTGCACTTCATGCACCCGGTAGCTGGGATTGATGTTGACCAGGATGGCGCCAATCTGGGCGGTGGCAAACTGGGTGATGCACCATTCGGCGTTGTTGGGGGACCAGATGCCCACCCGGTCGCCTTTCTCGATGCCCATGGCCATCATGGCCCGGGCGCATTCATCCACGGCAGCCTGCAGTTCACGGTAGCTGTAACGGCGATCCTGATGATGGACGATCAGCGCGTCCGTATCCGGGAAGCGACGGGCTGTGTCGTCAAATTTCTCACCGATGGTCATACCCAGCAGGGGCGTTTCGCTGACCCCGCTGACATAGCTCTTCTGCATCGTCATAACCCACCTGAAATCTTGTCTTTGTTGTGGTGTGTCTGGTTCGGGACGCGATACGGTTCAGTTGTTCAGGGCGGCCATGGCGGCCTGGCACCGTGTTTCGGCGTCGTCGAGTTCCTTCTGCATGATCTCGATGTCTGCAAGCTGCTGCTTCAAGGCGTCACGTCGCTCGTTGATTTTTTGTTGTAGGGCATTGAGCTGATGAGCATTGTCGGAAGAAGGATCGTACATCTCGATCAGCTCACGGGATTCCGCCAGGCTGAAACCGAGGCGTTTACCGCGCAGGATCAGCTTCAGTTTCACCCGGTCCTGATCAGTATAGATCCGAGTCTGGCCGTCGCGCTCCGGCGTAATCATGCCGGCTTCTTCATAGAAACGAATGGTCCGGGTGGTGATGTCGAATTCCCGGGCCAGATCGCTGATGGAGTGGGTTCGCTTGACGTTCAGATCACTCATATCGACTTGCTCACGTTGACGTTAACGTAAAGGTAATTCCGGCGACAGAGATGTGTCAACCTTTTCGATGGGGTTTCCTACCGGAGGGAGTCGATGAGACGGTTGTTCAGGTCGGTCCAGTTTTTGAGTTTGTCGGCATTGCCGATGCGTTCGGCGTCCGCACCGCCTCCTTTTTGTTGCAGCCACAAGCCTTCGCCGTTGAAGCTGTAGACCGGCTCCAGGTCGTTGCGCTCGGAGGCCGGGCGGATTTCGTTGATGAGGTTGTCGAGGATCAGCGGATCGGCATTCGGCGTCTTGTACCAGGCCAGCACCATATGGGCCTGGTTGAGCTCCAGGGCTTTGACGTAGGTGATGCGCAGTTGGTCGTCGGGCACGCCCAGAGCGCGCAGGGTGAGGTATTTTGCGATGGAGAAGTCCTCGCAGTCACCGCCGTCGGTGGCGAGCATCTCGACCGGCGTGGCCCAGTAATCCTCCATTCCCCAGTGTTCGATGTCGTTGACGAATTTGACCTGGTTGAAGAAGGAATTCACCAGCCGCAGTTGGCGTCGGACCGGGGCATGGCTGGCCAGCTTCTGCAGTTGCTGCCACTGAACCAAACGTTCCCGGGCGGCGTCGCCGAACTCATTCTGGACATAATCAAGCAGACGCGAGCTCAGCTCGATGCCAATAACGGCGGTGACCGTTAATGACAGGGCCAGGGCACAGAATTGAAATCCCTGCCTGATGCGCGTCGGACTCATCCATGGCCTCAGTTACTGTTCTGGCGCAATCGCTCCCGGAGAGCCTCCAGTCGGCGACGAATCTCTTCCCGTCTGTCGCTGGTTACCGCCGGCGCAGAACCGGGAGGTTGGACGGCGCGAGGCTGGGGCCGGGGTTCCGCCGGGGTGCTTTCCGCGGCCTGGGCCTCGTTGCCGTTACTCAAATCGATACCGCTGGTGTCTGCGGTTTCAGGAAAATAGAGGTTTTCGAGCTTGCCACTGCGTTCGATAATGACCCGGTTGGGATAGACCGAGCGCAGGGTGGCGTTGCCGGGCAATTCGTCGCCAATCAGGTAGGCTTCGGTATCGTTGTTGGCGTCTTCGATCAGGGCGCTGGCGACACTTTTTTCACCGCCGGCCATCACGCCGCGCAAATAGAGGCGCAGGTTGGTCTCGGGCAGATTCTCGGTGGACTGGGGCTGTTGTGCGGCCTGGGCGCCGGCTTTGCCGAAGAGATCAATGGCGGACAGGTTGATGTCCTGCGCACCGGCGTTGCCCGTTGGGGCCTGCCGGGTGACCACGGCCCCACCGCCGGCCTGTCGTGCCTGTTCGGCCTGGTAAAACTGCCACCCCTGCCAGCCCAGCGATGCCAGCATGGCCACCACCAGTAATAGGGCGGTAATCTGGGGTAGTCGGGAATAGATGCCGGTCATGGGTAGCCCTGATCTCCTGATAGATAGCGTAGCGGAATTACCGTCCCTGGATACGGTCTAATCTTGAGCGCTTCCGGTTCATCGGGGTTAGGCGATGCACTGGTTTCCGGAAGGACGCTACGGTGGCCGACCGCACTGTAACAGTTTAGACAAACACCCGGTAAATACTCAGCGGTCTTCGCAGACGGTGGATTATAAGGGCGGGAATTGTCATATTCGACCAAAAATGATGCAAAAATAAGCGATTAGCACCGTGACGTGCTTGACGAATGTCCCAATTTTCCCGATAACTCGTCAGAGACCACATACTCCCGGACGAGCTATGATAGCCTTTGCCTTCTTCGGTGACAGGAACAGGTGAGAACCAGCGTGGAACAAGACCTCGACATGCAGGCTCAGGACGCCCCGATCGGGCGCCTGCCTTTTACCTTCGCCAAACGTCACGGCGTCATCCTGACCCGCGGCGACAGCGGCGCCGTGAAGGTTCTCGTACGACCCGGAGCCACGCCCATGGCGCTGGCGGAAGCCAACCGTGTCAGTGGCGGGCGGGCCAAGTTCGAGCCCATCGCACCGGAAGATTTCGACGAAGCCCTCAATGCCGCTTACCAGAACGATTCCACCGAAGCCATGCAGATGGTTGAAGGCATCGGTGACGACATGGACCTGGCCAGCCTGGCGGAATCCGTACCGGAAACCGAGGACCTGCTCGAACAGGAAGACGATGCGCCGATTATCCGGCTGATCAACGCCATCCTCACCGAAGCCGTCAACACCAACGCTTCCGACGTTCACATCGAAACCTACGAGAAGCGGCTGGTCGTGCGGTTCCGGGTCGACGGCATCCTGCGTGAGGTGGTTGAGCCCAAACGGGCGCTGGCGCCGCTGCTGGTGTCTAGGATCAAGGTGATGTCCAGGCTTGATATCGCCGAGAAGCGGGTGCCCCAGGACGGCCGGATTTCACTGCGCGTGGCCGGTCGGGAAGTGGATCTGCGGGTGTCCACCATGCCGTCCTCCAACGGCGAGCGAATCGTGCTGCGTCTGCTGGACAAGCAGGCCGGCCGTTTGCGCCTTGCCTCGTTAGGGATGGCGGAGCGTGATTTCAAAGTATTGCGGGAGCTGATATTCCGGCCTTACGGCATCATCCTGGTCACCGGTCCCACCGGTTCCGGTAAGTCCACCACGCTTTACGGCGCGCTGCAGGAAATCAACGATCGCAGCCGCAACATCCTGACGGTTGAAGATCCGATCGAGTACAACCTGTCCGGCATCGGCCAGACCCAGGTTAACCCCAAGGTCGACATGACCTTTGCCCGGGGCTTGCGTGCCATCCTGCGTCAGGATCCGGACGTGGTCATGATCGGTGAGATCCGGGACCTGGAAACCGCCGAGATCGCGGTCCAGGCGAGTTTGACCGGTCACCTGGTGCTGTCCACGCTGCACACCAACACGGCCGTCGGTGCCATAGCGCGGCTGATCGATATGGGCATCGAGCCGTTCCTGATCTCCTCCAGTCTGATCGGCATCGTGGCCCAGCGGCTGGTGCGGGTGCTGTGTCCCCATTGCAAGGAATCCTATTCACCCTCGGTCGAGCATTGCGAATTCCTGCAGCTCGATCCCGAGAACCCGCCGGACATCTACCGCGCTGTCGGCTGCAACGAGTGCAATAATCTGGGTTATCGTGGACGTATGGGGATCTACGAGGTGGTGCGCGTCGATGAGGATCTGAGCACCCTGATTCACCGCCAGGCCGGCGAGCTGGAGCTGGAGAAGGTGGCCCGGCAGCATGGTCCCAGCATCCATGCCGACGGCGTGGCCAAGGTGCTGGCCGGCCGGACGACGGTTGAAGAAGTCCTGCGCGTGACGCACCGGAGCTAAGGGGCGTATGCCAGCATTCAACTACAAGGCGCTGGACGCGCGGGGCAAACAGAAGCAGGGCGTTGTCGAAGCGGACAGCGCCAGGGCAGTGCGGCAACAGCTGCGGGAACGCAAGCTGACGCCATTGTCGGTGGACACCGCGTCAGAGCGGGAAACCAAGGGTGGCGGGACGAGCCGAAAAGGTCGCGGTCTCAGCGCCTCGGACCTGGCGCTGGTGACCCGGCAGATCGCGACCCTGATCCAGTCGGGGATCCCGGTGGAGCAGGCGCTGGGGGCAGCGGCGCAACAGTCCGAGAAGCCACGCATCAAGAGCATGATGATTGCCATCCGTTCGAAGGTCATGGAAGGCCATTCGCTGGCGGACAGCCTGGGTGAGTTTCCGCGGGCTTTTCCCCGGCTGTTCCGTTCCACGGTCGCTGCGGGTGAACACGCCGGTCACCTCGACCTGGTGCTGAACCGGTTGGCGGACTATACCGAGACCCGTCAGGAATCGCGCCAGAAAATCCAGCTGGCGGCCATATACCCGATAATCCTGACCGTTGTGGCGCTGTCTATCGTGGTGTTCCTGTTGACCTACGTGGTGCCGGACATCATCGAGGTCTTCGTCAAACAGGGTCAGGAGCTGCCGGTGCTGACCCGCGGGCTGCTGGTGATGTCCGACTTCCTGATGCAGTACGGGATTTTCCTCGCCATTATCCTGGCGGCCATCTTCTTTGCGTTCCGGATGGCGTTGCGCAAGGAAGCCAACCGCTTGCGCTTTCACCGTTCGCTGCTGCACATGCCGGGGATCTCCGGCATGACGCGGGGCGTGAATACCGCGCGCTATGCCAGCACGCTGTCGATATTGACCACCAGTGGCGTACCGTTGGTGGAAGCCATGCGGATTGCTGGCGAAGTGCTGTCCAACGACTACCTGCGATTGCGGCTCAAAGAGGCGGCGCAATCGGTGAGCGAGGGGGCCAGCCTGCACAAATCGCTGGACGCGACGGGCTATTTTCCCCCGATGATGTTGCATATGATTGCCAGCGGCGAAGCCAGCGGTGAGTTGGACAGCATGCTGGAACGCACCGCCACCATGCAGGAGAACACCCTGCAGGCCAAGATCCAGACCATGGTGGGGCTGTTTGAACCGCTGATGTTGCTGGTCATGGGCGGCGTGGTGCTGATCATCGTGATGGCGATCATGCTGCCGATCCTCAACATGAGTAACCTGGTGGGCTGAACAAGTCGGTCTTAAGAAACCGGAAGCTTACCCACAATCTGGAAACAGGGACGTCCCTGAGACAATAACCGACGACGATGCAAACGAGACGGATGACGATGAAACAACTGAACAGGAATGCCGGTTTTACACTGATCGAGATCATGGTCGTGATGGTCATTCTGGGTCTGCTGGTCGCCATCGTGGCGCCCAACATCCTGGGCCGGAGTGACCAGGCCCGGGT
The DNA here is from genome assembly GCF_016798325.1 of Marinobacter mangrovi. Lineage (GTDB taxonomy): Bacteria > Pseudomonadota > Gammaproteobacteria > Pseudomonadales > Oleiphilaceae > Marinobacter_A > Marinobacter_A mangrovi. The sequence continues at coordinate 743,451 of NZ_JAERVO010000001.1, forward strand.
CACCGTGGCCCAGACCCAGATGAGCAACATCGCCAATGCGCTGGATCTGTACCGGCTCGACAACGGCTCCTATCCTTCAACCCAGCAGGGCCTTCAGGCCCTGGTCAGCAAGCCCAGCGGCAGCCCCGAGCCCAAGAACTGGAACCCGGACGGCTACCTGAAGAACGTGCCGCAGGATCCGTGGGACAACGACTACCAGTACATCAGCCCGGGCGTGAATGGGCCTTACGATCTGTTCTCCTACGGCTCCGATGGCCGCGAAGGGGGTGAGGGCGACGCTGCAGACATCAGTGTTCAGGACAATCCTGACAAATAAGCGGGTGGTTCAATGAGCCGCTCGCGCGGGTTTACCCTGATCGAGATTATGGTGGTGCTGGTCCTGGTGGGCCTGCTTGCCGTCATTGCCGTGGTGAACCTGGGCGGCGGCGCCCAGCAGCGGGAGCTGGAAAATAATGCCCGCGAACTGTTCCTGTTGATGCAGACCGCCTCAGAGCAGGCGGTTCTGAATAATCAGGAACTGGGCCTGCTGATCGACGACAACGCCTATCGCTTTATGGTGTATGACGACGTCGAACAGACCTGGGAGCGCCAGAAAGAGCGTCTGTTTGCGCCGCGGCAGCTCCCGGATTGGCTGGCGGTGGCCTACCACACTGAAGACGACCTGCCTAAATTGCCGGGAACGGAAGACGACGAAGACACCCCGCGGCCGGATATCGTGTTCTATTCCTCGGGCGAAACCACTCCCTTTGACATGGAGCTGGCCGTCGGCAGCGACGAAGAGCCGGTCTACCGCATCGATACCGATGGTCTGAACGGCCTCAAGTGGCATCCGCCGGGTGAGGAGGAGCCGCTGTGACGGTGTGTTCCCCGCGCTTTCGGCAACGAGGCTTTACCCTGATCGAGGTTCTCGTCGCCGTGCTGGTCTTCGGCCTGATCGCCACTGCGGCGTCTGAAGTAGCCAGCAATTATATCGGCACCTTTGAACGGGTCCGTGACCGCACCATGGCGACCTGGATTGCCGAGAATGAGGTGGCGCAGCTGCGCCTGCAATCCGATCTTCCGCAAGTGTCCGAAGAAACCGATGACCTGGACTACGCCAACCGTCACTGGCAGGTGGAAACGGTGGTCAGTGGTACCCAGGATGAAAACGTGCGTCGGGTTGAAGTCACGGTCTTCCTCGCGCCGGAAGATGGTGACAAGCGACAACTGTCCAGTCTGGCGGGGTTCATTGGTGATTATTGATCGCACACCCATCCGGACCCGGCAGCGTGGCTTCACGCTGCTGGAAGTGCTGATTGCCGTTGGCATCACAGCTCTGATCGGCGTCGGTGTCTGGCAGATGATCAGTGGCGTGATCCAGGCCCGTGATCGAGTCAATGCTGCCGCCGAGGAGTTTGAACAGATCCAGCGAGCCATGCTGGTCATTGAGCGCGACCTGGACCAGGTGGTTAACCGGCCGATTCGCGATATCTACGGCGACGCCCGCTACGCCATGACCAGTCGCGAGGACGGGGTTGAACTGGCGTTGACCCGCCAGGGCTGGCGCAACCCCATCGGCGCCCGGCGTAGTGATCTGCAGCGGGTGAGCTACGAGTTCACCGGTGACGAGCTGCATCGGCGCTACTGGGGCACGCTGGATCTGGCGGAGGATGCCAAGGGGCGTGATCAGCTGCTGCTTTCCAATGTCGAAGATGTCAACGTGCGTTTCCTGGACGACCAGGGCACCTGGCAGGACGAGTGGCCCACCACCGATCAGGCGGCGGCTCAAACCAGTGATTCGCCGTCGGCGCTGGCATCCGTGCCCTTGCCAAAGGGCGTGGCGATCGTGATCAAACAGTCGGATTATGGCGAGCTGCAGCGGGTTTTCGTCCTGCCCGATTTCGATCCGGAATCCGCCCAGACCACGATTACCAACGCTACGGAATCGAGCGGGGAGTCTGGCAGCGAAGAAGAGGGCAGTCAGTCCGGCTCCGACTCGGGTACGTCGGAGGGCTCGGGGTCATGAGGAGCCCAAACGCATCGCGTGAGCAGCAGGGCGTGGCCCTGATCATGGTACTGTTGGCCATGGCGTTGGTGGTAACGCTGGTCGCGGGCATGACCCAGTTGCAGCAACTGCGAATCTACAAGGCGAGCCACTACCTGGCCCAGAGTCAGGGCAAGAGTATCGCCTTCGGCGCGGAAGCCTTCGCGGAGCAGATCCTGTCCAAGGATTTTGAAGACGACGAGGAGGACGGCGCCCACGTCGACAGCCCCGATGAAGTCTGGGCCAAATACTCGGCCGTGCTGCCGTATGAAGAAAACGGCGTGGTCGAAGTGCAGATCAACGATCTGGGCGGGCGCATCAACCTCAATAATCTGGTGGATGCCACCGGCGCGGTCAATGAGTTGACCCGGGACCGGTTGGCTAGACTGCTTTTGGTTCTCGATATTTCTTCGGTACACGTGGAAGCCCTGATCGACTGGATCGACGATAATGATGAAACGGTCAATGCCTACGGTGCCGAGGACGGCGTTTATCTTGGCATGGACCCACCCTACCGGGCTGCCAACCAGCCGTTCGCCAGTGTCTCGGAATTGCGACTGATCAACGGCATGACCGAAGAGGCCTATCGTAAACTGTTGCCGTATGTGGCGGCTTTGCCGGTATCGGGCACGACAATCAATGTTAATATGGCACCAGCGCCCGTATTACAGGCGCTGAACGAAAATCTTACGGCCGCGCAGGTGGAAACGGTGGTCGAACAGCGCGAGGACGAGCCGTTTGAGACCGTCCAGGATTTCCTGGCGCTGCCGGCGTTTGCCGGACTGGGGCTGAACAGCAATGGGCTGGGGGTCAGTACGAATTTTTTTGATGTCGCCTCGCGCATCACGTTCAATGATCGGGTGTTCCGGTTGGTGACGACCATTTACCGGAACCCCCAGGGCGAGATGTTCACGGTCCGCCGGGACGAAAGCCAGACGCAGCTGATCACCAAGGAGCGCTATCAGGTTTCGGGCGACAGCCAGAGCCAGGAGGCCAGGGACGCCGCCGACGCGCTCGGCCTATCTGACTGAGTCAGGCGTCTACGGCCAGCCGCTTCCGGAAAACAACAAGGAACTACGGATTCATGTCATATCGACTCTACGTTCAACCGGCTGCGCCCTTCAGTGCGTTGCATGGCGATATGGACGGCCAGCGCTTCGACTGGGCGCTGATCGATGCCAGCGGCGTGTTCCAGGCCAGCGGCCAGGATGACGACCGGTCGGTGATCGAGCAGACCCTGACCCAGAATGATCTTGAACACGTGCTGCTGGTGGGCCTGCTGCCGGGGGACGACGTGCTGTTCTGTTTTGCCGAGATACCGGCCAAACAGGCCCGCTATGTCCGTCAGGCATTGCCGTTTGCCGTGGAAGAGCAGATCGCCCAGGACATCGATTCGGTCCATCTGGCTCTGGGCAAACGCAGCGAAGAGGGCTTCCGGGTCGCGGCCATCGACCAGCAGCGCATGGCGATCTGGCACGAACTGTTCGATGCCTTCCAGGGTGCGGATCTGGAGGCGCTGTATCCGGATGCAGCGCTGCTGCCGGTGAGCGAATCCCGCTGGTGCATCTGCCTTGCGGGCGAGGACACATTGGTGGCCGGCTCCCGGGGCGAATGGTTCCGCATGAAGACCGAGAACCTGAGTATCTTCTCCTATACCCTGGCTCAGCCAGACAAAGACGAGGTGGTCGCGGAGATCCCGGTGACCCTCTATGGCCGCCAAGAAGACCTCGAACGCTACGCCGACAACATCCGACCCATCGAAACCGAAGATCGGCTGCGCGTCACCCGTGAAGTGCTGCAGATGACACCGCTGGAGTTACTGGCCCACGCTCAGCACAACGCGCTTTGCGAGCCCATCAATCTGTGTCAGGGCACCTTCGAGAACGCCGACAAGAGCGGTGGCGTCTGGCGCGTCTGGCGTCCGGCGGCCATCGTCGCCGGGCTATGGCTGGCGCTGCAGGTGGGCGTCGAACTGGGCCTGGGCTATTACCATCACCAGCAGGCCGCCGAACTCGAGAACCAGGCCATGTCGCTCTACCATGAGGTGTTTCCGCAGGACACCCGCGCGACGGCCGCCAATGTGCGTCGCGTATTGGAAGGTCGCCTTCGGGTCGCTCGTCAGCAGGGCCCGCGGGCGGATTTCCTGTCCTTGATGGCGCAGGCGGGTGCCGAATACGACAAGCTGGGCGGTGGCCAGAACCTGCAGTTCGATTCGGTCAATTACAGCCGCCAGCGGGGCGAGCTGGTGGTCGAGCTGCGTGCCGACAATTACGACCGCCTGAGCGCGTTGCGCAGCGCCATTGGCGACCGTGGGCTCGAAGCCCGGATCGGCTCGGTGGTGAACGATAGCAGCGGCGCCCGCGCGCGCCTGACCGTCAGCGGAGGGTCCTGACATGTTGAATCAGCTCAAGAAAAATCCCTCCGTGCAGAAATTGATCACCCAGTACGATCATCTGCCCCGGCGTGATCAGATGGCTCTCCAGATCCTGATGGTTGCAGTTGCGCTGTTTCTGATCTATTTCCTTATCTGGCGGCCGGCGGCGGCCTATCACGATGATGCGCTGTCCGAACGCCAGTCCGCTGCGGATCTGCTGGCCTGGATGCAACAGAATGAAGACGAGGTCCGGGGCATGGCAGCGGCTGGTGAACGGCCGGCGGGAGCCACTCAGATCACGGACGTGCGCTCGTTGATGTCCACCGTCACGGCCAGCGCGGGAAAAGCCGGTCTCTCCCTGCAGCGCTTTGAACCCAGTGGTGAAGACGGCATGCGGGTGTGGCTGGAAGACGCGCCGTTCAACCAGGTCTCGAGTTGGCTTGAGCAGCTGACCCGTGAGCACGGCATCGTCATCGATCAGGCGGCGATCGACCGGGAGGACAAGCCGGGTATCGTCAGCGTCCGGCTTTCGTTCGAAATCTGATCCGGGTGATCGCGTCGCCCGGTGTGATGCACCACACAGGGGCGAGGTGAACCATGGAGACAGCCACCGCAAGCGAGATGGATCCCCGGGCCGAGCCGACCGTCGTGCGGCTGGACCGGACCGCGGTTAATGAAGCCCGATCCATTCTCAATAAGGCCTACCGGCACGAACCCACGTTTCACTATCTGTTCGACGAGCGTAAACCGGGCTACGACCGGCGAGTCAGGGCCACGGTGCGGGAACTGATCGACCTCTACTTCGAGAAGGATCAGGACGCCATCGGACTGATGACGGACGACACCCTGGTGGCGGTGGCTTTCCTGGGCGACCCGGAAATGCGCCTGGACCTGACCCGCCAGTTATCCTGGCGCCTGCGGATGATGCTGACCGCAGGCTTCGCCTCGACCCGTCGCTACATCGATTACCACGAACAGATTCGCGCCTGTCTGCCCGGCGAGCAGATACATCAATTGCCGCTGATGGGCGTGCATCCCCAATATCAGAATCGTGGTTATGGACGTCTTCTATTGGAGGCGGTAGAACGATTGTGTGAGGATAATCCCCGCGGCCAGGGGCTGGTGCTCGACACGGGCAATAGCCGGTATCTGCCGTTCTACGAGTCCCTGGGTTTTCGCAACCTGGGCGAAGTCCGGATGGGCGACCTGACGGAGTATGTCCTATACCGGGACGTTCGCCGGAAAGCATACTGAACATCGACAGTCGAGGAGTCATTGTGTCGGAGCATTATGAGTTTGATCTGGTGGTCATCGGAGCCGGATCCGGCGGTGTCCGTCTGGCCCGTATGTCCGCCCAGCGCGGCGCTCGTGTCGCCATCGTCGAATCCCGCTATCTGGGAGGGACCTGCGTCAACGTGGGCTGTGTTCCCAAGAAACTCTTCGTCTACGGCTCCCACGTCGGTGAAGACATGGCCGATGCGGCCGGTTACGGCTGGACCATTCCCGAGGATCAGGTCAAATTCGACTGGCCAACCCTGGTGGCCAACAAGAATGCCGAGATTCACCGGCTGAACGGCATCTACCAACGGTTGCTGGAAAATGCCGGCGTGACCATCATCAACGGCAGTGCGCGCTTTGAGGATGCCCATACCCTTTCAGTCGGCGATCGCCGCATCCACGCCAGGCACATCACCGTTGCGACCGGCAGCTGGCCGGTCGTGCCGGACATTCCCGGCAAGGAACACGTGGTGACTTCCAATGACATGTTCTACCTGCCGCAGCTACCCGGCGAGGCGGTGATCTGGGGCGGCGGCTACATCGCCGTCGAGTTCGCCGGCATTCTTGCCGGACTGGGCGTCAAGACCACGCTGCTGTATCGGGGGAACCTGTTCCTGCGCGGGTTCGATGACGACATTCGCGAGTTCACCGCAGCCGAGTTGCGCAAGAAAGGCATCGATGTGCGTTTCGGCGTGAACATCGATGCGGTGACGCCGGAAGGGGCTCACTATCGTCTGGACCTGAGTGATGGTTCCCGCCTGAATACCGGGCTGGTCATGGCCGCGACCGGGCGCCGGGCGCTGGTCGATGGACTGGGGCTGGACGCACTGGGCGTGCAGCTGACCGACTCCGGACACATCGACGTCGACGAGCATTTCCAGACCGCCGTGCCGTCTGTCACGGCACTGGGCGACGTCATCGGAACGCCGCAGCTGACGCCGGTGGCCATCGGCCAGGGCATGGTGCTGTCCCGCAGGCTGTTCGGGGACGGCGAGGGTACGATGGACTATTCGGCCATCCCGACGGCGGTTTTCTGCCAGCCCAATATCGGCACGGTGGGCCCTACCGAATCCGAAGCCCGGGAGCAGTATGGCCGCCTGCGAATCTACCGCACGGAATTCCGGCCCATGAAGCACACGCTGTCCGGCCGCGATGAGCGTTGCCTGATGAAACTGATTGTCGACGATGCGTCGGACCGGGTCGTCGCGGCCCACATGGTCGGCCCCGAGGCCGGTGAAATGCTGCAGGGGATTGCGGTGGCCATCAAGGCCGGAGCGACCAAGGCGGTGTTCGACAGTACCGTGGGCATTCATCCCACGTCGGCGGAAGAGTTCGTCACCATGCGCGAGCCGGAACGCATCGTCGGATAGAGCGGTTTGACAGACCCGGTGCCGGCCAGCTTATGGCAGATCGGCACCGGTTTCCGGCAAACGGATCCAGCGATTGATCACATTGCGCAGTTTCTCCTTGCGGACCGGTTTGGCGAGATAGTCGTTCATACCGGCCGTATGGCAGGCCCGGTCGGTTCCGGGCAGGGCGTCCGCCGTCAGGGCGATGATCGGCAACGGATCGTGCCCGTGGGCCGTTTCCCAGGCCCGGATGCAGCGGGTGGCTTCATAACCGTCCATCACCGGCATCTGGCAATCCATCAGGATGATGTCGTAGGTGTGGTTACTCTCGGTCACCAGTTTGACCGCAACTTCGCCATTTTCAGCGCTGATGGTTTCAAAGCCAAATCGACGGAGAAGGGCGCAGGCCACCCGCTGATTGACCTCATTGTCTTCCACCACCAACGCCAGCGGCGCGTTCTGGCCCGGACGAACCGGCTCGACCGGCGTTTCTGGCGGGGTTGGGTTGATGGTCCGGCTGGCCGCCGGATAGTCCGTTGAACTCTCCAGTTCCGCGGCCCCGGCGCATTCGAACGGCAGCTCGAAATAGAATGCCGAGCCAGAGCCCAGGCTCGAATCCACCCGGATGTGCCCACCCATCAGTTCAATCAGGCGCTGTGTCAGCGCGAGGCCCATCCCGGTTCCGCCATAGCGGCGGGACGCGGAACTGTCCACCTGCTCGAAACTGTTGAAAATACCGGTCAGGTACTCGGAAGGAATCCCGGAACCGGAATCCCGCACCTCACAGCTCAGGTAGATGGAGTTGCCCTCCATGACCAGCCATTCGCTGCGCACGCCCACGTGCCCCTGCTCGGTAAACTTGATGGCGTTTTCCAGCAAGCCAGCGAGAACCTGCCGCAGCCGCCCGGAATCGCCGCGCACACGAGGGTGTTCCGGCCAGTCTCCGATAAACCGCAAGTCCAGTTCCAGACCTTTGCTTTCGCAGTCATGGCGGTGCGTGGCAACGCAGTTCTCGATCAGTTGACGCAGGTTAAAGCTGCGGTGCTCGAGGGTCAGGGTGCCGCGTTCCACCCGGGAATAATCCAGGATATCGCTGATAACGGTCAGTAGGTCTTCCGTGGCTCGCCGCGCGGTCTGCATATAGTCCTTCTGGCGCTCGGTCATGGGTTCCTCGGCCACCAGTTCCAGCATGCCCAGGACCCCGTTCAGCGGTGTGCGCAGCTCGTGGCTCATCATTGCCAGGAACTCGGACTTGGCGTGACTGGCCGATTCTGCCCGTTCACGGGCCTGCTCGGAGGCTTTCAGTGTCTTTTCCCGGGACGAGCGCAGATGTTCCAGATGATAGGCCAGGGCACTGAGATTCTGCTCCAGGTCCTGTATTTCGCGGGCGGCGTGAGAGGAGCGGTCGGGCTGCTCGTAGTGCCCGTCCATTAGCTTTTTGACGTTGCCGCTGAGGTTCTGGATCGGCCGGGAAATGCGATGGGCGATCTGATTGATGATCAGCAGTGTGACGATCAGGACCGAGACCGCCACGGCGAAGGACGTGAAAATGATTTCCTGGCGTTGGGCCGTCAGTCGCGAGCCGGATACGGCGACGGACACCGACCCCACCCGCAGCGCGCCGGAATTGCTGGAAAGCCCGGGTTCGAACCAGTCCAGGTCGCTTTCGCTGTCCAATTCCAGGGGCTGTTGCAGGATGTCAGCGTTGAAGACGAAGAAGTCACCGCTGTCGGGGAACACGCCTTGACCGGTCTCCAGGCCGACGACGGTGTCACCGATGTCCCGCACGCGGATCCAGGCAACGTCACTGCGGCGCAGGGTCCGTTCCAGAATTTGCTGCAACGCTTTGTGGTTACCGGAGACGACGGCGTACTCCACCGCCGGCGCCAGGTTGTCGGCGATGACCTGGGTCGAGCGGAACAGGTCCCGACGGACGTCCTCCAGGCGTACCGACGTGAAGAAAATCAGCAGCACAAGGAACATGAGTATTGCCGGTACGGTACCCAGCAACAGTAATTGGCGATTCAGCGGGCGTTGCCGGCTACTCATTACCCACTCCTGTCGATGATGACTCGAGACGCTTCAGCGCCTGCAGAACCGAATCCCGGTCGGGAAGAGGAATATTCAGGGAGCGCGCGACCTGTTCATTGAACAGCACCGCAAAATCATCCGGGTAATGGGCCCGGGGAAGCTGTCCTGAACGCACGTACTCCGAAATAATCTGCGCCGCATCTGTGACAATCGTATCGGTGGGCGCGTAAGTCGATGCCAGGGCACCGGCTTGCACGAAGGCCCGTTCCGGACCGATCAGGATGCGATTGTGGCGATAGGTGGTCAGCAGGATGTGTTTGATGGTCTGCCGGTTATAGATCTCGGGGTCGGGCGTGCCCAGCAGGAAGTCACCAAAATTGAGCGCCCGGCTTAGCGTCGATACCAGGCTCTGCGGGTTATCCACCGTAAAGACACGCAGCTCCAGTCCGTAACGGGCCAGCTCTTCGGCCAGTTCCCGGAATTGTTGCTCGTCTCCGGCTCTGGCCAACAGGGCCACCTGAGTGGCCTGAGGCAGGATCTGTTGCCCCAGCAGGCCCTGCCGTTTGAGGGGCGGATTCAGGTAGAGCGCGGTGATGGTTTGCTCTTCAATCGCCTGATACTGAGCGAACTGGCTTTCCGTCACCATCAGCGCCATGACCGGCGAGCGGGGGTTCTGCTGGACAACGTCGTTGAGGCTGGAGGCCCCGAGAGTGATGATCAGCGAGTCCGGGCTCTTGATGGCTGCGTCGGTGGTATAGCGGGCGAGCTTGATGCCTTTGGGCAGGGCGTCCTCAAGACGCTTGCGAAACACCAGGTTGAAAGAAATATTCTCGGAGCCGGCCAGGAACACGACATGGGATGGGCTGTCGCTGGCCGCGTAGAGCGACCCTTGGGCCCAGGCAGGCGAGAGCCACAGCACGGCCAGCAGCGGGCACAGTACCCGCTGGGCCACGTTCCGGAGGCGCCGGACGATGGACAGCCGTCGTCTGAAAAACATCCGATTAACTGCCGCCCCTGCGGACGGCATCCATCCCTGGTGCCATAGGCCTTTACCTGAACTGCACGGCGTCAGAATTTAACGGACGCCTCGAAAAAGAACTGGGTCTGGTTCTTATACTGGTTGTCGGGATACATGATTGGGTCGTCATGGGGATAATAGTGCATGATGGCCGCTAACTCGACCGTCGAGTGCGGTAAATAGAAGGATTTGGCGACCCTGGCATCGATCCGGTCATAGAGATACTCGCCCAGATCGGAGGCGATGTAGTATGCCGCGGATGTGGTCACGGATCGAGGAAAGCGCTGGATCCAGGCGAAGCTGCCGGAATTTTCCGCTGTTAGCCGGTTTTGCAGACGGATGTAGCGTTTTTCCTGGTTTTCACCCAAGGGAGGGGGCGGCCCGCGGTATTCCGAGTTCTGGTCCATGTAGGCGTAAGTCAGTCGGAACTGGCTTTGCTGGTATTCCAGTGAGCTTTCGATCTCGATCCCCTGTTGGTCGAGGGCGACGCAGTTGCACAGATCCCAGCTACCATCGGCGGATATGACGCCGCTGATGATGTCCCGGAGGCTGTCGTGGAAGAATTTCACCTCCGTGGAGAAGAGTCCCATTCCCATCCGATGCTGGATGAAGTAACTGATTTCGCGGGAAATGATGGTTTCTTCGTGGAGATCGCCCGGGGCCTGGAAGTCGAGCAGGCGCTGGCCCTCAAGGAATCCGTAAGCGGCCTCGGGAGTGACGTCGGTTGCGCGGTAGCCCCAATCGGCGCCCTGTTCAAAGGCATCCGGCGTTCGAACGGCCTTGGAGAAGACGAATCGCAGCGTCTGGTTTTCGGTCAACTGGAAGTTGATGGCAAACCGGGGGGAGATGAAGTCGTCATCCAGCGCGGTTGTCTGTTCCCAACTGGCGCCGGCGTTGAAGGTCACCCAGTGGATGGGGGTGTATTCGATGTTGGAGAACAGCAGCGTCTGGTAGTTGCTGCCTTCGCCATTGAAATAGGTGTCCGAGTCGAACCGGTCTTCCCGGTAGCCACCACCGTTGACGAAACGCAGGTTGTCGTTCAGGGCGAAGGTGTCCTGAATCTCGAATTCAAGCCGGTTCTCGTCGATGTCCTGGTTTGAATTGGCACAGAGCTCCAGCGGCAGCACGGTCCCGCCAACGTTGGTTCCGGCCGGGATACAACTGCGCCAGCGCTGGCGACGATTATAATCCTGGTAGCTGGCCTGGACGTGGAAGAAATGCCGGTCGCTCAGGGTGTGGGTCCACTTGGCCTGCAGATAGTAGTCGTCACCGGTCTCGGCCGGGATGCCCTGGATGCCGAATTCCTCACCGTACTGCTGGGCGTCTTCCTCGTCATAGACGTCGCTGTAACCCAGCCGGATATCGAGGGCATTGTCGGGATCGATATTCAGGATCGAATCGTAGTTGAGTGTGTTGAATCGGTAGCTGTCGTTGAAGGTCTTGCGTTCACCTTCCTTTACCGACGTATTGTCCGGATTGTAGAAACGGTAGTCGAAGCCTTCCGATTCGCGGCGGCTGTAGGACAGTCGCCAGTCATAATGGCCGACCTGGTCGCCGACTGAACCGTAGGCCTGCTTGTAACCGTGGTCACCGGCACGTACCCGCAGATTGACGCCGTGCGTGTCCTGGGGTGATTTGGTGATGATATTGATCGTGGCCAGGAACGCGTTGATGCCATAGGCGGCGGCATTCGGCCCACGGGTCACTTCGATCCGTTCAATGTTTTCCAGGGGCACGGGCATGGCGTGCCAGTCCACATCCGCCAGGTTGGGCTGGTAGGCCGTGCGGCCATCGATCTGGACCTGCAGGCGCCGCTGTTCATCGGCGACGGTGCCGTGGTAACTGACCACCGGACGGTTACTTTGCACAAAGCCTACGGTCATACCCGGGACCAGGCGGAAAACTTCCCAGATGTTGAGAATGCCCAGGTCGCGAATCAGCTCGCCCTGGATCACCGTGGTGGTGCCGGGGACCCGGGATTTCGGCTGGCGCAGCTTGGTGGTGGAAAGCACCTCCGGAATAGGCTGTTCAAGGACGAAATCGTAGCCCTGGTCGAACCCGCCGGACATACTGCTGTCTGTGGATCCGGACGGGATGGTGGAGTAGGTCGTGTTATCCTGTGCGTAGACGTTGACGGCCACGCTGGCCAAAAGGACCAGCAGGCCCTGATGCCATCTGAGTAAGGGAGATTTTGTCATCGTTAGAAATACTTTGCCGAGCGCTTGATGCTGCAGTAGGTTTCGCAGCTTTATTCTGTTTTAGATTACAAGTATTTCATGATAGTGAAGTCGGCGGCGGCTGTCTCTCGACTTCGACCAAATTTTGCCGGAGTTTGAATTTATGACGTGTTGGGAAGTCCTGGGTATTTCACCGACCAACAATCGGGAGCGCATCGAAAAGGCATACGAGTCCCAGCGCAAATTTGCCAGCGGGGAATCCCTTTCCGATCTGGATGACGCCTACCGCCAGGCCCTTCGCGAGGGAGGCTTTGCCGTGGCTGACCCCGACCCCACACCGGAACCGGAGCGTCAGTCGGCACCTGCCGTATCGGCGCCCGGCCCGACACCCGAGCTCAGTGCGCGGGACCAGCAGGTGGTGCGCGAGATCGTGATCCAGGTCGAAGCGATGCTCAATGACAGCCATCGACGCTCGGATGTCAACATCTGGCGGGCCATCCTGACCGAGCCGCCGGCCGACCGTGACGGCATACGCGAGGCCGCCAGTGAGGCGTTGTATCCTCGTCTCAAGCCCTATCTGGACGATGGCTCCCTGCCGCAGCCGGTCAGGGCGTTCCTGTCCCAATGGTTTGGTTGGAGCGAACTTGACGAAACGACGTCGAACGAGGTCCAGACGACGAACGATCCGTTCGACGACCCTCTGCATCGGGGGCCGGGTGCGGCGCCGTCCGAAGGCACGGAAGGCCGGGAAAAACAGCCATCGACGACCAGCTTCTGGCCGGCGGCGATTGGCTGGATCGCCGGGTTGATCATCCTGACCAGTCTGTTCAGCCATATCCTGGGATCCTGAAGCCCCATCCCTTCATGACATGCGGCAGCGCAAGGAGTTGGCAGGATCAGGCAACCAGCCTGCTGCCGCCGCAGGTTAGCCTCATGGTCAGTCGGTAGAGCCGGCGCTGTATCCATTGATCAATAGGAGTGTTCATGCGCGCATTCTCCGTGCTCGATCTTTCGCCCATCGCTCAAGGGAGCGATGCCGGCCGTGCCTTGCGAAATTCCCGCGATCTGGCACAGCATGCCGAGCGGCAGGGCTATAAGCGCTTCTGGATGGCCGAGCACCACAACATGACCGGTATTGCCAGCGCGGCGACCGCCGTGGCACTGGGGTTCGTAGCCGAGGGCACCCGGACGATCCGTGTCGCTGCCGGTGGGGTGATGTTGCCCAACCACGCGCCGCTGGTGATTGCCGAGCAATTCGGCACATTGGCTTCCCTGTACCCGGATCGGGTGGATCTCGGGCTCGGCCGGGCGCCTGGCACGGATGGAGCCACCATGATGGCACTTCGCCGGGACCAGATCGACGGCGCCAATCAGTTCCCGCGGGACGTCCAGGAGCTCCTGCATTATTTCCAACCCGAGCAACCCGGTCAGAAGGTAAGGGCGGTTCCCGGTATGGGGCTGAACGTGCCGGTCTGGCTGCTCGGATCCAGTCTCTACAGTGCTCAGTTGGCGGCGGCGCTGGGGCTGCCGTTTGCTTTCGCCTCCCATTTCGCCCCGGATATGCTGGGGGATGCGCTGCGAGTCTATCGTGAGCGATTCGAGCCGTCGCAATATCTGGACGCGCCGTACGCCGCCGCCGGTTTCAACGTGTTTGCCGCCGACACCGACGACGAGGGTCGTCGCCTGATGACGTCCATGGAGCAGCAATTTATCGCGCTGCGGCGAGGCACGCCCGGGCCGCTGAAGCCACCGGTGGACGATCCGGAGCAGGTGGGCAGCGTATTCGAGCGGAAACAGGTCGAGAACGCGCTGGCGGAGTCCGCGGCTGGTTCACCGGCCACCGTGGCGGCCGGTCTGGAAGCGTTTGTGGCCAGGACCGGTGTGGACGAAGTGATTGTAACCGGGCAAATCTATGATCACGCCGCCCGAGTGAAATCTTTCTCCATCGCCGCCGATGCGTTGCGGTCCCTTTGCGATCAGGAGAGATCCTGACGCGCCAGCCGGGTGAGATCCTCCGCCGCCTGCTGCTGGGGCATATCCTGCTTCAGTAGCAGGCGGATCCTGCCTTTTCCATCGAAGACGTAGATTGCGCTGCTGTGGGACACGGCGTAGTTGCCGTCGTTGTCAGCGTCCCCATAGCCGAATGTGGTGCGGTAGCGCTTGGCCAGCTTGCGCAACCTGTCTTCCGAGCCGGTCAGGCCGACGATGTGGCTGTCAAAATACGACACATAGCTCCCCAGGCGTTCCGGAGTGTCCCGCTTGGGATCCACGCTGATGAACAGGGCCGTAACATCCTGCCGGGCTTCGGCCGGCATTTTCTCCAGCACCTGATGCAGATAGGCCAGTGTGGTCGGGCAGACGTCGGGGCAGGAGGTGTAGCCAAAGAACAGGATTCGGACCTGGCCGGCTGAATCGCCCGGGGTGACGGTGTCGCCCTGCACGCTACGGAGCTCGAACTCGAGGTCCGGCATCACGCCGCTGATGTCCTTGCCGTTCCAGTGGGGCTTTTCGCCGGAGCATCCGGATAACAGCATTGCCAGGCCCAGCAGGAAAGCGGCGAGCGTTGTTGTATGCCGGGATGCGCTCATGATGCCATGCCTCCGTTGGACGAGTGTGCCAGGTCGGCCTGTTTTTGTTGTGGGCGACCGTCATTCATGATCCGTTTCAACATCAACAGAATGCCGATAATGCTCATCATGGCGGGCGGGATCCAGGTCAGCAAGCCGCCCAGCAGCTGATCCGTGCGTGGGGCAATGGGCCAGGCGCGACCGCACACGTCGTAGATGTCGTAAAGCGATTCGTGGGCGAAGACGATCACGGCTCCCAGCACCAGCTGCGGCAGGGCCACCAGGGCCATCATCAGAATACGGGTGCCGTGACCCAGCGTGCGGCCCCGGGCCGGCGTGCGAGGGTCGAGCATCAGCCACCAAAACAGCAAACCGTCAAGCAGCATGCTCCAGTTCATCGTCCAGTAGAGCTGGCGATTGAGCATCGCATCGAAATGAACGGCCGGCCATAGCCAGAAATAGATGAGACCGACGAACAACACGGCGGCGACGGCCGGTTGCTGAAGGATGCGATAGATCCCGGACAGGGGAGCAGCCAGACGCAATCCCCTTGAAGGAAGACGGTCGCGCCAGAAGCGCAGGACCGGTAAAGGATTGGACAACGCTATGAGGAAGGGGCCGACATGATGCAAGATCAGATGCTGGCCCCGATGGATGAAAAACGTGTACTGGGCGTAGTAATCGAATCGCGTCTGCATCACGGCGTAACAGGCTAAAAGGCCCACCAGGAAGGCGGTGATCCGCCAGGGGCCGGGCCGTTCGGCTTCAGGCAGACGTGGCAACGCCAGACCGTAAAGAATAAGCGCGCCCAGGTAGGCGGCAACGGTCAGCGGCGAGAAATCATAGGGCAGGAGGAATTCGAACCAGGGCATCGGGCCGGCTGTTCTCCTTGTTGTCGGGCTCGCTGGAGCGCCTTGAGGCCATACTCTTCAGCCTGTCTGAAATTCCACGTTTTGCAAGTCATGAATGGCGGGAACTCGGGGCCTTGCCCGGTCGTCAAAGCCGGAACACCAGCGACGCCACGGCGCGGCGGCAGGAATGCTATGCTTGACTGTGGGATCGGAAGGCATTTCGGATGGCGTTGACCAACCTGTTCCGCCGATGTTTTCGTATTTCCAGCTGTATGGGCTCACCCAAACTTCCTGAAGGAGGGGCAACATGTCGATTAGTGATCACGCTTTAAACGTGGATTTTCCCCAGTACAAGGAACTCATCCGCGAATTACGACAGTCAGACGCCACGTTCAAGGAAATGAGCGACCACTACGACAAGTTGGACAAGTCCATACGTGGACTTGAGTTTCGAGAGGTTCCCACCGACGACGAGCACTTCAACCAGATGAAGATGGAGCGGGCTCAGCTCAAAGACACCCTCTACGGCACACTGACAAAGCACGGCGGTTAAACGAAAAAAGGGGCGTCTTCATGACGCCCCTTTTTTTCAACCGCGGGTACCTGCCGCTCAGTTGAATCGGCATTGTCCGGGACGCAAGCATTGTTGCGTCCAATCGCTGTTGTTGGCCTGCGTCGGCCCATTGTCGCCTTGCGGGTTGCCAGAGGCCTTGGCAGGCAGGTGGCTGGGTACATTCAAACGCGCCAGCAGCGGACGAATATGCTGCCGGAAAGCAGCGATCCGATCCGCTGGCACCCGCGCGGATGTCGGAATCTTGGCGGTCAGCGGATTCACCGGATGGTGGCGGACGTGCAGCTCGAAGTGCAGGTGTGGACCGGTCACCCGGCCGGTCGCGCCGGACAGTGCAATCTTCTCGCCCCGTTTAACGGCTTCACCCCGACGGACCAGAATCTTGCTCAGGTGGAGGTAACGGGTCTTGTAGGTACCGCTGTGCTCGATTTCGACGTATTTGCCTGCGTAGGGATGGTTACCGATTCGCGAGACGATACCGTCGCCGGTGCTCATTACAGGCGTGCCTGATGGCGCGCCCAGATCCACGCCGTTATGCGGTGCCCGACGGCCCGTGATCGGGTGCAGTCGTTTGGGATTGAATGGCGACGTCACCCGATAATGGCGCTTGGTGGGCCAGCGCAGGAAGGCCGGCGTCACGCTGTCACCGGTTTCGTCGTAGTAGTTGCCGTCCGAATAAAGGAAGGCGTAATAGATTCTGGAACCCCGATGCAGCTCGATGGCTTCGATCCGGGTGTTGCCCGTGGCCTGGGAGTCGGTGTGCTCATGGCCGACGATCACCGAGAAGGTGTCGCCCGCGCGCAGGTCCCGGCGGAAGTTGAGTTTGCTCTTGAGCAGTTGGCTGACTTTGGCCACCTGCGCTTTATCCAGGCCTGCCTTGAGACCCGAGGCATAGAAACTGCCGTGGATATCACCGCTGACCCGGTTGCTTTCCCAGTGCAACGGCTTGGTGATTTCCTCGTGCTCGAAGCCGCCATCCTCAGTGCGGGAATACGACGCCGTACGGGCAACATCCAACTGCAAATCAAGCTTTTGCAGCTGGTTTTTCTCATCGAACGTGAAAGTCAGGGTCGTGCCCGGCTGGATGGTTTCCAGGGACAGGAATTCGGCATCCGCTTCCAGCAGCTTGTGCAGGGTATTGGCGGAGATGCCGTGATCCTCGAAGATTTCGCTCAGCGTATCGCCGGATTGGATCTCATAGGCCACCGGGTGAGGCTCGGTCGCCCGACTCAGTGCGCTGTTCTCCGTGTCCTTTGTTGATGCGTCAGCGGCCGCCTTCGCATCCTCGGCCGCGTCCGGTGCCGGTGGGGCCGTATTGTCAGCGCTCCGATCGGCTGGCAGCTCAACCTGCTGGATGGGGATAGAGACAGCGCTGGTGGGTTCAGACTGCCACATCAGGCCAACCGTGATACACAGGGCGGCGATGGCCAGAAGGATATGGCGGGAACGTCTGGTCAGGATCGATTTAAGCGGCATGGAGCAGTTTCAGTCAGGCGGTTACCGGATGTTCGTTGAATAGGTTCGGTCGGGGATACGGGTCCCCAAAGCGCACTAGGATACCTGTTGCGGCGTCGGGACGACAGTTAACTCCATTACACGGGCAAATAACTTCGGTTTTCACTGACCTGCCAATGAAGTCATAAAAAGACGCTGCCAGGGACCTACGCCTTACCGACCCTCATTGTCTGATCCTGCATTTTTATTGCCTTGCTCTGTAAACCGCCGTCCTGGTTCGGTTTTTTCATATTGTCAAACTCGTGTCAAATGAATAGATTGCTAATCATATTGGCAAGACACGGGACGGTCATGGCTTCCAGCGACTCCACTCCGAGACAGACACCAGAACATCCGAATCATCCAGGCAAGACGGTGCCTATCCAGCACGGCAAGGGCTTTCTCAAGGCCGATGTGTTCGTCTACATGCACGATGGGCAGCCGGTTATCTGCAAGGATTACAGTCGTTACCGCGGCAGTTGGCGGGCATTGCTTGCGCGTCTGCTGATTCGGCGCGAGGCCCGTATACTGGAATACCTGAAAGACTGGCCACACTCACCCAAAGTGGTGGGCTGTATGGGCACGCTGGCGCTGATGATGGAATACGTTCCCGGCGAGCTGCTCAGTGAGCACATGGCCGCTGGCGATCCCTTCTGTTTCGCGCAGTTGATGGGGGTCATGAAATCGCTGCACGGTATGTCGGTCACCCATAATGACGTGCGCGGGAACAACATCATCCTCAGCAGGGACCGGGTGGTGCTGATCGATTTTGCCGGCGCGGTCCGGGGGCGGGGTATTGGTCGGCTTCTGCTGTCGCCAATGCGGCGCAGCGACATGTCCCACCTTCTGAAATACAAGGTCAGGATGACCGGCGAGAAGCCCACGGCGGAGGAGCAGCGCCTCTATCAAAAACCGCGCTGGATTCAGGTGCTGCAGCGGCTCTGGAAGCAACGACTGTTGCCGTTCTTCAAGCAACACGTCGGTTGAGTGCGTCTGCTATATCAAAAGGCATATCGAAGGTGCCGAAAATCGCTATTAGAAGCTATTCACGTGTCCGGTTAAGGTGAGGGCATCTGCTTTTAATGACGGGATAACAACACTATGTCCGCTATCAAGATTGGAATCGTGGGCTTTGGCAAGATCGCACGCGACCAACATCTGCCCGCCCTCAACGCCAATCCGGCCTATGAGCTGGTGGCCGTAGCCAGCCCATCCAGCACGTCGGATTCCCTGCCGCACTTCGCGTCCATGACGGCCATGCTGGAGTCGATGCCGGAGATCGATGCCGTGGCCCTGTGTGTGCCGCCGACCGTTCGCTATTCGTTGGCCAGCGAAGCATTGGCCCGGGGCAAGCATGTCCTGCTGGAAAAGCCACCCGGTGCAACGCTGGCCGAGGTTCACGAGCTTGAACGTCAGGCCCTGGAAGCCGGTCGAACGCTGTTTGCCTCCTGGCATTCCCGTCATGCGCCGGCCGTCGAACCGGCCCGGGAGTGGCTTCAGGGGCGTCGGATCGTTGGCGTGGATATCGAATGGAAAGAGGACGTCTGCGTCTGGCATCCGGGCCAGGACTGGATCTGGCAACCCGGCGGCATGGGTGTCTTTGATCCTGGCATCAACGCGCTTTCGATCGCCACGGCCATCCTGGGCGACGCGTTTTTCTTCCGCGAAGGTGTCCTGGCGGTGCCGGACAACCGGCATTCTCCCATCGCCGCGGATTTGAGCTTTGCCAGCGCTGGCGGGTACCCGGTGAATGCGGCCTTCGACTTCCGCCAGAAAGGGCCCCAGAGCTGGGATATCCGGGTCGAAACGGAGGAGGGCACACTGATGCTTTCGAAGGGCGGAAGCCAGCTCTTTGTCGATGGCACGTTGCAGTTCGAGGCACCCGAACAGGAATACCCCGGACTTTACCGGCACTTCGCCGAATTGATCGAAAGCGGGCGTCATGATGTGGATGTCAGCCCGTTGCGGCATGTGTCGGATGCCTTCCTGCTCGGGCGTCGCGTCATCGTCGACCCGTTCCACTGGGAGGCGGACTGAACCGGCCGCGTCTTGCTGAGAGGATCAGGCCTCCTCGCGAATGATCTCCCTCAGTGTCTTCATCAGGGCCGAGGCACCCGGTGACAGGCGCTTGTCCCTCAGGCTCACGAGGCCGTAGGGCTGGACCCGGATGGGTTCGCCAAACGGCAGAATGCTGAAGCGCTGCGGGGCACAGAGCATTTCGGCCACCTGGCGGGTGGTCACCGTCAGCGTGTCGGATTTGTCGACCAGCGCCAGGGATACCAGGAAGTCCGGCGAATCGACGATGTACTTGGGCGGCTGCACGCCATAGTGCAGGAACAGGTTGTCGACACGCTGACGAAGCAGTGCGCC
Source organism: Marinobacter mangrovi (assembly GCF_016798325.1). GTDB lineage: Bacteria > Pseudomonadota > Gammaproteobacteria > Pseudomonadales > Oleiphilaceae > Marinobacter_A > Marinobacter_A mangrovi. The sequence continues at coordinate 763,554 of NZ_JAERVO010000001.1, forward strand.
CGGTGGTTGCAGGGACCAGGGGTAGTCGGTCAGCGTGTCCAGCGATACCGGCGCTTCGCCCATCGCCGGGTGCCCCTCCCGGCAGACGATGCAGATATCCTCCTCGCCGATTTCCTCAAAGATGAACCGCTCCGCGGTGAAGCCTTCCGGAATCCGGCTGATCACAAAATCAAACTCGCCCTCGATCATCCGCGGAACCAGCCGCTTACTCACGTCCACATCGACGCGCACCTTGAGGCCGGGCAGGTCCCGATGAACCCGTTCCACGGCGCTGGTCAGGATGGTGACCGCCGGGGCCATTACCGCGCCGACGGCGACCATACCCGCGTTGCCTTCCCGCATGGCATTGATTTCCTCCCCCGTGTGGGTGAGCTGCGACACGATGCTGCGGGCGTGGCGCACCATGATTTCGCCATACCAGTTGGGCGTCATCCCACGCGGGTGGCGATCGAACAGCACCACGCCGATCTGGTCTTCCAGGTCATTGAGGAGTTTCGAGGCGGCGGGCTGGTTCATGGAGAGGCTTTCGGCTGCCCGATGCAGGTTGCGATGTTCATCCAGTGCGAGAAACAGTTGCAAGTGGCGCAATTTGAGTCGAGCACGCAAGAACCAATCGCTGGCGAGTGTGGCCATAAGCCGTGTCCTGTCTTGATCGATATTGGATTTGTTATTGGTTCACCCGAAAAAAGGTATTAGTCGGGTATCAATCCCTAGTCTAACGTGATGTCGGGCGTTCGCGTCCACTTTTTCAAACAACAACAATTCCGAAAGCAGGAGCTACGACATGAAATGGATGATCGCATCCGCACCCTGGGTTCTAGCCGCCGCGATCAGTGGCCCGGCCCTGGCCGCCGACAATCCGGCCTCAATGACGGACGCCGTGAAGACATCCGTCTTCGGCACCTTACCGGATGGCCGTGAGGCCCGGCTGTACCGGTTTTCCAATGCCCACGGTATCGAAATGGCCGTGACCAACTACGGCGGTATCATCGTGTCACTGCGCACCCCTGACAGTGACGGCGATGTCGATGACATCGTGCTGGGTTTTGATTCCCTGGACGGGTACCTGTCCAGGGCTTACCAGACCTCCAACCCCTATTTCGGGGCATTGATCGGCCGCTATGGCAACCGGATCGCCGGCGGTGAGTTCACCCTGGATGGCAAAACCTACACCCTGGCAAAGAACAACGGCCCCAATCACTTGCATGGGGGCAACAAGGGGTTCAACCAGGTGCTGTGGGATGCGAAGCCGTTCTCCAACGACACCGGGACGGGCGTGATTCTCAGCTACACCAGCGCGGATGGGGAGGAAGGTTATCCGGGCAAACTGGACGTCACGGTGACCTACACGCTGAGTGACCAGGACACGCTGTCGGTCGAGTACAACGCCACGACCACCAAGGCCACGCCGGTGAACCTGACCCAGCATTCCTATTTCAACCTGGAAGGCGAGGGCAGCGGCCGCATTCTGGATCATCGTCTGATGATCAATGCCGACGCGTTCACGCCCGTGGACAAGACGTTGATTCCCACGGGTGAAATCCGTCCGGTGAAAGGCACGCCGTTTGATTTTCGTGAAGCCACAGCGATCGGAAAGCGGATCAACGACGACAATACCCAACTCGAATACGGCCCCGGATATGACCACAACTTCGTGTTGAACCGCCCGGATGGCCGTGACGGCGAACTGGTCCTGGCGGCACGGGTGACCGAGCCGGACAGCGGTCGGATACTGGAGATCGCCACCACCGAACCGGGCATCCAGTTCTATTCCGGAAATTTCCTGGACGGCACCCTGACTGGCAAGTCGGGTCGGGCCTACGGCCGTCGCAATGGCTTCGCGCTGGAAACCCAGCATTTCCCGGACTCCCCGAACCAGAAAGACTTCCCGTCAACCATCCTGGAACCGGGTGACACCTACCACACGCGCACCGTGTATACCTTCTCGGCCCGTTGATGAAAAGAGGTGTTTTGAAAGGCCATCGTCGGCATCTCGCGGGCGGTGGCCTTTTTATTCCGCGCGCTGTTCTGAAGGGGCTGTGTCTGTGCGCTTATATCGATATCAAAAGTGGTATCAAAAGTAGCCAAAATTGGGATTTGTAGGATATCGCTGGTCGCCCTAAGGTGGAACTGTCTTCAGGACACAGAACGTGTGCGCAACAACAACAAACCGTGCCTTCGAGGCACTCAGGAGACATTGAATGCGATCTCTTCGTAAGCTGAAATCGCTGGCTATCAGCGCCAGTTTTGCCTGCCTCCCCCTGATGTCCGCTCATGCGGCGCAGGAGGACACCACCATTGGATTTATCGTCAAGAAGCCGGAACAGGCATGGTTCATCAATGAACAGAGCGCCGCGACCGAACTTGGCAAAAAAGACGGATTCGAAGTCGTGAAGCTGTCCGGCGTGGACGGCCAGGAAGTTCTCTCCGCGATCGACAACCTCCATTCACAGGGCGCCCAGGGCTTTGTGATCTGCCCGCCGGACGTGCGTCTGGGGCCGGTGATCAAGCGACGTGCCGAGCAGTACGATATGAAAGTCGTCACCGTCGATGACCGCTTCGTCAATTCCGATGGTGAGCCGATGAAAGACGTACCCCACCTGGGCATGTCCGGTTACAAGATCGGCCAGCAGGTGGGCAACACCATCGCCAAGCAGATCAAGGCCCGGGGTTGGGATATGGACGATGTCGCCGCGCTGCGCATCAGTAACTACGAGCTGCCGACCGCCAAGGAGCGTACGGACGGTGCGACGGACGCCCTGATGGATGCGGGTTTCAAGAAAGACAACATCTTTGACGCGCCCCAGCAGAACACCGATACCAGCAGCGCCTTTGCCGCGGCTTCCCCGGTGTTCTCCAAGCAGAGCAAGTACAAGCACTGGGTGATTTACGCGCTGAACGAAGAAAGCGTGCTGGGCGGCGTCCGCGCCAGCGAGCAGTATGGCCTGACGGCCGATGACGTGATTGGCGTTGGTATCAACGGGTCCGGCGCGGCCTTTGCCGAATTCTCCCGTGAAAAGCCCACCGGCTTTTACGGCACCATCGCGGTCAGCTCCACGATGCATGGCCGCCAGAGTGCCAAAAACCTCTATAACTGGATTACCGAAGGTGAGAAGCCGCCGGCGAATACCCAGACCACCGGCAAGCTGATGACGCGTGACAACTGGCAACAGGTCCGCGACGAGCTGGGGCTTTAAGCGGATGTCGGGTGTCCGCCGCAACCCGGGCGCCCGACCGTTCAGAGGTTTTCGGGAGTTCAATCATGTCTGACCCATATCTCCGGTTTGACGGCATCTCCGTGGAGTTTCCCGGCGTACGTGCGCTCGACGATGTGTCCTTTGGCGCACAGGCGGGTGAAGTTCACGCCCTGATGGGGGAGAACGGGGCCGGTAAATCGACCTTGCTCAAGGTGCTCAGCGGCGTCAACCGGGTCACTTCAGGCGCACTCTGGATCAACGGCGAGCGTCACGTGTTCGCTAATGAACGGGAAGCGCTGGACCAGGGCATCGCCATCATCTACCAGGAGCTGACCCTGTCGCCCAACCTGTCCGTGGCGGAAAATCTGTTGCTGGGTCAGTTGCCCGTCCGCAAGGGCTTTGTCGACCGGCGTTCGTTGCACGAGAGCGCACTGGGCGTGTTGCGGGAGCTGGGCGAGGAGGGCATCGACCCGGCCACACGAGTACGCGACCTGTCCATCGGCCAGCAACAGATGATCGAGATTGGCCGGGCCCTGTTGCGCAACGCCCGTATTATTGCCTTCGATGAGCCCACCAGCAGTCTGTCGGTCCAGGAAATTCGCAACCTCAAGCGCATTGTCAAACGGCTGCGGGATGAAGGCAAAGTCGTGCTTTATGTGACCCACCGAATGGATGAGGTCTTTGAAATGTGCGACGCCATTACGGTGTTCCGGGACGGCAAACACATCAGCACGCACCCCACGCTTGAGCATATCGACCACGACATCCTGGTCAGCGAGATGGTCGGACGCGAGATTGAGGATGTTTACGGTTACCGGGAGCGCGAACACGGCCCGGTCCAACTCGAAGTGAAAGGCCTGAAAGGGCCCGGCGTCAGCGAGCCGGCCAGCTTTGATGTCCGCCAGGGCGAGGTTTTTGGTCTCTTCGGATTGGTGGGCGCCGGCCGCAGTGAGCTGCTTCGACTGGTTTGCGGGGCCGAAAAGGCCGAGGCCGGTTCGGTGCGCTACAAAGGTCGTGACTGCCTGTTTACCAGTCCCCGGGAAGCGATCCAGTCCGGCATCGCCATGTGCCCGGAGGATCGTAAGACCCAGGGCATTTTTGCCATCGCCAGCGTCGGCGACAACATCAACATCAGCTGCCGGCGCTTTTTCTCCCGCTGGAAGCTGTTCCGCAACACCGCCCAGGAAGCCCGCAACGCCCACGACTACATCCGGCGACTGCGCATCAAGACGCCAGGCCCGGAAACCCGCATCGGCACGCTGTCCGGCGGCAACCAGCAGAAAGCCATCCTGGCCCGCTGGCTGGCCGAGGAGATCGACGTGTTCGTCATGGACGAGCCGACGCGCGGCATCGACGTGGGGGCCCGGCGAGACATTTACTCGCTGCTCTACGATCTGGCGGAGCAGGGCAAGAGTGTGGTGGTCATTTCCAGCGACCTGGCGGAGGTCAGCTCGATCTGCGATCGCATTGGTGTGATGCGGGACGGGCGCGTGATTGATGTGGTCCCGCGTGACCAGGCCACCCCCGAACGTTTGTTGGGCCTGGCGTTGCCGGCCTGAACCAAAACAAGAGAGAACAATCATGTCTACGGAAAAACTGGCTCAGGCACAGTCCACTCCAGACTTCTCGGCCAGCCGCGGCGGGCTGACCCGGATCGTGCGCAACCTGCTCGATACGTCCGGACTGATTGCCGTCTTTATCCTGCTCTTCATCGGGCTCTCCGTGATGGTGCCCGACTTCCTGACCGGCCGGAACATCGTCGGCCTGCTGTTATCCGTCACCCTGATCGGCACCATCGCCACAACCATGATGATGGTGCTGGCGCTGGGTGAAGTGGATCTGTCGGTGGCCTCCATCGTGGCCTTTACCGGCGTGGTGGCCGCGGTCATGACCTCCACCTCCGGCAGTGTCTTTATCGGTGTGATGTCCGGTGTCGCCGCCGGCGCCGCGGTTGGGGCCTTCAACGGCTTTGTGGTGGCCCAGTTCGGAGTCAATTCGCTGATCGCCACCCTGGCGGCGATGGAGTTTGTGCGCGGGCTGGCCTATATCACCTCCGGCGGTGACGCGGTCATGATCACCGTGCCGTCCTTCTTCGACCTGGGCAGCGCCTCCTTCCTGGGGCTGACGGTGCCGGTCTGGACCATGATCGTCTGTTTCCTGATCTTTGGCGTGCTGCTCAACATGACCGCCTTTGGCCGCAATGTGCTGGCCACCGGCGGCAATGCGGAAGCGGCCAACCTGGCGGGCGTCAACGTACGCCGCCTGAAAATCACCGTCTTTGCCCTGCAGGGCGTGGTAGCCGGCGTGGCCGGGGTGCTGCTGACCTCCCGCATGGGGCTGGGCGATCCCAACACGTCCCTGGGTCTTGAGCTCGCCGTGATCTCGGCCTGTGTACTGGGCGGGGTGTCCCTTTCCGGCGGCGTGGCCTCCATTACCGGCGTGCTGGTGGGCGTGCTGATTATGGGCAGCGTGCAGAACGCCATGGGCCTGCTCAACGTCCCGACCTTTTACCAATACCTCGTGCGCGGCGCCATCCTGCTGCTGGCCGTGCTGTTCGACCGTTGGAAACAGACCCGTCGCAGCCGGGCCTGACCGGTGACGTCCTGAACGAGTCCCGAATCTGTCTTTAGGAGCATTATCCGATGTCTGATAAAAAGCGTCCGCTGCGTTCGGAAGCGTGGTTCGGCACGGCCGACAAGAACGGCTTCATGTACCGAAGCTGGATGAAGAACCAGGGTTTCCCCAAGCACATGTTCGATGGCCGGCCGGTAATCGGCATCTGCAACACCTGGTCCGAACTGACCCCGTGCAACGCCCATTTCCGGCGGATCGCCGACAAGGTCCGTCAGGGCGTCCTGGAGGCCGGCGGCTTCCCGGTGGAGTTTCCGGTGTTCTCCAACGGCGAATCCAACCTTCGGCCGACGGCCATGCTGACCCGCAACCTGGCCAGCATGGATGTGGAAGAATCCCTGCGAGGCAACCCGGTAGACGGCGTCGTGCTGCTGGTCGGATGTGACAAAACCACCCCGGCATTGCTGATGGGGGCCGCGAGCTGTGATCTGCCCACCATCGTCGTCAGTGGCGGCCCGATGCTGAACGGCAAGCACAAGGGCCAGGACATCGGCTCCGGCACGGCCGTCTGGCAACTGTCCGAGCAGGTCAAGGCCGGCCAGATCTCGATCCATGATTTCATGTCGGCCGAGGCGGATATGTCCCGCTCCGCCGGCACCTGCAACACCATGGGCACTGCGTCGACCATGGCGAGCATCGCCGAATCCCTGGGCACCTCACTACCGCATAACGCGGCCATCCCGGCGGTGGATTCCCGGCGCTATGTGCTGGCTCAGATGTCCGGTAACCGGATTGTGGAGATGGTCCATGAAGACCTGCGACTGTCGAAAATCCTGACCCGGGAAGCCTTCGAGAACGCCATCCGCGTGAACGCCGCCATCGGCGGCTCGACGAACGCTGTGGTCCACCTGAAGGCCATCGCGGGTCGGATCGGTGTCGACCTGTCCATGGAAGACTGGACCCGGATCGGCCGGGGCACGCCGACCATTGTGGACTTGCAGCCCTCAGGTCGGTTCCTGATGGAAGAGTTCTACTACGCCGGCGGCCTGCCTGCAGTGCTGCGTCGTTTGGGCGAAGCCAACCGGCTGCCACATCCGGATGCGCTGACGGCAAACGGCCAGACGCTGTGGGACAACGTCAAGGACGCACCGCTTTACAACGACGAAGTGATCCGTCCGCTGGATAACCCGCTTTGCGACGATGGCGGCATTTGCGTCCTGCGCGGCAACCTGGCACCCCGTGGTGCCGTCCTGAAGCCCTCGGCGGCGACGCCGGAACTGATGAAACACCGGGGCCGGGCGGTGGTGTTCGACAACTTCGACCATTACAAGGCGCGGATCAACGATCCGGAACTGGATGTAGACGCCAACAGCGTGCTGGTCATGCGCAATTGCGGGCCCAAGGGTTATCCCGGCATGGCCGAGGTCGGCAACATGGGGCTGCCCGCCAAGCTGCTGGAGCAGGGCGTGACGGACATGGTGCGCATTTCCGATGCCCGCATGAGCGGCACGGCCTACGGGACAGTCGTCCTGCATGTCGCGCCCGAGGCTGCCGACGGTGGGCCGCTCGCGGCCGTGCGCGATGGCGACTGGATCGAACTGGATTGCGAGTCCGGTCGACTACACCTGGACATCAGCGAAGCCGAGCTGGCGGCCCGCATGGAAGACGTGCATCCCGGCACCTCCAGGGTGCTGGCCAGCGACGGCGGCTACCTGCAGCTCTACATCGACCACGTGCTGCAGGCGGACGAAGGCTGTGATTTCGACTTCCTCGTGGGGCAGCGCGGCGCCAAGGTGCCGTCCCATTCCCATTGAGCCTCTCGTTTGACGGATTGAATCAGGAGCACGTTATGCAACTTTTCCAGGCCCAGGATGAGGCGGGACGCCGGCTGGTCATTGCCGGCACCGGAGACGACAGTACAGGCCGTGTGCTGGACGGCGCCAAAAGCGTCTATGCACTGGCGCTGGAGGCGCTGCAACGGGGGACGCCACTGCAGGTACTGGTGGCCGACTGGCCCGGACAGGACCGCGTCGACCTCAATGCGCTGGCCGACGAAGGGCGGCTGCTGACGCCGATCGACCATCCGGACCCTGCTCATCTGCTGGTGAGCGGCACCGGCCTGACCCATCTTGGCAGTGCCGAAGGCCGCGACAAGATGCATCGACAGCTCGACGAGCCGGAAACCCTGACCGATTCCATGCGCATGTTCCGCATGGGGTTGGAGGGCGGCAAACCGGAATCCGGCCAGGCCGGCGTGCAGCCGGAATGGTTCTACAAGGGCGACGGCAGCATTGTGGTCGCTCCCGGCGAAGCGCTGGGGCAGCCCGGCTTTGCCCTGGATGGCGGCGAAGAACCGGAAATCGCCGGTATCTACGTGATCGATACCAACGGCACGCCTCGGCGACTGGGATTTGTGCTCGGCAATGAGTTCTCCGATCACGTGACCGAGCGCCAGAACTACCTGTATCTGGCTCATTCCAAGTTGCGGGCCTGCTCATTCGGTCCGGCACTGCGGCTGGGCGAGTTGCCATCGGACGTTCAGGGTATGTCCCGGATTCACCGCAATGGCCAGGTGCTTTGGGAAAAGCCATTCCTCTCCGGCGAGGCCAACATGTGCCACAGCATCGCCAACCTGGAAGCGCATCATTTCAAGTACCCGCAATTCCGTCGTCCGGGAGACGTTCACGTGCATTTCTTCGGCACGGCAACTCTCAGTTGCGCCGATGACGTGATCACCCGGGACGGCGACATTTTCGAGATCGAAGTGGCGGATTTTGGCCCGACGCTACGCAACCCGCTTGTCCACATCCGGGCGGAGTCCGTTGCGGTCAGCGAACTCTAGGTTGATCGCCACTTTTTAACAGGAGGAATCCAATGACGCAGATTCTTGGTCAACAGTATGTCGGCGGCCGGCGCGTTGCCGCAGGATCATCCACGATGCAGAGTCTCTCGGCTTCAACGGGTGAGGCCTCTCCCGCGACGTTCTATGAAGCGACCCCTGAAGAAGTTTCTTCAGCGGCGAAGGCCGCCGACCAGGCCTTCGGTATTTATCGGAAAACCGATCCCAACAGCCGGGCCGATTTCCTGGAGGCCATCGCCGATGAAATCGATGGTTTGGGCGACGATGTGATCGCCGAAGTCATGCGGGAGACGGCGCTGCCGGAAGCCCGCCTCAAGGGCGAGCGCTCGCGAACCAGCAACCAGTTGCGCCTGTTTGCCCGGGTCGTGCGCCGCGGCGATTTCTTCGGCGCCCGGATCGACCGGGGGCAGCCAGACGCTCAACCGCCCAAGCCGGACATCCGCCAGATGAAAACCGCGCTGGGACCGGTGGCGGTATTTGGGGCCAGCAATTTCCCGTTCGCCTTCTCGGTGGCCGGTGGTGACACCGCATCGGCGCTGGCCGCGGGCTGTCCGGTGGTGGTGAAAGCTCATCCCGGCCATATGGTGACGTCCGAATACGTGGCCAATGCCATTGAGCGTGCCGTGGAAAGCCAGGGCATGCCCAAAGGCGTGTTCAACATGATCTACGGGGATCGGGTTGGGGCTCAACTGGTGCAGGAACCGCTGATCAAGGCCGTGGGTTTCACCGGCTCCCAGAAAGGCGGCCGCGCCCTGTTCGATCTGGCCCACGCCCGGCCCGAGCCCATCCCTGTCTTTGCCGAGATGTCGAGCATCAACCCCATGTTTATGCTGGAAAGCGCGCTGGCCGGGCAGGGTGACGACATGGCCAAAGGCCTGGCGGGTTCGGTTACCCTCGGTTGCGGCCAGTTCTGCACGAATCCGGGTCTGATTCTGATGCGCCGTTCCGAAGCCTCATCCCGTTTCATTGAAAAATTGGCGTCGGCGCTGCGCGAGCAGCCGGCCCAGACGATGCTGAATGCGGGCATTCTTTCGAACTACGGCAAGGGTCTGGAACACCTGGTGAGCCTGGGCGGCATTGATGAGATCGCTGCGGGGCCATCGGAAGACGGTGAGGCGGGTGCGCGGCTGTTTACCGCCGACAAGAGTTTGCTGCTGTCAACGCAGGGCGGCGAAGCGTCACCGTTGCTGGAAGAGGTGTTCGGCCCGGCGACGGTCGTGGTCGAGGTCGACAGCGACGAGGAACTGGTTGCTGCCGCCCGCGCCCTGAACGGCCAGCTCACTGCAACGGTGTTTGCGGCCGGTGGCGCGGACCTGCGCGACCAGCGGGAGCTGCTCTCGGTGCTGGAACAGAAGGTCGGTCGGTTGCTGTTCAATGGCTATCCGACCGGGGTCGAAGTGAACGACACCATGGTCCATGGCGGTCCTTATCCGGCGACCACCGACGCCCGCGGCACGTCGGTTGGTAGCCTGGCCATCGAGCGCTACCTGCGCCCGGTCTGCTATCAGAACATGCCGGACGCAGCGCTGCCCGATGCCGTGCGGGACAGCAACCCGCTGGCGCTACTGCGGTTGGTGGACGGGGATTACTCCCGGGATGCCTTGTAGTCCGGGCTGAAACGAAAAAGGGGCGCGATTTTCGCGCCCCTTTCTGTTTGTGACAGGGATGAATAGTCATCGCCGATTCAGGGGAGTGATGTAGCCGACGCTTTAGCTTCGGAGGCGCCGCAGGTGCCCGGTTTGAGATTCGCTTGAAGTCCGAGGCCGTCCTTCGGACGGCTCCGAAGCTAAAGCGTCGGCTACATTGAGAGAGCCACCTTTAAAAACGCAGCAGCGCCGCGCCCCAGGTGAACCCGCCGCCGAAGGCCTCGAGCAGCACCACTTCATTCTTCCGGATCCGGCCATCCCGAACCGCCGCATCCAATGCCAGCGGAATCGACGCGGCGGACGTATTCCCGTGCTCGTTGACGGTGACCACCACCTGATCCATGGACATGTTCAGCTTCTTGGCCGTAGCCGAAATGATGCGCAGGTTGGCCTGATGAGGCACCAGCCAATCGATGTCCGACTTCTCCATCTGGTTGGCTTCCAACGTTTCGTCGACAATCTTGCCGAGGGTGTTGACCGCCATCTTGAAGACTTCGTTGCCCTTCATCTCGACAAAGGCGCGGCCGGCCTTGACCCGCTCGAAGTCCGACGCGATACCGCAGGGGACATGCAGCAGTTCTTCGTAACGGCCATCGGCGTGAATGTGGGTGGAGAGAATGCCGGTTTCCTCGCTCGCTTCGAGAACGACGGCGCCGGCGCCATCACCGAACAGGACGCAGGTGGCGCGATCATCCCAGTCGATGATCCGGGAGAAGATTTCCGCGCCGATCACCAGGGCTTTCTTGCTGGCGCCCGTCTTGACGAACTTGTCAGCGGTCGCCAGGGCGTAGACGAAACCGCTGCAGACCGCCTGGATATCAAATGCCGGGCAACCCTGGATGCCCAGGCGGGCCTGGAGAATGCAGGCGCTGCTGGGGAAGATCTTGTCCGGGGTGGAGGTGGCGAAAACAATGAGATCGATCTCCTGCGGATCAATCCCCGCGGCTTCAATCGCTCTCAGCGATGCCTGCTCCGCCAGGTCCACCGTGGTCTGGTGGTCCAGGGCAATGTGGCGCTGCTCGATGCCGGTCCGTTCACGAATCCACTGGTCACTGGTGTCGACCTTCTTTTCCAGGTCTTTGTTGGTAACAACATTGTCCGGCAGGTACGAACCGGTGCCAGTGATGCGAGCGTAAGTCATGTGTGATGGATTCCCGGGGCTTGCTAATTCATTGTGTCGAGCCTTATGAAAGTCATCCTACACGGCATCCCGGACTTGGGTTATTAGCGATTTGTCCTAAGATACCGGACAGGGAAAATGCCGGTGCGTTCAATCCAGCGCCCCGAGATATCAGAGAGGTAACTGTCGAATGCTGCGATTTTTCAGGATTGATAACGGGTTGATCCGGGAGATGGATGTGGCGCCGGACGAGGCGGACTCGGCGCTGGAGAAGGCCGACTGGATCGACGTGCATACGCCTGACGACGACGAGCGCAACCTGCTGCAGCGACTTTTGCACACCGATGTGCCCGAGTTCGATGAAGTGGAGGAAATCGAGGCCTCCGCCCGCTGTTTTGTGGATCAGGCCGGCATTCACGTGCACTCGCTGTTCCTGACCCAGACCGAAGGCCGCCACGACACCATTTCCGTCGCCTGCATTCTCCAGAGCAGACGCCTGATCACCATTCGCGAAGACGACGTGGCAGACTTCCGGCTGATCCGCATGCGCGCCCGGCGGGGTCAGGTTGAGGCCAACTCACCGGCGGAGCTCCTGGTGACGCTGTTCGAGCAGAAGATGGAGAACCATGCGGATTCGCTGGAAGACCTGCACCGTCAGCTGGAGGACGTCTCCTACATGGTGCTTGAAGACGAGGAAGCGGAGCTGGACGAAGCCATTGGCAAACTGGCCCGTCTGGAGGACAGCAATGGCAAGATCCGGCTGTGCCTGATGGATTCCCAACGGGACATCTCCTTTCTGCTGCGGCATTTGCGCAGCGCCTCCGAGCATGCCGATACCCTGCGTGAAATCATGCGCGACATCGAAACGCTGATGTCTCACACCACCTTCCTGTTCGACAAGATCAACTTCCTGATGGACTCCACCCAGGGCTTCATCAACATCGAGCAAAACCAGATCATCAAGATCTTCTCGATCGCCGCAGTCGTCTTCCTGCCGCCGACCCTGGTGGCCAGCATTTACGGCATGAACTTCGACGTGATGCCGGAACTGCACTGGCTGGGCGGCTATCCCTGGGCGCTGGGTCTGATGGTCATGGCCGGTATTGCCCCGTACCTGTATTTCAAGAAAAAAGGCTGGCTCTGACCGTATACCCACTGGGGGATATAGAGCCGAAATGTCCCGGCCGGTTAGGCTTGATGCAAAGTCAATCAATGTCGGGAGAAGACCATGAAAACCAGCGCGGAATGGAAAGCCCTGAGCGAGTCGGTGCCCCTGCACGGACAGGCCTTTATCGGTGGTCAATTCCAGGACGCCGTGTCCGGCGAGACCTTCCCGTCGATCAATCCGGCCACGGAAACCAGGCTGGCGGACATTGCCAGCTGTGATACGGCCGACGTGGACCTGGCCGTCGATGCGGCCCGCAAGGCGTTCGTTTCCGGCGCGTGGTCGGATCTGTCGCCGGGCGACCGCAAGCGGGCCCTGCTGCGCTTCGCGGATCTGGTTGAGCAACATGGCGACGAACTGGCGGTCCTGGACAGCCTGGACATGGGCAAGCCGATCAGCGAGATGGTGGCCATCGACGTGCCGGACTCCATCGATTGCCTGCGCTGGACCGCCGAGTCCATCGACAAGCTGTACGGCGAGATTTCACCCACCGGCAGCGACACGCTGGGTCTGATCAGCCACGAACCGGCAGGTGTGGTCGCCGCCATCACTCCCTGGAATTACCCGCTGATGATGGCCATGTGGAAGATCGCGCCAGCTCTGGCGGCGGGCAATTCGGTCATTCTCAAACCGTCGGAGAAAAGCGCCCTGAGCGTGCTGCGCCTGGCGGAACTGGCCAAAGAGGCAGGCATTCCCGACGGTGTTTTCAACGTGCTGCCCGGGTATGGCCACACGGCCGGCAAGGCGCTGGCACTGCATAACGATGTCAACGTGCTCGCATTCACCGGCTCCAGCCGGGTGGGCGGTCTGTTGATGGAATACGCCGGCCAGTCCAACCTCAAGCGGGTCTGGATCGAGGCGGGCGGCAAGTCACCGATGCTGGTGTTTGATGACTGCGAGGACATCGAGAAGGCCGCCGGCACCGCAGCAGCCGCGATCTTCTCCAACCAGGGCGAAGTCTGCATCGCCTGCTCGCGGCTTTACGTTCAGTCGTCCATCCGGGAGCGTTTCACCGAAGCCCTGTTGGAAGCGGCCAAAGCCTACCAACCCCAGGACCCGCTGGATCCGGAAACCCGTATGGGCGCGCTGGTTGATAAAACCCAGCTGGAAACCGTGGCCCGCTATGTCCAGTCGGCGATCGATGAGGGCGGCCGGGTACTGACCGGCGGCGTCCCCGAGGCGGTGCCGGGGCAGGGCTATTTCGTTCAGCCCACCATCATTGGCGATGCCCACAACGGCATGCGGTTTGTACAGGAAGAAATCTTCGGACCGGTGTTGGCCGTGGGCGAGTTCAGTGACGAGGCCGAAGCGATTCATCTGGCCAACGACAACCGCTACGGCCTGGGTGCCTCCGTCTGGACCGGCAACCTGTCCCGGGCGCACCGCGTCAGCCGGAAAATCCAGAGCGGTATGGTCTGGGTCAACGGTTGGGGTGGCGGTGACAGCACCATGCCGTTCGGCGGGATGAAGGCGTCGGGCTTCGGCCGGGACAAATCCCTGCATGCCCTCGAGAAGTACACGGACATCAAAACCGTCTGGATCAGTCTTTGATCCCGTCGCTCGGTTCCGCTAGGAATTGTCTTCCAGATGGCTCAGGTGATTGATGAACTGAGTGAAGATTTCCGCCTGGGTGGAGGTGTTCAACCGCGCATGGATGTTCTTGCGGTGCACCTTCACCGTGCCGACGCTGATGGTCAGGCGGTCGGCGATCGCCTGGGATGAAAACCCCCGCAGGATCAGGTCGGTGATCTCCCGCTCGCGCTGGGTCAGGACGCCGCTGGCGAAGGTGCGCAGGGCCCGTTTCATGGGCCCGTCCGAGCGTCCATATTGCAGGAATTCCCCGGACTGGGCCTGCCAGAACTGGCGCACCAGCGCACTGATGACCGGATAGAAATCCTGCAGGGCGTTCAGTTCGGTGCGGGAAATGCTTTCGAGCGACGCCCGGCGCCCCAGCGTAATGGCGCAGGTCACCTTGTCATCCAGGCGAATCAGCAGATTGATCTCGTCCACCAGGCCGAAGTTCTGGTAGCAGGTCTGGTAATACTCCGTGCTCTTGAAGGAATCCGGCATGATCTCGGCCAGCCGCACGATGCCGGGTGCCGCACCGTTCTTGATCGCGTGGAACAGCGGGTCGAGCACATAGGCGTGGTTGATGTACTGGCGCAGTGTGTCGCTTTGCTCTTCGGGATCGGATGGGTGGACCAGAATAGGTCGCAGGGACTTCTTGTAGGTCAGCAGCAGGATGGTGTCGAAGAAACACAGGGTCGAGAGGAAGGCCTCCAGCATCGAGGGAAAGCTGCGTAGTCTCTGGTGCTCGATGAGGACCGCCAGGTTCTTCTGCCAGCTCTCATTGGCCTGTATCTGATTAACGCGATCTCTCATCACCATCCTTTTTGTTCTTTCAGCGCACCACGGAATGTCACCCGTTGAAAGCGATGCCCAAGGATGGCTCGCTACGGCACGGGCTTCTTCGAGGATTCTATAAGGCTAAGCCAGTTGGTGGACCGGCACCAGCTCGGTCCACCGCAAGGATCATGCCGCGGACAGGTTGCTGACCCGCTCATAAGTCGTGTCCAGCGCAATACGTAAGCGATCCACCATCTCGTCAATTTCCTCGCGACGGATCACCAGAGGCGGAGAGAGCACAATCCGATTGCCGCAGGCCCGGGCGATCAGACCGGCGGCGGTGCATTCGTCGCGGCAAAGGGTGCCCACATCCTCGTCAAAGAAGGTGCGGGTCTGGCGGTCTTTCACCAGCGCGAGTCCGGCGATCAGACCGATGCCTTCGATGTGACCGCACAGCGGGTGCTCGCCAAGGACGTCCCTGAGGCGAGCCTGCAGGTAAGGGCCCGTATCGGATGCGACGGACTCCATGACACCTTCCTCACGAAGCAACCGGATGTTTTCCAGCGCTACCGCCGCCGCGGCCGGATGGCCGGAATAGGTGAATCCGTGATTGAAGTCGCCGCCGTGTTCAGTCAGAACGTCCGCAATCCGGTCGCCCACGGCGACAGCGGAAATCGGCAGGTAGCCGGAGGACAGGCCCTTGGCCATGGACATGATGTCCGGTTGGAAATCATAGGTCTGGCAACCGAACCACTGCCCCGTGCGGCCGAACCCACAGATCACTTCGTCCGCAACCAGCAGCACGTCGTACTTGCGGCAGATCCGCTGAATCTCGGGCCAGTAGGTGCGGGGCGGCACGATCACGCCGCCGGCGCCCTGGATCGGCTCGCCGATAAAGGCGGCGACGTTGTCCGGACCCACTTCCAGGATTTTTTCCTCAAGTTCTCGGGCGCGCTTCAGGCCGAATTCGTCCTCGGACAGGCCGTCTGCTTCGCCATACCAGTAAGGCTGACCAATGCGGTGAATGCCCGGCAGCATCGGGGCGCACTGACGGTGCATGTGTCCCATGCCGCCCAGGCTGGCGCCGGCCAGGGTGCTGCCGTGATAGGCGTTCTCACGGGCAATCAGCAGCTTGCGATAGCGCTTGCCCTTGAGCGTCCAGTAGTGGCGCACCATTCGGATCACCGTGTCGATGGCTTCCGAACCGGAGTTGGCGAAAAAAACGCGGTTCAGGTCACCCGGCGTGATGTCGGCGATGGCCTCGGCCAGTTGGGTGACCGGCTCGTGGGTGCTCTGGAAGAAGGTGTTGTAGTAGGGCAGCACTTGCATCTGGCTGGACGCGGCATCAATCAGCTCCTGGCGGCCGTAGCCGATATTCACGCACCACAGGCCCGCCATGCCGTCGATCAGTTGGTTGTTATCCGAATCCCAGACGTAGACGCCGTCGGCACGGGTAATCACCCGGGCTCCTTTTCGGTTCAGGGCCTGGGTATCGGTAAAGGGGTGCAGGTGGTAGCGGGCGTCCAATTCGCGCACCGCGTTTCCGGACGTTGGGTTTGTTGTTGTGTACGGCATGACAGCCTCCAGAGGGGTGAAAGTGCTCGCAGCGTTATTTCGGACGCGGCGGGGTCAGGGTCCAGGTTAACCATAGGGAATGTCGTGATTGGGGGGATATACCCCTAAGGGTATATGTGTCCGGGAGGGTAAAACGGCGGCATGAACGGCCTCACATACCCCCCGGGTGATAGATACACGCCACTGGCGATGGGATATCGTGAAGGTCTGACTTTCGAAAAAGCGTTCAAGAGTGAAGCGTATGACCATTAACAAGAATCAGGACAAGCACCGTGACCTGGACCTGTTTATTACGGACCTGAACGGCAATCTACGCGGAAAACGCATGCCCGCCAGCGGACTGAAAAAGGCGCGCAAGGAAGGGCTCAAACTGCCTCGTTCCGTGGTTGGCTTCGATTTCTGGGGGGCCGACGTGCTGGAAAACGGGCTGGTCTTTGAAACCGGCGACAGCGATGGCGTTTGCATGCCCGTCACGGAAGATCCGATACCCGTACCCTGGTCGGAAGCACCCCGGGACCAGATGCTGGCCATGATGTTCAACCCGGACGGCTCACCGTTTGAAGCCGATCCACGCCAGGTGCTCAAGCGCATGGTGGATCGCTTTGCTGAACAGGGCCTGACTCCGGTCATGGCCACCGAGCTTGAGTTTTATCTCATGGATGCTGAATCCGAAAGCACCCAGCGCCCGATTCCGCCAGCGCTGGCGGACGGTAAGGGCCGGCGCCTGTCGAACACCGAAGGCTACGCCGTTGAAGAGATGGACGGGTTCGAGGCGTTCTTCGCTGATGTCCGGGCAGCCTGCCAGGCACAGGGCATTGGCGCGGACACCATCATTGCCGAAATGGGCCCCGGCCAGTTCGAGGTGAACCTCAACCACGTAGCCGATCCGTTGAACGCCGGCGATCAGGCGATCCTGTTCAAGCGCCTGGTGCGCGGTGTGTCGCGTCGCCATGGCTATTCCGCCACCTTCATGGCGAAGCCCTATGCCGAGGAAAGCGGCAACGGTTTCCACGTGCATTTCAGCCTGCTGGACGAGGACGGCAACAACGTCTTCGACAACGGCACGGACGCGGGCAGCGAACTGCTGCGCCACGCTGTCGCCGGCCTCATGCAACTGATGCCTGAAAGCATGCTGGTATTTGCGCCACACCTGAATTCCTATCGCCGCTTCATGCCCGGCGCCTATGCCCCGACGCACGCCAGTTGGGGCTACGAGAACCGGACTGTCGCGATACGTGTACCGGAAAGCCCCAACGTCGCGCGGCGGATCGAACACCGCGTGTCGGGTGCCGATGCCAACCCGTATCTGGTGCTGGCCTCCGTGCTGGCAGGCGCACTTTACGGCATGGATAACAAGCTCGAGCCCAACGCACCGGTCGAAGGCGACGCCTACGCCGAAGAGAACCCGGAATACCCGCTGCCCTGTGAATGGCAGGACGCGACCAATCGTTTCGACCAGAGCGAGATTCTGCGCGAATACCTCGGCGAGGAATTTGTCCGCGTTTACGCGGAAGCCAAGCGCCAGGAGCGTCGTCGCTTGAACGAACGCATTTCCGATGTGGAGTACGAGGCCTACCTGGGCCTGCTCTGAATTTTTTATCCAGACAGCGCGTGCGCCTGATCCGCACGCCAGGAGTACCCAATGAGTCTGAGAATCGGCATCCTAGCCACGGGCATCACCCCGGATGACCTGCTCGAAAAGCACGGCTCCTACGCCGACATGTTCGTAAAACTGTTCGGTCAGGCCGGCTACGATTTTACCTTCACCACCTACGATGTCCGGGACGACCTTTTCCCGGGCGCCGCGGATGCGCACGACGCCTGGATCATTACCGGTTCCAAATCCAACGTGTACGAAAAAACACCGTGGATGATGCGCCTGAAAGACCTGATCCTCGAGATTTACGATACCGGCCGTCCGATGGTCGGCATCTGCTTCGGTCATCAGATTGTGGCGGAAGCGTTTGGCGCCGACGTGAACAGGTATCCGGACGGTTGGGGTGTTGGCCTGCACACCTATCAACTTGAAAAAGACGTGCCGGAGCTGGACGGTCTTGGCGGGCAATTCACATTGAGCGCCGTGCACCAGGACCAGGTGCTCAGCAAGCCCAAGCAGGCCGAGGTGATTGCCTATTCCTCCTTCTGCCCGTTTGCGGCGCTGCAGTACGACAACCGCATCCTGACGTTGCAGGCGCATCCGGAATTCAACGTCGAGTTTGAAACCCAGTTGCTGTTGTCGCGTCGCGACGACCCGATCCCGCCGAATGCGGCTGACGAGGCGCTGGTGGGGCTGAATGACGAGTCCGCCCACACCGATTCGCTTCAGGTGGCTCATTGGATGGCGTCGTTCCTTCAGCAGGGCGCCCAGCGTTAAGTCTCTTTTCAATTCATAGCTTGTCTCCACTTCGACCGGCCTTTTGGGCCGGTCTTTTTTTGTCTGCTGCATCCTGGGTCGTTCACGAATTGAATCATCTTGGGCGTCACTATCCTGGGGCCCTTCTGGGCCCTCCGAAGCTAAAGCGTCGGCTACATTGAAGCAGCCACTCGAGCATGTAGCAGATGCTTTAGCTTCTGAGGCGCCGAAGGTGCCCGTTTTTGGATGCACCTGCGTTGCCGACAGCCCCCTTCGAAGCCGAGGAAGTATTCCAAAAGTTGCCGGTTTGCACAGGGATACTCCCTCTCTCCCGCCCAGGGGAGAGAGGCTTCAAACCGCCACTACTTGCACACCCTCTCAGGCGACGTGAGCGACGGCGTCCGTTGGGCTTGGACTCAGAGAGCCTGATCGCCCGCCGCACCATAGGAATCATCCGGAACACCCTTCAGCCAGACACAAAAAAGCCGGGCGAGGCGCGAAGGCCTGGCCCGGCGATCAAGTGCGATATGTCAGGCGATGGCGTAACCCATCACCAGGAAGGACACAAACGCCAGGCTCGCGCCAATCATGGCGTACGGGATCTGTGTCAGACCGTGCTGCATCGGTGTGCATCCCGAACCGGTGGATGACAGCACCGTAGAGTCACTGAAGAAGCAGGCGTGGCTACCGAAAGCCGAGGCAGAGAGCAGGGCGCCCACGGTCAGCGGCATGGACATGTCCATGGCATGGGCCATCGGGATCACGATCGGCAGGGACACCACAAACACACCCCAGCTGGAGCCCGTGGAGAAGACAACGGCCGCCATCGTCGCGAAGACCAGGGCCGGCAGCAGTTCCGGTGACAGGTATGGCGTGATGGTGTCGATGATGTAGGTGGTCATGCCCAGCTCATCGTTGATGGCCTTGACCATAAAGCCGGCGCACACGACGGCGATCGGATGCAGCATGACCTTGAAACCGTCCAGCATGGAATCGGTCAGCTCGCCGAAGGTCATCAGGCGTTGCCAGAAGTACAGCACCATGGTGAAGATGGACGCCACCAGGGCACCCAGCAGCAGATCGATGTCGTAGTAGACGCTGGCGATGATCAGCACGGCCATCGGCAGCAGGAAATTCATCAGGCCCACAGTCGTCGAAGTGCGACGGACGTTGCTGGTATCAAAACCCAGATCTTCGACGCCATCGGGAATCGGTTGGCCTTTACTGGCGCGTTCCTCGGCCTTCTTCATCGGGCCGAAGTCCTTGAGGATGCCCATGGCGACCAGGAAAACGACGATCAAAGCGGCCCAGCCATAGGCCATGTAGGGAATCGATTCGATGTAGAGCGCCATGCCCTGGCCGTCAGCGGCCGCGCCGTTCTCTTCCAGCAGCGCGCCAAAGTAAACCGCCCAGGTGGAAATCGGAACCAGGATGCAGACCGGTGCGGCAGTGGAATCCACCAGGAACGCCAGTTTCTCACGGGAAATCTTGAAGCGGTCCGTCAGCGTCTTCATGGACGCGGACACCGCCAGGGAATTCAGGTAGTCGTCGATAAAGACCGCCAGACCCAGGAATGACGTGGTCAGCATCGTGCCGCGCTTGGTCTTGATGCGCTTGGCCAGCATGTCGCCGAAACTCAGTACGCTGCCGCCGCGCTCCAGCATGTTGATCAGCCCACCCATCATGCCGCAGACCAGCACAATCCAGGCGATGGTCTCGTTCTGGACCACGTTCATCGACAAGTCGCCCAAGCTGCTGAACAGGTTGGTGGGGTCGATCAGGAGGGAGCCGGCGATGATACCGGCGAAGATGGATTCCAGGGGGCGTTTGGTTTTGACGGCGACGAGAACAATCAACAGGGACGGCAGCAAACTCAAAACACCGTATGAATCGCCTTCGACATGCCAGGTGGACATATAAGCGAAGGCGGCCAGGATGGCGCCGTAGCCGACTATGGAATAGAACGTTTTCTGACCGGGGCTGTCCGTCAAGCCGTCATCCCCCGGTGTGATCCCGCTTTGGGTACGCATCGTGTCATCAGTCATTATATTACCCGTCTCTTGCTTTTTTATGGAGCCGCGATGAGAGCCGTCACCGCGGGGTTTATGGCAATTCGATTTCACCGGGTCAGCGCCTTTGCACCACGGTTTTTGTTATGGAGCCTCTGACGGAGTCCTGAGTGCGCAGAGACGCTTCAGGCGTTCATCAGCGGGGCCTCATCAGCAGGAGAAATCAAAAGCCGAGCTGGTCGCGCAGGTTGTAGAACCAGGCGCCCATGGCGGTCAGCGGGATTCGCATCGCCCGACCGCCGGGGAATTTGTACTGGGGCAGGCCGGCGAAAATATCGAACCGCTCCGCCTGGCCCTGGATCGCGTCACTGATCACCTTGCCCGCCAGGTGCGTGCAGGTGATGCCGTGGCCGCTGTAGCCTTGCGCGTAATAGACGTTGCTGCCGATGCGGCCGAACTGGGGCAGGCGCATCAGCGTCAACAGGAAATTGCCGGTCCAGGCGTAATCCACATTCACGTTCTTCAGCTCCGGGAACGTCTTGAGCATCTTCGGAACGATCAGGGATTCGACCTTGCCCGGCTCACGAGCACCGTAGGTGACGCCGCCGCCGTAGATCAGCCGGCCATCGCCGGACAGGCGGAAGTAGTCGAGGAGGTAGTTGCAGTCCTCGACGCAGTTGTCTTTCGGGAGCAGGCGCTTCTGGACGGCTTCCGGCAGCCGCTCCGTGGTGATGATCTGGGTGCCGCACGGAATTGCCTTGGACTCCAGCTCGGGCAGCAGACCGTTGAGGTAGGCGTTGCCGGCCACCAGCACGTAGTCGGCTTCCACACAGCCTTCCTCGGTGTGCACCACCGGCTTGTCACCCTCACGAATCCGCAGGGCCGGGGAGTTCTCGTAGATGGTGCCGCCCAGGGATTCGACGGCCGCCGCTTCGCCCAGTACCAGGTTCAACGGATGAAAATGCCCGCCGCTATGGTCAATCAGGCCGCCGGTGTAACGATCGGAGCCGATGTGCTCGCGAATGGCGTTCTGGTCCAGCAGTTCGAGTTGTTCGTGACCGTGGGCCTCCCACAGCTTTTTCTTTTCGACCAGTTCATCGAACTGTTTGCCATTGCAGGCCGCGAAAATACCGCCTTCTTTCAGGTCGCATTGAATGTTGTAGTCTTTGACGAAACGGCGCAGGATGCGGCCGCCTTCGAAGGCCATCCGGCCCATTTCCGCGCCGACTTTTTCACCGTAGTTGCGTTCGATGAAGTCGATGTCGCGGCTGTAGCTGTTGACGATCTGCCCGCCGTTGCGGCCGGAAGCGCCGAATCCGATACGGCTGCCTTCCAGCACCACCACCTTGTAGCCTTTCTCGGCCATATGCAGGGCCGTGGACATGCCGGTAAAGCCGGCGCCGATAACGCAGATGTCCGCCTTGATGTGACCCTGCAGGGTCGGGCGAACGGTCTTGTCGTTCGCGGACGCCGCGTAGTAGGAGTTGGTATGTGACGTTGTAAGCACGGTGTTGCTCCCGAAAACATCGTTGAATCTTGACCGGCTGTTCTGACGGCTCGCCGGTTCAGTGTTGGCTTGGATACAACGTTACGGAGAAGTGACAATCCCGTGATATACCCCCCTGGGTATATTTTGGGAGAGCAACGAATGCAGGAGTGAACCAGCGTGGCGCAGGGAGGTGCGTTCATGCGCAAAAGCCGTGCGCGCAAGGGCTGCCAGGGAGGTGAGCAGAGATTGAACAGGGGATGTGCCGACTGTTTTTCGGCGATGGCGTCTTGCTGGGAGGGATAAAAAAGGCCGGCGCCGAAGCGCCGGCGGAAGGATTAACTCAGGGCCGCGAAAGCCTCATCCAGGCGATCCATGCCTTCGTCAATCAGATCGTCACTGATGGTCAGTGCCGGCAGGAAACGAATAACGTTGCCGCGAATGCCGCAGGACAGCAGGATCAACCCATGCTGGCGGGCTTCGCCGATCAGGGCCTTGGTCAATTCGGCGTCGGGCTTGCTGGCATCGCCATCCACCACCAGCTCCATCGCGATCATGGCGCCCAGGTTGCGGACCTCGCCAATGCGCTGCGGGAAGCGACTCTGGAGCTGCTTCAGGCGACCGGTCATGCGTTCGCCAATGGCGACCGCACGTTCGATCAGGTTCTCTTCCTTGATCACGTCCAGCACCGCCAGGCCGGCGGCACAGCCGATGGGGGAGCCGCCGTAGGTGCCACCCAGTGCGCCTGGGCCAGGCTGATCCATGATCTCCGCCTTGCCGACGACGGCGGCGATCGGGAAGCCGCCGGCAATGCCCTTGGCCATGGTCATCAGGTCCGGTTCGATGCCGGCGTATTCCGTCGCAAACATTCGGCCGGTGCGGGCGAAGCCGGTCTGGATCTCGTCGGCAATCAGCAGGATGCCGTGCTGGTCACACAGGGTGCGCAGCGCCTGTATGAAAGCCGTCGGAGCGGCATAGAAACCGCCTTCGCCCTGGACCGGTTCAATGATGATCGCCGCAACGCGGTTCGGCTCGATATCACAAGTGAACAGGTCGTCCAGCGCCGCCAGTGAATCGGCCATCGAGATGCCGTGGTAGGCGTTCGGGTAGGGCGCATGGAAAATCTCACCCGGGAAGGGGCCGAAGCCGGCCTTGTAGGGCTTGACCTTACCGGTCAGCCCCATGGTCATGTTGGTCCGGCCGTGGAAGCCGCCATTGAAGGCGATGACGCCGGGCCGACCGGTGTAGGAACGGGCGATTTTCACGCAGTTCTCCACCGCCTCGGCGCCGGTGGTCACGAAGATGCTTTTCTTCGGCGTGTCGCCCGGCGCCGCCGCGTTGAGCTTCTCGGACAGATCCACGGCCGACTCGTAGGGCGTTACCATCAGACAGGTGTGGCTGAAGCGCTCCACCTGGGCCTGAACCGCGGCCCGGATCTTCGGGTGATTATGACCGGTATTGTTGACGGCAATACCCGCGCCGAAGTCGATGAAGCGGTTGCCTTCGACATCCCAGATTTCCGCGTTCAACGCCTTGTCGACGTAGACCGGATGCAGGGCACCCTGGCCCTGGGCCATGGCCTGGGCGCGGCGATCGTGCAGGGATTGGTTGGACATAGCGTGTGTCTCCTTCAATAACCGGGCTCAGCGGATGCCGCCCATACACAGGTATTTGATTTCTACAAAGTCATCGATGCCGTAGCGCGAACCTTCGCGGCCGATGCCGGATTCCTTGATGCCACCGAACGGTGCCAGTTCGGTGGAGATCAGCCCTTCGTTAATGCCGACCATGCCGTACTCCAGGGCTTCGGCCACGCGCCAGACCCGGCCGATGTCACGGCTGTAGAAGTAGGCCGCCAGCCCGAACGGCGTGTCGTTGGCCAGCGCCACCGCTTCGTCTTCATCGGTAAAGCGGAAAACGGTTGCCACCGGGCCAAAGATTTCTTCCTGTGCAATCCGCATGGACGGCGTGACGCCGGTCACCACGGTCGGCGGATAGAAATTCGGGTTGTCCGGGGTGTTGGGATCCTGCTGGGTGATCTTCGCGCCTGCGGAAAGGGCGTCGTCCACCAGGCCCCGGACCTTGGCAACGGCCTTGTCGTTGATCAGCGGGCCAATCGTGATGCCGTCACCAAAGCCATCACCGACTTTCAGCTGGCGAACCGCCGCGTTGAGCTTTTCAACGAACACATCGTGAATGCCGTCCTGAACCAGGATTCGATTGGTGCAGACGCAGGTTTGCCCGGCGTTGCGGAACTTGGACGCGATCAGCCCGGCAACGGCGGCGTCCGCATCGGCATCGTCAAAGACGATGAAGGGCGCGTTGCCCCCCAGCTCCAGGGACACCTTTTTGACCGTATCCGCGCACTGGCGCATCAACAGCTTGCCCACCGGGGTCGAGCCGGTGAACGACAGCTTGCGAACACGGCTGTCCTCGCACAGCACGCGGCCGACTTCCGGCGCCTGCAGCGTGGGCACGATATTGATGACTCCGGCGGGGATACCGGCCTGGTGACTCAGTTCGGCCAGGGCCAGGGCACTCAATGGCGTGTCCTCGCCCGGTTTGATGACCACCGTGCAGCCGGCGGCCAGGGCCGGCGCCACTTTGCGGGTGATCATCGCAATGGGGAAGTTCCAGGGTGTGATGGCCGCGACGATACCGATCGGCTGTTTGATGGTGACCAGTCGCTTGTCATCGCCATGGGCCGGAATGACATCGCCGTAGATGCGCTTCGCTTCCTCGGCGAACCACTCCACGAACGACGCCCCGTAGGCGACTTCACCGCGGGCTTCGGCAAACGGCTTGCCCTGCTCGGTGGTCATGATCCGGGCCAGGTCGTCCTGGTGCGCCATGATCAGATCGAACCAGCGGCGTAGGTGGGCGGCGCGTTGTTTGGCGGTCAGAGCCTGCCAGGGCTTGAGGGCGGCGTCGGCGGCATCAATGGCCGTTGTTGTCTCGACGGCGCCCAGGTCCGGCACGTCGGCGATCTTGTCGCCCGTGCTGGGGTTGAACACCGGAAACGTGTGGTTTTTGGTCGCGTTGACCCACTGGCCGTTGATGTAGGCCTGCTGGCGGAACAGGTCCTGATGATCCAGTTTCAGCGTCATAACAGTGTCCCATCGGTTTGGCGAGCTGCCTGAGCTCACGGATTTATGGCAATGGGGAGATGGTAATCCGGCGTGTTTGTGTGATAAATAAGTATGTTTCGATCTATACGTTGAGAACTGTCAAACAATGAAGAAGGATCTGAAGGTCAAGCTGGGGCAGGTCGGGGATTACGAGATCCGGCTGCTCAAGGTGTTCGAGGCGGTTGTCGAGTGCGGTGGCTTCGCGGCAGCCGAGAGCGAGCTGAGTATTGGGCGGTCGACCATCAGCATCCACATCGCCAACCTGGAGGAACGACTCGATCTCAAACTATGTCGCAGAGGGCGGGGCGGCTTTTCGCTGACCGAGGAGGGGATCGAAGTCTACGAGTTGATGAAGGGACTGTTCTCGGCCCTGGAAAGCTTCCGTTCGGGCGTCAACGCGCTGCACGTCTCGTTGACGGGCGAGCTGAGAATCATCGCCAGCGACGCCATTTGCATGGACCCGCAGTCACGCCTGCCGGAAACCATTGCCCGTTTTTCGGAGACCGCGCCGGATGTGAACGTGTTGCTGGATGTCAAAGCCCTGAACGACATCGAGCGCATGATCCTCAACGACGAAGCGGACATCGGTTTTATCCCGCTGCACCGACAGCTCTCGGGTCTGGATTATCAAACCCTGTACGTGGATCAATGCCACTTGTACTGCAGCCGTACCCACCCCCTGTTCGATGCGGCTCCGTCTCATGACCTGCTGGATCGGGTGTTGGGCAGCAAGGTGGTACACGCAGGTATTCACACCAGCCCCGAAGTGGGGGCGCAGTTGGCGGACATGAACAAGGCCGCGATTTCGTATTTCTATGAGGCGCGCCTCGCCATGATTCTCTCCGGCGCCTACATCGGGTTTATGCCGGACAGCTACGTCGAGCGACAGGTGGCGGATGGGGAGCTGCAGGCGCTGGTGCCGGACACCAAACACTATGCGCTGGAAGTGACGGCCATTACCCGGTCCCACGGCCGGGCCAATCGGGCGCGGGATCTGTTCATGGAGCTGCTGGAACGCCCCTGAGCCGGGACGTTCCAGTCTGTTTGGCGAGGGCTATTTCACGCCTGCGGGCGCTTCCTCGGTTGCTTCACTTTCAATGGCAATAGCGTTCTTGGGCGGAATAAAGCTCATGGCCCGTTCCGCCAATGCGGTAATGGTCAGGCTGGGATTGACCCCCAGGTTGGCCGAGAGCATCGAGCCGTCCACGATATACAGATTCTTGTAGTTGAACACCCGGTTCTGCGCATCGATCACGCCTTTATCCGGGCTGTCCGCCATGGCGCAACCGCCCATACAGTGGGCCGTCATAGGAACGTTGAAGCTGATTTCAGAGAACGAACTCAGGCCCACGCCGCCGGTGGCTTCGGCTGCCTTCCGGGTAAAGTCGTTGGCTTCGGGGATAAAGGTCGGGATGCGATCGCCGTGGCTGGTCAGCGTCTTGGAGAAGGGCCAGTACCAGGGCCGCTTCCAGCGCATGTTGATGTGCCCTTCGATGGTCTGCATGACCAGGAAAATCACCGTTTCACGGGAAAACCGCCAGGGCAGCAGGCTGCGGAAGCCGGCCACGGGGCGCTTGACCAACAGGCGCAGTACCGCGCCCAGCCAGTAGAGAATGCGGACCGGCCCCGGACGGCCGCCGGTCAATACCGTCAGCAGGCTGCTCAGCAGATTGGACCCGTCCGGGTAACGCACCGCCTCGATGTGGGTGTGCTGGTCGATGTAGATACCGGAGCCGATGGCGATGCCTTTGGACAGGTCTTCCTTGGTGCCGGGATAACGCACGCCGAGGATGGATTCGGAGTTGGTGCGGACCCGGTTGCCCAGATCGTCGGAGATATTCGGCAGCGAGCCTTTGTCCTTCAGCTTGAACAGCAGTTCCTGGGTGCCCAGTGACGACCCGGATACGATGACCTGTTGTGCGGTGATACGTGTTTCCGGTTTGTGGCCACGGGCGAACGTGGGCACCGTGATCACTTCGTACCCGTCCGCGCCGTCCGTGCTGCCCAGGGGTTTGACGTCCACCACCTGCGTTTCGGCGCGGACTTCAGCGCCACGACGCTCAGCCAAGTAGAGATAGTTCTTGTCCAGCGTGTTCTTGGCGTTGTAGGGACAGCCCACCATGCAGCCGCCACAGGCGATGCAGGAATTGCGGGCGGGGCCTTCGCCGCCGAAGTAGGGATCCGGATATTCGGTACCCTGGGCATCGTTGTCATCCCCGAAAAACACCCCCACGTCGGTGTAGTAGAAGCTGTCTTCCACGCCGGCGACCCGGGCCATGTCCCGGAGTTTTTCGTCTGCCAGTGCCGGGCGCCGGTTACGGGTGACGCCCAGCATTTGTTTCGCCCGGGCGTAGTGCTCCGGCATGACCTCTTCCCAGTTATCGAGACCGGCCCAATTGCCCTCGCGCCAGACCGAATTCGGCGGTACCAGCAGGGTCTGAGCGTAGGTGATGGAGCCGCCGCCTACGGCATTGCCGTGCAGGATCATGACGTGGCGGAACAGACGAAGGCTCAGGAAACCCTTGAGGCCGGCCACCGGGCGCCACAGATAATCCCAGAACTTCCAGCTGGTCTTGGGGAGGTTTTCCGGCGTCCAGCGCCGGCCCTGTTCAACCACCAGCACGCGATAGCCTTTCTCGCTCAGGCGACAGGCGCTGACGCTGCCACCGAAGCCTGACCCAATGATGATGAAGTCGTAGTCGTAGTTATTATTCATGTCTCTCTCACTGTTCTGTCAGTGGCTTACCGTGCAGGTCTGGGATACAGCTCATAATCCTGCAGGTCCAGCTTGCGGGTCATCAGTCGGTAGCTGAACGTAAAACCGGGCCAGTTGACGGTATTCTTGCCGGAGGCCGTCTTGTACCAGGAGTTGCACCCGGCCTCCCAGACACTGTGGGTCAGCGCTCTCTGGACACCCTCATTATAGGTTTGCTGACGCTGGGCTTTGACGTCCATGAAGTGTAGGCCGGGATCCTTGAGCCTGTTCACGCACTGCATCACATAATGAATCTGGGACTCGAGCATGAACACGATGGAACTGTGCGCCAGGTTCGTGTTGGGGCCATACAGCATGAACAGGTTGGGGAAACCGGCCACGCTGATGCCCTTGTAGGCTTCGGCGCCCTCTCGCCAGGCGTCGTTCAGGTCCAACCCGTCCAGACCGGTGATGGTTATGGGTGTGAGGAAGTCCGTGGCCTTGAAGCCCGTTCCGAAAATCAGGGTGTCGACCGGGTGCCGGCTGCCGTCTTTCGTGACGACCGCATCGGATTCAACGCGATCGATGGGATCCGTCATCAGCTCAAGGTGATCCTGGTCAATGGCCGGATACCAGTCGTTGGAGATCAGGATCCGTTTGCAGCCGATGGGGTAATCCGGAATCAGGTTCTTCCGCTTCTCCGGATCCCGCACCCGCCGGCGCACTTCGCGCTTTGCGAGCCATTTGAAGGCGTTCAGCAGGAAGCCGAAACGGGTAAAACCGAGGGCCCGGCTTTCATTGCGCCAATAGATCAGGTTGCGGTAGCTGCGGTCGACCAGAGGAAAGTGGCCGAAGAGCCACTGTTCAAGTCCGGTGAAGGGCCGATCCGGCTTGGGCAGGACCCAGGCGCCGGACCGCTGGAACAGTTTGAGGGAGGTCACCTTCGAGATAATTTGCGGCACGAACTGGATGGCGCTGGCGCCGGTGCCGATCACCGCGACCCGCTTGCCAGTGAGGTCGTAGTCGTGATCCCAGCGGGCCGAGTGGAAGACTTTTCCCTGAAAACGATCGATGCCTTCAATGCTCGGCATCGCCGGCTGGTTCAACTGACCGCAGGCGGTAATCAGCACCTGAGCGGAAATGGATTCGCCGCCGGCGGTTTCGATGGTCCAGGTACCGGATGTCTTGTCGAACTGTGCGTCGGTGACTTCGGTGTTAAAGCGGATATGATCCCGCAAGCCGTACTTGCTGGCGCAATGCTCGAGGTAGGCCCGGATCTCCGGCTGAAGCCCGAATTTGCGGGTCCAGTCGCTTTTGGGTTCGAAAGAAAAGGAGTACAGGTGAGATTGCACATCACATGCAGCACCGGGGTAGGTGTTGTCTCGCCAGGTGCCGCCGACGCTGCCCGCTTTTTCCAGCAGTGTCACGTTCTCGATACCGGCTTTCTTGAGTTGGATGGCCATCCCCAGGCCGCCGAATCCCGTACCGACAATCACGATATGTGGCGTGGTGTCGCCCATGCGTCTCGTTCCTCAATCTTTATTATTAGATCCTGCAAGCGTAGGTCGGTTTCATGCCGCTGACGATGGTGCAACAGGCCACAGAATCGTTTTTTTCGGTCAATGTCAGGCGGTGTCATTTCGTAGCGGTAGGAACCGCTTTCAGGTGGAGCCCAGGGGCGTGAGGCAGGTACGGGGTCGGGATTCCCGTGGGGCATGGAACTGTCGGTCGGACCCATTTGAGAACGGCCCGGTTGTTTGGAACTGAGCCGTTCCACCGATATCTATATGAAGAAATGCCGAGCGGATACGTTCAAAGGGGCGTTTGAATCGGCGCCGGTCGCCCGGTTCAGTCCTTGACGTTTTCCATGACCACGAAGGTGCTGGTCTGCAGGACATGGGGCAGGGCGGAGATCTGTTCACCCAGGACGTGGCGGTATTCGGCCATGTCCCGTGTGCGGACTTTCAACAGATAGTCAAAATTGCCGGCGATCATGTGGCATTGCTCCACCGCCGACATTTGCCGGATGGCTTCATTAAACGCCGCCAGGGATTTACTGCTGGTGTCACTCAGCGTGACCTGTGCAAAGGCGATGTGACTCTGGCCCAGTTTTGTCTGGTTGATCATCGCCGTATAGCCTGTGATGTAGCCCTGTTCTTCCAGGCGCCGCATGCGGACCTGGCAGGGCGTTTTGGACAGACCCACCCGGGAAGCCAGCTCCGTCACGGTGATCCGGGCGTTCTTTTGCAATTCGCGCATGATGGAGTGATCAATTCTGTCCAGTTCGCCCATGATGTTTCGTCCCGGTAAGATTTATGGCTAGCGAAAGTGCTAAATATAAACAAACCGGCTGCGCAATAAAACTAAATGGGTAAAGCGACTTCGAGCGATTGCCTATACTGTGGGCTATGAGTCTGCGCGGTAGGAAGCGTGTCAGGCGAGAGCGTCCACAGAGGGACGTTCGCAGCCACGCGATCTCTGCCGCACAGACGCCTGGCTTCACCCTTTATATTCACCGGCTTTCTCCGGAGATGCCTGATGACAGACAGCCGACCGCCATCCCCGAACACCCTGCTTGAACAACTCGCCGCCGCCATGGAAGACGACCGCCAGGATGCGGAAAGCTGGGCCCGATTACGGCAAATGGTCTCCGGCATGATGGCGCAGACGCGCTCCTGGGATGATGAATTCCGGAAGGGGCTGATGGACGCTTTCGGCAAAAAAATGGGCGAGTTCAACGGTACGCTCTACGCCAACGCCTTTCCGACGGGCTATCGGAACCGCTTCTCCAGCGCAGCCGCGGTTAACGATGTGGCCGAGCTCCAGTCCATCGCCGTCAGCGCCGATGTGCCGATGCGCTTCCACGCCGATCGGGATCAGGACGGCAACACCCTGTCGTTCAAACTCTACAGCAGCGGCAAGCCGGTGATTCTTTCCGACGTGGTGCCCCTGCTCGAAAACCTGGGCATGCGCGTGCTCGACGAGCATCCCTACGTGATCGAGCGTAGCGACGGAAAAGTCTTTGGTATCAGCGACTTTACTGTGGAGGTCTTGGGCGAGCCGGCGAGCGCCGGAGATGACGCCACCCGGGGCCTTCTGCAGGAGGCCTTCCGGGAAATCTGGAACGGCTTCGCCGAGAACGACACCTTTAACCGGTTGATCCTGGTGGCGGGGCTGGGGTGGCGTGAAGTGTCCGTCCTGCGGGCCTTCGCACGCTACGTCAAGCAGTTGCGCTTTGGTTTCAGTCAGCATTTCCTGGCGGAGACCCTGTGTCGTCACGTGGACATTACCGTCCAGCTGATCCGGTTGTTCCAGGTACGATTCCAGCCGGATATTGCCAAACCCAAACAGCGTGCAAAGCAGGAAGCGGAGGTGGAGCAGGCGATCCTGGCCGCCCTGGAAGGCGTTGAAAGCCTGGATGACGATCGCATCCTGCGGCGCTTCTTCGTGCTGATCAAGGCGATCTCCCGAACCAACTTCTACCAGCAGGAAGACGGGCAGTTCAAGCCATACGTGTCCTTCAAGATCGACCCCCAGACCATTCCGGATGTGCCCAAGCCCTGCCCACGATTCGAGATCTTCGTCTATTCGCCCCGGGTGGAAGGGGTGCATCTGCGGGCGGGACCGGTGGCCCGGGGCGGCCTGCGCTGGTCGGACCGCGCGGAAGACTATCGCACCGAGATTCTCGGGCTGATGAAGGCCCAGCAGGTCAAGAACTCGGTCATCGTCCCGGTGGGCGCCAAAGGCGGCTTCATCGTCAAGCAGCCGCCGGCCGATCCCTCCCGGGCGGCACTGCAGGAAGAGGGCATCGCCTGCTACCAGACCTTCATCCGCGGCCTGCTGG
Organism: Marinobacter mangrovi; assembly: GCF_016798325.1. Classification (GTDB taxonomy): domain Bacteria; phylum Pseudomonadota; class Gammaproteobacteria; order Pseudomonadales; family Oleiphilaceae; genus Marinobacter_A; species Marinobacter_A mangrovi. The sequence goes on from NZ_JAERVO010000001.1 coordinate 795,549, forward strand.
ATCTGACCGACAATCTGGATGCCGGCACCATCGTGCCGCCGAAAGCCGTCGTGCGGCACGATGACGACGATCCCTACCTGGTAGTCGCCGCCGATAAGGGAACCGCCACCTTCTCGGACATCGCCAACCGTCTGGCGAGCGATTATGGCTTCTGGCTGGGCGACGCCTTTGCTTCCGGCGGCAGCGAGGGCTACGACCACAAGAAAATGGGGATCACCGCCCGTGGTGCCTGGGAATCGGTGAAGCGGCACTTCCTCGAGAAAGGCATCGACACCCAATCCGATCCGTTTACCGTCGTCGGCATCGGGGACATGGGCGGGGACGTTTTCGGCAATGGCATGCTGCTGTCGGACAAGATCCGACTGGTCGGCGCCTTCAATCACCTGCATATCTTTGTCGATCCGACCCCGGACGCGGCCGTTTCCTTCAAAGAACGTCAGCGCCTGTTCGAGCTGCCCGGTTCGAGTTGGGCGGACTACGACGCCGCGAAGATCAGCGAGGGCGGTGGCGTATTTTCGCGCGCCCTCAAGTCCATTCCCGTCTCCAAGCCGATGGCCAAAGCGTTGGGCATTAAAGCTGGCCGCATGGCCCCGAACGACCTGATCAGTGCGTTGCTGAAAGCCCCCGTGGACATGATCTGGAACGGTGGCATCGGCACCTATGTCAAGGCACCGGGCGAATCCCACGAGGACGTCGGCGACAAAACCAACGACCCGGTCCGGGTGGACAGCAACCAGCTGCGCTGCCGGGTTCTGGGCGAGGGCGGTAACCTGGGCTTTACCCAGCGGGCGCGTATCGACTTTGCCCGTCGTGGCGGCGCGGCGAATACGGACTTTATCGACAATGCCGGCGGCGTCGACTGCTCTGACCACGAAGTGAACATGAAAATCCTGCTCAATGCGCAGGTCCGCGACGGTGCGCTGAGCATGGACCAGCGCAACCGCCTGTTGCGCGAGATGACCCCGGAAGTGGCGCAGTTGGTTCTCAAGAACAACTACCGTCAGGCGATGGCGTTGAGTATCGCCGATGCGGGCGGTATGGCCGGCCTGGACGAGTGCGAACGCCTGATACGGCGCCTGGAATCCGATGGCCGGCTCGACCGGGCACTGGAGTTTCTGCCGGATGATGAGGCCCTGCAGGAGCGCCGCGAGCATGGCGGTGGACTGAGCCGACCGGAACTGGCCGTCCTGATTTCCTACGCCAAGCTGGAGCTGGAGCAGTCCCTGCAGGCGTCGCCCCGGGTTCTGGACGACCGGTTCCTGGATGCCCTGTTCAGCGCGTTCCCCGCCTCCATGCGCGAGACCTTCCCGGACGCGATCCACCATCACCCGCTGCGTGCGGACATTACCGCAACCCAGCTGGCCAACGACCTGATCAACCGGATGGGCATCACGTGGATCGACCGAATCCTGCACACCGCCCGAGCGGATATGGACGAAGTGGTGATCGCCTACCGCATTGCCATGCGTATCTACGGGGTAGACGCCCAATGGGCCGCAATCGAAGCGCTGGATGGCCAGATCCCGTCCAGCGTGCAACTGGAGCTGTTCCGGGATCTGATCCGGCTGGTGACACGCAGCACCACCTGGATTTTACGCAATCGGCCCGAAGGGCTCGACGCCGCCGCCTGCGAGGCGCGCTATTCGCCGTCGCTCGCCGAGGTGGTGACCTCGGTCAAAGCGCTTCAGGCGGTGATCCCGGAAAGTCGCTGGAAAGAACGCTATGCTTATTATGTAGACAAGTCCGTACCCGATAATCTGGCTGCCTACTGCGCCTCGATCGAGAGTCGCTATTGGCTGCTGGACATCATCGAGGTTGCGCGACAGTTCGATCAGCCGTTGTCCGCAGTGGCTGAAGTCTACTTCTCACTGGGTGAGGGCCTGAAACTGACGTGGCTGGATCGTCAGATGCGGGCCTTCCGTGCCAAGGGGCACTGGCAGTCACTTGCTACCAGTCATTACCGGGATGAGCTGGATCATCAGCTCCGCAACCTGACCGCCAGTGTTTTCCATACCAGTGACAAGGCGGGAACGCCTCAACAGATGCTTGCCGTCTGGCACGACGTGAAGCAAACGCAGATACAACGCTGGCAACAGATGCTGGCGGATATGCAAGCGACGAATGTCATTGATTGTGCAGTATTTTCTGTTGCTCACGGAGTCCTGCGGGAACTGGGCACTGAAGTGGCCTGACACACGATCATTGGCACGCTCTGGTATAGGTAAAGGCCACATTTCCTGTTTTTAACTTTTTGTCCAGGAAATGCAGCAATGTAGAAGGTTGAAAAAAGATAAACCGTCGCATGCAAATGGTTTTAATAGGAAAAATGACTCCGTCTCTCTCGGTAGAATGCAACGAGAGACGAACAATGACGAGGTGACAGCTATGAAACCGCAGCAATCAACGACTCCATCGCTCATTGAGAGCCGCCAGGCGATCCGCCAGTACTACCTGGCCGACGAGTATAAAGTCATCCGTGAGCTGATTGCTGACGCCCAGTTGTCCAAGGCCGAGCGTGAGGCGATTACTGCCCGCGCCGCCGATCTGGTGCGTGATGTTCGCAGCAACGCGCGCCCCACGATCATGGAGAAGTTCCTTGCCGAGTACGGTCTGACCACCAAGGAAGGCGTTGCGCTGATGTGCCTGGCGGAAGCGCTCCTGCGTGTGCCGGACAACACCACCATCCATGCGCTGATCGAAGACAAGATTACCTCCGGGAACTGGGGCGCTCACGTGGGCAAGGCCGCGTCCGGCCTGATCAACTCCACCACGCTGGCCCTGCTGATGACCAGCAACCTGCTGAAGGATTCCGAGCGCCAGACCGTGGGCGAAACCCTGCGCAAAATGGTCAAGCGCATGGGCGAACCCGTGGTGCGAACCGTGGCCGGCCAGGCCATGAAAGAGATGGGCCGCCAGTTCGTGCTGGGCCGCGATATCGAAGAAGCCCAGGACAACGGCAAGAGCTACATGGCCCGTGGCTACACCTACTCCTACGACATGCTGGGCGAAGCCGCGCGTACCGATGCGGACGCCGTTCGCTATTACAACGCCTATTCCGACGCCATCGACGCGATTGCCAAGAATTGCAAAGGCGATGTGCGGACCAATCCCGGCATCTCCGTCAAATTGTCCGCGCTGCTGGCCCGTTACGAATACGGCCAGAAAGAACGCGTCATGAACGAGCTGATGCCCCGCGCCCTGGAGCTGGCCAAGAAAGCGGCTAAAGCCAATATGGGCTTCAATATCGACGCGGAAGAGGCGGATCGCCTGGACCTGTCGCTCGACGTGATCGAAGCGATTTTGTCCGATCCGGAACTGGCCGGCTGGGACGGCTTCGGTGTGGTCGTCCAGGCCTTCGGCAAGCGGGCGTCCCACGTGCTGGACTGGCTCTATGCGCTGTCCGCCAAGCTGGACCGCCGCATCATGGTGCGCCTGGTGAAAGGCGCCTACTGGGATGCCGAGATCAAGCGCGCCCAGGTCATGGGCCTGAGCGGCTTCCCGGTCTTCACCCGCAAAGCCTGCAGTGATGTGTCCTACCTGGCGTGTACCAAACAGCTGCTGGGCATGACGGACCGCATCTATCCGCAGTTTGCGACCCACAATGCGCATTCTGTTTCCGCGGTTCTGGAGCTGGCCAAGGATGTGGATCGGGATCGCTTCGAATTCCAGCGTCTACACGGCATGGGTGAATCCCTGCACGATCAGGTGCTGAAGGACAGTGGCGTGCCTTGCCGTATTTACGCACCGGTGGGTGCCCACCAGGACTTGTTGGCCTATCTGGTACGTCGTCTTCTGGAAAACGGCGCTAACAGCTCCTTCGTGAACCAGATTGTCGACACCCGGATTACCCCGGAAGAAATCGCCAAGGACCCGATCGATACGGTCGAAGCCATGGGGGAAAACATCTCCAGTAAGGCGATCGTGCGGCCGGCCGACCTCTTCGGCAAGCAGCGCCGCAACTCCAAGGGCTGGGACATCACAGATCCAGTCACCATCGAGGAAATTGAACAGGGTCGCGCACCGTTCAAGACCCATCGCTGGAAAGGCGGTCCGATTACCGCCGGCGAACCGGTTGGCGCTGAAGTCCAGGTGGTCCGCAACCCGGCGGATCCGGAAGACTTGGTGGGCCACATCACCTATTCATCGGACGCCGATGTGGAGGTGGCCATCAACGCCTCCCAGGATGGCTTCAACAGCTGGTCGGCCAAACCGGTCGAAGAGCGCGCTGCATGCGTGCGCAAGGTCGGTGATCTGTACGAAGAGCACGCCCACGAACTGTTCGCACTGACCACCCGCGAAGCCGGTAAATCCCTGCTGGATGCCGTTGCGGAAATTCGTGAAGCCGTGGACTTCTGTCAGTTCTACGCCAATGAAGCGATCCGCTATAAAGATGCCGGCGACGCCCGCGGCACGATGGTTTGTATTTCCCCGTGGAACTTCCCGCTGGCGATCTTCACCGGTCAGATCATGGCCGCCATTGCCGCCGGTAATGCAGTCATCGCCAAGCCGGCCGAGTCCACGTCACTGCTGGCGTATCGAGCGGTCCAGCTGATGCACGAAGCCGGCATCCCGAAAGACGCACTGCAGTTGCTGCCGGGCACCGGTAGCACCGTGGGCGGGGCTATTACCTCTGACGCCCGCATTGCCGGCGTCTGCTTCACCGGCTCTACGGCAACGGCACAGAACATCAACCGCAAGATGGCCGAGAACATGGCGCCGGACGCCACGCTGATCGCCGAAACCGGCGGTCTGAACGCCATGATTGTCGATTCTACGGCGCTGCCGGAACAGGTGGTGCGTGACGTGCTGGCGTCGTCCTTCCAGAGCGCCGGCCAGCGTTGTTCGGCGCTGCGCATGCTCTATGTGCAGGAAGACATCGCCGACCACCTGCTGGAAATGCTTTACGGCGCGATGGAAGAACTGGGCATTGGCGATCCCTGGCAACTGTCCACGGACGTCGGCCCGGTTATTGATGACAATGCCCACAAGAAGATTACCGAGTACTGCGCCAAGTACGACAAGAAGGGCCAGTTGCTGAAGACGATGAACGTGCCCGAGAAAGGCCGCTTCGTGTCGCCGGCCGTGATCAAGGTCAGCGGCATCGAGGAGATGGAAGAGGAAATCTTCGGTCCGGTCCTGCACGTCGCTACGTTCCAGGCGAAGGACATCGACAAGGTCGTGGATGCGGTTAACGCCAAGGGCTACGGCCTGACGTTCGGCATTCATAGCCGTGTGGATCGCCGGGTCGAGCGTATTGCCAGCCGCATCAAAGTGGGCAACACCTACGTCAACCGCAACCAGATCGGCGCCATCGTCGGTTCCCAGCCGTTCGGTGGGGAAGGGCTGTCCGGCACCGGTCCCAAGGCAGGCGGTCCGCACTACGTGCGGCGCTTCCTCAAGAACGAGAAGATCGAGAAGCCGCTGGACAACAGCGCCAAGCGCATTGACGCCAAAGGACTGCAGAAGCTGATTGATCAGGCCGCAGGCCAGAAAGCCACCAAGCCCAAAGGGCGCGAAGAGCTGCTCAAGCCGATCTTCGGTGACGTGCCGGCGCCGCTGGATGGTCATTCCGAGGATCTGCCGGGACCGACCGGTGAGCTGAACCGCCTGACGGATTACGCCCGCGGCGTCATCCTGTGCCTGGGGCCGGACGCGGAATCCGCCCTGAAGCAGGCCGGTGTAGCACTGTCCCAAGGCAACCAGGTCGTGGTTGTGGCGCCGGACGTCGAGAAGACCGTGGCCGAAGCCGCCAAGGCTGGCCTGCCGATCGTCGGGGTGAATGGCATCCTGGAAGCGGAGGCGCTGACCAAAGCCAACGGTTTTGACGCCGTTGTCAGCGTGGCTGAAACGGCGGTCCTCCGGGACTACCGCCTGGCACTGGCCCAGCGCGACGGGGTATTGATCCCGCTGGTCACCGAGCAGAACCTGGATCAGCGCTTCGTGCTTGAGCGTCACCTGTGTGTGGATACCACCGCAGCCGGCGGTAACGCCAGCCTGATTGCCGCGTCCGAATAATTCAGCCCGGCAGTAGAAAGCCCGGATGTGTTGCATCCGGGCTTTTTTGTGGGCATCTGTTCTTTCACAAGCATCGCTAGTTATCCTGGTTGGCAACAAGTGACCGAAAGCACGGAGCCGCAAACCTGATGGAGTATCCGGCAATCGGTGTGGCGTCAGGTGACGTACCATGATCGACAACGGTCAAGCCGACGTTCCCGGCGAGCGGGGAAACGTTGGCCAACAGCCCTAACGCGACAGGAAAGGAGGCTCTGGAATGAAAGCCATGGTACTGAATGCCCCGGGCGGATTCGATCGAATCGACGCCATCGAGTCCCGGGATCCGGGCGAACCCGGTCCGGGAGAAGTCCGCGTCGCCATCAAGGCCAGTTCCCTGAACTTCCACGATCTACTGGTGGCCGCGGGAATGATTCCGTCAGACGACCAGCGGGTACTCATGTCCGATGGTGCCGGCGTGGTCGAGGCGGTGGGTGACGGCGTCACCGAGTTTGCCGTCGGAGACCACGTGGTTTCCGGTTTCTTCCCGCAATGGCTGGATGGAACACCTATCCCGTCCGTGGGTAACTTTGCGGGAACGCCGGGTGACGGTATCGATGGCTTTGCAGCCACGCACGTGGTGCGGGCGGCGACGGCCTTCACGCACTCACCCGAAGGCTGGAGCCATGCCGAATCGGCCACCATTACCACAGCAGGCCTGACCGCCTGGCGGGCTCTTGTCGTGAATGGCGGGATCAAGGCCGGGGATACTGTGCTCACGCTGGGTACTGGCGGCGTATCCATTGCGGCCATTCAGATCGCAAAGGCCATGGGAGCCACCGTCATTGCCACGTCGTCCTCGGATGACAAGCTCAAGCGGGTACAGGCATTGGGTGCCGATCACCTGATCAACTATCGCACCACGCCGGAGTGGGGCAGCGCGGTTCAGGATCTTACCGACGGACGAGGCGTCGACCACGTCGTGGAGGTGGGCGGCCCAGGGACCTTGGCCCAGTCGATCAATGCGGTTGCCGTGGGCGGTCACATCGCACTGATCGGGGTGCTGACCGGCCGTCAGGGCGACATTCCCACCGGGGCGCTGATGGCCAAACAGGCAAGGCTACAGGGCTTGATTGTAGGCAACCGCCGCCAGCAACAGGCGTATGTCGCCGCCCTGAACCAGACCGGGATTCGACCGGTGATTGACCGCACCTTCCCCTTCGAGCAACTGGCTGATGCGTTCCGCCATCAGGAAAGTGGCCAGCATTTCGGCAAGATTTGTGTTGAGTGGTAGCCGTTGAGCATAAAGACCCGCCATACGTTTCATTGGAAAAAGCGGCGGGTCTTTTTATGGGATAGTATGAACCACGACAACGTGGTCCCTGCAAAACTCCTCGTGAGGGTGTCTGACTGGCGTTCTGTGTAAGACGTGCATCGGCGTCCTTGCCGCCGCCGGAAGCTGGTTACGCAAATGCCTGCTTCAGACGAACCAGACCTTTTTGAATGGATTGGTCATTCGCCGCGAAAGAAAGTCTCATATGTCCCGGTGCATTGAACGCAGAGCCGGGGATCATGGCAATGCCCAGTTCATCCAACAGCCAATCGGCCAATTCCCGATCATCGTTAACGTCAGACAGGGATTCGATGACGGGAGAAAAGTCTGGCAGGCAGTAGAAACTGCCCTGAGCAGGAAGGCATTTGATCCGTTCTATCTTCTTCAGGCCATCGGCAACCTGGTGAGCTCTGTCGGAAAACACCTGCGTCATTTTTTTAACCTCGTCGAGCCCCCCATTTAAAGCGGCTGTCGCCGCGACTTGTGAGACAGCCGCAGTGTGGGAATTTGTCTGGCCCTGGAGCTTTTGCATCTCCTTGATAATATCTTCAGGCCCGGCCGCGAAGCCCACTCGCCACCCGGTCATGGCATAGGCCTTGGACACCCCATTGATGACCACCGTGCGATTCTTTAATGACGGGCAGACATTGACGATGTTGGTATAGGGCACGTCAGAAAACCGCAAATGTTCATAGATATCGTCAGACAGGATGACGACGTTTGGGTATTTCAAAAGCACATTACCCAATGCCGCCAGATCCTCACGGCTATACACCTGACCGGTTGGATTGTTGGGGCTGTTGAGAATGAGAACACGGGTACGGTCAGTGAGAGCCGACTCGAGCGATTCCGGAGTCAACACGAAACCGTCTTCGTAACGAGTGGTCACATTGACGATCTTAGCAGCGGCGATATCTGCAATGGCCGGGTAGGTTCCCCAATGAGGTGTCGGGATCACGATCTCGTCACCCGGTCCAAGCAGCGACAGGCACGCGTTGAAAAGACCCTGCTTGGCACCGCAGGTGTGCATGATCTGCTCATGACTGTAGTGAAGGTGGTTCTCGATCTCGAGCTTACGCTGGATAGCGTCCTTTAATTGCGGTAAGCCACCAATTTCAGTGTATCGGGTAAAGCCGTCGTCCAGGGCCTGTTTTGCCGCATCGATAATTCCTTGAGGCGTGTTGAAGTCAGGTTCGCCGGCATCCAATCTGACGATGTCGTGACCGTCATGAGTCAAGGCCTTTGCGCGAGCGCCAATGCGGAATATGGCAGATTCCGATAGATCATTGACGCGCCGGGCGAAATGATGGGTAGTCTTTTGCATACGGTTGCCCTCCCTTGATGTGCGTAACATTTGACGTTCGCGTCGCCCCGGAGCTGACAGCCTCTGGTGGCGGATCATGGCGCTCAATGTCAGTGTTTGGCCGCCAACTGTTTCAGGGACTGCTTCATCATGCGATAGGCTGACGGATCGCCCTTGATCATCGAGGCGATGAATCCCTTGGCCTGATCGAAATTGATGTGTGGGGGCAGGGGGCCGATTTCCGGATCGACGTAAGCATTGATGACGACGGGGCGGTCCGCGTTGAGGGCTTCTTCCCAGACGCGATCCACATCCTCCGGCTGAGCCATGCGCAAACCCTTGAGACCGAGCATCTCCGCGTACTGATCGTACGCAAAATCGGGAAGGTCCTGGGATGTTTCGTATTTGGGATCGCCTTCCATGATGCGTTGCTCCCAACTGACCTGATTGAGATCCTGATTGTTAAGGACCAGAACGATACAGCGGGGATCTTCCCACTCCTGCCAGTACTGTGAGATGCCGATTAGGGCCTGGTTGCCGAGCATCTGCATGGCGCCGTCACCGACCATCGCCACGCCGGGACGATCAGGGTAGGCAAACTTGGCGGAAAGGATGTAGGGGACCCCGTTACCCATCGACGCCAGTCCGCCTGACACCGATCCCATCATGTCGCTGCCAATCTTCAGGTAACGGGCATACCAGTTGGTTGCCGAACCGACATCACAGGCAAGCATGACGTTATCCGGGAGTTGTTGGTTGAGTGACCAGAACACATACTGGGGGTTGATCGGCGACGCGGAAGTCTGGGCTCGTTTGCCGAGCAATGCCCACCAATCCCGGGTTTCCTCGATGATTTTTTCTTGCCAGCTGCGATCCTCTTTTAGGGACACGCGTTCGATCAACGCCTGGACGATAGCCGCCGCATCCCCGTGTAGATTGACCTCGGTGGGATAGCGAAGTCCGAGCGCTTCGGCATCGATGTCGATCTGTATGGCTCTTGCCTGACCCTCAGGAGGCAGGAATTCTGCATAGGGGAAACGAGTGCCAACCATAAGCAACGTATCGCAGTTATCCATCAGCATCTGGCTGGGCTGTGTTCCCAGGAGCCCCATCGTACCGGTCACGAAGTCACGATCGTCCGGGACAATGACTTTGGCGAGCAAGGCCTTGGCGACCCCGGCACCGATCTTGTCGGCCAGCGCCATAACTTCGTCGACAGCATGCTTACAGCCGGCGCCGGCCAGAATCGCCACCTTTTGGCCCTCGTCGAGTATGGCGGCAGCCTCGTCGAGATCATTGGAAGCCGGCAGCCAGGCCGGCTTGCGATAGCCAACACCGGAGTAAACAGCGCCGTGGGAGGCTGACGGCATTTCCATTTCCAGATCCTGGACATCGTTGGGTACGACGATGGCGGTGACGGTTCGTCGTGCCAGGGCAATGCGGATGGCCTGGTCGATGAGATGCCGTGCCTGGACGGGATCGGACACCATGTGCACGTAATGGCCAGCAACGTCCTTGAATAACGACGTCAGGTCGATTTCCTGCTGGTAATCGGTACCCAGGCTTGCGCGAGACTGCTGGCCAACAATGGCCAGTACCGGCATATGATCTTTCTTGGCATCGTAAAGCCCATTCAGTAAATGGACCGCTCCCGGGCCGGAGGTGGAAATGCACACGCCGACTTGCCCTGTAAATTTGGCGTGGGCACTGGCCATAAAGGCCCCGATCTCCTCATGCTGGGGTTTGACTATACGAATGTCGGGCTCGGCCCGGCGTAGTGCGGCCATCATGCCGTTGATGCCATCGCCCGAGTAGCCGTAAACCCTGCCGATTCCCCAGGTCTTCAGGCGTTCGACAATAAAATCGCTTACTGTCTGTGTCATGATTCCTCCAATTGATCGGTCGGTTTGCTTAGAGGATCACAAGGCGTGATCGAAAACCGGTCTGCCGCAGGGATCGTGATCGACGCTAGAACCGGCTGGCACTGGCTTTTTCCCAATCCGCGGCGTAGTCGGGTGGTAATGCTCCGGAGAGAAAGTCGCCGGTGGCCACCCGGGGATGCATTTCCCGATACGTACAGGCCGGGCCATATTCGGGGCGGTGATAGATGTGTTCGGGACCGAGCAGGTCCGGCGAGGTCAGCCCCAGGGCTCCGGTTATATCGAGCAGGGACTGGACGGTGGCGTCGTGGAAGTTGCGCACCCTCAAGGCCTTGGATGGCACGTCCAAGGATTTTGAACGGGCCGGGTTCTGAGTCGTTACGCCGGTCGGGCATGTGTCCGTATGGCAACGCTGGGCCTGGATGCAACCGACGGCAAACATGAACGCACGGGCGGCGTTGCACATGTCCGCGCCCAGGGCGAGCTTGGTGACCATGTCGAAGCCCGTTGCGACCTTGCCACTGGCGATCACGACGATGTCATCGCGCTTGCCAATGCCCTTCAGGCAGTTGTCGACGAAGGGCAGGGCTTCGTTGATGTACGTCCCGATGAAATCCTCGAATTCCGCCGGTGCGGCCCCCGTGCCGCCCTCGGCACCGTCAATGGTTATGAAGTCCGGCTGTATCCCTGAGTCCAGCATCGCTTTACAGATGCCCATGAATTCGTCGCGTTTGCCCAGACACAACTTGAAGCCGACCGGTTTGCCGCCGCAGAGCTCCCGCAGGCGCTGCATGAATCGAAGCAGGCCGACGGGGGTATCGAACTCCGGGTGCTGGGCCGGGGAGAGGCAGTCCTTGCCTTCTTCGATTTCCCGGGTCTCGGCGATCTCCCGGTTGACCTTGACCCCGGGAAGCAGTCCGCCGTGGCCGGGTTTGGCGCCCTGGGAGACCTTGATCTCGACCATCTTCACCTGGTCGTCCGAGGCTTTCCGGGCGAACTCGTCGCTGTTGAAACGGCCGTCGCGCGTGCGGCAGCCAAAATAGCCGCTGGCAATTTCCCAGATCAGGTCACCATCGTGCACCTTGTGGTAGGGGCTGATGGCACCTTCGCCGGTATCCTGGGCGAAGTGGCCCAGTTTGGCGCCCTTGTTCATGGCCAGAACGGCGTTGCTGGACAATGAGCCAAAGCTCATGGCGGAAATGTTCAACCGCGAGGAATTATAGGGTTTTGAACACTGCGGCCCGCCTATCATGATTCGCCCGTAGGTTGGATCGACCTGCTTGGGCGCAATGGAATGCTGGGCGAAATCGGCGCCTGCTCCCTCGACATCGCGCCGGGTACCAAACGGCACCGTGTCGCTCTGCCCGTCGGCTCGTTTGTTGACGATATCCCGCTGCTCGCGATTGAACGGGCGACCGCTTTGTTCGGACTCGAAAAAATACTGCCGGAGTTCGGGGCGGACAAATTCCAAGAGGTACCGCAAGTGGCCCAGAATCGGGTAGTTGCGCAGCACATTATGTTTCGAGTGAAGATCGAAAGCGCCGACCACGGCCAGCATGGGGAGTATGGCCCAGGGGATGAGCCCGTATGGATTCCAGATTGAGAGTGCCACCCCAAGCAACAGGGTTGCCGCGACAAACAAGGTGTAGATCAATCTTGGAAAGCCAAGCATGTGCCCCTCAATATGCCTGTAGAAGCTACCAGCATGGATCATCCGGCGGTTGTCTAACAAATTCTCAGACGTTAAGGGACATGACGATAAATTCATCCCACCTCTGAGCGGCCCGGCGGCGGGCGTGGTGCCGGCGCGATGGGCTACATTCGGGCGTGGAGGTTCCAGTGTATCCCGTGTGAGCGGATCCGTACGCCGCCCACCAAGCATGAGGCGGATTAATGCGGCTTTTCTGATCATTACATCGGCGAGGCTATGGAGACTTCCGGCCTCGCCGGCACCGCAGCGTTTTCGCTTGACCCTGTAACGACTACAACCTTTATTGTTGTAAACAATGTGTATCGGACCAGGGTGTTTGGATGGATAGCTGTTGCGAGAACAAAGCAGGAGAACTGGCTGAACTGAAAGGGCGGCAGGGACGAGTGCTCTACATCGTTCTCGCCATCAACACGGCCATGTTTCTGTTCGAGTTTTTTGGCGGTTTATGGGTCGGATCCACCGCGCTGCTTGCGGACTCGCTGGATATGTTCGGCGATGCCACCGTCTACGCGTTGACCTTGTACGCCCTGCATCGCAGCGCCCGCACCCGCGCCGGCGCTGCGATGGTGAAAGGCATCTTCATGCTGCTGTTCGGCGTCATGGTTATTATCGAAGCCATCAACAAGAGCCTGCTCGGGATCGTCCCCCAAGCTGAGTGGATGGGCGCGATCGCTCTCGTTGCACTGGTCGCCAACACGGCCTGCTTCCTCTTGCTGAATGCACACCGCAGCGACGACCTGAACATGCGCTCGACCTGGCTGTGCTCACGAAACGACCTTGTCGCTAACACCAGTGTGATCGCGGCAGCTGTACTTGTCTTTTACACGGACTCCCTGTGGCCGGACGTGATCGTAGGCCTGGCGATTGCTGCACTGTTCCTGCATTCCGCCTGGAAGGTACTTACGGAAGCCTGGCAGGAATGGAATGCGTCCGGTCCGGACGGTGATACGGCGCGGACCGGAGGCGTTCAAACAAGGGGAGAATGGGCGGCAGGCGAAGCCGACGAGACCGTTTCGAATCCCGGGCCCGATGACTGTTGCGGTGAAAAGCATCGGCTCTAAGTCACGTCGGCGCACGCCCAGCCATGTTGCCGCGGCCTTATTCTTCATCAATCCTTTTTAACCGGACCGGCGAGGTAAACGTTGTCGGTGACCGGCTCATACCAATCGACGGGCTTGCCATCCAGCGCTTCCTGAACGGCCACGTGCTGCATGGCGGTTTTGTCCGTCGCGCCTTGCCAGTGGCGACGTCCGCAATGACACCGGATGATATCGCTGTGCCGATTGCCCCGCGCATGCGTCTGGTGACCGTCGCATCTCCAGAATATCTCGCGCGCTATTCCATCCCCCAGCGACCCGAGGAACTGACCAGCCACCGCTGCATCAACCTCAGGCTGCCGACTCGTGGCGGGCTGTATCCGTGGGAATTCGGCAGCGGCGACAATGAGTTTCGGGTGCGCGTCAGTGGCCCCTCATCATGAACAGCGTGCTTCAGATCCTCCAGGCCAGCCTGGAAGGCATCGGACTGGTCCAGTTGCCCGATAACCTGGTGCAGGAATATCTGGACCGAGGCGAATTGCAGGAAGTCCTGGCCGAGTGGTCCGAACCGTTCGAGGGCTACCATCTTTATTACCCAAGCCGACGCCAGCAAACGGCCGCGTTCCGCGTCGTGCTTGAGGCGCTGCGGTACCGGGGCGATTAGCTTCTGATCAGGGTGAAGGATAGCCGCAATGGTCTAATGCCGTAGGCGCTCCCTGCAGGGTTTGCTAAGGTCTGAAGACAGTACAAGGTCACATACCCATCCAGCGACCAAAGGTGCCCAACGATGAGCAAGCCCACGATTCCGGAAACGATGAAAGCCATGGTGCTCACAGGCCACGGCGACGTGGACAAGCTGGTTTACCAGGACATGGACACGCCCAAACCCGAGCGGGGGCAGGTCCTGGTGAAGGTGACGGCGACCGCCAAGAACAACACGGATCGCAAGGCCCGGGAAGGTTTGTATCCGACCAGGGATAAGGGCGATGTGACGTCCTTTGCCATGGGAGGCGAGCCGACCCTGACCTTTCCGCGAATTCAGGGGGCGGATGTGGTCGGTCGGGTCGTGGCGGTCGGTGAGGGCGTCGATGAATCGCGACTTGGCGAGCGGAGCTTGTTGGACTTCAACATCTACGCCGACGATCGTCGGGATATCAACCTGACGCCGGACTACTACGGTCACGGCGCCGACGGCGGCTACGCGGAATACATCGCGGTGCCTTCCGATCAATTCCACCACATTCCCAACCCGGATCTGGCGGATGCCGAGCTGGCATCCATGGGTATGTGCTCTTACCAGACGGCTTATCACATGATGACCTCCGCCCGCGTCAAAGCGGGGGAACGCGTTCTGGTCACCGGGGCCAGCGGTGGCGTGGGCACGGCCCTGATACAGCTCTGCCGGATTGTTGGTGCCGTACCCTATGCCTTGAGTCAGCAAAGCAAAGCCGACGAACTGAAAGCCCTGGGTGCCGAGGCGGTGCTGGACCGCTCGGACATGAGTCAGTTCGAGGAACAGGTCAAAGCGGTGACCGGCGGCGCGCCACTGGATGCCGTGATGGATCTGGCGGGCGGTGAGATGACCAATCATTTCATCGACGCCATGATTTTCGACATGAACTCGCGCCAGGATTATCCGAGGCTGAGCATTGCCGGTGCCAGCGCCGATAACGTCACGGAAATCATGTGGACACGAATCTACCTCTATCAGGTCCAGATCTTCGGCGTGTCCCACGGCACTCGCGAGGAAGCGGCGCAGTTGATGGACTGGATCCGCGGCGGGCAGCTCCAGCCGGTGCTGCATGCCGCCTTCAAATTATCGGACCTGCACGACGCGGAGCGCTATTTCGTCAATCGGGGGAGCGGCTACCTCGGTAAGATCGTGATCGTGCCGGATTCCGAGTGGGCCGAACATGGTCAACCGTTTGCACTGGCTCACTGAGACCCTGTATCGATTCGTCCACCCGATGGAGAGCAATGTGGAACACACAACCAACAAGAACATCAGCCGTTTCCCCGTACCTGAACTCGAAACACTGCCTGACGATATCCGGGAACGTATCGAGGCTGTTCAAGAGAAGTCGGGGTTCATTCCCAACGTGTTCCTGGCCCTGGCACACCGCCCGGACGAGTTTCGCGCGTTCTTTGCCTATCACGATGCCCTGATGGAAAAGCCGGGTAACCTGACCAAGGCGGAAAGGGAAATGATCGTCGTTGCCACCAGCAGCGCCAATGAATGCCAGTACTGCGTGATCGCCCACGGCGCTATTCTCCGGGTGCGGGCGAAGAACCCGTTGATCGCCGACCAGGTGGCCACCAACTACCGCAAGGCAGACATCACCGATCGCCAGAAGGCGATGCTGGATTTCGCCATGAAGGTGTCCCGCAATGCCCAGCAGGTCGACGAGAGCGATTTCGAGACGCTGAAAGCGCATGGATTTACCGAAGATGACATCTGGGATATTTCAGGTATCTCGGCCTTCTTCGGGATGTCCAATCGCATCGCCAATGTCAGCAACATGCGCCCGAACGAGGCGTTCTATTCGTTCGGGCGTTGACCGTCTGGGCGCGCCAGCCCGGGCGAACGTGCTCAATCGGGGAAGACCACGGTCCGGTTGCCGTGAAGGAATACCCGCTTTTCGATGTGGTAGCGCACGGCCCGGGCCAGGGTCTGACTCTCGATGTCCTGGCCCTTGGCCACCAGATCCTCCGGGTAGTGCCCGTGATCCACGGACTGCACGCCCTGGGTGATGATGGGGCCCTCGTCGAGGTCGTCGTTCACGTAGTGCGCGGTCGCGCCTACCAATTTCACGCCTTTCTCCCAGGCCTGGTGATACGGCTTGGCCCCCTTGAATCCCGGTAACAGGGAGTGGTGGATGTTGATGGCACGCCCATCCAGCCTGGCGGCCAGTTCCGGCGACAGGACCTGCATATAGCGGGCAAGTACGACCAGTTCGCAGTCGTGATCCTCAACCAGTTGCCAGAGCTCAGCCTCCTGTCGGGGTTTGGTGTCCGGCGTGATGGGCAGGTGAAAATAGGGGATACCGTGCCAGTCTGCCAAGGGCTTGAGATCCGGGTGGTTGGAGATGATCAGGGGGATGTCCATCGCCAGTTCGCCCTTGCGGTAGCGGTAAAGCAGGTCGTTGAGACAGTGATCGTATTTCGAGACCAGGATCGCCACGCGCGGGCGATGATCCGGTGCTTTCAGCTCCCATTGCATGTCGAAAGCCGCGGCCCGGTCCTCGAACACCTGACAAAAGCGATCCAGCGACTGCTGGCCGCCGAGCGGGCGGAGTTCGACGCGAATGCTGAAGCTTTCCGTCGCACGATCGTCGAAGGAATTCATCGCAAAGACATAGTTCTCGGTCTCGGCGAGGCTACGGGTCACCACATCGACGGTGCCCAGTCGGCTGGGGCACTGGGCCGTGAGTATCCAGAGATCTTCATGTGCGGTCATGGCGTTGATACCTTCCGGTTTTCTTCAGCAAGCCGTTGTTGTCAGCAAACCATTCACCCGGAGTCCGGCTATCTGGCGCCGCCTCCGGGTGGACGGGGTCGGTTTTCGAACCCCCGATCTACACGGTGCTGGCGTCGGCTTTCTGGCTGGCCTGGCCCCTGACGGCGGTGAGCAGTGGTCCAACATGCACCCCGTATTCACCCGCGGCATCCAGCAGCCAGCGCCAGATGTAGTCGGCGAAGCTGCGACGCACGACAAGCTCCCAGTCGCTGTCGCCCAGGCGCCGTAACGTCGCCTGGGTCTTGCCCAGGACCGTCGTCACGATCTTGCCTACGGGGAAATTACGGTCATGGACGTCGTAGGGACAGCTTTTCATCAGGACCGACCGGGCTTCGGCACCCGACAGGCGGACGATGGACTGCCCGCCGCCGACATTGATGATGGCGTAGTGACCGTCCAGGTGATTGCGAAGGTGGCTTTCCATCGTAAAGGCCTGGTCACCGGGACCCACCAGCAGCCATTCGTCCGGCGTGATCCAGCTCAGCGACCAGTCGCCTTTGGACTGGCTTTGCAGCGCCTCAGGCAGGTCCAGGCCGGTCGCCGCCTTAACCCCGTCCCGGAAGCCGGCGGACTCGGCGTTACCCCGGAGCACCAGATGGGTTTTGAGCGCCTCTTCCCAGATGAAAACGCGCGCGTTCGCGGAAGCCTGACCGGTCTGGGCGCGGGCCACGTGATGGAGCGGGCTGCGGGCCGGTACCGTGCTGTCCGGTTGCTGATCCATCAAAGCGACGCCCGGCGTAACGGCTGTGTCGACAGCCGTGTTGGTGACTTCAGACATTTTGACGCTCTCCTTTCGGGTCCAGGAAGATCGTGCCGCAGATTTCCGCCTCGACGACGCGGCCGTTTTCCAGTGGGTAGTAGACGATATCGCCTTCACGGTTGTGACCGTTGCGGATCACACCCATCGCGATCGAACGCTTCAGGTTGGCGCTGTAGTAGCTGGACGTGATGTGGCCCAGCATCCGCATCGGCTTCGGCTGGTTCGGGTCGTCCACGGCCTGGGCACCTTCCGGCAGCACGATGCCCGGGTCGAGGGTCTTCAGGCCGACCAACTGCTTGCGATCGGTCCGTACACAGTCTTCCCGCTTCATGCCGCGCTTGCCGATAAAGCTGAACGGCTTGTCTTCCTTCACGGCCCAGCTCATGCCCAGGTCGTAGGGATGCACCGAACCGTCGGTGTCCTGTCCGGCGATGATGAAGCCTTTTTCGGCCCGCAGGATGTGCATCGTCTCGGTGCCATAGGGCGTGAGGTCATACTTGGCGCCGTGTTCAAAGAGCTTTTCCCAGACGTGCAGGCCGTAATGTGCCTGGACATTGATTTCGTAGGACAGCTCACCGGTGAACGAGATGCGGAAGACCCGAGCCGGCACGCCCGCGACGGTGCCCTGGCGCCAGTCCATGAACTTGAAGGTATCCCGGTCGAGGTCTATGTCATCGGTCAGTTCCGCCAGCAGCTTGCGTGCGTTCGGTCCGGCGATGGTCATCGTGGCCCAGTGATCGGTGACGGTGTTCATGTAGACTTCCAGCTCCGGCCACTCGGTCTGGTGATAGAGCTCCAGCCATTCCAGAACACCGGCCGCACCGCCGGTGGTGGTGGTCATCAGGAAGTGGTTCTCACCGAGGCACGATGTGACCCCGTCATCGAACACCATGCCGTCCTCATGGCACATGAGGCCGTAACGGCATTTGCCGACGGCGAGCTTGGCCCAGGCGTTGGTGTAGACCCGGCCGAGGAACTCACGGGCGTCTTTGCCCTGTATGTCGATCTTGCCTAACGTTGAGGCATCGAGAATGCCGATGCTGTTGCGGGTGGCCAGGCACTCCCGGTTCAGCGCCTGCTGCATGGTTTCACCCGGCTTCGGGTAATACCACGGGCGTTTCCACTGGCCGACATCCTCGAACTTGGCACCGTGCTTGACGTGCCACTCGTGCATGGCGGTGTAGCGCTTCGGATCAAACAGGTCGTCCACATGCCGTCCGACGATGGCGCCGAAGGTTACCGGTGTGTAGTTCGGACGGAAAATGGTGGTGCCGGTTTGCGGAATCGTCTGGTTCAGCGACTTGGCGGCAATCGCCATGCCGTTGATGTTGCCCAGCTTGCCCTGATCCGTACCGAAGCCCATCGCGGTGTAGCGCTTGACGTGCTCAATGGATTCGAAGCCTTCCCGGGTGGCCAGCTCGATGGCGGCAGCGGTCACGTCGGTCTGGAAGTCCACGAACTGTTTGGGCGCACGGCTGTTGCGCTTGTGGTGTGGCACGCAGAACAGCGCCATCGGTCGTGTTTCCGGGCGGGTTTCCGCCGCAGGCACGGCTGCAGGCTCCGCGGTAAAGCCGGCATTGGTGGCCGCCAGGGCCCCGAGGCTGGCGCCTTCTTCCAGGCATTCGTTGAGGCCGAAGTGGCCAGCTACGGCACCTGCCACCAGCTGTTTCTGGACGGTTTTGCCCGGGACGAAGCCGATCACGTCATCGTCCCAGATCGGACGGCTGCCGGTATGGCAGGACAGATGCACGGCCGGGCTCCAGCCACCGGAGGTGGCGATGGTGTCGCATACCAGCACCTGATCGCTGCCGAGGGCCTGACTGCCGTCGGCACTGAGTCCGCTGACGACCGCGCCCTGAACATGCTTGCGTCCCCGGGCCTCAATCACGGCATGGCCGGTCAGGACCTTGATGCCGCGCCGGCGGGCTTCCGCTTGCCAGGCTCCGGCGGCGCCCTGGCGGGTATCGACGATCGCCACCACCTCACGCCCGGCATCCTGCCAGTCGAAGGCGGTCCGGTAGGCATTGTCGTTCGTGGTCATCAGCACCAGCCGTTGGCCCGGAACCACGGCGTAGCGGTTGATGTAGGTCGATACGGCCGACGCGAGCATGCAGCCCGGCAGATCGTTGTTGCCATACACCAGCGGCCGCTCGTGGGCGCCGGTGGCCAGGACGACCCACTGGGCGCGCACCCGATGCAGACGCTGCCGGGATTGGCCGGCCGGCGCGCGATCGCTGAGGTGATCGGTGCGCCGCTCATGGATCGTCAGGAAGTTGTGATCGTGATAGCCGTTGACGGTGGAGCGGGGCAGCAGCAAAACGTTGTCGTAGCTGGCCAGCTCTTCCAGTGTGGCCTTCAGCCATTTCGCAGCGGGCTGGCCGTCCAGGGTATCGCCGCCATCCAGCAGCGAGCCACCCATTTCAGCCTGCTCGTCGGCGAGAATGACCCGCGCGCCGGAACGGGCCGCCGAAAGGGCAGCCGCAAGGCCGGCCGGACCGGCGCCGACGACCAGGACGTCTGTGTGCTGGTTCAGGTGGTCGTAGATGTCCGCATCCGGCTCGCGGGGGGAGCGCCCCAGGCCGGCGGCCTTGCGGATGTATTTCTCATAGGTGTCCCAGGCGGCCTGCGGGAACATAAAGGTCTTGTAGTAGAAGCCCGGCGGCAGCATCCGCCCCAGGATCGTCCCCATGACCCCCATGAAGTCGAACTTGAGGTTCGGCCACCCGCTGGTGGGCTGGCTGACCAGCCCTTCAAACAGTTCCTGCTGTGTGGCCCGAACGTTGGGGGTTTGGGTCGCTTCGGTGGCGCCGATCTGGAAAACCGCATTCGGTTCCTCGGCTCCGGCGGCCACAATGCCGCGCGGGCGGCTGTACTTGAAACTGCGACCGATGACGTCGACTCCGTTAGCCAGCAGTGCGGAGGCCAGGGAGTCGCCGGCAAAGCCCTGATAGGTCTGCCCATTGAACTGGAAGGTCAGCGGGCGGCTGCGGTCGATACGGCCGCCGCGCGGGAGACGGTTGGATTGGGTCATGGTTCGCCTCTCAGGACTGCAGTTGTTCGGTGGATTGGGACAGGTTCGGCGACTCGCCGATCCGGTAGGTTTCCAGGATCTCGTAGGTCTGGGTGTCGCGCGCGATGTTGAAGAATTTGCGACAGCCTATGGCGTGGACCCAGAGCTCGTGGTACAGGCCGCGGGGATTCGAGCGGAAGTAGAGGAAATTCCCCCATTCCTCGTCGCTGCAGGCATCCGGGTCTTCCGGACGCGCCAGGTGCGCCTGGCCCTTCGCATGAAACTCTTCTTCTTCCCGGTGCTCGCCGCAATAGGGACAGTAGATATAAAACATGGAATGTCCTCCGTTAGTGGGCGACGCCTGCAGCGCCGTGTTCGTCGATCAGCGCACCGTTATGGAAGCGGAACATGGAGAAGGGCTTGGCCAGTTCGTGGGCCTTGCCTTTGGCCAGCGTGCTGGCGAAGACGTGACCGGAGCCGGGGGTTGCCTTGAAGCCGCCGGTCCCCCAGCCGCAGTTGAAGAACAGATTTTCAACCGGCGTATCGGAGATGATCGGGCAAGCATCCGGGCAGGTGTCGACGATGCCGCCCCACTGACGGTTCATGCGCACCCGGCTGAAAATCGGGAACATTTCCACGATGGCCTGGAGTGTATGCTCGATCGTCGGGTAGGACCCGCGCTGGCCGTAGCCGTTGTACCCGTCGATACCGGCCCCGATAACCAGGTCGCCCTTGTCGGACTGGGAAATATAGCCGTGGACGTGATTCGACATGACCACCGTGTCCAGGATCGGACGGATGGGTTCGGACACCAGCGCCTGCAGGGGGTGCGACTCTACCGGCAGCTCGAAACCGGCCATCTTGGCCAGCACGCCGGAGTTACCGGCCACCACGCAGCCGATCCGGTCGCCGCGCAGCACGCCGTGCTGTTTGGTGTCCACGCCGACGGCGGTGCCGTCCTCGGTGATAATGTCGGTCACTTCGCATTGCTGGATCAGATCCACGCCCATGGCGTCGGCGGCGCGGGCAAAGCCCCAGGCCACGGCGTCATGCCGGGCGACACCGGCCCGGGGCTGCCAGGAGGCGCCCAGCACCGGGTAACGCCGGTTCGCGTTGCAGTCCATGATCGGCACGATCTCCTGCACGCCCTGGGTGTCCAGCGCGACACTGTCGATGCCGTTCAGGCGGTTGGCGTTCACCCGGCGCTGGATGTCGCGCATGTCCTGCAGCGTATGGCCTAGATTCAGTACGCCCCGCTGGGAGAACATCAGGTTGTAGTTGAGGTCCTGGGAGAGGCCTTCCCAGAGCTTCATCGCGTGCTCGTAGAGCAGGGCGGCTTCGTCCCACAGGTAGTTGGAACGCACGATGGTGGTGTTCCGTGCGGTGTTGCCGCCGCCCAGGTAGCCCTTTTCAACCACCGCCACATTGGTGATGCCATGTTCCTTGGCGAGGTAATAGGCGGTTGCCAGGCCGTGACCACCACCGCCCACAATAATGACGTCGTACTTGCGCTTGGGTTTGGGGTTACGCCAGACACGCTGCCAGTTTTCGTGGTAGGTCAGGGCGTGTTTCAGCAGCCCGAATCCGGAATATTTCTGCATGACTGGCTCCTAGTAAAGACGGTGGTCAAGTCTGGCTCGCTTATTGGGAATCAGCGCCGGTTCTCTGGGCGGCCGGCCCGCGATGGCGCTGACATGTAGAAATAGTATGTGTGCGTCCGGCGGCCCATCTGCTTGACCGCGACACGACCGTGAGGATTTGCGACAGGGTGGCTGAAGATTTGAGGATGCCGGCCAGGAATGGCCGGCAATGGAGGATGGTCAGCACTCGATGACGTTGACCGCAAGACCGCCGCGGGAGGTTTCCTTGTACTTGTCGAGCATGTCGCGGCCGGTGTCCCGCATGGTGCGGATGACCTTATCGAGTGACACGAAGTGCTCACCGTTTCCGCGCAGCGCCATTACGGCGGCGTTAATGGCCTTGACGGCGCCCACCGCGTTGCGTTCGATGCACGGCACCTGGACCAGTCCCCCGATAGGATCGCAGGTGAGACCGAGGTGATGCTCCATGCCGATCTCTGCGGCGTTCTCGATCTGTCGCGGCGAACCGCCCGTCGCGGCGGCGAGCCCGGCGGCGGCCATGGCGCAGGCGGAGCCGACCTCCCCCTGACAACCCACCTCCGCACCGGAAATGGAGGCGTTTTCCTTGAACAGGATGCCGATGGCCGCGGCGGTCAGCAGGAATCGGATCACGCCGTCTTCGTCGGCTTCCGGGCACCAGTTCCAGTAGTAATGCAACACCGCCGGGATAATGCCGGCGGCGCCGTTGGTCGGCGCCGTCACCATGCGTCCACCGGCCGCGTTTTCTTCATTGACGGCAAGGGCATAGAGGTTGACCCAGTCCATGGCGCTCAGTGAGGGCGAGATGAGATCCTTCCGGTCCGCGGCCATCAGCAGGCTGTGCAGCGAGGCGGCGCGGCGTTTCACTTTGAGGCCACCGGGCAGTGTGCCTTCATTGCGGATGCCGTTCTGGACGCACTCCTGCATGACCTGCCAGATGTGCAGGATGCCTTCCCGGACTTTTGACTCCGACCGCCAGACCTGCTCGTTGGCCATCATCACGTCGGCGATGGAGAGGTTGTGGGTATCGCATTGTTCCAGCAGTTCGGCGCCGGTCTTGAAGCGATAGGGTAAGGGCGTCTGGTCCTCGACGATGCGGTCGGCTCCGGCCGCCTTCTCGTCCACGACAAACCCACCGCCTACCGAATAGTAGGTGCGTTCGCGGATCACGGCGCCCGTGTCGTCAAAGGCGGTGAACCGCATCCCGTTGGGATGATAGGGCAGCGTTTCCTTGCGGTGGTAGGTCAGGTCTTCGGCGTCATTATAGGCAATGCTGTGCTCCCCGTTCAGGCTGAGTCTTCCCTCGCTTAGAATGGTCTCAACCCGGGGCTGGAGCATCTCGGGATCGATCCGGTCGGGACGATGCCCCTCCAGCCCCATCAGGACAGCGGGCCCGGTTCCGTGGCCCTTGCCGGTGGCCCCGAGCGAACCGAATAGCTGGATGTCGACTCGAGCGACGTCGGTGAGCTGGCCACTCTTGGCCAGGCCCCGCACAAAACGTCGCGCGGCAGCCATTGGCCCGACCGTGTGGGAACTGGACGGACCAATGCCGATCTTCAACATATCGAAAAGACTGATAGCCATGGCAACGTCCTTTATGGGTGTATGAAAGGTTGCCGCTCCTATCAGTCTAGACCGATAAGAGCGGCTGATGGTCGCGCAGCGGCGCTAGCGGTACGCCGGGAAATCCCGGCACAGCTGGCTGACTTTTTCGCGCACCTCACTGATGGTCGTGGTGGCATCACCCTGCTGCATGGCGTCCAGGATGTCGGCGATCCAGCCGGCCAGCGCCCGGCAGTCTGTCTCACCCAGGCCGCGCGTGGTGACGACCGGTGAGCCGATACGCAGGCCCGAGGTCACGAACGGCGATTCCGGATCGTTCGGCACCGCATTCTTGTTCACGGTGATGTGAGCGTCGCCCAGTGCCGCGTCGGCGGCCTTGCCGGTCAGCCCCTGTTTGACAAGGCTCAGCAGGAACAGGTGGTTATCCGTTCCGCCGGATACCACGTCGTAGCCGCGCTCAATGAAGACATCGGCCATGGCCTGGGCGTTGATCACCACCTGCTGCTGATAGGCATGGAATTGCGGTTCAGCGGCTTCCTTGAAGGCGACGGCCTTCGCCGCGATCACGTGCATCAGGGGACCGCCCTGACCGGCCGGGAACACCGCCGAGTTGAATTTCTTCTCCAGGTCCGGCTGGCCCTTGCTGAGGATCAGGCCGCCGCGTGGGCCGCGCAGGGTCTTGTGGGTCGTGGTGGTGACCACATGGGCGTGGGGCAGCGGGTCGGGGTAGAAACCGGTGGCCACGAGACCGGCCACATGGGCCATGTCCACCATCAGGTAGGCGCCCACCTCGTCTGCGATCTGGCGGAAGCGGGCCCAGTCAACAACCCGCGAATAGGCCGAGAAACCGGCGACGATCATCCGCGGCTGATGCTCTTTGGCCAGCGCCTCGACCTGGTCGTAGTCGATTTCCCCGGTGGCTTCGTCCAGACCGTACTGGATCGCGTTGTACAGCTTGCCCGAAAAACTCACGTGTGCGCCGTGGGTCAGGTGCCCGCCATGGGCGAGGCTCATGCCGAGGACGGTATCGCCGGCGTTCAACAGGGCCATGTAAACAGCGGCGTTGGCCTGGGAGCCGGAATGTGGCTGGACGTTGGCATAGTCGGCGCCGAACAGGCTCTTGGCCCGATCGATGGCCAGCTGCTCGACGCGATCGACGTGCTCACAGCCGCCGTAGTAGCGCTTGGCAGGGTAGCCTTCGGCGTACTTGTTGGTCAGGCAGGAGCCCTGGGCCTGCATCACCAGCGGACTGGTGTAGTTTTCCGAAGCGATCAGCTCCAGGTGGTCTTCCTGGCGGGCGGCTTCATCCTGCATGGCGGCCCAGAGAGTTTCGTCATAGACATCAATCGTTTGGCTTTTATCGAACATGCGTCCTGAATCCTGTTGTGTGAGTAGGCACCTGATGAGCCAGGCGTGACGTGATTCGAAAATAGTAGGCCTTTGCTGAGGAGCCGATCTGCTCTGGCACGACACGAAGGCAAGGATTTGCGACAGCGCAATCAGGAGAGTGATCAAGTTGCAACTGAAAACGACAGCAGGATGGGGCGAGCGCGAGGGTCCCGGGTCAGTCGTCGCTGTCCCGATCATGATCATGGCGGGCGGCCGTCGGCGCCAGGCCGTAATAATCCCGGAAGCAGTTGCTGAAGTGGCTGCTGCTGACGAAGCCACTGGCCAGGGCGATGTCGAGGATCGTTTTGTTGGTCTGAAGCAACAGGCGTCGGGCGTGGACCAGACGAAGCTCCAGGTAATGGCGGGACGGCGTCGTATCCAGGTGGGTCTGGAACAGGCGTTCCATCTGACGCCGTGAAATCTCGGCGCATTCGGCCAGTTCCGTCAGGGACAGCGGTTCTTCAATGTTGGCCCGCATCAATGCGAGCAGGGTTTGCAGGGCGGCCGGTAAGGTCGGGTCGTCGCCCACGTTCAGTGGCATCGGCCCCACCTGTTCGGCCACCTGGTCGCAGCTCAGTATTTCCCGGACAGCCCGGACGATCTGGGCGTTGTGCAGCATCTGTCCGATCAGTTTCAGCATCATTTCCAGGGTGCTGACCGGGCCGGCGCAGGTGGCGTAGGCGCCGTCAATCACGTACGCATTCGTTGACACGCTGATGGCCGGGAAATGCTCTTTGACGTAGGCATGATTGTCCGGGTGCAGCGCGCACTCCCGACCGTTCAGCAGGCCTGCCTGGGCCAATGCGATGCCACCGTTCCACAGGCCCGCAATCCGGATGCCTTGCTGCTCGGCAGCTTTGAGGGCGTGCAGAAGGCGGGGTGTGACCTCCAGTGGACTCCGATAGCCGCCGCACACCACTAGCATATCCACCTCCTGCGCGTGGATCCGGAAATGATCCAGCGTTGTGCTGGTTGACACTTCAATGCCCAGATCGCTGAGTACCGAACCCGACGTGACCCCGACAGTGATGTGGTCGAACACGGGCTCCGGTGTGACCAGGTTGGCTGTCACCAGGGTGTCCACGGCGGCCGTGAACGCAACCATGGAAAAATGCTCGCGAAGGATAAAGGCGACGCGCAGGGGCGTGTCGATCGACGGTATGCCGGGCGAGGAGGCGGGTGGTGTACCGGACTGTTGGGTGGCCATAGGCGACATTCCATCACGGCAGTTGGAAGGGTGTGTCTGTTGCGCGATCAAAGCTGTCGCATTCAGGCATGAGCCCAATCACAGGAAACCTAGAGTAGGGGAGGAACTCTTCCACCACAACAGCCCTTATAGAAGGAAGATCAAATGACCAACAACGCATCCAACCGTGGCGTCGTCTATCAAGGCCCCGGTCACGTCACCGTCGAATCCATCGCTTTTCCCCAGCTCGCTCTCGGCAACCGCCGCTGCGATCACGGGGTCATCCTGAAGGTACTGACCACCAACATCTGCGGCTCCGACCAGCATATGGTGCGCGGACGCACCACCGCTCCCCAGGGCCTGGTCCTGGGCCATGAGATCACCGGACAGATCGTGGAATGCGGTCGCGATGTGGAGTTCCTCCGCGAGGGGGACATTGTGTCCGTGCCTTTCAACATCGCCTGTGGCCGCTGCCGCAATTGCAAGGAAGGCAAGACCGGCATCTGCCTCAACGTGAATCCGGCCCGCCCCGGCGCCGCCTACGGCTATGTCGACATGGGCGGCTGGGTTGGCGGTCAGGCGGAGTATGTGATGGTGCCGTACGCCGACTTTAACCTGCTCAAGTTCCCCGATCCGGATCAGGCCATGGAGAAGATCAAGGACCTGACGCTGCTTTCGGACATTTTCCCCACCGGATTCCATGGCTGCGTCACCGCGGGCGTGGGGCCGGGCTCCACCGTCTACATTGCCGGCGCCGGTCCGGTGGGACTGGCGGCTGCGGCCAGCGCCCGGCTGCTGGGGGCGGCCTGCGTGATCGTCGGTGACATGATCGATGAGCGACTGGCCCAGGCCCGCAGCTTCGGATGCGAGACGATCGACTTGAAGCAGGACGGCGAGCTGCCGGATATGCTCGAATCGATCGTCGGAGAGCCGGAAGTGGATTGCTTCGTCGACTGCGTGGGTTTCGAGGCGCATGCCTGTGGACACCACCATCATCACGAGCAGCCGGCGACGGTGCTGAATTCGGCCATGCAAGTCACCCGGGCTGGTGGCGAAATCGGCATTCCCGGTCTGTACGTGACGGAAGACCCGGGTGCCGCCGAAGCGGCCGCGCAGCAAGGTTCCCTGAGCATGCGATTCGGCCTGGGTTGGGCAAAATCCCACTCCTTCCACACAGGGCAGTGCCCGGTCATGAAATACCATCGCCAGCTCATGCAGGCCATCCTGTTCGATCGGGTGGCTATCGCCGATGCGGTGAACGTGCAGATGATCAGTCTGGATCAGGCGCCGAAGGGTTACGCCGACTTTGATGGCGGCGCTGCGAAGAAATTCGTGATCGACCCCCATGCTTCGGTCGCGGCCTGACGGCCCGAGGTAAACCGGAAAGAAAGCCCGCCTATCGCGCGGGCTTTTTTATGCCCGGCTGTTGGAGGCAAGCCATACCAGCTTGCGGGCGTTATCAGGAATAGGCGGCGTGTGGTGCGAACCGGTAGCGGCGCGCCAGGGATGATGCTGGCGCGCCGTCAATAAGGGCGGGCTACAGGCTGTCGTGAATCAGATTCTTCAGGACCGTCTCGGTGTACCAGTCCAGGAAGTTGATTACTCCGAATTCATAGGTTTGCGAATAGGGACCGGGCTGGTAGGCGGTCGAATTGATGCCGCGCTGGTTCTGCTCGGCCAGTTCCCTGTCCTGCTTGTTGGTCTGGTCCCAGACGTAGCGCAGTCGGCTGACGTCGTAGTCCACGCCCTCGACGGCATCTTTGTGCACCAGCCATTTGGTGGTCACCAGTGTTTTCTGCGCCGATATTGGCTGGACCATGAAGACGATCGCGTGATCGCTCTGCATGTGGTTCCAGGAATTGGGTAGGTGAAGGATGCGCATGGACCCCAGGTTCTGATTCTGGATGCGGCCCAGCTTCTTGCGACAGGCGGGCTTGCCGTCCATGGTCATGACGGCTGTGCCTTCTTTCAACGGCATGCGGACGATGCGGTTCTGCAGGCCGAATTCTACGTGCTTGTGCGGAATCCGCTCGCGGTCCCATTCCGCCGCCTGGCGGGCGTAGTACTCCTTGAACTCGGGTGTGGCTCGTGGGTCGGTGGTGTCGTCCCACTCCAGCAGGGTTCGGAGCAGCTCCGGGTGGGAGCCGGAACAGTGATAGCACTCACGGTTGTTCTCGATGACCAGCTTCCAGTTGGCATTTTCTTCCAGGGTTGATTCGGCAGCCACCTTGGCGTTTTCCATGTCGTAAGGATCCATATAGGCATCCAGCTCGCTCAGGTAGTCATCGATTTCCGGTGGCTCGCCCTCGGCCAGACAGACATAGATGAACCCACCGGCGGTTTCGCAGTGGGCGGGCTTCAGACCGAATTCGCTTTTGTCAAAGCTGTCTCCCATTTCGGTACCGGCGTAAAGCAGGTTGCCTTTCAGGTCGTATGTCCACTGGTGATACGGGCAGGTCAGGTTAGCGACCAGCCCTTTATCAGCGGTGCAGACGCGCGATCCGCGGTGGCGGCAGACATTATGGAAGGCGCGTACCTGGTTGTCCCGGTCGCGCACAATCAGCACCGGGTTCTGTCCGATTTCGACGGTGATGTAGGCGCCGGGTTTGGGCACCTCGCAGGTCATGCCGACAAACAGCCATTCCTTCATGAACACCTCTTCCATATCGATGCGGAACAGGAAGGGGTCGTTGTAAAGCGCTCGTGGCAGGGACAGCTGGCGGGAGCGCTCGTTCAGTGTCTGACTCATCTCCCGCCGGGCATCGTCGATGTTGCTGTAAGTCATGTTGAGCAGGTCTTGTTCGGTCATTGCGGAGTGTCCTCGGAATGGTGGAAGTCAGCACGTGCCGTGGTGTGCCCCCCGGCGCCGGAATGTCGGTGAATCCATTCTCGAATGGCGGTGCCCGCGTCAGTTGTCCGTTTACGACATCGTCCGTTTTCAATTCGACGCGGTCAGGGGTAAAGGCGAGGGCGCGAAGCAGAGGTTGGAGAAGTTGATCAAGTCCATGTCGTAAATGGCTAACCCGAGAGGGTGGGTTTTCCCCAGAATGGATTCGCAGCAGTCCTCGGGTGCAACTTATCGATGATGGAGACAAACCATGACCAGCATTACTGAAGCCACTGATCCCTCAGCGCAGTTCCACGCGCTCAACACCCGGGTTTGGGCCAACGGTCGACATCTGGTTCGATGCGTTCGGGTCATCCAGGAAACGTGGGATGTAAAGACGTTCTGCTTCAACGCTGAGCAATCCATCATGTTCTTTTTCAAGCCGGGGCAGTTCGTCACCCTCGAGCTTGAGATTGATGGGGAGCAGGTCATGCGCTCCTATACGATTTCGAGTTCCCCGTCGGTGCCCTACAGCTTCTCCATCACGGTAAAGCGGGTGCCGGGCGGATACGTGTCCAACTGGTTGCACGACAACCTGAAGGAAAACGACGAACTGGCCGTTCACGGGCCGGTGGGCAACTTCAATTGCATCGATCACCCCGCCGAGAAGGTCCTGCTGCTTTCGGGCGGTGTCGGCATTACGCCCATGATGTCGATGGCGCGCTGGCTCTTCGACACCAATGCCGATGTGGACATTACCTTCATCCACAGCGCCCGCACCCCGCGGGACATTATCTTCGGGCGCGAACTCGAACACATGTGTTCGCGGGTGCCCAATTTCAATCTCAGTATTATCTGCGAACGCACTGAAATCGGGCAGGCGTGGAACGGATACCGGGGGTTCCTGGACGAGCCAAAGCTCAAGCTGGCGACGCCGGATTACATGAATCGGCGGATTTTCTGCTGTGGTCCGACGCCGTACATGCGGGCGATCAAGAAGCTCCTGATCGATAACGGCTTCGACATGGACTACTACCACGAGGAGTCCTTCGGGGCGACTCCGGAAGAGGCCACACAGGATGCCCTGGAGCAGGCCGAGCTGGCCGTCAAGCAGGCCGAGGAGGTCAAGGATGCGGATACTTTCACGGTGGACTTCCGGGCATCAGGGCGAAGCATCCAGGTCCTGCCTGGCGAAACCGTCCATGCTGCAGCCAGCCGTCTGGGGCTGAATATACCGAAAGCCTGCGGGGTTGGTATCTGTGGCACCTGCAAAGTGCTGAAGACGTCCGGCGAGGTGGATATCCAGCACAATGGTGGTATTACGGAGGAGGACCTCAGCGAGGGATATATCCTGTCCTGCTGCAGTACCCCGATCTCGGATCTGAGCATCGATGGTTAGGGAGCCTCTGATGAGCTCCTTAGACCTTAGTTGAACCTTTGATGGCTCTGTCTGGCAGGACCGTCGTTGTCATTGACGGTTCTGCAACCCCCGTGTCGCTTTTAGGACACAACAGAGGGGCAATCCGACGTTTTTGAACAGTTGCGCACGCGTCACTGGCCGTAATATGTTCGCTAATCCGGCGCGGCAATCCGTCGCATAACAATAAACGGCGTTGCCGGAAGACTGGAACAGAAACTGCTAAACAGAATCGAGGCAGTGAGTGCCCGGGGTGACTGAAAAACGCCGGCCACACACTGCTCATGACCCGTACAAGATGTTAAGGAATCGCTTCAGGTGAGATGGCCCATCTTCTGGAGATCCACCAAGGCGTAAAAGGTGGTTAGTCGACCCGAGCTCAGTTCGGCCCCCGCTGACCAGAAGGACGGTATGCAACACAGATAACAGGGGTTCATCGATGAGAGAGAATGCTGTTTCCAACGAGAAAACAGTGGGTTCAGAGCCGTACCGGGTTGGTTTTCTACTGCTCAATAACTTCACCCTGGTGGCTTTGGCGTCGGCGATAGAGCCGTTGCGCATGGCCAATCAGTTAACCAGTACCGAGCTCTATACATGGCAGTTGCTGTCCCAGGATGGCGAGCCGGTGAAAGCCAGCGATGGTATTTCAATCTCTCCGGATGGATCCATCGACGACAGGAAAGTGTTTGATATCGTCATTGTGGTCGGTGGTGTCGACATCACCCGCAGCTTCGGTTCCAAAGAGGTGCACTGGCTCCAGGTTCAGGCACAGAAAAAGGTTCTGTTGGGCGCGGTGTGCACCGGCGCTTATGCATTGGCAAGTGGCGGCTTGTTGGACGGGTACAATTGCAGCGCTCACTGGGAATGTCTTGCCTCACTGCAGGAGCGGTTCCCGCGGGTCCATTGCACCAACCACCTTTATACGCTTGATCGGGATCGCATGACCTGTACCGGGGGCAGCGTTCCGATGGACATGATGCTCAGCATGATCACCCGCCAGCATGGCAAGTCCCTGACGAATGCCATCTGCGACATGTTCGTCTGTGACCGGGTCCGTCCGGACAACGAAACCCAGCGCACTCCGCTGCGGCGCCTGCTGGTCACGGCGCAGCCCAAGCTGGCCGAGGTGACCGAACTGATGGACGCCAACATCGAGGAGCCCATCGAGCTCGAGGAACTGGCCAGCTTCGTCGGCATTTCCCGTCGGCAACTGGAACGTCTGTTCCTCAAGCATTTCAACTGCACGCCTTCCCGCTATTACCTGAAACTGCGACTTGACCGTGCCCGGCAGCTGCTCAAACAGACCACGTATTCGATTATCGAAGTGGCCTCGATGTGCGGTTTCGTCTCGGCCCCGCACTTCAGTCGTTGCTACCGCAAGTACATCGGCATTTCGCCCAAGGAGGAGCGGGCTGCGGTCTGGTCGTTCAAGCGACTGGAGTCGCCCAGCCAGACCGTGGAGGCGCTGCCAAGTTCATCCAACGCTGCTTTGCGGCTGGCCCAGGCGGAACCCTCCTATGGGGCGGTCAGTTTCATGTTTGACCCGCTGCCGTTTGGCGATGCCGTCGCCGCGTCGGGCTGATTGAACGAAACGAACATCCTGGCAGGGACACAGAGGGGGCTTCGGCCCCCTTTTTTTGTCGGGCGATGCCTCACTGCCGGCGGATCCTGCCGGTCCTGTCTCTCATTCGACGTCGCTGCCGATTTTGGTGTTTGCGCTGTCGCTTCCAGTGAATTTGGCGGCACAGGCCATGGATACACTGCGTCTAGGGTCAACCAAATAGCCACCGGGGTGCCGACATGAACGCAACCGAATTGCACCAGGATGCCATCGTTATCGATGGCCTCATCATTGCGAAATGGGGTCGAGAACTGTTCGAGGACATGCACAAGGGCCAGCTGACGGCCGCCAACTGCACCGTGTCCGTCTGGGAAGATTTCCAGGCGACGGTCGATAACATCGTGGCGGTTAACGAGCTGATCGAAGACAACAGCGACCTGGTCATGAAAGTCCGGACCACAGCCGACATCCGCAAAGCCAAGGAGCTCGGCAAGACCGGCATCATCATGGGATTCCAGAACGCCCACGCGTTCGAGGACCAGCTGGGTTATATCCAGATCTTCAAGGATCTCGGCGTGGGCGTGGTGCAGATGTGCTACAACACCCAGAACCTGATCGGCACCGGTTGCTATGAGCGTGATGGCGGTCTGTCCGGCTTCGGCCGGGAAGTGGTCGCCGAGATGAATCGCGTCGGCATTCTGTGCGACCTGTCCCACGTCGGCAGCAAGACGTCCGAGGAAGTGATCCTCGAATCCAACATGCCGGTCTGCTACTCCCACTGTCTTCCGTCCGGTCTGAAAGAGCATCCCCGTAACAAGTCCGACGACGAACTGCGGTTTATTGCCGAGCGGGGCGGTTTTGTTGGCGTCACGATGTTCACGCCGTTCCTCAAGAAAGGGCCGGACGCCACCATCGACGACTACGTCGAGGCCATCGCCTACGTGATCGATATCGTCGGTGAAGATCAGGTCGGCATCGGTACCGACTTCACCCAGGGGCAGGACAAGGCCTTCTTCGACTGGCTTACCCACGACAAAGGCTATGCCCGCAGCCTGACCGAGTTCGGAAAGATCGTGAACCCGGAAGGCATCCGCACCATCGGCGAATTTCCGAATCTGACGGCAGCGCTGTTGCGCAATGATTTTTCCGAGGAGTTGACCCGGAAAATCATGGGCGAGAACTGGCTGCGCGTTCTTAACCAGGTCTGGGGAGAATAATCATGGCGACGCACGCACCTGAAATGCCCATCAACGTGGATGGCGAAACCGGCATCTGGACCACGGATGCGCTGCCCATGCTCTATGTGCCGCGGCATTTCTTCATCAACAACCATCAGGCCGTAGAAGAAGAAATCGGGCCCGAACGCTATGCCGAGATCCTCTATAAGGCGGGCTACAAATCCGCCTGGCACTGGTGCGAACGGGAAGCGGCCCTGCATTGCATTGAAGGGCGAGCGGTGTTCGATCACTACATGAAGCGCCTGTCCCAGCGCGGCTGGGGCCTGTTTACGATTGAGCATATCGATATCGCCCGCGGGGAGGCCCGGGTGCGCCTGGATCATTCGGCGTTCGTTTACCACTACGGCAAGGTCGGCCGGAAGATCGACTACATGTTTACCGGCTGGTTTGCCGGCGCCATGGATCAGATCGCGCAGGACCTCGGGTATGACGTCCGCACGGTGGCCCGGCAAACCCAGAGCGCCGCGGAAGACGGCGTCGAGTACGGGCTGTTCGAGGTGACGCCCAAGTCGACCCTCGAGACCATCAACTAGAACAGGTTTCCGGAACCGGAGACAGTCCGGCGCTGAGGCCATCCGATTTGATGCTTCGATCACGCCCGCACGCGTGATTGGGGGAGTCGGTTGGCCCACGCCTACCTCCGGACAGGACGCAGGTGAGAGATCATGTCCCAGTTTGAATCGCTTTTTCGACCGCTAAAGATCAACCAGCTGACCATTCGCAACCGGGTGGTCAGTACCGCCCACGCCGAGGTTTACGCCACCGACGGGGGCATGACCACGGATCGTTACGTCAAGTATTACGAGGAAAAGGCCAAGGGGGGATGCGGTCTCTGCATTTGCGGGGGCTCCAGCGTGGTGTCCATCGACAGTCCACAAAGCTGGTGGAGTTCGGTGAACCTGTCGACCGACCGCATCATCCCGCATTTCCAGAATCTGGCCGATGCCGTCCATAAGCACGGCGGCAAGATCATGATCCAGATTACCCACATGGGGCGGCGATCCCGCTGGGACGGCGAGAACTGGCCTAACCTGATGTCGCCGTCCGGTATCCGGGAGCCGGTTCATCGCGCGACCTGCAAGACCATCGAGGAAGAGGAAATCCGGCGGATCATCGGCGACTTCGCCCAGGCGGCCCGCCGGGCCAAAGAAGGCGGCCTGGACGGTGTTGAGCTGTCGGCCGTTCACCAGCACATGATCGACCAGTTCTGGTCACCCCGGGTCAACCGGCGGACCGATGAGTGGGGCGGTACGTTCGAGAACCGGATGCGTTTTGGCATGGAAGTGCTGAAAGCCGTCCGGGAAGAAGTGGGTCGTGATTTTGCGGTGGGCCTGCGCATCTGTGGCGACGAATTCCATCCGGATGGCCTGAACCACGACGACATGAAGCAGATTGCGAAGTACTACAACGATACCGGACTGCTGGACTTCTTCGGCGTGGTGGGCTCCGGTTGCGACACCCACAACACCCTTGCGAACGTCATTCCCAACATGTCCTTCCCGCCGGAGCCATTCCTGCACCTGGCGGCGGGCATCAAGGAAGTGGTCGATGTGCCGGTCATCCACGCCCAGAACATCAAGGATCCGAACCAGGCCGAGCGCATCCTGCAGGAAGGCTACGTCGACTTCGTCGGCATGACCCGGGCTCACATCGCCGACCCGCACCTGATTGCGAAGATCAAGATGAACCAGGTGGATCAGATTCGCCAGTGTGTCGGAGCCAACTACTGCATTGATCGTCAGTACCAGGGGCTCGATGTCCTGTGCATCCAGAATGCCGCGACATCCCGGGAGCACCTTGGTTTACCGCACATCATCGAGAAAACCGAAGGGCCGGTACGCAAGGTGCTGGTGATCGGGGGCGGGCCCGGTGGAATGGAAGCAGCCCGCGTGGCGGCCGAGCGGGGCCATGACGTCACCCTGATCGAAAAGGCCGGCGAGTTGGGTGGCCAGATCACCCTGGCCGCGAAAGCGCCCCAACGGGACCAGATTGCCGGCATCACCCGCTGGTACGCGCTGGAGCTGGACCGCCTTGGCGTGAAACTGCAATTCAATACCGCCGCGGATGCGTCAGTGGTGCGAGACTTCCAGCCCGACGTGTGCATCCTGGCCACCGGTGGCGTGCCATTCATGGAACAGAACCCCGAGTGGGGCTATGCCGACGGTCTCGTGGTGTCCTCCTGGGACATCCTGAGTGGCCAGGTGGAGCCCGGCAACAACGTCCTGGTGTACGACACCATCTGCGAATTCTCCGGCATGTCGGCCGCGGACTACCTCGCGTCGAAGGGCGCCCAGGTGGAATTGGTCACTGACGACATCAAGCCGGGCGTCGGGATCGGGGGCACCACGTTCCCGACCTACTACCGAAGCCTGTACGAGCAGGAAGTGATCATGAGCTCGGATCTGGTCCTGGAAAAGGTCTACGCCGAGGGCGACAAGAAGATCGCGGTCCTGGAGAACGAGTACACCGGCAACCGGGAAGAGCGGGTGGTCGACCAGGTGGTCATCGAGAACGGCACACGTCCCAATGAAGAGCTGTACTACGCGTTGAAACCCGGCTCGATCAACAAGGGGCAGATTGACGTGGAGGCCCTGTACGCCTGCCAGGCCCAGCCCGTCCTGGAGAACGCCGCCAGCGGCATGATCCTGTGGCGTCTGGGGGATTGCGTTTCCCAGCGCAACACCCATGCGGCGATCTACGATGCGCTCCGGCTGTGCAAGGACCTCTAGGAGCCCCGGATTCCGAGGCTCGCTAATTCAAGTTCGATCCAGTGAGGTATTCCATGCTTCCTGAATGGCTGCTTCCCGCCCTGGTGATCATGGCGTTGGGCCTGTTCGCGATCGGTGCGCTCCGGCGCATCCTGCTGTGGCGAGCGGGCCGGCCCGAACCGGTCCGGTTGATCGCCGGACTCATGGCCATGCCGCGCCGCTATCTGGTTGATCTGCACCATGTGGTGGCCCGGGACAAGGCGATGTCCAATACGCACGTCGCCACCGCGGGGGGCTTCGTGCTGTCCATGCTGCTGATCATTCCGGTGCACGTGTTCGGGCTGGACAGCCGCTGGCTGACCCTGCCACTGCTGGTGTCCACGATCATCATGTTTACCGGCGCCGTCTTCGTCTATCGCCGCCGCCGCAACCCACCGGCGCGCCTGTCGAAAGGACCGTGGATGCGTTTGCCGAAAAGCCTGCTCACGTTTTCGGCCTCGTTCTTCCTGCTGACCCTGTTGGCGTCCGACGTGCTCCCTGAAAACTTCGGCCACTGGGTGCTGACGGGCGTACTGCTGATCGGCGTGACCCTGGGTCTGGCCGAGCTGCTGTTCGGCATGGGGTGGGGCGGTCCGATGAAGCACGCCTTTGCCGGGGCCCTGCACCTGGCCTTCCATCGTCGTCCGGAACGCTTTGGCGGTGGCCGTTCAACCGGTCTCAAACCGGTCGATCTGGACGGCATGCTGGGTGTCGCCGAACCCTCGGACTTCAAGTGGAACCAGCTGCTGGGATTCGATGCCTGCGTCCAGTGTGGGCGTTGTGAAGCGGTCTGTCCCGCGTTCGCAGCGGGCCAGCCGCTGAATCCGAAGAAGCTGATCCAGGACATGGTCGTGGGCCTGGCGGGGGGCACCGATGCGCATTATGCCGGCAGCCCGTACCCGGGCCGCGATGTCGGGCAGGCTCAAGGTAGCCCCCATCAGCCGATCGTGGACGGTCTGGTTAGCGCCGAGACGCTCTGGTCCTGCACCACCTGCCGGGCCTGCGTCGAGGAGTGTCCGATGATGATCGAGCATGTCGACGCCATCGTCGATATGCGCCGCCACCTGACACTGGAGCGCGGCGAGACGCCGAACAAGGGTGCCGAGGTGCTGGATAACCTGATCGCCACGGACAACCCCGGCGGCTACGAGCCCGACAGCCGGATGAACTGGGCTGCGGATCTGGCGTTGCCGCTGATGGCCGACAAGCAGGTGGCCGATGTGCTGTTCTGGGTCAGCGATGGTTGTTTCGATATGCGCAGTCAACGCATCCTGCGCGCGTTCGTCAAGATCCTGAAAGCGGCCAATGTGGACTTTGCGGTCCTCGGCAACGAAGAGTGCGATTCGGGCGACGTGGCCCGGCGGTTAGGGGACGACGCCACGTTCCAGACCCTGGCCCGGCACAACGTCGCTACGCTGCGCAAGTACCGTTTTAGCCGGATCGTGACGACCGATCCCCACGCCTTCCATGTACTGAAGAACGAGTACGGCGATTTCGGCGGTCACTATGACGTGATGCATCACAGCACGTTCATCAACGAGCTGGTGACTCAAGGCCGTATCCAGTTGGATCGATTCAAGGGCGGCGCCGTGACCTATCACGACCCCTGCTATCTCGGTCGTTACAACGGGGAATACGAGTCCCCACGGGCGTTGCTGGCTGCGCTGGGTATCCAGGTCAGCGAAATGGAACGCTCCGGGTACCGCTCGCGCTGCTGCGGCGGTGGTGGTGGCGCGCCGATTACGGACATCCCGGGCGAACACCGCATCGCGGACATGCGGGTGGACGATGCCCGCAAGGTGGAGGCCGAGACCATTGCCGTGGCGTGCCAACAATGCACGGCCATGCTCGAAGGGGTGGTCGAGCCCCGGCCCGAGATCCGTGACCTGGCGGAACTGGTGGCCGAGGGCCTGATCGTGGATGCGGCCGGGCCGGCTTCAACGGCGACGGCCAGGCCGTCCCTGGCGGAGGAGGTTCACTGATGAGCGACACGCCAAGACGCAATCCCCGGATGGAATGGATCCTGCGGAATCGGCTGCACCCGGAACACGAGATGTTGGCAGCGGCCCGGAACGGGCCGACAAGGGGCCCCACGGGGTTGTTGCGAAAGAACCCGCACGCGGTGGGTTTTATCGGTCCCCACGGCATCAGGCGCATCGATCGCAGTGCCGGTCTGTCCGGCGGCGCTTCCGGCTCATCGTCAGGTGGCCGGGGGCGTTCCACCGGCGCCAAGGTCGAGCTTCCGTTGCACCGGGTCGATAACCCGGACTTCTATGTGGCGGTCGTGGTGGACCTGGTGGCGGGGCGTCTCAGCAGCCACGACAGGGACATCCTGGGGCAGGCCCGTTTGCTGGTCCAGGGCGCTGAGGAGCAGGGCGCCGTAGTAGCCGTGGCCCTGGGCGAAGCCCGCGAAGCAAACTTCGAACTGGCCGGGGCCGACCGGTTGGTTTCGTTGACCGAATTGAACGGCCGGCCCCTGTCGGGCTATTGCCCGGAACACAGACTGGCGGTCCTGGAAGCGGTTGAATCCCAACTGGCGCCGCGCTTCTGGCTGTTCCCGGATTCCATCCATGGCGGTGCCGACCTGGGATCGCGGCTGTCGGCGCGCCTGGGCGAACGGCCCGCGGTCCACGCCTGGAAAGTCGATGCACAACAGACCGTGTGCCGGGGCGGCACCCAACGGACCGACTGGCACCGTCCGACGGCGCGAGTCCTGCTTCTGGCTGAGGAGTGCGCGTTGCCGGTCGACGAGACGCGGCACGAAGCCAAACCGATTGAGCTCGATACCCTCCCGGACGTCAGCGCCTTGATCGAAGATCTCGGCCCGGTTGATGTGGATCCGAGCAAGATCGCCCTTGGCGAAGCGGAGTTCATCCTCTCCGCAGGTAACGGCATCCGGGATTGGGACCAGTTCCACGCGGTGGCAACGGCGTTGGGCGCCACCGAAGGTGCCAGCCGTGTGGCCGTCGATGATGGCCACATGCCCCGCGGCCGGCAGGTCGGTGCGACCGGGACCTGGGTGACCGCCCGGGTCTATGTGGCTGTGGGGATTTCCGGCGCCATCCAGCATCTGCAGGGTATTGGCCAGTGTGACAAGGTGATCGCCATCAACCTCGACGACAGCTGCGACATGATCAAACGGGCCGACCTGAGCGTTATCGGCGACAGCCAGGCGATTCTTGGCGAGCTGCTGCGCCTCGCGGCGGCGCGGCAGGACAATCCCGACACCGCATCGGATGATGCGGCCACCGACATGACAGAGGAGGCGCGTCATGTGGCCTGATCCCGACCTGAAAGTGGCGTCACTGGTATCCAACGGGCAACACCCCAAGTCGGGGCGCTCCCGGCGGGCCAGCCAGGACGCACGCGCGGTTGAGCTGGGATTGAAGATGGCGGGTGCTGCATCCCGGGTGATCCATGTGGGTGACGGTGACCGGGAGGGCGGTCTGGATCAGTATCTGGGCATGGGCCTGCCGGAAATCACGCTCCTGAACGCTGACGAACAGGCGGATGCGGTACCGGTTCTCCTCGAATACCTGAAAGGCGCCTCTTTCGACATTGTCCTGACGGGCGTCCATGCGGAGCAGGGAGAAGCGTCGGGCATGGTGCCCTACCTGCTGGCGGAGCAACTGGGCTGGCCACTGGTGTCCCACATTGCCGATATCCGGAAAGTGGAAGGCGGACGTGCCGAGGTGCTGCAGGCACTGCCGCGCGGCCAACGCCGCCTGTTGCGCGTCCCGCTGCCGTTCATTGCGACCGTCGACAGTGCGGCAGCCGACGCTCGGCAATACGCGTTCGGGGCGGCCCGACGGGGTCGGCTGGTTGATGCCATCACCGACGCACCGGTCGATCAGGCCCGCCAGGAATGGACGTGCGCTCCGGCGAAGCCCCGGCCCAAACGCTTGCACGTGGCCAAGGCCAAGTCCGCTGCCGACCGATTCAAGGCCGCTACGGCAAAACCCCAGGGCCAGGGTGGATCCGTCATCCGGGAAGGAACAGACCAGGAAAAGGCAACGGCCATCATGGAGCTGCTGGTCTCCGAAGGTGTGGTGCGCTAGTCGAGGCTCCACACCGAAAGCCGGTAAACAACGTTGCCGTTTTAAGACACGCAACCCCCCATCCATGTCGCAGCTGGGAATCTGTGCCGGTTCCCAATTCCATACCATCAGTGATACCGGAACAGATCGAATCAGCCGGACTCACGATCGCTGCGACCCGAACACCGGCCCTGCGGGCTTATTCGAGATGACCTCCGGTTCCCACAAGAACCCCATAATAACGAAACACTCTGGAGAGTCTCCTCATGACCGAACCTGTAAAACCAGCGGTCGATGTCGACAGTCCCTACGATGACGTCGACTACCAGATTGGGCAGGACAACATCCAAATTGCCGGATTCGACATCCATAATCCGGTGTTTGGTATCAGTGCCGTCCTGATCCTGATCTTCGTTATCGGTACCTTGCTGGCCCCCGAAGCCGCCAATGGCATGTTGCTCGACGCCCGAAACTGGGCGATTGCGCATTTTGACTGGCTGTTCATGGCCGGCGGCAACCTGTTCGTGGTTTTCTGCCTCGCCCTGATATTCCTGCCGGTAGGTAAAATCCGTATTGGCGGCGAGACGGCCAAGCCTGAATTTTCCACCGTGTCCTGGTTTGCGATGCTGTTCGCGGCGGGTATGGGCATTGGCCTGA
Source organism: Marinobacter mangrovi (assembly GCF_016798325.1). GTDB lineage: Bacteria > Pseudomonadota > Gammaproteobacteria > Pseudomonadales > Oleiphilaceae > Marinobacter_A > Marinobacter_A mangrovi. Next base: position 836,332 of record NZ_JAERVO010000001.1, read on the forward strand.
TGTTCTGGAGCGTTGCTGAACCGGTTGCCTATTACACCGACTGGTATGGCACTCCGCTGGGCGTTGCGGCGCTTACCGAAGAAGGGAAGTCGCTGGCCCTGGGTGCGACGATGTTCCACTGGGGCCTTCATCCCTGGGCCATGTACGGCATTGTCGGTCTGTCCCTGGCTTTCTTCGCCTACAACAAGGGGCTCCCTCTCACGGTACGGTCCGCGTTTTACCCGATTCTTGGCAGCCGGACCTGGGGCCCGATCGGCGACGCCATCGATATTGTGGCCGTACTGGCCACGATCTTCGGTCTCGCCACGTCGCTGGGGCTGGGAGCTCAGCAGGCGGCCAGTGGTTTGGCCTACCTGGGCATCGTCGAGAATGGCATCGGTACCCAGATCGCACTGATCGCCTTCATCACCTCGATTGCCATTTTTTCCGTGGTCCGGGGGCTCGAAGGCGGCGTCAAACTGCTCAGCAACATCAACATGATCATTGCGTTCATTCTGCTGGTCGCGGTGATTGCACTGGGCTCAATCACCGGCTTTTTCTCAAACCTCATCGAACTGTTCGGTTCTTACATCCGGAACATCGGCCCGCTCAGCAACTGGGTCGGACGTGACGATGAAGCCTGGTTCCATGGTTGGACGGTATTCTACTGGGCCTGGTGGATTTCCTGGTCGCCTTTCGTGGGCATGTTCATTGCCCGCGTCTCGAAGGGGCGGACCGTACGTGAATTCATGCTGGCCGTTCTGGTCGTGCCCACGATCGTCTGCGGTGTCTGGGTCACAGCCTTCGGTGGCGATGCCATCGATCAAATCCAGGCCGGTACCGGCGCCCTGACCCAGGGGCTGACTGAAGTCCCGCTGGCCATGTTCCAGATGATGGAAGGCCTGCCGATGACGTCGATGATCTCGTTCCTGGCAATCGTTCTGGTGCTGGTGTTCTTTGTGACATCCTCGGATTCCGGGTCGTTGGTGATTGACGGCATCACCGCGGGCGGCAAGGAAGACGTACCCGTCGCGCAGCGCGTGTTCTGGGCCACGATGGAAGGCCTCATTGCGGCTGCGCTGTTGTTTGGCGGCGGGTCGGAGGCGCTAAAAGCGCTGCAGGCCGGAGCGGTGACGGCGGGATTGCCGTTTGCCGTTATCCTCATACTGATGTGCATCAGCCTGTACATGGGCCTGGCACGGGATGCCAGGAAACTGGGCTACAGTAAGGCCCAGGCCTGATCGCGAAGCCGGGAGAGGCGGTCTTTGGCTCTCCCGGCTTTTATGTTCGTTTCCGGTATTATTAATTCAATGATAACAGCTATATATAAGTTATATTTAAAGTTGCTTGTTACCCTGATTGTTTCTCAGCCTTGCCGATGGCCCGGGGTGTTCTTCTCCAGTAACTGGAGACTCACGTCCTTTACCTTGTCCCCCACGGCTTCCTTGTAGGCCTTCATGTGCGGCGCCGCCATATGGGCTTTCAGATGCGCGAGTGAAGCCCACTGTTCGATGACCGTGATCGTGTTGTCCCGATGGGGCACCGGCAGGTCCACTTTCACATCGACAAGCGGTTGATACTTGCAGCATCCAGGCTCGTTCAACACCATGGGCTGAACCTTCAGCAGCTCTGACATCACCGCGTCTCGCTGACCGGGTTGCACTTCGATTGTCGCAATGACGTGAATCATATCGGTCTTCTCCTTCGACCAACGGGGGCCGAAGCCCCCGCTGTATCGTCGTGCATTAAGCCTCGGCGAGGGCTTCCAGGGTCGGGTAGTCGATGTAGCCTTCCTCACCCTGAGTGTAGAAGGTGTTCGGATCCGGCTCGTTCAATTCGGCACCGACTTTCAGGCGGGCGGGCAAGTCCGGGTTGGCCAGGAACGGCACGCCAAAGGCCACGGCATCGGCCTGACCGGCCTCAATCGCCGAACCGGCTTCCTCACCGCTGTACCCCATGTTCAGGATCAGGTTGCCCTTGTAGTGCTCGCGGAACGGGGTCACGACGTCGGCCTTTTGCTCGCCGAAGAAGTCCGCACGCATGAGGTGAACATACGCCAGGTTGGCGTCGTTCAGGCGTTTGGCCAGCCAGGTCACCAGACCCACCGGATCGCTGTCTTTCATGCTGTTGAAGCTGTTCAGCGGCGACAGACGCACGCCTACGCGGTCGCTGCCAAAGACATCGGAAGCCGCTTCGATCGCTTCGAGCAGCAAACGAGCCCGGTTCTCGATCGGGCCGCCGTAGGGGCCTTCCCGGTGATTCGATCCGTCACGCAGGAATTCGTCCAGCAGGTAGCCATTAGCCCCATGGACTTCGACGCCGTCGAAGCCGGCACGTTTGGCGTTTTCGGCGGCAGTGCGGAAACCCTCGATGATACCCGGGATTTCGTCATCGGCCAGTTCGCGCGGCACGGTATAGGCCTTCTTGCCTTCCGGGGTATGCACCTCGTCGCTCGTGATCGCAATCGGGGAGGGCGCGACCGGAACGCGTCCGTTGTTCAAAACCGGATGGCAGGACCGACCACCGTGCCAGATCTGGAGGAAGATCTTGCCGCTTTTGGCGTGAACAGCATCGGTGACTCGCTTCCAGCCAGCGACTTGCGCGTCGGAATAGATCCCCGGCTCACGCCAGAAGGCCGAGTTCCCCTCCATGGCCATGGTGGCTTCCGCGATGATCAGGCCGGCAGAGGCTCGCTGGGCGTAGTGCTCGACCATCATGTCGGTCGGTACGTGGTCGGCGTCGGCCCGGCGGCGAGTCAGCGGCGCCATCAGCACCCGATTGTTCAGGGTCAAGGCACCGAGCTGTAGTGGGGAAAAAAGATCAGTCATTTCAACCTCTCGTTAGCGGATGGAGGAATCGAGCCATCAGAGACAGATGACGTTGTGAGGCCCTTGTCCGAGAAAAGAGCGCATCCTAATCAACAGGTCGCCATGGTAGAGAAGACCATGTTATAAATTAAATGGCTTGTTTGAATAACAGAGATTCGAAAAGTGAATATCACGGTCAAAGACCTCAATCTGCTGAAGCTGTTCCAGGTGCTTTATCAGGAGAGAAGCGTCTCTGCGGCAGCCGAGCGCATGCACCTGAGCCAACCCGCGTTGAGCCATAAGCTGGCCAAGCTGAGGAATGAGTTCGACGACACGCTGTTTGCGAGGGCGCCCCGTGGACTGACGCCGACACCCCGGGCGCACCAGTTGGCGCCGATGGTGCAGCAACTGATCCGATCACTGGAGTCGTTTTACGACTATTGCGACGAACAAAGCTTTTTGATGCGCGAGGACCGCATCCGGATTTACAGCACGGATTACATCGAGCAGCTGCTGGTCCCCAAGCTGTTGCCGATCGTTCGGGATCAAGCGCCCAACCTCCAACTGGTCTTCCACAATACCCGCGGCAGACTGCCCAGGAGCGAACTGGAGACCGGGGCGTGCGACCTGGCCATTGCCGGCTTTTTCGATCAACTGCCAGAGACGTTCTACCAGCAGACGATCCATTCGGAAGGCTTTTGTGTGCTGGCGAGCCGCACCAACCAGACGTTGGATGGCAAGCTGGATCTGGAGACGTTTCTCGCCTGCGACCATCTGGTGACCACCTTGACGGGGGACCTGGACGGCATCGTCGACAAGGCGCTTGAGCAGCAGGGCCGACAACGCCATGTGGTTGCGGGGCTCTCAAGCTTCATGTCACCGGCGTTGCTGGTGGAAGGCAGTGACCTGTTGATCACCTGCCTGCAATCCGTCGCCGAGGAAGCGTGTCGGCGAATGCCGGATCTGGTCCGTTATCCCGTGCCGATCGAACTGTCGGAGGTGGACATCCTGCAAACCTGGCACCAACGGACCCACGAAGATCCGCTCAGGGCCTGGCTCCGGCAGCAGATACAGGCCACGTTGGCGGGATAACTGAGAACAGCAGGGCGAACGCCGGGGCGTCCAGGGCTCGGACTCGAAAGCCCGACGTTCACTGATTAAAGGCAAAAACAGATTAATGGCAAAAACAGAGAGCCCCCCGTAAGTTATCGGTGGCAGGCCCAGGCATGGTAGTTTTAAACCAAACGTTTCCGGCAGAAATCAGACCATCTCAGATAAGTGAGCAGACCCTATGAATGTGATCATTATTGGTGCAGGGATTATGGGCACCACCTTCGCCACGCTGGCGAAGGAATTGGCCCCCGAACTGGATGTCACCATTCTGGAAAGACTCGACGGACCCGGCGCTGGAAACTCCTGGGTTTTCAATAATGCCGGCACAGGTCATGAAGCAAATTGTGAGCTCAATTACACCCCGGTCGATGAAGAAGAGATTTCGGTAGAGAAAGCCCTGAAGATCCACGCCCAGTTCAACGTGGCCAAACAGTTCTGGGCTTACCTGATCAAGAAAGGCGCTATCAAAGATCCCCGGTCGGTCATCAACCAGACCAAACACTGCACGATTGTTTCCGAATCGTCCATTGACGAGTTGCGACTGCGGTTCAAGGAAATGTCCTCCCATCATTTCTTTGAGCAAATGCAATTTTCGGAAGATTTCGACGAAATCAAGCGCTGGATTCCGTACTTGATGGAAGGCCGCCCCCGGCAACAGAAGATGGCCGCTACGGTCATCGAGACCGGAACGGACGTCAATTTTGGGGCTTTGACGGAGCAAATGGCAGCGTACGCCGTGAATGAGTTGGGTGTGAAGATTGAATACGGCACCCACGTGAAGCGGGTGCATCGAAGTCCGTCCGGCAGCTGGCTTGTGGAGACGGAGCAGGGCGGTCGTTCGGTTCGGCACAAGGCCGATGTCCTGTTCGTGGGTGCCGGCGGTGGCGCCTTCCCGATCCTGAAGAGAAGCCATCTTCCGTTCCGGAGCCGGTTTACCGGCTTTCCCGTGGGTGGGCGCTTCCTGCAGGCGCCCATCAGCAAGGAACAGGCGGATCAATACCGCGCGAAAACCTACGGCAAGGCCAAGGTGGGCGCGCCTCCCATGTCGGTGCCGCACCTGGATCTGCGAGTGTCGAACGGACAGCACTACTTGCTGTTCGGTCCGTTCGCATCGTTCAAGCCCGTTCTTGAAAAAGGCCGCGGATTCCTGGATTACCTGCGTTCGATGCGCCTGCACGACATTCCCGGACTGCTCAACGTGGCCATCGAGCATTTTCCGCTGGTGAAGTATCTGGTGTCAGAGACCTTCAAGGGTGAGAAGAGCATGTTCGAGGAACTGGAGGAATTTGCTCCGGGCATGAGCAAGAAGTTCCAGTGGAAAGCCGTGGATGCCGGCCAGCGTGTGCAGATCATTCGGGACGGCGACTTGCAGATGGGCACTGAGATTCTGGTCTCCAGCGACAAGACCTACGGGACGCTGCTGGGCGCATCGCCGGGTGCCTCGGTGTCCCCTGAAGTGATGCTGCGCTGTCTCGAGCAAATGCTGCCCGCCGTCTTCAAGAAAGATGCGGCCCGCGAGAAATTGAAAGAGATGTTCCCGGAGGACAACCTGGAGACACTGATTACCGAGCCGGATCGTTATCGTGAAATCCGGGATTCGGTCAACGGGACTCTGGGGATCAAGTGGTCGCTGGCCGACGCTTGAACGCCGCTCCCGTGAACGTTTAAAAGTCGGGCCCATCGTGACGGGCCCGGCTTTGGTGAGCTCTCAGGATAGGGGCTCGTTTTTTTGCCTTCAGACTGTTCCGAACCGTTCCGAGCGCATTGACCCTTCACCTCGAAACACACCCTTCGTCCCATTCATAGAACATTGTGTTCAGATTCTATGACTATTGCTCACTAGCGCCTTACGCTATGTTTACTGAGATCTGTCAGAACTACTCGTCCCGGGTAAACAGACTGTGTGGAGACAGCCATGAGCAACCTCAGCGAATCGGTCACGGCCGACTGTCAAACCGATCATTCGTGCAACGCCATCGAGCTGATGATCCAGCCCAGGGACAAGGATCTCGGCGGTTTTTCTGTCCGGCGTGTCCTGCCCACCCGCGAACGCCAGATGGTCGGGCCCTGGATTTTCTTCGACCATATGGGGCCTGCCCGCTTTCCGGCCGGCTCCGGCATCAACGTTCGCCCGCATCCCCACATCAACCTGGCCACTGTGACCTATCTGTTCGAGGGTGAAATTCTGCACCGGGATTCCCTGGGCAGCGTTCAGCCGATCCGGCCGGGGGACATCAACCTCATGGTGGCCGGGAAGGGGATTGTCCACTCGGAACGGGAGCGACCGGAAGTCACCGCAACCGACCACAACCTGCATGGCCTGCAACTCTGGCTGGCGCTGCCGGAAGACAGGGAAGAGATCGAGCCGGCTTTCTATCATTACCCAAGCGCGGACATTCCCGCTCTGGATATCGAAGGTGTACCCGTCCGTGTGATTATGGGGCAGGCCTACGGTGTGACATCACGGGTGAAGACCCTCTCAGAGACGCTGTACGTGGAAGCCCACCTGCAGAAAGGCCAGTCGCTCGTCTTGCCGGAGGCTACCGAACGCGCCGTTTACGTCGCCAGCGGCTCCCTGAAGGCCAAAGAAACCGCAATTCCCCAGCATTCGATGGCCATTTTCGGCTCTCAGTCCGGTATTGAGATCACAGCGGACGAAGAATCCCGCATCGCCGTGATCGGCGGCGAGCCGTTTGCTCCGAGATTCATGGAGTGGAACTTCGTGTCCAGCCGCAAAGATCGGCTGGAGCAGGCCAAGGCCGACTGGAAAGCCGGTCGGTTCCCCCTGGTTCCGGGAGACGAAGACGAGTTCATTCCTTTGCCGGAATCCTGACGGATACCATGGCTGGCTAATTGAAAGGGAGTTGACGTGGCGCAACGCGGGCAGGGCGCTTGGCTGATACATATTGGCCATCTCCCGAGTACCTGTGCGTAGGGCGGCCATGAACCGAATCATCCCTGAAGATCGCCTTCCCTTTTTACCGGAAGAAACACAGAGCCTCTCGTTACCAGACCTCCTCAACAGCCGACAACGATTTGGCACCAACCTCATCGTTGAAACGCCCGATAGTGGCTGGCAACAGCTGCTGAAAGACACCCTGCGCGATCCGATGTTGTGGTTCCTGCTCGCCACCAGTGTGATTTTCTGGTTTACCGGTGACCATACGGAAGCCCTGGTGCTTCTGGTGGCCCTGATTCCTTTTCTCGGTATGGACGCCTACCTGCATCGCCGCACTCAAGCGTCGACTGCCGCATTGAGCGGCCAGTTGGCATCCAGGGCGACGGCATTACGGCAGGGGCAAAAAACGGTGATCGACGCCGTAGACCTGGTGCCCGGCGATTTAGTCGAGGTGCAGGCCGGCGAGCCGTTCCCCGCAGACGGCGTGGTGCTCTCGGCGGAATCCGCCCAGGTCGACGAATCCGCGTTGACCGGAGAAGCTTATCCCGTCCGCAAGGAGGCTTTTGAGACCCGTCTTCCGACCATCGGAGATGTGTCTCTGGAAGGTTGCTTCTGGGGGTTTGCGGGTACTCGGCTGCTGGCCGGCACAACGCTGGTTCGGGTTGTGTTCACCGGCGGTGACACGCTTTACGGCGAAATCGTCCGCTCAGCACTCAGTGGGAGTCATGAGCGCACCCCATTGCAACGGACGGTCACCCGACTGGTTGGCGGTCTGCTCGTCGTCGCGGTGGCATTCTGTGTTTTACTCGCCGGCGTGCGGCTATATCAGGGCCACGGCCTTCTGGATGCGGTTATCAGCGCCGTCACGCTGGCCGTGGCGGCGTTGCCGGAGGAATTCCCGGTGGTGCTCACGTTTTTCCTCGGCGTGGGTGTTTACCGCCTGGCCAAACGTCAGGCACTGGTGCGGCGATCGGTTGTTGTCGAGAACATCGGTCGCGTGACGACGATCTGTTCGGATAAAACCGGAACCCTGACCGAAGGGCGGTTACGCCTGGCGCATCAATACCCGGCCGATGAAGTCGCTCCAGAGCGGCTTGTGGACATTGCCGCCGCTGCGTCGCGCCGGGAATCCGGCGACCCACTGGATCGCGCCATACTGGACTATTCGTCCGACGGCACGGATGCCATTGTCGTCGCCAGTTTTCCATTTACAGAGGACCGTAAACGGGAAACGGCGGTGCTGAAGCGGGGGGAAGAGACGTTTGCCGTCGTCAAAGGCGCTCCGGAAACCGTCCTGGGGCTATGCCCGTTGAGCGCCGATCAACTGGAGGCGTGGCACGAGCGCGTAGAAGCCCTGGCCTCCAATGGCTTGAAAGTGGTCGCCTGTGCCTGGCGAGACGGGCTAGAGGCGTCGTCGGAGGAACCCAATGGCGGTTTTTCTTTTGCAGGCCTGCTGGCCTTCGGGGATCCGGCAAGGGAGGGCGTGCAGGACGCCCTGGCGCAATGTCGTGCCGCCCAGATCAAGGTCATTATGGTCACCGGCGATCATCCGGCCACGGCCCGCTCGATCGCTGTCGACATCGGTTTGGGCGGTGCCGCGCCCACGGTGATGACCGGAGACCAGATGGACCACTGCCTGGCAAACGGTGATGTCGAATCCATTCGGCAGATCGATGTCATTGCACGCGCCGTACCCGCCCAAAAGCTCGCGCTGGTGAAACACCTTCAGAGTCAAGGGGAGCTGGTGGCCGTCACCGGGGATGGTGTCAACGACGTGCCGGCCTTACAGGTGGCCGACGTCGGAATCGCGATGGGCGAGCGTGGCACCCGGGCCGCGCGGGAAGTCGCCGCCATTGTCTTGATGGACGACAACTTCCGGACCATCGTTGGGGCCATTGAAGAAGGGCGCCAGCTTTTTTCGAATCTGCAGTTGAGTTTCCAGTATCTGTTAATGGTCCACATACCACTGGTCCTGACCGCGGCCCTGATTCCTCTGTTGGGCTTCCCGATCCTGTACTTACCCATTCATATTGTGTGGCTGGAATTGATCATCCATCCCACCGCGCTGCTTGTCTTTCAAGCCGCCCCGGGCCTGGGTGTGCTGCAGCGGCAGCCTCCGAAAGGGCGATTAAGGTTCTTCAATACCGAGCAAACGGCCGTGATCATTGTGACCGGCGTGCTTGTGACGGCGCTGGTCTACTGGAGTTACGATCGCGCCCTTGGCAGTGGGCTGGATGTGGAACATGCCCGTGCGATGGCACTGGCTGCGCTCATTGTCGCCAACGTGGGGATCACGACGGTGCTGAGTCGACTGCGCAGCGGAACCGCGTGGCTGGTGGCGAGCCTCGCCGTGGTCTCTGCGTTCATCCTGATCCAGGTTCCCGAGATGTCGGCGCTGTTGAACCTGCATCCGTTGCATTGGGATGACGGGCTGATCGCTGTAATCGGGGGGCTATTGGTCTGTCTGCCGCTTATTTTTGAAGACACGCTGGGTCGTGCGATCACCCGGAAGCTATCGTGCTATCGATAGAACGCTGTGTTCACAAGAAATGGCTGTTACCCGTGAATGCCGTCCGTTATGTTTACGGATGAATGGGCGCGGCCGTCACTCGGATTGTCGCTTTTCTATCGTCGACGCGCCCTCCTTAAAGGCTTTGCTGGCCCAAGTCACCACCTTTGCGCATGGATTCCAATGACAAACCCGGCTTCACCGCGTCTACCTTTAAGGCACTTTGGCCTGCGTCCACTGAGCCCAAGAGATGATCAGGATACCCACCGAGCAGCGACACCACTCGAGTTGCTGTTTGATCTCGTGTCTGTCATTGCCATTGCCTCAGCCGCCGCCGGACTGCATCACGCCATTGCGGCAGGTCATGTCGGGGAGGGCGTTGTCAGCTTTCTGGCCTCGTTTTTTGCGATCTGGTGGGCCTGGATGAACTTCACCTGGTATGCGTCCGCCTACGACAACGATGACAGCCTGCACCGACTGCTGACCATGGTGATGATGGCCGGTTCACTGATCATGGCGGCAGGGATTCATCGATTTTTCGAGAGCACGCGCATCGACATGATCGTGATCGGTTTTGTGGTGATGCGCATCGCCATGGTCCTGTTCTGGCTGCGTGCTGCTTATCACGATTCCGATCGACGGAAGACGGCCTACCGGTATGCCGGCGGTATTGCGCTGGTCCAGGTGTTCTGGGTCGGGTTGATGCTTGCCCAGCCGATGCCTCCGACATTTCTGTTCAGTCTCTATGCCCTGGGGGCGGTGCTGGAGTTGTCGGTCCCCGTTTACGCCGAGAGCCATGTGACAACCCCCTGGCATCGTCATCACCTGATTGAACGCTATGGGCTGCTGAACCTGATTGTGCTTGGCGAAACCTTGCTGGCAGCCGCCATGGCGCTGCAGCACGCAGACGTCGGGCATCTGGATCTCGACTTGCTGAGCGTTGCCGGATCGGCGCTCGTTATCGTGTTTTCGTTGTGGTGGGCCTATTTTTCAAAGGAAGATCACATTGCCCAAAAACGCCTGTCCCTGGCCTTGGTCTGGGGGTATGGCCACCTGGTGATCTACATGGCCGGCGCTGCCGTGGGTGCGGGTATCGCCGCCATGGTGGATGTGCTGACCGGAGAATCCGGAACCAGCTACCGGATCGCGTTGTACGCCATATCCGTTCCTGTCAGCCTGTATCTGATGGGACTCTGGTTCGTCAGGGACCGTTTGGTACTGAGCCATGCGGGGCGCCATATCCTGCTTGGCGTGTCGGTGCTGATACTGGTGACAACGTTGTTCATGCCGTTGTGGGGGATCGCCCTGACTTTGGCTATCGGGGTCGGCGCGAGGAACATACAGGCCTGCGGCGCCAAAACAGGAGGGGAAGGGCATGCAGTTTGAGCACGTGGTGCAGGTTAATGATCTGACGGACGACCGTATCCCGAACATCACCCGGGCGCAGCTCTGGGACGGTATCGCCCTGCGAGCCACTGAACCCCACCGGTTCGTTGTCGGACTGGATGAGTTCGACCTGGAGTGGCAATCCGACACCCGACTGAAACGTCGACTGGAGCTGCCCGGCGTCGTGGTTCATGACGTCGTGACCTTCGACCGACAGCACAGCGTGCAGTACGACATTATTCCAACGGCAGACGTTGCCGGGGGCAGTCTGACGATGACGATCGAGGAGCCGGAACCCGACGCCCTGTTCGTTCGCTTTCGATACTGTGCCCGTTATGTGGAAGGTATTGGCGACGAGCTGCCTTACGACCTGTTTGTCCAGCAGGCCTACGTCACCATGGACATCGACACGATCCGGATCATCCGTGATCGCGTGACCCTCCACTAGTCGGTGGCGAATGCGGTGCCGGCCGTCTGTCTAATCGGAGTTTTGCGGAACCCTGAAATCCACATCGTCCAGAGACTCCGACAGGAAGTCCAGGAAGGTTCGGATGGCCGGCAGCAGGCCCCGGCGAGTCGGGAAGACGGCGTGGAAAATACCGCCGCGTGGTCGCCACTCCGGTAACACGCTGACCAGACGGCCCTCGATCAAGTCGCGCCCGCCAACAATCATCGGCATCTTGACGGCGCCGAGGCCAGACAGCGCCGCTTCCCGAAGGGTAAACACATCGTCGGTGACCAATCGGGGCTGATGATGAATCTGAACCGACGCGCCTTCAGGGCCGTCCAGGCACCAGACGTGCTGGCCATTCCATTGCTCAAAATCGATACTTGGCAGGCGCGCCAGATCCTCCGGCGTCGTTGGCCTGGGGTGATGCTCGAAAACGGAGGGCGCCGCCATCAGGCACTGTGGACTCTGGCTCAATACCTTCATCGTCAATCCGCTGTCCTCCAGCGGTGGATAGCGCACCCGAAGGGCCAGATCGTAGCCTTCCTTGATCACGTCCACACGCCGGCTGGTGGCATCCAGTTCAATATTCACTTCCGGATAGCGCGTCATGAACCGAACCACCAGGGGCGCCACCAGGAAATAGATCAATCCCGGAGGGCAGCTCATCCGGATGCACCCCTTGGGTTCGGATCGGGACCGATCGATGACTTCCTGGGCGGCCTCCGCTTCCACCAGCATCGCCTGACAGTGGCGATAGTATTCCTTGCCCAGCTCCGTAACGGTAAAGACCCGAGTTGACCGGTTGATCAGACGCGTATCCAGGCGATGTTCCAGTGCCGCGATACGGCGACTGAGCTTTGATTTCGGTAGCCCCAAAGCGCGTCCCGCCGGCGCGAAGCCTCCATGTTCCACCACTTTGACGAAGTAGTAGAGATCGTTCAGGTCCTGCATATATCGCCGTCCTATCTATGGAACGCTGAGTATAAGTTTTAATGCCTACTCAGCCCAGTCGTCGAGGTCTATCGTGGTTTGGACGATGTTTCCCACGACACAACGGAGGGGCCGATGAAACAGGTCAAGACCATCTACAGTCCGCCGCAGGGCCATTGGGTTGGCAACGGCTTTCCCGTGCGTTCGCTCCTCTCCTACAACCGCATGGGGGCAGAGAATATTTCCCCATTCCTGCTGCTGGACTACGCCGGGCCGGCCACGTTTTCCCGTGGTCACGAGCGCAGAGGCGTCGGGCCGCATCCGCATCGCGGTTTTGAGACGGTGACGATGGTCTATGCGGGCGAACTGGAGCACCGCGATTCGTCGGGCGCCGGTGGATTTATCGGCGCGGGCGACGTCCAGTGGATGACGGCAGGTGCCGGCATCGTGCATGAAGAGTTCCACTCCAGCGCGTTTACCGAGCAGGGCGGAACCCTGGAGATGGTTCAGCTCTGGGTCAATCTGCCGGCCCAGCACAAAAGCACGCCTGCGGCCTATCAAACGCTCTTGCATGACGAGATCCCAGTTGTATCGCTGGCAGGCCAAAGCGCACAGCTTCGCGTGATCGCAGGCGACTTCCAGGGACACCGAGGGCCCGCGAAGACGTTCACTCCCATCAATGTCTGGGATCTGTTCATTCAACCCGGAACCCACATCGAGCTGGACGTCCCGGAAGGGCATACCGCGCTGATTGTCGCCCTGAAAGGAACGATTCAGATCAATGGAGCGGATGTTCTGCGAGACGCTGAACTGGCGAGCCTGGAACGCTCCGGCTCAGGACTGACCCTCGAGGCCAACAACGAGGCGCACGTGCTTCTGCGCAGTGGCGAGCCCATCGATGAGCCGGTAGTCGGGCAGGGGCCATTCGTCATGACGTCACACCGAGAGATCCAGCAAGCCATTTCCGACTTCCAAGGCGGGAAATTCGGTGAGCTGCGCCATTAGGCCCAGGGCCCGATGGCGACCCATGCCGGTCAAACGACCGGCCAACAACATAATCAGGAAAACAAGGAGATAAATGATGGCCTTTACTTACAAGCGACTGGATAAAGACGATGTGGCCCTGTTGATGGTTGACCATCAGGCGGGGCTGCTTTCCCTGGTGAGGGATTTTTCCCCGGACGACTTCAAGAACAACGTGCTGGCGCTGGCCGACATCGCCAAGTTTTTTGGTATCCCCACCATTTTGACCACCAGCTTCGAAGACGGCCCGAATGGTCCGATGGTGCCCGAGATCAAAGAGGCGTTCCCCGATGCGCCGTATTTCCCGCGGCCCGGTCAGATCAATGCCTGGGATAACGATGATTTCGTCAACGCCGTGAAAGCAACGGGGAAGAAACAGCTGTTGATTGCCGGCGTCGTAACCGATGTCTGCGTTGCATTCCCGACGCTGTCTGCTATTGAAGAAGGGTACGATGTGTTTGTCGTCACCGATGCCTCGGGCACGTTCAACAGCGTCACCCGCGACGCGGCCTGGAGCCGTATGGAAGCCGCCGGCGCACAGATGATGAACTGGTTCAGCGTCGCCGGCGAACTGCATCGGGACTGGCGCAATGACATCGAAGGCTTTGGAGGCATTTTGGCGAGCCATCTGCCGCATTATGCGAATCTGATGCAGAGCTTCGCTTCGCAGCAGAAGTAGCCCGCTTGCGGTAACGCCCACACGGACCGTGGGCGTGTTCGTCAGAATGACTACAGAAACAAACCGTTAAGAGGTGACAAGATGAGCCTGAAACTGCAGATCATCATTTGCAGCACGCGTCCGGGACGGGTTGGGCCGGCCGTTGCGAAATGGTTTTATGAGTGGGCGGAAAAACAACAGCTCTTCCAATGCGAACTCGTCGATCTGGCGGATTTCAAGCTGCCGGTCTACGACGAGCCCAATCACCCCAAGATGCAAAAATACGAACACGACCACACCAAGGCCTGGTCCCTAAGCGTTGCCAAGGCGGATGCCTACATCTTCGTGCTCCCTGAATACAATTTCTGCCCACCGCCTTCGTTCACCAATGCACTGGATTACGTGTATTCCGAATGGAACTATAAACCCGCAGGCTTCGTCAGCTACGGCGGCGTGTCCGGCGGTTTACGGTCAGCCCAGTTGGCCAAGCAATGGGTAACGGCGGTCAAGATGATGCCGATGTTTGAAGGGGTGATGGTTCAGATGCCGTGGACACTCATTGATGACAACGGTCGCTTCCAACCGGAAAAGCCTCATGAGGAATCGGCCGAAGTGCTGCTCAAGGAACTGTTGAAGTGGGCTGAGGCATTGAAGCCGATGCGTGGGCAGGGATAGCCGCTGGTTTTAGGATTTTCGTTGAGGCGTCAGAGTAAAGTTCGGTGATGTGCTATCGATCTGAGCGGATTGAAGTGCGTTGATGCCTGCTTAAGCAAATGCCGGAGGCTCGATCAATCGTCCCCCCCGTTTCTTGCGGTTTTCCCAGTGATTGCCATTCTCATGAGACCGGAATAGGGCGCTTGGCCGGGCCATAATCCCCACCGTAAATTGACAGAACCCCAGAGGGGAAATGTCAAAATCCATCACCAGCGCGCGGTCACTTCCGTGCCCACGCCCAAAAAATCGTTTGCTCGGCTTTCATGAGCGCCCGCGGGTCACTTCCAACTCTGGATAGAGACTTTCAAACCCGGATTCAGAGCTATCTGTGGATGGGCAAGTTTCGGAAGGACGAGCGGATCTTTCCTATCACCCGCCATCCGGTCGGTGCCAACACCGACCGGCTGATCGACTGCGGGACGGGGCCGCCATTCAAGATCGATGGCCACACTTTTCGTCACAGCTTTGCAGTGCATATACTCCTGCACAGACTTCAAGTGAAGTTTGTGAGCCAGATGCTGAGACACAGAAGTGTCGAATCTACAGAGGTTTACACGAATGTGTTAACTTCGATGGATCGCATTTTTTGGAAATGCATGGAGTTTCAGTGAACGGGGCGAGCATAATCTGAAATCCTTTTAGCTGAAATCATGCCGGATCTAACCAATGTTCCTTGCTGTCGCAGAACTAACTTTGATGTGTTTCAAATATGCGGATGTAAGATCCAGACTGCCGGTGCCCCAAGCAATACTCGTCAGCTGTAATGAGAGGAAAACATGGACTTGTTTGACCGTTTACAACTTACCATTACCCTGCCTGAGAAGCGGGTGGTCAAGCTAAAAACTGGTCAGAATTCAGCGGTCCGCTTGCTTGTTCGATCGCGTAGGCTTGATGTCGAGGTAAAGAATTCGGGCGTTGGTGGCTATTTTGAGTTAGCTACAGAACTCGACCCGCCCTTAGATGTAATCTACCTCAAGAATTCTCAAGTTAGAGGACGTCGCCCAAAAGGCGTGCCGGCATTAAAAGGAAAACAGGCTTTTAATATCGCTGAGTTGTCACCGGAGATTCCCTTGGTTTGGGAAGGATTCCCTGATGAACTCGCTGGAATTTCCCCAGTTGAGATTGTCCGTTCTTGGAGCGGGCATTTCGTGTTCAAGGAAGAAGATCCGGACCAGGAAGTTCTTGGCCTCCGCCGCCCTCAGTTGGGCGCTTTGCATGCGATATCAGCATGCTTCGCTACCGACAGAGAGATAGATCCAGCAACTGTCGTTCTACCAACCGGAACAGGCAAAACCGAGACAATGCTAGCGACTATGGTCTATCAAAAATGCGAAAAGATCTTGGTTGTCGTTCC
Organism: Marinobacter mangrovi; assembly: GCF_016798325.1. Classification (GTDB taxonomy): domain Bacteria; phylum Pseudomonadota; class Gammaproteobacteria; order Pseudomonadales; family Oleiphilaceae; genus Marinobacter_A; species Marinobacter_A mangrovi. The sequence continues at coordinate 852,155 of NZ_JAERVO010000001.1, forward strand.
GTCTGATTCACTTCGAGCCCAAATTTCTGACAAGTTTTTGAATTTGGGTCACCTACCTGAAATGGGTGTGGTGCCGGCTAATATCAATCTACCAGCTGTAGCGACCATTAAGTCAGGAATAAGAACACTGGGAACTGCCGAACAACTTGCGGATGCATCTAACGTTATTGTTGCAACGGCAAGCGTTCTCTCAGCAGGGGAGCCGCTCGCTGTCGACCGACTTTGTGAGCGGTGCTCGCACTTATTTGTTGACGAAGCTCACCATATTTCTGCCAAGTCCTGGTTAGATATTCGAGAACGCTTTAAAGGCAGAAAAATTCTGCAATTTACAGCAACACCCTTCCGCAACGATAAGAAAGCGTTGGGTGGTCGCATTATCTATAACTACACCATGGGAGAAGCGCAACGCGCGAATTATTTTACTCATGTCGATCTCCTGCCGATTGAGGAATACTACGAGGACCGGACTGATGCTGAAATAGCCGCAATGGCGGTGGAACGCTTGCGAGAGGATCTGGCGCAAGGGTTTGATCATCTTATGATGGCTCGAACTTCAAGCAAGCCTAAAGCAGAGGCGCTGCTTTCAGTTTACGAGACTATTGCCGCTGATTTGAATCCAGTGGTCGTGCATTCTACCTACGGAAAACCAGAGATAAGAAGACGACTTGAAGGTCTTTTGTCACGGAAGTCGAAAATTGTTGTTTGCGTCGATATGCTCGGCGAGGGATATGACTTACCCAATTTGAAAGTTGCAGCATTGCATGACCACCACAAAAGTTTGGCGGTAACACTTCAGTTCATCGGTCGCTTTACGAGGGTCAGTCACAACCGGCGTCTGGGAAAAGCAAGTGTTGTGATGAATGTTGCGGACCCTAATGTGGAAGGTGATCTACAGAATCTGTATTCCCAGGGAGCGGATTGGGACAGTGTCTTGCGGCGCCTCTCCGAGAATCGTATTGAGCGCGAAGTCCGACTCCAGCAAGTTGTTGACTCGCTTAAGCAGAAAGGTGATTTACATAATCAAATATCGTTGTGGAACCTCGAACCTTCCTATACCGCCATGCTGTTTCGGACCTCATGTGAAGCCTGGGAGCCTGAGCGCTTCATTGAGACATTGCCCAAATTTGATGAGTACTGGCATGCCATCTCAAGTGACGAGAATTTACTAGTGGTCCTTGCGATTCAATCGGCGCCAGTCAAGTGGGGATCATACAAAGACCTCAGAGATACTAATTTTAAACTACTCATTGCTCATTGGGAAAAAGGGCGAAATGCCCTTTTTGTTTTCTCCAATGACTACAAAACATTTCGTGTAGAGGCTCTGGCCGAGGCGATATCTCTTGGTCAGTGCGAACTGCTTAGTGGCGATCAGGTCTTTAATGTTTTCAACGGTATTGAATACCCGTTAGCACGCAATCTCGGAACTGCACAAGAAGGCGCCATTAGCTTTACGCAATATTTTGGTCCGAATGTAACCGAGGGACTATCGCTAATTGAGTCTGAACGCTCCAGCTTGAGCAATATCGCAGCGTTGGGGTATGAGTCCGGGAACAGAGTAGTGTGGGGCTGTTCGCAGCGAAAGGGAAAGGTTTGGTCACCACAAAAGCGTGGCTCAATTGCCGATTGGTGTGATTGGGTCAAAAAGGCATGGGACAAGATCAATACCGAGCAGCCTGTCGAGCACAATCTCACTCGGAACTTCCTCAGACCTGAGCGTATGCGAACTCCGCATCAGAGTTACCCGCTGTCAGTACAGCTCGGTGAGCAGTTGTTGACCTCCTTCGAAGATAAGGTCGATGTGTACTTCGGTGGCACTCCTGTTCCACTCTACGCCGTGGATATCGAAACAGACGGTCAGGAGGAAGACGGAAGTGTTCGAATTTCCATTAGCTGTGACACGGAGAGGTCAGTTTATAAGCTCGTAATCAACGATGAGGCCACGACGAAAGGATATGATTACGAGTTGATCGAGGGACCGGAGGTCTCGGTCAGCAAAGGGGATTCGGACACCGTTTCTTTACCTGAGTACATGATGTCTGATCCCTTCACGATCCATTACGCGGATAGCGCGTTTTCCTATAACGCTCAGATTGTCCGTGTCAGTGAACGTGTGGGCTTGTACCGCAAGGATGATATAGCGCCTTTTGACTGGCGAGGGACAGATATCAGCGTTGAATCAATGGGGTATAGACAGAATGATCGCTCTATCCAATGGCGATACTTCAAACATATCTGCGATGAGTACGATGTCATTGTGAACGATGATGGCGCTGGAGAGGCTGCCGATTTGGTCGCATTAAAGATGCTGGATGACAGCATTGTTCTAACTCTAATCCATCTGAAATATTCCGGTGATGGTAAACCAGGCGCTCGTTTGAAGGACCTTTATGAGGTTTGCGGTCAAGCTCAGCGGAGCGTTCGCTGGAAGCACTTGAACTTGAATTACCTTTACCACCACATTAAACGACGGGATGAGCAGTGGCGCGCTCGCGGTTATTCCCGTTTTATAAAGGGCGGCATCAAGGATCTTTCAGCCATCCGGGATAAATCCCGAACGACTCCTCTTAAGTTTCATGTTGAAATCGTCCAGCCTGGGTTGAGCATTGAAAAGGTTACTGAAGAGGGACTGAAATTGTTGGGTAGTACTGCACTTTATATCAAGAAAACAACGATGGCGGAGCTGTCGGTAATTGGCTCTCATTGATGAGAAAGTTGAGCTAGTCCGGCAAATATTTTCTCAGTCGAGCACCAGGTACGGGTCCAGTCATGCGGTTACCTATCAGGCACAACGGGGACTACATAGTCGAATTCGATCAGTTGACTGTTCATGGTCGGGAGGCCGCTGGTGGGTACGGTCTTACCTTCGTCATGCGGGGCAATCGCCAGCCTTGTCAAAGTAAAATGGTCCTATTCGATATAAATCTTTCATTATCCCTGGCCGATCCCTCTAGGCCGTTATTGGCTTCCATTCCTTCTTCTGATCGTTTGATCAAGTGCCACGACTTCCCAAGTAGTGAGCAGATTGCTTTTGAGACGGTCCTCAATCGAGAACATATTAATGCCATGGAGGAGTACCGCCAGGAAAAAGATCTTAAATTGAATCTGGGGTTGAGGGCGTTGGTTGCATCGGGCGATGAACTGCTTTCGAGTTTTGATTGCACGGATATAGCTTTACCCAGGGAACAATGGTTGAGTGCTTTAAAAAATGCCGGCTATAGGAGCACATTGCTATTCGAGGTTCCGCTTCCAACAACCTCTGATGGTTTAGCAACTTTGATTTCAAAGGCGCAGGAGTTCATTGAAATCGGGCACTACAAAGATGCCGTTATGCAGTGTCGGCACATTGTCGAACAGGTCGAATCGCTGCGTGAAGATAAACAGGCGTCAGCCTCTGCCAACAAGATGGCGCACAGCAGCGAACGGAGGGAGATGAGCTCTATCGCCCGCCTCTTGAGCCTGCGGGAACAACTCAAGAATATTTGCCAACTGGGTGCTCATGGCACCGAAGAATTCACCCGTTCTCAGGCGAAGGCGATTCTGGGTATGACTATGGCGTTACTGGCAGAACCCACTGTGGGTTTGCGGCAGTAAAAGATCGGGTTGAGGAGCATGATTGATGGCAGTCCAGCACGGAATCTGGAAGATCGGCGATAAGCCTCAAACGCTGACTACGGTGACTCTTGAAAGCGAGTCACTCCTCGAAGAGCAGATCACCAAGAACATTTCCATCCTCAGCGATCACTGGTTATTGATTGGCCGCCAGGTGTATACGGACTTCGGCAAGTACGTTGACCTTCTGGCTATCGATGCCACTGGCTCCATCATCATTATCGAACTCAAGAAGGACAAAACGCCCCGTAATGTGGTTGCTCAAACCATTGATTACGCCTCTTGGGTCGAAAACTTGTCTTCGGAGAAGTTTGTTCGGATTTATGCGGACTTCGCAGCTAATAATGGTCTGCCAGATCGGACTTTTGATCAGGCATTTAAAGCGAAATTTGGTGTGGCGCCAGTAGAAAATGAGATCAACAGCTCTCACCAGATGGTGATCGTTGCCGCTGAACTTGATGCGAGCACCGAACGGATCATCAACTACCTCAACGATAAAGCCAGTGTCGCGGTAAATGCTGTTTTCTTTTCAGTGTTCCGTGATGGAGAGAGTCTGTATCTCAGCCGGTCATGGATGATTGACCCTGTGGAGACGGAAGAGCGGGCAGTAAACATAGGGCAACGGGGTGGATGGAATGGTGAGTTTTACGTCAGCTTCGGAACCTACCCTGATGGACGGAACTGGCAGGATGCGTCGGAATACGGGTTTATTTCTGCCGGCGGTGGACGTTGGTATAGCAGAACCGTGTTCATGCTGAAACCTGGCGATCGCGTTTGGGTAAACATACCGGGCACGGGGTATGTGGGTGTTGGTAAAGTAGCCGGCCACCCGATGGTGGCGGACGAGTTCATCACCGGCGATATGACGATGCAAGGTGGATATAACCTCGCATCAGATTACGGTGAAGATGATGCGGAGTATTTTGTGCCGGTGGACTGGACTCACAAAGTTTCGGAATCCAACGCCGTCAACGAGGTGGGCTTGTTCGGCAATCAGAACTCTGTGGCCCGGCCTCGTGCATCTAAATGGGATCACACGGTGACTCGGTTGAAGGAGCTTTGGCATATTCAAGACGCTGGGGCGTGAGCACGGGACGCGTGCCTGTCCGGTTTTGCTCATTGGGGGAGCTTCTGGTAAGCAGCTCGAATGCCAGGAGAGGACGAAAATAAAATTGGACGACCACGCAGAGTGCTAAACCTTTGAGGCTATAAATCAACAAGTTGCGGCTTAATTTGCACAAAAATTGCTAAAAACTTAAGGACATTCACCCGATTCGCTTTTCCACACAAAGCACTAAAGTTGTCGTCCGGCTCACGGGTTGTGATTTTTGCAGCTCAGAAGGGATTTAATAGGGGACCTAGATAATCTATTACGAAAAGTAGATCGGGAAGATCTAGCGAAGTAAAAAGAAGCAAAATTGAGCCCTCAGACTACCTGGTGCCGCTAATGCATCAGACTTGCCTGCTAAACTCCAAGATCATACCCAGAACAAGGGACTGTAATGAGCGATGGTCAAGAGCCAATTGTCTTCATCAACATAGGTTGGATGAAGTTTTACCAGGGTGAAACTGAAGACGACCCCCTGATTGCCAAAAATTTTGGTTACTTTAAAAATCATGAAGAAGGGCAGGCTCCCCCCGGGCATGAGCCCTGGAATTTTCTGAATGTCGATGGCGAAGTAATTGGCTACATCCCTAAAAGCCCAGGCGTGGAAATCAATAATCTCGGAGCCAAACCCTCACAAACAGAAATTGATGGGGTTCTCGTTGTCTTTGTCGCCAAAGATCCAACTGATGGCAATCTCAAGGTGGTCGGTTGGTACAAGAATGCGACCGTTAACCGAGGACCCTGCTTCAAAAGAACGTTTGACGGCCTTCTCGTAGATTCAGCCATAAAAGCCAATGCAGCAGATGCCTTTGTGGTTCCGACTAGCCGGCGCCGTGAAATAGTGCCGACCGCCAAGAGAGGTAAGAACATCGAAAAACGTGGCGGGGTTGGCCAGAGTTCCATTTGGTACGCCCATGACAGGCCCGACGTGATCAAGAGCGTTAGGAAGTTCATCGCCGGCTTTGAAGCGAAGACGACCCAAACGAAGTCTCGGGGCCGCAAGGGGTCTCCGCGGAACCCGGATCCAGAAACTCGCAAAGCGGTTGAAAATTTTGCTATGAATTTGGCAATGAAGTACTTCGAACACACTGTGGATGTGTCTTCAGAATGCAAGGGATGGGATATAGAAGCGATGGAAGGCGCTCAGACGCTCTTTGTCGAAGTGAAAGGCCTATCCGGAAAGGAAGTTAACTTCCAGCTCACTCCTAACGAATACAGCATGATGCAAGATCATAGAGACAAGTACTGTTTGTTCGTGGTAACAGGGGCTCTCACCAAGTCGCCTGTCGTTCGAATCTTTCGATACGAGCACCATGTAAGATCCTGGCGATGGCAGACTGCAACTGGCGAACCTTTAAAGCTGAAAGAGATGACAGGAGCCGTTGGCACCTGCTAAACCTTAAGCAATTTTCAGGCGGGTGAGCGACCTTCAGGAAAGAATATGATCAAAGTTGTAGTTGCGTTTATGGTCGGCCTGGCCGCTGGCTATACGGCAAATGAATTCTGGCCGTTTGGAGGTCATGAGGTATGTGTAGACACCGCAGAAGCGAGGGTGGCTTCTGAGAATCTGGATTTGGCCAGCCGTTTAACTGCTATGTTCGTCGCCAGAAAGACGTGCGATAAAAAGTACGAGACAAAGCTCGACCCAGATAACGATGAGGACCTCCGAAACTTTATGGGCATATCTTCAACGTTGAGGTTCGGTGAAGATGGATTGCACTATCTGACAGTGAAAAATAGCAATCCGAATTTCATAGTGACGAAACTGAAGTTGAAGCTGAACCTGTCGAGAGACGGCTGGAGCGATCAAACCTCTGCCAATACTGGGTACATTCGTGTGATGCCAAACTCCGAATTATCGGACATAAAGTTGAATACAAACCTCTATGGTACGGATGACCTCTCGGAGTCCAACTTCAGTTACTCAATTGCTGAAGTTTGGGGCGTTAAGGTCAGCCGTTAGATCGAAAGCTCCAATCAGCGTCGAGTGATTTCGGGACAAGGCCAGCTCTAAGAAATGTTCTGAAACTTAGCACTGCGTGTGGAGATTCTTCAGTACTTTCTATGGTCGTCCAATTCCGCCTTCAGGCCTCGGCGCTGCAAAGCAATACTGCGCATAATGTATATTATGTTAAATAGGATATTTGGATAGAAACCCATACCATCCTCCGGTCCTACCCAGCGGTGCTCCAAATAACCGCCTCTGCTACTCTCCCTCGCCCAGAGCAATAAATCGAAGAGACAGCCCGAGCTCGTCGTCGTACCTTTATTGCTTTCACACTGGGCAAGACACTTTTCAAACAAGGTATGTTCTCAGCGATGCGACACATGGCTTCCGTATTATCCGCGCTGCTTCTTCTGGCAGGATGCAGTGCCACGCGAACGGTTCCCCCGACCGGGACCGATTTTGAACTCGATGGGTGCACGCCGTTTCTCAACTGTGTATCGAGTGAGTCTTCGGTATCCCTTTATAACGTGCCTCGTATGCCTCTGACCGGACTGTTGACTGAAAATGCCTGGAAAAGGATTCTGTCTGTGGCCCTCGATCTACCCGGTGCGACGTTGGATAACGCCCGATTTGGTTACGCGCAGATCACTTGCTACAGCGATGTGTTTGGTTTTCCGGATTACCTGGAAATATTGGTGACCGAGGATGGACAGCATCTTCAGGTACGCTCCCAGTCACTGCTCGGGTTCTATGATTTGGGGGTTAACAGGGATCGGGTTGAGACCCTGCGCGTGAATTTGCAGAACGCTGGGTTGGTTCGGGAGGCGGCCCAAACGACGGCCATAAAATGAAGTCTGGCAGGCCAATCGTTTCAGATTGCTATAAATTACAACATTCATGACTTCGGTGACTGTAAAATTAAGCGCTACCCGCCTAAACTTCACTCCGTTTTGTCAGCAGCCGCCAATACGTTGACCTTTTAGGTGGCTTTGACTTTATTTTGATATTGTCGGGGTTACCCTAGGCGCGCTGGTGCTGCGTAACGCTCTGCTGTGGCAGGATCCACGCACAACCCCCTCATGTCGTTTCCATTTGTTGTATTGATTCGTTCTATTAAGACTCTGGAGTTTCCGCTTTGAAAATTTCTGTCGTCATTCCTGCCAAGGATGAAAGTGAGAATATTGACCCACTTGTGGCGGAAATCCATCGGGCGGTTGACGGCGTTGTTCCTTTTCAGGTGATTGTCGTTGACGACGGCAGCACCGATGGTACCGGCGACGTGGCACTCAAGACGGGCGAGCGTCTGGGTTGTGAGGTCAAATGCGTCCGTCACCAGCACAGTGTTGGCCAGAGTACCGCCGTCCTGACCGGAGTTCGGCATGCGGATGGTGAGTGGATCGTGACGATGGATGGCGATGGGCAGAACGATCCGGCGGATATTCCGGCGATGATCGAATGTGCCAAGACCATGAAAAACAACATTTTCTGCATTGCCGGCTACCGCAAGGCGCGCAAGGACACCCCCTGGAAACGGTTCCAGTCGAAGCTTGCCAACCGGGTTCGGGACGCCCTGCTCCATGACGGCTGTCCGGATACCGGCTGCGGTTTGAAGCTGTTCCCGCGCTCGACGTTCCTGTCTCTGCCCTATTTCGACCATATGCACCGTTTTCTCCCGGCATTGATTCGCAGCCAGGGCGGCGATGTCGAAGTGGTGGTGGTCAGTCACCGCGATCGCCAGCGTGGCCAGTCCAAATACTCTGCCTGGAACCGGGTGTGGGTGGGTATTGTCGATCTGTTCGGTGTCATGTGGCTGCAGCGGCGCGCCAAGGTGCCGGTTATTGCCCGTGTTGATGATACAAAGGCCGGTTAGCCATGCGTTTTCTGAAAAAAGTGTCCGTCATGGTGATCGTGATGGCGCTGGCTGCGTTTGTCGTGCAGCAGGACTGGCTTGTCCATATCGCCGATAGCCAATGGGTGGCGGATTACCTTGCCCACGAAGGCTGGCCCGCTTTCCTGCTCATGTCAGCGGTGGCGATTGTTTACACCGCCGCGGGCGGTCCCCGTCAGGTTCTCGCCTTTGTCTTCGGGTACGCGTTGGGCGGCTGGATCGGAATGGCGGTTTCGACGCTGCTGACAACCCTGGGGGCTATGGTGTGCTTTCTGGTCTCCCGTTTTCTGGTCGGCGATTGGGCCCGACGTCGTTTCGGCAAGCGCCTGGACAAGGTTCAGGTCATGCTGGCTGACAGGACGGCCCTGAAAGTCCTGATGATCCGGCTTCTCCCGGTGGGCAGCAACCTCATCACCAATCTCCTGGCGGGCGCGACGCACATTCGGCTACTGCCATTCCTGGCGGGCAGTTTCGTCGGCTACATCCCTCAGATGGCGGTGTTTGCGCTACTGGGCGCCGGTATCGGGGTATCCGACCACCGCAAGATGATTCTCAGCATCGTGTTGTTTATCGTCGCCTCCATCATCGGCATTTACCTTTATCGCACCCGCAGCAGCCGTCAAATCGGTGAACTGGTTACAAAGGATCTGTGAAGTCCCATGAATCGTTCTGTCTCCCTGTCCCAGCAAATCTATGAAACGCTCACCAGTGATGAATACAGCCGGGTTGTCTGGTTTCTGCTGGCCTTTGCGACTGTACTGATTTTCCTGGGCATTGGGCTCCGCTCTCCCTGGCCGGCTGACGAGCCGAGATTCGCGGAAGTCGCCCGGGAAATGGTCGATTCCGGCCAGTGGCTGATTCCCATGCGGGGCGGCGAGCCCTACCCGGACAAGCCGCCGGTTTTCATGTGGTCGATTGCCTTTTTCTACTGGCTCACCGGCAGTCTGAAAGCCGGCTTCCTGCTTCCCAACGCCATCTGCGGCCTGATCACGGCGTTCCTGGTCTTTGATCTGGGGGCTCGTCTCTGGAGCGTGCGCGTCGGTCGCAACGCGATGCTCCTGCTGCTTCTTGTGCCGCAGTTCATCGTGCAGGCCAAAAGCGCCCAGATCGACATGATGGTGGCCTGCTGGATCACCATCGGCTGTTACGGCCTGCTGCGCCACTTCCTGGCCGGGCCGGCCTGGGGTTGGTATTTCGTGGCCTGGGCGTTCATGGGGCTGGGCATCATTACCAAGGGTGTCGGGTTCCTGCCGGCACTGATGATGATCCCCGTACTTTACCTGGCGTGGCGCCGTAAAGGCTCCTTGGCCGTTTCGCCAACCTGGACCTGCCTGCTGGGACCGGTGGTCATGTTGTTGGTGGCCGCTGCCTGGCTCGTGCCGATGGTGCTGTATGTGGACGCCAGCGGCTCCGAGATGTTCATGCAGTATCGCGACAACATTCTGTTCAAGCAGACCGCTGAGCGTTATGCGCACTCCTGGGGGCACATCCAACCCTGGTATTACTTCATTGCCAACGTCATACCATCGCTCTGGTTCCCCCTCCCGTTGATGCTGCTGGCGGGGCTGGGCCGTCTTCGGGAGGCCTGGCGTAACGAGCCGGGTGTTTTCCTGATGCTGGGCTGGATTGTTCTGGTCGTTTTCTTCTTCAGCATGAGCCCGGGCAAACGAGGCGTTTATATTCTGCCGGCATTGCCGATGTTCGCCTTGTCCCTGTCGGTGATGTACACCGGGTATCCGCTCGCACGCTGGTTCCGCCCCCTGATGGGTGGCTTGCAGGCGCTGCTGGGCGTCGTGCTGATCACGGTCGGCGTGCTGGCCTGGTGCAATCTACCCAGGCTGGTCGAGAAAGCCGCGGATTACACCAAGGATCTCGGGCAGCTGCACGAGGCAGGCAGCGTGTTGATTGTGGCCGGTCTGATCTGGCTGCTCTCGTTGTTCTTCCTGCGTAAGCAACACGCCCTTTTGCGCCTGCTGGTCGCAATGTCGCTGACATGGGCGCTGCTGTCGACCTGGGGCTATTCGGTGCTCGAACCGTTCCGCACGCCCCGAAATGTGCTTGCCAATGTGGAGAGTACCGTCGCCGGTGAACCCGATGCGGAACTTGGGCTCATCGAATTTAAGGAACAGTTCATCTTGTTCTCTAAAATGGACGTGACGCAGTTTGGCTATTTCAACCCTCCCCAGGTTCAGGAACGAACCGCCTGGCAGTGGATGAAAGCTGCCGAACACCGTTATGTGCTGGTTTCAAGCCGCGAAAAACTGGACTGCTTCCGAATGCAGGACGGTCAACCCATGGGAGTGGCGCACAGTGAAACGTGGATATTGCTGTCGCGGGATGCGATGACGCCGACCTGTCCGGCGCCCAACCCGGACAAGCGTAAAGTATTCACCACACCCAACCCGGGTCGATGGCTGGACTAGCAAAGCCGCACGAACCTAGATTTTCAGACGAGGGTATTTATGGCGCGTTCCAGGCTTTTCTCGCCAACGATGACCAAGTTCCAGTTGATCCTGCTGGTTTCGGTTTTCCTGATGCTGGTTGGCAATCAGCAGTTCTTTGCCAACATTACCAAGGTTTATCCGCTGGACTGGTCCACAGCGCCGTTTCTTGCGTCGATTGCCGTCGTGTTCACCGCCGCACTGGTATTGCTGCTGTCGCTGGTCTGTTTTGGACGAAGCACCCGCCCTATTCTGATCCTGTTGTTGATGCTGTCGTCCTTTGCCGCCTATTTCATGGACAGCTACAACGTCGTGATTGATGCCGACATGCTTAATAATGTCGTGCACACCAATGTCGACGAAGCCGGCGATCTGTTTTCCTGGCGATTGGTGGCCTATGTGGTTCTGATGGGCATCCTGCCGTCCCTGTTCGTCCTGCGGGTGCGAATCGAGCCGGTGCCCTTCAAGAAGGATCTTCTGTCTTCGGCCAAGATGTTCGGCGGATCGCTGGCCCTGGCGGCCGTGTTGATTGTCAGCCTGGGCAATTATTACGCGTCATTTTTCCGCGAGCACAAGATTCTTCGTTACTACGCCAACCCCACGTTCTACATCTACTCGACGATCAAATTCGCCGGGCGCTATGTTGAAACCGCTCCCCGGGCATTTGCGTCGATTGGCGACGATGCCCACATTCCGCCGGAAGATCAGGATCGTGAGCTGGTGATCATGGTCGTGGGTGAAACGGCACGGGCCGATCATTTCTCGCTCAACGGGTACAAGAGGGACACCAATCCCTTCCTTGAGAAAGAGGAAAACCTGGTCAACTTCAGCAATTTCTGGTCTTGCGGAACGTCGACGCAGGTCTCGGTGCCCTGCATGTTTTCCGAGCTGGACAGGGATAACTACTCCGAAGAAAAGGCGGACAGCACCTCGAACGCCCTGGATGTTCTGGCCAAGTCGGGTGCTAACGTCCTGTGGCTGGACAACAACTCCAGCTCAAAAGGCGTGGCCGACCGGGTCGAATACCACAGTTATAAATCGTCCGACCTGAACCCGGAATGCAGCGGTGAGGAATGCCGGGATACCGGAATGCTGACCGGCCTGGACGACTACATCCGCAATCACCCCAAGGGCGACATTTTCATCGTGCTGCACCAGATGGGGAATCACGGGCCAGCCTATTACAAGCGGTATCCCAAGGAATTTGAGCGGTACACGCCGGTCTGTAAAACGAGCCAGCTCGAGGAATGCAGTCAGGAAGAAATCATTAATGCTTACGACAACGCCATTTTGTACACGGACTACTTTCTGGACCAGGTGATTGGCGTCCTGAAGCGTTACACGCCTGAATTTGAAACGGCCATGTTCTACCTCAGCGATCATGGTGAATCCCTGGGCGAATATGACGTTTACCTGCATGGATTGCCGTACATGATCGCACCGGATGAGCAGAAGCATGTGCCGGCCGTCATGTGGTTTGGCAGCAGCTACGACCGGGTCAAGGTAGACCGCCTGCGCAAGCATAAGGACGACCATTTCACGCAAGACAACGTCTTCCATACCATTTTGGGGCTGCTTGAGGTCCATACGGCGGTTTACAATGGCAAGATGGACATCCTTCAGCCGGCCGTCGTGCACGACGATTGGGAAGAGAAGGACAAGACATCCGTTGCGACAGAGGACGAATAAGCCGCATCGGATGCAGAGAGACACTAAAAAGGGGCGCCCGGAGGCGCCCCTTTTTTTATGCCGCTCCAAACGGCGAAGGTCACTATTTGATCCAGTGGTTGCCCCAACGCGCCACATCACGCCCCTGCTCTACGGAGAGCGCCCGTGCGCCCAGGGTCGATGATGAGTTGGCCGCATCGATTTCTTCATCGATCAGGCGCGTCGACAGGGAAAGCCAGCTGGTCACGAAGGCGACGGCATCGGCGTTGATTTCAAACGCCTCGTCATCGAGATTGGTGATGTCGTCGCAGGCAGCGTGATAGCAGGGGTCGAACGCCACATCCGCCTCGCCGCCGAATTTGTCGGCCTGCTCTTGTGTCTTCAACACTTCCGCGCCGGTGAAGAGGCCACCGAAGGCGATGTCGTTGTCGAAGTAAGCCGCATAATCAGAGCGGAAATCGATTTCCGTGCCCTCGGACGGCAGTCCGCGGAGATTGAAGTACTCCTCAAACAGGCTTTCGATGGCAGCCGATCCGGGCGGTCCCTCAAGACCAAAGTCCGAACCATCGCCGTCGTAGATGAAGTAGGCGAAGTTGGGCGAGGCGATCATGTCGAAGTTCAGGTACGCCTTGATGCGCCCTTTTTCCTCGTCCGACAGGCTGTCGACGTAGTAAGTCGACCCCACCAGACCGGCTTCTTCCGCGCCCCACCAGGCAAAGCGAACCTGGTTACGCGGATGCGCCCGCTTCATTTGCAGCGCCAGCTCCAACAACGCCGAAGACCCAGAGCCATTGTCATTGATGCCAGCGCCGTCGTAGACCGAATCCAGATGGGCACCAACCATCACGACGTTATCCGAATCACCGCGCCGGGAATTGGTCACCACGTTGTAGGTTTCGGTTTGCTCACGCACGACGTTGGCGACCATGTTCAGTTCCAGGCCGTCGGTCTGGGCCCAGGCTACGCCGTTGTCGTAAGTTGCAAAGAACACCGGAATACCGCCGGAGTAATCTTCACCCAGGGTGGCGCTGATCAGCCCGGTTCGATCTTCCGTGTCGCCCTGATTGAAGATGATTACGCCAACGGCACCGGCGTTTGCGGCGTTCTCGGCCTTGAGGCCGAAGTTGCAGGCGCCTCGTTGCACCAGCGCGATGGCCCCTGCCGGGAAGCCGGCGAAATCCGCAGGCTCGCAGCCACTGGTCGAGGCGTTCCCCGCGCCCAGGTCCAGGTCAACCGGCACGACGGGTCCGGTCACGTTGCCAGGCTCAGTCTGGGACAGGTAGTTGAAGTCCTCCTCCCACACATAACTCTCAGGCGTCGGCGCCGTTGCGGCCAGTTCGCCGTCGGCTTCGGGATAGAACGCGGTGAACGGGAACGTCTGAACGGTCACATCGTAACCCGCGCTTTCCAGCGTCGATTTCACATAGTCCACCGACGACTGGTAGCCGGGCAGACCGGCCGCCCGATTGCCGTCGTTGGCCTGGGCGATGCTGTACAGCATCTGTTCGTGATACTTGATGTTCTCCACCTGCATGCAGCGCGGCAGCCCGAACGGCGTGCTGTTCAATATGCCGGCGCGACATTCAAAGAAACCCAGGTGATCCGGGCTCCAGAAGCGGTTCAGCAGGTCGCTGGTGGAGGGTTGATCGATCGGCAGCTGAGGCGCTGCCTGCAAGTTGAAAGCAAGAAGACATGACCCCAGTCCCAGGGCCACATTCGATATAGCCAGTTTCATTTTTTTCTCCATTCCTCGGAGTTTTTATCCCGGCAAGGGCAGCGCAAGGCCTCCCTTGCCGCGCTGGCACCACTACGTCCTTCGGTGCTGTTAAAAAAGCGTAGACGCAAATGGCCGAGTGCAAAAATTAAACATTCACATGGCATCGGCTAATCAGCGTCCGAGCCCGCTGGGACGCGGCTTGAGCGACTGTGATAAGGTTCTCGAAAATTGCTTTCAAGGAAATGGTATGACCGAGTCCACTCTCGCCCTCGCCGACAAACTGCCCAAGGCGGAGCTTCATATGCACCTGGAAGGGAGTCTGGAGCCGGAGCTGATGTTCGCCCTGGCCCGCCGCAATGGTGTGAGCCTCCCCTACCCGGACGAAGCGGCGTTGCGCCAGGCCTACCAGTTCAACAACCTGCAGGAATTCCTGGATCTCTATTACAGCGGGATGTCGGTCCTGTTGACCGAACAGGATTTCTACGACCTGACCTGGGCCTATCTCGAGCACTGCCAGGCTGACAACGTGGTCCATACTGAAGTGTTCTTCGATCCTCAGGCCCACCTGGAACGGGGCATCGCCTTCGACATCCAGTTCAATGGCATCTACAAGGCACTGTGCGATGGGCGTGACAAGCTGGGGATCAGCTTTCGTCTGATCCTTTCCTTCCTGCGTCACCTGAGTGAAGACAGTGCTTTCGAGACGTTGGAGCTGGCGACCCCTTACCTCGACCGAATCGATGGCATCGGACTCGATTCCTCGGAAATGGGCCATCCGCCGGAGAAGTTCGAGCGGGTGTTCAAACGTTGCCGGGACCTGGGGCTCAAGGTCACCGCCCATGCCGGGGAGGAAGGCCCGCCCGATTACGTCTGGCAGGCCATCAAGCAACTGGAAATTCAACGCATAGACCACGGTAACCGGGCCCTCGAAGACGAACAGCTCACTGCGCTGATTGCCGAGAAAGGCCTCACGCTGACGGTCTGCCCCCTGTCCAACCTCCGGCTGTGCGTCGTCGACACGCTGGATGATCATCCCTTGCCAACCATGCTGGAAAAGGGGTTGCACGTCACGCTGAACTCAGACGATCCCGCCTACTTCGGCGGCTACGTCAACGCCAACTTCCACGCCATGATCGAGCATCTTCACCTGACGCCCGAGCAAGTCGTCCAACTGGCACGAAACAGCTTTGAAGGGAGCTGGTTGAGCGACGCCGACAAGCAGGCGGCGCTGGCCCGGGTCGAAGCCGTCTGGCAGGCCCACACCGGTCACTGAGCCTTCCACGAAGCCGGCGTCCCTGTGGTGAATATGGCATCCGGGGGCCGGCTCCTCTATAAAGGATGGGTACCACTCCAGACGATCCCGGCCAGTGAGGGTAAGGACACCATGACGACCTGGTTAATAGCCAATCCCAAGGCGGGCGACGGCCAGCGCGGTGCCGATTTCTGGTCTCCACGGCTCACCGACGCGGGCGTGACCGGATTGGAAATCTGCGACCTGGAGGATCAGGGGTGGATGCGGCGGGTGCAATCCGATGACCGGGTGCTGGCGGCCGGAGGTGATGGCTCGGTCAACCGCGCCGCCGCCCTGTGCCTGGACACCGGCGCCACCCTCGGCATCCTGCCCTCAGGAACGGCTAACGATTTCGCCCGCAATCTGGGGTTGCCCGAAGATCCGGTCGCCCTGTGTGAACTGATAGCCAGCGGTAAAACGCATTGGCTGGATGTGGCCCGTTTTGACGACCAGATTTTTCTGAATGTCGCCCACATCGGTCTGGGAACCTGGCCGGTGCGGGAATCGTCCGGCCAGACCAAGCGTCTCCTTGGGCGTTTCAGTTACGTTG
Source organism: Marinobacter mangrovi (assembly GCF_016798325.1). Lineage (GTDB taxonomy): Bacteria > Pseudomonadota > Gammaproteobacteria > Pseudomonadales > Oleiphilaceae > Marinobacter_A > Marinobacter_A mangrovi. Next base: position 868,375 of record NZ_JAERVO010000001.1, read on the forward strand.
CCACATTACTGCGCCGGGTAACGGACAAACGGGGTTTCCGGGCCATTATCGAGTGTGAGAACGGCACCGTCGCCGGGCGCTGGCTATCGATCGCGGTAGCAACCGGGGCGTTTTTTGGCGGCGGCAATGAGATTCCTGAAGCCTCCGCCAACGATGGCCAACTGGATATTGTCGCCGTCAAACCCCGGTCTTTGCTCCGGCTTTTGCTCACCTTCCTGAGAGTGCGTATCCTGCGCCGCTCGCCCGGGCACACCGATACGGTCGTGCACCTGAAAAGCCCCTGGTGCCGCGTGGTCACCCGCAAGCCCAAGACCGTTACGGCCGACGGTGATGTGGCCGGTAAAACACCACTGGATGTGACCTGCCAACCCGGCTGCCTGAATGTGATCTGTGAACAGGTGGTATCGACCTGAGCTTTTCACGACCGCCAATGAGATTGCGGGTTCGGTTTGGCATTTCTGACACCTTTTATGTCGAATTCGCCACTTCAACAAAACGTCGGGTCGCGCGAGCATAGCGTCTCGTACATGAGCACTTTCAACCATCGTCTGTGAGCCGGTAGGCGCCGTATAATAGAGGCGATGTCTGCAAGACAGAGAGGGAACGACGAATGAAACGCAACACGCTGTTAGGCCTGGGTTTGCTGACTGCAGGCCTGCTTACCGGATGTGCCACCACCACGACCGATGGCATCTCGGTCAAATACGCGACGGATGACCTCCAGGACCAGATCCTCGTCACTTCGGAGCTGTACGATCAGCCCTTCACCGGCTTCCCGTCGCCATCCGACTACTTCTTCGCCGCGTCTATCGATAAACAGAGCGGCCAGAAGGCCTATCAGATCAACCTGCTGGTCAATTCCGAAGACTGGAAACGTTGGGACCAGCTGCAATTCAGCCGGAACGGCGAGCCGGTGACCCTACCGCTGGCCTGGCAGGGCGCGGACATGACCTGCAATGATTACGGGTGTGCCCACACTGAATACGGCGTGGCCAACCTGGATGAATCGACGCTGCAGTATATTGCCAGTCAGAGCAGCCCGGTCGAAGTACGCATGCGGTCATCCCGCGTCGACAGTCATCTCGACGTCAAGGTGCTTCCGGATGAGGCCCGGGCATTCCTGGACAAAGCCGATCGTCTGCCGATGTAAGCCGACGCCATCAATCCAGATAGCCGCCGACAGCCTGGACGATTTCCGGGCTGTCCGGCGGCGACACCCAGACAGCCAGCGCGGTGCGCGCCTGCCCGGCCTCGGGCCTGGGTGGCAAGGTGACCGACCACGGCGACCCGCCTTCCGGATGAGTCACACCCAGCACCACGAAATCATGGGTCAGCTCACGCCCCCGGTTTTCTCCGGCTTTCACTTCGGACGTCATCCCCATCCCGAGATAGGCCACATTGAGCCGCTGTCCCGGCTGATACCCCGCGTACGCCACCGTCAGTCGCTCCTGTCCGTCCAGCGTGGCGGTCATCTTGCCTACATTGGCCGGTGTTGACTGCCAATCCCGGTGCCCCTGAAACCAGTCGCGCCATTCGTGGCTGTTAACGACGATGCCCGGCGTGTAGGCCTGGCTGACATCCCCTGCGGCCACATAATCACGCTGGCGAGCACTGAAGGCCGGATCGGCCATGCGATCCTTCCAGCCGATGTAATCCCAGTAATCCACATGGAACGCCAGCGGGATGAAGGACTGGAACACACCGGGCCTGGATTTCAGGGATGACAGCCAGCGATCTGCGGGCGGGCAGCTGCTGCAGCCCTCGGAGGTGAAGAGTTCCACGGTATCCGTCGATTCGGAACCGCTTTCCCAGCGTTTGACCGGCTCCGCGACCACGGCGCTGGAGAGACTGAAGGCAAGAACAGGAACCAGGAAACCCTGGATTAAAACGCGTCGGGACAATGGCATGGCGGTGGCCTCGAACGTTGTCATTTCTGCCGGGCGAAGCGGTGTGTACCGTATGTTTCTGGTTCGAGTCACAGAGACCGGGATGGTTCCCCGGAAACCTGCTCCGGTTTGTTTCGATGGAAAACATGAAAACAGCGGTCATGGCCTCCCTTATTGACTAGGATTATGACAACATTCGCCTTTCGCGGCGCTTGAAGGTACCCTTCGCGCATCGCGACCGGCCGGCCGTTCATGGAATGACGTTGTTCTGAATGAGAAACCTGTCTCCCGTTACCTATATCGTTAGCATCATGATGGTGCTGCTCAGCATCTTCATGGCCATTCCTGCCGTGCTGTTTCTGGGCGATGCCAGCGCCAACACGACCGCATTTACCTATCCGGCCATCGGTGTCCTCGCGGCAGCGGTCATCGGCATTCTGCTGACCCGCAACCGTTCGCATCGGCTCCAGCCCCGGTACATGTTCGTGCTGACCGTCAGCAGCTGGCTGATCATCTCTATCCTGTGCGCCCTGCCCTTGTATTACAGCAACCTGGACCTGTCGATGACAGATGCCATTTTCGAGAGTTTCTCGGGCATCACCACGACCGGCTCCACGGTGCTGAGTGGCCTGGACGCCATGTCGCCGGACATCCTGCTGTGGCGTTCGATCATCCAGTGGATCGGCGGCATCGGGATCATCGGCATGTTCGTGGCCGTCCTGCCTTTCCTGGGGATTGGTGGTATGCGCCTGTTCGCGACCGAATCGTCGGAATGGACGGAAAAAGCGCTGCCGCGGATGAAAAGCCTGAGTCGCGGCCTGCTGTTTGTCTACTGTGGCCTCACGCTGGCCTGCATCCTCATTTACTGGGCGTCCGGCATGACCCTGTTTAATGCCGTGAACCATGCCTTTACCACGATTTCGACCGGGGGCTACTCCACCTCCGATCAGTCCATGGGCCAGTTCGATTCCAACCTGATCCTGTTTGAATCCTCGATCTTCATGGCCCTCGGCAGCATGCCGTTCTTCCTGTTCGTGCGGGAGCTGCATGGCCAGCACTGGGTCCTGTTCCGGGACCAGCAAGTGCGGGCGTTCCTGGGGCTACTGGTGGTGGCGGCGCTGGTGATGACGGTTTACCGGCTCTGGATGCACGAGGAGCATCCGGTGGACCTGTTCGTGTCGGCGCTGTTCAACGTGACGTCGATCGTGACCACCACCGGCTACGCCTCGGAGGATTACCTGCAATGGGGATCATTCACCAGCGTGGCGTTCTTCTTCCTGACCTTCATCGGCGGCTGTTCCGGCTCGACCAGCGGCGGCATGAAGATCTTCCGCTTCCAGCTGTCGTTCATGGTATTGCGGGAGCAGTTCCGGCGCCTGTTGCACCCTCGCGCGGTGCTGACGCGGAACTTTAACGGGCGGGCCGTGAGTGACGAGATCATCGCGTCGATGATTGCCTACGTCTTCGTGTTCCTGATGTGTATGGCGGTGATGACGCTGTGCCTGTCGCTGATGAACGTGGACCTCACCACGGCGCTGACCGCGTCCATTACGGCGCTGACCAACGTGGGACCCGGCCTGGGCCCGGTGATCGGCCCCGCCGGGAATTTCGCGTCCCTGCCGGACGCCGCCAAGTGGATCCTCAGTGCCGGCATGATCCTGGGGCGTCTGGAGCTACTGAGCGTGATTATCCTCTTCTCGCCGGCTTTCTGGCGAACCTGACACCGCCTTGTCCGCGGATGCCTTCTCAATCGGCTGGCGACCGGTCTCGTCCGGCGCCAGCACCGAATGAAACAGCACGCCCTTGGAAATCGCCGACGCCAGCATGATCAGCAGCGCCAGGATGGTGACGCGCACAATCACCTTTTGTGGCGTCATTCTGGAACGTCGGCGAAAAAACACGGCAATCAGCCCAGGTTAAGGTGTTTGCTGAGGAACTGACCGATATCCAGGATTTCCTCCAGACAGACGCTGTGGTCCATCGGATAGGTTTCGTAGCTCACGTCGTAGCCCATGTCCTGCAGGGTCTGTACGCTCTTTTTGCCCAGGCTTTCGGGCACCATCGGATCGTGTGTGCCGTGGTAGATCCGGATGGGGATGGCTCGATTGGCCTCGGAGAGCTTGATGGACTGGGCGGTCGCGAAATAGGTGGACAGGCCCAGAATGCCTGCCAGTGGCTTGTCGTAGCTCAGCCCCACTTCATAAGCCACCGCCCCGCCCTGCGAGAAGCCGGCGATGACAATCCGCTTGCTGTCGATGCCCCGGGCGATCTCCTGCTCGATCAGCTCCACGATCGCATCGGCGGATTGACGCAGCTGCGCTTCATCGACGGTGCGATCAATGTCCATCGCCTTGATGTCGTACCAGGCCGGCATGTGCATGCCGCCGTTGATGGTCACCGGCAGGTTGGGCGCGTGAGGGAAAATAAACCGGATACCGGCGTCCTGCGGCAGCCGCAGCTCCGGCACCACCGGTTCGAAATCGTGGCCGCTGGCACCCAGGCCGTGCAGCCAGATGACGGCGGCATCGGGATTCGGCCGGGTTTCGAGTTCAATGGTCTTGAGTGTGGTCACAATTACCTCACAGCGTCTGTTTTCAGGATTGGGAATCGTCGGCAGTGTATCGAATCCAGTGCCAGGGCTCACCTGCGGTGGATTCGATCGGTGTTTCCGTCTGGCGGCTTTGCACGTGGGCAATCAGCTCGGGCATGAACTCCAGGAAATGGCGCTCCAGTTCTTCATCATGGGCCCGGATCTCTTCGATGACACCGTCAAAGCGATTGGCAAAGCGGATGCGGCCGGCAATCCGGTCCAGTGCGAACCCCACCTGCTCCAGATCCCGGTAGGCATCAAACCAGTCGTGACGAATCATCCGTCCGACAACCGTCGCCATATGGGACGGCATCAGGTGCTCACCGGCCTCCAGGTCGGCGTAGGCCCCGGCCACAAAGGCGTCGAAGTCGACCGCCGCGAAGGTGGCCCAGTGGCGAATCAGGAAGTGGTCGTACAGCACGTCCAGAGCAATGCCCGCAAAACGCCGACGGCGTGACGAGAACAGGGCCTTGGAGGCCCGGACCTCCGGATGCTGGTCGGTGTAGGCGTCCACCGTCCAGTGATTCTGCAAGCCATGACGAACCGGCGCCGACAGCGCCTCGGTATCCACACCCCGGGCGAAATCCCCCAGCAGATTGCCGACACGTGAAGGCGTTGTCGGCTGGGCCAGAAACAGGTGCGCGAGGTGGTTCATGACCGGATCAGCCGTCCGTCAGCGGCGGCGCCAGGGCTTTCAGCATACTGTTCACCGGGTTGGCGTACATCGCCAGCAGGAAGGGATGTAATGCCCGGTCCACGGCACCCAGGCGCCGCTCCAGTTCGGACCGTGCGGCTTCGATATCCGCTGGTGACCAGGCCTCTGCGGTTTCGATGGTTTCCGGGACCTGGGGTTCCGTCTGATGGCTCAACTGGTTTACCTGGCTCATGTCGTAGGCAATGAGGTTGGAGGCATGCAGGTGGTAATGGCGATGCATGTCCTCATCGATGCGCGCGGCCAGTTCTTTCGCCGAATCCGGCGAGTCGCTGATGGGCGCCCCGAAATGCACGTGCACATGGCCCTTGAATCCGGTCAGGCCCTGCACGATCTGATCGGTGTCCTCATCGGCGTGCTTCTGGTAGGAGCCGGTGCGGGCACGAGCCTCCAGCTCGCGCGCCTTGGGCACATCGCAGGGGTCGTATTCGTAGGCGATGGAAACCGGCACGATGCGAAGTCGATTCATCGATTCGGCAAAGCTGATGCCGGACTTCTTCTGGCTCATGTAGAACATCTTGATGATCGCCGGATCCGTCAGGTCCAGGCCATCCTTTGCGCGCCCTTCACGCTGGGCGATCCAGATGCTCTGGTTGTCCTCGATCGAATGATGGATGAACGCCGAGAGCGTCTGGTAGGCGTCCCGCATCTCCCGCGGGCTCGACATGTTGCGCTTGACCACGAAACTCTTGTTGAGGCGCATCATCTCGGCAAACAGCCGGTTCTGGAGCAGGTTGTCGCCGATGGCGATGCGAGTGGTCTGCTGCTTGTTCTCATGTAGCAGGTAGTTGACCACCATGGGATCGAATACAATGTCCCGATGGTTGGAAATGAACACGTAGGCCGTGTCCTTATCCAGTCCCTCAAGTCCGGAATGACTGAGCCGGGTGGTGGTTCTCTCGATCAGTTGACCTACGAGGGGGTTAAGGCGAGCCTGCAGGCTGCCAATGGAATCCACACTGCCGAACTCGCGCTTCAGCCAGCGGCTGATCCAGAAGCGGGTCACCGCGGGCGCGAGACGGGTCATGGTGGGCGCCTTGAAGCGGCCGATAAGCGTCAGGAACTCCGGGTCGTTGACCAGGCGGCTGATGGCATCCGGGGTTTCATCATCCCGGTACGGCCGAATTGCATCAAAATCCTGCATGGTGTCCTTGTTGGATATTTTTTGGGGCGATAACCGCTGGCTATGCCCATCCATGCCATGGCCTTGGGCGGGCGACGTTCAGGTCGCCGAGTCAAAGACCTGTCGGCAAGTTTAGGTGGCGCCATTCTACCGCGCCAGATCAAAGGGCGACATTGTACCGTCCCCGACGGTGAGAAAAAGGCCCTGTCTCTGGTATCCTTCTCGCCTTCCATTCATCTGCCGCCCTGAACCTTCTATGACCCTGACCGAAACGCCACCGGCCACCGATCCCGAAAGCCTCAAAGCCCGTGCCCAGACCGTGCTGCACGACACCTTCGGTTTCGAGGATTTCCGTCCGCTCCAGGGCGACGTGGTCGAGGCGTTGCTGCAGGGTGAAGACGCCCTGGTACTGATGCCCACCGGCGGCGGTAAATCGCTTTGTTATCAGGTGCCGGCCGTGGTGAGGCCGGGCGTGGGCATCGTCATATCCCCACTGATCGCGTTGATGCAGGATCAGGTGGCGGCGTTGAACCAGGCCGGAATTCGCGCCGCCTTCCTGAATTCCACCCAGTGGCCGGATGAAGCCCGGGATATCGAGAACGCGCTGGTCCAGGGAGAACTCGACCTGCTCTACTGCGCGCCGGAACGGTTGCTCCAGCCGCGCATGCAGCAGCTATTTCACCAGGCGCCACTGTCCCTGTTTGCCATTGATGAAGCGCACTGTGTGTCCCAGTGGGGTCATGACTTCCGGGAGGACTACCTGTCCCTGGACATGCTGGAGCGGGAATTTCCGGCCGTTCCCCGGATCGCCCTGACCGCCACGGCCGACGAGCGCACCCGCAAGGAAATCGCCGAGCGCCTGCATCTGACCGACGCCCGCCATTTTGTCAGCAGTTTCGATCGTCCCAACATCCAGTATCGAATTGCAGAGAAGGACAACGCCAACAAGCAGTTATTGGCGTTTATTAAAGAGGAACATCAGGGCGATTCCGGGATTGTCTATTGCCTGTCGCGTAACAAGGTGGAAGCCACCGCCAAGATGCTGAGCGACAAGGGCTATGCCGCACTGCCCTACCACGCGGGTCTGCCGGCGGATACGCGAGCGGCGCACCAGGAGCGCTTCCTGCGGGAAGACGGCATCATCATTGTCGCTACGATCGCTTTCGGCATGGGGATCGATAAACCCGACGTGCGCTTTGTCGCCCACCTCGATCTGCCCAAGAGTATCGAAGCCTATTATCAGGAAACCGGCCGCGCGGGGCGTGATGGCGCGCCCTCCAATGCCTGGATGGTCTATGGCCTGCAGGACGTGATCAAACTGCGGCAAATGCTGGAGTCGTCGCCGGGCAACGATCAGTTCAAGCGCGTCGAGCGCCAGAAGCTGGATGCGATGCTGGGGCTCTGTGAGGTGGTGGACTGCCGCCGCCAGGTTCTGCTGCGCTACTTCGGCGATGAACTGCCGGAACCTTGCGGCAACTGCGACACCTGCCTTGAGCCGCCGAAAACCTGGGACGCCACCGTGGCCGTGCAGAAAGCGCTGTCCTGCGTGTTCCGGACCGGCCAGCGATTCGGCGTCAACTACCTGATCGACGTGCTGCGCGGCGCCGATAACGAACGCATCCGCAGTATGGGACACGACAAGGTCAGCACGTTTGGCATTGGCGCCGATATGTCAGCCCGGCAATGGAAGAGCGTGTTCCGTCAATTGGTGGCCAACGGCTCGCTGCAGGCGGACGCCGAAGGCTACGGCGCGCTCAGCCTGACCGAAACCTGCCGTCCTCTTCTGCGAGGCGAAGAAACGGTCTGGCTGCGGCAGGATCCGGAACGCAAGAAAACCAGCAAAGGCAGCGCCGGTGGCAGCAAACGCCAGCTGGTGGTCAGCGATCCCGATGGCTGGGAAAAGCTCCGTGCCCGCCGCAAGGAACTGGCCGACGAACAGGGCGTCCCACCCTACGTCATCTTCCACGACGCCACCCTGCTCGCCATGCTGGATCAGAAACCCCGGGACCTTGAGGCCATGGGGGAAATCAGCGGTATCGGCGCCGCGAAGCTGGAAAAATACGGCGCGAAGTTTCTAGAGGTGCTCGGGACGCTGGACTGAGCTTTACCTGGCAATCCTGCGTGGGCTGACTGTAGGTTGGGCTGACGCAGGAAGCCCAACAATTGGTGTTCAGGCATCACAATATTTCCGGATTGCGCGCCGCTCTGAGGCACCATCCATTTCTGGCGACTGGCCACAACCGTCGGGCATATAAGCTTCGTCTTCGGGATAGCGCCTGTTGAGCTTCCTGCGTCAGCCCAACCTACGAGTGGCCAATGGCTTGCTCAAATCCTTTCTTACGTACCCGGTAATGCGCTACTGAACGGGCGACCAGCGTGCCCGCTTCGTCTTTCAATTCGCCTTCCAGCGTAAATGCGGCTCGACCGGTGGTGTCGGCGTCCGCCTGGATAGCGCTTCGCGTGGCTTCAGCCATGGTCAGTTCGATGGTGACGTCGCTGTTGGCCGGTTCCAGAAATTGAAGTGACATCTCCTTGAGGATGGGGATGTAGTCAGGCCCCAGGTCGAAGAGCGTCATCACACCGCCCGGAATTTCTGCCACCAGGAAATAGGCGCCGGCGTAGAGGCTGCCAAAGTGATTGCGATTGCCCTTGAGCGCAATGCGCGCCCGTACGTAACCCCGGCTGACCGCCTCGACACGGAACCGGTTGCGGGTGGCGAATGGAATCGATAAGCCGACCAGACGGTTCACCATCCGCATGCCGCCATGGCGTTGCAGCCAGTTCAATGGTTTTTCCAGCCCCGCTTCCGGATCCAGGCCGGCCAGCCAGTCGCCGGTCATTGCTATCAGTCGATTTCGCATGGTGTCATCCCTTTCACAGTGAACCGCAGATTCCCAAAATGGGACCCGGGATACAACATTTGTCATCATTTAATGTTTCACTGACTGCCGTCGTGGCCAAAGCCGCTACACTGACAGAAGTGGTACCGCATAGGACGTGCTGTGTTGTTACGCCGAGGATTCTCATCGGGGGCTGACCAGGCAGAGCCCCTGGCCCTTATCCGTCATATCCTGATCTCGCTTTGCCGGGGCTGCCTGGTTGCCGCATGCCTGATGCAGCCGGTTGCCGCATTCCCGTCAGACGAGCACGCCGAAGCAGAACCACCTAAACAGATTATCCTCTGGTACCGCAACTACGACAGCCCTGCGATACAAGCGCTGCTGGATCTGGCGCTGCAAAAGACTCCGGAATACGGTCCCTACACGATCGTGCGCAGCCCGGAAATGAATCAGGGACGAGCCCTGAGGGAATTGGCGAGCGACCGTTCGCGGTCCGTGCAGGTGGCCAATGTGGCGACGACGCCGGAACGGGAAGACAACCTTCTCGCCGTCACCATCCCGATTGATGGTGGCCTGCTGGGATACCGGGTGTGCGTGACGACGAAGGACATGCTACCCCGATTCAAGGGCATCACCCGGCTGGCCGACGTGCGGGAGCGCCGGATCCGCTTTGGTCAGGGGCGCCACTGGCCGGACACCAAGATCCTGGAAGCCAACGGCTTGGACGTGGTCACCCATCCCGGCTTCGAAACCCTGTTCGATATGCTGGAAGGTGGCCGTTTCGAATGCTTCGCCCGGGGTGTCAGTGAGGTGTATTACGACCTGGACTTGCAGTCGGACAAGAACCTGGTCATTGAGCCCACGTTGCTGTTCACCTACACCATGCCGAACTATTTCTTTGTGGGCCGCAGTGACCTCAACCTGGCGGTCCGGATCCAGCTGGGGCTGGAGCGTGCGATCGCCGACGGCAGCTTTGCTGACTTTATAAACACCTACTACACCAAGCCCGTCCAGGCACTGCACCTGTCCGACCGCCATGTGTTCCATCTGGGCAATCCCTGGCTGCCGGGCGGCGTGCTGGGCATTGGCAAGGATGTGCTCCAGGACATGAAGGTCCGGATACAGCTGGGCGAGGAACCGGGATCCCGGCCCTCGCCCATCGAGTGACGATTCAGTTCCGAATCAGACCTTGAAGCGTTCCACATTGTCCTGAAGGGACCGGCCGATCTCGTCGATCTTGCCGCTGTAGATGTCGTTCTCGCTGGTTGCGGCGGCCGCCTCCTGCCCCTGGTCCGCAATGCGATTGATGGAGGCGTTCAGCTCTTCGGTCACTGAGGTCTGCTCTTCAGAGGCCGTGGCGATCTGCGTGGTCATGTTGCTGATGGACGTGATGGCCTCGGCGATCCGGTTCAGTGAATCCATCGCGTCCTGGGCCTTCTCCATGCTGACGTTGGATACGGCGCGGGACTCCTGCATCACGTTGACCGCGTTATCCGCCCCCTTCTGCAGCCGCTCGATCATGGCGTTGATCTCTTCGGTGCTGTCGTGGGTGCGGCGGGCCAGGTTGCGCACTTCATCTGCCACCACCGCAAAGCCCCGGCCGGCATCACCGGCGCGGGCGGCCTCGATCGCGGCGTTCAGGGCCAGCAGGTTGGTCTGCTCGGCCACGTCCTGGATGACTTCCAGGATCGTGTTGATCTGGGTAACGTCCTTGCCGAGGGTTTCGATGACTTCAGCCGCCTGGCCAATTTCGGCAGCCAGACGCTCGACAGCGTCACGGGATGCCTTCACTGTTTCCTGCGTGGATTGGGCGTCCTGATCCGCGGTATTCGACGCATCCGCCGTTTGCTGGGCGTTCTGGGCGATTTCGTTGGCGGCCGCCGACATCTCGTTGATGGCCGTGGCCACCATATCGATCTCGGTTTGCTGGCTTTCCACGCTGTTGCGGGACGCGCCGGCGGTCTGGCGCAACGATCCAACGGCGTCGCGCAGTTCGATCGCGCCCCGCTGCACATCCCGCACGACAGTCTGCACGTTGCCGATAAACGCGTTGAAGCTCTCGGCGGTCTGGCCGAACTCGTCATGGCTATCGACGTCCAGCCGTTGGCTCAGATCCGCATCGCCGCTGGCAATGTTCTTCATCGCGTCACGCAGGTTACGGACCGGCTTCATCAGCACGCGCACACCGATGTTGAGCAGGATCAGCGTCACGATAATGCCAACAATCGCGACGATGGTGCCGGTGACCCGGGCAGATTGCACCGGCGCCATGATCTTGTCGTCATTGGCGAAGGCGCCGAGGTACCAGTCGACGCCCTGGGCGCCCTTGATCGCGTGGAAGCTCACGCGCCAGTCGGCATCCTTGATGGTGTAGGTGTGGGAGGTGCCATCCAACTGCGGCGCACCGCCAATCAACTCGTTGATTTTTTTGCCGACCAGCTTCCGGTTGGGATGATAGAGAATCACGCCCTTGTCATTGATCAGCGTGGCGTAACCGGTGTCGGCCAGGGTCACCGGGGACAGGATGTGCTCGATGGTTTCCAGGGTGATGTCACCGCCGGCCACGCCCTTGAAGGTGCCCGACTTCACCGGGGCCACCGTGGAAATAATCATGTTGCCGCTGCTGACGTCCTGGTACGGCTCTGTGAACGTGCCAGTGCCGCCGGACTGGCCCAGTTTGTACCAGGGGCGCACGCGGGGATCGTAATCGTCGGGCAGCGTGGCGTCATCGGCCGGTGTCTTCATCAGCATGTAGCCGTCTGCACGCCCGACGTATACGTTTTCAAACCCGCCACCCTGGGTGGCCGATTGCAGGATGGCCCGGGCTTCATCCTCACCGTCCACCTGGCGCAATGCGCTGGCGGCGCCTTCGGTAATCGCCAACCGGCTGTTGAGCCATTCGGCAATACTCGCCGTGCTTTGTGCGATGGAGTCGTCGATCAGCGCATTGACGTAGGTGTCTGTCGTCGACACCAGGCGGCGGTCGCCCATGACGGCGTAGATGCTTACCACAAGGATGAGAAGGATGGCGACGGCTGTCAGCAGTTTCTGGCCGAATGACATACTGCGCATGGAAGGGGTCCCCGATCTGAGCGTTGGAATATTAATTATTGCCCGTCCCTGGTTTGTAGCAGCGACTGCAAACAAGGTATCCCGTGGATCAAGGCCAGGATTCCCCATCGAGTCCAGCGCCGGCGGCGCCTTTACCTCCAATGGCGACCGCTCTTATCTAGAGATCGGCCGGCGATGTCTTAACTTTAGTTAAGTCTTCAGGGAAGCGTTAAGTATTTGGGAGTGGGCCAGGCAGAACGCACGGCCGGAGGGGAAGGATGCCGGCACCTCGTTGGGTACCGGCATGGGCCACGTCAGACGTTGAACCGTTCGACGTTGTCGTGAAGTGTCCGGCCGATGTCGTCGATCTTGCTGCTGTAGACATCGTTGTCGCTCGCCGCGCTGGCTGCTTCCTGCCCCTGCTCGGCAATGCGGGTGATGGAACTGTTCAGTTCCTCGGTGACGGAGGTCTGCTCTTCGGACGCCGTCGCAATCTGCGTCGTCATGTTACTGATGGCGGTGATGGACTCGGCAATCCGGTTCAGCGCGTCCATCGCATCCTGCGCTTTCTCCATGCTCACGTTGGAAATGGCCCGGGAGTCCTGCATCACGCTCACGGCGTTGTCTGCCCCCTTCTGCAGCCGTTCGATCATGGCATTGATCTCTTCGGTGCTGTCGTGGGTCCGGCGAGCCAGGTTGCGCACTTCATCGGCAACGACGGCAAAACCACGCCCGGCCTCACCGGCCCGGGCGGCTTCAATAGCGGCGTTCAGCGCCAGCAGATTGGTCTGCTCCGCCACGTCCTGGATGACGTCCAGAACGGTGTTGATCTGGGCAACATCCTTACCCAGGGTCTCGATCACATCCGCGGCGCTGCCGATGCCCGACGACAGGCGTTCGACGGCATCGCGGGAGGCCTTGACCGTCGTCTGGGTCTCCTGGGCGTCCTTGTCGGCGGTGCTGGAAGCATCGGCTGTCTGCTGGGCGGACTGGGCAATTTCAGAGGCCGCTGCAGACATCTCATTGATCGCGGTGGCCACCATATCGATTTCCGATTGCTGACCTTCCACGCTGTCGCGGCTGGCCCGGGCGGTCTGACGCAGCGAGCCTACGGCGTCACGCAGCTCGATGGCACCCCGCTGGACATCCCGGACGACACCCTGAACGTTCGTTATGAAGGCGTTGAAGCTCTCAGCGGTTTGACCAAATTCGTCGCCACTGTCCACGGACAGGCGCTGGGTCAGGTCGGCGTCGCCGCTGGCGATGTCCTTCATCGCATCCCGCAGACTGCGGACGGGCTTCATCAAGGCGCGCACAACCAGGTGCAGCAGGATCAGCGTGATCAGGATGCCAATCACGGCCACGATCGATCCGGCCAGTCGCGCGTCCTTCACCGGTGCCATGATCAGGTCGTCATTGGCGAACGATCCCAGGTACCAATCCACGCCGCGGGCGCCCTCGATGGGATGGAAGCTGACCCGCCAGTCGGCGCCGTCCAGGGTGTATTCGTGGGAGGAACCATCCAGCGACGGCTGGCTGCCGAGCAGCGTCTTGATGTTCTTGCCGACCAGCTTGGCGTTCGGGTGGTACAGGATCGTGCCCTTGCGGTTGATCAGCGTGGTGTAACCGGTGTCGGCCAGGGTCACTGACGACAGCAGGTGGTCGATGGTCTTCAGCGTGATGTCCCCACCGACGACGCCCTCAAAGACACCGCTTTTGACCGGCGCCGCCGCGGAAATAATAATGCCGCCGTTGGTCACGTTCACAAACGGCTCGGTAAAGGTACCCTGGCCATTCTGACGGGCCAGCTTGTACCAGGGGCGCGTGCGCGGGTCGAAGTCGTCCGGCAGCGTGGCGTCGCGGGCTTCGGTCGGCATCAGCATGGAGCCGTCAGCGCCGCCGACATACACGTCGTTGAAACCGCCGCCCTGGGTGGCCGTCTGCAGCAACGTGCGGGCCTGGGCTTCGTTTTCCACGTTGCGCAGCCCGTCGGCGGTGGCTTCCACCATGTCGAGTCGGCCATTGAGCCATTCAGCGATACTCGCCGTACTCTGGTTGATTGAATCGTCGACCATCGCCTCCACATAGGTGTCCGTGGTCTTCACAAGGCGGCGATCGCCCATGACGGCGTAAACGCTGATCACGGCGATCAGCAGGACGGCAACGGCTGTCAGCAGCTTTTGGCCGAATGACATACTGCCCATGCGGACATTCTCCTGGTTAGCACAACAGATTGAAGGCCGGCAGGCCGGTGAGGAATCCCGGGCCTGTGGATCACACGATCAGTCCGGGATTGAATGGCCAGCAGGATACCGCAAGGCCTGATGGCGATCTGTTATGCTAAACCCTTATTGATCGCCCTTTTTTGTAACCCTTTGCAACACGCTTTTACTGCCGGGAGATGCCTCGATGGCTCACGAAGAACTGCACCTCAATCTCCGTAACCTGACCGATGACGACTATCCCCAGCTCAAGGCGCTGATGGATCTTGTCTACGACGATATTGGCGGCGCCTGGCCCGAAGACACGATCAAGGAACTGGTGGAACAGTTCGCCGACGGGCAGATCTGCATCGAAGACAACGGTGAACTGATTGCCGTCGCCCTGACCGTCTGCGTCAACTACGAGCGCTTCAGTAACCCGCACACGTACGATGACCTGATCCTCAAGAACGAGCGCATCTGGCACAACGACGACGGCGACGCGCTGTACGGGCTGGATGTGTTTATCCATCCCGACTATCGGGGTTACCGCCTGGGCCGGCGTCTCTATGAGGCGCGCAAGGAACTGTGCCGCTCCCGGAACTTTCGTGCGATCCTGGCGGGCGGTCGGATCCCCAACTACTACAAGTTCTCCGATCAGTTCACCCCGGCGGAATACATTGAGCGGGTCGATCGCAAGGAAATCTACGACCCGATCCTGACCTTCCAACTCTCCAACGATTTCCAGGTCACCCGGCTGATGCACAAGTATCTTCCGGAAGACCAGAAATCAATGGGTTACGCCACACTCCTCGAGTGGAACAACATCCTGTACACGCCACCGGCGCCAGTCCTCAAGACGCGCAAGACCCAGGTGCGCATGGGCGCGGTCCAGTGGCAGATGCGGGAATTCACCTCCGTGGATGAAGTGCTCAAGCAGGTGGAATACTTCGTCGATGCGCTGTCCGACTACAAAAGCGACTTCGCCCTCTTCCCGGAGTTTTTCAACGCGCCGCTGATGGGCCTGACCGACCAGCTCGACCAGACCCGCGCGATTCGGTTTCTGGCCGGGTTCACCCAGCAGTTCCGGGACCAGATGTCGGAGATGGCGGTCAGCTACAACATCAACATCATCACCGGCTCCATGCCGTTGCTGGACAACGACCGGCTGTATAACGTGTCCTACCTGTGTCACCGGGATGGCCGCGTGGACGAGCAGCGCAAGATCCACATCACGCCGCACGAACGCCGGGACTGGGTTATTGAAGGCGGCAACCAGTTTGAAGTGTTCGAGACCGATGCCGGCCGGGTCGCCATCCTGATCTGTTACGACATCGAATTCCCCGAGCTGGGCCGGATTGCTGCGGCCCAGGGTGTCGACATCATCTGTGTGCCCTTCTGGACCGACACCAAGAACGGCTACCTGCGGGTGCGGCATTGTGCCCAGGCCCGGGCCATCGAAAACGAGTGCTATGTGGTGATTACCGGCAGTGTGGGCAACCTGCCCAAGGTCGAAAACCTGGACGTCCAGTATGCCCAGTCATCGGTCTTCTCGCCGTCGGACTTCGCTTTCCCTCACGATGCGGTGATGGCGGAGACCACGCCCAACACCGAGATGATCATGTTCTCGGATATGGACCTGGAAAAACTGACGCTGGTGCGTGACGAAGGTTCGGTCACCAACCTGAAGGATCGTCGTACGGATATGTACTCCGTGTCCAAGACCTCGGACCAGTAAAACGCCGGGCCAGCTGCAGGCGACGTGGCACAAAATGTCACAAATGGTTACCATGCGTCTGCATCTGGCCCCTTACGACACCTTGTAAACTTGAACAAGACGTCAAAAAGTTTAATGTACAAGGCTGATCACGTTGCCATATTGCCCGTCGCTGACTACAGTTTGAGCAATATTGCAGGTGAAAGGCGTCAGTCGAGGGTACGATCGAACGCAGTCGATGCCCATTGAAGGTGCCGCCGGGGAACCCCGACGGTGCGAACCTGTCTTCAACCGGTAGTAGATTTTGCCGTAACAGCGGTTTTGCCCATGGATCGAATGGATCTCACAAGCACACAGCCCCTGCCCGACCTGACGGCGCGCTTTCGTTTCAAGAAAGGCCTGTTCAGGAAGGAACTGATCGAATCCCGTATTTTCGGACTGGACGAATACGGCTGCATCCTGAAAACAGACAAAGTCTTCGAGCCCGGCGACACCCTCCAGTTCGACCTCATCATGCAAATGCCGTTCGACAACATCGAAGCGGAAGGCCTTCAGGGGCTGGTCGTTGAGGTGAGAAAGCACTGTAGCAATTTCTTCTATTCCATTGATTTTGCAGCCTCGCAGACCCGCACCGACGCGGATCTGCGCGGCAAGTTGGGTCGCATTCAGGAAGTGCTCGAGCGCAAACAGTCGTTGCGCTCAAGGCGCAGTCAGAGTGGCACCGGCGCCACGCAACTGGCCTGATCGTACAGGGATTCTGGACAAACCCGTGGCAGGTTGATGGCGCCACAGGCAATCCGGACAGACAGGGAAAGGGCGTCATACTCCCCCAATCCTGCTTTAAGATTTCAGCGCAACCGCCTGACGGGAAACGCATCGAAACACCGCAGTCATCAATAAACCAGAGCAAACGGGGAATGAACCATGGCCAAGAAAGAGAAGGCAGGTGTCGATAAACTGGTGAAGAAGGTCAACAAGGAATTCGAGAAGACCTCCACCCAGATCGAAAAACTCATTAACGACGCATTCAAGCAGTTCGACGCCCTGCAAAGTCAGGTCCAGGAACCGATTCGCAAGCTGCTGGATGAAGTGGAAAAGCTCCGTGAGCGCGAAATGAAGCGTTTCAACGAAGAGCTGGATCGTCGCCTGAACGAATTCCACGAACTGCAGCATCACCTGCTCGAGCGCGTAGGTCTCGCTTCCAAGGAAGTGAAACAGACCACCGCGAAGGTCGCCGACAAGACGCAGGAAACCGCTGCGAAGGCGACGCCGCCTGCTGCGAAAACCGCGGCTAACAAGGCTGCCAAGACCGCCAAGACGACCACCAAGAAGGCCACGACCAAGCCAGCGGCCAAGAAGCCCGCCGCCAAAGCCTCGGCGAGCAGCAAGGCATCCGCATCCAAGGCGCCCGCCGCAAAAAAAGCGGCTGCACCGAAGAAAACCGCAGCCACCAAGACGGCCACGGCCAGTAAGCCGAAAACCGTGAACGAAAACGACCTGACCAAGGTCAAGGGCATCGGTCCGGCGACTGCCAAGAAAATGCAGGCCAAAGGCATCACCTCCATCAAGCAGATCGCCGATCCGTCCGCCGAGGAAAAGGAGAAAATGAAAGAGTTCTCCACCATGCGCGGTTACGACACCTGGTCTGCCGAGGCAAAGAAGCTGCTCTCCTGATTCGAACACCGGGGGACGGTCACTGCGCCGTCCCCCAACCTTTCCCCATTGCGTTGATCCGATCCGAGCGCCGTCCGGCGGTTCTCGTCAAACGTCTGTCTGCGTATCATACGCAACCGTTTATCTTGTCTGAGGTTGAATGATGCGCTCTCCCGAGCAGCCCGTCCTGCGCGATATCGTCCTGATCGGCGGTGGCCACAGCCATGTCGGCGTGTTGCGACGGTTTGCCATGAAGCCGGTGCCAGGCGTTCGACTCACCGTGATCTGCCGCGACACCCACACCCCCTACTCCGGCATGTTGCCGGGTTATGTGGCCGGCCATTACGACTATGACGACGTGCACATTGACCTGCGTCGCCTGGCCGAATTTGCCGGCGCTCGCTTTTTCCGGGAGGAGGCCCTGGGCATCGATCGATCGTCCCAACAGGTGCTCTGCCGCAATCGACCGCCAGTGCCCTATGACCTGCTGTCGATCAATATCGGCTCCGCACCGGGACTGCGCGACGTACCCGGAGCGGATCAATACGCCGTCCCCGTCAAACCCATCCACGATTTCAACAACCGCTGGCAGGCCTTGCTTGAGCGTTGCGAGCATCATCAGGGGCCGCTGTCGATTGCCGTCGTCGGTGCCGGTGCCGGCGGCGTCGAGCTGATCCTGGCCATGCAGTATCGCCTGCGCCAGGTGTTCAAGTCCCTGAACAAGGATCCGCGCCAGTTGCGCTTCCATTTGTTCGACGCCGACAGCACCTTGGTGCCCACGCACAACGCCCGGGTTCGGGCCCGGCTGGAAAGCGTGGTCCGGGACCGCGGCATCCGCCTTCACCTGGGCGATCCCGTGGTCAAGGTGAGTGCCAACCAGATTCATACCGCCGGCGGCAGCTCGCTGGCCGTCAATGAAACCCTCTGGGTCACCCGGGCCGGCGCGCCGGACTGGTTGAAAACGACGGGACTGGCGCTCGACGAAGACGGCTTTATCCGCACCCGGAACACACTGCAAACGGAAACCGACGATCGCATCTTCGCGGCTGGCGATATCGCGCACGTCTCCGAACATCCCCGGGAAAAAGCCGGCGTGTTTGCCGTGCGCCAGGGGCCGCCTTTGGCGGATAACCTGAGACGAGTCGCACTGGGGCAAACACCCAGGCCGTTCCATCCTCAGCGCCACTGGTTGGCACTGATCAGCACCGGCGACCGCTACGCCATCGCGTCCCGGGGCGCCCTGGGATTCGGCGGGCGTTGGGTCTGGCGCTGGAAGGACTGGATCGACCGGCGCTTCATGGCCCGTTTTAATGATTTGCCCGCGATGGCGGAATCGGCGCAACAGCCCGACACCTCGGCCGCGCTGAACGACGAGGATGCCGCCCAGGCGATTTCAGCACTGGCCATGCGGTGCGGCGGTTGCGGTGCCAAGGTGGGCAGCACCGTCCTGTCCCGAGCCCTGGCCCGGATCCAGCCCGTCGAACGCGATGACATCCTGGTGGGGCTGCATTCACCCGATGACGCCGCCGTACTCACCGTCCCCGGCGGCAAGGCGGTCGTCCAGACCATCGACTTCTTTCGCGCGTTCATTGACGACCCCTATGTGTTCGGTCGTATTGCCGCCAACCACAGCCTCGGGGATGTTTTCGCCATGGGCGCCGAGGCCCAGAGCGCCACGGCCATCGCCACGGTGCCGGCGGGGATCGAGTCCAAGGTGGAAGATCTGGTGTTCCAGATGATGAAAGGCGCCGTGGATGTCCTCAACAGCGCCGGCTGCGCCCTGGTTGGCGGGCACACCGGTGAAGGGCTGGAGCTGGGATTGGGCTTTGCCGTCAACGGTCTGGTCGACCCGGATGCCATCCTGCGCAAGGATGGCCTGCGACCGGGCAACGTCCTCATCCTGACCAAGCCGCTGGGCACCGGCACCCTGTTTGCCGCCTACCCGCGGCTCAAGGCCCGCGGACGCTGGATCGACGGTGCCCTGGCGCAGATGCAGGTGTCCAACCAGAGAGCCGCCCAGTGTCTGAAAGAATTTGGAGCCACGGCCTGCACCGACGTCACCGGCTTTGGATTACTGGGGCATCTGGTGGAAATGACCCGGCCGTCTGGTGTCGATGCGGAGCTGGCCCTGCCCAGTCTGCCCCTGCTGGAAGGCGCCGAAGAGACCTTGAAAGACGGCATCCTGAGTTCGCTGCAACCCGCCAACGTGCGATTGCGGCGGGCAATTCGCAACCAGGCCGAGAAAGCGGATGATCCCCGCTACCCGATCCTGTTCGACCCGCAAACCGCTGGCGGGCTGCTCGCCGGCGTGCCAGCGGACCAGGCCGAGGAATGTCTGGCCGCCCTGAAAGAGCGGGGTTACGGGCAGGCAGCGACCATCGGAAAAATTCTCGAGGCGGGCGATGAGCTGGCGCCCATTCGCCTCGTGTAACCGCGCAGGATGCGTCAGGCGGAGTGCTTCAATCCCCTGCAGTAAGGCGGTATTCTTGCGCACCCAGAACCCAACGCCGGCGGGAAACCCCGCGAAACAGGCATCGACGGAGAAAACAACATGCTAAAACAGATTCGACGGGCGTTACTGCTGTCCCTGGCACTGGTGGCCCCGGTCATGGCGGACACCTTTGTCTTTACTGCGATTCCCGATAACGATGAAACCCGACTGCGTGAGCGTTTCCAGAGCGTCGCCGACTACCTGTCCGAACAGCTGGATGTGGACGTACGTTACGTACCGGTGAAGAGCTACGCCGCGGCCGTATCCGCCTTCCGCAACAACCAGGTGCAACTGGCTTGGTTTGGTGGCCTGTCCGGCGTCCAGGCCCGGCAGCTGGTTCCTGGCTCCGAGGCGATTGCCCAGGGCAAGGAAGACACCCAGTTCATCACCTATTTCATCGCCCACAAGAGCACCGGCCTGGAGCATTCCGACACGCTGCCCAAGGCGATCAAGGGCATGACCTTCACCTTCGGTTCCAAAGGGTCCACCTCCGGTCGCCTGATGCCGGAATACTACATTCGCCAGACCTTCGGCGAAGCTCCGGAAGACGTCTTCAGTCGCGTCGGTTTCAGTGGTAACCATTCCCGCACCATTCGTCTGGTGGAATCCGGCACCTATCAGGTGGGCGCCGTAAATTACGCCGTCTGGAACAGCGAACTGGACGCCGGCAAGATCGACACCGACGCGGTCAAAGTCATCTGGGAGACCCCGTCTTACCAGGACTACCAGTGGACCATCCGCGGCGACGTCAACGAGCGCTTCGGCGATGGCTTCAAGGATAAGGTCAAGCAGGCGCTGGTCAACATGGACGATCCCGAGCTGCTCAAGAAATTCCCGCGTTCCGCCTTTATCCCGGCGAACAACTCGGATTACGACTCCATCCGCGAAACCGCGAAACAGATCGGAATCATCGACTGATGGATGCCGTCCACCTGCGCAACCTGACGGCCGCCTACGGTGGCCAGCAGGTCCTGGGTCCCATCTCGCTGGACATCCGTCCGGGCGAGCACATTGCGCTGGTCGGCGGCAGCGGTGCGGGTAAATCAACGCTGCTCAACCTGCTGTACGAACAGGTGCGGGACCGGGCAGCGCTGGTGCCCCAGGAGCAGGGGCTGGTCCAGTCCCTTCCCGTATTCCATAACGTCTATATGGGGCAGCTGGCCGCGCACTCGCGCTGGTACAACCTGCTCAACCTGGTGTGGCCACGGCGGCGGGAGCTCCAGGCCATCGAACCCCTGTTGGAAAAACTTGGCATCCGGGAAAAACTGCGTACGCCGGTGGAGGCTCTGTCCGGCGGCCAGAAACAGCGCACGGCGATTGCCCGGGCCCTGTTCCAGAACGCCGAGATCCTGTTGGCGGACGAGCCGGTGTCCGCGCTGGACGGCCCGCTCGCTCACGTCGTCATGGGCCTGATGACCGAATCCTATGCCACCTCCGTCGTGGCGCTGCACGATATCGACCTGGCCCTGCGCTACTGCGATCGCATCATCGGCATCCAGAACGGCCAGATTGCACTGGACGACATGACCCGACGCCTCACTCCCAGCGATATCCTGCCGCTATACTAGGAGACGCCCAGCCTCGTGTTTCTATCGTCCACATCCGTCAGGATTACCGCCGCATTCGTGGCGATTGCGATCCTGTGCCTGTTTGCGGCGGATCTGGCGATCACCACCATTAATCCCTGGCAGGACCTGGCCGCCCTCTTTCTCGGCATGGTCACGCCGGATTTCTTCTCCCTGGAACACATCGGCACCGCGCTCCTGAGAACGCTGGCGTTCGCCTTTACCGGCGTGGCACTGGGCAGCATCAGCGGCTTCCTGCTCGCCCTGGTGTTCCGGTTCCGGGCGGTACGCATGTTCTGCGCGTTTATCCGCGCCATCCACGAGCTGTTCTGGGCGCTGATCTTCCTGCAGTTCTTCGGCTTCCATCCGCTGACGGGCGTGCTGGCGATCGCCATTCCCTACGCCGGCATCTTTGCCAAGGTCTATTCCGAGATCCTGGACGAAACCGATCCCACGCCGGAGCGGGTGTTGTCCCGCAAAGTCGACGTGCTGTCGTCGTTTCTCTACGCGCGGATTCCGGACGCTCTGCCGCACCTGATCACCTACACCTCCTATAGACTGGAATGCGGCCTGCGCTCCAGTGCGGTGTTAGGGTTCGTGGGGCTGCCGACGCTGGGCTATTACCTGGAATCGTCCTTTTCCCAGGGCTACTACTCCGAAGTGGGCGCCCTGCTCCTGCTGTTCTACGTCTTGATTGCCACCCTGCGGCTCTGGGCCCGACCCCGGCTGATTCCACTCTACGTGATCGCCGCTCCGTTCTTTCTGGGGGATGGGCTGCCCATCGTCTGGGGTAATGTGGTGCGGTTCTTTACTCAGGACATCGTCCCGTCACCGCTACGGGATGGCGAAGGGCTACCCGGATTGTGGCACTGGCTGTCGGATCTTGCTGTCAACCAGGCGATGCCCGGCATCTGGAACACCCTGGTGCTAACGCAGATCGCCCTGGTGCTGACCGGCCTGGTGACGCTGATGGCCTTTCCGCTGATTTCCCGCCATTTTGGTGGACCGACCCGGCGGGGGCTGGGCCATGTCGTACTGGTCATAGCGCGGTCGACGCCGGAATACGTGATCGCGTACATCCTGCTCCAACTCTGGGGGCCGTCCATGCTGCCGGCGATTGTCGCACTGGCGCTGCATAACGGCGGCATCATCGGCCACCTGATCGGTCGTCGCAGCAATGAGATCACGTTGCGCCCGGATGCCCCCAAGGGCATAGAACGCTATGGCTACGAACTGCTGCCTCGGCTTTACAGCCCGTTCCTGGCCTTCCTGTTCTACCGCTGGGAAATCATCATGCGGGAAACCGCCATCCTGGGTATTCTGGGGATCTACACGCTCGGCTTCTTTGTCGACAGCGCCATCCAGAACATCCAGTTCGACAAGGCCATGGTGCTGATCCTGGTTACCGCATTCCTCAATATCGGCGTCGACGCCATCTCCCGCCGCGTTCGTGCCCGGCTCAGACTCAAAGTATCGATGACCTGTGAAGGCCACTGACCGTCACGGACTCGCCTTTTACAAAAGATTTTGCACTCCTTCACGTCTTTGACCTGATATTTGGCAGTAACATTTAGTTACAATTCAGGCTCAACACGACCGACCAGCACGACAGGGATCGTATGACGGGATTAATCGTATCGGGTGTGGAAATCAGTCTGGCTGTCCTGCTGGCGCTGATGGCCTATCGCATGTACACACTGGCGCGTCTGCGGCCTTTTCGCTCGACGTCGGCGTTCACGCCAGCATCCGTTGAGCCGGCTTCCGCCGCAGCCTCCTTTCCAGCCGCCGAGGCCACCCGGGATGCCTACCAGCGCGTGGCCGCCGGGCAGATCCGGAAGCGCGTGCGCGCGACGGACCTGGTAACGCAACTGCACATCTTCTCGTCGATCCAGCTCACGGACGTGCGCCATCACGGGCTCACCCTGCGCGACGCCGCGCCGACGCTGAAATCGCTGGCCGTCGCCTATTTCTACGGCGCGGCCTGCGGCCTGGCGTTTGGTCACGTGAAGGAACGGGAAAAGATATTGGAAGCGGCGATCAAGGTGATCCAGCACGCACTGGACATCGGGGATATCGTGATCGAGCAGATGCTGTCGGATCTGACCACCAGCAGCAGTCTGCTGCATTGCTATCGAAACGGGCTCGAAGGCGCAGAGCACTGGCAGCAGCACCGGTTCGTGCCTGAAACCCAGTCACTCTACGCCTCACTAACGGCGAACGCCCTCCTCTGAACCCGTTCGGCCAATCAGGGGCCGGCCCGGCCAACCGGGCCTTTGGCCGCAACCCAGTCCGTGCCCAGACTCAGCGGCGCAACATCCGGATCGGCTCCTTCCGGAATCCCCCACACCACCGGCCGGCTCAGACTGCCGTCTTCCTCCCGGGTCATGCTGTCCAGGTCCACCGATTGAACCAGGTAATGGGTCTCACCGACGATCACCTGACTGCGGTGCGTCAGGCCGAAAATAAAGCGGCAATAGTCCAGTTTGAGCTGCATCAGGTCCTGCTCGGCCTTGTTGATCTTGCGCAGGAGAACCTTTTGTACACTGTCGGCGTAGTCCATAGCATCATCCGTGAAGCGAGAAAGTAAGAGCGGTATCGCTTTCACATTATTTTAACATGTCCGAACCTCGACAGCGCCTGCCGTGTAGGCCTGGAGGTGATGGAATTCACGTTCCAGGAGTGGGAATAGGATGGAGGAGCTAGGGAATGTGCCGGGGGCACGAATGGGGCACCTTCGGCGCCTCAGAAGCTAAAGCATCTGCTACATGCTCGAGCTGTATTCAAAATGTAGCCGACGCTTTAGCTTCGGAGCAGCCCGCAGGGCTGCCCTATGTTCCAGGGGCCTGACCGGCCCTCAAACCAGCAGCGTAGGTTGGGCTGACGAAGGAAGCCCAACATCCGTTATCCAATACATTCAAAATTTTGGCAGGAGCTCCCAAGAGCAAAAGGCCGGATAGAGATCGGGGCCTTCCGTAAATTGTTGGGCTTCCTTCGTCAGCCCAACCTACGTAGGGATTGCAATAAAAATGGTGTCTATTTGGCGGATACCACGTTATGGAACACCACAACCTCAGGCATCGCGACATCCGAACCACCCTGCCGCAAAGCCACCTGCCAGGTCATCTCGGGATCCACACTACAAACCGGCGCCTGACCTTGCCCCCGAAACTGGCCAGGTTCACCGGTCGGCGTCAGCACCACCGGGAAGGTCCCCATCTCCATGGAATAACCGCTCAGCACGGCCATCAACCGCTCAGATGAGGCGACGCTTTCAGGCGCAGACAGCGACAGCGTAAGGGTTGGAGGCGTGGTCTTCCCGGATAGGCTCAGGCTTATCTGCCAGTCGCCTGCCACGTTTCGCCACTGGCAGGCGCCATCATCCAGGTTGCAGGTTTCGGCCGACATCTTGGCCGCCTCATCGGTGGACCGCAGGTAACGCGGCCCAAGCACCAGCAGGGCAACCAGCCCGACGATCAATACGACAACAGACAATCCGCGCAGCAAACCCGTTCCTCCCGATCAAGCGAGCTAGCATTCTCCGGGAAAACAACGAGCAATGCCATGCTACGCCTGCGGCGGATCACGTCATGCGCTGGGTAACGGCCTTGAAGCGGGTCAGGACGCTTTCGATCCGGCTCAGGGATTCGGCCACACCGCCTTTCTGGCTGTCGACAAACTCCAGGCCAAAGATTGTCCCGCTGTCGCCGACCCGGGAATTGCGGACCACGGCCTGGGCTTGTTCCACGGTGATATCGCCCACTTCGGTGTTCAGGCGCAGGCTGAACTGGATTTTCTCGCCTTCGCGAAACTCATGGTTGCCGACAATCGCCATGCCCAGCTTGTTGAAGTCGCTGACGCTGACATCAATCCAGCGATTGGAAAACAGATTTCGCCGCACTTTCACGCGCGCATCCATCTGGATAAAAGGTAAGCGTTCCCGCCGCCGTCGTTCCTGCATCAGTCTCTCCGCTTGTCGATAGGCCGTGGTGGTCTGGCAAAAGCCAATTGAAGTTATTGTTTTCCATGACTTTATCAAATAAACACGGCAGAACCCGGTGCTGGATCACAGTTTATAAGGTGGGTTAGACGAGTTTTTGGCGTGGGTTCTGACAAAATGCCAACGGCATCTCGTCAAAGAGAGCGGTGCCGGGTGATGCGGAACGTATCGGTGATCGACTCACCGTTCCAGACATAGCGCAGGTGCGGCCCCTGCCAGGGCAGCCCCATGGTGCGGGGGCGAAAGGCCGCCAGACATTCGCCTCCGGCATGGCGCACGCTGGGATACAGCAGGCCGTGGCTGCCAGCCGCCCGGCGTTGGGCGGCGAACCCCTGGCAACGGGGATAGCTGTCGAGGTCAGGCTGCTGCAGGCTCGAATAGGCTTCCGGGCGAATATCGTCCAGCGGCAGCACCACGCGACTGATGTAGCAGCGCATGGTCAGCTCCATGGGCGGATCCTGGGTGGCCCGCAGAAAACGCTCGCGATGAAAGACCGTTTCCCGGATCGCGGTTTCCAGGGAACTGGCGGCGTAGTAAACGCCAAAATGGCCGTCGGTAAACCGGCTGGCGGCGCCGATATGGGTGAAGGCCGCCATCAGCGGCGTCGAGCCGGCCCCGAAGACGCGATCCTCCGCAGCAACGCGTTCAATGTCGCCCGTCAGATCCCGCAGCCGGTCGTTGGTCAGGCCTTCAATCTCGGCGGCAATGTCGTATTCGTCCTGGGACAGCACCGATTCGAAAATCTCGATCGGCGGGAAATGCGACGGCACGATCCGATGGGCTTCCCAGCCGGGAATGCAGGTCTCCGGTTCGGGCCATGCCGTCATCTACCAGCCCCGCTGCGCATCGAGATAGCGGCGGGTTTCCGCCAGGTGCATCATGCTGCCACGGGTCATGAACGCCAACGCGGAAACCCCGTTGAACGGCAGCGCGGCGTTGGGCGCCTTGATCCAGCGTGCGGCCAGCTCCCGCGTGGGGTAGAGAATCTGCAGGGCTTTGTAGATCCCCATGATGTAGCTGATCCGCTCCAACAGGTCCCGGTTCAGGCGTTGCGCCGGCAGACGGGCGTAATTGTTAAGCGTGGAGCGCGCAATCTCCCCCAGCAGTTTCTGGCGTTCCGCCTGGGTGCAACCCCACTCCGCGGTGATGTTAAAAAACGCCTTCAGGGCAACCTGCCCACGCCGTTCTTCGCCGTGGAGGTCGGTGGCGGTTGAAGTATCCGGTTGTGTCATCGCGCTTGCTCCCGTGGGCACCCGGCCCATTGCTGATTCCAGTCTATTCTTCTGTGCTCTTTCTGTCCATAATTGTACATCAGTGTCCTGAGCGACCATATCCGGACAAATGCAGTGTACGTAAATTCCACGACAACCCATGACATGAATCACCGAAAACAGCGGGATCCGGCGTGATTTATGGAGAATCGGGTCATGCCCGACGGCCCTGCTTTCGTATAAAATGCTCGTTTGCCCGAACGGGCACCCGATCGAATCGAACCGCGGGGAGCCTTTTTCCCGAATCGGCCAGACAGGAGCGCGCGTGCATCCCGACATCTCTGTCAAAAACCTCTATAAAACGTATGCCTCCGGGCATCAGGCCCTCAAGGACATCAATCTCGATATCCGCCGGGGTGAGATCTTCGCCCTGCTGGGCCCCAACGGCGCCGGCAAGACCACGCTGATCAGCATCATTTGTGGCATCGTCAATCACACCAGCGGTACCGTGCTGGCGGATGGTCATAACATCGCCTCGGACTACCGTGCCGCCCGCACCAAGATCGGCCTGGTACCCCAGGAGCTGAACACCGACGCCTTCGAAACCGTGTGGGACACCGTCAGTTTCAGCCGCGGTCTGTTCGGCAAGGCACCGAACCCGGCGCACATCGAGAAAGTGCTCAAATCCCTGTCGCTCTGGGACAAACGGGACTCCCGCATCATGGCCCTGTCCGGCGGCATGAAGCGGCGGGTAATGATCGCCAAGGCCCTGTCCCACGAACCGCAAATCCTGTTCCTGGACGAACCCACCGCCGGCGTCGACGTCGAGCTGCGCCGGGACATGTGGGAACTGGTCCGCCGCCTGCGGGAAAACGGCGTCACCATCATCCTCACCACGCACTACATTGAAGAAGCCGAGGAAATGGCCGATCGCATCGGCGTGATCAGCCAGGGCGAGCTGATCCTGGTGGAAGACAAGCACACGCTGATGCAGCAGCTGGGCAAGAAAGAGCTGCGTCTGCACCTGCAGGCACCGCTGGAGAGCGTCCCGGACTCCCTGTCCGACCTGCAGCTGGAGCTGTCCGACGATGGCACCGAGCTGGTCTACACCTTTGACACCAGCGAAGAGCGTACGGGCATCGCCACCCTGCTCCGTCGTCTGGCCGAACAGGGTGTCGACTTCAAGGACCTCCGAACCCGGGAAAGCTCCCTGGAAGAGATTTTCGTCAACCTGGTGAAGGCGAAGGTATGAATGTTTACGGAATCCGCGCAATCTACAAATTCGAAATGGCGCGCATGTGGCGAACGCTGATGCAGAGCGTGCTGTCGCCGGTCATCTCCACCTCGCTCTACTTCGTGGTGTTTGGCTCCGCCATCGGCTCCCGCATGGGCGATATTGATGGGGTCAGCTACGGCGCCTTCATCATCCCGGGCCTGATCATGCTCTCGCTGCTGATGCAGAGCATTTCCAACGCCTCGTTCGGCATCTATATGCCCAAGTTCTCAGGCACCATCTACGAGGTGCTGTCCGCGCCCGTGTCTTTCGTGGAAGTGGTGATTGGCTACGTGGGCGCCGCGGCGACCAAGTCGACCATTCTCGGCCTGATCATCCTGCTCACTGCGCGCCTGTTCGTGGATTACTCCATCGACCACCCGGTCTGGATGTTCCTGTTCCTGGTGCTGACGGCCATCACCTTCAGTCTGTTTGGCTTCATCATCGGGATCTGGGCGGACACCTTCGAGAAGCTGCAGATCGTCCCGCTGATGATCGTCACGCCGCTGGTCTTCCTGGGCGGCACCTTCTACTCCATCAGCATGCTGCCGCCGATCTGGCAGACCATCACCCTGTTCAACCCGGTGGTGTACCTGATCAGTGGCTTCCGCTGGGCGTTTTACGGCATCTCGGATGTGAACGTACTCCTCTGCGCCGGCATGACGTTCCTCTTCATGGTCATCTGCCTGGTGATCATCGCCATGATCTTCAAAACCGGCTACCGACTCAGAAGCTGATGCGTCGCCGAGCTCTCTTCACCGCCACGGCCATCGTGGCGGTCGTCACCGGCCTGCAGGCCTGTCGGACGCCGACCGAAGCCGCGACAAAACTCGATCAGGCGCAGCTCTGCATCGAATCCGGTAACGGCCAGAAAGCGGTGACGGCCGAACTGGCGGTCACCGATACCCAGCGCCGCAAGGGCCTGATGGGCCGCGAATCCCTGCCGCCGGACCACGGCATGCTGTTCGTCTATCAGGAATCGCGCCCGCCGGAAGCCACCTTCTGGATGTACCGCACCTTCATCCCGCTGGACATTGCCTATATCAGCGAGGCCGGCGAAATCCGCGCGATACGCAAGATGCTCCCCTGCGCCGCCGACGATCCCGATCGCTGCCCGCAATATCCGGCTGGTGTCACCTACACCACCGCCCTGGAAATGCCGCAAGGCTTCTTCCGCATCAACGGCATTCGCGTGGGCCATCAGGTCGACGTCCTGGACGCTCCAGGGGTCCATTGCCCGCAACCGGATGCCTGAACCACATCTAGCATCACGGCCGGCCTTGAGTGGATTGAAGAAGTGGAAGCCACGCTTGAGGATCTGGATAACGCGCCATAGCGCTCCGCGTTACTCAGGCTGAGTTGATTCGCCGCCGGTCACCGGCGCCGGTTCCGGCAAAACCTGGATCACCGGTGTCGGCCAGTATTCCTCGACCGCCCTGCCCTCATGCAGGCGTTTCAGCACGTCATAGCTGGTTCGCCCCATGGCTTCAAAGTCGATCGACACAAAACCCTGGATCAGCCCTTCGTCCATCAGCGAATAATCCTGCGGTCGAAGCCCGCCAGTGGCCAGGATAAACAGCTTCTCCCGGGAGCGGAGCCCATCACGAAACGGGAGCAACGCCTCACGCAACCGGTTGTAGTCCAGCAGCGGCCAGGCCCCGACCGACACAATCGCATCCGAATGCTCATAGGTGTAGGCGGTAAACACCTGCGTGACGGCCCGACTGTTGTCATCGGCGTTGTACCAGGGGCACCGCCCGGTCTCCGTCCAGCCATTCTCACCGGCCAGCAGCCCCGGCTCGTCCGGTTGGGGATCGCCGGTCAACGCCTGTCTGACGCCCATCAGGCGTTCATTCAGGTTGGTGTCGAACGGGCTGGCCGACATCAGGCACAAGGTGCCCTCATTCATAAACCGATTCACAATCCCGCCCAGCTGCTGACCGATCACCCGGTTGTCCGGCCCGACATAAGCGCTGCGCAGGACATGCAGATCCTCCGGCAAGTCGGAATCAAAGGTAATCAGGGGAATGTTTCGCTTGGTGACCTGCTTCAGACTCTGCCGCGCCAGATACGCGCCGTTGGTGACCGACAACGCAATGCCATCCACGTCCTGCTTGAGCAGCCGCCGAATGGCCAGATCCTGGCTTCGAAAATGCGCTGCCCCTTCAGGACCGACGTGAAGGCAGTGATTCCCATCCTCCGAAGCCGCCGCCTCACAGCCGCGAGCGGCTGCAATGAAGTTGGCGTCCTGAAGACTCTTGCTGACCAGCGCAAACGTCAGCCCCTGACCATAAGCGGCCGGAATCGCGAAAAGGAAAACGAAAAGAAGTGACTCAGTGACTCGCCTGCGGAAATCCATATCCAACCCCGCTGGTGCAGGAATGTGGCCACGTGCCTGTGGTCTACGGCTGCTGTGGGAAACAGTATAGCGGACGGCCCAAGGTTCGCAGGAAACAGGTGTGAAATGACAGGCGTTTTTTTGGTGCCCCGGGGCGGAGTCGAACCGCCAACATCTGATGGTCAAGAGACTTAAAATCTCCCGTGCCCATCATTTCAGGCGAACACATGAGGCAAAGGGTTAGGTGCTAAACTGACAACATGGCTGGATCAGAACCCAGCCTTGGGCGTTTTTGTCCCAACTTGCCATCCCGCCGGCAAAACCATAGTATTCCGCGCTCCTTAGAAGGATCTAAGGACACACTGGACAAGGAAGCAGTCATTATGTCCTACGAGCTCTACGTTACGGGCGGCTATGGCTTTACCGAAACCATACTGCCCAGGTTGTTGCATCCGTCTAATGCCGTGGATGTCGCCCGGGATTATTTCACCCGGGGCTATCAGGGCCACCATATCGATTTACCTCCGGATGCGGATTTTTCGCAAAGCGGCAACCTGACCGACACCCAGAAACGGAAGCTGCTGGACGACCTGCAGGACGGGCGTCTTGTGCTCGCCAACCGTTATGGGTCCGGCTTTGAGTTGTTCACGGAATCCGAGGCAAACCCCGACCTGCTGCGCAGCGACTTGCCACCAGCACTTCGGCATCGTCTCCAACAGCATTGGCCAACCGGAGCGCGTGGTGCATTCGCCCGCTCCGACTCCCTGGCACCGGCCGTCGAGCCCGCTAACCCGGCCCCAGAACCTCCCGTCGCGGAAACTCCTTCGCCGGGATCCGGCCCTTACCACGTCAAGCTGGCTTACCGCTGGCCCGACGGCACCGGCGTGGCAAATCTTCCGTTTACCCTCAGTACCGATCAGGAGACCGTCAAAGGCACTTTGGATGCCCATGGCGAGGCTCAGATCCAGGGACTGAATGGGCGCTTTGCCACCGTTCGCCTGAGTTCGGATGCCTCCGATGGTGATGTCAGCCAGCAACGCCGGGGCATCCAGGCAGCCCTGGAAGGACTGCTCAAGCAGGAAAGAAAAGAGGCCGAAGACCTCGCCCGGGAATACGAGCAACTGCCTTGGTATCGGCGCGGGCTGGTGAGCATTGGCGCCGTATCCCAAGGGTTTTCAGATGCAGGGATGGGGCTTATCCGATTTGTGGCCGGCGTGTCCGATCTGTCCTCCCCCACCCAAGCCATGCTGGATGGCCTGAAGTCCGCATGGGCGGCCAGTGAGGGAAGCTCGGATGAACACTGGTTCGAGTCCTATCAGGCGAACTATGAAGAGGCCCGTCACCGACGCTGGGTTGAGGATTTGGGGTTCGATCCCTCGGACATCTCCCGCGAAGATATCGCTGAAGCCTATGACCTCGCTAACCTGGTGATGGCGGATCCCGAACTCCGGCAAAGCGTCACCGATTTTGCGGCCGACTACGCCGCCATACAGCACCACACTGAAATCAGTTACTTTACCGGCGCCGTGGCTTTTGATGTGATCCTCACTGCCATATTGGCGGTAGCCACAGGCGGCGTCGGTGCGGCCGGCGCCGCCGGCACTCAAATTCGCCATGCGGGCCGGCTTACCCATTTGGGCAAAACCGTTAAAGCGTTTGGCGAGGCTGTCAAAAAGCAGCGTTTGAGGCGTATCTGGCGTGATGCTGACCTGAACAGTCAAACTGTCCTTGAGGATACGGCTCCGAGTCGGGTTGATGGGCTTGAACTGAAAGCAGCGAATATTGTTTCGGACAAGATTAGGTATGTCGACCTGCCTAATGATTTGGTTGCTGACTCAAAGGGAGTCTATGGCTACCTCCCTACCACTGAATCTCAATTCCATTCGAGTAAATGGCCTGTAGACTGGACAGATAAAGGACAAGTGTCCGCAGCAAGAAAGACCAGGCTTGAATACCATTCTGGGTTGGAGAAAAAGCAGGAATTGGTTAATAGCCTTCGCAAAGAAGGCCTCAGCGATGATGATATAGCCAGACAAATAGTTGAAATGAGAAATCAGGATAGGCTTTCACATTATAAGACTCCAGAAGCTTTGGAGGCCGTATATCGGCGCAATCTTACAAGGTATGGGAATAAACTTGGTCCAACGTATGAATCCCAGGTTGCCAAATATGGAACACCTTCTGAAGTGATAAATGCAGCATTAAGATCAAATGATACTATGGATGTCCTGACAGGCATATCTATACCAAAATAAGGGTAATTTATGATTTTATCTAAGCCATTTGACAGAGGTGATCTGGTTAACTTTGATCCGTCTACTGGTGCGACTAACAGCACTGTAGATGTGCCATCCAAGCCAAAAGGAAATTTCCACCAACTGGGTCAAAGATGTATCGCCATTTACTGCGAAGACAATGCTTTAATACTACAAGTGGACAGGGATAAGTGGGATTTATCCTCGATGGGAGTTAACTTAAATTATTTCCATAATTTGGATAGTAGAACAACATGCTTCGAAGTTAAATCTTCAGAAAAATCTGTTTCGCTGGAATACAAATCTTGGTGGGCTGAAATTCCTGGATTTGAACCAGTAGAACCAGAAATGGATGAGGATGAAGATTTCTTGGGATATGTTTTTGAAATTTGGAAAAACAGGAAACTTCAAGAAAGCTTGATTAGAAGCTGGACTTAGTCCTTATAGGTGCCATTTATGACTGTTGTTGCGTTTGAAAACGAGAACGGTACGGTGAAACATCATATCAATGATATATCTAGCTATGAGGGATTTGATAGTTTGGTAGCATTCTTTACCTCTATCGAATTTGGAAGTCTGCTTGATGAAAAAGAAGGTCCAGGAACAAGACTGGCTTTGATTGAGTTTGGCGGTGTAAAGATCCAACTGGTCTTCAGCGATCAGTTTGGAACTTTTTTTATGCCGCAGATGATTCTGGGCGCGCTAAAGCGAAGGCGTTGGCTGGAGCTATCGAAAAAAGGATTGAAGAAAACAACCAGTGACTTGCCCTCACTCGCATGAATCAAGTGCCTTTTCACAGTCGTTAAAAGTTCATACGCAAGATCTGTCCCCGCCCCATGCGTGGCTCTCCCGCCACCTTGATGTTCTGCCAATGACTGTATGGAAAGGAGCTCAACCCAGCTGGACATATCCACAATCGGTTTCGACATTCAAAAGATCTTGTAGTTTCTCCTCAGAAATCCTCTTATCTATACCGAGCTTAAAGCTACTGTTAGACGTATAGAATATATCTAGATGATTAAGAGGGTGAAGCCGACCGTTTTGACGTTCCGAATCATAGTCATACCGAAGGTAACCATCTTCAAATGTTAACAAGTCTTTATATAGTTCCCAGATTCCCGGGAAGTCGCTCTCCTGCTCAATGACGGGCTCAACAAATGATTGGGCACCACTGGTGTTGAACGAATCCTCATGAATAAGATCCATGACTATAGAGGTTACTCTGTTATCGACTCTCTCAATCGCCCAGTGAGAAAACTTTATTTGTCCCTCGTCTTCAGTAACGGCAAACGGAAAATGAAACGTAATGTATCTATCTTTAGCAAACGCAAAAACCCTACTCATCTTTCCCTTACACAACAAAACCCTTGGCGAACCATCGACAGAGTTAGTCTGCGGTCCTATCAGGAACTGCTTAGTTATATATATCAACCTTTCTATAAGGTCCTTTTTGGTCCTGATGGGAGCAAAAACCCTATCTTGTTGGAATTGCGTGATAGGCATCTCCCTTATTTTCACTTTCAAATCCCTCTTTGCTTTAAAACGAAGTTGATCGTTTCCTCCACTTGCTCTTTATCGAAGGATTCTTTAAGAACCGCTTGTGTAGCGTCAAAAACTTCTTGTCTAAAGATTGGAGGAACATTCAAATCGTTGAGTAATTTCTCAACAAAGTCATAGAATGACTGAGAATTTTCATCGAATTTTATTGTCGTTCTGATTGACTTAATCTCGTCGGCGCTTGGAATTTCCACGACCATGCTGCCATGATCATTGATATGTTCAATACTCTCTTTGAGACTAGGAATTATTTCTTGATTCCACTCTTCAGAGATAACGAAATAGGTCTTAATGAACGAGCGCGTCAACATCATGTAGAGAGCATTTCGGTAACTGTGGCTGTGCCTGAGATGCTTAGCTACAACTATGACAAAAGGAAATTCAAGACCCTTAACATTATTTCTATTACTTATAAATACGGAGTTCTGAGACTTTACCTTAGACTCATATGCTTTATTCACATCCCAATCAAAATTCTCCTGCACGCTGTTTTCCAACACATCGGCCATTTCATAGGTTATATTTCCGTCGTCCACGAAAATTATGCCGATGTCTTCAGCAAGAACCGTTCGGTTTTCTTCTCTAATTTTTGCTATTACATCAATTATCTGATTTTCAGAATTGACAGTAAATGGCTCGGGTGCCGTAAAAAGCTCTAGGCTCTTTATATTTTGCTTTTCAATATCTTCAAAACGCCTAAGTGGTTCGCGGCTAAGCTCTAGGTGATTATCATCCGATTCATCAAGAATATAGCCACATGCCTTCCATTCTGGCTCGGCCAACCATCGTAGCTTTCTCTGTTCGAACAACCCCATACCGAGACCATGAGCGAACATAAGAGTTCGTGGATCTGTGCGGTAACACTTGCTTAATAGAAAGTCGGGATTTATATCGCTAACAATATTTTGATCAAAAATACTCTGAAAAATATCACCAGCAACGAAAACGGTATTTTTTGTTACACGTTCACATAAATCTATAAATGGTTGCCCGAAGTCTTGGCTCTCGTCGATAAGCATAAAATCAAAAGCATAACCATACTTATCGATATCCTCATCAGTAATTTGCGAAAGGGCCAGAGTGCATGCCTTGTCGAATGACATCGCCCTGCTATATCTATTAAACGGCAACTGATACTTCGCGGTTATATATCGATAAGCCCCGGAGTGAAGGTCACTTTGGGAACCCCATGCATTCACGCACCAAAGTCGTTCGTTCCACTTTATTTGCTCCTCAACCTTCATGAAGTTGAAAAACTCAGGAATCCTTTGGCGAAGATTATGAGAGAGTATCTTGTTGTGACAAGTAAAAATTACCTTGCTTTCAGGATAGTTAACATAGATATCTCTAAGTTTGTGCAACAGGAGTTCTGTTTTACCGGTGCCTGAAAGGCCCTGTATACGGATTACAGGCTTTTCCATCGCTTGGTAGACAAATCGAGTCTGGTCTCCGTCAAATAACTGGATCTTGCTCTTAACTCTATCCAGTATATTATCGGGCACATCTTCGCCTACACGCTCGATATCATTAATACTTCCAGTTAACAGGGATATCAAAAGCTCGCACTTCTTCTGGTCTTTTTCGAGTTCAATACGCGTAAGGTCTAACAGCTCCTCTATGCTGGTTTCGAAGTTGTCGAATCGAAACTCGTCTGTTAGTTTGGACTTCCAATGGCGTGACCTACCAACGACTTGTTTATATCTAAACTTATCCGAAATCGCACTCAGGTCCTCAAGCACATCCTCAACATAATCTTCAAAATCTTCCTCGTTGTCAGAGAAGTTGATAAAGGTGATTTTGTGCTTAGGCACCAAGAGTATCAGCGCATCTTTAAAGGAGTATTTATATTTATTATCTACGAGTGGACCATCAACCAGATACATTTGTGTCTTGGTTTGTTCAGAGTAAGCCGCGACCTCATTGACGAACTGCTCGTTCTGTTGGTTCTTAGTGGCTTTGAAAAAGAAAAAGCTGTTAGACATTCGAAAACCCTTTTGTCCCTTTGACGAGGAACACCGTTAAGAAAGCTACCTTTTTCGTCAAAATTATGCTGACAAGCTTGTCAGGCCAACGCAAAGTATAGATTTTTCACGAGGTTGTTCCAACTCACCTATGAGATCGTCAGTGAGCACTAGCAGAATGGCGGGACAAAATAGCGGTAGTAACGCGTTGACCACTACAACTGCCCTGTTAACCAATACGGTGAGTCATCCAAAAGAAAGCTTTTCGGCTTGTTCGCTCAAGGGCGGTATTGGTTGACGAGGGCCTTCCGATGGGAAATCAAGCGCCCCAACAAGGCTGCGCGAAAGAGCGTATCGGATGACCAGTGGCTGGATCGCCTGAAGCAGTTAACCCAAGTCGGGGAAGCGACAGAAGCGGAAATCGCCGCATTGCCCGACGATACCGCCTATGCCTGGGAGAAGCTGAATGGTGAGGTTCACCCGCCCCCTTGGAGTTCTGTCAATAACTGTACGGTGGTTTAAGCAATTAACGGAACGATCATTCCCCAAGGTGAATGTAGTGCTTAAAATCGCTATCCCGAATGGAATCGACAAAGCTCCGCCGAGCTTTTTCCAGGCGCTGATAATAATCTCGAAACTTTGAAGATACCGAGTCCGCTGTGGCTCGTGAATTCGGAACAGGTATTTTGATTTCCTGCATTCGCTTGCCCACATCTTCGCGATTGGTCTGCATAAAAACTATGCGCTCCCACTGAGCAACGGTCTCTTTAAGGGTCAGCGCCCAAAGAAGATAAAACTGATCGAAGAGTTCAGTGTTAGTGCGAATTCCTATGATTTCCTTAGTTAAGACTGCACTCTCTTGCCCTGGCATGAGCACGCAAAACTCACCAATGTTTTTAGAGGCGCGTTCTGGTGATATCAAATCATAGGCCTGCAAGCCCGACGACAAACCGCCCCAAAACTTGTGCGCCAGAGACAACGGCACCATATTCGTCGGGTTTATATTTACGTGCCCGGCTCTCAGGTCAGAAACTTTTATGTAGGGGACCTCCCCAAGCCGCTGATCGGAACTTGGACTACCATGTCCACCAAAAATCAATATGCGCTTTTCCGAAGCCAGGTCTCCCAGGCTTTTTAAAGAGAATTCCGGATGGTTTTTGACTAGTTCCTCGATTCCTTCCAGAGTTTTGTGATCGAAGTATTTGGGTACATATACGTCACTATTAAAAACCTTCTCCGAACCACAATAAAAAATCTCTTTCCTCGAGAAATCGCCAACTCTAATAGCATCGCAACATTCGGCAAGGTCATCGTCGATTTCCGAATCCGACCGCACCCCAGTTTGAGGATTGACAATATACTGTTCATGTCCATCCTTATTGATACCACATGTTTTTGCGTTGACAATAAGGGTCTGCCCTTCTCTGAACCAGCTTGGCTTATGCACTTACTTACCTACCTTCTCGAAGATATAAAAATTTGTTTTAGCCCGGCAAAATCCTTGGAACGCCTCCATCGCTATATTCAACATCCCTTTGAGCTCAAATTTATCCTTCATCCAGTATCTCAACCATGCGTAAGAAGGCGAAAACATGTATGTTTCTGGCAAAATGATGCCGAGACGCCCACCCTCAGCCAAAAGGCTGTAACACCGCTCCAAGAAGAGAATGCCAATTTCTCTCTCTTCATGGACAGTTTTTGAAAACTCGAAGCCTCCACCATTCAGTTTTTTAGGCTTCCTAGAAATAGTGAAACCAGCAGCTTTTGAGTCGACCTTCGATACCTTTAAACCCTTTCCGAAAGGGGGGTTTGTGACGATACAAGTAAATGAGTCAGGAGTCAGGGCTGTCAACAATGGCTGGTAGTACGTTGCCCAGAGATGCTTCCTTATTGAATCACCCAAATACGTATTGGTGCTGCCGTCGCCGATTGTTAGCATTATAGCCTTAGTCAACTTTACATTAATGCGGTCTTTATCAACCCCAAACAGATGCCTATTTGCCCAGCTTTTCGTGTCACTTTCGGACATCGCAGGATGGTTTTCGATCAGCTGCCTAAAACTCTCCAAGAGAAAGCCACCGGTCCCACAAGCAGGATCCAAAACCTTATCAGAAGGCTTGATTTCCATTAACTTAACAGCGCTACGTATTACCGGGTAAGGCGTATAATACTGCCCCTCTTCAGACTTTAAGCTCGAAGTTCGAAAAATTTGGAAGGCTTCAGATATAACGCTGATGGGTGTATCTCGAAGCTTGTACCGAGAAATCTCGTATGCACACGATTGGAGAGTGTGGTCGTCAAGACTGATTTCCTTGTCGCTATCAGTGAGAAACAGATCGGAATGAGCAATCCGCATTCCCGCGAAGAGTTCCTTAATATTCTTCGCTGTTTCCGCTTCACTATCCCACACTTGAAATGGCGCAGGATCAGCCGGGGTATATTTTGCTATCTTATCGCCTTCCAACTTTGCCAGAATCACGTTACACAGATTGTTCAACTGATCGTCGCGTCTGGTACTTAATGTATCTCGACTGACAACGACATCTAGTAGACGGGAAAACGCTCTCTTCAAAACCGCGGTCGTCGGCTCTTCCAAATCGTTCCAGGTAAGCCTTGTCTCTGTCGCCTTGATCAAGCTATCGGTGGGCTTTGGTAGGGCTCCATTTTTAACAACATCGAACTTCCCATCAGGAGTACGATAGACAAGGCTGATATCACTGCCATTCGACCAAATACCAAGCGGGACATGAGGCTCCATGCCCATATAAATCTCTAGCTGATTTAGTCCCTCACTGAAGTTTGGAGCCTTCGTTTCGATGATGATTTGAAGATGCTCATATTCACCAACATGAGATGGGTGATCGAAAATCGCTATGTCAATGGGATAAGATTTGTAGCTATGCCCTTTTTCTCGCTTACTTGCTTCGCTCGGAGTCTTGGGAACTCGCCACTCAGGCTCGTACTGAATTTGATTTTTGTCCCATCCAAGTCTTATCAGCTTTTCTATAAGAGGGAGGCGTACTTCTGTGTGTTCGCTCATTTAGGATCAATAACCTTATTGTTGGGCTGTACCTTGTATCTGGCTGGAAGCTCCCCCTCTGAAGATCCAAAGCAGGCCCCGGTGGAAACCAGTTGAGCTTCAGATAGGAGCCATCTCGCAAAAAAATAGACCTGAATCGTAATTTATTTGACCGAGCTCGGAAAGCTGCGAATCAAAAGCCCTGAACACAGCTCATCAAGCCAGCCAAAGCAGATCATAGGATCGGTTTCTACGCACCGGGGGCCAAAGAATTGAAATCAAAATCCTCAGTTCCGGCCCTCTCGGTTTTAGGGGCTTAAAGTTCCGTAGGGATTTTCAGGAAGGGGCTGCACCGCGTCTACATTAGGTCTACAAAGCGATTCAAGGCTTTCGTTAGAACAATAACGACCATCGCAACCTATTGCTATTTATGGTGCCCGGGGCCGGACTCGAACCGGCACGACCTAACGGTCAAGAGATTTTAAGTCTCCAGTGTCTACCAATTTCACCACCCGGGCAGAGGGAGTGCTGGAAGGAGCGGGGATTGTATAAGCAGCTGTGGCTGATCGCAATCTTGCCCTTCAAATCGGTCAAATCTCAACCAGACCACTCCCCTATTCGGGCTTTCGAGCCACTCCGTACGTCACAAATCCCGCGATCTTCGGCGTGTTCTGGATGTACAGGCTGTCGGCCGATTCGATCTCGAAGCCGGCGGACTCGAGCAACCTTGTAATCGGTCGGTTCAGGTGGCAGCCGCCTGCGACTTTTCGCCACGCCGGGGTCAGGCGGTCCTGCCATTTGCGCACGCCCGGCTCCGGGGCGCGGCCGTGTTCGCAGAACAGGAGCTGGCCGTCCGGTTTGAGCACGCGCTTCATCTGCTGCAAGGCCTGGAACCAGTCCGGGATGGTGCAGAGGGTGAAGGTGAGCAACACGGTGTCCACGCTGTTGTCCTCCAGCGGGATGCGTTCGCCCGGCAAATCCAGCCATTTCACCTCCACCGGCGCGGCGGCCACGTTTCGCGCGGCAATCCGTCGCATGCCCTCGGACGGTTCCAGACCCCATACTGAATTGACCCTGTCGGGATTGTAGTACTGGAGGTTCACCCCGGACCCCATGCCCACTTCGAGGACATCGCCCCGGGCCTGAGGCACCAGTTGCTGGCGCAGTTTCATCACCGGTCCGATGGAGCAGGCCCGGTTGATCAGATGGGGTAAAACATGATCTTCATAAAGTGACATTTGAACACTCCGGTTCGCGCACTACTATTGTTAGAGGCATGTAGGCTATTGATTTCCGATATTGATTTCAGTCAATGCACGCGATGGCTCGACAGGTACGCTGAGCAGGATTTTCGGACTGGTCATGGATCCTCACAGTCCGTCATTCCGGATGCCGGTAACAATAAGGGGTCTTCTGGTCACCAGACAGCACCCCGCTCCTCAGATGGCATTTCGTTTTCGTTTGAGCGGCAGCTCCAGCATGACCTGGAACGCCTTTGTCTAACCTGTGCCCGGAGGTACCCGTGGATTTAGATCCCATTCTCCTCTCCCGTATCCAGTTCGCCTTCGTTGTATCGTTTCACGCGATCTTCCCGGTCTTCACGATCGGCCTGGCGTCCTATATCGCAGTCCTGGAAGGACTGTTCTTTCGCACTCAAAACCCGGCCTGGGAAAAGCTGTCGGCCTTCTGGACGAAGGTTTTCGCCGTGGTCTTCGGGATGGGTGTGGTCTCCGGTATTGTCATGTCGTTTCAGTTTGGTACGAACTGGAGCAATTTTGCACAAGCCTCGTCAAATTTTATCGGGCCATTGCTCAGCTATGAGGTGGTGACGGCCTTCTTCCTGGAGGCGGGCTTCCTCGGGGTGCTGCTGTTCGGGCGTCACAAGGTGCCGGCCGGTGTGCATCTGTTTGCCGCGCTGATGGTGGCCCTGGGCACGTTCATCTCGGCCTTCTGGATCCTGGTGGCCAACAGCTGGATGCAGACCCCGGCGGGCACTGAGATGCGCGACGGCGTGATCCACGTGCTGTCCTGGAGCGAGGCGATCTTCAACCCCTCCTTCCCGTTCCGCTTCCTCCACATGGTGATGGCGTCCTTCCTGACCGGTAGCTTCGTGGTGGCGGGCGTGAGCGCCTGGTACCTGCTGCTCGGCCGCGAGAAGGAAGCCAACCGCAAGGCGCTGTCCATGTGCCTGTGGCTGATCCTGTTCCTGGCGCCGGCGCAGGCGTTTATCGGCGACGAGCACGGTCTGAATACCCTGGAGCACCAGCCCACCAAGGTGGCGGCGATGGAAGGCAACTGGGAAACCCAGTCCGGCGTACCGCTGCTGCTGTTCGCCTGGCCGGATCAAGAAACCCAGTCCAACCTGATGGAAATCGGCATCCCGCATATGGCGAGCCTGATCCTGACCCACGACTGGAACGGTGTCGTACCGGGCCTGAAGGAGGCGTCGCCGGATGAGCAGCCGCCGGTCTCCATCGTGTTTTGGAGCTTCCGCATCATGGTTGCCATGGGCCTGTTGATGATCCTCGCCGGCGTGATCGGCGTGATCCTGCGAGCCACCGGCAAGCTGTACAGCACCGTCTGGTACCTGCAGAGCCTGCGACTGATGAGCATCGCGCCCTTCCTGGCGGTTCTCAGCGGCTGGTTCGTCACCGAAGTGGGCCGCGCGCCCTGGCTGATCTACGGCATCATGACCCAGGCGGAGGCGGTCACCCCGTCGCTGACCGGTGGTATGGCCCTGTTCACACTGATCGGCTACATCGTGGTCTACGCCATGGTGTTCACCGCCGGCGTCTACTACCTGTTCCGGGTCCTGCAGATGGGCGTGGAAGACGAAGAGCCGGTGGACGAGGAACACGATCGCGCGATGCGTCCGCTGTCGGCCGCGCACGTGACCTTCGAGGCCGGTCCCTATCCGGGACGTGATCAAGACACCCACGCCGCACCGCTGAACAAGGGAGGCCACTAATCATGCAATTGATCGATTTACCGCTTATCTGGGCTGTGATTATCGGGTTCGGCGTCATCATGTACGTCCTGATGGACGGCTTTGACCTGGGGCTGGGTATCCTCTTCCCCTTCGCGCCGGACGAACAGGCCCGGGATGTGATGATGAACTCCGTCGCTCCCATCTGGGACGGCAACGAAACCTGGCTGGTGCTCGGCGGTGCCGGGTTGCTGGCCGCGTTCCCGCTGGTCTACTCGATCTTCCTGCCGGCGCTGTACATCGGGGTGTTCCTGTTGCTGGCCGGGCTGATCTTCCGGGGCGTGGCGTTCGAGTTCCGTTTCAAGGCGCGCACGTCCCGCTATCTGTGGAACTGGGCCTTTGCGGTTGGCTCCATGATCGCCTCGTTCGCGCAGGGTTGCGTGGTCGGCGCCTACATCCAGGGCTTTGAAACCCAAAACGGCGTTTACGTCGGCGGCGCGCTGGACTGGCTGACTCCGTTCACCGTGCTCACCGGCCTGGGCCTGATGGCGGGCTATGCGCTGCTGGGCAGCACCTGGCTGATCCTGAAGTCTGAAGGCTATATCCAGGAATGGGCCTACAAGATCACCCGTCCGCTGTTGCTTGCGGTGCTGGTCGTGTTTGCCATCGTCAGCGCCTGGACGCCCTTTGTGGACGAGCTGGTGCGCGAACGCTGGTTCTCCACGATCGAAGTCATCTGGATCTTCCCGGTGCTGGCGCTGTTCTGTGCCTACCAGATTTTCCGGCACGTGGGTAAACGCACCGAAGGCATGCCGTTCGTCGCCACCATGGGGCTGTTCATCTTCAGCTACCTGGGTCTGATCGCCAGCCGCTGGCCGTACGTGGTACCGCCGAACTACACCCTGTGGGATGCGGCCTCCGCGCCGGAATCGCAGCTGTTCCTGCTGCTGGGTGTGTTGTTCGTCATCCCCATCGTGCTGGTGTACACCGCCTGGTCTTACTGGGTCTTCCGCGGCAAGGTCAAGGCAGGTGTCGGCTATCACTGAACCATCCTCCTCCACTGACGAGGCTCCCGGCGCTGACGCCGGGGGCCGTTCCTCCACCGATCGGGAAAGGCAACGGCGGGTCCGGCACTGGCTCAATGAGCTGGCCGGCCCGGCGCGGCCCCAGATTCGCCTCGCGATTGTCGGCGGCACTGCATCCGCCGTGGCCATGGTGGTCCAGCTTGGATTGACGGCCTGGCTGGTGTCCCAGGTGGTGATGGAACACGTCGAACTGTCCACGCTGACACCGCTGATTGGCGGTATTCTCGCCGCGATTCTGCTGCGCGGCGCCTTCCAGATCATGCGCGACAACGCGGCCGCGGCGTCCAGTGAAACCATCCGGCAATCCGTCCGTCGCCAACTGATCGACAGCTGGCAGGCTCAAGGCCCCACGGGGCTGTCACAGACCAGCCCGGCAACGCTGGCCAGCGAATGGCTGGAACAGGTGGAAGCCCTCCACGGTTACTTCGCGCGGTTCCTGCCACAGATGATGCTGTCTGTGATCGTGCCGCTGCTGATCCTGGTGGTGGTTTTCTGCTACGACGGGCTCGCCGCCCTCTTCCTGTTGCTCTCGGCACCGCTCATTCCGCTGTTCATGGCGTTGGTGGGTATGGGCGCCGAGAAGCTGAACCAACAGCACTTCGAAACCCTGGGCCGGTTGTCCGGTCATTTTATGGACCGGTTGCGGGGGCTCACGACCCTGCAGCTGTTCGGTCAGACGGATAAGGCCACTCGCGAGGTGGGCCAGGTCACCGACCAGTTCCGCAAGGTAAACATGAAAACGCTCAAGGTGGCGTTCCTGTCCTCGGCGGTGCTGGAGTTTTTCTCGTCGGTCGCCATTGCGGTGATCGCCATGTACATCGGCTTCGGGCTGCTGGGCTATATTCATTTCGGCGGGGCCGATGAGCTGACGCTGTTCAGCGGCCTGTTCA
Organism: Marinobacter mangrovi; assembly: GCF_016798325.1. Classification (GTDB taxonomy): domain Bacteria; phylum Pseudomonadota; class Gammaproteobacteria; order Pseudomonadales; family Oleiphilaceae; genus Marinobacter_A; species Marinobacter_A mangrovi. The sequence goes on from NZ_JAERVO010000001.1 coordinate 912,716, forward strand.
TCCTGCTTCTGGCGCCGGAGTTCTTCCAGCCGCTGCGCCTGCTGTCCCAGCATTACCACGACCGCGCCTCTGCCATCGGCGCCGCGGATTGCCTGCTGGAACGCCTGGAGGCCGAATCCGCTCGTTCTCCAACGACCCCGACGGTTTACGACACGCCGGACACCGCCCAGGGCATTCACCTGAAGCACGTCTCGTTCGGGTTCGCCGATCGCGGCCCGCTGTTTGCCGATCTGTCGCTGACGATCGGTGCGGGCGAGATTGTCGGGCTGGAAGGGCCTTCGGGCTGCGGCAAATCCACCCTGCTGCACCTGATTGCCGGCTTCTGCCAGCCCCAGTCCGGATCGATCAGCGTGTTTGGTGAAACGCCGGGTGCCCGCCCCTTCGGCTGGCTGGGTCAGTCCCCCTTTATCCTGCAGGGCACCTGGGCGCAAAACCTGCGCCTGGTGGCGCCAGACGCCACTGACGAGCAATTGTTGGACGCCCTCGCCAAAGCCGGCCTGACGCACCTGGTGGAAACCCATCCGCAATGGCTGAACGCTCCCGTGTCCGAATCCGGCGCCGGGCTGTCCGGCGGTCAGGCGCGTCGACTGGCCCTGGCGCGTATTTTCCTGGCGGATTATCCGCTGGTGCTGCTGGATGAGCCTACGGCCGGCCTCGACGCCGAAAGCGAAGAACAGGTCATCGCCGCCCTGGACGAGCTGGTCGCAAATGGCCGGACCCTCGTGCTGGCCAGCCATCACCCGCAATTGCTGGATATGGCGGACACGGTGTACCGCGTCCGTCACGGAGGGTTGATCCATGAATGAACTCTGGCCCTGGCTGAAACTGATCCTGCAACGCCGTGGCCGCTTGGTGATCGGCGGCGTGCTGATCCTGCTGACAGTGCTGTCCGCCATTGGCCTGCTGGGCCTGTCCGGCTGGTTCCTGACTGCCTCGGCCATCACCGGCGCCCTGCTGGCCAAAGGTATCCACGCGTTTTTGGACATCTACGTGCCGGGCGGCGGCATCCGCTTCTTTGCCATCACCCGGACCGTGTCCCGCTATGTCGAGCGGGTGTTCAACCACGACACCGTGCTGCGCCTGCTCGCCGACCTGCGCGTTCGCCTGTTTTCGACCCTGGCTCACCAGCTGCCCCATGAGCACCTGTTCGCCCGGGCCTCGGATCGGCTGAGCCGTCTGGTGCAGGACATCGATGCACTCGACAACCTGTATCTGCGGCTGCTGGCGCCGCTGGGTGTGGCGATTCTGGCCATTGGCACTGTCAGCCTGCTGGCGTTGCTGGTCAGCGGTCAGCTCGCCCTGTGGGTGCTGGTCGCCCTGCTGGCGCTGACTGCCGTCATCACGCTGGGTCTGGCCCGAATGAATCGACAGCGTACCGCGCGCCGGGTCGAACGCCTGGAAGCCTTGCGGGGCCGACTGATCGAGACCCTGGAAGGCCAGGCGGAACTGCGGGCAGCGGGCCTGATCGGCGCACATTGTGACCGTCTGCTGGACGACGATCAAACCATGATGCGCCCGCAGTACGCCACGGAGCGGTCGGTTTCCACGGCGCAGGGCCTGATCACCTGGACCGTGCAGGCGGTTGCCCTGCTGGCACTGGTTATGGGCCTTGGCGGAGTCGAATCCGGTGCGGTCAGTGGCCCGGTCGCGGTGCTGATCGCGTTGGCGGTGCTGGGCCTCGGTGAAATCCTGATTGCCCTGCCCCCGGCTTACGCGGAATTCGGCGGTACCGTGGCCTCCGCCCGACGCCTGAATACCGAAGTGCACTACGAACTGATGGATGCCCCCGAGGCCGTGGACGAGCCCACGCCCGGCGAACTGGAATGGCACGATGTGGGCTTTGCCTTCGAAGATCACCACCCGCTGTTGCGCCACTTCACGCTGAAACTGGCTCCCGGAGACCGGGTTGGGTTCATCGGGGCGTCCGGCAGCGGCAAGTCCACGCTGGCCGATCTGGCCGCTGGTCTGCTGACGCCGGATACCGGCGAGATTCGCTGCCACGGCCGAACCCGCTGGCCGGCCAACGGCATCGGCGCGCAGCGGGATGTGGCCTACCTGACCCAGCGCACTCACCTGTTCAACGGCACCCTGCTGGACAACCTCAAGCTGGCGCGCCCGGACATCACCTCCGGTGAAATCTGGCACGTGCTGGAGGTCGTTCAGCTGGCAGAGGCTGTCGATAGCTGGCCTCTGGGCCTGATGACCTGGGTCGGCGAAGCGGGCCGTCAGCTGTCCGGCGGTGAAGCCCGCCGGGTCGCCCTGGCGCGCGTGCTCCTGCTGGATGCGCCGATCGTGATTCTCGACGAGCCGTTTACCGGCCTGGATCGCGACACGGCCGCGCAGCTGTCCAAGGCGCTGGAAATTGAGTTGAGCGGGAAGACGGTGGTGGGGCTGGCCCATGACGCCAGCGCCCTGCCACCGATGCACAGGACGCTGACCACGGACGATTGGAAAGCGTGAGGCGGGGCTAGCGGTTCTCGAGCAGTTCGAACCGCAGGCCCGCGTTTTTCACCAGGCGGTCGATGGCTTTCTGGCCCAGCAGGGAGGCCGGGGTCCAGAAGCCGCCGGGACGTTTTTCCGGCGTGTCGATATCAAACGCCAGGCACATGGCCGCCTCGCCCAGCATCTTGCCGGTGGAGCCGTAGCCGGGATCACGATCGCCGGTGACCTTGGTACGAATCATCTCGCCTTTTTCGGAAATACCCACAAAGCGCAGGTCGAAGAAGCCTTCCTCCTGGGCTTTGGGCGTCGGGCCTTCGCCCGGCTTGGGCAGGACAAACTTCTCCAGCGCCCAACGGGCCGGTTTGATGGTCGCAGCCACCAGGAAACCGCCCAGTCCCGCCGCCACGCCCAGCGCCGCCGCGCGTCCCTTGAGTCCCTTACCGGTCAGGACCGCCTCGTCGTAACCGAATTCCTGACCGTAGGCGGCACCCTGCAAGGCGTTGGAGCGGTGTACGACACGGGTATTGATGGCGCCCATCACGAACGGCGCCGTCCACGCCTGGAAATCCTCATCGTATTCCGCCGCTTTCACGTTGTGCTGACGACGGGCCGGCCGGAAATCCTTCGGGCAGATGGAATACGGGTTGGCCAGTTCCTTGCGCAGTGCGGGATCGGCCACCGCTTCCTTGGTCACGTTGATCATGCTGGCGACGGTACCACCGGACAATCCGCCCTTGGCTGCCTTCACCCGCATTTTCACCGTCGAGCACGGCTCACCGAACTGGGCTTTCGCCTGCTGCTGAAGGTAATAAACGCCCAGGTCCGAGGGAATCGAGTCGAAGCCGCAGCAATGCACGATGCGCGCGCCAGTCTTCTTGGCTTGCTCCTCGTAGCGCTCGATCATCTTTCGAATCCACTGCACTTCGCCAGTCAGGTCGCAGTAATCCGTACCGCTGTTCACGCACGCCTGAACCAGCGGCTCGCCGTAAAGTGCGTAGGGCCCGACCGTGGAAATGACCACGCGGGTCTGTTCGCACATCTCGGTCAGCGATGCTTCGTTGCCGGCGTCCGCGATGATGACCGGAAGATCCGCGGCCGCCTCACCCAGCCCCGACTTGAACGTCACCAACTTGGCTTCGGAACGCCCGGCGATGGCCCAGTTGACCTCGCCGCCGGCGCCGTAGCGCTCCAGCAAGTAACGAGACAGAATCTGCCCCACAAAACTGGTCGCGCCAAAAACCACAATATCGAATGGTGCCTGACTCATTCTGAGATCCCTTTTTCTGAAAGTAGCTGAAAAATATTCTTTAGGATTATGATTATTATACTTTTTTACGATCCACCATAAACGCCATGAACACCGCCAGGCCCAGGCCCCAGAAGCCGTTCAGAACCAGACCGCCCATCCAGGTCTGTGCGGTTACGGGGATTCCCTTGAGCGGGAACACCACCAGCATGGCAACAACGGTGGGCCCGAGGGCCCCCAGGACGATGGCGCTGATCCAGTGCATCAGCGGCTGCATGCGCCGGATGATGGCCCAGATGGGAATGCCCCACAATCCACCGAAGAACGCCAGCGACATCACGGCGGGCACATGGAACGGCGGAACCGGCGTCATGTTGTAGGGTGCGGCCGGCACCAGGCCCGCCAGATAAAACAGACCGAACAGCCCCTGATGAAACAGGAGCGTCGCCAGAACACCAGCGACAAAAGCCTTGAGCCATTCCATAGCGATCCCCCGGGTTGGTGCGTAAAAGAGGCAGTATAGTCAGAATTCAACGCGTTAGCGGTGATGCAGGTTTGATACGCACCCGCCCACCCTGCGGTTCAGGTCGATCAGTAGATTCGGCCCCGACGTCCCAACTGGTAGCGAACGGACTCGGGCAGCAACCCGCTGACCGACGCGATGACCTTGTTGAAGCGGCCCGGAACACAAACCGGCTTGCCAGCCAACGCGGCCCGGTAGCCTTCCTCGATGACGGCCGACACGTCCTGCCACAGAATCGACGGCAGGCGACTGACCTGCTCGCGCGTGCCCTGGACGTCGTGGAATTCAGTGTAGGTAAAGCCCGGGCACAATGCGGTCACCCGAACGCCGTGCTGACGAAATTCCATGTCGGCGCTTTCGGACACGTTGACCACGTAGTTCTTGATGCCCGTGTACAGCATGCCCGCCGGCGACGGTGCAAAGGCGGCCAGGGACGCCACGTTGATGATGTGCCCGTAGCCCCGCTTCACCATGCGCCGGCCCAGTTTGACCATGAGTTCGGTCAGCGCCGTAACCATTACCTGGATTTCCTGGTTCAGCACCGACCAATCGCTGTCCACCAGGCTGGTGCGCGCGGCAAAACCGGCGTTGTTCACCAGGAAGTCGACGTGGAGCCCCGCATCGTCGACGGTGTGGAGGATGCGTTCTACGGCACCGGCGTCACCGAGGTCTTCGGCCACGATGTGAACCGCCACCCCAAAGCGGGCCTGCAGATCCCTACCGAGCGCTTCCAGACGTTCCCGGCGGCGGGCCACCAGCACCAGGTCGTAACCCTGACTCGCGAGTTTCTCGGCGAATCCCTGGCCAATGCCGGCGGAGGCGCCGGTGACCAAAGCGGTTCTTCGGCTCATGTCATCTCCCTGTTCTGTGCGACCTTGGGTTTCCGGGCGTTTGGTATTAAAGCGGCACTTCGGCCAATCGCAAGGCCGCTGACGTCCCTCACACTATGCGGGAAAGCCTCGCAGGCCAAGTGCCTGTAGGGACGACAACGATGAAACAACCATGGTAACAGGAGTTTCCAACGTGACGGTGTTCCTCGCCTTGTGCGTGATTGGCCTGCTCATCGCCGCGATTGTGCTGTATCGCCAGCTCAAGCGTCAGGGTGAAATGCTGGAGAGCGCCCTGTCCCGGATCGAATCTTTGAACGGTGGGCGCCGTAGCGAAGAACCGCAGATGGTATTGACCGTGCGGGTACTGGATCCGATCGCCGTGGCCAAGCGGGAGTCCCGGTCCGCGCGGATTGTGGCGGATCACCTGCCCAATATGGTCTGCCGCCGGGTTTACCAGCAGGTGATGCGTGAAGTCGGTGCTGAACTGGCAGAGCGCGGCGTCGAAGCCGAAATGAAGGTGGAATATCGCTAACGGAGAAGGTCACCATGCTCTGGATATTGCTGACCGGCACAGCCGCGACCGCCTTGTTAATGGGGCTGGCCTGGCAACGTGCGTCGCACATCAGTGAGCAGTTCAAGCGACTGGAAGCCTCGCTCGCCCGAGTCGAGAATGCCGTGCGTAAACGCGAATTCGAGCGCATCGAGGCCGACAACCGGCGCCTGATGCTGCAGGATTCCGTCGACGGCGGCACCGCGGCGATTGCCGTCCTGCACCGCATGCTGAGCGACACCACCTTCCAGGCCATCGATCGCCTCTCCGGCGACGACCGGATCCGTGAAAACAGCCTCCGCGCCCGGGAAATCCATGACGACGTCTCCACCCGGGTGTATCGCTCCATCCGCGTCGCCAATCGCCAGATCCACTCCCTGGCCGACGTCATCATCCGTCTGAACCGTCGGCGCCAAAAGAACAACGGCGATAAGGACTGAGAACGCTTCTCCTTTGGCGGGCAACTGAATAAAATCCGTCACTACCCTGTTTATTTCGGAGACTCCCCGCCATGTCGTACTCCACGGATGCCTCGTCCGTGCTGGGAAGCCTGCGTCGCATCGAATCGAGCAAGCTGTTCCAGACGTCGGTTATCGCCATCATCATCCTGTCTGCGCTCGCCATCGGCGCCAAGACCTATGACCTTCCCGAGGTGGTTGAACAGTCCATCCTCTTCCTGGACGGCGCGATTACCGTGTTCTTCCTGCTGGAGATCGTCTTCCGTTTCGCGGTGTATCCGGACAAGAAACGCTTCCTGCTGGACGGCTGGAACCTGTTCGACACCATTGTGGTGGTGGGCAGCCTGATCCCGCTCGATAATTCCGAAGCCGTGCTGCTGGGCCGGCTGCTCCGGGTCTTCCGGGTGTTGCGTCTGGTCTCGGTGATCCCGGAACTGCGCTTCCTGATCAACTCGTTACTCAAAGCAATTCCCCGCATGGGCTACATCGCCCTGCTGATGTTCATCATCTTCTACATCTACGCCGCGATGGGCTCGCTGTTCTTTGCGCCGATCAACGAGGACCTGTGGGGCGACGTGGCCGTGTCGCTGCTCACGCTGTTCCGCGTGGCGACGTTCGAAGACTGGACGGACGTGATGTACGAAACCATGTCCGAATATCCGCTGAGCTGGCTGTACTACATCACCTTCATCTTCCTGACAGCGTTCGTGTTCCTGAACATGATGATCGGTGTGATCCTGGAAGTGATGAGTGCCGAGCAGAACAGCCGCGAAGCCGAACAGGCCCACCGCGAACGGGACGACATGGCCCGCAAGCTGGATGAGGTGCAGCAGCAGTTGCAGGCTTTGACGGAGATGGTGAATCACCGGTTGCCGGTGCGGGACAGCGAGAATCGCTGATAGGTATGTCCCGGGCGTAAGGTTTTGCACGGGTATGTAGCCGACGCTTCAGCTTCGGAGGGCCCGGCAGGGCCCCGGGTTTATCGGCAGGCCTGCGGCCTGCTCAGAAGCTAAAGCGTCTGCTACATTAAAAACCACTTCCGCTTACCGATGACGTTTGTGTTCCTGCACATAACGATTGGCATGATTCGGGAAGCGATGACCGCGAGATGTCGCGCCCTGGTGTAGCCGACGCTTCAGCTTCGGAGGGCCCGGCAGGGCCCGGGTTTATCGGCAGGCCCACGGCCTGCTCAGAAGCTAAAGCGTCTGCTACATTAAAAACCACTTCCGCTTACCGATGACGGTTGTGTTCCGGCACATAACGATTGGCATGATTCGGGAAGCGATGACCGCGAGATGTCGCGTCCTAATGTAGCCGACGCTTTAGCTTCGGAGGGGCCGTCAGAATCGTAGGTTGGGCTGACGCAGAAAGCCCAACAGATCTGCCCAGCGAGACCCGATGCCACACCGCCTCCTTCCATTTACTCCGGATCGCCGTATCGGATTCAGAGGCAAACCTGGACGAATGCGAAGCCAGTGTTGTTGGGCTTCCTGCGTCAGCCCAACCTACCGGGGGACCATGATAACTACTCCTCCAAAGCCGCCCGCAACCCGGACGTCCGCGTCACCCCACGACTGATCGCATCCTGGAATACCCCCTCATCCGGCAACAACAGGCTGAACCAATGCCGCGCCCGGGTGATGCCGGTATAGACCAGCTCCCGGGTCAGTACCGGATTGCGCCGGTCCGGCAGGATCAGGCACGTGTGCACGAATTCCGAGCCCTGGGATTTGTGGACGGTCATGGCATAGACCGTTTCGACCGCGTGCAGGCGACTGGGCAGCACCCACTTGATCCGGCCGCTGCCATCGTTGGCTGGGAACGCCACACGCAGGACCTGCCGGTTTGAATCGCCCGCCTCACCGGTTACCGGAATAGACAGGGTGATCCCGATATCCCCGTTCATCAGGCCCACGCTGTAGTCGTTGCGGGTGACCAGCACCGGACGACCGGCGTACCAGCCCTCGGTCGCGCCGATCAGGCCACGGGACTGGAGCGCGCCAGCAATCAGCGTATTCAGCCCTTCCACGCCCAGCGGCCCACGCCGCAAGGCACACAGGACCTGGAACTGGTTGTGGGCTTTCAGCACCGCGTTCGCCCACTGATCCAGCTCGGTCTGGTCGGCGCCCGGCGCCGGAGCGGTGTGCTTCATCACCTGCAGGTAATGGGCGTAGCCCCGGGGCGATTCGATACCGTTGCCCCGTCCCTGCCCGGCCGCCGGGAAGGCTTCGGCTCCGCCGGAAATACAGTGCTCGGCGATGACCGAGTCGCTGTCTCGCGGCAATCTTCGGCGAGCGATGTCGGGATAGCCCTTCTCAAACAACTGCGACACGTCCGCCGGATTCACCGGGGTGTCGCCCGTGCCGGCCTGGTTTACGGCCCTGGCCAACTGGCCAATGCCGCTGTGTTCGTCAAAGCGATAGCTGCGCCGCAGCAGCGTGATGCTCTGGTCCAGTGCCGAACCGTCTTCGGCGGCGAACTGGCGATCAATCCGGCAACCAGTGATCGATTCCAACCATTCCAGCGTTGACTCGCGATAACCGCCCTCACCGGCCCGCTGGCACAAATCCCCCAGCACCGCGCCGGCGTCCACGGACGCCAGCTGGTCCTTGTCCCCGAGCAGGATGATCCGGGCGTTCTCGGGCAAGGCGTCGAGCACCTGGGCCATCATTTCCACGTCCACCATGGACGCCTCGTCCACGACCAGGACATCCACCAGCAGCGGATTGTGGCGATGATGCCGGAAGCGCCGCGATCCCGGGATACTGCCCATCAGCCGGTGCAGCGTGGTGACTTCGGTCAGGATCGCCTGGCGCAGGCGCTCCCCGTCGCCAAAGGCCGCCAGGTCCAGCTTGTCCACCGCGCCGGCGATGGACTCGTTGAGTCGCGCGGCGGCTTTACCGGTAGGCGCCGCCAGACGAATCACCAGCTCACGTTTCTCTTCCGGACGATTCATGGCCACGTGCTGCAACGCCGCCAGGAGTCGCACGACGGTGGTGGTCTTGCCCGTCCCCGGACCACCGGTGATCACACTGAAACCACCCCGGGCCGCATTGGCGCAGGCGACCCGCTGCCAGTCGGTGTCGCTCTCCGGCTTGGCGGCGCCAAACAGCCGGGTCAGGGCTTCTTTCAGTAACTGGGCTTCCTGGGAACCGAGCGTCTGGATCGGCGCCGCCTGGGCCAGCCGCTGCGCGATCTGATCGGCTATGGTCTGTTCATAGCGCCAGTAGCGGCGCAGGTAGAGCCGGAGGCCGTTCCGCACCAGGGGCTGGCTGGTTTGAGTCTCTGCGTCGGCACCGTTGGCCACCAACAGCGGGTGATTCAGGGCCCGATCCCATTCGTCCACCGACACGCCGAGCAGGACTTCCGACGGCAGCAGACGCTGCTCCGGCGCCTCCTCGTTTTCCGGCGGTAGCGACAGCAATGCGTCGTAGCCCTGGCGGTTCATGGTGGCCAGATCCAGGCAGACGTGCCCGCGACCCAGTTGATGGGACGCCAGTGCCACCGCCATCAGCAGCAGCGGGTCCGGCGCCTGCCCTGCTTTGACGGCTTCGTCGTGCAGCAGCGTGACCAGTGACAGGTCGAGCGCCCGCAACCATTCCAGATCCACCCACTGGCGCAGGATCGACAAGACGGTCTCCGCATCCTTCAGCGGCGCGTCGTCGAAGGCGAACATCTGTTGTGTGGTGTCGGTGGTCATGGTGCGTCGCTCGCTGTGCCCGTCACGGATTCGCCCCGGAACAGGCGATCCAGTGTGTCGATCAATTCCCGGTCCGGCCGCTCGCAGAACACGCCCCGGCTTTCGGCCTGGTTTCCGCGCAGGAAGAGGTAGACGGCGCCGCCGATGTGGCGGTCGTAATCGTAGTCCGGTAGCCGGGATCGCAGGAGGCGATGCAGGGCCAGCAGGTACAGGCAGTACTGCAGGTCGTAGCGGTGCCCGGCGATGACCTCGGCCAGCGCGTCCGGGTGGTAGTCCGCATCGTCCGGCCCGATGTAGTTCGACTTGTAGTCCGCCACGTAGTAGCGACCGTCCTGTTCGAACACCAGGTCGATAAAGCCCTTCAACATGCCATTGAGCTGGAGTGGCGACGCCACCGGCCGCTCCCGGCCGCCCAGGGTGTGGTGGCGAACGACCGCATCGAGCTTGCGCACGTCCAGGCTCTGGCTGGCAATCCAGAACTCCATCTCCGGGACCATGCGCGGCTCGTCCGCAAAACGCAGCGTCCCGGCGGTGCCATCCGGCTGAACCGGCAGCGGCAGGTCCGCCTGGATCAGGTCGGTCAGCCAATGGCCCAATGGCTGCGCCCAGGCGTCCCAGCCGCGGATGCTGCAGCGTCGGGCGAGCCATTCCTGCATCACCTCGGGTTCCGCCACAACCCGGGCGAAGCCAGTCTCTGCGGCCCATTCCAGCACGTCGTGCAGGAAGGTGCCGGGGCCGGCGCCGCGGTAGAACCGATGCAGTCGCCGCTCGTGGCTCGAGGGCGTGCGCAGGGGCTTGAGGGCCACCGCCGCAGGCGCCTCGCTTTCTTCGGACAGGCGTTCGGCGTCCGGCGTTTCGGGTTCGCGAGCATCGGCTGGAAGCCCGCTGCCCACCTCTGTCTCGGTATCAGGCTGCTGATAGCGAATCGCCGAGTAACTGGCGATCCACCAGTGCTCGCCCGCCTGGCGAACCGGCGTCAGGGCCGGTCCGGGCTGCCGCGCCGCCTCCGGCTCATACTGGGTATCGGACGCCTCGGGCTGTTCGACGACGGCAATGGCCTCGCAATCGCCGGCCAGCTGCTGGAGGCAGGCGGCCCAATCGGTCTCACCACTGTCGTCGAAGGCACCGAGCGATGCTAGCGCGCCCAGCGGTGTCTCCTTGCGCAGGAAAGGCGCGCCGACCCAGGTGGCGTAGCGGGCCCGGGTCAGGGCGACATAAAGTTTGCGGATGTCTTCCCCGAGGCGTTCCTCGTCGGCCGTGGCCACCGCATCACCGTCCGGATTGAACGACAGCTGTCGACGGCCCTCGGCGTCGTGCCAGCGAATCGGTGACTGCTTCGGGGTGACCGGACGGGCGCCGGAGGCAAACGGAAGGAACACCAGCGGGTATTCCAGCCCCTTGGATTTGTGGACGGTCACCACCTGGACCAGATCCGCGTCGCTTTCCAGCCGCACCTGACGGGTTTCCGCGTCTGCGCCGGGGTCGGCGATCATTTCCTCAAAGTGGCGGATCAGGGCCTGTTCGCCGTCGATGTGCTGGCTGGCCTGTTGCAGCAACTCGGCGATGTGCAGCACATCGGTCAGCGCCCGTTCACCGTTGGCCTGGCTCAGCAGGCGGGCGGCCACATCGAACGTCGACAGGATGCGGCGGATCATCGCCAGCACGCCCTTGTCGCGCCAGATCTGGCCCAATTCGCGGAAGCGCTCGATCTCCGACTCCCAGGCCAGTTCGTCCTGGCGCAGGTGATCCAGCGTGTTCCAATCGAGGTCCAGTGTGGCGGTGGCCAGGGCGGCGCGGACCGGGCGCTCCCGCTCCGGCTCGGCGCAGGCTTCCAGCCACAGCAGCACGTCCGCCGCCTGCTGCGTGTCCAGCACGGAAGCACGGTCCGACAGGTAAACGCTCTTCACGCCTCTCTCTGCCAGTTCGCCCCGCACGGCGTCGGCCTCGCGGCCGGTGTTCACCAGCACCGCGATATCGCCGGCCTTCAAGGCGTCCAGTTTTCCGTGGGCATCCCGAAAACCGGCTTCGCCCCGTCGGCCCAGATTCAGCAGCCGGACGATTTCACTGGCGGACGATGCGGCGATGCTTTCCACCGTCGCGTCCTTGGTGCCGGCTTCATCGCCGTACCACAACGTCAGCGCCGGCGGCGCCTCGTTCACCACTTCAAACCGCTCCTTCCGGCCCTGGGCTTCGACGGCATGGAATGGCAACGGGTTGACCCCATCGCTGCGCCGAAAGCGGAACGCGCCCTTGCCGGAGGCGGATTCGCCCTGCAGGAAGATCTGGTTGCTGGCCGTCACCATCGCTTCAGCCGAACGGAAGTTACGGGCCAGCGTGTAGTGGCGCCCGGCCGTGGCGTTCCTGGCCTTGAGGTAGGTGTGGATGTCCGCGCCCCGGAACGCGTAGATGGCCTGCTTGGGGTCGCCGATCATGAAGAAACCGGTTTCCGGCCGGTCGTCGGGCACCCGGTACACGGCGTCGAAAATCCGGTACTGGATCGGGTCGGTGTCCTGGAATTCGTCCACCAGCGCCAGCGGGAACTGCTGCCGGATGGCCTGGGCCAGTCGTTCGCCGCCCTCGCCTTGCAACGCGCTGTCGAGCCGGGTCAGCAGGTCATCGAAGCCCATCTCGGCACGGCGTTGCTTTTCCTGTTCCAGACGCACCCGGCACCAGCCCGCGGCCTGGCGAATCAGGATCTCCCGTGGGATCTCCCGTTCGCGTTCAGCCGCCAGGTCGTCCACCGCCTTAACCAGGGCGGCGTCGGTCGGCGGCGCGCCCTTTTTCCAGCATTCGCTGACGCCGTCGGAAGTCAGTCGCTCCCACAGTTTGTCGCTCACCGAGGGCAAGGCCACGCCGTCGGTCTGCGACCACTCCAGCAGCCCGTTCAGCCAGCCTTCGAGCCAGTCGGCGCGCAGCTTGCGGCCATCCACTTCCTTGGCGGCCTTGGCCCGCTCAAAGCGTTCCCGGAAATCGGCGACGGCCTCAGGGATGGCGGGCCGCAAACGGTCGAACAGCGCCACCCGCTCGGCCATGGCCGGCTCGATCAGCGACTGGGGATCGGTCAGTTCGTCATTGGACTCCATATCCGGACTGTTCACCAGCGGGCGGATGGCGTCGTGCAGCGCGTCCGGCGAAGCAATCGCCTGCAGGTAGGTCTCCACGGCGCTTTCCGACAGCGGATTGACGAAAGTGCGCCAGTAGTCACGCACGACTTCCGCCTGCAGCTCGGAATGGTCGGTTTCCAGGGTCTGGTGAAACAGGCCGCCGCTGTCGAAGGCGTGCTCCCGCAGCATGCGGTAACACCAGCCGTGGATGGTGTGCACGGCCGCTTCGTCCATGGATTCCGCCGCCAGTTCCAGCAGGCGCGCATTGGCGGCCCAGCTCTCATCCGGGCAGGTATTGCGCAGGCGTTTGAGCGGGTCGGTTTCGTTATCGCGCTGGTTGGCATCGATCGATGCCGGATCCGACCGGAACAGGTCGGCCGCTTCCGCCAGGCGCGCCCGGATACGGTCCCGCAGTTCCTTGGTGGCCGCTTCGGTGAAGGTGACCACCAGGATATCCCTTGGCGTCAGCCCGTGGGCGTTGTCGGCGATGGGCTCGTGGCCGAGGATCGCTCGCACGTAGAGCAGCGCAATGGTGAAGGTCTTGCCCGTGCCGGCGCTGGCCTCGATCAGCCGGCTGCCGTGCAGCGGAAAGGTGATGGGGTCCAATCGGCGGTTGTCGGTATCGCTCATGCCTTGTCCTCTCCGCCGGGTTGATCCGCTTCGTTGTGTACGTTGGCCCAGATGGGCCGGTACAGGCGGTCGGTCAGCGCCGCAAACCGGCCGGTCGCCCGAAGGCTGTCAAAATCGGGATACAACCGTTGCAGGTAGGGGCTCTCCTCCACTTCACCGCTTCGTTTGAACTGGGGCTCATAGGCGCCCTGGGCCGCGCGGAGCATGCCCTCCTCCCCTTTTTTCTCGACGGACAGCCAGGCGAAGGCCGTCTTGGGCGCGACCGGGAACGGGCTCAGCAATGCGTACAGCCAGGCGTGCATCAGATCTTCCAGGGCACTCTCTGCCCGGATTCGATCCAGGGGACTGAAGGCCACATCGCCGGCCTGGCTCAACACGTGGGTGGTCACCGGCGCCGCCACAGCGTTGGCCGCCAGGTGCTGGACCCAGGGCCGAAGCAATTGGTGCCAGCGATAGCGGCGATCCGGCGTCGTGATGTTGCTGCTGCTCAGGATGATCTGGAGGGCTCGCCCGTCGTCAGCGAAGCGCAGATCCCGGACCCAGTCTTCCAGCACCAGGTGGTGATCGCCCCGTTCTATGCTGATGCGCACGGGCCTCAGCGACTCCACCTGCGGAGCGGACGCCAGCAATTCTCGATAGCGGCCGTACAGCTCGGGCAAAGGCGCGATGGCCTGACGCACCTGGAGTGAAGCGAGTCCCTCCGCCAGTGCCAGTTCCCCTCGCCCGACGGCCCGATGGGCGGCCTGCAGCAGCTTGCCGGTGAGCTGATCCGGGTCGGTTTCGTGCTGGAGCACGTCCTGCACGAGATGGTCGGTGAGCTGCCAGCGGCCGAGGCCATCCAGCACGATGGGTTCCTCGTCCTCGCTGTCCTGCGAGGCGCGCTCAAAATAGACGCCCAATCGCTGCTGGAAGAACACCGCCGACGGCTGGCGCAGGAAGCGAGCCAGTTCGGTCAGGCCCAGCGGTTGCTCGAAGACGGTTTCCGGGAGGTTTTCCGGCCAGACGTGTGCATCGGCACCCTCCTCCTGATCGCCTTCCAGCGCCGCCCGCCATTCCTTGGCAAACGTAAACAGCGGCGAATCCTCATCCGGCGACGGGAAATAGCGGGTGCTGAAGGGCTGCAACGGATGCAGCGTGGTCAACGTCTTCGTTACGGGATCGTCGCCCTCCGCGGGGCGACGGACCCGGTCGATATGATCGCGCAACTGGGCGATCAGCACCGACGGCGGCCGCTCGCTGTTGTCGTGAATGCTGCGCCCGACCCAGGACACGTAGAACTGGTCCCGCGCCGACAGGAAGGCTTCCAGGAACAGGAAGCGGTCGTCCTCCCGCCGGGAGCGATCGCCGGGTCGGTAATCCCGCGCCATCAGGTCGAAATCCATGGGCGGCTGGGTGCGCGGGTAGTCGCCGTCGTTCATGCCCAACAGGCATACCCGCCGGAACGGGATCGCCCGCATGGGCAGCAGCGTGGCGAAGTTCACCTTGCCCGCCAGGAAGCGTTGGCTGAGGCCACCCTGGTCCAGTCGCTCCAGCAGTACGTCGCGCACCACATGCAGCGGCAGCGGATCGTCCAGCCCGGCCTGCTCGCAGGCATCGAACCATTGGTCCAGCGCCGCTTCCAGCTGGCTGAACAGCAGCACGTCCTCGCCCTCGGGTTCGCCAAAGAAGTCCCGCAGCAGCTGATGCAACACGGCGACCCACTCCGCCGGCGCCCGGGATTCGCTCAGCCATTCCCAGTATTGCTGCAGCTGGCGAACGAAGGCGTCGAGCTGCCCGGCCAGACGGCTTTCCAGCCCGCCCACTTCGTCGTAGGGCTCGATGGCTTGCCACGGCTCCCCTTCCCCCGTGGCGTAGCCCAGCAGCATACGGCGAAGACCAAACAGCCAGGTGTTGCGGAACAGATCCGGCGGCAATTCCAGGGAGGCGCGATGGCGATCGTCCAGGCCCCAGCGGATATTGGCGCCCCGAATCCAGTCGTGCAGCTGGGGTAGATCGTCTTCGGTCAGGCCGAAACGGTCGCGCAATAGCGGCACGTCCAGCAGATCGAGCACATCGCTGACCGCGAGACGGGATTCCGGCAGCGACATCAACGCCTCCAGGGCCGCGACAACCGGCGATTGGTGACGCTGGCCCTGGTCCGAGATGGTGTACGGAATGTAGCGGTCGTCCTCCGGATCCAGCTGGCCAAACACGGCTTCCACGTGGGGCGTGTAGGCGTTGATGTCCGGCACCATGACGATGATGTCCTGGGGCTGCAGTTTCGGATCGGCGCTGAAGGCGGCCAGCAGCTGATCGTGCAGGATTTCCACTTCCCGCAACGGACTGTGGGCGGCGTGGAACACCAGCGACCGATCGGCGCGATCGGCCTCTGTCGCCTGGCGTTCGCTTTCATGCACCGGATTCAGGTTGAGGATGTCGTTCTGCAAATCCTGCAGCAGTGAGCGGCCGTCACTTTCCCGGAACAGGTCAACGCGGTCCAGCCAGTGGGCGTAGCTCTCCGGCACATCGTAGTGGTCCAGCAGGCGAATATAATCGCGCCCCTGCTTGCCCCACGCGGCCAGCAGCGGATTGGCGTGCAGGTGCAGGTTGTGGTCGTCCAGTTGAACGGGCATGCCCGGCTTGCGGGCCCGGCGCTGGCGTTCGGCCCGCAGCAGATCCTTGTCCTCGATAATATCCGCCCAGTGGTACTGGCAGGGATTGTGGACGCACAGGATGACCTGGCAGCAGCGGCCCAGCGCGCTTAACACGTCGAGCGTTTGCTGAGGCAAAGACGACAGGCCGAAAACCACCACCCGCCGCGGCAGATGAGCCGGTCGACTACCGCCATCAAGTTTGGCCGCGGCTTCCAGGAAACGAGTGTGGACCTCGGCGCGGCTGGTATTCGCGCCGCTGCCTTCGATATCGGCGATCAGGGCCCGCCACAGCGCTGGCTGCCAGAGCTGTTCGGCCGGTACGGCGCGCTCCTCGGAACCGCGGACATGCAACACATCCTGACCGTCAGCCCAGCTTTCCAGCCAGTCCGCCCGGTAGACCTGGTATTGGTCGAACAGGTCCGCCACCCGCTCGGCCAGTTGGTAGCGACGCCGGGCTTCCTGACCGCCACTGAGGAAACGCGCCAGGGGTTCGTAGCCGGGTTGAGTCACCAGTTCCGGAATCAGGCGCATCAGGCGCCAGGTCATGCGGTCCTTGTCGAACGGCGATTGTTCGGGAACGGCGTCTTCCCCGAGAACGGTCCGGTAAACCTGCCAGAGGAAGCGCGAAGGCAGCAGGAACTGCATGGCAGCGGCGATGCCATTGCCCGGCAGCGTCGGGTCGTCCTCGTCCCGGGCCAGCGCCAGCTTGAGCCACTGGGCGATGCCGTTGGAGTGAACCAGGAAGACGTCGTTCTCGAGCGGATCCAGCGGAAACGTGCGAATGAGTTCCACCGTCACCGCACGCAGATCTTCCAGCTTGTTGGCATGAATGACCTGAAAACCGGTCGGTAGCGCTGGCCTGTCTACTGCTCGCATTCTGGTTCCCTGGAAGGCTTTTTTCCGATGATACCGACCCGAACCGCCGGTGTCCGGGTTGACGGGCTATTTTTGGAAAACCGCCAGATTAACACAAGCTGAATAAACCATAATAAAGAAAATTTACGCTTTATATTCAGCAGCTTGCCGATTCTTTTCAAGGCGAACAAGACAGCGCTGATTTGCCCTAAACCGATGCCTGTGCAACGTTGGAAGACACGTACGGAAAGTCTGCTGGATCGCCGGCATCGACAGTCGCCGGCAGGAAGGCTCCAAAAAGGAGGATTCGTTATGTTGTATTGGGCACTGGTCTGTCTGGTCATCGCCATCATCGCCGGCGTGCTGGGCTTCGGCGGCATCGCGGGTACCGCAGCCGGGTTTGCGAAGATTCTGTTCTTTATTTTCCTGGTGCTGCTCGTGGTTTCGGTACTTGCCAACGTCTTTCGTGGCCGGGGACCGCGTCCATGACGTGACATAGCGAGTCTGGCCGGCTCCTGTTAGGGCAACCTAGAGGAGTCGGCCGCCTCTGTGACACGGTTTGTCGGGTTTGAGTTCATCATGCAGCGCTGGGAGCATTTAAGGGGTCAACTAGCCTGACGTTAAAACCGCGCTCGGTAGTTCTGGGGCAACAACTGCACATGCTGTTCAATTGCGCCAGGCAAGATGAAAAACTTCGGAGCTGTTGTGAATTCGTAAACTCGATATAGGCGGAATGCATCTGAAAAGTCATTGGAAAATGCCCGCTCGTTCTCGCTAATAAAAAACGGCAAATACTTCCCTGAGTTCGTCGCCTTAACCTCCAAAAAGCGCTCTTGATCACAGGAAGCATCAAAAGAACGAATGTCATACCCCAACCCATCGCCCCGTTTTTCACTAGACCATTCGACGTCTGCGGCTAAGTCGGGCCGACCTTCTGCGATAAGACGCTGCTTTTCCATTCGAAGAACGAATTTCTCAGCCCTCTCTCCCAACTGGCGATTTCGGCGCTCACGTTCCGAGAAATCAATACGTTTCGCCAGATAGCTAGGCTTGCTGTCGGCCACATGTGGAATGCGCTCTGGCGGTTCTGGATCGAACACCGCATCCCAGCCGCGATCATAATATTCCGGCTCATCGGCGACCTTGTCGGCAACGAGGTTTACTTCATCAATCACATTCTGATGGCCGGCAAGATAAGATAAAACGACTTGTTTGAGCTGTTGCTGATAGTTGAAAGCCGGTTTATAGCCGGGGATGTAGGGCAGCCCCAACTCCAATAAAACAGCACTGACATTCTGGTGTTTGTATTCGATCGATCCGTCGGAGCGATTATTCAAGCGCGGCTGCAACGCCCTGCGGTGTGCCGCTTTGCTGTATGCCGCACCAACGAGGTGTTTCTCCAGCATCGTCACGTAATCATTGACCAGAAACTCACACTCAAGCCAGTCCCAGCCGCCGCGTTGTGGTTGAATAAGGTCACGAATCAATTTCTCATCAAGGCTCATCAGCAGCGCTGATCTCAAAAGCTCGCGGGCAATTCGGTTACCCAGCAGTTCGAACAGCTCGTCATCCAGAAACGCATGATCGATGCAGGCATCGATGACGCCCTGCGATGTTGCCGTTGTCAGTTGTTGATATTGGGCTTGCTGACCTGGTCTGACTTTTAGATGCCAAAACCCTTCGCTCCGAAGATGGAAGAACGGTAGGTGGGGATTGTTCCGATCCGAAGGCGAAGCCAGTGCCTGAAAACGCTCGGTGAAACGGAGCTTAAGAGTATCGTTAAAACAGAAACGATTATTCGTGACCTCACCTGATTCAACCAGATCGATAACAGCCTGCAGCATGGCCACTTTGTGCGGGCTCTTATTAGCGCCGCCGCTGTTCACTCGAAGCGTTGAAAAACGCTTCTCGTAATCAAGCAAACTCACCGACCACTCCAGTAATCGGCCTTCTCAGGGATGACCCATCGCACGCCGCCACGAGGATCTTGCTGGTCGCCCGCATATCTCGGAATCAGGTGACAATGCATGTGCAAAACCGTCTGCCCTGCCGCCGTTCCACAATTCATACCAATATTGTAGCCATCGGGTTGGTAACGCTCTTCAAGCCACTGCTTGCCTTGCTCGACCAGCTCCATGATGGCTTGTTGTTCAGCAGCGGTAAGATCAAACCAATCGACGGCATGGCGATTCGGTACGATCAGCAAGTGGCCCTGGGCAACCGGAAAGCCATCCAGGCGGATATGAGCCAATTCATTGTATGGCAAAGACAGAGGTTCCAAGTTTTGAGTGACTGCGCAAAACGGACAGCTACCTTTCATCACAAACTCCCGGCCGCCACACAACTGCATTAGCGAATGCTACATGTCCGCCTGAAACATATGAATATCTTAAAGATATATCAGAAAACTCACGACTACTTTGTAGATGCAATTCGACAAAGGCTGCTGAATTTCCAAGAGAATAGCTCATGAGTGAAGCAGTCGTCGGTGGGTACACGCATGTGACCTGAATGACTGGTAGAGAGAACCTATTAAAGAAACAACTTAGGAGGTTAAGCTTGAGACCCTTAGTTAACAGTATATAAATGCAGGTTTTTCAACATATTTTCGCATCGACAAAGTGCGAAATTAACGAGGCATGTACATGACTGAAGGGTATAGAGAAAATTGGAGGCGCGGGTCGGAATCGAACCGGCGTACACGGAGTTGCAGTCCGCTGCATAACCACTCTGCCACCGCGCCGGGGAAAGCCTTGGAAACGGGCTTTTGCTCTCAGGAGGCATTGAGAGACTTGGATTGTGATTTCCAACCGGCGGAACCGGAGAGAAATTGGAGCGGGAAACGAGATTCGAACTCGCGACCCCAACCTTGGCAAGGTTGTGCTCTACCAACTGAGCTATTCCCGCCCTACTTCGTTGCAATGAATCGCTGTCATCGCTGAAGTGGCGCATATATTAATGGATCAGCCCGGGGTGTCAACCCTTTTTTTGATTCAGCCGTTCACCCTAACTGATTGATTATTCTTTAAACAGAACCTTTTACTCCCCTGCTTTGGGGAACAGATCCGGCCAGGCCGCCTTCAGGTAAAGGTACATGGACCACAGGGTCAGGATCGCGGCGACGTACAGCAGCACCTTGCCGAGAATGGCGCCTACCGTGCCGATCGGGAACGCCAGCAGCATGATGATGGACACCATCTGGGCGGTGGTCTTGATCTTGCCAATGTAGGACACCGCCACGCTGGCGCGTTTGCCCATTTCCGCCATCCATTCCCGTAAGGCCGAGATCACGATCTCGCGGCCGATGATGATGCTTGCGGGGATCGTCATCAACATGGAATGGTGCTCGTCCACCAGAACCGTCAGCGCGATGGCTACCATCAACTTGTCGGCGACCGGATCGAGGAAAGCACCAAACGGCGTGCTCTGGTTCAGGCGCCGGGCCAGGTAGCCATCGAGCCAGTCGGTGGCGCCGGCCAGGGCGAAAATGGCCGCGCTGGTCAGGAAGTGCCACTCGAATGGCAGATAAAAGATCACGACGAAGACCGGGATCATCACAATCCGCGACACCGTCAGTATGTTGGGTAGATTCATTCGCCCTACTCGTTGTGAAGTGCTGCGTAAATCGATTCGGCCAGCCCGCGGCTGATGCCCCGGACTTTGGCAATCTCCGTGACACTGGCCTTCTTGATCTCCTGGATGCCACCGAAATAACGGATCAGCTCCCGCCGGCGTTTCGCACCCACGCCCTCGATGCCTTCCAGCGTCGACTGCCGGCGCTTCTTGTCCCGCCGTGCGCGGTGGCCGGTGATGGCAAACCGGTGCGATTCGTCGCGAATGTGCTGGATCAGATGCAACGCCGGTGAATCGGAGGGTACCCGGAACGTGGCGTCCGTCAAGGCATCGATCAATTGTTCCATGCCGGCTTTACGGGTGACGCCTTTGGCCACGCCGATCAGCGTAATGTCCGAAAGACCCAGTTGTTCGAACACATCCCGGGCCACATTGAGCTGCCCTTTCCCGCCATCGACAAACACCAGATCCGGCCGTTTGCCCTCGCCGGACTTGATGCGGGTGTAGCGCCGCGTCAGGACCTGGCGCATGGCACCGTAGTCGTCACCCCCGGTCACGCCCTCGATGTTGTACAGGCGGTAGTCGCTCTTGAGCGGCCCGTTTTCGTCGAACACCACGCAGGACGCCACCGTATTCTCGCCGTGACTGTGGCTGATATCAAAGCATTCCATGCGCGACGGCGTTTCCTTGAGCTCAAGCAGGTCCCGCAACGCCAGCAGACGGCGATAGACCGTTTCCTTGCTGGCCAGGTGCGTCAGCAGGGTCTGCTGGGCGTTGGTGGCGGCCAGGTCCAGCCAGCGCCGGCGTTCGCCGCGAACATTCTTGCGAATGCGTACCTCGCGTCCGGCCGCTTCCGTGAGCGCCTGCGACAGGACGTCCTGCTCCTCGACATCCACCGGCACCAGCACCTCGCGAGGAAACTCGCGCTGGGCATCGCCGCCGAAATAGAACTGCCCCAGGAAGGCGCTCAGCAGTTCGGCGTCGGATTGCTCCAGCGAGAACCGGGGGAAATAATCCTTGGTGCCGAGTACGCGCCCGCCCCTTACGAGAATCACCACGACGCACACCACGCCCGCGTCCTGCGCCATGGCGATCACATCGGCATCGCCGCCGCTGGCTTCGATGGACTGCTGCTCCTGGACGTGACGCAGGTGGTTCACCTGGTCGCGATAGATGGCTGCTTTCTCGAACTCCAGGGCCTGACTGGCGGTTTCCATGGACTGCATCAGGTCGTCGAGGATGGCCGGGTTCTTGCCCTCCAGGAACATGGTGGCGTGGCGGATGTCGTCGGCGTAGTCCTCGGGCGAGATATAGCCCACGCACGGTGCCGTGCAGCGGTTGATCTGGTACTGCAGGCACGGGCGCGACCGGTTATTGAAATAACTGTCAGAACAGTTTCTTATGCGGAATATCTTCTGCAGCACATTAAGGCTTTCGCGCACCGCGCCAGAGCTGGGATACGGCCCGAACCAGCTGCCCTTGGCGCGCCGGGTGCGACCCCGGCGGAACGTCAGCGAGGGGTATTTGTCGTGGCCCGAGAGATAGATGTAGGGATAGGACTTGTCGTCCCGGAGCAGGATGTTATACGGCGGCCGCAGGGACTTGATGAGGTTCTGTTCCAGCAGCAAGGCCTCGGTTTCGCTGCCGGTGATGGTCACCTCGACCTGGGCGATACGGCTGACCAGGGCCTCTGTCTTGGCGGACAGCCCGCTCTTGCGGAAGTAGCTGCTGACGCGGTTCTTGAGGTTACGGGCCTTACCGACGTACAGCACCTCACCGGCCGTATCCAGCATCCGGTAGACGCCGGGACGTTCGGTGAGTCGCTTGAGAAAGGTCTTGCTGTCGAATTCGTGGGCCGTGTCAGACTTTGTCGGCATCAAGCAACCCGAGTCTGACGGCCATCAGGGCAAGCTCCACATCGCTGGAAATATCCAGCTTCTCGAATATGCGATAACGGTAGCTGTTGACCGTTTTGGGGCTGAGGCAGAGCTTGTCGGAGATGTCCTGCACTTTCTGGCAATCCACCACCATCATGGCGATTTGCAGTTCGCGCTCGGACAGCTTGTCGAAGATGGACAGCTTGTCGTCGTCCGGGCTGTCGCCGCCCAGCTGCTTGAGCGCCATTTTCTGGGCGATTTCCGGGCTGATGTAACGCTGGCCGGTGTGTGCCATGCGGATGGCTCGGACCATCTCCTTGATATCGGCGCTTTTGGTGATGTAGGCGGACGCGCCGGCCTGCATGACCCGGGTTGGGTAGGGATCGTCGGCGCAGGCAGTCACCACAATCACGCGCACCGAGTCTTCGATACGCAGGATTCGCCGTGTGGCTTCCAGTCCGCCGATGCCGGGCATCCGGATGTCCATCAACACAATATCGGGGACATCCTTGCGGACGAAGTCGACGGCCTCCTCACCGGACGCGGCCTGACCAATCACCTCGATATCCGTGTTATCTGCCAGCATCCGCGTGATGCCTGATCGAACCAGCTCGTGGTCGTCTACAACCAGGACCCTGATCAAAATCCACCCCGCACTTTATTCGCTATTCTTGATGAGCCAAACCGGTTGGCTGTTACCGCGCCCCGCTGACCGGACGTGGCCGTATGCCGAACTGGAGCCTTTTGGCGGCTCCTCGCAGAATTGTATCGTCTAAGGGGCTTGCGGGATACCCGTCAAACCAACTAATTCCGCATAGCGGACCCGGGGCCATTGCCCTGTTTCGGGCCCAGTCCGGCGGTGTTCTCGACAGGATTGAACCACACCACCAGATCCCCCTGCTTGACCGCTGTCATGACCCGGGCCTTTTCAGCCATCGGTGATTCCGTGTCGTTAACGCCGTGATAGCGGGTGCAGTACTCCTCGACCAGGCCTTCAAGCTGGTCGTCCGACAGCAGTTCGGTGTCCACGATGAAAGGCTCCTGCCGGGGATCGGCTTCCGGGGATTTCTCGGTGTCGTCAGTCATGGCGAAGCGTGCCTCTGGTGGCGGGGTTGAAAAGGGAGCGGAACGGTACAGATCCGGCGTGGACTGTACCTTACCAGAACAGTCCGATTCATTTACTATCGGCGCCCGGTTTTATAGAAGGCATTGTCCGGTGACAGATCGTTCCGTTTTCAAACTCACGCTTCCCATCCTGTTTGGCTACATTCCGTTGGGCATGGCCTTTGGCGTGCTGTTCGTGACCCAGCTCGACTACCCCTGGTGGGGCGCCACCCTGATGTCCCTGGCCATCTACGCCGGAGCCGGCCAGATTCTCGCCGTGAGCCTGCTGGCCGCCCATGCCGGTCTGCTGGAAGTGTTTGTGGCCCTGTTTGTCCTCAACGCCCGCCACCTGTTTTACGGCCTGTCTTTACTCGGCCGCTTCCGGGGCGCGCGCTGGCGCAAGGGCTACCTGATTTTCGGCCTGACGGACGAGACCTATTCCCTGCTGACCAGCCGCGACCGGACGGGCGATACCGCGGCCGAGCAGCGTCGGGACGTGCTGATCACCCTGTACAACCAGTCTTACTGGGTGATCGGCTCGACGCTGGGCGCCTGGTCGGGACGCGCGGTGAGTTTCGACAGCACCGGCATCGAATTCGCGCTGGTGGCGCTGTTCATCGTGTTGACCATCGAGCAGTACAAGGTGCTGGGGCAAATGCTGCCGATCTGGATCGGTGCGGCCGCGGCGGGCCTGAGCCTGGCCCTGCTTCCCGCGGATCAGCAGCTGATCGGCGCGGTGGTCCTCGCCACCCTGACGCTGCTGACGCACTATCGTTTCCATCGCCCGGCCGAAACCACAGGCTCACAGGAGCGCAGCCATGGATGATATGACCTACCTCCTGGCCTTTATCGCCGTCGGAACGCTTGCGACGTTTGCCACACGAGTGATTCCCTTCGCCTTTTTCTCGAGACACAGCGAGCATCCGCTGATCCAGCATCTGGGCCGATTCCTGCCGGCGGCGGTCATGTCCCTGCTGGTGGTGATTTTCCTGCTGCGCTCGGGCCACTGGTCGGCGCCGGTGCTGGGAGCGGATGCGCTGGTACCCAGTCTGATTGTGGTGGGGCTGCACCTGTGGCGCCGCAACGCCCTGCTCTCGATTATTGCGGGCACGGCCTGCTATATGGCGATCCAGCAGGCCGGTTTGAGCTGATATCCGGCAAAGTCGCCCTGACTCCGGCGGCTCGGTGACCTCAATGGCGGTTCCAGAAGTCCTGATGCACCTGCGCCGCCTCGTCCTCGAGTAGCGGCCCAATCACGATCACTTCCCGTTGACCGGCCTCAAACACGGTCCGACACGGTAAATCCAGCGTCGGGTTTTCCGGGTGGTTGCCGGTGATCGATTTCAGCTGCTTTTCGCTGACGCCGTAAACCACGCGCCCCAGTCCGGCCCAATAAGCCGCTCCCGCACACATCGCACAGGGTTCCGCCGAGACGTACATGGTGCATTGGCCCAGGAAATCCGGGCGATAGGCTTTGCTGGCGCGCGTCATCAGCACCCGTTCCGCGTGGCCGGTCATGTCCTGGTCCGGCAGGAACGCATTCACCTGCTCCATCAGCACGTCGTTGTCCGGCCCCACCAGAATCGCGGTAAACGGGTGTACACCCTCTTTTGCAATGGCTTCCGAGAGCGCGATGGCCGAGCGCAGGAATTCGAGATCGGTGTCGTTATATTCCACGTTAAAATGTATTCCTATCTTTATGATGCATATGAACTTAGCGAGGCTTATTTCTTTTTCGGGAGACTCCAGCCGAAGAAGATCTGTTGCACCCACTGTACTGACTTGAACAGGATCAGGCTGATAAAGGCCAGGAAGAACAGGCCGGCAAACGCCTGGGGAATCTTGAAGAACGACGTCGAGAACTGGATGAAGTACCCCAATCCCTCTTCCGCTGCCACGAATTCGGCCACCACCGCACCGATAATCGCCAGCGTGATGGCCACCTTGAGGCCGCTGAAGATGTGCGGGATGGCGTAGGGAATCCGGATCTGCCAGGTTTCACGGCGGATCGGTGCGTCCAGTGAGCGGCTCAGTTCGATCAGCTCCGCCGGCGTTTCGTTGATGCCCGTTGCGGTGGACACCACCAGCGGGAAGAACGTCAGCAAACAGGTAATCAGCACCCGCGACGGGTCGTCCGAGCCCATCAGCACGATGATCAGCGGCGCCACGGCCACGACCGGAGTCGACTGGATCACCACCAGCAGCGGATACAGCGTGCGGGACAGCAACTCGGATCGCATCATGGCGATGGCCAGCGGTATGCTGATGGCGATCGAGATCGCAAATCCCATCAGCGCCACGCTCAACGTAGCCCACAGGTGTTCCATCCAGCGACTGAATTCCACATTCAGGAACGCGTGAAAGATCGCGGATGGTGCCGGCAGCACGAACGTCGGCAGCTGCGCGAGGCGGCAGACCGCTTCCCACAGGACGATCAGGCCGACGAAGAACAGGCCCGGCGCAAACCGCAGTAACTGCTGTTGCAGTCTGGAATCAGGCGACGGCTTCGGGTTCATAGATGTGCTTCCTTATCCGGTCGGTCAGTTCGCTGAAACGGGGTTCCCTGATGGTGTCGGCGCTGCGCGGTCGTGGCAGGTCAATGTCGATCAGGTCGAGCACGGTGCCCGGGCGCTTGCTCATCACCAGCACCCGGTCCGCCAGCAACACCGCTTCGGAGATGGAGTGCGTGATGAACAGCACGGTCTTGGGCTGCTCGTTCCAGATCTTCAGCAGGTCGAAGCCGATTTGCTCCCGGGTCATGGCGTCGAGCGCCGAGAACGGCTCGTCCATCAGCAGGATATCGGGGTTGAGCAACAGGGCCCGGACGATCCCGACCCGCTGCTGCATACCGCCGGACAGTTCGTCCGGCATCTTGTCGCCAAAGGTTTCCAGGCCGGCGATCGCCAGCAGTTCGTCGGCGCGTTTTTCGTCCTGCCGGTTGTAACGGCCGTATTTGTGCTTCAGCGGGAACAGGACGTTCTTACGCACGCTCAGCCAGGGCAACAGCGTCGGCTTCTGGAAGACAATGCCCACGTCGTCCCGCGGACCGTCCACCTGTTTACCGAAAACGCTCACCTCGCCATGACTGGGAATCAGCAGTCCCGAGACCATCCGCAGCAGGGTCGACTTACCGCAGCCGGATGGGCCCACCACCGCCACGAATTCGTGACGGTGGATTTCCAGATTGATGTCCTGCACGGCCATGGGCGCGTCCGGCGCGGGATCGTAACGATGCCCGACGCCGTCCATCCGCACGAACGCGCGTTCGTGTTGCTGGGTCATATCACTTCGACTCCGGGGCAAAGCCACGTTTGACGCTGGTTTCCGGGTCCAGGGACGACGCCGGCAGATTGTTCGCTTCCGCGACATAGGTCCAGGTCTGGGCGATCCGCTCCGGCGTGAAGACGCCGACGCCGTCCTGCTCGGTGGCCTCGTTGAAGATCAGCTTCATGGTGTCGCGGATCTGGCCCGCGGCGACGGCGGGATCCACTTCCGGCACCATGGTGTGCAGGTCCTCGCCGGCTTTCTCCGGATTGTCGCGGGTGAAGGCCACGGACTTGGCGAAGGCTTTCAGGAAGCGCTTGGCCACCTCCGGCCGCTTCTCCAGGAACGTGTCGCTGGCCAGGATCGCGGAGCTGTAGAGTTCAAGCCCGGCTTCGGACCACGGCAATACACGGATGGCCTTGCCGGCATCGGCCGCCTGGCTCTGGAACAGCGCCACGTTGGTCACCCAGGCGATGATGGCGTCGGTGTTGCCCGTCATCAGCATGGGCCCCAGCGCCCCGGGATCGGTCTTGGTCAGCTTGATGTCGTCCGCTGACAGGCCGTTTTCTTTCAGCACGATGGGCAGGAAGGCGTTTGAGGACGTAAACGGTGAGGTGGCGACGGTCTTGCCCTTGATGTCGCCGATGCTATGGATGTCGCTACTCTCGAGTACGAAAAACGCATGCGGCGCCTGGGTAAATAGCGGATAAACGGCACTGACGGGCACGTCATCCTGCGCCTTGGCAGCCATCAGCGCGCCGATATCCGCACTGCCGATGTCGGACTGGCCGGTCGCCATCTTGGTCACCGCGTCGGTGGAACCCCGTCCGCTGGCGATACTCACTTCCAGCCCGGCATCGGCGAAGTAGCCTTCCTGAATACCCACATAGACCGGCGCCTTGTCGCCACCCGGCAGCCAATCCAACTGGAACACCACCTTGTCAGCGGCCGCCGCCAGGCTGCTCGTGCCCAGCGCGGCCGCCATCAACAGCATTCGGGAACATTTCATCATCATGGGTACTCTCCGTTTCGGTCTATGTTGCTTTCGTTATCGTTGGGTCTTGCGGCTTTGCCCGCTCACGCATGGCGGGCCGCTCAAGCCGGGCCTGACGCCAGTCCGCCAGCCCCACGAGGACAATGGCCACAGCAATCAGGAAGAAACCGGTGATGTCCGTGACGGACGGGATTTCGTTAAGGATCAGGAAGGACGCGAGGATGCCCACAGCCGGGACCGCCGCGGAATTCAGTGACAGGCTGACGGCTGGAAGCGAGCGCATCGCCGCAACCTGGGCCGCGACACACAGCCCGGAGGCGACCATGCCGCTGAACAGGATGTTCAGGCCAAACGACAGGCTCCACTGAATGTCGGCGGGGTCTTCGAGCCACAGGGCGATGGGCGCCAACGCGGTGACGGACATGCCGATCTGCCAGGGAATCAGCGACAACACATCCCCGTGCCACCGGTGGCGGCGGACGTGAATAAGACCGGCGGTCCAGACCAGCGTGGCACAGACAATCAGCGCGATGCCGGTCAGGACGTCGCTGTCCGCCAGCTCCAGCGACAGCGGGTTAATGATCGTCAGCAGCCCGGTCAGCCCTAAACCGACGCCGATGGCTTTCGACAGGTTCAGGCGCTCTCCCAGAAACAGGGCCGCCGCCGGTACCACCCAGATGGGCGTGGTATAGGCGAGAATGACGGCTCGGCCCGCCGGCAGGTACTGAAGCCCCAGTGTCGCCAGGGTAATAAAGCCCATGTTCTGCAGGATGCCGACGGACAGCACCACCGGCCAGTCGCGCTTGTGCGGCAGGCGCAGGTTGCCGGTGAGGTAGGCAATCACCAGCATTGTGGAGACGCCGAGCAGCATGCGCAGGGCGGTGTACAGCAGCGGCGGACTCTGGGCCAGCCCCAGTTTCATCACCGGAAAGTTGCACCCCCACCCCAGCGCGGTGCAGGCCAGCAACAGATAACCGAGCCCCCAGTTATACTGGGCGCCCACACTTTCTGGGCGATCGGTTCCAACCTGGCGTGTTACTGGCATGGGTTTGTCCTGGTGGTGTTCAAATCGATCGCCGATCGACCTTTCGGATCGGCTGTCTGCCCAGCTGGCCAACTTTCCAGAAACGCCTGTTACGCTTTACAACGCATCGCATGGGCGACCTGAAAATTATCCTGACCAGCTATTCAGCATTTAGCGAATGCAAACCAGGTGCCACATTGTGGATGTGGTCAAACCCGCATTTCAGCGCGCTGACGCCTCGGCCATGCACTGAAATGAGCCATTCCGATCCGATACGCACCGGTAACGGGCCAGCCCACTCCAAGGTAGCCCCAAACCAATCTCACCTCGCCCCGGATGCCAACCTGTCCAATCGGTCAGCTTTGAAGGAGGGTTTTTATATCGGCGAGGAGGTGTCGGCGGACGATCTACGAGCCCGGAACGTTGAGTTCGACATGATCCGCAACACCCGCAGAATCCGGAACCGCTTGCGGAGGCGATCATCACCTTCGCCAACAGCATTGAACGAAAGCGCCCTGTCTGAAAGCGGCCGCCTTGCGAATCCTTATAGCGGCGTTAATGTCGGCGGTCCGACGGCCTCGGGCAGCCCCGCCCGCTGCCTCAGGGGCCGGTAACCAACGTCCACAGCGCGGTCGGATAGCGTCTATCGCGGTCTGCGATCTGTTACAAAATGTATCCCCGGCCTAGAATAGGCGGTCAACTCGCTTTCTACGGAGACCGCCCAGACCCATGAGTGACCACAGGCCCGCCTACAACCTGCGCATTCGCGCTGCTACCCGCCAGTCCGACGAATCGGGCCAGGACGTCGTGGTGTATCACTGGGGACGCATTATCGGCGTGGTGCTGGTCAGCGTGATCGTATTGGCCATTCTCGGTTTTTTGCTCTGGTCCTGGGTCAGCGGACCCGATTCGGCCGACAACCAATCGCGCCTGGTCGCTGCGGGTAAAGTCGTCACCGGGGAGCCCGCCTCGCCCCAACCAACCTTGCCTACTGAACCAGAGGCGGCAGCGGACGAAAAGATGAACGGTCTGCCGGAAACGCCAAAGAACACGGAATCCCCGCAAACCGATGCGCCAGCCGGCGACACACCATCGGAATCGGCCGAGCCGGCCGCCCCGAATACCGAAGACACCCAGACCGAAACGGCGACGACCGCCGAAGGGGCGTCTGTACCGGAAACAGAGGCCGGGGCAGCGACCACTCAGGAAGAGCCGTCGGTCATTGCCGACCCCGCGCAGGCACCGGCGCCTTCGGACGATACCGGGCCAGACCCGTTCAAGATCGAGGAACCGGCACCCGCCGCCCCGACGGACGATGGCAATAGCCAGGTGACCATCAAATCCGATCACCTGCTGCGGGCGCAGCTGACCCCGGCCGTCGACGGGCACGAACCCACCACGGTGCTGCCGTCGCTGGTACACATGGGCGACAACGACCTGATCAAGGTTTACTACTTCAACGAACTCAAGGGGCTGAAGGGCCATACGGTCTACCACGACTGGTATCTGGGCGATCAGCGCGTGGCCCGGGTGTCGATCGATTCCTACCTCGACCAGATGCGGGCGTCGAGCAGCAAGAACATCAATCGCAGTATGCTGGGAGACTGGCGTGTGAAGACGGTGACCGATGAAGGCGACGTGCTGGCAACGGGCCGGTTCCGGGTGACTGAATAGAAATAGAACCGGCCAGCCTGAACGGCACCGAGTCAGAGCAACGGCTGGCGGGCGATCAGGTAGATGTCCATGATCCAGCCGTGTTGCTCTCTCAGTGCGGCCCGACGGGCCTTGATCAGCGGACTGACATCCTGCAGCGGACCGTCGATCAGGCACTGCTTGTCCATCCCTAGATAAGCCCCCCACCAGATATGAAGCCCATCAGGCGGCAGTGCATCAAAGGCACCGCCGCTATCGAGCATCACGGCGATAGAGGCCGCATCATTGGGCCAGCCCCGCTCGCGCAGACGGCGACCGGTGGTGATGTGCACCGGTTCGGCCAGTGCGTTCAGGGGAACCCGGTGGGCAGCGGTCAGCACCTGCAGGCTGGTAATACCCGGCACCACATCCACATCGACCGCACGGCCTGCACGCGTCAGACGATCGGCAATACGAAGGCTGCTGTCATACAAGGACGGGTCGCCCCAGATCAGCAGAGCCACGCGGCCCCCCTCAGGCAAGTGCTCGGCAATCTGCGCGTCCCAAACCCGGGCAATCGCCGCATGCCAATCGTCGACGGCCCCGAGATAATCGCCGCTCGCCGCTCGCTTGGGGAGATCGAATTCAACCACGCGGGCGTCGGAATCGTTCGCCAACAAGGTGTCACAGAGCAGCCGCCGCAGATCCACCAGGTCGGACTTCGCATCGCCCTTGCGGGGCAACAGGATCAGGTCCGCGTCGTTCAGGGCCCGCACCGCGGCCAGGGTGACGTGATCCGGGTTGCCGGTGCCGATGCCGATCAGGGACAGGTGAATCATTGGGGTTCGCCCTCCCCGCCGGGCCCGGTACCTGCGAAGGGTGAATCCGCCGATTGGGGGCGAAAGCGGCGATCGTATCCGACGGCGTAGAGGCTGCTTTCGGAGAAGTCCTCTGTGCCCAGCGCCGGGCCCACCAGAATCAGGGCGGTCCGGTTCATGGACGAATCCATGGCCGCCTCGATGGTCGCCAGGGTGCCTCGCAACACACGCTCATCCGGCCAACTGGCTCGCCAGACAATGGCCACCGGACAATCGGCACCGTAATACGGCGCAAGATCCTCAACCACTTTCGACAGGTTATGGATCGACAGGTGAATCGCCAGTGTGGTGCCCGTGCGAGCGAAGTTGGCGAGGGATTCACCCACCGGCATGGCACTGGCCCGGCCGGGTGTCCGGGTCAGCACCAGGGATTGCGCCACGCCCGGAAGGGTCAGCTCTTGACCCAAGGTCGCTGCGGCGGCCGCAAACGACGGCACGCCGGGCGTGATCTCGTAGGGAATATCCAGAGCCCGCAGCCGCCGTAGTTGCTCGCCCAGTGCCGACCAGACGGAGAGATCGCCTGAGTGCAGGCGCGCCACATCCAGTCCCGCGTTATGGGCCGACTGGATCTCCGCGATGATCTCATCCAGGGACAGGGGCGCCGTATTGATGATCCGCGCCTCCGGCGGGCAATGCGCCAGTATCGCCTCTGGCACCAGCGAGCCGGCATAGAGGCAAACCGGACAGGACGCGATCCGGTCCCGGCCGCGCAGGGTCAGCAGATCGGCCGCGCCGGGGCCGGCGCCGATAAAATGGACGGTCATGGTTCAACTCCTTCAGCCATGGCAGCGGTGGCCATACGGTCACTGGATATCACTCGTGGACCCAGTAAACGGCTGCCCGCGCCGGCACCGAGCAGCGCGACGGCTTCCGCCACACTGCCCACGCCTTTCGCCTGCTGACTCGCTTCCGATTGGGTCAATGTGACGACGCCGGAAAGATCCTGATCCGCGACCGGAATAACCGGAAGCGACAGGGCTCTCCCCAAAGCCTCGATTCGCGGCAGCATGGATTCCGCGGCCGCCAGGCGATCAACCGCGCCATGGCGCTCAATCAGTTGCACCAGCGCCTCCTGCAGGGCCGATACATCGGCGCCCTGGCGATACCCGAAACCCGCCACCTTCATCGGGTCACCCGCCACTGCACGATGGGATAGCTGCCCTTCCAGCCCCGGCGGGTGCCGATGGGCGCAGCGTGGCTGAGCTCCAGCCGCAGCAATTCGCCGCCCCGGGACGCTTGCCATTGTGCCAGCAGGGTTTCGGATTCCAGCGTCACCGCGTTAGCGACCAGGCGTGTGCCTGACGGAAGCCTCTCCCAGAGCGTCGCCAACAGGTTGTCCGATAGACCGCCGCCAATGAACACGGCATCCGGCTGTGGCTGATCCGACAACACCGCCGGCACGGTACCCTCAATGACGTTTAGCCAATCCACACCCAGCGCCTCAGCGTTGTGCCGGGCGCGGGCGGCCCGTTCGGGAGAACGTTCAAACGCAACCGCCTGATTCTGCGGGTGCGCCAACAACCATTCGATGGCGACCGAACCCGAGCCGGTGCCGATATCCCACAGTCGTTCGCCGGCTTTGGGTGCCAGTGCCGACAGGGTCATGGCCCGTAGGGATTGCTTGGTGATCTGGCCGTCGTGTTCAAAAAAGTGATCGGGTAAGCCCGGGGTGGACGGTATGGCCGCGCCCGTGCCGCAAATGGCCAGGCCAACGGCAACTGGATGGGCGATATCAAGTGGCAGCTCCCCGTCGGCCGCTGCCGAGCGTACCCGTTCACGCTCACCGCCCAGCGATTCGAGCAGGTGCATGGTGGTGTCCCCGAAGCCCCACTGGTTGAGCTTGTTGGCCAGTTCCGCGACGGCGTCACCATCGCGAATCAATACCAGCAAGCGACGCCCCGGCTGCACGCTCGGGCGGATCCGGTTCAGTGGTTTGGCGTGAAGCCCCAGGCAGGTGCAATCCTCCAGGGACCAGCCCAGACGGGACGCCGCCAGACAGAAGGTAGACGGCGACGGCAGCGCCTCCCATTCGTCCCGGGACAGATGCCGCGCCAGCGAGGCCCCGGCGCCGAACCAGAACGGATCTCCCGAGACCAGCATGACCACCCGCCGACTGCGTTCGGCCAATAGGAGTGGGATGCCCTCGGCAAAGGGCACCGGCCATTCGCGGACCTCGGCGTTCATCGCGGGCAATACCGACAGATGCCGGCGCGCGCCGTAGATCAAATCGGCCTCGTCCAGTGCCCGCCGGCTTGCCGCAGAGAGCCCGCTTATGCCACTCTCCCCCCAACCTATGATTGTCAGCCAGGGAGCGCGCTCAGCGTCCGTCATCGTGAAAGTCCTGATTCTTGGTGGAACCACCGAAGCCAGCGCCCTGGCCCGGGTTGTTGCCGAAAGCGGCATCCCCGCCCTGTTCAGCTATGCCGGCCGTGTGGCCAGCCCCCGACCACAACCGGTGGAAACCCGTGTGGGTGGTTTTGGTGGGGTTGATGGCCTCGCCCGTTTTCTTGCGGACAACCGCGTCACCCACCTGGTGGATGCCACTCACCCGTTTGCCAGCCAGATGAGCCACAACGCCGTGGCGGCGGCGGATCGAACCGGCGTGCGTTTGATGGGACTGACTCGCCTGCCGTGGACGCCGGTGCCGGGCGATCAGTGGCAGCACGTGCCGGATATCGAGGCTGCCGTCGATGTCGTGGCCGGGCCTGCCGAGCGGATCATGCTGGCGATCGGTCGCATGCACCTGGACGCCTTTACCCGCCAACCGCAGCATCATTACCTGTTGCGATTGGTGGACACACCTCAGGCTGCGATTCCGCTGCCCCATCACACCGTCACCGTCGATCGGGGGCCGTTTACCGTCGACGGCGATCGCGCGCTGCTTACAACCCATGGCATCGACCAGGTGGTCTGCAAGAACGCCGGTGGTACGGGGGCCGACGCCAAGCTCACCGCCGCCCGGGAACTGGGCCTTCCGGTGCTGATGATCGATCGCCCGGAACCACCGCCGCGGCAGGAAGTCCACACGGTGGACGACGTGCTGGCCTGGCTGGGTCACGACGCCGACCTGGGCGTGTAAAGCAGCGGCTGGCCCTCGCGCTCGATCAGCCGTGTCTGGCTGGACCCGACGATGACCAGCGTGCGCATGTCGGCCATGTCCGGCGTCGCGTCCTCCAGGGTGGTCACCCGCAAGCTCTCTTCGTCGGTGGACACCGCCCGGGCAAACAGAATCAACCGATCCGGACCGCACACCTCCCGCAGCAACGACAGGGCCTCGGCAAAACCGTCCGGCCTGGCTCGCGAGCGGGGATTGTAGAACGCCATCGCAAAATCGGCTTCCGCGGCCAGACACAGCCGCTTTTCAATCAGCAACCAGGGTTTGAGGTTGTCGGACAGGTTGATGCAGCAGAAGTCATGGCCGAGCGGCGCTCCGGCCCGGGCACTCGCGGCCAGCATCGCAGAAACGCCGGGCAGCACGCTGATGTCGAGATGCTTCCAGTCGGGATCACCGGATTCCAGCGCTTCGAACACCGCCGACGCCATCGCAAACACGCCCGGATCGCCGGATGACACGACGACCACGCGATGGCCATCGGCCGCCATCTGCAGGGCGTGTTCGGCCCGTCGAATCTCTTCCCGGTTGTCGGAGCCGTGACGCACCAGCCCTGGCCGGGGCGCCACACGCTCTACGTAAGGCACATACCCGACGACGTCGGTGGCTTCCGCCAGGGCAGCGGATACTTCCGGTGTGATCATCGACTCGGCGCCGGGGCCCAACCCGGCGATGGTGAGCCAACCGCTCATGGACGCCTCCCGTTTCCGTGAATCAGCAGAATGGAAAAATAAGGGGCCGTATCTCCGGCTTCACTGAAGGGAATCACCCGCTCCCCGGACATGGCCGCGTATTCGATCAACCAGGCCTCGCCCTCTCGCCCGGCGGTCGCCAGGGCCCGACGGACTTTGGCCAGGTTGCGGCCGATCTTCATCACCACCAACGCGTCGGTCTGCGCCATGCGTTCGGCGAGCGTCGCTTCCGGCAGCGTGCCCATGGCCACGGTCATAACGTCATCGCCCCAGGTAATGGGCTGGCCGGTGGCGGTCCAGGCCGCAGACATGCCGGTGATGCCGGGCACGACGTTCACCGGCACCGCGTCCAGCAGCCGGGTATAGAGGTGCATGAATGAGCCGTAGAAGAACGGATCGCCCTCGCACAGCACCACCACGTCATGCCCGGCCCGGGCAATTTCGATCAGCTGGGCGACGCTCTTTTCGTAGAAGGACGAGAGCAACGCGTTGTAGCGAGGGTCGTCAAAGGGAATCTCGGTGGTCACCGGGTATTCCATGGGCAGTTCGACCGCTTCCGGGTTCATCATCCCATCGACGATGCTGCGCGCGTGGCCGGTGCGGCCTTTCTTGCGAAAATAGGCCACGTGGGATGCCTGCCGGATCAGCCGATCGGACCTGACGCTCATCAGATCCTGGGCTCCCGGGCCGAGTCCCACGCCGTAAACGGTGCCGGTGGTCATTCGGTTCGATCCGCGATGGCGTTGATGGCGGCGACCGTGACGGCGCTACCCCCCAGTCGGCCGCGCACGATGCAGCACGGCACCGGCGCGGTGTCCCACAGGGCTTCCTTGGATTCAGCCGCCCCGACAAAACCGACCGGGCAGCCGATGATCGCCGCCGGTTTCGGGCAGTCCGGGTCTTCCAGCATGTTCAGCAGGTGGAACAGCGCCGTCGGCGCGTTGCCGATCGCCACGACCGCCCCCTGCAAATACGGCCGCCAGAGTTCCAGCGCCGCCGCTGAGCGGGTGTTGGCCATTTCCCGGGCCAGCCCGGGTACGCGCTCGTCGTGCAGCGTGCAGATCACGGGGTTGTCCGCCGGTAACCGTTTGCGGGTGATGCCTTCCGACACCATGCGGGCGTCGCAGAGGATGGGCGCGCCCTGCTCCAGCGCTGCGCGGGCCCGGTTGACGGCATCGCCGCGGAAATGGATGTGCGGCGCCAGCTCCACCAGCCCGGCCGCGTGAATCATACGGACCGCGACCGGCTCTTCCTCGGTCGAGAACCGCGCCAGTTCGGCCTCGCGCCGGATGATGGAAAAGGACTCCCGGTAGATGGCCGGGCCGTCGGTTTCATAAACGTGAGGCATCAATGCTCTCCAGGTAATCGCAAACGTCGGATGGCTCCAGGTCGGTCGCGGTGGGCAAGCCGTCTGCACGGCCATCCAGAATCAGGTCAAAGCGGCCATTGCGCCCGGTCAGGCAAATCGGGGCCGGCTGATGGGCCGCACAGCCTTTGCTGCAGCCCGATACATGCAGGCGGCCTCCGATATGGCGGCTGAGGTCGGCTGCCAGCTTCTGTGTGGCCACGCTGGCTTGCTCGCAATACGGCGCCCCCGGGCAGGCATCGACCGACAGACGCGGGTCAGCATCGTCGCTGATCAGGCCTTCTAGGGTTTCGGGCATCGCGCCTTCCAGTAACAAGCGACGCCAGGGGGTGACCCTGATCGAATCCGCATCGGAGCGTTCCAGGGCAATTTTCAGCACCGAAGCGTGGACGCGACCGAACGGCAGGCCAAAGACGTGCCCCAACGGATGGGCGCCCAGGGACAACGGCTCAATGGTGTCGGCCGGCGCGGCGGCTTCCGGGGCCCGGTCCGGCAGCGGTTGGTGGTGCCGTCGTACTCGGCCAGCGGCGTTCCCGCCACTGTCGACAAACCAGTGCGCCAGATCGATCATCAACGCCACCGCGTGTTCGACGGATGTCACCGGGGTGCCCCGGCGTCGGCCATCGGCGCGGACCAACAACCGGCCATCGGCGGTTCGTTCGAGTCGGAAATCAGCCGGGACCGCGCTCAGTTGCGGCGCGGATCCGGCGTCCATTGCGAACCCCACTTTTCCGGGAAGTTCCGGTAGCTCGCCCAGGCGAACCGTCAGCAACCGGGCTGCCCTATCGGTGGCGTCGCCCTCCTGCCAATCGGGGGCCAGGACGATATTGCGTCGGGACTCCGTAGCCGGGTCCGGATCGACCAACCCGTGAGCCGCCAAATTCGTCATCAATGCGGGCCAGGCGTCTTCAGTAATGCCCCGAAGCTGCAGGTTGGCGCGATTGGTGAGTTCAATCAGCCCCGAACCCTGCGTCTCCGCCGCCTGGCAGACGGCCAGCAGCTGTGTCCGGGTCAGGCGCCCATGATGGGGCCGGATGCGAACCAGCAGGCCATCGCCGGACGCCATCGGACGCCAGGCACCCGGGCACCAGCCTTTTACCTGCGCTTCAGCGGCCATGGGCGTCCCCTTCCGCGGCAGTAGCGGTCGGTGCCGTTTCCTGTGCCTCATCGATATCCAGCAGCAGATCCTGCAGCGCCTCGGCGTGCGCTCCTGGCGATTCCCAAAGTCCCCGTTGGGTGGCTTCCAGCAGGCGCTCCGCCATGTCTTCCAGCGCCGCCGGGTTGTGATCGCGAAGGAACTGCTGGTTGGCCGGGTCCAGCACCAGCGCGTCGGTGACCTGGGCGTACTGGTAGTCGGCCACCAGATCCGTGGTCGCGTCGTAGGCGAACAGGTAATCGACGGTGGCGGCCATCTCGAAGGCGCCCTTGTAGCCGTGCTCCCGCATGGCCTCGATCCATTTCGGATTGAGTACCCGGGAACGGATCACACGGTTGAGTTCCTGGTTCAGCGTTCGAATGTGTGGCCGCGCGGGGTTGGCGTGGTCGGCGTGGTAGATCGCCGGCGCCTGGCCACCGATCGCCCGGCTGGCGTTCGCCATGCCGCCCTGGAAGGCGTAGTAGGTGTTGGAGTCGAGGATGTCGTGCTCGCGGTTGTCCTGGTTCTGCATCACCGCGTCCAGCTCACCGAGCTGTCGTTCGAACGCCTCGCGCGCCAGGACGCCGGTTTCGTCCGACTGCCCATAAGCGTAGGCGCCGGCCTTGAGATAGGCATCGGCCAGGTCGTCGGCGGTGCGCCAGTGGCGGCCGTCGATCAGGCGATTGAGGCCGGTGCCGTACTCGCCGGGCTTGCTGCCGAAGACCCGGTAGCTGGCCTGGCGAAAGGCGTCCCCTTCATCGAGGCCTTCGGCCATCAGGGTTCGTTGGCGCGCCTGGACGGCCTCCCGAACGGTGTTGTCTTGGCCGGGCTCCTCGTAACGGGCCACGGCCTGCACCGCTGCGTCGTAAAGTCGGATCACGTTCGGGAAAGCGTCTCGGAAAAAGCCCGATACCCGAAGCGTGACGTCCACCCGCGGTCGCTGCAGCAGCATGGTGGGAATCACTTCGACATCGATCACCCGCTGCGAACCCGCCGACCAGACCGGACGAACCCCCATCAACGCGAACGCCTGGGCGATATCGTCACCGCCCGTACGCATGGTGGCCGTGCCCCAAATCGAGAGGCCCAGACGACGAGGGAAATCCCCGTTGTCCTGCAAATAACGTTCGATAAAGGCCTGGGCGGATTTCTCTCCCAACGACCAGGCCGCCGGCGATGGAATGGAGCGATTGTCGACGGTGAAAAAATTCCGTCCGGTCGGCAGCGTATCCAGGCGGCCGCGACTGGGTGCGCCACTGGGGCCCGGCGGCACGCTGCAACCGGACAGGCCGTCCAGCAGGGACTGGATTTCCAGCTCCGTACCGCGCTGCATCGACGCGAATACGGTGTCCCGGGCAAAGCGGAGTTGGATCGCCGTTAATGGATAGTCGCCGGCCAGCGCTTCGGGCTCACCGTCGCCGAGGACCGCATCGTGAACCAGTCGCTCCGCGAGTTTTTCCAGCCGCTCCCGGGTATCGGCAGCCGTTCGCCAGGGCGCTTCATCGAGACGTAACAGCGCCTCGTGCTGCGGCCCGGTCCAGGCTTCCGCGCCAGCCGCCAGGGGATCGAAATCGCCCAGCCCAAGATCGGCGGCGAGGTTATGGAGCAACCCCCGATCGGCGACGGATTCGCCTCTGGGCAGGCGCAGGATCGCGACCAGCGTGCCAGCCAGCTTGTCAGGTTCGGGTAGCGTCCCCAGCACGTGGAGCCCATGGCGGATCTGCGCTTCCTTGATGTCGCACAGATAGGTATCCAGCTCGTTGAGCAGCGCTTCATCGCAACCGACGTCGATGTCCTGCGCCAACTCCCGGTCGATGCCGGTCGCCCGCAGGTGGTCCACAATGCGACGGCGCAGCACGTCTTCCCGGCGGGGGTCCATGCCCAGGGCCTGGTAGTATTCGTCGGTCAGTGCCTCCAGTTCGGCCATCGGGCCATAGAGTTCAGCCCGGGCCAGCGGTGGCATGAGGTGATCG
Source organism: Marinobacter mangrovi (assembly GCF_016798325.1). Taxonomy (GTDB): domain Bacteria; phylum Pseudomonadota; class Gammaproteobacteria; order Pseudomonadales; family Oleiphilaceae; genus Marinobacter_A; species Marinobacter_A mangrovi. Next base: position 952,311 of record NZ_JAERVO010000001.1, read on the forward strand.
ATGATCACGGCCTGGGAGCGACGTTTGGCCTGGGCGCCCTCGCCCGGATCGTTGACGATAAATGGATAGAAATGCGGCAGCGGCCCCAGGGCAATGTCCGGCCAGCAGTCGGCCGACAGCGCGGTGCTCTTACCCGGCAGCCACTCCAGGTTGCCGTGTTTGCCCACATGAACCACCGCATCCACCCGGTAGAACTCTCGCAGCCAAAGATAGAACGCCAGGTAGCTGTGGGGCGGGACCAGTTCGGTATCGTGGTAGCTCTGGGTCGGATCGTCGATAAAGTCCCGCTCCGGCTGGATGCCGACAAACGTCTCGCCCAGCCGGATACCCGCGATCATCAGTCGCCCCTGGCGGTACTTGGGATCGTCGGCGGGTTCGCCCCAGCGCAGGCGGACGCTGTCCTGCAACGCCTGGGGCAACGTTTGAAACCAGGCCAGATAGTCCTCGACGGCCAGGCTCTGCCAGCAGGGCCGAAGGTCGATGGACCCGGGTTGGTTGGTCACGGCGCCCTGCAGTTGTTCAATCAATGCATCGCCGTTTGCCGGGAGATCTTCGATGGGATACCCGTGAGCCGCCAACGCCTGCAGGATCCGAACCGTGGACGCCGGTGTATCCAGCCCCACGCCGTTGCCGATGCGGCCGTCCCGGTTGGGGTAATTGGCCAGCACCAGGGCTACCCGTTTGTGGGCATTCGGTTTTTCCCGCAGCGTGGTAAAGCCTCTTGCCAGTCGGGCAACGAATCGGGCCCGCTCGGGGTGCAGCACGTGGCGAATCACGGACATCTGGCAACGGTCGCTGAAATGGGCTTCCGCCTTGAAGCCGATCGCCCGGGTGATGATGCGCCCGTCCATCTCCGGCAGAACCACTTGCATCGCCACATCCCGGGATCGCAAGCCGCCACTCTGGTCGACCCAGTCCTCTTCGGTGCTGCTGGACAACATGGCCTGGAGGACCACCGGTCGCCCGGTAAAAGGACCTTCCGGCTCGGCCCCACTCGATAACACGGTATCGTCCGAGCTGCGATTGACCGAAAACCCGGTCGTGTTGACGATCAGGCCTGCGCCGGTGTGCTCAATCAGGTGATTCACGAAGGCGACACAACGTGCTTCCTTCAGCGATGCCACCGCCACAGGCAGAGGCTCCAGCCCTTCCGTCCTGAGCGCGTCGATCAGACCGTCCAGAACGGCGGTATTGGCGCCCAACAGATGACTGCGGTAGAACACCAGCAAACACACGGGGCGGTCCGGGGCGCGACCGAACTGCCATTCCCTGAGGGTCGTTTCCTGGCCGACGGTTCCAGGGGCGTACAACAATGCTTCCGGGACGGCACGGGGCTCTCGCCATTCAAGATCCAATCCCAGGCAACGCTCGCCAATGAACCGCAGAAGCTGCTCGGCGTTGTCGGCACCGCCTTCCCGGAGAAAACGCCAGACGCGATGGGCGTCCTCATAAGGAGTCGTCGACGCATCCAGCAGTGCATCGTCCGGGGCGTCGCACCCTGGTACGACGATCAGCTGCCGCCCGGCTTTCGCTTCGGCCCAGACCTGCAAGCGCTCGAAGCCATAAGGCCAATACGCGCTGCCGCCCAGCAGGGAGACGATCACCAACCGTGCCCCTTCAAGAACGCGATCCTCGTAAAGATCGTAGGCAGCGGGTTTGACCAGGTTCATCCAGTTCGCCAGCCGTACTGACGGATAGCCTTCCCCCAGACGATCGACGGCCAGCGCCAGCGCCGACAGACTGCTGTCGGCGGCGGACAGGATGACGACGTCAGCCGGGGTCTGCTGCAGATCGACGATGCCCTCATCGTCGACGAAGCCTCCGGGTTTGGCGGCGAACAGGTGCATCAGGCGGTCGCTGCGATCTCGGTTGACGCCAGCGCGGTACGAAGCGCATCGGTGTCGAGGTGTTTGCCGATCATCACCAGTTGCGTGCGACGCGGCTCATCGGCGCCCCAGAGGCGGTCAAAATGACGGTCCAGTCGCTCCCCGACGGCCTGCACCACCTGGCGCAGGGGCTTGCCCGGAATCGCCGCAAACCCTTTGGCCCGATAGATTTCGTTGTCTTTGAGCAGCTGCTGCAAGGCCCCGGCAAAGGCTTCGGCATCCACTTCGCCCAGGCTGATGACGCAGGAGTCGAAGTGGTCGTGGGCGTGGTCGTGATGGGCGCCTTCGGCGTGGTAGCGATCGTGATGGTTGTCGATGCGATCGATGTTGTTTTCACTGGCTGCACCGATGCCCATCAGGGCCTCGAGTTGCGCGGTGTCGTCGGCCAGCGTGGCCTGATCGATGAACAGCGACTTCACCGCCGGGGCCACCTGATTGCGAACCAGATCTTCCACCCGCTGCCGCTCCTCCGGGCTCAACAGGTCGGTCTTGCTGACCAGTACCAGGTCGGCAGCACCGAGCTGATCGTCCAGTAATTCCCGCAGGCTCGGGTCGTGATCCAGGTTCTCGTCGGCGCGACGCTGGGCTTCGACCTTGTCTTCATCACTGGCATAACGGCCTGCGGCCACAGCGGGACCATCCACCACGGTAATAATCGCGTCGACCGTGCAATGCTGGCGCACGTCCGGCCAGTTGAAGGCCTGAACGAGAGGCTTGGGCAGAGCCAGACCACTGGTTTCGATCAGGATGTGATCGATGTCGGCACGGCGCTCCACCAGCTTCTTCATCACCGGCAGGAACTCCTCCTCCACGGTGCAGCAAATGCAGCCATTGGCCAGTTCATAGATGCCGCTCTCTTCCCCTTCAACCGGCTGTTCGTCCTCGCAGCCCAGGGCGCAACTGCGCAACAGGTTGGAATCGATGTCCTGCTCGCCGAATTCGTTGACGATGACGGCGATGCGCTTGCCCGTCACCTGGCGCAGGATGCTGGCCAGCAGCGTGGTCTTGCCGCTGCCCAGGAAGCCGGTCACGACGGTGGCGGGAATCTTGTTCAGTTGCATCCTTGGCACTCCTCGGTTTCAACGACGGTTGCAGGCTGTGGCGCTTCGGCACCAAACAGCCGGGCAATGGCCGCCGGATTGTTCGGGAAAAAGAGGTGGAGATAGGTGGCCGTCAGCTGCCGCTGGCGAAAAATGGCTTCACCGGGGGCGGGATGACGCTGTCGGCGACCAAAGGCGATCGGCTCGGGCGTGCCTTCGGCAATGGAGCGATGATGGGCGTGGGCGCGTACCGGGCCTTCGGGCAGGTCAGCCGTCTGCATGCCCTGGCAACCGCGCCGGCTGCGCATCCAGCCATCACCGGGCAGCAGGCCCAGCATTGGGTGAGTCTGTCCGTCGTAATCGGTCAGGCTTTGCAGGCAATAGAGCAACCCGCCGCATTCCGCGAGTATCGGTTTGCCAGCCTCGTGGAAGGCTCGGATGGAAGCCGCCATGGCCTGGTTCGTCGCCAGTTGACCACCATGGAGCTCCGGGTAACCGCCCGGGAGCCACAGGGCATCGCTGACCGGCACCGCGGGGTCCGCTAACGGCGAGAAGAAGCGAAGCTCGGCGCCCATGGCTTCCAGCAGGTCCAGGTTGGCCTGATAGAGGAAGCTGAAGGCGGCGTCGCGGGCTACCGCAATCGTGCAACCCAAGAGTGACGGCAGGCTCTCTTCGTCGTCGATCACAGCGGCGTCAAAATGCACCGGAGGCTGGGCCAGCAGATACGCGGCCAGCCCTTCGGCTTCCAGGGCCCGGGCGCCCGCATCGAAACGGGTTTCCAGGTCGTCCCGGATTTCCGCCGCCTGCACCAGCCCCAGGTGCCGCTCCGGCAACGTCATCTCCGCATTGCGGGCCACGCAGGCCAGCATGGGCACCGAATCCGGGAGCGCCTGTTCGATCAGCTCGCGATGGCGTTGTGAACCGCAGTTGTTGGCGATCAGTCCCAGGATACGGACGTCCTGACGAAACCCGGCCAGGCCCGTCATCAATGCGGCAGCGGTCTGGGCCATGCCCTTGACGTCCATGACCACCATCATGGGAATGCCAAAGCGGGCGGCCAGGTCCGCACTGGAGGGCTCGCCGTCGAACAGGCCCATGGCGCCTTCCACCAGGATCAGATCCGCCTGTGTGGCAGCTTGATGGAGACGCTGGCGACAGTACGCTTCCCCGGCCATCCAGAGATCGAGCTGGTCGACCGGTTGCCCCGAGGCCTGCTCCAGAATCTGGGGATCGAGGTAGTCCGGGCCGGTCTTGAAGACCCGCACCACCTTGCCCTGGTTGCGGAGCAGTCGGGCCAGCGCGGCGGTGACCGTGGTTTTGCCCTGACCCGAGGCAGGCGCTGCAATGAAGACCGCAGGGCAACGGGCGCTGCCGGTGGCGTTGGTAGACTCCGGAGCACTCATCAGAATTCGATCCCGGCCTGGGCTTTGACACCGCCACGAAACGCATGGCGTTCGTCCTGGACCACGCTGATGGTGTCGGCGATCGCCTGCAGCGGCTGGGCCATGGTGCGCCCGGTGATAATCACGCTCTGATGGCGGGGGCGCTGTTGCAGAGCGGCCACGACCGGTTCCGCATCCAGGTAGCCGTACTTGAACATGTAACTCATCTCATCGAAGACGATGAGCTGGTAAGCCGGATCCCGGAGCAGGTCAGCCGCAATCTTCCAGGCGGCCTGGGCCGCTTCGATGTCCTGCTCCCGGTCCTGGGTTTCCCAGGTGAAGCCGTGGCCCATGATGTGCCAGTCGAGGTTGGGGTGTTCCCGGAAAAAGCGGTATTCGCCGGTTTCCCGCCGTCCCTTGATGAACTGGATAACCGCCCCTTTCTGACCATGGCCGAGAGACCGGGCCAGCGTCCCGAAAGCGGAACTGCTTTTGCCCTTGCCGTTTCCCTTGAGCAGGATCAGCACGCCCCGTTCCTCTGTCGCCCGGGCAATGCGGCCGTCCACCACGTCCTTTTTCTTTTGCATCCGGCTGGCGTGTGTTGTGTCGCTCATAAGGCCTCCATGGCGGGCAGTGTCTGGTACAGCGCGCCCAGTTGTTCAGCAATCTGCGGGCCGCGGCCTCGCTTGATGGCGGACTGTTCGGTGTCGACGACGACGCAGTCACCCAGCCTGGGTAAATCATGCAGGGGTTGGCGCGTGCGGCCGTCCGTAATCAGGTAGGTTCGGATATGCAGCCCCGGCTCGCGGCGCTGCCATTGCCGGATGAGCTGCGCCGCACGGCTCACGGCGGCGCGCAGGGGTGTTCCCCCGCCGCCATGGGTCGCATCCAGTCGGTCGGCCATGGCCTTGGGGGCGCGACGCCTCGGCAGGACCGGCTGTACGCCATCGTTTCCGAACGCCAGTACGGCGATCTGCTCGCGGGCGGCATAAGCCTGGTGGGCGACGGATTCCACCAGGCCTTTGGCCCGCCCCAGAAGGCGCTTACCCAGTGTGGATCCGGACGTGTCCAACAGCACCAGGTGCAATACGGGCTGGCCGGATCGGGCCTTGCGAAAGCGCAGTTCACGCAACGGCCAGCGTCCCCGGTTCGTCAGCAACGTGGCAAACCAGTCCGGCTTATTGTTGGTGCGTTGGGCGCGGCGCTGTCCGGCGTGATCGCCTTTGCGGGCTTTCGAGGCCGGGGTTGTCGTCCGCTGGTGGGCATTGTGCTGTGACTGTGAAGCCGGTGGCGCGCGCCAGTCGACGGCTTCGGTACGCTGGGCCTCGGGCGGCAGAGCGCCCCACTGCCCTTGTTCTTCTCGGCCATCACCCTGACGCCCCCTATTCTGACCATCGAGAGGGTCCGATCCGGATGAGCCGTCTTTGGGCGCCGGCGGTTCCGTGGGCGGTGTCGTGCGCCGGTGCGCGAGCACCCAGGGTTCGACCGCTTCGATATCGTGCAGCGAGATCGAACCATCCCCTCGCCAGGCGGCATGGGCCTGCGCCGCCCGGTGCCAGGTCACGTCCGCGCGCAGTCCTTCGACGCCCGCCGCCTCGCATTGTTCGGCGATGTGGGGATACGCCCAGTCCGGTGTCGCCACTGCGGCCAGGCTTTCCCGGGCGTGGACAATACGATTCGCGAGTGTCTGCTGCGCGTCTTCAAATTGCGCGCAGAAACGCAGTGGATCGTTTTCGAAAGCTTCCCGCTGCTGGACGATGGCCACCCGGTCCGCCCGTGGAATCGAGCGCTCCAGCTCCAGGCACAGCCCGAAACGGTCCAGCAGTTGTGGCCTCAACTCCCCTTCATCCGGGTTCATCGTGCCGATCAGGGCAAAGCGCGCTGAGTGGGTGTGGCTGATTCCGTCCCGCTCCACCACGTTGGTGCCCCGGGCCGCCGCATCCAGCAGCAAGTCCACCAGCGCGTCGGGCAACAGGTTGACTTCATCCACGTAGAGAACGCCACTGTCGGCCTTCGCCAGCAAACCGGGCTGGAATCGTACGCTCTGATCGGCCAGCACACCCTGCAGGTCGAGGCTGCCGATCAGGCGATCTTCGCTCGTGCCCAGCGGCAGGTTCACGAAGGGCGAACGTCTGCCTTCACCATCGATCGGCAGGATGTCCGCCAACGCCCGGGCCAGTGTCGACTTGGCGCTTCCCCGGGGACCGCTGATCAGTACGCCGCCGATTTTCGGGTTAATCGCGTTCAGGATCAGCGCCGTCTTCAGCGACGATTGACCGACGATGGCCGTGAACGGAAACTCAGTCGGCTGCGTTGACATGACCCAACCGCCCCTTGTCCGCCAGACGTTTCAGCACCAGGGCGCACAGCACGCCGGCCAGCAGCCAGAACCCGAGATTGGCCAGCCCGGATGCCCAGATAAATCGGTGATGCAGCTCGGTCAGCGCCAGCACCGCCTCGGGATCCGGATTGGCGAACATCGGTCCGTCATGGGCCGGCACGAAAAGCTGCGGAGCGATCAGCAACGGCACACCCAGGAGCCGCTTCCAGCCCGCGGCGAGAAACAGTAAACCGAGACCGGCGGCCGCCAACATCACAGTGACGATCCACCAGGTTTGCCGGAGTTCGAGAGCTGCGGCGCTGGCCCCGGGAATTTCAGGCGGCAGACCGATCGACGGCGCAATGAACACCGCCAGATATCCCAGTGCGCCCAGCAACAAACCCTGCTGGACTTTTGGGGTCATTCGGCCCCTTTCCCGCAGTTGGTTCATCAGGACCAGCAGGATGGCCGCGAAGCCGATACCGGCGCAGATATTGGAAACCGTGGTGTAGAACAGGCGTTCGGCGCCGTCCGCCGGGGCCCAGGCGTTATCGCCATGATGGTGGCCTGTGCTCTCGCCGTGGTCGTGATCGGCGTGATCGTGATGGTGAGCTACCGGCTCAGCGGTTTCGTATTGCTCGGCGGCAAGGATGATGGGCGACGTGCCCAATGCTTCAAAGGCCGTCATGGCCAGCCCCAGGATCAGCCCAACCAGACAGGCGCCCAGGATCAATGAACGGAACATGGTTTTCCCTCCGATGAAAACACAGAATCACGTGACGCGGTTGGCCGGTCAGCAAGTCGACCGACGAACGTCAGCGGTTGTCAGTGATGATCCGTGCTCAGTGGCAGGGAAAAACGAACGTGTGCCGGGTGTCGTGCGCGGCATTGTGCGCGGCACTCATCGGCAGGAAGCCCACCGCATAAAGGATCAGCGCGCCGAAAAGCGCAACCACACCCTGCTGGATGGCTGATGAAACGTGGGAACCAGAACGGGACGCCCGTTCCGTGGAAGGCGTGGAAACTACAGACATGTTATCTCCCCCGGTGCCCGCCGCACCGTCATTGGATGGATCGAAGTGACGGGCCGGTCTTCGGGCTCGAAGAGGAAACGGTCTGTCGACCGTCTCGTCGCCTACGCCTTCCCGGCAAATGCCAGTGGCTCGTGCAGGCTACATCTTCATTACCGATGCGGGGGCAGCGATGGAATTGGCCGTGAGGCTGCACCATACTTCCCGATTATCCTCTCTGTGAGAGGCACCCATCTTCAAGGCGTCCATCGTAATGCAACTCTTACGGCGGGCGCAACGCATCCTGGCGATTTTACGATTATTTCCGTTCAGGCCGCTCTGCCAGCCACTCCGCCAGCGGGTGCTCAGAGCCCAGCGCGCCGGACCAGCGGTCATGGTGCACCAGCTCATCCAGCGGCAACCGGGAACGCCAGCCCTTGGCCTGCAGTTCCGGCTGGTCCAGGAATTCACTCACATACCCGATACACAGGTAAGCCAACGGGTAGACGCCCTCCGGCAACTCCAGCACCTGCGCCAGCTTGTCCTGGTCCAGGATGCTGACCCAGCCCACGCCAATGCCTTCGGCCCGTGCCGCCAGCCACAGGTTCTGGACCGCCAGGCAGGTGCTGAACAGATCCGTTTCCACGATGGAATTCCGGCCCAGGACGTTCGAGCCACCGCGACTGCGGTCGCAGGTGATACAGAGGTTTAACGGACTATCGAGAATGCCCTGGAGTTTGAGGCTGCGGTACGTGGATTCGCGTTCGCCGGTGTAATTGTCCGCAGCCCGCTGGTTTTCCTGGTCGAAATTATCCAGCACACGCTGGCGAACCTCACGGCTTTCGATGACCAGAAAATCCCAGGGCTGCATGAAACCCACGGACGGCGCGTGGTGGGCGGCTTCCAGAAGGCGCCCGAGCACGTCCGGCGGCACCGGGTCCGGCAGGAATTGGGAGCGCACGTCCCGGCGCTCGAAAATGGCGCGGTACAGTCCGCTGCGTTCCTCGTCGGTAAAGGCGTTGTCGGCGGACATCAAACCGTTTCCCCGTTCAGTTTCAGTAGCCGACGCAGCAGGTCGGTATCCAGTTCTTTCTCCAGCTGATCCGCCAGTCGATCGAGCTGATGCAGGCGGTGCTGCTGATAATCGACGGCCCGGCGACTGCGCAGTCCCCAATGGGCCAGGAGCGCCGTACAGGCCTCTGCGCGATCGAAGACTCCATGCACGTAGGTGCCCATTACCTGACCGTCGTCGCTGATCGCGCCGTCCGGCCGACCGTCGAGATAAGCCAGCGGCCTGTTGAGTGCGGCCCCCGTGGTGACGCCGTTGTGAATCTCGTATCCGGTCAGCGGCACCGGGCTCTCAGGACCGTCCAGGTGGAGGCTTCCGGTAACGTTACGCAATTGCTTGCCGGAGACCATGCGCGTATTGATCGCCAGCCAGCCCAGCCCTTCGGTGTTTCCGGGCGTGCCTTCCAGTCCGTCCGGATCGGCCACCCACTCCCCCAGCATCTGGAATCCACCGCAAATCCCAAAGACATGGCCGCCATAACGCAGGTGCCGGGTGATGGCGGCCGGCCAGCCATGCGCCTTCAGCCAGCCCAGGTCCGAGCGGGTGCTTTTGCTCCCCGGCAGGATGATGACGTCGCCCGGCGGAATCGCTTCGCCCTCGCCGACGAATCGCAGATCCACTTCCGGATGCGCCCGCAAGGGATCGAAGTCGTTGTGGTTACTGATGCGCGGCAGTCTCGGCACGATAACCCGAAGCTTTCCACCCCCCTCGGCGCCGCCCAGGTTGACGCTGTCCTCGGCGTCCAGCAACAGGCCCTTGAGGTAGGACAACACGCCGACCACCGGCTTGCCCGTGCGCTCAGTGAGCCAGCTCAGACCAGAGTCCAACAGCCCCGCGTCGCCCCGGAACCGGTTGATCACGAAGCCGGCAATGCGAGCCTGCTCGCTTTCCGAGAGCAGCGCCAGCGTACCGACCAACTGGGCAAACACCCCACCCCGTTCGATGTCACCGACCAGCAACACGGGGCAATCGGCGGCTTCGGCAAAGCCCATGTTCGCGATGTCGTTCGCGCGCAGGTTGATTTCGGCCGGACTGCCCGCCCCTTCCGCCACGATCACGTCGTACCGTTCCGAAAGCGCGCGCCAGGCGGCCATCACCGATTCAGCGGCCTCGGCTTTGTAGGCGTGGTAGTCCAGCGCCCCCATGCTGCCGTGGACCTGGCCACGCAGAATGACCTGGGCGCCCGAATCCGTCTGGGGTTTGAGCAAAACCGGGTTCATGTCGCTGTGGGGTTCGATACCGCAGGCCAGCGCCTGCAACGCCGTCGACCGGCCGATTTCTCCGCCGTCGACGGTTACCGCACTGTTCAGCGCCATGTTCTGGGGTTTGAAAGGCGCAACCGAGACGCCCTGGCGAGCCAGCCAGCGACACAGGGCCGCAACGACGGTGCTCTTGCCGGCATCGGAGGTGGTGCCCTGAATCATCAAGGTGGTCATAGTCGATACAGCCTGTGGTTAAAACGCGGAAGATTGGGGATCGTCGAACGAATGGCCCGCAGAGCCCGCACCCCGAATGTCGCAAAACGCCCGCTCAAGTCGGGCCCACTCGCTCTCGACGCCGGGTAGCCCGAACCGCAATGCAGTCGGTGTCTCAAACCGACGCATCAGAATCCCGCGAGCGGCCAGTTGATCGGCCAGCGGGACGGCCTGTTCCGTCACAACGTACTGGAACAGCGCCGTGCCTCCGGCCACTGACAACCCAACCCCTGCCAACAAACCGGCCAGGCGCTCACTGTCCCGGCGCAGGCGCCCGGCGGTGTGTGTTTGCCAGCCGATATCCGTCAGCGCTTCAGTCAGGATGGCGCGAGCCGGCCCACTGACGGCCCAGGGCCCCAGATCGGACGCCAGACGATCGACAATTCCGGACTCACCGAACAGGGCGCCCGCGCGCAGCCCTGCGAGTCCGAAGAACTTGCCAATGGACTTCAGGACGAGCAACCCGGGGCGATCGGCAAACGGTGCCAGGCTGTGAGTGGTTTCATCCGGCAGCAGAAAAGCCTCATCGACCACCAGCCAGCCACCCCGGGACTGCAAGCGATCGTGCCAGTGCAACAGCGTCTCACGATCGACCCGCAATCCCGTCGGGTTATTGGGATGAATCCAGACCAGGACATCCAGCGCATCGAGCCAGTCGTCGTTGTTTTCGGACTTGGCGACCTCCACGGGCACGACGTCATGACCTGCCAACGCCCAGCAACGACCGTGCTCCTCGTAGCCCGGAGCGGGCACACCCACACGGCACCGAGCGCGGAGGCGAGGCAAACCCTGAATAGCGGCCTGGGAACCGGGCACTGGCAGGACACCTGCGCTCTCTGCGGCTTGGGCCCAGCTTTTCAGGATCCGTTCCAGTCCGTCATCGTCTTCAGGAAGTCGTTGCCAGACGCTCGCCGGCAACGACGGAATCGGCCAACCGACCGGATTGATGCCGGTGGACAGATCCAGCCACTGTTCTCTCGGAATGCGCCAGCGACGTACCGCCTCATTGAGGCGCCCGCCGTGTGCCAGGTTATTTGGAGATGCCATGGTTCCTTCCGATTTCACAGGATGACCGACAACAACACCGCCGCGATCAGCCACAATGCAACGCCCCGGTAGACGAGGCGAATCGAGGCCCGTATCGAATCGGCTGTCGCCGCAGGCCCAGCGCCCAGTACCGGACGCTGCCGCAGCCCTTCGCTGTAGGGCGCCGCACCACCCAGGGATACGCCGAGCGCGCCGGCTCCAGCTGCCATCACCGGGCCGGCATTGGGGCTTTCCCAGGATCGCCCTTGCGTCTGCCAACATTGCCAGGCCCTTCGGGTTTGGCCGACCAGTGCATAGGTCAACGCCGTCAGACGGGCCGGGATCGCGTTCATGACGTCGTCCAGGCGCGCAGCAAACCGGCCGAACCGATTGAATCGCTCGTTTCGATAACCCCACATGGCGTCCAGCGTGTTGACCATGCGATGCAGGACAACCCCGGGCAGCCCAGCAACGAGATACCAGAACAGGCTGGCGAACACCGCGTCCGCTCCGTTTTCCAGCATGGACTCCGTGGCCGCAGTGGCTACCCCGGTGTCGTCCAGTGCCTCGGTTTTGCGGCTGACGATCCGGCCGACGGCCTTCCGGGCGGCAGGCAGGTCGCCCTTTTCCAATTCAACGGCGACAGCCTGCCCGTGCTCGGCGAGGCCTCTCAGGGACATGGCCAGCCAGAGTACAATAACCTCGAGTGTCAGCCGTAACGGGTCGGGCGTTAAGTCAGTGACCAGCCAGGCAACCCCCGTGATCGGGACGGTGAGGATCATCACCCCCGCCACGCCATTGCTGATCGAACCCGGAGCCCGATTCAAGCGTTGCTCGACCCTGGACACCCACCGACCGTAGGCAACCAGCGGATGACATCGCCGGGGTTCTCCCAGCCAGTGATCCAGCAGCACGGCAAACAGACAGACACCGGCAGAAGCTAACAATTCAGGCCTTCCTCGACGTAAATGCCCGGCAATTGACCCAGGGCATGACTCCAGACAAGCGGCACAGTCTACTCGACCGACACCACCTTGACACCATACCGGCACCGTACGACTATCGTCCGCCCGCTCACCCTGCAGGAATGTGTTATGACCCTACCGGTTGCCTGGACCCACCCCCTACCCGAGCCTGATATGGCCTTCACTGAACGTGCCAGGGAGCAGCAAAACCAGCTGACCAAGCCCCCGGGCTCCCTGGGTCGACTGGAAAACGCCGCCATTGCCCTGTGTGGCCAGCAACGCCGCCAGACGCCTTCCGCGGACCGTGTTCATATCGCCGTGTTTGCCGGCGATCATGGTGTGTGCGAGGAAGGGATTTCCGCGTTTCCACAGGCGGTGACCGCCCAGATGATTGCCAATTTCGCCGGCGGTGGCGCCGCGATCAACGTGCTGGCCAAACAGCTGGGGGCTTCACTGGAGGTCGTTAATCTCGGCACCGTCGGTGAGGTGCCAGCCGACCTGCCCGGCGTAGTACAGGCGGTCATTGCGCCCTCGACCGGCAATATTGCTGTAGAGCCGGCCATGACCGGTCGCCAGCTGGCAGAGGCCCTTTCCGCCGGCGACCAGGCCGCCGCACGGGCCGCCGAAGCCAGCGCCGACCTGTTGATCGCCGGGGACATGGGCATAGGCAATACCACAGCCGCGGCCGCGATCGCCTGCGCCCTTCTGGATGAGGCGCCTGAAACGCTCGTGGGGGCCGGAACCGGGCTCGATCCGGAAGCGATCAAGCACAAGGCAACGGTCGTCGGTCGTGCCCTTGAGCGGCATGGGAAAAACCGCGATCCGCTGGCGGTCCTGCAATCGCTGGGCGGTTTCGAGATTGCGGCCATTGCCGGTGCCTACCTGGGCGCCGCAGCCCGGGGCATTCCCGTCGTGGTGGACGGTTTTATTGCCTCGGCGGCGGCTCTGGTGGCCGTTCGTCAACAACCCGCATTGAGCGCCTGGATGCACTTCGGCCACTGCTCGGCGGAACAGGGGCATCGCCGTGTACTGGCGGCGCTGGACGCGGAGCCGTTGCTTGACCTGGGCATGCGGCTGGGCGAAGGCAGTGGTGCCGCGACCGCCGTGACCCTGCTGCGCTCGGCGTGCGCGCTGCACAACCAGATGGCCAGCTTCGCCGATGCCGGCGTCAGTGACGGGAGTGACGCATGAGTGATGACGGCGCGACGCTGATCGACCTGATCCGCCACGGTGAACCCAGTGGCGGCCCCATGTTCCGGGGCAGCAAGGACGATCCCCTCAGCGAGACTGGCTGGCGGCAGATGCGCACAGCAATCTCAAGCGAAGACCGCTGGGATGTGATCGTGACCTCGCCGCTGCAACGGTGCCGCGGATTTGCTGAGTGGCTGGGAGCGGAGCATGGGCTCGATGTCGAGGTGGTCGACCGTCTGCGGGAAGTCAGTTTCGGGGATTGGGAAGGCAAAACGGCAGCGGATATTGAGGCGGCGTACGGTGATCACCTGAAACGCTTCTGGGCGGATCCGGTCGCCAATACGCCGGCAGGGGGTGAAGTGCTTACGGCCTTTTCCGAGCGGGTCCTGGGCGGCTGGACGCAGTTGAAAGCGACTTACCCCGGAAAACGGATCCTGCTTGTCTGCCACGGCGGCGTTATCCGGATGATCCTGGCCAATGTGCTGGGTATCCCGCTCAGCCAGTCGTTTTCCGGATTTGCCGTGCCCTTTGCCTGCCGCAGCCGGATCCGCGTTGACCGGACGCCACACGGGGAGTTCAGTGCCCTGCTGAGTCATACGCCGCTGGCTTCCGAACCCCACTTGCGCTGAGTGGGATCAGGCCGGCGCTTTCAGCGTCAGCGGCAGCCCGGCCACACTCATCACGACCCGATCGCAGACCCGGGCTAGCGCCTGATTCAGCCACCCCAGCTCGTCGCAGAAACGCCGGGTCAGCGGGTCCATGCCGATCGTGCCCAGCCCGACCTCGTTACTGACGATCACTACGGGCCCGTTGTGAGCGCTCAACGCATCAATGAATCGCTGTTTCTCCAGCGCCAACACCTCGTCACCGGCATGCAGCAAATTGCTCAGCCAGAGACTCATGCAATCCACCAGCAGGCAGTTTTCGGATGATTGCGAGTCCAGCACATGCGCCAACGAGATGGGCTCCTCGACCAGCCCCCACTCATCGGGACGTAATGACTGGTGCCGTTTGATCCGGCGCGCCATCTCGTCATCGCCGGCCGTCGCCGTGGCCACGTAGGTGACCGGGGCGCCGGAATCAGCCGCCATCTGTTCCGCCAACGCCGTCTTGCCGGAGCGAATCCCGCCCAGAACCAGTATGTTTTCGGCCATCCGCCGGATCTCCTAACGTTCCACCATCGTCAACCCCTGCGCAAAGGCAGCGAGGCCGCACAGGTTAACACGTCGACGCCCCTGCCCCTGTCAATTCAACCATTTCCCTTTAAAATGCGCCTTCCACCGGCAGAACGAGTTGAACGTGAGCGCACCAACGTCCCGACTGAATCAGGAATGGCAAACCTTCTGGCTGGCCGTGAGCTTCCTCACCCGGATTCCGCTGCCGGTCCGGATCGATTATTCCCAGCAGCGCATGAACAACAGCAGCATGTATTTTCCCCTCGTAGGACTGCTGTTGGGTGCCATCTACGCCGCCGTTTACGTCTCCCTGGACGCGGTTTTCAGCCCGCTCGTCAGCGTGTTGCTGGTGATGATTTTGCACCTCTGGCTGACCGGTGCCTTCCACGAGGACGGCCTCGCCGACAGCGTTGATGCCCTGGGCGGCGGATACACGGTGGAGGATCGGCTGCGGATCATGAAGGACAGCCGGATCGGCACCTACGGTGCGGCTGCCCTGATCATGGCCCTGGCGCTGAAAGCCGCATTGCTGCTGGATACCCGGCCGATCTGGCTGGCGCTGTTGCTGGCACCGGCCATCTCGCGTTTTACGCCCCTGCTGATGATGCACTACTTGCCTTACGTCACCTTGTCCGAACACAGCAAAACCAAACCGGTTGCCTCCGGCTTTCCGGCCAAACGGCTGGGTTTCGCCTTTGTCGTGACCCTGCTCATCGTTCTGACCGGCACGCTAAAGGATGATGCATTGCTGCTGATCAGTCTGCTGGCCACCGCTGGCGTCGCATTGGTCTGGGGCCGTTATCTGAAAACGCAATTGGGGGGCTATACCGGGGATGCGCTGGGAGCCAGCGTGGTTCTGTCAGAACTGGTCTTACTGATCGGGCTGGCGATCTAAACGAAATCCGGCCCCTGGAAAACTCACAGGAATCACTGAAGGTGGTGGTTTGCACCGGATCTGGTGCGGATCGTTTTGGAAACGTTCGGGGAAGCCGAGAAGAGAAGAAAAGTGGCGGTGGGCCAGGGATTCGAACCCCGGGAGGGCTACTAACCCTCGGCGGTTTTCAAGACCGCTGCATTCAGCCACTCTGCCAGCCCACCGCATTCGCTTGTTGCGAGCTGCCTTGCGACAGCGGGGAGCATGATACCGGAATCGATTGGCCTGTCAACGGCGATTCACGGGAATTTTATCGTTATCCCATGATGTTGAACCAAAAACAGACAATTCGGTCCAAGCGTTACAAATTCTTTGATAAGACGTTGAATCTTGCGTATTTGCCCTTATCATGAGGGTAGGTTGATTGAACTGTTGAAGTAGTCTAGTAGCGGTTCTGTTGCAAGCACGGTAAAGCGAATCGCCCTTCGTTCCCGTATAGATATAGAGAGGCGCCACTAGACTGCTTCGAAAGTTCCAACCTTAACGTTCCACCATCTGACTGGAGATTATGATGGACGACAGACGCTTCCAAGTTCGCAACGGCCAGGGTGCTTATGCCCAGAGCCATACCGGAAGTGCAACGACCGGTATCGACGCCAATGCGATGAAGGTGTTGCGCAATACCTATTCCCTGCTCTCGATGACGCTGTTGTTCAGCGCCATTATGGCCGGTGTGTCCATGTCAATCGGCCTCGGCCAGGGGGCCAGCCTGATCTGCAGTCTGGGTGCTCTGGCCCTGGTATGGCTGGTGCTGCCGCGGACCGCGAACAGCTCAGCCGGCATCGCCGTCGTGTTCGCCTTCACCGGCCTGCTCGGCCTGGGCCTCGGCCCGCTGCTCAACCATTACCTGGCCATGTCCAACGGCAGCGCCATCATCATGCAGGCGCTGGGCGGTACCGCCATCGTCTTCATGACCCTGTCGGCCTACGTCCTGACCACCAAGAAGGACTTCAGCTTCATGGGCGGCATGCTCATGGCCGGTCTGGTGGTGGTGCTGGTGGCCGCTCTGGGCTCCCTCGTTGCAGGCATGTTTGGCGTTGACGTCGCAGCCTTCAGCCTGGCGATCAGTGCTGCCATCGTCCTGCTGATGTCTGGCTTCATCCTGTTTGATACCAGCCGTATCATTCACGGTGGTGAGACCAACTACATCATGGCGACCACAGCGCTGTACCTGAACATCTACAACCTGTTCGTCAGCCTGCTGCACATTCTGGGCGCCCTGAACGACGACTGATATCATTCAGGTCTCCCGTACCAGAAACCCCGGTTCGCCGGGGTTTTTTCGTCTAAGCCGTTTAAGGAATGCTCATGATTGCTGAGGACGCCGCCCGCTTTACCCTCGTAATCACCGGTGCCCCCTACGCCAGTCAGGCGCCCCAGACCGCCCTGCACTTCGCCCGCGCCGCGATCTCCGGCGGTCACACCATCGCCCAGGTTTTCCTGTATGGCGATGGC
Organism: Marinobacter mangrovi; assembly: GCF_016798325.1. Taxonomy (GTDB): domain Bacteria; phylum Pseudomonadota; class Gammaproteobacteria; order Pseudomonadales; family Oleiphilaceae; genus Marinobacter_A; species Marinobacter_A mangrovi. Next base: position 969,239 of record NZ_JAERVO010000001.1, read on the forward strand.
GTGCACCTGGCCTCCAACCTGACCAGCCCGCCCAGCGATGAAACCGACTGGCCGGCCGAATGGCGGGCATTCCTCAACGAGCACCAGATCCCGGCCACCTGCTGCATCGCGTCCGCCTTGAGGCGCGGTTTGCTGGACGACTCCGAAGCCAGGCGCTACGAGAAGCCCGCCAGCAATGTATCGGCACCCTACCAGGTCGCCGGATTAGGCGATTGGCTGGCGGCCACCCAGGACAGCACGCGCACCCTGTATTTCAACGGAGGCCAATCATGAGCCGGCGCTACCTGTTCGTCATCGATCGAGCGCCCTACGGCGACTGGAGCGGACGCGAAACGCTGGACATGGCACTGTCGGCCGCCGCCTTCGACCAATCCGTGGCGCTGCTATTCACCGGACAGGGCGTCCACTGGCTGCGCGGCGACCAGCAGCCGAAGCGCATTGAACAAAAAACCGTTTCCCGCAATCTGTCCGCTGCCACCATCTTCGGAATTGAAGCGCTGTATGTAACTCAGGCCGAACTGGACCAACTTGGGTCCGCTGTGGATCCAGGCCTGGCGCTATCGGCGGTCGACACCGCCCGGGATCTGGAAAACCAATTCACTGACGTGGTACGTCTGTAATGAACTGCCTGCACATCCTGAACAAGGCTCCCGACGTTCCTCGATTTTCCGCTTGTCTGGCTGACCTCCGGACCGGTGACAGCCTGTTGCTGACGGAAAACGCCGTCCTGGCCACCGTCGACACGGCACTGTCATGGCCGGACGGCATTACGCTGTACGCACTGCAGCCGGACGCCGAAGCCCGCGGCGTCCCTGTGGAAACCAACCCATTTCAGGTACAGTCCATAGACTTCCCCGAATTTGTTACTCTGACGCTTCAAGCAGATAAGGTAGTGTGCTGGTAATGTCCGTTGTAATGCCCGCCCGCAACAGTGAAGGCTTTCTGGAAAATCCCGAGGCGTGGACGCCGCCGGTGGCCGAGCGCATCGCCGCCGAGTCGGACATCGCGTTGAACGACGCCCACTGGGAGATCATTCACATGCTGCGCGATTTCTACGCCGAGCATGAAATGGCCCCGCCAGCCGCCCGCTTTTTCGTGAAGGCCGTCAAGCAGCACTTTGGCGAGGAAAAAGGCAACAGCATCTACCTGATGCAGCTGTTTCCCGGAACCAGCGCCGTGAAGGTGGCCTGCCGGATTGCCGGGCTTCCCCGGCCCACCAACTGCCTGTAGGTACGCCATGTCCGACGAACACGCCTCATTGCCCGAAACCAAACCCGGCGAACATCCGTTTGCGCCCTATGTGCGCATTCTGGGCCGGGGTAAGCGCGGCTCCCGGTCGCTGAACCGGGTCGAGGCCCGCCATGCCATGGGGATGATTCTCGCCGGCGAGGTGGAAGACGTGCAGTTGGGGGCCTTCCTGATGCTGATGCGGGTCAAGGAAGAGTCACCGGAGGAACTGGCCGGCTTTGTGGACGCCGTTCGGGCCCAGGCCAATGCCCCCGAAGGACTGGCCGTCGATATTGACTGGTCGTCCTACGCCGGCAAGCGCCGGCACGCGCCCTGGTTTTTCTTTTCCCTGCTGCTGCTGGCGGAGGCCGGCTTGCGGGTTTTCGTCCACGGCGCCGAGGGGCACACACCGGAGCGGATCTATCTGACGACCGTCATGGAGGCATTCGGCTTTCCGGTCGCCCACGACTGGGAAACCGCCGCCCGCCAGCTGGATGAGACCAACCTGTCCTACATGCACCTGCGCGATGTCGCGCCTCGCCTGGCGGAAATGATCGAACTGCGACCGATTCTCGGACTGCGCTCGCCGGTGCATTCACTGTCCCGACTGATCAATCCGCTGTCTGCACCGGTAGTGATGCAAGGCATTTTCCATCCGCCCTACGCCGGCCTGCACCAGGGCGCCGGTGAACTGCTGGGTTACGAGCGTGTTGCCGTCATTCGGGGTGAAGGTGGAGAAATTGAACGCAATCCGGACAACGTGATGAAGGTCTTCCGGGCCCGCCGGGACGTTGACGGGTTCGTGACCGAAGAGGACAGCTGGTCTGCACTTTTCCCGCAACGACACGTGAAGCCGGAAAAGATCGATGTGACGGATATGGCGCGGGTCTGGCGGGGCGATCTATCGGATGAGTATGGCGAAGCCGCCGTTATCTCCACGGCCGCCCTCGCGCTTTATGAGGCCGGACGTGCCGAGAGCCAGGACGCGGCTCTGGCCCGGGCGGAAGCCCTCTGGAATGAGCGCGACCGCCAGAAATTCGACTCAGCGCTGGCCGTTAGGGGCTGAATCCGGACGGCTGTCCCGTCGCTCCGGATCGTCAAACGAGCCGAGAAAGCTGCTGAGCCCGTTCTCAACCAGGCCCGATCCAAACTTCAGGAACGTTCGGGTCGATTCCTTGAAGGTACTCTCCGGCAGATCCATCAACCCCTCCTGGACGCCTTCCTTCACACCCTGGCGCACGCGTTGCTCAACGCGGTCACCGGCCGCTTTCAGCTCTTCGACCTTGCGATCGATGTACGGCCGCAAAACGAAGCGATAGAACGCCGCCAACACCACCAGAACGGTTATCGCGGTCACCACGATGTGTACGAGAATATCTTGCCAGATCGCCATGGTGGGGATCTCCGTGTGTTGCCCTAAAAGCCGATCGAAACCGGCCAGTAATAAAGAAAACCCAGTTGTACCGCGCCAGCAATCGCGCCGAACAGGCCGCCCACCAGCATCAGGTACAGCTCCTCCTCCTTGAAGGCCGGTCGCAGGATATCCTGGAACTCGGCGGGGCCAAGCGCTTTCATTTGCTGGGCCAGAACACCGGCGACCACCGGTGCCCGCTCGCGATTGAATTCCGGATCGCAGAACACGTGCCCCGTCGCCAGGATGGCTTTGTCGTTCATGGCCTTCTTCAGCTCGGTATAGCCGCTCATTCCGACACTCAGCTGGGCGCCCAGCTTCATCAACACCGACTGATCCAACAGGGGCCGCAGGTGCTTCTGGATGATGGCGCGGGTTCGGCCGCCTTCCCGTCCGTTGATCATGGCGTCGGCTACCTTTTCCACGGTCAGCAGCTCTTCGGCGACCAGGCGACTCCAGACGTCGCTGATTTCATCCTGGCGACGCAGGAACAGTCCCTGCACCCGCCAACCCAAGATCCGCAACGGATTGAGGGGGCGAAAAATCAGGTTGATCGCCAGCCAGTTGGTGAGGAAGCCGACCACGAAACCGGTCAGTGGCAGCAACCACGGAAACGGAAAGGATATCCAGGCCGGCAGGATCGCCGCACCGAGCAGGCCACCGATCAGGGCCCCCTTGTTGATGACTGAACGCAGTTCCACGGCGCCGGCCTGCTGGAAGATGCGGTTCATCAGGTCGGGGTGACGCTTGAGTTCGCGACTCAGAAGCGCTTTCAGATCAACGATGTCACTGAGGTCGTCGCCAAAATCCTCGACCAGGGATTCAATTCGCGCGGGCAGTTGCTCCCGGGCCCACTGGTAGATCCGGTTGCGCAAAAACGTGGGCATGTTGTCCCAGAGCACCGGCTGCACGTCGTACATGATCTCATCGATGTACTCATCCAGCCGCGGCGTGACCTGGGAGACGACTTGCTGGACGATGCGTTCGGGATCCAGCTTTTCATAGACCAGGCTCAGATCACCGAATTGCTGCAGCGTGCGGTCCACACAGATGTGGGCCATCTTCTCCGACTTGCGTGGAATCACGCCCTGCCAGCCGAACCAGCGCCCCAAACCGATGAAATTCACCGGATAGAAGGACATCTGGATCGCCAACCAGTTGGTGAACCAGCCAACAAAAGCGGCCATCAACGGAATGGACCACAGCGTTGAATCGCTGAACATGGGTACCCCAGTCAATCTGTCCGGGCCTGCCGAGCCGGAACATAAACGTCATCGTCGGACCCGCCCGATAGAGAGTCCGGAACCTGTGTTGGCTATCGCGAGCCTTATTATGATAGCCATGATGGGCCAGCGGGAAGACGGTAACATTGGCCGTCCTGCCGAAAAAAAACAGACTGGAAAGTCCACGAAACGGGCGGGCACAAAAAAAGGTGCCAGCGGCACCTTTCTTGTCGAATCATGACGCTTACTGGTAGTAGGCGTTCTCCGTGTAGGAGTGATCCGTGACGTCACGCACGCCGGTCAGCTCCGGAATACGCTCAGTGAGTGTGGTCTCAACGCCCTGCTTCAGGGTCAGGCTGACCGCGCTGCAACCCTGGCAGCCGCCGCCGAAGCGAAGCACCGCGATGGAGCCATCCGCCACTTCGACCAGCGACACCTCGCCACCGTGGGACGCCAGGCCGGGATTGATCTCGGAAGCCAGGATGTAGTTGATCCGATCCGGTAATGGCGCGTTCTCGTCGATGTTCGGCACTTTGGCATTGGGCGCCTTGATGGTGAGCTGGCCGCCCATCTTGTCCTTGGAATAGTCCACGAACGCATCTTCCAGGAACGGAACGGAGTTGTGATCCAGGAACAGGGTGAACTTGTCCAGATCAACCGTTTCGTCCGTCGGCACCACCTCGTTGGGCGGACAGTAGGCCAAGCAGGTTTCCGCATGCTTCGTGCCCGGTTGGGTCACGAAAATACGGACACCCATACCCTCGACATCCTGCTTCTCGATCAGTTGCGCCAGGTAATCCCGGGCAGAATCAGTAACGGTAACCAATGCCATTTCTCTAACCTGCTTGAGAATTTGAGTTCATTTTAAGGCACCATGGGCCAACATAAAAGACCTAGTATTTTACTCAGTCTTTATAATCATCATTGATCTTGACGATGGATTTGAAGGCGGTCACGTCGATTGCAAGCCCCCTAACGACTATACGCCGCATCTTTGCTATTATTTCGCGCCCCGATTCAGATCAACACAACCCGGAAAAGTCCCTATGAGTGATCGTGAGACCCGACTGAAGCAGTTGCACAACGCCCTGAAGGAACGCATTGTTATCCTCGACGGCGGCATGGGGACCATGATCCAGAACCTGAAGCTGGACGAGGACGCTTTCCGGGCCGAGCGCTTCAAGGACTACGACCGGGATGTCCAGGGCAACAACGACCTGCTGAACCTGACCCAGCCTGCCCTGCTCCGCAATATCCACGCGGATTATCTCGCTGCCGGCGCGGACATCATCGAGACCAACACGTTCAACTCCACGCAGCTCTCCCAGAGTGACTACGGCCTGGAGTCGCTGGCCTACGAGCTCAACGTGGCCGGCGCGCAACTGGCGCGCCAGATTGCCGATGAATTTACCGGGCGTGAGCCCCATAAGCCCCGCTTTGTTGCCGGTGCCGTCGGGCCAACATCACGTACGGCCTCCATCTCGCCGGATGTGAACAACCCCGGGTATCGCAACGTCGATTTCCAGACGCTGTACGAGAACTACTACGAAGCGGTCAAGGGCCTGGTGGAAGGCGGCTCTGACTTGATCCTGATCGAGACCATCTTCGACACGCTGAACGCCAAGGCCGCCATTTACGCGACCCAGCAGTATTTCGAAGACAGCGGCATCGAGCTGCCGATCATGATCTCCGGCACGATCACCGACGCCTCCGGACGCACCCTGTCCGGTCAGACCACCGAGGCCTTCTGGAATTCCATTGCCCACGCCCGGCCGATTTCCGTGGGCCTGAATTGCGCTCTGGGCGCCGATGCGCTGCGCCCGTATATCGAGGAACTGTCCAACCGGTCCACGACCTACGTCAGCGCGCATCCCAATGCCGGTCTGCCCAACGAATTCGGCGAATATGACCAGACGCCGGAAGAGATGGCCGACATTATCGAAGCCTTCGCGCGGGACGGCTTCCTGAATATCATCGGCGGCTGCTGTGGTTCACGCCCTGACCACATCGAAGCCATTGCCAACGCCGTGGCCAAGTATCCACCCCGCCAGATTCCCGAGATCAAGCCGGCGCTGCGCCTGTCCGGCCTGGAGCCCTTCACCGGCGATGAGAACACCCTGTTCATCAACGTCGGCGAGCGCACCAACGTCACTGGCTCCAAGCGTTTCCTGCGCCTGATCAAGGAAGAGCAGTACGAGGAGGCGCTCAGCGTCGCCCGGGATCAGGTCGAGAACGGCGCCCAGATCATCGATATCAATATGGATGAGGGCATGCTCGACTCGAAGGACGTGATGGTCCGCTTCCTGAACCTGGTGGCGTCCGAGCCGGATATCGCCCGCGTCCCGATCATGATCGATTCGTCCAAATGGGAAGTGATCGAGGCCGGTCTGCGCTGTATCCAGGGCAAGGCGGTGGTGAACTCCATCAGCCTGAAAGAAGGCGAAGCCGAGTTCATCGCCCGCGCCAAATCCTGCATGCGCTACGGCGCCGCCGTCGTGGTCATGGCCTTTGACGAACAGGGCCAGGCGGACAGTTTCAAGCGCAAGACCGAAATCTGTAAGCGATCCTACGACACGCTGGTGGGCATCGGCTTCAACCCCAGCGATATCATCTTCGATCCGAACATTTTCGCCATCGCCACCGGGATCGAAGAGCACAACAACTACGCCGTCGACTTTATCGAGGCGACCGGCTGGATTCGCAAGAACCTGCCCCACGCGTCCATTTCCGGCGGCGTCAGTAACGTCTCCTTCTCGTTCCGGGGCAACGACGTGGTCCGTGAGGCGATCCACTCGGTGTTCCTGTATCACGCCATCAAGGCCGGCATGAACATGGGGATCGTCAACCCGGGTCAGCTGGTGGTCTATGACGAGATTGATCCGGAGTTGCGCGAGCTGGTCACCGACGTGGTGCTCAACCGCCGGGAGGACGGCACTGATCGCCTGCTCGAGGCGGCCGAGCGCTATCGAGGCGAAGTCGGCAAAGCCCGCGAGGAAGATCTGGCCTGGCGCGAATGGCCCGTTCAGAAACGACTGGAACATGCACTGGTCAAGGGCATCACCACCTACATCATCGAGGACACCGAAGCCTGCCGACAGGAAGCGGATCGCCCCATCGAGGTCATCGAAGGCCCGCTGATGGACGGCATGAATGTGGTGGGTGACCTGTTCGGTGACGGCAAGATGTTCCTGCCGCAGGTCGTGAAGAGCGCCCGCGTCATGAAGCAGGCGGTGGCCCACCTGATCCCCTACATCGAAGCCGAGAAAACCGAGGGACAGCAGGCCAAGGGCAAGATCCTGATGGCGACGGTGAAAGGCGATGTTCACGATATCGGCAAGAACATTGTCGGTGTGGTGCTGCAGTGCAACAACTACGAGGTGATTGATCTCGGCGTCATGGTGCCCTGCGAAAAGATCCTGGCCACCGCCAAGGAAGAGAACGTGGACATCATCGGTCTCAGCGGCCTGATCACGCCGTCGCTGGACGAAATGGTCCACGTTGCCCGGGAAATGCAGCGGCTGGAGTTCGACGTGCCGCTGATGATCGGTGGCGCCACCACCTCCAAGGCGCATACAGCGGTCAAGATCGAGCCGCAGTACAAGAACGACCTGGCACTATACGTGTCGGACGCGTCCCGCTGCGTCAATATCGCCTCACAGCTGCTGAGCCGGACTGCCAAGGAGCCGCTGGTCGAGTCCACCCGCACCGAGTACGACAAGATCCGCGAGCGTCGCAAGAATCGGGGCGAGCGGACCAAGCTCATTGACCTGTCCGCCGCCCGCGAGCGGGACACGGAGATCTCCTTCGACGGCTACCAGCCGGTCAAACCCGCGTTCACCGGCCTGAAGGTGTTCGACGACTATGACCTGAACGAGCTGGTCGATTACATCGACTGGACGCCGTTCTTTATTTCCTGGGACATGTCCGGCAAGTACCCGGCGATCTTTGACGATCCCAAGCGCGGCGATGCCGCCCGGACGCTGTTCGACGACGCCCAGGCGATCCTCAAGCGGATCCTCGAGGAAAAGCGCCTCAAGGCGCGGGCCGTGATCGGTTTCTGGCCGGCCAACCGTCGCGGTGACGATCTGGTGGTCTACACCGACGAAAGCCGCCAGGAGATCCTGACCACCCTGCACCACCTGCGTCAGCAGGATGAAAAATCACCGGGCAAACCCATGCTGGCGCTGTCCGATTATCTGCTTCCGGAAGACAGCGATCAGTGTGATTACGTGGGCGGATTTGCGGTGACTGCGGGTATTGGCGCCGATGACCTGGCCGAGGAATACAAGGCGAAAAACGACGACTACAACGCCATCATGGTGAAAGCCCTCGCGGATCGTCTGGCGGAAGCCTTTGCCGAGCGCATGCACGAGCGCGTGCGTAAGGAATTCTGGGGCTATGACCCGGAGGAAACCCTGGACAACGACGCGCTGATTCGCGAGCGTTACCGCGGTATCCGGCCCGCTCCGGGATATCCGGCCTGCCCGGACCACACCGAAAAGGCCGCCCTGTTCGACCTGCTGCAAGCCCCCGCCAATGCCGGCATGGAATTGACCGAGCATTTCGCCATGCTGCCCGCGGCGGCCGTGTCGGGTTGGTACTTTGCGCATCCCGAGGCGAAGTATTTCTCGGTCGGCAAGATTGGACAGGATCAGGTCGAGGACTACGCTAAACGGAAAGGCATCAGCAAAGCGGAGGCTGAACGCTGGCTGGCCCCGAGTCTGGCGTACGATCCGGCAGAGTAATGTCGGGCGACAACGGCGGGGCTGTCGGCCGGCCCCGCTGGAGTCACTCCATGGCAGACGACAAGACCCACGATCCTGAAAAAACGCCTCGCAAACCCGGTGTCCTCAAGGTCATGCAAGGCATTCTCGCCGGCGCCTTCGGTGTCCAGAGCGAGCGCCATCGGCACCATGATTTCAGCAGCAGCTCGCCACTGCCCTACATCATTGGCGGTATCCTGTTTCTGATCGTTTTCGTGGTTTCCGTGGCGCTGGTCGTGCGCTGGGTCCTGGCGACCCAGACCTGAAGGGCGCTACTGGCCGCTCACCCAAACCACCGCAAAAGCAACCACCAGCAAAATCAGGCAGACGGCCGCCACAGCATCCACCTGACTGTCGGTCATCGACGACTTTTTGCTCATTCTGGCACTCCTCGCCGCTTGTTTTTAATGAAGGAGGCTCAGGAGTTAAACCCGAGCCTTCCTAAGCCTAGCTGTTGTTTGGGCTCCCCGCTTTTCCGATTAAGTCCAAACCGCTCTTTTATCCAAAAAATCGATTTATTGAATCGAACAAACCGAATACGGAGACGCCGAAAATCGCAACATAAACCCCTGTTTGCAAAGGTGTTATTTCATATCGCTTTTAAGTGCGATCGGCTATTAGCATATTTTCAAATAATCATTTAGTGCATAAGGCAAAGCTGGTATCTTAGCCGCCACATTGAATTAGTGTATCCGGGAACCGTTTTATGTACGTTTACGACGAATATGATCGGCAGATCCTGAACGAGCGCGTTGCGCAGTTCCGGCATCAGACTGATCGCGCCATGGCTGGTGAACTCGCCGAGGATGAATTCCTGCCGTTGCGACTGCAGAATGGCCTGTATATCCAGCGGGTAGCGCCCATGCTGCGTATCGCCGTTCCCTACGGCATGCTGCGCGCCAAGCAGCTGCGCCGGCTGGCCCGCATTACGCGCGACTACGACAAGGGCTACGCGCACTTCACCACGCGTCAGAATGTGCAGTTGAACTGGCCGGCCGTTGAGGACGTCCCCGACATTCTCGCCGAGCTGGCCGAAGTGGAAATGCATGCCAACCAGACCAGCGGCAACTGCATCCGGAACACGACAACGGACCAGTTTGCCGGCGTCCAGTCCGACGAAGAGCTGGATCCGCGCCCTTACTGTGAACTGATCCGCCAGTGGTCAACCTACCACCCGGAATTCGCCTTCCTGCCGCGTAAGTTCAAGGTGGCCGTTAACGCCTCCGAGAATCACGACCGCGCAGCCGTGCAGGTGCATGACATTGGCCTGGAAATCGTCCGTAATGACGCTGGCGACATCGGCTTCCGCGTGTACGTCGGTGGTGGCCTGGGCCGTACCCCGGTGGTCGGCCCGGTGATCCGTGAGTTCCTGCCGGAACTGGATCTGCTGACCTACCTGGAAGCGATCCTGCGGGTCTACAACCGTTACGGCCGTCGCGACAACAAGTTCAAGGCCCGGATCAAGATCCTGGTCAAGGCCATGACGCCGGAAGTGTTTGCCGAGAAGGTCGAGGAAGAGTGGGCGCATATCAAGGACACTCCGACTCGCCTGACACCCGAAGCCATTGAACGGGTCAAGACCTTCTTTACCGAGCCGGACTACGCCGCTCTGGACGACAACCCGGACGCCCTGGTTGCCCAGCGTGCCGAAAGCAAGGCATTCGATGCCTGGGTCAAACGCAACGTCGACGCCCACAAGAAACCGGGCTACAGCATTGTGACCCTGACCCTGAAGAAAACCGGTGTACCGCCAGGTGACGTCACCGATCGTCAACTCGAGCAGATTGCCGACCTCGCCGAACAGTACAGCTTTGGCGAAGTCCGCGTGACGCACCAGCAGAACGTCGTACTGGCCGATGTGCGCCAGGACCAGCTGTTTGAACTGTGGCAGGCGATCCGCCCGATGGGCTTCGCCACCGCTAACCTGGGCACGCTGACCGACATCATCTGCTGCCCCGGCGGCGACTACTGCGCCCTGGCCAACGCCAAGTCGATTCCGGTGGCGGAGGCCATCCAGCGCCGCTTTGACGACATGGACTATGTCTACGATCTGGGCGACATCGATCTGAACATTTCCGGGTGCATGAACGCCTGTGGCCACCACCATGTGGGCAACATCGGTGTACTTGGTGTCGACAAGAAGGGCGAAGAGTTCTACCAGATTTCCCTGGGCGGCTCGTCACAGCGCGATGCGTCACTGGGCAAGATTCTGGGCCCGTCCTTTGCCCGCGAGGAAATGCCCGAAGTGATCGAAAAGATCATCAACGTCTACGTCGACAAGCGGACCGAGGAAGAAACCTTCCTGGACACCTACCGTCGCATTGGCATCGATCCCTTCAAGGAGCGTGTATATGCCTGATTTGATTCGCCACGATGGCATCCACAACGATGAATGGACCCTGGTGTCTGCCCCGGAAGAGGGTCAGGAGCTGATCCTGCCGGACGGCCCTGCCCTGTTGCCGGCCGCGGTCTGGAAAGAAAATCGCAACCACTACGCCGGCCGCAACGACATCGGCATCTGGTTCGACAGCCATGAAGAGCCGGAGCACTACTCCGACCTGATCGGCGACCTGCCGGTGATTGCCGTGAACTTCCCCAAGTTCACCGATGGCCGCGGTTACAGCATCGCCCGCCTGCTCCGTGAGCGTTATGGCTACACCGGCGAGCTGCGCGCCGTGGGCGATGTGCTGCTTGACCAGCTGTTCTATATGAAGCGTTGCGGTTTCAACGCCTATGCGCTTCGGGCAGACAAGGACATCAACCAGGCCGAGCATTGCCTGAACGTCTTCAGCAACACCTATCAGGCGGCTGCCGACATTGAGGAACCGCTGTTCCGTCGTCGTGCGTCCTGATCAGCACCTGCGTTGATACAAAAAGACGGCCCAAGGGCCGTCTTTTTTGTTTGTGGATCATTGGGAAAGATGCGCTCGCGGCCTCTGGGTGCCGCTGGCAGCCCTGCGGGCTGCTCCGAAGCTGAAGCGTCGGCTACATTCAAAAAGCCAACTCGAGTGTGTAGCAGACGCTTTAGCTTCTGAGGCGCCGATAGGCGCCCCCTGCGCATCAAACGGTCCGTTAGCCTCGACCGTGCACCAACACCAGACTGCCTGCGGATTGCCCCTTCAGAAACGCCTGCAACGCATCGTCCAGTTCATCAAACCCGATATCCCGGGCGCTGGCTTCGGTCACCGGGCAAGCCCATTCGCCAGACAGCCTGGACCAGATGGCCTGTTTATCGGCCAGAGGGATCTCCACTGAGTCCACGCCCAGCAGATTGATGCCGCGCAGGATAAATGGCAACACGGTGGTTTCCAGCTGAGGGCCGGCGACCAGGCCGCAGCAGGACACGGAACCACCCGGATTCACCTGCTTCAGGAGCTCGGCCAGCGGGCCGCCCCCAACGGTGTCCACAGCGTTGGCAAACCGCGGTTTGAGCAACGGCTTTTTCTCCGGATCCAGGGCGTCGCGCCCCATCAGCTCCTCGGCACCCAGCTTTTTGAGGGCATCCGCCTGACCAGCCTTGCCGCTGATCGCGGTAACCTTGAAACCCAGACCTGACAGGATTTCGACTGCCACGCTGCCGACCGCCCCGCTGGCCCCGGAGACGGCCACAGGGCCCTGTTCCGGCGTGGCTCCCATTTTCAGTAGCTTGGCGACACTCAGCCCGGCGGTCAGCCCGGCGGTGCCGTACACCATGGCCCGGCGCGCGTCCCAGCCCTCGGGCATCGTAACGACCCATTTGGCAGGCACCCGGATGTATTCACCAAAACCGCCGGCGGTGTTCATGCCGAGATCGTAGCCGGTCACGATAACCTGCTGCCCGACCGCTGGCGTGCCACTAGCGCTTTCCACCACCTCGCCGGCCGCATCAATGCCCGGCGTATGCGGGAAGGTGCGAGTAACGCCCTTATTACCAGATGCCGACAGCGCATCCTTGTAGTTCAGCGAGGAATGAGTGACGCGGATCAGAACCTCGCCTTCGGGGAGGTCGGCCGTATCGAGGGTTTCGACGCCCCCGACATACTGCCCGTCTTTTTCATGAACTCGCCAGGCTTTATAGGTGCTCATCTGAAATCCTTCCCTTGTTGTTGGTTTCGGGGATGACGAAACGCCAGTTCACTGCAGGTTACGGTGACGCAGCATCCCGGCCAGTTTCCAGAAACTGTGTTCGATCGCGCCGCTGGCTGCAAGCCCGAGTTTTTCCGGCAGTGTGCGCTTGCGGCGGAAGGTGACGGAAACGACTTCGGCCCGCTCACAGGCATCGATCAGGTACTCATCCGATGTCTTCAGCTCGTCGATCAGGTGAACATCGAGGGCGCGCTGGCCGAACCAGATGTCACCATTGGCCACCGCTTCAATATCCACGGCCGGACGGCGTTCGCCGACGTATTCCTTGAACAGTACGTGCGTGTCTTCCAGATCTTCCAGGAATTTCTTGCGACCCTTGTCGGTATTCTCACCAAACATGGTCAGCGTGCGTTTGTATTCGCCGGCGGTCAGGATCTCAAAGTCCACGTCATTCTTCTTGAGCAGGCGATGAAAGTTCGGCAGCTGGGCCACTACACCGATCGAGCCCAGGATGGCAAACGGCGATGCCACAATGCGATCGGCCACACAGGCCATCATGTAACCACCACTGGCCGCCACCTTGTCGACGCAGGCCGTCAGCGGAATGCCTTTGGCGCGCACACGATCCAGTTGCGCCGCCGCGAGGCCGTACGCATGAACCAGGCCGCCCGGGCTTTCCAGGCGGATGACCACTTCATCCCGCTCCGGCTCCGCCAGGCTCAGGACGGCGGTGATGGACTTGCGCAACTGGTCGTTATCGCTCGCCTTGATGTCGCCGTTGAAATCGAGCACGAACACACGTGGCCTGGTGATGTCCTCCTTGCTCTCGCCACTCTTGGCGGCCTTTTTCTCGGCTTTCGCCTCTGCCTTCTTCTGCTTCTTGCGGGCTTTTTGCCAGGCTTTGCGGTCAGAATCCCCCAGCAGCTTCTGGTGCAGGTTTTCCTTGAGGCGCTTAAACCCCTCGTTGAGGCGTTTGACGTGAAGCTCCCCGTCCGATTCGTCACCGTCCTGCTTGCGGTGGGCGGCAGAAACCACCGCGGTCACAATCACCAGCACCGCCACCACAAAAGTGACCGTCTTCGCGAGGAATAGCCCGTAATCCGTCAGAAATTCCAAATCTGTTCTCCGTTTACCCGATGCGGTTGTCGATGGTGAGCCCGATCACACCTGTCGGACCCAACAAACCCGATGATTGTAACCGAGGGTGAGTACGCCGAACGAGGCCCGTTAGATTCCTTTTTCAAACAAGCGTTCGATCGAGCTTGACAGGGTTTGGCGCGGTCCCTAAAGTCGAACTGGTTTCGCCGGAATCCTGCCCGGGCAGCACCGGCACCACGCTTTTAGACGCTCACTCAAAAGGGAAAAACAATGTCTGTAGCTCAGGTTTTTGAAAAACTGGAACAGAACTTTAACGCCGATGCCGCTGCTGGTATGGATCTGGTTTTCCAGTTCAACATCGAAGATGACAAAAACTACCACCTGGTCATCAACGACGGTACCTGCCAGCTGAACGAAGGCGATCACGACGATCCGTCCGTCACCCTGATCATGAACTCCGAAACCCTGCAGGGCATCGTTTCCGGCGAAACAGACGGCATGCAGGCATTCATGGCCGGTCAGCTGCGCGCCGAGGGCGACATGATGCTGGCGACCAAGCTGGGCGAACTGTTCAGCATGGGCTAAGTGCCCGTTCTCCGGACCGGTGCTGCGGCTTCGGTCCGGATCGCCCTTCGTCATCGTCCCGCCTGCTGATCACCCCGCCTTCGGAAACCACTCCTCCATGGCTTCACGCGCCTGTTGATTTCCGGGCAGCGCCACCAGCCCGCTACTGGAGAGCCGAACATCAAAGATCGCCCCGTCTTTGAGCGGCATGAACGTCGCGTTACCGTACACCGCTTCCACGAACGGCAAACCGAATTCCTGATCCAGCGTCCAGGCATCGAACCAGGAATCCTGTCCTAACGAATACACGGTACGCTCACCACTGCGCTCCTGCTCCAGACTGACGTATCGGCCGCTGAGGCGCTCCAGCCGGTAAGCCGGCGGTACGCCAACCCAGGCCAGTGGGCCGGCGAGCCGGATGATCCGGGCATCCACCTGCCATTGGTCGCCACGCAGGGTGACGTCCAGGGGCGGCTGCTCATCGCGCTCCAGGCGGACGCGCCAGGTCTGGGGGCCACTCTTCGTCACACCGATGGTGGCAATGGTTTCCATGCTGTCCAGGGACTGGTAATGGCGCAGATCCAGCGCCAGCAATCCAATGTAGGCGCCGGCAAGGATCAGGAGGATGGCGAAGGTCCCCTTGAGCCAGCTGAAGAACCAGCGGGGACGAATGAAGAAGGCCAGACCGAACAGGGCCAGCAGGCCGCCGACGGCAGCCAGAGTCAGCAGGGCAAAATCCTGGGGCATACAGGGCTCTCTTGTTGTCGAGGGCCGCGACGACCTTTCGGGTCATCCCCGGCTGTCAGCCAACTGCTCGCGGAGCCTCTGTGAGGCTCCTATAAACCGACATCCGCCAACGAGGATTCTGCCAGTTTGAGCAGATCCGGGTTGCGCTCGTCGCGGGTTCCAATGCTTTCGATATAGTATTCCAGAGACGTCAGTG
The DNA here is from genome assembly GCF_016798325.1 of Marinobacter mangrovi. Lineage (GTDB taxonomy): Bacteria > Pseudomonadota > Gammaproteobacteria > Pseudomonadales > Oleiphilaceae > Marinobacter_A > Marinobacter_A mangrovi. The sequence goes on from NZ_JAERVO010000001.1 coordinate 984,533, forward strand.
CGTCCGCCAGTGCTTCCAACACGGTGGCCGGCGGCGGCTCACGGGCGTCCAGTAGACGGGACTGGATCGAGTCGGCAATCCGGGCCAGGACGCCCGCACCCTCTTCGTCTTCCAGCATCATGAAGCCGCCCCAGATGCTGCGCAGCGTGGCCGGCAGATTGGCCAGGTGCAGCTTGTCGTAATCGGACTCGATGAACGCGGTAATGGCCCGCTTGGCCAGGGTCAATGCCGCCCTCGCCTCGTCTGCCACAACGATGTAGGCCTCGGTCAGGTAGGTGGACTCTTCCCGGCTGGCCGGCACCACGGCCAGGGTATCGGTCTCGGTGGTAATGCCCCGCTGGACCATTTGCAAGGTGGCATCCTCGATGCTCAGCACCGCATTGGCCAGATTGTAGAGCTCGTCGTCCTCAGGCAGCCGATTCTCCGCATGCCAGCGGCGCAGCTGGGCGGCTTCCTTGCGGGACAGGTCCGCCAGCTTGTTCAGATCCAGAACGGACAGCGTCGCCGCCAGCTGGTCCAACGACCCGGCAATCGAGGCCAGTTCGTTCAGGTCCGGCTCAATGCCCCGCTCGATAATGTCCACTTTGTCCTTGAGCTGGTTGAGCTCTTCCTGCAGCGCGTTGGACAGGGATTTCAGAACATCGGTCCCCGGCCCGTAGAGACGCTTGCGATGGGACTCCAGGATGTTTTCCGGGAACTCCGTCGGCGTGATGCCATAAGCCTGAAGCACCTGGGCCACTTCCGGGTTGGCGCTCCCACTGCGATACAGGATGTAGACCAGCTCCTTGAACAGGGAGTCCGGTGCGTCCTTGGCGATGGCCACTTTGCCGATGTAGACAATTTCGCGGGTGTATTTCTCGATCCGCATGAACAGGCGTTTGCGGGATTTGCCGAAGCCCATCTCCCGGTCCTGCATGGTATCGGCCACCACCGACAACAGGCACCAGAGCTGCCCCATCGGCGCTCCGTTGCAAAGGCGCGCGAACCCTTTCGCCGCCCGCGCGATCAACTTGCGATTGACGCGTTCGTTACGCTCCCGGAGCACGCCCAGCAGACCAATCTGGTACATCAGGCGCATGCGCCGGGCGTGGATGTCGAAATCGGCCTCGTCGCCACCCAACGGATTCAACGTCAGGCTGGCACAGAAATCCGGCCGTTTACGGGCATCCACTTCAAAGAAACAGGATTCGGGGAACGGCTTCTCGCCGCGGGAAACGCGCAGGTCGTTGGTAATGGGCAGCAGCAGTTCCGGATGATCTGCACGCTGTTGCTGGTAGTACTCCACGTAGCGACGCAGGATAAACAGGGCGCTGCTGAGTGCCGCCAACAGGGTGTTCTTGTCGTCATTGGCGCCTACGGGAACGTCGTTGGCTACGGCCACCGCTTCCTGACACAGCAGCGTACCGCCGCGCAGTTCGACAAGCACGAAGATACCACGCAGCTGGTTCAGGAAATCGACACAGTTCTGGAGATCCTCGCCACTCTCACGATTCTCCTGAAAGCGTTCGAGGCTGCTCTCGGCCTGTTTGATGGTCTGTTCTATTTCATTCTTGACCAGATCAAACGACTGAGATTTCGTCGCGAGTGACGATTGAACCATAAATTGACGCTTCCCATATGCATTGCGGAGAGTACCGCTTCCCCTGCCGAGTGATCAGGTGACGACTCTGACCGGCGAACCGGCACCACCTGTGGCATTCAATGTGCGGCGAGATCAGACGCAGGCAGGCAAGCCGTCCGGAAGTCCCTGACTCGCTACGTCCTCACCCGTTTGCGTTCGTACACCCGTTATTGGAGCTTCTTTTATCCCGAACGCACGCGAAAAATAGCCGAATTAGCATTTACTTATAACACAAAACTCAAGTACCTCAAGAAAGGCCTTGTGTACTTATTTTGCTGGTTTTTGCCGTGGCGTTATTCGCCTGCCGGCTCAGCGGTTTCCGCAGCCGATATCATGCGGTTCCACAGGGCTTCACCGCCCGCCTTGGCGACCACCTCGATCAACGCATCATGCGCTTCGCTTTCTTCATTCGACGCGCGGATGACCCGGGTCTTGCGACGCTCAGCCGAGAGCCGCCGGATACCACCCACGGATTGATCACTGTCGCCTCCGTTTGCATCCAGGGACAGGGCCGTCTGACCGCCACTCAGCAGCAGGAAGACATCGGCGAGGATCTCCGCATCCAGCAAGGCGCCGTGGAGTTCCCGGTTGCTGTTGTCGATGCCGTAACGTTTGCACAAGGCATCCAGGTTGTTCTTCTGCCCCGGGTGCTTGGCGCGGGCCATGGCCAGGGAATCCACTACGCCGCAGTGGTCTTCGACTTTCCAGCCGGTCCCGAGCTGTCGGAATTCATGGTTGATGAAGCCTACGTCGAACGCGGCGTTGTGAATGACCAGCTCGGCGCCCTTGATGAATTCAAAGAACTCGGTGGCCACATCGCGGAACAGTGGCTTGTCGGCCAGGAATTCGTTGGATATCCCGTGAACGGCCAGGGCTTCGGCCTCAACTTCCCGCTCCGGGTTGATATAGACGTGGTAGTGGCGGCCGGTCAGTTGGCGCTCCATCATCTCGACACAGCCGATTTCGATAATCCGGTGGCCCTGTTCGGGATCAATACCGGTGGTTTCCGTATCCAGCACGATCTGGCGCATGGAGGACTCCCGTGGTTATAACGTCAATAAAAAGTCGATGAATCAGGCGGTTCAGGCGAGTTCTTCAACGCCGCGATTGGCCAACTGGTCGGCGCGCTCGTTACCGGGAATACCGGCGTGCCCCTTCACCCAGTGCCACTTGATGTCATGGGACCCGGTCAGTTCATCCAGGTCGCGCCAGAGGTCCGCGTTCTTGACCGGCTTACGGGCGGCGGTCTTCCAGCCGTTCTTTTTCCAGTTTTTCATCCACTCGGTGATGCCCTTGCGCACGTATTGGGAATCGGTATAGAGATCGACTTCGCAGTGACGCTTCAACGCTTTCAGGCCCTGGATTGCCGCCATCAGCTCCATGCGGTTGTTGGTGGTGTTCTTTTCGCCGCCATGGAGCTCCCGCTCCTGGTCCCCGTAACTCAGTACGGCACCCCACCCTCCGGGGCCCGGGTTTCCTTTACAGGCTCCGTCGGTATAGAGCACTACGCGTTTTGTCATGACTACTGGATTACCTTTATTGAGGTTTCTTCAGGGATCGGCGTTACTTGTCGCGTTCCTGCCGTCGGGAAACACTGGAGGATCCCATGGCGCCGGCCAGGGGAATAACCACCGGTTTGGGCTGACGCCAGCGAATCCGTTTTACCGTGCGCGCAGGCACCCGCTTCTCGGCGCGGATACAGTAATAGGCGCCAGCCGGAAGATGCAACCGCTCACCGAGTTTTTCAAGCAGGGTCAAACGCTGCAGGGCCCGCACCCGTGTAATAGGCGGCCGGAAAAAGTGCGAGGTGGTCTCTTCCACCTTGAACTGCAGCAGGCTGAGCCAGTCTTCCATTCGATTGGAGGTAATGAAACGGCCACTCCAAGGCGGATGTTGGCGACGGGAAATCAGCTTTCGCAGCCCCCACAAGCTATAGGGGTTGAAGCCAACGATGATCAGGCAGCCGCTGCTGCGCAATACCCGTGCGGCCTCGCGCACCACCTGGTGAGGCTGATCGGAAAAATCGTGGGTGTGATGCAGGATTACCAGATCCATGGAGTCACTGGGAAACGGCAGTTCATCGGCATCGCACACCACCGTCGCGTCGGGCAAATGGGACGACCAGTAAGGGGTCGTCATCATTCGGTGACTGAAATCGGTTGACGTCGCCAGCGGCAAGCGGTGGCTGATGCTGACCAGCAGCTGGTGGGCGCCGGTCAGATCCTCCGCCATGCACGCGATGTGCTCGCGCTGATCGGCCAGCAGCGCGCGGCCCAACGGGCTCTGGAACCAGGCCTCGAAAGCATCCCGTTGTGCCACATAGTCTCGTTCGATCGTTCTGGCCATGGTGTATCCAGCTGTCAATGGGTGCCGATGCCGCGATGCTCCATTTCCACCACCGCTTTGTGGATTTGGGCCATTGGCCGCAATCCCTTATCATAGCAGTCTACATCCACCGACCGCAGCCGCAGATTGCCATGTTCTCTATCGTTCCCATTCCGGCCTTCAGTGACAATTACATCTGGTGCATCGTCGATGACGCCACACGCACCGCCGCGGTTGTCGACCCCGGCCAGGCTGAACCTGTCCTCCAGTTCCTGAAAGCCCGCCAGCTGGAACTGGACGCCATCCTGATCACGCATCACCACCCCGATCATGTGGGCGGTGTCAAAGAGCTGGATGCGGCCTTCGATCCGGACATCTACGGCCCCGCCGATTCGCCCTTCAAGGGCAGCAAAGTTGCCCTTTCGGAGGGCGATACGGTGAATTGGCACGGGCTGAGATTTCAGGTCCTGACCGTACCCGGGCACACCCTGGATCACATCGCTTATCACACCGCCCAGACCGACATCGACGAAGCGCCGGCTCTCTTCTGTGGCGATACCCTGTTTGCCTGCGGCTGTGGCCGCCTGTTCGAAGGCAAGCCGGCGCAAATGCGCCACTCGCTGGCAAAACTCCGGGCCCTGCCGGCCAATACGCGGGTCTACTGCGCCCACGAATACACCCTGGCCAATCTGCGTTTCAGCCGGGACCTGCTGCCTGAAGACGATGCGCTGGAAGCGTTCGAGATCGCCTGCAAGCAGAAACGCGAGAATCAGGTGCCCACACTCCCCACCACGCTGGAGGAGGAAATCGCCCTGAATCCGTTTATGCGCTGGGACGATCCGGCTGTTGCAGCCGCCGTCGATAAACGCCGGATTGAGGTCGATCCTGCCTTACGTGGTGAGGACCGGATCTTTGCACAAGTCCGAAAAGCGAAGGACTCGTTCTGATAAAAGTCGTTACATGATCTGACGTTAACGTAATAAGCGCTGTATTGACCCTCAGAAAAGGGTTCTCATAGAATCCAGCGAAGCTTCGCCGCTTGACGGGCGCGTCACTGTTTTTCGGGGACGTTTTTTTGGTCCGTCAGCCTCTATTTCCGGACAATTTATGACTGTAGCAAGAATAACCACAGCCCTGCTGATCGCCACTGTTCTGAGTGGCTGCCAAACGTTTACCGGCCAGGGCGACAACGATTCCCTCAGCGAAAGCGAGCTGTTGGAATCCGAACACGTCTCGGTACCGGCCGGTGACGATGAACTTCAGGCCTCGGTCGAGGGCCATCCCTCCGAGGACGACACCACCGAGCTGGACGATTCCATCGAACCGTCCCTCAAATCAAAGGCCGCCAAGGCCCGCGAACGCCTGGAACAGCCCACCGAAAACAACGTCGCCAGCGAAGACGTGACCCACGATCTGTGGAGTCACCTGCGCGGGCAATTCGGCATGGACCTGACCCTGGACAACGAGCGCATTGAGCAACAGCTGCGCTGGTATGCCAGCCATCCGCGCTATATCGACCGCGTCGCCAAACGGGCCCGCCGCTACCTGTACTACATTCTCAAGCAAACCGAAGATCGTGGACTGCCGGCCGAATACGCCCTGTTGCCGGTGGTGGAAAGCGCCTACGATCCGTTCGCTTATTCCCACGGTCGCGCCGCCGGACTCTGGCAGTTCATCCCGTCCACGGGTCGGGTTTATGGCCTCAACCAGAGCTGGTGGCACGACCAGCGGCGTGATGTTATCGACGCCACAGACGGCGCGCTGGAATACCTGGACGCCCTCGCCGATCGCTTCGATGGCGACTACATGTTGGCGCTGGCCTCCTACAACAGTGGCGCCGGCACCGTCCTGCGCGCCATTCGCCACAACAAGGCCCGCGGCTTGCCGACCGACTACTGGGCTCTGGACCTGCCCCGGGAAACCCGTGCCTACGTCCCCAAGTTGATCGCCATCGCCAAGATCATCGACGATCCGCAGGCCTACGGCGTTACCCTGCCGCCGATTCCGGACAAGCCTTATTTTGAGGTGGTGGATACCGGCTCCCAAATCGACCTGGCCCAGGCCGCGAACCTGGCCGGTGTCGATATCGAGGAAATCTATCTGCTGAACCCGGCCTATAACCGCTGGGCCACGTCACCCGAGGGCCCGCACCGTCTGTTGGTCCCGGTCGATAACGCGGATCAGTTTCGCAAGGGTCTGGCCAGCCTGGATCCCTCCCAACGGGTGTCCTGGAAGAACTACAAGGTGCGCGGCGGCGATAGCCTGATCAAGATCGCCCACAACTTCGGTACCACGCCAGACGTCATCAAACAGGTCAATCACCTGCGCTCGAACCTGATTCGCGTGGATCAGCGTCTGTTGATTCCCACCTCGACCAAAGGCAACGCCAGTTACGCCCTGAGCGCCAGCGAGCGCCTGAAGGACAAGCAGGCGTCGATCAACCGCAACGCCAAAGGAACTCGCATCGAGCATACCGTTCAAAGGGGGGACACTTTCTGGGATATCGCACGTGACAATCACGTCAGCGTCCGCCAACTGGCCCGCTGGAATGGCATGGCGCCGGGCGATCCGCTGATTCCGGGCAAGCGTTTGGTGATCTGGTCCAAGGATCCCGACACACAGCAACTGGCCATGGCGGGACGCCGCAGTCCGTCCGAGATGATGCGAAAAGTCGGCTATCGCGTGCGTAAAGGCGATTCCCTGGCGCGGATTGCCAGTCGCTTCAACGTAAACGTGAAGGACATCGCAAGCTGGAACAGCCTCAACCTCAACAATTATCTCCAGCCCGGACAAAGTCTGGTACTCTACGTCGATATTCGCCGAAGTCCCTGACCGCTAACACATTGACGTGACGGTCAGTCCGAACGAAAAAGAGCGGAATCCATGATCAGATTTTCTCAGACCGTCATTACCCTGTTTCTCCTGCTGACCGGCATGGCCCTGCACGCTGCAGAGGCCGTGCACGGGCTTGCCATGCACGGTGACCCGAAATACGGTCCCGACTTCAAGCACTTCGACTACGTTAACCCGGACGCGCCCAAAGGCGGTACACTGCGGTTGAGCATCGTGGCCAACGGCTATGACTCCCTAAATCCCTTTGTATTGAAGGGTGTCTCAGCCGCCAGACTCCAGACTTATGCCTACGACAGCCTGCTGACCGAATCCGCCGACGAACCCTTCAGCATGTATGGTTTGATTGCGGAGTCGCTGGAAACCCCGGAGGATCGCTCCTACGTCATCTTCCATATTCGGCCCGAGGCGCGTTTCTCCGATGGCCAGCCGATGACCGCCGAGGATGTGGCTTATACCTTCAAACTGCTGATCGAAAAGGGCCACCCCTTCTTCCGCAGCTATTACGCGGAGGTCAAGGACGTCAAGGTACTGGACAAACTCACGGTCCGTTTTGACTTTGGCGACACCCAGAATCGCGAGCTTCCCCTGATCCTCGGACAGATGCCGATCCTGCCCAAGCATTACTGGGAAAAGCATGACTTCCAAGAATCCGGCCTGACCATTCCAGTGACCAGCGGCCCTTATACCATCGAGACATTCGACGCGGGCCGGTCGATCACCTACAAGCGGAATCCGGATTACTGGGCCCAGGATCTGCCAGTTAACGTGGGTCGCAACAACTTCGACGAAATCCGATTCGATTACTACAGCGATGACACTGTCGCTCTGGAAGCGTTCAAGGCGGGGAACTACGATTTCCGCCTGGAATCGTCGGCCAAGAACTGGGCCACCGGTTACGCGGGAGATGCCCTTTCCTCCGGCAAAATCGTCAAAGAAGCTATCCATCATAGCCGCCCCGTAGGCATGCAGGCTTTTGCCATGAACACTCGGCGCTTCCCCTTCGACAACCCCAAGGTCCGCGAAGCCCTGGCGTATGGCTTTGATTTCAACTGGGCCAACCAGAACCTGTTCTACGGTCAGTACACGCGCACCCAGAGCTTCTTTGAGAACAGCGACCTGGCGTCCTCAGGGCTGCCCAAAGGCGAGGAACTGAAGCTGCTGGAACCCTATCGCGACCAGTTGCCGCCGGAAGTATTCAACAAGGAATACCACCCGCCGTCGACGACCAACGGTACCACCCTGCGCGATAACCTACGCACGGCCATCACGCTGCTGCGCAGTGCCGGTTTTGAGATTCGCGACGGCAAGTTGGTGGAGAAATCGTCGGGTCGCCCTCTTAAATTCGAGATCATGTTGGCGCAAAAAACCTTCGAACGGGTGGTTCTGCCATTCAAGAAGAATCTGGCCAAGCTGGGCATTGAAGTTGAAGTGCGCCAGGTGGATACCAGCCAGTACATCCGGCGCCTGCGCAGTTTTGATTTCGATATGGTGGTTAGCTCGTTCCCTCAGTCCGATTCGCCGGGCAATGAGCAACGCGACTATTGGCATTCCTCGAATGCCGATGAGCCAGGCTCCCGCAACATCCCGGGCGTCAACAGTCCGGTGGTCGACGACCTGGTAGCCAAAGTGATCCAGGCGCCGGACCGGCAAGCCCTGGTGGACCGCACTCATGCGCTGGATCGGGTCCTGCTGTGGGGACACTACGTGATTCCCCAGTGGTATCTGGCCGTGGACCGGGTCGCCTACCGGAACAAACTGGCGCGACCGTCCAACACGCCAAAAAACGGTTATGACCTCAGTCGCTGGTGGGTCAAACCCTGATTCCTTCTCGCCTGCAAGAGGAAGCTGCTGACTGATGGGTGTTTACATCCTGAGGCGTCTGTTGCTGATCATTCCCACACTGGTCGGCATCATGCTGTTGAACTTCGTGATCGTCCAGGCCGCTCCGGGCGGACCCATTGAACAATTCATCGCCCAGATGCAGGGCATGGACAGCGGCGCCCTCACCCGGGCCGGCGGTGGCAGCGGCTCTGAAGTCAGCGGCGGGCAAGGTAGTGGTGATCAGCAAAGCCGCGGCGCCAAGGGCATCCCGCCAGAGTTGATTGCCGAAATGGAGAAGCAGTACGGCTTCGACAAGCCGCCGGCGGAGCGCTTCTTCAAGATGCTGAAAGACTACGCCACCTTCGACTTCGGTGACAGCTTCTTTCGGGACAGCTCCGTCATCGGCCTGATCATCGACAAGCTCCCGGTCTCCATCTCGATCGGGCTCTGGTCGACGCTGGTGATCTACCTGATATCGATTCCCCTGGGTATCCGCAAGGCGGTCATGGACGGCACCCGTTTCGATGTCTGGACCAGCTCGGCCATTATCGTCGGTTATGCGATCCCGGGCTTCCTGTTCGCCATCCTGCTGATCGTGCTGTTTGCCGGCGGCAGCTATCTGGACTGGTTCCCGCTGCGCGGCCTGACCTCTACCGACTTCGATACGATGACCTGGTACCAGAAGATCGGCGACTACTTCTGGCACCTGGCGCTGCCGGTGACGGCGAACGTCATCGGCGGTTTTGCCACCCTGACCCTGCTGACCAAGAACTCTTTCCTCGACGAGATCGGCAAGCAGTATGTGGTGACCGCCCGCGCCAAGGGGCTGGAGGATCGCCGTATCCTCTACGGTCATGTGTTCCGCAACGCCATGCTGATCGTCATTGCCAGCCTGCCGGGCCTGCTGGTGATGCTGTTCTTTACCGGGTCGCTGCTGATTGAAGTGATCTTCTCCCTCGATGGACTGGGGCTACTGGGCTTCGAAGCGGCATTGAATCGGGATTATCCGGTCATTTTCGGGACGCTCTACATTTTTACGCTGATGGGGCTGGTGCTGAAGCTGATCAGCGACCTGACCTACGTCCTGGTGGACCCGCGTATCGATTTCGAAAGTCGGGAGGGCTGATATGAAAGGCATCCCGCTGTCCCCGATCCAGCAGCGCCGACTGCGCAATTTCCGCAACAATCGCCGGGGCTACTGGTCACTCTGGATCTTCCTGGTACTGTTCACCGTCACGCTGTTCGCGGAGCTGGTGGCTAACGACAAACCGCTGGTCGTCAGCTACAAGGATTCGATCTATTTCCCGGTGGTGCAGACCATCAGCGAAGAAACCTTCGGCGGTTTCCTGCCCACCGAGGCGGATTACCGGGACCCCTACATCGCCGACGAGATCAACGCCAACGGCTGGATGATCTGGCCGCCGATCCCGTTCAGCTACGACACCATCAACTACAACCTCACCGTGCCCTCGCCCGCGCCACCCTCCGAGGTTAACTGGCTGGGCACCGACGATCAGGGTCGCGACGTCTTGGCCCGGCTGATCTACGGGTTTCGTATTTCGGTGCTGTTCGCCCTCACGCTGACGTTCTTCAGCTGCATCGTCGGGGTCATCGCCGGTGCCCTGCAAGGCTTCTATGGCGGCAAGGTGGATCTGCTGGGGCAGCGATTCGTGGAGATCTGGTCGGGACTGCCGGTGCTTTACCTGCTGATCATTCTGTCCAGCATCGTACAGCCCAACTTCTGGTGGTTGCTGGGCATTATGCTGCTGTTCAGCTGGATGGGGCTGGTCGACGTGGTCCGCGCTGAATTCCTGCGCGCCCGGAACTTCGAGTACGTGCGTGCCGCCCGGGCGCTGGGGCTGGACAACCGCACCATCATGTTCCGTCACATGCTGCCGAACGCCATGGTGGCCACCATCACGTTCGTCCCGTTCATCCTGACCGGTGCCATTACCGGCCTCACGTCCCTCGACTTCCTGGGGTTCGGACTGCCGCCGGGGTCGCCGTCACTGGGCGAGTTGATCGCCCAGGCCAAAGCCAACCTGCAGGCTCCGTGGCTGGGCCTGTCTGCCTTCGTCACGCTGTCGATCATGCTGACCCTGCTGGTGTTCATCGGGGAAGCGGTGCGTGATGCGTTCGATCCGAGGAAGAACTGATATGGCCGCGTTCCTGGACATCCGCGACCTGTCCATCGCCTTTGATGGCAAAACCATTGTCGACCGGCTGTCATTCGCCGTGCCCGCCGGCAAAACCGTGGCCCTGGTCGGCGAAAGCGGCTCCGGCAAATCGATTTCCGCCCTCTCGGTTCTGCGGTTGCTGGACGAGCGCCATGCCAGCTACCCGAGCGGCGAAATCCGGCTCGAGGGTAACGAGGATCTGTTGAAGGCCAAGCCGCAGCGCATGCGCCAGATCCGTGGTCGCCGCATCAGCATGATCTTCCAGGAACCGATGACATCGCTGAACCCCTTGCACACGGTGGAAAAGCAGATCGGCGAAACGCTCGCCATCCACCAGGGAATGCGCCCCAACCAGGCCCGTAAGCGCACCCTGGAGCTACTGGAACTGGTGGGCATCCCGGATCCGGAACACCGCCTGACGTATTATCCCCACCAGTTGTCCGGCGGCCAGAAGCAACGGGTCATGATCGCCATGGCGCTGGCGAATGAACCGGAACTGCTGATTGCCGATGAGCCAACCACCGCGCTGGACGTGACCGTGCAACGCCAGGTGCTCGAGCTGTTGCGGTCGCTCCAGGCGAAATTGGGCATGGCCGTTCTGCTGATTACCCACGACCTGTCCATTGTGCGTCGATACGCCGATGAGGTCGTCGTGATGGAAAAAGGGCGATGCGTTGAGTCCGGCACGACGGAAACCGTCTTTCAGTCACCTACACAGGCCTACACCCGGATGTTGCTCGAGTCCGAGCCGGGGACACCACCCGAGCGCCGGACGGGAGCAGCCGATGCCATTCTGGAACTGGATAGCGTCAACGTCCGTTTTCCGCTGAGCAAGAGTTTCTTCGGTCGCCCGAAATCCTGGCTCCATGCCGTGCAAGACATCAGTCTTTCGGTTCGACCCGGCGAAACCCTTGGCATCGTCGGCGAAAGCGGCAGCGGAAAAACCACGCTGGGCATGGCGTTGATCAAGCTGGTGCATAGCTCTGGCGGGATTCGCTTCCGGGGGCAATCGATCGAGAATCTTAATCAGAAGGAATTCAAACCACTACGCAAGGATATTCAAGTGGTTTTTCAGGACCCCTATGGCAGCCTGAGCCCGCGAATGTCGATTGCGGAGATCGTCGGCGAGGGTTTGATGGTCCACCTGCCCGATCGGCAGGACGAGCACGAGGCGATGATTATCCAGGCCCTGAAGGATGTGGGCCTGGACCCGGAAGCCCGGGATCGCTATCCCCACGAGTTTTCCGGCGGACAACGCCAACGGATCGCCATTGCCCGCGCCCTGGTGCTGCATCCGTCGGTGATTCTGCTGGATGAACCCACGTCGGCGCTGGATCGCTCGGTCCAGAAGCAGGTGATCGAGCTGTTGCGCTCCCTGCAGGAGCGCTACCGCTTGAGCTATCTTTTTATCAGCCACGATCTGGCCGTTGTGCGCGCGCTGGCTCATCAGGTGCTGGTCATGAAGGACGGCAAGGCTGTGGAGTACGGTGACGCCAGTCAGGTCCTAAGCGCGCCGCAAAAGGACTACACCCGCAACCTGCTGGAAGCCGCTTTCTTCTACCAGGATGCCGTGACCGGTGAAGTGCGGACTCGGTAACCGGCACGTTTGCGATATCCTTGGGCCCAGGACAGCCGCGCCAGCGGCTCTTAGACGAATAGCGAGTTAAACGACGCACGCCGATCGGTGACAATGCGTTATACCAACGAATCAGGAGATCCTCCATGGGAATTCTTAAAGGAAAACGCGCTCTCATTGTTGGGGTGGCGAGCAAGCATTCCATCGCTCACGGCATTGCGGAAGCCTTCCACCAGCAAGGCGCCGAACTCGCCTTCACCTACCAGAACGAAAAGCTTCGTTCGCGGGTCGAGGGTTTCGCCAAGGAATGGGGTAGCGAGCTGACGTTCCCCTGTGACGTCGCCGACGACGCCGAGATCGAGGCCGTGATGGAATCCCTGGGCAAACACTGGGACAGCATCGACATCATCGTTCATGCGGTCGGTTTTGCACCGGCACACGAGCTGAACGGCAACTACGTCGACGTGACCACCCGTGAGGGATTCAAGATCGCCCACGACATCAGTTCATACAGCTTCGTGGCGCTGGCCAAAGCCGCTCGCGGCATGCTCAAGGAAAACAGCGCGCTGCTGACCCTGACCTACCTGGGTGCCGAGCGCGTGCTGCCCAACTACAACGTGATGGGCCTGGCCAAGGCGTCTCTGGAAGCGAACGTACGCTACATGGCCGCCGGCCTGGGCCCGGATGGCATCCGCGTCAACGGCATTTCCGCCGGTCCGATCAAGACACTGGCTGCCTCCGGCATCAAGAGCTTCCGTCGGATGCTGCAGGAAAACGCCAACCGGGCGCCGCTCAAGCGCAATGTCACCACTGAGGAAGTGGGCAACACCGCAGCCTTCCTGAGCTCGGACATGGCCAGCGGTATTACCGGCGAAATCCTCTACGTGGATGCCGGTTTCAACATCACCGGTATGGGCGCGCTCGAAGAGTAACCCTTTGCCGGCCTTGTTGGCGCCCCACTCTGCCGGGCGCCAACCGCCTCTCCTCTCCCTGTTTGTCGAACTCCATCACTGTTCCCCCCTGTAAAGTTAAGTAACCTCGGGGCGTGCTTAATGGAGTGAATGACATGCGCCTGACCGTCCGTTTCCTGTTCCTGATCCTGCTGCTGGCTTTCGGCCTGTCCGGCTGTTCCAGCATCGGCTCTGCCATGAAGGCCAGCCCCTCGCTGGCCAACGCCACCGGCTTTGCCGATATACCCATGCCGTACCTGGAAGAACGGTATGAGAACGATCAGTCCCGCTTTATGGACGTCAACGGCTACCACATTCACTATCGCGACCAGGGCCAAGGCGACACCATCATCCTGCTGCACGGCATCTTTTCCGCCCTGCAAACCTGGGACGGCTGGGTCGACGAGCTGAGCCGCACCCATCGCGTGATCACCCTGGACATGCCGGGCTACGGAATGACCGGCGCGCCAGAAAATCCGGACGACTTCGACGAAGCCAACATCGTGAATACGTTTGCCAAGTTCGTGGAGCGGCTGGATCTGGATACCTTCACGCTGGCCGGCAATTCCCTGGGTGGTTTTGTCGCAGCCAGTTATGCGGCGCAGTACGCTAACCGGGTGGACCGGCTGATCCTGCTGGATCCCTTCGGCTACCCGCAGGATACCCCCTGGCTGCTCGACCTGGGCACCTCGTTCCCGATCCAGTTCCTGGGACAGTATGTCCAGCCGCCGGTGATCATCACCATGACGCTGCGCTGGGCCTATGGCGATCCGCGTCGCATGAAGGAGAAAGACGTGCGACGCTACGTGCAGATGTCGCAGCGCCCGGGCGCCCGGCCGATCTACATGAAAACCCTGGAGATGGTGGAGGAACGTGCCGAGAACGACGCGCCGCTGCCGTTTTACCGGATTACGGCGCCCACCCTGCTGATGTGGGGCGAGGACGATGACTGGGTGCCGCTGGAGCTCGCTCAGCGCTGGCTGGACGACCTGCCGAACGCCCGACTGGTCACTTATCCGGGCGTCGGCCATATTCCCATGGAGGAGGTGCCGGAAGATACGCTCAAGGACGCCGAGCGTTTCCTGTCACAGGGGCTCGACCCGTTCCCCAAAACACTGGCGGGCGCCCGGCACTCTTCGGAAGACGAGACGCCGGCAGGCGGTTAGTCGTCTTCCAGGACCCGGATCATGGTCTCCAGCCATTCCAGGACCGCCGTGTCATCGGACTCCAGCACCTGCAGACCGACCTGCCAGGTGCCGTCATCACCGGGGCGGCACCAGACCACCTCGACCATCAACGGATACAACGTTTCCTGACCGGCCTGCACCAACTCCACGGTGGCCGGCAGGATCGCCCCATCCGGGAACGGTTCCGACGCAACGATACGAATGCCACGGGCAGACAGGTCAGAGGTGTAGCAACGCAGGAAGCGCGGTTTGCCGCCGACATCCGGTTCCGCAGACTCCAGTTCAAGACTGATAGTGACCCGGCCGGTCAACCGGAACTCCCGCCGTTGTTCGTTTTCGGTTTCGGGCTGATTCCCGAATTCGTAGTCCATGCCACTCATCAGCGCCCCACCCTGATTCGGCCGACAACCCGTGACAGCGTGTCTTCAAACTCCGCCTCACTGCTCATGACCCGCGCCTGACCACCGGCGATGGCCTCAACCAGTGCATCGGCGACCATTTCGGTGCGATTCAGTCCCAGGCGATCGACAAACACCAGCTTGCCGGTCGCGTTCAGTCGCACCGCCAACTTCAGCTTGCGGGCCTCCTGGGACGGATCGGCCGCATCCGCCGCTACGGCGATCCAGTTACCAAGTTTGAGTGCGTCAACCTGGCGGCGCGCCATCTCCAGCCGCTCTTTCTTCAGGCGGGTCTGCTCGGCCTCTTCGCGGGCGCGTTCCTCGGCCTCTTCACGGGCTCTGGCCTCAGCTTCCTCGGCGGCGCGACGCGCTTCTTCTTCCTGGCGCTTCTGTTCAGCCATCGCGCGCTCTTCACGGACCTTGGCCGCCTGAGCCTCGGCTTTGGCGCGGGCTTCACGGCGTTTTTCCACCTGCTTTCGCAGCACCTGTTCCAGCTTGCCCACCGTGTCCGAGACCACGTCACCGAAATGATTGATCGGCGGCAAACTCTGCAGGCGCCCGCGGGCTATGCTGTCGCGGAAGTCATGCCAGCTCATCAAACCCAGTTTGACGCCTTCACCGTTGGTCCAGAGGATCTCCTGGGCTTCCTCAAGATAAGCGAAAAAGAACTGGCGCTGCTGTGCCTCATCCTCGCCTTCGACAAACCACACGCCTTCGTAGGGCCGGACTTCCGCCGAATCGATGGGCGTGGGGTTGAGCCAGCGTGGCTCGTAGGTGAAGTTGCCGACCGGTGCGAGATCCACAGGCGTGCCTCGCAGACGGGCCACCATGGTTTCCTCGATCCCCTGCAGGGCATCCGCCGGCAGCTTCTCCTGCTGCACGCGAGCCCAGACTTCATTGATCTTGTCGCTCAGTTGTTCACCGACGTGGTAGAGCTTGTCCCGCTCCTTGTCGGAGAGCTTGGGGTCGGACACCCAGATCATCCACTCCAGCAACTTGGCCGCATGGCGACCGTTGTCGCTGGCCAGGCCGTCGCTCCAGATCACCTGCCGCAACAGCGGCAGCCAATAACGCTCAACGAAGACAATCACCGCGGGCGGTAATTCACGTCGCCCCAGCGCCCGACCGACCACTGCACGAGCCATCTGCTCGGCGGCGCGTTGCCGCGCTGCACCGCGCTCAGTCTCCAGCAGGCGTTGTCGTAGCCTGTCGATGCGACCTTCCTTCTGGGTCTGCTCTTTATGCCAGTCACGGGCAAAGGCCTGAAAGGGTGCCAGATTGCGCTCTTCGAGACAGCGGTTGCCCACATCAACCAGGGCATCCAGCCAGCCCGACACCTGACGCGCGGCGCGGCCGCCTGAATCGCTCCAGCCGCGCAGGGTGTGCAGGCTATCCAGCCACCCGTGAACCGGACTGTCGGCACCGATGGCAGAGGCACCCTGCTCACTGATTTGCCAGGCGAGAATAAACCGAAGACGCGCACAACGACGCACCAGGGTCGCGTGCAGACCCGAGGTCTGGAGGAAGACATCCATGATGCGATCGGCCAGATAGGCCGCATTCACCTGACGCACCGACCAAGTCTCCCCCACGGCGGAGAGGACGTCGATAACGCGCTTGTCCTGCTGTTCGCGCCAGCAGTCGGCCAGTAAAGGCAGCCAGTCAGGAATGACATCGTCCTGCTGACGCGCCACCGGATACGGCAACTCAGGCACACGAATGCCCTTTAATATTGCCTGAACCAGTTCCGGATGCGGCTGTTGGGCACCACTGGCCTGACGGCCTGGGGGTTGAGCCATGAAAATCGGGTTTCCTGTCATTCGGTTATCGTCGGCTGGAGGAACAGTCTTGGAGGACCGACGACACAGCAGCTAAAGCAGCGGTCTATTGCAGCACGCAAGACCGGTCGAGTCCAGCACCTGAAATGAAACGCAGCAGGATATCCGGACCGTCGTGACGATAACCCCATAGGATGTCTCGATACTTGTAAGGGTAGGCCAAAAGCAGCCGATTGGATCAATAATTCACGCACCTGGCGGTGCCCGTCACAAACACCGTGCGGGCAATTGCATTGGTGTGTTTAATATCGCAGTATACTCGCCCCTCAACTCATCACAATAACGCCGGTAGTCCAGTGAGAGAGCGGGTTCCGGGTGACCGGACCGTCTGACGACCGCCCACCTCACGACGCGACACCTGACTTTAAGAAGCTGTCGCAAACTGCTGATTTTGGAGAAGACAACGTCATGTCTGACAAGCAGATCGAAAACATTAACGTCGCTGCCCAGGAGCCGCTGATCACACCGGACGCGCTCAAGCAGGAGATGCCCCTGTCAGAGAAGGCAGCGGAAACCGTCGCCGCCGGACGCGAAACCATCAACAACATCCTGGACGGCAAGGATCATCGCCTGTTTGTCGTCGTTGGCCCCTGCTCCATCCACGATGTGAAAGCGGCGCGCGAATACGCCGAAAAGCTGAAGACTCTGGCGGATGAGGTGAGCGACACCATTTACATTGTCATGCGCGTCTATTTCGAGAAACCGCGGACCACCATCGGCTGGAAAGGTCTGATCAACGATCCGCACCTGAACGACTCGTTTGATATCGAGCAGGGCCTGCACATCGGTCGCCGCCTGCTGCTGGACATCGCCGAGCTGGGCCTGCCGGCCGCCACCGAAGCGCTGGACCCCATCTCACCGCAATACCTTCAGGATACGATCTCCTGGTCTGCCATCGGCGCACGGACCACCGAGTCCCAGACTCACCGTGAAATGAGCAGCGGCCTGTCCATGCCCATCGGCTTCAAGAACGGCACCGACGGCAGCCTGGACGTGGCGATCAATGCCATGAAATCCGTCTCGCACCCGCACAGCTTCCTGGGCATCGACCAGAAGGGCCAGGTGTCCATCATCCGCACCAAGGGCAACAGCTACGGTCACGTGGTCCTGCGCGGTGGCGGCGGCAAGCCCAACTACGATTCCGTCAACGTGGCGTTGTGTGAAAAGGAACTGGAGAAATCCGGCCTGCGCAACTCACTGATGGTGGATTGCAGCCACGCCAACTCCAACAAGGATCCGGCGATCCAGCCGCTGGTCATGCAGGATGTGGCGCACCAGATCCTGGAAGGCAACCGCTCGATCCAGGGCCTGATGGTGGAAAGCCACCTGAACTGGGGCAACCAGTCCATTCCGGACAACCTGGACGACCTGAAATACGGCGTCTCGGTCACCGATGCCTGCATCGACTGGGAAACCACCGAGAAAGCCCTGCGCGACATGCGCGAGAAACTGAAGGATGTGCTGCCGAAACGCATTCAGCACTGATGCATCAGGCGGTTAACAGAAGGCGCCTGCGGAAACGCAGGCGCTTTTTTGTGGGCGACAGATTATCAAAAGAAGCGTTGATTAGCTCCGGGCAATCCAATCGAGCTTGTCCCGCAGACTCACGACGTCACCGATAATGATCAGCGTGGGCGCTTTCACCTCGCTGGCGGCCACCCTGTCCGCGATCGTATCGATCGTTCCGGTGACGACCACCTGCTCCGGCGTAGTGCCTTTTGATACCAGCGCTACCGGCATCGACGGCGCCATACCGTGGGCCATCAGCTCGCGGGCAATGATCGGCAAACCCACCAGCCCCATGTAGAACACCAGCGTCTGGTTGCTCTGAACAAAATCCCGCCAGGGCAACTCACAGGTGTCGTTCTTCAGGTGGCCGGTCACGAAGCGAACGGATTGCGCGTAATCCCGGTGAGTCAGCGGAATGCCCGCGTAGGCCGAGCAGCCCGACGCGGCCGTGATTCCGGGCACCACCTGGAATGGCACGCCCGCTTCAGCCAGCGTTTCGATCTCTTCGCCGCCGCGGCCGAAGATAAACGGATCCCCGCCCTTGAGTCGCACCACTGTGCGACCTTCCTGAGCCAGTTCGACCAGGCGTTGGTTGATCTCTTCCTGGGGCAACGTGTGCCTGGACCGTTGCTTGCCAACGTGGATCATTTCCGCGTCGGCACGCACCCGGCTCAGGATTTCCCGGGACACCAGCCGGTCGTAAAGCACCACGTCGGCCTGGGCAATCACGCGCAAGGCTTTGAGGGTCAGCAGATCCGGGTCGCCGGGACCGGCACCAACCAGGAAGACCTCACCTTGCGGGCCACGGCCTTCGGCACTGCGGAGCTCGGCATCCAGCTCGCGGTTGATGGCCTCCGCCGACATCTGATGGGCGCGACTGACCAGCGGGCTGTCCAGCAGACGGTACCAGAACCCGCGGCGTTGGTGTGGCGTGTCGAGAACCTGATTTAGATCGCCTTTGGCCAACATGGCTTGCAGGACATCGGTCAGGCCTTCCGGCAGCAGCGTATCCAGACGCTGGCGCAACCAATTGGCGACCGTCGGCCAGCGGCCTCCGGTATCGACGGTGACCCGCAGAGGGCCCCGCTGGACGGTCGCGGGGAACTGAACCCG
Source organism: Marinobacter mangrovi (assembly GCF_016798325.1). Lineage (GTDB taxonomy): Bacteria > Pseudomonadota > Gammaproteobacteria > Pseudomonadales > Oleiphilaceae > Marinobacter_A > Marinobacter_A mangrovi. Next base: position 1,003,901 of record NZ_JAERVO010000001.1, read on the forward strand.
GGCCCGGGGGTGATTCCCCGGCATCCAGACCGGCACGTCGGTGGCGATTTGCAACAACCATCGCTCATCGCGGCCCGCATCCCCGGAATCGATCAGGACCAGACCAAAGTCGTCGGATGACAGAACGGTATCGCTGGCCGGCCCAGGACGGCATTCGCTGGACGCGGGCGCCTCGTCAGGCAGGCTGTCATGACCAAGCCAGACCACGCGGGCGCCCTGATCGGCGCAATAACGGGCCTTGGCAAGCAGCCGCGGCCCACTGCCGAGACAGCCGACAACAGGTTGGTCAATGCGAAGGGAAACTGTCAGGCTCAACTCTATCTCTCCGTTCCTTGACCACCTGCGTCGGCCGATGGTCTCAAGGCTTTATGACATCCAGTCCGCCCATGTAAGGCTTCAGGACCTCGGGCACGCGAATGCTGCCATCCGCCTGCTGGTAATTTTCCATCACGGCGATCAGTGCCCGTCCCACCGCCAGACCGGACCCGTTCAGGGTATGCACCAGTTCCGGCTTGCCGGTCTCCGGATTGCGCCAGCGCGCCTGCATACGGCGAGCCTGGAAATCACGGGTGTTGCTGCAGGAGGAAATCTCCCGGTACTTGCCCTGCCCCGGCAGCCACACTTCCAGGTCGTAAGTCCGGGCGGCGGAGAAGCCGATGTCACCGCCACACAGCTCGACCACGCGATAAGGCAGTTCCAGCTTCTGCAGGATGGCCTCGGCGTGACCGGTCAGAGTCTCGAGGGCTTCCTCGGAATCCTCCGGGCGGACAATGTGGACCAGTTCCACCTTGTCGAACTGGTGTTGGCGGATCATGCCGCGCACGTCCCGGCCGTAGGAACCGGCTTCGCTGCGGAAACACGGCGTATGGCAGACCATCCGCAACGGCAGCTCTTCGGCCTTGATGATGGTGTCGCCCGCCAGGTTCGTTGCCGGTACTTCCGCGGTCGGGATCAGGTACAACGGGTTGTCGCCGTCCATGCGGAAGAGGTCTTCCTCGAACTTGGGCAGCTGCCCGGTCCCGTACAGCGTGTCGGCATTCACCAGGTACGGCAGATAGGTCTCGCTGTAGCCGTGCTCGTCCGCGTGCGTGTTGATCATGAACTGGGCCAGTGCCCGGTGCAGCCGGGCAATCGGGCCACGCATGACGGCAAAGCGGGACTGGGCCAGGCGCGCTGCGGCGTCGAAATCCAGACCACCAATGGCCTGTCCCAGGTCCACATGATCCTTCGGCTCGAAATCAAGCTCAGCGGGCGTCCCCCACTGGCGCACTTCGACGTTGTCGTCCTCGTCCTCGCCTTCCGGCACGGACGGGTCCGGCACGTTGGGAATACCGGACAGGAAGTCGTTCAGTTCGGCCTGAAGCTGGCGCAGCTCGTCTTCGGCCTCGCTACGCTGGCGCTTCAGGTCATCGACCGCTGCCAGCAGCGGCTGGATATCCTCGCCGGCGGCCTTGGCCTTGCCGATGGACTTCGATCGCTTGTTCTGCTCACTCTGAAGCTCTTCGGTCCGTACCTGAAGGGAACGGCGACGGGATTCCAGGGACTGGAAGGTCTCGACGTCGAAGGTGTAGTGGCGCACGGCAAGGCGCCGTGCAATGTCTTCAGTCTGGCTTCGAACAAGTTTGGGATCGAGCATGATCGTCCTGTTAACTTCGGGTGAATAGAACGCACCGTGCAACGCCGGCGCTGACGTTGCGCATAGTATACCTTCAGGAAATTCCTGTACCACCGGGGACACCGACTCTGTGTGCGATGACCGGTTTCAGGACGGGATCAGGACGACTTCGGGGACGGATAACGCTGCTCGGTACTCGCCTCGTTGCGGGCATCGAGTCGTTCCCGTTTTTCCCGCAGTTTGATTTCCAGTCCGCGGGGCACGGGATCGTAATAACGTACCCCATGGATCGCCTCGGGTAAATAGGCTTCACCGGCGGCAAAGGCATCGGGTTCGTCATGGGCATAACGGTATTCGGCGCCATGGCCCATTGACTTGAGCAGCGACGTCGGCGCATTGCGCAGATGGACCGGCACCTCGTAGTCCGGCTGCTGCCGGATCGCCGCCACACACTGGTTATAGGCCTTGTAAACGGCGTTACTTTTTGGCGCCAACGCCAAATAGGTGGCGGCCTGGGCCAGCGCCAACTCGCCTTCCGGTGAACCCAGCCGCTCCTGGGTATCCCAGGCATCGAGGCTCAATCGCAGGGCCCGGGGATCGGCATTGCCTATATCCTCGCTGGCAATGCGAACCAGGCGACGGGCGACGTAAATGGGATCGGCGCCGCCATCGAGCATACGGCACATCCAGTACAGCGCACCGTCCGGATCGGACCCTCGCACCGATTTGTGCAGCGCCGAGATCTGGTCGTAGAACACATCGCCGCCTTTATCGAAGCGGCGCAGGCTCGACTGCATGACCTGCTCGAGTACCGATTCGGTCAATTCGGCGACTCCTTCGTCGTTGGGCTCAGCCAGATCGGAGGCGACTTCCAGCAGGTTGAGGGCGCGTCTGGCGTCGCCGTCAGCCGCCGTGGCGATGATATCCAGGAGATCTTCGGACACCTGAAGACGATTGGCCAAGCCCGCCTCGCTGCTCAATGCCCGACGCAACAACGCTTTCAAGTCGTCGGCTTCGAGATTCTTGAGCACATAGACCCGCGTGCGCGAGAGCAAGGCGCTGTTCAGTTCGAACGAGGGATTCTCGGTGGTGGCACCAACAAAGATGACGGTGCCGTCTTCAATGTGTGGCAGGAAAGCATCCTGCTGGCTCTTGTTGAAGCGGTGGACCTCGTCCACGAACAACAGCGTGTCGCGGCCTTCCACCTGTTTCCGGTTTCGGGCCCGCTCGACCGCGTCACGGATATCCTTTACGCCGCTGAGAACGGCGGACAGGCTCTCAAACGCGATTTCGGCAGTGTCGGCCAGCAGCTTGGCAAAGGTGGTCTTGCCAACGCCGGGCGGGCCCCACAGGATCATGGAGTGCAGCTGGCCGTCCTCAACGGCGCGACGCAGCGGCTTGCCCGACCCCACCAGATGCGGCTGCCCGGCGTAGTCGGCCAGCGTGCGCGGCCGCATCCGGGATGCCAGCGGCTGGAAGCCGCGCGTCTCCTCGAACAGGCCGCTCTGCATTACTGGGCGCTCTTGATGATGTCCACGGAATCCGGGTAATCCAGGTGGAACACACTGTCATTCACGGACTGGTTCACCTTCACGTCCTGGAAGCTGAGGACGCTCACCTGATCCAGGGAATCCCGCAGGCGCATCTCGGACAGGACGTCATCCCGGAACCGCAGGCGCAGGGACAGGAACAGGGAATCCTGGCTGCGGGGCTTGAGGATGAAGTCGTCGGCGCCCGCCGTTTCCTCATCCCGGGAGACCTCATAGGCCTCTTCCAGATTGTCCACCTGGCCACTGAGCAGGAGCGCCGGTGTTGAGGACATCTGTTTGTCCATCGGCTTGACGGTGACCTGCTCCAGGTCCGGATCGTAGACTTCCACCTTCTTGCCATCGGCCACAATGGTTTGTGAGAACGGGCTCTTGGATTCCCAGAAAAACAGCCCCGGACGTTTGGCCTTCAGGTTGCCGCGGGTTTCCTGGACCTTGCTACCCGTACCGTCGACCACGACCTGGATGAAATTGGCCTGGTAGGTCCGGTATTTTTCCAGCTTGCTGGCCAGCGCCTTGGCCGCCTGGGCGTCGGCCCAAGCCGGTGATGTACTGATCAGCAGGACAGCCAGAACGGCCGACACGCGGCCCATAAACGTCTTCATGCGATTAACAACTCCTAGTCTCGCGGGGGTGGCGGTGCCAGCACTTCCCGGGCACCGTTGTGACCGGCGGCACTGACGACACCTGAAGCTTCCATGGCATCGACGAGGTTGGCCGCGCGGTTGTAGCCAATCTTGAATTTACGCTGCACGGAGGAAATGGAGACCCGACGGCCTTCGGTCACGAAGGCGACCGCTTCGTCGTAGAGCGAATCCCCCTCGCTGTCACCGCCGCCTTCGGACAGCGACGGAACCCCCGGCAGCTTCTCGCCTTCGGCGCCGTTGAGCACGTCGTCCACGTAAACGGGCTCGCCCCGGTCCTTCCAGGCGCTGACGATCCGATGCACTTCGTCATCGTCGACAAACGCACCGTGAACCCGCACGGGCAGACCGGAGCCCGGCGGCAGGTAGAGCATGTCGCCATGACCGAGCAGCTGCTCGGCGCCACCCTGGTCCAGCACCGTCCGGGAGTCGATCTTGGATTGCACCGAGAACGAAATCCGCGTCGGGATGTTGGCCTTGATCAGGCCGGTGATCACGTCCACCGACGGACGCTGTGTCGCCAGGATCAGGTGAATACCGGCTGCCCGAGCCTTCTGGGCGATCCGGGCGATCAGTTCTTCCACTTTCTTGCCGACGATCATCATCATGTCGGCGAATTCGTCGATCACCACGACGATAAAGGGCAACGGCTCGAGTGCGGGTCGATCCTCTTCGCCGTTTTCCAGATGCTCGTCCGGCTTCCACAGCGGGTCCGGAATCGGTTCGCCCGCCTCGATGGCATCCTTCACCTTGCGGTTAAAACCGGCCAAGTTCCGGACCCCGAGCGCAGCCATCAGCCGATAACGGCGTTCCATCTCGGCCACACACCAACGCAGACCGTTGGCGGCTTCCTTCATGTCGGTGACAACCGGGGCCAACAGATGGGGAATGCCGTCGTAGATGCTCAATTCCAGCATCTTCGGGTCCACCATGATGAAGCGCACTTCGTCCGGCGTGGCTTTCAGCAGCATGCTGAGAATCATGGCGTTGACGCCCACCGACTTACCGGAACCGGTGGTACCGGCCACCAGCAGATGCGGCATCTTGCCCAGGTTGGCGGTCATCGGGTTGCCGCCAATGTCGTTACCGAGCGCCAGCGTCAACGGCGAACTGGATTCCTCGAACGCGCGTGATGACAGCACCTCACGCAGGCGCACCATCTCCCGTTCTTCATTGGGGATCTCAATGCCGACCACGGACTTGCCCGGAATGACTTCCACCACCCGCACACTGATCACCGCCAGTGAGCGCGCCAGGTCCTTCGCCAGGTTGGAAATACGGCTGACCTTCACGCCCGGCGCCGGTTTGATCTCGAAGCGGGTGATGACCGGCCCCGGATTGACCTCGACCACTTCAACGCTGACCCCGAAGTCGGACAGTTTTTCCTCGAGCAGCTGGGACATGTGCTCCAGCGATTCCTTGGAATAGCCCTTCTTCTTGTGGGGATCGGCCGGGTCCAGCAGCGTGAGCGGCGGCAACGGGCTGTCGATGTCGTCGAACAGCGACGGCTGACGCTTGGCGTTCTTGTCTTTGGGCCCCTCGTCCTTCCGCTTGAACGGCGAAATCTTTACGTTGCGGGCATCAGGCGCCGGTTGTTCCGGAGCGGCTTTACGTGCGGCCGGACGCGGCGTGGGCGCAGGCTCGTCATCGGTGGCGGAAAAACCCGCTTCTGCCGGCGCGTCCAGGCGAGCCGTCGCGGCCAGGCCGTCGACACTCGGCTCAATCCGGGCCGGCAGAGGCTCGTATTCTTCGTCGTCAGACCGATTGCGGCGGAACCAACCGCGAATGCGTTGCAGCAGCGACAGCTTGTCGTCGTCTTCCCCGGCAACCCGGTCGTTGACCAGCGGCGGTTCGCGACGGGCGGGCGCCGGCTCGGGTTTCTTCGCGGGCTGCGGCGTGTCGTCGTCGGAGGGCTCGGCGTCGCTGTTGAAATTGGCTTTGATCCACTCGGCAAAACGCAGGGTGTAGTCGCCCAGCGAATCCATCAGACTGAACCAGGACAGCCCGGTAAAGACCGTCAGGGCAAACAGGAAAATGGCCACCAGTACCAGCGTTGCGGCCGGCAGGTTGAACGCGCCCACCATGGCATCGGACACCTCGACCCCGAGCACGCCACCGGCGCTGGCATCCAGCCCCATGATGGAATACAGGGACAGCAGACTGGTGGCACTCAGCAGGATCAGGATGAAGCCGCCGAAACGCAGCAGGAAAAGCGGCCAGTGCAACTCAACAGAGTCATTGCGGTGCTTGACCAGCAAAAAGGCGTAGAACGCCACCATGGCCGGAAACAGGAACGCCACCTGACCGAAGAAGTCGATCAGTAGGCTGGCGATCCAGGCACCGGTGCGCCCGGCGTAGTTGGAGACCGACACCTCGTGGCCGACACTCGCCCACCCCGGGTCGCTGGCGCTGTAGCTGACCAGCGCCATGAGCAGATAGATGCACAGCGCAATCAGGGCGATCAACGCGCCTTCGCGCCCGCCCTGGGCAAGCAATGTACGGAAGCGCTGCTGCTTCTCTGTCAGCTGGGTCTCTTGCCCGGCTTTTTTTCGTTCTGACATGGACTGGCTACGGCTCATTTCAGAGCAGGCTTCCTTCTGTTGTTAGCGCGTCAATGCGTCCAACCCTCGGGCGAAATCCGCCTTCAGGTCGTCGATGTCTTCCAGGCCCACCGACACCCGGATCAGGTTTTCGGTGATCCCGGCTTCCGCCTTGTCCTCCGGCGAAAGCCGGCCGTGTGTCGTGGTCGCCGGATGAGTGACGGTGGTACGGGTGTCGCCCAGGTTTCCAGTGATGGAAACGATCTGGGTGGCATCGATCACCTGCCAGGCTTCGGCCCGCTCGCCCTTCACGCGGAAAGACAGGACCCCGCCGTATCCCTTCTGCTGCTTGCTCGCCAGGGCATGCTGAGGGTGTGACGCCAGGCCCGCATAAAAAACACGCTCGACTGCAGGATGTTGCTCCAACCATTGCGCCAACTCTAACGCACTGGCGCAATGGGCGCGCATACGGATTGGTAACGTTTCCAACCCCTTAAGGAAAACCCAAGCGTTGAATGGACTCAGGCTCGGCCCGGCCGAGCGCATGAACCCGTACACTTCTTCCATCAGCGCATTGGAGCCAATCACGACACCGCCGATACAACGGCCCTGGCCGTCGAGGTATTTGGTGGCGGAATGGATCACGATGTCGGCGCCGTATTCGAACGGACGCTGCAGAATCGGCGTGCAGAAACAGTTATCCACCACGAACAGCGCGTCGTTGGCGTGGGCCAGATCGGCCAGCGCCTGCAGGTCGGCCACCTCACACAGCGGATTGGACGGCGTTTCCAGGAACAGCATCCTGGTTTCCGGGCGCACGGCCGCCTGCCAGGCGTCCATATCCGTCAGGCTGACAAACGTCGTCTCGACCCCGAACCGGGCCAGGTATTTCTGGAACAGCACGTTCGTCGTTCCAAAAACACCGCGGGAACAGACCACGTGGTCGCCGGACTGCAACAACGCCATGCAGGTGCTCAGGATGGCGGCCATACCGGAAGCGGTTCCAACCGCACGCTCGCCGCCTTCCATCGCCGCGATGCGGGCTTCGAAGGCTTGAACGGTGGGGTTGGTGAAACGGGAATAAATGTTCCCCGGCTCTTCCCCGCCAAACCGAGCCGCCGCCTGGGCCGCACTGCCATAGACAAAGCTTGAGGTGGGGAAAATGGCGTCACTGTGCTCCAGTTGCGCCGTGCGGATCTGCCCTGCCCTCACGGCCAGCGTATCCACGGAAACCCCTTCCAGGTCGGATTCCGGAATCAATGCGTGCTCTTCGCGGATCTTGCTCATCGCCTTCGGCCCCGTGATTCAGTCTTCGTCGTTGTGGAGATCGATAATGGCGTTGTCAGACGACATTTCCGGGTTTTTCTTCGCCTTGTTGCTCTCACCACGCTGGGTTTCCAGGTTGGCCAGATAGGCGGCGTCAATATCGCCGGTGATGTAGTTGCCGTCGAAAACGGAGCACTCCCAGGCCTCGATTTCGGGGTTCACGTCGTTGACACAGGTGATGAGATCTTCCAGATCCTGGTACACCAGCCAGTCCGCCCCGATCAGCTTCTGGATTTCCTCGACGGTACGGTCGTGGGCGATCAGCTCGCTGGCCGCCGGCATATCGATACCGTACACATTGGGGTAACGCACGGGCGGTGCCGCCGAGGCGAAGTAAACCTTGCGCGCACCGGCGTCACGGGCCATCTGCACGATTTCCTCGCAGGTGGTGCCGCGTACGATGGAATCGTCCACCAGCATGACGTTCTTGCCCTTGAACTCCAGATCGATCGGGTTCAGCTTCTGGCGAACGGACTTCTTGCGCATCTTCTGGCCCGGCATGATGAATGTCCGGCCGATATAACGGTTCTTGATGAAGCCTTCACGGAACTTCACGCCCAGCCGGTGGGCCATCTGCATGGCCGAGGTTCGGCTGGTGTCGGGAATCGGCATGACCACATCGATGTCGTGATCCGGGCGCTCACGCAGGATCTTGTCCGCGAGGGTCTCCCCCATGCGCAGGCGCGCTTTGTAGACCGACACTTTATCCAGGATGGAATCCGGGCGGGCAAAATAGACGTGCTCGAAAATGCACGGGATCAGGTGCGGCTCTCGGGCGCACTGCTGCGTGTAAATTGTGCCGTCCGTTTCAATATAGACCGCCTCGCCCGGTTCAATATCACGAACCAGCTTGAAGCCCGCCGCGTTCAGCGCGACGCTCTCGGAGGCAATCATGTATTCCTTGCCGGCTTCGGTTTCCCGCACGCCGTAGCACGCCGGACGAATGCCCCGGGGATCCCGGAAACCCACGATGCCATAACCGGTGATCATGGCAATGGCCGCATAGGCACCGCGGCAGCGCTCGTGGACGGCGCTGACGGCAGCAAAAATTTCATCCTTGGTGGGATTCAGCTTGCCCAGCTTCTGCAGCTCGTGGGCAAAAACGTTCAGCAGCACCTCGGAATCGGAATTGGTGTTGATGTGACGCAGGTCGGTGCGGAACAGGTCCCGGCTGAGGTCATCCGCATTGGTCAGGTTGCCGTTGTGGGCCAGCGTGATGCCGTATGGGCTGTTGACATAGAACGGCTGGGCTTCGGCAGAACTGGACGAACCAGCCGTCGGGTAGCGTACATGCCCGATCCCCACGTTACCCACGAGGCGGCGCATGTGCCGCGTACGAAACACGTCGCGAACCAGGCCGTTGTCTTTACGCAGGTAAAAGCGTTCGTCCTGGAAGGTTACGATGCCGGCCGCATCCTGCCCCCGGTGCTGAAGGACCGTCAACGCGTCGTAGAGCGACTGGTTGACGTTAGAGGTACTTACGATACCGACAATGCCACACATGGGTGTTTACTTCTCCAGTACAGAAATCATGGCTTCGTTGCCCGGTTGCGTCTGAACCGCCTTGGCAGGGTCGTCAGCGGGTCCGAGGAAACGTTCAAATTCATCGCCCAGCATGCGCCGGGACCACTGCTCGACCATTGCCAGACGCCCGATCATCACCGACTGTTTCCACCAGGTATCCTGGGAAAGCGGCGTGTAGCGGACAAAGGCGATGGCCACAATCACGACGAGTAGCCCGCGCAGCAAACCGAACCCCATCCCCAGCACACGATCCGTGGCGGACAGGCCGGTCGCAACGACGAGCTGACCAATCAGATTATTGATAACAGCACCCACGATCAGGGTACCAAAAAACAGGATCGCAAAGGCAGCGATTAGCCGGACCAACGGCGTTTCCACCGTACTCTCCAGCAGCATCTGCATCTGCGGATGGAACGTGCGGGCAATAATGAAGGCGGCAATCCAGGTGACGAGCGACAGCGCCTCCCTGACAAACCCGCGCTTGAGGCTGATCAGGGTCGAAACTGCAATGATGGTAATGATGACCCAGTCTATCCAGATCAGCGCGTTCATGGTCGACCCACTAACGAATTCAGGAAGCGCGGATTCTATCAGGAAACCGGGGCACACCAAACCTTGACGACCGCCGCGAAGACCGGCTGCACGCCTCTCACTGATCGCCGGACATCACCAGGCTGTTCAGTTTGAACGCCTTGTCCAGTTGAGACTTGGCGGAATTGGCTTCATCTTCACTGACAAAAGGCCCGGAGAAGACGCGGGTCAGGGTAAGATCGCCCCGCTTGACGCTCTCGGTGTAGGCGGCATACCCCTTGTCCCGGACCTCGTCACGCAGGCGCAGCGCGTTCTTCTGGTTACCGAAGCTGCCCAACTGCACCAGCCAGGCGCCCTTCATGGTCTGCTTGAATTCGGCCTCGTCGGCCGGTTCCGGCTCGCTTTGCTGTGGCGCCGTGGCCACCTGGCTGGCAGGCTCGCTGGAAGACGTGGGAGCGGGTTCCGGCGACGGCTCAGGCGCGGAGGCCGTTTGCTGCGGCTCGGTCATGGCGCCGTCCTGTTGAGGCGATGTAACCGTCGGCGCAGCAGCTTCAGGTTGCTCTTCGATGCTATAGGCCGGAGCGCTTTCCTGTGAGGCGCCCTCACTGCCGGTGGTCACCGGAGACTGGCCACCCTGGTCCTGAATATCCACCTTTGGGAAGGCCGGCTCTTCCGGCAATTTGATCTGTTGAGTGGTTCGCTCTGTGTGCGGTTCATCGAACAGCATCGGGACAAAGATAACAGCCAGTGATATCAGTACCAGGGCGCCGACAATGCGCTGCTTCAGACCATCCACAGGAAGCGTTCCTCTCTGTTTGGGGGAAGATTCTGACCGGATACTAACGCCCACGGCTACAGAACACAAAGCGAGACGCCGAGAATGACGGAAGTTTAAGGCGCGCTGGATGCATGCCTGAACCGTCCTAAAACGGCGGGAATGTTTACATCAGTCCAACAAGGCACTGCGGGCAGCAGCCACCGTAAAGAAGGAGCCAAAAACGATGATGCAGTCGTTTTCCGACGCCCCCTGACGGGCCGCCTCGATCGCCTCGGCCACACCGGCTGACTGTTCAATGAAAGCGCCTTCGCCCAATACGGGCTCTACCCGCTCGACCAGCGCCTCGATATCCAGGCCACGCGGGACGTCCAGAGGCGCCAGGAACCATCGATCGACCACCGGCGCCATCGCCGAGACGACGCCGGCCGTGTCCTTGTCAGACAGACACGCATACACGGCCCGAACCTCGCCATTGACCGCCAGGGCATCGATCCGCTCACGAAGCCAGCGGGCCGCGTGCGGGTTATGGCCCACATCGACGTAAAGTGCCGGTGATGTCAGCAAACGCTCAAAACGACCCGCCACACGGACCTCGGCCAACGCCTGGCCAATCGCTTCGGGCGGCATGTCGGGCTCGAGCCGACGAATCGCCTGGACCGCCGCCGCCAGACTGCGCTCCGGCAAACCGGTCTCGGGCAAATTGACGCGCCAGTCTTCAGTGGTCACCCGGCGTACCCCGGAAGTCTCCGATTCCAGCCGGTAGTCCACACCGAAGCGGTGAAGCTGAACCTTCTGCGCCGCGGCCTGCTGCAATACCGACCGGGGCGGGTCGTCTTCACCGTAGATGGCGTTCTGCCGATAGCGCAGGATTCCGGCTTTTTCAAAGCCGATCTGATCGCGATTGTCGCCGAGCCAGGCGGTGTGATCGAGATCGACGGAGGTGATGATGGCGAGATCCGCATCGAGCACATTGACCGCATCCAGACGGCCGCCAAGCCCGACTTCCAGGATCCAGTCCTCAATCCCCGCATCCCGGAACAGCACAAAAGCAGCGAGGGTACCGTATTCGAAATAGGTCAGACTGACCTGGCGGCGGGCCGCTTCGACGGTCTCGAAGGCGTTGACCAGCGCCACGTCCGAGACGTCCTCGCCGTTCAGGCGGACTCGTTCGTTGTAGCGCTGTAAATGCGGCGACGTATAGGCGCCGACTTTACGCCCCCGGGACAGCAGGAGTCGCTCGATGGCGGCCACCGTCGTCCCTTTCCCATTGGTGCCGCCAATGGTGATGATGCGTGCCTTCGGCTTTTGAGGGAACAGGCGGCGCAGGACCAGCAGTACCCGATCCAGGCCCAGTTCAATTTCGGTGGGATGCAGCGCTTCGAGATAGGCGAGCCACTGATCGACAGTGGCTCCGGCTTCAGGCGCTCGGGGCATCGGGGATGTCTGCTTCGTCACCGTCGGCCACGACCCGCGTCACTTCCTCGGGTTCCGGCGCTTCCTGACCCGTGAACTTGGCCAGGACGGACGCGATGCGGAAGCGCATGTCATGACGCTCCACAATCATGTCGACGGCGCCATGCTCCAGCAGGAACTCACTGCGCTGAAAGCCTTCCGGCAACTTTTCCCGAACCGTCTGTTCGATGACGCGAGGACCGGCAAAACCGATCAGCGCATAAGGTTCCGCGATATTCAGATCGCCCAGCATCGCCAGACTGGCCGACACACCGCCGAACACCGGATCGGTCAAGACCGAAATAAATGGAATGCCCGCTTGCTTCATTCGCTCCAGTGCGGCAGCCGTCTTGGCCATCTGCATCAACGACAGAATGGCTTCCTGCATACGGGCACCGCCACTGGCAGAGAAGCATACCAACGGAATGCCTTCTTTCAGGGACACGTTGACCGCCTGCACGAAGCGCTCGCCGACCACCTGCCCCATGGAGCCGCCCATGAAGTTAAACTCGAAGGCACAGGCGACCAAAGGCAGGCCCAGCGTACGGCCGCGCATAACCACCAGTGCGTCTTTTTCCCGGGTGCCTTTCTGGGCTGACGCCAGACGGTCCTTGTAGCGCTTGCTGTCCTTGAACTTGAGACGATCCCAGGGTTCCAGATCGGTGCCGATCTCCTCGCGACCGTCCTCGTCCAGGAAGATATCCAGGCGCCGGCGCGCGGTCACCCGCAGGTGGTGCTGGCACTTCGGACACACGTCGAGGTTCTTGTCGAGTTCCGGCTTGTAGAGGAAGGCACCGCACTTGGGACATTTCTTCCAAAGCCCTTCCGGCACGCTGGTTCTCTGCTTGGAATCCGAGCGAATCATGCTCGGCATGATCTTGTCCAGCCAGTTACTCATGATGTCTTCCCGTTGTTCGTTCCTGTTGGGCCTGAACCTGCCGGAAGCCCGGGTCAGGACGCCAGTTCGTCCAGGGCTTCGCGCATGGGTTTCAGGAGGTTGACCAGAGAGGACTTCAACGCCTCAATGTCGTCCTGATTTTTGGCAATTGTATCGACCAGGACACTTCCCACAATTACACCATCGGATACCCGACCCACGGCCGCGGCCGTTTCAGCATTGCGAATCCCGAACCCAACGCCCACCGGCACCGACGTCAGCGCATGGATGCGACTGACTTTCTCGGCCACATCGTCGACATCCAGTTGGGCCGATCCGGTCACGCCCTTCAATGAAACATAGTAGATGTAGCCGGAACTGTGCTGGCTGATGGCGCGAATGCGATCTTCCGTGGTGGTCGGTGCCAACAGGAAAATCGGGTCGAGGCCCCGCTCGGCAAACAGCGGCGCCACGTCTTCGGCTTCTTCTGGCGGCAGATCAACGGTCAGAACGCCGTCGACCCCGGCGGCTTTCGCCGCATCGGAAAACGCCTCGTATCCCATCGCCTCGACCGGATTCAGATAGCCCATCAAAACAATCGCGGTTTTGTCATCCCGGCTTCGGAACGTTTTGACCATCTCCAGCACCTGGCGCAGTGACGTGCCGTGTTCGAGCGCCCGCTCACAGGCGAGCTGGATCACCGGGCCATCGGCCATGGGATCCGAAAAAGGCACGCCCAGCTCAATGATGTCGGCGCCCGCTTCGACCAGCGTATGCATTAACTCAACGGTCCGGTCCGGGTGCGGATCACCGGCGGTGATGTAAGGGATCAATGCTTTTCGGCCCTGCCCCTTGAGTGCCTGCAATACAGATTGAATACGACTCATGCGTTTCCCCAGATCCTGTTAAATCTCAATACCATCGAGCTGCGCGATGGTATGGATGTCCTTGTCGCCGCGGCCGGAAACATTGATCACCACCATCTGGTCCTTGTCCATCGACGCGGCCAGCTTGGTGGCGTAAGCCACCGCATGGGCGCTTTCCAGCGCGGGCATAATGCCTTCAACGCGGGTCAGCTTGCGGAAACCGTCCAACGCTTCGTCGTCGGTAACTGAGACATACTGCGCCCGGCCGACATCCTTGAGCCAGCTGTGCTCGGGACCCACGCCCGGATAATCCAGGCCGGCGCTGACGGAATGGGTTCCGGCGATCTGGCCGTTCTCGTCTTCCATCAGATAGGTCCGGTTGCCGTGCAATACGCCTGGACGCCCCGCACAAAGCGGTGCCGCATGCTGACCCGACGACAACCCGAGCCCCCCCGCTTCAACACCGTACATCGCGACGCTTTCGTCGGTCAGGAAGGGATAGAACAGTCCAATCGCGTTAGAGCCGCCACCTACGCAGGCCACCAGCGCATCGGGCAGACGGCCCGCCTGCTCAAGCGACTGTCGGCGAGTCTCCCGACCGATCACCGCCTGGAAATCCCGCACCAGCATGGGATAAGGATGGGGGCCGGCCACGGTGCCGATAATATAGAAGGTCTCGTCGACGTTGGTGACCCAGTCGCGCATGGCTTCGTTCATGGCATCCTTGAGGGTCTTGGTACCGCTCTCGACCGCATGAACTTCCGCACCCAGCAGCTTCATGCGGTATACGTTCAATGACTGACGCTTGACGTCTTCGGAACCCATGAACACGTGGCATTCAAGGCCCAAACGGGCACAGACGGTAGCCGTGGCGACCCCGTGCTGGCCGGCGCCGGTTTCGGCGATGACCCGTTTCTTGCCGAGGAAGCTGGCCAGCAGCGCCTGACCGATGGTGTTATTCACCTTATGGGCGCCGGTGTGGTTGAGATCTTCCCGTTTGAGCCAGATCTGCGCCCCTCCGGTTTCACGGGTCAGCCGTTCGGCAAAATACAGGGGGCTGGGGCGACCGACGTAATCGGCCAGATCCTTGTCAAAGGTGGCCTGGAATTCCGGATTGTCACGCAGCTTGAGATACTCGGTCTCCAGCTGCATCAACGAGTCCATCAGCGTTTCGGATACAAAGCGACCACCGTAGGCCCCAAAATGGCCCCGGGTATCCGGCAACGCACGCAGCATCTCTTCAGTCAGCTTAACCGACACGGTTCACCTCTCTGATAAATTCAATGATCCGGGACGGGTCCTTGATCCCCTTCTCCCGTTCAACGCCCCCACTGACATCGACCGCCCATGGCCTGACGGCCTCCACGGCGCCCGCTACGTTAGCAGAGTTCAAACCACCGGCCAATATCAAGGGTTTGGGACGCTCACCGGGTATCAGCGACCAGTCGAATGTCTGACCGGTGCCGCCGAATCGCTGTGGGTCATAAGCGTCAACCAACAAGCCGGAGGCCTGGCTGTATGTGTCATACGCCGACTCGATGTCGGCCCGGGTCTGTACCCGTACCGCTTTCATCCAACGCCGCCCGAACTGCTCACAGAATGCAGGTGCTTCATCACCATGAAACTGCAGCAGCGACAGGCCTGCGTTGTCCATCACGTTACGCACAAACGAGGCATCCGGGTTAACAAACAGACCCACGGTTTCGACAAACGGCGGTAAGGCACGAACAATGGCGGCCGCCTGCGCAACGTCAATCGCCCGGGGGCTGGGTGCGTAAAACACGAATCCGATGGCGTCCGCTCCGGCCTCGACAGCCACCAAAGCGTCCTCCAGGCGTGTGATGCCACAGATCTTGACTCGGGTTCTCATTCTGACGCACTCCACTGTTTCCTGAAGACCGGCCCCTGAACCAGTGCCTGCTGTTCCGGCGTAAACCAGGGCTGCATAAACTCCGGTCCGGGCGCCTCGCCGGGAATACCCGATCCCTCGGGGTAGCCCACGCTCACCAGGTAAAGGCCGTGGGCCGGACCGGTCACGTCCGCCTGCCGACGGTCCCGCTGCTCCAGTATCTCACGGATCCATTCCACCGGCTGCTTGCCATTCCCGACGGCCATCAGGGCGCCGGCGATGTTGCGCACCATGTGATGCAGGAAGGCATTCGCCTGGATATCAATGACGACGTAATCGCCATGGCGGGTGACGCGGATAAAGTGCACGTTTCGATGCGGTGTCCGGGACTGGCAACCCGCAGCGCGGAATGACGAGAAGTCGTGCTCGCCAACGAGCGACTGCGCCGCCTGATGCATGCGCTCCTCATCCAGCGGCCGGAATGTCCAGGCCACCTGGTTGCGCAGGATGCCCGGCCGGACCGGATGGTTAAAGATGACGTAACGGTAGCGACGGCTGATGGCGCTGAAGCGGGCGTGGAAATCGTCGGCCATCTGCCCCGCCCAACGGACGGCGATGTCACCTCGCAAAGCCGTATTCACGCCCATGATCCAGGAACGGTAGCTGCGCACCGCCCGGGTTTCGAAGTGAACGACCTGGGCTGAGGCGTGAACGCCAGCATCGGTGCGACCCGCGCAGACCAGATCCACGGTTTCATTGGCCACCCGGGACACAGCTTGCTGTAACTGGCCTTCTACGGACGGCACGCCCGATTTCTGCTGCTGCCAGCCATGAAATGCGGCGCCGTCGTATTCGAACAACAAGGCGACCCGCCCATTGCCGATCGGTGCATCCTGATCAAATTCTGCGGATGTGGGTAACAACGTGGATTAAACCATTCAGGGAATAGCGGAAACAAAAACGCCGGAGGGAATCCCTCCGGCGCTCCGTAGCAGTGCTGACAGTATAACGGATCAGGCCAGGTTTTTAAGCAGGTCCTGAGCTTCCGTCTTCTGGTCGTCACTGCCTTCAATGGCCACTTCTTCGAGAATGTCGCGGGCGCCATCGGAATCGCCCATCTCGATGTAGGCCCGGGCAAGATCCAGCTTGGTAGCCGCTTCATCCGTACCGGCGAGGAAATCGAAGTCGTCTTCGTCATCCAGCGACGCTTCGTCGAAGTCCATCATGTCGCTTTCCTTGCGAGTTTCGGCCACCGGTTTTTCTTCCGATTCAGTCGACTCATCCTCGACGGACTCCTCGGCGGTCGGGATATTCTCCTCGTCATCCGCGTCGGCCAGGGAATCTTCCAGGTTCAGCTCTTCGTCCAACTCCGGAATCTCGTCATCGGCCAGCGGCTCTTCCTGATCGTCAGTGGGCGTTTCCGCGACCTCTTCCATCAGGGCCAGATCCTCGTCGGAAACATCAAGTTCCAGCTCGTCCAGAGTGTCCGCAGTTTCGGATTCAGCCGGCTCCTGGTCGGTTTCGTTGGCCACCTTTTCCAGCTCGGCATCCAGGTCGTCGAGGAACGACTCATCCAGATTGCCCTGCTCGTCGGTTGTCAGCTCGGGCTCTTCTTCAAGCGGCGGCAGCTCGTCATCACTGGTGGCACGATCGGCTTCCGCCGAACCTTCGTCTTCTAGGAGACTGTCGTCGAGTTCGAGAGATCCGAAGTCCTCTTCGCTCAGCTCCGGTTCGTCCGCCGCATCTTTGCGCTCGGTGTCTTCATCGAAATTGAAATCAAGGTCGAGATCGTCCGCAGCGGCAGCTTCCTCAGCACTGGATTCCGGCTCGGCCGACTCATCCGTGCTTGCGATGTCCTCTTCTTCAAAATCGAGATCGGAAATGTCGTACTCGATCGGAGCATCCGAATCCTTGCGCGCCTCTTCGTCGCCCTCGAAAACCGGCTCTTCATCCAGCTCAAGGGAATCGAAATCCAGGTCTTCGTCGGTCGCAGTCTCGGGCTCGCCCTGCGACGGAACTTCCGCCTCGCCGTAAGAAGACGTTTCGGACGCCTCGCCGTAAAGGCTGGCGAACGTGTCCTCAGTGGTCTCTTCGGTCGACGGGGAGCTCACTTCTGAACGCAGTTGCGATTCCAGATCGTCAATGCTGGGCGTGGATTCCGCTTCTTCAAGGCGATCATGAAGTACTTGAGCTTCGGCCATGGCCTGCTCGTCGTCCAGCGCTTCCAGTTCGCTGTACTGCTTTTCGAAAGCCGCCCGGTCTTCGTTTTCCGCGTATACGGCCAGCAGTTTCAGGCGCAGATCTGTCCGGCTCGGCTCGCGGGAGATGGCTGATTCCAGCATCTCGGCAGCCTGGTCGTGACGGCCATAGGCGATGTAGGCATCGGCCTCCGCCAGAGCGTCCTTCTCTTCGCCTTCTTCGTGATCCGATTCACCGCCCAGATCGATATGGTCATCGTCGTGGGCTGATTCTTCGTTGAGTTGCTCGTAGAAGGCCTTTTCACGATTCGCATTGCGGCGGGCCAGCAGACCGAGGAGCAACAGGACCAGTATCGCGGCACCACCACCGGCGATCTGATACAGACGGTTATTCTTGAACTCTTCAACGATGTTGCCGACGAAACCTTTGTCCTCAACCGCAGGCTCACTCGACTGGGCCGCCGGTTTGGCCGGCTCTGCGGGCTTCGGTGCTTGCTGTTCAGTTTCTGCCGGTGTAGCCGCCGTGTTCTCGGACGGCTCTTCGGACATCGCCTCTTCGTCGGCAGAAGGTGCCTGAGCTGTCGCTTCGGCTTCGCCAGAGGACGCTTCAGGCTGTTCCATCATGCCTTCGTCAGACGATGCTTCATCGCCCGCGGCCATATCACCGCCTGCCATCGCCGACTCGGACTCGCCGCCGGTCGATGCCATTTGCTCGCCTTCCAGCGCCCCCGGTTTTTCTGCGTCAGACGCTGACTCAGACCCGGTGCCCGCATCAGCTGCGCCGGCCGGAGCGGAGCTTGCGGACTCCCCTTCAGCCCCCGCTGTGGCGGTCTCACCAGATTTGCCGGCCTGGGCCTGCATTTCGGCCAGCTGAGAATTCTTCAACTCGACAAGGCGCTGCATGGTGGCCAGTTGCGCTTCGAGATCCTCAACCCGGGAGTTGAGCTCTTCGTTTTCGCGCTCGGCCTTGTCCAGTTGCTCCATCACCACTTCGGTGCTGCCTTCCTTGCCACCGGCAACACCTTCGGCTCCGCCCGAGGAAGCGCCTTTTTCCGGGCTGGTGGAGTCGTTGCCTGCACTCAGGCGCAACTCGTCACCACTTCGGGCCGGCTGCGACGACGCCTGCCCCGGTTGCTGCCCGGTTGCGTCAACCGTCTGCGCAGGCTTTTTAAGCGCCTGGTTCTGTGCAACAACCTGCTGATAGGCCTGCTGGCTGGTGCGCGATTCAATCTGCTCGGCGGTTGGAATACGCAGTACCTGGCCGCGCTTCAGACGGTTGATGTTGCCGTCCATAAAGGCATCGGGATTCTGGTCCTGCAACGCCAGCATGACTTGCTGCGGCGTATAGCTGTCATCCGGGCGCACTTGCAGCGCAATGCCCCAGAGGGTGTCCGAAGGTCCGGTGGGCCCGAAGGTCCGACCGTCAGAACGCGAAGACGGGCTGGAAGTCGGCGAGCTCGCCCGGCGCGGTTGCGATGACGCGGCCGCTCGGGAGGGCGTACTGGCCTGGCTGCGACTGGACGGCGCCTGGACAGGCTGGGCGACAGAGTCACCCACCTTCTCCGCATACACCGGCGGATCCAGCAGCATCGAGTACTCGCGCAGAAGTTTGCCGTTTGGCCAGGTGACTTCAATCAGGAAGTTCAGGTACGGCTCGCGAACCGCCTGTTTGGTGGTGACGTGGATGACCAGCTGCCCATTGGGTGCCGTGGCCACGTTGAACTTGAGATTGGTAAGGAAAAATTCACGATCGATACCGACCCGGTCAAAGACTTCCTGAGACGCCAGATTGACGTACACCTCATTCGGGCCCACACCACCTGTGTTGCGAAGCTCTATATCCGCGTCGAGGGGTTGATTAAGATAGGATTGAAGCTCCACTTCGCCGAGCCCGAGCGCGTTAGCAACGCCTGAGCCGAGCCCTCCTACCAGAGCCAGCGCAACCGCAAGTTTGCGTACCTTCATGCTTTTTCCTTACCAGTCTCCGTTATTCGTTACTGCCGTCTGTAATTCAGACTCGGACGAGGTTGGATGACTTTCGTCTTTCATTTCTTGTTGTCGAGTGTCGATCTGAGGATTACGTCTGCGAAAGTATTGTTGATAAAGCCCTCTTTATCAATCGATCAGCGATATTGTTTGTAATTGTTGTTAAACAAATGTTCGGAAGATGCTGTTCAGCTGGCGAAAATTCACTCGCCGATACCTTTTTTCACCCCGAAAACAACCGGTTCTGACCCGATTGTCCGCAATAAAGACAAATCAGTTCTGTCACCAAAAATAACAGGGGCGAAAGCCTAATGCAGCTTTCGCCCCTGACTCAACGCCCCAAAGGGGACGCAGTTAGCATTTCCACCCCGCCTTCGCGACGTGAAAATGGCGCGTTAGCGCTCCTGCAGAATCCGCAGCATCCGGCGCAGCGGTTCGGCCGCGCCCCAGAGCAGCTGGTCACCCACGGTGAACGCGGAAATGTATTCCGGACCCATGGCCAGCTTGCGGATGCGGCCGATCGGCACACTCAACGTGCCGGTGACCTTGGCCGGTGTCAGCTCTTCCATGCTGGCTTCACGATCATTGGGAACGACCTTGACCCAGTCATTGGACTTCGCCAGCAGCGATTCAATCTCGCTCACCGGGATATCCTTGCGCAGCTTGATGGTCAGCGCCTGGCTGTGACTGCGCATGGCGCCGATGCGCACGCAGATGCCGTCGATCGGGATCGGGCTGTCGCTGCGACCCAGGATCTTGTTGGTTTCACTTTGCGCTTTCCACTCTTCCTTGCTCTGCCCGCTTTCCAACTGCTTGTCGCAGTAGGGAATCAGGCTGCCGGCCAGCGGCACACCGAAGTTATCGGTCGGGAACCCGGAAGAACGCATGGTTTCAGTGACCTTGCGATCGATTTCCAGAATCGCGGAACCCGGGTCGGCCAGCTCATCGGAAACGCTGCCATGCAACTGCCCCATCTGGTTCAGGAGCTCGCGCATGTTCTGGGCACCCGCGCCGGAAGCGGCCTGATAGGTCATTGGAGAGATCCACTCGATCAGATCGTTCTCCAGCAGACCGCCCAGGGCCAGCATCATCAGGCTCACGGTACAGTTGCCACCGATGTAGTCCTTGACGCCGCGGTTCAGTGCATCGTCGATGACGTTGCGGTTGACCGGGTCCAGGACGATGACGGAATGGTCCGCCATGCGCAGCGTGGAGGCGGCATCGATCCAGTAGCCGTCCCAGCCGGATTCACGCAGCGGTCCGAAAACCTTGCTGGTGTAATCACCGCCCTGACAGGTGACGATGACGTCCATGTCCCGGAGCGCGTCCAGGTCAAAGGCGTCTTTGAGTGCCGGTACATCAGCCTTGCCCACATCGGGCGCCGGCTGACCGGCCTGGGATGTTGAGAAAAAGACCGGATTGATGTCCGCGAAGTCATTTTCTTCCTGCATGCGCTGCATGAGGACAGAGCCCACCATACCGCGCCAGCCAATAAGTCCAACTCGCTTCATGTGCGACTTTTGAACCTCGTTCTGTGCCGGCCCGCTTCCCCTTTTGCAGGGACCGGACCGGATGAATGATCCTGCGGCGGCAACATCCAGCCGTCGTCAGGTCTATGATTCATACCCGATCAAAGCGCTTCCAATACCGCGTCACCCATTTCCCGGGTGCTGACGCGGGAGGCGCCTTCGGACATGATATCCGCAGTCCGCAGGCCTTTGTCGAGCACCGCACTGACGGCGGTTTCGATGGCTTGCGCTGCTTCTTCCGCTCCCAGACTGTACCGCAGCATCATCGCGGCCGACAGAATGGTCGCCAGCGGGTTGGCAATGCCCTGACCCGCAATGTCCGGGGCGGAACCGTGGCAGGGCTCGTACATCCCCTGCTTTTCCGCATTCAGTGATGCGGACGGCAACATGCCGATGGAACCGGTCAGCATGGCCGCTTCGTCGGAAAGAATATCACCAAACATGTTGCCGGTCACAATCACATCAAACTGTTTCGGCGCCTTGACCAGCTGCATGGCCGCGTTGTCGACGTACATGTGGGACAGTTCGACATCCGGATAGTCCTTCGCCAGATCCGTCATGATCTCGCGCCAGAGTTCGGTCACTTCCAATACGTTGCACTTGTCCACGGAACACAGCTTGCCGCCGCGCTGCTGGGCGGCTTCAAAGGCGACACGGCCGATGCGGCGAATCTCGGATTCGCTGTAGACGTAGGTGTTGTAGCCCTGGCGCTCCCCGTTATCCAACTCGCGCACGCCGCGAGGCTGGCCGAAGTAGATGCCACCGGTCAGCTCGCGAACGATCAGGATGTCCAGACCGGAGACGACTTCCGGCTTCAGCGAAGAGGCCGAGGCCAGCTGCGGATACAGGATGGCCGGACGCAGGTTGGCGAACAGCTCCAGGTTCGAGCGCAGTCCCAGCAACCCCTTTTCCGGGCGAATGGCAATTTCCAGACCTTCCCACTTCGGACCGCCGACAGCGCCCAGCAGGATGGCATCGGCCTTCTGGGCCTTTTCCAGCGTGCTGTCCGGCAGAGGGACGCCGGTCGCATCAATTGCAGCGCCGCCCACGTCGGCACGGTCGAAATGAAGACCCAGGTCGAACTTTTCGTTGACCTTATGCAGGACGCGCTCGGCTTCAGCGACGATTTCCGGGCCAATGCCGTCACCCGGCAGCAGCAGAACAGACTGACTCATATCCTTGGTTTCCTGTTGTCTCTGTTATGAATGGGTGATGGCGTCAAACAGCCAGGGTGCGCTCTGGCGACGGGCCGCTTCGTAGGACTTGATGGCTTCGCTGTCTTCCAGGGTAACGCCGATGTCGTCGAGGCCGTTGACCAGGCAATGCTTGCGGAACGGATCCACGTCGAAGCTGAAACGCTCACCGGACGGGGTGACCACTTCCTGCGCCGGCAGATCCACTTCGATTTGATAGCCTTCCTTTTCGGCGACTTCAGCGAACAACCTGTCGACGATTTCTTCATCCAGAACAATCGGTAACAGACCATTCTTAAAGCAGTTATTGTAGAAGATGTCGGCAAAGCTCGGCGCAATAATCACCCGGAAGCCATAGTCATCGAGGGCCCAGGGCGCGTGCTCGCGGCTGGAGCCACAGCCAAAGTTGCGCCGGGCCAGCAGGACGCTGGCTTCCTTATAGCGCGGCTGATTGAGGAAGAAGTCCGGATTCAATGGCCGCTGGGAGCAGTCCTGATCCGGTTTGCCTTCGTCCATATAACGCAGCTCGTCGAACAGGTTCGGGCCGAAGCCGGTCCGTTTGATCGATTTCAGGAACTGCTTGGGAATGATCATGTCCGTGTCCACGTTGGAACGATCCATCGGGGCCACGACGCCTTTATGATGACTGAATGCACGCATGGTTGGGCTCCTTAGTGAACCAATTCACGAACGTCGGTGAAATGACCGGCAATCGCCGCAGCGGCTGCCATCGCCGGACTGACCAGGTGGGTCCGGCCGCCGAAGCCCTGCCGTCCCTCGAAGTTCCGGTTGGACGTGGACGCGCAATGCTCACCCTGGCCCAGCTTGTCAGCATTCATAGCCAGACACATGGAGCAGCCCGGATCCCGCCATTCCAGACCCGCCTCGATGAAGATCTTGTCCAGGCCTTCCTGCTCGGCCTGAGTCTTGACGAGTCCGGAGCCCGGTACGACCATCGCCTGCTTGAGCGACGGTGACACCTTACGGCCCTTGACCACGGCCGCCGCCTCGCGCAGATCCTCAATGCGGGAGTTGGTGCAGGAGCCGATAAACACCCGGTCCAGCTTGATCTCGGAAATCGGCATGTTCGGCTTCAGCCCCATGTACTGGAGCGCACGTACGATGCCTTCGCGCTTGATCGGATCCGCTTCCTTGTCGGGATCCGGGACCTGACCGTCAACGCCGGTGACCATCTCCGGTGACGTGCCCCAGGTGACCTGCGGCATGATGTCGGCACCGTCCAGCTCAACCACTTTATCGAACTCGGCATCCGCATCGCTGTGAAGGTTCTTCCAGGCGGCAACTGCGGCTTCCCACTGATCGCCTTTCGGCGCATAGGGACGGTCTTTGACGTAGTTGATGGTGGTGTCGTCGACCGCCACCATACCCACCCGGGCGCCGGCTTCGATGGACATGTTGCAGATGGTCATCCGCGCTTCCATGGACAGATCGCGGATTGCCTCACCGCCGAATTCGATCGCATAACCGGTACCGCCGGCGGTGCCAATCTTGCCGATGATGGCCAGCACGACGTCCTTGCCCGTCACACCGGGACCCAGCTTGCCGTTCACCTTGACCAGCATGTTCTTCATCTTCTTCTGGACCAGGCACTGGGTCGCCAGCACGTGCTCCACTTCCGACGTGCCGATGCCGTGCGCCAGCGTGCCGAATGCACCGTGGGTCGAGGTGTGGGAATCACCACACACGATGGTCATACCCGGCAACGTCGCACCCTGCTCCGGCCCGATGACGTGAACGATGCCCTGGCGCTGATCCTTGATCTTGAATTCCAGGATGCCGAACTCGTCGCAGTTCTTGTCGAGGGTTTCCACCTGGATGCGGGAGACCGGATCGACGATGCCGTCGATGCCACGGTCGCGGTCGGTGGTCGGAACGTTATGGTCCGGCGTGGCCAGGTTGGCGTCCAGACGCCAGGGGCGGCGGCCGGCAATGCGCAGACCTTCAAAGGCCTGGGGCGATGTGACTTCGTGCAGCAGATGACGATCGATATAGATCAGCGCCGAACCGTCGTCGCGCTGCTTCACCAGGTGATCGTCCCACAATTTATCGTACAAGGTCTTTCCAGCCATGGGGCCTCCCTCAACCGCGATGTAAACATCGCTTCTCATCAGGTCATCGTTATTGATGATTCATGATAACGCCGCGACTATGATAACCTCAATTCATGTTATTTATAGATCGCATTCCAGATAGGAATCCGATAACGGAAAATCGACAAAGAGGCATATCCCACCATGGATACCCAGGCGCTGTCCGCCTTCGTCGCGATCGTGGACCATCAATCCTTTTCCGAGGCGGCCGAGGCGCTCCACCTGACCCAGCCGGCCGTGAGCAAGCGCCTCGCCTCCCTGGAAAACCAGCTGGGCGCGCCGCTGGTCGAGCGAGGGCAACGCAGCTTCAGCCTGACCGAATCCGGCCGGCGATTGTTGCCCTACGCGCGCCGCATCCTGGATGAACTCCACAACGCCCGGCTCGATCTGTCAGCCACCACCGGCCGGATTGGTGGGCGGCTGCCGGTCATTGCCAGCCACCATATAGGCCTGCACCACCTCCCGGCCTGGTTGCGCCGCTTCAACCGGGACTATCCGGACGTCACCCTGGAATTGCAGTTCATGGATTCGGAAAGCGCCTTCGACCATCTGAAGCGCCGGACGTGTGAACTGGCCTTTGTCACCCTGAGCGATGCCATGGATCGTCAGTTCGACATCAAGGCGCAATGGGAGGATCCCATGGTATTCGTCGCCGGCACCACTCATCCGCTCGCGAGTATGCCGCAGCCGGAGCTGAGTGACCTGGCCCGCTACGATGCGCTGCTGCCCGATACAAAAACCGCCACCTATCGCGTCATCAGCCGATTGTTCATGGCCGAAAACCTCACGCTCCGATTGCAGATGCCCACCAACTATCTGGAAACCATCAAGATGATGAGCAGCGTGGGATTGGGCTGGAGTGTCCTGCCGCGCAGTATGGTGGATAACAGCCTGACGGTGCTGCCGATTCGGCATGAGGTGTCACGAATGCTCGGGGGCATTGGCCTGGAAGGGCGCAGCCTGAGCCCCGCGGCGGAGGCGCTGCTCGACATTGCGCGAGAGCTGCATTAGTGAGCGTCGGCATACTCAGGCGGCGATCGCAGCCAGATGGCAGCGATCATCAGCGCCATCCCGATCGCGACAGCACTTCCCCAAAACGCCAGTGCCGTTCCCTGCCATTCGACCAGCAGACCGGACAGCCAGGCGCCCACCGCGCCCCCGGCGCCGTAGGTCAGCCCACTGTAGAGGGCCTGCCCCTGACCGTGGTGCTGATGGCCGAAATAGCTGTGGATGTAGTTGACCGACACCGCGTGTAGCGCCCCGTACGAGGCCGCGTGCAGCAGTTGGGCAAACACGAGGATGGGGACATCCGCCGAATATTCGGCGATCAGCATCCAGCGCAGGCCGGTCAGGACCAGCGCGCCAATTGCGATGGTCCGTGCCGAATACCGTCGAAACACCCGATGCATCACGATGAACAGCACGATCTCGGCGGCCACCCCCAGCGACCAGAGCAGTCCGACACTGAACTTGTCGTAGCCCAGGCTTTCCAGGTGAATGCTGAAAAACGTGTAGTAGGCGCCATGAGAGACCTGCAGCAGGAAATTCATGGCGAAAAACGCGAGGACCGTCGATTGCATCACGATCGCCCGCAGGCCGCCGGGTTCCGTTTGCGGGCGGATCTGGCCCTGCCGGGACGGCACGCAGAAAGCGGCAACCGCAATCCCGAAGAACAGCGGCATCAGGATGGCCGGAAGCCATTCAAGGGGAAGATACTCGAGGATCAGCCCTACG
The DNA here is from genome assembly GCF_016798325.1 of Marinobacter mangrovi. Taxonomy (GTDB): domain Bacteria; phylum Pseudomonadota; class Gammaproteobacteria; order Pseudomonadales; family Oleiphilaceae; genus Marinobacter_A; species Marinobacter_A mangrovi. Next base: position 1,030,201 of record NZ_JAERVO010000001.1, read on the forward strand.
AGAGCCACCGAGGCGATAAAGCCGACGCTCCCCCAAAGCCGGACGCGTCCGTACCGCGCCCGGTCCTTTCCCAGTCCCTGCAGGGTAATGACTTCATAAAGCGGAAGGATGGCGTTCCAGAAAAAGGTGAACGCCAGCATCACCAGCATCAGGCCGTAGAAGCCCGGCTCCAAGAATACGCCGGTAAAGCAGATGGCCCCGACCACTGACCCCAGACGAACCAGTCGCACCCGTTGACCGGTGCGGTCGCCGAGCCAGCCCCAGACGTTGGGCGCAACGATCTTGGTGAGCTGGATGGTCGCCATCAGGGCGGCAATCTGCAGGTAGCTGAATCCCCGATCTTCCAGATACAGGGACCAGTACGGCAACATTGCGCCCAACAGCGCAAAGAACCAGAAATAAAGGTTGGACAGACGCCAGTAGATAGCTGCTCCCGCCTATTTCCGTCCCGGATTCAATCCCGGCTGCGCCCTTTCTCGATATCCGGCGTATCGACACGGACATCACCGTTCTGGGCACGGTGGCGCAGATAGTGGTCCATCAGCACGATGGCCATCATGGCTTCGGCGATTGGCGTTGCGCGGATACCGACACAGGGATCGTGCCGTCCGGTGGTCACCACCTCGACCGGATCGCCGTGAACATTGATGCTCTGGCCCGGGAGCCGCAAGCTGGATGTGGGCTTGAGGGCAATGCTTGCGAGAATCGGCTGACCGGAACTGATGCCGCCCAGCACGCCGCCGGCGTTGTTGGACAGGAAGCCTTCCGGCGTGAGCTCGTCACGGTGCTCCGTGCCCTTCTGGGTCACCGAACCAAAACCGGCACCGATCTCCACGCCCTTGACGGCGTTGATGCTCATCAGCGCGTGGGCCAGATCCGCATCCAGACGGTCGAAGATCGGCTCGCCCAGCCCCGGCGGGACGCCGTCGGCCACCACGTTGATGCGGGCACCGATGGAGTTGCCTTCCTTACGGAGGGCGTCCATGTAGTCTTCCAACTCCTGGATGCGATCGGCATCCGGGCAGAAGAACGGGTTCTCGTGCACCTGGGACCAGTCCAGTTTGTCGATGACAATGGGTCCCAACTGGGACAGATACCCGCGCACGCGGATGCCCAGTCGCTCTTCCAGGAATTTACGGGCAATCGCGCCCGCCGCGACGCGCATCGCCGTTTCACGAGCCGAGGAACGGCCGCCCCCACGGTAATCCCGCACGCCATACTTGTGCATGTAGGTGTAATCGGCGTGGGCCGGGCGGAACTGATCCTTGATCTTGGAATAGTCCTTGGAGCGCTGGTCGGTGTTTTCGATCAACAGGCCAATCGGCGTGCCCGTGGTCTTGCCTTCGAACACACCGGACAGGATGCGCACCTCATCCGGCTCGCGGCGCTGCGTGGTGTGACGGGAGGTGCCCGGCTTACGCAGATCCAGATCGCGCTGCAGGTCTGCTTCTGTCAGCGACAGTCCCGGCGGACAGCCATCGACAATCGCGCCCAGCGCCTGGCCGTGACTTTCACCGAATGTGGTGACCGTGAACAGCTTTCCAAACGTATTTCCAGACATAAATCAGGTTCTTATCAGTGAATCTTCAAATAGTTTCCAGATCTTCGCGGGTCAGCACGAAGACGCCATCGCCGCCCTGCTCAAACTCGATCCAGGTAAACGGAATATCCGGCCGCGCCTGCTGCAAGGCCACCCAGCTGTTGCCCACTTCGACCACCAGCAGACCGTTCTCGGTCAGGTGATCGCGGGCTTTTTCCAGAATGCGATAGGCGATATCCAGACCGTCATCACCGGCCGCCAGGCCCAATTCCGGTTCGTACTGGAACTCGTCCGGCATATCCGCCAGATCTTCCGCGTCCACATAGGGCGGGTTGCTGACGATGAGATCGTACCGTCCTTCCACCTGATCCAGCACATCGGAGTGAACTGCCCTCACCCGATGACCCAGACCGTGCAGGTCGATGTTACTGCGGGCCACATCCAGCGCCTCTTCCGAGATATCGGCAAGATCGACCTCGGCGTCGTCAAAGACCGTCGCCGCGGCAATACCGATGCAGCCGCTGCCGGTGCACAGATCCAGAATGCGGTGTACCGGCTTGTCCGCCAGCCAGGGCTGGAATCCCTGCTGAATCAACTCGGCAATCGGCGAGCGCGGCACCAGCACCCGATTGTCCACATGAAACGGCAGGCCCATGAACCAGGCTTCCCCCAGCAGATACGCCACGGGGACCCGCTCATCAATCCGCTGTTCCATCCGCTCCAGAATCAGGGCGCGCTCTTCACGGGTCAGTCGGGCGTCCAGGAACACCGTGTTGTTTTCGAGAGGTAGGTTGACGCTGCGCAGCACGAGGTGGACGGCTTCGTCCCAGGCGTTGTCGGTACCGTGGCCGTAAAAAATATCCGATCCGGCAAACCGGGACGTGACATAACGCAGCAGGTCGCGAATCGTAAACAGTTCGTCAGCAGGCTCTTGGGACACCAGACACAGTTCCTTGGACACACATAAAATGGAAAGCCTGCATTATACGCAGGTTTGCAGGGATTTGTGGCGTCCAATACCGCTATGGAGACAGCAGACCGGAACTGGCTTCCTCGTTCTCGAAACGATCCAGCGCCTGCTCCATGCGCTCGCGCCCCAACTGAATCATCTCCGGCGCCTTGTGATAGTCGTAGGTGCGGCAGGCGTCCTTGGGAACGTTCACCAACATATCCGGTGGATAGCCGGCGATCTTGTATTGGATCAGCGCGCTCTGCATGGTTTCGATGGTCATGTTCATGATGTCGAACTTGCCGATCCCCAGCTTGTCCCAGGCGATGGTTTCGGTACCGTCCTCCATCGTGTCAGCATCGTCGGAGACTTCCTCCGCCATCTCTTCCCGGGCTTCGCCGGTCGGTTCGGCATCGGCCGATCCCTTGCCTCCGAAAGAGCGTAGGAGATCCCAGTCAAACCAGCGTGAGGCCTTCGTGCGCATGCGGTCCACCCAGTCGTCGAAATCATGCTCGCCGGTTTCGTTGTAGATGTCATCCGGCAACCGGTACGTGCTGCGATCTTCACCGGCCAGATTAACCGCAAAGATGTAGTCCGCATGGGCCGCGATGGTGGGGATAATGGGCAGCGGGTTCAGCAGGGCCCCGTCGACGAGCACCCGACCGTTCAGGACAACCGGCGTGACCACACTGGGAATGGCGATGGAGGCGCGAATGGCCTGGTGCAAAGAGCCTTCCTGGAACCAGATCTCCTTGTGCGCCAGAAGATCCGTGGCGACGGCGGTGAATGCCACGGGGAGATCTTCGATACGGGTTTCGCCAATCATATCCCGCACCACGGAAAACACCTTGTCGCCCCGAATGGCCCCCGCGGGTGACAGGGACACGTCAAGCAGCTTGAGCACGTCGAACTGTTTAAGGCCGGTGACCCAATCCTTATAGGCCTGCATCTGGCCGGCCGAATAGACGCCGCCAATCAGCGCCCCCATGGAACAGCCGGCTATCGCAATGATGTCGTAGCCGCGCTCTTCGAGAACTTCGATCGCACCGATATGGGCATAGCCACGGGCTCCACCGCTGCCCAGCACAAGGGCGCAGGTCCGGCGGGGGCGTTCGGTTTTCGGGGTCGATGGCTGCTCTGACGGCATCGGGTCTATCCTCCTGCGGATGCCACATCCTTGATTACGACAATTTCGAGGCGGTTACCGGCACTGCGGGCCGACTGGATAGCGGACTGCGCCGGGCCGGCATTGATCAGCAACTGCTGCTCGCGGGGGATGCCCAGCTTCTCCAGCAGCGCCTGCATGGTATCCGCGACCTTGGCCGACCGTTCAAGCGCCTCCTTCACGGTCTCGTTCATACCGAGTACGACGTGGCTGACAATCATGACGGTGGCACCGGGGTTGCCCGCCCAACCAACGAGTTTTTCCCGGGTCTCGGCGTCCCAGTCGAAGCGGTAGGTGACGCTGCCCGACCAGGCAACTTGCAATGGGCCCAGTATACGCCCGGCGTCCGGTGACAGATTGGCCACCTCGGACTCATCCTGGACCGCCAACTCTTCCAGCCAGACATAATCCCGCTGGTTGCCCCGGGTAATGCTGTACAGCAGCACCAGTTGCAGCTGGCCGTCATCACCCCGATAGGAATAGGCCGCGTAGCTCTGGTCCTCGTCGCGCCCGTACAGCGTGGCCTGGTGGAAAATCCGGTTGGCCCAGACGTTGCTGCGGCCACAATCGCGACCCCGGCAGGTAAACAGCGTTCGCCCGCTGCGCTGGGCCATCGCCTCCCGATAGAACTCTTCCACCCGCTCCAGCGACGAATCCGGGTCGATTTCCATCAAACGGCCGTGTCCGACCACATCCAGACGAAGCTGCCGATCGGCGCGGATCTCGTCATTGACTTCCCGGACCGGACTGAGCAACACGTGATGGTTAGGCGCCTTGATGGTGACGTCGCTTTCCACCGACGCCATCGGAAACACTTTGAGGGGGTCCGCGGTGGCCGTAGCCGACACCAGGACAGCCATAATGGCAGCCAGCCGGAACATCAGAGGCCGGATCATGATGTCAGGAACGTCTTGATGGCATCGATCACCGGCTCGACGTCGCCATCCAGATGGCAATGATGGGAGCCCGGCACAACGGCTTCCTGCAGTTGAGCAATCAGATCGATGCGTTTACGCCAGCTGTCCCGGCCGCCCAGCAGGCCCTCCTGGGCGCGGACGAACAGCGTCGGCGCTTCAATGGCCTGCAGAAACCCGGCCACCTGTGCTTCGTCGAGCCGGCTCAGCGAGGGATAGCGCAATCTGGAATCCGTACGCCACTGGTACCCGCCTTCAACCGACCGAAGATTGCGTGGCACGAGCAAGCCGGCCGCCTCCGCCGACAACGGACTGAGTCCGCCGGCCCGAATCCGGGCTGCATCGTCGACGCTGCCGTAGGTCATGGCCGCGCCAGAACCGCGGAGATGCTTACGGATCCCCTTGCGCAGTTGTTCGGGACCGCTTTCCGGCGATTGGGTCAGCGGGCCCAGACTGTCGATCATGACCAGTCGGTCGACCCGCTCCGGGAAGGTCGCGGCATAGAGCGAGCCCACGATACCACCGAGCGAATGGCCGATGATGATGACCGGCTCCTGAAAATGACGCTCAATCAGGCCGGCAACGTCCTTCACATAGTCCAGCAGCGGATAGGATTGCCCGGCACCGCGATGGTCCGAGTGCCCATGCCCAGCGAAATCGATGCCATAAAAGGGATGAAGCCGACTCAGCGCCGGGGCGATCCGGCTGAATGTCGCGGCGTTGTCCAGCCAGCCATGCAAGCCGAGGATCGGTGGAGAGGCCTTTCCGGTATCCGCCCGGGACCAGGTCAGCCCACGCAGAACCAGATCGTCCAACGGCCACTCGGCTTCCTGAGGCGCAAGGGTCTCGCTACTGCGAGAGGTCGACGGCTCGATGTCAACGGACGTGTTCATGCCGCTCACCGCCGTCACATGGTGTGCGTGGGTCGATCGGAACCCAGCGCGCCGGCCAGATAGGCCTCAATCTTGTTTTTGGCACTTTCGTCGTCGCCGTTGAACTGGACACCGATCCCCGCAGCGCGGTTACCTTGCGCGCCCTTGGGGGTAATCCAGACCACTTTCCCGGCAACCGGTATCTTCTCGGGCTCATCCATCAGGTTAAGCAGCAGGAACACTTCGTCACCCAGTTGATACTGCTTCTGGGTGGGAATAAACAGCCCGCCATCCTTGATAAAGGGCATATACGCCGCGTAGAGCACGGCCTTGTCCTTGATGGTGAGTGTCAGAATACCGCTGCGCGCGCCAAAACCTGGACCCATAAATCACCCTTGTTGCTTTGGGCTCCGCCTGCTGACAGAGCCTGAATCCCTAAATTTACCTTAATGTTAGCAGGTGGCGAAGTGTCGGAGCACCGTCCGTGCCGCTTTTTGACGACTCCGGCCTCACCGTCGCTAACTCGCCCGTCGCCTTGGCATCAGATCAAGCCAGTGCAGCAGCAGGCGCTCGGCTTCCAGCTCTGCATTCAGGTTGTACGTCAGACCTGCGCGCACTTCGGCGATGTGCGAAAGAATGTCGTGCGCCCGATGGGGCGGGTTCTGCTTGGCCAGATACCCCAGGATATCGGCCACTTCCGGATTCTCCGGTGCGCCTCCAACGCTGATCCGGGCCAGATCGGCCGCCCAGCGCTCCATCAGACCCAGCGTGGTCTCCAGCCCCAGTTTGACGAAGGGCTTGGCGGCGTCCTCGGGCGCCCGTTTGGATTTGAGGAACTGCCGGAAATCCTCCTGACACTGGTCAACCGCCTCGACATGTCCCTGCGCCAGGAACGTCAACGCACGTACCGGCGCGCCACTGGCCAGTCGCAACGCCCGCGCCTGTGTTTCGGCATCCGCTTCCTGGGCCTCGTCGCCAGCCACCTGCGACGCCAGCCAGATCTCAGCCTGTTCCTGTGACGGGCCTGCCAGCAGCACCGACTGACAACGGGAACGAATCGTCGGCAATAGCGGGCGCCCGGATTGCTGGAGGAGAATCAGCGTCACGTCCCGGTTGGGCTCCTCCAGCGTCTTGAGCAGCGCGTTGGCCGCGTTGATGTTCAGCTGGTCGGCACTGTCGAGGACGATCACCTTATGGTGCGCCACCTGGGGAGAGGCCACCGCGAACTCGCCCAGCGCCCTCACCTGATCCACCTTGATGACCTTGGAATCTTCCGGCTGGTAGGTGCGGATGTCCGGATGGGTGCCGGCGGCAACCAGCTCACATTGCTTGCAGTGCCCACAAGCCTGGATCGCCTCGCCGGCGCCTTCGCAGACCAATCGTTGCGCCAGATCCCGGGCGAACACCGCTTTGCCAATGCCGTCCGGCCCCTCCAGCAGGATTGCATGGGGCAGACGTCCGCTGAGCCAGCGCTCGGCCAGCCGGGACCAGGCATCTGTCAGCCAGGGCATGGAGGTTATCGACGAGGACAAGGCATTCTCCGACCAGTTCTGCAATAAGAGATCAACATCAGCGCCGCAACTGCCGCAACAGGAAACGCAACCGGCGCCGATCTTCGGGAGTGAATGAACCCGAGCCATAATAGTGATTGTTGACCGCCCGGGCAAAAGCCAGATGCATGCGGGCGCGTTCCGGGTCCGCTTTGGCCGCTTGTGCAGCCAGCTCAAGAGGCGTCCGGGCGGGCCGGGGCTCCATGCCCTGGCGCCTCAATAGCCGGAGCCAGTCGTTGAACAGCCGCTGCACCGGATCCGCTGATTGGCCACTGCGCTGGCGCCAGAGTGACCACGCGGCCGCCAGCAACACCGCCACGCCCACCAACCCGGCAGACAGATACCCCAGATCCCGCAGCGACAGGTTGCCCGGCAAATGGGACATCAAGTTCATCTGGGTCTGCCCCTGGTAGCCCACTACCCAGCGCTGCCACTGGTAGTTGATGGCATCCAGCTTCAGGGACATCCATTGAACCAGGGCGATATCGCCGTATTTGGCCGGTGACACCCACTCATTCTCCAGGAAGGATCCTTCATCGGCGACGGCTTCGCGCAGGCCGGACTCGATGCGCGCCGGCGAGATCGCCGCGGTAGGATCCACCCGGACCCAGCCCCGATCCGGAAGCCACGCTTCCACCCAGGCGTGGGCATCGTACTGGCGAACGATCAGATACCGGCCATCCTCGCCGGGACTGCCGCCCTGGTAGCCCATAACAATGCGCGCCGGAATGCCCGCCGCCCGCAGCAGGAACGCGGTAGCCGACGCGTAGTGCGCGCAGAAACCCCGCTTGACCTCGAACAACAGCGTATCAATGCTGTTATCCGGCATTTTGGGTGGTCTGAGCGTGTAGAAGTAGGCCTGATTTCGGAATCGCTGCAAGATGGCGTTTACGAAACGCCGATCGGAATCGTGCTCCTGACGTAACGATTGCGCCAGTGCGCGCGCTCGAGGATTACCCTTCGGCGGCAGGTGCAGGTAGCGCTGTCGATCCAGTTGGGACAGCGCTTGTACATTGGATTCCGGGTTCGTCCGCGCCAACCGATAGCGCACGGCTGTATCCGCGGGTCGACGAAAGCGGAACAATCCGTTGGCCGTCTCCTCCACGTTCCGGGAAACCGCCCGGGAATCGTCCAGCGCAAACGCCCAGCGCTGGTAGGTCGGCTCCATCAGAATGTCGTACTCATTCGGCTTGAGCGCTCCGACGCCGCCATCGGACAGCACGCGACCCGCTGGCTGACGGGCGTCCGGCTGCCACTGCTCCCACTTCCCGCCATCGAATCGGTCCAGGATCAGGGCGCGCCAATAGCGCTCCCGCGGCGGCGGCATCGCCCCGCCGAAGGTCACGCGGAAAGCCCGCTCGCTACTCTGCGCCAGACTGGAGATGCTCCCGGGCTCCATTTGATCCGAGAGGCCCGTCTTCGCCTGTCCGGACACCAAAGGCACGCTCCACAAAGGCGCCATGCGCGGGAAAAAAATGAACAACAGGACGACCAGCGGCAGCGTTTTCAGCAGCAAACCGCCAAGGCGCTTCCAGCCAGCCTTCAGGGCGTTCGGTGCCTGCGGCGCGTTAAGGACCTGCAAGCCGACGAGCAGAACAAAGGTGGCGGCCAGGTTAAGCACCGACCAGAGCACGCCCTGCTGGAACAGGAAATTCACCGCGGCCAGATAGCAGAGGATAAAGAACAGGACGTAGAAATCCCGGGGCGTCCGGGTTTCCAGCCACTTGAGGCCGACCGCCAATACAAAGAAAGACGCCGCCGTCTCGACCGTGAATCGTCCATGAACCGTGGCCACGTAGGCCCCCATCAGGCCCAGCATGATCACCAACCGTAACCACCGCCCCGGGAGGCTGAGCCGGCCGCTTTGCCCAAGCCAGCGCCAGAGCGCCAATACCGAACAGGCGGCGATCAGCCAGGGCGGCAAACGATCCCATTGCGGAATCAGCAGTAACCCGAAGCTCACCAGCAACCAGACCAGCGCCTTGGAAGGAATGGTGCTTTTTGACGATGCCTCTGTCATGCAGCGCCTCCAGCGTATTGGGCGCTGCCGGACGCACCGGAATCCACACGGGTTGCCGGGATTTCGAAGCCAAAAGTACCCAGCGCATGCAGGCATTGCTGACGGTGTACCGGTCCCGCATCCGGATCAATCTTTAGCCCCGGCAACCGCAATCCGTAGGGCTGATGGGTATGACTGCGAGCTTCCACCAGGGCGGCCAGATAACTCAGTCGCAGCTCCCGGTCCGCGCCGGGAAAAGCATCAAAATCCAGCCACACCGGATTGCCCTGCTCGCCTTCCCATTCCGCAATCACCATATCCCCGGTGCGGGCATAGCGCTTCCAGAGTACCCGTTGACTCAGATCGCCCTGACGCCAGGGGCGGATATCCGCATGGTCCGGGTCGGCGGCCTTTTTTGATGGCGCGGTGTCGCCGTCGTCATCGCCCCCAGCATCGTAAGGGGGCGTTACCGGCTTCGGATAACACAGGCCCGGACTGCGCAGACGCATCCAGGACCAGGCGGTCAGCAGCCCGAAGGGAAACCGGGTCTCCACACGGATATCCGGCAACAACACCGGACCTCTTCGACGGGCGGTGGTAGTCAACTCAAGTTCCACAGGGCCATCCGGCCCCACATCAATGCGGACAGGCGATGCCGGATCCGACTGCAAAAGAACGCTGAACGACTGCTGCTTGGCGCTGGCTCGGAGACGGAAAACGATCGGGCTGCCCGGATAGGCTTCGCCGGCGCTGACCAAAGCCAACTGAATGCACGCCAGATTGCGATGGGTCTGGTGCATGGCCGCCACGAAAATGGCCCCAAGCACGAACGTCAGCAGGTAAATCAGGCTGTTCTGATAGTTGATGCCGGTCAGCAGCATGATGACCAGCAACGCGCCGAATACCACGCCGGCACCGGAGGGCAGGATAAAGATGTTGTTCTGGGTGAACGTCTGCTCGTCCGCCCTGGGAATCCGACGATTCACCCAGCGGCGCCAGCGTTGTCGTAAACTTTTGATCATTCGCTCAGAAATCCCGGCTCCGCAGCACAAACGTGGTCACATATTCACCAAAAACCGCTTGAAAACACCCGTTACACCTCAAATACTCTACCAGAGGACGTCCTGTTTCTCCCCAGAGGAGCCCGCAATGTTGACCCGCACACTATTGGCGACCGCCGTTGCCGGCGCCGTGACGCTGCCCGCCTGGGCTGGCGTCGAGTCCATGACCTCCGACGAGATGGTGGATACGTACATCGAGGATTCCGCGATTATCGTCGTACCGCGGGCCCGGCAAAAATCCGAGGAAGAGAAACAGCGGGTGATCCGCTCGCTCACCATTTCCCCGGGCGAGCCGGCCATCCTCGAATCCGATGAACAGGCCGAAGCCTACATCATGCGCAAAACCCGTGATGAGGATGAAGAAACGGCCCTGGCCAACGCCGAGCAGGAATTTATTCGCCGCACCCTGCTCTTTCCCCTGGACCAGGTGGAAAAGACACAACCGGCACCTTACATCATTCCGTCCGTTCCGACGCTTGTTTATGGCCGCCAGGTACAGATTCCGGATGAGCCCTTCACGCAAAGCTTCCTGAACGATCAGCTCAGCCTGGGTTTCGATGGGCAGAACGTGAATTTCTCGATTGGTAACGTGCCGGGTGTGGATCAGATTCAGGTGCCGCAGTCGATTAATGAGGCGGGGATTGTGCTGACGCCGCGGGCTGGGGGTGGGTTTGATCTCTCTATTCCGGTGCCGGATGCGCAGTAGCTTTTAAACGAAACCGAGTTTTCTTACGAGCCAGTCTTCGGACTGGCTTTTTTGTGAGTATTGATTTTGCACCCGATCGTGCTCAGGGTATCGCAAATGCCCCAGAGGCGTAGGTTGGGCTGACGAAGGAAGCCCAACAATAAGTGGGCACCAGACGTTCCCGGTATCGCGCAGATAGGCTTGGAGCATGGGTTCTCGAAAACCGGATTGGCGGCTATTGGATAAAATTGGCCGCAAACCCGGCTGGCTTTTTTGTTGCTTAGCGAACTATCCGAACGTTATCCAACCAGGCGCCAGACTACATACAGGTTCCTTCTTTCACACGTAATTTTTCCTTTGCCCAAAAAAAACGCCCCGCAGAGCGGGGCGCTTTATGACTCAGGAAACGATCAACTTAGTTGTGACCGTAAACCTTCATGCTGGTGTTGCTGATGGTCAGGTTATCCAGCTGGATCGTACCGATGTTGGCGCCACCGATATTGGTTTCCGCCACGTTGATATCTGTGGTGAAGTCAGACACGTTGATGCCCAGAGCTTCGCCGCTGGTAGAACCCGCCGCAGTCGTCTTGGCGATGGTCAGAGTCGCCGCCGCGAACATACCGGCCGCATCAGTCGGCTGGCCGCTAGCTTCAACCTGCTCGAAGAACTGGCCACCCATGACCTGCATGCCGCGAACGTTCACACCCAGGAAGTCAACATCCATATCCATGTTGGTGATGTTGAACGCCACATCCGTGATCAAGGAGTCTGTTGCAGTGTCGACAGTGATGTCCAGCTTGCCCAGGTTACCGACGATGCCGATATTAGAGGCCAGCAGAGTGCTGTCCGTGTCGCCGCGCAGGCTGACTTCGTTTACAGCCACCGCGAAGTCGATGGGCACCTGACCGTTGACGTTGCCAACGTGAATGACGGCGTCGCCGTCGGCTTCAACGTCGATATCGATTTTCAAGTCGTCCAGGAGACCGTCAGTGGTGATGCCACCGTTGCCATCATCAACGATGCTACCGCCACCAATGGAGACGCCAGTCATTGCGAAGGTACCTTCGTCCTGGTAGCGGACTTCACCGATGTCGACTTTGGTCTCGAGTTCGATGGTCACACCAGCCTGACCGGTGACGTTACCCATCGCACCGTCGTCCAGAGCTTTCAGCTCGGCGTGGGCAGCGAACGGAGCGGCGGCAACTGCAGTCGCCAGTACAAGTTTCTTCAGGCCTTTCATAGTGTTCTCCTTAACGGAAAATTGTTGTTGTTCCAATGCGGATTGTTTTGTTTTGTGTCCGCACGGTTAAAGAGTAGTAGGCCAGGACTGATGAATCCGTGACCACATTCACAGTCCCAATAATCACATTGTCGGACAAATTCCGATTATTCCGCCGGCTCCTCAGTTTTATCTGTTTCCGGCAGCTTGAAGATCGAGTGCTTGGACTTCACGGTCACCGCCTTGCCAAATACCATCTTGCCGTCTTCCTTGGCGAACGGTGTGATTTCAGCAAGTGTAGGGCCAAATACGTGCTCCATTTCCGCAACAAGCACTTGTTTCGCTTCGGCTTCCTTATTCGGGTTGGCTGCGACATAAACCAGGCAAGTTGCCCCGATTTTCCCATTTTCCACCATGGCCCGAAGACTGCGCCGCATAATTTCAAGGGCGACGTCCGGTTTCATTTTCTCAGCCTCCTGCAGGCGCACGAGGCGAACATTGCCCTGCCGGTCTGTCACGACTGAGAACGCCTTGATCGGCTCGCCCTTCTCAAGCCGGGATGACGCGCTATCCATGGCGCGCTTGTACATCTGCTCAAACTGTCCCTGGACGTATTCTTTCAACTCTTTCTCAGACATACCGTTCTGGTTTTCCTGAGCGTGAGCGGCCAAAGGAACCAGGGAAGAAATCAGGAAAATCGCGATGGCTGTTTTGAAGAAAGTCTGGATCATTCGCATGCCGTACTCCATTGAATTGTTCTTTTAGCATCACCTGTGCCCGCCTGATTGCGGTATCATGCGTCTCCAATCCGCGCCGGCAATCGCAAGCTATTCAGGTTTACTGTGTCATCTTCCCCCAGATTTTTTTCCGTTTCTGCCAAACATGCGGCACTTTGGGTGAATCACTTCTCAACCCAGGCGGGCTTCTGTCACGTTGCCCGGCCGGATGGTTCTTCCTTTATATCTGCGTGTCCAATCAGGAGCTGGGTGTTGCCCCGGGATCCGAAAGCCTGGACAGACGTTGTCGGTGAAATCCGCCAAACGGAAGCCGACTTTTCCAGCGGTAAAGAACAGGAAGCTGTTACAGGCGGTTTCAGCGGCGGACTGGTTGGCGTTTTGAATTACGATGCGGGTGTTATGACCGTGCCGGGGTTTCGCGCACGACAACGGTCCGATTCTCTGCCCGATGCAGGCTGGGTGGGCTGCTACGACTGGGCGTTGAATCTCCCGGCACACACTGATGAACCGGCAACGCTGCTGATCGATCGCCAATGTTCCGCCAAGACACTTGAGCAGTTGCAACCCATTCTTGAAGGGCAATTACCTGCGAATCGGGCTGAACCCGGGTTTAAATTGAACGCGCCCTTTACCCCGCAACAGAATCCGGCAACTTACTCCAACGCGATCAAACGCATACTCGAATACATACACGCCGGTGATTGCTACCAGGTCAACTACGCGCAGCAGTTCACGGCGGCTTTTGAAGGACAACCGTTTGCGGCCTATCGAACCTTGCTGCAGGCCATTCCCGTTCCGCACGCGGCCTATATCGATACAGGGCGCTATCAGGTGCTCAGCATTTCGCCCGAGCGTTACCTGAAGATTCGCGACGGGCAGGTTGAGAGCAAGCCCATCAAGGGAACACGCCCTCGCGGAGAGTCGGCGCAGGAAGATACCCGTCACCGGGATGAATTGGCGGCCAGCAAAAAGGACCGTGCCGAGAACCTGATGATTGTCGACCTGATCCGCAACGACCTCTCCCGCTTCTGCGCGCCCCACTCCGTTCGGGTCCCGAAACTGTTTGAGATCGAAAGCTTCCGCAACGTCCATCAACTGGTCAGCACCGTCACCGGCGAATTGAAACCAGACACGCTCGCCTTCGATGCCCTGCTCTCCGCCTTCCCGGGTGGTTCCATTACCGGTGCACCCAAACGCCGTGCCATGGAAATCATCGACGAACTGGAACCGAACGCGCGCGGTCCTTATTGCGGCAGTGTGTTTTCAATCGGGAATGACGGGACGCTGGACAGCAACATTGCGATCCGCACGCTGTTGGCTGAGCCCAATGGCCGGATCAGTTGCTGGGGTGGCGGTGGGATTGTGGCTGACTCCAACCCGGCAGACGAGTTTGCGGAGTCAGTCACCAAGGTCCAGCGCCTGATGCAGACGCTGGAAAATCTCTAAGCGAACTCAGTAGCGCTCGCTCAGTTCCAGGAATTTCTCGCGCAGGTCGTCGTAGTTATGGACGGCCGGGAACTGCGGGAACTCGTCGATCACGTTCTGCGGCGCGTGGAACAGGATGCCGGCTTCCGCCTGCTTCAGCATGGTGGTGTCGTTGTAGGAATCACCGGCCGCGATCACCCGGTAGTTCAGGAGCTGGAAGGCCCGCACGGACTGGCGTTTGGGATCTTTCTGGCGCAACAGGTAATCGGTGATCCGGCCTTTGTCGTCCACTTCCAGCTTGTGACACAGCAGCGTCGGATGACCCAGCTTGGCCATCAGCGGCATGGCGAATTCATAGAAGGTGTCGGACAGGATCACCAACTGGAAACGCTCGCGCAGCCAATCGACGAATTCACGCGCTCCCGGCAGCGGATCGAGGGTGCCGATGACTTCCTGGATTTCCGGCAGGCCATAGCCATGCTGATCCAGCAGGCGCAGGCGCTGTTGCATGAGCACGTCGTAATCGGGAATGTCCCGGGTGGTCGCCTTCAGTTCTTCAATGCCGGTTTTTTCGGCGAAGGCGATCCAGATTTCGGGGATCAGCACCCCTTCAAGATCCAGGCAGGCAAGCTCCACAAGACACTCCTCTTTCAATTCGGTCATCAGCCCATCACGGGCTACGGTTAAAAACGGTTACTTCCGACGCACCTTCGTCTCATCAACATCCGGCACCAGAGCGGGCCCTATCATATGAAAATGCGACAGGAATTGCATCGCGGATATAACCTTATGAAAGCTGGTTACTTTTGATTGACCGGCCCTGGTGGTATGTTCTTGGCACATCTACTGACACGATAACTATGATGGAATCCATAAAAGAACTGAATGAGAGACTGAGCGACCAATCACCGCGCGCTATCCTGAAACACGCGCTGGGGAGCTACGATTCGATCGCCGTGTCCTTCAGCGGGGCTGAAGACGTGGTGCTGATTGAGCTGGCCAGCAAGCTGACCGATAACCTGAAGGTGTTCACGCTGGACACCGGCCGGCTCCATGCCGAGACCTATGCGTTTATCGAAAAGGTGCGCAAGCACTACAACATCGACATCGAGATCCTCTTCCCCGACGCAGCCGAAGTGGAGGAACTGGTTTCCAAGAAGGGCCTGTTCAGCTTCTACGAGGATGGCCACAAGGAATGCTGCGGCATTCGTAAGGTCAATCCGCTGCGCCGCAAGCTGGCTACAGTGGATGCCTGGATCACCGGACAGCGCAAGGACCAGAGCCCGGGCACGCGTAACGATGTACCGGTAGTGCAAATCGACGACGCATTCTCCACCCCGGAAAAACAGCTGGTCAAATTCAATCCGCTGGCCAACTGGACGTCCAAGGACGTGTGGGACTACATCCGCATGACGGAAGCGCCCTACAACGAATTGCACGAGAAAGGGTTCGTCAGCATTGGTTGCCAGCCCTGCACCCGTGCGGTGCTGCCTGGTCAGCATGAGCGCGAAGGTCGCTGGTGGTGGGAAGAAGCCACCCACAAGGAATGCGGTCTGCACGCGGGCAACCTGATTACCAGCGCCAAGTAATCGCAATCCTCCTTTTCTGGCGCGTTTAACGAAAGAAGGCGGGAATGTAACCCCGCCTTCTTTGTTTGAACCATTGCCAACGGCTAGTGCGTTGGTAGCTCAATCCCTTCGAACAACGCCTCCACATCCGCACGACTCGACTGGTGCGTCGCCTCGTCCACCATCTCCCGGGTCAGGTGCGGCGCAAAGCGCTCGATGAAATCGTACATGTACCCCCGCAGGAAGGTGCCCTTGCGGAAACCGATCTTGGTGATGCTGGGCGCAAACAGGTCCCGGGCGTCCAGGGCCACCAGGTCGCTGTCCGTTTTTTCATCGAAGGCCATGCTGGCGATGATGCCAACGCCCAGACCGAGCCGCACGTAGGTCTTGATCACATCCGCATCCGCCGCGGTGAAGACAACCTTCGGGGTCAACCCCCGCGTCTGGAAGGCTTCGTCCAGGCGCGAACGCCCGGTGAAGCCAAACACGTAGGTCACGATCGGGTATTCCGCGACCGCTTCCAGCGTCAACGGCCGGCACTGGGTCAGCGGATGGTCCCGGGGCACGATAATGCTCCGGTTCCAGCGGTAGCACGGCATCATGATCAGATCGTTGAACAGCTCCAGCGCTTCCGTGGCAATGGCAAAATCCACGGCCCCGTTGGCGGCCATTTCCGAGATCTGCATGGGCGTCCCCTGGTGCATGTGCAGGGACACTTCGGGAAAGGACTCAATAAAGCCGCGGATCACCGGCGGCAAGGCATAGCGGGCCTGGGTATGCGTGGTGGCAATACTCAGGTCGCCTTTGCGCTGGTTGCTGAACTCTTGGGCAATCTTCTTTATGCCTTCCACCCGTCGCAGGATTTCCCCGGCTTCACGGATGATGGTTTCACCGCCCGGGGTGATGCGCGTCAGGTGTTTGCCGCTGCGGGCAAAGACTTCCACGCCCAGTTCATCCTCAAGCAGACGGATCTGTTTGGAGATGCCGGGCTGTGAGGTAAACAGGCTTTGGGCCGTTGCGGACACATTCAGATCATGATGCGCCACCTCCCAGATGTAGCGCAGCTGCTGTAATTTCATCGACCGTCTCGCTCCATCGTCGTTATTATTCGCATAAAAATATAAGTAATAATTCTTTTTAAGAATAGATCCAAAGGTCTACAGTTGGAAACCTCTGGCTGCAATGGATTTACCGGCGGCGACTTTTCCCATTTATTATCGCGGTTTATTCAGGCCACCAGCGCTGCCGGTTCTGCTGGTATTTCGACGGCTCACGGATTTCAGTGTAGATCAAAATTTATGGATATCGTCTTTTATATTCTTGCGGGTGCGGGTGTCGGTCTAGCCGTCGGCCTCACCGGCGTTGGCGGCGGGTCTCTGATGACGCCCCTGCTGCTGATGTTCGGTTTCCCACCCCACATCGCGATCGGCACCGACCTCATCTACGCCGCCATTACCAAGGGCACCGGCGTCTTTACCCATCACCGGCAGAAGACCATCGAATGGTCGATCGTCCGGCGGTTGCTGCTGGGTTGTATTCCGGCTTCTCTGCTGTCGATCGTGATCCTGTCGCACTTCTTCACGAATCCGGAAGACTACCGCAACCTGCTGGTGTCCATGCTCGGGACGATGCTGATCCTGACCTCGGTGGTCCTGATTTTCCGCCCCTGGATCCTGCGCCATCGCAACATCGAAGCCGATGATAGCTTTCTGGTACGCCACCGCAACGGGCTGACGACCCTCGCAGGCATTTTCTTGGGCGTCGCCGTGACCCTGTCGTCCGTTGGCGCTGGCGCCTTCGGTACCGCCATCCTGATGATGCTCTATCCCCGACTGACCGGTGTCCGCATCGTCGGCACGGACCTCGCCTATGCGGTTCCGCTGACGTTTATTGCCGGCATGGGCCATTGGCAGTTGGGCAACATCGACTGGCAGTTGCTGGGCGCGCTGCTGATCGGCTCCATCCCGGCCATCCAGATCGGCACCCGCATTGCCCGCAAGTTGCCGAACCGGGTCCTGCAGTCCACGCTGGCCGCGATCCTGATGGCCATCGGCCTGAAATACACCTTCTTCTGAGCCCTTGCCGGAACTTGCACTCGCCCTCCGGGTCTCACCGGTCATTGAGCGCAGCGATCCGGCCCGGCAACCTCTTGACTTCCCTACGTTAGAGCCGACAATCGGTAACTCAGCCCGCCGATTGGCCGGCTCGCCGCGGACAAACGGCCGGAATGAGGTGCCTCCCCCCTCATCTACGGCCTCAAGGACGCTCATGCTTCACCAGATAATCGGACTCGCACTTACCCGATGTTGCTGACCACCAAATTCCTGAGACCCGCCGCCGACGCCCGAGCCGTTCGCCGCGAGCGCCTGCTGCAGATCCTTCAACGGCGCCCGGGAAAACGTCTGAATCTGGTTATTGGCCCTGCCGGTTTCGGGAAAACGACGCTGGTCAATCAATGGTGTGCGGATCAGACATTACCCGTCGCCTGGTTGTCGCTGGATGAAAACGACGACGACCCACGACGCTTCTGGCAATACGTCACTGGTGCCTTGATCCATGCCGGTTTTGCGGGCCTGGAATCCTGTCAAAAGGCTTTCAACACCTACGCCAGCCATGAACTGGAAGGGGCCATTACCGGCCTGATCAACGCCCTGGTGGACAGCGCCGGCGACGGACTCAACCTGGTCATCGACGACTACCATCAGATCCAGAACGCGGACATCCACCGCCAGCTGGCCTACCTGATCGGCTATTTGCCGCCCGGGATGACCATCGTATTGGCCTCCCGCACCGAACCCGATCTGCCGATTGCCAAATGGCGTGTCCGCCAGTGGGTGGACGACATCCATCCGCAACTGCTGGCCTTTTCCGAGGACGAGTGCCGACGCTTCTTTAATGAATGCATGGCGCTGGACCTGTCCCAGTCAGAAGCCCGCCGGATCTGGAAGAAAACCGAAGGCTGGGTCGCGGCCATGCAGTTGAGCGCGCTCTCTCACCGCGACGGCGTGGGTCACGAGGGCGCAGCGGCTCCGAACCCCGTGCCCGAGACGACGCGTCAAATCAACGATTACATCCTCAGCGAAATTCTCGACCAGCAACCGGAGGACGTGGGGGCGTTCCTGCTGGATACCGCTTGCTGCCTCCGGCTGACCGCGTCCCTGTGCGACACCGTCCGTGAATCGTCGGACAGCCAGGCCATGCTGGAATCGCTGAGCCAGCGCAACCTCTTCCTGATTCCCCTGGACACCCGCGATGAATGGTTCCGGTACCACGACCTGTTCCGGGAAGCCCTGTTCCAGCGCCTGCAACAGACCCAGCCCGAGCGCATCCAGACTTTACAGTCCCGGGCGGTCACCTGGTTCCTGGAGCACGACCACATTCAGGAAGCCATTGCCCAGTTGGTCCAGCTACGGGATTGGGACTGGCTCGCCAGCGTGCTCGAACAACACGGCAACAACCTGATCCACGGGGGCTTTCACCTGCCGGTGCTGGACTGGCTCGACAAACTGCCGGACGGCACCGTGGAAAACAGCCCGCGGCTGTCGATGCTCCAGATCTGGGGGCATTTCTTTGCCAATAGACTGGACGCCATCGAACCGCGGCTGGAGCGTCTGGAAGACCTGCTGGATCGCCGCGTCGCTGACTCGCATCCGGATGCCGAAGGTGCGCTGGCCCTACAGAGCGAAATTGCGTTGATCCGCTCCTACCTTGCCCGGACCCGCAGTGACCTCAAGAGCGCCGCCGACCTGACCCAGCAGGTGCTGCGGGATATCGACCACACCCAGATCCCCTTGAAGTCGGTCACCTATTACGGTTTAGGCCTGGATTATTTCGGTCGGGGCGATTTGCCGGCCGCCGAGGAAGCGCTGCAATCGGCCGTTTCCCATGGCCAGATCGAGCGCAAGCCGTCCACCGTGCTTTCCAGCGGTGGCCTACTGGCCTGGATCCAGTTCAATCGCGGCCAGATCGAACAGGCGCTGGAAAGCTGCGTCAATATCCGCAAGTGGATCGATCGCCACTACACGGATCCCAAGCAGCCCAAGCTGATCTCCTGCTGGCAGAACTGTACGCTGATCGAAATCTATCGCGAACGGGGCGAGCTGGAACTGGCGGACACCCATCTTGCGCCGCTGATGAGTCACCTGGAAAACGGCACCGAGCCGGGCCAGCACGTGATCATCCAGTACGCCCGCGCCCGGCTGGCCTTTACCCGCGGTGACTACGAGCTGGCCATCAACGCACTTGATGACGCCCAGTCCGTCCTGGAACGCCGCCGGGAGCACATTGTCTTCGAGCCACCCAACCTGGCGGCGCTCAAGGCCCGCGTCCAACTGGCTCAAGGTCAGACGGAGGCGGCCCGGGCCTGGCTGGAAACCCGCCATCCCGACCGTTTCCGCAACCCCCTGAACGCCGAACAGGACAGCATTACCGCCGCTCGCGTCCTGATTGCCCTGGGCCGGTCTGACGAGGCGACGCCCATACTGACGCCCTTGCGGCTGTCGACGGAAACCGGGCAACACCACAAGCACCTGATCGAAGTGCTGACCGTCTATGCGGATGCGCTGGCCACCGAAGGCAAGGCGCAGGAAGCCCTGTCGGTGCTGTCGGAGGCCTTGAAGCGGGCCGCCCGAGAGCAGCTCTACCGGACGTTCGTCGAGGAAAGCCCGCAGGTGCATACGCTGCTGCGGCAAGTGAGTCGACAACAGGTGGACGGCACATTCCTGGATCACCTGCTCGACCTGTTACCCGTCAGTAGGCCGGTTGCGGGCACCCATGCTGCCGTATCGTCGGGATCAGCCGGGCTGATCGAACCTTTAAGTGCACGGGAAACGGAAGTGCTGGCCTTGATCAATGAAGGGTTGGCCAACAAGGACATTGCCCTGCGCATGGATGTCGCCGGCACCACCGTCAAGGCACACATCCGCAACCTCTACGGCAAGCTCCAGGTCAAAAGCCGCACGGAGGCGCTGGCACGGGCCCGGCAGCTGGAATTGCTGGACTGAGAAGGCGGCTATTTTGTGATGTACGTCACACTTTATTTGAATTTATTCGCCTCACTACGCCCTTTGGACGATCCGCTTACGCCCCTACTCCCCCTATTATGATCTCGACGGTGAGGGAAACCTCACCTCGGAATCTGAAACTTCAGGCCTTTGGATTCCATGTTCCGTGTTGCTTAAAACTCCAGGGTCATCAAGTCAGAGCCCTGTTTCTCGAAAGGCGTTATTCCGATTGGATTAACGCCTTTTTTTTGTGGCTGGAAAACAAGGTCGAGGTCGGCCCACGCTTCCGCCCAGGCCGGCAGTCTTGAGATCAGGGGGAAATGACCCGACGGAATGGCGGCAGGGCATCCAGCAGGAGCTGGCCATAGCGGCGGGTGACGATGCGGCGATCCAGAATGGTGATGCGGCCCGTGTCCTGCTCCGTTCGCAACAGGCGGCCGGCGGCCTGTACCAGGCGGATGGAGGCATCCGGCACGGTGATTTCCATGAACGGGTTGCCACCCCGGGCCGTGACCCACTCCGCCAGGCTGGCGTCGATGGGATCGTCGGGCACGGCAAACGGCAGTCGGGTGATCACCACGTGCTGCAGGTAGTCGCCCGGCAGGTCAATCCCTTCGGCAAAGCTGGCCACACCGAACAGCACGCTGCGCTGACCGGCGTCAATGCGTTCACGGTGATGCCGCAGCACCTCCCCTTTCGCCATGTCGTCCTGGGTGGTGATGAGTTCCGGCCATTCCGGGGACAGCTTGTCCCGCACCGCGTTCATCTGGCGGCGAGAGGTGAACAATACCAACGTGGCCAGGCCGTCTTCCCAAAGCTGCGGCAGACGCTCCACCAGGGCCCCGGTGAAGGCATCCGCATCCGTGGGCAGCGCTGACATCGCCGGCACTTCTACCGAGGCCATATCCCCATAGCGGAAGGCGCTGGGCACCACCAGGTAGTTGCTGGCTTCCGGCAGTCCGGCCCGGCTGCGCAGGCGATCGAACTTGCCCAGTGCCGTCAGCGTGGCGCTGGTCAGGATGACCCCGTAAGCACGCGACCACAGCCGACCGTACAACAGGCTATCGGCCAGGACCGGGCTGCTGAAGAACGTGATGTCTTCGCTGTGATCGAAGCGCTGCCGTACCGCCCAGCGTGCCGGGGGCGGTCCCCGGTCCTCGCGTGCCGCCTGCCACGCCATCCAGAGGCGGTGCTGGTCCTCTGCCCGGCTGTGCAGGCTGCCGACGACCGGGAACCAGGCCTCGCCGGTCTGGCGGTCGACGTCATGCTCCCGCTTGTCATCGAACGCTTTCTGCATTTCGTCGGCCAGAACGCCCAGCTGCCGGGTCAGCGTCGCGCTGGCCGTACCGGCTTCAACCGCCGCCCTGGCCATATCCTCGGGAAGTTCCCCGTCCGGATAGCGCCACTGGGCGGTGTTGCGCTCGTCCTCGAACGTCCAGTCGATGGTCTTGTCCGCCAACTCAAAGACCTGCCCCAGCAACGTATCGTAATCGCGGGAGGCTTCGCTGATCCGGTCGAGCGTTTTCGAAGCGTGAGACACCGGCGCGAGATGCGGTTTCATCTTGACGATGACCTGGGACAGCTGCTTCAACCAGCTGCGGGTCCCGTTCAGGGACACCGACGCGGCAAAGTGATTGAGCGCCTTGTCAGGCAGGTGGTGGGCCTCATCGAAAATGAAGATGGCCTCTTCCGGCTTGGGCAGGATGGCCCCGCCGCCGAGCGCCAGATCCGCCAGCACCAGATCGTGGTTGGCGACGATCACATCCACCTCGTCAACGCCCTTGCGGGCCTCGAAGAAGGCGCAGGTGTCGAAGTAGCTGCAATGGCGATTGGTACACTGCCGATGGTCGGTGGTGACCTGGCGCCAGATGTCATCCGGAATCTGCTGCGGCCAGTGGTCCCGGTCGCCGTCCCAATTGCGGGAGGCGTACTGGCCCAGCATCTCCTCGAAAAATTCCCGGGTGCCCGGCTCGTCTTCCTGCTCCTTGTCCAGCAGGAACAGCGGCATGGTATCGCTGTCCTGAACGCCCTCGTCGTGCAGGCGCCCCTCCAGGCGCGACAGGCACAGGTAACGGCCCCGACCCTTGGCCAGCGTCCAGTCGAAATCAATCTGGGTGTGCTTGCGCAGGTCCGGCAGGTCCTTCTGGACGATCTGGTCCTGCAGGGCGACCGTGGCCGTGGAAATCACCAGCTTCTTGCCCAACGCCTGGGCCATGGGAATGGCGGCGAGCAGGTAGGCCAGCGTCTTGCCGGTACCGGTGCCCGCTTCCACCACGCAGGCCGACGCCGGCGAGGTGCGCTCGCCGTCACCCTCGGTGATGCCACCCAGGTAGCGGGCGATCTCCGCAATCATCAGCCGCTGGCCATAGCGGGCCTTGACGGACTTGCCGCTGAGAAGATCCCGGTAACCCTGCTGGATACGCTGTTTGACGTCGTCGTTCAGAGGCATCAGCGGGGACTGGTCCAATCGCGGACGACACCGACCCGGAAGGTCTCGCCGTAGGCACTGAGAATCACGCCGTCAGAGGTGATCGCTTCCACCCGGATGCCGGAGAAACTGTCACCCGGCCGCAGGTAGTTGCCATTGATCATGACCCGCCGGGCCGCCGGATCCGACGCGTAGATGTGACTGCTGAAATGCAGGTCCGGAATCTTGCGCTGGAACGCGATCGGTTTCTCGACCAGATGCTCCACCGGCGGCCCGTCGGCAAAATCAAAGCTGGAAGCCGGCAGGGCCGGCGTCGACGCATCGGGCTGGGACGGTACGATGAGCGTCGGCTCGTCCGAAGCGGTGGAGGCGCCAACCGCTTCCGGGTACTCCTCCTCGGCGTAGGTCGCCGCCGGCTCTTCCCGGGAGGTGGACGGCGTGATCACCGTGGGCGCCTCATCCTGCGTGTCAGCGGCCGCATGCTGTTGAGACTGCGCGGCCGGCTTCGACTCTTCCGGCGCCACGGTCTGGGTCGCCGCTTCTTTTGCACTGACCTTGGGCGTTTCATCAGCCACAGGCGACGCGGAGGCCTGCTTATCGACAGAACTGGCCAGGAAGCCACTACCCGGCCAGAAAATGGCCGCCAGAATCAGGCCATTGAAAACCAGGGCGATGGCCACCCAGCCACCGACGGGCATCGACCGGCGACGCGGTTTATGCACCATCTGCACGGATTGGGCGAGATCCGGCACCCGACCCTGCTGCCGGTCGCTCTCGGACTTGCGGAGCGCATCGAGAATGTACGACATGCGATCAGTGAACCTCCGCCGTCTGACGGCGCGCGGGTGAAAGTCGTGGGATTGAGGGATAGAGATCGGAATTCATCTGGATCAGTGTCTTGGCTCCGGCAATCCCGTCCGGTATCAGGCCATTGAGCGACTGATACCAGACGATCTGATCTTTCAGGCTGGCCGCCATCAGCTCATCCTGCTTGGTGATGTTACTCTCCAGCGTACTGATCAACTGCATCAGCTTGGCGCTCAGCCAGGCTTCCTCGCCGACGGCCTCGTCATTCGGGACCAGGCTGGACCGGTACGGCGGCAGGCGCCAGACCAGGGAATAATCCCCCAGCCAGTAGCGATCCACCAGGTCCGTGGACAATTTGAGTGTCTGCTCGCCCAGCACCAGCTTGGCTTCGCCACCCTCCAGCGCGATCAGCGTGGCGTAGCGCGGATCGCCCTTGTCATCGAACAGCTTCAGGATAACCGGTCGGTTGAGCTGTTCGATGCTGCGCCAGTTCCCCTGCCGGTGCAGACAGCTCAAACCCACGGTCTCGGCAAAGTCGCAGGCGTAATGGTACTGGCCCGCATCGTAATCGAAGCCCCAGCGCGAAAACAGCTGTGTATAGGCCTCGACCTGACTGCGGCCCGCGTCGTCAAGCAGGGACAGCCAGTTCGGAGGCACATTGCCGTCACCGTTGGCCCCGTTGGGATTGCCGGTAAACGGCTGCTCTGCCACGGCGCGGACCACTTCGCCACCGGACGAGGCAGCGGTTTCGGTGGCTTCGGCGGACTCTTCAGCCGCATCGGCGACAGCGTCGCCGTCGGCCGTTTCGGGATCCGCTACGACCTTGGCCTCAGTCGACGGCGCTATCTCCTTTTCGGGCACTTCAGCGGCCGTCGCTGTTTCCGCCACCGGTTCTGACGTGCCCGGGCTTAACGGATCAATCGCGCTCCAGCCCAGGAAAAGCACCACCATCAGACAGGCGGCGGCCGCGGCGACGTAGCGTAATTTCAGCTTATTGATCGGCAGCCTCGGGTGCGGGCGCCCCAGCACTTCCCGGGCGGCCTGGGCAATGTGGTCACGGTTAACTTCGTGTGTCCCTTCGGAATAGGCCCCCAACAACGCCCGATCACAAATCAGGTTGATAACGCGCGGAATCCCCCCGCTCAGACGATAGAGCTGGGCCATGCGGGCCGAATTAAAGAATTCACTGCGCTGCCCCGCCACGCTCAGGCGATAACGCAGGTAGGCCGGCAGTTCGCTGCGATCGATGGCATCCAGGTGGTAGCGGGCCGTAACCCGCTGGGCGAGTTGCCGCAGCTCCCTGGTCTCGAGCATTTCCTGAAGCTCGGGCTGGCCCAGCAGGACAATCTGCAACAGCTTTTTCTCGGCGGTTTCCAGATTGGTGAGCAAGCGCAGTTGCTCCAGCACATCCGCCGACAGGTTCTGGGCCTCGTCGATGATCAGTACCTGGTGCCGGCCACGGGCGTGGGCATCCAGCAGGTGCTGGTTCACCAGATCGATCAGGCGCTTGATGGTGCTGCCGGCGGGATGGCGGATGCCGAGCTCATCACAGATGCTGGACAGCAACTCGCGGGCTGACAACCGCGGATTCAGCACCAGGGCAATATCCACGTTCTCGGGCACGTTTTCGATGAAGCAGCGGCAGACGGTGGTTTTGCCGGTGCCGACTTCGCCGGTGATGACAATAAACCCGCCCTGCCCCTGAACGCCATACATCAGGTGCGCCAATGCTTCTTTGTGCCGTTCGCTCAAATAGAGATAACGGGGATCCGGCGCAATCGAGAAGGGAGGTTCCCGAAAGCCGAAAAACTCGTAGTACATGGGTGTCCAGTCTGTCACGGGATATTGCCAGGAACCCCGTATGATACCGTCCCGCTCTTATCACTGTCACCACGTGTCGTGTTCTTCGGCGTCTTTCTGTGACCCAGGCAATTCGAGCTCAACGCATGCCTTCACGTCAGGCAGGTTTCGGAATGCAACTCAGGTTTCCTGGGAAGAAACCAACCGAAGATCCCCACGTCGACTCTGCATCTGATCACGCACTCTCTGGATACAACGCTCCAGCGTCTTCGAGATCTTGGCGTGTGACCGAATCATGGAGATCTTGGGCCAGGTCGCCCGTTCCCCTTCCAGCATCATCTGGCGAATGAACGCCGGCGACGGGTTGGACAGCATCTGCGAGTAGTGGCGCCAGGAATAATGCGGCGCGATGGTGATGTCCCCGGAATAACGCTGGGCCATGATGGTATACAGGTGGCCGGCCACCTGACGGAACAGCTCCGGTTGCACCCGTTTGCGCAGGTAGTCGAACAGCCCGGTGCCGTGGAACTGCACCTCGGACTTCAGGACGTGCATGGGCAGGTTCAGCAGGCCCAGTTTTTCATCCCGGCCCCGCCGGTTCAGGAACGGCACCACATGCGGGTTGCTCTGACTGACGATCGTGTAATTGACGTCGTACAGGTGCATCAATCGTTCGACGGGCAGATCGCTGACAACCGAACCGTCGACGAACTTGAGACGGGGCATGTAAGGCAACACGGCCCCCTGCAGGTCTTTCTTCATCAAGGTCACCGGCGGGAAGATGCCCGGCACGGCCGCCGAGGCCAGCGCGGCGCTCCAGACCAGCAGATAAGGCGAGGTGTACCCGCACAGCAGCCGGGATTTCTGGTTGGCCTGTACCGGAGAAACGCTGATGTTGATCGAACGACCGGTCCGGTCGAAGGCTTCCTCAAACGTATACTCGCCCATATTCGCGCGTAAATTGGCCAGCAGCTGCTTCTGGTCCATAAAACCCTGGCCGTTGAGTCCGCGCAGCAGGCCGTTCCATTTCCAGGCCTTGAGGTGATGGGTTTCCGGATTGAACAGGTCGGGGATTTCAGCGTCGGTGTGCGTGCCCAGGATACCGGCCACGATCGCGCCCACGCTGGAGCCGGCAATCGTCTGGGGCAACAGGCCCCGCTCCCAGAGCGCCTTGATCACCCCCAGGTGAAACGTCCCCAGGGAAGCACCACCGCTCAGAAGCAGAGCGGGCCGGCCGTAGCTGGTCAGGGTGTCCTGGAAAAAGCGGAGTTTGGCCTCGGGAATGAACCCCGGGATCGGCTGGTCGCAGAGAAAATCCAGGGATTCGCAGACCTGATTGATGTAGGTCTCGATCAGGTGTTTGGTACCCACCCGCGAACGGCTGTAGAGCGCCGGGTTCCCCATATTGCCGAGATCGTGGTGCAACCCTTCGCGCAGCGCCCGCCGCAGTCGCTCGTAATCCTGGTTCTGGTGGTATTCCCGCAGGTGGGTCAGACGGTCGTAGATGAGCTCATAGTGATAGAGATCCGACGGATTCTCTTCCTTCCATTCGACATTGCCCTCGAGGTAGTCCAACTCCAGGGCCGCGGCCTTCCACATCTCGTAGTTCGGCGCCTGCGCCAGGCGCTTGCGATACTTTTCGATCTTGCCGGCTGCAATCATCATGGTCCCCTGGCGGAGCCAATGCCTTGCAATCGGCTATCGGCTTCACCTAGAAATTGTCGAGCATCACATCATTATCGTCGTTGGCAAACGGGTCACTTTCAACTTTGCCATCGTTGATCAGGAATTGCCGACGCTGGAGGTAGGCGTTCCTTACAAAAGTGTAGCTGTCGCCCGAGATAAAACTTTCTGCCGGAATCAGATCGGCCCGCTTGTCCACAATTTGCAACCCGCGCATGTAGTAATTTTCCGGGCTCTCGATGTAATCCCAGGTGCTGGGCATCACCGTCAGGTCGCCGACCAGGCCACCAAAATCACGACCGGTCGACGGCCCCAGGAACGGCAGGACCAGATAGGGCCCGCTACCCACACCCCAGTAGCCGAGGGTTTGACCGAGATCCTCGGGACGCTCAGGTAGATCAAACGCCGTGCCCACGTCAATCAGGCCGCCAAGACCAAATGTGGTGTTGTAGGTGAATCGTCCCAGTGCGACCACGGCGGACTCCCCCTTCAACTGCAGCACACTGTTGACGAAATTATTCAGCTCGCCAAGGTTTGTGAAGAAGTTGGTCACGCCCTTGTCGACAAAATCCGGCGTAATAAACCGGTAGCCCTCGGCCACCGGGCGCAGGAACCAGTCGTCGATGAACTCGTTGAACGCATAGACGTTCCGGTTCCAGCCCTCCCAGGGATCGCGCTCATCCTTGGGATCCTTACTTTGCTGAGCCAGCGCGTGATTGGCGGCGAGAAAGGTCAGCAAAACCAGTGCAACACGCCCATGGCGGGCTCCGGCGAAAGCAGTCAGGAATTTCATTTAGCAGCCTGATATTTTGACTTCAAACAAGTTTTATCGAAAATAGCCCGTCGCGCCGGATACGGTCATCCGCATATACCGCAATTGAAGCTGCCTCGAATAGCGTCTCTTGACGTTGGCGGGCAACCGGAACAACAGCTCCGATGAGGGAAACAAGCCATGTCAGAATTCGGAAATCACGTCCACTCCCTGGACATCCCCATGCGTTGGGGAGATATGGATGCCTATGGGCACGCCAACCATACGGTTTATTTCCGCTTTTTTGAAGAAGCCCGTATCACGTGGCTGGGTTCTGAGAACCTGCGCAACCTTCCGGACGGTACGGGGCCGGTCATCATCAAGACCAGCGCCACCTTCCTGAAGGAACTGAACTATCCGGCCACCGTGACCGTCAGTACCTATGCCGGCAAAGCGGGCAACAGCAGCCTGGAGACGTTCTACACGCTTCACGACAGCGCCACCGGCGACAAGTACGCCGAGGGCTACGCCAAGATCGTCTGGTTCGACCACCAAACGAGGAAGTCGACACGGCTGCCCGACAGATTACGCGCACTGGCGGCAGAATAAATGCCTGATCCTGCCGAATTTGCGGGCAATCCTCGCCCGGATTGGGTTCATCCAAGAAAAAACCCGCCTGCTCAACAGGCGGGTTTCACAACGTTCCAGACCGATCAGCGTTTCCGGATCACAACGCTGCCAATCGAATAACCCGCCCCGAAGGAACAGATCACACCCAGATCGCCGCTGACCAGGTCATCGCGATGCAGGTGGAAAGCGATGATCGAACCCGCGGAGCTTGTATTGGCGTATTCATCGAGGATCACCGGTGCTTCCTCGATGTTCGCGTCCCGGCCCAGCACGCGCCGTGCAATCAACTGGTTCATGTTGAGGTTGGCCTGGTGCAGCCACATCCGGCGCAGGTCTTCCGGCTCTAATTCCAGACTGGCCAGATGGCCCTGGATGGTCTCAGCCACCAGCGGTGAGACTTCCTTGAACACCTTGCGGCCTTGCTGGATAAAGAGCTTGTCCGGCTGGCCAATGCCCTCTTCGGCGCCCCGATTGAGGAAGCCAAAGTTGTTCCGGATGTTGTTGGAGAACTGCGTCTTCAGGCGCGTGCCCAGAATATCGAAGCCCTGTCCGTCAGCAACGCGATCTTCGCGCTCGACCAGAATTGCCGTGCAGGCATCCCCGAAGATGAAGTGGCTGTCCCGGTCGCGGAAATTCAGATGGCCGGAACAGATCTCCGGGCTGATCACCAACACGGCGTTGGCAGTACCGTTCTCGACGGCGTTCGCCGCTGCCTGCAGGCCGAAGGTGGCGGAGCTACAGGCCACGTTCACGTCATAAGCAAACCCGTCGATGCCCAGCGCCGCCTGAACCTCGATGGAAATCGCCGGGTACGGGCGCTGCATGTTCGAACAGGCGACAATCACCGCGTCCACGTCGTCTACACTGCGGCCGGCCTGCTCCAGCGCCTGCCTGGCCGCCACCACGGACATGTCACACTGAACGCTGGGCTCGTCGTTGGCACGCTCAGGAATCCGCGGACACATGCGCTCGGGATCCAGGATGCCATCCTTGTCGATCACATGGCGCCGCTTGATGCCGGAGGCCTTTTCAATAAATTCCGGTGCCGACGGCAGCAGGGCCTCGCATTCACCGCGTTCGATCTCTTCCGCATGATCCCGGTTAAAGCGTTCGACATAGGCATTGAACGCGTCGACCAGTTCTTCGTTATCGATATACGCTGGCGGGGTATACAGCCCGGTTCCGCTGATGACGGCTTTGATCACGTGACACTCCAGAATTCAGATGTAATTGCACCAAATAGTAACACACAGAGCCTGTTCTGCAGCCGCAACGACGCATCCTGGAGCACCTTGCGGAGGGACAGGCCGGCGTCAGGTGCTCACCTTTTCCCATTGCCGGTCCAGGCGCTGCACCGATACGGTTGTGGCCGTCCCCAACTGCTGCGCGAAAAACGACACCCGGTATTCTTCCAGCATCCACCGATACCGCAGCAGTTCAGGGTCACTGAGACCCTGCTTTTCGTGGGCTTCGCGACGCTTGGCGTAGCGGGACCAGAGTCCTTCGAACTCGTGCAGGAAGGTCCGCTCGCGCCCCATCTCCCGCGGCATTTTCTCCAGGCGGACCTCAACGGCGTCCAGGTAGCGCGGGAAATGCGCCAGCCATTCGCCCGGCGTGGCCACCAGGAATCCCGGATAGATCAGCTGGGACAGCTGGAATTTCACATCCGCCATGCTGTTGGCCAGCGCCAGGGGAATCTTGCCTTTGAGCTGCTTCATCAAGCCGTTGTAGGTCTTGAGAATGGCGTGCACCAATCGCGCCCGCTCTTCCAGGAACGGGATGAAGTCGCCGCGATGCGCGTCGAAAAGCGTGTCGAACGCCGCTTTATCACGTGGCAAGCTCTCGGCCAGGAAATGATCAATGACCGATGAGATCAACAGGTCGTCCCGCAGCGACTCGGCCTTGCCCACCGGCGCAAACAGCAGCGCCGCGCTCTTGAACTCGAGCAGCTTGCGTTCGATGCCGTCCAGCGTACTGCCGAACCGGTTGACGATCAGTCTCGCGACACCGCGTTCGGTGACCCGCCGACTCGTCAGCGGATCCAGGCAACGAATGGGACGCACCTGTCGACCGAGATCCTCCAGGGCTGGATAAACCCGCACACGCATGCCGCCCTTCTCGGTGTCGACCGATTCGGGCAGCGATCCGAAGGCCCAGTGTTCGGCGGGATCACTGTCTTTGGTCGGACCGGTCTCCGGCGCCTGTGACAGCGCTTCTTCCGCCCGGCCTTCCAGGCGCGACTGGATATCGGTGACGTCACGCCCCTCGGCCAGCTTGCCACCCTGGTCGTCAACGACCCGGATATTCATCTGAAGGTGGGCCGGCAGCTCGATGCCCTGCCAGGCTTCCGGATCAATACGAACACCGGTCATGCGGCGCAGCTGATCCGCCAGCTTCTCGGTCAACGGTTCGTTGGACGGTGTCATGTTGGCCAGCGCGGCATCCACAAAATCCGGGACCGGCACGAAATTCCGGCGGATAGCCTTGGGCAGCCCTTTCACCAGATGGATACATTTCTCCCGCAGCAGCCCCGGTACCAGCCAGTCGACCCGATGGGCCGGCACCTGCTTCAGGGCCATCAGGGGCACCTGCAGGGTGACGCCATCGTCCTGGCTGGTGGGCTCGAACTGGTAGCTCAACGGGTAATGGACGCCTTCCCACTGCAGCTCGTCGGGGTACTCTGTCTCCAGTCCCGCATCCGGATCGCGTTGGAGAATATCCGCTTCGGTCAGCTCAAGCGCCTTGATCTCACTGGCAGAAAGCTCTTTCCACCAGGCTTCGAAGTGTTGACCGCTCACCACCGAATCCGGCAGACGCTCGTGGTAGAAAGCCACCAGCGTTTCTTCATCGACCAGCAAATCCCGACGGCGGGACTTGCGCTCCATACCCTCGACCGTGTCCAGCATCTCCCGGTTGTGGCGAATAAACGGCGCCCGGGTGCTGTAATCGCCCTCAACCAGCGCCCGCCGGAGGAACAGCTGGCGCGCTTCCGCGGGGTCCACCTTGGCGTAGCCAATACGCCGGCGCGGTACGATGTCCAGCCCGTAAAGGCTGACTTTTTCGTAGCCCATCACCTGGGCGCGCTTGCGCTCCCAGTGGGGTTCGAAATAATGACGCTTCACCACATGCCCGGCCAACGGCTCGACCCACTCCGGTTCGATACGGGCCAGCATGCGCGCAAACACCCGGCTGGTTTCGACAATCTCCGCCGCGACAATCCATTTCGGTGTCGTCTTCGCCACCTTGGAGCCGGGGAACAGCATCACCTTTCGATTGCGGGTCGCCAGATACTCCCGCTTTTCGTACTTGGTGGCCACCTGCCCCAGCAGACCGGAAAGAATGGCCTTGTGCATTGCCTCGTAGCTGGCCGTCCTGGTGTTGACCGGCAGCTTTTGATCCCGGCACAGCAACGTCAGTTGGCGATGGACGTCCCGCCACTCCCGCATCCGCATGTAGGACAGGAACGACTTCTGGCACAGACGCCGCAACTGGTTCTGGGACAGGTCCTGGCGCTGCTCTTCGTAAACATTCCAGATATTGAGCAGGGTGACGAAATCCGATTCCTTGTCGTTGAACGGCGCGTGGGCCTGATCGGCCGCCTGCTGCTTGTCCTGCGGGCGCTCCCGCGGGTCCTGAACGCTCAAGCCGGCGATGACCACCAGCACCTCGGCCAGACTGCCCTGCTCGGCACCGGCCACCAGCATTCGCGCCAGACGCGGGTCGACCGGCAGACGTGCCATGGTCCGGCCCAGTTTGGTCAACTGACGCTTCGGGTTCACCGCCCCCAACTCTTCAAGCAATTTATAGCCGTCGTTGACCAGACGATTGTCGGGTGCTTCCAAAAACGGGAAGTTGCGGATATCACCAAGACCGGACACGGCCATCTGCAGGATGACCGAGGCCAGGTTAGTCCGCAGGATCTCGGGATCGGTGTACTCCGGGCGGCTCAGGAAATCGGCTTCGTCGTAAAGACGGAAACAGATACCCGGCGCTACCCGGCCGCAACGCCCTTTCCGCTGATTGGCGCTGGCCTGGGAAATCGGTTCGACAGGCAGGCGCTGGATTTTCGAACGCACGCTGTAACGGCTGATGCGGGCAACGCCGGTATCGATCACGTAGCGAATACCGGGTACCGTCAGCGATGTTTCCGCCACGTTGGTGGACAGCACAATACGGCGCCCGGCGTGACCCTGGAAGATCCGGTTCTGTTCACGGGCACTTAATCGGGAATACAGCGGCAGAACTTCCGTGTGGCGCAGATCCGCATGGCGCAGGGCCTTGCTCATCTCGCGGATTTCACGCTCGCCGGGCAGGAACACCAGCACGTCGCCCGGACGTTGCCCGCTGCTGCGTTCGTGGGCTTCAATCTCCTCCAGGGCTTCCACCACACCGTCGGACCAGCCCTGGTCCTTGTCGTCATCCTCGCCCACCAGCGGGCGATAGCGCACTTCCACCGGGTAAGTCCGCCCGGAGACTTCAATCACCGGCGCATCGCTGAAAAACGCGCTGAACCGGTCCACCTCGATGGTGGCCGACGTAATGATGATCTTGAGATCAGGGCGCTTCGACAACAGGTTGCGCAGGTAACCCAGCAGAAAATCGATGTTCAGGCTGCGCTCGTGGGCCTCGTCGATAATCAGCGTGTCGTAGCGGTCGAGGAAGCGATCGTGCTGGATCTCGGACAGCAGGATGCCGTCGGTCATTACCTTGATCAGCGAATCGGCGCTGGTGTTGTCGGTGAACCGGACCTGATAACCCACGCGCTGACCCACCTGCTCGCCGATTTCCTCGGCGATCCGGGATGAGACGCTGCGCGCGGCGAGACGCCGGGGTTGGGTATGGCCGATCAGGCCGCGGGTTCCGCGCCCCGCTTCGAGACAAATCTTGGGGATCTGGGTGGTTTTGCCCGACCCGGTTTCCCCGGCCACGATCACCACTTGATGGTGATCCAGGGCCTCCCGAATATCCGCTACCCGTTCAGAGACCGGAAGCTCCGGGGGATACTCGATTCGCGGGCGCAAATCGACCCGGCGTTGATAGTCCGCCTCACCCTCTTCCAGCCAGCGCAGGATCTTCGCGCGGTCCGCTTCGCCGGGACGGCCCTTGCTGCGCGCCAGCTGTTTCTTGATGCGCGCCACGTAACGCTGGGGCATCGCCGCAAAGCGGGCATCCAGAGCCGGACCTGTGGGGATATCGGTGGAGGATTCAGGGCTGATCGTCTTGCTCATTGAACCTGCTGGTTATGGATTGGAACGGGAAAATTCTGGAGAACACGATAACAGATCCGTTAAGCCATCGGTCTCACCAACAAAAAACCCTGTCGCCGGCCGGCCCGGGACAGGGTTTTCGCGCTCGCGGAGCGGTTATTCCGCGGTCGCTTCGTCGCGCAGTTCCCGACGCAGGATCTTGCCAACGTTGGTTTTCGGCAGCTCGTCCCGGAACTCAAAGAACTTGGGCACCTTGTAAGCCGTCAGGCGCTCACGACAGAACTCCTTCAGTTCGGACTCCTTCAGGTCCGGCGACTTGCTGACCAGGAAGACCTTCACGGCCTCACCGCTCTTCTCGTCGGCCACGCCCACAGCGGCGCATTCAACGACCTGCGGGTGGCTGGAGACAACGTCTTCGATTTCATTCGGGAACACGTTGAAGCCGGAGACGATGATCATGTCCTTCTTGCGGTCCACGATCCGGATATACCCGTCTTCCTGGATCAGGGCAATGTCACCACTGCGGTAGAAACCGTCTTCGGTGAACGACTTCTTGGTCTCTTCCGGACGTTGCCAGTAGCCCTTCATGACCTGCGGGCCTTTCACACACAGCTCGCCCGGCTCACCGATCGGTGTTTCGTTGCCTTCATCGTCGATGGTCTTGATCTGGGTCGAGCAGATCGGCAGGCCGATCGTGCCCAGCTGGATCGCGCTCGGCGGGTTGAAGGTCACCACCGGGGAGGTTTCGGTCATGCCGTAGCCTTCGGTGATTTCACAGCCAGTGACCTGCTTCCAGAGCTTGGCGGTGGAACTGGTCAAAGCCATACCGCCGGATGCGGTCATCTTCAGGGCGCTGAAGTCCAGGCTCTTGAACTCCTCGTTGTTGCACAGGGCAACGAACAGGGTGTTCAGCCCCAGGAACGAGGTAAACTTGTAGTTCTTGATTTCCTTGACGAAACCCGCAATGTCACGCGGGTTCGGAATCAGCACGCTGTGGGCGCCGGATTCCAGCATGATGCCGCAGTTCAGGGTGAAGGAGTAAATGTGGTAGAGCGGCAGCGGCGCAATGACAATCTCTTTGCCCTCTTCCACGTTGTCTTCCATCATCGGGCGGGTCTGCAGCAGGTTGGCGACCAGGTTGCCCTGGGTCAGCATGGCGCCCTTGGCCACACCGGTGGTGCCGCCGGTGTACTGCAGAACGGCGATATCATCACGCTTGACGGCAACCGGCGTCAGCTTGCACTTGGCGCCAGCGCTCAGCACCTTGGGCAGACCGTGTGCGTTCGGCAGGTTGTATTCCGGCACCATCTTCTTCAGGTATTTGACCGCCGCGTTCATCAGCTTGCGCTTGAGCGGTTTATGCATGTCCGCGATTTCGGTGACGATGACATGCTCGATGCCGGTATGCGGCAGGACTTTCTCGACCTTGTCCGCCATGTTGGCCAGCACCACCAATGCTTTGGCACCAGAGTCGTTGAACTGGTGCTCCATTTCCCGCTCGGTGTACAGCGGGTTGGTGTTGACGACGATCAAACCCGCGCGCATGGCGCCGAAGACCGCGACCGGATACTGGGTCACGTTCGGCATTTGCATGGCGATGCGATCGCCGGGCTTGAGATTGGTCTTGTTCTGGATCCAGGCGGCAAAATTGCGGGACTGGGTATCGAGATCCCGATAGGTCAGCGTCACACCAAGGGCACTGAACGCAGGGCGATCGGCAAATCTCTTAACGGCCGAATCAAACACGTCGAGCATGCTCTCGTATTTGTTCAGATCGATCTCGTTCTTGACCCCGGGTGGATATTTATCCTGGTAGAACTGCTCCAAATCCATCACACCATCTCCTGTGTATTGCAATTATGCTTGTAGTGACTGAGGTGTCTTATTCTTCGTGTCTGTGTTTTCGTATTCTGCCTGATCGTGGTCGTTGTGCGGTGGTGTTGCACGCTGGCTGCTCTTCTTTTTGGCTGTCGGTCCGCGGGAAGCGCGACAGATGCAGTCCAGTTCAAGCAAGGCACCCCTGAACCCTCTCGAGGGGCTATGCAGAGGTCCCTTTACCCACAAAAAGTGACGAGAGAATACCAGTTTTCAATGAAATGAGGTAGACGGCACAGACATCCACGCAAAAGCCTGTCCCCGTTGGCACGACCTCGAAAATTCGAGAGCTGGCGCACAAAATTTGGCCTCTATGCTCTATCGTTGAAATGTACACTCAGTGTATTGATTTCGATCATCCACCGTTTGCAGGAAGCCCCCGTGACCCAGCTGATCACTGCGCCCCATCCTCTCGAAACCGACACCAATCGGGTCACCACCGAAGCAGCCCGGACACCCCTGCAGGCGCCGGATGGCCATCGCATTCCTGTGTACACCTGGGAAGCCTCTGAGCCGCGAGCGGTGATTCATATTGCCCACGGCATGGCCGAGCACGCCCAGCGTTACCGGCATCTGGCCCGGGACCTGAACCGGCAGGGTTACACCGTCGTCGCCCATGACCATCGCGGACATGGCCCCGCCACGCCGGATGACGAGCTCGGGCATTATGCCGACGACAACGGATGGCAGCGGGTGATGGACGACCTGGGCCAGGTCCAGCAATGGATCCACCAAACCTATGCCAACCTGCCCTGCTATCTGCTCGGCCACAGCATGGGGTCGTTTATTGCGCAGGGTTACCTGACCCGTTCCACCGAGACGTCCTGGCCCGCGGGCCTGATCCTGTCGGGGTCCAATCGGGATTCGAGGATCAAGCTCCAGGCCCTGCGATGGATTGTGGCGCTGGCGACCCGATTCCGCGGGCCTCATGAGCGAAGTCCTCTTGTCAGGGACCTGACCTTCGGCGCCTTTGGCAAGCAGGTGCCCAACGCCAGGACCGAATTCGACTGGCTGACCACGGACGACCGTGCGGTCAAGGACTACCTGAACGACCCCTATTGCGGCTTCGACTGCACCAACCGGCTCTGGTCGGACCTGGGTGGCGGACTGGCTGCCCTGCTCCGGCGCGGTTGTCTGGAGCGAATTCCGGCCCAGTTGCCCATCCTGATCGTGTCCGGCGCGGAAGATCCCGTTGGCGAGCGTGGCAAGGGAACTCGACGGCTGGCCAAAGCCTATCGAAACTCCGGCCATACCGACGTGACCTGCCTGGTGTTCGAAGGCATGCGACATGAGCCCTTCAATGAGCAGAATCG
The DNA here is from genome assembly GCF_016798325.1 of Marinobacter mangrovi. GTDB lineage: Bacteria > Pseudomonadota > Gammaproteobacteria > Pseudomonadales > Oleiphilaceae > Marinobacter_A > Marinobacter_A mangrovi. Next base: position 1,067,382 of record NZ_JAERVO010000001.1, read on the forward strand.
CTCCCAGGTTGTGGACGCATTGACGACATGGCTTGCCCGGCACCGACCGACTCCGCATAATCCCACCAAGAGCCCATAACAAGAACACAATGGCGCACTGACGTATGGAACGTCATCGATCAGGGACTTCTCAGGACTGAGACACATGGAAAATCTGGAAAACATCGTCTATGACGAGCTGCATGTCGGCGATACCGCCGTCTACACCCGTTCGCTTACGGAAGAAGAGCTGGTGCTGTTTGCCGCTGTCTCCGGCGACGTGAACCCGGTCCACCTGGACCCGGCCTTTGCCGCCAACAGCATGTTCAAGGAGCGGATTGCCCACGGCATGTGGAGCGGTTCGTTGATTTCCGCAGCGCTGGCGACGGTGATGCCCGGCCCCGGCACGATCTACCTGGAGCAGAGCCTCAACTTCAAGCGCCCGGTCAAGCTCGACGATACCCTGACCGTCAAACTGACGGTTGCCAGCAAGGACCGCAGGAACCGGGTCACCATCGACTGTGTGGTGACCAACCAGCGGGGTGAGGATGTGGTTGTCGGCGAAGCGAAAGTGATCGCACCCACCGAGAAAATGTCACTGCCCAAACCCCAACTGCCACGCATCACCATCGGCTGAACGCCGCCTGATCAGGACGGCAGGAAATTGATCGGGAAGCGCACTGTACGCGTCTCGACATCCGCCGCGCCGAAATTGAACAGGCGCACACGCATGACGATTTTTTGCTCCAGCGCCGGGGCATTCAGCTCCGAGCTGACGACCCGGCAGTTGGACACGTGTCCGTCCGGCTCAACCGTGACCTCCAGCAGCACTTCACCTTCAAGTGCAGGATTCTTTCGCAACGCTCTGTTGTACAAAGAGAACAGAACCGACTTCTGCTGATCGAAGACGCGCCGTATGTTAGCCATCGAGCGTTCTGCCGGCCCCGGCTCCGGGGCGGCTTTTGGCCGGGGTTTCGAGGGCTTGGCCGACGCCGGCGCGTCGACCTGTTTGACCTGGTGCTCCGCCAGGGCCACCTGCTCGGTCGGCCCTTTCACGTCCTTAATCCCCTCGCTGCGTTGCAGCGCATCAGACTCCACCGTCTTTGTCGCGACAGAGGCTGCTTCCGTCTCGACATTCGCCGACAGACGGGGATCACGGGATTCCTTCGCCAAAGACTGCATTGCCGAGAAATCTTCGGATAACGCCATCAGGCCTGACTTTGCAGCCACGGCTCTTGCCTGCTCCGCGGTTTGTTTTGGCGGCTCTGCGGGGGCGACCGGTTTTGGCTCGGGCTTGATGACCGGCTCGGGTCTCGGCTGTGGCTTGGGTGCCGATGTGGGTTCAGGCTGAGGCTTCGCCTCTGGCTCGGGTCTGGGCTTCTCAGGCTCCGGTTTGACCACGGGTTTGGGTTCCGGCTTTTCCTGGATCAAACGAGCCAACTGCGGTGGCAGCTGCTCCTGGGTCTGACGATCCGGCTCGGGCAGTTCAATGCGCGGAATCCAGATGGCCAGCGGCACGAACACCGCGAGGAACAGCAGCAGCGATAACCCCAGTCGCAACCGCTCGCCCGGCTCCCGATCCCAGGGCAGGCGCAACGTCACGCTGCCGGCGCCGGTCGTTGCCAACGCCGCCTGATGCACATCGATCCGGCTACCCATTAGCCGCCCCTGATTCGACAGCGTCATGCTCCACCGCCAGCCGAACCCGCCGGTAATCGGCATCAACACAGGTTTGCATGATACGGCGCAGGTTGCGATAAGCCGTGCCCTGATCGGCCATCACGGTAATTTCGAGCCCCTCCGGTGGCACCGCGTCCCGGCGCTGCTTCTGGTGTTGCAGCTCATTGAACAGGCCCGCAATGCGGTCCTCCTCGTCGCCCAATGCTTCGAGGCGGGCGACTTCGCGACCCTGGACGCGGATCGAGTCACCGCTCACCTCAATCAGGAGCGCTTCTTCGCCGGGTGTCTCCGCGGTGGAGACGGGCAACGACACATCGCTTGCCTGCTGCATCACTTTCACGTCCGACGAATTCACCATCAAAAAGAATACGAGGATGGTGAAAATATCCATGAGCGACACGAGATTCAGGCCACCGGCCCGATGCATACGGCTGTAATGGCGCTGGATCCGGCGAGCCCGACGGGAAGACTTCATGGGCGGCCTCCGGTGACGTGAGAGTCGATCACAGCGCTGATCTGCAGCTCGTCCGGTGCGTCGCCCAATGACACATCCGGAAACAGCTCGGCCTCGACCGCGCTGGCCGCCACCACGGCGGGATAGGAGCGAACCGTGTCCATGGCCGTGACCAGCGTCTGGTAGTCCACGGCCTCGCCCAGACGCAGGACGATGTCGGTTTTATCCGGCATGCGCTGCTTGATCGCCTTGAGGGTGACCTTGAGACCGGCAAAGTCCTGTTGCCCCTCTTTCAAAGGCAGGTTACGTATCGTGCCTCGTTCACTGTCGGCCACCCGCATTCCGCTGGGTACCACCATGACCTCCAGGCGGAACTGATCCGGATCGGGCACCTCGCCCTTTGCCAGCCCCGGGAAATCCAGTTCGATCATCCGGATCTGGGTAAACACCATCCCCAGCAGCAGGACCGGCACCAGCACGATCATCAGATTCATGAAGGCGGTGATATCCAGCTCGGGGGTGCTGTTCAGTCGACGGTGTCTGCGTCGCATGGCCATGCGATCCCTGTCAGGAGGCCTGAGCCTGGTGTTCGGAAACGGTGTTCAGGAACTTGACGCCCGCCATTTCAAAGCTGTCCACCAGTTCATTGGTGCGGGTCTGCAACAACGCGTGGAACAGCAACAAGGGAATCGCCGCCATCAGGCCGAAGGCCGTCGTGTTCATCGCAACGGAAATACTCTGGGACAACAGCGTAGCCTTCTCGGCGGGATCGGCATTGGCGACCGCGGTAAAGGCAGCAATCAGGCCGATGATGGTGCCCAGCAGGCCCAGCAGCGTGGACACATTCGCCAGTGTGGCGAGGTACTGGGTCCGTTTTTCCAGGCGGGGCAGCACTTCCATCAACCCCTCTTCCATGGCGTACTCAATGTCTTCACGGCGCTGGTTGCCCAGCAAGCGCCCCAACCCGGCGCCGAGGATGCCGGCGATCGCGCTGCTGGAACTGTTGGCCGCCTGCATCGCCCGTTTGTAATCCCGTTTCTGCAACAGAGGCAGGATGCCCGTCTCGAACGCCCGCCGGTTGGCGCGGCGCACCATCGCCAGATAGGCAAAGCGTTCCAGCGCAATCGCCAAGCCGACGATCAGCACCAGCGCGATGGGATACATGAACGGGCCGCCGTTCTGGAAAAAGCGAATGATGGTTTCAAGCATGGGTGTGCTCCGCGGTCTACGGGTCTTGTTGTGGGCGTCCCTGAATGCCGGCGTGACTCCGTCGGCGATCAGGGGCGTCTTTATTCAGTTGAATCGGCTACCGGTGCCCCACTCCGATGGGGTCACTCAGAGGGTCCAGCGTCCGGCGAAATTCGCTGTGGCGCTTCAGCGCGTAGGGATCCACCGGATCCAGCAGGCCGTCGGGTGCCAGCCGAAGCGGCTCGCGGTTGCGCCGGGACACGGTGGGCGGCTGCCAGGGCAGGATATTCAGGACACGGGGATAGTCGTCGTCCGCCTGTACCGAAATCCCCTTCACCGTCAGCGCAACCGGGTCCTTCGACGGCGACGATGCCTTTTCAGGCGCCGCGCCAGCGCAAACCGGTACACCTGTGCCAATCGCTGCAACCCAGCATGCCAGTATTGGTGCCCGAAAAACGCGATGGATATCAAAGATCGCCATATCAGTTCACCCGTCGTTCCAGATCCGCGATCCAGCCGGCGACCTGGGCCTTGCGGTCGTCGGTCAGTGACTGGTAGGTGCGGTAGTGGTCCAGGGCCATGGGTAGATCCAGCAGATAAAGTTCCGCCAGCACCGCCAGGTTGAAGTGCAGTTGCGGTGAATCCGGGTGTTGCGCGAGCGCCGTCTGCAGCAGATCGCGGGCCTCGGTGAACTGCCCCTGCTCCTCCAGCATCAGCGCCAGGTTGTTGGCCGCCATGGATTCGGCCGGATCCAGTGCCAGCGCTGCCCGATAAGCCGCCATCGCCGACTGTGACTGCTCTTCCTGTTGCAGGATCCATCCCAGCCGTGCCGCGGCCACGGCGCTGTCCGGCCGTTCTTCGCGCAACTGCCGCAGGCGCTGTTCCGCACCCGCCAGATCACCGGCCGCACTGCGTTTGAGCGCGTCGTCCAGCAGGACGGCCTGGGCTTCTGTCAGAGGCTCGACAACCTTCGGCGTCGCCTTCGCTGGCGTTGCCCGGGAGCCGCCCCCGGAACCGGGATGGGACGCGCAACCGCTCACAAGTAGGGCCAACGCCAACAAAACGGCATGCAACCGGTATCCCGCCGGGCCATTACTGCGTATCGGCGCGGGCATAATCCACCTCCCCTCGGGTCCAGTTGATCCATTCCGCATCCCGCTTGTAACGTCCCGGGAACATTTGCCCCAGTACGTCCAGGCTGCGACGCACCCACGGGTTGTAGACGCCATCGGCGATGAGCTGGTGATTGCGCGCGTGCAGGTCGATCGCCTTCTCCTCGAACGGGTAAGCCTGCTCTTCCAGCAGGACACCGTACTGGGCCTGTTCCAGCTCGTTCAGGGTATCCGGGCGCTGGGAATCCATGATGTCCCGCGCCAATGTGCGGAACAGTTCGGCTTCGCCATACAGGGCTCGGGAGCGATCCGTGTCATCGCCCAGTTTGCGCGCCTCGTCGTATCGCCCCACGGCCGCTTCGAGCGCCCGGCGCTTGGCCTTCAGTGACTGTTTCAGCGGCAAGTCGAGCGTGATCCCATTGAAGCGCTCGGCCTCCTGATCCGCCAGCACCAGCGCCGCATCCGCCGCCCAGGCCAGGGTATCCGGTGAGTGCCACTCGCTGTCGAGTTCCTGTTCCAACAAGGCCTGGCGCATGGCCGGCGCGGACGACGACGCCGTGATGAGCTGGTGTCGCAGACGCTGCTGGCGAACATGTTCGTCGGCATCACGCGGTGTCGGCGCCTGGGCCAGGTAATCGCTGATGATCGCGTGTGCCCGGCCCGGGTCTCCGGCGTCCAGCAGCAAGTTGGCTGCTGTTAGGCGATCGTCCCAGGGTTCCGACTCGTTTTCGGCGCGCTGGAGCAGTTCATCCGCCGCCTGGGCGGGTTGCCCGGCCGACGTGTAGGCCAGCACCAGCTTACTGCTGACGCCTGCCGTTAAACCGGCATCGGGATAGTCGCGGCGAAACCCCTGCAAGGCATCGACAGCCGCGGCCCATTGATCCGACTCAAGCATCATGGTGGCGGCATCGTAGCGGGCCTTCATGGCGATGTCCGCGTCCGGCTTGACGCTCGGGATACGCTGGAGGGAGGCAATGGCCTGCGCCGTCTGGCCGTCGGCCTCCTGGGCTTCGGCCTGCCGGTAGATGGAACGAGCCAACTGGTTGCGGGTGTCGGACGCTTCCCCGGCGGACATCGGGCGACGGTCCGACGCGGCCAGGTCCAGAGCCCGCCGGTAAGCCTGTTCCGCCTCGGCGTATTGATGAGCCTGATACGCAATCTGACCCAACACCAGATAGGCCGCTCGCTGATCTTCAGCGGCTGCTTGACCGGACTCCGTCACCTGCAGCGCTTCCCGACGAGCTTCAGCGTGGTTGCCCGCCAGCAGCAGGCGATTCGAAAGATCGGCCTGCGCCGGCGTGACCCTTTGATCCGACGGGAACGCTTGCGCAAATCGGTCGACGGCGTCTGTCAGTGACGCGTCTCCCGCCGGCGACGGCTGCTTGCGATACTCCAGCACGGCGGCCCAGGCGGCATCCGCCGCATCGTCATAGCCGGGCGCCTGGTAGCCCGCCTTTTCATAAAAGGCGGTGGCCTTTGCTCCGTCACCAGCCTGGAGCCAGGCATCACCGGCCAGACGCCAGAATCGACCAGGGTCAGTCGAGGTGCCCGCCTGAGCATTCACATCGCCCAGACGACCGTAGTAGCGCCCGGCATCGGCAAATCCGCTTGATCCGCCACCGGCTTGCTGACCGGCCGCATGGTACAGCGTATCCGCCACCTGCCCGGCCAAATCCCGCCACGTGGTCTGCTCGTCGCCGGACAGTGCGGCGTAGGCGGCAGGCGTCGCGTATGCCTGCACGTAATCTTCCCGGGCCTCGCGCGCCTCCTGATCAAACCCACCGGCTTCCCAGACCGCCACAATCTGGGCCCGCATGGCGGCCGTCCGGGGATGTTCCGGATTCAGGTCGATGAAATGCCGGTTGACGGCGGCGCTGTCGGCGTAACGCTGCTTGGCCAGGTAAAAATCCGCCAGCCGGTCATATAGCAGATAATCGTAGGATCGCCCGCCTTCACGAGCGAGCATCTGGTCCAGGGTCCGGGCGCCGTCGCGCTGGGCCGCCATTAACGCCAGGATGCGGAAGGTATCGTTCACCAGATCCTCGCTTCCGCCGGCCAGGGCCGTAAAGTTGTCGGACCGGTCCCGATAGCCATCCAGCACGGTCAGGAAGGTGTGACTGGCCCGCTCCGGGGCCTGCTGCTTGTACTGGCTCCAACCGAGCATGTACAGCGCCTTCTGTTGCAGGTCAGGATGCTTGCCATCGTCGATAACCCGCTGATACGCCTGTTCGGCTTCGGCGTAGGCCCCGCGGGAGAAGGCATCCTCGGCAATCCGGAAGCGGGACTCGGTCGCCAGAGCGGACTGCGGATACAGTCCCACCAGCTGTCGAAGGCGTTTGATGGATTGCTCGTCCTCCCCGATGAAGGCATAGGCCTTGGCGGTCTGGTACAGCAGCTCATCCAGCCGGCCCTGATAGCGCCCCTCGCTGACAATCATCTCGTAGCTTTTCAGCGCTTCCCGATAGATCACCGCTTCCTGCTGCGGGGACAGTTCCAGGCTGGCGCCGGCCCGGGAATGCAGGTTGGTCAGCCGGTGCAGCGCGTCAATGCGGACTTCCGGTTCTTCCGCTTCCTCGAACAATCGCTTATAACGCCGTGCGACCTCCTTTACCGAGATGGCCGGCAACGTTTGGGACGACATCTCCAGAAAGATCGGGCGCATCTCGCCAATGGTTTCGCCGTCCTCGCCGAGATTCACCTGGAAACTGCCTTTCTCGCCGGCGCCGTAACCGCACATTGGAAACAGCAGGCACAGGAGAGCCACTCTCAACCGCCGGTTCATTGATCACCTCCGGTCTTGACGGGTGCGGCGTCATTCAGGGCCAGGTGCTCATAAAGATGGGCCAGTTGCTGTTCGCTGCGATCCAGGTGCGCATTCATTTGCGATGCCTGGTCGTCGATGAATGCCATCAGATGCTGATCCAATTCACCGCTCGCTTTTTGGCGCTGCGTTTCTACCCGGGTGAGCAGCGTCCGGGCCTGGGAGCGGGCCGCGCCCACCCGGCTCAGCAGTTTGCGGAACCGGTCCGGTGTCTGACTCAGTTCACTGTCGAAGTGCTGGTAAGCCGCCTTTGCGGCGTCGAGCGAGTGAGCAATCGAAGCAACGTGCCGCGCATGCTCCCGGCGGGCTCGGTCAAAACCCTCCTGGGCTTTCCACGTGAGCACCCCTTCGAGGCGATCCAGGCGCGCCTGCTCTTCCGGTGTCAGTTTTTTTTGCGACCGGATCTGTCGAATCTGTGCCAATTTGTCCGCGGTCTCGCCGGTTGCCAGATCCGCCACCTGGCCCTTTTCGCCGGCATCGTCCAACCGGGCCTGCAAGGCCTGGAGTCGCTGATTCAGGCGCTGTATACCCTGACCGACCTCGGCGATTTTCGCGCGACTGCCCTGGCGGGACACCTGCTTGAGTCGCCGCGTCAGCATGCCCTCGAAGACGTCCAGATCCGACAGTCGGCGCTTTAACTGCTGTTCCATGCGAGTCAATTCAGCGACGTCCCGGACGGCCTGCTGGGCCTCAGGGCGCTCCATGAACTGCATGAGATAGGCCAGGCGTGGTTGGGTCAGGGTCTTGCTGTCCGCCAGGAACCATTCCACGTCGTCCCGGCCGGCGGAGCGGACCATCGCCTCATAGCCACCCTGCTCCTGGATTTGCGTGCGCAACGTGCGCAGGGTCACCAACTCGCCTTCAAAGGCGGAGATGGCTGCCAGATAGGCTTCGCCGGCCTGCCCCAGGTAGCCGGATTCGTCGTAACCGCGGCCCATGCCCAGCCAGGCATCGGCCGCGCCGGGAAAGCCCAACGGGAATTTTCGGGCGCGGTGCCAGGACTGCATGGCGGTGCGGTAGTTGTCCTTGCGGGCCAGGGCCAGGCCATGAAGATAGAGGGCCTGCGGGGTGTAATAGCCGTTCAGGGAGACCTTGTTGAGGAAAGAGAGCGCCTTGTCCGGCTCGTCGCTGCGCAAAGCCAGGTAACCGGCCGTCACCTGGATATGCTGGAGCAGTTCGGGATAGCGGGTGGCCTCCTGATCGCCCAGCATCGCACGCGCCACCCTGAGTGCGATCAGGCTGCGCGCGGTGTCGGTGTCCTGGCGGGCGTATGCGGTCGCCAGATTCAGGTAGCCCATCGCTGCCCAATAGCCGTCCTGGCTCTTACTCAGGATCTGTCCCGCCCGATCGTAAGCCTCCGAATCGATCGCATCCTCCGCGAGGAGGTAGGCCGCCTCCTGCCCCTCGGGTCCTCTCGAACGCCGCATCAGCGTGCTCAGCGCGTCGTTGGCTGCCGGGCGATCGCCCAACTGACGCTGGCTCTTGGCCAGGGCCAATAACGCGGGATCGGACAGTGTCTGGCCGGCATTTCGTACCGCCATCAATGCGTTGCGGGCTTCGTTGGCGACACCCATGTGAGCCAACGCTTCGCCTCGTAACATGCCGGCTTCTGGCGATCCATCGTTCCAGATCTCATGCAGTGCGCGATCCGTGTCACCCACCAACAGCTCATAACGGGCCACATCACGGATTCGCTTGCTTTGACTTCCGGCGTCCGCCCAGGCCAGACCGGAGGGCAGCAAGGCGGCGACGAGCAGGAGCGACAGCGCAGATCTCATGCCGATCGGCCTCAATCCCACTGTTTGATGCGCATGGCAGGTTCGAAACTGGGCGCTCGCGCGTCGATCACCAGCTCGTATTGGGCCTTGCCGGTGGCCTTCTGAATGGTAAAGCTGGCATCCTTGCGGTAGTAATGGTCGTTCGCGCCCTGGCCATTGAACACCGCGCTCAGCTCGTGCTCGCCAGCCGCCAGATTTCCCAGATACAGCCGCTGCACCCCACCTTGCTCAAGCGCCTTGCGTTCCCTTTCGCTGTAGAGGTGAGATACCGCCGAATGGCCGTCCAGGGCCAATTCAACAGAGTCCAGCACAAAGTAATCCCGGGCGTCGAAGGACAGGTAGACCGCTACCTGAGTGTTCGCCGGATTGAGGATATCCTCTTCCAGCTGGAACAACGTGTGGTTAAGGCCGGCGACATCGGCCTTGAGTGAGGCAATATCGTCACTGAGGGGCTCGGCCGCCAGCGCACCGGTGAACAGCAGGCCGGTGATCAGCAGGATAAGGCGCATCGGTACTCTCGCGATCAGTGTCCTGAGGGTTCATCAAGCCCGATGGCAGCAGGCGCCCGGGCTTTCGGTAACAAAGCGTAACACCGGCCCGGCTGCTGAAACGGTACCTGGATCACCAAATGACAAGTCGGGCTTGTCACACCGCCCCAAACTGTCGACATCATTTACACATGCCAGGATAAAGCGCGAGGGAGAGAATGACGGTCTCGTCAAAAAATGAATTAGAGGGCTGTTTTTAATGTCTTTTTTTTAGGCTGGCAAAGCGCGTGCTTTGACCTTATTGCGGTGCAATTCTTCGATGAAGGGTAAACCGTTCGATATGCCGAGCTTCGCCGATGCGCCTCAACCGCATCGGCTTTTTTTTGCCCTGCGATGCCTGAATGCGCAAACCGACAGGTCGGTTGGCGCTGACGCAGGAAGCCCGACAGGGCAAGGCAACAGGTCGCCCCCAGCCTCGCCTGATTGTTTGTTGGGCTTCCTGCGTCAGCCCAACCTACGAAGCGGAAGCGTAACCCCAGGGTTTCCGGTGGCAACAGCGCGCCGGGGATGGGAGCCTCGGCGCGCCACTACCCGCCGGATTATTTGCTGAGGAACCGCATGGCCGATTCCAGACCGTCGATGGTCAGCGGGTACATGTGGTCCCCAACCAGTTGGCGGGTCATGCCGATAGAGCCACCGGTTCCCCAGTAGTTCTCCGGCAGCGGATTGAGCCACACCACCTTGCGGAAGTGATCCTGCAGACGCTGGAACCAGACGGCACCGGCCTCTTCGTTCCAGTGCTCGATGGAGCCGCCGGGATGGGAAATCTCGTACGGCGCCATACTGGCGTCACCGATGAAGATGACCTTATAGTCCGGCGAGTACTTGTGCAGGATGTCCCAGGTGCTGGTGGTCTCGTTGAGGCGCCGCACATTGTTCGTCCACACGCTTTCATAGATGAAGTTGTGGAAGTAGAAATACTGCATGTGCTTGAACTCAACACGCGCCGCCGAGAACAGCTCCTCGCAGACGCGGATGTGCGGATCCATGGACCCGCCCACGTCGAAGAACAGCAGCACTTTGACGGCATTGTGCCGTTCCGGGACCATTTTCAGGTCCAGATAGCCGGCGTTTCGGGCGGTGGAGCGGATCGTATCGTCCATGTCCAGCTGATCGGCGGCACCCTGTCGGGCAAATTTACGCAACCGTCTCAACGCGACCTTGATGTTGCGGATGCCCAGCGTGATGCTGTCATCCAGATCCTTGAAGCCCCGCTTTTCCCAGACCTTGACGGCCCGGCCGTGGCGCCCTTTTTCCTGCCCGATGCGGAAGCCTTCCGGGTTATAGCCGTGGGCCCCGAACGGGGACGTCCCGCCGGTGCCGATCTGGCGGTTACCGCCCTGATGCCGTTCTTTCTGGTTTTCCAGGCGATCCTTGAACGCGTCGATTAGCTCCTGCAGCCCGCCCAGCGAATCGATCCTGGCTTTGTCCTCTTCCGACAACTGTTTCTCGAACTCCTTGCGCAGCCAGTCTTCGGGAATCAGTTGCTGCATCAGGTCGTCGAGGTTCTCGATGCCGTCAAAGTAGGCGGTGAACGCCCGGTCGAACTTGTCGTAATGCCGCTCGTCCTTCACCAGGCACAGGCGCGCCAGGTAATAGAACTCCTCCATGTCGGCAAAGGCCAGACGGTGCTGTAGCGCGTCCACCAGATCGAGATACTCACGCAGACTCGCCGGCACACGGGCACGGCGCACCTCCATGAAAAAATCAATCAGCATAGTGTCCTCCTTACAGAGGCCGTCGGATCAGCTCCGGCGACGCGCCATGAAGGCCAGTTTCTGCAACAGGTGAACGTCCTGCTCGTTCTTGACCAGGGCGCCATAGAGCGGCGGCAGCGCCGAGGAGGTGTCCTTCTCCTGCAACATCTTGGCGGACAGTTCGTCGGCCATCAGCAGCTTGAGCCAGTCCACCAGTTCGGAAGTGGACGGTTTTTTCTTCAGGCCGGGCACCTTGCGCACGTCGAAGAAGACTTCCAGCGCGTCCCGGACGATCTGTTGCTGGACGTCCGGGAAATGCACGTCGACGATGCTCTTCATCGTGTCGTGATCCGGGAAGCTGATGTAGTGGAAGAAGCAGCGGCGCAGGAACGCATCCGGCAGCTCTTTCTCGTTGTTACTGGTGATCACGACGATCGGACGACGTGTGGCCTTGACCACTTTCTGGGTCTCGTAGACGTAGAACTCCATGCGGTCGAGTTCCAGCAACAGGTCGTTGGGGAATTCGATGTCGGCCTTGTCGATCTCGTCGATCAGCAGAACCACCTGCTCGTCGGCCTCGAAGGCCTCCCACAGCTTACCCTTGACGATGTAGTTGCTGATGTCGTGCACCTTGTCATCACCGAGCTGGGAATCCCGCAGGCGCGAGACCGCGTCATACTCGTACAGTCCCTGCTGGGCCTTGGTGGTGGACTTGATGTGCCAGGTGATCAGCCTTGCCCCCACGCCTTCGGCCAGTTCCTCTGCCAGCATGGTCTTGCCGGTGCCCGGCTCGCCCTTGATCAACAGCGGGCGCTGTAGGGTGATGGCCGCATTGACCGCCATCTGGAGGTCTTCGGTGGCGACGTATTTTTCGGTGCCAGTAAACTTCATGGTGTCTGTCCTTTTATTTCGGGTCGGTGCTCACATGCGCGAGGAGCCGGGGCGCCTGCCGACGTTATTCTGATTTTTTATCGTCGGTATCCCCGTTTTCCGATTCGCCTCGCTTGCGTTCCTCGTCTTCGAGGTCCGGAAGGTCATCGATATCGGAGAGATCAAAGTCTTCGAGGGAGTAATCGTCGTCTGTCTCGCTGTCCTCATCCCCCGAGTCGGACAGGATATCCTCTTCTGCCGCGGCCAGATCGGCCTCGTCCCGGCGCGCCTCTTCCAGGAACCGCTCTATGTCATCGGCGGTGTCGTCGATTTCCGGGTTTGAGGTGCCGTCTTCGTCGTCCACCGGCCAGGCTTCGTCCTTGTCGGCCGTCTCGGCAGGCTGCTCGTCCAGCGTCGGGATGTCGTCGTCGGCGTCTTCGGCAACCGGTTCGGCCGCTTCGGTGGCCACCGGTGGCTCCGGTTCAGCGACCGGCTCTTCCTCGATCACTGGCGGTAACGGTTCCTCTTCTTCAGGCGGCTCCTCCAGCGGCGTCTCTTCCACTGGAGCCTCTTCCTCCGACTCGACAACCGGTGGCACGTCGCTCTCCGGTTCGACCGGCGTTTCTTCCTCGGCGACATCGGCCTCAGCGGTCTCGTCCTCGGCGTCTGTCGCAGCGGCACCCTCGTCGTCCGGGTCTTTTTCGTCCTTTCGTCTCGCCCGGGCAATCGCAAACCCGACGGCGGCGATTGCGATGACACCGCCACCGGCTCCCCAGGCCCACCAGGGAACATCGGCCAGTAGGGAGCCTTCATCGCCGTTGTCGTCGGTTTCCGCGGGCATGGCCTCTTGCGGCGGTTCCGCAGGCTCGTCACTGGCCGGTGATGCCGGCTCGGATGGGGTTACCACCTGCGATGTGTCGATGGGCGGCGCGATCGCCGGCGCGGGTTCGACCTCCGATTCCCCGGTAACGGCCGGCTGTTGCACTTCGCTGGTTTCGGCAGCGACGTCCGGTGCGGCTTTCTCGGGCTCAGGTGCCGGCGCTTGGGCAGGCTCGACGGCTTTGTTCTCTGCCAGGGGGATGGGCGCTTTGCCTGCCTGACTGGAATCGCCTTCGTCCGCGCCAGTTACCGTCTCAGCACTCAACGAGGTATAGGCCGTCTGGTCGCCGCCTTCGCGGGGGAAGGTCGCGGTAAACGTCGGCGGTGCATAGTTCAGGGCCTGTCCGTCTGTCGTGCTGCCCTGGAAACGGACCTGGACTTCATAATCCCCGTTACCGGCTGAGGGTTTGATCACCTTGCGCCAGACACCCGCCTTTTGATCGAATGGGACCGGCTCAAAGTCGCCGTCACCACCCTGCCCCGGCGGCTGCACCCGGACACCCACCATGGCATTGCTGCGATCCAGATCCGGGTGCTCCGGACGGACTTCCAGCACATACTGACTGCCACTTCCCGAGCCTTCGCCTTCAACCGACACGCTTGCCGGCGGGCGCAAGGTGATGCGAGCGGTGAACTGACGGGCAAAGGTCTTGCCGTCTGCCGCCAGCTTGAGATCGTAGGTGCCGGGTTCGCTCAGCTTTTCAATGGTATCGCTGTAGACGCCATCCGCCGGTGGCGTGTCGCCGGACAGCATTTTGCTGCCGGATCGGCCGTCCTGGGTCGACAGGGTCAGGGACACATCGAGGACGCCCAGAAAATCCGGATTGGTGATCGGCTTGTCGTCATCGTAGAAGGAGGCATCGATCGACACCGGCTCGCCGGTGTAGAAAAAGTTCGGCACCGGCGACACCGCCATGCGCAGATCGCTGACCACCGTCACCCGGGATTGCTCGCCGAGTTCGCCGTCCACCTGCCATTCGCCTTCAGCCGGTTCGTCCACGGTGATCAGGTCGTAGGCGCCTTCCGCGTACCAGCGCACGTTGTCCGGATGCTGGTCGTGGGTGATTCGTTTGCGGTCCGGCGTCATCAGGGCCAGCGGCTGGTCATCGCCCTCATGGAATATCAACGCCGTGAATTCGTGCACGTCCTCGCTGATGCGGAAGCGCTTGTTCTCGATCGGCACTTCAGGTTGGGGGGCCGCGGTGTTCAGGGTTTCGGCGAACACCCGGTTCAGGGCATCGGCATCCGGCGCCACGGAGAACGTACCGCCGGTCTCCACGGCCAGACGCTCAAGCAGTGCGAGATCGGCATTTTTGGACAGCGCGATGGTGTGAATCGTGGCACCCCGGGACCGGATGCGCTCCACCACGTTATCAAGGATGCGATTGCGCTCGCGAGCGTTGACCGCGGCGTCCTTCGAAATATCAACGACGCCATCGGTCAGCAGGATGAAGTGGGTGTTGTCGAAGCGGCGGTCGCCGTAGAAATCGTCACTGGCGACTTCCAGGGCCTCACCGATATTGGTCCGGAGCGCGACCGAATTGATCCTTGAGGAGCGTTTGACGGCGGTGTCACGCCACTTCGGCGTCACTTCGCCGGACGGCACCAGCATGTTGACGTATTGGCCGAAGGTCCAGACGCCCCCGCGGGCATTGTCCGGCAGCATCCGGGCCAACAGCCGTACCGCGGGCTGACGCAGGTTGTCCGGATCGCTGTCCTTCATGCTGCCGGAGATGTCCACCACGATGCGGACATCCTGGGGCTCCGGCAAGGCCGGTGCCTTGGCCCCATCGGCTTCCTGGGCTATTGCCCCGGGAGCCTGGAAAACCATCAGCGCCAATAGAGAGAGAGAAAGCAGAAAGCGGGACCAGGAAGCAGTCATCATAGCGTTATTATCTGTCGCATCCGTAAACGTGTGTGACGGAGATTAGCGCACGGGGCCCCGCCCAGAAAAGCGATTTGGTCGGCCGCCATCAGGCCTCGCGGCGCCAGATCCGCACCCGGACCAGATCCAGAATCCAGACAATCAGCACGCATCCGCCAACCAGCACCATGTTCGAGAAGGCCCGAGCCGCTTCTTCCGTGTGACCGAGTATGGATTCATAACCCCCATGCAGCCAGGCCGGAATCCACCAGTTGGCCGCCTCCGTGGACTGGACCGGTGTCAGCAGCAGCGCCACGAACGCGGCCAGAATCAAGGTGCGAATCCCGTAGACCGGGATGATGCGCAGCAAACGCGACATCAGGAAAACGAAGATCAGGAAGCCGATGGCGTACACGGCCCAGAAAATCAGGTAGGCCGCCTGGGCCTGCGAGTCCATCTGAATTGGTAAATCGATCACTTAAAGTACCCAATGAATGATGTGTTCTTCCCAGTCCGCTTCCGGCACGCTGGCGTTGGAAACGGTGCGTTGGCGCACGGACACCTGAGCCCGATGGACACTGTCAGGATCACCGGAGACCAACGGATGCCAGTCCGGCAACGGCTTGTCCTCCGCCAGCAGGCGATAGGCACAGGTTTGTGGCAGCCAGTGGAAATCACCAACGCTGTCGGGTGTCAGCACGATACAATCCGGCACCTTTTCCTGGCGCCGGCTGTAGACCGTGCATTGGCAGCTGTCGCCATCCATGTATTCACAGGCCAGGTCGGTGTAGTAAACCTCGCCCGTGTCCTCATCCTCGAGCTTGGTCAGGCAGCACTTGCCACAACCGTCGCACAGCGATTCCCACTCTTCACGCGTCATCTCGTGAAAGTGCTTACGTTGCCAGAAAGGAATCGCCGCAATCATTACTCTTTCTTCAGTTTTTGCTTGAACTCAACCATGTAATCCGCCTGCTCTTCCGGCATCTGCAGATAGAAATCCTTTTCCTCGATGGCCGACAGCACCTCTTGCCCCGTGGTGCGCGCCAGCTTGCGATCCGGCGTCAGCAGCAAGTCCATGGCGTGGTGTGGTGTCCCGAAGATGCTGCGCAAGCCCTCGGGCAGATCGTCCCAGACCTGATTGCGACGGACGTACAGGTACGTATCGGCTTTCTTGCCGCTGCGGAATACGGATACAAACTGCCGGTTCATTCGCTCAATACTCTCGATACATCGTCCAGGACCGGCGCCAGCATGTCACCGCGCCAACCTTCAGTGAAAAAACGCGCCGCGTCATCGTTGCTGTCCCAGCGACGGATACAGGCCTCGATACGCTTGCGCGGGGCCACCAGTTCAACGGGAACGTCGCGGGCTTCCGCCTCACCCCGGAACAGGCGCTTGACCTGTTTGAACAGGCCCTGCTCATCCCGGGTCAGCGGCGTTTCAATTCTATCAGTAATGCCTTCGCTCGACTCGCCGCGCTCGACACACGCGAGCAAGGTGTCGCCATAACGACGCACCACCACCGGCGGCACCTCCTGCAACGCGCCCAGCGCGCCCTTACTCTCCGGCATGCGCTCGGCGATCCGGATCAACGCCGCGTCGGCCAGCACGCGGCTCCGTGGGCGATCTCGACGACGGCATTCCTGCTCGCGCCAGGCAGCCAGCTCACGCAGGACCGCCTGCTGTCGGGGATTCAGCTGCCAGCCACCGCGTATTTTCAGGTAATAGTCCTCGGGTTCGCCCTGACTGGCCAGGTCCTTGGCAAAGCGTTCGCATTCTTCGAGCCAGGCGTTATAGAAGCCCCGCTCTTGGAGCAGGACCGTCAACCGTTCGTACATCGGCTTCAGGTAGCGGATGTCCTCCAGAGCGTACCGGCACTGAACGTCGGACAGCGGGCGGGCCAACCAGTCGGAACGGGTCGCGGATTTGTCGATGGCCACATCAAACAGGGTTTCCACCAGCTTGGCATAGCCCACCGAGAAGCCCAGACCGGCCAGCGCGCTGGCCAGCTGCAGATCCAATACGGCTTGAGGTTCCAGGTCCAGCCAGTGGCGGAACAGCTCCATGTCCTCGCTCATGGCGTAGAGGAGCTTGGGCCGCTCGGTACCGGCCAGACAGTCGCGGAAGGCTTGCGAGGCTTCGGCGACCGCCGGTTCCACCAGGCGCAGATCCTCCCCGAGGCCCAATTGCACCAACCCGGGAATCGGGAAAAAGGTGCTGACCCGCTCGAACTCGGTGTCCAGGGCCAGTGGCCGATCCGGCGCCTGCGCCAGCCAGCGATCGAGTTCTTCAGGCGTGTTCAGCCAGCGCACAGTGGAAGTATCAGTCATGAAGCGTTCCAGATTGGATGGAGGCGTTTCGGTCGGAAGGAATCATTCGCTCAGGGGCTTGCGGCCGCGGAAGGCGTGGCCGAGGGTAAAGCCGTCGACGTACCCCAGTTCGCCACCCACCGGAATACCGTGGGCCAGGCGTGTGATCAAGACATTCTGACCGTCCAGCCGATCGGCGATGTAGTGGGCCGTGGCCTCGCCTTCGACGGTCGGGTTGGTGGCCAGGATCAGCTCGGTAACGCCCTCGTCCCGGATCCGCCGCAGGAGCTGTTCGATGCCGATTTCTTCCGGGCCGACGCCATCAATGGGCGACAGGTGCCCCATCAACACAAAATAGCTGCCGTCGTAATAGCCCGCCTGCTCGATGGCCAGCAGATCCGACGGGCTTTCCACAACGCACAACGTGCCGGTGCGGCGCTTGTCGTCGGCGCAGAGGTTGCACAGGTCGGTGTCGGCGAAGTTCTGGCAGGAATGGCAACGCTGGACGCCGCTCATGGCGTTCTGCAAGGCGCTGGCCAGGCGTTCACCGCCGCCCCGGCCCCGCTCCAGCAAATGGAACGCCATCCGCTGCGCGGTTTTCTGGCCAACACCCGGCAAACAACGCAACGATTCTACAAGTTCATCGACCAGCGGACTGAAAGCCATCCGGATTCCTCTACTGCTTATTCGTTATCAAGAGCGTAACGTCAGAACGGCATCTTGAAGCCGGGCGGCACACCCATGTCGGAGGCCATACCGGACATACGCTCCTTCTGATGCTCTTCGACGCGTCGTACCGCATCGTTCACAGCCGCTGCCAGCAGGTCTTCCAGGATTTCCTTGTCTTCGGTGAGCAGCGAGGGATCGATGTCCACTTTGCTCACATCGTGACGGCCGTTCATGGTGACTTTGACCAGTCCGGCGCCGGCTTCCCCGGTCACCTCGGCTTTCGCCACCTCTTCCTGGACGCGTTTGAACTCGTCCTGCATTTGCTGGGCCTGCTTCATCAGGTCGCCCATACCTTTAAACATGCGTAGCACCTCAGTACTGGATATCGGATTCGCCTGACGGCGTTGTGCGGCTTTACCGCGGGATTTCAACCCTGACCACACCGGTTTTCACGCGCCCGTCAGACATTCCTCTTGGACAGCGGCCTATTTGACCGGTTCGATACTGCCGTCCACGATCGCCCCGTCAAACCGCTGCACGATCGATTGTACGATCGGATCCCCGGCAATCGATGACTCGGCCGCCTGTTGGCGTGCAATCCGGGCGCGCTCGGCGAACGCCGCCGGCGTGGCTTCTCCGGGCTCACCTT
Source organism: Marinobacter mangrovi (assembly GCF_016798325.1). Lineage (GTDB taxonomy): Bacteria > Pseudomonadota > Gammaproteobacteria > Pseudomonadales > Oleiphilaceae > Marinobacter_A > Marinobacter_A mangrovi. Next base: position 1,085,879 of record NZ_JAERVO010000001.1, read on the forward strand.
CCTGTAACGTCACCGTGACAGACTCTCCGAAGAAGGCGCCGAGCGCTTCGGTAATCCGCGAGACGTGCCGATCATTGAGCAGCCGCGCGTGACCGCTGTCGAGGGTCAGAACGACATCGTTACCCGTTTTCGCGAACGCAGCCTGACTCGCCAGGTTGCCCGCCATGCCGCTCAGGCCCAACGCCCGGAAATCCCGTTGCCATTCAAAGTTTGCCGGATCGGCGGCTTCCATAGGCTCGTTAACTGGCCCTGAGCGCTCAACGGCGGCTGTCGGGGCCGGCTCTGGCTGGTCTTCAACAGGCGCTGCCGGAGCCGGCTGCGCTGGCGCCGATACCGGAGGCTGAGGCTCCGGTTGCAGTTCGGGCGCTGGCTGCTCTGCTACCGGCTCCGACGCGGACGGCACCTCTTCCGGCAGATCCATGTCGACCTCACCATCGGCAGAAAGCGAGGGATCGTCATAGGCGCTCAGCGGCACCGATTCTTCCTGCCGGTCCGAGGATTGCACAGGTTCCGGCTCCTCAGCCACAGCGGGTGCGGGTGCCGGTTCGGCGACCGGCGCGGGCGGAGGCTCCGACGGATCAGGTGTTGCCTCAGCGTCGGCTTGTACCGGCGAGGCAGGTTCTGGTTCTGGTTCCGCTTGCGGTTCCGGCTGTGGCTGTGGCGCGGGTTCAGGCGTCGGCGCGACTGATTCGGTGGCCGGTTGGGCAGGCGCAGGCTCGGGATCGTCGCCCGGCGTGCCGGCGTCACGGCGCTCACTGCTCTGGATCACCGGTGGATCGCGGCGATCGGTTCCCGGACGGAAGGTCAGCATCCGCAGCAATGCCATCTCAAAGCCCATGCGGGCGTCCGGAGTAATCGCCAGATCTTTGCGGCCCACAAGAGCGGCCTGATAGAACAGCTGGGCGTCTTCAGCGCTCAGCTGCCGCGCCATCGCCTTGACGTGCTCCGCATCGCCCATGGCGTTGTCGGCGCTGCCGGGCACGACCTGCTCCAGGGTCACCCGATGGAACAGCGACAACAGGTCACTGAGAATCACGCTATAGTCCGGTGCAAACTCGGCAATCCGGTGAATCTCGGAAAGCATCGCCGGACCGTCGCTGCGCACCAGGGCATCCACAATCTGATGGATGTCCCGCTGGTCGATGGTACCCAGCATAGCGCTGACGTCACTGGCCGCCAGCTTCTGGTTACCGAAGGCAATCGCCTGATCGGTCAGGCTCAGGGCGTCCCGCATACTGCCGTCGGCAGCCCGGGCCAGCAGCCAGAGAGCTGGCTCTTCGTAGGGAATGCCTTCCTCGGTCAGCACGTAATTGAGGTGACCGACGATGTGTTCCGGCGTCATCCGTTTGAGATTGAACTGCAGGCAGCGGGACAGGATGGTCACCGGCAGTTTCTGCGGGTCCGTGGTCGCAAACAGGAACTTGACGTGGTCGGGCGGCTCTTCCAGTGTTTTCAACAGGGCGTTGAAACTGGAGTTGGAAAGCATGTGGACTTCGTCGATCAGGTAGATCTTGAAGCGGCCACGGGTCGGCGCGTACTGGACGTTATCCAGCAGCTCGCGCATGTCCTCGACCTTGGTGCGGGACGCGGCGTCAATTTCGATGAGATCGACAAAACGGCCACCCAGGATCTCCTGGCAGCTGTCACACTCACCGCAGGGCGACGACGTAATCCCGGTTTCGCAGTTCAGGCAGCGGGCCAGAAGCCGGCCAATGGTGGTCTTCCCCACCCCGCGGGTTCCGGTAAATAGATAGGCATGGTGCAGGCGCTCATGGTCCAGTGCATGAACCAGTGCCTTGAGCACATGTTCCTGCCCCACCATATCCTGAAACGTCTTTGGCCGCCATTTTCGGGCCAGAACCTGATAGCTCATCGAATGCGTCACGTCCCGTTCAAACCGGGCTTAACGATAGCATGGACAGCCAGTGATAAGAAGGAAACCGCGCGCGAATACCGCACGGGCAGGCGTCATACCAATATACCGTAGCCGGCTGATTTGGCTGGATTTTAAACAAGGAGAAAATCGGGGATGTTCAACAGGGAGGAAACTGGGGGTGACTCCACCAGCGACACTCCGGCACCCAAGTCCACCGCTGCGGCTGCTCCCTTCCGGGCCTGACCGGGTTCACGGTTTATTGTTGCGGAGGCACCGGCGGAGCCACCATAACGATCCGGTATTGCCCCGGATGCGGCGCGCATCTTAGCAGGCCGCACCGGCGGCATCAACGCCTTTTTGAAGATGGATTTACAGAGCGATGCCCTGTATCGGATCCCGCCGGAACCAGCAGGCAATGCTGTAGCGGGTCCGCTGCGCGGCAAGCACTTCGTGGGGCACGTCTTCGCTGACGAAAAGAGCCACCCGACCGGCTTCCGGCAGAACCTGACCACAGACTTCATCCGGATTTTCCCGGTTGAAGATCTGCAGCAGACCGCCATCCGCCGCCTGCCAGCCTTCGTTCAGGTACAACACGAGGCTGATGATGCGTGACGAACGACCACGAAAGCTGTCCACATGGCAGCGATAGAAATCGCCCGACTCATAGGTCGCGTAATGCGCCTCGAATCGCTTCAACCCCAGGAACAGGCGCTGGTTCAAGCCGTCCTGGATGGACTGGAAAAGCGAATACAACTGACCTTGCGGCCCCGTTTCCCCGTTCAGCCAGGCGATACGGTCACGACGCACCGAGCGGTCATGGGTGTGATCCTTGCCACGCCCGACACCCGCCGTGTCCAGCGCTTCCGAGCGGTGAAGGGTCTGCACCTCACCACGCAGGTCGCCCATCAACCCGTCAGGGACGAGCGGCAGGATCGACTGGCTGGTCCAGCCGAATTCCGCCAGGTCGTCACAAACCGCATCCAGCCACGACTCAATAGCCGCCGAACCAGCAGGTTGCTGAAGTGCAAGATCAACCGCGGCCGCGGCATCGAAAGGAACAGAGGGCATGGCCATACCTCAAACAGGACTGCCAGCAGTGTACGACCAAACCCGCCCTGCTGCCCTCTTTTTTTAGCCGGACCGGATAGGGAGAGATCCCTACGCTGATTCATGATGAGGCTGGCCTATATCAGTGTAATCCGGCCTCTGTTGGGCTTCCTCCGTCAGCCCAACCTACCGGAGGTACCATTGAACTGAGGGGAAACGGCTCATGTAGGTTGGGCTGACGCAGGAAGCCCAACACAACCTTACCTTTCACCAAACGCCTCCCCGCCGAGGTCATCAATACCTGCCCAATCGGTATCCATCCAACCTCTCGCAACGTATCCATGTATTGTCGAATGCGGCCAGTCGATGGGACGCTCGACCCAGCCGTGTTTTACCGGGTTGTAGTGGATATAGTCGACATGTGTCTCCAAATCCGCCTGATCCCTGATCTGGTGTTCCCAGAAGCGGCGCTGCCATAGCCCACGTTCTCTCTTTGCCTCACGGCTGGGTGCGATACGCTCCCCTCTTTCAATCCTTCTTGAGAAGCCTGCCTTGATTAATGACCAGCGGCGCGGGTAATTGGCGTCGTTTTCCGGTAAGCGCCAGATCGCATGCAAATGTTCCGGCATGACCACCATTGCCACAAGCGAAAATGGATGCCTGGCTTTTACCTCATACATGACTGAACGGAGATCGCTAATTCGGCGAACCAAAAGGTCTGAATTGCGCTGGGCAAGATTTACCGTGAAAAAGTAAGTCGCTCCCGGAATATCGGATCGACGGTACTGCATATGATGCTGCCATCCCTTGGCTTTTGTTTATCGGTCCCACTGAAGAATTTCAAAATGATCGGCGTTCTAATGCGCCCTTTAACCTGCTTTCTGTTTGGCTTCCATTGTCAGCCCAACCTACGGCGGGTATGCACCAAGGGCTAGGCGAGACGAGAAAGCGCCGGGCAGGGTTCCATCCCTACCCGGCCGACCGGTCGTCACGGACGGGCGACTTCGCTGAGTTTGCCTTCGGAGCATTCCGCCAGGGACTTGATGGCGTCGCCGTCGAAGGCGTCCACGCGGATGACGTCGTACAGGGCGCTGAGTGCTTCGATCAGGGTGTCGCGCTCGTCTTCCCGCACCACGTTTTTCTCGATCGCCCAGTCCACCAGTTCCGAGCGCTGGTGGGCCATCAACATTTCGATGTCCTGCAGCTCGTCCGGATCGGTCTTGCGGATGGCTTCGTTGAGACGCTCACGAGCGTCCCGGCAGGCGTTGGCCATGTTGTAGGCGTGCAGCACGCGGCCCACCGGATCGTCCGGGTTCACCGGCTGGTAGACGCCGCGCACGATGCGCTCGCGGACCGGGGCATCCTTGACGATGGACAGAGCCACCTCTTCACCGAGACGGTCGTCCGGCGCTTTGAGCCAGGCGCCAATCGGGAAGACCAGCAGCTTGAGCGGCCAGCGCAGCGCCGGTACCGGGAAGTTCTCGATCAGCGCCTTCATGGCGTTCTGGAAGTCGTAGAGGCACCGCTGCAACCCCCACTCGACCACCGGACGGTTGTCCTCCGGATAGCCTTCCTCGTGCCACTGCTTGATGATCGCCGAGGCGTAATACAGCGCCACCAGACAATCCGCCATGCGCCCGGAAAGCCGCTGACGGGCCTTCAGGCCGCCGCCGATGGTCAGCAGGGTGACATCGGTGAGCACCGCAAACGCCGACGTGAATCGCGCCAGCTGGCGATAGTAACGCTGCAATCCGCCGCGACCGGGCACCGGCTCCAGCCAGCCATGACTGAGCCCCAGCACGAACGACCGCAGGGCGTTGCGGGTGGTGTGCGCCATGTGGTTGTAGAACACGTCATCAAAGGCACGAACGGCCTGTTCTTCATCCTCCATGCCGGCGGCTTCGATCTCATCGACAATGTAGGGGTGGCAACGAATGGCCCCCTGGCCGAAGATCATCAGACTGCGGGTCAGGATGTTGGCCCCTTCCACCGTGATGCCGATGGGCACCGCCTGATAGGCCCGGGCCAGGAAGTTGCGCGGACCGGTGATCACACCGCGCCCGGCCACAACGTCCATGGCGTGGTTGATGACTTTACGCATCAGGTCCGTGTTGCGGTACTTCAGCACCGCAGAGGGAACGGACGGACGTACGCCCCGATCGAGCATGCCGGAGGTCAGCAGCCGCCCGGCGTCCATCATGTAGGTGTAACCGGCGATGGGTTCAAGCGCTTCCTGAACGCCCTCGAAATGACTGATGGAACGGCCGAACTGTTCACGAATGCCGGCGTAGGCACCGGTCGTCAGACAGGCCAGTTTGCCAGCCCCCGTGCCCAGCGCCGGCAGCGAAATCGAGCGGCCGATGGACAGACACTCGAGCAGCATGGTCCAGCCCCGACCAACCATACCCTCGCCGCCGATCACCTGGCTCAGCGGGATAAAGACGTCTTCGCCCCAGGTCGGACCGTTCATAAAGACCGTGTTCATGGGCAGGTGGCGGGCACCGTGATGTACGCCTTCAAGATCGTGAGGGATCATGACGCAGGTGACGCCCAGATCTTCCTCACCGCCCATCAGGCCGTCCGGGTCGTAGACCTTGATCGCCAGACCAATGAGCGTCGCCACCGGCGCCAGCGTGATGTAGCGCTTGTTCCAGGTGACCTTGAGCCCCAGCACCTCTTCGCCTTTCCACTGACCGCGGCAGACGATGCCCTTGTCGGGAATCGCCCCGGCGTCGGAGCCGGCGACCGGCGAGGTCAGCGCGAAACACGGCACCTCCTCCCCTTTTGCCAGACGCGGCAGGTAATACTGTTTTTGCTCGTCGGTGCCGTAATGCATCAGCAGCTCACCGGGCCCCAATGAGTTGGGCACCATGACCGTGACCGCGGCCGAGACACTGCGGGTCGACACCTTCATCACGATTTCCGAGTGGGCGGTCGCGGAGAACCCCTTGCCGCCGTATTCCTCGGGAATCACCAGCCCGAAGAAGCCTTCCTTCTTGATGAACTCCCAAGCTTCCTGTGGCAGGTCATAGAGTTCGTTCGTGATCTTCCAGTCATCCAGCATGCCGCAAAGCGTTTCCACCGGGCCGTCGACAAACGCCTGCTCGGCCTGATTGAGATGGGCATGTGGCGCATCCATTAATTTGTCCCACTCCGGGCGACCGGAAAACAATTCGCCATCCCAGTCCACGCTCCCGGATTTCAGCGCTTCCGACTCGGTGTCCGACAGCGACGGCAAGCGATCGCGAACCCAGCCCAGTAATGGCCGGCTCAACCGATTGCGACGCAAACCACCGGGGAAAACGAGTATCAGCGCGAAGGCCAGCAAGACACCGCCGATCAGGATGCTGAGGACATGCCAGTCATCCTCGAACATGCCAAACAGGGTGGCGAGCGTCATGACAACGCCCGCGACGGTGCCGCCAACACCAAAATAAAGCAGGACTAACGCACTGATCAGAAGAAACAGGACACTCATGCAGGCTCCTCCATTTACCGACACGGTAGAGTGAACCGGCTCATCTCCTGACCAGCGCCCCATCTTTCAGCAAAAGGGGGCTGGTCAGGTGCCGGACGCGAACACTATGATCACAAAATCGTGGAAGACTCAAACTAAGGAACAACGCCGGTCAGTGACGACAAACCGGCCGGTTCCCCATCATATGCGTCAAAAGGACCGAACTGGATGACTTCAAGCAAATCGGATGCACTGTTTACCGCCCGGATCACCCAGGGCGACCTCGACGCGATCGAAATCAGGCATCCCCGTTTTTCGGCCCGTATCTTCCTGCAAGGCGCCCACCTCACCCACTTTGCCCCCACGGGGGAGGACAACTGGCTCTGGATGAGTCCGGATGCCACCTTCGAGCAGGGCCGCGCCATTCGCGGCGGCATCCCGGTTTGTTGGCCCTGGTTTGGCGACGCCCGGCGCAACCCGGAACCGGTCGCGAACCGGGCACAAACGGACAAAGCGCACGGCTTTGCCCGCACCCACGCGTGGACCCTGGCCGATATCCACGAATCGGAACAGGATGTGGAAATCAGCCTCATGCTGGATGCCGCCAACTGTGGCGATATCGGCAGCGCCTGGCCGCTGCGGGCCCGGATGACCTTCCGCTTCAATGCCGAGCACTGCCAGATCCTGCTGACAACGCACAACACGGGCTCAACGCCGGTGGAGTACACCGAAGCCCTGCACACCTATTTCCCGACCGCGGACGTGACTCACAGTTTCCTGAGCGGCCTGGAACAGACACACTACATCGACACCCTTCACGACTGGCAGGAAATCCTGGAATCCGGCGACGTCCGCTTTCGTGGCGAGACGGATCGAATCTACCAGCGAGGCGGCCCCATTCTGGTGCATACACCCAGGCACGTTACCCGTATTGAAACCCAGGGGAGCGAGTCGACCGTGGTCTGGAATCCCGGTCCGGAGAAGGCCAAACGGCTGTCGGACTTCCCGGATGACGCCTGGAAAACCATGCTGTGCGTCGAAACCGCCAATGCATGGCCTCACTTTATCCGTTTAATGGACGGCGAGAGCCACACCACGGAATTGGTGCTGTCACGGTGCTAGAACACCGCTCCAAAACAACAGGGGCACGTATCCTGCACTGTTACGGACAGCCGACAACGAGAATACCAACCAGGAAGCGCTGATGAGTCTGAGATCGTTCATCAAGGAAAAAGTCGTTCCGCAATCGCTGGAAGACCAGGTCAACCGGATCCGCAAGCCGCTCGGCTCGCTGGGCTACGACCCCTGGGGCTACAACAACGATTCGCTGAAGATCGGTTTCTCGCTGGCCAAGCAGATCTACGAGAAGTATTTCCGGGTGGTGGCCGATGGCGTCGACAACGTGCCGGCCGAAGGTCCGGTGCTGCTGATCGCCAACCACAGCGGGCAATTGCCGATCGACGGCCTGCTGATCGGCACCGCGGTGGCCTCGCGCGAAAGGAACCCGCGGCTGCCCAGGGCCATGATCGAGCGCTTCTTCCCGACGGTGCCCTACCTCGGCAATATCCTGAACCAGATCGGAGCCGTGCTGGGGGACCCGGTGAACTGCGCCAAAATGCTGGCCAACAACGAGGCCATCATCGTGTTCCCGGAAGGCATCCGTGGTTCGGGCAAACTCTACAGCGACCGCTACCAGCTCAAGCGCTTCGGTAACGGCTTTATGCGCTTGGCGATGCAATACAACGCCACCATCGTGCCGGTCGGTGTGGTGGGCTGTGAGGAAACCATTCCCGCCGTGGCCAACGTAAAGCCGCTGGCGAAGGCGCTTGGATTGCCTTACGTGCCCCTGGCCGTACCGTTCGTGTTTCCGGCCAAGGTTTACCTGAAGTTCGGCAAACCCATGCACTTCGACAACGCCGACATTCCGGAAGAAAAGGTCACCGAGCGGGTTGAGGTGGTCAAGGCGGAGATCAACGAGTTGATCAATCAGGGATTGAGCGAGAGGAAAAGGCTGTTCTGATGGCGAACGAACGCAAACCACAGATTCTGGTCACCGGTGCCGCCGGCGCCCTGGCCCAGCAGGTGATCAACCGCCTGCGTGACGACTACCAGCTGGTCGCCGTCGATTTCCGGGAGCAGGTCTACCTCGGCGACGACATTCCCAGCTACTGCATCGATTTCAACAAGCGGGTGTTCGAGGACTTATTCCGCCGCTTCCAATTCGAGGGCATCATTCACCTGGGCCGCATCATGTCGAGCCAGGAAACCCGCATGCGGCGATACAATGCCAACGTGCTGGGAAGCCAGAAGCTGCTGGATCTGGCGCATAAATACGGTATCCACCGGGTGATCGTGCTCTCCACCTACCACGTCTACGGGGCCAGCGCCTACAACCCGGCGTTGATCGACGAGCAGGCACCGCTCAAGGGGGCCGGCCTGAGCATGGATCTGGTCGACTCCATCGAACTGGAGAACCTGGCCAACATCTACCTGTGGCGCTATCCGGATCTCAACATCACGGTCCTGCGACCCTGCAACATCGTCGGCCCCGGCGTGCGCAACTCGATCAGTACGCTGCTGGCCAGCCGCCGCGCCCCGGTGCTGGCCGGTTTCTCGCCGATGATGCAGTTCATCCACATCGATGACATGGCAGACGCCATTGTACTCAGCTATCGCAAACCGGAACGGGGTGTCTTCAACGTCGCGCCGGATGACTGGATCGCCTACCAACACGCCCTCCAGCTCAGTGGCTGCACCCGGGTACCCATTCCCTCGATTCCGCCGGTACTGCCCCGGACCATTGCGCGCCTGCTGAATATGAAGAGCTTCCCCTCATACCTGATGAGCTTCTTCAAGTATCCGGTGGTGATTGATGGGCGGACGTTCCGCGATACCTTCGGCTTCAAACCCAAGCGGCCGCTGAAGGAGATCTTCCGCTACTATCGGGAAAACAAACATCCGGTTTAAAGCCCCTGCCGGACCCGGTGCGCAACGGCGGGGTGCGTGGAAAGCGGACTTCCCGGCACCCCAAACCACAGACTGTGTGCATCCGCGACAGAATTGCTTTTATACTGGTCGAAAAACGGGCGCGGCACCGGTGGTCGCGGCGCCCTCGTGCTTAGTCAGAGGCTCCTAAACTCACAGGACGAGTACCCATGAGCATCGACTTCAGTCTGGTGAGCCATTCCGCTGCGGCCCTGGCGTACGCGGCCCTGGCCATCCTGGTTGGTTCCAAATACCTGAGGCGCAACACGGATCGGGCGCTCATGCTGGCCGCTATGGTGTCGACCATCTGGGCCACGTCCCTCGTGGCCCAGATGATCTGGAACCAGCCCCCTTTCTTTATCCGCTACCTGTTGGAGCTGATTCGCGATGCCGCCTGGGTCGCCGTGCTGTTTGCGCTGATTCGCGACAGCAAACGCTCCGGCCACATGGCCACCACCCTGCGCCGGGTACTGGGCACTGCCATCGGCCTGCTCATCCTGACGCTACTGACCTGTGGCGCCCTGGAATACGCGCTGGGCTGGCAACTGCTGGACGGCAAGACCAAGGTCGTGGGCCAGATCGCCCTGTCGTTGCTCGGGGTTTGCCTGATTGAACAGATCTGGCGTAATTCCCTCTCCTTCGGCCGCTCGAGCATGAAGTACCTGTGCATCGGGATTGGCGGCATCTTCGCCTACGACTTCTTTATGTATTCCGACGCCCTGCTCTTCGGCCAGTTGTCGGATTCGTTCTGGAGTGCCCGGGGCGCCGCCAACGCCTTCCTGGCGCCGCTGTTTGCCGTCAACGTCATCAATACCCGCAAACAGCCGGTGGATTTCCAGCTCTCCCGCAATGCCGTGTTCCACGTGGGGGCCATTGCCTTCGCCGGCGCCTACCTGATTTTCGTGGCTATTGGCGGCTATTACGTCCGAACCCTGGGCGGAGACTGGGGCGAAGCGTTGCAGGTCCTGTTCCTGACCGTTTTCCTGGTGCTGTTTACCGCGCTGCTCAGCTCCAGCCGGTTCCGGGCACGGTTGATGATTTTCATCAGCCAGAACTTTTTTGACTACAAGTACGACTACCGGGAAGAGTGGCTGAAAATGACCCAGATTTTCGCCAACCTCACGGAAGATCCCCCATTGCCCGAGAGGGTCGTGCGGATCATGGCCGATCTGGTGGAAAGCAACGCCGGCGCGCTCTGGGTCCGGGATGAAGACGGTAACTATGTGCTGCACACCACGGTCAACCTGACGCCGCCCAGACACACCATGATCGACCGCGACGCCAACATCGTCAGCTTCTTCAATGAAAAGGAATGGATCATCGACCTGTCGGAATACCACATCGATCCGATCCGCTATGAACTGCTGGAAATACCCGACGCCATCCTCAAATTCCCCGATGGCTGGCTCGTGATCCCGCTGTACCTGGGCGATGAACTCTACGGGGTCTGCCTGGTTGGGTCGCCGTACGCCAAAGTGGAGCTCAACTGGGAAAACTTTGACTTAATCCGGGTCGTGGCACGCCAGACCTGTAACGTGTTGGCACAGGCCGATGCACAGAACCGTCTGTCCCGCGCTATGCAGTTCGAAGCCGTATCGAAGGCGTCCGCCTTCATGGTGCACGACCTTAAAACCATGATCGCCCAACTCTCATTGCTGGTAAAAAACGCGGAAAGGCACCGCGACAAACCCGAGTTCATCGACGATATGATCCGTACTACCGAGCATGCCGCCACCAAGCTGTCCGGCCTGGTGGATCATATTCGCAAACCCGCTACGAACGAGATGCCGGTGCAGCCGATCGAACTCGAATCGATGCTGGAAGAGTTGGCGCATCACCATACCCGCAGCGAACCCAAACCCGTTTACCATCCTCCCGGCGAACCGATTTGGGTCCGGGCCGATCCCGAACAGCTGCGCAGCGTCATCGGGCACTTGATCCAGAATGCGCAGGACGCCACCCCACCCACCGGCGAAGTCACCCTGAACCTGAAGAAAGGCTCCGATCACGTGGTGATTTTTATTCAGGATACCGGCGCCGGCATGAATGAAGACTTCATCAAGATGAAGCTGTTCAAGCCGTTCGAGAGCACCAAGGGACTGGCCGGCATGGGCATTGGCGCCTATCAGGCGCGGGAATACGTTCGCCAGATAGGCGGTAACATCGACGTGACCAGCGAACCGGGAGTGGGTTCCTGTTTTTCGGTCCGGCTGCCGCTGGGAAAGCCCGAAATCAAGCGGGGCAATCTCGATGAACCGCCCCAGCCGATTGCCGAGAATGCCTGACCGCAGGCCATCAACCTGCTCACAAAACGACCAACGGTTAAATGTTTGTCAAATTTTTGTTCATTCTCGATGCATCGAGTGCATTACTGTTGATTTCCGTCAAAATACAGCCAGAATCAGTGTTACAGTATGTTAACAGACGGCACCCAGAATAGCCGTCGGCAGTAAAGAAGAAAGCTCTCAAAGGTGTTCAGGGTTATATCACCCAGCGCCCAATGTCACCGATCAGAAAAAAGGATTTGGTTCTGTCGTGAATAAGCGTTTATTGATTGTCGAAGACGATCCTGGCCTGCAAAGTCAGATGCGCTGGTGCTTCACCGACGATGTCGAAGTGGTCGTCGCCGGCGATCGCGAAGCGGCCCTCACCGCCCTGCGTCGATTCGAGCCCCAGGTCGTCACCCTTGATCTGGGTCTACCCCCCGACCCGGGCGGCGCGAAAGAAGGGTTCGCCCTGCTGGACGACATTGTCCGCCTGTCCCCCAACACCAAGGTGGTCGTCGTCACCGGGCGCGAGGACCGGGAGAACGCAGTCCGTGCCATTGGCATGGGTGCCAGCGATTTCTACCAGAAACCGCTGGATCCGGACATTCTCACCTTCGTCGTCAACCGCGCCTTCCGTCTGGCCGAACTGGAACTGGAGAACCGAGAGCTCAGCCAGGGCCGTAACGGCACGTCGATCAAGGGGATCGTGGCCGCCAGCCCTCAAATGCTTTCACTGTGCAGGATGGTCGAAAAAGTGGCTCCGGCCGATGTGACCACATTGATCATCGGTGAAACCGGCACCGGCAAGGAACTGCTCGCCCGCGCCATTCACGACATGAGTCAGCGGGCGGACCATACCTTCGCGGCCATTAACTGTGCTGCCATTCCGGAAAACCTGCTGGAAAGCGAGCTGTTCGGCTTCGAGAAAGGGGCCTTCACCGGCGCCACCCAGAGCAAGAAAGGCAAGATCGAGATGGCCAACGGGGGCACGCTGTTCCTCGACGAAATCGGCGACATGCCCATGCCGCTGCAGGCCAAACTGCTGCGGTTCCTGCAGGAACGGGTCATTGACCGGGTTGGCGCCGTCAACCCGATCCATGTGGACGTGCGCGTGGTGTGTGCGACCCACCGCAACGTGGAAGACCTGGTCTCCAGCGGCGATTTCCGCGAAGACCTCTACTACCGGATCAGTGAAATCACCCTCGACGTCCCCGCCGTGCGGGAACGGGATGGCGATGCCATCGTCATCGCCCAATCGCTGCTCAAGTCGCTGGGACGGCAACTCGATCGCCCCAACCTGGGCTTCTCGGAAGATGCCATGCAGGCTATCCAGAGCTACAGTTGGCCCGGGAACGTCCGGGAAATGATCAACAAGATCAAGCGCGCCACCATCATGGCCGAAGGCAAACGCGTCACGGCCAGCGACCTGCAGCTGCGATGCGACGATTTCGTCCACGACGGCAATGTGCTCAACCTGCGTCAGGTCCGCGAGGATGCAGAACGCTCAGCCATCAACCATGCCCTGAAAACCAGCAACTTCAACATGGCTCAGGCCGCCCGGTTACTCGGCATCACCCGCCCCACGCTCTACAACCTGACAGACAAGTATAAAATCGAGACATCACCCGCCGTTTCCGGTGCCTGATCGGCACCGGCGGCACGAAGGACGCCCCGTATCTGGATGACAAGGACCTGACAATGAAGTGGAAGACGTTGTTTCGCATTACCCTGCTGGCAGTCGCCTTTACCTCTCTGCTGACCGGGTGCAGTGACGACAAGGAAGAAATGAGCCAGCAGGAGCTGCAATACCTCAGCCATCTGGATCAATCCCGTTTTTTCCAGCGTCAGGGTGAACTCAAGGCCAGTACGCTTGAAGCGCGCAGCGCCATCGACCTGAACCCACACAAGGTGGATCCCTATTTCATCATTATCGATAACCTGATCACCGCCGGCGATGCCGTGACCGCGGCGCGTCAGGTCAAGGAAATCGATAAGCAGCTCCAGGAAAAAGGCACCACCGATAACATCCAGAACCGAATCCAGCTCATCCTGGCCAAAACCTTCCTGATGCGCCAGGACAGCGATGCCGCTCTTAAGGCCCTGGACAAGCTGAAATCGCCGGATCGAACCCAGCAGGTCCGGGCTGATTTGCTGCGCGGCGACATTCAACTGGCCGCCAGGAACTACCCCAAAGCGCAATCCGCCTATCAGAAGGCATTGGATTCCGACGCCACATCGACCCTGGCACTGATTGGACTGTCCAAGGTGGCGCAGGCCCAGGGCAACACCGATCTTGCCCGGCAAAAGATCAAGCAAGCGGAAGATGTGGACGCCAACGACCCGGAACTGTGGCTCTGGAAGGCCCAACTGGCCCAGCAACAGAAGCAATGGGAAAAGTCCGAGGAAGCCTACATCCGTGCGCTGGAAGACATCGGCAAGTACGACATCATGACCTACCGGAAGTACACCACGATCTCCTCGCTGGTGAGCGTGCTTCGCGAGGAAGGCAAATCGTCGGAAGCCTTTGTCTACGAGGAAATCCTGGCCAAGTCGGCGCCCGGCACCATCAAGAGCAATTTCGACGCCGCGCAGGAAGCCTATCGTAAAGGCGACCTGGAAGGCGCCGCCCGCTACCTGAACGAAGTGCTGAAACAGGCCCCGAACCACGTCCAGAGCTCCATTATGCTGGGCATGATCCGCTTCCAGCAGGGGCGTGTTGAAGAAGCCAAGGAACTGCTTGAGCCGATCAGCCAGATCCAGGACTCCCCGGCCGCCAGTAAACTGCTGGCTGCCACCCAATTACGCCTGCAGCGTCCGGAGGAAGCCCGAAAACTGCTCGAGAATCTGGATGACAAACAGACAGACCCCGGTGTCCTGGCGCTGATCGGCATCGCCCACCTGGCCAGCGGTGATGACGAGGCCGGTCGCAAGTACATTGAGAAAGCACTGGAACTCGACCCGAACAACCACGACCTGCGTCTGCGGTACGCCAACTACCTCGTTGAACAGGGCGATACCGACACCGCCATTGCCCAGGCCGAACAGGTTATGGACGCGCAACCGGACAATGACCAGGCACGCCAACTGATCATCAATGCCTATGTCCGGGCCGGCGACACCCAGGCCGCTGAAGAATCCGCCAGTGCCTGGGTCAAGGAGCAGCCGGACAACATCACGGCACTGCTGGTCAGTGGTGGCCTGGCGGCCCGCGCCGGTGATGCGCCTCAGGCCCGACAGTACTACAACCAGGCGCTGAAACTGTCAGACAGCGACCCCCGCGCCAACAACGCACTGGGTGGCCTGGCCATGAGCCAGGACAACAAGGACGAAGCCAGCCGCCAGTTCAAGGTCGCCATCGCCAAGGCGCCGGACAACCGAGCTGCCATTCAGGGCCTGGCCCAGGTCACCTCGCCCGAGCAGCTGCAGGCTTACCTGACTCAAGTCGGCAAGGACCATCCTGATGCACTTGCACCCAAGCTGGCCCTGCTCGAACTGGCATTGCGCGCCAACAACATCAATCGGGCTGACGAACTGTCTGCCTCCCTGCTTGAGCCGGTCAGTGAGAACGAGCTGTCACCGAATACCGGCGCTGTGGCCAACGTCTACGGATCGGTCGCCGGCAATAAGCTGAAAACCGACGACAAGCAGAACGCCCTTGCGATCATGCAACGGGCACAAGTGCTGTTCCCGGACAACGAAGCCATCGCCCTGCAGACCGCACAGGTCTACTTCGAGATGGACAATGAGAAAGCCGCCCGGGATATCCTCAAGGAAGCCCGACTGAAACACCCGGATTCACCCCAGCCCTATGTCGTCGAAGCGGCGCATGAAAAGGACAAGAAGCGTTACGGCAAAGCGGCGGATCTCTATGAGCTGGCCCTGGCCAAGGACAACTCACCGCAGCTGACCCTGCTGTTCGTCGAAGCCCTCGGAGAAAGCCAGCAGGAGCTGCGGGCGATCAAGGCGCTGGAAAACGGTGTCGAGGACCATCCGGGGAACGAGGCCCTGCAAATGCGGCTTGCCATGGCCTATCAAACACGTGGTGATGCCCAGAAAGCCATGGACGCTTACCAGCAGGTCCTGAACACCTCGCCCCGGAATGTGGTGGCCCTGAACAACCTGGCGTGGCTGTACCACGAATCCGGCAAACAGGATGCCCGCCAGCTTGCCGAAAAAGCTTACAACCTCAAACCGGACTCCGCGGCGATTGCCGATACCTACGGCTGGATCCTGTTCCAGCAGGGGGATCACAGCGGGAGCCTGCCCGTACTTGAAAAAGCCTACAAGCTGTCACCGCAAACCACTGAAATCGCGCAGCATCTTGCGGAGGCCTACAAATCGACAGGACGCCAGGACGAGGCCCAGAAGATATTGTCCAAGCTCTAATGCCGTGATAAGCGACTTGTCGAACGGTTTTACAGCACCGTTCGGCAAGTCAGACGTAACCTTCTGATTTTCCTCTTCGCATAGCCCATGGCATGTAAATCGCAGCAGTTGTATTCCTCATGTAGTTGGCAGGAGGAGGCTCCGCCATGCGTATTCCGACCAATGGACTGGCACTTGCCTTGTCAATGGGAATGCTTTCTTTGGGGGCAAGTGCAACGGTCATCACAGCCACCGACATCGCCTCTGGCTATGGCGGCGGTTTAACCTTCTCCGCCACAGGCGGTGAGCTCGGCACTAAAACCGAATACGGTATAACGGCCGCCGGCGTTGGTGTCGCGGGCGATTCCGGCACCAATGAAATCGGATTGCGGGAAAGCCTGACCGCCAGTTCATCATCCGGCTTCGTGCTTGGTGGCTTCTCCCTCGCCTTTCTCTACGACGGCCCGGAATTCGGAGACGTCGAAGAGATTGCCCGGATTACCGCCACCTTCCTGGATGGCAGCTCCAGCGTTGCCGTACTGAAGAATGTCTACCTCAATCCAGGCGATGATTTCGTCTCGCTGACCATCGACGGCGATTCAAGCATGTCTCCGCTGGCGGCCAGCACCGCAGTCTTCGGCTCGCCGGGAACGGTGGATGTCGGCGCCATTTTCGGGAAGAACCTGATCGGTTCGCTGACCTTTGACGCACTCTACTCGAACACGTGCGGCACCGGTAAATGCAATAACCAGAGCGACTTCTCGATCTTCCAGATTATATCGGTACCCGAGCCCGCCAGTCTGGCGCTGTTCGCTCTCGGGCTGGGCGGCCTTCTCACGTTCCGAAGACGCCGTTAAACAGAAAGAAGACCGAAACGGCCCGCCTTGCGCGGGCCCGTCTCCCCTATTGTCCAGGCAAATATTTGCTCATCATTTAAACGAATAACATCCCTCTCTAAAGATCAAAAGATTCCTAAATCCACGTGGCAGGGCCTTTCTGCGGGAACGATACTTTGTGTAACTCACTCTCCTGACGCCAGAACTCCGTCAAGGTCACAGTGATGGGTTTAGCGTCCCTGGTGGGTTCGCCACAAGGCGCGGGACGCCGGAATGGCCATCCCCATGCCAAGTTTGTACTCGATTCGGGTGACGACTTATGCATAACGCAAAGGTTTTGCTGATAGGTAGCACCATCTTATTTATCCACGGTTGCCAGATGTGGCCCTCCCAGGTCGGCGAGCTCCCGCCACCCGCGGCCTTGCCGGCAACCAGTGAGCCAGGGAAAGTGCAGTTCAGGATCTGGACCGGAATCACCGGGTCTGATGTCTCCGACCTGACCAGCATCGACGCCTATCCCGACAACCCCAACACCACCAAAGAGTTGACGTCCCTGGACAATCCCGGAGGCCTTGGGAATTACTACGGCAGTTTGGTGCGGGGTTACATTGAGCCCCCGACCAATGGCGAATACACCTTTTATGTTTCGGGTGACGATGAGACCCAATTCTGGTTCAGCACCAACGAATCGCCTTCCAACGCTGAAATCATCGCATCAGTGCCGAACTACACCACCCCGTACAACTACACCAAGTACTCGTCCCAAACGTCTGGCACACAAGTACTCGAAGGGGGAAAGCGCTACTACTTTGAAATCCGCCACAAACAGGGTTCAGGTGGTGAGCATTTCGCCGTAGCCTGGTCTGGGCCGGGCATTTCCCAGGAAGTCATCTCCGGCGATTATCTATACAGTGAAGGCCAATCCGGTAACTATGAGAATCAATCCTCTGCCGAGGCCTATACACTCGGGTATCGGGTTGGTTATTTCGACAGCACCCAGGGGCTTTCCTTCAACCCCGAGTTCCCGCCACTTGATAACGATTCAGACGGCCTCTATGACAACTGGGAAACCGTCAATGGCCTAGATCCATCCAACTCCAACGACGCTGACACCGACCCCGACGGCGACTTCCTGACCGCCGCCGACGAGTTCCTGATCGGCACCAAGGAAAACAACGCCGACACCGACGGTGACGGCATTCCGGATGGCCAGGAGTTCGCTTATAACCTGGATCCGCTCAATGGCAGCGACGCCGGCCGGGATGCGGATGGAGACGGCTACACCAACCTCCAGGAATACCAGGCCGGTACCGACCCGAATAACAGCGACGACGTGCCGGAAGACACCGGAGGCGGATCCACCGCGCCGACAACCAGCGGCTTCGTGGGCCAATACTTCACCGGCATGGCGTTCGATGACTTCGTCGCCACCCGTCAGGACGCCACCGTCGACTTCGACTGGGGTTCCGGCTCTCCGATGAGCGGCATCGGCAACGATGGGTTCAGCGTCCGCTGGACAGGGATCTTTACCGCCCCGCACAGCAGTGGCAGTCGAGACTACGAATTCAATCTCAGCACCGATGACGGCACACGGCTCTACATCAACGGCGAACGTGTGATTAACGACTGGTCCAATCACGCTACCGAGACCTTCTCGTACACCCGCAGTATGCAGGCCGGCGAGTCGGCCAACATCAACATCGAGTACTACGAGAATTCCGGTGATGCGGTGGCTCAGTTCGCCATCGTCGATCAGTCCAATGGCAACACCGTCGCGCAGGAAAGCACGATCACCGCGCCTGATCCGGACGCCTCGAGCACCCAGGATTCCGATTCAGACGGGATCCCGGACACCTGGGAGCTCAGCTATGGCCTGAATCCCTGGATCAACGACGCTTCACAGGTCAACAACAGCAGCAGTGTTACCAACCTGGACGCCTACCAGAGCGACCTGGACCCCTGGACGCTGGAATCCACATCCGCCGGCACAGGAGGAGGTAGCACCGAGCCTGAACCGACACCACCGCCGACCACAACGGGCAACGTCACCCTGTCCTGGACTGCGCCCTCCACCCGGCTGGATGGTTCCTCCATCGCCCTGAGTGAGATTGATCACTACATCATCAATTACGGCCAGGAGTCCGGCAATCTCGGGCAGACCCAGGAGGTCGACGCCGGTACCACCAACTACACGTTCGACGGACTTTCTTCAGGCACCTGGTACTTTACGGTACAAACCGTAGACAGCAACGGCCTGATCAGTCCGCCTTCGGATGAAGTGTCCCAGGAGGTTCAATAAGCTGGCTTATTGACGCCTGAGGTACGCACCGTCGATATACGACTGCGCCCGGTCTCGAATGCCGGGCGCAATTTTATTCAGCGCCGCCTGCCCATCACAGTCGTGACAGCGAACGGCGACCACCAGAAGAGATGCATCCGTGCGCCGGTTGAAAGCCCCCGGCAATTGCGCCAGCTTGGCCTGCAGTTCACTGGTTTCCCAGCGTCCCTCGACATAATAGGCGTAAGCGATGTAAATCGGAGTGGCGTCGTTATGGGCTGAGATGGTCACACCGGACATCGTCGATTCACCCTCGGGTCCGACATCAAAGGCCTGACTCGGAAGAAACGCCTCGCCATCGTAGATGTGGTTGCCGTATTGAATCACTTCTCCGCCCTGCCTCTGGTAGTCATAGCTGTAGAGACCGACAAAGTAGTGCGGAAGCTGCTGATCCTGCCCATCGCTCTCAAGCGTTCCCCGCCGGACGTAGGTCTGCTCGAAAGAACGATCCGGTCGCTCCACGATCGGATGCCAGGCCGCAAGACCGCTACCGAACAGTGGCAGCCACTCGGTGGACTCAAACACATCCAGCCCGCGATGCTGAACGTCCGTGCTGACGTTACCCGCCCTGGACACCGTTCCCGGCCAGAACGCCATGGCCAGCAGGATCAGGGGTATGGCGGACGTCGAGAGCCCGGCCAGCGCCGAGCGCCCCGTCCCGGTAGCCCTGACGCTTTCTGGAGCGTCCTGCGGGGCCGCTGCGTCTTCACGCTTCTCCAGCCAGCGCGCAAAGACGAAGACAGGCACCAGGGTCGCCGCAAACACCCACCAACCAAACGTATCGTGATGATTGACCAGCGACGACGTCATCTTGGTGGCATAGCCGGTGTGGATGATCACAAACACCCGCACCCAGTTCGCGACCAGCGCCAGGATGGCGCCAAAACTGATCAATGCGATGCGGGCCCGGACGGTGGCAAGGTTGAGCTCGCTGTACAGAAAGGTCAGCGTCAGGCCGACCAGCAAATACCGCAGTCCCGAGCAGCCGTGGGCAATCTCAAACGCGCCAATTCCCGGGAAGTAAACAAACACGCCCTCGACAACGAAATTGATGCCCAGTTGCGAAAGAAACAACTGGTTGACCGCCACGGTGACCAGCTGCAGGTACCACGCGAGGTAGTCCCAGAAGGGAATCGCGAAAACGATCAGGCCAATGGGGATCAGGAAAGGAATCGTCTGGCGCCAGCCCCATTGCACCAACAGCCCGGAGAACAGAATGGGCAACAGCATGATCTGCTGAACCGCCTCAATTCTGAGCATCCCGCCAATGCCATACAGAACAGCCGATAGGACCAGCGGTACCAACCAGGGCCAGTAGAACCCGGCTACCGGTCGAACCCGGCGCAACTTCTGAATGGTCAGGTACAGACAAACGGCAAAAAGAATCAGGCCGTGGGAATAGGCCTCATCCCATTTCACCCACCGTTCGGCGATGCCGGCCAGTATGGGATAGGTTCCGGCGACAAAGGCCACCAGAAAAACAACCGGCGACCACACCCTGATACCTGATACCGCGTTCCCTCGATCCATGCTCCACATCCCAACCCGTTAGCGCCTGAAAGCAAGCGTAAGGAAGCCGCTTCCATGAGACTGTTTACTGTTGCGGTTTAACCCGGTAAAGCCACTTGTAGAAAGCCGACCGGACCAGCATTAACGACACCAAAGTCACGCTGTCTGTCGCAATATGCTGCTTATAATTACTGTTTTTCCCCTGCCCGGCCAACAAATCGAAACAGGCCAAGTCCGGGTCCATGAAAGCATCCTCGATGGCGTATCCGAGATGCAATGACCCGAGCGCCAGCTTACGGTGGAAACCTTCGACAAAGCCGGACTGGAGGTTGTAGGTGCACCCTTTAAACCGGACGTTATAGAGAACCGAGACGGCCTTTCCGTCAACTTCCAGCACGGAAAGCTCCGGTACGCCCCCCTCATCCGCCAGCCCATCGAGGAACCGACGGTGGAACTGCAAGCTCTCCCGTCCAAAACAGGGTGTTCCCCATCGTTCGACATGGAAGTCGTTCAGCCGCTCAAAAAAATCCGCCGGATCGCTGGTCCACGCGTTCCGGATTGAAAGGTCTCCCAGGGATTCCAGAACCTTGCGCCGGTTATAGAATCGAAGCCGGGTGCTGCTTCCCAGGCCAGCGACATAGGCCTTGAAATCACCCGATGTGCGAACCTGATAGGCGACATCGCTGGCCACCTCCCGGCTGTCGAGTCCCCGCTCCTCCGCCAGCTGCTTCAGAGCCCGATGATCGGAGCCGTCCTGGACGATGTCCCGGAAAACCGCTTCAGACCACGGCGCCTCCATCAGTGAACCATACGGACCCACGGCGCTTTCCGCAGGATCCTGGCCGGGCTCGATCAAACCGTTGTATTCCGTGCGCGGAGTCGAAAGCCGGCGGTAATTGGTGCCCACAAACTGCAGGCAGCGAATCGGGAAAATACCGCGAAACCTGTAACGATCCGTATACAGACCAGACACGCCACCCTGGCCGGGACGGACCAGGCTGAAACCGGCCGTATTCCCCCACACCGACCACCAGGCATCCTGCCATGCACGGGTTTGAAACAGCGTCATAGCAAGGCGTCATCCTTCTGCATAGAGCCGCAATCCTTGTCGAAAAAACTTACATGACTGTCGTATTTGCAGACAGAAAATGCAAGTTATCACACTGTAATCCTTACACGATCTGCCCGTTTGGCATTTTATATGCGAATCCGCCCGAGTGGAGTGTCTGATCTGTCGGGAGGTTCTGTCCAAATGAAACAATTACTCGGCACATTCGCCAAAACGCCCGGAGATAACAAGAGAGAAATCCGGCTTTGGGCCTGTATCCCATACCTGATGCGCTGGTTCCTGCTTGCGTTCATGTTGGGCCTTTCCGGCGTTGCAACGGCGGCGCCATCGCTTCTGGTCAGCTCGTTTCCCGATCGGTCATCCCCGACCAGTTTGAGCGGCATGGAACTGACGGATGACGTTTACATCTTCGCTGCTCCTATAGACGGCATTCGACGCGTCGAGTTCTATCTCGATTCACCGCCGCCCTCCACGTTATTCAAGCGGGAAAACATCGCGCCTTTCGATCTGGGTGGTACGGCCGACAATGACCTGGCACTCCCGTTCAACACCAACACAATCAACGATGGACAGCACACGCTGTATGCCCTGGTGACCTATACCAGCGGCGCCACAGAGGTGCTGTCAGCCGCATTTACGGTCAACAATGCCGTCCCCCAACTCGAATTCTCGAACGCCAGCTTCAGCTTCCTGGCCACCGAAAACGACACCCAGACCCAATCGGCGAACGTGTCGCTGGAAACCAACCAGAATGCGAACGCTGATTTCTCCATCAGCGACGACGCAAACTGGCTCAGCGTCAGCCCCTCATCTGGCACCACACCCGACGTGCTGACTCTTACCGCTTCGCCCAACGGTCTTGCTCCGGGCTCTTACACCGCCAACGTGACAGCCACAGCGAACGGCTACGCCAGTGATTCGCTGACCGTCACCCTCGAGATCGTGCCTGACGACAGCAGCCTCTATCCCATCGTCTACAGCCTGGCTGCCGATCGAAGCGGTGCGAATGGACTGCAAGGAGCCACCGTCTCAGGTGATGTGTACGTGTTCGTGCCGGACAACCAGTCCATTACGCGGGTTTACTTCTACATTAACGACCCGCTCAAGACCGGCGCGCCGGCCAAGAAGGAAAACCTGCCGCCCTACGACCTGGCCGGAACCACAGCGACGGATCTGGCCATCCCGTTCGATACCACCTCGTTACCCGAGGGCAACAACACGTTGACGGCCGTCGTCCTTGCCAAGGATGGAACGACGCATGAAACCACCGTCTTCTTCACGGTGTCCAACGACTCAGCAACGCTGAATTTCGCACAAACCAGCTTGGCCGGATCACGCCCCGTAGGCAGTACCGACATCCTGCAGCAGAACGTGAACCTGACCAGCAGCGATAATTCGGGCGCTCCGTTCGATATCACATCGAATGCCAGCTGGCTCACCTTCAGCACCAACTCAGGCACCACGCCGGCGACCATTACTGTGAAGGCCTCGCCGGATGGACTTGCTGCCGGGACCTACACCGGGAAACTGACCGCCGACGCGGACGGCTATATCGCTGGCGAGCTGGTTTACACTCTGACGATCACGGATGACCCGGATACCCTGGTTGCCAGCCCGGCCAGCCTGGTCTTTTCCGGCACTCCGGGTTCCACGATCGCGTCCCAGACGCTGAACATCACGCATTCCAACAGTGAGTCCCACGCCTTTACCGTCAGCACCAATATGCCCTGGCTGCACGCCTCGCCGACCTCCGGCAACACGCCGGATAGCGTTCAGGTGAGTGTCGACAGTGCCGGCATGGCCTCGGGCAGCTACGGCGCCACGCTGACCATTACCGCCAGCGGATTCCCCAACGTGGACGTACCGGTCACGCTCAACCTGACCAGCAACGACAAGTGCGCCCCGGTGGTCTGTACCGACGTCAGGGTGGACCTGCCCTACCAGCTCACATTCACTGAAAGCCAGGGCCACCTGATGGACAGGAACGGTCTGGGTACCGGCTTTACCTGGGTGGACCAGCCCTCAGCCGGCACCGGCTATATCCCGGACAACCTGGAGATGAACTTCCTGGATGGCGTGCTGAACCTGACCACCACATCGGGCATCCAGTACCTGTCCAACAATTCCCAGGACAACGCCCTGGGCGTGGGCTTTGCTGCCCCCAACCAGATCACCCGCATCACCACGCAGCTCAAGAACGTGCCTACGGGTACCGGCAACTATGAGCAGGCGGGCCTCTGGTTCGGCACCGACGAAGACAATTACATCAAACTGGTCATCATCGCCCGACCGGAAGGACCGCGCCTGCACTACCTGATGGAAATCGGTGGGCTGACGGCCGTTGAACGCACCGTCGCTGCCGGCGATCTGTACGGGAAGGACATCACCTTCATGATGGTCGTCAACCCGTATACCCGCACCGTCGAAGTCCACTACGCCATCGAAGGTGGAACCACCAACCAGTTGGCGACGCTGTCTCCACCGGACGAGTTCTTCAGCTTCGATGCCGCCGGTATCGATCCGGAAATCGGGACGCGCAGCTTCGCGGGTATCTTTGCCACCAGCCGGGGCAGCGCGACACCGCAGACCTACCAGTTCGATGAATTCACACTGGAAGTCGGCGGTACACCGGAGTCCCCGTCGTCCAGCCTCGATTTCGTGCGCAAGAGCTACAACGTCGATTACCCGACCTCCATGGTCTGGGGGCCCGACGATCGGCTGTACGTCGCCCAACTGTTCGGCACGGTGGAAGCGCTGACCTTCGATGACGACTTCAACATCATCGACCAGCAAACCATCACGTCCCTGCAGGATGCCATCGGCCCGCGCCTGACGCTGGGTATTACCGTCTCGCCGACCTCCACTGCCAGTAACGTCGAGCTGTGGCTCGCGCACTCCAGCCCGTCGGTCGATAACGGCGAGCCGAATTCCGGCATGGTCAGCCGTCTCTACGGCCCGAACTTCTCCCAGGTCCAACACGTGATCACCGGCCTGCCCCGGGCGAAGGCGAACCACTCCATCAACTCGATCCACTTTGGCGCGGACAACCGGCTGTACATCGCCATGGGCGGCAACACCGGTGCCGGCGCGCCCAATAACTCGAACTCCGAGTTCGGCACCATGCAGGAGCAGCCCCTGAGTGCCGCCATCCTGGTCGCCGATGTATTCGCCGCCGGTTTTGACGGCACCTGCGCCAACACCAGCAACATCTTCGGGCCACCGCCCTGCGACGTGCAGACCTACGCCACCGGCCTGCGCAACAGCTATGACTTCGTGTTCCACTCCAACGGCAAGATGTACGCCACCGACAACGGGCTTGGCGTCACCGGTACCTATCCGCCCACGCCAACACCGCCCTGCCTCGGCTTCGGCGATACGGCCAGCTATCTGAATGGTGGCGACAACCCGGGCGTCCAGCCGGACCTGCTGCACCTGGTCAACGAAGGGGACTATTTCGGGCATCCGAACCCGTACCGTGACGAGTGCGTCTTCAAGGACGGCCACTATCAAGGCGTTGCGCCGCTGCCCAACTATGTCGAGCCGTTCTTTAACCTGGGGGATCACAAATCCGCCAACGGCATCATCGAGTACAAGGGCGCCACCGGCTGCGTCGGTGATTTCCTCAACGGGCAGTTGCTGATTGCCGATTACTCCATTGGCGACGATGTCTTCCGCGTCCAGCTGAGTGAGGACGGCAACAGTGTGATCGAAGGCACGCCCCTGATTACCGGGTTCAACGATCCGCTGCCTCTCGCGCAAACGCCAAATGGCGTCATCTTCGTCGGCCAGTTCGGTGGCGACAAGCTCACGTCACTGCAGCCGGTCAGTCTGGGATGCTGGGGCAACGACGCCAACCTGCCGGTCAGCATCCTGGATGCGGCTGGTGCGGCGATCGGCGACAAGATGTACGTCGTCGGCGGCAAGAACAGCAGCGGCCACCTCACCAGCCTCTGGATCTATAACGCCAGCAGCAACAGCTGGAGCCAGGGCGCCAACCTGCCGGGCGTGGGTGTCGAGAACGCCGCCGTCGTCGCCCACAACGGCCAACTGTATGTCTTCGGCGGCTCGACCGAGCCCTTCTCCGGCGCGGTCAGTAACGCTGCCGTCTACAATCCGGGCAGCAACAGCTGGACCAGCCTGCCGAACATGCCGACCGCCCGTGGCGGCGCGACCGCTCAGGTCATCAACGGGGTCATCTATGTAGTGGGTGGCATGAACAGCAGCGGTGCATCCCTGGCCACCGTCGAGGCTTACACGCCGGCCAGCGGCAGCTGGCAGACCGTTACGCCGCTCCAGACACGGCGTGACAACCCCGGCTCCGCCGTTATCGACAACGAGCTGTATGTGTTCGGCGGCCGGATTCGCAACGCGGATGGCTCAACCACCAATCCGACGCTGGTCAGCATGGAGAAATACTCGCCGGCAACCGGCACCTGGACCGGCCAGACACCCATGCCTACCGGACGCCGCGCCATGGCCGTCGGTACCGCGAATGGCCGCATCCAGGTCATCGGCGGCGAGCAGAACCCGGACAGCCCGTCGGGCGTGTTTGAGCAGAACGAGGAATACGACCCGGCCACCCAGACCTGGCGCAGCCTGGTCAAGATCCCGAGTCCGCGCCATGGACCGGCCTCCGCCACCATCAACAACAGCGTGCACGTTGTGGGTGGCGGGCTGTCCACCGGCACCACCTTCAGTACGCTGCATGAGGTGCTGAGTTTCTAGGCACACCACCCGACCAAAAAAGGGGCTGATCGCAGGATCAGCCCCTTTTTCGTCAGTGCCGATTACTCGCATCTCAATTCACCGGACGAGCACCACGCACGAAAGCGCGAGTGCGCTATACTGCCCTTCTTTCAGGCACCTGACAGGGAAAGCAGTACATGCGTGCGAAGCGATTTGTGGCCAGTTCATTTGCACGGACGTTAGAGACCGTTATAGCCATTGTGACTGGTCTGATCATGATGCCGCTCATGATCCGGATTCTGGGAGAGGATCTTTATGGCATCTGGATCGTGATCGGTAGCATCGTCAGCTCGCTTTACCTGTTTGATATCGGGATGGCATCCAGTGTCACTCGCTTCGTGTCCTACGCGTTGGGTCAGAATGACCGCAAACGTGCCAGCCAGATTGTGTCAACGGCATTCGCTATCTATTCCGTCCTGGCCATAGTTATATTTCTGACCAGCGTCGTTATTGCCTTCGCCTCCTCCCTGATCGTCAAGAATCCCGAGAACATAGAGCTGGTCCGCATTCTGATTGTGATCGTCGGGCTCAATATCGCCATCGAATTCCCTTTCAAGAGTTACGCCGGTATTGCCGGATATCATCTCCGTCAGGACTTGATGTCCTACTCTCGAATCGCTTTCAAGATACTAAGTACACTTGTAGTCGCCTATCTCCTGTTCGCCGGCTATCAGTTAATCGCGATAGCCCTGGTCCAGTTTCTGTCGTCTTTCCTGTCAAACTTCGTGTTCCGTTATATCGCACGCTACCTGGAACCAGAGGTATCAGTTCACTTTCGAAGCGTCGATAAGGGAACACTCAAGGAAATCTTCGGGTTTAGCGCCTGGACCTTTCTTATGGACCTGGCCAGGCTGCTCAAGGAGCGGGGCGATGTCTGGCTGGTGGCCGCTTTCACGTCACCTGCCACGTTGACGGTCTATTATGTGGGCGTGCGACTGGTGGACTATGCGAACCAATTGCTCAATAAAGCGTTCGGTTTCACGCTGCCACTCTATACCGAGGCCTTTGCACAGCAGGACGACGACGCTCTCAAGCAAAAAGTTGTGATGTTCCTGCGCCTGAACACCATCGTTGCGGGTCTGATGCTGTCAGGCGGCGTACTGTTTGGGAAAGATGTCATCAGAGTCTGGATGGGATCCAAGTTCAATGCCGAGGACGCCTACCTGGTCCTTGTGATTCTCCTGACAGGCCGGATGATTGTCTTTATTACCAACCCTTTCAGTAACGTCCTGTTTGCGATGGCCAAGAATCGCTATCAAGCCCTGGTCTCTGTGATTGAAACCATCGCCTCGCTGGTGCTTATACCAATCTTTATAACCTTCATTCCGAACCCGTTGTTAGCGGCTTCCCTGGCCATATCGCTGCCCTTCACATTCACCCGAACCATCCTGCAGCCGAGCTATGTGGCCCAACACAGTCATTTGTCCTTGTCGCTCCTGTACACGACCGTGGCCAAGCCACTAGTCCCCATACTGACGCTGGCCGTTATGGGCTATATGCTGAATGAATATATGGATCTTCAAGCGAGCATCCCTCACGTACTGTTCGAAATCATCGGATTCAGTGTCATCTATTTGGGTATGCTCTGGCTGTTCGTTCTCAACGATCGGGAGAAGCAGCTTCTCTGGCAGGGTTTTCGTCGACTTGAAGGAAACAAAGGTACTTAAAGTCTTGCCCGCCTTCCCTGGCGGATTAACCCGTTTGAGGTGATCGACTACGCCATCCCGAGGCCGCAATGAGCTTCAGGAGGATGGCGTAAAATCGTTTCGAGAGCAGTGGAACGCCGCCCGCAGCCAATGCTCGCCACAGGAAATAAAGCGCGTCCCGTTTATTGCCCATACACAGCGACGTTGTTGCAAAGTGCATGGCGCATTCGGCTGCAACACGGTTTAACTCGCTCCGAGAGTCGCAGATTGTGGGACCATGGCGTTCGATGACCTTCAGCTGGCAGTCTCCCACCATGCGTACCCGGTTTCGCTTGGTCGTACTGACCGGATGTTTGCGGTAAAACTGGTAAATCTGCGGTGCATGAATAAATGGATGTTTGTACGCCAGCCGAATCCAGACCTCCCAGTCGTGCCCGGTTCGGAATTCCGGATTCCAATTATTGGCTTTAATAAAGCCAGCGGGCGCGCACAACGTATTCAATAGAACCTTCTCGACATCCGGCATGGA
Organism: Marinobacter mangrovi; assembly: GCF_016798325.1. Classification (GTDB taxonomy): domain Bacteria; phylum Pseudomonadota; class Gammaproteobacteria; order Pseudomonadales; family Oleiphilaceae; genus Marinobacter_A; species Marinobacter_A mangrovi. The sequence continues at coordinate 1,114,549 of NZ_JAERVO010000001.1, forward strand.
CAGCAGATGCTTGAGATATTTCTTTCGGTCTGCCGCATGAAACGGGAGGGTTTCTTCGCCCCAGACCCGTTCTCCGTCCCTATCACGAAATCGCTTCACGCCACCGATGACGATGGAGTCAGGATGCTTTTCAAGGAGAGACAACTGATCGGTCAGTTTGCCAGCCGGCCAGATATCATCCGCATCAAGCGTGCAAATGTACTGACCTCTCGCCCGCTCAAAAGCCGTATTCCGGGCGACACAGGAGCCACTGTTAGGTTGATCGACCACGATGATCCGATCGTCGGCTTCAGAGAGCCTGTGCGCCAGACTCAACGTTCCATCCGTTGAACCATCATTGACAATAATCATCTCAAGCGCTTCAACGCCTTGCGCCTGAACACTGGCCACCGTCTCCTCCAGATACGGCTCTGCATTGAAGGCCGCTATGCAGACACTTACCACAGGACGATCCGCTGTCATTTGCCGACCTCCCCTATCCCCCAGGGATAACGTCAGTTAGGTGCGCACCATCAACTGATACATGCGTCTGGGAAGCAAAGACTTCAGCATGCCCTTAAACGCAGCCACATTGGGGCGATCGAGAAAAGATGCACAGAAAGCCCCAAAAGCCTGGCGGGATTGCGCCCGCTCATGAAATAGAATATAGCCTATCTTGAGCTGATTCTGTGATCGACAACGGCGAGCTAACTGCTTAATTCGGGACGATTTGGCGGTACGAATCACCTTTTTTGCGACCGCCGCCCTCTCACTGCATTGCTCCAACTGGCGCTGCTTTGAAACGCTGCCTTCGGAGTCCCGATATTTGTAAAACACCCGCTCCCTGTAAAGGATTGGGCCTGCCTGTGAGAGCCGGATCCACATATCCCGATCGTCGAGGTTGCGAAGTTTCTCGTCGAAGGCACCCACCAGTTCCAGCGACGAACGACGCGCGATAACGCTCGACGTACCGACAAAATTGGTTTGCAACAATACGGCTACCGCTGTTTCGCTGGGGATTTTCCAGGCATTGGGACCCGCTCGCTCACGAAGAACGGCCTGGAAAGTTGCGTAACGATCGATATTTCTGGAAATGCGAGTGGAAAGCTGGGCGTCGGTAACATCGAAGTTTCCGCAAATCATGCTAACGTCCTGATGCTGCTCCAACAGCTGTAATGTCGGCTGAACCTCATCCGTAACGACAACATCGTCGGCATCAAGGAAAAGCACATAATCGCCGGTAGTTTCAGCAATCCCTCGATTCCTTGGAGAGGCTGGTCCACCAGAATTCGATTGACGAATCAGTCGAACCGTTACCCCGTCTACATAGGGCTTGAGGACTTCGGCAAGGGCATCTGTAGACCCGTCGTCAACAATCAGCACTTCGCACTGATCACCAACAATGGGCAACACCGAATCCAGTGTTCGTTGAATGGTATTTGAGGCATTATAGGCTGGGATTACAACGGAAAGCTTCATACGCATTCCCTCTAATCCTTGCACAAGGTTCGAGCTAGAGGGTGTACAGCATGAGCGCCCTTTTGCCGACCTTATTGAAGGTATCAGCTAGACACGGTCTACTGGAATAACGCTTACTCACGGAAAGGACTTATGAGAGCCAGCGTCATCATCCCCTCCTATAATGCAGCATCGACGCTGCCTGAAACAATTGAAAGTATCTTGCCTCAGTTGACTGAACAGGATGAAATTATAATCGTTGACGATGGTTCGACAGACAATACAAAAGACCTTGTAAGTTTGTACCTAAATGACCGCATTCGCTACATCTGGCAACCAAACAGTGGTGGGCCGGCATCTCCGAGGAACAGAGGGATAGCCGCGGCAAGAGGAAAGTATATTTTTCTCTTTGATTCAGATGACATAATGCTTCCCGGAAAAATCGAGGATTCACTGGCAGCATTAAATGAGCATCCAGACTCAGGACTACTATTCACCAATTTCAAAACAATTGACGAGCATGGAAATACACTTAGAACTCGCTTCTTAGATAGCTATAGCTTCATAAAAAAAATCCAAAACAATCCAAAAAAAACTGTCTTTAGATTGCCCACACCAGAACCTTGGCTATATCTTTCAAAACAGAATTATATTGGTACATCGGGCGTAGTAATACCCAAAAACATCTTTCTTGATGTGGGTTATTTTGATGAAGAAATACAGAACGGCGATGATCGAGGAATGTGGTTTGAAATCGCAAAAAGATATAATATTATTTATCTAAGCAATGAATATCATGAATACCGAATACATCAAAACAGCATATCTAGTGGCAATGCGAAAAAACGAGCAACTAACAAAATAAAAGTATTAGAACGCCAACTCAAAAACAGTTCGACAACCAAATTCCAAGAAAGAATAAACAGGGAATTTCGATTAAATATAAGAAAACTACTATCAAAGAACTATCATGATATAGCTTGCGAACAGGTTAACAGCGGCAATCATCTATCTGCACTCAAAAGCATTTTCAGATCAATCGCACACTACCCCTCTAAAAACAGTTTATCATTATTGATGAAAATATCTTTGGGACAAAATTTACTGGGGAAAATGCGAAAAACTAAAAAGCTACTAAAAAAAAATGGATAACTACCTAACGCCCAGCATTAGTTTTCTCACCTTGGGGATTTTAGAAACAGTAACATCGACAACAACACCGAAAGCTAATGTAATTGCAATCACACATATAAAATACATATGCGGATTAGATTCAAAGAATAGAGAGCCAACTCTTCTACCAATAGCTGAACCAAACCCTTGATAAAGATATATCGTGAAAGCAAACGAGCCTAATGTGCAAAGCCCCATAACTGGCCGTCTAAAAATGAACAAAGTAGCACATCCAGCAACCGATACGATCAACCCCAAAAAAGAACGTTTAGATGCAAATTCGGCATGCCCCTCAAACCATACGTATTGCTGAATAAGAAAAGATATTAAAAACAACGCTAACCATAAATAACTACGGTTGTCTGAAAACATATCTTCACCGAATCTTGCCACTCCATAACCTAAGAAAAAAAATGGTAAGAGGTAACTTGTAGTACCCAAGGAAAAAATAGGCAAATCAATGTCAAGAAAAGGATAGAATACATATATACAGCAGCTAGAAATAAACACTCCCGCCCAAATTGAGAAGGAATTTATTATGTGTAACTTATCCAACAAACCCACAAATACAAATATTAAAAAGATCACCTGTAAAAACCAAAAATGCTCGTAAGGATAAACTATTGCATGAAACAGCTGATCAATCGAAGCTTTCTCCGTCACGCCAGGAAGAAACGATTTTGCAACAATTTCGAGGGTAACCACGGTCACGAGCGGAACAATAATTCTCCGGATCTTACCTAAAACAAAAGTCGAATAACCCCCGGAGTAAGCTGGCCTTAATCCGTACAAATAACCCGAAATCACTGTAAACAAAGGCAACCTGATATTTTGAAAAGTATATGCAAAATAATCATAAAACGATCGGGCTTGGTCCAGCGGACCATCATTCGTTATGTGCAACGCCACCACAAGAATTATGGCTATTGCTCTTAAGGTTTCTATGGCAAGATCCTTTGCTCTCATGTGATTGGTTCCAGCGCTATTTATATTCTTTCAATCTTTTTATAAGAGGAAATCTATCGAATCCCGTTGCGCTCCCTACGTCATAAATTTGCTCCCCCCCATCGCAACCACTCTTATATTTAGCAAGCTTATAGATAACCACCGAAAGCCCGCCGAAAAAATACCATTCGTAACTTTTTAAACCAAAGCTAGCCAAGCTAAATAACATATTCATCAACAGCCAAACTTGCATTGCTTGAACCGATCGATATAAAAAATCATCTTTACTAAAAGAAGATACATATTTACCTGCTTGCCTGAAATTTTTTATCATCGAAACAAGATACAATATAAACAGAACTAGACCGATCAGACCAATTTCTTGCCATACCTCAGCCCATAGGATATGCGATATCTGATCTTTGCCAGCAACATTCCAGTTTGCTTCTCTAGAGGTTCCCAGTCCGTGTCCCACAATGGGGCGGTTCATAGCAACGCGAAAATCGCGCCACCAACCATCAATACGACCTTCAGCAGACGCAGATTGCCTGGTGTCGTGACTCACCAGTGACATATATCTATCTTTTTGTATATCATTTAACGACATTGTTATAACTATAACGCCTGCAACACCAATCAAAGAAAGCAACAGCTTTCTTTTGCTTTTTACGAAGACACCAAATGCTATTATTGCAATTGCAAGAGCCCCAGAGCGGGACAAAGTTAGCCCCATAGTGTAGAGCAGAACAGGAACCAAAATTACGTACAAAAAGAACATCCTTTTATTTATTGGTGACACCACATAATGTAAAAATGGGAACACCGTCGCTATCACAAACGCTAAACCGTTGGGGTTAATGGTATCAGAGGGCGCACCCGCTAAACGACCTGCAAAATCACCATCGCCCAAATATGTCTCAGAACCCAAATAACCCATAGTAAGATTCAAAACAAGAGGTTCTATAATTCGTATTAAATTACATATAACAAACACATATACTACAACCTTTAATCTTTTTTCTGAGACGACCAAATTAACGGTAAAGAAATAGAAAATTGCTCCCTTTATAAACTCTATCAAACCACGGTTAATTACCGATCCAGGCCACTCAACAATAGGGAGTGTAACTATAGCGTATACAAATATCGCAAAAAGGTATTTCGAGGCTGAGTCTAGCTTGGGTCCAGTAGAGACCTTTGATGCAAAAATCAGGTAAGTAATTAACAATACTAATATGAAGTCGAATCGAATTAAGCCCAAAGGCGTAATTCTTTCAGGAAGATGAATAAAAAAACTTATTAAGTAAATAACGTATAACTTAAAAGGAAGCGCAGTCGCGGCCTCTAAAGCAGCTCCGACTTCAAGTGAGAAAGACTTCCCTACAAGCTTCCTAGTCATCCGGCTACCTCTCGATACATATTATGCAAGGCTTTGGCTGAAGACTCTATTTTATATTTTTCTAGTGCTTCTTTTTGATACTCTAAGAAAGGTCCCCGCCCTATTTCCAAGCACTTATCTATTCCATTAGCGAGAGACTGGTGGTCATTAACTTCGACCACTATTGCCGGAGTTCCTTCTATAACTTCCCGAAGCCCCAGGCATCTAGAGCCTACAAATGGAACGCCACTACAAAGAGCCTCCATCGGTTGAAGAGGACACGCTTCCCAAAGTGAGGGCATAGCAATTAAATCGCAACCTTTCATAACCGAAGATACATCCGACGCGAACGGAGCAAATGTAAAATTATTAGATAACATTTTATTTGCAACATAAGCCTGCTCTTCCCGAATAAAAGCGCCCGAGCCAAAACATAGAACATGAAGATTATCTAATCCTTTATATTTCAACAAATAATCGACAGCATCTACAAGGACCCTAAAACCCTTTTGCCGCATAAATCGACCAAAAAAACCTATTACAATTGTTTTTTCACCTAAACCAAATTCCTTCCTCAAATCAACAGCTTTAGATTCATAAAAATGAAGAGAATCTATTCCGTTTTTTATAACTACACTACGCTTTTTATTCAGAGAGGGGAAAAAGTTGAAAAGATTCTGTTCCGCATCATTAGAAACAGAATGTACGATCTCGCATCGACCAAGCACTTTAGAGATAAATAATCGCTTTATAGAACCCACAAACCCCGTGAACTGCGACTGATTCAAAACATCATGAGATGTTAATATCAATTTAGTGCGAGAAAATATTGAGGGCAAGAACGATACCGCAGCCGCTGTAAAACCATGCGCATGGATAATGTCTATGTCACCCTTCCTAGCGTAATGCCAAACCAACTTCGACATATTCTTTAGCTGATCTTTGTCGTCGGCTACAAGCTCACTGTTGATTATTTTATTTGATATGTCGGATTCAAGTAAACGTCCGCCTTCTGAATTTATCGTCAAAAGAGTAAATTCAATATTATTCGAGGGGAAATAATTAAACGTATACTTGAGAAACGTTCTAATTCCACCAACTGGCCAGCGCACAACTAATAGAACTTTAATTTTTGCTTCCACAGAAAGTTCCTTTCTTCCTTGTTTTCGGAGTTCGTGAGCTTAGAATTACAGATAAGACGTAGCAAAGCCGACACTCGATAGACGCTGTTGCCATAGGTTTCAATGATAGACACCCGAAAACAACTTACCATAAAAACCTTCAAACAATCACTGCTTTATTATAGAATATCACAGAAATAATAGACACTTAATAAGGAATCAAAAATGCTACGCCAGCTTGCAAAGAAATTGCCTTGGTCATTACAGCACCAGCTTAAACAATTTTATTACAGGAACCAGATTAGTAAAGGTACCTTCAAGTCTCCTGAAAAGGAATTCAATATTATCGACAGACTAATCTCCCCTGAAGACTGGGTTATGGATATAGGAGCAAATGTTGGACACTATACTAGACGCTTTTCCGACCTTACCCCTCAAGGACGGGTTATTGCTATCGAACCACACCCTATCACCTTCTCATATCTGGCGAGCAACGTTGCAGATCTGAAGAACGTTACTCTTATTAATGCCGCATTCTCCGACCATAACGGACTTGTAGGCTTTACTGTCCCAAACAATAACTTTTACCAAGCATCCATTGACTCATCTTCTGATTCGAAGGTCATCTGCATATCACCTGCTGTGCTTAATTTCGAAAATAGTATAAATTTCATAAAAATTGATGCCGAAGGGCACGAACCATTTATAATAAATTCTCTCGAAGACTTAATAACCAGAGATCGCCCAATATTAATGATAGAGCACAATACAGAGCTACTAAAAAAGTGGTGCTCTGAACACGAATATGAGTTTCATGACCTCGCCAATTCTCACAATCATATTCTTGTACCAAGTTCTAAATCAAAATACTCATAAGGAGGCTTCTTTATATAACCGGTTAGCGCCACAGATATCTTAAAAAGATTTAGTTTTAAAAAAACGCCCATTTGTATCAAAGCTTTATTATACCCTTGCAATATTGTCATTTCTAAAATTATCGCTACACTTGTAAATTACCAGCCTTATCTATTTAGGCATTCGTTAGATGAAGGGCTAATATCATGATTGCTGAGAGAAATATGGCTCATAATGCTTTGAAGAAAGGTGGTTTTTTACTCTTTGTCCTCTCAACAACCCAAGTGCTTGCTGCGCCACAAGTCAATTCAGTGACTCAGCAATCATCCGGAGGTGAGTTGCAGCTCGTTATTTCAGGGTCCGGCTTCGGAGAAAAATCCCACCCTAACCCATTGTATTATTTTGACTTTGATGAAGATTCGAAAGCGCAAAATGTTCAAGCGTCTGCCGTAAAGGATTCTTTTAGCACAAACGGCACAATATCAGCTGACTCAACTCCATATGGTTCAGGTCAAGTTCTTCGTTTTACGATAAAGCAAGACCCTTCTGCAGTAGCGATTCCTGGCATAGATTTTGATTCTGACCGTCTATACGTCTATTTCAATAGACGCTACAGCTTCTCAATCGCAGATTCATCAAATTGGGGATCTAGAGGCTTTAATTTAAAATCGAATAGAATATGGGGCGATACCGGAAATAATATTTACATTGGTTACCAAGGAAAAGAAGGGAATTCATCAGGAAGAATTTTTCCAGAATATACGGCAGAAGGTGGCGCAACCTGGGTAGGTACTAATCTTCCACAAGTTGAAGGAGAATGGACTCAAGAGGAAATAGTGTATAAAGCAAGTGATATCGGCGTTCAAAACGGAATTTTTGATTTATACCATAATGGAAATTCTGTTCATGATTCAGTGTTCCGGATGCGAACTAGTGATCGCCCAGACCGATATAGTAAATTGTATTTCGATCAAATAAGTAATGGCACAAACGAAAACAAAACCTTGTATATATATTATGATAACATATATATAGATGACACGTTCCAGAGAGTATATTTATCAAACGCGCCTACTTTTGACGAAGCAAAGGAGCGCCTCGTTCAAGTTCCTCTTAAATGGAGCGACAACTCCGTAACTGTAAAGTTGAAGTCAGGAAATTTTTCACCATCTAGTTCTTATATATACGTTGTAGATGCAAACGGCGATGTAAATAAGAACGGAGCCCGTCTCTGTCAGAGCGACTGTCCGTCACCACCTAACCCTCCAAAAGGCATTGGATTTAAATAAAGCGTCGACGTACTTTAATAAAGAACATCAAAGCGAGTCCGGCAAAACACAGAAAACCACTTCCGGGCTCGCTCACTTCGCTAACGCTTAAGTGGCTAAATTCAGAAGTTATTCCATATCGTTTACTTCCGGCATTTATCAACCCCATGCCACTTGGCCCCTTTTCTCCTAGCAGTCTAAATGGATCCGTATCGGGTTGCTTGTCCAGTATTTTCCACTCATTAGCGTAAAATGAAATTTCGTCAAGTTCGTTCACAAGCCAAATAGGCCCAAACAGCATAAATATCTCATACACGTTCGAGCTTATTTCATTAGACTCTACAGTTACAGGTTCACCCATTTCCGATGCAAATATCCAAGTCTTTGAGTTTAATTCAATAGAACAACTCAATAGCGTATCAGCGTCATCATCAAACACTGCTTGCATAGCGCCGGTGAAAGTATTGCCATTATCCAAATCAGTTATGTAGTTCTTGATGTCATATGTAATTACACTGGCATTTGAGACTGCGCTCAAGGTTCCAAATACTATTAGCAAAATCCATTTATTCATGGCGAGCCCTTCCAATCTATTTGTTTTAGTACGCTATCACCAACTTAACTGAACACAAAATATTTTTAGGAATAAGAATACTCAAAGTAACTCCACGAAATTATTAGCAACAGTCTCGACACTTTTCATACACCAGTCAAAAGGGCCAAATCCTTAATTTTATTTGAGAAATTTTTTGAATATTCTAGCTTAAAAGAAACCAGCTGTTTGCGCAATTCAGAATTCCGCTCCAATCCGATAACTATTTTTCTCGCAATATCGGCTGCACTATTACTGGTATATAAATACCCATCTTTAAAAACCTTTTTTGAAATATCTGTCTCAGATATTATACATGGAGTACCGACAGCTGCGGCCTCGTAAGCCCCGCAAACCAGACAATTCTCTCTACTTGTAAGGTCGATTAAAAGCGTAGCGTCGGAAATCAGCGCCAGATATTCTTCATGCGACACAAACCCTTCTAAGACGACATTTTTAGGCTTGCTCATCTCAAGGACATGTTTAGGAGGCTTTCCAGTGATATGTATATTAACGTCATACTCCTCGAGAATTTTTGCCGCTGAAATAACCTCCATATAAGGCTCATCGTCTGCCCAAGTACAAACCAAGACAACATAGACTTCTTCAGGAAGTTCGTTGGAACTTCTGGAGTATTTAGGAAATTTGGGTATTGGGTCGGTCAACACATATGAACTCCCCCTTCTTCTTTTTACTTCTTTTGCTAAATATTCGTTAGTAACTATGCTTAAATCTACTTTTCTTGAAAGCCAATAAGAAATCCACGACAGAATTCTATTTCTTCCTTCAAGAGGATATACACCTGCATTATGGGTATCCATAATAAGTCTAGCTTTGTGGAATGGCCTCAACAAAACCAGGAAGACCGAGAGTACAATTGAAGGATTCTGAAAAAAAATGATTTCAGGACTATATCGCTTTACGACCGTCGCGGTCTTATATAAAGAAATAATATAACGCTTAATTTTATTTCCTTTAATAATTATTTCATGCAAAGGAATTTCCAACTCTGACGCAAGTGATCTACTTCTTGTGTGACCTTCCCAAGCCAACCAAATACAGCGATTATTGCCAGCCATGACTATCTCATTTTGACATTGTTTCTTGAGTACTCGTATATATGAGACATCCCATATACGTTTTTTTCAAAGTTCTTCATATCATACTGAGCGGGATATCGTTTTATGCACCACCGATCGTCTAACGCTGGTCCATCCGGATAAGCCGCCACGGCGTATTTATATCCAGCATTGCTTATACATTCTTTTACTTCTTCATTAAAATCTTCGACCGTACCATTTGGGTAACAAAACATGTCCGCAGTCAGCCCTAGATTTTTTTTGATCATGCTTTTCGACTCCGAGAGTTCAAATATAAGTTCATTCGTTTCGAGCTTAGTTAATATTGGATGACTAACTGAATGACTTCCGATATCTAGACCGGACAAGGACATTTCCTTTAATTGTTTCCAGGTAACAGGTAGGTATTCATCTGGCACTCTTCCGGGCATTTCTACGCCAAATTCGGAATAAATATAATCAATGAATTTAATCTTATCGCGATTATTCAAGGTTAACGAATAGTCCGCTAGTTCATTCCAAAGACTGCCGGGAGAGCCTTGATTTTCCAGATTAAGTTCAAAATCATTTCGTAGCTGGTGGAGGGGTATAACTCGCATATCTACCGCAAACCGCAACTGATCCGGCCACAACCACAGGTCACCATTCACAAACCCCGTCGTAATAAACAACGTGGACGGTATCCCCTCCTCCTGCATGATCGGGAAGGCGTATTCGGCAAAGTCCGCATAACCATCATCGAACGTCACCACAACCGCATGATTGGGTACGTTCCCCTGCTCATGCGCCGCCAACAGCTCTGTCAGGTTCATCGGGTGGAAGTGGCGCTTGATCAACCGCATTTGCTTTCGGAACTGATCCACATGGATCTTGCCCGGCTCGTCTGTCGCCGAAAGCCGGTGGTACATCAGGATACGGGGATGGTGGCGCGCCAGTATGCGGGCGAGCTGCAGGCCGCCCAATGGGCGGGTGGCTTTGTAGATCAATTGGTTGAGTGTCATTCCCTGTCTCTCCCGCTCCGACTACACCCTGCGCAGGATCAGCTTGGCGAGTGACCGCCAGCCCTGCCAGTAGGAGCTGTCCCGCAGGATGCCCCGGAAGACATCGCAAAACGGTTCAATAAACGATCGTTCGGCAGCGGCGATGGACATACCGCGGCTGATGTACATATCCGCCCAGGCTCGGGACGCCAGCTCGTCCGGTACAGCGTTCGGGTTCGCCGTCAGGAACTTCTCCAGGATGCGAAACGCGTTGTCGTAGCGGCCCCGGTAGTTCTTGGACATCTGGCCGGGCCAGATCCGGTAGATGTAGGTGACGTCGCTGACGTAGCGGAATTCCCAGTCGACGGAATAGCGCAGCCACAGATCCCAGTCGATCCCCATGGGCAGGGTCTCGTCGAACGGCCCGTTCTTGTCGATGCAGGCCCGCCGGATGACCGCCGTACCAAAGGGGACGAAGTTCTTGATCACCAGGTGCTCGGTTACCGTTCCGCTGTGGCGTTCGTAGGGCTGGGCCTTGTCGATATGATCGCCTTCCTGGTCGATGTAGGAGACCTCGCTGTAGACCACCCCCACCTTGGGGTTCTCGAATTCCCGCATTTGCAGCTCAAGCTTGCGGGGTGACCAGAGATCGTCGGCGTCGCAAAAGGCAATAAATTCACCTTGCGCCTCATGCAGGCCCCGGTTCTTCGCCTGAGGCTGTCCTTTGTTCTCGGTGCGGATGTAATGGACCTTTTCGTCAGTCGCCAGCGGCGCTATCTGGTGGGCGGTGTCATCCGTGGAGCCGTCGTCAATGATCACGATTTCAAGGTTGGACCAGGTCTGCCTCAGAACCGAATTGACGGCTTCCGGCAGGTAGTGGCCCATGTTGTAGGTGGCGATCACCACGCTGACCAGGGGCTGGTTGGTTGACGTCATACCTTGCATATCGAGAACCTGTATTTGCCCGAGGCTTCCTGCGGGATCGCCTCTACATCGTTGATGGACAACGTGACGCTCTCGTCGAAGACTTCACGCAACGCGGCAATCAGCGCGGCATCCGTCTGGTCATCATAATCCTGGCCTTTCACGCGATTGATGGTCAGGGTATCCAGGGTTTCCTGGACGAGTTGCATCTGCTCAATTCCGGGGACTTTCGTCAGGGTCCGTTCCACCAGTGAAATGCCGGCGACCTGCCCGCCACTTGGCAATTTCAGGAAATCGGCGACACGGCCTTCCAGGCGCTCGAGGATGGGCAGGCCTCGCCCGCAATTGCACTGGCGGTCGGACAATACGCCGACGTCCTCCACGCGGTATCGAATCAGGGGCATGCCCTGGTTGTTCAGGTCGGTCAGGACGAGCTTGCCGGGCTGGCCCGGCGCGACTGGCCGGCCATCGTTGTCGAGACATTCCACCAGCACGTGAGGCAGGTTCAGGTGCATGCCGTTGTGCTGTTCGCACTCACAGGCGATCAGGCCCACCTCTTCACAGCCGTAGCGATTGGTGACGCGGCAACCGAAAGCGGATTCGATGAGGGCGCGCTCGTGCTCCAGCAGCATCATCGATGTCGCTACGATGCCCCGGGGCCGCAACTCCCGGATCCCTTCCCGATCCACATAACGCGCAAAGATGTAGATGGAATGGGCGTGGCCGAAGATGGCCTCGGGCTTTTCCCGCCGCCAGAGATTGACGAAATCCCCCATGGAGGCGTCATTCAGGTCCATGGTGTCCAGGTAGACGGTTCGGTCCAGGAGGTGGTGACGCAACTTCTGTTTGGTGGTCTTGGGCACCGGCGGGTTGCCCCAGACGGCGGCCTTTTTCACACCGAGGTCCCATCCGGACCAGCGATCGGCCAACAGCTGGGCGGCGTTGCGTCGTTCCTGGCAGGCTTCGTCGAAATACAGGTGCAGGGACACGCCGGTGGAGCCGCCCGTCTTGGCGGTGACCAGGTCATCCTTGGAGAACTCGTCACTGATAAACCGATCCAGGTTGTTCCGGATGCTGTGCTTGGTGGTGACGGGGATGGCCCGGAAATCCTCGATTGAGCGAATCCGGTCCGGTTTGATGCCGTGCTCTCGGAACAATCCCCGGTAGTACGGGCTGTGCCGGGCCGCGTAGCGAACCATCTCCTGCACCCGCTGCCATTGCATCGTTTCCAGTTCTGCGCGGGGCCACCACTGTTGACGCTCCAGGTTCTTCCATTCTTCCAGGCGCCGGCTGCGGTCCTTGAGATCCCAGAGTGGGTAGAAAACGTGTCGGGAGAGGTGCGTCAGCATGCCCAGGCCTCCCTGGCCATCAGCCGCTCGTAAAGCGCCACATGATGCGCCAGCATGGTATCCACCGAGTACTGACGGGTGACTTTCAACTTCCCTGCCCCACCCATTTTTCTCCTCAATTCGGGTTGTTCCGTTAACGTGGCGATGTGGCGTGCCAGTCCCTCGACATCGCCCACTTCGATGAGAAAGCCATTCTCTCCCTCTGACACGATTTCCGCATTACCGCCGGTTCGCGTGCAGATCACGGGCTTGCCGCATCGCATGTACTCGATGATCGCGTTGGAAAAGCCTTCCGACTCCGAACAGAGCACGGCAATGTCGAAGTCCCGTATAAAGTGCTCCGGTTCGGGCTGGCTGCCATGAAACGCCACGCGGCCGGCGATGCCCAGTTCACGTGCCAGCGCTTCGTAGGCGGCGCTGTCCCCGCCGCCAACCACGCTCAGTTGAACGTTACCGCCGTCTGCGGCGACCTGACCCACCGCCCGGATCAGATCATCGATCCGCTTGATTGGCCTCAGGTTCGCGACGATCCCGATGCGAACGGCATCCGAAGCGGACGCATCCGGCGGTTCCGGCGTCTCTCCCAGGTTCGGATAGCCGTTGTAAATGACGTGGAGCTTGTCTGCGGGGAGGTTTTCGGACTCACCGGTGATCCGGGCCACCGCCTGGCTGTTGCAGATCGCCGCGGAAACCCATCGGCCGGTCAATTTCAGCGCATTCAGATAGAGCGGCGAATACCAGAAGCCCATGTCGCGCCGGGAAATGATGGTGCGGATGCCGGCCAGCCGCATCATGGGCGGGCACAGCACCGAGGCATCGTTAAAAAAGACGTGAACCAAGCCGAAGCCTTCCGATTGCAGGCGACGCGCGTAGCGATAAACCGTCCACCAGCTGGCCGGGCTGGACAGGCTGCCCACGCCGAGCTCTTCAACCGGTACCGGGAAGTGGCCACTGCGCGAATAGTCCGTCCCACGCAGCACCGCAAAACGGACGTCCCAGCCCAGGTCCGTCAGCCCACGCACAAGTTTCAGCACCTGACTTTCCGTGCCGGCATGAGGATGGTTGTACTGGTCCATGATGAGGCTGATTTTCATCGTTGCGCCTGCTCGTATACGGTCATGTAGCGCTGGCACATGGCCTCGCCGGAAAAATCCCGCTCCACCCGTGATCGGGCCCAGGCCACGCGTTTGTTGCGTTCTGCCTCGTCGGACAGGCATTCGACGATGCTTTTGGCGACTGAGGCGCTTTCGGTCGCGTCCACCAGGTAGCCGCCAAAATCGTTGCCCAGTACGGCACCGATCTCGCCGACATTGGACGCCACGACCGGCAACTCCAGGGCCATGGCTTCCAGCAGCGATATCGGGAGCCCTTCTGTCCGGGAAGGCATGCACAGCACATCGCATGCGGCCATCAGGGCGGGCACGGTGTTGCAGTAGCCCGGCATGATGACCTGATGCTGCAGCCCTTCCGCCACGATCTGGTCCGTCAGGGCCTGACGTTCCCGCCCTTCCCCGATGAGCATCAAACCGATACCGGGGAAGCGGGATTTGAGCATGGACAGGGCACCCACCAATCGCTCGAACCCCTTCTCGCGGGAGAGGCGTCCGACACCCAGCAGGACCGGGTGATGATTGTCGATGAAGGTCTGCAGTTCCTCCGGTAATTCGGTGTTTGCCGACTCCCGCAGGCTTTCGGTATCCAGGCCGTTCGGGATGACGGTCAGTAACGATGACCGCGCGATACCCGGCGGTATGTCGAACCGCATGGCCTCGGAGACCACCACGATGCGGTTCAGGCGTCGCAGGATGAGCCGGTCCAATGCCTCGTACAGCCAGGCCTTGGTGTAGCGGGCGGCTTTGACGTAGCCGTGCAGCGTGGCCACCATGGGCAGCCGGCGCATGAAGGCCGGCCACATGCCCATCAAGACATTGAATTTGTAGCCGTGGGAGTGAAGCAGCTCGTAACCTTCCGTCTGCGCCCAGCGCAGAATGCGCAGCGCTTCCGAGGGGTTGAACCCGGGCCGCATCCGCCAGGGATGAACCGGCAGCCCCAGCCGACGGGCCTCAACCTCAATGGCCTTGTCGCCCACATCCAGCTCACCGGCGCTGAGGATCATGGGTGAGAGCCCCATGGCCAGCTGCTGGGAAACCAGTGTCAGTAACATCTTTTCGGCACCATAGAGCCCACCGCTATCGATGAGGTGCAGTACTTTTCCCACTAACCTTTCCTTGGATTCCAGATCACTTTCTTCTCGCCCCGCATAAAGGCGCGAGTCGCCTGGTAACAGGCCATGTTGAGAAGCATCAGGTAGTACGGCGCGGCCATGTAGAACGGCAGGTTCCGGCCGTCTCGCTCGCGTCGCTGACCCAGCCAAGCAAACAGGTACATCGCGATGAGCCCCAACAGGCAGAGCCCGTAGATGCCCCCGCGGTTCGCGAGCAATACCGCACTCACGGTCAATACGATCTGTGGCACAAACGCCAGATAGCGCAGGACCTTGTGGGACAGCAGCTGAATGGCGAATCGACCAAAGCGCAACGGATTGAGCAGCACTCGCATGTCCCGCAACGCCCACAATGCCCGCAAGGTCACGCGAACCCGCATGGAAAACTCGCTGGCTCCGTCCTGAAGGGCTTCTTCGCGCAACAGCGCCTCTGGTTCGTAGACCACACGCTGACCCTGCTCCACCACTTTCAGGGGCTGCACAAAATCCGGGAGCTGGTCGGGGCGCAGGGGCTGGTAGAGCGATCGGCGCATGGCGTCGATACCGCCGTCGACACCCACGATGGAACCCACGCGGGTTTCCTGGTGGCGTAGCCAGTTCTCATATTTCATGTAGGCGCTGCAGCCATCGCCCACCAGATGGCCCGCGTCGTTGACGTAGACCATCTTGCCGGTCACGTAACCCACCTGCGGGTCGGCAAAGTTGCGCACCAGTTTGCGCAGGGCCGCGGCATCCCATTCGGAATTGGCGTCGGAGAACGCAATGATGTCGCCCTGGGCTTCCGGCACGATGCGGTTCAAACCGGCGGTCTTGCCCTGGCGAGGCGCCTGCCGGAACAGGCGAATGGGTGAAGCGCTGTCTGCAGCCACGGCACGCACGATATCGTCCGTGCCGTCCTCGGATTCGTCGGAGACCACCAGGATTTCCAGACGGTCGACCGGATAGTCCAGGGCCAGTTTATTGCGCAGCGTGGTCTCGATGTCCTTTGCTTCGTTATAGGCGGCAATCAGGATCGAGACATGCGGCAGGTCTTCCTCATCCTGTTCGATCGTGCGGGGTTGTTGGCCCCACAGATACACCAACAGCGGATAGCCCAGGTAGATGTAGAGCAGCAGGAGTAGCGAAAGCCAAAACAGCAGGATCAGCATAATGGTTGCCCGTAAACACCGTTCCTAGTGTGACACCGCGGAGCGACCCGGCGTTGCCGCCGTTTCGGTCACCGCCGTATCGCCCTGCTCGTTGGCCGATCCGCCAGGCAGCACGCCCTGTTCGCGCAGGACCTCACTCATCGGAGCAAAGCGGAACCGGCGGAGCAGCTTCTCCAGCCGCGCTTCACAGACATCCAGGTTGTTGTAGTGCCGGAACCGCGACAGCCATTTGACCTTCAGCCGGGGCTGGCCGGGATCCACTTCCCAGGGGTGCAGGTAAAACACGAAGGGCTGCGACTGGCGATTGATCTGCCCCAGGCCCCACTGGCTGAACCAATAGGGAAACAGCCGGAAGTAACCGCCGCCGGCGATGGGCAGCGTGTAACCGGGCAACTGGAGCGTACTCAGCGGGAATTCCGCCAATTCGTGTCCGCCATCGGTCTTGAGGCGGTGCGGCCAGCGGGGCGTGCCCGGCATGCCGTAGCGATCGTGATGCACCGGGAAAATCGACGAATCCCAGGTAAAGCCTTCTTCCGCCAGGATATCGAGTGCCCAGCGGGACTCGTTGGTGATGGAATAGCTGGCTGCGCGATAGCCCGTGACCCGCTTGCCGGTAATGTCTTCCAGGATCTGCTTCGAGCGCCGGGTTTCCTCGCGGAAGACCTCGGGCGTCTGGTTGTAGATCAGTTGGTGGCTGTATCCATGGCTGGCAATCTCGTGGCCGGCAGCCTGGATGCGGCGCACCAGCGCGGGCGAGCGTTCGGCAACCCAGCCAAGGGTGAAAAACGTGGCCCGGATGCCGTGTTGCTCGAACCGCGCCAACAGACGATCCGTGTTGGCTTCCACCCGGTATTCCATGGAATCCCAGTCATCCCGCGATACGGCTTCGGCCAGGGCCGCCACCTGGAAATAGTCTTCCACGTCGACGGTGAGTGCGTTAATGGGTTGTTCGTTACGGCTGCGATCGGTCGTGTGCGTCATCGGATCTGGTACTCCAGACTGACCAGCACCCAGTTTTCGGCATACTCCCGGGAGCCCACGTCACTGTTGCGCCGGTTGTGACCAATTTTTCCGCTCAGGTCGAGATCGGACAGGAGTTGGCAACTGAGCCCGACGTCGACCCCGATGATTTCGTCCTGGGTGTCGTTGTCCTTGTAGTCGATGTAGGCAACCCGCGTGCCCGCGGTGAAGTCGATCTGGCCGGTCACCGGGCGGCGGTAGTCGGCGTTAAAGGCCACCCGGCCTTCGCGCGAGTCGGTCTTCAGGTTGTCCGAGCGGGTAGCGACGGCGCTCAGGTTGAGGGTCGAGGTATCACTGAACCGGCGGGTGTAGCCACCCCGAACGTCGCTGACTTCGACGGCCGAGGTGTCCTCGATCGTGTAGGTGACGCCGTCGAACAGGAAGTCGAACTCAGAGGTTTCGTCCGTGACCTGGCGGCTTGCCGCGACATAGAACGAGGACGCCTCGTTGATCTGTCGTTCAAGCCGCAGATCGCCTACCCAGCCATTGAACGACTGCTCGGTACTGAAAAACCGGCGTTTCAACCAGGTTCCGCCGAGTGAGCCGGAAATCGTGGTGGCCGCAAATTCCTTCGAGAAGAACAGGGTCGCGGTATTGCGATCGACCTTTTCCTTGTTGTCGTACTCGCGATGTTCGGTGGACAGGTTCAGGCCACCGGTCAGCAGCTCGGAAAACAGGTGGCTCCAAACCGCGGACCCGATTCCTGCCTCGCTGTCCCGCTCTTCCGGCTCGCTGAATTCGATGTTTTCGTACTGGGCCGACAAGCTGATGGTATCGACCGGCGTAACGCCCCAGACGTAGCGTGGCCCCGTGCTGAAGATATTGCGCCGGCTGCGGTTGTCCGGTGTGTTGGGTTCGGTGTTGTTCTGGACGACGTCCCGCGTTTCGTTGGTGACATCCCAGAAAAAGCGCTCGGCAATCTGGCAGCTGCCCAGCCAGTCGATGAAGGCGTAGGGTTCCGGATCGTAGGTATGGTTGGCGTAAATGCCATAGGCAAGATCGGCGTTAAAATCCGATATGCACCGACCCGGATCGGTTTTATGGGAAATCTTCAGTTTGATCCGATTTTCCACATCCGATTTCTCTCCCGATTCGCTGCGCTTGATGTTGTCGCTGAATCGGCTGTCAGCGCCGATGCTGAGCTTCACGGGCTCTGCATGGGCCGTTGTCGCCGAGCCCAGAAAGAGAGACCCGGCCAGGAGGACAATGCCTCGAATCATCCCTGATTCGGAAGAACTACCCATTGATAACCACTCCGGCAAATTTCTCGGGATCAAACGAATGCGCAGCCTGCTCCACCGCTGACGGCGTGGCCTTGCCATGCGGGACCACCAGCAATGAATAGTCGCAGAGATCAGAGAGAATCCGCGCGTCCGGCGAATGACTGATTGAGGCCGTATCCAGGATGATGAACCGGTCCGGATACCGCCGGCGGATCGACTGGAGGAACAGTTTGATCTGGAACGACGTGAAGAATTCAGCCGGCGATTCGCGGCGACTGCCAGCCGGCACCAGGCGCAGCCGGGGAATGCCCGTCGGGTAGATGATCTTGGCAACGTCGTAGTCCGACTCTTCCAGGAAATCCGTCAGGCCAGTGTCCGGGAACATATCCAGCATGGTGTGCAGGGACGGCTCGCGCAGGTTGCAATCTACCAACAGCGCGGTCTTGGACTGGTCGAAGGCGAAGGCCGCGGCCAGGTTCAGGGCGATAAAGGACGATCCGGCGCCATCGGTCGCACCGGTCACCACCAAGGTGAAGTTGTTGCCGCCGGAGATTTCCAGCAACTTGGTCCGCAGGCTACGGAATCGGTTGACCAGATCCCGGTTCGGCGACTCCGGATAGATAATACGGCGTTCGTCGAGATCATCGAATGTCAGCTGGCGAGGCTCCTGCATTCGTTTGATCTGGCGGCTCATGACGTAGCGGTCGACCGCGCCGGCACCCAGTTCGAGCGTGCTGGGAACCAACAGGCGAGCGTCTTCCGACTCGCTTGAGCCCGAGCCTGATTTTTCGGGCCGGTTGGAGGATTCCTCCTCCCGGCTCAGTTGGCGCTGCCGTTTCCTCAGGGCTTCCAGTTCGTTCTGCTCGTCCTTATCGGGAGAGGCATCGACATCTCTGCTCTGGCGCGTTCCGTTCATCAAATAACTCCCATCACTGAAGCAACGGCTACACCGATATAGGCGGCTATCACCAGCACGGCACAAATAACGACGGCATAGGTCACCCGCCGCTCCCGACGCATCTCAAAGGGCGTTCTCACCCGGGGGATGTCAATCAGCACCGGGATACCCACTTCATCTTCCAATTGGGACTTGGCGCGTACCCGCGGATCGATTTGCAGCAGTCCGGCGATGGTGCCCAATGGCGCTAACAGGCCCAGGAAGAGCCCCGCCATGGCAAACTGGTTAAACTGGGCCCCTTCGGGTTTGAGCGGGTAACGCGCCGTCTCGTTGATCCGATAGTTCAGGCCCTGGCCCTTGATGTCCAGGTGCATGGAAACCCGGGCCCGCTCGCGACGCTTGAGCAGATCGTTGTAGATCTGTTTGTTGACTTCCATATCGCGGGTCAGTTGCGAGTATTCCGCCTTGTTTTCCTGGATCCGCTGCATGCGATCCACCTGTTCCCCGATCAACGCCTTGATGGAGCTGATGCGGGTG
Source organism: Marinobacter mangrovi (assembly GCF_016798325.1). Lineage (GTDB taxonomy): Bacteria > Pseudomonadota > Gammaproteobacteria > Pseudomonadales > Oleiphilaceae > Marinobacter_A > Marinobacter_A mangrovi. Next base: position 1,134,700 of record NZ_JAERVO010000001.1, read on the forward strand.
TTGATCATTTCCATCTGGGTGCGGGCATCGGCCAGATCGGAACTCAAATCCTGATACAGCGGGTTGATCGTGTCTCCGGCACCAACACTGGCGTCGGAGCTGTCTCCGCTGCTGCGGGCTTTGTCACGCTGGCGTTTGAGCACCGCGATCTGCTCCTGCAAAGCCACGATATCCGGGTAGGAATCCTTGTACTTCAGGCGCAGCGTATCGAGCTGATCCTGCATGGAGTTGATGCGCTGCTGGTAGGCGTCGATGGTCTTGCCGCGGCGTATATTCTGGTTCACGTTCGAAAGCTGACCTTGCAACGAGGCCACCCGGGTTTCGGTTTCCTGCTTATCCAGCTGTGCCTGTTCCAGCTTTCCGCGCAAGTCGGACAACTTGCCGTTGGCTTCGCCTTCGGTGCCATCGACATTCTTGGACAGGAACTGCTTGAGACGTTTTTCCGACTCGGCGAGCAGGTCCTCGTAGGATTTGACCTGGTTGTCGATGAACTCGTAGGCACTGCGACTTTCCGCCTGCTTGCGGCGCGCCGACTCTTCGATAAAGGCCTGGCCCATACGCTGCGCCACCCGATACGCCTGAGAGGGGGATTCAGACATAAAGCCGATGCTGAAATAGCTGTCACCACGGGGGCGGACGCTCAGGTTGGAGCGTAACCAGTTGACACGGGATTCCAGTTTTTCCGCCTGCAGGCTGGCCGCATCCGGGCCGAAGATATCGGTATCCTTGGCGACGTTTTCCATCACGCCCCGGCTCCAGAGAAGCTCCTGGGCTGCTGATGCCCGCTCACTGATCTTGGTCGTCACCGCACTGCCCTCCATCAGAGGGCGGATGATGTTCTCATCGTCCACATAGATGACGACGTCCGACTCGTATTTGTAGGGCCAGAGAAACCCGGCAGCCAGTACGCCAAAGCTGACAATGGCGAAGGCCGCCAGCGCGAGCCACTTGCGGGTTCGGACTTCGCGGATGATTTCGCTGGGCAGTTGAATCAGTGGAAGTGCCATAGCTGTTACCTGAAACTGAAAGCTAACGTGCGATCATCTGGAAAGCCCCGACCATCGATGTCAGGGCGTCGTCCAGCGGATCAGAAACTGCGCTCGGGCACGGTCAGGATATCCCCGGGCAAAAGCCGGTAGTTGGTCGCGATGTCGCCCCGGGTCAGAATGTCGTCAAGCTTGACCGGGATCGCCACCACCTCCTTGCCCATCGGCCGGTACAGCATGGCGCTGTTCAAATCGGCGAACGGGTTGGCGCCGCCAGCAGAGAGCACCACGTCCATGACCGTCATGCCATCACGGAACGGCATGGTCATGGGGCTCTGAACGGCACCGGTCACCCGGACGCGATCGGTGAACTCATGACTGTTCATCCCGGTGACGACCACACTGACCTGGGGCTGACGGATATACTGCTCAAGTTTGTCCTGTACGTCGTCGGCCAGTTCTTCGGGAGTCAGACCGGCGGCCACGACGTCCCCCACCAGCGGCACGGAGATCCGGCCGTCGGGACGAATGGGAACGCTGACGCTGAGATCCTGATTACGCCACACCGAGACCTGGACCACGTCGTTGGGTCCCAGAATGTACTGGTCGACCGGTCCGGCGTTCTTGTTGAGCGCCGCCTCGATCTGCTGCGGCGACGAAGCCGGTTGCGAGGCACAACCTGCCAGAAGAGAAAACAGTACAACGAGCCCGATTACCATCCTTGCCATTTCACATCCTCGCTTCTTTTTTCGAAAGCCACGGTTACTGACACCCGTTCCGACCGATGACCAGCCAAACCAATGCCTAGCGCGATCCTTTCTTGAACAATATTACTTCCACTGTCTGAATAATAACCAACAAATCCAACAGTAGACTCTGATTCTTAATGTAGTACAGGTCGTAGCGAAGCTTTTCCCGGCTATCTTCCTCGTTATCGGCGTAGGCAAAGCACAGCTGCGCCCAGCCGGTAATGCCCGGCTTCACACGGTGACGTTCGTTGTAGAACGGGATCTTCTCCGCCAATTGCTCGACGAACATGGGCCGCTCGGGCCTCGGGCCCACGAACGACATTGTGCCGTTCAGCACGTTAAAGATTTGTGGAAGCTCATCGATACGCACCTTGCGGATAAAGGCCCCCACGCGCGTCACGCGGGTATCGTTCTGGCGTGCCCAGACGGCGCCATCCTTTTCAGCGTCCGTGCGCATCGACCGGAACTTGTGGACCTTGAAGACCTGGCCGCGCAGACCAACACGTTCCTGGCTGTACAACACCGGTGCGGACCATCCGTCTTCGATCTTGATCGCCAGGATGGTCAGCAGCATCAGCGGGCTGGTTGCAATCAACAAGATGCCTGACGCCAGCACATCCAGGGCCCGCTTGCCGAATCCGGACACGGAAGACACCGAGAAGCCATCCGAGAAAACGAGCCAGCCGCGCGTAATCATCTCCATGGCGACCTTGCGGGACTCGCGTTCGTAGAAGACCGCGCCGTCGACGATGCGGATGCCCTGCATCTTGCATTCCAGCAGGTCTTCCATGGGCAACCCCTTACGACGGTCTTCCACGGACACTACGATTTCCTGGACCGGACGACGGGTCACATACTCGTGCAGGCTTCCGGGGACATTGACGAGATACTGTTCCGGGACTTCGACCGGCTCATCGTTGATCGGTACAAACCCCACCAGATGGAACCCCTTGCGATTGAAGGGGGTCTGGAGGTCTTCGAGCAGTTGCCGGGCACGAAAACCTGTGCCCAGCACCAAGACCTTCCGCTTGAAGGCGTCATTGCCCACCACCGTAAAGAAGATGATGCGCGCGATGCCCAACAGGAAGAAACCAAAGACGGATGCGGACGTGATGACCCCGTCCCCACCCAGGTACCAAAGCCATTCCTGGCTCAGCAAATAGGCGGTCAGTGCAAACGGAATGCTGAGGATCAGCGCAATGAGCGTACGCAGCATCATGCCGGACAGGCCATCTTCCAGCCGGGACTGATGCACGCCCATGGCGACCATCAGCAACATATTGAGGGCGGCGAAGATAACTGCGGAAGGCAGGATGTAAGCGATGGATTCGGAGAAATAGGCAATATCACCGAAATACCGGAAGAAAACGGCGAGGCAGAAGGCCCCGACCAATACACTGAAATCAATCAGCCCCAGAATAACGAACGGGAGATGAATGTAATGCCTGAATATCCTGACGTGTGCCACGTCGACTCCTTCACGCCACCCTGCCAGACGCGTCCATGAATCCGATCGGTAGATCTCCAACTCCTTTGAAGTCTACTCCTTCCGGATTGAACTGCAATTGGGTGCAATCTCAAACAGATGGGAGGCGCATGTAAAAATTCCTGACAGCAAAAACCCCGGCAAAGCCGGGGTTTAGCAGGTTTCTAACACCGTATCTCGCCAGCTTATGCCTTGCGACGGCGCATCACGCCGATACCCGCAAGACCAAGGCCGAGGAGCGCCAGTGAACCCGGCTCCGGCACTTCGCCAACAGTCACGTTGTCGATGCCATAGCCGTCGTCCGAGGCATTGGCGTAGAAGGTAACATCACCCAGACCTTCGGAATCGAACAGCGTGATGTAAAACACGTTGCCGTTACCCAGGGCAGAACCGAAGATGTCTTCGAAGGTGAAGGTGGTGCTACCCACGGTCATCCGGCCACCCACATCGTTCGGGTCCGTGATGTAGAAACCCAGGGCGTTGAAGCCCGGCGTCAGCGAGAAAGTCATCTCTTCGCTGTCCATGCTGTCCAGCCAGTTCGCGTTGTCCGAACCGCTTGGAGTTGCGAAACGACCGCCAAACGGAGAGCTACCATCATCCAGAATGGCAACACCGCCGTTACAGGTGAATCCAAGGCTGTCGCAGTCACCGCCTGAACCCGCAACATCCTGGGTAAAGGTACCGACGCTCGTGGCGATGGCGTTGCTCTGGGAAGTCGTGCCAGCCGTGTAAGACTCGAAGCCTTCAGTCAGATAACCTGACTTCAGCTTGGCCAGGAAGTTGGTTTCGGCAGCCTGCGCAGCAGACTCGCCGGCGCTGCTGACATACAGCATGGGCGCCGCCTGTACAGACGCGACCAAACCGGATACGCCGAGTGCGATGCCCGCACTGATACTGAGAACACGTTCCTTCTTCATGCACAGCTCCTAAACCTGTTGAGGTTGTTGTTAGTCCGTGGTCACTTAGAAGCAACAAGAAGGCCAATAATATTTATTTCTTAATAATCATATCTTTAAACACCATAAAACCCAATTTCTGCCCACACCGCTGTAAAGAAAATGGACGCTTTTCTCGAACCGTCAACCCCTTAATTTTTTTTAAAAAAGTTGTAAAATCTGTCTCAGATCATAAACAACGCCATAAAGTCAGGCACCGACGTACCCTCCAGTACCTTCTGATCGATGCATCGATCGACAATGGCGTCGCACCGCCCTTTCGGATACCGCGTTTCAAGATTGGCCCGGAACTTCTCCTCAAGCAGCGGGATACCTTCCTTCCGGCGCCGACGATGGCCAATCGGATATTCCACGGCAACCTGTTCCGTTTTTGAGCCATCCTTGAAGAAGACCTGAATGGCGTTGGCGATCGAGCGCTTATCCGCTTCCAGGTATTCCCTGGTGTAGCGGGGTTCTTCCACGATCTCCATTTTGTCCCGCAGGGTGTCGATTTCGGGGTGGGCCTGGTGGAATGCGTCTTCGTAGTGATCGGCCGTCAAGGCACCAAAGATCAGCGGAACCGCCGTCATGTACTGCAGGCAGTGGTCGCGATCGGCGGCGTTCGCCAGCTTGCCGACTTTGGAGATGATGCGGATGGCGGATTCGTGGGTGGTGATGACGACCCGGTCGATCTCGTCCAGCCGGTCTTTCACCTGGGGATGCAGGGTCACAGCGGCTTCGGCGGCAGTCTGGGCGTGGAATTCGGCCGGGAACGAGATCTTGAACAGGATGTTCTCCATCACGTAAGACCCAAAGTCCTGGGGCAGCGAGAACCGTCGCTGATCTTCAGGCTTGAGTGTCTGGTCCTTGTTGGTCTTGCTGAACAGCACGTCGTAGAAGCCCCACTGGGGCGCTGTCAGCACGCCGGGAATGCCCATCTCACCGCGCATGGCGATGTCTGCGAGACGCACGGCGCGGGAGGTCGCATCGCCCGCCGCCCAGGATTTACGGGAGCCGGCGTTGGGCGCGTGGCGATAGGTGCGCAGGGCCTGCCCGTCGACCCAGGCGTGGGACAGCGCCGACAGCATCTGCTCCCGGTCCGCACCCATCAGCTTGGCGGTCACCGCCGTCGAGGCCACCTTGACCAGCACCACGTGGTCCAACCCCACACGGTTGAAGGAATTCTCCAGCGCCAGCACGCCCTGGACCTCATGGGCCATGATCATGCTTTCCAGCACGTCGCGCATGGTCAGCGGCGCCTTGCCTTCGGCCTGGCGCTTCTGCGACAGGTGATCGGCCACAGCCAGGATCCCGCCGAGATTGTCGGAGGGGTGCCCCCACTCGGCCGCCAGCCAGGTGTCGTTGTAGTCCAGCCAGCGAATGATGCAGCCGATGTCCCAGGCAGCTTTCACAGGATCCAGACGGAAAGAGGTGCCGGGTACCCGGGCACCATGAGGCACCACCGTACCCTCGACGATCGGCCCCAGATGTTTGGTGCATTCGGGGAAGCGAAGCGCCAGAAGGCCGCAGCCGAGGGTGTCCATCAGGCAGTTGCGTGCGGTATCCAGCGCTTCGAGGCTGTCGACCTGATAATTGAGAACGTAGTCCGCAATCTTCTGCAGGACGTCGTCGTAATCCGGGCGTTCGTTGAGATCGAATGTCGCTGACATGAGGCGTCTCCCTGGCCGGGAGGGTGCCGTTTGATCGATCAGCCCTGCCCCGGCCTTTCAAGAAATGATGGCGTCAGTATGGACCGGAAACCGGGCCGCTTCGAGCTGACCCGGTCTCTTCATCGAAGCAACTCAGAAGGCATCTCCCGGAATGCGGACCCAGCCTTCCATCAGGATGCGGGCGCTGCGGCTCATGATGGCTTTCTTCGCACTCCACTGGCCGTTCACCTGCTCGGCTTCGGCGCCGACTCGCAGGGTGCCTGATGGATGGCCAAACACCACGGAGGTACGATCGCCACCACCGGCGGCCAGGTTCACCAGCGTGCCGGGGATCGCGGAAGCCGTGGCGATGGCTACGGCAGCGGTACCCATCATGGCGTGATGCAGTTTACCCATCGACAACGCCCGGACGAGGACATTGATGTCGTCCGCGGCGATGGCCTTGCCGCTGGAGGCCACGTAGCCTTTGGGCGGTGCGACGAAAGCCACCTTGGGCGTATGCTGCCGGTTGGCCGCCTCGGCCACGTCGCTGATCAGCCCCATTTTGACAGCGCCGTAGGCGCGGATGGTTTCGAACAGGGTCAGGGCCTTGTCATCGTTGTTGATGGCATCCTGCAGTTCGGTGCCGTCGTAGCCGATGGCGTCGGCGTTGATGAAGATGGTCGGGATGCCGGCGTTGATCATGGTGGCTTTCAGGGTGCCGACGCCGGGCACCTCGAGATCGTCCACGACGTTGCCGGTCGGGAACATCGCGCCCTCGCCGTCCGCCGGATCCATGAATTCGACCTGGACTTCGGCGGCCGGGAAGGTCACGCCGTCCAGCTCGAAGTCGCCGGTTTCCTGCACTTCCCCGTTGGTTATGGGAATACGGGCAATGATGGTTTTCTCGATGTTCTTCTGCCAGATCCGGACCGTGGCGGTGCCGTTCTCCGGCAATTGCGCCGGGTCCACGAGGCCGTTGTTGATGGCGAACGCCCCGACGGCCGCGGTCAGGTTACCGCAGTTACCGCTCCAGTCGACGAACGGCTTGTCGATGGAGACCTGACCAAACAGATAGTCCACATCGTGATCCGGGCTCTCGCTTTTCGACAGGATGACGGTCTTGCTGGTGCTGGACGTGGCGCCGCCCATACCGTCGGTCTGCTTGCCGTAGGGATCGGGGCTGCCGATCACGCGCAGCAGCAGCTTATCGCGTGCTTCGCCCGGTACCTGGGCCACTTCCGGCAGGTCGGTCAGGTTGAAGAACACGCCCTTGCTGGTGCCGCCACGCATGTAGGTGGCGGGGATTCTGATTTGGGGTTTGTGGGTCATTTTGGTGGTTCCTGAGAATTCTGTGGACGATATCAGCCCCGTGGGGAATTACCGGCAGCCCTGCGGACTGCTCCGAAGCTGAAGCGTCGGCTACATTTACAGGCCACCCCGAGCATGTAGCAGATGCTTTAGCTTCTGAGGCACCGTCAGGTGCCCCACAAGTAGGTTGGGCTGACGCAGGAAGCCCAACACCTCAGAAGTTCGAACGGACTCTCTGAGTTCGCGTTTTACGGCACCGGTCTGATCGGACACGGACAGACATCCGGCTCGCCGCCGTCCAAATTTGTTGGGCTTCCGGCGTCAGCCCAACCTACGGGTGCTGGAGGATCATCGGCAGCGCTGTGGGCTGCTCCGAAACTGAAGCGTCGGCTACATTTTCAGGTCACCCCGAGCATGCAGCAGATGCTTTAGCTTCTGAGGCACCGTCAGGTGCCCCAGTCAGCCCCACATAAATGGCTCTTGCCTTGCAGAGACGGTTTCTCAAGCACTCGCCTTATCCGCCTCAGCCTTCAGGAAGTCCTGCGCAAAGCGCTGCAGCACGCCGCCCGCCTTGTAGATGGACACTTCTTCCTGCGTATCCAGGCGGCAAACGACCGGAACTTCCTGGCTCTCGCCGTTGGCGCGGTGAATGACCAGCGTCAGCGTTGCTCGCGGCGCCGGCTGCCCTTTCACGTCGAACGTCTCGGTGCCATCAATACCCAGCGTCTTGCGGGTGGTGCCTTCCTCGAACTGCAGCGGCATGACCCCCATGCCTACCAGGTTGGTGCGATGGATCCGCTCAAAGCCTTCGGCCACGATGGCCTCGACACCGGCGAGAGCCACGCCCTTGGCGGCCCAGTCCCGGGAAGAGCCCTGCCCGTAATCGGCGCCGGCAACGATGATCAACGGCTGCTTACGGTCCATGTAGGTCTCGATGGCTTCCCACATGCGGACCACTTTCCCTTCCGGTTCAATGCGCGCCAGGGAGCCCTGCTTCACCTCGCCGTTGTCGTCGCGAACCATTTCGTTCAGCAGTTTCGGGTTGGCGAAGGTGGCCCGCTGCGCGGTCAGGTGATCGCCGCGGTGGGTCGCGTAGGAGTTGAAGTCCTCTTCCGGCAGACCCATTTTCGCCAGGTATTCGCCAGCGGCACTGGAAGCCAGGATGGCGTTCGATGGCGACAGGTGGTCCGTGGTGATGTTGTCACCCAGGACCGCCAGCGGCCGCATGCCGGTCAGGTTCTTCTCACCGGCCAGGGCGCCTTCCCAATACGGCGGTCGGCGAATGTAGGTGCTCATCGGGCGCCACTCGTAGAGCGGGTCGGACTGTGCCTGGGCCTTGCGGGTGACGTCGAACATCGGGATGTAGGTGTCGCGGAACTGGTCCGGCTTCACCGACGATTTCACGATGGCGTCGATTTCCTCGTCTTTGGGCCAGATGTCCTTGAGCAGGATCGGGTTGCCGTCGGCGTCGTGACCCAGGGCGTCCTTCTCGATGTCGAAGCGGATGGTGCCGGCAATGGCGTAGGCGACCACCAGCGGCGGTGAGGCCAGAAACGCCTGCTTGGCGTACGGATGAATCCGGCCGTCAAAGTTGCGGTTGCCGGACAGGACCGCGGTGGAATAGAGATCCCGGTCGACCACTTCTTTCTGGATTTTCGGATCAAGCGCACCACTCATGCCGTTACAGGTGGTACAGGCAAAGGCGACCACGCCGAAGCCCAACTGCTCCAGTTCCGGCAGCAGGTTGGCTTCTTCCAGGTACATCTTGACGGTCTTGGAGCCCGGCGCCAGGGAGGACTTCACCCAGGGCTTGCGGATCAGGCCCAGCTTGTTGGCGTTGCGGGCGATCAGGCCGGCCGCCACCATGTTCCGCGGGTTAGAGGTGTTCGTACAGCTGGTGATCGCGGCGATGATGACCGCGCCGTCCGGCATTTCGCCTTCCTTCTCTTCCCACTGGCCGGCAATCCCGCGCTGCGCCAGTTCGGACGTCGGCAGGTGCGCGTGCGGGTTGGACGGCCCGGCCAGCGTACGAACCACCTTGGACAAATCAAACTTGAGGACGCGCTCGTACTCGGCGGTCTTCAGGCTGTCGGCCCACAGGCCGGTGTGCTTGGCGAAGTTTTCGACCAGAGCCACCTGATCGTCGTCGCGACCGGTCAGCTTGAGGTAGTCGATGGTCTGGTCGTCGATGTAGAACATCGCCGCGGTGGCGCCGTATTCCGGCGTCATGTTGGAAATGGTGGCGCGGTCGCCTACCGTCAGGCTGTCCGCGCCCTCGCCATAGAATTCCAGATACGCACCAACAACCCGCTCCTTACGCAGGAACTCGGTCAATGCCAGGACCATGTCTGTGCCGGTGATGCCCGGTTGCAGCTTGCCCGTCAGCTCGACGCCGACGATGTCCGGCAGGCGCATCATGGACGCGCGGCCCAGCATGACGCTTTCAGCTTCCAGACCGCCCACACCGACGGAAATCACGCCGAGGGCATCGACCATCGGCGTGTGGCTGTCGGTGCCGACACAGGTATCCGGGAACGCCACGCGGTCGCGCACCTGGACCACCGGCGACATCTTCTCCAGGTTGATCTGGTGCATGATGCCGTTGCCCGGCGGGATCACGTCCACGTTTTCGAACGCGGTCTTGGTCCAGTTGATGAAGTGGAAGCGGTCGTCGTTGCGACGATCCTCGATGGCGCGGTTCTTCTCGAACGCGTCTTTCTCGAAGCCCGGATGCTCAACAGCCAGAGAATGGTCAACGATCAACTGGGTGGGCACCACCGGGTTTACTTTCGCCGGATCACCGCCCTTCTCTGCGATGGCATCCCGCAGGCCGGCCAGGTCGACCAGCGCCGTCTGGCCCAGGATGTCGTGACACACGACGCGGGCCGGATACCAGGGAAAGTCCAGATCCCGCTTGCGCTCGATAAGCTGCTTCAGGGAATCGGTCAGCGTGGCCGGATCACAACGGCGCACCAACTGCTCCGCCAGGATGCGGGAGGTGTACGGAAGCTTGTCGTAGGCGCCGGGCTGGATGGCGTCGACAGCCTCGCGGGTATCAAAGTAGTCGTAGTCGGTGCCCGGCAGGGGCTTGCGGTATTGAGTGTTCATGGTTGACCTTTGGCGATAATGGGTCGGGTGTGGCGTTGGTCTCTCTTCATCCCCCTCTCCCCCCCCCGGCCCCTCTCCCGCCAGGGGCGAGGGGAGGCTATAACTCTAACTTGGGGGAAAAGCCTCTCTCCTGGCAGGCGAGAGGCTTGGAGAGAGGGGAACGCGTCTTAGGCGCGCTTCTCGATCGGCAGCCACTCGGCGTGTTCGGGACCGGTGTAGTCCGCACTCGGGCGGATGATCCGGTTGTTCTCACGCTGCTCTTTCACATGGGCGGTCCAGCCGGACACCCGCGACATCACGAAGATCGGCGTGAACAGCTCCGTCGGGATACCCATGAAGTGATAGGCCGAGGCATGGAAGAAGTCAGCGTTGCAGAACAGCTTCTTCTCACGCCACATCACTTCTTCGCAGCGCACGGAGACCGGGTACAGCACCTCGTCGCCCACTTCCTGCGACAGCTTTTCGGACCATTTCTTGATGATGGCGTTGCGCGGGTCGGACTCGCGATAGACCGCATGACCGAAGCCCATGATCTTTTCCTTGCGCTCCAGCATGCCCATCAGGCCCTGTTCGGCCTCGTCCGGTGTCTGGAACTTCTGGATCAGGGCCATGGCCGCTTCGTTGGCGCCGCCATGCAGCGGACCGCGCAATGTGCCGATGGCGCCCGTCACGCAGCTGTGAATGTCGGACAGCGTGGACGCACAGACCCGTGCGGTGAAGGTGGAGGCGTTGAATTCGTGCTCCGCATAGAGGATCAACGAGACGTTCATCACGCGCTCGTGCAACTCGCTGGGCTTCTTGCCGTGCAACAGCTCCAGGAAGTGCCCGCCGATGGAATCGCAGTCGCCGTCGGTCTCGATGCGCACGCCTTCATGGGCGAAGCGGTACCAGTAGGTGATGATGCTCGGGAACACTGCCAGCATGCGGTCGATCTTGTCGTCCTGCTCACTGAAGTCCTCTTCGGTTTCCAGGTTGCCCAGCATGGAGCAGCCGGTACGCATGACGTCCATCGGGTGCGCGTCCCTGGGGATCTGTTCCAGGACGGCCTTGAGCGCATCCGGGAGTGCCCGCAGGCCCTGCAGCTTGGTCTTGTAGGCGTCCAGCTCCTGCTGGTTCGGCAGCTTGCCGCGCAACAGCAGGTAGGCCACCTCTTCAAACTGGGCATTGTCTGCCAGATCCGTGATGTCATAGCCCCGGTAGGTCAGACCGGTTCCGCTCTGGCCCACGGTACAGAGTGCGGTTTCGCCTGCGACCTGGCCACGAAGGCCAGCGCCGCCCAGTTTTTTTTCAGCCATGGTTGTCACCTTGTGCGTCGTTGTTTGCGATTATTTAGCGTCTTGTGGTGTCTGGCGATCGAGTGCCTTGAGCGCGCGATCGCAAATCAGCGGCCCGTGCTACTCAGCTTTTCTGCTGCTTGAACAGGGCGTCCAGTTTCTGTTCGAACTCGTGGTAGTTGAGGAAATCGTACAGCTCCATGCGGGTCTGCATCATGTCCACCACATCTTTCTGGTCGCCCTTCTCCAGGATGTTCTGGTAGACGGTCAGCGCAGCCTTGTTCATGGCACGGAAAGCGCTCAACGGGTACAGCACCATGTCGGCGCCGGCTTCCGCAAGCTCCTTGGTGTTGTACAGCGGCGTGGCGCCGAATTCGGTGATGTTGGCCAGGATGGGCACGTCAAGCGCTTCGGAGAAGGCGCGGTAGTGTTCCAGCTCGGTCACGGCTTCGGCGAAAATGCCGTCGGCACCGGCTTCAATGCAGGCCTTGGCCCGTTCGATGGCCGGCTCCAAGCCTTCACGCTGGAAGGCGTCGGTCCGGGCCATGATGAAGAAATTCTCGTCGGTGCGTGCATCGGCGCAGGCCTTGATGCGATCGACCATCTCTTCCTGGGAAACGATTTCCTTGTTGGGGCGATGACCGCAACGCTTCTGGGCCACCTGGTCCTCAATGTGAACCGCCGCCGCGCCGGCGCGCTCCATCTCCTTGATAGTGCGGCCGATGTTGAACGCCCCACCCCAGCCGGTGTCGATATCGATCAGCAGCGGCGTATCGGTCACGGCGGTAATGCGGCGGACGTCTTCGAGCACGTCGTTCATGGTGGTCATGCCGAGGTCCGGCAGCCCGTAGGAGGCGTTGGCGACACCGCCGCCAGACAGGTAAATGGCCTGATGGCCCACCTTCTCGGCCATCATGGCGCAGTAGGCGTTGACCGTGCCGACGATCTGCAGCGGATTGTTTTCTTTAAGGGCTTTGCGGAAACGGGCCCCGGCAGTAAGTGACTGGCTCATAAACTCTCCCCATTCAGAATGTCAGGACACCTTCCTGAATCTTTTTCTCGATGTTCAGCCGCGCCGCATTGATGTGGCGCTGCATCAGAAACTGGGCCAATTCCCCATCCCGGTTGGCGATGGCGTCGGCGATACTGCGGTGTTCTCGAAGTGCCCGGTGCGGGCGGCCGGCGGACGTACTCAGCCGGTAACGGTACAGGCGCACCATGTAGTACAGGTCGCCCAGCAGCATCTGGCTGAGCTTCCGGTTGCGGCTGCCCATGGCGATGCAGTAATGAAAATCGTAATCCCCTTCATGCTGGTAATACGCCTGTCCCTGCGCTTCGTCCACCATCTGTTCATGACGATCCAGAAGGCGTTGCAGATCATCGATTTCGGCGTCCGTCATACGCTCGGCGGCCTGGCAGGCAGCCAGGCCTTCCATGGCTTCGCGGATACGATAGAGTTCGAGCAGTTCTTCGCCGTTGATGGAAACCACTTTGAAACCGGCGTGGGGACGGCGGACCAGCAGGCCGCGGGATTCCAGGCGACCCAGGGCTTCGCGCAGCGGACCGCGGGTCAGGTTGAAGCGTTCGCAGAGTTCCACCTCACCGATTTTCTCGCCCGGGGCCAGCTCGCCCTTGACGATCGCGGTTTGCAGACATTCGAAGGCTTCGTCTGCACGGGTCTGCGTTGGAGTGACGGTATCAAGCATTTTTGTCGACAATAATATCCGTGATGGCGAGAAAACTACGCCTGGATATCATTTTTGTCAACAATCCGGGAAAGCCGACTCCCGGATTGTTGACAAAGAAAGGACAGGAATCAGTAGATCTTGCGCTGATCCTTGGGTGGCGGGGTGTACTGGTAGACCCAGGTTTCGGTCAGGGGCTGATCGTCCAGCTTCAGGTAGAGGCGCAGATCGATGGGCTCTTCGGAGTCGTCCGGTACCAGGTCGAACATCGCTCGATAGCCGTTAATCTCATGCAGCGGACGCGCAGAGGTGATTTCGATGCGACCCCGGCTGCTCGTGATCACCGGGACGACCTTGGCGTTCTCGCCCAGCATATCCAGCATGCCGCCGGCAAAATCCACCGCAAAACGCCAGGAGAAGTACTCGCGCTTCTGGCCAACAACCCCACCCAGGCCGGTCCGGGTAGCGCGCACGGTGGCCAGCTCATAGGGCTTGACCGGCGCCTGCTCGCCCCAGTTCAGGCGATAGGAAAATAGGTGTTCCTGATTGGGCGCCAGCGGCTTCTCGGGATTCCAGAACGCCACGATGTTGTCGAAGGTCTCGTCCACCGTGGGAATCTCCACCAGCATGATGCTGCCCTTCCCCCAGTCTTCCTTTGGCTCGACCCAGACGCTCGGGCGCTTGTCATAGAACACGCCATCGTCCTGGTAGTGGTCGAAATCCCGATCCCGCTGGAGCAGGCCGAAGCCTCTCGGATTTTTGTCGACAAAGGTGTTGACCCGGATGCCGCGCGGGTTGACCAACGGGCGCCAGATCCACTCGCCCGCACCGCTGTGCATGGCCAGCCCGTCGGAATCGTGGATTTCAGGACGCCAGTCGTAGTCCATGCGCTGGCTGTTTTCGCCCACCTGGTACATGCTCGTCAGCGGGGCGATGCCGACCCGTTCGATGTGCTTGCGTGGATACAGGGCACAGCCGATGTCCATCACCATGTTGCGACCGGGGTACAGGTCGAACACGTAGGCGCCGGTGGTGCTGGGCGAATCCAGCAGCGCGTAGACGGTGAGCTTGGTGCTGTTGGGCTTGGGCTTTTCCAGCCAGAAGGCAGTAAACTTGGGGAATTCCTCATCGTGATCGGTGGCGGTATCGATCGCCAACCCCCGGGCGGACATGCCGTACTGCATGTCTTTGCCGACGGCACGGAAATAGCTCGCGCCCTGGAACGCCGCCAGATCCAGCTTGAAGTTGGTGTGAAACTGGATGCGGAAGCCGGCAAAGCCCAGATCTTCCGGCAGATCGCCCAACGGCTGTTTACCGGAATAGCTGAAATACGAGGGATCGTAGCCCAGCTCTTGCGCCTTGCCGTCTGTCACCTCGTAGATGTGAACCGGTGTCTTGAAGAACAGGCCAAGGTGGAACAGCTGGGCCCGGAAGGCGCTGCCCTCGTCCTGCCAGAGCGATTTTTCCGGCCGGAACTGGATGGCCTGGTAATCGTCCCACGAAATGTTCTTCAACGAGCGGGGCAATTCGCCCTCGTGGGACTCAAACGGCTTGGCGGCCAACTCCCGGGCACGCCCCTTGAGCCACGCGTAGCTGAACGCCTGCGGCTCACCAATGGGCCGCGCGTTGGCCAGAGAGCTGTTCAACAGGGCCGACAGGGGCAAGCCCTGCACTCCGGCGGCGGCGAGCATTTTCATCACTGTACGACGATCCATCCGGGTATTCCCCTCCCTTTTACCGTGGAACGATGCGGGCCGGCGCCGATCAGTCGCCCGCGGCGAGCTTATCGATACGACTGCCCCAGTAGCTGTCAGGGCGGGCGCGCCAGGCCTCGTGGTGCAATGCAGCCAGGGATTCCTGATCCCGGCACAGGTGACTCAATTCACTCCGGGTCAGGCCATCGGGACCTTCCCGCAGGCAACGCTGAACCAGATTGGACAGCACTTCCGCCCGCACGCGGCGGCGGTGACTGCCGGCGAGCGCCTGGTGCATCTGGTTCAGGTGCGGCCGCAGGACCGCTTCCTCGAAGTTCGTCAGCGGTGATTCCTCGGGTTCGGCCTCGCGACTGATCTCGGCGTCGTCAAGCAGCGGACTGGGATTGATCTCCTCGGGAATCAGCAGCAGGCGGCGGCGATGCAACCGTTCACCGATGCTCACGCGGCTCAGGTAAACACAGGTCGGTGCCGCCAAAACCAGCGGGATCGCTACGGGCAAGGACCAGAGGAAAAACAGCGGGTCCAGACTCCAGGCGAACGCCGACCAGGAGGCGCCGACGATCAGGCCCGGCAGTTGGGTCACGATGGCCTGCCGCCAGGTGGTTTCCTCCGTCCGGTTCTGCCCGGCCCAGCTGAGTGAGAAGTTCATGAAGGCCCCGAGCACATAGCGGCTGTGAGCAAGCATGCGAACCGGCGCCAACAATACGGAGATGACGATTTCGATCAGAACGCTGACGAACAGGCGCCCGAAGCCACCAAAGAACCTGGACTTGCGGTGGATCAGCGCATCGAGGATGGCCAGGAACTTGGGAATAAACAGCAGCGCCATGGTGCTCAGCGCCAGTCCCAGCGCCCACTCCGGTCGCCATTCCGGCCACAGGGGAAACAGCCCCTGGTGGCCTTCGGGGAAGTAGTCGATGGGCGACAACGCCATCTGCGCCGCCTCGACCGTGGTCAGGATCAGGAAAGCGAGCCACAGGGGCGACGCACAGTACGCCATGATTCCGTTCATGAACGCCATCCGGTGAGCGAATCGCAGCTTACGACCGAACAGCATGATCCACAGGTGCTGGATATTGCCCTTGGACCAGCGTTCATCCCGGGTCAGCTCATCGGACAGTGTGGGCGGCGATTCCTCGTAACTCTCACCCAACTCCGGCTCCAGCCAGACTTCGTAACCGGCCCGGCCCATATAGGCCGCCTCAACAAAATCGTGGCTGAGAATCGGGCCGCCAAAGATACCAAAGCCCGGCAGCTTCCTGAGGCCACAATGCTCCATGAACGCATCGACCCTCAGAATCGCGTTGTGCCCCCAGAAAGCGGCGTCACCCATCTGGATGGCCGCCAGCCCGGTGGCGAACAGTGGCGAATACACCCGGTTGGCGAACTGCTGCATGCGGGCGAACAGGGACTGCCCGTTGATCAGTGTCGGGTTGGTCTGCAGGATGCCGCATTGCGGCTCGCGCTCCATCAGCTGGACCATGCGCACCAGCGTCTGGCCGCTGACCAGACTGTCCGCATCCAGCACCACCATGTACTTGGAGCGGCGACCCCAGCGGCGCAGGTAATCCGCGACATTGCCGCTCTTGTAGTTCAGGTTCACGGTCCGGCGCCGGTAGAACATCCGGCCTTCGGCACCCAGTTCCTCGGCCATGCGCTGCCAGGTGGCCTGCTCTTCCAGCCAGACGTTCGGATCCCGGCTGTCGGAGAGAATGTAGAATTCAAAATTCTCGATCTGGCCGGCCCGCTCAATGTCCTGATAGACCGCCTTCAAGCCGCTCAGTGTGCGGTGCACGGGCTCATGGTAGATCGGCATGATTACCGCGGTTTTGCCCAGCGGCGTCTGGTCCAGCTCTTCCGCGGAATGGCGGTGCATCAAAGAACGCCGATCCCCGCCGAACAGGCGCAGCACAAAGCCCAGCATCGCCGTCCAGAAACCGACGGCAATCCAGGAATACAGCAGCGCAAACAGAATCAGCAGCCCCAGCTCGACGCCGGTACCGCCGTGGTAAGGCAGGACCCACAGCAGGTAATAACAGGCCACGGTGGTCTGCCCCAGAACAAACAGGATCAGCAGGCTGCGCCGGATAAAGGCGATGCCCCGCCAACGGTAGCGTTTGGAGGCTTTCGCCGGGATGGCGTCTTGGGTGGTTCGCTCCTGGAGCGCTTCAGACATTGGTATGGTATCCGATACTGCCGCGCATCAGCGGCGGGCTTTGCATGGGGATGGCCAGGGGTGGCAGGTCGAAGTATTCGGGAATCATGTCCATGGCCCGGGCCATGACCTCGTGGCTTCCCGCCTCGGCCAATGCCCGGTCCACCAACTGCAGCGCCTTGCGGCAGTTTTCCGACGTAATCTCCACGCCGCAGCCCCGCAGGTAGGCAATCAATCGATCCAGGGCTTGCTGACAGACCGCTCGTTTCATCGCTTGTCCTCCCTGTTGGCCTTATTCCTTCGGCGCCCGCAGATCCGAGCCGACCGGCAACTGGTAGGTCCAGGTCTCGGTGAGCGGCTTGCCCTCGAGGCTCAGGAATCCACGCAGGGTCATATCCGCATCCGGATCAGGCCGCACCAGCATGGACAGCCGCCAGGCGTCGGTGGGTTCGTTGTACTCGACGAAATGCTCGACCACCTTGACGTGGTCGCCGCCGGATACTTGGCTGACCACCGGCGCATCAGGCTTCAGGCCATCAAGCTCGCCGCCCTTGAAATCCACGATCAGTCGATAGGCCCCTTCGACATTGCCGCCACCAATCCGGTTGCCCTCGCCGACAAACGTCTGCGTAGCGTGGGCCGTGGGCTGCTTGGCAATGGACGGGTCGCCAAAGCTGAGGGTGTATTGCAGGGTTCGCTCATCGCCGGCCTTGACCTGGCCATCCGGCTGCCAGAAGGTGACGATGTTGTCGTTCACCTCGGAGCGGGTCGGAATCTCCACCAGGACCACGTGCCCCTTTCCCCAGTCGCCCTTGGTCTCCACCCAGGCACTGGGTCGCTTGTCGTAGCGGGCTTCCAGATCTTCGAACTGATCGAACCGCGTATCCCGCTGCATCAAACCAAAGCCTTTGAGATCTTCCGCCTGGAGGTAGCTCATTCGCAACTTGCGCGGATTCAGCAGCGGGCGCCACAGCCACTCGCCAGTGCCGCCGTCGTGGATCAGGAGGCCATCGGAATCGTGGACCTGTGGCCGCCACTCGCCCACCGGACGTACGGTATTCTTGCCGTAATAGAACATGGAGGTCAGCGGGGCGAGTCCGAGCAGCTCAACCTTGTCCCGGAAAAACAGCCGGGCGGTCACATCGACCTGCGTGCTGGCTCCGGGATGAATATCAAAGCGGTAGGCGCCGGTCAGGCTGGGGCCGTCCAGCAGCGCGTAAACGCGCATGGTGTCGCTGCCTCCGGCGGGCCGTTCGAGCCAGAATTCCACAAAGCTGGGCACCTCTTCACCGGAGGGCAGCCCGGTATTGATGGCGATCCCCCGAGCCGATAACCCGAACCGGTTGTCGCGCCCCAGCCCACGGAAATAACTGGCGCCACCAAAGACCATGAACTGCTCCTGGTCGGTTTCCTTGTGCATCGGGAACGTCAGGCGGAAACCGGCATAGCCCAGATCAGCGGGAACGCGCTTGGCAAACGCGTCGTTCGGATAGGTGAAGTTGGCCTTGTCGAAGTTGATGGGCTCGACGCCCTCGCTGTCCACCTCATGCAGTGTGACGGCGTGAGAATAGTAGCTGCCCGGCGGGAACATGCGCACCTGGAAGCGGGAGCGGCCTTCCCGCCAGAGACTGGCCTCGGGCTTGAAGCGAACCGCCTGGTAATCGCTGTAGCTCAGATCCCGCAGGAACTGGGGGGCCGATGCAGGGGCCTCATAGGGCTTTCCGGCACGTGCTTTCGCCATCTGTTCCACATCTTCAAGCCCGAAGGCACTGGCCACGTTGGCGGCCAGGAGCATCGCTGGGCCGAGCAGGAACATAAGCAATCGGGCTGAAAGCATGGACAATCCATCTCCGTCGTTTCAGAGGTTCAAAGGGGTGTCAGAAGCCGAGACGCCAACTCCATGACCTGTCCGGCGCGTGACGGGCTCCTGGGCAGCTTCTGTCGAGTGACGAAGACCGTCGCCCAGTGGGAGTCCCTGGTCGTTTCCGACGTACCAGAGTTTTTAATGTAACACTGTCAGTAGCTTATGCTTCAAGTGACATCTCTGTAAGACACGTCTCAGAACCGACACGCGCCAGCCCCGATTCATGGTCAGTATATGACCAATTCGAGCGTATCGTCAGAATATGTCGGAATGATGGGCAGACGCATAGACCGCCGGGTAACGGCCCATGGAGGCAGACAGGACAAGAACCGCGCGGCCCAAGCAGCGGTGCAATCCGCTACAGGCCCATGGAAAGCGAGAGAGAAACGTCCGGCATATCAGGCTTGGTGGTCGCCAGACTGGACGCACCGAGCATCCGGCCCACACTCAAACCCGCCTGGAAGCCACGCCCCTGCATGCTGAGCGAGATCTCGGCGGCGCTGGCAGAACCATATCGGTCGGCCTGCTCTGCCGTGTACGGCACCCAGCCCTGCAAGACCGAGAAGCGAAGACCCGAACGCATATACGGCATCAGCGGCGTGTCGAAGCGCGGGCTACTGGCATCCAGGCGCAACCACCCTCCTTCGGCGGCACTCACGCTCTGGCCATTGAACCCGGAGATCATGGAGGCTCCGGCCACCGTCATGTACTCGGAATCCGGCAGATCGTTGGGCGAGAACTGGTAATGCCCGCTGACGCCCCACTGCCAGTCAAAGAAATCGCGCGAGAGGGCTGCGGACAGCGAATATTTGCGAAACGCATCGTCCTCGTTGAAGTCCTCTTCCATGTCGTATTCCTTGCCGACCACTTCCAGGCCGCTGACGGCGGAAACCCGGGTTGTCGCCATCACGTCGTACCACAACTCATGGGAGGTACTGCCTTCCAGCGTGAACAGCGACTTCTGCCTGGAAGAGTCTTCCACCCACTCCCCGTCCTCGTAATAAGACGCGTCCTGCGCCGACAGGCTCATGATGCTGTCAAACTGCACGCCGTATAGAGAGAACAGCGAGCGGCGTCCACTGACGTAGACATTGCGGCCTTCGCCGCTGGCATCGTATTTTCCGTCGTCACCCTGCACGGTACTGCGGTAGGAAAAATTATCCACATCAAAGCTGAGGCGACTCCCGCCCAGCGGAAAGGCATAGTGGAAAGAGAACGCTTCCGCCTCGTTCTCGATACGCTGGGACACCGACTCGTTGAAGTTGAGTCTGAGCGCATGGTTATCGCGAATGAGGTTGTCCGCTTCGAGGCCGATCTGACCGCTGCGCTGGTCCCGGGTAGATGCGGAATTCCCCGCCACCTGAAGGTGTGAGCCCAGCCAATGACGATGGACGTGCTGGAAGCGCACCGTCGGCGCTTTGGAGGCCTTCGATGTCGGCTCTGCGCCTTCCACCGGAGCCACGTTGGCCAGGCCGGAAGGACGACTCCAGCGCCCGAACGTGTACGACGGCAGCGTATCGGTTGCAACCAGCGCCGTGCCGCGCGGCGACGAAAAACGAGCGGCATGGGTCTGGGTCTGGACGGACGCCCGACGCGTCTCACCCATCGCGGCATTGCGAAAGCGCAGCGTCAGGACATGATTCACAATGGGGCGTTCCGGCAGCCAGGCCACCGTGTCCTGCTCACCCTCCTGCTCCAGCACATGGTTGATGCGATTGGCAAGTCCATTGAGGCGATCCGGATCCAGGCACTGGCGTGTCTCCGGCTGCACCAGCGCGTGAACGCGGGTGACGACCCGGCTGGACAACAGCCTCAATCCGGGCAGACGAACGGAATCGATGGGAACACAACGGCCGGACGGCCAGTCGGTTTGCAGTTGGGTTCGATCAGGCTTGGTCGCCGGACGGGACCGGGAGGTCAACCAGCCGCGGCCGTCCTGCTCCGATCCATTGGCAAAAGACGCACCGAGGGCGCTGCCCAGCTCATAGCCGGCACCCGGGTCTGGCTCGGCAAAACGCACCACGGCACCACCCTGGGTGCTGATGATGCAGCCGACAAATGCCAAAAGTGCCCAAAATCTCACAAACAAGCGTCCCCATCAGGCGCACGGAGGCACCCGACTATTTCGGTCAATGGAATTGAAGAAAATCGTTGTACCGAAGACCCCAGACGGCAACACTTGGGATGGTCCTGTTACCCACGATGAACCCATCGCGAAACAACAAGCACGGTATGCGTTGGCAGTACCGACTATAGGCAAGATGCAGGTCACATACCAGCCCTAACTATCAAAAATTTACAAATTTAATTTTTAACGAAAAACAACAAGTTGTATCCAAGTTTGTATGTAGTTTCTGGAGATAGATTAGCGCCTTTCCACGCCTTGTCCGGCCCCGTCGAATCACCCGCAATAGCGGCCGAATACAGCCACAAGAGGCGTATTTTCAATCGCTTGGCCAGAAGGGCTCGAAACCCGTCACAATGTCACGGGCACCATTCTGAAAATCAACCCGAATCCCGCCCCAACTCGGTGCACAACGCCATGACAAAACTTGTCGCATAACCGGACAGAAAAATGTAACCGGACCATCAGGGCGTTTGATGGATCGATAACACACGACAAGTGGCCCCTGCCGGAACTTGCCTGTCACCCGGAAAGCGCCGGATACTGGGGGTTGGCGGGCGATCTTTATCCGGCCGAGGCGCCAGAATTACGTCAAAGTGACGAAGTGGTAAGCGGGCATGTCTCCATTTGTCATATCAACTTGGTTACACTTGGCAAACTTTGTGCAAAACCTGAAATGTTCCGGAGACCTATCCCCGGACGGGCCGTCGCCCGGTCATGGACAGGTTTGAATGAACCGCTAATAAGGACGATTCATATGATCAGGAAGTGCCTATTCCCCGTTGCCGGTTACGGTACCCGCTTTCTCCCGGCCACCAAGGCCATGCCCAAGGAGATTCTACCCATCGTCAACAAGCCGCTGGTGCAGTATGGCGTTGAGGAAGCAGCGGAAGCCGGCATCCATGAATTCGGTTTCGTGACCGGTCGCGGCAAGCGCGCCATCGAGGACCACTTCGACATCAGCTATGAGCTGGAGCACCAGATTGCCGGTTCAGGCAAGGAAAACCTGCTGACGTCCATTCGTGAGCTGATCGACAACAGCTCCTTCTCCTTTACCCGTCAGAACGAAATGAAAGGCCTGGGTCACGCGATCTGGACCGGTCGTAACCTGATGGGCGACAACCCGTTCGCCGTCGTCCTGGCGGACGACTTCTGCGTGGCCGAACCGGGGGATATCAGCGTGCTGGCGCAGATGGCCGAACTCTACAAGCAGTTCCGCTGCTCGATCGTGGCCATCGAGGAAGTTCCGGAAGACGAGACGCACAAATACGGTGTGATTGCGGGCGAGCCAATGAAGGACGGTCTGTATCGCATCACCGACATGGTCGAGAAGCCGGCTCCGGAAGACGCGCCGTCCAACCTAGCGATCATCGGTCGCTACATTCTCACGCCGGATATCTTCGAGATCATCGAGAACACCGAACCGGGCAAGAACGGCGAAGTCCAGATCACCGACGCCCTGCTCCACCAGGCCCAGAAAGGCTGCGTGCTGGCCTATAAATTCCGCGGCCGCCGCTTTGACTGCGGTAGCGTGGATGGCTTCGTTGACGCGACCAACTACGTCTACGAGAACATCTACAAGAACGGCAACGCATAAAGCGAGGATTCAGCCGAGCAGCTGAATCACCATGCGCCGGTTCTCCGCAGTGGTATTGCGGAACCGGCGCAGCATTTCCATCTCTTCTTCGGTCGGTTTGAGCCGTTCGATTTCCCGCTCCAGCTCTTCGAGCACCCGCCCCAGATCCGCATTGGAATCAAACGCCAATCCTGGCAGCTCCAACTGTCCCGCATCCGGTGCATCCTCGAAATCCAGCAGGGCTTCCAGAGGCGTTTCGGTTTTCAGACAGAGGTCCATCAGTTCGTCGATATCGGGAAAGGTCCGGGTTTTCGGGTTTTCGCTTTCCCAGCCGGCGACCCGGCGCTCATCGGCGTCACACAGGCGGGCGATGTCGGCAACCGACAGCTGCCTGGACTCCCGCAGCACCCGCAGGCGTCGATGAAAGGACGTCATATACCGCATCACCGATCTCCCCCTTCTCCCTCATGATCCGGCCAATGCGGTGTGCGTCCCGCGTCGGCGGCCTGTATGCCTTCAATCTGTTCGGCGGTGCCCTGCAGCTCCACCATCCAGTCACGCTCGGCGGCAAAGCCGGTCTCCAGCGGACGCATCCGCGCGTGCTCGATCAGTTGCTTGGTCGCCCGCACGGCCTGCGGCCCCTGACGGAACGACCGGCGCACCCAGTCTGACGCCAACTGACTCACCTGACCGGGCTCGCTGATGGCGTCGACCAGGCCGATGGCCAGTGCCGTTTCGGCGTCTACGGTTTCGCCACACAGCAACAGCCGCTTGGCCCAGACCTCGCCCACCAGACGCGGCAACAGCTGGCTGCCGCCACCGACCGGGACCAGACCATAACGGGCCGGAACCATCGACAGGCGAACCGAGGGCTCCGCAATTCTGAAGTCACAGCATAGCGCACATTCCAGCCCGGCGTCCGCGGCATCGCCGGTCAAAGCGGCCGCCGAAACACCCGGGAAACGACGCAGGGCGTTGAACGCCAGACCAAACTCACGATTCACCCCGGCACCGGCGGCCTTGCTGCCGTCATGGAACAAGGCAAGATCCACGCCGTGCGAGAACGGCTGCTCTGGCTGGCCCTCGATGACGAGCCCCCGCACATCCTGGCGCCTGTCCAGGGCCTGCACATCCCGGTAGAACGCCTCAAGGCTGGCATCGCTCCAAAGCGCGTCAGTCGACTGCGGCAGCCGCATGCGGGCCAAACCGTCAATCAGGGTCAGGTCTGTCAGGAAGGAATCGGACAAGGGCTGCTCCTGCCGGTACGATCAAAGTCACTCGGGCCACCATTACACCTTATGGGTTCGCTTTCACGCAATCGCGGGGCTGACCGAAAACGGTCATAAATCAATCGCTTCAATCGCTCGCCACAAGAGCTTACGAAACCCTTCCAGCACACTATACTCCCTGTATCGCAGGACAAGGAGGCGACCGTCATGACTTATTCCACACTGGACTGGCAGGCCCTCACCACGGTCGAACTGAAAGAGCGTATCAACGCTTCCAGTGTCGCAGTGTTACCGGTCGCGGCCATCGAGCAACACGGTCCCCACCTGCCACTGGCCACGGACCGGATTATCGGCGAAGGTATCCTGCAAGCCGCCGTGAACGGCTTCGATGACGCCGAACTTCTGGTTCTGCCCACCTTGCCGATCGGCCTCAGCCTGGAGCACAGTGACTTCCCGGGCACCCTCTCGCTGCGCCCGGATACGGCCATCGACGTACTGGTGGACATTGGCCAGTCTGTTGCCGCCAGCGGCATTCACAGGCTGGTGATCTTCAACAGCCACGGCGGTAACCGACAGATTATCGATTTAGCGGCCCTGCAACTGCGACAGCGCTTCGGGATGCTGGTGGTCAAGGCCAATTACTTCCGCTACCGCATTCCTGAAACCCTGATCGAGCCGGAAGAGCTCCGCCGCGGGCTCCACGGTGGCGAACTGGAAACCGCCATGATGCTGCATCTGGCTCCGGATCAGGTCCGGCAGGATCTGATTGAGCACTTCCAGTCGCTGGAGGAAACCGGACTCGCCGGCAACCGTCATCTGGCGCCGGAGGGCGACGCCGCTTTCGCCTGGATGGGCCAGGACCTGAACCCGGTCGGTGTCGTAGGACGCGCCAGTCGGGCAACCGCGGATCAGGGGCGTCAGCTGGTGGCCCACTTTGCCGCCGCGCTGGCCGCCACGCTTCGGGAAACCGCCCGTTTCAATCTGCGGTTGCTGCGTTAACCGACAATCCGGCGGCAAACGCCACCGTATAATTATCCAGACCCCCAACATCCAAAGCACGGATCCAACAGACTTATGGCAGGACCATTACTGCAGGCTGCAGAGGCCTGGTGCCTGATTCGGCAACTGGCGCGATCAGACAAGACCGGCCCGTTCCCCGCAGACGCTCCGGAAGGGCCCGTCATCACCACGTTCGACGATGGATCATGGGAGTTACACCGCCAACCGGCCGACGTGGAGGTCGCCGACCTGCTGGGCTCTTTGCTGCCCCTGTGCCACCCGGCAAACCGGTCGCTGGTGTATGCCCAGGTGGGCCAGAGCCTGGATGGGCGCATCGCGACCGTGACCGGCGCCTCCCACTACATCAACGGCTGCGACGGACTGGATCACCTGCACCGTTTGCGCGCCATTGCCGATATTGTGGTGGTGGGCGCCGGTACGGCGGACTCCGATAATCCGCAGCTCACAGTGCGTCGAGTCGATGGTGATAATCCGGACCGTGCCGTGATCGATCCCCGACGGCGAGTGTCTCCCGAACAAGTGGTCTTCGACCAGGCGGCCGCCCCGACGTTTCGTCTTGTGGGCGATGCGCCCTGTCAGGCCGATGAGATTCAGGTGACCGGCGAATCCAGTTCGGTGACGCCGGCAGACATCATTCGCTGCCTGCAAGCCCGCGGCTATCGCCGGATTTTTATTGAAGGCGGCAGTCAGACGGTGTCACGGTTCCTGCACGCCGGGTGCCTGGACCACCTGCACCTGATCGTTGCGCCGATGATCATTGGCAGCGGCATTCCTGCATTACAGCTTCCCGAGATTGATGAACTGGACGGGGCGCTGCGGCCGGAGACGGTGCCGTTCCGCCTCGGCAGCGATTACCTGTTCGACATGCGGTTCAGGCAACCGCCCTTCTGATCGGCCACAACCACACAAGACCGGGCGCGCTTGCCACCAGGAACACCAGGCCGTAGGCGACACTCAGGGCAAGTCCGTCCGCCGGGGAATAGCCCATCAGCCCCCAGAGAATGCCGGCCACGCTTTCGCGGACGCCCCAACCGGCGACGGTGATCGGCAGCACCATCGCCAACAGGAGCGCCAGCGCCCCGGGAATCAGCAACGATACGGGCATGCTCATCCCCAGATCCCGGGCCAGGATCAGGAACACGCCGACGTAGCAGAGGATAATCGGCAGCGAGACACCCAGTTGAACCAGCAGCACACGCGGCCTTAACAGCGCGAAATGCAGCGCCGACAGGAAGGACCGGATGGCAAAGGCCAGGCGCGACCACAGGCACGCGACAAGCAGCCCGATCATCACCGTGGCCAAGACCAGCGACCAACCCGGCAGCTGGAGCCCTTCCATCATGCGGGCAACGACGTCCCCAGGCATCAGCCACCACCAGGCCAGAATCGCCAGGCCGGCCAGCACGACTTGGCCAGCCAACCGTTCGATCAGCACCGCATTCAGGGCCGACAGACTCTGCTGGGTACTGCGACCGTGACGCAGGGCACGATTGGCGTCCCCCAGCACACCCCCGGGCATCACCTGGTTGATGAAGCTGGCGAGGAAGTATTCCCGCACGGCCTCCGACCAGGGCAATGGCAAACCGAGCAAGCGCGCCGTATACCGCCAGCGTCCGGCGGACAGCACCACCTGCAATAGCGCCAGCGCCATAACAGCGATAAGCCCCGATGCCGACAGCCGACCCAGCCGGGACAGCACCTGCGCGCTGTCGAAGGCCAACAGCGCGGCCACAAGCACCGCCAGCGTCCAACCCCAGCGAAGCCAAACCGGCCAGCGGCGCATATCAGGCGTCGCTTCCGACGGTACCGGACCCCGGCGGCAAGGCCAGCAGATCCTGGTGACCGACCCGGATCCGGCTTTCACCGCGCCGAACCCGTTGCAGCCGCTGGTCCAGCCACGCCGATACGGAAGGTGCAGAGTCCGGCAACCATTCCCCGGCGGCCCGCGCCCATCCGGTCAGCAGGTTGTCCTGCAACGCCGCCTGTGAGGCATCCAGTGACCAGACGGACGGCTCGTGAAAGACCGAAAAACCGGCTTCCCGGAACAGCGATGCACAGACCGACCAGGCATCGGGACCCAGCGCCGGTCCGCCGCCCTTGTCCTGCCGTTGGTGGGCGTTGACCGCCTGAATCACCGCGTCGTCCTCCGCCAAGGCTGGCGACAGGCTCACGTCGCCGCTATAGCTCAAGGTGATCAGACAGGCGGCGCCCCGCCTCGCGGCGAGCGAGACACATCGAGAGAGCCATTGTTCGGATACCAGATCCAGCAGGGCGGACGCCGTGATCAGCACCGCGCCTTCCGGAATCAGCGTGTCCAGCGAGCCAACCAGGTCACCCTCAAGCGTCTCCACGCTGGAAACACCGGGCAGATCGCGACAGCGCTCCGCGGCCAGCGCCAGCAGCCCGGCATCGTGATCCACCAGACACCACCGCTGACGGGCCGGCAGTCGCGGCGCGAGATAGCGGACGTTCGATCCACTGCCGCAGCCCAGATCGCACAGACGGAGGTTTGCGGCGTCGCGATCGACCAGCCAATCCGAGAGTCGTGCGGTCAGCGATGCGCTGCGGGCCGAATGGTCGGCCGCTTCACGGATAGAAAGCCATTCGCTGTCAAATACCGTCGAAGGATGCGGCACGACTTACTCCAACGCCCTGGATGGCGGGTCGCCGATCAGGTTCGCCATGGCGCCCTTGAATTGACCTGCAGCATCATCCCAAGACGGCAGCGCACGCCGCTCCGACGCCGCTCCGGCCACCAGTTGCTGGAGACGTCCAGGCATCGTCATCACCTGTCGGAGTGCCACCGCCAACGCATCCACGTCCCCCGGTGTCACCTTGATCGCCGCTTCACTGGATGCCGTGTGAGCCAACGCGCCGCCCGTCGTCGTAATGACCGGCAGGCCATAAGCCATCGCCTCGGTGATGACCATACCGTAGCCCTCGTACCAGGACGGCAAGACAAAGACATCCGCAGAGCGGTAGGCCTGATCGAGCCCCTCATCGTCCAGCTCTCCCACACAATGCACCCGATCACCCAGACCGGCCTCGTCGATCTGGCGACGCAGGCTGGTCACATAATCCGGGTGACGATCCAGGGAACCGGCCAGCGAGCATTGCCAATCCAGATCCACGCACTGCGTGAGGGCCGAGACCAGCAGATCCTGGCCCTTGCGGGGCCCCAACGTGGCCACACACAGGAAACGGAACGGATCTCCCGGCTGCAGCGGGCTGTCCGGTGCCGTTTGCGACGGCAGTGCGACCCCCGGAATGACCACCTCGATTCGCGATGGCGGCACGTCGTAGACGTTGAGACGCTCGGCGGTAAACGGGCTCGTTACGATGACGCGCTCGATCGCCTGGAGCGCCGCCTTCTCAGTAGCAAAGTAATGCGCCTGCCCCGCCTCATCCAGCCCGGTTTCATCCGCCAGTGGATGATGCACCAGGGCCATGACAGCCAGGCGCTCCAGATGGCGGTTCGCCAGCGGCGGTAGGCCGCACAGGGCAAGTCCGTCGATGACAACGCGGGTGCCATCCGGCAGGGCATCCAGCGCGCTGTCCATGGCATCGCACGCCCGGGCATCTCCATCCGGGAACGTGCCCTCCAAACCCTGCAGGTGGACGCGGTCACCCCGGCGCCGCAATCCGTCAACAATGCGGCGCACGTAGCCGTAGCCTCCGGTACGCTGACCGGGATCACCGGCGACCAGAAAGACAATGGCCATGGAATCAGAGGTCCTGTTCATAGCTGGCCCAGGCCACATGGGATTCGCCCAGCGTCACCTTGAGTCGTTTCAGCCCCTGGGCTTCGGCCCCCAGCGCACCGGATCGAATGCGCGCCGCCAGACGTTGGTGGACCACTCGGGCCATGAATTCTGTGGTGGTGTTGTGTCCGCTGAATTCCTCGTGGTCGTCCAGGTTACCCAGATTGAATTCGGCAACGACCTCGCGCAGTTGCTCGCCGGCCAACCCGATGTCCACCACCAGGTCGTCCGCATCCAGTTCGTCGCGATAGAAGGTGACGTCCACAACATACGTCGCCCCGTGCAGGGCCTGGGCCGGCCCGAAACGTGGCGATCGGAAACTGTGCGCGATCATCATGTGATCACGAACGGTCAGGCTGAACATAGGCAGGTTCCTTTCATCCATTCATCCATCAATAGATCACCCGGTGGCACAGCACGCCGCTGTCCGGTGCCGTCACGGACGCCATGGCTGACGGCAGGTCCGTTAGACGGCACTCCGAATGAATCAACGCATCGAGTTCCGGCGCCTGCAGAAGTCTCAGCGCCAGCGCCATGCGTTCCCGGTAACTCCAGCGAGCGCTTTGCGCCGGCGCTATTCTGCCAACCTGGCTGGCGATCAGCGAGAGCCGCCGCGAATGGAAGGCGCCGCCCAAGCTCAGCGGCACCGGCCGATCACCGTACCAGCTCATTTCCACAATACGCGCTTCGACGCCGGCCAGATCGAGCGCAGTTTCAAGACCCTCGGGATGGCCGCTGGCGTGGATCACCAGGTCATAATCATCACGCCCATCGCTCTCGGCGCGCCAGCTTACACCCAGTTGTTCCAGGATTGGTGCCTTATCCGGATCCGGGTCGATGGCCAATACGCGGGTCCCCGGGATGCGCTGGGCCATCCACGCCACCAGGCAACCGACAACGCCGCACCCAATGACCGCCACCCGGTCGCCGACTCGCGGCGTCGCATCCCAAAGTGCATTGACGGCCGTTTCCATGTTGGCGGCAAGGACGGCTCGCTCCGGCGGCAGCGCGTCCGGCAGTGGCACCACCGCGGATTCGGGAACGCGGAAACAGGTCTGGTGAGGAAACAGCGAAAAAACCACACGGTTCTTCAGGGAAGACGGGCCTTCCAGCACACGTCCGACGTTGGCGTAGCCGTATTTGACCGGAAAAGGAAAGTCCCCTTCCTGGAACGGGCAGCGCATTCGCGCGTGTTCGGACTCAGGCACCCGGCCGTGGAAAACCAGGCTTTCCGTTCCCCGGCTGATGCCGCTGTAGAGCGTCTCGACAATCACGTCACCGTTTTCGGCCAACTGCTGACGGGAGACCTGCACCGGCCGCAATTCACCCCGCCGGTATCCGGTGACCCAGAATGCCCTGCCCTGGTAATCCGGTCGTGCCCCTGTTTCTGCCATAGGATGTATCCTTAACGTCAATCCACCCCGCTCATAAAGGCGTAAACTGTGTTGAGATGCAAGGGATGGATTCCGTCATCCAACGCGAACGAGGGCCCCGATATGTCCCATCAGCTCGCTGCCCGGGTGCGGTGGCGCGTGACCGCCGAACTGGGTGCCGCACTGTTCACCGTTATGCTGGTGGCCGGACTGCTGGGTCACGCTCTGAGCCTGCCGAGCCTCTATCTGGCGTCGGCGTTTCTGACGGGCCTGGTGCTGGTCACGACGGTTGGAATCTGCTGGTCCAGGACGCCATCCGGACAACGCCCGCCGGACGACAGCACCCTCGGACCCGCCAATTGGGTGACCCTCAGTCGAGGCACGCTGGTCTGCATTGCGGCGGCCTTTATACCGTTCTCGCACTATGCTGCCCAGCACGCCTGGATCATCGCCTGGATCAGCCTGATCGCCCTGATCATGGACGGTGTCGACGGCGCCACGGCACGCCGCACCCAGAGCGCCTCGGCTTTCGGTGCCCGCTTCGATATGGAGCTGGACGCGGCGTTGATGCTGGTGCTCTGCGCGCTGCTGATCACACAGGGCAAAGTCGGCCCCTGGGTTCTGACCATCGGCCTGATGCGCTACCTGTTCGTCCTTGCCGGTGGACTGAGCCCTGGACTCCGCGCGCCGCTGCCCGAGAGTCGCCTTCGCAAGACCGTCTGCGTCTGGCAATTGGTCACGCTCATGGTCTGCCTGCTGCCCTGGGTGTCCCAAGGCTGGGCAGTGGGTCTGCTGACCATTGCCCTCACCCTGCTTGTCTATTCCTTCGGCCGAGACAGTATCTGGCTGCTTGCTCACCGCGATGCCAAGGAGACGTCCCGATGACACCTGTGAGACATCTATTCGCGGCCCTGCTTTGCTTCGGGCTGTTCAACACATCGGCTGCAGCCGAGCCCATCAAGTACAAAATCGACCCGGACCACTTTTCCGTGCTGTTTGCCGTCAATCATCTGGGCTTCGACGACGTCCTCGGTTTCTTTCGGGAAGCCAACGGCGGGTTTACCTATGACAAGGACACCGGCGAACTGACGCAAGGCAAGGTGGTGATCAAGAGCAAGAGCGTCTTTACCAACCACAAGGAGCGGGACGAGCACCTGTGCAAAGCTGACTTTCTCAATTGCCGGAAATACCCGGACATCACCTTCCAGGTCACGCGGTTCGAGAAGAAGACAGCCACCACCGGTGTCTTGCATGGCAACCTGACGCTGCTGGGACAGACGCGCCCGGTCGCGCTGGATTTAACGCTGAACAAGGCCGGGGTCTATCCATTCGGCCACGAGAAGTTCACCCTGGGCTTCTCGGCGACCACCACGTTGCAGCGAAGCCAGTGGGGCATGGACTACGGCCTGAATCCCCTGATGGTCGGTGATGACGTCCGGTTACGGTTCGAGTTCGAAGCCTACGACGACAGCGGACTGTTCTGACCCGGCGCATTCCTCGCCTGTGGGCGACGACCGATCGGCGCTGCCCACAGGCCAGCCTTTCCGATAGCGTGTGGTGAGAAGCGCCGTGATACACTGCGCGGCGTTTCAATAACCCACTCGGCTGTTTCACTGAATGAACCTTACTGACGCCAGAAAAGCCGATCTCCTGCTTGTCCTGGTTACCCTGCTCGCTGGAATCGGCTGGATTTTCTCGAAAGAGGCGGTCCTGCTGATGCCGCCGTTGCTGTTCATGGCCTGCCGCTTTCTACTGGCCGGCGCCATTCTCTGTATCGCCGGCCACCGTCAGATCGCCCGTTTGTCGTTGGAGCAGCTTCGGCGTGCCGTGGGCGTCGGGCTGGTGTTTGGTGTTGCCATGAGCTGCTGGATCAGTGGCCTGTTTCTCACGGAAAACGTGGGCGAAGGCGCCTTCCTCACCAGCCTCGGCGTCGTCTTTGTGCCGGTGATCGCGCGGGTCGTGTTCCGGGAAGCGCAACCGATGTCCACCTGGGTCGCCCTGCCCGTCGCGATTTCCGGGCTGGCGTTGCTGTCCCTGCGTAACGGTTTCCGTCCGGAGCCGGGCCAGGTGCTGTTTGTCCTGGCGGCCCTGATCTTTGCACTTTATTTCACGCTCAACACCCGTGCCGCGAACACCCGCATCGTGCAGCGCAGAACCGGCGGTGAACGTCGCAAGGAACGCGTGCCCGCCCTGGCCCTGACCGCCATCGCCCTGGTGACGGTCGGCGCGGTCACCCTGAGTCTGTCCGCGATCCGTGAGTCCTGGCTACCCACGGTCCATCATTTCAATCCGATGATCCTGGTCTGGGTCGGCCTCTCGGCCATCCTTGGCACGGCGGGGCGTTTCTTCGTTCAGACTTATGCGCAGAGTCTGTCGATCAACAGTCATGGGGTCGTGATCATGGTTCTGGAACCGGTCTGGGTCGCTATCTTCGCGGCGGGTTGGTTCGGCGAGATCATGTCTGGCATGCAGGCGGCCGGATGCTCGCTGATTTTCGGGGCGTTGCTGATCAATCGGTGGAGTGCGGTGAGGAAGTTGATTCTAAGGCGATGAGTTAGGAAGGCGTCACCCGGGCGCCTGGCGGCGCCTCAGAAGCTGAAGCATCTGCTACATACTCCCGAGATAACGCACCAATGTAGCCGATGCTTCAGCTTCGGAGCAGCCTGCAGGGCTGCCTGGCATCATTAACCATGCCACTCGGCAATTAAGCCTATCGTCTTGTTTCTGAAAAATATCTGGAAAGCGGATTCCAGAAAACAAAAAAGCCGCTTGGACATCATCCTAAGCGGCTCTTTCGTAACGGAATTCGTTGGTAGGACCAGGCAGATTCGAACTGCCGACCTCTACCATGTCAAGGTAGCGCTCTAACCAACTGAGCTATGGTCCTCCGTCAACGGGGACGAACTATACTGATCCGCTCCCCGGGGGTCAACTGGTTTTTTGAACCCGGCCGGCAAAAAATATGGCCGGTCGTTTTTACACCCCGTAGAACGACCGATACCAGTCCACAAAACGCGCGATCCCCTCTTCTACCGGCGTGTCCGGCTTATAGCCCACGTCGTCGATCAAGGCCTGAACATCGGCGTAGGTGGCCGGCACATCACCCGGCTGCATTGGCAGCAGATTCTTCTCCGCCTTGCGGCCAATCCGCTCTTCGATGATCTCGATAAACCGGCTCAACTCCACCGGGTTGTTGCTGCCGATGTTGTAGATCCGATAAGGCGCGTTGCTGGTGCCGGGATCCGGGTTGGCACCGCTCCACTCGTCGTTCGGTTCCGCCACGTTGTCCAGGGTTCGGACGACGCCTTCGACGATGTCGTCGATGTAGGTGAAGTCACGCTTGTGGTGGCCGTGATTGAACACATCGATGGGCTCACCGGCGAGGATCTTGCGGGTGAAGATGAACAACGCCATGTCCGGCCGGCCCCAGGGACCATAGACGGTAAAGAAACGCAGTCCGGTGGTCGGCAGACGGTACAGATGACTGTAGGTGTGTGCCATCAACTCGTTGGCTTTCTTGGAGGCCGCGTACAGGCTCAACGGGTGGTCCACGTTATCGTGGACGGAGAACGGCATGGTCTCGTTGGCGCCGTAGACGGAGCTGCTGGAGGCGTAGACCAGATGCTTCACGTCGTTATGCCGGCAACCCTCCAGAATGTTCATGAAGCCCACCAGGTTGGCATCGACGTAGGCGTGCGGGTTTTCCAGGGAGTAACGCACACCCGCCTGGGCCGCCAGGTGGACAACTCGCTCCGGCTGGTAGTCCCGGAAGACGGCTTCCATGGCTTCCCGGTCGGCAACGTCCTTGCGAACTTCGGTAAAACCCTCGCGGCATGTCAGGCGTTCCAGGCGTGCTTCTTTCAGGCTGACGTCGTAATAGTCATTCACGTTATCCACGCCGATGACTTCATCGCCTCGGTCCAGGAGGCGGTGAGCCAGGTGCGAACCAATAAAACCTGCCGTGCCGGTGACCAGAATCTTCAAGTTAATCTCCCTGTCGGTAATCGGAAAACATGGATGGGATGGCGGGAGTCAGGCACGTGGCGACGTTCGACACATCCCTGTCCGCATAATCAGAACCCTGTCGGTACCTCGCCTACAGCTCGACGAATCAACTGGGCGTGGTCGGCTCCGATCAGGTCAGCCTGTTATAAAGCCTATTCTAACCATACCCATAAAAAAAGAGCGCCAGATGGCGCTCTTTTAATGCCGAATTCAGGCGCTGTTCAGAAATCCAGGCCGGCGCTGATGAACGGTCCACCCAGATCCACGTCCATGGCGTCATCGCCATCTTCATAGTCGATGCTCATTTTACGATACCCGGCCTGCAGGCGCAGCACGGACAGGTCGTATTGCGCGTAGGCCGAGCCGTCGAGCAGCGAGTCGCCGCCATAGCTGACGCCGTTACCCTCAACACCGACGGACAAACCGGTCAGCGGAAGATCAAAACGGGCGGCCGCATACAGCATGGGAACGACAGCGTCGATC
Organism: Marinobacter mangrovi; assembly: GCF_016798325.1. Lineage (GTDB taxonomy): Bacteria > Pseudomonadota > Gammaproteobacteria > Pseudomonadales > Oleiphilaceae > Marinobacter_A > Marinobacter_A mangrovi. The sequence continues at coordinate 1,169,189 of NZ_JAERVO010000001.1, forward strand.
TTGGTGCGCGTCGCGTTGCCGGCCACCGTGCGCTGTTCAACCTTCAGGTCGCCATCAAGCTTGCGCACGGTCAGGCCCGCATCCAGGTTGACCCAGTTATCCAGAAGCTCGTAATACATCGTCAAGTCAAGCTGGTCGATGTCCAGCTCGGAATGAACCGGTACGCCGGGAAGCAGATCACCAAAGCCATCGACCCCGACATTGCCGTTACCGCTCTGTTTGATCGCGGTGTAATTCACTCGAATGTTGGGAAGCACGGGAATCGGGTGTTCGAAAACCGCGGTCAGATTGACATTGTCGTCGCTGTCCAGATTCAGATCGTCGTCGACGTCAACTTCGTCACTGTTCTGGCTGGCGGTACCGGTCAGGTCGGAGTCCCAGTAGCTGACCTGGGCACCCACACCCACCACATCAGCCGCAGCCACGGAGCTAAAGCAGCCCAGGCCGCCCAGTAGTACGATGGCGGTTTTGCGCATGTGTCACCTTCCTGTTCTTGATGTGTTGTCGGTGGATCAGGCCCGGCTGCCGATACCGGGCGACTACTCAGGGTCTTCAGTCGAACTGGATACCCAGCCGACGACCCACTTCCTCGTAGGCCTCAATCACTTCACCCAGGCCCTGACGGAAGCGGTCTTTGTCCATCTTCTTGCGGGTGTCCTTGTCCCAGATCCGACAGCCGTCGGGGCTGAACTCGTCACCCAGGACAATCTGACCGTCGGAGCGGCCAAATTCCAGCTTGTAGTCCACCAACAGCATGCCGGCATCGTCGAACAGTTCCTTGAGCACGTCGTTGACCTTGTAGGTCAGCGTTTTCATTTGCGCCAGATCGTCTGCGCCGGCCCAGCCGAAGGTTTCCGCCAGTGATTCGTTGATCATTGGATCGTGCAGCGCGTCGTCCTTCAGGAACAGTTCGAAGGTCGGCGGCTGCAGGGCCTGCCCTTCCTCGACACCAAGACGACGGCACAGGCTGCCGGCGGCGTAGTTCCGGACGACACATTCGACCGGAAACATGTCCAGCTTCTTCACGAGCGATTCCACCGGAGACAGGACTTTCTCGAAATGCGTCGGGATGCCGGCCGCTTCCAGCTTCTCCATAATGAAGGCGTTGAAACGGTTGTTGACCATCCCCTTGCGGGCCAGCTGTTCCTTCTTCTCACCATCGAAAGCCGAGGTGTCGTCGCGAAACAGCAGTACGAAGCGGTCGGGATCGTCGGTGCGGTAGACCGACTTGGCTTTACCTGAATAGAGCGCTTCGCGCTTTTCCATTTTCTTTCTCCGGTGTGCGCGGCGGCCCTGGGAGCCGCCGGATAGATTTTAACGATTAATAGAGATGCTCGAACAGGGTCGACAACAAGCGGGCTGAACGATCGTCGCCGCTGTAATCCGGTGCGGTTTTCGTTCTCAGGTTCACCACGTCGCCTTCCTTGCGGATGCTGACAAGATAGGTGTACTCCGGTTTATCGGGATCTGCAAACCAGTTGAACCAGCCCGACTCCCGCTCTTCTTCCGTGCGGAAATCCACATAGAACTGACCGGCACTGCGGTCGATATCGACTACCGGAACCTGCGCCTCGGACAGCGAGCGGGTCACTTCAGACCAGGCCCGATCGAAACTCAAGTCCATCTCGATGTGGGGATCGCTGCTCTGGCCGGCGACCATCTTCACTTTCGGTGCGCTGGGAATATTGAGCGCTGCGCGGGAGTAGGACTTGGTGTCTTCCCGCTGTTTGAGGAAATCGCCCAGGTCAGACAGCAGCGTCCGCTCTTCTTTGGCATCGGAGGTTTCCGATGGCCACTGCAGCATGCCGTCCGGACGACCGTCGACCTTGCTCACGCGGAACTGGATCTCGGTGGTCTTGCGACGGACCCCCGGGGAAATCCGCGACTGCACCACCGTCAGCTTTTCAGGATTCTCATTGGTGATATCCAGCAGGTTGCGGGCCCGGGAACTGAAATCCGCCACTTCCGTCTGCAGCAGGCCAATCTGCGGGTTATCCCGCGCCACACCGAGTCCTCTGTCGGTCAGGTAGGACGACACCATCGGCCACACCCGTCCGGGGACTTCGTTGACCAGCAGCCATATTTGCCCGTTGAGCTCCTCGATCACGTAGTTCTGGTCAAGGATTTCGGACGTCATATCCGGCGGATTGGGGATTTCAAACTCACCGGTCGCCACCTGATCACCCGTCTGGGTCTCGCGGATGGGATAGGCCGGCTGGATGTGCTCGCGGGTTTGCCAGTCTGGCACTTTGACGCCTTTGCCGGTTGGCGCGTCGCGGTATTCATTGGAGCGGTCATGAATAATGCCGCAACCTGACAGCAGGCCCAGCATCAAGGCGCCCGCCATCAGGCGGGCCGGTCGGGTTTCAGAACGCATCAAACGACTCCGGGACGAGCCGCCTCGGCCCGCCCCCACCTGTTTGGATTGATTCAAAGGACACCTGCGCTGGTCAGCGCCTCCTCGACCTCTGAATGGAATTTCGGATCAAGGGGGGTCAGCGGCAAACGGATGCCTTCGCTGATCAGGCCCATGCGATGCAGAGCCCACTTAACAGGAATCGGGTTGGCTTCGAGGAAGAGCTTGCGATGCAGCGGCATCAGCTTCTCGTTGATTTGGGCCACCCGGTCCCGGTCCCCGGCAATGGCCGCTTCACACAGGTCAGCCATGCCCCGTGGCGCCACGTTGGCGGTCACAGAGATGTTGCCCTTGCCGCCGGCCAACATCAGGTCGGCTGCGGTCGCGTCGTCACCGGAATAGACCACCATACGACCCTCAACCCGCTGGATGAGTTCCTCACCACGCGGAATATTACCGGTCGCGTCCTTGATACCCACGATGTTAGGGATATCGGCGAGGCGCTCGACCGTCTCGTTCATCATGTCGCAGGAGGTCCGGCCCGGTACGTTATAGAGGATCTGATCGACCGGTACGGCTTCGGCAATGGTCCGGAAATGACGATAAAGCCCTTCCTGGGTCGGCTTGTTGTAGTACGGCACAACGAGCAGGCAGGCGTCAGCGCCCAATTTGTGAGCCTCGGCCGTCAGTTCGATCGCTTCCCGCGTGGAGTTACCACCGGTGCCGGCAATCACTGCAATGCGACCATTCACCCGTTTGATAATATGGCCGATAACACGACAATGCTCATCCGGATCGAGGGTGGACGCCTCACCGGTCGTGCCGACGGCAACGATCCCGTGGGTGCCATTGTCCAGGTGGAAATCGACCAGGCGATCCAGCTCTTCCCAATGAATCTCTCCATCGGGGTGCATGGGGGTGGCCAGGGCGACGAGGCTACCAGTGATCATAATGACTCCGTTCGCGTAAAACGGTAATGGTAATTGCGGCTGACAACCGAAACAACCATTCTATATGACCGCCTGACAGACTTTTCATCGTAGAACCCATTGAACCATTCATTTCACAGCAAGGAGATGCCATGAGCACCGTAGAATTGAACCAACCGGTTCCGGATTTCACCCTGCCGGCCACCGGCGAGCAGGACATCAGCCTGTCTGATTTTCGCGGCAAGAAAAACGTTGTCATTTACTTCTACCCGAAGGACAGCACCCCGGGTTGCACCACCGAAGGCGGCGATTTCCGCGACCATCATGACGCTTTCGAGAAGGCGGACACGGTGATCTTCGGGGTCTCCCGAGACGGCATCAAGTCACACGAGAACTTCAAGGCCAAGCAGTCGTTCCCCTTCGAACTGCTGTCCGACAAGGAAGAAACCGTGTGCAAGCTGTTTGACGTTATCAAGCTCAAGAAGATGTACGGCAAGGAAAGCCTGGGCGTGGAACGCAGCACGTTCCTGATCGACAAGGAAGGCGTGCTGCGCCAGGAATGGCGCAAAGTGAAGGTGAAAGGACACGTTGAAGAGGTCCTGGAAGCCGCACAGGGCCTTTAAGCCCTGAGCTGACGGCAGGCCACGCCTGCCGTCAGTATCCCGGACTACTCGGCAGCCCGCTTATCCTCGGGCGGCAACGAATAATGCACCGGCCACGCTGCGAAAATGGCCTTCAGCATGGTGGCCAGCGGAATCGCGAAGAACACGCCCCACAACCCCCAGATACCGCCAAAGAACAGCACCGCGATGATGATCACGACCGGGTGAAGATTGTTCACCTCGGAGAAAAGGACCGGCACCAGTACGTTACCGTCCAGCGCCTGGATGATGCCGTAAACTACCATCAGCCAGATGAACTCGCTGCTCCAGCCAAAGGCAAACAGGCCGATCATGGCCACCGGCACGGTCACCACCGCTGCCCCGATATAGGGGATGACGACCGACAGGCCCACCAGCAGGGACAGCAAGGCCGCATAGGGCAACCCCATCAACCGGAACGCCACAAAGGTCGCGCCACCAACGATGACGATTTCGAGGGCCTTGCCTCGCACGTAATTGGCGCATTGCTGGTTCACCTCGGCCCAGATGCGGCGCATCATCGGGCGCTGCTGCGGCAGGGTCGACGCCAGGGCCCGCACCAGGAGGTCGCGATCCTTCAGGAAGAAGAACACCAGGATCGGCAGCAGGACCAGGTAGATGAGGATCGCCATGACGTCGGGAATGCTCGACAGGGAAAACGAGACCAACCACTGGGTGAAGTTGGCGGCCTCACTGGTGGCCTGCTGATACAGGTTGTTGATCTGTGCCATCGACACCAGATGCGGGTACTCCTGGGGCAGCAGCTCCAGATAGGCCTGCATTTCCCGGAACATGCGCGGCGTTTCGCCAGCCAGCGACGTCAACTGCGACCACAACAACGGCATCATGCCCAGCAGGAAACCCACCAGAACGCCCAGAAAGAGCAGGAAGACGAGTATCACGGCCACCAGGTTGGGCACCCCGTGATTCGTCATTTTGGTGACGAGCCCTTGCAGGATAAAGGCAATGATCACGGCGGCGATCACTGGCGCCAGCGTATCCCCCATCCAGATCACGGCCAGCGTCCCGAGAATCAACAGCAGGAACAGGATGACCGCTTCATCATCCGAAAAGTATTTGTGGGCCAGCGCCCGGATAATTCTGACCATCAACCGCTCCGTCTAACGCGAATCGCCACAGCGTATCAGAAAACGGAAGATCCCCTCGGATTCTTCTGCCTTTTCCAGAACATGCTGGGTTAATTTCAGGAAAGACGGGATATCTTTGGCCGATCCCGGGTCTGTAGAGATAACTTCCAGGTTGTCGCCCGGCTGCATGCTATTGAGCTGGAGCTTGGTCTTGAGCAGCGGCATGGGACAACGAAGCCCGCTGGTGTCCAGAAAGTGGTCTGCCATAGTATCGGATACTTCCAAAGTCGCTTGAATCTGTCATGATCCACCGTGTAAACATAAGCGCACACCGTAAAGAGGATGTTGCAAAAGCGTCGCGAGCGATAGCCAGACAAGGCGAAAATCAACGAAAGAGCGCAGTTTACGGGCTGTAAATGAGCATCTTGATCGGACTCGCGCACGAGGCGATTTTCAACGCCGCATGGCTGAGCGCAGTAGCTTTTGCAACATCCTCTAACAATCATGTCATCAGGAGTATATCAGGCCCGCTATGAATCACGTGTTAGTCCCCCACTTTTGTCGTAAGGGACTCCTGGGGCTGACGGCAGGATTGGCAATCTGCCTGGCGACAGCGACGCCCGTTTACGCCGACGACAGCAACCTGCCCTCTCTGGGTGGCGTTGGCGGAGGCCTGATTTCCGAACAGCAGGAAGCCGCTATAGGCCAGCAGGTCCTGCAATCAATCCGCCGCTCCACCCCGGAGATCGGGGATCCCCTGGTTCTGGATTATTTGTCGACGGTGGTTCACCGGTTGTTGCCCTACGCCGCGCTGCAGAACCGCAACCTCAGTATGGTGGTGATCGATAGCGACGCCATCAACGCGTTTGCCGTTCCCGGCGGCGTTATCGGCGTTAACGGCGGCCTGTTCCTGAACGCCGAAACCGAGCAGGAATTCGCGTCGGTCATGGCCCACGAACTGGGTCACCTGGTTCAGCGTCATTTCGCCCGCCGCATGGAGCGTCAGGAACAGAACGCACCCCTGGCCATGGCCGGCATGCTGGCCGGGATTATCCTGTCCGCGGTGACCAAATCCGATGTCGGCATTGCCACGATCGCCGGCTCCCAGGCCGCGGCCGTGCAGAATATGCTTCAGTACAGCCGCTCCAATGAGCGGGAGGCGGACCGCGTGGGTCTCGACATGTTGGCCGCTGCCGGATTCGATCCGCACGGCATGCCGGAAATGTTCGAAATCATGATGCGCCAGAGTCGCCTGCAGGGCAGCGAGGTTCCGGAATACCTCTCGACGCACCCCCTGACCCAGAACCGGATCTCGGATTCCCGCAGCCGCGCCAATCAGTATCCATCCGAGAACTACCAGGATTCCATGGAATATCACCTGGTTCGCGCCCGGGTAATGGTGCATTACGCCCAGACGCCTGAGAAAGCCGTTGAAATCTTTCAGCAGTATGTCGACCAGAAGGACACCCTGCCCCCGCCGTCTGCACGCTACGGACTTGCCGTGGCCAAATTGGCCGCAGACGACGCAGCTGGTGCGGAGAAGATCCTGAAAGACCTGCTGAACGACTACCCCGGGCGCATCACGTTCCAGGTCACGCTGGCCGAAACGCTGACCCAGGAGAAAAAAACCGAAGAAGCCATCTCGCTGATGGACGATGCCCTGCACCGCAACCCGGGCAATTACCCGATCCGCTATCAGTTGGCCGACTCCCTTTACGCAGGCAACCATGCCCAGAGAGCGGCCGAGGTTTACAGCAAGTTGGCCAACGACTACCCCGACAAGGCCTATATCTGGCTGAAACTGTCCGACGCCGAAGGTCAGGCCCGCAATATTGTGGGCGTGCACCGGGCCCGGGCCGAGTACTATCTGCTGATGGGCGACCATGAAGCGGCGATACGCCAGCTCCGCGAAGCCCAGAACAAGGCACCGCCCGGCACGCCAACCCGGGAAATTGTGACTCAACGCCTGTCGCAGATCACCCGGGCCATGCACGAAGCACAGCAGTAGGAAGAGATTCCAAAGAAGAAGGGAATACCGGATAGCCCGCGTCAGCCATCCGGTTAAGCCACACCGATCAGGCGTTACCCGCCGCCTTGAGGTTCATCGAGGCGGTGAAATCGAGCATCCGGCGCAGGGGCCGCAACGCCTCTTCGCGCAGCGTCTCATCCACATGAATTTCCTGATCCCCTGTTTGCAGGACATGAAGCAGGTTTTCCAGGCCGTTCATTGCCATCCAGGGACAATGAGCGCAACTGCGACACGTGGCGCCATTACCCGCCGTAGGCGCTTCGATCAGCGTCTTGTTCGGCGCCAGCTGCTGCATCTTGTAGAAAATGCCGTTGTCGGTGGCGACCACAAAGCGCTCGTTGGGAAGCGTCTGCACCGCGTGAATCAGCTGGGATGTGGAGCCCACCACGTCGGCCATTTCCACCACCGCTTCCGGTGATTCCGGGTGGACCAGAATCGCGGCATCCGGATACAGCGCCTTGAGATCATCGACACCGCGGGCCTTGAACTCTTCATGGACGATACAGGAGCCGTCCCAAAGCAGCATATCAGCGCCGGTGGTGCGTTCGATATAACCGCCCAGATGCTTGTCCGGCGCCCACAGGATCTTCTCGCCACGAGCGTCCAGATGTTCAACGATGCTCTGCGCGCAACTTGAGGTGACGACCCAGTCCGCCCGTGCTTTAACCGCAGCAGACGTATTGGCATAAACCACCACGGTCCGGTCCGGATGCGCATCGCAGTAAGCACTGAACTCGTCGGCAGGACAGCCCACATCCAGCGAGCAGGTGGCCTCCAGCGTCGGCATCAGGACGGTCTTTTCCGGGTTCAGGATCTTGGCGGTTTCGCCCATGAACTTCACGCCGGCAACCACGACTGTCGTCGCGGAATGCTGGTTTCCGAAACGGGCCATCTCCAGGGAATCCGCCACACAGCCACCGGTTTCTTCCGCCAGACGCTGGATGTCGGGGTCGGTGTAATAGTGGGCGACCAACACGGCATCACGAGCTTTCAGCTCGGCCTTGATGGCGTCTTCAAGGCGACGTTTCTCGTCGACGCTCAACGACCGCGGTTCCGCCTCATGGGCAAGATGTTCCTGTACCAGGATTCTGTCTTTGGCATTTACCATGAATTCTCTTCTCTCACCTGTCGCCCGACATGTCCCTTGGACCGCTCTTTGGCCATCCAGATCCGCATCGCCCATGCCGGCCGTGGATAATGCCCTGTAAATGGGGGCAAACCGGGATTATAGCAACCCTTGGAGCGACACATTAACGTCATGGTTGCATGATAAGGCAGTCGCCGGACGGTTCCCATACCTGAGCTTGCGCCCGGCGACCTGAAACGGCCATAACCACATGATCAGGCAAGGATTGCCGACCATCAGGCAATAAAAAAGGGGAGCCTTGGGCTCCCCTTTCAGGTGGCAGTGTCGCCTGCCTTGTTTGGTGGGTCGTGATGGATTCGAACCATCGACCAATTGGTTAAAAGCCAACTGCTCTACCAACTGAGCTAACGACCCAAAACGGTCTGCGATTTTCCCCGACGAATCAGGCCATTATCGCTTGGAAGCCGCTTCAAAGCGCCTCCCTCAAATAGGTGGTGGGTCGTGATGGATTCGAACCATCGACCAATTGGTTAAAAGCCAACTGCTCTACCAACTGAGCTAACGACCCCGAACGAGGCGCATATGGTACGGATTTTTTTTCGCTTGGCAAGCCCCAGTTCCAGGAAATTTTCTGAATTCCTCAGAAAACATCAACCGCAACAAAAACCTGCTTACAAACCGACCAATGCGACCCCGGTTTTGATCACAATTTCGTCAGATAATCCCGCGCCAGCTTCGCTGCGTTGGAATCCGGGTATTTCTTTGGCACCGACTGCAGGGTCGAGCGTGCGTCCGCATCGTCGCCCATTCGAGCCTGGGTCACACCGAGCTTGTACAACGCATCCGGCGCCTTGCGATGATCGGCAAACCGGGTCGCGACGATCGTGAACGCCTGCTTGGCCTGAGGCAACTGCGGCTTGGCCAGATACACTTCCCCGAGCCAGTAATAGGCATTGACCGTCAGATCCCCTTCCGGGTGCTCCGAAATAAAGCCGTAGAGCTTGTCGATCGCCTGGTCGTAGGCCTTCTTGTCCCGGATGAGCGTCTGGATCTCATCGTATTCGGCCTGCTCGGCCTGGGTCGGCGCGCGGTATTCCCGCGTTTTCTGGACCTGATCCGAGTCGCCACCACCCTGCTCGTCCGCACCGGAAGCCCCCGTCGCAGCCTGTGACGGTTGATCCGACTGCTTGCGCGACAACTCCAGGACGCGCTGATCCAGATCGATGTAACGCTGCCGGGACTGCTTGGAGAGCTGATCGAGCTTGTGCCGCTGTTCTTCCAGATCGCCCTGCAGTTCCTGCACCTGTCGACGCAGCTGCTGGATCATGAAATACAGCTCGGAACTGGCCTGGCTGTCACCCGACTGGCTTCGAGCCGCAGAGTCCGCGTTCTGGTAAGCGGGAACCGAAGATTGCGCCAGGGCGCTGCCGCTCAGCGACAGCGCCACGGCGGCCATGAGAAATCGCCTCATGTGCCACACACCCTGTTATTGGTAGATCAATTCCACACGACGGTTCTGGGCGTACGCGCTCTCGTCGTGACCCATCACAGCCGGCTTCTCTTCGCCGTAGCTGATGGTTTCGATCTGGTCGCGCGAGGCGCCATTCACCACCAGGAAGCGCTCGACGGCCTTGGCACGACGCTCACCCAGGGCCAGGTTGTATTCCTTGGTACCGCGCTCGTCCGCGTGACCTTCCAGGCGGACACTGCGGTTCGGGTTCGCTGCCAGATACTTGGCGTGAGCAATCAGCACGTCGCGGGACTCGGACTTGATTTCAGAGGTATCGAAATCGAAGTAGAACGTGGTGATCTTGCGCATGGCCGCCTGCTCTTGCTGGGCCGCCTGTTCAGCTTGTGCGGCACGCTCCTCGTCAGTCATGGTCTGAGAGGAAACACCGCTGGAACCTTCACCGCCGTAGACTTCGCTACCGCCTTCCTGATCAACGGCAGAGACATCGGAGCCGTAAGCACCTTCTTCCTGCGTGCCACCGGTTGAACTACAGCCCGCCATGACGCCCATGGCAACCAGCAATGCGAATAACTTGGAATAGGTACGAATCATTGTCTTTTCCTTGATTGGTTTTGATGTGTGAGCCGCTGAACGCCGGATTGCATCCGGAACTGACCCAGTGGCCTATAAGTTACCGTTTTAACGTCAATTCAGGAAGGGTGACCAGGCCGGCTCACGCACATCACCGAAACGCGACGGGAGAATGTAGTTGGAACCACCGTCGGCGGAAATGACCGCAAGCACACTCTTGCCCCCTTCCTGGGTTGCATAGATCAGCAGACGTCCATTGGGAGCCACACTGGGCGACTCATCCAGCTTGGTCCGGGTCAGAATCGTCTCCTCCCCGCTTTCGATATTCATCCGCGCAATGTGGAAATAGGAATCGCGCTGGTGAACATAGAAAATGTGTTCGCCGTCCGGGCTGAACCGGGGACGTGCGTTGTAGCGACTGCCGAAGGTCAAGCGACGCAGGTCGCCGCCATCGGCATCCATCATGTAGATTTGTGGCCCACCGGACCGATCCGACGTGAACAGGAAGGAATCGCCGTCGGGCGACCAGTCGGGCTCGGTATCGATCGCCCAGTGATCCGTCATCCGCGTCAGTTTCCGACTGGCCACGTCCATCTTGTAGACTTCGGCATTGCCGTCGCGGGACAGGGTCATCAACAGCGAGTCGCCATCCGGTGACCAGGCCGGCGCCGAGTTCAGGCCGGGGAACTGGGCGATCCGTGTACGCTTACCGTTCGCCAGTTCCTGGATATAGATTGCCGGGCGCCCTGTCTCGAAGGACACGTACGCCAGCTTCTTACCATCGGGGGACCAGGCCGGCGACAGGATGGGCTCGCTCGACTTGAGACGGACACTCGCCCGCTTGCCGTCCACATCGCTGACGTTGAGACGATAGATGCGCTTGCCGTTCTCCATATCCAGGGTGACGTAGGCAATGCGGGTGGAGAAAACGCCCTTGTTGCCGGTGATCGCCTCGTACACCTTGTCGCTGATGTGGTGGGCCAGCGTGCGCAGATTGTTGGAGGCTACAGACGCGGTTTCCCCCATGATGCGCTTTTCGCGGTTGACGTCGAACAGCTCATAGCGGGCCGACACCTTGTCGCCGCCCGCCGGCTGCACCTGGCCGACCAACAGGTATTTCTGGCCCAGCAGGCGCCAGTCCCGGTAAAACACATCGTCGCCGTTGGTGGGTAGGCTCAGCATGCGCTCCGTCGCCAGCGGCTTGAATTCACCGCTCATCGCCAGATCTTCGTGGACAATCTGGCTGATGTTCTCACTGGGCTGGAAACCATCGGCTTTACCGAACGGCACCACCGCCACCGGGATGGCGTTGTCGGCCCCCTCGGTAATCCGAATCATCAGCTCCGCGTGAACCGGGAGCGCGATACAGGCGGCCAGCACCATGGTCACTATCACACGCATCATTCTGTGCATCCTGTCGTTGTCGATCGGTTTAAATCAGCACCCTACTTGAGCGTTTCCGGGTCGAACTGAATCGAGAACCGGCGGAAATACGTGTTGAACACGTCCGCATCGTCCGGCACCGGGAAGCGACTCACACCCCGAACGGCACTGAGAGCCGAGTTATCAAACGCTGTGTTGCCGCTGCTGTTGGTGATCTTGACCGAGACCAGCTCGCCGGTCGGCAGCAACGTAATCTCCAGTGTCGTTTTCAGCCCCTTGCGCGCAGACGACGGGATATACCAGGCATCACTCAGCCTCTGCCGGATCAGGGCCTCGTATTTTTCGCTTTCCGAAGCCATCCGGGCCTGCCGTGCCTTGGCGGCTGCGGCAGCCTCCGCCTTTTCACGTGCGGCCGCTTCCTGTTGCTGCTGCGCCTGTTCGGCCATCGTCGCCAGTTGCTGCTCGCGCTTGCGGCGCTCTTCCTCGCGCTTCTTCTCTTCCGCTTCACGCCGCTCTTTGGCCAGCTGTTCCTGGCGCTTGCGCTCCGCTTCTTCCTGCTTACGTTTTTCCTCGGCTTTGCGACGCTCTTCGGCGGCTTTTTCTTCCGCCTTGCGCTTCTCTTCAGCGGCCTTCTTCTCGGCCAGCTCCTTGCGCCGCTTTTCCTCTTCCGCCTTTTTCCTGGCGGCAGCCGCCGCTTCGGCCTCGGCTTTACGGCGGGCCTCCTCTTTCGCCTTGGCGGCCGCTTCCTGCTTCTCTTTCTCGCGAATCAGGGCCTTTTTGCGGGCCTCTTCCTGGCGCTTCTGTTCCTCAGCCTTGGCCTGTTCCGCCGCCTTTTTACGGGCCTCTTCCTGGGGATCCGGCTTGGGCTGTGATTCCGGCTGCGACGGTGGCTTGACCTCCGGCTTCTGCGCGGCCACTGGCTCCGGCATGATCAGCCGGGCCTGGATACTGCGCGGAGGCGGCTCGTGACTGGGCTTGGACCAGGACCAGCCCACCAGCGAAAACACCACAATCCCCACGTGCAGCGCGATGGACAGAGCCACCGGACTGCGCCAGGGCGGGCGCGACAGATAATCATTGGGTTCGCGTTTATTATCCGTCACAACCGAATCAACCTTCCGGTTCCTCCGTGATCAGCCCGACACTGGTTGCACCAGCCGACTGCAGGGCCGCCATCAGCCGGACCACCGTGCCGTATTGCACATTCCGGTCGCCTCGAACCAGCACATCGCGCTGGCTGCGACCGGAAAGAACCTTGTTGACCTGCTCCGTCAAAGTCGGCAACGGCATGGGATCGGAGCCCTTGTCACCCACTTCGATGTAGTACGCGCCGTTGGCATCCACAGAAACAATGACAGGCTCAACGTCTTTTGGTGCCTGCATCGGATCGGAGGTGGTTTCCGGCAGATCCACCTTGACCCCCTGGGTCATCATCGGCGCCGTCACCATGAAGATCACCAGCAGCACCAGCATCACGTCGATGTAAGGCACCACGTTGATCTCGGCCATGGGCTTACGCCGCGGCGTCGAGGTAATTCCCGTACTTTTCATACTGTGCCTCCCGACAGCTTAGGCTGCGCGGCCTTTCTCGCTGCTGTGAACACGACGGTGCAGGATGCTGGAAAACTCTTCGGCGAAGGTTTCGTAGTTCTTCAGCAACGCGTCGGATTTGGCAGCAAACCGGTTGTAGGCCACAACCGCTGGAATTGCGGCAAACAGACCCATGGCAGTGGCAATCAGGGCTTCGGAAATGCCCGGCGCGACGGTCGCCAGGGTGGCGTGCTGAACCTGCGCCAGGCCGCGGAAGGAGTTCATGATCCCCCAGACCGTGCCGAACAGCCCCACGTAAGGACTGGTGGAACCGACCGTCGCCAGGAACGGCAGGTGCGCTTCGAGTTTTTCCTGCTCCCGGGACAACGCCACCCGCATGGCACGCTGGGAGCCGTCCATCACCGCATCGGGATCCTGGCTTTGCTGGCGCAGCCTTGAGAACTCCCGGAAACCGGCCCGGAATACCGACTCAAGACCGCTGTGGGCCGTCGGATCATTGCTGACCTCACGATAAAGCTGCCCCAGATCCATGCCGGACCAGAACTTTTCCTCGAAGACCAGTTGGGCCTTGCGTGCCTTCTTGAACACCTGGAGGCGCTGGAACACCAGGGCCCACGAGATAACCGAGGCCAGGACGAGCAGCAACATGACCACCTGGACCAGGAAGCTGGCGTTCGCAACAAGACTCCAAACCGAAAGATGTGACTCCACGTTTCACTCCTGGATCTGACTCGGGCCGCACCGGCCCTTCAATTCGCTGTAATTTCCCTGACGACGGCCTGCATGGCCTCCGGCAATGCTCGGGGGCGCCCGGTGTCCAACGCCACACAGGCCACTTTGACATCCGCTTCCGCCAGCAACGCCCCATCGGACTGGCGTATGACTTGCTGCTTGAAGCCAAACCAGACGCGACCGCTGGACACCAGATTCGCCGAGACCCAAAGCTCGTCATCGAGCCGGGCCGGCTGCCGGAAGTGAATGTCCATCTTTTGCACGACATAACTGATGTTGTCCGCAAGACCGGCCCGCAGGGCGATCCCCTGACTGCGCACCCACTCGGTGCGCGCCCGCTCCATAAAGTGCAGATAGCGGGCGTGATAGACGATGCCGCCGGCATCGGTGTCTTCGATATAGACCCGTACCGGCCAACGAAACTCGTGTTTCGGCGCTTCCATGCTATTGCCCCTCCGAATCGCTGCCCGGCGGCGTCACGCCGAAGTGCAGGTAGGCATGGTTGGTCACCATACGCCCGCGGGGCGTGCGGACCATATACCCCTGCTGGATCAGGAACGGCTCCAGCACGTCCTCGATGGTGCCGCGTTCCTCACTGATCGCCGCTGACAGGCTCTCTACGCCCACCGGGCCACCGTCGAACTTTTCGATCATGGCCAGAAGCAAACGGCGGTCCATGTGGTCAAAGCCCTGGTTATCCACCTTCAACATATTGAGCGCCAGATCCGCCACTTCAGCGGTAATCACGCCGTCGGCTTTCACCTCGGCGTAATCGCGCACCCGGCGCAGCAGGCGATTGGCAATCCGCGGCGTCCCCCGTGAACGGCGTGCGATTTCCCGGGCACCGGCGTCTTCCATCTCCACACCCAACAGCGACGCCGAGCGCTGGACAATGTGGGTCAGGTCGGCGTTGTTGTAGAACTCCAGCCGCTGGACAATGCCGAAGCGATCCCGCAGCGGCGAGGTCAGCAAGCCCGCCCGGGTGGTCGCGCCCACCAGGGTAAACGGCGGCAGATCCAGCTTGATCGAACGGGCCGCTGGCCCCTCACCGATCATGATATCGAGCTGGTAGTCCTCCATCGCCGGATAGAGCACTTCCTCGACGGCCGCGTTCAGACGATGGATCTCATCGATAAAGAGAACGTCGCCCTCTTCCAGATTGGTGAGCATGGCCGCCAGGTCGCCGGCCTTTTCCAATACCGGACCGGATGTGGTCTTGATCGCCACACCCATTTCATTGGCAATGATGTTGGCGAGCGTGGTCTTACCCAGACCCGGCGGGCCGAAAATGAGGACGTGATCGAGAGCTTCCTGGCGACGACGCGCCGCGGAGATAAAGATCTCCATCTGCTCCCGAACCGCAGACTGGCCGACGTACTCGGACAGCAATGTGGGACGAATAGCACGATCCTGTACATCTTCAAACGCACTGCTCTGCGGTGAAATCAGGCGATCGGATTCAATCATGGCGTTGGTTCGCGGGCATCCTGTTGTTTATCTGTATTCCGTGGCGACGCGTTCAACATCATTTCACGTTCATTTTACAAACGCGAGTCCCGCTGTCACGTTACGCTCTGGTCAGATTCTTGTCAGACGGCAACTTGAGTTGCATTTAAACAAAACGACGTAACGTCCCGCCAGTCCTGGATAGCTGTCGCAGTCAGGGTGAGCGGGACGTTTTTTATGCGCCTGTGCAGGCTGGTGACACTATCAGACACTGTGTTCCGGGAGAGTTCAACCGGCGGGAATCATGTTCTTCAGGGCCAGACGGATCATTTCCTGGGAACTCATGCCGGCTTCGGCCACGCGACTGACGGCCTTGGCGGCCTCCTGGGGCTTGTAACCCAGTGAAATCAAGGCCGCTTCCGCCTCGTCTTCCGGCTTGTGGGCGTCAGGCTGGTTGGCGGTGTTGAGGGTCGGCGCGTCCGCATTGATCTGCGGCATGCCTTCAAGCTTTCCAAGGCGATCGCCCATTTCGATCAGCAGCCGCTCGGCGGTTTTCTTGCCAACACCCGGGATCTTGACCAACGAGGCCACATCCCGATTATCGACGCAGCGCACAAACTGCTGGGAATCCAGACCCGACAGGATCGCCAGCGCCATCTTCGGGCCGACGCCGTTTACCTTGATCAACAGGCGAAACAGGTCGCGATCCAGCCGAGCGGCAAAACCATACAGGTTCTGGGCATCCTCGCGCACCGAGAAGTGCGTAAAGAGTGTCACCTCCTTACCGGATTCCGGGAGATGGAAAAAGGTGGTGTAGGGAATATCCAGTTCATAACCGAGGCCGTTGCAGTCCACCAGAACATGGCCGGGCATTTTCTCGATCAGTCGTCCGCGGATCTGGGCTATCACGCACTGCCTCCTCGCTGCCTGAGCGACACGGGAGCGCGTCGCCTGTCATTGTCGTCTTTATTGTCTGCCTACCGGAGCCGACCGCCCCGAACGCGGCTGCCGGCCGCGATGCGGCCAATACTCTGACTCATGTGGGCGTGGCACAGGGCAATCGCCAGGGCGTCGGCGGCGTCCGCCTGAGGCCGCTTGTTCAGCTTCAGGATACTCTGAACCATGTGCTGCACCTGTGTCTTGTCGGCCCCGCCCTTGCCGACCACCGCTTGCTTGACCTGTCGGGCCGAGTACTCGTTGACGGGCAACCCCGAATTGGCCGCCGTGACGATCGCCACGCCCCGGGCCTGTCCCAACTTGAGGGCGGAATCCGGGTTGCGCGCCATGAACACCTGCTCGATGGCAAACTCGTCGGGGCGGAACTGGTCGATCAGGGTGGCCAGACCTTGATAGATCACCTGCAGACGCTCGGCCATGGGCTTCTCGCCCATGCGGATACAGCCGCTGTCCAGGTATTCGGTCAGGCGACCGTTGCTGCGGATCAGCCCGTAGCCGGTGACCCGCGAGCCGGGATCCACACCCAGAATTATCGACACACCCAGTCTCCGGCTGCTCCAGAATCAGGCATTCAGGGCGTCCATTACCTCGGCCGGGATGTCGGCGTTGGAATAGACATTCTGAACGTCGTCGAGATCTTCCAGCATGTCGATCAGTTTGAGGATGGTTTCGGCGGCATCCCGATCCAGCTCGATGTAGGTGGCCGGCACCATGGTCACTTCGGCGTTGTCCGGCGCATGACCGGATGCCACCAGCGCCTCCTTCACGTCGAGGAACTGCTCCGGCAGGGTGACGATCTCGAAGGAACCGTCTTCCTGCTTGGCCAGGTCTTCGGCACCCGCATCCAGCGCCGCTTCCATCAGCGACTCTTCATCGGTTTCCGGACCGTAGGAAATCACGCCCTGCTTGGTGAACAGGTAGGCCACGGAGCCGTCCGTACCCAAGTTGCCACCAAATTTGTTGAAGGCGTGACGCACCTCAGCCACCGTACGGTTGCGGTTATCGGTCATCGCCTCCACATAAATGGCGACGCCGTTGGGACCGTACCCCTCGTAGGTGAGTTCTTCGTAATTGGTGTCGTCGGAATTGCCGACACCCCGCTCGATCGCCCGCTCCATGGTGTCTTTCTTCATGTTGGCGGTAAGTGCCTTGTCGACCACGGCACGCAAACGGGGATTGTCGTTGGGATCCGCTCCACCCTGACGGGCGGCAACGGTCAGCTCACGGATGAGCTTGGTGAAAACCTTGCCTTTCCTGGCATCCTGAGCCGCCTTGCGATGCTTGATATTGGACCATTTGCTGTGACCTGCCATGAATCACTCCATCAAGTGGTAAATGCAAAAGCTACTCAACGAGCACTCCCGACCGGGGAGTGGCCACGGTCGGGAGAGACGTCTGTCGTCGGTGAGGATCAGTCTTCCTTCTTGGCCTCGCCTTCGACACCCTTGGCGACGGCCGGCTTGCGCAGACGGATGTGCAGCTCTTTCAGCTGGCGCTCGTCCACTTCGCCCGGCGCCTGGGTCATGAGGCAGGTGGCGCTCTGGGTTTTCGGGAAGGCGATCACGTCGCGGATCGAGCTGGCACCGGTCATCAGCATGACCAGGCGGTCCAGACCAAAGGCCAGGCCACCGTGCGGCGGGCAACCGAATTTCAGCGCATCCAGCAGGAAGCCGAACTTGGCGCGGGCTTCCGTCTCGTCAATGCCCAGGATGCGGAACACCGCCTCCTGCATGTCTTCGTTGTGGATACGGATGGAACCGCCACCCAGCTCGGTGCCATTGAGCACCATGTCGTAGGCACGGGACAGCGCGTTGGCCGGATCCGCCGCCAGCTCTTCTGCGCTGCAGGACGGCGCGGTGAACGGATGGTGGATGGCTGTCAGTTCACCATTGCCGTCTTCCTCGAACATCGGAAAGTCGACGACCCACAGCGGCGCCCATTCGGCGGTCAGCAGGTTCAGGTCGTGGCCCAGTTTCACGCGCAGAGCGCCCAGCGCCTCGTTGACCACGGTCGTCTTGTCCGCGCCGAAGAAAACGATATCGCCGTCTTCCGCACCGACGCGCTCGATCAGCGCCATAGCAACGTCATCGCCCAGGAACTTGATGATCGGCGACTGCAGGCCCGCCACACCCTGGCTCAGATCGTTGACCTTGATGTAGGCCAGACCCTTGGCACCGTAGATGCCCACGTACTTGGTGTACTCATCGATCTGCTTGCGGGTCAGCTCGCCGCCCTTGGGCAGACGCAGGGCCGCGACGCGACCTTTCGGGTCCTTGGCAGGACCGGCGAAGACCTTGAAGTCCACGCTCTCGACCAGATCGGCGACGTCCACCAGCTCGAGCGGAATACGCAGGTCCGGCTTGTCACTGCCGAAACGCTGCATGGCCTCGGAATACGGCATACGCGGGAATTCCGGCAGGTCCACCTTGAGCACGTCGCGGAACAGCTCGCGCACCATGCCTTCGGTGATGGACATCAGGCCCTGCTCGTCAATAAAGGAAGCCTCGATATCCACCTGGGTGAATTCCGGCTGACGGTCGGCCCGCAGGTCTTCGTCACGGAAACACTTGGCGATCTGGTAGTAACGATCCACACCGGACACCATCAGCAACTGCTTGAACAGCTGCGGAGACTGCGGCAGTGCAAAGAACGACCCTTCGTGGGTCCGGCTCGGCACCAGGTAGTCGCGCGCACCTTCCGGCGTGGCACGGGTCAGGATGGGCGTTTCCACATCCATGAACTCGTGGCTGTCGAGGTAGTTGCGGATGTAGCTGGTGACCCGCGAACGGAAACGCAGGCGGTTCAGCATTTCCGGACGGCGCAGGTCGACGAAGCGGTAGCGCAGACGCACGTCCTCACCCACATCGACGTGCTCGTCCAGCGGGAACGGCGGTGTGGCCGCAGCGTTCAGGATGGTCAGTTCCTTACACAGGACTTCCACCTGGCCAGTCGGCATGTTGGCGTTTTCGGTACCCGCCGGACGGCGACGCACGCGACCGGTGATCTGGATCACGAACTCGCTGCGGACCTTCTCCGCCAGACCAAAGCTTTCCGGCGTGTCCGGATCCACCACGACCTGGGACATGCCGTCACGATCACGCAGATCCAGAAAGATAACCCCGCCATGGTCGCGGCGACGATGAACCCAGCCGCAGAGGGTCACGTCCTGATCGATATGTGATTCGTTGATTCCACCGCAATAGTGACTGCGCATACCCTTTCCTGTTAATCAGTGTTCAGTGTGTTCAGAGACTCAGCCAGCCGTTGACTCAGTCTTGCTCCCGGATCCGGACTCGCCGCCCTTCTCCGCCAGATTCTTTTTGCTACCGGTCTTGAAATCGGTTTCGTACCAGCCGCTTCCGGACAGACGGAAACCGGCCGCGGAAATCCGCTTGCGGAACTTCTCCGCTTCGCATGAGGGGCACACGCTCAACGGTGCGTCACTCATTTTCTGGATGACGTCTTTCTCGAAACCACACGCATCACAGACGTATTCGTAAATCGGCATTGACTGAATCCCCACAATATAACCAACACCAGCCATCTCACTTCGCCGGGACCGGCCTGGAACCGCCAGCCCACTGCGCCGGAGCGCTGGTCACATTATCGGAAAACCGCCGAGTCTGTCCCGTGATAACCGGGTGACCGGTACTCCCAGGCACCTGGTCCGCAACACGCGCCCGACCCATCGGTTTGAAGGCCGCATATTATAAACATAACCGCCAGCAAAATCAGGCCGCGATCATACGGAATTGTGGCGTTGTCCGGTTGCATTGAACCGGTCCGACGACACCCGGTCGGGAACGCGGATGACGCCTCCTCCCGCGAAAGGTAACATGTGTTGCTTTTCCCGGGCCGAAAACCCTTGGAGTCCCCACCGGAATTCCAGCGCCCGCACGTATTTCTGGACCTGGAGAACAGCGTGTCCGCCCGAGCCGAACAAAAACTGAAAACCCGTCGAGCCCTGATGGATGCCGCCTTGCGCCAACTGAGCGCCGAGCGCGGATTCGGTAGCCTGAGCCTGCGCGAGGTTGCCCGGGAGGCCGGTATCGCGCCGACCTCCTTCTACCGGCACTTTGCCGAACTGGACGAACTTGGCCTGGCCCTGGTCGATGAAGGCGGCGTTGCCTTGCGTCAGCTGATGCGCCAGGCACGAAAACGCATTGCCCGTAATGGCAGCGCGATCAACACCTCCGTGGATACGTTCATGGAGTACCTGCACAACAACGCCAACCTGTTCCGACTGATGCTGCGCGAGCGCACCGGTGTTTCCAAGACGTTCCGGACGGCCATTCAGGCCGAAATCGATCATTTCGTGACCGAATTGGCGGATGACCTGCGCCGTTTTGCCGAGGAGCAGCATAAGCCGCTTTCCGACGCCAAGCTGGTTGCGGAAGCCATGGTCACACTGGTGTTCAACCAGGGGGCCGAAGTCCTCGATGCGACGCCGCGGGAGAAGAGCGAACTGCAGGATAAGCTGAAGGCGGAATTAAGAATGATACTGGTGGGCGCCCAGGCGCTGGCGCGCCAGGGGGAAAGAGGGTTCCGGACCTGAAAAAGCCAGCGCCGCCCGGTCAGGATACCGAGCGGTAGGCTGAAATCACCGGAACCAGTTTCTTCTGCATGTCTCGCAGGTCCGCTTCCGCATAGGGTGCCGCCGGCACCACACCCCAAACAGGTCCGGGCCAGGCCGGATCGCCCTCAAACCGAACCACGTGATGCAGGTGCAGCTGGGGAACCATGTTCCCCAGTGCAGCCACATTGAGCTTGTGCCCGTCGAATGCGGTCATCAGGGCCTCGCCCACCGCGCTCGACTCACGAAGCAGGCGCTGTTGATCCGGCGGCGCCAATTCGTAGATTTCCCGGACACCCACCCGTTTGGGAATCAGCAGGAGCCAGGGATAGTGGCTGTCGTTCATCAGCCGCAATTCACTCAGCTCACTGCTGGCCAGCGGAAGCGTGTCTTCAGCGAGTTTTTCATGCAGGACAAACGGCGCTGTCCCACTCATATTCAACTCCCGGTTGCGGAAAACTGGTTTCTACCTCTGCCTATAGCATAGTAAATCAGGCCATGGCGCTCGAGCATTTCAGGCTCGTAAAGGTTACGACCGTCGAACACCACCGGATGACTCAGTGCTTCAGAAATGACCTCAAAGTCCGGCAACCGGAACTCTTTCCACTCGGTGCAGATGACCAGTGCGTCGGCCCCTTTCAGTGCCTGCTCCTTGGTGCCGCACAGCTGCAGACCGGGCTCTTCGCCGTAGATCCGCTGGGTTTCCTTCATGGCTTCCGGATCGTAGGCCTGGACCTTGGCACCCGCCTTCCACAGCGACTCCATCAGCACCCGCGAGGACGCCTCACGCATGTCATCGGTGTTGGGTTTGAACGCCAGGCCCCACAGCGCAATGGTCTTGCCTTCCAGATCCCCGCCAAAGTAGTGGCTGACCTTGTCGAACAGCACGTGCTTCTGGGCCATGTTGACGGCTTCGACCGCGTTCAGCAGGCGTGCTTCGTAGTCGCAGTCACGGGCGGTCCGTGACAGTGCAGTCACGTCTTTCGGGAAGCAGGAACCGCCGTAGCCGCAGCCCGGGTAGATAAAGTGATAGCCGATACGCGGATCGGAACCGATACCGCGGCGCACGGACTCAATGTCCGCACCCAGGCGCTCGGCCAGGTTGGACACTTCGTTCATGAAGCTGATCTTGGTGGCCAGCATGGCGTTGGCGGCATACTTGGTCAGCTCCGCGGAACGCACGTCCATGAAGATCATGCGGTCGTGATTGCGGTTGAACGGGTAGTAGACCTCGCGCAGGATGCCTTCGGCCTTGTCGCTGTCCGTACCGACAATGATGCGGTCCGGCTTCATGAAGTCGGCGACCGCGGCACCCTCTTTCAGGAATTCCGGGTTCGAGACCACGTCGAAATCCAGCTCTTCGCCACGCTTGTCCAGCTCGGCCCGCAGGGCGCCGGCCACTTTGTCGGCCGTGCCAACCGGAACCGTGGACTTGTCGACCACCACTTTATAGCCGGTCATGTACTGGCCGATGGAACGGGCCACAGCCAGAACGTATTGCAGGTCGGCCGAGCCATCTTCATCCGGCGGCGTACCGACCGCGATAAACTGGACCTCACCATGGGCCACAGCTTCCTGGGTGTCCGTAGAGAACAGCAGGCGACCGGCTGACACGTTGTGATTGACGATCGATTCCAGGCCCGGCTCATAAATCGGGATGATGCCGTTGCGCAGTTTGTCGATTTTCTCCGGGTCCACATCCATACACAGGACTTCGTGGCCGACGTCCGCCAGACACGCACCCGTAACCAGACCCACATAGCCGGTTCCAAAGATCGTAATTTTCATGCCTTCATCCTTTCAATCGTTCAGATTTCAATCCCTTTTGGCCAGCGCAGAGAGACCGCCTACTTCTGCCGCGCCTGCCAGATTTCCTCCCAGGCCAGTGCCGTGCCGACGATGGTATCGAGATCGTCGTAGTCCGGCTGCCAGCCCAGGGTTCGGGTAATTTTCGAATTGTCCGCCATCAGAGCCGCTGGATCACCCGCCCGGCGCTCGGTTTCGGTGACCGGGAAGTCGTTGCCCGACAGGCGTTTCACCACCTCAATCACTTCACGCACCGTAAAGCCACGACCGTAACCGCAGTTCAACACGTCCGACGTACCGCCCCGCTTCATGTAGTCCAGCGCCATAACGTGGGCTTTCGCCAGGTCCTCGACGTGGATGTAGTCGCGTATACAGGTGCCATCCCGGGTGTCGTAGTCCGTCCCGAAAATCTGCATGCCATCGCGTACGCCGTTGACGCACTCACAGGCCACCTTGATCAGGTGGGTGGCTTCCGGCGTCGCCTGGCCCAGCAGACCTTCGGCATTGGCGCCGGCCACGTTGAAGTAGCGCAGAATCACGTAATTGAGGGAGCTGGCCGCCGCCAGGTCCATGATCATGCGCTCGCTCATCATCTTGGACGCGCCGTAGGGGTTGATCGGCGCCAGCGGCATATCCTCGGTCAATACCTGTGCATCAGGCATGCCATAGACCGCCGCGGTGGACGAGAACACCATGTAGGGAATGCTGTGGCGCTCGATTGCCTTGAGCAGGTTCAGGGTATTGCGGGTGTTGTTGCCGTAATACTTGAGCGGATTGCTGACCGATTCCGGCACCACAATGTTCGCCGCAAAGTGCAGAACCGCCTCAAACTTGTGCGCACTGAACAGCGCTTCCAGCGCCTCTTCGTCCGCCAGATCGCCAACGACCAGTTCACCGCAGGTTACGGCCCAGCGATGGCCCGTCGACAGGTTGTCGTAGACCACCACGTCGTGCCCGGCCTCGCCCAGCTGCCGCACCACGTGACTGCCGATATAGCCGGCGCCGCCGGTTACCAGAACTTTCATAGCTTTCCCTTTCCATTCAGCTTGTTTGTCGATGCAGGCGTCGCTGCCGCAAACCCTGCTCTACCCGCACCTGCGACGACGCTGTTCTTTTATCGCTTTTCGCCGAGCTGCAAAGAATGTGCTTATCTTGTCACTGCATTGTGAAGCGAGTATTCCAGCCTCGACCTCAACAGACCAGTTCAAGGCTTCACTATCCAACAGACGGGCGGACGATTCCACCGCACCGGCCTTGGGCTCGGTCGCACCGTAAACCAACCGTGAAATACGCGCATGCACGATGGCGCCTGCACACATCATGCAAGGCTCGATCGTGACATAGAGTGTGGCTCCGGACAGCCGGTAATTCCCCACCCGGCGCGCGGCATCGCGCAGCGCCCGTATTTCGGCATGGCCAGTCGGGTCGCAGCCGGAAATCGGGGCATTGAAACCGGTGCCGATTTCACGACCGCCCAACACGACAACGGCCCCAACCGGAACTTCACCGATTGAGGCCGCCTGATTGGCCAAATCAAGGGCGCGAGACATCCAGAATACATCGTCACGCGCCTGATCGCCTGTCTGTGCGGTTACCATCCCGTTAATTTCCCGACGGCTCTTGCTTCCGCTTATTCCCACTCAATGGTGGCAGGCGGCTTCGAGGAGATGTCGTACGTCACACGGGACACCCCGGAAATCTCGTTGATGATGCGGTTGGAGACGGTTTCCAGCACTTCGTACGGGAGGCGTGCCCAACGTGCGGTCATGAAGTCCACGGTCTCAACGGCGCGAACGGCGATGACATATTCGTAACGGCGCTGATCACCCACGACGCCCACCGACTTGACCGGCAGGAAGACCGCGAACGCCTGGCTTACCTTGTGGTAGAGATCGGCGCGATGCAGCTCTTCCAGGAAGATGGCGTCAGCACGGCGCAGGATTTCCGCATACTCTTTCTTGACCTCACCGAGGATGCGAACGCCCAGACCCGGTCCCGGGAACGGGTGACGGTAGAGCATGTCGTACGGCAAACCCAGTTCCAGACCGATGCGGCGGACCTCGTCCTTGAACAACTCCCGCAGCGGCTCGACCAGCTTGAGCTTCATGGTCTCCGGCAGACCACCCACATTGTGGTGCGACTTGATGACGTGGGCCTTGCCGGTTTTCGATGCAGCGGACTCGATGACATCCGGATAAATGGTGCCCTGCGCCAACCAGTTGACGTCCTTGATGCGGGCGGCCTCGTCGTCGAAGACATCGATGAAGGTGTTGCCGATGACCTTGCGTTTCTGTTCGGGATCGGTGACGCCCTTGAGCTTGGACAGGAACAGGTCTTCGGAGTCGGAGCGGATCACCTTCACGCCCATGTTGCGCGAGAACATGTCCATCACCTGATCGCCTTCGTGCAGGCGCAACAGACCATTATCAACGAACACACAGGTCAACTGGTCGCCGATCGCCTTGTGCAGCAGTGCCGCCGTGACGGAGGAGTCCACACCACCGGACAGACCCAGCAGCACTTTCTCGGAGCCCACTTGCTCCTGGATCTGGCGAACCGCATCCTCAACGATCTGAGCCGGCGTCCACAGCGCCTCGCAGCCACAGATGTTCAGTACGAAGTGCTCCAGGATGCGCTTGCCCTGCAGGGTGTGGGTCACTTCCGGGTGGAACTGCACGCCATAGAGGTTGCGATCCACGTTCTGCATGGCCGCAATCGGCGCGCTCTCGGTGGATGCCAGCAGCTCGAAGCCTTCCGGCATGGCCACGACCTTGTCCCCGTGACTCATCCAGACGTCGAGCAGCGACTCGCCCTGCTCGGTCAGGTGGTCGGTGATGTCTTTCAACAGCGGACCTTCCGCGCGGACCTTCACCTGCGCGTAGCCGAACTCCCGCTTCTCGGAACTGGCCACACGGCCACCCAGCTGCTCGGCCATGGTCTGCATGCCGTAGCAGATACCCAGGATCGGGAGGTCACGGTCGAACAGGCCTTCCGGAGCCCGGGGACCACCCAGTTCGGTCACCGATTCGGGGCCACCGGCCAGAATGATGCCCTTGGGACGAAACTCGTCCAGCTCTTCCAGCGTGATGTCGAACGGGCGGATTTCACAGTAGACACCGATCTCACGGACACGGCGGGCAATCAGCTGGGTGTACTGGGAACCAAAATCCAGGATCAGAATGCGGTGGTCATGAATATTTTGAACCATGAAATCCTCAATTCAGAAAAAACGAACGGGGTACAGGACAATATCCCGCACCCCGGAACCGGTCTCAAGACCTCGTTAAAACACCCGAAAGCGCGGTCGATCAGCCCACGCGGTAGTTCGGCGCTTCCTTGGTGATGGTCACGTCGTGAACGTGGCTCTCGCGCATACCGGCGTTGGTGATGCGGGAGAATTCAGGCTTCGTCCGCATGTCGTCCATGTTGGCGCAGCCGGTGTAGCCCATGGAGGCGCGAACGCCGCCCATCAGCTGATGGACGATGGCACGCATCGGACCCTTGCAGGCCACGCGACCTTCGATACCTTCCGGTACCAGCTTCTCGACGCCTTCGCTGGCGTCCTGGAAGTAACGGTCGCTGGAGCCCTGCCCCATGGCACCCAGGGAGCCCATACCGCGATAGGCCTTGTAGCTGCGGCCCTGGAACAGTTCGACTTCGCCCGGCGCTTCGTCGGTACCGGCCAGCAGGCTGCCGACCATGACGCTGTAGGCGCCGGCCGCGAGGGCCTTGGCGAGGTCGCCGGAGAAGCGAACACCGCCGTCGGCGATGAGCGGAACACCGCGCTCTTTCAGGGCAGCGGCAACATTGGACACTGCCGTAATCTGCGGAACACCGATACCGGCGACGATACGCGTGGTACAGATGGAACCGGGGCCGATACCGACCTTGACCGCGTCCGCGCCGGCGTCTGCCAGGGCAATAGCGGCGTCGGCGGTGGCGATGTTGCCGCCAATCACCTGGACGTCCGGGTAGTTCTGTTTGGTCCAACGCACCCGTTCGATCACGCCGCGGGAATGGCCATGGGCGGTGTCGATCACGATCACATCAACGCCGGCTTCTGCGAGGGCGGCGATGCGGGCTTCGGTGTCGCCACCGGTGCCGACGGCAGCACCAACACGCAGGCGGCCCTGATCATCCTTGCACGCCAGGGGGTAATCCTTGGCCTTCTGGATGTCCTTGACCGTGATCAGCCCCTTGAGCTGGAACTCATCGTTGACCACCAGCACCTTTTCGATGCGGTTGCGGTGCAGCAGGTTCTTCACTTCGTCCAGGCTGGCGCCTTCCGGCGCGGTGACCAGTTTTTCCTTCGGCGTCATGATGTCAGAGACGCGGGTATCCAGGCGGCTCTCGAAGCGAATGTCGCGACCGGTTACGATGCCCACCAGGTCACGGCCATCCACCACCGGCAGACCGGAAATGTTGTTGGCCGCGGTGATATCGAGCAGTTCGCGAACGGTGGTCTCCGGCGTCACGGTGATCGGATCTTTCACGACACCGCTTTCGTATTTCTTGACCTTGCGAACCGCAGCGGCCTGCTGCTCAACGGTCATGTTCTTGTGAATGATGCCGATACCGCCTTCCTGGGCCATGGCGATGGCCAGCTCGGAACCGGTGACGGTATCCATGGCGGCAGACACGAGGGGGATGTTCAGGGATATGCCCTTCGTCAGCTGCGTTTCGAGGCTGACATCCTTGGGCAGGACTTCGGAATAACCAGGAACGAGGAGGACGTCATCAAACGTGAGGGCTTCTTCGGCAATACGCAGCATGGGACCCGCCTTAATTTAACGTGCTAAATTTCCGGGAGGCCTGCCCCTGACAACCCCGGCACTGGAAACTCTTGCAATCCATACAGCGCGCCAGGACCGGCAGAAATCAGGGATATCAGATAAAACAAACGCTTCAGCAGCTCTTCTCACGAGGCGACGCTGGAGGAGTTGCCGAAGCGCGTTTATCATCGCTCCCTTTAATCGATCTATTATATGAGGGTGTGAATGGACAGTAAACCTGAATTCATGCCCCGTATTTGTTTATCTTTTTGAAATTTCGCCTTTTTTAAATGTTCCGATCTTCGGAAAACCCCTACAAATTATGGATATAACAGCCAACACGTCCCGGCCGCGCGCGCTTTCGGTCAGTGAACTCAACCATCAGGTGCGCCATTTACTGGAAGTTTCCTTTCTCCAGGTCTGGGTTGAAGGCGAACTGTCTTCGTTTTCGCGCCCCTCGTCCGGCCACTGGTATTTCACGCTGAAAGACGCCAAGAGCCAGATCCGCTGCGCCATGTTCCGGGGCAACAACCAGCGGGTCAGCAAGACGCCGAAGGAAGGCGATCAGATCCTGATTCGCGGCAAAGTGACGCTTTACGAAGCCCGCGGGGACTACCAGATCATCGTCGAAAGTCTGGAGCCGGCCGGGCTCGGCGCCCTTCAGCAGGCCTTCGAAGCCCTGAAAAAGAAGCTGCAGGCGGAAGGGCTGTTCGAAACGGAGCGCAAGAAGCCGTTGCCCACCGTGCCACGGCATATCGGTATCGTGACGTCACCGACCGGGGCCGCCGTCCATGACATTCTGACGGTGCTGAAACGGCGCTGTCCGGGCATTCCGGTCACCCTCTACCCGACGTCCGTCCAGGGCGCCGGCGCGGCCGACGAGATCGTGGACGCCATCCGAAAGGCCGAGCGGCATGGCGTCGCCGATGTACTGATCATTGGTCGCGGCGGTGGCTCCCTGGAAGACCTCTGGCCGTTCAATGAAGAAAAAGTCGCCCGCGCCATTGCCGAGTGCAGCCTGCCGACCGTCAGCGCCGTCGGCCACGAGGTGGATTTCAGCATCGCCGATTTCGTCGCCGATTTCCGCGCGCCCACCCCGTCCGCCGCCGCCGAACACCTGGCCCCGGATCAAACCGCCTGGTTACGCACCCTGGACCAGCAACTGCATCGCCTGGACAGCGTGATCCGTCGCATCCTGCGCAACATGAGCCAGCAGTTGGGACACCTGGGACAGCGCCTGCGGGATCCGCGCCGGGAGCTACAGGCCTACCAGCAACGCCTGGACGAACAGGAGATCCGGCTGCTGTCGACCATGCGTCAGCGCCTGTCCCGCGTCGAGCAGCAGCTGCAACAGAACCAGCAGCGCCTGTCGGCCCAGAGCCCGCAACGCCTGCTCAATGAACGCCTGGAACGCACATCCCAGTTAGGTGAACGTCTTCAGCGTGCCCTGCAGTGGCGGCTGGGCGAGCAGCGGGAACGCCTGGCCCACGCCGGTCAGGCCCTGCAACTGGTCAGCCCGCTGGCCACGCTTGACCGGGGTTACGCGATCGTCGGCACAGCCGAAAAACCGGTGGTGCGCCGGGCGTCCGATCTCTACGCCGGCGACAGCATTACCGCCCGTCTCGGCCAGGGCCATGTGGAGGCCCTGGTCACGGCGGTCTATCCGGAGGACGAGCCTCCGGAAAACAGCTGACTCCGACGCCCGGACGCTTTTCCGACGGCCGGGCGAAACCTTAGCCAATCGTCTAGTAGCGACCAAGATTTAACCACCTAAAGTGAAGGTAAATCCTCCTTCACAATGCCGATAACAACGCGAGGTGGTTCCATGGGTTACCGCGACGAATTCCGGAAATCAATCGATGCACCCGATGACTTCTGGAGAGAGAAAGCGGCGCTGATCGAGTGGCTCAAGCCTCCCGAAAAGATCCTCACACGCCACGACGAGTACACCTACACCTGGTATGAGGACGGTGAGCTCAACACGTGCGATCTTGCCCTCGACGCGCATGTCCGCAATGGCCGGGGTGACCAGAAGGCATTGATCTACGACTCCCCGGTCACCGGCCAGCAGCAGTCTTTTACCTACAGTGAGCTGACGCAGCGTGTCGCCCGCTTCGCCGGCGCCCTGGCCGAGCGAGGGGTGGCCAAGGGAGACCGGGTCATCATCTACATGCCGATGATCCCGGAAGCCGTGATCGCGATGCTCGCCTGCGCGCGCCTCGGTGCCGTTCACTCCGTTGTCTTTGGGGGATTCGCCGCCCGCGAACTGGCGGTGCGTATCGATGACGCCACACCCAAATTGATTCTCACGGCCTCCTGCGGCATCGAACTGCAGAAAGTCATTCCCTATAAGCCGCTGGTGGATGCTGCCATCGACCAGGCCGAACACAAGCCGGAGGGCTGCATCGTCTACGCGCGCCCCCAGGCGGACGCCCGCATGATCGAAGGTCGGGATTTCGATTGGGCTGAACTGGAAGCCAATGCCCAGCCGGCCGCTCCGGTGCCGGTCAAGGCGACCGATCCACTCTATGTGTTGTACACCTCCGGCACCACCGGCAAACCCAAGGGCGTGGTGCGGGATAACGGCGGCCATGCCGTGGCCATGCGCTACAGCATGTCGCTGGTGTATGGCGCGGAACCCGGCGATGTGTTCTGGGCCGCGTCCGACGTGGGCTGGGTCGTCGGGCACAGCTATATTGTCTACGCCCCGCTGATCACGGGCTGCACCACCATCCTGTATGAGGGCAAGCCGGTCAAAACGCCGGATGCCGGCGCGTTCTGGCGGGTCTGTGCCGATCACGGTGTCAATGTCGTGTTCACCGCGCCGACCGCCTTCCGGGCGGTGCGCAAGGAAGACCCCGAAGCCGACCACCTGGCGAAATACGATATCTCATCGCTGCGCCGCATTCTGCTGGCCGGGGAACGGCTCGATCCGCCCACGTATGAATGGCTGCGGGAAAAGACCGGCCTGCCGATCCTGGACCACTGGTGGCAAACCGAGACCGGCTGGGCGATTTGCTGCAACCCGGTGGGACTGGAGGCCATGCCGCCCAAACCGGGTTCGGCCACGGTGCCCTCACCGGGTTACGACGTGCAGATCCTCGACTTTGCCGGCCAACCCGTGCGACCGGGCGACCAGGGGCAGGTCGCCATCCGCCTGCCGCTGCCTCCGGGTTGCCTGAGCGGCATCTGGGGGGATTCGTCACGCTTCATCAACACCTACCTGGCTCCCCTGCCCGGCTATTACACCACCGGCGACGGCGGCTACATCGACGAGGATGGCTACGTCTTTATCATGGGCCGTACCGATGATGTTATAAATGTGGCCGGACACCGGCTGTCGACCGGCGAGATGGAAGAAGTCGTGGCCTCTCACCCGGCGGTTGCCGAATGCTGCGTCATCGGCGTGCACGACGAGCTCAAGGGGCAACTGCCCATCGGGCTGGTGTTGCTCAAGGATGGCGCCACCATCGAACACGACGAGCTGGAGGATGAACTGGTCGACATGGTGCGCGAACGCATCGGCGCCGTGGCCTGCTTCCGTCGCGCCATGATCGTGGATCGACTGCCCAAGACCCGCTCCGGCAAGATTCTGCGCCGGGTGTTGCGCAATATTGCGGACGGCGAGGAATACAAGGTCCCGTCGACGATCGACGACCCGACGATCCTCGAAGACATCGAGAGCCGCTTTCGATCCTGAGGCTGTACAGTCCCTGAACAACCGGTCGGCGCTGAATGAGGTGCCGACTGGTTATTGCCTGATCATCCAGCGCTCCAAATTGGCGCATTCCAGCGACCGATTCCAGCCTCTCAATGTTCTCCAACTTCCTGTTTCCAGTGCCAAAGATTTTCTTTGACGGGTCCAGAAGACGGTCTATACTAATTTTTGCTGTGGAAAGACAGCGGTATTCAGTGAATGCGTTACCACGGTCGGCTTGAGTCGCTTTGCGTTGGTCCCTTCCTCGGTACTCTCTGTAGTTCTCAGCATTCCGGCTTTCTCCCCGGAGAAGCCTCCCGTTAAGGGCTTACCCTCAGGAATAGACAGGATAGATTCATGTCAGATACGAAAACGGGCCACGTCAAGTGGTTCAACGAAGCTAAGGGCTTTGGCTTTATCGCTCAGGAAGGCGGCAGTGACGTATTCGTCCACTACAGCGCTATCAATGCAAACGGCTTCCGCACTCTGGCCGAAGGACAACAGGTTCAGTTCACCGTGACTCAGGGCCCGAAAGGACCGCAGGCGGAAAACGTGACTCCGCTCTGATCGCTTGAAAGCCGGCAGGCCACCTCCGTGGCATGGCCCGCCAACAAAAAAGCCGACACTCAGTGTCGGCTTTTTTCGTTCCTGACCTGCAGTCGTTACGCCGTAGCGGTGCCCGAGGTTGAGGTCTGGCTCGCCTCCACATGATGGGCCACGGCTGACAGCAGCGCCTGAAGGGTTGCCGACGTGGTGTCTTCAGCCAGCGCCGCTGAGCTGTGCGGCTCGCCGTTCACCTGGATGCGGATGCAGGCCATGGCGTTGGCATTGGTACCTTCACCCAGCGCGAATTCCTCGTAGGCTTCCACCGCGAGACTCACGTCGAACCGTTGTTCAACCGCCGCGGCGACCGCTTCCACAGCGCCCAGGCCTTCTCCGGAAAGACGCTGTTCACCAAATTCAACGGTGGCGGTGACGCCCTCATCGGTGCGATGCAGGTCGTAGGTCCGCAGACGCCAATCGGGGCGAACCGCGAGGTATTTTTCCTCGAACAGGCGGTGGATGGTGTCGGAATCCACTTCCCCGCCTTCCGTTTCGGCAGCCTGCTGCACCACCTTACTGAACTCGATCTGCAACCAGCGCGGCATGGCGATGTTGTAGTCGCGCTCCAGCACGTAGGCCACGCCGCCCTTGCCGGACTGGCTGTTGATGCGCACCACTTCCTCGTAGCGACGACCCAGGTCACGCGGGTCGATCGGCAGGTAGGCAATCTCCCACTTGTCGCCTTCCTTGTAGGTGGACAGGCACTTGCGGATCGCGTCCTGGTGGCTGCCGGAGAAGGCGGTGAACACCAGCTCACCCGCGTACGGATGACGCGGATGCGTCGGAATCTCGGTGCAGGCTTCCACCACATCGGTGATCTCGGCCATGCCGGACAAATCGAGCGTCGGGTCGATGCCCTGCGAGTACAGGTTCATGGCCATGGTGACCAAGTCCATGTTGCCCGTGCGCTCGCCGTTGCCCATCAGCGTGCCCTCGACGCGATCGGCGCCGGCCATGACGGCCAGTTCCGCCGCCGCAACCGCACAACCCCGGTCGTTATGGGTGTGGACGCTGATCTGGAAATGCTCGCGGTATTTCACCTTGTCGCAGATCCACTCGATCTGGTCGGCGAACACGTTCGGCGTCGCCATTTCCACGGTGGCCGGCAGGTTGATGATGACCGGCTGGCCCTGATCGGGACGCCAGACCTCGTTGACCGCATCGATCACTTCGGCGGCAAAATCCAGCTCCGTGCCGGTGAAGCTTTCCGGCGAATACTGGAACGTCCAGTTGGTGCCCGGCTGCTTCTCCGCGTACGACTTCACGATACGTGCGCCGTTGACGGCAATTTCCTTGATGCCCTCGCGATCCATCCGGAACACCTTCTCCCGCTGCACGGTCGAGGTGGAGTTGTAAACGTGGACGATCGCGTTCCTGGCGCCTTCAAGCGCCTCATAGGTCCGGGCGATCAGCTCCGGGCGGGCCTGGGTGAGAACCTGGATACGCACGTCGTCCGGCACCCGGTCCTCTTCAATCAGTTTGCGGCAGAAATCGAAATCCGGCTGGCTCGCGGCCGGAAAGCCGATCTCGATTTCCTTGAATCCAAGCTTGACCAGCAAGTCGAACAGGCGCTGCTTCTGTGCAACGGTCATCGGTTTCACTAGCGCCTGGTTACCGTCCCGCAGGTCAACGGCACACCAGGTGGGCGCGTGTTGGATAACCTGGTCGGGCCAGCGGCGATCGGTCTTTTGGACCGGCTGGAAGGCAACGTATTTGCGATGATCGAATCCCATGACGATTCCTTGCTGAGTTCAAGTAATAACGAGAATGATGTGGCCCGCCTGCATCAGGCTGACGGGCATCCTTTCCTGTGTCCGTTGGCTTTTGGCCGGGACGGGCATCGGATTGATGCCGGCTGCCTGCTTCCGGGTGACGGCCGGTAAGCGGTCGGGAACGCAGACAACGTGAACAGGATAAGAAAAATAAAGCGCAATGTGCTTGCTAATTTTCGCTCATCTCAGCCATGATTGAAAGATTCCGCCAATATTTTGATAATTAATAGCGAAACCTGCCGTGAATAACGAAAAACTCGTAAAGCTCGATCGTATTGACCGAAAAATCCTTGAGGAATTGCAACGCCATGGTGAGCTGAGCAACCAGGAGCTGTCCGAACGGGTGGGGTTGTCGCCCTCGCCTTGCTCCCGGCGGGTAAAGGCCCTGGAGGATGCCGGCATCATTGTCCGCCGGGTGACGATCCTGGATCACAAGAAGCTGGGCCTGGCACTGACAGCCATCATCCTGATCGGCATGGACCGGCACACCCCGGAGCGGTTCGAGGCGTTCGAGCGGCAGGTAGGAGAATACCCGGAAGTCCAGGAGTGCTACCTGATCACCGGGCAGGACGCCGACTACATGATCAAGGTCGTGGTGCCGGATATGGACCACTACCATGAGTTCCTGCTGAACAAGATTACGCGGATCCAGGGGGTCAGCGGCGTGCACTCCAGCTTCGTGCTGCGCCGGGTGATCGACAGCACCGCCCTGCCCCTGGGTTACCTGTAGCCGACTATTCCGGCCGCGGGAGCGGCGGCTGGCCGGACTGGTTGACCCAGATCAGATCCTTCACGGGATAGCCGGCCTCCCGGGCCTGCTCCACCAGACGGTCACGCACCCGGCCATCCAGTTCGGGGCTGCGGGAAAGAATCCAGAGGTAATCCTTGTCCGGCCCGGTCACCAGGGAATACTGGTAGTCGTCCTTATCCAGCGCCATCACCACATAGCTCGCGTAGAACGGGCCGAAAAACGATACCTTGAGGTGGCCGATATCAGGCGTCTCCACAAATTTTGCCACGCCCTCAGCCTTTTCCCACTCGCCACTTTCCGCATTGAAGCCCTCGTTGAGCACGGCAATCGAGCCGTCGTCGTTCCGGGTGTAGGTCGCCTGGACATAGCTCAAGCCCTCCTCAAACGGATGGGGCAGTCGGGCGATTTCATACCAGGTGCCCAGGTATCGGTCGGGCTCAAAGCCCGAAACCGGCGTCACCTTTTCCGGAACCCCGGTACAGCCGGCCAGTATCAGCAGGTTAAAAAGGCCCAACAGGGAGGGTCGAATCAAACGGGGCATCCACACCATCACACGTCCTTATCCACGGTCAGTCATCATTAGCTCATCCAGATACGCCCGCACCATGCGCTTCAGTTCACCCAGCAGCTTTTCGGCGTCCGGCTCGGGCACCGTCACCGCCAGCCGGAGTAGACTGCCACAAGCCCTCGGCAGCATCACGCTGGCCGCCCAGCGTCGTGAGTCCGGCAGTTGCGGGCAGTTGGCGGCCAGGTAGGCCTCGAGATCGGAGGCATTGGCGTGCAACTCCTGCAGATCGAGTTCCTGCAATTCCGGCATGGCCTCAACGCCGGACCAGATCGCCTTGTAGGCCGGTTCGTCGCGATAAAACAGGTAGTAGACATCCAGCAGGGTCTCGACCACGGTCTCCGGCCCGCAACTGGCCAGACGTTCGCGGAGCAACCGCTCCAGTCGCTCCACATGCCGCTCGGCGATGGCTTTCACGATCGCGGATTTGTTCGGGAAATACCGGTAGAGAGACGCCAGCGACATACCGGCACTGCGGGCAATCGCCGACATGCTGGTGCCGTCGACGCCACTATCGTGGATGGTCAGGGTGGCGTGTTTGAGAATGGTTTCCACGCGTTCCCGGCTGCGGGCCTGCAAAGGTCGGCGACGCGGGGACACGCTGTTTGTATCGATCATGTTTTCCGGCTTACCTCGTGGTCCGCCGGTAGCTACGCGCCGGCCAGGGCCGCAATGGGCCTCAGGCCGGCAGCGCGTAACTGCCGGTCACATGGGCAACCAGTCGTTCTTCCTCGCCGGACAGCAGGCGGACTTCGCAGAACGCCAGGCGGCGCCCCATCCGCAGGACAACAGCCTCAGCCACCAGGTCGGCGGGGGCGGGCTTCTGCAGGAAATTGATGTTCAGGTTACTCGTTACCGCCATTTCCACCTTGCCCAAAGAGGCCAGGATGGCGGCGTACATGGTGGCATCGGCCAGCGCCATCTGCACAGGACCGGATAACGTCCCGCCCGGCCGCACGAAATTCTCGGCAAAGGGAACGCGGGTCCGCGCAAATCCGTTGCGCACTTCATCGACGCGGAAGCCGATATCCCCCGCCATCGGGACGCCTTCGCGGATCAACACCTCCACTTCGCTGGCACTGAGGGTCATAGACTGCTCCTGTCCTTTTATTGGAATACGGCCGGGCCGCCCGCACTACCTGTACGTGACCACAATGGCTCCGTACAATAGCGGGCTGATTGAATCAAAGGAATACTTTACCGGGCCGGCGGTTCATTGTCCGCACGAACGATGCGCGAGCCGACTGACCCGCCCCCATCAACCACAACAGAAGCACGGACTCCCGAGATGCGCGCAAGCCGTTATCTGATTGCCACACTGAAAGAAACCCCCGCTGACGCGGAAGTCATCAGTCACCAGCTCATGCTTCGTGCCGGCATGATCCGCAAACTGGCGGCCGGGCTCTACACCTGGCTGCCCATGGGCCTGCGGGTCCTGCGTAAGGTGGAGCGGATCGTTCGCGAGGAAATGGACAGAAGCGGCGCCCAGGAAGTCCTGATGCCAGCCGTCCAACCGGCGGAGCTCTGGCAGGAATCGGGTCGTTGGCAGCAGTACGGTGGCGAATTGCTGCGCCTGAACGACCGTCACGGCCGTGACTTCTGCTTTGGCCCGACCCACGAAGAAGTCATCACCGACATGGTCCGTAACGAGCTCAAGAGCTACAAGGACCTGCCGGCCAACTTCTATCAGATCCAGACCAAATTCCGCGACGAACGCCGCCCGCGTTTCGGCGTGATGCGCGCCCGTGAGTTCATCATGAAGGACGCCTATTCCTTCGACCTGAACCAGGCCGGTCTGGACGAGACCTACCAGGTGATGCACCGGACCTACTGCAACATCTTTGACCGCCTGGGCCTGGACTACCGCGCGGTCGAAGCGGACTCCGGCGCGATCGGCGGCAGCTCCTCACACGAATTCCACGTGCTGGCTGCGTCCGGTGAAGACGACATCGCCTTCAGCACCGGCGGCCAGTACGCCGCCAACATTGAAAAAGCCGAAGCCGTCGCCCCGACTGGCGAGCGTCCCGCTCCCGGCGAAACCATGGCCGAGGTGGATACCCCCGATCAGCACACGATTGCCGACCTCGCCAACTTCCTCAGCATCGATGCCAACCGCACGATCAAGACCCTGATCGTAAAAGGCACAGAGGATGAGGACGGCAACCCGAACCTGGTGGCCCTGATCCTGCGCGGCGATCACGAGCTTAATGAAATCAAGGCGGAGAATCTGCCGGATGTGGCCGAGCCGCTGACCTTTGCCTCAGAGGACGAGATCAAAGCCACCGTGGGCTGTGGCATCGGTTCCATCGGGCCGGTCAACCTGACCCTCCCGCTGATCGTGGACCGCAGCGCCGCCCACCTGGCGGACTTTGTCTGCGGTGCCAACAAGGACGACGTCCACCTGACCGGCGTGAACTGGGAGCGAGACGTCCCGCTGGGCCGCGTCGAGGACATCCGCAACATCGTCGAGGGCGACCCGAGCCCGACCGGCGACGGCCACCTGGAAATCAAGCGCGGCATCGAAGTGGGCCACATCTTCAAGCTGGGCAACAAGTACAGCCAGGCCATGAACGCTACGGTGCTGGACGAGAACGGCAAGTCCGCCATCCTGGAAATGGGGTGCTACGGCATTGGCGTATCGCGGATCGTCGCAGCAGCGATTGAGCAGAATCACGACGACAAGGGCATCATCTGGCCGATGGCCATCGCGCCGTTTGAAGTGGCCGTCGTCACGCTGAACGCGCACAAGTCACCGGCAGTCTTGGAAGCGGCAGAAAAGCTGTACGACCAGCTGCGCCAGGCCGGCCTGGACGTGCTGCTGGACGACCGCAACGAGCGCCCGGGCGTGAAATTCGCGGATATGGAACTGGTGGGCATTCCCCACCGGGTGGTGATTTCCGATCGTGGCCTGCAAGCCGGCACCCTGGAATACAAGGGCCGCAGCGATGCGGATCGCCAGGACATCCCGGCTGCGGACGCCCTGCCTTTCGTACTGAAAGCCACAGGCCGCCAGGCCTGATTCGGTTGGCTGCGGTGGCGCATTGCCATCGCAGCCAGTCTTTCAATGGAACCTCAGGCGCTCACCCGCCATTCCGATCCCGCCTCAGCACTGTCCTTCAACAACCGGCAAACCTCTTCAGGCTCACTGACTCGCTTGACCTTGTGCCAACAGGCCTCGGCTTCGACGTACTGACGGCGCGTGTAGTTCAGCCACTGCTTGATGCGGCCGGTCACATAACGGCCTTCCAGGAAGGTATGCAAGGTGCGTGAATAGTCGACCAGGAGTTCGACGACACCCGCCCAGGGCAAATCCTCACAGGGTTCACCGACCTGACTGGCCTTGATCTGACGGGCCAGATCGGGACGCGCCACCAGGCCACGGCCAATCATCACGTCGTCGCAGCCGGACACCTCGCGGCAACGCCAGTAATCCTCGACGGACCAGACATCCCCATTGGCTATGATCGGCGTACGGACCCGTTCGCGAACCCGTGCGATCTCCTCCCAGTAGGCCGGCGGCCGATAGCCGTCCACCTTGCTGCGGGCGTGGATGCAGATCTCACTGGCGCCAGCGGCTTCCAGAGCCTGTCCGCAGGCTACGCCCATGGAACGGTCGTCATAGCCGAGCCGCATCTTGGCGGTGACCGGAATCGCTGCAGGGACGGCTTCCCGAACCGCCGCCACCAGGTCGTGCATCAGCTCCGGCTCGCGCATCAACACTGACCCACCACGGTGCTTATTGACCGTCTTGGCGGGGCAGCCAAAGTTCAGATCCACCTGGGGCGCCCCCAATTCCGCGGCTTTCGCCGCATGAATCGCCACCTGTCGCACATCGGAGCCCAACAACTGCACCGCAACCGGCACGCCAGCCTGCGTTTTGGCGCCCTGCTTCAGCTCCGGCGCAAAGCGGTAATAGACCCGCTCCGGCAGCGTCCCACGCGTCACCCGGATAAACTCGGTGACACAACGATCGATGCCGCCAACCGACGTCAGCAGTTCACGAATGTAACAATCAACCAGCCCTTCCATCGGGGCGAGAAACAGGCGCATCAGGAAATCCAAAGAGTCTTTGGGCGCCATTGTAGAGAGTTGCGGTGCGAAAGAAAGGTATTGGTGGACCGGATAAGAACAACCCGCAATTCGGACGACGTCAGCAGCGGCCAGCTCATCGTTCTTTAGTGGGTCGCGAAAACTCGTGATGACCCGGAATCGAATGAACCGCCTTGCCGAAGGAGGAACAAGGGCGTCCCGGTCGTATTAGCCGGCCATGGACGGCCGTCCAATACAGCGTAGGTAAGGCGGTTCATTCGATTCCCTGCCAGGAGCTCCCAGTCCTGGATTTGAACATCGACCCAGCCAGGCCTCTACTGGGAAAGCGCATAGTTCACGTAGTAATCCATCCATTCAAGAAACGCCCGACTCCGCTTCGACAATGCCATGCCTCTCTCCTTTTGCGTGTGTCACAGCAAAAATCTAGGCCTGCGAAGAGAAAAGTCACAATCAATTATGACTAGGCATTTAAAAGCGAATAGCTATGGAAAGAAGGGAAAGACTAAAGGCGAGCAATATCCTTGAAGCGCCCTTCACTATCGAAATTGATCCGGAAGGTCCCGTGAACACCGTCACGGAGGGCAAAGCGGGAAAGAATGCGGGCCGGGAAACGGACGCTGCGTCCGTCCCGGGCCACTGTGCGGACATCATGGGCCACGCCCTGATAGAGCTTTATCCACTCTTCAGGGCCGATGGCCAGGTCCACCACAATCGACTGCATCAGGCGTTGCTCATTTCCAACAACAGTCGGTTGAGCCGGCTGACATAGGAGCCGGGATCCTTGATCTGCTCGCCACTGGCCAGCGTGGCCTGATCGAACAGAACCGCAGCCAGATCGCCGAAGCGCTCATCCGAGCCCTCCTGCTCCAGGCGCGCCACCAGCGGATGGTCCACGTTGATCTCGAAGATCGGCTTGCTGTCCGGCACTTTCTGGCCGGCCGCTTCCATAATCTTCTTCATCTGTGCGCCCATGTCGTAGTCGCCCACAACGAGACACGCCGGCGAGTCGGTCAGACGGTTGGTGACGCGGACTTCCTGGACACGATCATCCAGCGCCGTCTTGATGCGCTCCAACAGCCCTTTATGGGCTTCGGTCGCCTCCTCCTGATGCTTCTTGTCTTCCTCGGTCTCTTCCTCACCCAGGTCCAGCTCGCCGCGAGCCACGTCCTGCAGCTGCTTGCCGTCGAATTCGGTGAGATAGCCCATCATCCATTCGTCGATGCGATCGGAGAGGATCAGCACCTCGATGCCCTTCTTGCGGAAGACTTCCAGGTGCGGGCTGCTCTTGGCGGCGGTGAAGCTGTCAGCCGTGATGTAGTAGATCTTCTTCTGACCGTCCTTCATCCGCTCGATGTAATCGGCCAGGGAGACGTTCTCGGTCGGCTCACCGGAATGGGTGGACGCGAAACGCAGCAGGCCCGCCACTTTCTCACGGTTGCTGAAGTCCTCGGCCGGACCTTCCTTCAGGACCGTACCAAATTCGTCCCAGAAACCCTGGTAGTTTTCCGGCTCTTTCTTCGCCAGCTTGCCGAGCATATCCAGAACACGCTTGGTCAGGGCCGACTTGATGTTCTCCACGGTGCTGTCGTTCTGCAGGATCTCGCGGGAGACGTTCAGGGAAAGGTCGTTGGAGTCCACCACGCCCTTTACGAAACGCAGATACAGCGGCAGGAACTGCTCGGCGTGATCCATGATGAAAACACGCTGGACATACAGCTTGATGCCGCGCGGCGCGTCCCGGTTGTACAGGTCAAACGGCGCGCGCTTGGGGATGTACAGCAGACTGGTGTAATCCAGCTTGCCCTCGACCTTGTTGTGGGACCAGGTCAGCGGGTCCTCGAAGTCGTGGGCGATGTGCTTGTAGAAGCCCTTGTATTCCTCGTCAGAGATCTCGGTCCGGGGCAGCGTCCAGAGCGCGGTCGCCTCGTTGACGGTCTCGTCCTTCGGCTCGGCATCCTTGTCGTCTTCTTCGCTGCTCTCCGCCTTCATGACGACCGGGAACGAAATGTGATCGGAATATTTCTTGATCAGGTTGCGCAGGCGGTAGCCATCGGCAAACT
The DNA here is from genome assembly GCF_016798325.1 of Marinobacter mangrovi. GTDB lineage: Bacteria > Pseudomonadota > Gammaproteobacteria > Pseudomonadales > Oleiphilaceae > Marinobacter_A > Marinobacter_A mangrovi. The sequence goes on from NZ_JAERVO010000001.1 coordinate 1,210,078, forward strand.
CGCTGGCTTCCGGCTTCAGATGCAGCACGATCTGGGTGCCGCGTGCGGGGCGGTCGACGCTTTCGATGGTGAATTCGCCATCGCCGGTGGATTCCCAGTGAACGCCCTCTTCCGCCGACTGGCCGGCACGACGGGTAAAGACCTCGACCCGATCGGCCACGATAAAGGCGGAGTAGAAACCCACGCCAAACTGACCGATCAGTTTGCTGTCCTTCTTTTCATCACCGGTGAGCTGGCTCAGAAACTCAGCGGTACCGGACCGGGCAATGGTCCCCAGGTTTTCGATCACGTCGTCACGGCTCATGCCGATGCCGTTATCGGTCAGCGTGACGGTATTCGCGTCCTTGTCGTAGTCCAGACGAATCTTCAGATCGGGATCGTCCTCAAACAGACTGTCGTCCTTCAGGGCCGCGAAGCGCAGCTTGTCTTCAGCGTCCGAGGCGTTGGACACAAGTTCCCGCAGGAAGATTTCCTTGTTGGAATACAGCGAATGGATCATCAGGTGGAGCAGCTGCTTCACCTCGGTCTGGAAGCCCAGAGTTTCTTTCTGCGTTTCGACCGTCATGGGGAATGGTTCTCCTTGCTTGGTACCAGTCTTGTTGCTGTATTAGCCGATATTCCGACTAACCACTTTTGATCTGGCAAAGAAGATTGGGGCGCTTGCTTCCATTTCAAGCGTTTTGGGCAAGGAGGAATGCTGAGCGGGAACGTTCCGGGCGGTCAGCTTGCCTGATCGCCCGGCAGAAAATGACCGACAGGCGTCAGTCTTCCATCAGGAAATGGGCCCGGGCCGTGGCGATCGGCTGGCTGCGGGACTTCTGCCAGGCGGTGATCATCACGTTGGCCACGCGGTTGCCCTGGCGCGTCAAACGGCACTCGGCGTAGGTTTCGCGATCAAGACCGGCGCGCAGATAGTCCAGCGAGAAATCGACGATGCGCGGCATGCGCAGGGATTCCTGGGACATCATCAGATAGATGGCGGCGGACAGCTCCATGAATCCACCAATCACCCCGCCATGGATGGCCGGCAGGATGGGGTTACCCAGGTTGTCCTGTTTGCGCGGCAGCCGGAAGATCAGGTCGTCGCCAAAGCGATCGCACTGCAAACCGATGGTGCCGGCATAGGGAATGTCCGCCAGCAGTCGCGAAAAATCTCCGGTGTCCTGGGTGTAGCGCAGGGTCTCGGCGCTGGTCATACCGCACCTCCGGTGATCAATTCGCGATAGGCTTTCGGCGTGGCTTCCCGGCCGATTCGCATGAACGTGGCCACACAATTGGCGATGGTCTGGCCATGGCTTTCCTGATAGGCCTCACAACGGGTGAAAATGATGTTGCGGGTGACGCGGTAGGTCTCGGCTCGCGCCAAAACCGCCTCGTCCGGCTCGGCCGGACGCATGTAATCGACCCGAAGGTCCAGCGTCGGACAGAGCTCGAAGTCGTCCAGGGCACAGATGATGACGGAACCGGAGGTGGTGTCCATCAGCGTGGTGATGGCGCCACCGTGGATAATCCGCGACTCGGGATTGCCAATGATTTTCTCGCTGTAGGGCAGGCGCAGCACCAGGTGGTTCTCGCGCGCCTCCGCCACATCAATCCCCAGCGCCTTGACCTGCTCCAGGGTATGGATAAACCGGTTGACCCGGTCAAATCGGATTGAATCGTTCATGCCAGTTACTACCTCAGTGGCAACGATGGCGCTTGCAGGACCGCCCTACTGATCGTCGCCTTTCTTGGATACGGGGTCGTCGAACACTTTGCCCGACCGCAACGTGTCCAGCGCATCGGAGCGGAATTCCCGACGGTACAGGATAACCACCACCAACGTGGACGCGATGATGAAACACGCTGGGTGTACAAACCAGGTCACCACGGCGAGCGCATAATAATAGGAACGTAGCCCAAGGTTAAATGCATCGCCCGCCAGACTACAGACCCGTGCCGAGCTTTGGGCAAAGGCCTCGCGGGAGGCCGGGGATACCTGTTTGTCGTCACTCAACGGTGCGCCGCCCACCAGCACCGCCGCGAAATTGTACATCCGCATGGACCAGGTGAACTTGAAAAAGGCGTAGACGAATACCAGCATCAGCATGAACAGCCGGATTTCCCAGACCGACCGGTTACCGCTGCTGGCAAACGGCAGCGTGCTGAACACCTCCATCACTTCCTGGGTGTAGCCCAACGCCGTCAACAAACCCGCCAGGATCAGCAGGCAACTGGACGCGAAAAAGGCCCCGTTGCGCTCCAGGTTCCCGACCACCGAAGCGTCGGCAATCCGGTTGCTGCGCTTGAGCATGGCGCGCATCCAGTCTTCCCGGTAGAGGTCCAACGTGTTGGACAGACACGGACGGTCGTGGGCCTTGCGCCGGGAATACTCGCTGTATCCCAGCCAGCAGATCAAAAACCAGGCCAGGGCCATCAGGTCCAGTAGAGGTATCATCGGGGACGTCCGTCAGCAGCATGAAACAGGCGCGCCGTCGGCGTCACCCTTCTCTCCAAGCATAACCAATGGCCCCGAATACCTCTATTATACAAGGCGCTAACGTCCATCACGCGATCCGGTCAAGGTATGCTATAACCTGATGCAATCCTCAATGGTTCATGGAGTGATGTGTGAAACATTTGCGACTATCCCTTCTACCCCTGCTGATGGGCCTGCTCCTCTCGCTGAACGGCTGTGCCGTCAATCCAGTCACCGGTGAGCGACAGTTGTCGCTGATTTCCGAAAGCCAGGAAATCTCGATGGGCAAAGAGCAATACAAGCCCACGGTGCAACTGCAGGGTGGCCTGTACCAGGCCGATCCGGAGCTGACCGACTACGTTCAGAGTGTCGGCCAGAAACTGGCGGCCGTCAGCGACCGGCCGGATCTGCCCTACGAATTCGTGATCCTCAACAGCAGCGTGCCCAACGCCTGGGCCCTCCCCTCCGGCAAGATCGCGATCAACCGCGGCCTGCTCACCAAGCTGGAAGACGAAGCGCAGCTGGCCTCCGTCCTGGGGCACGAGATTACTCACGCCGCCGCTCGCCACAGCGTTCAGCGCATGCAACAGGGCATGATCCTCAACGCCGGCATCGCCGGTCTCGGGATCGCCCTTTCGGACAACGACTACGCCTCGCTGATCATGGGCGGGGCGGCGCTGGGAAGTCAGCTGACAATGGCCCAATACAGCCAGGGCAATGAACTCGAAGCCGATCACTATGGTGTCGAGTACATGGTCAAGGCGGGCTACGACCCTCAGGCCGCTGTCGAACTGCAACAGATTTTCGTGAAGCTGGCCGAAGGCAACAGTAGCAGCTGGGTCGATGGCCTGTTTGCTTCACACCCGCCTTCCCAGGAACGGGTCCGCGCCAACCAGGCCCTGGTGGACAAACTCGGCAATCCCGGGGGCTATCGGGGCGAGCAGGTTTATGACAAAAAACTGGCCTACCTGCGCAGCAAGCAGCCCGCCTACGACGCCCAGGATGAGGCCCTGAAGATGGCCAACGAGGGCAATATGGACGCCGCCCTCGAGAAGGTGAACAAAGCCATCAAGATCGAACCGAAGGAACCGGCGTTCTATGCCCTGCGCGGCCAGATCCTGAAGGAACAGGGCAAAAAAGACGCCGCTCAAAAGGACTTCGATAAAGCCGTGTCCCTGTATCCAGAGATGTTCAGCTACCGCCTGTATCGGGGTCTGGGCTACCTCGACGCCGACAAAGTCAGCGCGGCCCGCACCGACCTGGAAGCGGCCAACAAGGTCGTGCCCACCGCAATCGCCTACCTGCGTCTCGGCGACATCGCCGTGAAACAGAATCGCAAGGAGGAAGCGGCCCAGTACTACGCCGCTGTTGCCCAGACCGACAGCGATCTGGCCAAAGAAGCCCAACAGAAGCTCGCCGCGCTCCAGCAATCGTAGAACCTGCCGTTGTATCGCAAAGGCCCGTATTGACGGGCCTTTTTTGTATCCCCCAACGTCACTCCGTTTTTTCTGGCCCAATCCGACAGACCGTTCAACGCGTCACCAGTTGACTTAATAGAGTAAAAGCTCTAAAAATCAGTAAACACGATAAGAAAGGCGGGTAACCATGTTAGCCAAACCTCTCAGACCCATGGCGCTGCAGGCCCGGCGGCTCTATGTTGAATTGATGTTCCAGGTGATGGGCCGGGCCCTGCAGGGCATCAGCGAAGTGGACCAGGCGGCCCGGGATGAAGCCAGGGAACTCCCGGAGGGCTTTCTGTTCGAGATGATGGTCCGCCCCAACGGGCCGTCCCTGGTGGTGGAGCATCTGGGCGGGGGCCGCTTCCACTACCATGGCGACAATCCGCCTCGACCGGTCGACCTGTCGATCCAGTTCAAGCACATCGCCCATGCCTTCCTGGTGGTGTCATTCCAGGAAAAAACCTCCGAGGCCTTCGCTCACGACCGCATGCTGGTCGACGGCGATATCAGCTACGCGCTGCGCATGACCCGCATCCTCAACCGGCTGGAAGTCTTTATCCTGCCCAAGCTGGTGGCCAGCCGTGCGGTGAAGGAGTACCCGGCCAATCTCAAACTGCCGCAGAAGGTCCTCAGCGCAGCGCGCATCTACCTGAAGGTCGCCACCCAATTCTTTGACACAGCGAGAGCATCATGAGTCAGCGTTACTACGAGTTTTTCTGCCCCGTCAAAGTCATTGCCGGCAAGGCGGCGCTGGAACACATCCCCTACGAGCTGTCAGGCCTGGGCGTCGGTCGGCCGCTGCTGATTACGGACAAGGGCGTGCGTGCAGCCGGATTGCTGGAGCCGGTACTGGAAGCCTGTGAAGAAGGCGGTCAGGAAATCGTGACCATTTACGACGACGTGCCGCCCGATTCGTCCACTCACGTGGTCAAGGACATTGCCGGCATCTATCGCAGCGAGCAATGCGATTCGATTATTGCGGTCGGTGGCGGCTCGGCCATCGATACCGCCAAAGCCGTAAACATTCTGGTGTCCGAGGGCGGTGACGATCTTTCCGCCTACGCCGGCGCGGGCGTTCTCACCAGTCCGCTGAAACCCTTCTTCGTCGTGCCGACAACCGCCGGTACCGGGTCGGAAGTCACCTCCGTCGCCGTGATTGCGGATACGGAGAAGTCGGTGAAGCTGCCCTTCACTTCATCGTTCCTGCTGCCGGACGCGGCCATCATCGACCCGCGCATGACGCTGACCCTGCCGCCGCACATCACCGCGGCCACCGGGATGGACGCCCTCACCCATGCCACGGAAGCCTTCACCTGCATGGCGAAGAATCCGCTCAGCGACGCCTACGCCACGGCCGCCGTGAAAAAAATCAGCACGCATCTGCTGAAGGTCATGGACAATCCGAAAAACACCGACAGTCGACTGGAGCTCGCCGAAGCCTCCACCATGGCCGGCATTGCCTTCTCCAATTCCATGGTGGGGTTGGTCCACGCACTGGGGCACGCCACCGGCGCGATCTGCCATCTGCCTCACGGCCTGTGCATGAGCCTGTACCTGCCCTACGTGCTGGAATACAACCTGGAGACCATCCGCGAGCCGCTGGGCGAACTGCTGCTGTATATGGCCGGGCCGGACGTCTATGCCACCACGCCGGCCAACCGCCGCGCCGAGGAATGCATTTCCGCCATCCGTAAGCTGCGCGATGCGCTCTACCAGCACTGCAAACTGCCCCGGACCCTGCAGGAGACCGGCAAGGTCGAGCAGGACCAGCTGGAGCGGATTGCACGGCTGGCCCTCGACGACGGTTCGATCATGTTCAACCCCCGCGAAGTCACACTGGACGACGCCATGGCCGTCCTCAAGCGCGCCTGGGGGTAAACCCCGAAGCCAGGCTGAATCTGACGGCGACGTCAGATTCAGCCTATTGATTCAGCCAGTCTTTTTACAAAACTCAACGGGACGACGACGAGTCGCTTTGGCAGAATAGCAAGTGGTGCACGGAAGCAAATGAGGATGCTGCAACAGCGACTGCGCTCAACCATACGGCGTTGAATTTTGCCGTGTCTGGCCATCGCTCGCGACGCGTTTGCAACACCCTCAAACAGCACTGTCCTATGAAAACCCGCTCAGCCGGCGCGATGGAAGCAGTCGGGTGTCGAAGCGGGTGTTTTGCTTTTGAGCCCGCCAACATGTTTTGTAGACTACCCATGCTTTTCGCTGCCGCCCTGCTGTTGCTGCCGTGCCTCCCGGCGCAGGCCGACACACTGCAGACCCTGCGGCTGAACGTCTCCCCCAACGGCTACCCGCCCTACACCATCGTCGGCGATCACAACGTTTCGGGGATTGTCTGGGACGTGGCTACGGCCATTGGCCAGCGCCTTGGTTTTCAGGTGGAAGCCTACAAGATTCCCCGCAAGCGGGTGGACGGCATGTTGCTCGACGGCTATTTCGACGCCACGGCCCGGGCTCCCGAATGGACGGAACACCCCGAGCAATTCGTCTTCACTCAGCCTATCGTCCGGGTGCAGGAAGTGTTCTTTACCGCTGGCGACAAGCGATTCGTCTATGATCGCCCCGGGGACCTGGAGGGCCAGGTGGTTCTGACCCACCTGGGTTACAAGTACCCCTACCTGAAGGATCTGTTCGAATCCGGCCGAGCGCAGCGATTCGATGTGCCGCGGGATCGCGACATGTTCAGCTACCTGCTTCAGGGAGACGGTCGTTTTGACGTGGCTATTTCCGACCGGTTGGTCGGGCACTGGCTGATCCGCAAGAACGGCTGGCGCGGCCAGTTCAGCGCCAGTGATGGCAGTCTCAGCGATTTTGGACTCAGCCTTATGGTCCGCCCGGACATGGCTGACTTCGCCGCTCGCTTCGACAAGGCATTGGCCGACATGAAAGCCAACGGCGAACTCGACGCCATCCTGGCCAACTACCAGTAGCGTCGGGCCGTCATTCCAGACGGCGCAACAACAGCATCGGAGAGACACGCAGGACCGGATTCAACTGCCAGCGGCCAAACACCGCGAGCACGGCAGCGCTGACCAAAGGCAGCAGCAACACCACCCGCCAGTGCCAGTGAAACGTGCCTTCAAACATCCGGTATTGCAGCGCCCAGACAGCGACCTCGCCAGCCAGCACACCGAGTATGCCGGCGAACAGCCCCAGCAGGGCAAACTCCAGCATCGTGCTGTTCACCAGCAGCCGCTGTCGGCCGCCCAGCGTGCGCAACAGGGCCCCCTCCCGCTGGCGATCCTGCAGCGTGGCACTGACCACAGCCGCCATCACCACAATGGCCGCAGCCAGGATCATCGCCAGTATCGCTTCAATGGCCTGGGTAACCTGCTGGACGATCTCACGGATGCGATCGATGATGTGATCGACTTCCAACACCGAAATGGTCGGGAAGCGCCGGGTGAAATCGTTGAGAAGGCTCTTGCGGGACGGCTCCAGGTAAAAGCTCGTGATCCAGGTGGCTGGCAACCCGTCCAGCCCACCGCCGGGCGGAAAGACCATATAGAAATTGGGTTTCATGCTGTCCCACTGCACGGTGCGGATACTGGTCACCGGTTCCTCGACCGTCTCCGACCCGATGGTGAACGTCAGCCGATCCCCCAGCGTTACGCCCAGGCGCTGGGCAAGCTCGGACTCAATGGACAGCCCTTCGGTCTGACCCGGTTTGAACCAACGGCCTTCAACAAGACGGTTGTCTTCGGGCAGATCCTGCATCCAGGTCAGGTTCAGCTCCCGGTTCAGGGCTCGCACCTCGCGGTCCTTGCTGACGGCTTCCCGTACCGGTTCGCCGTTGATTTCGGTCAGTCGGCCACGGACCATCGGATACAGGTCATCGGTCGACAGGTCATGCTCACCCAGGAAACCGCGGACGTCGTCGACCGCTTCGGGACCAATGTTGATCAGGAAATGATTGGGCGCGTCCGCGGGCAACTGGGCCTGCCAGTCGTCCAGCAACGATGAGCGAACCAGGATCAGCGTCGACGCCAGCATCAGCGTCATGGCAAAGACGGCAATCTGTGACAGGCTGGCCTTGCGATGCCGATAGAGCCCGACCAGGGCCAGGCGCCAGGCGTTGCCGCCGCCCACCACTCGCCGCAACCCGAGGACCAGCACCCAGCCGGCCAACGCCAGGATGCCCAACAACGCCGCCAGACCGCCTAGCAGCGCCAGCACCATCCAGAGCTCGCCAGCATAGAGCCAGATCAGCCCTAACACCGCCAACAACGCGATAGCCGCGTCCAGCAGCACGCCGCGCCCCGCCTCCCCGGGCTGCGACCGCAGGACCCGCATCGCCGGCACCTGACGCAACCTGCGAATCGGCGGGTAAGCGAAGGCAAACAACGCCACCAGCGCCGTAACCAGGGCGGGCCACAGCGACAGAACGTCCACGCTATAATCCATCTCGCGATCCAGCATCTCGGCCGTCAACGACGCCAGCCCCCAAAACACCGGCAAGGCCACCAGAATGCCCAGCAGCGTTCCGACGACACCCCACAACAGCAGCCGGACCATATACAGCCCGCTGATACGCCGCCCGGGCACGCCCAGTGTTTTTAGCAGCGCGACCGTGTCTCGCTGCCCCATCGCGTACTGGCGACTGGCGACCGCCACAGCCACCGAGGCCAGCAGGACCGCGAGACTGCCGCCCAACAGCAGGAACCGCCTCGCCTTGGTCAGGGAGTCCGACAGGGCCTGACCGTCCTGGATGCTCTTCCATTCATGGCTGGGCCCGAGTTGTGGCTTGAGCCACGTATGGAAGCGTTCAAGCGCGTCCTCGGGGCCGGCAAACAGGTTGACGTACTCGACGCGGCTGCCGGGCTGGATCACGCCGGTGGCGGGGACGTCATCGGCATGCATCATGATGCGGGGCGCCAGCGCCGACATGCTGAAACCGGCATCCGGCTCACGGATCAACAGGCCCGTGACCTTGAGGTCGAGATTGCCCACTTCGATGGTGCTGCCGATCTTCAAATCCAGCAAACGAAGCAAACGCGGGTTCACCCAGACGGCCCCCGGGTCGGGACCATGGGACAGTGCCTGGCGGGGCGCGTCGGTGTCCGCCTGATACTCCACCTGGCCGCGCAACGGATAGCGATTGCTGACCGCCTTCACCGACACCAGCTGAAAATTGCCGGCGCCGAATACCATGGTGGAAAACTCCACCATGCGCGCGGTCGACAGGCCCTGACGCTCGGCTTCGTCACGCCAGCCCTGCGGTATCGGTTGACCGTTTTCACTCTCCAGTTGCCGGTCGCCCGCCAGGAAGGCGCTGGCCGAGGTGACCAGGGTCCGTTCCAGATGACTGGCATACAGGGCAATGGTCGCCACGGTTGCCACCGCCACGATCAGCGCTGCGACCAGTACGCGCACATCCCGTTCCCGCCAGTCCCGGCCGCTCCGGGCCAATTGTGCGGCCGCCATCAAACCGCCACTCCCCGGGCCGGCGCCACACCGTCTTCGGATACCTCGCCGGCCTCGATCGACAGCTGACGCGCACAGCGCGCGGCCAGGTGTTCATCGTGGGTAACCATTACCAGGGTGGTGCCCTGCTCCCGGTTCAGCGTCATCAACAGGTCGGACACCGCCTGGCCGGTGTTGTTATCGAGATTGCCGGTGGGCTCGTCGGCGAACAGGATTTTAGGATGCGCGGCGAACGCCCGGGCAATCGCGACCCGCTGCTGCTCGCCGCCGGAAAGCTGTCGGGGCGTGTGTTGCAGGCGCTCACCCAGGCCCACGCGCCGGAGCAGTTCGGAGGCCTGGCCGGCGGCATCGGTCTGACCGGCCAGCTCCAGTGGCAGCATGACGTTTTCCAGGGCCGTCAGCGCCGGCAACAGCTGGAACGACTGGAACACAAAGCCAACCCGCCGGGCCCGCAGGCTGGCCCGCTCGTCCTCACTCATCTGACTGATGGGCTGGCCGTCAAGCTCGATACGCCCCTGGGTCGGGGTATCCAGGCCGGCCAACAGACCCAGCAGCGTGGTTTTGCCCGAACCGGAGCGCCCCACGATCGCCACGGACTCTCCGGCACCGATGGACAGGTTGACGTCGTGCAGAATACGCAGCGTTTCCGAGCCCAGGGCCACTTCGTGGGTGAGGTCCGTTACTTTCAGAATGTCGCTTCCAGTTGCCACAATGTTCCCCCGACGGTAAAAACGTATCCTGTGCCGGGCCGATCTCCCTCTGTCGGAGCTTGCAGCCAGACGCCCTTGAAGGCCGATGTTATTGCACGCCATCTTTTACTGACAATGGATACGAAGTTTATGTTCCTGAGATCAATCGCTTTCTGCCTTTGCCTGATGGCGCCCGGACTGGCTGCCGCGCAATCCACCCTGCTGATCCTGGGGGACAGTCTCAGCGCCGGTTACGGCGTGGCCACAGAGAAGGCCTGGGTCTCGCTGCTGCGCCAGAAACTCGACGACGAAGGCTATGAGAACTGGCAGGTCGCCAACGCCAGCATCAGTGGCGAAACCACCGATGGCGGCTTGCGCCGATTACCGGAACTTCTGGACAAACAGGCCCCGGCGATCGTCATCATCGAGCTCGGCGGCAACGACGGCCTGCGCGGCTTTCCGCCCCAGGTAACGCGCCAGAATATCGCCAGAATGACCTCCCTGTCGCAACAGGCCGGTGCCCGGGTTCTGCTCATCGGCATGCAGATGCCGCCCAACTATGGCCCCCGCTACACCAAGGTGTTTGCATCGATCTATCCGGACATTGCCGAGAAGCAGGACACGGCGCTGGTGCCGTTCTTCCTGGATGGCGTTTACGATCGCGACGGTTTTATGCAGGCCGACGGCATTCATCCAACCGCCGAGGGTCAGCCTCAGCTGCTGGCCAATGTCTGGCCCCATCTGAAGCCTCTGCTGGATGCCGCCTCAGCTCAGTAGACCGCGCAGGAAATTCAGCGCCCGGCGTTCGGACCAGTAATAGCCGTCCCGGGCGATCTCGACAAAACCGACGTGACCGCCCCAGCGGGGCGCCTCCAGGGTGACCCAGGCACCCAGTTGGCGTCGCTTCTCCGGATAGCAGGCCGTGGACAGGAAAGGATCGTCCGCGGCATTCACAATCAGCGAAGGCACCCGGATCTCTGGCAGCCGAGGCAGGCACGACGCCTGCGCCCAGTAATCGTTGGCATCGCGAAAACCATGCAGCGGTGCCGTGTAGCGGTCGTCGAACTGCTGGAAGTTGCGAATCTCGTCGAAGCCGTCCAGGTCGATCAGATCCGGGAAGTGACTGGCTTTTTCCGCCATCTTCACCTGCAGGTCCCTCAGGAAACGCTGCATGTAGATCCGGCGACTGGGTAGCGCCAGCATCCGGGCACTCCCCGCCAGATCACAGGGCACCGAATAGGTCACCGCCCCCCGAATCCGGCTGTCGATACGCTCGCCCTGCTCGGCCAGGTACAGCAGCGTCAGGTTGCCGCCCATGGAAAAGCCGGACAAGGCGACGTGCTGGTAGTCAGCCCGGTCGGCCAGCGCATGGCGGACCACGGTGTGCAGATCCTGCGTGGCACCGCTGTGGTAGAACCGCGGCAATCGGTTCATGTGCCCGCCGCAGGAACGGAAATTCCAGGCCAGGACATCCCAGCCATCCGCCAGCAGGCCGCGCGCCAGGCCCAGAATATACGGGCGACGGCTGTGACCTTCCAGGCCATGGGAGAGAACGGCCAGCCGCGGACTGCCCTGGCGATACCAGTCCAGGTGCAGTTCGTCACCGTCGGGGGTGTCGATGCGTTGTGATAGCGGCTCCGCCACATCAATCCGGCGGAACAGGGTCGGCCAGACCGACTGGACGTGGCCATTGCGCAACCACAGCGGCGGCCGGTAGCTGCGGATGTTGGACGCCAGTCCGGCCGGCAAGGGATAGGAGCGGGATTGATAACCTGACATGCGTTGTGTCTGCAGACCTCTTTTTCTGCCGGCAAGGGTTGACCCCTCACCGGAACTTCCTTAATATGCGCGCCTGCTGATCACAGCTGTTCCCCGATAGCTCAGTTGGTAGAGCAACGGACTGTTAATCCGTTTGTCGCTGGTTCGAGCCCAGCTCGGGGAGCCATCGAATTTTAAAGGCCGCTCAATTGAGCGGCCTTTTTCGTTTCAGGCGCCCAGTTTGCCGGCGCCCCTTTCGAGAGTCGTACTCTCTCCAGGGAGCCAGCGTCCTTCCTCGATCACTACGCCGAATCAAAGCGCTTTCAATCAATGTGCTCCAACTCGATGTAACGGCGCAAGACCTGATACAGCACAAAACCGTCCCGGGCACCGGCCATCTCACGAATCGAGTGCATCGCGAACTGCGGCACGCCGATATCCAGGGTCCGCACCCCCAGGTTCCCCGCCGTCAATGGGCCGATCGTGCTGCCACAGCCCATATCCGTACGCACCACAAACGCCTGGCACGGCAGATCCAGTGATTCACTGATATGGCGATACAGCGATGCGGTCCGACTGTTGGTCGCGTAGCGCTGGTTGTTGTTGATCTTGATCACGGGGCCGGCGTTGAGCAACGGGCCGTGGTTGCCGTCGTGTCGATCGGCGTAGTTCGGATGCACGCCGTGAGCGTTGTCCGCCGAGATCATCATCGACCGGGCGATCACGCGCGGTTTGTCCGCGGCACCGACCCAACGCTCCAGGACGGACGACAGGAACGGCCCCTGTGCGCCTTCGGCCGACATGCTGCCGACCTCCTCGTGATCGTTGCAGACCAACAACGCCGGCTGGCCGGGATCGGCATCCAGCAACGACTGCAGGCCGATGAAGCAGCTCAGCAGGTTATCCAGTCGGGCGGAGGCAATGAAATCCTCGTTCAGGCCGAGCGTGGCCGGCGGCTGGGTGTCGTACAGACTCAGCTCGTAGTCCAGCACCTTGGCAACGTCCGCTTCGGGATATTCGGTGCGGATCTGGCCGGCCAGCAGTTCACGGAAGGGCACCGCCTCTTTCTCGTCCGCCTGCATCAGGATCGGCGGCACATCCGTCTGCGGATTCACGGTGCGGCTGTTGTTGGCCTCCCGGTCCAGATGGATCGCCAGGCTCGGGATGGTCACCACCGGCTTGGCGAAATCGATCAACGCATCCCGCAGTCGATCCTGGCTGTCGACATAGCTCACGCGACCGGCGATCGACAGGTCCCGGTCGAACCAGGGGTTGAGCAACGCACCGCCGTAGACCTCGACGCCCAGTTGGTAATAGCCCTTCTTGTGGATCTCGGGGTTCGGCTTGACCCGCAGGCACGGACTGTCAGTGTGAGCGCCGATCATGCGGATGCCGTGGGAAACCGGATCGCTCTGGCCGGTCTGGAACGCGATGATCGTGGAATCGTTGCGCGTCACGTAATACCGCTGCCCCGGTGCCAGTGACCAGGCCGCCTGCTCATCGAGACGTTCAAATCCGGCCGCTTCGAGACGGCGGGCCATCTGCCGAACGGCGTGATAAGGCGTGGGAGACTGCTTGAGGAATTCAAAAAGCTGAGAATTGAAAACGGCGTTATCCATGCTGATCCAAAATATCCGTTGCCAGAGAAACCGCACCAGTATCGCATGATCGGCCAGCCTGTCGAAATTGCGCGTTGTACACACCCTCTCCCCGCTAAAGGTAAGCTGGTATCCTTACGACACCACACACCGGACCAAGAGTTATCATGCGCCTGCCACAGTTCCTCGATATCGAGTTTGTCGACGCTCAAGACGCCTGTTTCCCTACCGCGATCGCCTGGTCATTGGCAGATGGCGCCATGAAAACCGTCGTCATCGAGCCGGACGACGCCTGGCTGCCGGACGATCCCGATGGTCTGGACGTGGACCTCACCTACCTGCAGGAGCAGGGCGTGCCGCTGCTGGAACTGGCCCGGGAGCTGAACGAAGATCTGGCCGACCAGACCGTTTTCGTCGACGGCCTGGATCCGGATGAAGCCCTGATGGATCTGCTGTTCGATACGCTGCGCATGCCGGTGCCGTTTGAGCTCGCCACGGTTGATCACCTGATCAAGCACCGGCCCTACGAAGAGCTGGAAGACTGGCGCCGGGAACTCCTGTTCACCCACGGCCTGGATCCACAGTTGCCGGAAAGCAGCGTCTTTGCGCTGTTGATGCTGGCACGGGACGGCGGACTGATTCCGGAAGGCACGGATACCGGCGATTTGTGACCTGAGTCGACGCAAGCTTGCGTCTCATAACGCAGAATCCCCGGAGGTAGCCGGGCGCTTCACCCGCCCCACCGAGAATAAGAACCGCCCCGCTGCGGTCAGACCTCCAGGCCAGGATTCCCTTATGACGACGCAGTCCACCCGACGTTCCCTGCTCGCCCTGACACTCGCCAGCGGGCTGGTCAGCCTGCCCGCCCACGCCCAGGAACCGCCCAAGAGCCGGGCCGGTCTCGATTATGTCGGGGTCCAGGGCATGGCCCTGCAGTACCGAAAGGTCGGCGGCCTGCCCGAAGGCCGCGGTTGGCTCTCAGCGGGCACGCTGGTGCTGGGTTCCAACATTTCCGATCTGTTTCACGTTGAAGTGCGTGCTGGTGCAGGCCTCAATGACGCGGAGATTGAGAGAACTCTGAAGGTCAATATGGATTGGTTCGCCAGTTGGTATATGGGCATGCACTACAGCATGACTGACTTCTCAAACGTCTACGCACAGGTGGGCTTCTCTCACATTACTGGCAACGCCGAAATAAAAGAGGTGTCAACCGCCGAGGAGGAGGATATCCCGCCTTCCTACTCGAATCTGGATAAAGATTTTCCGAGCAGCTCCTTCGCCTTCAGCTGGTTGGCCGGCATCGACCTGAAAGTGGTCGACAACACCTACCTGGTCCTCGAAGGCGGCCGCCTGTTCGAGGACACCGACAGCTCCGCCAGTGGCTACCAGTTCAACGGCGGCGTGCGCTACGAATTCTGAGCGCACGCCCGTTCTCAGGCCTTCGCCCGGATTTCCCAGCACTGGTGAATCCGGGGATTGCGGGCGAAGTCCTTGTCGATGGTCTGACGGGTCACGTCCCGAACCTCAAACTCCTCGCTGATCGACGCATCCAGCCGGAAGCGGCGGAAATTATTGGAAAACACCAACACCCCACCCGGTGCCAGTCGCGCCATTGCCTGACGAATGAGCTGGGGATGATCCCGCTGCACGTCCAGCACACCTTCCATACGCGCTGAATTCGAAAAGGTCGGCGGGTCCATGAAAATCAGGTCGAAGTCGCGCTCGCCCTGGCCCGGCTTGCCCTCCAGCCACTGCAGACAGTCCTGGTGCACCAACCGGTGATGCTGGTCGTCCAGATGGTTCAGCCGCAGGTTCTCCCGTGCCCAGTGCAGGTAGGTTTTCGACATGTCGACGCTGACGGTTTCACGGGCGCCGCCCACGCCGGCATGAACCGTCGCGGCACCGGTATAACAGAACAGGTTCAGGAAGCGCTTGTCTTTCGCCTTGGACTGGATCCACTGCCGTATGGGGCGGTGATCCAGGAACAGTCCGGTATCGAGATAATCCCGCAGGTTCACCCGCAACGCGCAGCCGCCCTCATGGACCGTGAAGTACTGGCCGCTGGCCGACTGCTTTTCGTATTGGGCCTTACCCGCCTGGCGTTGACGCTGCTTGCAGACCAGGTGATCGGCATCGATACCCAACACTTCCGGAATCACTGCCAAAGCCTCCCCCAAACGCTCGCGCGCGGCCCGGGCGTCCACCGATTTGGGCGGGGCGTATTCCTGTACATGCACCTGCTCGCCGTAGCAATCGATGGCCAGGGCGTACTCGGGCATGTCCGCATCGTACAGGCGATAGCACTCGATGTTGTTCTTGCGGGCCCACTGGCCGAGCTGCTTCAGGTTCTTACGCAAGCGGTTGGACAGCATCTCCGCGCGTTCGGGATTGGCAATGCGGGGTACGACCCGGTCCGGTTCCCCGGGATGCCGCACGCGGGCCTCGTTTTCCGGCGCCACGGTGAACAGCAGCAGTTGAGCCGGTAATTGCCCGTTGAACAGCTTGTACTGGCGATGGCTGCGCAGGCCCAGGGCGTGGCACAGTTCCGGTGCGCCGGTGAAGACACCCAATTCCCAGCCCTGGGCCTGGCTGCGGACGACCTCACCCAGGGTTTCGTAAAGTGGGCCGAGCGCCTTACGCTCACTCAGACGTTCGCCATAGGGCGGATTGGTAAGGATCAGGCCGGTGTCGGCTGTGGACGGGTTCTGGAAGTCCGCCAGCGTCCGCTTTTCCACATGGATCCGGTCTTCCAGGCCTGCTCGCTGAATGTTGTGCCAGGCGGTTGCGATTACCCGGGCATTCTCGTCATACCCGCGGAAACGGCTGCGATGGGTCCGGCGCCCGATCTGTGCCCGCTCCTGCGCCTCCGTCTGCAGTTTTTCCCAGAGCCGCGCATCATGGCCGGGCCAACGGCTGAAACCGTATTCGGTCCGCGCCAGGCCCGGAGCGATGTCACACGCCATCATTGCGCCTTCAATCAGCAGCGTACCGGACCCGCACATGGGGTCGACCAGGTCGCCGCCGGACTTGGCCAGCTCAGGCCAGCCGGCGCGCAGCAGCAATGCCGCAGCGAGGTTTTCGCGCAACGGAGCAATGCCTTTTTCGGTGCGATAACCACGCTTGTGGAGGCTGTCGCCACTCAGATCCAGACCGACCTGCGCCTCGCCGCGATGCAACCGGACCGAGACGGTGATGTCCGGATCGCTGGTGTCCACGGCAGGCCGCACCCCTGAAGGCTTGCGTAGCCGGTCGACAATGGCGTCCTTGACCCGCTGGACCCCGTACTGGGTGTTACGGATGGCCTCGTTCTGACCGATGAACACCACCCGGAAACGCCCGGAGATCTGCAGGTGCTCTTCCCAGGGCATGGCATGGATCGCCTCGTAGAGCGCATCGCCGGAACGACCGTCCACGGTGGCCAGATGCAGGATGACCCGGTTCGCGAGGCGCGACCAGAGGCAGGCCCGATAGCCGTCTTCCAGGGCTCCCCGCCCCCAGACGCCGGCCGGCGCATGGCGGGTGACCGTCATGCCAAAGCCTGCCATCTCATCGGCAAGCAGGTATTCCAAGCCTTTGGGGCAGCTCAGGAAAAAATCGTGTAGGGACACTTCGGGCTCCAATCGTTATTCGTCGTCATCAACCGTGACAGGGTAGCTGCCTGGGTAGATATTGACCGGGGGCATCCTGTGGTCCGGATATCGGCCACAGAATAGGCAGTCACAAGACCGCAGTCTGCTTAGAAGAAAATGCGCTAAACCGCTGATTGTTGCGCAAACCTCTACTAAGCGTACGGATTTTTATGTCACACAAACATAAAGCAACGGTCATCTAGATGAAATTAATAGTGTACATCCTTAAGGGTTTCGTCTTACCTTGTCTTTGACGCGTCTTTTCAAGTGCTGGCGTTTGTTGACGTCGGCAACAGGATCCTGGTGCCTGCGGCCCAGGTGGATCCCTCCGGGCGGAGTCTCGCGATATCTGCTTTCAAGGCTGACTGGCATGCTCTGGTGCGCACCCCATGATCTGTAAACCCATGAGGTGAGGAACAGCATGAAAAGACAGAAACGAGATATGAGTGCTCGCGCATTCAAACGGGGTTATCTGGCCGGCATTTCCGGTAAATCCAAGGATAGCTGCCCTCTTGAACAGGTGGAAACCCGGCAGGAGTGGCTGAATGGTTGGCGAGAGGGACGGATGGACAACTGGGAAGGCCTCACGGGGGTCTCAGGCATCCATCGATTACCAAACATCACAGCCTGAAGCAGATAAGCCCACTGTCTTTTAAAATCAGTGACTCGGCTTTCAACGACTAACTCAACCAGGATTTTTTTGCACACCAAGCGTTAGCAAACGAAAAACAGACTGGAAAACCGATTAACCCAAAGGGTCCACTCGACCCTTACCAGCAAAAAAAGCAACGCCACGGGGTTTATCCCCCGCACGGGCCCGCTCAGCGGGCCCACTTTATTTTTAAGCCACTCGTTCCTTTCGGCCCGCCTCGCCCTGCTCCTGTTCCGTTAACGCTCCAGCGCCGCTATCGCCTTCACCGCCTCCGCAATCAGGGCCGGCCCTTCGTAGATAAAGCCGGTATAGACCTGTACCAGACGCGCACCCGCACGGATCTTTTCAGCAGCACTTTCGCCATCGGTGATCCCACCCACGCCAATAATCGGCAGGCGGTCGCCCAGTTCGCTGTACAGCCCTTCGATCACGCGGACAGACGGCCCGCGCACCGGTGCACCACTGAGCCCACCCTGCTCGTCTGCAAAGCGGTGGCCTTTGACCGCATCCCGTTCGACGGTGGTGTTGGTGGCAATGACACCATCGATACCCGTCGCCAACAGCGCATCCGCTACGAACCGGATGGCCTGGTCATCCATGTCCGGTGCGATCTTGACGGCAATGGGAACATAACGCCCCTGACGTTCGGTCTGAAGGCGCTGCTCTTCCTTGATGGCCACAAGCAGTTGCTTGAGGGAATCACCAAACTGAAGATCCCGCAGACCCGGCGTATTCGGTGACGATACGTTGACCGTGATGTAGCTGGCCAGCTCATAGACCGCCGCAATCCCCTTGCGGTAGTCCGACTCGGCCTCGTCAGACGGTGTCACCTTGTTCTTGCCGACATTGATGCCAAGCACGCCGTTGAATCGGGCATTGCGCACGTTGGCCAGCAACACATCCAGCCCTTCGTTGTTGAAACCCATCCGGTTGATGAGGGCTTCGTGTTCCGGCAACCGGAACATGCGAGGCTTGGGATTGCCCGGCTGCGCCAGCGGTGTCACAGTCCCGACTTCGATAAAGCCAAAGCCGAGGCTCGCCAGCGCGTCGATGTGCTCGGCGTTCTTGTCCAGGCCCGCCGCGAGCCCCACCGGGTTGGGAAACGTCAGGCCCATGACCTCGACGGGAGTGGCCGGCACATTCGGTGTCAACGGCTTCAACAGACCCAGGCGCTCACCCAGGTCCAGGGCACGTAACGCCACATGATGAGCCTGCTCCGGCGGCAGTTGGAACAGCAGGTTTCGGATCAGGCCATACATTGTCGTCACTCCATCCATACAATGGTGCGGGAGTATACCGGATACGGCCGAAATTCAGCCACTTCCGACACCCGTATTCGCGCACTGATTGCGTCCGGGATGCCCCGTACGGGTTTTCCACAGAGTGTCTGGCCATGCATACATGACCGCTAAATGACTGTATGGTTAAGCTCTTGTGACCTTTTCCACGGAATCTGTGGATAACTCTGTTGAAAATCCGCGCGCAGATTTTCGGAAGCCTTGGGAGATGGGCCCATCTACAGATTGATCATTTTTTGACCAACTATTTTATTCATATTTTTCAATAGCTTAAAGATGCATCAAGCCGGTGCACGGGCCTCTGAAACAATTTCAGAAATTGTTCACCGATTCGCCGGTTTGTGCATAAGACAATCAGGCTGACAGCAAAAATCGGCCCAAAGGAACGTGTTGGGGAATGACAGACATCAAGTTGAAGCAGGAGCAGCAGGCGGCCACGCGGGTCACCGTGATAGGAATGATTCTTGACGCCATTCTGGGCGCCGCCAAATGCGTCATCGGCGTACTGTTCCACTCCCAGGCTCTGGTGATCGATGGCATCCATTCCTTCTCCGACGTGGCGTCCGATCTTCTTGTTCTCGGGTTGATGCGGACGGCCCGGCAAGCGCCCGACTCGGACCACCCGTATGGCCATCAGCGCTTCGAAACCCTTGGCACCATGATTCTGGGCACGTTTCTGGTCGGCCTGGCCGGCGCCCTGGCCTGGGACAGTCTGCAGCGGATGCTGTGGGAGCCGGCCGACATCGCCCTGCCCGGCTGGCCCGTGCTGGTGGCAGCAGCCCTGTCGATCGTCGGCAAAGAGTGGATCTACCGGTATACCCGACGCGTGGGCGAAGCGATTCGCTCGGACCTGATCATCGCCAACGCCTGGCACAGCCGGACCGATGCGTTTTCATCCATTGTGGTCCTGGTAGGCGCTGCCGGTGCCATGACCGGAGTGGCCTGGCTGGATGCCCTGGCAGCGATCGGCGTTTCAGTCATCATCGGTCACGTCGGCTGGCATCTCACCTGGAACAGCGTGAAGGAACTGGTCGACACCGCACTGGACAACAGTCAGACCCGGGAAATTCATAACATTGCCCGGGCCACCGAAGGCGTGCGTAACGTGCATGACTTACGCAGCCGGCGCATGGGCGGCGATGTCCTGGTCGACCTGCACCTGCTGGTCAGCCCGGTCATCAGTGTGTCGGAGGGGCATGAAATCGGCGTCAAGGTGACCCAACGGATCCGCGATGCCCACCCGGACATCACGGACGTCGTCTTCCACATTGATGCGGAGAACGATGCGGGCGCTGAGCCCACGGAATCCGGCTTGCCCACGCGCAGCGAGGTCATCCGTGCCCTGGAAGGGGTCTGGCAGGACAAGCTCGAGCCGGAGACCCTGCGCAGCCTGCGGCTGCACTACCTCGGCGATCACGTGTCGGTGGAGGTCTACGTCCACAATCCCGACAGCCTGACCGCCCCGGTATCCATCGAACAACTCCGCGAGGCGGCGTCCCGTCTGGACTGGCTGGGCAACATCCGGATCTGGCAGCCGATGCGTTAAACGGAAACGCCGAGGTTGTCAGGCCCGGCGCCGCTCTTCCATGCGCGACAGGAATTCCTGCATCACCAGGGTATAGAGTTCGCCACCGAGGAAGCGGTCCTCGACGCCGGCATCGATGTTGGGGTTATCGTTCACCTCGATGACCGCCACCCGATTGCCGGACTGCTTGATGTCCACCCCGTAAAGACCATTACCGATTAGCCGGGTCGCATTCAGCGCAGCCTGGATGACGTTCTTAGGCACTTCATAGGTCGGCAGCGTATCGAAGTCACCGCTGTCGAACTGCTGGTTGTCGCCGTGGCTGTAGATCTGCCAGTGCCCCTTCACCATGTAGTATTTGCAGGCAAAGATGGCACGACCGCCCAGCACGCCGATTCGCCAGTCGTAATCCGTGTACAGGTATTCCTGGGCCAACACCAGGGCCGATTGCCGGAACAGCGCCTTGAGCGCCTCCTTCAGCTGCGCCTCGTTCTCGGCACGCATCACACCGCGGGAAAAGGCCCCGTCCGGGATCTTGACCACCATGGGGAAGCCCAGGTGCTCGATCGCCTGCTCGACGCTGTCCTTCTGGTCCTTGGACAGGATCAACGTGCGCGGCGTGGGAATCTTGTTGTTCTTCAACAGATCCGCCAGGAACACCTTGTTGGTGCAGCGCAGGATCGACACCGGATCATCAATGACAACCATGCCTTCGGCTTCGGCCTTGCGGGCAAAGCGGTAGGTGTGATGGTCGATCGACGTGGTCTCCCGGATAAACAGGCCGTCGTATTCCGGCAGCCGCATGTAATCCTTGCGGGTGATGGGCTCCACATGAATGCCCAGCTTCTTGCCCGCCTTGATGAAATACTGCAACGCCTTGGCATCGCTCGGCGGCAGCTTTTCCTCCGGATCCACGAGCATCGCCAGATCGTAGCGATACTGGCGGCGCGACCGGGGCTTGCGCCACAACGCGCTGCTGAAGCGATCCAGGGCGCCGGCAAAGACATCCTGTTCGGACTCGGTCAGATCGGCCGGCGACGCCGGCTTCATGGACTCGATCTGCCAGGTCTTGCGATAGCGGAACACCACCTCCAGGATCGGGCACGGAAAACGCTCGAACAGCGCCCGCGCGACCGGCTTGAGGGCCTCATGCTCGGCTTTGCCAAAGAAGGTCCGCACCTTGACCTGACGCACCGCTTCCCGTGCGTTCTCGGATGCGGGGACTGACTCGGCGGTGGCGGCATCATCCAGCCAGTGGATCACGCCAGGATCCAGTTCCTGCAGTTCCAGTGAGAACAGATCCTTGCGTCGGAGGTCGTTCAGCGTCATCACTGACGGCACCACGTTATGCCCGCGGGCCTCTGCCAGCAGCGAGCAGTAGTAACCCCGGCTGAGGTAACGGGCACTCTGGCACAGGTTGATCACCCGCACCCGCTGGTTGGTGTTCCCGGAGAACTGGACATACTGGTCGAACGTCATCACATCGGAACTGGGATAGTACGGCGCCCAGTCACGGTCACGATCCACCACAATCATCAAACGAGTCATACCGGCTTCCTTCCTGAAACGGCCTCGAAAACGCGACAATACGCTGGCTGATGAACCTGCACAATCATCGGCTTATAGCGGATTTCACGCACCTTTCGCAGTCTGCCAACACCACCCATAATAGTTCACGCCGGCACTTCGTAAATGACGCCCCCGGCCTTATCTAACGCTGTTACAGGACTGGCCATGCACGTATTGATTCGCCGCGCCCTCCCGGACGACCTGGATGCCCTGGTTGACCTGGAAAATCGCTGTTTTTCGGAGGACCGGCTCTCCCGCCGCAGCTTCCGCCGTTTCCTGGAAATGCCCCGGGACCGGGTCCTGGTCGCCGACGCTGACGGTCGACTGGTGGGCTACAGCCTGGTGCTGATGCACAAGGCCACGCGACTGGCGCGCATCTATTCCATTGCCGTTGCGGATGAGGCGCGGGGCCAGGGACTGGGCGAACAACTGGTCCGGGAAAGCGAAGCCGTTGCCGTCGAGGCCGACCGGATCATCATGCGGCTGGAAGTGCGCGAGGACAATCACGGCGCGATCCGCCTGTACCGACGTCTGGGTTACCGGCAATTCGGCACCTACCGGGATTACTATGAGGATCACGGCAATGCGTTGCGCTTCGAGCGCCGTATCCTGTTTTTCGAGCCGTCGGACGCGGTGCGACCGGTGCCCTATTACCCGCAGACCACAGACTTCACCTGCGGGCCGGCCGCGCTGATGATGGCCATGGCCGCCAAGTGCCCGGACCGGCGCCTCACCACCCTCGAGGAACTGCGGATCTGGCGCGAGGCCACCACCATTTTCATGCTGGCCGGCCACGGCGGCTGCGGCCCTCACGGACTGGCACTGGCAGCGTGGCATCGCGGATTTGCCGTGACCGCCTATGTGAGCAAGGAGGGGGCACTGTTCAAGGATACGGTACGCAGTGAGGAGAAGAAGCGGGTGCTGGAGCTGGTCCATGAGGGCTTTATCCACGACATGGCGCTGACCGATATCGAACTGCATAACGAGCCGATCACCGTCGATGTCATCGAAGACGCCCTGGCCCGCGGCGACATTCCGGTCATCCTGGTCAGCACCTGGCAGCTCAATCGCAGCCGGGTCCCTCACTGGGTGACCGTCTGTGCGATGGACAACCAGTTCGTCTACCTGCACGACCCGGAAGTGGATGTGGCCGAAGGCGAGACCATCGCCGACAAGCAATACCTGCCGGTGGACCGGGCCGTGTTCGAGAAGATGGCCAGCTACGGTCACCGGCAGCGTTTGCAGGCTGTCGTGATTATCGGGCCAAAACGGTCGCCCGACGTTTCAGATTAAGTCCCGGACCGTCTCAGGCGGTCCGGATCGACGCTTCCTTGAGCGACGCGATGTCGTCACGCAGCCGCGCTGCCCGTTCGAAATCCAGGTCGGCGGCGGCCTTGTACATCTCGTCTTCCAGCTTGGTGATCTCCTTGAGCAGTTCTTCCGGCGACTTGCCGTGGGCCACCACGCGGTACTCTTCCGCTTCCTCGGCGGCTTTCTGTCCCGGGCGTTCGCCTCCGCGTCGACGTCCCGGAGCCCCGTTATGGGCTCCCTCCATGATGTCGGAGATGTTCTTCTTCAGACCCTGCGGCGTGATGCCATGGGCTTCGTTGTGCGCCTGCTGTTTCTCGCGACGGCGACCGGTTTCATCGATCGCCCGCTGCATGGAACCGGTGATCTTGTCGCCGTAGAGAATCGCCTTGCCGTGGACGTTCCGCGCCGCCCGGCCAATGGTCTGGATCAGTGAGCGTTCGGACCGCAGGAAGCCTTCCTTGTCCGAATCCAGGATCGCGACCAGCGACACTTCCGGCATGTCCAGGCCTTCCCGCAGCAGGTTGATCCCCACCAGCACGTCGAACTCGCCCCGGCGCAGGTCACGGATGATCTCCACACGCTCCACGGTATCAATGTCGGAGTGCAGGTAACGCACGCGGATGTCGTGCTCCTGCAGGAAGTCCGTCAGGTCCTCGGCCATACGTTTGGTGAGCGTGGTAACCAGGACCCGCTCATCAGCCCCGACCCGCTTGCGGATTTCCGACAGCAGATCGTCCACCTGGGTTGATGCCGGCCGCACTTCGATTTCCGGATCCAGCAGACCGGTTGGCCGCACCACCTGCTCGACCACCTGGCCGGCATGATTGGCCTCGTAGTCGGCGGGCGTGGCCGAGACGAAGATCATCTGGGGCGCAATCCGCTCCCATTCGTCGAACCGCATGGGCCGGTTATCCAGGGCCGACGGCAGGCGGAAGCCGTATTCCACCAGGGTTTCCTTGCGTGAGCGGTCCCCTTTGTACATAGCGCCGATCTGGGGAATGGTCACGTGGGATTCGTCCACCACCAGCAGCGCGTTGGGCGGCAGGTAATCGAACAGGGTTGGCGGCGCCTCTCCGGGCTGGCGTCCGGACAGATAGCGGGAGTAGTTCTCGATGCCGTTGCAATAGCCCAGCTCCAACATCATTTCAATGTCGTAGCGGGTCCGCTCTTCCAGACGCTGGGCCTCCAGCAGCTTGTTGTTGTCACGAAGCTGCTTGAGCCGCTGGTCCAGCTCCACCTTGATGTTCTCGACCGCGTCCAGCACCACCTGACGCGGCGTGACGTAGTGACTCTTGGGATAGATGGTCACCCGGGGCACCCGACGCAGCATTTCTCCGGTCAGCGGATCGAAGTAGCTCAGGTTTTCCACCTCGTCATCGAACAGCTCGATGCGGATGGCTTCCTTCTCGGATTCCGCCGGGAACACGTCGATCACGTCACCGCGCACCCGGTAGTTGGCACGATGGAATTCGACGTCGTTGCGGGTGTACTGCAGCTCGGCCAGGCGGCGCAGGATAAACCGCTGGTCAATCGGATCGCCCCGATCCAGATGCAGCATCATCTTCAGATAGGACTGGGGATCGCCCAGACCGTAGATCGAGGACACGGTAGCCACAATGATGGCGTCATCCCGCTCCAGCAGGGCTTTGGTGGCCGACAGCCGCATCTGCTCGATGTGCTCGTTGATGGACGCGTCCTTCTCGATGAAGGTGTCCGACGAGGGCACGTAGGCTTCCGGCTGATAATAGTCGTAGTAGGAGACGAAATACTCGACGGCGTTCTCCGGGAAGAACTCCTTGAACTCTCCGTACAGCTGTGCTGCCAGCGTCTTGTTGTGAGCCATGACAATGGTCGGCCGCTGGATGCGCTCCACCACATTGGCGATGGTGAAAGTCTTGCCCGACCCCGTCACCCCCAGCAGGGTCTGGTGGGCCAGGCCGGATTCAATCCCGTCGACCAGACCCTCAATGGCTGTGGGCTGATCGCCTGCAGGCTGGTAAGCCGATTGAACCTTGAACATGTGGCGTCTGTGCCCCCTTTACAGTCGGTCGCAGTGTGCGATGATTTTCAGGTAGCCGACACTGCAGAGTCTGTGTGTCAGCTTATACTGATGAAACCTTCATGGTAACATCACAGCGTTTTGCATTTTTTCCGGCTTCCCCGGCCATCGATGCCGATTTGCCTCGGCCCGACTTCCGGGCGGCCACTCATGACGCATCTTAAGGAGCGCTAGTTTGGACCTTCAACTCTCGAGCCGTGTACAAGCGATCAAGCCCTCACCGACCCTGGCCGTCACCAATAAGGCCGCGGAACTGCGTGCGGCGGGCCAGGATATTATCGGCCTCGGCGCCGGTGAGCCTGACTTCGATACGCCAGAACACATCAAGGCCGCTGCCATTGAAGCCATCAAGGGCGGTCAGACCAAGTACACCGCAGTCGACGGTACGCCGGGTCTGAAAAAGGCGATTATCGAGAAGTTCAAACGCGATAACGGTCTTGAGTACGAAGCCAACCAGATACTGGTATCAAGTGGTGGCAAACAGAGTTTCTTCAACCTTGCCCTGGCCACACTGAACCCGGGAGACGAAGCGATCATCCCGGCGCCCTACTGGGTCTCCTACCCGGATATGGTGCTGGTGGCCGAGGGCAAGCCGGTCATCCTGGAAACCTCTGCCGAGAGCCGCTTCAAGATTACCGCCCAACAGCTGGAAGAGGCCATCACGGACAAGACCCGCCTGTTTGTGCTGAACAGCCCGTCCAACCCGAGTGGCATGGCCTACAGCCTGGATGAGCTGAAGGCGATTGGCGAGGTCCTGAAAAAGCACCCACAGGTGATGATTGCGACCGACGACATGTACGAACCGATCCTCTGGACCGGTCAGCCATTCTGCAACATCCTGAACGCCACCCCGGAACTGTACGATCGCACGTTCGTCCTGAACGGCGTCTCCAAGGCCTACTCCATGACCGGCTGGCGCATCGGCTATGCCGCCGGTCCGGCCAAGATCATCGGCTCCATGAAGAAAATCCAGTCCCAGAGCACGTCCAACCCCTGCTCCATTTCCCAGGCTGCCGCCCAGGCCGCACTGGAAGGTCCGCAGGAATGCGTGGGCGAAATGGTCAAAGCCTTCAAGGAACGCCACGACTATCTGGTGGAGGCGCTGAACGGCATCAACGGCGTTGAGTGCCTGAAGGGTGACGGCACCTTCTACGTGTTCCCGAGCTTCCAGGGCGCCATCGACGCTCGTGACGACGTGTCGACCGACGTGGAGCTGGCCGAAGTACTGCTCAAGGAAGCCGGTGTAGCGCTGGTTCCCGGCTCTGCCTTTGGAGCACCGGGCCACATGCGACTCAGCTTCGCCACGAGCATGGAAAACCTGCAGAAGGCGGTCGAGCGCCTGAAAAAAGTGCTGGGCTAGGCCGGTTCCATCAACCCCTTGAGAAAACATAAAAGGTTTATTGATTAGGGGGTTGACGGTGATGGGGCGCCACCGTAATATACGCGCCTCGTCACTGACGACGTTCCCCGATAGCTCAGTTGGTAGAGCAACGGACTGTTAATCCGTTTGTCGCTGGTTCGAGCCCAGCTCGGGGAGCCACTATTTCGAAAAGCCGCTGATCCCAGCGGCTTTTTTTATGCTCGAAATTCACACCCCGCCCCGACAAGCCACAAACAAAAACGCCCCGGATCACTCCGAGGCGCTTGAATGGCGGCTGCCGGTTTGAATCCTACTCCTCGGCCAACTGGATCTCCGCCTGAATCTCCTCCAAAGCCGCCAGCGGGTCGCCGGCCTGGGTAATCGGCCGGCCGATCACCAGATAATCACTGCCCGCGCGCAGCGCATCGGAAGGGGTCATGATCCGCTTCTGGTCGCCCTGGGCGGCAAACGTCGGTCGGATGCCCGGGGTGATCAGGCGGAAACGCTCACCCTGCTCCGAGCGAAGCACAGAAGCTTCCTGAGCGGAGCAGACAACGCCATCCAGGCCCGCGTTATAGGTCATCGCCGCCAGACGCGATACGTGCGCTTCCGGCGACTCGGCAATACCCAGACCTTTCAGGTCATCGGCGGTCATGCTGGTCAGCACCGTGACCGCAATCAGCAACGGGCGATCAGCCCCATAGCTTTCCAGTCGCTCACGACAGGCGGCCATCATGGTTTCGCCACCGGATGCGTGCACGTTCACCATCCACACACCAAGATCGGCCGCCGCCGCCACGGCAGCAGACGTGGTATTGGGGATATCGTGGAACTTGAGGTCTAAAAACACCTCGAAGCCGCGATTATGCAACTCCTTAACCAGGGCCGGTCCGAAACGGGTGAACATTTCCTTGCCCACTTTGAGTCTGCACAGCGCCGGGTCCAGCGAATCCACCAGGGACAGCGCCTCTGACTGGTCGGCAAAATCAAGCGCTACGACAATCCGGGGCCCCAATTCAGTTTTACGATCCTGCATACATGCGCCTCACAAATTCATACGGCAAACGATCGGTCAATCACACCGGATCGCCCGCACACTCAAACGTTATTCCGCTTCCACACCCTGGATGGGCTGGACTTTTTCCCACCGCTTGCAGCTGGGACAAAGCCAGTGCAGCTGGCGCCCCTCAAAGCCACAGTTAATGCAGCGATAAATCGGCCGGTTGGATAACAGCATCTGCCCCATACGGCTGACCAGGCGGCCCTCGTCGGTGGTCATCCCCTTCTCATAGCCCGCCATTTCCACCAGGCGCAGCAACCCCTTGAGACTCGGTCGAATTTCCAGCTCCTCGCGCAACAGGTTGATGGCAGCCAGCCGGCCATTACTGCGCTCAACCGACTCCACCAGCGCCAGCAACAAACTGGTGCTCGGCCAGCTTTCGTACAGCTTGCGCAGTCGACGCCCGAGACGGGCCACATCCCCTTTCTCCCGGGCTTGCTTCATCAGGCGGTCGATGGCTTCCGGCCCGAAAGACGGATTCTGGTCGAACACCCGGAACAGGGACTGGCTGACTTCCGACAGATTTCCCTGGCGACGGTGAATATCGGCCTGCAGGAAGCTGGCCCGCACACAGGTCTTATCCTGCTCAAGCGCATCCTTGACCAGCTTCTGGGCGCCCCAGCGGTCATCCTGGCGCAGGGCATCCTCTGCCAGTTCGCAGGTCAGGTAGGCCAGGCGTTTTTTCAGTTCGTCTTCGGGATAGCCAACCGTCAGCGTGCTGGCCACTTGCCTGGCCTTGTCCCATTCGCGCTCCTGCTGATAGAGCTCAATCAGCTGGTCCGCGGCCTGACGGCTATAGTCCCGACTGCCCAGCAACTGGTGGAACAGGGACTCCGCCCGATCCAGCAAACCGGCGGTCATGTAATCCATGGCAAGTTCGTAAGTGACCTGGGGCGAATAACGGGTGGGCAGTTCGGGCCGGGCGAGGAGGTTCTGGTGGATGACGATCGCTCGTTCGGTTTCGCCCTTCAGGCGGAAATGCGCCCCCACAGACAGATGCAGACTGACTGTCTCGCGATTGACCGCCAGTGACTGCACGAAGTTCTCGATGGCTTCATCGGAATAATTGGTGAACAGGAACTGGAGGCGATCCCGGACCGTCTCCTCATCGTCCATCCGCGGTCCGCCGGCGCCGTCATGACGACCCCAGCGCCCCATGAACCAGCCTGCCGCAACGGCAACAACGAGGAGCAGCCAATGAAGCACTGTGTCCATCAGGGGTTCCGACCGGCTTCCAACCTGGCTTTCTCAAGCTGCTTTTCGGTTTGCGCCAGCTTCTTTTGCAAATGCCGCTTACTGACGGACGTGCGGATCATGGCCAGGGAGGTCAACAACATGCCGATGATGCCGCCGGCCACAAATGCCAGGATCAGCCAGAAAGCGATCCCATAGGCGGCGGTTTCGAAAAACAGAAAGTTGAGTGAAACTGAAACCTGATTATTCAGGGAAAAGACTAAGGCAGCCAGGATCAGAAAGATCACGACAAGGCCAATAATAACCTTTTGCAGCCAGGCCATAGATAACGGCTCCCGAATGGTTAGCGTCCGTTGCGGTGGGGCTGATCATGGTAGCACAGGAAATCCCCGGAATGCCCGGAATACGCGCAGGCGCGCCCTGTCGCGCTGCGCTCGATCACCTATGACAGAACCTGCCTCAGTAACCGCTTTTCATGCTGTCGTTGACTTGTTCGCGCAATTCCTTGCCTGGCTTGAAATGCGGAACATGCTTGGCAGGAAGTTTTACCGCTTCGCCGGTTTTGGGATTACGTCCGGTTCGTGCTGCCCGATGATGGAGAGAAAAGCTACCGAAACCCCGAATCTCAATACGCTGCCCTTCGGCCAACGATTGGGACATGTGCTCGATGATGGTTTTGACAGCAAGCTCGACATCTTTCACGGACAGTTGTGTCTGTTTGGAAGCGATCAGCTCAACCAGTTCAGACTTTGTCATGCGATCATTCCTTCTGATTCTTATCGCGAAATCAGCCCCTGAGAAAGCACTGACTTGTTCCTCGGTGGCGCGCCAAGCCCCTGCAAGCTGGCTCGTGGTCATGACACACCTCCCCCGGATCCGTCGGCTGGCAGCAAAACGAACAACCCAGAGTCCGTATCAGCCCATCTAAATGCCGGCGTGATCCAAAGAGATTCCCTAACTTCGGGGACTTACCGGAAACCTTCAGCCATTCCCCTTGCCAGTAGTTTAGCTAAACCCAAAAAAAAGACAAAAAAAACGGGCTGTTACAGCCCGTTTTTTTACATTTCAGCAAATCTGCCAATTATTCCTTGTTGGCATTCTGCTGTTGCATCTGCTCTTTGATCAGGTCACCGATGGTGGTGGCGCCCGAGGTTTCAGCAGACTTCTCGCGAACGCTCTGCAGCGCAGCCTTGTCGTCTTCAACGTCCTTGGACTTCACGGACAGGTTGATGACGCGGTTCTTACGATCGATGCTGATGATCTTGGCTTCCACTTCGTCGCCCTCGTTCAGCACGTTGCGCGCGTCTTCAACGCGGTCACGGCTGATTTCAGACGCCTTCAGGACAGCCTCAACCTCGTCGTTCAGAGCAACCGTCGCAGACTTCGCGTCAATGGCAGTCACGGTGCCCTTGACGATGGAGCCCTTGTCGTTCAGCTGAACGAACTCGGCAAACGGATCGCTTTCCAGCTGCTTGATGCCCAGGGAGATACGCTCACGCTCCGGATCAACAGACAGGATGACGGTTTCAACTTCGTCGCCCTTCTTGTACTGACGAACCGCTTCTTCACCCGGCTCGTTCCAGCTGATGTCGGACAGGTGAACCAGACCGTCGATGCCGCCGTCCAGACCAATGAAGATACCGAAGTCGGTGATCGACTTGATCTTGCCAGTGATGCGGTCGCCCTTATTGAAGTTGCTGGAGAAGTCTTCCCACGGGTTGGACATGCACTGCTTGATGCCCAGGGAGATACGACGACGCTCTTCGTCGATATCCAGAATCATCACTTCAACTTCGTCACCGACCTGAACGACCTTGGACGGATGGATGTTCTTGTTGGTCCAGTCCATTTCGGACACGTGAACCAGACCTTCAACACCTTCTTCCAGCTCCGCGAAGCAGCCGTAATCGGTCAGGTTGGTCACGCGTGCGTTGACCTTGGAACCTTCCGGATAACGACCCTTGATGTCGACCCAGGGATCTTCGCCCAGTTGCTTCAGACCCAGGGAAACGCGGTTACGCTCGCGGTCGAACTTCAGGACCTTGACGTTGATCTCGTCGCCCACATTCACGATTTCGCTCGGATGCTTGATGCGCTTCCAGGCCATATCGGTGATGTGCAGCAGGCCGTCAACACCGCCCAGATCCACGAACGCGCCGTAGTCGGTCAGGTTCTTGACGATACCCTTGATTTCCAGACCTTCGGTCAGGGTTTCCAGCAGCGCTTCACGCTCGGCACTGTTTTCAGCTTCCAGAACCGCACGACGGGAAACAACCACGTTGTTGCGCTTCTGGTCCAGCTTGATCACCTTGAACTCGAGCTCTTTGTTCTCCAGGTGCGCGGTGTCGCGGACCGGACGAACGTCAACCAGGGAGCCCGGCAGGAAGGCACGGATGCCGCTCAGGTCGACTGTGAAGCCGCCTTTGACCTTGCCGTTGATCACACCTTTAACAACTTCTTCAGCCTCAAAGCTCTTCTCGAGAACTTTCCAGGCCTCAGCACGTTTGGCCTTCTCGCGAGACAGACGGGTTGCACCGAAGCCGTCTTCTACCGCGTCGAGAGCCACATCGACAACGTCACCAATCTGGATTTCCAGTTCGCCCTTGTCATTCAGGAACTGGCTGGCAGGGATAGCGCCTTCCGACTTCAGGCCTGCGTTAACAGTGACCCAGTCGTTGTCGATATCAACCACGGTTCCCTGGACAATGGAACCCGGTTGCATGTCAATTTCTTTCAGGCTTTCTTCAAAAAGATCCGCAAAGCTCTCGCTCATTATGTGTCCTATGTGATCAACGCAAGTGTTCTCCGTGCTACCAGCAACACGGTCTGTTCAAATTTGCTAAAAACCTGCCAAAGGCTGGCGTACTACACAGATTTCCAGCTTCCAACGACAAAAGGG
This sequence comes from Marinobacter mangrovi, assembly GCF_016798325.1. Classification (GTDB taxonomy): domain Bacteria; phylum Pseudomonadota; class Gammaproteobacteria; order Pseudomonadales; family Oleiphilaceae; genus Marinobacter_A; species Marinobacter_A mangrovi. Next base: position 1,242,033 of record NZ_JAERVO010000001.1, read on the forward strand.
TGCGGTCAGGCCTGGCCTGCTACAGCCATTACCTTCCCCAGCACCTCTTCTATGCTTAATCCCGTCGAGTCAATGACTTGCGCATCATCGGCGGGTCTAAGCGGAGCACTCGCCCGGTTCATATCCCGGTCGTCACGTGCCCGTATCTCGTCTAAAAGGGCGTCAATACTAACATCGACACCCGCATCCAGCAACTGTTGGTGGCGTCTCCGGGCCCGTTCCTCGGCGCTTGCCGTGAGGAAAATCTTGACCGGCGCATCCGGAAAAACCACCGTTCCCATGTCGCGGCCATCGGCCACCAGTCCGGGCGGCTGGCAAAAATCACGCTGGCGCTGCAGAAGCGCATCCCGCACTGGCTGAATCACCGCCACTTTCGAGGCATTGTCGCCACAGGTCTCAGTACGGATTTCAGCGGTCACGTCCTGACCATCGAGCAGCACGCGGGCGGGCTCGCCCGGCGGTGTCGGCTGAAACGCCACGTCGAGCGATCCGGCCACCCGGACCAACCCGTCAACATCGTCATAGGCAACACCCTGACGCTGCGCCGCCAACGCTGTCAAGCGGTACAGCGCACCGCTGTCGAGCAGGTGATACCCCAACCGACGCGCCAGCATTTGCGTGACGGTCCCTTTGCCGGAGCCACTGGGACCGTCGATGGCAATGACCGGAACATCCGTCATGAACCACTCTCCTCGACACTCAGCTGGATACCCACGGATGCCGCCAGCTCACGGAAATTCGGAAAAGACGTGGCGACGTTGGCGCAATCGGTGATGGTAATTTCACCCTCGGCCCGTAGCGAAGCAACCGAGAAAGCCATCGCAATCCGGTGATCGCCGTGACTGTTCACGGTGCCCGAAGCCATAGTCTGACCGCCGTCAATGACAATACCGTCTTCAGTTACGGTGGTTTGCACACCCAACTGGGCCAAGCCATCGGCCATCACCTGGATACGGTCACTTTCCTTGACCCGAAGCTCTTCAGCACCGGTGAGCACGGTCTGCCCTTCTGCGCAAACCGCCGCAATAAACAGGACCGGGAATTCATCGATGGCCAGCGGCACCTGATCTTCCGGAATGGCGATGCCCTTGAGCGGCGCATGACGGACTCGCAGGTCGGCGACAGGCTCGCCCCCGACTTCGCGCTCGTTCTCGACCGTAATATCCGCGCCCATCTGACGCAGGATATTCAACACTCCCACACGGGTCGGGTTAATGCCCACGTGACGCAGCGTCAGGTCTGCACCCGGCGTGATGGACGCCGCCACCAGAAAGAAGGCCGCCGACGAAATGTCCGCCGGCACGTCAATATGACCGCCGGTCAGCTTGCCACCACTGCTGACCCGGGCCGTCGCCCCATCGCGGGAAACCGGGTAACCGAAGCCCTGCAGCATACGCTCGGTGTGGTCACGGGTGGGCGCCGGCTCGGTAACGGCCGTCTCCCCTTCCGCGTACAGGCCAGCCAGCAGCAGGCAGGATTTTACCTGGGCGCTGGCCATCGGCATGGTGTACTGGATACCTCTCAAAGGCTGACCACCGCGAATCTTCAGCGGTGGGCGCCCGCCTTCTGCGGTCTCGATCACCGCCCCCATCTCGCGCAGCGGATCCGCCACACGGCCCATCGGGCGCTTGGACAGGCTTTCGTCTCCGGTCAGCTCGGTATCGAACGCCTGGCCCGCCAGCAGGCCGGCAAACAACCGCATCGCGGTTCCGGAGTTACCCAGGTACAGCGGTCCCCGCGGCGCCTGCAGGCCATGCAGACCCACGCCATGAATGCGGACGTGGCCGTTGTCCGGCCCTTCGATGGTGACGCCCATATCGCGAAACGCCTGCAGCGTCGCCAGACTGTCTTCCCCTTCCAGGAAGCCATCCACTTCCGTCACGCCATCGGCCAACGCGCCCAGCATGATGGAGCGGTGCGACATGGATTTGTCACCGGGAACCCGGATATCGCCCTGGACGCTGCCGCCGGGCTGGAGTTTGAACGTTACCTGTTTCTGACTCATGGTTGTCACGTAAGCCTGTCCTGAGAGCATTTTGGAAAAATGATCGCGCGCCGCCTTGGCGCGACTGAATACCTGAAGCAGTTTCCGGCCGTCCCCGGTATCGATGGCCTCACGCAGCCCCGCCAGGTCCGCGGTAAAGTGGTCGATGACGTTGAGCACCGCTTCCCGATTGGAGAGGAAGATATCGTGCCACATGATCGGATCACTGGAGGCAATCCGGGTAAAGTCACGAAATCCCCCCGCCGCGTAACGGAAAATATCGAGATTATCGCTTTCCCCGGCCAGCGTATCGACCAGGGAGAACGCAATCAGGTGCGGCAGATGGCTGGTGGCAGCCAGCACCTCGTCATGACGCGCCACCGGCATCGTCAGTACGGTGGCCCCGCAGCCGGCCCACAAGTCGCCCAGGCGCTTGAGCCCGGCCGTGTCGCTGTGCTCCGACGGTGTCAGGATAACCTTGTGGTTCTCGAACAGATCCGCCGTGGCGGCGGTAATGCCGCTCTTTTCCGAACCGGCAATGGGATGACCGGGAATCACCCACTCAGGCCAGTGCCCGAATACCGACTCGACGGCCTGAACAAAGCTGGTCTTGGTGCTGCCGACATCCGTGAGCAACACGCCCTCCGACAGATGCGGGCGAATCTCGGCCAGCACACGCTCCATCGCACGGACCGGCACAGCCACGACCACCAGATCGGCGCCCTGCACCGCCTCGGCGGCAGACGGCGCCCATTCGTCGATCACCCCCAGCTCGACGCCGGTCCTGAGGTCATCGAGACGCTGATCGGCACCGACCACCCGGGCGGCCAGCCCTTTTTCGCGCACGGCACGGGCCAGGGAGCCTCCAATGAGCCCCAGCCCGATAACCGCCATGCGCTGGAATAACGGGGCCCGTCCAGCGCCCGATGATTCCGGTCTAGCCATTCAGTGACTCCAACACCGTTTGCAGGGCTTCCAGACAACGCGCGTTCTCCTCCGGCAGGCCCACGGAGACGCGTAGGTGTTGCGCCATCCCATAACCGGCCATCGGGCGCACGATGACACCCTGCTTCAGCAGACCTTCAAAGACGGTCTGGCCGTCCCGCCCTACATCCACGGCGATGAAATTGCCGCTGGAGGGAATATAGTCCAGCCCCAGTGTCTCAAATCCTGCCGCCAGTTGCTTCAGGCCGTCCCGATTGACCTGACGGGAGCGCTGCAGGTATTCCTCATCATCCAGCACAGCCGTTGCGGCGGCCAGCGCCACCGTGTCCACGTTGAACGGCTGTCGCACCCGGTTCAGCACGTCGGCGATATCCGCGGAGGACACCCCATAGCCAACCCGAAGCGCAGCCAATCCCCAGGCCTTGGAGAACGTCCGGGCTACGATCAGATTGGGGTAGTCGGCCAACAGGGACACGCCGTCCGGGAATTCATCGCCCTCGAAATACTCGCAGTACGCCTCATCCAGAACCACAATCACGTTTTCCGGAACCCTGTCCAGGAATCGTACCAGCGTGTCCCGTCCGACCGCCGTACCGGTCGGATTATTGGGATTGGCTACAAAGACGATGCGAGTCCGCTCGTTGATGGCGTCGGCCATGGCATCCAGATCGTGCCCCCAATCCCTGGCCGGGACGGAGACGCCTTTGGCACCAACCGCCTGGGTGGAGATCGGATAGACCGCAAAGGCATACTGGGAAAAGACCACTTCCGAATGGCTGTCCGCGAATGCCCGGATGACGAGCTCCAGAACGTCGTTGGAGCCGTTGCCCAGCGTCAGTTGTTCCGGCGCCACATCCAGGCGGCTGGACAGCTTCTGTTTCAGGTTAAAGCCATTGCCGTCGGGATACAGGCACATGTCATCCAGCGCGGCATGGGCGGCGGCCAACGCCTTGGGACTCGGCCCCAGCGGATTCTCGTTGCTGGCCAGCTTGATGATCTGGTCCGGCTTCAGGCCCAGTTCACGCGCCACTTCGTCGATGGGCTTGCCCGGTTGATAAGGCTGCAGGGCCCGGACACCGGGAACTGCCAGGGCTTTGAAATCAATCGACATGGATACTCCTGCCAGGCTTCAGTTCGTGGAGCGGGCGTGACGGGGCGCCCGCCCTCTTCTCGCAATGCGGGGATCAGAGCACGCCGATGGGATAGGAGCCCAGGCGCTTCAGTTCGACGGCCTCATTTTCGATTTCACCAAGCACGGTCTGGACCTGCGGATCGTCCACATGAGCCTCGAAATCAATATAGAAGACGTACGCCCAGGTCCCGCTCGGCGACGGCCGGGTTTCCAGGCGGGTCAGGCTCAGGCCGTGACGATGGAACGGTTCCAGCAGCTCATAGAGCGCGCCCGGTTTATTACGCATGGAGACCAGGATCGACGACTTGTCGTGACCGCTGGGCCCGACTTCCTCACGCCCGATAATCAGGAAGCGCGTCGTGTTGTCCGGACGATCCTCAATCGTGGCCGCCAGTTTGCGCAGGCCGTACAGCTCGGCTGCCATATCGCCAGCGATCGCCGCGGCCCCCGGTTCACTTGAAGCCCGCCGGGCCGCCTCGGCGTTACTGCTCACCGCCACGCGTTCAACGCCATGCCAGTGGGCATCGAGCCACTGACGGCACTGGGCGAACGACTGCTGGTGGGAATAAATGCGGGTAATCGCCTGGTCATCGGTGCCTTCCGCCGCCAGCAAGTGGTGGTGGATGCGCAACTGGACCTCCCCGCAGATCTTGAGCGGCGAGCCGATGAACATATCCAGGGTGTGATTGATCATGCCCTCGGTGGAGTTCTCCACCGGCACCACGCCGTAATGGGCCGCGCCGGACTCGACTTCCCGGAACACGTCATCGATGGCCGGCAGCGGCACGCTGATCACCGAGTGCCCGAAATGCTTGAGCGCAGCCGCCTGCGTAAAGGTGCCTTCCGGGCCGAGGAACGCGATGTGCATCGGCTTTTCCAGGGCCAGGCAGGCCGACATGATTTCACGGAACAGACGCGCCATTTCCTCGCCGGACAGCGGCCCCGGATTCTCAGCCTTGATGCGCCTCAGGACCTGGGCCTCACGCTCCGGACGATAGAAAAACACGTCTTCGTTGGGGCGCGATGCCATTTTGACGTGCGCCACTTCCTGGGCACACTGGGCCCGCGCACTGATCAGGTCCATGATCTGCTTGTCGAGGCTGTCGATCCGGTCGCGCAGCTCCGCCAGGCGGGTCTGTTCGTCGCTCATGGTCAGGCCCGCTCCTTCTCGAAGGTTTGCATGTAATCGATCAGCGCATCGATACCCTCTTCCGGCATGGCGTTGTAGATCGACGCGCGCATCCCACCCACGGTGCGATGGCCCTTGAGATTGAGCAGGTTGCGCTCTTCGGCGCCTTTCAGGAAGGCACTGTTCAGGCTGTCGTCCGCCAGGGTGAATGGCACGTTCATCCAGGACCGGAAGCGCGGCTCGATCGGATTGGCGTAGAAGCCGCTGGCGTCGATGTAGCCGTAGAGTTTGTCGGCCTTACGTTTGTTGATCTCACCCATGGCCTGCACGCCACCACGTGCCTTGAGCCACTTGAACACGAGTCCCGCCAGGTACCAGGAATAGGTGGCCGGCGTGTTGTACATGGAATCGTTGTCGGCGATCACCCGGTAATCCAGCATGGTCGGCGTCTGAGCGCGGGCGTGACCCAGCAGATCCTTGCGAATGATCACCACCACCAGACCGGACGGCCCGATGTTCTTCTGGGCGCCGGCGTAGATGAGGCCGAAGCGGGAAATATCCAGCGGCCGCGACAGCATGGTGGAGGACATGTCCGCCACCAGCGGTACCGACCCGCTGTCCGGGATGAAATCGTATTCCAGGCCGCCAATGGTCTCGTTCGGCGTGTAGTGCAGGTAGGCCGCCTCGGGATTGGTCCGCCAGGCGGACTGATCCGGAATGGTGGTAAAACCGTCGGCTTCGCTTGAGGCGGCCACGTTCACATCAGCAAAGCGCCTGGCCTCGGCAATGGCCTTCTTGGACCAGATCCCGGTGTTGATGTAATCCGCCGACGTTTTGTCTCCGAGGAGGTTCAGCGGCACGGTCGCGAACTGACTGCTGGCCCCGCCCTGCATGAACAGGACCGCGTAGTCGTCGGAGACGCCCGCGAGCTCACGCAGGTCCTGCTCCGCCTCTTTGGCGATCGCCACAAACTCGTCGCTGCGGTGGCTCATTTCCATCACCGACATGCCCGTGCCGCGCCAATCCAGCATTTCCTCGCGGGCCTGTTGCAGCACCTCGGTCGGCAGGGTCGCCGGACCGGCACAGAAATTATACGCTCTGCTCATTACCGCCTGTTCTCTCCTCGTTGCTTGGGGAAGCGGACCTCTCAGTCCGCATCACCTCCGGTTTCCGGCGCATCGGTCGCGTCCGTACCGCCTTCACCGTCACCGTCGATCTCTTCGTCTTCGTCGTCGCTTTCCGCAATCCGCTGGACCGCGACCAGACGCTCGTCTTCTTGGGTCAACCGGATCAGGCGCACGCCCTGGGTGTTCCGGCTCAGCAGGGAAACCTCTTCTGTGCTGGAGCGCACCAGCGTGCCCTTGTCGGAGATGAGCATCATCTCGTCACCCTCGAACACCTGGGTTGCCGCGACCAGGTTACCGTTCCGGTCGGAGCACTGCATGGCGATGACGCCCTGGCTGCCACGACTGTAGGCCGGGAACTCGTCCAACTGGGTTCGTTTGCCGTAGCCGTTTTCACTGGCCGTCAGGATCATGCCGTTTTCTTCCGGAATGATCAGGGAGACCACCGTGTGGCCTGCCGGCATCTTGATGCCCCGGACACCGCGTGCGGTCCGGCCCATGGCACGCACCTGCTCTTCCTGGAAGCGCACGGCCTTGCCGGCGGAGGAGAACAGCATGACTTCGGACTGGCCGGCCGTGATCGCAGCACCAATCAGGGTATCGCCCTCATCCAGCGACAGGGCAATCAAACCACTGCTGCGCGGACGCGAGAAATTCGGCAGCGGCGTTTTCTTGACCACGCCAGCCGACGTCGCCATCAGGACATAGTGGTCTTCCGGGTAGTCCCGCACCGGCAGGAAGGTGGTGATGCGCTCATCGTCGTCCAACGGCAGGATATTGACCATCGGTCGTCCACGTGCCGCACGGCTGGCCTGGGGAATTTCGAAGACCCGCAGCCAGTACACCTTACCCTTGTTGGTAAAACACAGGATGGTGTCGTGGGAGTTGGCGACCAGCAGCTTCTCGATGAAATCCTCTTCCTTCATGGCGGTCGAGGAACGGCCGCGTCCACCACGGCGCTGGGCCTGGTAGGCTTCCACCGGCTGGGTCTTGGCGTAGCCATTATGGGAAATGGTCACTACCAGGTCTTCTTCGTCGATCAGATCCGCGATGGTCAGGTCACGACGGGAAGTGGTGATCTCGGTACGGCGTTCGTCACCGAAATCCTTGACCACGGCTTCCAGTTCTTCGCGGATGACCTCCATCAGACGCGCCGGCTCGCTCAGGATATGAATCAGCTCGGCGATCTTGTCGAGGATTTCCTTGTACTCGTTCTGCAGCTTCTCGGTCTCCAGACCGGTCAGGCGATGCAGGCGCAGATCCAGGATTGCCTGGGCCTGCTCCGGTGACAGGTAATAGAGCCCGTCACGCATGCCGAAGATTTCCGGCAGGTCGTCGGGGCGGCAGGCGTCCTGGCCGGCGCGTTCCAGCATGTCGGAAACCTGGCCCGGCTCCCAGCCCTTGGCGATCAGCTTTTCTTTCGCTTCTGCTGCGGACGGTGACTGCTTGATCAGCTCGATGACTTCATCGATGTTGGCCAGCGCGACCGTCAGACCTTCCAGGATATGACCGCGTTCACGGGCCTTGCGCAGCTCGTAGATGGTCCGGCGGGTCACCACTTCGCGGCGGTGACGGACGAACGCGTCGAGGATTTCCTTCAGGTTGAGAATCTTCGGCTCGCCGTTGATCAGGGCGACCATATTGATGCCGAAGACGGTTTCCAACTGGGTGTGGGTAAACAGGTTGTTGACCACGACTTCGGCATTCTCGCCCCGACGCAGCTCGATGACGACGCGAATGCCTTCCTTATTCGACTCGTCACGCAGCTCGGAGATGCCTTCGATCCGCTTTTCCTTGACCAGCTCGGCGATCTTTTCGATCAGACGCGCCTTGTTCAGCTGGTACGGCAGCTCGGTAATGATGATGGCCTCGCGACCGGTCTTCTTGTCGACCTCGATCTCGTGGCGGGCGCGGATATAGATGCGGCCCCGGCCTGTGCGATAGGCCTCGATAATGCCGGCGCGGCCGCTGATGATGCCTTCGGTCGGGAAATCCGGACCAGGAATGTACTCCATCAGCTCATCGATGGTGATGTCCTGGTTGTCAATCAGCGCCAGACAGCCATTGACCACTTCGGTCAGGTTGTGCGGCGGGATGTTGGTCGCCATGCCCACAGCGATACCCGAGGAACCGTTGACCAGCAGGTTGGGTACGCGCGTCGGCAGAACGTCTGGAATGTGCTCAGTGCCGTCGTAGTTGGGGACGAAATCGACGGTTTCCTTGTCCAGATCCGCCAGCAACGAATGGGAGATTTTCTCCATGCGGATTTCGGTGTAACGCATGGCGGCCGCGTTATCACCGTCGATGGAGCCAAAGTTGCCCTGACCATCGACCAGCGGGTAGCGCAGCGAAAAAGGCTGAGCCATCCGGACGATGGTGTCGTAAACCGCTGAGTCACCGTGCGGGTGGTATTTACCGATGACGTCACCCACCACACGGGCGGATTTCTTGTAGGCCTTGTTCCAGTCGTTACCCAGCTCCGACATCGCGAACAGGGTGCGACGGTGAACCGGCTTCAGGCCGTCCCGGACGTCCGGCAGAGCCCGCCCGACGATAACGCTCATGGCGTAGTCGAGGTAGGACTGTTTCAGCTCTTCTTCAATATTTACGGGCAGGATCTCTTTGGCTAATTCACCCATCGAGAAAGGTTCCTTTGCGTTTGCTGGAAGTCGTCACTGTATGGAATTGCGAACGGGTCATCCTCGGGCATCAGGTGCGCGGGGACGCGAAAGGCGTTCTGCAGGGGCGCCATACTCGACGCTGTCTTTGTCTCCCGGGATGAATGGCCTCTTTCGCACGTGAGAGGCTTCCTCGGGCGCATTTATAAGCCGTCGATCATACCACAATCGGGGGCTCAGGGTGACAGGGAAATGACGTCTAAATGAAGCAGGAGGGGGAAATTTCCGGAGGTCGGACGACCTCCGGAGAGAACGCGGATCAGCTGAAGACGACGGTCTTGTTCTCGTGGGTGATGACCCGGTCTTCGATGTGGGCACGCAGCCCCCGGGCCAGCACGTTTTTCTCCACGTCCTTACCCAGGCGCACCATATCGTCGATGGTGTCGCTGTGGTTCACCCGGATCACGTCCTGCTCGATGATCGGCCCTTCGTCCAGGTCCTGGGTCACGTAGTGGCAGGTTGCCCCGATCAGCTTCACACCGCGGCTGTAGGCCTGGTGATAGGGGCGCGCACCGGCGAACGACGGCAGGAAGCTGTGGTGGATGTTGATCACCTTGCCCGCGTACTGCTCGCACACTTCCGGCGGCAGGATCTGCATGTAACGGGCGAGCACGATGACATCGGCCTGATAGCGGGCAAACAGCTCGCTGATCTCGGCAAACGCTTCCGGCTTGTTGTCTTTGGTCACCGGCACATGGTGATAGGGAATGTCGTGCCACTCGACCATCCGGCGCAGATCGTCGTGATTGGAGATGACCGCGGCAATTTCCGCATTGAGCTCCTTGCTGTGCCAGCGATGCAGCAGGTCGGCCAGGCAATGGGACTCCTTGGAACACATCAGCACCACTTTCTTGGGCGATGCGGAATCGGCGATGTGCCAGGTCATGTCGAATTCACGGGCAATCGGCTCGAACGCCGCGCGGAACTGGTCAAGACCGAACGGAATGGAACTGGCCTTGATCTCGTGCCGCATAAAGAACCAGCCGGCCTGGTTGTCGGCGTGGTGGCTGGCTTCGGTGATCCAGCCGTTGTAGGTAGTCAGGAAGTTACTGACCTTGGCCACGATGCCGACCCGGTCAGGACAGGAAATCACCAGACGATATGTATGTTCCATGCGTTATCACAGCCATGCGGAAGGACGGTGCTCGCGATCGTTTGCAGCACGGCCCCTCGTTCGAAATCAGGTCCGGAGGCACAGGCCCCCAACGAAACGCTGCATGATAACGGATTGTCCGGGCCGGCGTAAGCCACCGGCCCGACGGGGAATACCGAGACGGTCAAGCGTGTGTCAACTCATCGGTCCGGGCCGCCATAATGAAATCATTGCGGTGCAGCCCGCCGATCTTGTGGGTCCACCAGTACACGGTCACCTTGCCGTACTCCGTGAGCAGGGCCGGGTGATGACCTTCCGACTCGGCCAGCTCCCCGACCTTGTTGGTAAAGGCCAGGGCCTGGGCAAAATCCTTGAACCGGAACACCCGCTCCAGCCGGCGTTCGCCCTCCATCTTCACGACAAACCAGTCCGGCAAATGGCCACTGAGGGTATTGATCTCCTGCTCGGTCACCTCGGGAGCATCGGCGCGGCAGGCTTCGCAGGATTCAGATTTCAGATCTGACATAGCGTCCTCCTTGGTTTGCGAATGTTTCTCAGCATCCTGTTCACACACTGCGCCCGGCTGGCAACCGGGTCAACCCTTTGCAAATCCGTCAGCGCCCAATATACTGTATAAATAAACAGTATCGCGACGAGCAACGCAATGAGTGACCTTCTCGACAAACTGATCGACAACGCCCAGGTCTGGCAAGCCAGCCGCCAGAGACAGGTCGTCCGCCCGGGCGCCGAAAGCACCGGCTACGCCGCCCTGGATGCCTATCTCCCCGGCGGCGGCTGGCCGCGGGGCGCGATGATCGAATGCCTGACCGATGCCGCCGGCATCGGCGAGCTGCGTCTGATGCTGCCGGCCCTGCAACGAATGACCCGGGCCGGCCAGACCGTTTTCTGGATTGATGCCCCTCACATACCCTATGCGCCTGCCCTGGCCCGGGCCGATGTGGACATCCGCCAACTCATCACGATCCAGACACAGAGCCGCGAGGACCAACTCTGGACCCTCGAGAACTGCCTGCGCTCCCCCGGCACGGGGCTCGCCATGGTCTGGCTGGACAGCGCCAGGCGCAGCGACATCCGCCGCATCCAGCTGGCCGCCGAAGCCGGTAACAGCCTCTGCATCCTGTTCCGCCACAGCCGTCACGCCGACCAGCAGTCACCGGCGGCCCTGCGGCTGCAACTCACCCCCGGCGAGAATGACGGACAGCTCTGCCCGGATATCCTCAAACGCCGCGGGGGCTGGCCCGTCAGCGACCTGCAACTGGCCATACCACCCGTCGTGACGCAGCGCCCGGAGCCGGCCAGTAACGTGATCCAGGGCCCCTGGTCACAGGCGCACTGAGGCGATCCATGCTGTGGCTTTACCTGCACTTCCCCTATCTGCTGCTGGAGCACTTCCAGCAGAGCGAGACCGCGTCCCGCCCCATGGCGCTGATCGGCGGGCACCCGCCCCGGATCATCCAGCTCAACCCGGAAGCGGCCCGGGCCGGCGTGGCCGAAGGGCAAAGCCCCCAGACGGCGTCAGCTCTGGCCGACAACCTGCACCTGATTGCAGCCGATATGGAAGAGCAGACCGGTGTACTGGACCAACAGGCCGTCTGGCTATACCGGCATGCGGCCCGCATCATCCTGTATCCACCGGATGGCATCCTGGCCGAAGCAGGCAGCCTGAGACGACTGCACGGCGGCCTGCAGGGCCTCTGGGAAAAGCTTCGGGGCGAACTGGACCAGCGCCGACTGACCGCCCATCTCGCCTGCGGCCTGACGCCCCGGGCGGCACGCATCCTGGCCCGGGATCATCGCGGTCACTGTACGGACGACGCCCAAATCCTGCGCCAGTCCCTCGACACGCTTCCCGTCGAAGCCGCCGACCTGGATGAAAAGACCACCGAGCGCCTGCAGCGCATGGGCCTGCACACCCTGGGTCCTGTCCTGGCCCTGCCCGATCGCGAACTGGCCCGGCGCCTGGGACCGGAAACCGCCCAGCACCTGCAGCAGATCGAGGGCCGCGCCGTCGACCCCCAGACCGACTGGCAACCTCCCCCCTACTTCCACCGGCGCCTGGATTTCGCCGAAGACGTGGAGCACAGCAGCGGCCTGCTCTTCCCGCTGCAGCGGGCACTGCAGGAGCTGGATGCCGAGCTCTGCTGGCGTCAGCAACAGACCGACACCCTGCAGCTGGAAATCCGCCACCGCCGGCGACCGGTGACACCCCTGCAGATCCGCTCGACGGCACCGGAGCACCGGGCGAATGCGTTCCTGGAACTGGCTCGCCTGAAACTGGATCGCCATCAGCTGGAAGCCCCGGCCACCGGCCTGTCCCTCAAGGTTCGACGCTTCCTTGATCGACACACGCCCCGGGGCGACGACCTGTTCGGCGACACAGGCCAGCATCAGGAAGAGGCCCGCCAGCACCTGCTTAGCCGGCTCCAGGCCCGACTCGGAGAAGAAGCCCTGCACAGCCTGGCCCTGAACCCCGATCATCGGCCGGAGCAGGCCTGGCGAGCCACACCGGTGTCCAGCAGCCGCTCTTCTCCAGCCCGGACGGCGCCACGTCGCCCGCTCTGGCTGTTACGCCAACCCCAGCCGCTCCGGGAAATGCCCTGCACCTGGCTGGCCGGCCCCGAACGCATCAGCGCCGGCTGGTGGGACGGGGAACGGATCCAGCGGGACTACTACATTGCCCGGCTGCACAGCGGCCAGACCGGCTGGCTGTTCCGGGATGTGACCGGTGGCTGGTTTATTCACGGCTGGTTTGGATAAAGCCTTATGTCATACGCCGAACTTCACTGCCTGAGCAATTTCTCGTTCCTGCGGGGTGCCTCTCACCCCCAGGAGCTGGCCGAGGAAGCGGCCCGCCAGGGCTATCACGCTCTGGCCATCACCGACGAATGCTCCGTCGCCGGTATGCCCCGGGCCTATGCCGCCCTGAAGGACAGTCCGGTCAAACTGATCACCGGCAGTGAATTCCGCATTCAGTCTCCGGATCTGCAACTGGTCCTGCTGGCCCGCAGCCGCAAGGGCTATGGTCAACTCTGCCAGCTGATCACCACCGGTCGGCGCCGCGCCGAGAAAGGCCACTACGCCCTGTTTGGCGAGGACCTGGAAACCCATGCCCTGGACGAATGCCTGGCCCTCTGGCAGACCGATCCAACATCGGCAACCACACAGGCAGAATCGGGCCAGTGGCTGAAAACCCGGTTCCCGGAGCGACTCTGGATCATGGCCGAACGCACCCTGGGCGACCAGGACGGCGATAACCTGGCGCACTGGCGCCGCCTGGGCCAGCAGCTGGATCTCCCCATCGTGGCCACCGGCCATGTCCACATGCACCAGCGCAACCGTCAGCCCCTGCAGGATGTGCTGACGGCCATCCGCCAGGGCTGCACGGTCGCCGAAGCCGGCCACCACCTGTTTGCCAACGGCGAGCGCTATCTGCGCCCGGTCGATACGCTGCGCAAGCTGTTTCCCGCCGACTGGATACAGCAGAGTCTGGTGATTGCCGACCAGTGCGTTTTCTGCCCCAGTGAGCTGCGCTATCGCTATCCACCGGAAGTGGTCCCAGAAGGCCATACACCGGGCAGCTATCTGCGCGAACTGGTGGAAGACGGCATCCGCTGGCGCTTCCCGGACGGCATCCCGGCGGACAAACGCGCGCTGGTGGAGAAGGAACTCACATTGATCCGGGAGAAGGACTACGAGCCCTACTTCCTGACCATCCACGACATCGTCGAATTTGCCCGGCGCGAGAACATCCTGTGCCAGGGCCGCGGCTCCTCCGCCAACTCCATCGTCTGCTACTGCCTGGGCATCACCGAAGTCGACCCCGGCAAGGTGGAACTGCTGTTCGAGCGTTTCATTTCCGCTGACCGGGATGAACCACCGGATATCGACGTGGATTTCGAACACGAGCGGCGCGAGGAAGTCATCCAGTACATCTACCGGCGCTATGGCCGCGAGCGGGCCGCCCTCGCCGCCACGGTGATCCGCTACCGCCACCGCAGCGCCATCCGGGATGTGGGCAAGGCCCTGGGCTTTGACCTGAACCTGCTGGAGCAGCTGATCGACAAGGTGGACTGGCGCGACAAGCAGCAAGACTGGCGAGAGCAGATGCTGGAGAAAGGCATTACCCGCAGCGAGCGGGCCGTCGGCCAGTTCATCAACCTGGTGAACACGCTGTACGGCTTCCCCCGTCATCTGTCCCAGCACGTGGGCGGCTTCGTGATCAGTGAAGGTCCGCTGGCCGAGCTGGTGCCGGTCGAGAATGCCAGCATGGCGGATCGCACCGTGATCCAGTGGGACAAGGAAGACCTGGAAAGCCTGAACCTGATGAAAGTGGACGTCCTGGCCCTGGGCATGCTGTCCGCCATCCGCAAGGCGTTCGAATGGATCGGACTGAAGGAAGGACGGCCTTTCGGCATGCCGGACGTCATCCGGGAGGACAGCCGGGTCTACGACATGCTCTGTACCGGCGACAGCATCGGCGTTTTCCAGGTGGAATCCCGGGCCCAGATCAACATGCTGCCCCGGCTCAAACCGCGGGAGTATTACGACCTGGTGATCGAAGTAGCCATCGTGCGACCGGGGCCCATCCAGGGGGACATGGTCCACCCTTACCTGAAACGGCGGGACGGTAAGGAAGAGCCGGATTATGGCGGCGACCCGGAGATCAAAGCCGTCCTCGAACGCACCAAGGGTGTTCCGATCTTTCAGGAGCAGGCCATCAAGCTCGCCATGGTCGCGGCCGATTTTACCGGCAGCGAGGCCGACAAGCTGCGACGGGCCATGGCCGCCTGGAAATCCGACGGGGATCTCACGCCGTTCAGGGGCAAGTTGATCGATGGGATGCTCGCAAAAGGCCACAGCGAAGCCTTTGCCGAAAGAATCTACACGCAGCTCAGCGGCTTCGGCGGTTATGGCTTCCCGGAATCCCACGCTGCCAGCTTTGCCCTGCTGGTCTACGTCTCGGCCTGGATCAAGCGCCACCACGCACCAGCCTTTTACTGCGCCCTGCTGAACAGCCAGCCCATGGGGTTCTATTCGCCGTCACAATTGGTGCAGGACGCCCGGCGCCATCACGTGGCCATCCACCCCATCGACGTC
Source organism: Marinobacter mangrovi (assembly GCF_016798325.1). Classification (GTDB taxonomy): domain Bacteria; phylum Pseudomonadota; class Gammaproteobacteria; order Pseudomonadales; family Oleiphilaceae; genus Marinobacter_A; species Marinobacter_A mangrovi. The sequence continues at coordinate 1,257,236 of NZ_JAERVO010000001.1, forward strand.
AATCACAGCCTCTGGGACCACACCCTGGAGAATCGGTACGAAGAGTTGCGATTGGGACTGCGGCTGGTCAAAGGGCTCAGCCAGGGCGGCGCGGAGCGGCTTGTCGCCGCCCGCCCGACAACCGGCTACGACTCGATCGAGCAGCTCCGCCAACGGGCGGCACTCGACAATCGGGATCTGGAATGCCTGGCCAGCGCGGGCGCCCTGCGCACGTTCAGCGACAACCGGCACCAGGCCCGCTGGGACATTCTGGACCACGATACCCCGGCGCCGATTTTTGCGCAGGAAGAACCCTCACAGTATGCCGTCCGCCGCTCCCGGGAAGATGAGACCATCCGCATGCCCGTGCCGTCCGAAGGCGAGGACATCCTGGAAGATTACGCCAGCCAGGGGTTGACCCTGCAACGCCACCCACTGGCGCTGCTTCGGGAGCAAGGCCAGCTGCGGCATTGCCAGACGTCTGAAAGCCTGAAGGCCTGCAGCAGCGGCCAACTGGTGCATGTTGCCGGGCTGGTGACCGGACGCCAGCGACCGGGGTCAGGCAAAGGCGTCACCTTCGTCACCCTGGAAGACGAAACCGGCAACACCAACGTGGTGGTCTGGCTGGCGACGGCTCGCCAGCAACGCCAGCCGCTGATCAAGTCGCGCCTGCTCCACGTCAAGGGCATTCTGGAGCGGGAAGGCGATATCGTGCATGTGATGGCGGGAAAGATGACCGATCTCAGCCATCTGCTGGGCTCGCTGAAGATTCGCTCAAGGGATTTCCGCTGAAGCGCGGCCCCGTTAGCCTGGGGCCATTCCACGGAAGGCCGGCCAGCGAGGATCCTCACGAAACGCTTCTGCCAGGAAATCCATGAGCACACGGATTCGGGCGACATGGCGCAGGTCGGCGTGGGTCAGCAGCCAGAGAGCACTCATGGGCGTGGTCGGCAGCTCAAGCAAGGGCTGCAGCTCAGCCCTCGCCTGATCCATCGGCAAGGCCGCCAGCCCCAATCCGGATTGGGCCAGACGCGCAATGGCATTCAACGTACTGCCGCGCATGACGATGCGTTTTTCCGGAATCTGACCGACGACCCAGCGATAGCCCGGAATGTGCATCAGGGCCGCTTCCGGACCGACCCATGGATAATCACCAGCCGCTTTGAGATTGGCCGGCCTCCCCCTCTCCTCAAGGAACTCCGGTGCAGCGAAGATCGCCCAGCCGATGTCCGTCAGCTTGCGCCCCACCAGATAATCCGGCGGACTCGACGTCGCTCGCAACGCAAGATCGGCTTCACGTCGATTGAGGTCGAGATCGGTATTGGTCACCAGCACACTGACCCGGATCTCCGGGTATTGCTGGTGAAATCTCTCCAAATAATTCGGGAGGAATTCGTAGACCAGATTTTCCGGTGCCGTCAGACGCACCTCACCCCGCAACGTGACGTCCGCGCCACCGAGCAGCCGTTCCGCCCGAAAAGCTTCGGCTTCCATAAACTCCGCATGAGACCGTAACGCCTCGCCCTCGGCTGTCAGGCGATAACCGGTGCTCAAGCGCTCGAATAAACGGCAGTTGAGCTGCGACTCCAGTTGATTCAGCCGGCGATAGATCGTGCTGTGATTCACGCCCAACCGGTCCGCCGCAGCCGTTAGCGAACGGGTCCGGGCAACCATCAGGAAATCCGGTAAAAGCCCCCAATCCATGACACCCGCCCTCCCCTGAAGCGACGCCTCAAGTGCTTTGCATTATTGCAATACGACAATGCGAAATCTGCCATTCAATTTGTTGATACGCAATCTTAGAGTAGCTCCATCGAGGGCGGCTACGCCGAACCTGAATCGCGTCAACGAGACAACGAGGGCACGGACATGAACGAGCAAACCCTGCAAAACTATGGCATCACCACCCTGAGGATCAGCCTGGGGATCGTCCTGATCACGCACAGCCTGTGGCTCAAACTGATCGTCTTCACCCTGCCCGGTACGGCTTCCTTCTTTGAGAGCATCGGGCTCCCCGGTTACGCGGCCTACGTCGTTTTCCTGATCGAAGCCGTGGCCGGTATCGCCTTGGTGCTGGGAATAGAAAGCCGGTGGGCAGCGTTGATCGTCGTGCCTGTTTTGGCTGGCGCCACCTGGGCCCACTCGGCTAACGGCTGGCTATTCACCAATGAGGGCGGCGGCTGGGAATACCCGCTGCTTCTTACGGTAGCTGCTCTGGCGCAAACGCTACTCGGTGATGGTGCGCTGACCTTGCGACGATCCAGCAAACCGGGACGGGTCCATGCCACCCGAAACCGGGCATTCTCCTGAGCCTAACGGTCTATCACAGACTGCCAAGGCCGAGAGAGTGCAGACAGCCTCAAGGCTGGCGTGCTCGTCATGACCTGAAGACCTGTTGGCGACACCACTTTCAACCAAGCCGGCACGGTATGGCCAACCTAAAAAAGCCCCGCATTGGCGGGGCTTGTCGTTTTTAGCCTGTCATTTCAGCCCAGCAGCTTGATCATCACCCCCGCCGCTACCGCCGAACCGATGACGCCGGCGACATTCGGGCCCATGGCATGCATCAGCAGGAAGTTGTGCGGATTCGCATCCAGGCCCACCTTGTTGGAGACCCGCGCCGCCATCGGCACCGCGGAGACACCGGCCGATCCGATCAATGGATTGATCTGCTCCTTGGTGAACACGTTCATCAGCTTGGCCATCAAAACACCGCAGGCCGTACCGACGCAGAAAGCCGCCATCCCCAGGGCCAGGATGCCCAGGGTCTGCAGGTCCAGGAACTTGTCCGCACTGAGCTTGGAACCCACCGACAGGCCCAGGAAAATGGTGACCGTATTGATCAACGCATTCTGGGACGTATCGCTCAACCGCTCGACAACCCCGCACTCACGCATCAGGTTACCGAAGCAGAACATTCCCAGCAGCGGCGCCGCGTCCGGCAGGAACAGCACCACCAGCATCAGCACCACAATCGGGAAGATGATCTTCTCCTGCTTGCTGACGTGACGCAGCTGGTTCATCTTGATCGCCCGCTCCTTGGCCGACGTCAGCCCTCGCATGATCGGGGGCTGGATCATCGGCACCAACGCCATATATGAGTAGGCCGCCACGGCAATCGCGCCCAACAGGTGCGGCGCCAGAATGCTGGAGACGTAGATGGAGGTCGGCCCGTCGGCACCGCCAATGATCCCCACGGCGGCCGCTTCAAGGATGGTAAAATCCATCGTTCCGCTGGCGTCCAGTAAAGCGGCACCGATGATGGTGCCAAAGATGCCGAATTGCGCGGCCGCCCCCAGCAGCAACGTTTTCGGGTTCGCCAGCAGCGGCCCGAAATCCGTCATTGCACCGACCCCCATAAAGATGATCAGCGGTGCGGCACCACTGGCAATGGCCACGGTGTAGAAGTTGTACAGCATGCCGTTGGCGTAGCCATGATCCACGGCGTAAGCGTTCGCCGCCGCAAGGGTCTCCACGCCGCCGGCTTTGTAGGCCTCCTTGAAGGCATGCATGACATCCGGCGTGACCGCCTGGCTGGCGTCATAAGGCACACTCAGGATCTGTCCCAATGCCGCCAGCACCTGGGGTTCGGCCATGTGAATGGCATTTTCCGCCGCCGACAGAGCGAGCCCCGCCTCCGGGATATTGGCCAGAATGCCGCCGAACCCGATGGGGATCAGCAGCAGCGGCTCAAAGCCCTTGCGAATGGCCAAAAACAGCAACAACAGACCGACGGCAATCATCACCGCCTGACCGATACTCAGATTGAACAGGCCACTGCCCGTCCACAACGTCATCATCTTGTCCATGACAGCGGCCCTTATCCGATAGTCAGCATTTCATCGCCGACGGCGACCGCGTCACCGACCTTGATGAAGACCTCACCGACGGTCCCGGCCTTGGGTGACCTGACCTCGGTTTCCATCTTCATGGCCTCGAGAATGATCAGCACATCCCCTTCTTCAACCTGCTGCCCCGGAGAAACCAGCACTTTGAAGATGTTGCCACCCAGTGGAGCGTTGACCGGCTCGCCCTCCCCGGCAGCCGGTGCCGACGCTTCGGCGTGGGACACGGTTGCGGTTGCCGTGCCGTGAGGCTGGATCTGGCTGATCTCGCCGCCTTCACTGACCGCTACCACGTAATCCTTGCCGTTGACCGATACGGTGTAGGTTTCCGGCCCACTTGCCCTGGCCGGTGCTGCGGCTGAAGTCGCGTCTTCAGCCGTTGGCGCGGGCTCGAAAGCGCCCGGATTGCCCCGGTTTTCCAGAAACTTCAGGCCAATCTGCGGAAACAGCGCATAGGTCAACACGTCGTCGACCGATTCGGCCGCCAGTTTGAAGCCCTTTTCTTCCGACAGCTTTTTCAACTCGGCGGACAACTTGTCCATCTCCGGTTCCAGCAGGTCGGCGGGGCGGCAGGTAATCTGTTCCTTGCCATCCAGCACACGTTCCTGCAACGGCTTGTTGAACGCGGCTGGCGCCGCACCGTATTCACCTTTCAGGACGGCGGCGGTTTCCTTGGAAATCGACTTGTAACGCTCACCGGTCAGGATATTCAGCACGGCCTGGGTGCCAACGATCTGGGAGGTGGGTGTGACCAGCGGGATATAACCCAGGTCTTCGCGAACCTTGGGGATTTCTTCCAGAACGGCGTCAAACTTGTCGGACGCATTCTGTTCGCGCAACTGGTTTTCCATGTTGGTGAGCATGCCGCCCGGCACCTGAGCTGTCAGTATGCGCGAATCCACGCCGCGCAGACTGCCCTCGAACTTTGCGTATTTCTTGCGCACTTCCCGAAAATATCCGGCGATGTCTTCCAGCAGATGGATATCCAGACCGGTGTCGCGCTCCGTGCCTTCGAGAATGGCAACCACCGATTCCGTCGGCGAATGCCCATAGGTCATGCTCATGGACGAAATCGCCGTATCGACGTTATCGATTCCGGCTTCCGCCGCCTTGATGGCCGTCGCCGTGGACATGCCCGTGGTGGCATGACATTGCATGTGTACCGGCACGGAGAGAGCCTTCTTGAGTTTGGTAACCAACTCAAAGGCCACATAGGGCTTTAACAGACCGGCCATATCCTTGATGGCAATCGACTCAGCGCCCATGGACTCGATTTCCTTGGCCAGATCGACCCACATATCGATGGTGTGCACCGGGCTGATGGTGTAAGCAATCGTGCCCTGGGCGTGCTTGCCCACCTTGCGAACCGCCTTGATGGCCGTGTCCAGATTTCGCGGATCATTCATTGCGTCGAAAATACGGAACACGTCCACGCCGTTGTCAGCGGCGCGCTCCACAAAGCGCTCCACCACATCGTCGGCATAGTGACGGTAGCCCAGCAGGTTCTGGCCGCGCAGCAGCATTTGCTGCGGCGTGTTGGGCATGGCCTTTTTCAGCTCTCGGATGCGTTCCCAGGGATCTTCACCCAGGTAGCGAATACAGGCGTCAAACGTCGCACCACCCCAGGATTCCACAGACCAGAACCCGACCTTGTCGAGCTTTTCCGCGATCGGGAGCATGTCGTCGAGGCGCATGCGCGTCGCCAGCAGGGATTGATGCGCATCACGCAAGATGACATCGGTAATCCCGAGCGGTTTTTTTGTTTCTGTCATCGTGTCAGCCTTGTTGTCGGAAGTAGAAATCCATCCGCGTTATTTTTTGTGTCGAGCGCGGAATTTTGTGATCGCCAGTTTGATCGCCTCTGCCGTATCAGCGTCCACTGAAGGCGGTACAGAGGATCTGGCGCGGGAAGTTCGCGCCGGAATGGCAGGTTCAGGTGGCGCAAAGCGGGCCACAACCTTCGACATCAAGGTGGTTGCAAACACGAGAATTATCAGAAAAACAAAGACAAAGCCCATGCCTGCGACCATCAGCTCGACCGCTTTGGTCATAAGATCATTCATGGATAGATACCTGTTTTTTATTCGGTTTTCTTTTCCGACACGCCCTACCGATTCCCCACAGAATCAATCGCATTCGGAAGGCAAAATCTTTTGTAATTTACCCGTTTGCCGACAGGCCAGCAACCAGCGCCATCCGTAGAATTACCGACATCCACTCAGACGCGCAAACCTCTTTCAGCATCGCATAGCAACGCCTCGCGATTTGTTGCTCATCGCTCTACATCCTTTGACCGGCACACCACCCGGACGCCTCTGGAACGCCTCGCCGGTCTCGCGCACTCATTTTTATATGCATTTTGCATCCAGAGCACCCCTTCATCCGTTTTGCCTTCAGACGGCCCACCCTTGGACCGCTCCAAACCATAACTGCCATTGGAGGCACTATGTCGATTCATCGATCTTTGACACTTGCAACCATGACCGCCGCCACCCTGACCCTGGCCGCACCCCAGTTCGCTCTCGCGGGCCACACCAATCCCGTTCTCATGACCCACCTGTCCGGTGATGCGGAAACCGGGATGGGAGACAGTGACGGCAAAGGCACAGGCTACGTGTTTGGGGTCGACGGCGACCCCAAGACACTCTGCTACGTCCTGGTCGTCCATGACATTGACCTCGTTCCAGTCAAAGACGGCATGGCTGCCCATATCCACGAGGCAGGAAAAGGCGAAGATGGCGAGGTTGTGGCCAATCTGGCCGGCCCGGAAGATGGCAACGCCGGGGACTGTCTGACAGAAGGCGAGAAAGGAAAATTTCCGACGGGAGAAGCCGGCATCGTGCAGCGTATCCTGAAAAACCCCGAACAGTTCTACATCAACGTCCACAATCCGGAACACCCCAAGGGTGCCATCCGCGGCCAACTGATGGAGACGCACGAGCACGGGATGTAAGACAGGAAGGCACAAAAAACCCCGCTCTAGGCGGGGTTCTTTGTTTGATATGGCGACACAGCCCTGCTCTGAGCGGTTGTCACCTCATCACGGTCACAACTTGGATTATCTGCGGTAAACATCGAAGCAATCCAAGGTGAACAACAGCTCGACGTGCTTATCTTTCCAGATTGGCAGTTACTGAAGGGGGAGGATTATTCGGGCCGCTGGCCCTCACCCCTTCGGGGCCGCCGTCGCGTTGCGTCGGCGTTCCTCCGCGCGGCAAGCGCGCTCCGGTCGAACCTCTTTCGGTTCGAATCCCGTCGGAACTCTGCGCTACGCAAACAAAAAACCCCGCACGAGGCGGGGTATTTTGTTTGATATGGCGCGGCTGGGAGGATTATGCGGGGCTGCGCCCCCTTCCCTCCGGGCCGTCGTCGCAATGCTCCGACGTTCCTCCGCGCGGCAAGCGCGCTCCGGTCGAACCTCTTTCGGTTCGAATCCCGTCGGAACTCTGCGCTACGCAAACAAAAAACCCCGCTCTAGGCGGGGTTCTTTGTTTGATATGGCGCGGCTGGGAGGATTCGAACCTCCGACCGCCTGGTTCGTAGCCAGGTACTCTATCCAGCTGAGCTACAGCCGCGTAAAACTTGTGTTTGGCCTTTCCTTCGACCGCTTGGTTTGTAGCCAGGTACTTTATCCAGCCGGCCGGCGCTCCGGTGAGCTACAGCCGCGTAAAACTTGCTATCCAGTTTGGCAGTGACTGCCTGGGGAGGATTATTCGGGCCGTGGGCCCTCACCCCTTCGGGGCCGCCTTCGCGTTGCGTCGGCGTTCCTCAGCAAGCTCTGCTTGCTTCGGCCGAACCTCTTTCGGTTCGAATCCCATCTAATCTCTCGACACCAGGAACTTCGGGTTCACGAGACATCAGTATCGAATAAGTGGCGCGGCTGGGAGGATTCGAACCTCCGACCGCCTGGTTCGTAGCCAGGTACTCTATCCAGCTGAGCTACAGCCGCGCAATTGTTTTAGGTCGGACTTCCGACCACCTGGTTTAAAGCCAGGTACTTTATTCAGCCGGCCGGCGCTCCGGTGAGCTACAGCCGCGCATCTCGTTTCCACTTAATCGCTATCTTGCTAAGGATAGCCGTTCTCAAAAATTCTCTCCGAAAGAAAATGGCGGAGAGGGAGGGATTCGAACCCTCGATACGCGCAATGCGTATGGCTCCTTAGCAGGGAGCTGGTTTCAGCCACTCACCCACCTCTCCTTGAGAACGCGGCGTATAGTACCATAATTTTTCTGTTTTCATAGGGTTGACACCACTTTTTTCGGGATGGATTTTCACGATTTCTTTTATCCCGGTTTTATAAGCCGATCAGCCCCTTACTATCGTTCAGTTATCAACCAGCAGGCACAAAAAACCCGCCGGTTTGAAGCGGCGGGTTTTATGGATTCAGATGTTCCCGGGCTCATGATCGCTGTCCGGGTCCGTCTTTTCTTTCTGAATCCGCTGATAAATCTCTTCGCGGTGTACGGCCACCTCTTTCGGGGCGTTCACACCAATGCGCACCTGGTTCCCTTTAACACCCAGAACCGTGACGGTGACTTCATCACCGACCATCAGGGTCTCGCCTACGCGACGGGTTAGAATCAACATGTCCTTTACTCCTTATGTCCAGAGCTACCTGTTCCGACGATTAATAATTAATCAACTAACTTTATTTATAGTGGGGAGACGCAGCGTTCGTAACCCGCAATTATCCGTAAGGATAATCCCTGAGATGCCCGAAACGCTGAATCGTTCCCTTGTTGCACGAGGCCCGGACGGAGTGACATGACGCCCGTCATCCGTTGCGAAAGGCTTTAACAGGGCACGTTTACACCCTGCCTTCTACCCTATGCCTCGTTTACCGGTCCTTGCAATTCAAAGGCACTGTGCAGTGCCCGAACAGCCAGTTCCAGATACTTCTCATCGATCACCACAGAGATCTTGATCTCGGATGTGGAAATCATCTCGATGTTAATGCCCTCGTTCGAGAGCGACTCGAACATCCGGGTAGCCACACCCGCATGGGAGCGCATACCGACGCCCACAATACTGACCTTGGCAATGCGCCCATCACCGCTGACTTCACGGGCAGACAGCTCCGCAGCCACCTTATCCAATACCGCCCGCGCACGCTTGTAGTCATTGCGGTGCACGGTGAAGGTGAAGTCGGTCCGGTTATCCGCGCCCACATTCTGGACAATCATGTCCACTTCGATGTTGGCGTCGCTGATTGGCTTCAATATACGTAGTGCACTGCCCGGTGTATCAGGTACGCCGGAAATCGTCAGTTTTGCTTCGTCCCGGTTAAACGCAATGCCGGATACCACCGGTTGTTCCATATCAGCCTCATCATCAAGCGTAATCAGGGTGCCCTCGCCTTCACCAAAGCTAGAGAGGACCCGCAGTGGCACATTGTACTTACCCGCAAATTCGACCGCCCGGATCTGCAGCACCTTGGAGCCCAGGCTGGCCATTTCGATCATTTCCTCGAAGGTGATCTTGTCCAGCCGACGGGCACCGTCGACGACACGCGGATCCGTGGTGTACACACCATCAACATCTGTATAGATCTGGCACTCATCAGCTTTCAGGGCGGCCGCCAGCGCAACCGCAGTGGTGTCCGAACCGCCGCGGCCGAGCGTGGTGATATTGCCGCGCTCGTCAACGCCCTGGAAACCGGCAACGACAACAACCCGGCCGGCATCGAGATCCCCGCGCATATTCTGCTCGTCGATCTGTTGGATGCGCGCTTTGGTGTGGGCGTTATCCGTCAGGATACGAACCTGGGAACCCGTGTAGGAGCGGGCATCAACACCCCGCTTCTGCAACGCCATGGACAGCAGCGCGATCGTCACCTGCTCGCCGGTTGAGACCAGAACGTCCATCTCGCGCGGGGTCGGCTCGTCCATAATCTCGTTGGCCAGGCCAATCAGGCGATTGGTCTCACCACTCATTGCTGAAACAACCACTACCAGGTCGTGCCCGTCAGCACGGCCCCGTGCAACCCGGTCGGCCACGGCGTTGATACGCTCAATCGTGCCGACGGATGTACCGCCAAATTTCTGGACCAGAAGTGCCATCGTCGTCCTTATTTCCACCTGTCAGTCGGGTCTGTCCCCGGCTCGCCACGCTGGCGCAGCGCGGCGATTATAAAGGGAGTTCCGGGCGCTGGATACCGTTTCAGCGCGTCGCCTCTTCTACCCATCCGCTCACTTGGGAAAGCGCATCCGGCAGTTTCGACGGATCCGTTCCACCCCCCTGGGCCATATCCGGCCGGCCACCGCCTTTTCCGTCTACGGCCGCGGCCAGTTTCTTCATGATGTCGCCGGCACGGACACGAGCAGTCGCGTCCTTGGTCACACCGGCCACCAGGGTGACCTTGCCATCATCAACAGCAGCCAGGACCACGACGCCAGAGCCCAGCTTGTTCTTGAGCTGATCCGCCGTATCCATCAACGCCTTGCGGTCGGCACCCGGCAGTTCGGACGCCACGACTTTCAGGCCGTTTACCTCGATAGCGGATCCAGCGAGGTCGGCACCGGCCGAGCTGGCCAGCTTGGCTTTCAGCTGCTCCAGCTCTTTCTCCAGTTGGCGATTCCGGTCCAGAGTGGCTTCCACTTTTTCGATCACGCTGTCACGCGTGCCACGGACCAGACCGGCCACCTGACGCAAACGTGATTCGGTATCGTCCATCCAGGCCAGCGCGCCCTTACCGGTGACCGCTTCGATACGACGGACGCCAGAGGAAATGCCGCTTTCCGAGGTAATGCGGAAGGCACCAATGTCACCAGTCCGGGAGACGTGCGTCCCCCCACACAGCTCCACCGAGTAGCGGTCACGCCCCATGGTCAGGACGCGGACTTCATCGCCATATTTCTCACCAAACAGGGCCATGGCGCCCTTCTCCTTGGCGTCTTCCATGTCGGTGACTTCCACACCAACCGGTTCATTGGCGAGGATCTCGTCATTGACCAGGGCTTCGATGTCCTTCAACTGCTCTGGCGTCACCGGCTCGAAATGGGAGAAGTCGAAACGCAGACGATCGGCTTCCACCAGGGAGCCTTTCTGGGTGACGTGATCGCCCAGGATCTTGCGCAACGCCGCGTGCAGCAGGTGCGTTGCGGAATGGTTCAGGGCAATGGCCTGGCGGCGGGCATGATCGATGCGCGCATCCACCTCCAGCCCCGGAAACAGTTCGCCTTCAATGACGGTGCCGATGTGCAGGTGATTGGCACCGTCTTTCTTGGTATCCGTCACCTGGAAGCGGCCACCACTCCAGGTCAGTAGACCGGTGTCCCCCACCTGGCCACCGGACTCGGCGTAAAAAGGTGTCCGTTCCAGTACGACGACGGCCTCGTCACCGGTCTCCGCGTTCGCTTCCTCGCCATTCACCAGCACGGTGCGGATCGTTTCGTGGCCATCGATCTTTTCGTAGCCGGTAAATTCGGTACGGCCACCCAGCCCGGCCGTCGCGTTGTAGTCGATACCGAACTTGGACGCGGCGCGGGCACGCTCACGCTGGGCGTCCATCGCCTTTTCGTAGCCGTCGTAATCCAGCGTCAGACCGCGTTCCCGAGCGATGTCGTTGGTCAGGTCCACCGGGAATCCAAAGGTGTCGTACAGGGTAAAAATGGTCTCGCCGGGAATCTGGGTGCCCTTGAGCTCGGCGATGTCCTGCTCCAGCAACCGCAGGCCTTTATCCAGCGTGCGGGCAAACTGCTCTTCTTCCTGCTGGAGGACTTTCTCGATCTGCGCCTGGGTGCGCACCAACTCGGGATAAGCGTCCCCCATCAGCTCGACCAGAGCCGCCGTCAGCTTGTAGAAGAACGGTTCGCGGGCGCCCAGCTTGTTACCGTGACGGGCCGCACGACGGATGATCCGGCGCAGCACGAAACCACGCCCCTCATTGGACGGCATCACGCCGTCGGTAATCAGGAACGCGCAGGAACGGATATGGTCGGCGACCACCCGCAGGGATGCTTCCTCGGTATCGACACCGCCGAGGATGTCGGATGCCGCTTTCAGGAGATCCTGGAACAGGTCGATTTCGTAATTGCTGTGAACGCCCTGCAGCACCGCCGAAATTCGCTCCAGCCCCATACCGGTATCCACCGACGGTTTGGGCAGCGGTTGCATTTCGCCGTCCGCCGTGCGGTTGAACTGCATGAAGACCACGTTCCAGATCTCGATAAAGCGATCGCCGTCCTCGTCCGGAGAACCGGGCGGGCCACCGGCGATGTCGGGACCATGGTCGTAGAAAATTTCGGTACAGGGACCGCAGGGACCGGTATCGCCCATCTGCCAGAAGTTATCTGAAGCATACTGCGCGCCCTTGTTGTCGCCGATACGGATAATCCGGTCGGCTGGCACGCCCATGCCGTTGTGCCAGAGGTCGTAGGCTTCTTCGTCCGAGGCGTAGACGGTCACCAACAGCTTGTCCTTGGGCAAACCCAACCACTCATCACCGGTCAGGAAAGTCCAGGCGAACTCGATGGCTTCTTTCTTGAAGTAGTCCCCGAAGCTGAAGTTGCCCAGCATTTCGAAGAACGTGTGATGGCGAGCGGTGTAACCGACATTTTCCAGGTCGTTGTGCTTGCCGCCGGCGCGGACGCAACGCTGGGAGCTGGTGGCCCGGGTGTAGTCGCGTTTTTCACGGCCCAGGAATACGTCCTTGAACTGGTTCATCCCCGCATTGGTGAACAGCAGGGTCGGATCGTCGTGTGGAACCAGTGAGCTGCTGGGTACGATTTCGTGCCCCCGCTGCTGGAAATATTCCAGAAATGTCTGGCGCAATACTGCGGTTTTCATAGCCGTGTCCTGATCGCCTCGTCAGAAATTCAGTTCAAAAAAGTGAGTCGAGCCACAGGATTGGGGACCTTGCCCAATCCGGCACAATCGCCAAGGATAAGGGCGCTACTCTAGCACAGCCACCAGGGGTAAAAAACGAGAAACGCCGCCCAGTAGGCGGCGCTGACGGCATTTCCGGCAATTTGCCGGGGAGGTAGGGACTCCGTCGTTAATCAGAGGCTCCCTGACTCTCCTGATCCATCTCGTTTCCGGTGGGTTCGAGCGCGCCGATAATGGCCTTCCAGAAGTCCGTCATAAGGCCGGCGTTGTCGGATTCAAGCGCCTCGGGGCGGCCTCCCTGCAAATCGGACATCATACGGTCCATTAAACTTTCCAATGAGCCGGGATCGAGACCCTGCCCGGCAGCTTTGCCCGCCAGGGACTGGACATCCTGGGCCAACCCCGCCAGCGGCCGCAGCTGGCTGTTGATCGAGGGTTTGCCCGACACGGCCTCATACGCCGACGCCCGCACTGTGCGAGCAGAGGACAGGTTCAGACTGAAGCTGGCCAACTCTTCGCCATCCAGGCCCAACTGGCTTGCTGCCGAGAACGCCGACTGCACATCCCCGTCGAAGAACCGACCGGCGACCTGCTGGACATCCTCGAACAACGCGGTCAATGCCTGCCGTTCGCCGTCATCCAGCTGGCCTTGCACCGAAAACTGGTATCGCCCGGCGAACAGGCTGGCGCTGGTACTCTCGCTGGATGCACCGCCATCGCCCTGCTCGGTTCGGCTACTGGCGCCAGCGTAGCGGGTTTCATCCATGGCCACCGTGACGATATCGCCATCGGCGGTGCGCACCTGGAACGACAACTGATTGCGCGAGGACGCCTCGACGCTGTAACCGGAAACCGAAGAGGTTTCGCCAGCGCCTCCGTCACCCAGGTAGTGTTGCTGCAAACCATCGAGTCCGTCCTGGATCCGGGAGAAGCTGTCATCGATGTCGGCCGAGAGGTCATCGTTCATCATGCCCAGGGCCTCGATCTGGTCCCGGGCCTCGGAGAAGCCCTGGCTGACACCTTTACGGGCCTGCTCCAGCAGATTGGCCAGACGTTCGCTGTCGGCCCCGTTGCGGGCTTCCTGTTCCAGGCGATTCTGCACAAACCCCAGGACGCGACTGGCGACATCCGACGCACTGGGCGGTTCAAACGCATCCGCGGCCGGTTTCGACACCTGGCCGCCGCCCTGGCCCAGCGCCTGCTGAAGACGCTGTTCAAGCCGGGCACGCAACACACCAATGGCATCGTCCGCAGTGCGAATCCGCCCCTGCCCCTCAGCGCTTTGGTCGGCGGCCGGTTTACCGCGCGCCGACGACGCACTGGACGGGCGATCCGAATGATTTCGGTAGTTGGCATCGGAGCCGGGGATCGAAACCGGGGAAACCATGGCGCAGACCTCACAGTTTGGTAACAGCCACAACAGTGGCTGACATGATGACTGTTATGACGGCCGACCGGCCACAATCTTTAGGAATGTTTCGATATACTGGGACCGTATTTCAGGCCACGCCTGAATATCCCAATCGCCCATGCGCAACGGAGCTGTCAATGCCCCAGCCTTTTCATCCTGCCGATGAGCTGCTGCCACCTGCCACGTTCATCAAACGCCTGTTGGCGATGATTTACGACGGACTGATCTGTATCGCGGTGCTGATTGTCACAACGTGGATCTACACCATGTTGGCGGCCTGGATCATCGGGTTCGAGCAGTACAAGGCGCTTGCCGCGTCGGGCAAACTGTCGCCCGACCCGCTACTGACCTCGGTCCTGTTTGTTGTCCTGTTTGTGTTTTTTGGGTATTTCTGGACAAAGTCAGGGCAGACACTGGGGATGCAGGTCTGGCGGATACGGATCGAAAACCCGGACGGGACACCCATCCGCTGGTACCAGGCGTTGCTGCGCTACCTGATCGGCTGGGTGAGCTGGCTGACCGGCGGATTGGGCTATGTGTGGATGATCTGGGATAGCGAAAAACGCTCCTGGACCGATCGCATTTCCGAGAGCCAGGTGGTCCGGGTGCCCAAGGCACCCTAACCCGCTCGCCGCATCAGGACAGCCCCCACGATGGCGCTCAGCACGATGGGTGCGGCAATGGCGATCACCGGGCTGAAGCCGAAGACCACGCTCATCGGCCCCAGCAGATCCTGCATGTACTTGAAGATCAGCCCCACGATAATCCCGGTAAAGACCCGGAACCCCATGGTGACCGAGCGCAATGGCCCAAAGACGAAAGAGATCGCCACGAGCACCAGGACCGCAATAGCGACAGGCCCCAGCACTTTTTTCCAGAAGGCCAGCCAATAGCTCGTGGAGCTGAGCCCCTGCTTGTCGAGATAGGAACCGTAGGTGTACAGGCCGCTGATGGACAGGTTCTCGGGATCGACAATCAGAACACTCAGGACAGACGGCGACAGCTGCGAATCCCACCGCATCTGGTCGGCCGTCTTGCGAATGGTGCCCTGTTTGGAAAGCTCGGTCGTGATCACCCGTTCCAGCATCCAGTGGTCTTTCTCGTACGTTGCCTTGCGGGCAAAGCTGGCGCTGGTCAGATCGCGTTTGTCGTTGAAATGGAACAGCGATACCCCCAGCAGAACGCCGCTGGGCTGCACCACGTTAACGTGAATAAACGTGTTCCCCTCGCGATGCCAAAGACCTTCCGAGGACGCCACATTGCTCTCGCCGCCCCGCGCGATTTCCCGCTCACTCTGGGCCATTTTCTCAAAATGGGGCGCCACAAACTCCCCTAGAATCAGCCCGACGATCACGACCACGATGGTCGGCTTCATGGCAGACCAGACGATTCGGCGAATCGAGACGCCAGCCGCCCGTATGACGACCAGCTCTGAGGTGCTGGCCAGACTCCCGAGGCCGATCAGACACCCCATGAAGGCGCCCAGCGGCAGGTAATCATAGATGCGCCTCGGCAGCGTCAGAAAGATATAGGCAAGCACCTGCAGGGTCTGGTAATTCTTCTCGATGTTATCCAGTTCGTGGATAAACGCGAAGATCAGGTCCAGGGACAGCACCACCAGCATGACCAGCAGCGTCGCCCCGCCGACCGTCTTGATGATGTACCGATCAAGCTTTTGCATGGCCGCGCCCTTCCCTGATCAGCTTGCGTTTGCGCCACCAGGCCGTGCCGAACTGCAACCATGCCCCGACCGCCAGGAACAACACGTGCACCCAGGTCAGCCCCAACCACTCCGGAACCTGTTGCCGGGCAAGCGCATCCCGCGCCACGATCAGCAGTCCCAGATAGGTGATGTAAATCATCATGGCCGGCAGCAGATGGAAGAAGCGCCCCTGCCGGGGATTTACGCGGCTCAGCCGGACCGCCAGCAGTGTCACCACGGGCACGATCAGCGGCAGCGACAAACGCCAGTGGAATAGCGCCCGCATTTCCGGATCATCGGATCGCATCAGCGACAGGGTCGGAATGGCATCCTCATCGGCCCGCTCGTTGACGGAATCCGGGCCCTGTATCTTCAGGCCATAGGCGTCAAAGTGCGTGACTTTATAGTCCAGGTCCCCGGGGCGCCCTTCATAGCGCTGCCCATCTTCAAGGACGAGGAATCGGCTGCCGGTGTCCGGATCGACAAACTGGGAGCCCGCATCCGATGTCGTCATGGACAGACCGGAACCATCCTTTTTGAATTCGGCGATGAAAACACCGAGCAATTTCTGTTTGTCGTCGCTCAAACCTTCGACGTAGGTCACGCGATCGCCCGAAGAGAGGCTCTGGAAGCGGCCGGGCGACAGGAGTTCGAATTCCGTCGCTTTCTTCTGCTGATTGATGATGTCCTGGACTTTCTGCATCCCCCATGGCGAGAGGTACAGACTCATCGAACCGACCACAATCATCACCACCAGACTGGCCACCATTGTCTGCGCCAACACCTGACGATCGCTGACCCCGCAGGCAAACAGCACCGTCATCTCGCTTTCCAGGTACATCCGCCCATAAGCCAGCAGGATGCCGATAAACAGCCCCAATGGCAGGATCAGCTCCAGAAACCCCGGAAAACGGTAGGCCATGATGGTAAACAGCACGTCGCCGGCAATCTTGCCCGCAGCGGCATCGGCCAGATACTTGATGAAGCGGCCGCTCATGAACACGAGCAGCAGAACCCCGGACACCGCCAGCATGCTGACAAGGACCTGACGGGTCAGATAGCGGAAGATGATGTACAAAATGTCCCTTCCCAAACAGACGGATGGTGGATCGTCCACAGACCGCCGCTATTCTATTGGACCTTGCCGGTGAATGACAGGCACCTGAGGCCGGATAAGTCCATCATAGCCAACAACATTCGGCTTAACGTACACTTGGGTCACTCACTGCAGACACCGGCTACGGCCGGATGTCCCGGCTTCAGGCCACCCTGCTGCCCGGACCACCGATACGGAATCAATCAACGGAGCTGCCATGAAATACACCCTGAACAGCAAGTCCCTGACCGATATCAAAGCCGACTGCCTGGTCGTGTCCGTCCCCGAGAAAGGCGACTGGCCGGCCTCCACATCCGCGGCCGACGCCGCTCTCAACGGCATGCTCAAGGATTTGCAGAAAAACGGTGATATCTCAGGCAAGGCGGGCAGCAGCCTCATGCTCCCGCTGGCGGATCAGCCTTGGAAACGCCTGCTTATTGTCGGCAGTGGCAGCGAATCCCCCCAGCAGCCGGCGGCTTTCCGCAAGATGCTGAACGGCGCCATTGGGCGACTGAAAGACAGCCCGACCAAACACGCCCTGATCGCACTGGCCGATAATGAGGTGAAAGACCGCGACGAAGCCTGGAAGGTGTCGTTGATCGCACGGGTGACCGAAGAACAGCAGTACAGCTTCGGCGGTTTCAAGAGCAAAGCCGCACCCAAGCCACCCCTGGACAAGATGACCGTCGCCGCCTCGGCCAACGACAAGACGCTGAAAGCCGCCCTGGTCACCGGTGAAGCGGTCGGTCACGGCATGAGCTTTACCCGCGACCTGGGCAACACGCCCCCCAACGTCTGCCATCCGACCTGGCTGGCCGAACAGGCCCAGGCCCTCGCCAAAGAGCACGACGTTATCAAAACCGAAGTGCTGGATGAGAAGCAGATGAAGAAGCTGGGCATGAACAGCCTGCTCTCCGTGTCCGCAGGCAGCGCCCAGCCGGCCAAGCTGATCATTATGGAATACCGCGGTGGCAAGGCGAAGGACAAACCGCACGTCCTCGTAGGCAAAGGCATCACGTTCGATACCGGCGGCATCAGCCTGAAACCGGGCGAGGCAATGGACGAGATGAAGTACGACATGTGCGGCGCCGCCAGCGTGTTCGGTGCCATGCGCGCCATCGCCGAAATCAAGCCGGCTATCAATGTTGTGGGTATTGTGGCGTCTGCCGAGAACATGCCCGGAGGCAGCGCGACACGCCCGGGGGATATCGTCACCTCCATGTCCGGCCAGACCATCGAGATCCTGAATACCGATGCCGAAGGTCGCCTGGTGCTTTGTGATGCCCTCACCTACGCCGGCAAATACGAGCCGGAAACCGTGGTTGACATCGCCACACTCACCGGTGCCTGCATTATCGCCCTGGGCAAGGAGGCATCCGGCCTGTTCAGTAATAATGAGGAAGTGGCCGACCGCCTGCTGACGTCGGGTCAGAAGACCTGTGACCGTGCCTGGCAGCTGCCGATCTGGGACGAGTATCAGGCGCAGCTGGACAGCAACTTCGCGGACATGCAGAACATTGGCGGTCGCCCGGCCGGATCGATCACGGCGGCGTGTTTCCTGTCCCGCTTCACCAAGGACTACAACTGGGCCCACCTGGATATCGCCGGCACGGCCTGGCTTTCCGGCAAGGAGAAAGGGGCGACCGGCCGGCCGGTTCCGCTGCTGGTGGACTACCTGCTGTCCTATGTCAACTGATGCCGCAAGCCGGTCGGAAGGCCGGCACTGGTTCTACCTGCTGCCGCAGGATACCGAGTCGGCGCGCCTGCTCCACGCGGCGCGCCTGACGGAAAAGGCCTGGACCCAGGGGGACCGCGTCTGCCTGGTCTGCAATCCCGGTGAACAGATGCAGGCGCTGGATAACCTGCTCTGGCAATACAGCCCGGAGAGCTTCCTGCCGCACCGGCAACTGACCGAAGCCCACGACGCCTGCCCCGAACGGGTCGGGCTGCTGGCCGGTCACCCAGCGCCGGCCGATTGGGACACCGTCATCGTACTCGGCGACACCCTGCCCACCGACGCCGATCGCTTTCGCCGACTGGCCCTGATCGCCAGCAGCGATCCCAAGATTCTGAGTCGCGCGCGCTCACATTTCCGTCAGCTTCGTGAGCTGGGTATCGAACCGCGCGTTCACGATGCCAGAAAGGGTGCCCAACGGGCCTGACAACCTCTGACAACCTATGCATTGCCGCGCCAACACGGTTCGCCCGCGACTGGCACGCCATGTATAATCACCTGCCTCAACTTAATTGATGGAATCCCGAAACCATCCGATACCGGCATCGGCACTCTGCTTGCCTGCCAGACGGACTGCTTTCCCGGGATTCCCAACCATTTTCAACCCGGTACGAAGCAGAAACCTCCATGGAAAAGACTTACCAGCCCGAGAATATTGAGCGTCAGTGGTACCAGACCTGGGAACAGAACGGCTACTTCCGCCCCCGCGGCGAAGGCGACCCATTCTGTATCATGATCCCACCGCCCAATGTCACCGGCAGTCTGCACATGGGGCACGCGTTCCAGCACACCATCATGGACACCCTCACCCGCTTCCGCCGCATGCAGGGCCGCAACGCCCTCTGGCAGGTCGGTTCCGACCATGCAGGCATCGCCACACAGATGGTCGTCGAGCGCAAGCTGGCCAATGAAGAAGGCAAAACCCGTCACGACCTGGGCCGGGAAGCGTTCATCGACCGGATCTGGGACTGGAAGCAGGAGTCCGGCGGCACCATCACCCGCCAGATGCGCCGGCTGGGTAACTCCGTGGACTGGGACCACGAACGCTTCACCATGGACGACGGCTTCTACCGGGCCGTGCAGGAAGTGTTCATCCGCTTGTATGACGAAGGTCTGATCTACCGCGGCAAGCGCCTGGTCAACTGGGACCCGAAATTGCACACCGCCATTTCCGATCTGGAAGTGGAGAACAAGGAAGAAAAGGGCCACTTCTGGCACCTGCGCTATCCGCTCGCAAATGGCGAAACCACCCAGGATGGCAAAGATTATCTGGTGGTGGCCACAACCCGGCCTGAAACCATGCTGGGCGATACCGCCGTCGCCGTTCACCCCACGGATGAGCGCTACCAGCACCTGATTGGCAAGACCATCCTGCTGCCGCTGGTGAACCGCGAAATTCCCATCGTGGCGGACGAGCACGCCGATCCGGAGAAAGGCTCCGGCTGCGTCAAGATCACCCCGGCCCATGACTTCAATGACTACGCCGTCGGCAAGCGCCACAAGCTGCCGATGATCAATGTCATGACCCAGGACGCGAACATTCGCAGCGAAGCCGAAACTTTCGACAGCGACGGCACGCCGAACGCGGACATCGATGGCACCCTCCCCGCGGCCTATGCCGGCCTCACCCGGGAAGACGCCCGCAAACAGATCGTGGCCGATATGGAGGCCGCCGGCCTGCTGCACCAAGTGGAAGACCACGTGCTGAGCGTGCCCCGTGGTGACCGTTCCGGCCTGATCATCGAGCCGATGCTGACCGACCAGTGGTTCGCCGACGCCAAGACCCTGGCCAAGCCCGCCATCGAAGCCGTCGAAGACGGTCGCATCGAATTCGTGCCCAAGAATTACGAGAACATGTATTTCTCCTGGATGCGCGACATCCAGGACTGGTGCATCTCCCGCCAGCTGTGGTGGGGTCATCGCATTCCGGCGTGGTACGACGCCGAAGGCAACATCTACGTCGGTCGCGACGAAGCATCGGTCCGCGAGAAATACGACCTGGCCACCGATCTCAAGCTGGAACAGGACGCGGACGTCCTCGACACCTGGTTCAGCTCGGCGCTGTGGACCTTCGGCACCCTGGGCTGGCCGGAAGAAACCGAGCGACTGGCCACCTTCCATCCCACGGACGTGCTGGTCACCGGTTTCGACATCATTTTCTTCTGGGTCGCCCGGATGATCATGATGACCATGCATTTCATGAAGGACGAAAACGGCAACCCGCAGGTGCCGTTCAAGACCGTGTACGTCACCGGCCTGATCCGTGACGAACAGGGCAATAAGATGTCCAAGTCCAAGGGCAACGTGCTGGACCCGCTGGACATGATGGATGGCATCTCCCTGGACGACCTGCTGGAGAAGCGCACCGGCAACCTGATGCAACCGCAGCTGGCGCAGAAGATCGCCAAGCGCACCCAGAAGGAATTCCCGGAAGGGATCAGCGCCCACGGTACGGACGCCCTGCGCTTCACCCTCACCTCCCTGGCCACCACCGGCCGGGACATCAACTGGGACATGAAGCGCCTGGAAGGCTATCGCAACTTCTGCAACAAGCTCTGGAACGCAGCTCGCTACGTGCTGATGAACACCGAGGGCGAGGACTGCGGCGCCAATGACGAGCCGGTGGAACTGTCCCTGGCCGATCGCTGGATCATTAGTGCCCTGCAGCGCTGCGAGAAGGAAGTAACGCGTCACTTCGACCAGTACCGCTTCGACCTGGCGGCTTATGCCATCTATGAATTCATCTGGAACGAATACTGCGACTGGTACCTGGAGCTGTCCAAACCGGTCCTGACAGACGAGAACGCGTCGGCCGAAGCCAAGCGCGGTACCCGTCGCACGCTGGTTCGTGTGCTGGAAGCCGTGTTGCGCCTGGCGCACCCGATCATCCCGTTCATTACCGAGGAAATCTGGCAGCGCGTCGCACCGCTGGCTGGCAAGGCCGGCGACTCGATCATGTTGCAACCTTACCCGGCGGCCGAGGAAGGCAAGATCGACGCGGGCGCCGAGACCGACATCGAATGGCTCAAGGGCGCCATCGTGGCCGTACGCAACATCCGTGGCGAGATGAACATCTCCCCGGCCAAGCAGATTCCGGTGTTGATGCGTGGCCCCGAGTCCGACCGCGAACGACTGGAGAAAAACCGCAGCTTCCTGGTGTCCCTGGCCAAACTGGAAAGCCTGCACTGGCTGGGTGACGAGGAAGCGCCGATGGCCGCCACCCAGCTGGTCGGTGAGATGGAAGTGCTTGTACCGATGGCCGGCCTGATCGACAAGGCCGCCGAGCTGGACCGCCTGGACAAGGAGCTGGAGCGGATCAGCAAGGAGATCAAGCGCCTCGAAGGCAAGCTGGGCAATGACAACTTCACGGCCAAGGCGCCGGCCGAGGTGGTCGAGAAGGAAAAGGCCAAGCTGGCCGATGCCCAGAGCAGCCTGACCCGCCTGCAGGACCAGCGTGGCAAGATCGAGGCCATGTAATACAGGTGCCGCACCGATGACCGCAAAGGAACGCTCCCCGATCCTGATCATCGGTGCCGGTGCCATGGGCCGGCTCTGGGCCGGCCATCTTTCCCGCCACGCGTCGGTTCGATTGGCCACGCGCGCCGTCACCGACGCGACCCTGCGATACACGCTGGTTCATATCGGAGGCGATTCGGAACTCATCGACATTGGCCCCTCAGGTGACGCCAGTCCCGGTTGCGTGCTGGTCATGACCAAGGCGCCCGATGCCGAATCGGCCCTGGCTGCCGTTTCCAGCCACATTCCGCCCGACGTTCCCATTACCCTCTTCCAGAATGGCATGGGCAGCCAGCAAGCCATCGCCAGGCAATTTGCGCAACGCCCGGTGTTTGCCGCATCGACCACCGAAGGCGCCTACATCGATGACGACGGCCGCGTTCTCCATGCCGGCCGTGGCACCACGTGGCTGGGTCCGTTGACGATCAGCGCGCACGCCCTGATCAATACGACCATGGCCACGCTGCGCCTGAGCGGACTGGATGTTCAGAGCGATCCCGATATCGAAGGCCGGCTCTGGCAGAAACTCGCCATCAATGCCGGTATCAATCCCTTTACAGCCGTTCTCGACTGCGCCAATGGAGAGATTCTGGGCCATCCCTATTTCGAAGAACGCATCGGGGACGTCTGCCGGGAAGTGGCGGCGCTGATGCGGGCGTCGGGGCGCCCTGTCGAAGCCGCGACGCTGGAAGCACAAGTCCGCGACGTGGCGCGTCGCACGGCCGCCAACAGTTCGTCCATGCGACAGGACGTGCGCGTCGGCCGACACACCGAGATCGATATGATGAATGGCTTTGTGGTGCAGGCCTCAGTCATCCATGGCCTTGATGCGCCCGTAAATCGTGAACTCACAGACGCCGTGACACACCTGAAACAGGACTGAATCATGGGATACCGACTTTCCAAGATCTACACCCGCACCGGCGACGACGGCTCCACCGGCCTGGCCGACGGCAGCCGGATCGCCAAGAATGCCCAGCGCGTCGACGCCATGGGCACCGTCGATGAGCTGAACTGCCAGATTGGCGTCCTCATCGAATACCTCGATAACGAACCGGAACTGGCTGAGTTGATGCGGAAAATCCAGCATCACCTGTTTGACCTGGGCGGCGAGTTCGCCATTCCCGGCAGTCACGTCATCGGCGACGGCCACATCGACTGGCTGGAAAGCACGCTGGATCAGTGGAATGAGGACCTGCCGCCGCTGAAGAACTTCATCCTGCCAGGCGGGCGCCGGGATGCGGCTCACTGTCACCTGGCCCGGGCCATCTGCCGGCGCGGTGAGCGAGTGGTGGTGGCGCTGGGCCACGAGGATTCCATCAACGAATCGTCCCGCCGTTACCTGAACCGGCTGTCGGATCTGCTGTTCGTGATTGCGCGGGTGCTGGCGCGACGGGATGGCGGAGAGGAAGTGCTTTGGTCGCCGACGCCGCCGGCCGGCAAAAATTGAGCGTTTGACGCAACGCAGCGCGACATGACTGTAAGGCCGCCCACATGGTGAGCGGCCTTTTTCGTTACACGCGGAAAGACGCCACCAGACGCCGCAGTTCGGCGGTGACATCCGACATTTCACGGGAGGCAGCCAGCGTCTCGTCGGCATTACCCGCCGTCGCATGCCCCAGCTCGGTAATTTGCTCGACGTTGGTGTTGATGTTCTTGGCCACCGCAGACTGCTCTTCCGAGGCCTGCGCAATCTGGTGGCTCATGTCCACGATGGTGGAAATGCCCGCCAGGATTTTCTCCAATGCCTCGGTCACTTCTGAGGATTTCTCGACGGTGGCGTCTGTGACCTCATGGCTGTTGGTCATCGCTTTCACCGCCGCTTTCACGCCGCCTTGCAAACGACCAATCATTTCCTCGATGTCTTCCGTCGACTTATGCGTGCGCTGGGACAGCGAGCGAACCTCGTCCGCAACCACCGCAAACCCGCGGCCCTGCTCGCCGGCGCGCGCAGCCTCGATGGCGGCATTCAGTGCCAGCAGGTTGGTCTGCTCGGCAATCGCCTTGATCTCCACCAGCACCTGACTGATGCTGTCGCTGTCTTCGCTGACCCGGTTGATGGTATCCACCGCGCCACGAATTTCGTTAGCCAGCCGGTGAATGGTGTCCACGGTTTCGGTGACAACCTGTCGGCCCTGCTCGGCATCTTTCTCAGCGGACCCGGCGGAATCCGAGGCGCGCTGGGCGCTTTCCGCCACTTCCTGTACCGTATCCACCATCTGGTGCATGGCGTCCGAAATCTGCTCGGTCTCTGACATCTGACGCTCAACCGCCTCGCTGTTGGCCGACGCACTGTCGTTCACCCGTGTTGCCTGGGTATCGACGTCACCGGTGGTTCGACTGACCGAGCGGATCAAATCGGCCATTTTCGAAGTCATGTTGTTGAACTCGTCGGTCAGCGCCCCAAGCTCGTCGCGATTGGCCAGCTCGATGCGGACCGTCATATCGCCATCCGCCACCTGCCGCGCGGCTTTACCAAAGCGGGAAATCGCCTTCTTAACGGAAACGAAGAACCCCAGGTAGAGATACACCACAATCAGCAGCACAATCCCCAGCACCAGGAAAATCACCATTCGCTGGTTGGTTTCTCGGTTCAGGCGCTCCGCCAGATTATCGTCCACCACCTGGAAAATCTGGTCCATCAGCTCAAAGTTCGGCGCGATCAGCGGCGATATCAACTTGTCGAAATCCTGCCAGGACATCTCCAGTCGATAAGGGGTAATGACGTTGGCGTCCAGCGCGTCACGCACCTTGATCACGTTCTGCACAACCGCATCCGCCAGATCCGACTGCTGACTCAAAGCTTGCGAGGAACCCTGCGCCACCTCGAATTCCGACTTCAGACGGCTGTGCAGTGTCGTCAGGTTGTCGAAGACGCCGTTCATGACATCCGCCATCGCGTAGCCTACGGTGCCCTGGTCCAGACTGAACATACCGAAGGCTCGGGCTATCCCCTCACGACTGGCGGCGTCGTGCAGCGATGTGGTCGCCAGTTGCAACAGCATCTGGTTCTCGGCCTGCGGATCGTTAGCCAGGCCGGACAGTTTGAGTGTCGATTCCAGCAGGGCCCGCGCCTTCTGCACGAATTCCTGGTAATAGGTCACCTGGGGATCGATGTTGCTCTGGAAGATGTCCTCACTGCGCAACTTCTTCCAGGCGTTGTCCAGAGCCTCGACCTGGGCTTTCCAGCCGCCCGCTGAATCAAAGGAGGCCTGGGTCTCGATGAGACTGGACAGCTGCGCGTCGATAACGTCCGCCGCCTCTTCACTGCGGGACAGGAAGGCATCGTCGTTCTTCATCTTGCCAACGGCGCGGAAATCCCGGTAATCGTAGGCGGCCTGAATCAGCCGATTCACCTGCCGGACCTGAACAAGGCCCTGGGCTTCGTGGCTGATGCCTTCGATGGATTGGTTGAGCTGGCTCACCAGCAGGTAGGACAAGCCCCCGATCGGAAGCAGGAATAGCACGCTGATCAAGCCGAACTTGTAAATCATCGGCAGCCGGTTCATCAGCGCGACAGCAGGATACAGAAGCTGGTTCACTCAACCCCCTCAAACATGTGGTGCTCGTGTTAATTCATTGTTTTTATGTTGAATGGCGTCGCCCAATACAGGGGCAGCGCCGCCGCGCCATCGTCTCCGCCCGACGGCGAGATCAGAGCATCCCTACTTATATTGTCGTCAAGATGCTAAAAATCTTGAATTTATTTTTGTTCCGACAATGTTAAACCAGATCAAATTTCTGGCTTCATCGTGTAATAAGCGGCGGGAAGAATACGGAAATTGCTCCGGAAAATCACGTAAAGAGTCCCATGATTGCCAGCAGCGCAAGCCCGCAGATCCAGACAAACATGCTGCGGTTCAGCAAATCCCGAACGGCGCGCAGACTTCGTTCGCCGTAATCCGGCCACTCGTCGGGATGACTCTCAGCAAACCGTTGCGGATCCAGCGAATAACTGGACAGCGCCCCGTTGGCACTCTCGAAGAGCAGTTCTGAGGCGTTCAGGCGGGTGTGATGCAGCAACCGTTTACGCGCGCCGCCCATCCAGCCGGCCAAATCGCCAGCGATGCCAAACGTGATACTCAGCAGCCGCGCGGGCACCCAGGCCAGCAGATACACCAGGCGGGAAAAGGGTTCTCGGCCAGCGGGGTGTGGCCAGTGATCGCGCAGCGCCACCGACAGCCGCGCACCGATGGCGCCGGCCGGACCCAGCAGCACGTACCAGAAGATCACCAGGAAATAGTGTTCGAAAATCACCTGGATAAAGCGCTTGGACAGCAGCACATGCAGTTCACGGGGTTCACTGGCCAACCCCCGTGCTTCGGCCGGCAGCAGATGATTGACGTGATACCAGGCCGCCGACGCATCGCCTCGACGCCAGGCCTCGCCATAGGCCCGTAGCGGGTTGCGCCAGCCGGGAACACCCAGCATGGCGATCAGCACCACCAGGTCCAGCGGCCACGTCAGGATCCAGAGACTGCCACGGCTCAACCAGACATCAAGCGCGCCGACCAGAACGACGGCACCCAACAGAATGCCAAACCCGGCGGTCGGGCGGCCTTCGCGCCCGGCCTCAGCGCCGGAAAGCCGGGCCAGTCGCTGACGAAAGCGGGCATCCAGCCCCTCGTCGACCGATCCATCCAGCAGGCGGCGGACGACGTAGGCGAGCAGCAGGATCAGGAACCCCATCAGACTTCCCCCTGCCCGTGCGCACCGTCAACCAACGCGAAAAAATGCGGCCAGTCGAAGGCGGGTCCCGGATCGGTCTTGCGCCCCGGTGCAATGTCGCAGTGGCCTGTCACTCGCTCGAGTGTCACCGCGGGCCAGCGTTGCATGATGGCCTGGGTCAGTCGCGCCAGAGTCCGATACTGGGCTGCTTCGTAAGGCACGTCGTCGGCCCCCTCCAGCTCGATCCCGATGCCGAAGTCGTTGCACTCTTCCTCACCGTTGAAGGAGGAACGACCGGCATGCCAGGCCCGGTCCAGGAAGGAGACGAACTGCACGCATTCGCCATCGCGACGGATCAAGGCATGGGCAGAGACCTGTAAATCCCGGATTTCCTGAAAGTATGGATGGGCATCGGGATCGAGACGGTTGCAGAAAAATCGTTCAATGGCATCGCCACCGAACTGCCCTGGCGGCAGGCTGATGTTGTGCACCACAAGCAGGGAGATAGCGGCGCCTTCCGGACGGGGTCCAAAATTGGGCGACCGGCAATGACGGGCCTGACGAAGCCAGCCGGCCTCGTCGATGTCGTAAGATGGGTCTCGGGATTGAGAGTTCAAAATGCTTCCACCGCTACCGCGTTACGGGACCTGAAAGTGGTCAGCAATTCTACGGTGATTGAAGCACAAAGCAACGTGCCGGGCCAAAAAGCCACCCGCACGCTGGCCCGATTCAGTCGCGACGGCTGTGACGCAGATTGTCGATGATCGATTCCAGGGCCCGGTCGAAGATCAGGCCATCATCGAGCATGGACACCTCGCCGGTCGACAGGGCCTTGGCCACGTCGGCCTGCGCGTACTCGGCCACCTTGGCGCCGTTGCGGTTGACGAAGATGTATTTGCCGGTCGCCTTGATAACAGCGGCCAGCTTGCAGCGAAGTTTCTGGCCCTCGGACTGCAATTCTACCCAGGAGCCCACCCGCAGTTTCTGCGCCATTTCCAGCCAACGGCTATCGACGCCGTCTTCTTGAGACACCGGGGCGCTATCCGTTTCAATCGATTCCGGCGCCCGGGGCGGTTCTACCACCTCTGCACCGGGCTCAACCGGCTTGGCGGGTTGCGGCTGGCTGAATTCGGCCACCGCACTGGCCAGCGCTGCATCGTCCGGCGTTTCCGCCGCCTCAACGGGCTCCGGAGCAGCCTGGCGAGCTTCGGGCGCCTGCACGGCCAACTGTTGCAGCGTGTCCACGTGAGCCAGTTCCAGGTCGCGCATCATGGCGTCACTGGCAAACGGGTCCCAGGAGATGGAATGCAGTCCCTTCCGCAGACTGTCGACAATCGACGGGATCCGCCGCAACAGCTCGCTGCGCGTCTCGTCGGTCACTTCCTGCGGATCGACACTCCAGACCAGTTCCCCGGCCAGCGCAACCGATTGCTTCCAGGCGTCGCTGGCCTCCCCTTCCCTCAGGTACAGGAACTGCAGCACCTTGGACCAGGGTTCATCCAGAATCGATTCCACCACTGGCGGCAGGTTGCGACCGTTTCGCAGTGGCTCAAGGACCTCGCTCGCGGCCTCACGCGCCCGCTCCTGGCGGGCACGGCCTTCCTCGGCATCACGCAGTCGTTGTTCAACCAGCTCCCGGCGGCGGCGGTCCAGGTCCATGAAATGGCTGAATTCCGTCAGCAGTTCGCCAAAGATGTCGACGTTATCAGTGAAGTCACTGATCAAACGATCCACCACCGACTCGATTTTCTCCCGCAACGGATCGCGCTGGCCGGCCGGTTTCTCGTTCCAGCCGATGCCCGCCATGGCCAGCTCGTTCAGCAGTTTCCGCGCCGGATGGCCGCCCCGGTTGAAGAAGCTGCGATCCAGCAGCGCCACCTTGAGAATGGGGATCTGCAAGCGCCCAATGACGTTCTTCATCGGCAGCGGCAGCTGGCGGTCTTCCAGGATGAAATCGAACAACATGGTGACCAGGTTGACGACATCCGCGTCCACCTGGTTGAGAGCCCCCATACTCTGGTTATGCCCCGCGAGCATGGTCTCCACCTGGCGCGTCAGGTTGCCGCCTGCGATGTCCGATTCGACAAAATGGTGGTCCGCGTTCAGCACATCAGACTGGCTCTGCAATTGGGCAAGCCGGCGCATCAGCTCAACCGTATCGATGCCCCCACGCTGCTGCCCGCCAGCCGAACTTGAGGAACTCCCCTGTCCGCCCTGGGTGTGCAGCAGGGCGGACAGTTCCGAGAACGTCGGCTGAGCCGCGCTGTCCTGATCAACCGGCGTATAGACGTCGTCGGCGGGCGCTGACGTGGAAGGCGGTACCGGACGTCGCGCCACCGGCTGCCGCGGCTCGGCACGCCCACCAATCGGCGGGCGCTTCATATCGGGCAGGACACCGTCTTTTACCAGCAGCGTGTTGGCGTCCCGGTAGAGGCGATCGAGACGGTCGATGAACAGCTTGTCGAAGAGTTTGAGCACCACCAGCTTGGCCCGGATATCGATATCCAGGTCATTGCAGGCCTCCTGCAGACCACCGCAGATCACTTCGGGACTCAGCGGCATCTGGCGGTCGGCCAGATTGGCCTTGGGAATCAGGTGAGCGATGCGGGTCGCCAGCATCCGGATGGAGTCGGCGTAGCGATTGCGGAGCTTGTTCACCAGGTTGTCGATGGCCACCTGCTGCTCGTGGTCGCCGTGATCCACCAGACTGAGGCTGTCCTGATCGATTTCCGTAAGATCGCCGGAGCGGGACTGGGGATCGAACGTGCCGATATCGTTAAAGGCCCGGGCCACCCATTGCAGAATCGACAACGACATAGCTTTGCGGCGCAGGCGCAGTTCGCGCATAGCGTCGAAGTAGGCCGTCTGGTCCTGGTTGGTGCCCGCCTTGTCGGCGAGGTTGAACAGGGCATCGTCGGCGCTGTCGAAAAACTCGCCCAGCTCCTTGCGCAGCGACTGGCCGGAATAGTCCCGCAAACGAATCAGCGCGGACGGCAGCGAAAAGCTTCCCTCGCGCATCCCCCCATGCAGGCTGACTACCCGGTTGTCATTGGTCATTACAGCGCCCCCGACAGTGGACCAGAGCGTTTCCGCTTTTTAAACAGGCGGCTATTCCACTCTGATGCCTCTGCGCACAGCCTGAATGGCCGCGCGCAATTTCACATTAGTTTACATCCATAATGGCATCATAGGCGGTTTCCACGTCACCTTGTGTCAGGTTTTGTCACCGTTTGTGTTCCGCGGAACTGGATCACACTTTATTTTCCGTTTTCTTTTCAAATCAATGTGTTAAAAATTCAACGACGGCGCCATACGAACACGGTAGTGACGGCACACGTCACCCGGGTATCACATCCAGACGGACAACGCTTGGCGACCGCAATGCCAGCCAGTAAACTCCCTGCCGGACCTCACGTCCACGACCCGCCAATCCACGCAAGCACTGGAGCCATCCCCTGTCATGACTGCGATTTCCCCGGACCAACTGAAACTGTCACGCGCACAGGCCGTAGCCCTGAGCTTGCAGGAGGATGTCGGGACCGGCGACATTACCGCCATGCTGATTCCTGAAGAGCGGCGCGCATCGGCCCGGGTCATTACCCGCGAATCCGCTGTCGTTGCTGGTGTCGATTGGGTCGACGAGGTGTTCCGGCAGGTCGATCCGGCGCTGATCGTCACCTGGTCCTGCGGCGATGGTGACCGCGTCGCGACCGACGCCACCCTGTTTACCGTGGAAGGCCCGGCCCGCAGTATCCTGGCGGCAGAACGCTGCGCCCTGAACTGGTTGCAGACGCTCTCCGGCGTCGCCACCCGTTGTCGCGATTATGCCGATCGGGTGGCTCATACCGCCGTAAAGCTGCTCGATACCCGCAAGACGCTGCCCGGCCTGCGCCTGGCCCAGAAATACGCAGTCACCTGCGGCGGCTGCCACAATCATCGGGTTGGCCTGTACGACGCTTTCCTGATCAAGGAAAACCACATTGCTGCCTGCGGCTCTATTGGCAATGCGATCGAAACCGCCCATCGCGTCGCACCCGGCAAGCCGGTCGAGGTGGAAACGGAGAACCTGGCGGAATTCCGGGAAGCCCTGGCCGCCGGGGCCGACATCATCATGCTCGATGAGTTCTCGCTGGAGGATATGCGCACAGCCGTCAGCGAAAATTCAGGACGTGCCCAAATTGAAGCCTCCGGCGGCATCAACGAATCGACACTGATTCCTGTCGCTGAGACGGGAGTGGACTATATTTCACTGGGAACGCTGACCAAGGATGTCAAAGCCGTGGACCTGTCGATGCGCCTGTCCATGTAGGACAGGACGGCGTGACCGGCGGACACGACACGTCGTCTGACACGACTGCGAATTTACAGATGGTAACCGTAACCGGGTATGCCGTACGAAAATTCGGAGTAAGCTATTTAATGTGTCAAACAATTGTTAAACGTATGGCAGTGATTGGTATCCCGGCCGCCAGGGAAACACAGGCGAGCCGACCGACTGAATTCAGACCCAGGGAAACAGGGCTTCATAACAAACCAGGGAAGGGTTTTATTTGAGCGCACCATTCCAGTCACTCGATTCATGGAAGGCGGTGCTTGTCCCCATTCTGATCGCAGCCGTGGTCGCCGCTCTGGCCGGCGTCAGCATCCAGCTGCCTTCGAGGGTCAACCCCGCATCCATTATCTGGCTACCGTCAGGCCTTGCCCTGGCACTGCTTATCCTGAGGGGCCGTGAAGCGGTCCTGCCAATATTGGGCGGTCTGTTTGCGGCAGGGCTGCTGTACGTCTACCAGGCCCCGGCCGAAACCCCGGATCCGCTGACAACCTTTCTGGCGGTGCTGCTTTCCTATCTGATTGCGCCCTTTGCGGCCTACTGGGTCTTTCGGCAAGCGGCCAGTTACCGCAATCCTCTATCGGACTACCTCGGCTTCCTCTGGTTCCTCGGCGCGGTCACCCTGGGCTCACTGGGTGCGGCACTCCCCATCACCTATCTCGCGTCGCTGTACCTGACCGAGGGACAGACACCGCTGAACGAAGTCCTGCTCTTCAGCTGGTTCGCGCACAGTCTGGGCTGCCTCACCGTAACCCCGCTGATTCTCAGCCTGGTTCGCGAGCCCATGGTGTCGCGCCTATTCCTGCGCCCCTTGGAGTGGATTCTCTGGCTGGGCGGTCTGGGATTCATCCTGGGGATGACGCAGCACAACGTGATGCAGGCGCTGTTCCTGTTGTTGCCCCTGATGACGTGGGCTGCCACCCGCTTTTCCGTCAGCGGCAGTATGCTGGCGATTACCACCTCAACATACGCAGCGCTGGCCTGCGTATTCCTGCGGGGCGATGCGGACATCAGTCTGGGCATGGGCGCCCTGCTGAGCGAAACGCTGATCATCACGATCACCGGCACCTCTTGCTACGTCCGGGTGCTGCTGGCCGACCGTGAACGCGTGGAGAACAGCCTGGAAACCACCGTCGAGGAGCGCACGCGGGAACTGCAGATCACCAACTTCGAACTGAAAGATGAAATTTTCATCCGCGAACAGGCAGAAAAATCGTTCCGACGGTCATCGCGACATTTCCGCGCCTTATTCGAAAACACCAGCAACCCGATCATCGTGGTGGATGAAAAAACACTGATACGTCAATGGAACAGTGCCGCCGAAGCCCTGTTTGGTTACAGCCGGGACGAGGCACTGGACCGCAACCTGCTGGACGCGTTCATCCCGCCGGAACAACGCGACGAACTGGCCTGGAAGATGACGAAAGTCCAGAACACCGGCCTGACCCGCGACCAGATCGAAACCCAGGTCAACAGCTTTGACGGCACCAGCCACACGCTGCTGTGGAACATCAACCGGCTGCAGGAGGAGGATGACGACGCCCCCGCGCACATCATCCTGATCGGCCAGGATATTTCGGAGATTCGCGAAACCCAGAACCAGCTGCACTACCTGGCCCATTATGACGTGCTGACCAACACCGCCAACCGCCGGCTGTTCGAGGATCGCTGTCGTCAGGCGATCACCAGCTCACTTCGACACGGTCATTACTGTGCCCTCATTGCCCTGGATGTGGACCACTTCAAGCGCATCAACGACACCCTGGGCCACGATGCCGGCGACGAATTGCTGCAGGAGCTGGCGCGCCGCCTGCAACACAACGTGCGCCAGGAAGACACCATTGCCCGACTGGGTGGCGACGAATTCGCCATCCTGCTGAACCAGGTCAACGGAGCGGAAGGCTGCGAAAAAGTGGCTCGCGGCATCCTCGCGGCCATTACGGAGCCAGTCCGCGTGCCCAGCGGTGAGTTGATCATCACATCCAGCATCGGCATTACGCTGGCGCCCGTCGATGGCACCACCTACGAAGATCTGCTGAAGAACGCGGACATGGCGATGTACCGGGCGAAGAAAGCCGGCCGCAATAACATCCAGTTCTTCAGCCACGACATGAACACGGAAATGCAGCGGCAGATGGACCTGGAACGGGAGCTGCGGGAAGCCATCCGCAGCGGCCAGCTCGACCTGCATTACCAGCCCATCATTAACGTTCGGGATGGCAGAGTCGTCGCCCTGGAAGCACTGTTACGCTGGAATCACCCCAGCCGGGGACTGCTGACGCCTCAGGACTTCCTCGACGTGGCGGAACAGACCGGTCAATTGCAGCAGCTGGGCGAATGGGTCTGTCACAACGCCTGCCTGCAGGCCCGCGCTATCCAAGCCATGAGCCCGGCGCCGGTGACGGTCAACATCAACCTGTCGTCGCGGCAGTACAACCACCCGCAACTGGCCACGCGCCTGCAACGGATCATCGACGAAACCAATCTCGATCCTCATTTGCTGGCACTGGAAATCGATGAGCGAGTCCTCAGTGATCGGCTGGACGAAACCGCCCGCACGCTGGATCGCCTCAAGAAACTGGGCATCGGACTGGTTCTGGATCGCTTCGGCAGCGGGTTGTCGTCCCTGCGCCTGTTGCGTGACTTGCCGTTCGATCAGGTCAAGATCGACCAGGATCTGCTGCAGCAGGCCCCGCATGAGGAAAACACCGCAGCCATCGTCCATACCCTGATCAACCTGGCCCGTCAGCTGTCCCTGACGGTGGCGGCGGCCGGGGTGGAGACTGCCGACGAAGACGCCTTCCTGCGCGGTGCCGGCTGCCACCTGCTCCAGGGCCACCGGTTCTGCCCACCGCTGCCCAGTTCCGGGCTCGGCGAATTGTTCGACGAGGTGCGCAAAGGCCGCAAATTGCTGCCGGAAGATCAGTTTTCCCTGCCACTGCGACAAAACCCGTCCGGCAACAATCACCGCTGACTTGAAAGGCGTGGTGTCAGGGAAATCGACAGGAAGGAAATGAGAAGACGGGGTGCCGCTCAGGCATCCCCTGACAAGAG
Organism: Marinobacter mangrovi; assembly: GCF_016798325.1. Classification (GTDB taxonomy): domain Bacteria; phylum Pseudomonadota; class Gammaproteobacteria; order Pseudomonadales; family Oleiphilaceae; genus Marinobacter_A; species Marinobacter_A mangrovi. The sequence continues at coordinate 1,291,399 of NZ_JAERVO010000001.1, forward strand.
CGCGTCAATCCGGGCGAGCTCGTTAATCACGATCTTGCCGGATACGGATTCCTGACGGAAAAACTCCTCCGCCATGGGCGCAATTCCGGACACGGCCGGTAGCGCCCTCTCCTCTTCAATCAAGACTTTCATGCGGGGCAGGAAGATGAACTGCAGCCATTGGGTAAACGTCAGCGTATCGACACAAAACGGTTGCGCACTCTGGAGGGCTTCCGGCTCGGGAGGCTCATGCTCCCAGTACTCCAGGCGACGCAACTCCAGTTCAATCGCCAGCAAACCGTCCGCAATGTAGGCAACCTGATTTTCGTTCGCTCGAGTCAATGTCACTCCCAACTCTAGAGGGGTTCAACATCCACCTTCTCGCCATTGAGAAGACGGTAGAGATCCACGTACTGGCGGGTCAGGTTGTGCTTGGGTGCCAGATGGACGAGCGGCTGACGCGCCTGGTGCGATTCCCGCATTTTAACCGAAGACGAGAGGCGAACGGAAAGAATCGGCAATCCTTCTTCCACCAGTTCCTGAACCAGCTTTCGTGGCAACGACGCGCGAGGCTGGAACTGATTGGCGACAATGCCCTCAACCACCAGATCCGGGTTGTGGTCTTCCTGGAGGTCCTGGATTTCGCCCAGGATGCTGTAAAGCGCCTGCCGGGAAAAATCATCGCAATCGAACGGAATCAGGCAGCGCTGCGCGGCGATCAGAGCCGAGCGGGTGTAGAAATCCAGTGCTGGCGCCGTATCGATGTAGATGGTGTCGAAATTCTCGCCCAGTTTCTTGAGCGCTTCCCGCAGCTTGTAGATCTTGTGCTTGGCTTCCAGCTTACGCTCCAGAAAATCAAGCTCGGGGCTGGACGGCATCACAAACAGGTTGGGAAACGGCGTGGCGTGTACGAATTCGTCCGGACGACGGTTGAACACCGAAAACGACACGGTCTGCTCCAGCAGGTCGGCAACCGTATCGCGCAGCTCCGCCGCCGGCTTGCCCAGCAGATACTGGGTGGAGTTGCCCTGGGGATCCAGGTCCACCACCAGCGTGCGCTGGCCTTCGGCCGCCGCGATGGCTGCCAGGTTGCAGGTAATGCTGGACTTACCGACCCCGCCTTTCTGATTGAAAACGACTCGTCTCATGATGATGTCCATTCCCTTTTGTTGTAGGCCCCGCAAAGAGCCGTCCCGGAATTACCAGCCCATCACGGATTTGACGAAAGGTATCGTCAGGCGTCGCTGCTCCCGCAACGAGCTCTCGTCGAGGCGCTCAAGGATAGCCAGTAATTCACCGGTATGGCGCGATGCCCGTCGCAAGATGAACCGGCTGACGTCCTCCGGCAGTACCAGACCACGCCGTTCGGCCCGGGTTCCCAGAATCAGCAGGCGGTCTTCGTCCCGCGGCAGAGCCAGTTGGAGCACAATACCGTGCTGCAAGCGCGATGCCAGATCACGCAGGCCGATGGCGAGACGGGCCGGCGGCTCGACCGCGCTCAGGATCAGCTGATGGCCATTATCCAGCATCCGGTTAAAGAGATGGAACAGCGCCTCTTCCCAGTGCACATCGCCGGCAACCGCCTCGATATCGTCCAGACAGACCCGCTCAAAGGCTTCCATCCCCTGCAGCACATCCGGCCCCAGCGGCAGTAGCTCCTGGAGATTCAGACACAGGGCCGAAAGCCCGCTGCGTTCGGCGTGGTGGCAGACTGCCTGTAACAGGTGGCTCTTGCCAGTGCCGCTATCCCCGCAGACTACAATCACCGGAAGATTGGCATCTTCTGACAAGGCCCGGAGTTTTTCCGCCGCCAAGGCGTTCTTGTGCCCCAGGAAATTGGCAAACGTAGCGTCGTCATGCAGGCGAACGCCGAGTGTTAATTGTGAACCGTCTAGTGTGTTGTCAACCATGCACGACGCGCCCAGACGTAGATGTAGTGAAGACCGCTTGCCAGTGCCATCGCAGCGACCAGCCAGATACCCCGGGGAACAACCCAGGGCGGCATCGGCAGACCCGCCAGGAAGATGACAATGGCCAGGACCACCAGGATCTGGATCAGGGTATTGAGTTTACCCAACCAGCTGGGAGCCATATCGAAGCGGCCGATGAAGAAATGGTACGCCAGAGCCCCGCCGACAATCAGCAGGTCGCGCCCCAGTACCAGCGCAAATAGCCAGACCGGCAGGACGCCGGTCAGCGTCAGCATCAGATAAGCCGTAATCAGCAAGGCCTTGTCCGCCAGCGGATCGGCAATCGCTCCCAGCCGGGATTTCCAGTTGAAATGGCGAGCGAGGAAGCCGTCGAACCCGTCCGACAAGGCGGCGATCAGAAAGACCGCCAGCGCCACCCGGTACTGTTCCTCGTACAGGGCCAGCGCAAAGGGAACGATCAACAGCACCCGGATGAACGTCAATGCGTTGGGAATCCAGCGCCAGCGGTTGGCTTCGGTCACCTGCGACTCCAGCTCCCTTTACTCGGACGCACTGACCGGCGTGCCATTGCCCGTCCAGCGATAACGCAGGACCGGATACAGCGCCTCAAACGATTGCTCGCTCTCGGCTGCCGAGGCTTCACCTTCCGCCTCTGCCGGGTGATAGGCCAGACTGCCTACCGGACTGGCTGGATGGTCCGCCTCGGCGGTCGCCGTATCGTCAGCCGCGGGCGCCTTGCCCGGGGAGTCGCCCGGATCTGCCGACTCCGCCGGGGCTGGCTTGGGCGCAGGCGCGTTTCCGGAGCTTTGGGTCCCCATGGTCTGGCGTTCGGTTTCCACGGGCTGGAAACGGTGATCCAGTGCGATGTACTCCTTCAGGACCGACAGCTCACCGGAGAAAGACACACGCATCGTCGCCACATTGCCGGCCGCCTGAACCGGTCCGGCGGAAACCACCGGCGTCATGTGCTGAAGCGATGCCAACAAATGACCGTAGTCCTCCACGGACTGGATGTTCTCGATTTTCAGATCCACCCGTTGCGCATCAGACACCTTGCCGGCTTCCACCGAATAGCGCGCCGCCAACAGATCCGCCCAGGCATCGATCACCGCCGACGCCAGGGATTCGGAGGACGCCGCATCACGCACTTCACCGGTCTCACTGAACGCGGGGCCATCGAGGCGCCAGCTGGCTTCCCAGCCGGAGCCCTGGCGGCTGACATTCACCACACTGATCAGGTTGTGCGGATAGGCAGATGAGGTGGTCCGCAGGCTCTCCATGAACTGGCCCCGGATATCCGACGTCAGATCCCGCTGGTCACGCACGTCGGCCGGGGGCAGCGCAAAGGGCAAGCCCCGCTGGACCGCCGCTTCACGAAACGCACGCGACCAACGTCCGCGAGCATCGAGATTGTCATCATCGGCGGTCAGCACCCAACGGTCGCGCCCGGAATCCACCGCGACCCACCCCAGCGTCAGCGGCCGGTTGGCGCCCCACACCGGAACTTGCATGTTCGCCAGCGCCCGGTTAACACCCACCGCACCGTAGGTAATGGTCAGCACGTCATTGCCTCCCGGCGAAGTCTGATACTGATAGGCCTGGACCAGGGACTCGGCGCTATCCAGCAACGCGTCCACCTGATCGCTTTGCAGGACATCCGGGTTACCGGCCACGCGGGCAAGCACCTGTTTCAATCCTTCGGCATAGGCCGTCTGCTGGGATTCGGGTGAGGTATCGGCCACCGGGACCTGAACCTGGTAAAGCCCCTCCACCGTCACCGCTGACGCCATGCCGGGCATGATCACCGCGAGCAACAGGAGCATCATCCTGATCTGCGACATCGCTGCTGACTTCATTAATCACCCTGCTGTTGGGGAAACGCTGAAAAAGTCCGGAGGATCAACGAGGCAAACAGACGCACAACACCGCGATTTGCCGCAAAAAGGACTTTCCCAGAGGTTCCTTGGCTTGATTGGCGCATAGGATACACCAAGGTCCCGGCACTGAGTAGCGAGCGGCGGGCTGGTCGTCTCACCATTTTTTAATCGCGTGGCTCCGGAGCGGTTTCGGCTTTCCGTCATATCGCCCTGCAGGCATTGGATGGTCCCCCGCCACCTGCTAAAATTGCCGCCCTTTTTCCTGATCAGGGCAGTACACACCATGACCGACCAGAAACCCGGACTCACCTACCGCGATGCCGGTGTTGATATCGATGCCGGCAATGCACTCGTGGAGCGCATCAAACAGACCGCATCGCGGACTCGCCGCCCGGAGGTCCTTGGCGGCCTGGGTGGCTTTGGTGCCATGGTGGCGCTGCCCTCCGGTTATAAAGAGCCGATCCTGGTCTCTGGCACCGACGGTGTCGGCACCAAGCTGCGCCTGGCGATGCAGCTGGGTCGTCATGACACCATCGGCATCGATCTGGTGGCCATGTGCGTCAACGACCTGATCGTCGGCGGTGCCGAACCGCTGATGTTTCTCGACTATTACGCCACCGGCAAGCTCAACGTTGACGTCGCCGCCGATGTCGTCGACGGTATCGGCCGCGGTTGCGAGCTGGCCGGCTGCGCGCTGGTCGGCGGCGAGACCGCCGAAATGCCGGGTATGTACGAAGGCGACGACTACGATCTGGCCGGTTTCTGCGTGGGGGTTGTGGAGCGCAACGAGATTATCGATGGCCTGAACGTCAGGGCTGGCGACGCCCTGATCGCCCTGGGCTCTTCGGGCCCCCACTCCAACGGCTATTCCCTGATCCGCAAGATTCTGGAAGTCAGCGATGCCGACCTGGACATGGCCCTGGGCGACACCACCCTGGGCAGCGCACTGATGGAGCCCACCCGGATCTACGTCAAGAACCTGCTGAAGCTGCTGAAAACCGTCGATGTGCGGGCCATGGCCCACATTACGGGCGGCGGTCTGCCGGAAAACATTCCCCGCGTGTTGCCGGATGGCGCAGTGGCCGTCGTCGACACCGAAAGCTGGACGTTGCCGCCGGTCTTCCAGTGGCTGAAGGACGCCGGCAACGTCGATGCTCGTGAGATGTACCGCACCTTCAACTGCGGCATCGGCATGGTCATCTGCGTGCCCGCCAACCAGGCCCAGGATGCCCTGGACAGCCTCGCCGGCCTGGGCGAAAACGCCTGGCGACTGGGGCACATCGAACACCCTGCCAAAGACGCGGGCGACACCGACCGTGTGATTTATCGTCCGGGTGCCGCCCGCTCATGAATGCGGCTATGGACCCATCCGGCAACGAGAACCCGCTGGAGCCCCGCATCGTCGTACTGATCTCCGGCACCGGCAGCAATCTGAAAGCCCTGATTGAGTCTACGCGCGCGCCGGGTCATCCCGGCCGCATTGTGGCCGTGGGCGCCAACCGCCCGGAAGCCGGTGGCCTCGGAGTCGCCGAACAGGCGGGCATCGAGACGTTTGTCATCGATCACACGACCTATAAAGACCGTGCCAGCTTCGATGCGGAACTGCTGCGCAAACTGGAGGCGCTTAACCCGGATGCCATCGTTCTGGCCGGCTTCATGCGCATCCTGACGCCGGATTTCGTGCGCCATTTCCGCGGCAAACTGATCAACGTTCATCCGTCGTTGCTGCCGAAGTATCAGGGGCTCAAGACACACCAGCGTGCCCTGGATGCCGGCGATGCCGTGCATGGCACCTCGATTCACTTCGTGACCGAAGAGCTTGATGGCGGCCCCATCATAGCCCAGGCCGAGGTGCCCGTCCTCGATAACGACACCCCGGAAACCCTGGCAGCACGGGTCAAGGCGCGCGAGCACGTGCTCTACCCGATCATCCTGCGCTGGTTCTGTGAGGGTCGGATCGCCCTCGGCAACGACGAAGTCCTGTTCGACGGCGCCCCCATCCCCCAGGTGCTTTCCCTCCCGGCCGATGCCTATCAGTAAGCATTAAGCCGCCGTCACGGAAATGCAGTTGCGGGCTCTGCCCGCATACTCTAGTTTTGGAATGAACCCGGACCGGACAGGGATCTGTCGAGACGGTCCAAGCAGTATCGATTCTTCCGGACACCGAAACCATGAGCGCATTATTTCGACTCTGCACTGGATGCCGCCCCCTGGCGCTACTTCTGCTGGGCCTACTTCCGGCCTGGGCTGCCAGTGAGCCGCAACCCGGCCTGCTGCCCTACTCCGCGACGTACCGGGCGACGCTGGAAAAAGGCATTCCCTTCAAGGGGTCGGCCACGCGAACGCTCGCCAGGCAGGAGGACGGCAGCTGGCTTTACGCCTTCAAAGTCGAGTCCTTCATCGCGGATATTAATGAAAGCTCCCGCCTGAACTGGATCAGCGGTCATGCGCAACCGTCCGTCTATCGCTACGAGCTCGGCGGCCTGATGATTCCCGATCGTCAGCGCGACATCAATTTCAATTGGGCCAGCCGGCATGCCAACGGGGATTATGAGGGCCGTGACGTCGACGTCGATTTTCCGCGGGGCGCGCTTGATCCACTGAGCTATCAGCTCCAGCTGCAACAGGATGTCCGTAACGGCGAGCAGGAAATGCACTACAAGGTGGTGGGCAAGAACCGGGTCGAAGTGAGCACTTTTGCGGTCCTCGGGGACGAAACCCTGGAGGGCAGCTTTGGCAGTGTGGATACCGTCAAGGTGGAGAAAGTCCGGGATCCGGACAACAAACGCAAGACGCTGATGTGGTTTGCGCCGGACTGGAATTACCTGCTGGTGCGCCTGATCCAGATCGAGCCGGATGGAACCCGCTACGAAATCCACATCGAGAAGGCGACGGTCAACGGGGAGTCGATTCAGATTCCGCCCAAATCCTGAGCACTTCGTCGGCAATGATCGCCAGCCCTTCGGCGACCCGGTCATCGTCCTGGGAATAAGTCACGCGCAAGCACTCGTGCCGATGACGCCAGTCGTCATCAGGCAATCCCGGGAAGAAATAATGCCCGGACACCACCAGCACGCCCCGCTGCTTAAGACGCTCGTAGAGTGCCAGACTGCTGACCGGCAGATCCGGAAACCACAGCCACAGGAACATGGCGCCTTCGGGCTTATGCACAGACCAGGGGCAGCGCTCGCCCAGCTTGTCATGCAACACGGCGACTGCCTTCTGCATCTTGGCCCGGTAGAACGGACAGACCACATCCCGGCTCAGGGACAGGATCTCGCCACTGCGCACCAACGGCTCCGCCAGCATCGCACCGAAGCTGCCCGTGGCCAGGTTCATGATCGCATTGATACCCGACAACGCCCGAATGACCGATTCGGCCGCAATGACGATGCCCGTGCGGGCCGCCGGCAAGCCCAGCTTGGAGAGGCTCAGGCAAAGAATAATCTGATCGTTCCAGCGCGGTGTGGCGTCGACAAACAACAGGCTGGGAAACGGTGTGCCATAGGCACCATCCACAATCAACGGAACGTCGTACTTGACCGCCAATGCCTCCAGGCGAGCCATTTCGTCGTCGGTCACCACGTTGCCGGTCGGGTTGGTCGGACGGGAGACGCAGATCGCGCCCGTCTCATCGGTCACATTCAACGCGTCGAAATCGACCCGGTATTTGAATTCGTGCGGCCCGGTTTCGGTGATTTCCGGTTTTACCGCGCGGAACAGGTCGTGCCCTAACCCGGCATCCGCATAGCCAATGTATTCCGGCGCTAACGGCAGAAGAATGTGGCGCTGATGGCCTTCACCGTCGTCCCCGCCAAACATGTTGAACAACATGAAGAAGGCGGCCTGGCTGCCATTGGTGAGCGCAATGTTTTCGGGTTTCAGCCCCCAGCAATACTCCTTGTTCAGCAGGTCAGCCAGCGCGCTGATAAACTGCTTCTCACCCTGGGGTGGATCGTAGACACCCACCAGACGACGGAAGGCGTCCTCGTCGTCGGTCAGGGATTTCAGGATGTCCCGCAAACGGTCCTGGATGGCCGGTACATGGCCCGGGTTACCACCGCCCATCATGATCATGTCATCGCCGGACGCCAGAGCGTTCCCCAGATCATCCATCAGTGACGTAATCCCGGCTTCCGCCGTAAACTTGCGACCGAATGCGGAGAGTTTCATGGGCGGCTCCGGTTATTCATCATCATCCAGCGCGATACCGAGGTTGCTCACACCGCCATTGGCAGCTTCCTCTTTCATCTGGGCCACATACGCTTCCGTCGGCACCCGCTGTTTCTTCAGGGAGAGCAGTAAATCGCGCTGGAACAGTTTGTCTGCCTTCATCAGCTCGTGCTTGTCGAGGAGCCGGACCAGGGCATCTTCATCCAGATCCTCTCCCTCGGCCATCTCGATAAACTGGGCAACGGTCGCAGTGGCCCATTGGGATGCCTCCAGCGCGCGTTGTTTGGTGCTGTTCAAACGATTCAGCAGCGCCTGCTCGAGCAGTTTGCAGAAATCGTCGGCGGGATAGACGCCGTACATGTCGTAGGCGTCCGGGTCCGGCGCCAGATTCTCCAGACGTGCCAGCGCCTGGGTGACTCGAGCATCGGCGTTTTTCTCCTGGAGCATGTCCCAGGCCTGATCCAGCAGCAGCCGCATCTTGGCCGCCTGCTTGGCACCGATGGCGTCGTCGAACAGCACGTAATTGGGAAACGCACGCTCCGCCAGCGCCAGGATGAACACGAATTCGCGCCATCCACGCAGCTGCTCAAGCGCCTTGATAAACTGATTCGCGTTCAAGAGCGTTTCTCCGTCGACTATGGAACCGCAACACGCCAGGCCTGATCAGGTCCGCGGCAGAGTCACGCCACGCTGCCCCTGATACTTGCCGCCCCGATCCCGATAGCTGGTGTCACACACCTCGTCGGACTCGAAGAACAGCATCTGGGCGACGCCTTCGTTGGCGTAGATCTTCGCCGGCAGGTTGGTGGTGTTGGAAAACTCCAGGGTCACCTGCCCTTCCCATTCCGGCTCCAGCGGCGTGACATTGACGATGATACCGCAGCGGGCGTAAGTGGACTTACCCAGGCAGACCGTCAGGACATTGCGCGGAATCCGGAAATATTCGACCGTCCGCGCCAGGGCAAACGAGTTGGGCGGGATGATGCAGACATCGCTGGTGACATTGACGAAGCTGTCATCGTCAAAATTCTTCGGATCCACCGTCGCCGAATGGACGTTGGTAAAAATCTTGAACTCGTTGCTGCAGCGGACATCGTAACCGTAGCTCGAGGTGCCGTAGGAAATGACACGGCCTTTGGAGGATTCGCGCACCTGGTCGTGCTCGAAAGGCTCGATCATGCCATGTTCCTGCGCCATGCGCCGGATCCACTTGTCGGATTTAATCGTCATCGTCTGATTCTCATGCGGGAAACTGGGCGTGCGCAGGACCCGGCCGGGCTGCGCGATCACAAAGGCCGCTATGGTAACGCCTGGCGCCGCTTAAGACAAAGCAGCGCCGGCAATTCGGCGGGCCTTTTAACCGGACCGATCCGGTCAGTCGTCACTGATGGAAATGCTCGGAATCGGCGACGTCAGATTGCGCTCCCGGCGGGACAACAACGCCCCCATGCGGCGGGCCGCGTCGCGATAGGTCCGGGCCACCTCGGAATCCGGTTCAGCGACGACCGACGGCTGACCGCTGTCGGTCTGCTCGCGGATGGTCATGTGCAGCGGCAACTGCCCCAGCAACTCGGTGTCGTATTCTTCGGCCACCCGCTGACCGCCACCCTCGCCGAACAACGGCTCATGATGACCGCAGTTGCTGCAGATGTGCGTGCTCATGTTCTCGATCACGCCCAGCACCGGAATATCCACCTTGCGGAACATCTCGATGCCTTTCTTGCAGTCCAGCAGCGCAATGTCCTGCGGCGTGGTGACGATCACCGCGCCCGTGACGGGCACCTTCTGCGCCATGGTGAGCTGAATGTCGCCGGTACCCGGCGGCATGTCCACGATCAGGTAGTCCAGATCATTCCACTGGGTCTGCGTGAGCAACTGCTGCACGGCCCCACTGACCATCGGCCCGCGCCAGACCATCGGTGTCTTGTCGGTGACCAGGAACGCCATGGACATGGCCTCGATACCGTGAGCGGGGACCGGGATAAACCACTTATTATCCCGGGTTTGCGGGCGGGTGCCTTCCGGCAGTCCCAGCATCATTCCCACACTCGGGCCGTAGATGTCGGCATCCAGAATACCCACCCGGCAGCCTTCCTGACTCAGTGCCAGTGCCAGATTGACGGCGGTGGTGGATTTCCCCACGCCGCCCTTGCCGGAAGCCACGGCAATGATGTTTTTAACGCCGGCAATCGACTGAAGATCCTTTTGGGCCTGATAGGCGCGGATCGCCTGACGGGTATTGATCGTCACGTCACTGACGCCGGGCACATTTTCAATGGCGTTGCCGACCAATTGACGCAGTGCGCCGGCGATACCCTCCGATGGATAAGCCAGCTCCACATCAACCGTGACCTTATCCCCGTCGATCGCGACCGATTTAACCGCGTCGAGTGCAAACAGATCCTGATCCAGGTAGGGATCGCGATACTCGCGGATCGCGGCATCGACAGCTTCACGGGAAATTTCGCTCATATCCGTCTCCAAGCGGGCATTACCTGAGTAAAATACTATGTTATTACGGTAGCGCTATTTAACCACAGCCACCACAAACACTGAACCATCACGCATGGCCCCGTCGCGTAAAGGCAACCTGCAAGAAACGGATGAAAAAATTCGGCCGGAACGGTATTATTCGGGGCCCGAAATTCCGGCATCCGCCGGAGCGACATCACACCCGATCAACGTTTGGGACATCAAATGACGCAAGCCAACGCACAGTCCAAGCGCGACATCCTGGTCACGAGCGCCCTGCCCTATGCCAACGGGCCGATCCACCTGGGTCACCTGCTGGAATATATCCAGACCGATATCTGGGTGCGCTACCAGAACATGCGGGGCAACAACTGCGTCTATGTGTGTGCCGACGATGCCCACGGCACGGCCATCATGCTTCGGGCCGAGCGCGAAGGCATTACGCCGGAAGCGCTGATCGACCGGATCAACCAGGAGCACCAGCAGGATTTCAGCGGGTTCCTGATCCATTTCGACAACTATTACAGCACCCATTCGCCGGAAAACCGCGAGTTCTCTTCCTACATCTATGAACAGCTGAAGAAGAACAACCACATCGCGACCCGGAACATTACCCAGTCCTACGACCCGGAAAAGGAAATGTTCCTGGCGGACCGCTTCATCAAGGGCACCTGTCCGAAGTGCAAGTCCGAGGACCAGTACGGCGACAACTGTGAAGTGTGCGGTGCGACTTACACCCCGGCCGAACTGATCAACCCGCGTTCGGCCGTTTCCGGCGCCACACCGATCGAGAAGGCGTCGGAGCACTACTTCTTCCGCCTGCCGGAGTTCGCCGACTTCCTGCGCGAGTGGACCCGCAGCGGCACCCTCCAGCCCCAGGTGGCCAACAAACTGGCCGAATGGCTGGACGCCGGCCTGCAGGAATGGGACATCAGCCGTGATGCACCCTATTTCGGCTTCGAGATTCCCGACGCGCCGGGCAAATACTTTTACGTCTGGCTGGACGCGCCGATCGGCTATCTGGCGAGCTTCAAGAACCTGTGCGAGCGTCGCGACGACCTGGACTTCGATCATTTCTGGAAGGCCGACTCCACCGCCGAGGTGTACCACTTCATCGGCAAGGACATCATCAACTTCCACGCCCTGTTCTGGCCCTCCATGCTGCACAGCGCCGGCTACCGCACGCCGTCTGCGGTCTACGCTCACGGCTTCATCACCGTGAACGGCAAGAAGATGTCCAAGTCCCGCGGCACCTTCATCATGGCCAAAACCTACCTGGACCACCTGAATCCGGAGTACCTGCGCTACTACTTCGCCACCAAGCTGACCAGCAACGTGGACGACATGGACCTCAATCTCGAGGACTTTGCACAGCGTGTGAATTCCGACCTGGTGGGCAAGGTGGTGAACATTGCCAGCCGCACTGCCGGCTTCATCACCAAGAAGTTCGACGGCCAACTGGGCCAGGTCACCGAAAGCGAGAAGCTGGCCGAGTTCATCCAGGCCGGTGACGAGATTGCCGAGCATTACGAGAATCGTGAATTCGGTCGCGCCATGCGCCGGATCATGGAACTGGCGGATATTGCCAACCAGTACGTCAACGACGAAGAGCCCTGGGTCCTGATCAAGGACGCCGAGCGAGCGGCGGATGTACAAGCCATCTCCACCAACGCCATCAACATGTTCCGACTGCTGATGACGTACCTGGCGCCGATTCTGCCGGCCACCGCGGAAGCGGCCGAAGCGTTCCTGAACGCCAGACTGGACTGGAACGGCCGCGAGCTGCTGCTGGAAAATCACGGCATCAACAAATTCAAGCCGCTGATGAGTCGCGTGGAGATGAAGCAGATCGACGCCATGCTGGAAGCCTCGAAGGAAGAGCTGCCAGCTGCGACCGGCGAGAAGGCAGCCAAGCCGGCCGACAGCAAAGCCAACAACGTAGAGCCGCTGGCCGAGGAAATCGACTTCGATGCCTTCGCCAAGGTTGACTTGCGGGTGGCGAAGATCGTCAAGGCTGAGCACGTGGACGGCGCCGACAAACTGCTGCGCCTGACCCTCGACATCGGCGATAACCAGCGCAACGTCTTCGCCGGCATCAAATCCGCCTACCAGCCTGAAGAGCTGGAAGGCCGGCTGACAGTGATGGTCGCCAACCTGAAGCCGCGCAAGATGAAGTTTGGAATGTCCGAAGGCATGGTTCTCGCTGCCGGCCCGGGTGGCAAGGACATCTTTATCCTGTCACCGGATTCCGGCGCACAGCCAGGTCAGCGGGTAATGTAACCCGCCCGAACAAGACAATAAGGGGGTATCGCACGGCGATCCCCCATGAGAAAACGCCGCCAAGGCGTCCGGGAAAGCGCTGCAGGCGCGGAGAGAGATCGCATGACAGATTACCTGCTGATTCTGGTCAGCACGATTCTGGTCAACAACTTTGTGCTGGTCCAGTTCCTGGGCCTGTGCCCGTTCATGGGCGTCTCCAACAAGCTGGAGACGGCCATGGGCATGTCCCTGGCCACCACCTTCGTACTGACGCTCTCGTCGGTCTGCAGCTACCTGGTCTACACCTACCTGTTGGCGCCGCTGGATCTGGCGTTCCTCAAGACCATCACGTTTATCCTCGTGATCGCCGTTGTCGTGCAGTTCACCGAGATGGTGGTGCGTAAAACCAGCCCGCTGCTCTATCGGGTGCTGGGCATTTTCCTGCCGCTGATCACCACCAACTGCGCCGTGCTGGGAGTGGCGTTGCTGAACCTCAACCGCAACAACAACTTCATCGAGTCGGTGCTTTACGGGCTCGGCGCGGCACTGGGTTTTTCACTGGTTCTGGTGCTGTTTGCCGCCATGCGCGAACGAATCGCGGTGGCCGACGTGCCGGTGGCTTTCCGGGGGGCTGCCATTGGCATGGTCACCGCCGGTCTGATGTCATTGGCCTTCCTCGGTTTTACCGGGCTGGTAAGCATCTGACGGAGTCTTCACCATGTGGACCAGCATTCTCATCGCCATCGGTGCGCTCGTCGTCCTGTCCCTGATCTTTGGCGGCCTGCTGGGCTTTGCCGCCGAGCGTTTCAAGGTCGAGGGTAATCCCATCGTCGACCAGATCGACGCCTTGCTGCCCCAGACCCAGTGCGGCCAGTGTGGCTTCCCGGGCTGCCGACCCTACGCCGAATCCATTGCCGACGGCGACGCCATCAACAAGTGCCCGCCGGGCGGCGAAGCCACCATCCACGCGCTGGCCGACTTACTGGATGTGGAGCCGGAACCGCTGGATGCCGAGCACGGCGTGGACCAGGGCAAGCGCGTTGCCATCATTCGGGAAGACGAGTGCATCGGCTGCACCAAGTGCATCCAGGCGTGTCCGGTGGACGCGATCCTCGGCGCCGCCAAGCACATGCATACGGTCATCGAGAGCGAGTGCACCGGTTGCGACCTGTGCGTCGAGCCCTGTCCGGTGGATTGCATTGACATGGTCCCCGTAGCCACGACGATCCGAACCTGGAGTTGGGATCGCCCCGACCTGAGCCGGGCGAAGGATCGTGTCATTGCCAGCGACCGGGCCGAGGTGACGTCCTGATGCGCAAGATCTGGGATTTCCCCGGCGGCATCCACCCGCCCGAGAACAAGCATCAGTCCACGACGGCTCCGATTCGGACACTGCCACTGCCGAATGCGCTCTATATTCCGTTGCAGCAGCACATTGGTGCGCCGTCCCAGACGCTGGTCAATCCCGGTGACCGGGTCCTGAAAGGTCAGATGCTGGCCGAACCCGAGGGGCGGGTCAGCGTGGCCGTGCATGCGCCGACTTCCGGCACGATTGAGGGTATCGTCCCACACCCGGTGCCCCATCCGTCCGGCATGACCGACTGGTGCGTCGTCCTGCAACCGGACGGCGAAGAGCAATGGGCCGACCTCGAACCGCTGGAGGACTATCACAGCGAAGCCGCCCCCGTCCTGTTGGAGAGGATTCGTCGCGCGGGCATTGCCGGGATGGGCGGCGCAGGCTTCCCCACCGAGATCAAGCTGCATCCACCCCGGGACGACAAGGTCCGCACGCTGATCCTCAACGGCGCGGAATGTGAGCCCTACATCACCGCCGACGACATGCTGATGCGCACCCGTGCGACCGACATTGTGCTCGGGCTGGAAATCATGGCGTTTATTTTGGAGCCCGAAGAGTGTGTCATCGGCATTGAGGACAACAAGCCGGAAGCCATCGAAGCGCTGAAGCAGGCCGTAACCGGCACGCGCATCGATATCGCCGTCGTTCCAACCAAGTACCCATCAGGCGGCGAGAAACAGCTGATTCAACTGCTCACCGGGCTGGAAGTCCCCCATGGCGGCATTCCCGCAGATGTCGGCGTGATGTGCCAGAACGTAGGCACGGCCGCGGCCGTCTATCGGGCCGTGCGCTTTGGCGAACCGCTCATCTCCCGCATCACGACACTCACCGGCGAAGGGCTGGCGAGCAAAGGCAACGTGGAAGCCCTGATCGGCACGCCCATCCGGTTCCTGCTGGAACAGAGCGGCTTCAGCGAGGCGAACACCCAGCGCCTGATCATGGGCGGCCCGATGATGGGTTTCACACTCGATGATCCGGACGTTCCAGTCATCAAGACCACCAACTGCATCATCGCCGGTTCTCCCGAGGAGTTCCCGGCACCGCCGCCGGCGCAACCCTGTATCCGTTGCGGCATGTGCGCTGAAGCCTGCCCCATGGAGCTACTCCCACAGCAGCTGTTCTGGTTTGCCCAGTCGCAGGAATTCGAAAAGGCCGAACAGCACAACCTGTTCGACTGCATCGAATGCGGCGCCTGTTCCTACGTCTGCCCCAGCACCATCCCGCTGGTGCAGTTCTACCGCTATGCCAAGGGCGAACTCCGCCAGCAGCGGGATGATCAGATCAAGTCCGACCGGGCCCGGGAGCGCTTCGAAGCCCGTCAGGCGCGACTGGAGCGGGAGCAGGCCGAGAAGGAAGCCAAGCGCAAGGCGCGGGCCGAGGCCGCCGCCAAAGCCCAGGCGGAAAAACGTGAACAAGCCGCCGAAAAGCCGAAGAAGACCGCCAGCGCCGCCGTGGAAGCCGCCCTGGCCCGCAAGGGAATGGCCGCCAGGACCGAGGCCGCTGCGACGCCAGAGGCACCCGATATCGCGACCCTGGAAGCCAACCTGACCAAGGCTCAGGCCAAACTCCGAAATATGCAGGGGCTTCTCAAGGACGCGCGCGACCAGGGTGGCGACACCGAAAAACTGGAACGGGCAGTCGCCAAGAACGAAGAGCGCGTGGCAGCCGCACAAGCCGCTCTGGATGACGCCAAGGCGCCGGCACCCGCGACAGAGGCGCCGGAATCGCCAACGCCAGACCTGGAAACGCTGCAAGCCAACCTGGACAAAGCCACGGCCAAGCTGGACACCATGCGCAACCTGCTGGCTGAGGCCCGCGCCGAAGGCGGCGACAACGTCGAGAAGCTGGAACGCGCCGTAGCCAAAAACGAGCAACGCGTGCAGGCCGCTCAGGATGCCCTGAATGCCGCTCGTCCTGCTCCTTCCGCTCCGAAGACCGATATCCCGGACCTGGAAGCGGCCCTGGACAAGGCACGCGCCAAACTGGACACCATGCAGGGCATGCTGCAGGAAGCCCGCGACGCCAACGGCGACAATGTGGACAAGCTGGAACGCGCCGTGGCCAAGAATCAGGACCGGGTCGCCCGAGCCGAGCAGGCGCTGGCCGAAGCCCGCAACACAGCGGACACCGAGTCCTGACGGAGACCGAGACACCACCATGGCTTTTCTGAGACTTTCTTCCCCCCACGCCCACGGTCCGCAGCGAACGTCCCGGGTCATGCTCTGGGTGATCCTGGCGACACTGCCGGGCCTGCTGGCCCAGACCCTGTGTTTTGGCTGGGGCAACCTGGTGAATACGGTGTTCTGTGTCGCCGTCGCCCTGCTGACCGAAGGCGTGATCCTGATGCTGCGAAAGCGGCCGGTGGCCTTCTTCCTGAAAGACAACACGGCCGCCGTCACCGGGCTTCTGCTCGGCCTGTCGCTGCCGCCTTTTGCGCCCTGGTGGGTGTGCCTCGTCGCTGTGGTCGTGGCCATCCTGCTGGCCAAGCAACTGTATGGCGGTCTGGGTTCCAACCCGTTCAATCCGGCCATGGTGGGCTACGCCCTGGTGCTGGTGTCGTTTCCGGTTGCCATGACCACGAACTGGGCCAGCCCCACCGGCCTGAGTGCCGACACACCGGGACTGCTCCACACCATCGCCCTGAATTTCACCGGCGCTGAGCCCGTAGACGGCTACACCATGGCCACGCCGCTGGACGTCTACAAGCACGACATCAAGACGCAGCTGTCCGACCAGGTCCTGCAGAACCCGGCGTTCGGGAACTTCGTCTCCAAGGGCTGGGAGTGGGTCAACTTCGGCTTCCTGGCCGGTGGTCTGCTCCTGATCGCGCTGCGACTGATCACCTGGCACATTCCGGTCAGCATGCTGGCCGCGCTATCGGTCATGAGCCTGGCGTTTGGCTGGGATCCGGACCAGTACGCGCCGCTCACGATTCACCTGCTGTCAGGCGCGACCATGCTGGGCGCTTTCTTCATCGCGACGGATCCGGTGACCGCCGCCACCAGCCGTAAGGGTAAGCTGGTCTATGGCGCCGGCATCGGCATCCTGCTCTACATCATCCGAAGCTGGGGCAGCTATCCGGACGCGGTCGCGTTTGCGGTGTTGCTGATGAATTTTGCCGTACCGTTCATCGACTACTATACGCAACCACGCACCTACGGCCACCAGAAAGCCCGTCGCGTCAAAGCCGACTAATCGCAACAGGACCTGTCATGGCAGCACTAGGACAATCCATCACTCGCAACGCCATCGGACTGGCCCTGTTCGCGGTGATTACAGCAGGCACCATCGCGGTGACGCACGCCTTCACGTCTGACCGTATACAAGACCAGATCCGCGAGGCCGAAGCCGGCGCACTGCTGCAGATTATTCCGGAAGACCAGCACACCAACGACCTGCTGGCGGCCACACAGCCGGTCGGTCCCGACGAGCAACTGGGCCTGAGCGAGACGCTGTCGGCGCATATCGCCCGCAAGAACGGCAAAGTGACAGGTGTTATCCTGCCTGCGGTGACTCACAATGGTTATTCCGGTGACATCCACCTGCTGGTGGGGATTGGTGCCGATGGCCGCATTCTTGGCGTGCGTGTGACGCAGCATCATGAAACGCCCGGTCTGGGCGACAAGGTCGAGACCAAGAAGACCAGCTGGGTCTACAGTTTCAACGGCAGGTCACTGGAAAACACGTCCAGAAGTGAATGGGCCGTGGCCAAGGACGGCGGCCAGTTCGATCAGTTTACCGGCGCGACGATTACCCCACGCGCTGTCGTCGACGCCGTTCACAACGCCCTGCTTTATTTCCAGGCCCATCGTGACACCCTGCTCGCCCCGACTGCGGGCATGAGCGCAACCCACGGAGACCAAGGCTGATATGGCCACCAAGACGCCCCGAGAAATCATCAAGGATGGCCTGTGGACCAATAACCCGGCGCTGGTGCAGGTGCTTGGGCTTTGTCCGCTGCTGGCCGTCACCGGCACCGTCGTGAATGGGATTGGCCTGGGCCTGGCCACGCTGCTGGTGCTGGTCGGCTCGAACCTGTCGGTCTCGCTGATTCGTAACTTCGTCTCGGATTCGGTCCGCCTGCCAGCCTTCGTCATGATCATCGCGTCATTCGTGACCTGCGCCGAGCTGTTGATGCAGGCCTATACCTACCAACTCTATGAGATTCTGGGCATCTTCATTCCGCTGATCGTCACCAACTGCGCCATACTGGGCCGAGCGGATGCCTTTGCCTCCCGCAATCCCGTGCTGCTGTCGGTATTGGACGGTGTCATGATGGGGACCGGCTTCCTCGCCGTGCTGATTGTCCTGGGAGGGATCCGCGAGCTGATCGGTCAGGGCACGCTGTTTTCCAACATGGACCTGATCTTTGGCGCGAGTGCCAGCAGCTGGAAAATCCAGGTTTTTGACGACTACGCGAATGTGCTGTTCATGATCCTGCCACCCGGCGCGTTTGTCGGACTCGGCTTCCTGATCGCGCTGAAGAACAGCATTGATGGCCAGATTCGCAAACGTCAGGCCGCCCGTGAAACCCAGCCAGTCACCGCCGGCAGCAAACGGGTTCGCGTCACCGGTCACGTCTCCTGAGGTTTTGATGAACAAGGAAAAACGGACACAGATCTTTGAGCGGCTCAAGGCCGCCAATCCCAACCCGACCACGGAGTTGGTCTACAGCAACCCATTTGAGCTCCTGATTGCGGTGATCCTGTCGGCCCAGGCCACGGATGTCGGCGTCAACAAGGCAACCGCCAAACTGTTCCCGGTCGCCAATACCCCCGAAGCCATCCTGGCGCTGGGCGTGGACGGTCTCAAGGAATACATCAAGACGATTGGGCTGTTTAACAGCAAGGCAGAAAACGTCATCAAGACCTGTCGGGCACTGGTGGAGCAACATAACAGCGTGGTCCCGGAAACCCGGGAAGCGCTCGAGGCCTTGCCCGGCGTCGGTCGCAAGACGGCGAACGTGGTTCTCAACACAGCTTTCGGACAGCCCACCATGGCTGTCGACACCCATATTTTCCGGGTATCCAACCGGACCGGCATTGCCCCCGGGAAAAACGTGCTGGAAGTGGAGAAACGGCTGGTGCGACTGGTTCCCAAGCCTTATCGGCAGGATGCACACCACTGGCTGATCCTGCACGGGCGGTATACCTGCACGGCGCGCAAGCCGAAGTGCGGGAGTTGCATCATTGAGGATCTTTGCGAGTTTAAAGAGAAGCGGGATTATCTGGACTGAGTCGTATTCGGGGCGCCGGACGGCGCCTCAGAAGCTGACGCATCTGCTACATACTCCAGTTGGCCTCACATGTCGTACCGTAGATTGGGGTGACGCAGGAAGCCCAACAAGCCAGGTTTGCGGCCCATCTCATCCAATACAATGGTCGCCAGGCCGTTTTTTGAGAACCCAGGCTCCGAGCCTTTCCGCGATAACGGGAACGTCCGGTGCCCGCTTATTGTTGGGCTTCCTGCGTCAGCCCAACCTACGCCCTCGAGTGGGCCTCAAATGTAGCCGATGCTTCAGCTTCGGAGCAGCCTGCAAGGCTGCCGACTGGCATGACCGATTCTTCTGAACCCATCCTCCGACGAGTCTATAAAGAAAAGGGAGCCACCCAGGGCTCCCTTTTTCTCACAAACCGGATCGGTGCCGAGCTTACTCCGCTTTCCCCAGCATCGCTTCCTTCAGGTCTTCCTGGGCCGGCTCGTCGGACAGCCAGATGCCGAACAGTGCCTTCTTGAATTCGAGGCCCGGAATGGTGTCTTTCTTGGTGCCGTTCTTGAACACCTGGACGCCTTCACTGGGCACATACACCAGATCAAAGACATCGCCTTCCTTGATCTCTTCCTTGAAGACGCCCATGAACTGGTCGATTTCCTGCTTCACCGGCGCCATATCACCATGAGTGGAGGCCTCAAAGCCTTCCATGGTGGCTTCGGTCATGCGATCACTGGTGATCATGCCGGAAATGATATCCAGCCGGATCGCCTGGGGCTGATCCGCATCGATGATCGCTTTGGGATTGGACTGCTTCTGGGGCACAAACAGGCTGCCAACATACAGATCCAGGAACCACTTGGATCGAACCCCGGCGCCATTGAGCACCAGGTCAGAACTGTCGGCCTTCATCTGTTCCGGCACATCGACACCTTCCAGGGTCAACGCAGACGCCGGTCCTGCCAGGGCAAGAGTGAGCAGCAGTGCTGAGGTAACCTTTTTCATCATCATGTCCCTAAACGTTTGATTGTTATTTATTTTATAACTTTAGTCCTTCCAGACCAATTGCATTTTAGCAATGCCGAAAATTACTCACCGATGCCTGGTTCTCATTTGCCGAAGCCGCATGTTGCGGCCATCAGCACCGGGCGCATGACGCCGATCAGCCAATAAAAAACCGGTGACCCCTCTCGGGATCACCGGCTTTTGTGTGCCATTCTAAAGAATCGTTTATTTAAACAGCATGGCGCAGGACAAGCCTTCCTTCTCCAGGATCTCCCGCAGACGACGCAACGCTTCGACCTGGATCTGGCGAACCCGTTCGCGGGTCAGTCCGATCTCCTGCCCGACTTCCTCAAGCGTACTGGTCTGGTAACCGCGCAGCCCGAATCGACGGGAAAGCACTTCCTGCTGCTTGTCGCTGAGCTGGTCCAGCCAGCGCTCGATGCAGCCCTGCATGTTGGTATCCTGCAGCAGGTCGGCCGGATCGGTCGCGCCTTCATCGGCCACGGTATCCAGCAGCGATTTTTCCCCGCTGCTGCCGATCGGGGTGTCCACGGAGGTGACCCGCTCGTTCAGCCCCAGCATGCGCTTCACATCGTTGACCGGCTTGTCGACCATCTGCGCGATTTCTTCCGCAGACGGTTCGTGATCCAGCTTTTGGGTCAGCTCACGCGCTGCGCGCAAGTACAGGTTCAGTTCCTTGACCACGTGAATCGGCAGGCGAATCGTGCGCGTCTGATTCATGATGGCACGCTCGATGGTCTGGCGAATCCACCAGGTCGCGTAGGTGGAGAAACGGAAACCGCGTTCCGGGTCGAATTTCTCAACGGCGCGGATCAGGCCGAGATTCCCCTCCTCGATCAAATCGAGCAGAGTCAGGCCCCGGTTCACATAGCGCCGTGCAATTTTCACCACCAGACGCAGGTTGCTCTCGATCATCCGTTTGCGTCCGGCTTCCTGTCCCTTGCGGGCCAACCGTGCGAAGTAGACCTCTTCTTCCGGTGTGAGGAGTGGTGAGAAACCGATTTCGTTGAGATAGAGCTGGGTAGCGTCCAGCTGTTTCTGGCTGGTGTAGTAGCGGCCTGAAGCCTTGGAGAGATCGGATGAGTCCGTTAAGGGCGCATCATCCTGTTCCTGGTTGCTGGAGTCGACTGTCAGAGTCTCTTCTTCCGGATCCTCGACATCTGCCACACGATCAACAATGAGTTCATCACGCTCTGCTGACATAGTTCTTGCCCCGCCTTTTAACCCCATTCTTATCACCTGCCGGAATTCTTGTTGTTCGACAAGTGCCTGCTGTTCTTTTCAACTGCTTATGACACGTTTACTTTTCAGCGATGTGACATGTGTTTTTCAGCAGTCGGGGCGGTTCCGTCTACCTCGGTGGCAAATAATGCATCGGATCCACCGGGTTGCCGTTTTTTCTTATCTCAAAATGCAGCTTCGTCGCATTGGCGCCGCTGCTGCCCATTTCGGCAATGAGCTGGCCCGCCCTGACGTTTTCTCCCTCCTGCACCAATATCTTCCGGTTGTGAGCGTATGCGCTCAGATAGTGCTCGTTATGATTGATGATGATCAGGTTACCGTAACCCAACAACCCGCTGCCCGCATAGACCACGCTACCTCTGGCGGCTGCCCTGACCGGATCACCCGGTTTGCCGGAAATATCAACACCCTTATTGACTTTTCCCGACGTTGAGTATCCTGCAATTACGGGGCCAACATTGGGCCAACGCCACTGGATGTCGGAGACCACCTGAGTCTGCTCCTGCAGGGATTTATCCGCTTGCGGTGCCCTCTGAACCCGGGGTTTGGGAGCAGACGTGGGCGTCTGGCGGGGTGCTGGCCGACTGGCCTTTCGGGATGTGGAAGTGGAAGCCGATGACGACGAGGACGCCACGGACTGCCCTGAAGGCACGTGGCCTCTCAGATCCAGGCGGATGACCTGCCCTGGTTTGATGGTGTAAGGCGGATTGATGCCATTGGCGTTGCCCAGCTCGCGATAGTCACGCCCATATCGCCAGGCAATGCTGTAGAGGGTCTCGCCGGACCGGACGACGTGCTGGCCCCAGTAAACTGGCGGGTTGTATCGGTCGTCCTGATAGATGTCGGCGGTATTGCAGCCCGAGAGCAAAAACAGGACAAGCAAACCGGCGCCCAGGCCCCGGAAGGACAGACGGCGGCAGCACTTCGCCAGGAGAGAAACCGCCGGTTTCTGGTCCCGAAACCCTGTACGACCATCTAAGCTCACGGAAATAACAGCTTCTTTTTTATTTCAAATTTGTATGAAAAATAGTGCAGTCCCTGAAGAATGCAATATAAGTCACTAATTCATTGCATATTTTTTAAACAAATTAAAGTTACTTAATCTAAATAGGTGTTCCGATCGGTAACACGAAAAGTAACAAGTTCACATATTTGCTGTGACAGTGAGCACTGATATTCCGTGACCTGTCTCGGTTCACGATGCGGCTGCGCGTGCCTGACGCATGCGACCAAACCATTCCAGACCGAGCACAACCACCACACCGAGTATAGCCAGCCCGATCGCAGCCATCAGCGCGGACGATTCACCCGTCACGCTGGCATAGGTTCCGGGTAACAGGTTGATCTCTTCCAGCGGTACGCG
The DNA here is from genome assembly GCF_016798325.1 of Marinobacter mangrovi. GTDB lineage: Bacteria > Pseudomonadota > Gammaproteobacteria > Pseudomonadales > Oleiphilaceae > Marinobacter_A > Marinobacter_A mangrovi. The sequence goes on from NZ_JAERVO010000001.1 coordinate 1,314,290, forward strand.
TTCGCCATGGCTGTTGATACGCCAACTGATGGCTTCCTTCCAGGGCCAGACTTTGCTGAGCGCCCCCAGCATAAACCCGGTCAGCAAGGCGAGCATCCCGTCCCGATAGCGTCGGAATGCCCACGACAGAAGCTGTGCGATCGACAACAGCCCGACAACACAACCTGTCACAAACAGTCCGAGACGGTCCAGTTGCCATTCGTTAACAGCCGTCAGGATCGGTCCGTACATGCCAATCATCAGGAGAATGAAGCTGCCGGAGATGCCGGGCAGGATCATTGCGCAGATGGCCAGGGCACCGGACCCGAACAGCGTCCAGTAGGTCACCGGTGTTTCGCCCGGTGACATCTGGGTGACGAACCAGGCGGCGATTGCGCCGATAAACAGCAGCAGAACCTGCCCGATCCCCCAGCGGCCGATTTCACGACCCACGTGCCAGGCGGACGCCAGGATCAGGCCGAAAAAGAAGCTCCAGAGGAAGACCGGATAATGGGAGAGCGCAAAGCGGATCGCCCCTGAGAGGGTAACGATGCTGGCGATGATGCCACCAAACAAAAGCACCAGGAAGGTGCCGTCCATCCTTGACCAGAAGGCGCCGACACGGCCCCGGAGCAACTCTCCGGTCAGGGCGCGCGGAAAGGCGCCGATAGCGTTCAGCAGGCGCTCGTAGATACCCGTGATAAAGGCAATCGTGCCGCCGGAGACGCCGGGCACCACATCGGCCGCGCCCATGGCAATGCCCCGCAGCAGGATGGCAAGCGGGTGTTGGCGTTCCACAGGTGTTTGCGATTCATGGGTCATCGAACCACCCCGCTCAACAGCGGCACGAAGCGGACCGGTTCCAGCTCAGTGATCTCGTAATCGTCGCCGCGGCGAATAACCTTGGTCAGTACCTGGGTCGTTTCGCCGATGGGAGCCACCATCACCCCGCCTTCGGCCAACTGGGGCAGCAAGTCCTCCGGCATGGACGCCGGAGCCGCCGTGACGAGAATACCGTCGAAGGGCGCGTTCTCCGGCCACCCCATTACATCACCGGCCAGACGCAGGCTGGTGTTACGCAGGTGGAGCGTTCGCATCCGTTCCCTCGCCTTATTGAGTAGCGGATTAATGCGCTCAACACTGAAGACCTCATCCACCAACTGTGCAAGCACGGCCGTCTGGTATCCCGAGCCGGTTCCCAGTTCCAGTACCCGTGACGGATTGTGCTCCATCAGCACTTCCGTCATACGAGCCACGATATAAGGTTGGGACAGGGTCTGCTGATAGCCTATGGGTAACGCCGTGTCCTCATAGGCCCGGTGGGAAAGCGCTTCATCCAGGAAGATATGCCGCGGAATTTCCGCCAGTGCTGTCAGCACCCGCTCATCCTGAATGCCCGACTCGCGCAGGCGCTGGATCAGTCTCATTCGGGTCCGGCGAGATGTCATGCCGATCCCCTGCAGTTCAGCCACCATCAATCCTCCGCCTCCAGCCACTGGCTGAGGGAATCCAGGGCCTCGTGACGGGTCATGTCGACCTGGATCGGCGTAATCGAAACGTAATTGTGGCGAACGGCGTAAAAGTCAGTGCCCGGACCGGCGTCGTCACCGGCTCCGGCTGCACCGATCCAGTAACGCTTCTTGCCCCGCGGGCAGGTCATCGGAATCGCCGGCTCGCCCCGCCCCCGGTGCCCCAGACGCGTTACCTGGAATCCGGCCAGTTCCTCCCAGGGAACATCCGGCACGTTGACATTCAACAGACAGCGCGGCCCCAACGCCAGTGTGGCTTCTTTTTCCACCAGCGCACGCACGGCGCGCGCGGCCGTCTCGTAATGGAAATGGCCGTCATTGACCAGGGAAACGGCAATGGCTGGCAACCCCAGTGAACGCCCTTCCGTAGCGGCGGCGACCGTACCGGAATAAATCACGTCGTCGCCCAGGTTGGCGTGGGTATTGATGCCGGAAATGACACGGTCGAACGGATGATCGAACAGCCCGTTCACGGCCAGGTTGACGCAGTCGGTCGGGGTGCCGTCCACAGACAGGAAGCCCTGGGGATGGGTTTCGACCGTCAACGGACGATTCAGTGTCAGGGAATTACTCGCCCCGCTGTGGTCGCGATCGGGCGCCACCACACTGAGATCGCCGAGTCCCCGGAGCCCCTCGTAAAGGACTTTCAGCCCCGGAGAATGAACACCGTCATCATTCGCCAGCAAAATCCGCACATCCGTCTCCGTTTCAATTGGCGCCTGCCCTTACCCTTCGCAGGCAAATTGCAGGTCGTCACGAGTCTATGAACATCAACCCACTATGATGCCGGGTTTCCATTCCCCTCGCCAGCCACAACGTCGAGAATTTCAGCCACCAGTGCCGTTGCGAAACCACCGGACGCCAACTGGAAATCCAGCTGAAGGCAGCCGGGTTCGGGCCAGCACCAAGCCAGTCCGGAGATCGGCAGCCTTAGCGAGCGGCGCTCGGGCTTCATCCGGGTGCTGGCGAAAACGCCGGCCATCTCCGGGTGGCGACCCACGACATCCCGCTCGATCCGTTCCAGGTCACCGCCAGCGCGGGTACCGCCATCGCCCCAGAGAGGACCCGAGGGCTCTGCGGACCAGGGGTCGCCCTCCATAATCTCGCGCCAGTCGTCTCGCTCCACCCGTTCTGCCAGAACTTCGTTAAACAACCATGACCGGGCCGCCGAGAAGGCCATCCCGGCCTTGAAGTTGCGCCCGCGGCGCGGGCGGTCACCCTGGGCCACCGCCTGGGCCAGATTATTACCGTCCCGCCCGAAGCGCTGCGGTCCGAAATAGTTGGGTATGCCGGAGTCCCGCAGCGACGCCAGTCGCTCTTCAAGCGCTTCCGGGTCTGCCGTCACGTCACGCAGGGTCAGGCAGAACCGATTGCCCGAATGGTCGCCCCGCCGCAGTTTGCGCTGGTGACGGGCCTGCTCCAGCACCGTCCAGCGCTGACCGATCGCATCGATCAACGCCGCGTCATCCGGCTTGCCCGGTCGATACAGGCTGAACCACTGACGGGTCACCGCATGCCGATCCTTGAGGCCACAAAACCCCACATCAAACGAACGAATACCGGCCATGCCGGCGAGCTGGCGCGCCACAAATTCGGTATTGTCACCCCGTTTCTCGAGGAACAGGCACAGGTGTTCGCCATCCCCGGAAAAGGGCGCGTCCATCACTTCAACGACCTGAAAATCTTCCGGCTGCGATCGCATCACGGCGGTACCCAGCCGTGAGCCCGAGGTGGTCGGCCAGTCCAGACGCCAGCGGCTCATCGGACCTCATCCAGCAGCAGGCAGATGGCCTGGCAGGCAATCCCTTCTTCCCGACCGGTAAAGCCGAGCTTTTCCGTGGTCGTGGCTTTGACACTGACCGCATTGACGGGCAACGCCAGATCGGCCGCAATACACTCGCGCATCTGCGCAATATGAGGCGCCATCTTCGGTTTCTGGGCAATGACGGTGCTGTCGATGTTGGCAACGCGGAATCCGGCATCCTTTACCGCCTGATAAACCGCACGCAGCAGCTCGCGGCTGTCGGCACCGCGCCACTGGGCATCGGTGTCCGGAAAGAACTGCCCAATGTCGCCCAGTGCGGCCGCGCCCAACAACGCGTCGGCCACTGCGTGCAGCAGGACGTCGCCGTCGGAATGCGCCCGGATGCCCCGACTGTGCGGGATTCGCACGCCGCCGATCATGACATGGTCGCCCTCGCAGAAGGCATGGACGTCGTAGCCCTGTCCAATTCGCATCATTCAGTGTTCCAGTTGATCCAGTATCCAGCCCGCCAGCGGAAGATCCTCGGGCAGGGTAATCTTGATGTTATCAGTCCGACCGCGGACCAGCTTCGGCGCGTACCCCATGGTCTCCAGGGCGGACGCCTCGTCCGTCACCGCAACCCCGCGGTCCCGGGCCTGTTCCAGCGCAGTGCGCAACAATCCATAGCGAAACTGCTGCGGCGTGAAGGCGCGCCAGAGGGCACTTCGGTCAACCGTTTCGGTGACCGCGTCGACATCAGGCGCCTGTCGTTTGATGGTATCGGAGACCGGTGCAGCCAGCAGCCCGCCACTCTCCCCGTCACCCAGGGCGGACATCAGCCGCCGGATATCCTCGGTCGCCACACAGGGGCGCGCCACGTCGTGAACGAGTACCCAGTCGTCATCGGAGAGTCGATCAGCCAGCGCGTTCAGTCCGGCCAGAACCGAGTCGGATCGGTCGTTGCCACCGGTACAGGTAAAAACACGAGGGTCCGATGCACTGTCGCTGCCGGCGAACCACCGGTCTTCGGGGTGCAGGGGAACCATGGCACCGGCGAACAGGCCGGTGTCCAGCAGACGGGACAGGGTGATATCCAGAATATAGCGTTGTCTGAGTCGCAGATACTGCTTCGGGCGGTCGGCCTGCATGCGCTGCCCGATGCCCGCGGCAGGAACCACAAGCCAGTATTGCCGTTGCGTCATGGAACTATCCGAAGGGGCCCGGGTACCGATCAGGGATCGACCACCAGAAAGAAGGTTTCATCTTCGCGAATCAGGCCGAGATTCATGCGCGCGCGCTCTTCGATCGCGCCCTTGCCGCTGCGCAGGTTGCGCACTTCGGCATAGAGTCGTTCGTTGCGATCCGCCAGCGTGCCATTCTCGGCTTTCTGGGCTTCAATCTTCTGCTGCAGCTGCCAGACTTGCGCAAAACTGCCCTCGCCGATCCACAGGCGCGCCTGCAGAAGAACGATGAATACAGCCATGACAGCCCACAACACTTTCATGAACAAACCCTGATAGAGACAAAAACAGCGCACAATCAGCGCGCTGCATTATGAACTTCCACCGAAGTCTAGCCTAAAAATCAGCCAAGCGCGATTACGGAACCACGCAAAAATAAAGATGCACGGCCCAACCTGGCCTGATCTGACAAAAAGGCCCAGATTTTACACCTGAGCCTTCCTGTGCAACACGCCCGGTAACCGGTCTGGCCGGGCGCTGTGCCGCCAGCTTACGCCTGGCCTTTGATTTCCTTCAGGCCACGGTAAGGTGCTTTTCCAGCCAGCTCTTCCTCAATACGCAGCAGCTGGTTGTACTTGGCCACGCGGTCAGAACGGCACAGAGAGCCGGTCTTGATCTGGCCTGCGCAGGTGGCCACGGCTAGGTCGGCAATCGTGGTGTCTTCGGTTTCACCGGACCGGTGCGAGATCACCGCTGTGTAGCCGGCGTCCTGCGCCATCTTGATGGCGTCCAGGGTTTCGCTGAGGCTGCCGATCTGATTGAACTTGATCAGGATGGAGTTGGCAATGGACTTGTCGATGCCCTGTTTCAGAATCTTGGTGTTGGTCACGAAAAGATCGTCACCGACCAGCTGTACCCGGTCACCCACTTTTTCGGTCAGGGTGGCCCAGCCGTCCCAGTCGCTCTCGTCCATACCGTCTTCAATGGACACAATCGGATAGCTGTCGCACAGGCCAGCCAGGTAGTCGGCAAAGCCGGCAGCATCGTACTTTTTGCCTTCGCCCGCCAGGTCGTATTGACCATCGCGATAGAATTCAGAGGACGCGCAGTCCAGCGCCAGGGTCACGTCCTTGCCCAGCTCGTAGCCGGCCTTTTCCACCGCTTCCTTGATGACCGCCAGAGCGCCTTCGTTGGACGGCAGGTTCGGGGCGAAGCCACCTTCGTCGCCGACGGCGGTGTTCAGGCCCTTGGCCTGCAGCACCTTCTTCAGGTTGTGGAAGATTTCGGCACCGATACGCAGGGCTTCGGCAAAGCTGGACGCCGCCACCGGCTGGATCATGAATTCCTGGATGTCGACGTTGTTGTCGGCATGCTCGCCGCCGTTGAGGATGTTCATCATCGGGACCGGCATGGAGTATTGACCCGCGGTGCCGTTGATGTCGGCGATGTGCGCGTACAGCGGAATCTTGCGCTCGGCCGCAACAGCCTTGGCTGCCGCCAGGGAGACCGCCAGGATGGCATTGGCGCCCAGGTTGGCTTTGTTTTCGGTGCCGTCCAGATCGATCATGACCTTGTCCAGACCACGCTGGTCCGCTGCGTCGAAACCTTTCAGGGCGTCACGGATGCGGGTGTTGACCGCGCCAACGGCCTTGGTGACACCCTTGCCCATGTAACGGGACGCGTCCTTGTCGCGCAGTTCCAGGGCCTCGCGGGAACCGGTGGAGGCGCCGGACGGCGCGCAGGCGCGGCCAATGGTGCCGGACTCGAGGATCACGTCCGCTTCTACCGTGGGGTTGCCCCGTGAATCAAGGATTTCGCGCGCTTTGATATCCGCGATCTTGGTCATGCTTTTTGTCTCCAGAATTTAGGTTTGTCGGAATTGGAAAATTCAGGATTGGGAATGATCAGGCCGTATCCAGGGGCTCGAAGCCCTTGACCAGGTCGTCAATGGCCTTGACCTGCTTGAGGAACGGCTCCAGCTGCTTCAGGCGCAGCGCACAGGGCCCGTCGCACTTGGCGTTATCCGGGTCCGGATGGGCCTCCAGGAACAGACCGGCGAGCCCCTGGGACATGCCGGCACGGGCCAGATCGGCCACCTGGGCCCGACGACCGCCGGCGGAGTCGGACCGTCCGCCCGGCATCTGCAAGGCGTGGGTCACGTCGAAGAACACCGGGTACTGGAAGTCTTTCATGATGCCGAAGCCCAACATATCGACCACCAGATTGTTGTAACCAAAACTGGTGCCCCGTTCGCACAGGATGATGCGGTCATTGCCCGCTTCCCGGCACTTGTTGATGATGTGCTTCATCTCCTGGGGCGCCAGGAACTGGGCTTTCTTGATATTGATCACCGCGCCGGTGCGGGCCATGGACTCAACCAGGTCCGTCTGGCGGCTCAGGAACGCCGGCAGTTGGATAATATCGCAGACCTCGGCCGCAGGCTGGGCCTGCCAGGGCTCATGGACATCGGAAATGATCGGCACGCCAAAGCGGTCCTTGATGTCCTTGAGGATTTCCATCCCGGCATCGAGACCCGGGCCCCGGAACGAGTGGATGGACGATCGGTTGGCCTTGTCGAAAGACGCCTTGAACACGTAGGGGATGCCCAGCCGGCGGGTGACGTCGACATAGGCTTCGGCCACTTCCATGGCCAGGTCACGGGATTCGAGGACGTTCATCCCGCCAAACAGCACGAACGGCCGATCGTTAGCGATGGACAGATCCGCGACCGTGATGGTTTTCTGAGACATGTCGGACTCAATGCTCCTGCGATAGAAACAACGACGCCGGCCACAATGGGCCGGCGCAGCGTTTAGCTCGTTTTCTTGCGATTGAGGGCCGCTTCAACGAAGCCCTTGAACAGAGGATGCCCATCACGCGGCGTTGATGTGAACTCCGGGTGGAACTGGCAGGCCACGAACCAGGGGTGGTCCGCCACCTCGACAACCTCGACCAGACGGCCGTCGGTGGAGTGACCGGAGATGCGCAGACCGGCATTTTCCAGCTGCGGCAGGAAGTGGTTGTTCACCTCATAGCGATGACGATGACGCTCGCGAATCACCTTGCGGCCGTAACACTGGGCAATGGTGGAATCGTCGCCCAGCACACAGTCCTGCGCGCCCAGGCGCATGGTGCCGCCCAGGTCGGAAGCGGCATCGCGCTGCTCGGTTTCACCGGTGGAATCCAGCCACTCGGTGATCAGGCCTACCACCGGCGTGCTGGTCTGGGGACGGAATTCGGTACTGTGGGCGTCGGTCAGACCGGCCACGTTGCGCGCGTATTCGATGACGGCCACCTGCATGCCCAGACAGATGCCTAAGTATGGCACCTTGTTCTCACGAGCGTAGCGAACCGTCTCGATCTTGCCTTCCACACCGCGCTCACCGAACCCACCGGGCACCAGGATGGCATCGGCCGAGGCCAGCGCACCGGTACCGTCACGCTCGATGTCTTCGGAGTCGATGTAGTTGATGTTCACCTTGGTACGCGTCTTGATGCCCGCGTGCAGCAGGGACTCGATCAGCGACTTGTAGGCGTCCAGCAGTTCCATGTACTTGCCGACCATGGCGATGGTCACTTCGTGCTCCGGGTTCAGCTGGGCATCGACGACCGCATCCCACTCGGACAGGTTCGCCGTACCGGCATCGCTTTCCAGGCCAAAGCGCTCGATGATCAGCTCGTCCAGGCCATGCTCATGCAGCATGCGGGGAATCTGATAGATGGATTTCGCATCCTGCAGCGGAATCACCGCCCGCTCTTCCACGTTGGTGAACAGGGCAATCTTGCGGCGGGAGCTGAGATCCACCTCATGCTCGGAACGGCACAGCAGGATATCCGGCTGCAGACCGATCGAACGCATTTCTTTCACGGAATGCTGGGTCGGTTTGGTTTTCACCTCACCCGCCGTGGCGATGTACGGCACCAGGGTCAGATGCATGAAGAGTGCGCGACGCGGGCCGACTTCCACTTTCAACTGACGGGTGGCTTCGAGGAACGGCAGGGATTCGATGTCGCCCACGGTACCGCCGATTTCGATCAGGGCCACGTCGGCACCGGCCGCACCTTCCACAACGCGGCGCTTGATCTCGTCAGTGATGTGGGGGATGACCTGAACGGTGCCGCCCAGATAGTCGCCACGGCGTTCCTTGCGGATCACCTCTTCGTAGACGCGACCGGTGGTGAAGTTGTTGCGACGACTCATCGGCGTGCGGATGAACCGCTCGTAGTGACCGAGGTCTAGATCGGTCTCGGCACCGTCTTCGGTTACGAAGACTTCACCATGCTGGAAGGGGCTCATGGTGCCGGGATCGACGTTGATGTAAGGGTCCAGCTTGAGAATAGTGACCTTTAAGCCGCGTGCCTCAAGAATGGCCGCAAGGGAAGCGGAAGCGATCCCTTTGCCCAATGAGGACACGACACCGCCGGTGACGAAAATATAACGCGTCATGCAGTTTCCGTGTGATTTATCTGGTTCGGTGAAGGGGGGAGATTGTCATCTCAAGATGGGACGCCAGAATACCAGAAGGCCCCCTCTTACTCAACGACAATCCCGCTCCCAGACAATCCGCCATGACGCGACGTCAATGGCTTCGATCAGTGTAGGGGAAACCCACAAGTCGCCCACAGCCACCAGTTCATCGTCCTGCCAGATCAGTGGGATACGGTCCCGTTCCCAGGGTGGTACGCCCTGCTCCTGCAGCCATTTTTTAAGCGGCCGACTGGGGCCACCCGGCAGGAGCCGCAAGCGCTCGCCCCCCTGGCGCGCCGTGACCGTCAGCGTCAGACCTTGCCCTCCGCCGATGGCTTTCACCGCACCGCCAGCCCAGGGCAACACCTCGTCAGTGACCCAGGTCACGTTCGACGACGGCGCCACGCCGCGATCGCGCAGGCAGTACAGCTTCCCCTGGTAGCGGCGAACGCAGTACCCGGCGCCACGCAACTCCGGCTCCCGGTCCGGACCGGCGGACAGCAGATCCGCCATCGCCTGTTCGAGTCGGGCTGCGGGAGGTGGTTCGCATCCGCAATCAATCAACCACCAGCGTAGCAGATTTTTCCGCTCTGACAGATCCAGCGCCGTCAGCCCGGCAACCGACAACCGTTGCCGATCATCTTCAATGTCCCGCCGCTGCAACGCCGCCAGACGAGCCGTGAGCTGGCTGGCTTCGTCACATTGTCGAGCGGCGCGACCGATGCTGCCAATCACTCCAGGCCAACGATGGTTCAGCGGGCCCAGCACCTGATGACGGAGATAGTTACGGTCGTAGCCGGTTTCTTCGTTGGTCGGATCGTCAAACCATTGCAACGCCCATTGACGGGCAAGCGCTTCAATCTCGCTTCGCGGCATCCCCAACAGCGGTCGACAGAGGCGCCCCGCCCCTAACGGGCGGGATGGCGGCATACCGGCCAGCCCGCGCACGCCCGTCCCTCGCACCAGCCGAAACAGCACAGTTTCCGCCTGGTCATCCGCGTGGTGCGCCATCAGCAGGCAGTCCCCCGGCCCAAGATGCTGCTCAAAGGCCCGGTAGCGCGCCTTGCGGGCTTCGTTTTCGAGGCTTTTGCCGGCGTCGACGTCGACGCTCACCTGGGTCAGCGGGACACCTAACCGATTGCAGGCCAGGCGACTCTGGTCGGCCATATCCCGGGCGGCCGCCTGCAGCTGATGGTTGATATGAAGCGCGCTGACAAGGTCTTCGCCACGATCGGCAAACCACGCGGCCGCCACGTTCAGGAGGAAAATGGAGTCCAGGCCGCCGCTGAGCGCGACAACCATGCGGGGAGCATCAGGGAGAGCCGACATGGCCTGCTGCAGTGCGACAGGCCATGTCGAGGGATCGAGCCGATTACCGGCCTGTGTCATAGGCGGTCAGGCGCTCGTAGCGCTGATTGACCAGATCATCGGTTTCCAGCGCGCCTAACTCGGCCAGGCCGGACTTGAGCTGCGCCTTGAGCGCCTTCGCCATGTCTTCCGGCGAGCGATGGGCGCCGCCGAGCGGTTCGGGAATCACCACATCGGCCAGGTTAAGCTCTTTCAGGCGGTTGGCCGTGACGCCCATGGCTTCCGCCGCCTGGGCGGCATACTCGGCGCTCTTCCAGAGGATCGACGCGCAACCTTCCGGAGAAATCACCGAGTAGGTGGAATACTGAAGCATGTACAGGCGGTCGCAGACACCGATGGCCAGTGCGCCGCCGGAACCGCCCTCACCGATCACCGTGGCGATCACCGGGGTTTTCAGGCGCGACATCACAGCCAGGTTGTAGGCGATGGCCTCACTCTGGCCGCGCTCCTCGGCGCCGATACCCGGGTAGGCACCCGGCGTATCGATAAAGGTGAGGATCGGCATGCGGAAGCGCTCGGCCATTTCCATCAGGCGCAGGGCCTTCCGGTAGCCTTCCGGCCGCGGCATCCCGAAGTTGCGACGGACCTTGTCTTTGACCTCACGCCCCTTCTGGTGACCGATCACCATCACCGGCTGCCCGTCGAGACGAGCGGTGCCGCCCACGATGGACAGGTCATCGGCGTACTTGCGATCGCCGTGGAGTTCGTCGAAATCGTCGAACACCATCTCGATGTAATCGAGCGTATAAGGCCGCCGGGGATGACGCGCCAGTCGCGCGATGTCCCAGGGGGTCAGGCTGGAGAAAATATTCTCGGTCAGGCTGACGCTCTTGTTCTTGAGGCGACTGATCTCGTCGGTGATGTTCAGTTCGCTGTCGTTACCAACCAGGCGCAACTCTTCAATCTTGGCTTCCAGGTCGGCGATAGGCTGTTCGAAATCCAGGTAATTGGGATTCATGATCTTCCGTCGTCGTTGGCTCTCGTGTCCCGCCTACACCGGTATCGGGACACCCATTCCAGTGTCATGTAGGGAACCTAACAGGCCCGGATGCCTAGAAAAAGCGGACATTGGTATAACCCGGCTCGGCCTGAACCCACTTGCGCTATACACCTTCGTCGTAGACCAGACACATCAGTCGTAAACCAGTTCCACGGCCTGATCGCCGACAAGATGTCGCAAGTTTAGCAGTAAATCGTCGTTGGGCTGGACCCGCCAGGTCTCACCCAGTTGAATCCGGGTCCGCGCCTCGTCGCTCTGGTAGTTGATCCAGACCGGGCAGCCGGTGCCCTCACGGCCCCGATGCGGCTGCAGCGTGCGGTCCAGCTTGTCGAGCAACCCGTTACCCAGCTGCTCGGACGACAGCGACATTTGCAGGCCGCGACTGTAGCGCTGGCGCGCCGTGGCCACGTCCATGACATCGCTGACCCGCATTTTCAGGGAGCCGGAGTAGTCGTCATGGCTGACCGTCCCATCCACGACCACCACCTCATCGGACTGCAACAGGTCCCGATTGTCGTTGAAGGTCTCGGAAAACAGCGTCGCCTCAATGCGGGCGGAGCGATCGTCCAGGGTAACAAAGGCCATGGTCTGGCCGCGCTTGTTCTTCATGGTGCGCATGGCCACCACCAGGCCCGCCACCCGTTGCGGCGCCTTGGCCGGCTTGAGATCGGCGATGGACTGGCGGGCAAACCGACGCACTTCACGCTCGTACTCATCGAACGGGTGGCCGGTCAGATAGAGGCCCAGCGTGTCTTTCTCGCCCTTGAGACGCTCCTTCTCAGGCCACTCGCGCACCTTGCGCACTTCCTCGAACGGATCACTGTCGGTGCCGTCCAGGGTTTCGCCGAACATGTCCACCATGCCCACGGATTCGTTGCGGGACTGCTGGCCGGCCTGCTGCACCGCTTTCTCGATACTGGCCATCATCTGCGCCCGGCCCGGACCCAGCTTGTCCATGGCCCCGGCCCGGATCAGTGCTTCGATAGCCCGTTTGTTCACCCGTTTGAGATCAACGCGCTTGCAGAAATCGAACATGTCCTTGAACGCACCGCCTTCCCGGCGCGCCTCGACAATGCTCTGGATCGGTCCTTCACCCAGCCCCTTGATGGCGCCAAGACCGTAGACCACCTGGCCGTCGTCGTTCACCGTGAAGGTGTACTCCGAGGTGCTGACATCCGGCAGGACCAGGTCCAGCTTCAGGTTGCGACACTCCTCGACCAGCGTCACCACCTTGTCGGTGTTCTGCATATCGGCGGTCAGAACCGCCGCCATGAACTCGGCGGTATAGTGCGCCTTCAGCCACAGGGTCTGGTAGGACACGAACGCGTAGGCGGCCGAGTGGGATTTGTTGAAGCCGTAGCCGGCGAATTTCTCCACCAGATCGAAGATGTTCTCGGCCAGCGTCTTCTCGATGCCGTTTTTCTCGCAGCCTTCGAGGAAGAACTGCTTCTGCTTGGCCATTTCCTCGGGTTTTTTCTTACCCATGGCCCGGCGCAGCATGTCCGCGTTACCCAGCGTATAGCCAGCCATCACCTGGGCGATCTGCATGACCTGTTCCTGGTACAGGATAACCCCGTAAGTAGGCTCCAGAACCGGCTTCAGGCCCTCATATTGATAGTCCGGGTGCGGGAACGACATCGGCTGGCGACCGTGCTTCCGGTCGATGAAGTCGTCCACCATGCCGGACTGCAGCGGCCCCGGACGGAACAGGGCCACCAGGGCGATCATGTCTTCCAGGCAGTCCGGCTGCAGGCGGCGAATCAGGTCTTTCATACCGCGGGATTCAAGCTGGAAGACGGCGGTGGTCTCAGCCTTCTTGAGCATGTCGAACGACGGCACGTCATCCAGCGGAATCTTGCCGATGTCCAGCGGCGCCTCGCCCTGCTTCTCCCGCTTGGGATTGATCATCTCCAGGGCCCAGTTGATGATCGTCAGGGTCCGCAGCCCCAGGAAGTCGAACTTGACCAGCCCGGCATCCTCAACGTCGCCCTTGTCGAACTGGGTCACTGGGCTGCCGCCCTCATCGTCACAGTAGAGCGGCGAGAAGTCGGTAATCTTGGTGGGCGCGATGACCACACCCCCGGCGTGCTTACCGGCGTTCCGGCAGACCCCTTCCAGCTTGAGGGCCATTTCCCAGATTTCCTGGGCTTCCTCATCCTGGTTCAGGAAATCCCTGAGCTGTTCTTCCTGCTCAATGGCCTTGTTCAGGGTCATGCCGACCTCGAACGGGATCAGCTTGGACAGCTTGTCCGCCAGCCCGTAGGACTTGCCCTGGACCCGCGCCACGTCGCGCACCACCGCCTTGGCGGCCATGGTACCGAAGGTGATGATCTGGGAGACCGCAGCGCGGCCGTATTTCTCGGCCACGTAATCAATGACCCGGTCACGGCCTTCCATACAGAAGTCGACGTCGAAGTCGGGCATGGAGACCCGTTCCGGGTTCAGGAAGCGCTCGAACAGCAGGTCGTATTCCAGCGGGTCCAGGTCGGTAATCTGCTGCGCGTAGGCCACCAGCGAGCCGGCACCGGAGCCTCGTCCCGGGCCCACCGGAACGCCGTTGTTCTTGGCCCACTTGATAAAGTCCATAACGATGAGGAAGTAGCCGGGGAACCCCATCTGGATGATGATATCCAGCTCGAAATTGAGGCGCTTGTAGTAGGCGGCGCGCTTCTCGTCGTATTCGGGATCATCCGGCGACAGCGTGCGGGACAAGCGGTCTTCCAGACCTTCTTCCGACACTTTGCGGAAGAAGTCGTCCATCGTCATCCCTTCCGGGATCGGATAGTCCGGCAGGAAGTATTCCCCCATGCGCACCTTGACGCTGCAGCGCCGGGCAATTTCCACGGTGTTCTCGATGGCCTCGGGAATGTCCGAGAACAGCTCGATCATTTCCTCGGGGCTGCGCAGGTACTGTTCGTCGCTGAACCGGCGGTCACGGCGGGGATCATCGAGCGTGCGGCTCTCGCCGATGCAGACCCGGGCCTCGTGCGCCTCGAAGTCTTCCTGGTTGAGGAAGTGGACATCGTTGGTGGCGACCACCGGCAGCTCGAGCTCATCGGCCAGTTCGACGCTCAGGTGCAGGCAATCTTCGTCGCCCTGACGGCCGGTCCGATGCAATTCCAGGTAGTAGGCGTCCGGGAACAGGCGCTTCCAGTATTCCGCCCGTTCACGCGCCAGATCCGCCTTACCCGCCAGCAGCGCCCGGCCGACATCGCCCACCTTGGCGCCGGACAGCGCCAGCAGGCCGTCAGCCCGGGATTCAATCCATTCCCGCTTGATGATGGGGACACCGTGGAGTTGGCCGTCGGTGTAGCCCTGGGAGATGATTTCCGTCAGGTGCAGATAACCGGTCTGGTTGCGGGCAAACAGGGTCAGCCGGAAGGGCTTTTCCGGTTCGTCGGGATTCTCCAGCCAGATGTCGGCCCCGATGATCGGCTTGATGCCCGCCCCCATGGCCGCCTTGTAGAAGCGGACCAACGAACACATGTTGGACTGCTCGGTCAGCCCCACCGCTGGCATGTTGAGTTCGGCCACCCGATTGATGAACGGCTTGATGCGGACGATGCCGTCGACCAGCGAATACTCGGAGTGGACGCGCAGATGGACAAAGGTATTGGACATGGGGCGAAAATCTGGCTCTGATTGGGACAACGAATAAAGGGAAATTCTAACAGCGCTGCGACGACAATTCGCGGTTGATTTCCAGGGAAACTTGAAGATTGCCGGAATTTACCCGGACGCCCCCTTGCCCTCGATCAACGCCCTGAGGCCCGCCTCGGACTGGGCGCCAAAGCGCGCTTCCAGCAGTTTTCCTTCGGGCGTCACGATAAACGATGCCGGCAGTCCGACGGGCTGTTTCCAGTCCAATGCCGGTCCCGGGTCTTCCGCCAGCAAGCGGAATTGAATCTGCATCTTGTCCGCCAGCGAGCGCAACGGCTCCCCGGTAATGCCATCAAAATTGACGCCCAGTACCGTCACATTGGGGGATTGATCCAGGTGGTTCAGTTCCGGTATTTCCTCGCGGCACGGCTTGCACCATTCGGCCCAGTAATTCACCACCACCCATTGCCCCCGAAGGCTGGACCAGTCGAGGGTCTGGCCCTGGGCATCCTGAAAACTGGGCCGGTCACAGCCGGACAGTACCAGCAGACTTGCCATTGCCAGAGTGGCCGGGATAAACCGTTGAATGTACTGCAAACGCATCCCTCCTGTTAGACTACCCTGCAGATTCGATCGATCACCGAAATCCGAGGATGCACGATGACAGAAGCCACCCGCATTTTCCATAACCCTCGCTGCTCCAAGTCCCGCCAGACGCTGGCCCTGCTCGAGGAAAAAGGCATCCAGCCGGACGTCGTCCGTTACCTGGACACCCCGCCGAGCGCCAGCGAACTGACCGCTATCCTCAAGCAGCTCGGCAAATCGCCGCGCGAGCTCATGCGCAAGGGCGAGTCGGAATACAAGGAACTGGGCCTGGACGACAGCAGCCTCAGCGACGAGCAGCTGATCGAGGCGATGGTCACGCATCCCAAACTGATTGAGCGCCCGATCGTCCTGCACGGGGGTAAGGCGGCTCTGGGCCGTCCGCCGGAAGCCGTCCTGGATATTCTCTGAGGCCCACCGGATGAGCGAACAGCCGTATATTCTCGTTCTCTATTACAGCCGCGGTGGCCATACGGCCGAAATGGCCCTGCAGGTGGCCCGAGGCGTGGCGCGCGTCAACGGCATCGAGGCACGCGTGCGCACCGTGCCGCCGGTCTCACCGGACACCGAAGCCAGTCTGCCGCCGGTTCCGGACGAAGGCGCCGTCTACTGCACGACGGAAGAACTCAGACACTGCGCCGGTCTGGCGTTGGGCAGCGCGACCCGGTTCGGCAACATGGCCGCGCCACTCAAGCATTTCCTGGACACCACCGGCGACCTTTGGTTGAACGGCGCCCTGGTGGACAAGCCGGCCGCGCTCTTCACCTCCACCGGCAGCCTCCACGGCGGCCAGGAAGCGACGCTGCTGTCCATGGCGATTCCCCTGATGCACCACGGTATGTTGATCACCGGCGTGCCCTACACGGAACCGGCCTTGTCCCGGACGGATGCGGGCGGCACGCCCTACGGAGCCAGCCACTGGGCCGGCACGGACGATCCCCACGCGATCACGCCGGACGAATCGACCATCTGCCAGACCCTGGGTGAGCGACTGGGTCGCCTCGCCGTTCGGCTGTCACAATAACGAGCTGCCATGCTGCACACAGGACGCGCCCGAAAGACCCGACTGCTGTGCCAGGTGCTGTATGGCATCCTGGTGGCGTTGCTGGTCATCACCACCTTCTTTCCGGCTCCGGATCCGGCCCTTTCCCTGCCACTGGTCCTGACAGTCAAGCTGGTCCCCCTGCTCCTGTTCATCCCTTTGGTGGCCCGCGGCGATAACCGGGGCCTGATCTGGCTGAGCTTCGTTCTGATTTTCTACTTCATGCAGTTCGTGGTCAGCGCCTGGCTGACGCAGGGTGCCCTGGCTCCCAGTCTCAACGCGCTGGTCACCCTGCTGCTCTTCGTTTCTGCTATGGTGCATCTGAAAATCAACCGGCCCGAGTAGTTTGCCCATGTCGACGACCAGTCTTGCCGCCCCGCCCCGCGCCACACTCACCCTGCGGGATATCTGTACCGCCCTGGTGGAGGACGGCCAGATTGATCAGGCAGATGCCGAGCGTGTGCTAACGGCCAATCTGGGCGCCGACGCCAACAAGCGCCACCCGCTCGAAGTAGTCGCCATCGCCGCACTGACCAGCCAGAAGACCGGACGCACCCTGGATCTCGACCGGCTCACCGAATGGCTCGCCCATTGGGCCGATCAGCCTTACTACCACATCGATCCGCTCAAGATAGACGCGCCCGGTGTCGCCCGCGTCATGTCCTTTGCGTTCGCCCAGCGCCACAACATCCTCGCGGTGGAAATTTTCCCGGAGGAGGTCTGGATCGCCAGCGCCGAGCCCTTCAAGCACGACTGGGAGGCCAACCTGCGCCACGTCCTGAAAAAGGACATCAAGCGGGTGGTCGCCAACCCGGAAGACATTCGCCGTTTTACCGTGGAGTTCTACCAGCTGGCCAGCTCGGTCAGTAAGGCCAGTGGCAGCGCCAGTCAGGGCGGCGCCAACATCCACAACTTCGAGCAGTTGCTGGACCTGGGCGACAACAAGAGCCCGGACGCCAACGATCAGCACGTGGTCAAGATCGTCGACTGGCTGCTGCAATACGCCTTTGAGCAGCGCGCCAGCGATATCCACATTGAGCCGCGCCGGAACATCTCACAGGTCCGTTTCCGCATCGACGGCGTTTTGCACAACGTCTATGAATTTCCGGATCAGGTGGGCGTCGCCGTCATCAGCCGCCTTAAAATCCTCGGCCGTCTGAACGTCGCCGAAAAGCGCAAACCCCAGGACGGCCGCATCAAGACCCGCAAGCCGGACAACAGCGAGGTGGAACTGCGCCTGGCGACCATGCCGACGGCGTTTGGCGAGAAAATGGTCATGCGGATTTTCGACCCGGAAGTCCTGCTGAAAAGCTTTGACCAGCTCGGTTTCGGCAAGGAGGACATCCAGCGCTGGTCCGACATGACCAACCAGCCCCACGGCATCGTGCTGGTCACCGGTCCGACCGGTTCCGGCAAGACCACCACGCTCTACTCAACCCTGAAACAGCTCGCGACGCCGGAGGTCAACATCTGCACGATCGAGGATCCGATCGAGATGGTGGAACCGGCGTTCAACCAGATGCAGGTCCAGCACGGCATTGACCTGACCTTTGCTTCGGGCGTTCGCGCCCTGCTGCGCCAGGACCCGGACATCATCATGGTGGGCGAGATCCGCGACCTGGAAACCGCCGAGATGGCCGTTCAGGCCGCCCTGACCGGTCACCTGGTGCTGTCCACCCTGCACACCAACGACGCGCCCAGCGCCATCACCCGCCTCATCGAACTGGGCATTCCGCCCTACCTGATCCGGGCGACCGTGCTCGGCGTCATGGCCCAGCGTCTGGTGCGGACGTTGTGCCCCAGCTGCAAGCAGCCGGCGCAGATCGACGAAAAAGCCTGGGCCAACCTGACCCGGCCCTGGAAAGCGCCCAAGCCCACGGAAGTCTTTGCGCCGGGCGGTTGCCTGGAATGCCGCAACACCGGTTATCGCGGCCGCGCCGGTGTCTACGAGATCCTGCAGCTCTCTCCTGCCCTGCGCCATCGGGTGGACGAATCCTGCGATCTGGAGCAGCTGCGGATCGATGCCTACAAGGACGGCATGCGCTCCCTGCGCCTGAGCGGCGCCCAGAAAATTGCCGCCGGCTCCACCACCATCGAGGAAATCCTGCGGGTCACACCCGAGAGCCAGCGCTGATACCGCTCAGGACGCCGCCCCGGGCGGCATGCCGCACTGCTTGAGCAGGATCTGCCACTGCTTCGTGTGGCGGGCGATGGCCTCATCGAACTGCTGCCAGAGACTGTCTGGCCCTTGCTGGCTGATGTAGCGGTTGAAGTAGACCTTGAAGCCGTCGGGCATCACTGCCGTCTGACTGCGCCCCAGCCGCTCGAAACCTGGCACCAGCGCCTGTCGTGCCTGCTCCACGGCGGCCAGGTAGGGCTGGACTTTCCCCGCATAGATCTTGAAGAACATGTTCCTGGCGATGTCCGCGTCGTTGTTGGTCTTGCCGTTCAAACACAGCGGATGATCCGCCAGACGCCGTTCGACCAGGTCCGCCGCGTCGTTCAGGCGCGTGGTGAGCAACAGGGCGCTCTTGATCAGCTGCCCCATCCGGTTTTCCGCCTGCCAACGTTGATGCACACCGCCCAGAAAGCCCAGATCAACACTCATATCGCCCGATTCAATGGCCGCTAACCGGTCGTTCAGCAGTCCGAGATCGGCGGACAGATCCGAGACCGTCTCGCCGCTCGCGTCCATGGGCAGCGCCCCCTCCGTTCGGGTAAAGAGCTGCTCAATCTCCTCGGTGGCCCAGGTGGCGTTCCAGATGGCAATCGGGAGACTTTCCAGCTTGGCCTCGCGGGCCTGCTTCACGGAGGCGTAGAGCTCTTTATCGTCTTCCAGCTCCGGCAGGCAATCCCTCGCGGCGTTGATGAAACGCAACTCGTAACGCAACACGTTGACCGGCTGCATCACCCGGCCCAGGCCGGAATTGCGCTCCCCGACGACCACCTGGAGATCACAGCCGTACAGGGACAGAAAATCCAGCATGTCCAGCTCAAGCTTGGGCATCTCCAGCCGCCGCTCCCGGCGCCGGGGAAACAGGTCCGCCAGCGGCACGTCGGACAGCTGGGGGTCTTCATCCAGCACGCGGGCCACCCGGTCCACGTACTCGTCCATCATGGCGTCCGGCGCCGAGAACGGGTTGCAGCCCACCAGCAAACTGGCCAGAACAGGAATCAGGAACAGCGTTTTCAAGCGCAAAGCATCAGCCCGGAAATACAGGTATCTGTGCCAAGTGTACGCACGGGAAGGCAAAAAAGTGCAGAAGGCGGGCTCGATCGGCCCGCCGTTGGGTCAGTCGATCTCGCTCATCAGCGCGTCGACGTCGTTAAAATCGCGGGCGACCCGGTAGTCGGTTTCCGGCGCGTCGCCGTCACGCACCAGCAGTATGGTTTCCATGCCCGCTTCCGAAGCGGCATCCAGTTCGGCGGTGACGTCCGACAGGAACAGGACGGTCTCGGGTTCGACACCCAGTTCGTGCAGGATCGCCCGATACGCGGCGGCTTCGCGCTTGGCCCCGATTCGGGTGTCAAAGTAACCGCTGAAGAACGGCGTCAGGTCGCCGCAGCGGCTGAAACCGTAGATCAGCTTCTGGGCCTGGACGGAGCCGGACGAGTACACAAACAGGCGCAATCCGCGATCGTGCCACTCACGCAGTTTCTCCGCCGCATCGTCGTAGACGTGGCCCTTGAAGTCGCCGTCCCGGTAGCCCTTTTCCCAGATCATGCCCTGCAATGCCTTGAGCGGCGTCGCCTTGCGATCCTCGCCGATCCAGCCCTGGAGAACCCGGGCCAACGCCTCCAGATCGCCGGCATCCGTGCCGGTCTCCCGGGCCACGGCATCCAGCTGCGCCCTCACCGCCGGCTCGTCGGCCTGCTCCCGCACGAACGCCGCCATGTGTTCGGCGGCGTATGGGAACAGCACGTCGTGAACGAAAGTGATCGAGCTGGTCGTCCCCTCGATATCGGTCAGGATGACGCGAATCATCCAGCGGCTCCCAGCATGCCCTCGTAACGCGGGAGCCGACTGGCAATGTCCTCACCGGTAAAGCTGGCCACCCAGCCGTCCGGGTTGGAGAACAGACGAATACAGGTGAATTCCGGCGCCGGCCCCATATCGAACCAGTGGCGGGTGCCGTCCGGCACGCTGATCAGGTCGTTCTGCTGACACAACACGGCATACACCTTCTCGCCAAAGTGCAGGTAGAACAGCCCCTGCCCGCGCACGAAAAAGCGGACTTCGTCCTCGCTGTGGGTGTGCTCGTCGAGGAACTTCTTGCGCGCCGCGTCCTTGTTGGGGTTGTCGGCGTTCAGACTGACCACATCGGCGGTCTGGAAGCCACACTCGTCTTTCAGGCGCGCGACTTCATCGGCATAAGCCTCAAGAATCGCGTCCTGGGAGGCATCGGCCGGCAATTCGCGGGTCGGCCACTGTTCGAAGCGAACGCCCTGCTCGTTCAGCAGACGCTGGATGTCGGTCGGGTCGTCAGTCACAATCTCCGGTTGATCCGGCTGTTGTTCTCGGTAGATACGCAGCGTGGTCATCGTGTCACCTTCATCATTTCCAGTTCACAGGCGAACAGGAACTCAAATGCTTCCACATGGCGTAAACAGTCTGCCATGGTCTTTCCCCAGGTATAAAGGCCGTGGCCCCGGATCAGATAGCCCGGCTGGTCCGGATGTTCAGCAAACCAGTGGCGGGTTTCGCGGGAAAGCGCATCAATGTCCTGGGTATTTTCAAAAATCGGCACGGTCAGCGTGGACTCGTGGGTGCCCACACCCGGGAATGCTTTCTGCAACTCGTAATCCTGCAGTTCCAGCTTTCCCTGATCGGCCAGCGCGCGACTGAGCACCGTCGCATTCACCGAATGGGTGTGGAGGACGACGCCCACATCCGGGAACTGCTCATAGAGCACGGTGTGCAGCAGGGTTTCCGCAGAAGAGCGGGCGTTACTCTGCACCGCCTTTCCGGCGAGGTCCACCACCATGATGTCGCCGGCGCCCAACTGGCCCTTATGACGCCCCGACACGGTGATCGCAACGTGTTGCTCATCAATTCGCGCCGAGTAGTTGGAGCTGGTGGCCGGCGACCAGCCGTTGGCGTAAAGGAAGCGGCCTGCTTCGATCAGCGACTGGGCAGCCTCGGCATAGCGCATTACATCAAACATGGGGCCTCCAGGCCGTCGCCATTCGGGAATCCGTCGATCATTGCCGGGTATTATAGAGCGCCACGACCGGCCAGCAAGCCATGCCGGACGTCCACCAGATCCGCAATAATCGAGACAGCGATCTCCGCCGGTGTCTTGCTGCGGATGGCCACGCCGATGGGGGCGTGCAGACGCTCCAGCTGGGTCTCGCTGACGCCCAGTGACCGCAGGCGCTCACGACGGGCCCTCGAGGTCTGTTTCGACCCCATGGCTCCCACATAGAAGCAATCAGCCTGTAACGCGGCCAGCAGGGCCATGTCGTCGACCCGCGGATCGTGCGCCAGCGCCAGCACCGCGCTGAATCGGTCACTGAACGAGGCCATGACCAGATCATCCGGCAGGGCCGTGACCGCGGGTGTCTCATCTTCCTGCCAGCCCCGCAGGAAGGTCTCCCGCGGTTCGCACAGTGTTACTGCAAAGCCACAGCGGCGGCCGATGGCGGCCACGTGGGCGGCCACTTCGCCGGCCCCGACCAGCAGCAATCGGCATTCCGGCCCAAGAACCTGACGGATACGACCCTCATCCTGCTCGATGCCGGTAGCCGCGGACACATCGACCTCGAACGTCACTTGCCCCGAATCCAGAGCGACCGTCCGGCTGACCGGCCGGTTCTCTGCCAGGGCCTGCAGCAGTTGCCGGAGCCCTTCGCGGTGATCGCCGGAGAGCGATTCCACCAACAGCTGGATACGGCCACCACACGGCAGCCGGAATCGCTCCTGGTCATCGGCGCTGATGCCGTAGTCGACCACCACCGGTGTCGCAGGCTGATCGCCCCGGGCAGTGCGCTGCAGCAGATCCTCTTCCAGGCATCCGCCAGACACCGATCCCGCCCAGCGACCGTCGTCGCTGACCGCCAGCATGGAACCGGCCGGCCGCGGGGACGAGCCCCAGGTTTCCAGGACCGTACAGAGCCAGACACGCCGGTCTTCCGCCAGCCAGTCAGCCGCCTTCTCAAGCACCGCGTATTGGGGATGTGTCACTAAACCTCCACTTTGAACGGCATGTTGCGTTGCCGTTTACCCGTCAGGGCAAACAGCGCGTTACCCAGCGCGGGCATCACCGGCGGCACGCCGGGTTCTCCCACGCCGGTGGGCGACGCTTCGCTGTCGATGATATCTATGGTCATTTCCGGCAGGTCGTACATGCTCAGCAATCGGTAGTCGTCGAAATTACCCTGCTTCACGGCGCCCTGTTCGAACTCAATCTCGCCGTAGAGCGCGGCCGTTAGTCCGAACAGGATACCGCTTTCCATCTGCATACGGACCACGTCGGGATTCACCACCTGGCCGCAGTCGACCACACAGGCGACGCGATAGACCCGGATGGCACCACCTTCAATGCCAGCCTCAACCACCTGGGCGACCAGGGTGCCGAAACTGCGATGGATCGCTATGCCCCGCGCCCGGCCTTCAGGCACCGGCCTGCTCCAGTCACCAAGCTTTGCGGCCCGGTCCAGCACCGCCAGGTCTCCCGGTTTCTGCTTCAGCAGATCCCGGCGGAATTTATACGGGTCTCGGCCCAGCGAGTGGGCGACCTCGTCCATAAAGGTTTCCACGACAAAGCCATTATGGGAGTGGCCGACGGAGCGCCAGTAACTGATCGGTATTCCCGCGTCCACGTGGGTGTGGCGCACGCGCACGTTCGGCGCGGCGTAGGGATATTCGACCGCACCCTCGATGGCCGAGGTGTCCTTGGGGGTGGCGATCCCTTCGGCCATGACGCCCACACGGGCCAGGCTGTCGTAGAGGAACTTAGGCGCCCACGGAAACTGGGCGGCCGCTGCGTTCCGGGCATACCAGTTCAGGACCTGGGGACCGACGATTTGATGATCCCAGCCGGTGATCTGCTCGTCGGACAATGTCGCTGACAGGCGGTGCAGCATGGCGGGCCGGTAGACGTCGTGACGCATGTCGTCTTCCCGCGACCAGAGCAGTTTCACCGGGCGGCGCACCTGGAAGGCGATGGCGGCCACTTCTTCAATGTAATCCTGGGTCAGCCGGCGACCAAAGCCGCCGCCGATCCAGGTGGTGTGAATGGTGACCTCGTCCGGCGAGAAATCCGTCACCCGGGCGGCGGCAATGCGGCCCAGGTCCGGTGCCTGGGTCGGCGCCCAGACTTCGATGCCGTTCTCGTTGACCCGCGCGGTCGCATTCATCGGCTCCATGGTGGCGTGGGCCAGGAACGGAACCCGGTATTCGGCTTCCAGGACCTGCCCTGCCTGGCTGCGGGCCTGTTCAACATCACCGTCTTCCCGTTCGGTCTCACCGGGGTCGTCATCGGCGGCCCTGGCATAGGTCTCGAAGACGTGGTCGACGTCCAGATCCAGCGCGTCGGTCTCGTCCCAAACGATCTCCAGTGCGTCCTGCGCCTTGCGCGCCCGCCAATACTTATCGGCCACGATGGCCACACCCCGTTCCGTCTCGACCACGTCGATCACGCCGGGCATGGCCCGAACCGTGTCCGCATTGAAGCCCTCCACCCGTAATCCCAGGCGCGGTGGTCGCGTCATGACCGCGTACACCATATCCGGCAGGTCCACGTCGATGCCGTATTCGGCCTGGCCGGTGGATTTGATCTCGGCATCGTGACGGGTATTCGTTTTGCCGATATAACGCCATTCGGATCGAGGACGGAGCGGAACCGGATCGGGGACGGTCTCGTGGGCGGCCAAGGCCGCCAGCTGGCCATAACTCAATGAGGTTTCCCCGTCCGGATGCCAAACCCGGCCATCCCGCCCGGTGCAACGACGGGCCTCCACATTCCAGGTGCGGGCCGCTGCACGTTCCAGCATGATTCGAGCGGCAGCGCCCGCCTCGCGCAGGGGCTGCCAGCTCGTCGCCAGGCTTGTGCTGCCGCCGGTTAACTGCAGCTTGTAGAGAGGATTGCGATAGGCGTCACCCACCGGGGCAAAGCGTGTTTTAAGGGTGTCTGGCGGAACGTCGAGCTCTTCGGCGACCAGCGTGGTCATGCCGGTGACCGTGCCCTGTCCCATCTCCACACGAGCGATCGTCAGGGTGATTCCGTTCTGATCCGTGATTTCCAGCCAGGCATTCGGCGTCCAGCGCCCTTCGCCGCCAGATTCGCGGTACCCGTTGTCCGAGGCGGCACAACCACCCAGGCTGAAAGACAGCATCAGGCCGCCACCACTAACGGCCGTTGCTTTCAGGAATTCGCGTCGGCTGAGGCTCATGCGTCCGCCTCCCCGTGCTTCGAAACACTCTTGATGGCGGCGTGAATGCGGGCATAGGTACGGCAGCGGCACAGGTTGCCACTCATGGCGGCGACGATGTCGTCATTGGATGGCGCGGCGTTGTAGCTGAGGAGATGCGCCGCAGACATAATCTGTCCTGACTGGCAGTAACCGCACTGAGGCACGTTGTGTTCGACCCAGGCCAGCTGCAGGGGATGCAGCTCGCCTTCGGGCGCCAGGCCTTCGATGGTGGTGACTTCTCGCCCCTCCGCCAGGGAAACTGGTGTCGAACAGGAACGAGCCGGGCTGCCATCCAGGTGCACCGTACAAGCGCCACACAACCCCTTGCCACAGCCGAACTTGGTCCCTTTCAATCCCAGCTCATCGCGCAACACCCAGAGCAACGGGGTGTCCGCCTCAATGTCCAACTGCCGTAACTGGCCATTGACTGTCAGTTTGATCGCCATGCGTGTTCTCTCATCGTGATGTCGTTATTGTTTTTTGTCATGTTGTCGTGTGGTCAGACCCGACAGTTTCAGGCCAGTCTAGCCGGAATTAGAGTAATCACTCAATTCCGGCACGCGCACGGCAGAAAACAGGGAAGGATACACGGAGGAATAATCGATAGCGGACTGTCGGCACAGCGTTGCTGACGGGAGGCCACAACGCAAAAGCGCCGGACAGGGCCGGCGCTTTGCAGGGGGCGGTCAATCAATGGGGGTCACTGGATGACCGGATCCCCATTGCTGTCGTTCCAGATTTTACGCTCTCCGGAATCCATCTTGCCGTTGGAATCCCAGAATTTACGATCCTTGGAGTCCATCTTGCCGTTGTCGTCCCAGACTTCACGGTTGTGGGTGGCTTCGTCCACCTTACCGTTGTCGTTCCAGATGGCCCGGTCCTTACTGCAACCGGCGAGCACCAATCCGACGAGCGCTACCAGAATCAGCTTACGCATGAATAACTCCCTGATTGCTTTCAAGTGCCCCTATTTCAACACAGATTCGGATCGCACAGCATTAAGTGTCGCTCATGTTGGCGTGTCGAAAGATGACCATTTATTTGGAACCGTAACGCTCCCGATTGTGCTGCTTGTCGCGATCCCCTTTGCGCAGCATGACGTATACCGCGCCAGTGCCCCCGTGATGCTTTTGCGCCGAATGGAACGCCATGACCGGTTCAAGTTCCGGCAGCCATTTGGCCAGGTAGCTCTTGAGCTGGGCGATACCGTCCGGGTTACGTTCGCCCTTGCCGTGCAGGATCAACGCGGAACGGATGCCATGGGACAGGCACTCGTTGATAAAACTGAAGACTTCCCGACGCGCTTCATCCACGGTCATACGATGCAGGTCCAGGCGGGCTTCAATCGGGTATTGACCCAGGCGCAGCTTGCGATAGACGCCATGCTGGATACCCGGCCGCTGATAGGCCAGCACATCGTGACTCTTGAGAGGCTCGACGTTATCACCGGTGAGCGGATTGGTGTCCTTGGGCGTGTCGCTTACGGCCGAATGCTGCCGTTCAAGATGCCCCGGCGTCACCACACGGGATGCCTGGACGTCGGCGCGATTGGGCCGTTTAATCCGGCGCACATCGCTCATTTCTTCCAGAAAGCTGAGCCGCTCCTCTTTTGTGGTCATGGTTCTACCCGGTTTGTTGCTGTGGTGCTTGTCCGCGATGCCTAAATACAGGAACGGACAGAAAAACTCTACCACCAGCCGCGCCAACACGGAAGCAAGCCCAAAGGGATACGAAGCGGGAAATACGGGTGCCAGAACGAAAAAACCCCCGGAGGGGACCGGGGGGAGCATAAATTCGGGAAGAAATCTTCCCTTAAGCTTTCAGACACCACAGACAGTTATCCCGACGGAGATCAGTTACGAGATAACTGCAAGTACCTTAACCAAATCCTTTGACGTCTACAGTTGTACATTAGTCTTACACATCCGCTCACCGGCCGCTCAAAGCTTCAACTAAACTCGTCAGATAACAAAGCGCAAGAACCCTGAGGACCCTCCATGCCTGCCGAAAACCGGGACCCACATCCACAGAACACCCGGGCCATTATGGCCTTCCTGCGTGAGCATAATCCCTTTGCGAGCATGGATGAGGACCATCTGGCCCATTTTGCCGAACACAGCACGTTGCGATTCTATGCCGACAACGATGTGGTGATTTCGCCGGACGATGGCCCGGTGACCACCTTCAATGTGGTCAAACAGGGACTGATACGCGGCGAACGCGAAGGCAAAGACGGCAGCGTCCAGACGACCTTCGAAATCAGCCAGGGCGAATGTTTCCCGCTCGCGGCCCTGATCGGCGAACGCCCAACCCGAACCCTGCATCGGGCGGCCGGCGATACCTTTTGCCTGAGCCTGGATCACGCCAGCTTCGTGACCCTGTTCGCCGAGAGCGATCCATTCCGCGATTTCTGTCTGCGCGGCGTCAGCAGCCTGCTCGATCAGGTCAACCAGCGCATCCAGTCCAACGCGATGGCCACCATCAGCCCCGCCCAGTCGCTGGACACGCCTCTGGATCGCTATGCCCTGCGCAATCCCATCGTCTGTTCGCCGGATTCTCCCGTTCGCAAAGCGGTCGCCCGCATGCACGAGAACAACGTGGGCAGCGTCATCGTCACCAATGAAGCCCGCCAGCCAGTGGGTATTTTCACCTTGCACGACCTGCGCACGATGATCGCTGAAGAGACGGCCTCGCTTGACGCCTCGATCAGCCAGGTCATGACGCCGGATCCGCTCTCCCTGCCTGCCGACAAGGACGCGTTTTCGGCCGCGATGCTGATGGCCGAGCATCACATTGCCCATGTGTGCCTGACCGATCGTGAAGGCCGGCTTGTCGGTATCGTGTCCCAGCGGGATCTCTTCTCTCTTCAGCGTGTGGACCTGGTTAGACTGGCGCGCACCATCGCCACCGCCGGTCATCTGAGGACGCTCGTCAGCCTGCGCTCGGAAGTGACCCGTCTGGTGGACACCATGCTGGCCCACGGTGCCGATTCCGGGCAGATCGTCAAGATCATCACCACGCTGAACGACGTCACCGTGCGCCGCGTGCTCGAGCTCAACATGGCGAAAAGCGATCCCGGCATTCCCTTTACCTGGCTGACGTTCGGCAGCGAGGGACGTCAGGAACAAACGCTGCTGACCGACCAGGACAACGGCATGCTGTTCGAGCCGCCAGCGGGCATGAGCGAAGACGACGTGCGGACGACGTTGCTGCCCTTTGCCGAAACGGTCAATAACGAGTTGGCCGAATGCGGGTTTACCCTGTGCAAGGGCAACATCATGGCCAGCAATCCCAAGCTGTGTCTGAGCAGCCGCGAGTGGGACGACTGGTTCATCCGCTTTATCGAGGCCTCGACGCCGCAGAACCTGGTGTACTCGTCGATTTTCCTGGACATGCGCGCGGTCTATGGCCCCGCCCCCCCCCTGGAGCAACTCCAGCAACGGATCGTGGGCCGTATCCGGAAAAACGCCTTGTTCCAGAAAATGCTGGCGGCCAATGCGGTGGAACGTAGGCCGCCACTGACCCTGTTTCGAGGCTTTCGCTATGCGCCGGACGGGGAGAAACACACCCTCGATCTCAAACGCCAGGGCCTGGCGCCGTTCGTCGAGTCGGCGCGGGTGTTTGCGCTGGCCAACGGCATTACCGAATCCAACACCGTCGAGCGCATGGAACAGCTTGCTAGGAAAGGCGTCTTCGACCGCAAGGACGCCAACGCCTGGAAAGAGGCCTATGGTCTGATCCAGGCCATCCGTATGCGCGCCCACCAGGAGCAGGCCAGGCAGGACCAACCGCTGCACAACTACGTGAACCCGGACGACCTCAATCCATTGGATCGGCGGATCCTGAGAGAATCGTTTCGACAGGCCCAAAGGCTTCAGCACAAACTGGAACTCACCTATCAACTATGACGACTCCGATCGACCAGATTCGCCACTGGCTGTCACAGCGATTCGGCACCACGCCCCGGCGCGCGACACTCGATGATCTGCCCCTTCCCAAGCGGCCCGACAACACCGATTTGGCTGGCCAGCGGCTGATCGTCCTGGATCTGGAAACCACCGGTCTCAACCCGGCCCGGGACCAGGTGATTGCCATCGGCGCCGTCGCGATCGATGGCATGGCCATCCCGCTCCGCGACCAGTTTGACCTGATCCTGCAGCGCCCGGAGCTGGATATTCGTGAAACCGTGCTGATCCATGGAATCGGCCCCGAATCCTTACGGCGCGGCCACGAGACGGAAGACGCCCTTCTGCGCCTGCTGCAATGGATGAACGGCGATCCCGTGCTGGCCTTTCACGCCGCCTTCGACCGCCGATTTCTGGAGAAGGCCCTGCGATCCCGGCTCGGTTACAACACCGGGCACACCTGGCTGGACGTTGCCGAGATCCTGCCGGCCCTTTTTCCCGACGCCCGGGTTGGAAAAGGACGGCTGGACGACTGGGTAGACTGGTTCGGCCTCAACGTCAGTGAGCGCCATCATGCCGCCGCCGATGCCATGGCGACCGCCGAGTTGGCTCTGATCGCCCTGCGCTATGCCCGCAAGAAAAACATCCTCTCCCTGGCAGCGCTCAACGATGCCCTGCGTGTCGGGCGGCGCATTCAGCAGCTTAAAAACCACTGATATCTTTAACATTTTTTTGGCGACGCATATCTACCGCCAGGCGATATATCGCCTTACAAAGATGTTTAAGGACTAACAGTTGCATTCTTAGACTATTTGCCAATATCCAATGTTCCGGCTGCGGGTAGAGTCTGACTTTGGGTAAAGATGGAAAAAGAATGCAAATAAGTATTTCCGAGTGACCCGAGCGCTGTGCAGCACGTCGCGAGCCCGATTGGACGCATGACTGATCCGCTTCCAGCACCGGTTTACGGCCATGGATGGGGCAGCAACGGATAATCGTCGCGGCAGTCCAGCCGGTCTCGGACCAAACGCCTACCAATAAAGAGCCCATGTTCAATAAAAACAACATTGGAGAGCTGTTATGTCGCACGACCCTCAAAACGCTGTGGAATACTGGAAGGCGAACCTACGCCTGATTGTCGGATGCCTGGTGGTCTGGGCGTTCGTCTCTTATGGCTGCGGAATACTCTTCCGACCGCTACTGGCCGGCATCCACGTCGGCGGGACCGACCTGGGATTCTGGTTTGCCCAACAGGGATCCATCCTCTCTTTCATCGTTCTGATCTTCTTCTATGCCTGGAGAATGAACGCGCTCGACCGTAAATTCGGCCTGCATGAGGAGTAAGCACGATGAGTCAATTTGCCATTAACATCCTGTTTGTGGGCGGCTCATTCGCCCTCTACATTGCCATTGCGATCTGGGCCAAGGCCGGAAGCACCAAGGACTTCTACGTTGCCGGTGGCGGCGTTCATCCGGTCACCAACGGTATGGCGATCGGTGCGGACTGGATGTCAGCCGCCTCTTTCATTTCCATGGCCGGCCTGATTGCCGCCGGCGGTTATGCCAACTCCACCTTCCTGATGGGCTGGACCGGCGGCTACGTATTGCTTGCCATGCTGCTGGCGCCTTACCTGCGTAAGTTCGGCAAGTTTACGGTGCCTGAGTTCATCGGCGACCGGTTCTACAGCAAGAACGCGCGCCTGGTGGCGGTTATCTGCCTGATCGTGGCTTCGGTGACCTACGTTATCGGCCAGATGGCCGGTGCCGGTGTGGCCTTCTCCCGCTTCCTGGAAGTAGACGCCACCATGGGCCTGATCATCGCTGCGGTCGTGGTCTTCGTGTACGCCGTACTCGGCGGCATGAAAGGCATCACCTATACCCAGGTAGCCCAGTACTGCGTGCTGATCGTCGCCTATACCATCCCGGCGGTATTCATCTCGCTGCAACTGACCGGTAACCCGATCCCCGCGTTGGGCCTGTTCTCGGATCACACGGCCTCCGGCATGCCGATCCTGGACAAGCTGAACCAGGTCATTACCGATCTGGGCTTCAATGAGTACACGGCGGATGTGGACAACAAGCTGAACATGGTGCTGTTCACACTGACGCTGATGATCGGTACCGCCGGTCTGCCGCACGTCATCATCCGGTTCTTCACCGTGCCGAAAGTGGCGGACGCGCGCTGGTCAGCCGGCTGGGCCCTGGTCTTCATCGCCCTGCTCTACCTGACCGCACCGGCCGTGGCGTCCATGGCCCGCCTGAACCTGATGAACACCATCTATCCGGAAGGCACCCAGTCCGCCCCGATCCAGTACGACGACCGTCCCAACTGGGTGAAGGAGTGGGAAACCACCGGCCTGATCCAGTACACCGACAAGAATGGCGACGGCCGCATCCAGCTGTACAACGATACGCCGGCCTTCCAGAGCCAGGCTGAGGCCCGCGGCTGGAAGGGGAACGAGCTGGAGGTCAACCGGGACATCCTGGTTCTGGCCAACCCGGAAATCGCCAATCTGCCGGGCTGGGTCATCGGTCTGATCGCTGCCGGGGGTCTGGCAGCTGCCCTCTCGACTGCGGCAGGCTTGCTGCTGGCGATTTCGTCGGCAGTGAGTCACGACCTGATCAAAGGCTCCATCAATCCGAACATCAGCGAGAAAGGCGAACTGATGGCGGCCCGGATCTCCATGTCGGTGGCCATCGTTGTGGCGACTTACCTGGGGGCCAACCCGCCCGGCTTCGCGGCCCAGGTGGTGGCGCTGGCGTTCGGTATCGCCGCGGCGTCCCTGTTCCCGGCGCTGATGATGGGGATTTTCTCCAAGCGGGTGAACAACACCGGCGCCATTTCTGGCATGCTGGTGGGTCTGGCCTTCACGCTGGTCTACATCTTCGTGTACAAGGGTTGGCTGTTCATCCCGGGCACCAACAACCTGGCGGATACGCCGGACAACTGGGTCCTGGGAATTTCCCCGCTGTCTATCGGTGCGATCGGTGCGATCATCAACTTCGTCGTGGCCTTCGCAGTTTCCTCGGCCACCGAAGAACCGCCGCAGGAAATTCAGGATCTGGTTGAAAGCGTGCGCTATCCGCGCGGCGCCACGGGCGCAGTCGACCATTAATCCGAAATGTAGTTCAATGCAGCACGCTGCATAACGACAACAGGCGGGCTTCCCCTCGGGGAAGCCCGTTTTATTTAAGGAAGACCGATGTTCTGGAATTTTGTTGCTACCGTGTTCGCGGGGCTGGGTGCTGCCGGGCTGGCACTGGGCATCCGCGCCGCAACACGCCAGAAAGCCCCGCGCTGGCTGATTCCGGTGTTTGCCGGCATCGGCATGCTGAGTTACCTGGCTTACAATGAATACACGTGGCACACCGTCACCCAATCCCGGTTGCCGGACGGTGCAGTGGTGGTCAATGAAGAAACCCAGAGCGTGATCTGGCGCCCCTGGAGCCTGATCGTGCCGCAGGTCGTGCGCTTTACGGTGCTCGACACACACAGTATGAAGCCCGACCCGACCAACCCCGAGGTCGTGAGTTTCTATCTTTACCGGTTTGAGAGGACCTATACTGACTCGGTTAAAGAACAGGTCTATCTCCTGAACTGCAACTCACAGGAGCTGGTGCCGGTCGGTGATGATGGCAAGGCCAATACCAAAGGGCTGAGGCAGTTATCCGACGGCGACCGTTTGCTGGGTCAGGTGTGCTCCTGACCAGCAGGCGTCGGCTCCTATCGAATGAACAGGCCCTAAAAAAGATGTACCGCGGCAAAGGCTGTCTATGCTGAGTGTCTGGCTACTCGCCCTGATTTCCGTTACCTATATTTCGCTGTTGTTCCTGGTGGCCTGGGCGGGCGACCGCCACCCCGGTCTCTATCACCGGAAATTTGCCCGCACCCACATCTATGCCTTGTCCCTGGCCGTGTATTTCACGTCCTGGACCTTTTATGGCGCCGTGGGGCGTGCCAGCCAGGAAGGGTTCGGGTTTCTGCCCATCTACCTGGGGCCTCTGCTGGTTTTCCTGCTCTGCTCGCCGTTGCTGCGGCGCATCATCTACATCAGTAAACGCAACAACAGTACGTCCATCGCTGATTTCGTCGCCTCCCGTTACGGTAAATCCCAGTCCCTGGCAGCGCTGATCTCGATCATCGCGCTGGTGGGCAGCATCCCTTACATTGCCTTGCAGTTGAAGGCCATCGCCATGGGCTTCAATGTGCTGACCGAACCCGGCGGCCTGTTCCGCCCCTCGATCAGCGAAGCTGCCTGGACCGACTCGGCCTGGTACATCACCCTGGCGCTGGCCATCTTCACCGTGCTGTTCGGCACGCGCCATCTGGAATCCACCGAACACCACCGGGGTATGATCCAAGCCATCGCGTTCGAATCGGTGATCAAGCTGATCGCGTTCGTCGCCGTCGGACTGTTCGTCGGCTATGGCCTTTACGATGGTTTCGGCGACCTGTTCGGGCGTATCCGCGATGCCAACCTGATGGGCACGCTCACGACGGATAACATCGAGCCGGTGGCGTTCATCACCCAGACGCTGGTCGCCATGCTGGCCATCATCTGCCTGCCCCGCCAGTTCCATGTCACTGTGGTCGAAAACACCGACCATCGTGACCTGAATACCGCGCGCTGGGCGATGCCGGCCTACCTGATTATCGCCAGCGCCTTTGTGGTGCCGATTGCGGCCGGCGGCCTGCTGATGCCTACCAGCGAGCAGACCAATCCGGACGTCATGATTCTCAGCCTGCCGATCCTGGCGGGCGAGCAGTGGCTCGCGGTCCTGGCGTTCCTGGGCGGTGGGTCCGCCGCCGCGGCGATGGTAATCGTCTGCTCGGTGGCGATCTCCACCATGGTGAGTAACGAGATCATCATGCCGGCGCTGCTGAAGTTCTTCCATCCGCGGATGAACCGGCGCGGCGACCTGAGTTACCTGCTGCTCAGTATTCGCCGGGTGGCCATCTTCGTGATTCTGTTGACCGCCTATGGCTTTTACCGTCTGGCCGGAGAGGACTACAGCCTGACCGCTTTCGGCCTGCTGTCGTTTGCCGCCGCAGCGCAATTCGGGCCGGCCCTGGTGGGCGGCATCATCTGGCGGCGCGGCAACCACACGGGTGCGGTCTGGGGGCTGGCCGCCGGCTTCCTCATGTGGTGCTACACCCTGCTCATCCCCACGCTGACGTCGACCGGCTGGCTCGGCCATACCCTGATCGAGAATGGCATCCTGGGCATCGCCTGGACGCGTCCGACGGCCCTGTTCGGGCTGCATATGGACGAGGTCAGTCACGGCATCATCTGGAGTCTCGGCTGCAACACGCTGATCTACGTCGTCCTGTCGCTGGTAACGCGCCAGCGGGTGCGGGAGAAGATCCAGATTGCCTCCTTCTTCCATGATCCCGAACCCCGGGCCGACACACCGCAGCAACAAGTCTGGGAAGGTGAGATCCTGATTTCCGACCTGCAGGCGGTCGCCGACCGGTTCATGGGCGAGGAGCGGGCTTATACCCTCTTCCGCAACTATGAGCGGCGTAACGCCCTGCGGTTATCCCCCCACCGACCAGCCAGCACGCACCTGATGAAATACGTGGAGCGCCAGCTGGCTTCCGTCATCGGGGCCTCTACGGCCCGCGTGGTTCTGGAGTCCACCCTCACCGGGCGAGACATGCAGATCGAGGATGTGGTCAGCATCGTCGACGAAGCATCCCAGGCGATGACCTTCAGCCGGGAGTTGCTGCAATCCGCCATCGAGAACATCAGTCTGGGCGTGGCCGTCGTTAACCATCAGCAGCAATTGGTGGTCTGGAACCAGCGCTACCTGGAAATGTTCACCTACCCACGGGGCTTCGTACGCGCCGGCCGTCCGTTCGCGGATCTGATCCGCTACAACATGGTGACCAACCTGCCGGCCCGCAAAGTGGACGAACTGGTGGAATACCGGCTGCACTGCATGCGCGAAGGCCTGGCGTTCGGTGACGAACAGCACCGCCCGGATGGCACCGTGCTGCAGATTGAGGGCAGCCCGATTCCCGGTGGCGGTTACGTCACCACCTTCCAGGACATCACCCCGATGCGCCGCACCGAGCAGGCGCTGAAGGAAACCAACATTTACCTGGAGCAACGGGTCAAGGAACGGACCCAGGAACTGCAGGTATTGAATGAACAGCTCCTGACCGCCAAGTCCGTGGCCGAGCAGGCCAACGTCAGTAAGACCCGCTTCCTGGCTTCGGCCAGCCACGACTTGCTGCAACCACTGAATGCCGCACGGCTTTTCACCTCGGCGCTCGCCGGCAAGGCCTCGGGCACCGAGCTCAAGGAACTGGTGGATCACATCGACAGCTCGCTGGAGGCCGCCGAGGAAATCATCAGCACGCTGCTGGATATCTCCAAGCTGGATGCCGGCGCACTGGAACCGAAGCGGTCCAGCTTCTCGGTCAATGAGCTGCTACGCCACCTGTCGACGGAGTTCTCTGCCATTGCCCAGGAGCAGAATCTGGAGCTTCATCTGGTGCCCTGCTCCGCCTGGATCCACTCCGATCCCCAGTTGCTGCGCCGGGTGATCCAGAACTTCCTGTCCAACGCCATTCGCTATACGCCAAGTGGTCGCATCCTTCTGGGCTGTCGGCGTCTTAAGGGCTACGTGAAGATCGAGGTGTGGGACACGGGCCCCGGGATTCCGAGTGACAAGCTGAAGCAGATCTTCGAAGAATTCCGCCGATTGCAGCAGGCCAGTGACCAGAAAGGCCTGGGTCTGGGCCTGGCCATCGTCGACCGGATCAGCACCATGCTGGATCATCCGGTCAATGTTCGGTCCACACAGGGCCGGGGCAGTATGTTCAGCATTACCGTGCCACGCGTGGAGCCGGTCGAGGCCAACATGGCACCACAGAGCGCCAAGCCATCGTCTCGTGGGCTTTCCAACCTCAAGGATCTGTCCGTCCTGTGTATCGACAACGACGAGAATATCCTCGACGGCATGATCGCCCTGCTGAACAACTGGGGCTGCCGGGTGACGCCTGCCCGCAGCCTGGACGAGGCCCGCGACAAGCTTGCCGGTGAGCCGCCGGACATTATCCTGGCTGACTACCAGCTGGATGACGACAAGAATGGCCTGGACGCCATGGATGCCCTGCGTGCAGAGCTGGGCGAAGCGATTCCCGGTATCCTGATCACCGGCTACATGGCTGAAGATGTTCGCAGCCGGACCCTGGAGCTGGGTTACCAGATCCTGTACAAGCCTGTGAAGCCAGCGGCCCTGCGCGCCATGGTGAACAAACAGCTCAAGAAAGCCACCCAGGGAGCCTGATCATGAGCAGCCCAAGGCCCCAATCCCAGTCCGGCAACCAACCGATCGACTTCTCGAAGCTCCGCGTTCTGGTGGTGGACGACTTCGACAATTTCCGCCTGTCCATGCGCCAGATGCTGCGCGGCATGGGCATCGGACATATCGAAGCCTGCGCCACCGGCAGCGCCGCCATCCAGAGCTGCACTTACGATCAGTTCGATATTGTCCTGTGCGATTACAACCTGGGTTCCGGCAAGAACGGTCAACACGTGCTGGAGGAGTTGCGGCACCGCAAGCTGCTGCGGCGCACCTCGCTGTTCATCATGGTAACGGCTGAA
The DNA here is from genome assembly GCF_016798325.1 of Marinobacter mangrovi. Classification (GTDB taxonomy): domain Bacteria; phylum Pseudomonadota; class Gammaproteobacteria; order Pseudomonadales; family Oleiphilaceae; genus Marinobacter_A; species Marinobacter_A mangrovi. The sequence continues at coordinate 1,350,740 of NZ_JAERVO010000001.1, forward strand.
ACCTCGAAGGAGATGGTCATGGGCGCCCGGGAATATCAGCCGGACGGCTATCTTACCAAGCCCATCAACCAGGCGTCCCTGAGCCAGCGGCTCAACGCTCTGCTGCAACAGCGAGCTGTGCTGTTGCCCATCAACCGTGAGATCGATCTCGACAATCTGCCCAAGGCGATTTCCCTGTGCACCCAGATGCTGCCCCAGCAACCCCGTTACCGCACCTGGATACTCAAGACGTTGTCGGATCTCTATTACCAGGTCGGTGACTACAGCCACGCCCGCAAGATCTGTGAGGACGTCCTGCAGTCCCGGGATCTGTCCTGGGCCCGCCTGGGGCTCGGCCGCATTCTCATCGCCGAACAACGGTATGGCGAGGCCATACAGGCCCTTCAAACGCTGATCGAGCGGCAACCGGACCTGGTCGAAGCCTACGACCAACTGGCACGGGCTCAGTCCCTGGCCGGCAAGTCGGGTACGGCGCAGCGAACCCTGGAACAGGCCACGGCCCTGTCCCCCAACGCCATCCTGCGCCAGAAGCAACTGGCAACGCTGGCTAGTCGCAACCAGGACATGGATACCGCCTGCCAGGCCTGGCGGCAAACAGTGCATCTGGGCCGCCACAGCATTCACGACCAGCCCGAGCATTATCTGGGGCTGGGCCGCTCCCTCTGCGATCTCAGTGAAGACGATACCAGCGATGAGGGACGTGCCCGCGCCGATGAAGCTCTGCGAGCACTGGCATTGGTCCGCAAGCGGTTTCCAGAAGCCGACGATGTGCCGGACCTTTCACGCCTGATCGAAGCGCGCGTGCTGCAGGGTCAGAAGCGCGTAGAAGAGGCGGACGCTATCATCACCCCGTTGATCGAGAGCGGAGACCGCCTGAGCCCCGGTGCCGAACTGGAGCTGGCTCGCACCCTGTTTGCCAGAGATCGACGGGATGAGGCGAAGAAGCGACTGATGGCTCTGTCGCAACGCTGCGAAGGCGATGCCGAGATTCAGTCGGCTATCGAAGCGCTGCTCGACGAACCCGTCGGTTTCCGCAAACGACTGCAAGCGAGACGCCTCACTCGCGAGGGCATTCAGGCCTTCGAGAAACAGGATCTGGAGGCGGCCGCCGAGACCTTCGCTGAGGCTCTGGCCCTGGTTCCTGCTCATCCGGCTCTCAATCTCAACCTGGTACAGGTCCGGCTCCGGCAGATCGATCAGGGGGCAGACCGCCACGCCTTGATCCAGCAATGTCGTCAGTGTCTGGCGCAATTGGACAGCCTGCCGGAAGGCCATCAACAATATCGCCGCTTCCAGTCGCTCAAACGCAAAGTCGAGGCTCTGTCATGACCGATGACACTACCCGTCCCGACCGGGACCCGTCGCCAACGCCGGATTTTTCCATGGTCATGGCGTCTGCCGTCCACGATATGAAAAATTCCCTGGGCATGCTGCTGCATTCCCTGGACGAACTGCGGGAGGAGCTGTCACCGAGCGTAACCCAGTCGCCCCGTTTCAACACCCTGCGCTACGAGGCTGAACGGGTCCACTCGGACCTGGTCCAGTTGCTCGGCCTCTACCGCCTGGATCAGTCCAATCTCTCGGCCCACATTGAAGAGCATTATGTGCCGGACTACCTTGAGGCCCAACTGGCCCGCCATGTCCCGTTGCTGGACGGCCGCGGCATCGATTATGAAATCGCTGCGGAGGCGGTCAGCGGCTTTTTCGACGCCGACCTGCTGACGGGCGTGCTGAACGACACGCTCAATAACGCCATTCGCTACACTCACAAGCAGATCCGCATCAGCAATCGGGAAGAGGATGGTTACCTGGTGTTGCAGGTGGCAGATGATGGCAACGGCTACCCATCCAGCATGTTGTCTGCAACGCCGGATACCGCGGCACCGATCGACTTTACCAGTGGCAGCACACGCCTGGGGCTCTACTTTGCCAACGCCGTTGCCCACCTCCACCGTGAAGGCGGGCGATCGGGCTTCGTTCACCTGTATAATGGCGGCCCTTTGGGCGGTGGCGTCTTTGAGATCCACCTGCCCTGATGTCCTGACAATGATCCCATCCCCTCTTGCCATAACCTGCGCGAATTCCTTGCGTCAGGCGGGTTGAGGGGATAACTTTTTCGAAACTCCAGGGAATTAGGCGCTGTCCTTGCCATGGCCCAGACGGCCGGGCGGGGAATAGGCGCCTGTGGGTACCCTATAAAAGGCGTCCCACACGTGGTCGGAGTCATAAGTACACAAGGAGAACACTATGCCTCGCGGCCACGCGCTGATTGTTGATGATTCGTCGACAGCACGGATCATCCTTGCCCGCATGCTTGAAAAGGCAGACTTTACCGCCCGGGGCGCCGCCTCTGCGGAAGAAGGCTTCAAGATGCTTCGGGCTGAGTCCTATGACCTGATTTTCCTGGACCACCTTCTACCGGGCATGAATGGCTTTGATGCCCTGAAGATTCTGAAAGACGATCCGGATACCCGGGATATTCCGGTCTTCATGTACACCTCACAGAACGCCGACAAATACCTTGAGGATGCAAAAGCTCTGGGTGCGGCCGGCGTGATCAGCAAACAGGTGGATCGCGACCAGCTTCTCGATATGGTGGATTCCATCCTGGCCGGCCGCGATGACGACATCCCTCTCCTACCCTTGCCGAAAGAGTCTCTTAACGGGACCGACGAGGCCTCGGTCAGCCGCCGCCTGACAGGCCGGCTGTCGACGCTCGAAATCGCCTATGAAGACACCCATGATGAACTGCACCAGTTAAGAACAACCGTCGCTACGCTCCAGGCACAGATCGAAGAAAGCGTTGATCGACGCTATCGCCGGCTAAGGCTGCTTTGGTCGGTGACGCTGGTGGGACTGGTGGCGGTAGCCGTGTATTTCAGCCTGGAATTGGCGCAGGTCAAACAGGTGCTGAATAGCGTGAATGAGCAGTTTACGGTGATTCAGGACATTATTGCCCAGATTGTGGGGATTGATGGGCAGGGGCAATGATTGGCGTTGTTTGAGTGTTCCTGGTTCCTGAAAGGCCTCGGTGATTGAGATCGTCGGGGCCTTTTTATTTGGGGTATGGCCTGATTCGCTTGGCTGCAGAGCGGGTGATTTTGGGGTTGGTTGGGGCGGTTGCTCCGGCTGTCCGGAGGGGATGGTCCTCTCGTGCGCACCCGGCAGGTCGCTCTTGATTTTCCGGCGGCCAATAAAAAACCCCAACACGTTACCGTGCTGGGGTTTCGGATTTAGGAGCCTGACGATGACCTACTCTCGCATGGGCAGATGCCACACTACCATCGGCGCTGGTTCGTTTCACGGCTGAGTTCGGGATGGGATCAGGTGGTTCCGAACCGCTATAGTCGTC
>NZ_JAERVO010000002.1 GCF_016798325.1 Marinobacter mangrovi
CAGAGCATTGGGCCGTCATCTTGTCCGAGTGATCTGGCAGATGATGAAAACAGGTCGGGGATATGAGCTCAGAGATCGCCAGAGTGAGTAATCTGGCTTGAAAATCCTAGAGGGATGTTCAGAGTGCATAGTTAGTGATCAACTCTGACTCCATAGCCTCGTAGACAGAAAACCGAGTCTGATCGTTTTTTCGCCACTGATCATTGAAGCAGCAGAGCTTCACTCTGCTGCTTCCGACTCATAATTTTCCTCATCTTGCTCTTTAGCAGACTGCCTCTTTTCGATCTTCGGAGGCGGCGGTGTCCAGGCCTTCAACCACTGGCCGGCTTCTTGATAGAAATGCGGCACCGCCTTCTCAAGCTCTTCAACGAATACCTTTCGCCCACTGAACTTCCCTGCCAAGTCGACCTCATACACCACTTCGAATGTTGTGGCGGTGGTGTTTGATGTTTCGGATTCGATGAGTTCTGGGGCTTCTCGAAGATCCTTTAACGGCTGGTATGTGGCTTCGGCTTTCCCTGGGCGAGTTGCCCTAATGAAGAACCCAGCCGGATTGGTCTTCTTTAGCTGGCGTAGAAGCCAGTTGGCTCGAGCTTTGGTGCTTTGTTTGTCTTTAGGGGCAGCGAGTCGCATGGAGCAATAGATCATCCGCCGTTGGAGATCGGCGGTCACTTCGAGATCCGCAGCCGTGTTGATGATGCTGAGTGCACATTGGAGAGAAGGGGCTTTGCTGAACGCTTCTGCGTCATCTTTAACGCGCTTTGCAGGATCAAGGCGGTGATCGTTCTTCAGTTTTAGCGAGACATCGCTACCGGTAAGTCGAGACATGATTAGGCACAAATCACGCTGCTCCTGATGCCAGGCCGCGATGGTGTTTTGTACTTCGTCGCTCGTTTTGGCCAGCGAGGCGTTGCTTTTGACCTTGTTGACCACGTCCTTCCACTCTGCATTCATTTGATCGAAGTGGCTGATGCCGGAGCGATCGCTCTCGAAGTAACGCTGGATTTCGTTGAGGATGAAAATCTGATCCTCGTCTTCAACGCCATCGTTTTTCAGGAGCAGGGCGCATTGGGTTCTCACAAAGGCCCAGGACCAGTGGAACAGACTGACCGATTTCGTGGCGTTCTTCGGTAATGAGACCGGGTGATGCGTTGGCAGGGCAGAGAACTGATTGGTGATGGTAATAACGGCATCGATTTTGTGAGCCTTCGCCTGCTGAAGATATCGAGAGATCTGCTCTTCAGTAACGGACTCGTTCCCGATTTTCGCTTCAATGAGCGCTCGCCATTCCTTCTTACCGGTTCTGAGAATCAAAAGCCCGTCGGGGCGATCTTTGGGTTTGGGGGCCTTCTTGTCAGAGCTCTCGAAGACGACTTCGGTCCATGCCTCCAGCGTTGCCCTTGACCCGACTCGAATGCCAATCGACTTCAGCAAAGCCTGCCGGAGCTCGTAGACGGCTCGCATGCCTGCCAACAGCACGGAAGCGGATTTTTGTTCCCGTGCGCTATCGGCAACGATGGGGATAAGACGGGCGGGTTCTCCACTTGCGAGAAATTCGGGACGGTCAGACACAGCATGCTCCTTTTTGTTATTGATACCTTCCTAGTCTGTAGCCTAGTACGGCATTTGAGCGTTTGCTTGGATTTTGAGCTGTTCAGTGAAAAAGGATGTAAAACCGCGAAATGAGGTTTCTCCTGCTTCTAGGAGGATAAAAGCCTCAAAGTTCTGAACTGTTGAGGCTTAATTCATGGCCAGACCCCGAGGTTACTTACCAACGGCATAGGTCGTTGCTGCAACGGCCGCAGTCGCGGCGACCAGTGTCCAGAACCAGTTCCCGTCGGTGGCTTTATACGTAAAGTAAGCAGCGGTTGGAGCAGTGATGCCGCAGGCCGCAATTTGATGGCTCTTGGGCTCCAATCCAGCTACTCGACGAGCAAATGCTTCACAGTTTGAGCTGAACAAACAGTACTTCAACTTGCCGATGTGTTGCCGTGCTCTGAGAACAATGATTTCGGGGGGCAGCATTGATTGGAAAGAAGCTCTGGATACCGGCTTGTTTCCAACTGCTTCATTCCAAGTGCGTTCTTGTACTAAACCCTTCGCAGCGGAGTTGTCAATAACCATCGGTGCACCAGTCTCGTCATACCTATCCGACACGATACCGTAGTGTGTGTAGGTTGAATGTCGAACGGCGATGATAGAGCCCGGTTTGTGCGAATTTTGAGTCATGTTTTTTTACCTTTTTTGCTGTAAAATATGCCTATTAAGTTAATACGCGCCAATTTTCCAAAGATGCCTCACAGGCAAAAATGCCTGTGAGGTTGGGTTGATTGTGTATCAATTGGAGGTTACGTGCAAGCAGGATCTACATACGCGGCTGTGGTCGGCGCAGTAATTGGGAAACTTAGGTCCGAACGAGCAATTGGTCAGGGGGATTTAGCGGCTGCTGTAGGGGTGGGGCAGCCAGCTTGGTCACGTATCGAAAAGGGAGGCAGTGCATTGACGGTTGACCAGTTGGCTAGGGCGGCAGCGGCGTTGAACTGTTCACCTTCTTATATCCTCGAAATGGCCGACAAAACTGTCTCGGAGATGAGGAATCAGAACTTCCAAGTTTCCTATGAAAAACCAAAAAGGGAGTCTCCCGAGAAGGACAATACTGGCCTGCTGTTATTGGGGGGAGCTGCGCTTGCTGCTTTGATAATTGCCGCAAATAAGAACAATTAAAGGTGTGTAGTTGAGTGCGAAAAAACCGGAACAGATTTATTTTTCGTAGCTCGCGTCCGGGTCACCGCCTCCTTTGGTATTGCTCAGGGCCAGCCGACGAGCGTGACACCTAATCCCTGTTCTGAATGGCTCGCCGACCGCGCAAATTCTGGCTGGCCGGGCCCGCTAAATCCGGTACCCTTGGGGCATAACCCATTCCCCGCCAGGGACGACGTCGAGCCATGTGCGAACTGCTGGCCATGAGCGCCAACCATACGCGGGGTCAAGTCTTGCGTTTTGCCCCGCCTTGCCATTTCGTTGTGATGACCGCAGTCTATTCTCGCCCAAAGTAGAACCACGGAAGGAGCCAAGGAATGGCCAGACCGTTGCGACTGGAGTTTGCCGGCGCGTTGTATCACGTGACGTCTCGCGGAAACCGTCGGGAGATGATTTACGAATCAGACGGCGACCGCCGCGCCTGGTTGTCGATCCTCGATGAGGTTTGCGAGATCTTCAACTGGGTATGTCACGCCTATTGTTTGATGGGCAATCACTACCACCTGCTAATCGAAACGCCGGAAGGCAATCTATCGAAAGGCATGCGCCAACTGAACGGCGTCTATACGCAGGTTTTCAATCGGCACCATGGCCGGGTAGGGCACGTTTTCCAGGGGCGTTATAAAGCGATTCTGGTCGAGAAGGACAGCTACCTGTTGGAGCTGTGCCGCTATATCGTGTTGAACCCTGTTCGTGCTGCGATGGTTCGGTCGGCAGTGGAATGGCCTTGGAGCAGTTACCGCGCGACGGCGGGTTATGAGCGGGATTTAAAGGCACTCAATGTTGATTGGATTCTTGCTGCCTTTGCTGAACGGCGGGATAGAGCCGTTGAGAGTTACGAGCAATTTGTTGCTGACGGCAAGAACCAGCCGTCTCCTTGGGAAAGCTTGAAGAACCAGGTCTATCTAGGGAGCGATCAATTCGTTGATGACATGCAGAGGCGAATTGAGGGGGCTGAACGTCTCAGCGAAATACCCACGAGTCAGCGCCGCCCCCTGGCCAAACCACTACAGTTCTATGTGGACTCTGCGTCGTCCCGAAACGAAGCTATCCGTTTGGCGTATGCAAGTGGCGGGTACGGCCTGAAAGACATAGGTGATTTCTTTGGGCTTCACTATTCGCGCGTCAGCCGAATTATCCGTGAGGCAAAACGCAAGACCTGACCCCGGCATGGACCCCATGGCCAGATTACCGGCTTCCGACCGGCGCCGGGTTACTACGAGCCGGTCGGCAGCACCGACAGCGAGGCGCTGTTCTGCGATATTCTGAATGACCTGCGACGTGACTGCGACCGTGATACCGCCACCGAGGTGATTGTCGGCCGGCTGGTCGAGCTGGCTCGTGGGTATGCCCGTCAGGGGGTGTTCAATCTCCTGCTCAGCAACGGGGACTGGCTCTTTACCTTCTGCAGCACCAAGATGGCGAGTATCACCCGCCGCGCGCCCTTTGGCCCGGCGCGACTGAAAGACGCCGATGTCATCGTCGATTTCGAATCGGAAACCACCCCTGACGACGTGGTCAGTGTGATTGTGACCGAGCCCCTGACCACGGACGAGGTCTGGGACATCTACCAGCCCGGTGAGTGGCGACTCTGGCGCCAGGGTGAAGTCATCATGCAGGGAAGCGCAGGCCCCAACTAATAGAGCGCCTGTGCATCGGCGGAGAATGATTTACGAATTAGCAGCGAGAATTTGCCTGAATTTTTGGAGGGTATGGACATAGACTTCAGGTACCATGACCAAGAAAATTTATGGATGAGCTTGTGCCCTTCTAAATTTGTAAAATTCCAAATTATTAGTTTTCCAGAACAAGGATCGTTCGATGCAGACATATGCAAGCACAGCTTGGTGCGGCGATAGACCTTTCAGTTGTGAATTTGCAGTTAGGCCTCCTCACGAAGAACGTTTGCCGGTTCCGGGTAAAGCCTGGCGGGTTACCAAAACGCTTCTCATGATTCTTCTAATCGCTGCACTGGTTGCCAGCATCATCCTCTTTGGTATGGCTGCGTTCGGTTCAGGTCTGAGGCTTTCTGTGATGATTGAAGACCCGCTATTTTCGGCGCTCTACGTGCTAATTGCCGCCATCGTCATGGTTGATGTTGTCGTCAGAATTGACGACAAAAAACAGAGCCAGTTACAGGCTAACGGGTTTCAGAGGCGTGCCAGTCATCGCCTTAAGTCGGAAGCAGCGAGATTGGAAATTCTTGATTTCGAGTGCCGGCCTAGCTCTAGATCTGCTTTGTTGTTTTTTCGTAGTGGTGATGTTAGGCCAAGCAAATGGCGAAAGTATATCAGTGGATTGTCCAACTTTAAGGGCGTGAAGTGGGATGAGGAGGAGCTCGCATATTTCTCACCTTCTTCCTTCCAAGGGAAGATGACTGGAGTACTATTCGTATGTTGGCCGATTATTGTTTTGGGTTGGCCGATCATCGTCCTGCATTTATTTTATCTCGATGTGGATGACATTAACGTTATCGGTTATGCCATTTTCTTTCTTCTGAGCGGAGGAGGGGTTTTTCATTCATTAATTTTCAAGAAACACTATCATGATCATGGTGGCACTAAGAAATTCGCGCTGAATCGGCGAACGGGACTGGTTACTTTATATGAGAGCGGTGAAGAGGTTTTTTGTCATCGATTCATTGATTTTAACTGCTATTTTAAACAAGAGTATTTCGGTGGCCGAACTGGGTGGGTGAGAAGTTTACATATGGCTTATCGAAATGAAGATTATCCCTATGACCATGTCGTGAATTTGGCGACATTCGTGAGCAATACGTCGGCCCGTGCCTATTTGGAGGTTTGGGAGATCATCAAGTGCTACATGAATACAGCGCTTCCACTTCCGGAGTCTCTGTTTCTGGCCTCAAGAAGACCGTTTGATCCCACGACCGCCGCTTACGATTCAGAGCATGAGACTTCCCCGCTCGTCACTTCAAATATGAGTGATAGCGAGTTTCAGCACCTTCTCCGTAAAGTTGATGATGTAGATAATGAATGTCGTCAGACCGCATATTAATTGACTAGTCTGACGCCTAGTTCCGCTACATTAGAATCCAGAATCCGCGCAAATGATAAAGGTGTCAGAACGCATATTTATTGCGGTATCAGAAACAGACAAAAGCCCCTCCTTTTGGAAGGGCTCACGGAGTGTGTGACTGCCAGTCGTCAATTCCCGAAAAAGCCTGCCAGTTGGCTGGCGACCGTGTCGGGGGCCTCTTCCGGCGGGAAGTGCCCGCACTGCTCGATCACGCCGCCCTCAACCCGGTCGGCGATATCCCGCATCGTGGTGTAGAGCCGGTTTCCGACTCCGCCGTCTGCACCCCAGGCCATCACCGGCATGGCCAGCTTTTTGTCGGCGCGCAGCCGGTTCTGTTCGAGTCCCCCGGCATTGAACAGCGTGCGGTAGTAGGCAAACGCGGCCCGCATGGCGCCCGGCGCGCTGAATAGGCGGGTGTATTCATCCAGGTCCGCCGGGGTGATGGCGGCGGGGTTGCGTGTCTTGGTTCTGAACAGCCAGTCGAGATAGGGCCGCTCGCGCCCACGGATCAACAGTTCCGGGAGGTCGTCCAGCCGGTTGAAGCCGAAGTGCCAGGTCCGCACGTTGGTGGTCTCATCGGGAATGCCGCCGGGGCCGGCCGGGCTGATGCCGGGCAGGGCTGCATCGTAGAGCGCCAGCCGGCGGATATCGTCCGGCCAGTCCGCGGCCCAGGCGTAGGCGATCCAGGCGCCGATATCGTGTCCGGCCACGTTCAGGGCGCCGTTGTCGGTCAGTCCCAGGTGCCCGGCAAACCGGTGCAGGTCGCGGGCGACCGTCGCCAGGTCATAGCCGCCGAGTGGTTTGTCCGAGTCACCGATACCCCGCGGGTCGACGGCAATCACCCGGTGGCCGCTTGTCGCCAGCCGTTCCATGACGTGTCGCCAGGTGTACCAGCTCTGCGGCCAGCCGGGGATCAGCAGGATGGGATCGCCCGCCCCGCCTTCGACATAGTGCAAGCGGATATCATCCAGAACGGCGTAGTTGCGGCTGAAGCGGTTCCAGAAAGAACCGGGGTCAAACGCAGGTAAGGGGGCCGTGGCGTGCGCGTTTTGCTGAATCTGTTCAGTCATGGGTAAAAGCCTCTGTTCTTCAAAGGTGAATCAAACGGGGGATGGCGCCCGGCGCCGAAGACGCCACAGGGCGAGCAGGGCGAAGGCAATCAACACCATGATGGCCGCCGTAAAGGTAATGCCGGCGTCCCGCAATCCAAATGCCTCGACGGCGAGCCCGAGGCTCACAATCGGTACCGAGATGGCCACGTAGGCAATCACGAACAGCAGCGAGGTCACCTCCGCCTTTTTCCCCGACGGGCTGGCGCCGGCCAACGCCGCGATACTGGCGGCAAAAATGGCGCCCTGGCCGGCACCGGCAATCAGCGCGGCGGCGATCAGTGCCAGCAGGGCGCTGCAGGCAATCGACAGCCCGAGCAGCCCGACGCCGACGAGCAGTGCCACGCAGGCCAGGGGCAGGCGCATCGAGTCCGGTATGCGACGCTGCACCGTCTGGCCGGCGAGGGAGGCGGCAAAGACGGTGAAGACCACCACGCCGATACCGGCCCGATTGGTCAGGCCCAGAACCTGACCCATGACCGCCGGAGCCAGCGAGGTAAACAGGCCAAGCACCGCGAAGCCGGCAAAGCAGCCCACGGCGGCCGGCAAGAACAGCGGGCGAACTTCCGGCGGCAACCCCAGGGGCTGGCGTCGCAATTGCAACCGGGGCGGCGGTGTCACGGTTTCGGGCAGCCGCCACAGCAGCACTGCGGCGACCAGGATCAAGGCCAGGTGCAGCAGGTAGGGGAGGTGAAGCGGCCAAAACGCATATTGGGAAAGGAGGCCCGAGATCAATGGCCCCATTCCCAGGCCGCCCATATTCGCGGCGCCGGCGGCCAGTGTTGCCCTGCCGCGTTGTTGCAGGGGCGCCAGCTCGATCACCGCGATGGTCGCCGTCGCAGTGAACAGGCCCGCAGAGATGCCTGACAGCAAGCGGGCCAGCAGCAGGACCGGGAGCGAGCCCTGGTACAGGAACAGCAGGGCGCTCAGGGCGGACGCGATCAGACCGGCGAAGAGTACCGGACGGCGCCCGACCTGGTCCGACCAGGGGCCGGTGGTCACCAGCGCGCCCAGAACACCCACGGCGTAGGTGGCAAAGATGATCGAGACGGTGAGATTGCTGAAGCCGAAGGCTTCCTGGTAGAGCGGATACAGCGGCGCCGGCACGGTGGTGCCCGCCATGTTGATGGCGAATATCAGCGCCATCAACAGAAAATAATGCGATGGGAGTGGCTGCGACTCTGTGTCGTCGGTGTGTCTGTTATCGACGGGCATACGGCCTGTTTCCTGTCAGGAGATCATCGTTGGTTCGATGGTCTGGTGTGCCACCGGTCAGGTGGCTGTTCGGGTGAGGTGAAGTGTCACCGATGCGCTACCTTGCCGGTAGACGGCTGACGGGAAAGACTGTTATACATCTGGTGTATGAGCGAACTGAATAGTCTGACAATAGACCGTATAGAGCTGATGCGGACATTCGTACGGATCGTCGATAGCGGCAGTCTCTCGGCGGCTGCCCGGCAGCTCGGCACGACCCAGCCCACCATCAGCCGCCGCCTGAAGACCCTGGAGAAACTGCTGGGAACCGAGCTGATCCTGCGCAGTACCCACGGCCGGAAGCTGACCGATGATGGTGAGCGCTGCTATGCCCACGCGAGAACGCTGATCGAGCAGTGGTCCGAGCTTGAAGACGGCCTGCGGGGTGCTGGAGAGGAACCGATGGGGCGCCTGCGGGTGCGCGCTCCCCATGCCTTTGGCCAGGATCAAATGATCCGGCCACTGAGCCGTTACCTGCAACGCTATCCCAGGGTGTCCATCGACTGGATGCTGAACGATCATTCGCCCGATTTTATCGCCGACAACATCGACTGCGCGATCCATGTGGGCAGCGTGACGGACCCGTCGGTGATCGCGGTCCTGCTGGCGGAGGTGCCGCGTATTGTGGTTGCGGCGCCGGGGTTGCTCGAGCAATCCCCGCCCATAGAACAGGTGCGGGACCTGGAACGGCTTCCCTGGGTTGCCTTGAGCACCTATTACCGCAACGAGGTGACCCTGGTCGATCGGCGGGCTGACCGCTCACAGCAACTCAATATCCGGCCCCGGGTCAGTACCGACAGCCTCTATGCCCTGCGCCAGAGTGCGCTCGAAGGATTGGGGGTCGCGATCGTGTCGACGTGGATTGTGCAGGAAGACCTGGAGGCCGGGCGCCTTGTCCGTATCCAGCCCCAGTGGTGTGCGCATCCGCTGCCCATTTATCTGCTGTACCCCTACGCCGCCTATTACCCGGCCCGGCTGCGCACCTTTATCGACCTGATGCGCGAGGTCATGCCAACGATGGCGGGCACACGCCCACCGGGTGTGTAGAGGCGGTTTTTGGCAAGAAGCCAATCATCGAGTGACGACTGGCTTCTTACCCCTGCGCGATGTCCAGAACCTGATGACGAAACCATTGGTGAGCCGGGTCGTCCTTCATGCGTGGGTGCCATAACGCGTAAAGCTCAATGGCTTCCATCTCGAGCGGCGGCGTAAACAAATCCAGCGTTGACTCGAAACGGCGTAGAAACCGGCCGGGCAACGTACAGAGGTGATCGCTGTTGGCGATGATCGCGGGAGCGAGCGCGTAGCTCTGTACGGAAAGGCTGACTCGTCGGGAACGACCCAGTTCGTCAAGGGAGCGATCCACGCTACCCGCATAGCCATGGCCGCTGTTTGACACCACGACGTGTTCGTAGCGGCAGAACTCGTCCAGCGAGATCGGGTGAGTGCCTCGAGGGTGATGGCGGCGCTGGGCGGTGACGAACCGATCCGTAAACAGCTTTCGAGCGATCAGCCCTTCATCCGCCATACCAGGCGATCCGATGACCAGGTCGATGTCGCCCCGGTCGAGCTTTTGCGCCATGGTCTCTGGATCGGGCAGTACGAACGTCGTCCGGATGTTCGGTGCCGTGCGGGTTAGAGCGGGGACCAGGTCCGGCCCCAGCATGATCGCCGGGTTGTCATAGCCGGCGATGACAAATTCGCGGTTGCTTTCAGCCGGGTTGAACGTTGGAGCATGGCCAACGAAATCGCGCAGATCGCTCAGCAGTTGGGGCAGCGTTCTCCCCAGCTCCTCGGCGCGAGGCGTCGGCACCACACCGCGGCCAGCCACCGGGACAAACAGCTGATCATCAAAGAGCCTGCGCAGACGGGTCAGCCGTCCGGAAAGAGCTGGCTGCGTGATACTGAGCCTTTCTGCGGCGTGGCTGACATTGCGTTCCTCCATCAGGGCTTCGAACGCTTTCAACAGGCCAATATCCATTTCATTCAGGCGATCGGGCATGTCGATGCTCTCTCCGTTTGTGGCCATGACAGGCCCGTCCTGAGGCTATCAATCCAGGTGATGCAAGGTATAACGCGGGTTGTTTTCTCAGCAAGCTCAGTCGTCTCTATGATCGGTTGCTGACATGCACCCAAATCAGGAAACGGAAAAATGGTAGTACGTTCGTTCATGCTTCTCACATTGGTGTTGGGCCTTTTTGCAACCGGGTCGGTTTTTGCGACGGAACCATTTTCGCCGGGAATAGCGCAGCAACGCCAAGGTGTCAACACCTACGCTTTCAAAATCGGTGATGTTCGCGTCACGGCATTGTCGGATGGCTCAGTGCCTCAGGACCTTCACAAGCTCCTGCATGGTCTCTCCGATGACGGGATTGATTCACGACTGGCGTATGCGTACCAGAGCAACCCGGTCGAAGTGTCAATCAATGCATTCCTGCTGGAGATCGGCGACAGACTTGCTCTTGTGGATACCGGTTCCGGTGAGCTGTTCGGCCCCGGTTTCGGAGGCAACCTGATTGATAGCCTGCATTCCGCGGGATTCAAGGCCGATGACGTGACGGATATTCTGCTCACTCATGTCCATTCCGATCACATGGGCGGGCTCACCCGAGAGGGTCAGATGGTCTTTCGTAACGCGACCGTTCATGTCGGCAAGCCGGATATGGACTTCTTTCTGGATCGCAAGAACGCGGAGCGGTCCGGCTATGACATGCACTACTTCAACCAGGCCATCCAGATCATGACGCCCTATGTGGATGCCGGGAAAATTAATGCCTTCGACAAGAGCACCGAAATCCTTCCCGGGGTCACCGCCGTTTTGCATCCGGGGCATACCCCGGGCAGCGCGTTCTTCAGGTTGGAGAGCAAAGGGCAGAGCGTGACATTCATTGGCGACATCATTCATGTGGCCGCGGTGCAGTTCCCGGATCCCTCGGTGACTATTGCCTACGATGTCGATCCGGATAAGGCCATTGCCGTGCGCTCCAAAGCGTTCTCAACTTTCGCCAAGCAGTCTGAATTGGTCGCTGTGCCCCATATGCCCTTTCCGGGTGTTGGCCACATTCGAAAAGCACGGGAAGGCTACGATTGGGTGCCCATCAATTATGGCAACCGTGATTCCAGGTAGTCGATCGAACCGGATTCCCCTGTTTGGCGGGGGACATCCAGGACGCCGGGTCATCTGACCCGGCGTCGGATGGAGCAACTCCGGGCGGCAACCCCGGCGAAGCCATCATGCCCGAATCCCTGCCGCCTTGGGGGTGTTGGGGCGGTCTTTGAGGTCGACCAGCGGTGCGGTGAAAGGTTGACCGTTCTTCGTGATGACATGCCAGAAGGTTCCCGTGACGATCACACTCTCGTGGTCGGATACGTGAGGCGTCATCACGTCAGATGTGGTCTCTGTGGGAAACCCGGACCAGCGGTTATTCAGCTTAGACCTTCTTCATCAAGTGCACGGGCTACGGAGGGCAATCGCTTCATGCGTGAATAATAGCGTTGCAGCCCTTGCGAGAGTTCGAGCCCCGTTCTCGACGATGCCATCAGGATCCAGAAAAGGTAGAAATCGGCAATCGTAAGCTGCTCGCCTATGAGATAGTTTTTATCGCCCAGTTGGTGGTCTAGCAGGGAGAACGCTTTTGCCAGCTTTTCTCGAGCCCGCTCTTTTTCCGTATCCGGAAAGTTCCTGAAGAAGGGGGCATAGCTGCCATGGATTTCGGAAGACATAAAAGCCAGTGCTTCCAACGTTCGCCATCTTAAGAGGTTTGTTTGGGGAAGAAGCTTGCCGCTGATCTCCGCAATATATTGAAGGATAACCATATTCTCCGTGAGTATTTCTCCATCGTCGAGCTCAAGGGCCGGGATGTAGCCTTTGGGGTTGATTGACAGAAAATCACGGTGGTCTTCGGTTTGTTTCTCAGGGGTAATGCTGATCAGCGTGTAGTCCAGGCCCGCTTCGATAAGTGCCATATGATCGGCAAGGCTGCAGGCGCCCGGGAAGTAGTAAAGAATCATCGTGGTCTCCATATCATGGTCGTCGTCCCCATCGGTTCAATTTGAGGACGCTTCGTGAGTGGGAAGCTCAAACGTATGGAGAGCCATAAATCCCGTCAAAGCATATATTTAGGAGTAAGTCAGATGAATATGACTACCTCAAAAGCGGGTGCTGAATGCAACGGTATAAAAGAAATGCTCAGCCGGGTCGGAGAGAGATGGACCGTTCAAGTGGTGGCGACCCTTCATACCGGCCCGCAACGCTTTAACGAGATCGTGCGGAAGGTTAATGGCATCTCACAACAGATGCTGACGAGAACGCTTAAATCCCTGGAGCGTGA
The DNA here is from genome assembly GCF_016798325.1 of Marinobacter mangrovi. Classification (GTDB taxonomy): domain Bacteria; phylum Pseudomonadota; class Gammaproteobacteria; order Pseudomonadales; family Oleiphilaceae; genus Marinobacter_A; species Marinobacter_A mangrovi. The sequence continues at coordinate 12,494 of NZ_JAERVO010000002.1, forward strand.
TGGCCTCCTGGATCGAGTCGTTCTTACAGGCTCGCCACCCGGGGTCGAATATTCCCTCACTTCACTCGGCTATTCCTTGGCCGAGCACTTGCGGCAACTGGCCGAATGGACGATCACGCATCAGGAAAGGATCGAGAGGAATCGTCTTCAGTACGACAACTGCGGGCAGGCGTAGCTGGGCTCGTTGACCAGGGGCCAAGACTGCAGAACTGGGGCGGATTTGTTTTTCACCAAAGGCGTCACTTCGTCGTTGCCCCCGCCTGTCCCTCCCTCCAGCTGAATTCCACCTGAACCCCAACATCTGTCGGGTACCGACGTGTTCCGGACATCGTTATGTTTGGCGGAATAACGAATGCTGTCAGGGAATACTCGAGAATGTTGTTGTCGCAAGCGTGGTTCAGGGGTTTTTACGTGGTGTTGTTGGCCGCGGTATTGAGTGCGTGTGGCGGTGGTGGATCGGGCGGCTCGTCGGATGCGTCCACGTCGACCCCGCAAGCTGCACCGACCGTGAGTTTTAGCATTGAGTCGGTCAAGACTTTCCGGTTTGACTGGGCGGATGTGGCGGGTGCGACGGAGTACCGGTTGCTGGAAAATCCGGACGGCATGTCCGGGTTTACGCAGGTGGGCGCGGCGATCGAGCCTGGCACGGAGACGCTGGGGCTGACGGTGCCGCTGTATGCCCGGGTCAATGCGCAGTACATCCTGCAGGCCTGTAATGCCGGGGGATGTGTGGATTCGGACACGCTGTCGGTCAGTGGTCACCTGGTGTCAGGGATTGGCTATGTCAAGGCGAGTAATACCGATGCCGGTGATCTCTTTGGCGTTGCGGTCAGCTTGAGCGCGGATGGCACCACGCTGGCGGTGGGCGCCTATTTTGAGGACAGCGCAGCGAAAGGCGTGAATCAGGATCAGGACGACAACTCGGCCGATAACTCCGGTGCCGTGTATGTGTTTGCGCGCGAAGCCGGCACCTGGTCGCAGCAAGCCTATCTGAAGGCCTCGAATACGGACGCCGGTGATGGCTTTGGCTACGCGGTCAGTTTGAGTGCGGATGGCGCCACACTGGCGGTTAGCGCGATGGGTGAGGCCAGCGCTGCGCAGGGCGTGAATCAGGATCAGGACGACAACTCGGCCGATGACGCCGGTGCTGTCTACGTGTTTACCCGGGAATCCGGCACCTGGTCCCAGCAGGCCTACCTGAAAGCCAGCAATGCGGATGCCTCCGATGCCTTTGGCAATTCGGTCAGTCTGAGTGCGGATGGCAGTACGCTGGCGGTCGGGGCCTTTCATGAGCGCAGTGCCGATCGCGGTGTGAACGCGGATGGGAGTGACAACTCGGCCGCCGAAGCGGGCGCCGCGTACGTCTTTATCCGTGATGGCGACACATGGTCTCAGCAGGACTACCTGAAGCCCAGCAATATGGATGCCCATGATGCCTTCGGCGCGGCTGTCAGTCTGAGTGCGGATGGCAATACGCTGGCGGTTGGAGCGGAGCAGGAGGCCAGCGCTGATCGAGGCGTGAATGCCGATCAGAGCGACAATTCGGCCGAGAGGGCCGGTGCCGTGTATGTGTTTGTCCGCGAGGCCGACACCTGGTCGCAGCAGGCTTATCTCAAGGCCAGCAATGCGGATACCTACGATTACTATGGCACGGCGGTTAGCCTGAGTGCGGATGGCAACACGCTGGCAGTTGGTGCGAATTGGGAAGATGGCGGCACGACCGGTGTGAATGCTGATGAGAGCGACAATTCCGCTGACTCATCGGGCGCCGTGTACGTCTTTATCCGTGATGGCGACACATGGACCCAGCAGGCCTACCTGAAGGCGAGTAATACGGACGCCGATGACGAATTTGGCGATGCGATCAGTTTGAGTGCGGATGGCGACACACTGGCGGTCGGGGCGAATCAAGAGGCCAGCGTCGCGACAGGCGTTGATAACGACCAGAACGACAACTCGGCCCACTATGCTGGCGCCGTGTACGTCTTTACCCGAGAAGCGGGCACCTGGTCGCAGCAGGTTTACCTGAAGGCGAGCAATACGGATGCGGGGGATTCCTTTGGCAGGGCGGTCAGCCTGAATTCGGATGGCACCACGCTGGCGGTAGGCGCGTACAGTGAAAGCAGCGCCACGACGGGCGTGAATGACGACCAGAGCGATAACTCGGCAGGCGGAGCCGGTGCGGCTTATCTGTTCTGAAAATGGGGTAGGCCCGGTAGCGGCTGCCCGGTAGCAATGAGTCTGACTCGGGAAAACTTTGGCCCTCACGCTTTGCGTTGAGGGCTTTTTTGTGGGCCATGAGTGGGCTCGGGTTGCTGGCCCCCATGCGCCTTTTACAGGCAGGTACCGGCACCTTTACCCTTCCCGGAGATCATGGCGCGTTCGCCTGTGGTGAGCTCCACGGCAAACATGAAGCGGTTACTGGAGGCGGCATTTACCACCAGCGCCCGGTGGCGGTTCGCATCAACAATGAGGGAAAGTGGGTCTATGATGTCATGACGATGTGTTGACTGCGCCAGTTCAGGAACGTCGTATCGCTGGACAACAAAAACAGGGTGGCCGATCTCCGGGCCGCCAACCGCGAGATAAGGAGAACGTGATGCCATCAGCCGAAGCCTTCAAAGCCGCACGCCAGCAGTTGCTGGACCTGCGCGAAGATTACGACCGCGCCTACGAGACCTTCAAATGGCCAGAGCTGGACCAGTTTAACTGGGCACTGGACTGGTTTGATGATTACGCGAAAGACAACGACAAGATAGCGCTCTGGCTGGTGGATGCCGACGGCACCGATCAACGCTACAGCTTCGAACAGATGCGGCAACGCTCCAACCAGGTGGCGAATTTCCTGCGCGGTAATGGGCTCGGTCGGGGCGATACGTTGCTGATCATGCTCGATAACGTCATCGAACTCTGGGAAACCATGCTGGCCGCCATCAAGCTGGGTGCGGTGGTCATTCCTGCCAGTACGCTGCTGTCGCAAAAGGATCTCGGAGACCGCCTCGCGCGCGGCGGCGTCACCCACATCCTCTCCGCCGACGACTACGTGCAAAAATTCGAGGGCGTGGCCAAGGGCCTGACCCGTATCGTGGCCGGTGAGGCCAGCGGATCCTGGATTGGCTACGACGCCTCGTATCAGTCGCCCGTCACATTCCAGCCAGACGGCGTGACCCTCGCTACGGACCCGATGCTGCTTTATTTCACGTCGGGCACAACGTCGCAGCCCAAGCTTGTGTTGCATACCCACCAGAGCTACCCCGTGGGGTCGTTGTCCACGATGTACTGGCTGGGCCTGCAGCCGGACGACATCCACTTCAACATCAGTTCCCCCGGCTGGGCCAAGCATGCCTGGTCCAATCTGTTCGCGCCGTGGGACGCCGGCTGTACGGTCTTTATCTACCGGCAGCCACGCTTTGACGCGCCCGCCACGCTGCAGGTGATCGCCGACAAGGGCGTGACCTCCCTGTGTGCACCGCCCACGGTCTGGCGTATGCTGATTCAGGAGGATTTGTCAGCCTACGACGTCAAGCTCCGGAGTCTGGTGGGCGCGGGCGAGCCGCTCAACCCGGAAGTCATTGCACGGGTTGAGAATTACTGGGGACTGAGAATCCGGGACGGCTATGGCCAGACGGAGACCACGGCCCAGATCGGTAATCCGCCCGCCCAGAAGATGAAGTCCGGCTCAATGGGCCGGCCATTGCCCGGCTATAAGATTGCCCTGCTCGATGCCGACGACAACGAGCAGAACGAAGGTGAGATTGCCATTGATGTGCGCCAGCAGCGTCCGCTTGGCCTGATGCAGGAGTACCGCGACGACCCGGCACGCATGGCAAAAGCGCTGCACGACGGCTTTTATCGCACCGGCGACGTGGCCAGCCGTGACGAGGATGGCTACTACTGGTACGTCGGCCGAGCGGACGATGTGTTCAAGAGCTCGGACTATCGGGTCAGTCCCTTCGAACTGGAGTCCATCCTCATTGAACACGAATCCGTGGCCGAGGCGGCGGTCGTGCCCGCACCCGATGAGGTGCGGCTGAGCGTGCCCAAAGCCTATGTCGTGTTGCGCCGCGACTACGAGCCCGGCCCGGAGGCGGCAAAGGCCCTGTTCGCGTTCGCCCGCGAGCGCATGGCGCCGTATATGCGGATCCGGGAGCTGGAGTTCGCGGAATTGCCCAAGACCATCTCCGGCAAGATCCGTCGTGTTGAGCTGCGCGCCCATGCCGCGAGCGGGGACCGCGGAGACTATGCCTATACCGAAGCCGATTTCCCGGATTTGAAGGGCTGATCCGCGAGAATCAAGGCCCCGAGTCCCCTTCGAAAGAGGGGCCGGGGCGCTTCGCCGGATAGTCCTGTGTAGACTGGCGGCTCAGGACAGAACCTGCCCGCCATCCACCACCAAGGTCTGGCCGGTCATCCACCGCGCCATATCGGAAGCCAGGAACAGCGCCACGTCGGCGACTTCCTCTGGCGTGCCGAGGCGACCGAAGGGAATCCCCTTGCGAATATTCTCGTAGAGCTCCGGATTGTGCTGGCGGGCCTGATCCCAGACGCCACCGGGAAACTCGATCGAGCCCGGGGCAATGCCATTCACCCGCACTTTATGCGGGGCCATGGCCACCGCCAGACTGCCCGTGTAGTGGGCGACGGCGGCCTTGATAGCGGCGTAGGGGGCGGTGCGTGTCGAGGCGTGTAAGGCAGCGATGGAGGCAATGTTGATGATCGTGCCTCCGGATTCCTTGAGCGCGGGCAGGCAAGTGTGGCCAGCGCGCACCGTGCCCATCAGATCCACCTCAACACTGCTCAGCCAGCCCTCCTCGTTGTCTTCCCGGCCAAACGCGGAGGCGCAATTGACCAGCACGTCCAGGCCGCCCAATTCGCTTATGGCGTTTTGTAGATAGGTCTCCAACGCGGTCTTGTCGCCAATGTCGCAGGGCGCCACATGCAGCGCCAGCCCTTCGTCGGCCGCTTCTTTCGCCAGAGCATCCAGGGACGCCTGCCCGCGGGCACACACGGAAACGGTGGCACCAGCGCGGGCAAATCCCAACGCGATGGCCCGGCCAATACCCTTGCTGCCGCCGGCGACGATGACGCGCCGGCCCTGGAAATCAAACGTCATTGGATGCTCCTGTTGTTCGCTAAGTTGGGGCTCGCCTCTGGACGTGCCAGCGGCTCGAATCTCCAGCTACTTTACGACAAACCGGTTGTCACAGTGCGGCAGAATTCGCAAGGCTAAAGGATTTGGCTTCAACGTGGATCAGGATTTCACAGCCACTGCGCGCCTTCGACGGGCCGGGGATGCAGAGGATTCCCGGGGCATCAGTGTGGGTAATGTGCGCTGGATAAGCTCGGCAGGCGGTTGAGGGGCCAGCAATAATTCAATAGCTTGCATGGCGATGTAGTCGAACGGCACCCGGACCGATGTCAGTGGTACCGGCAAGCGGCTTACCAGCGGGATGTCGTTGTAACCAACGAGCGACAGATCCTTCGGGATGATCAGCTTCAATCGATGGGCCGCTGACATGACGCCGATCGCCAGGTTATCGTTGACGGCAAAGATGGCACTTGGACGATCCGCCCCCGACAGCAGCCGCATCCCGGCCTCTTCGCCGGATTCTATCCCGAACCCGGACTCGCAGATCCACTCTTCGCGACAGGGCAGGCCGGCTTCTTCCAGGGCTCGTCGATAACCCCGTTGCCGGTCACGGGCACTGGAGGTAAAGCTGGGACCTGCCACCAGGCCGATCTCCCGGTGGCCCAAATCAATCAGGTGGCGAGTCGCGAGATAACCACCCTGTTCATCGTCACCCAGGGAAGAGCGACTGACACCATCGGTCCTCAGAACCAGGGTGTGGGCAATCTCCTGCTGGCGGAGCTGACTGGGAAGTTCGTCATCAAGTCGGCTGGTGGCCAGGATGAGACCGTCGACCCTTCGACCCAGCAACGATTCCGCCGCTTTCTTCTCTTCCTCTGGATCGTCACCGCTGCTGGCCACAATCGTAAAGTAGCCCATGCGATGCGCGGCCCGGGAAATGGCTTCATACATCAATGCCATCACGGTATCGCTTAAGCGGGGTACCAGCACGCCGATGGTCCCGGTGCCGCCCCTGCGCAAGCTGGACGCGACGATGTCACGCCGGTAGCCCAGTTCCCTGGCGACCTGCCGGACCCGTTCTGCCGATTTGCTGCGAGACGGAGGGAAGCGTTCGTCCAGCACCCGCGACACGGTCGAAATGCTCACGCCGGCCGCCTTGGCCACATCGTGCATGGACACCGGTTTGTCAGCAGTCCTGCGACTAACGGCTGGTTTCTGCGGCGATTTATTGGGCATGACGTCCTTGATCGTTGGGCTTCAGATGGGAATTGAGTGTAATGGCGGCCCTGCGACCCGGCAACTGTGGAAGTGGTGAGCCGATCCGGATTGCCGGGCTCCCACGTTGCCCCGAGAGAGGCGGTTTTCATTGGGATGAGCGTCCTGGTCAGAATTTATGGCACCCACGCCTGATTTTTATTTCTTTAGTGATCAATCACTTTGGGGATTTCTGCCGGATTCGATGACGTCGCTTTCTGGAAATTCCGGCCATTCGGTTTGACAGCTCAAAGAGGTGAGGCATATATTGTGAAAACGTTTGCAGAAACGATTGCATGAACGTTTTCAAATTGAGCCGATCTTTTGAGGTGAACAAGATGAACAATATTGATCTGAAAGGCTTGGTGCCTGCGCCCGTAACCCCGTTTACCCGCGATGGTGAAGTTGACCATGACGCGATTCAGCGTCTGGGCCGCTGGTTAGGGGGGATTGAGGGTGTAAAGGGCCTGGTGGTTCTGGGGCATGCCGGTGAAGGGACCTTCCTGACATCCGACGAGCAAACCGCCGTTATCGAGAGTTTTGCGGAATCCGTCAGTGGGTCTATTCCCATCATTGCGGGCATCACCGGTGAAGGAACCCATGTGGCGGCGAAAGAGGCTCAGCGGGCGGTCAAGGCCGGAGCCTCAGCCGGTCTGCTTTATCCTTCCCACGGTTGGTTGCGGTTTGGCTACCAGAAGGGGGCGCCCCAGGACCGGTATCGAGCGATCCACGAGGAAAGTGGCTTACCGCTGATCCTGTTCCAGTATCCAGATGTGACCAAGGCCACCTACGATCTTGAAACCCAACTTGAAATTGCCGCCCAGCCGGGTGTATTTGCCATGAAGAACGGCGTACGCAATATGCGCCGCTGGGACACCGAGATCCCTGTGATCCGTCGCGAGAATCCCGAGCTGCAGGTGCTGACCTGTCACGACGAGTACCTGCTGCACACAATGTTTGATGTGGATGGTGCCCTGGTCGGCTATGGCGGTATCGCGCCGGAGCCCCTGATCGAGCTCATCGCGGCCGGAAAGGCACGGGATTACGAAGCGGCCCGCGCTATCCATGACCGCCTGATGCCGGTGACCAAGAGCGTCTATCACCGCGGTTCCCATATGGAAGGTACCGTGGCGCTGAAGCATGCCCTGGTTGCGCGTGGCATCCTGGATCATGCCACCGTGCGGTCGCCATTGCTGCCGCTGGCCGACGGGGCCGACCAGGAAATTGCCGACGCCCTGCGCTCCGCCGGGTTGGTTTAGAGGCGGGTTACGCCATGCCCCGGTCCTTTGGGGCGGGGCATGGCGGATCCGGAACGCGCATGTTGCAGTGAGAAAGAGGCATCAACAAGACTCAGGCCCAAACTTCATCAACCGGATTCGGGACACTTGCCTGACGGCCAGGACCGGCATTCGGGACGCGACATGACGTGACTGCTGTATTGCATACAACAACAATTTGCGCCAGATACAGGAGAACACCATGAAAACCTCGCCGGAAGAGAGCGTGGCAACCTCGCTCGCGGAAAACAAGATGGCCGGACCACCCAAAAACAGATTGGGGTTAACCATTCCTCAGTCCCTTGCCCTGATTGGCCCTGCTTTCGTGGCCGGGGCGTGGCGATTTGGCCCCGGCGCCCTGACGTCTGCGGTTCAGGCCGGCAGTCAGTTTGGCTATGCCCTGTTATGGGTGCTGGTGGTATCGACCATCCTGATGTTTATCTTCAACGACATGGCAGTCCGTATCGGGCTGGCCACCGATGATTCCCTTGTTCAGACCACCAAGCGGACGCTAGGTCGCCCCGTCGGGGTGCTGGCCGGTTTCGCCGTATTCGGTATCACCCTGATGTTCGCGGTGGGTAACGCTGTGGGCTCCGGCCTTGCACTGAAAATGCTGTTTGGCGGCTCGATGGTGGGGTGGACATTGGCCTGCACCGTGGCCGTCGCCATCCTGATCGCCCTGCCCAACACCTATAAAATAATGGAACGTCTGCTCGTTGCCCTGATCGGGTTGATGTCTGTGGGGTTCCTGGCATCTGCCGTGCTCACGGATCCGGACTGGTCTCTTGCGGCGTCCGGTTTTATTCCCCGGATTCCGCCGGAAGCTGGTTTCCTGCTGATCGCCATCGTGGGGACGAATTTCTCGATTAATTCGGCGTTCTACACCGGCTATGCCATCCGCGAGCGGGGACTGAAGCCATCTCAATATCGCAGCATTACCCTGGCCGACACCATTCCCGGTAACGTGGCGACCGGCGTGATGGCCATGTTGATCATTATCGTCTCTGCCGCCGTGTTCAATGCCTCCGGCGTTGTGGTGCACACCTTCCCGCAGTTGGCCCAGGTCCTGGAGCCGGTTGCCGGTAAAATCGGCTCGGTCCTTTTCGGGATGGGCTTCTTTGCGGCCGCTTTCTCGTCCATGGCGGCCAACGCCTCCGCGGGTGGCACCCTGTTGGCTGATGGCCTGGGATGGGACAACACGCTGTCATCGCCCCGGGTCAAGGCGCTGGTCTACGTGATACTGGCCTGGGGGGCGGCAGTGACCATTCTGGCCAAGGGTTCCCCGATACAGCTCATCATCGTGGCCCAGGCGATGACGGTGCTGGCGGCTCCCTTCCTCGGCATTCTGCTGTTTGTCCTGTCATCGCGGCGCGATGTCGTTGGCAAGCTCTCTAATCGCCCCTGGCAGAAAGTGCTGGGGCTGATCGGGCTGATTGCCATCTTCTCGCTCTCTATCCGCTTGATCGTGAAGCTCTTCAGTTAACCGAAGCGGCCTGCTTCCAGGCGGGCCGGCTCTCCGTTTAGCAAAAACAGATCACAACAAGAATCAGAGGTTTCTATGACTATTTATCGGTTTGCATGCCGCGCGGCGGCTGCAATGGCTTCGCTCGGCCTGGTGATGACCGCCCAGGCCGCCCACGCCCTGAACTTGGGGGAACTGGACACCAAGGCTGCTTTGTACGGCTACGCCAAACTGGACATGCTGTATGACATTGGCGATGTCAGCGGCGGTAGTCAGGGTGTCGGCGACAGTATCAAGTTCTCGAACATTGCTGTTGATGGACAGCAAAGCCGCAGCGGTTTTTCCAACCTCACGGCCAACGAATCCCGTCTTGGCCTGAAGACCACGACAGACACGGGCAAAGGCGACCTGACGACGGTGATCGAAGGGGACTTCTGGGGCGGCGCGTTTCGTCTCCGGCAGGCCTACGGGCGCTGGAACGGCATTACCGCCGGCCAGACCTGGAGTAACTTCCACACTTTCGTGGGCACGACGGAAACCCTGGATTTCACCGGTCCCATTGGTCGCGACTCGGTGCTGCGCCAGGCCCAGTTGCGATACAGCACCGGTGACCTTCATGTGGCCCTGGAGGATCCCAGCGGCGCCTCATCCGGCAAGTCGTTCACCGGGGGCTATACCGGAACAGCAAACGGCCAATCCATTGCCGGTCTGGATGTCGATCGCAAGGACTCGCTGCCGGATCTCTCCATTCGGTATGAGACCCGCTACGGCGACTTGCGTTTCTCATCGGCTGCCCTCGTTCGTGAGGTCGGCTTCGACGACGGTACGCATAGCGACTCGGCAATAGGGTGGGGCGGCTTTGTTGCCGGCAGCTATCCGTTGACGTCATCCCTGGTGTTGCGCGCGCAGCTTACCGGCGGTGAAGGGATCGGTGGCTATATGAAAGGCAACCCGGCTCCGGCGGCCTATCGCCTTGGCGATAACCTGCACGCATTGCCCGCATGGGGCGGGACGCTGGGTGCCACCCTGAAGGTCGGACCAGGCGCGTTCAACGTCGCATACTCCTACACCCATACGGATTGGGGCGACGCCATCGATGATGGGTTGGTGGTGGTCAATAACGACGCCAGCGACAACTTCGTCAACGCCTATGACGAGACTTACCAACTGGTCCATCTCAACTATCTGTGGCATCCCGTCGAGCAGGTGACATACGGGATCGAGATCGCCCACGCCCAGCGTAAGACAGTGGACGGTCGGGACGGTGCGATCACCCGGTTTCAGGGCAGTGCGATCTATAAATTCTAGAGAAAATACGAAGTGTTTGTTGAGGTGGTGCTTGCCCGCGGAATGCGGGCTTTTTTATGGAATCCGGAAGGGTGAGACCATCTTCTAGCCGTTCAATACACAGGGCCAGTCGTTGATCCAGCCAGACGAGACCGTCAGCGATTCATCGGCTTGGCGGAGCGACAATTACCCCGCCAAGCTGACGTTCCTCAGGCCCAGTCACCCAGCCACTTCTTCTTGGCCTTTTCCACCAGATCCCGGGCGTCGTGGTTCCAGGGGTGGAAGTTGCGGCTGTAGAACCGGAAGTAGGAGGGCAGCAACTTGCGGAACACGCCGGGTTTGCCCCACATGTAATTCACGGCGCCCAACCAGGATTTCACGTTGCCCAGTTGGCCGTCTTCTTTCATCAGTTGCACCACGTGCAGGGTGCTGAACAACGGGAACATGATGCTGACCTGCATCATCTCCGTCACCCGGACAAACTCGCTGCCGCCAATGGCCTTGTAAACGTCAAAGGCGACGGCCTTGTGCTCGGATTCCTCGATGGCATGCCAGGCCCAGATGGGGGCCATGCGCGGGTCCATCTGGTCCAGGGCGTCGTACTTGAGCAGGAATTCCTCGGCCATCAGGGCGGTGAAGTGCTCCACCGCCACCGTGTGGGCCAGCTGGCGTTCCGGGCTCAGGTTCTTGCGCATCCAGTTCATGAAGGCCTGGATTTCCCGGTCCAGCCGGGCCAGGTTCACGCCACGCTCCTGCAGGAAGCCGTTCATCTGGTCGTGCTCCCGGGAGTGGTGCGCTTCCTGGCCGATAAAGCCTTTCACGGCCTTTTTCAGTTCCGGGTCGGTGATGCGGTCCTGGTAGTGGCGCACTGAATCAATGAAGAAGCGCTCCCCCGCCGGGAAGCTGGCGGACAGGGCCGCCAGCAACAGGGTTTTTACCGGGTCGTTGTCCCACCAGTAGCGCGGCACGCTGTCGCCACTGCCGGCAAAGTCGAAACCGGGACGGCGGACCTTGGGAATGTGGACCTTGGGCGATGTGGGCGCGGGGCGGGGGGAATCGGCCTGGCGTTTATCGGCGGTTTTCTTGAGGTGTGGGGGAACCACGGCATTCATATCGGTGCTCCTTTCTCAAGCCCGGTAACGGGTTGTCACTCAATATGGCCTCTACGGTACTGGTGAATGCCCGGTCAGCGTGAGATTCTGCACGGACATTGTACTTATCATTGGTGGCCAAGTGATGGCTAACACTCTGTTAACGCAGACCAAGGAACAGATGGCCGCTCTGCCGGCCTGGGCGCGCCAGCGCAATCAGGCGTCCACGTATCCCCGTGCGTTTCTGGATGTCGCCAACGCTTACGGGGTGGCCCGGGAAGATCTGCTGGCGCTGGCGGGGGTCTCGGCGGAACGGGTGGATGATCCCGGCGGCAAGGTGTCGCTGCAGGATGTCTGGTGCATCGCCGCGGCGGTAGTGGTGCGGACTGGCGACGAGTCGCTGGGGTTTGCCACCGGCGACCGCATGCCGCTCACCGCTCACGGCAGTCTGGGATATGCGCTGTTGTGTGCCGGTACGCCCCGGGAAGCCATCCGCATTCTCGAGCGTTTCTGGCATCTGCGTGGGCGCGGAGCGCTGTTATCCGTGGAAGAACGCGATGACGGCGGGTTTCTGGAGCTGATGCCGGAATTCGCCGTGCCGGCCCGGATCAATCAGGTGATGTTCAGCTCCATGCTGACCAGTGTCTACCGTGGCATGGCGTTTCTGCTGCCGGGCATGCCGGTGACCGTGTCGATCTGGTTGCGTGGCTCCCAACCGGCCGGCTTTGAACGCTGGCAGTCCCGTTTGCCGGAAGTACGTTTCAACATGCCGCGGGCAGGGCTTTCCCTGCTGGGTGACACCCGCGTGCTGGACCGGCCCCAGCCTACCGCAGACCCGGAGGCGCTGAGCGCAGCACTGCTGCAATGTGAACGGGAAAGTGCCCTCAGCGAGGAGGCCGACAATACGTTGCGCAGCACCCGCGCGGCCCTGGTACCAGGGCTGGCGGGTTATCCATCGCCGGAGGATCTGGCTGAGACCCTGCACCTGACCCAGCGCACCCTACGCCGCCGATTGCACGAACAGGGTTACAGCTATCAGCAACTGCTGGAAGAAGCGCGCCGGCGCGACAGCTGCCAGCTGTTGCAGGACCCGGAACTGGAAATTCGCCGCATCGGCGAAACCCTGGGCTATCTCAACCCGGCCAACTTCACCCGGGCCTTCAAGGGCTGGACGGGGCTGTCGCCGCGGGAATGGCGCAAGCGATACGCGGGGGGGTGAGTGGGGTGCCTGTTCAGCCAGGTGGTTTCGTCAGACACGGCGCTGTCGGTTCAGGTGGGCTATGGGGTGTTTATAGTACTGGCGCACGTCGCCTGGTTCTCTTTGCTCAGTCGATTGATGGCGACCCGGGGGATGCAGCGGCGTCTGCAGTCGTTCGGGCGTTTACTTGATAAGGTCGTTGGTGCCTGCCTTGTTGGGCTGGGGATACGCATGGCGGTGGTTGGCTGAGGGAGTAACGTGATTGAGGGTTTGGAAAGAGCCGTCTCGCCCGCTCCACTTCAAATGGACAAGGCCCCGGGCAGAGGCCAAAAGTATCAGCTCTCATATCATGTCGCTCAAACTATTGACTCTTCATGCCGAGAGTATGCGAACGCATATTTTTTGGGGTGGGCGTGTCTCCACGAGCCTTTAAAATATCCGCTCGCATATAAAATTGACAAATGGTCGTCTTTAGCCAAAAAATATATCAGTTCTAATATTTTTGGGTGGCTGCTGTGAAGGTAAACATCTCAAGTGTTAAAGAAGCTGGCATGCTGGTCCGCGCCGTCCGTAAGAGTGAACGAGTTCGGATGGATGACTTGGCCGGGGCCGCGGGTGTTGGTTATGTCTTTGTAAGTGACGCCGAACGCGGAAAAGAGACGATTCAATTTGGTCGATTCCTCCGGCTCTTGGATGAACTTGGCATTCGAATGGAGTTTGATGTGCCCGAATCGGCCATGCCCATCTACCGCAAGCTACAGGAAAAAGGTCGGAAGGCGCCGGCCATCGAAGAGAAAGGGCCGGCCAGCAGGTCCGGTATATGAGACAGCTCAACGTTTTCTTCAACACGTTGTTGGTGGGTATCCTTAAGGAAGAGAACGACCTTTGGCAGTTCCAATACGCAGAGGCGTGGTGCGACTACCCCGACGCATTTGATCTCTCTCCGGCTCTCCAGAGGACCCAGGGGCTCATAAGGGATGGTGCTTCGGATCGGCCGGTCCAGTGGTATTTTGATAATCTCCTGCCTGAAGAAAGGCTGCGGGATATTGTGGCCAGGGAAGCTAATATTCCCTGGGAAGATTCATTTGGCCTGTTATCGCACTACGGTGCTGAATCCGCCGGGGCTTTGGTTCTCTTACCGCCGGATGTGGATAACGCCCTGCCAACCGGCAAAAATCGGTTGACCTACGAGGCGCTCAGTCAGCGCATTCGATCCTTGCCCCAGGCTTCGCTTCAGAGGGATTCACCTAAGCGGATGTCGTTGGCGGGTGCGCAGCACAAGATGCTCGTCGTTGTTGAGGGTGAGGCCATCTACGAGCCTGAGGCGGGTACGCCTTCCACTCACATTCTCAAACCCGATCATCCTGATCAGGATGGATACCCTGCCTCCGTCTTGAATGAGTATTTCACCATGCGTTTGGCGGGGAAGTTGGGCCTTGATGTGCCCCCCGTTAAACTGCTTTGCGTGCCGGAACCGGTATATATTGTCGAGCGCTTTGATCGGCAGAGGGGAGCGCAAGAATCAATAGAACGGGTTCACGTCATCGATACATGCCAACTCCTGAACCGCGCTCGCACATTCAAGTACAGTGGAGCGAATATCGAGTCTCTGCAGCGCTCAATATCACGATGCCGTTCAAAAGTTGCCGCGCGCAGGAATGTCTTCCGATGGCTCATTTTCAACGTATTAACCGGCAACAGCGATAACCATCTCAAGAACCTTTCCTATATCGTGGATCAGGAAGGAATCAGGCTTGCTCCAGGGTATGACCTGTTGGCAACTTCGGTCTATGACACACTCTCGATCGCCGACGACCGGGCTCGATGGCCAAATACAGAGCTCGCACTCCAAATCAGCACCGCTCACCGCACATTTGCGCAATTAACGCGAGAAGACGTATTGGATGCGGGCGAGGCCATAGGATTGGCCCGCAAAACAGTCGAAAGAGAGCTGGATCGGCAATTGGATGCCGTTTTACCCAGCGCAGATCGACTTTTGGAAGAGATTGAAGCTGAATATAGCCATTTGGCGACACAGTCGCCGGATCCCGAGATGGCTCGCAGGCACTGGGGCATACAGGAAAAAGTTCTGCGTAGTATCCGTCACATTATTATTAAGGACATGCACGGGCGGTTAAGTTGAACCATTCATGAACGCTCCTTTCAAGCTGCGTCCTTACCAACAGGAAGCGGTCGATGCCACGTTGCGGCATTTCCGCCAATCCGACGAGTCAGCCGTGATTGTGCTGCCGACCGGCGCAGGGAAGAGCCTGGTGATTGCCGAGCTGGCCCGCCTCGCCAAACGCAAGATTCTGGTGCTGACCCACGTCAAGGAGCTGGTGGAGCAGAATCACGCCAAATACGAGAGCTATGGGTTAACGGGCGGCATCTTCTCGGCCGGGCTGAAGCGCAAGGAAAGCCGGCATCAAGTGACCTTTGCCAGTGTGCAGTCGGTGGCGGCGAACCTGGATCAGTTCCGGGATGAGTATTCATTGATCATCATCGATGAGTGCCACCGGGTCAGCGGGGATGACACCAGTCAGTATCAACGGATCATCGAACTGCTGCGGCAACAGAACGACGCCCTCAAAGTGCTCGGGCTGACGGCCACACCCTATCGTCTGGCCATGGGCTGGATCTATCGCTATCACTACCGGGGCTTTGTCCGCGGCAGCGGTGATGACCAGGAAAAGCCCTTTCAGCATTGCATCTACGAACTGCCGTTGCGCTACATGATCAACCGGGGGTATCTCACCAAACCCGAGCTGGTGAACGCGGCAGTGGCGCAATACGATTTCTCCGCACTGCCCCAGGACCGTTTTGGCGAATACGCCGAGAAGGACGTCAACCAGTTGCTGAGCAAACATCAGCGCGTGACCCGGGCCATCATCGAGCAGGTGATGGAGCTGGCCGAGGCACGCCAGGGGGTGATGATCTTTGCAGCCACGGTCGATCATGCGCGGGAGATCACCGGCTACCTGCCGGAACACCAGACCGCCCTGGTGACCGGCGCGACCGACCTGACCGAACGGGCGTCGCTGATCCAGTGCTTCAAACAACGGCAGTTGAAGTACCTGGTGAACGTGTCGGTACTGACCACGGGCTTTGATGCGCCCCATGTGGACTTTATCGCCATCCTTCGCCCGACCCAGTCCGTCAGCCTGTATCAGCAGATCGTGGGCCGTGGTCTGCGTCTGGATGAGGGCAAGCAGGATTGTCTGGTGATCGATTACGCGGGCAACCACGTGAACCTGCATCACCCGGAGGTGGGGGAGCCGAAACCGAACCCCGACAGCGAGCCGGTGCAGGTGTTCTGCCCGAGCTGTGGTTTTGCCAATATCTTCTGGGGAAAGACGGACAGCGAAGGCCATGTGATCGAACACTACGGTCGTCGGTGTCAGGGGCTGCTGGAGCCTCAGGAAAATGAGAGTGATACCGCGCAGAACCGCCGTCCGCAACAGTGCGATTACCGTTTCCGCTTCAAGGAATGCCCCCACTGCGGTGGCGAGAACGACATCGCGGCCCGCAAATGCCAGCATTGCCAGAACGCCATCATCGACCCGGATGATCAGCTGCGGGATGCCCTGAAACTCAAGGATGCCATGGTGATCCGCTGCGCCGGGATCTCGTTGAGTGTCCACAGCGGGAACCTCGATGGCAACAACGAGAGCAAGCTGAAGATCACCTATCACGGTGAAGATGGGGAAGAGCTCAGCGAGTCGTTCGACTTTAGCAAGCCACCCCAGCGCCATATCTTCAACAAGCTGTTCGGGCGTCGTTTTGCGAACGGTCAGGCGCCAAAAACGTTCAGAAGGGCAGATGAAGTGCTTGAGATGCAAGCCTTGTTGTCAGCACCGGATTTCGTCATTGCCCGCAATCAAAAGCGCTATTGGCAGGTGCAGGAGCGGATCTTTGATTACCAGGGGCCTTATCGTAAGGCGAATGAAACCTAACCTCCGAGGAGGTCGGGGAGCGCTCAGATCGCTGCTATTTGCCGCCATGCCCGGCTCTCCCGCCAAACAATTTTTCTCTGAATCGCCTATGATGGGTATTGAGGTTGGTGAATCGGCCAACCCTTAACCCGGAGAATACCATGAGCAAGAAACCCGAAAAGGCGACATTGACGACGGCCATGATCGAGGAACAGACGGCTGCTTTTTTAAAGGCCGGTGGGTCTATTGAATACGTCGACAAGGGCAAAAGCGGGCAATACGACGCTCAAGGTTCAAAGCAGGTTAAGCTGAAAGCGCGGTGACCATCGGGACGGATTGCGGCTGACGTTTTCCGCGACTATCCACATCGACTCGCCAACGTTATAAAACGTTGTGGCGTGGCGTTCTGTGCCTGTTTTCCGGGGACTCTTGATTTACAAAATGTTTTTGTCCCTGATCTCCATATCAAAGAGCTCGCTGGCCCGGATGAGGCCATTCGGCTCTTTGCACTCCTATGCAAAACGTCCGGGTCGGATGCAGTGATTTAAAGCATCAGCGCGCCTACGGGGGGTAATGACTGCCACCTCGGCAGGGCCAAGGTGGCAGGATGCTTCCAGCGACCTCAGCCGCAGGCCTTCTCCAGCGCCTGGGTGACGTCGGCAATAATGTCATCCACATGTTCAATGCCGATCGACAGTCGCACCAGGTCTTCGCTCACGCCGGCGCTGGCCAACTCCTCGGGGTTGAGCTGGCGGTGGGTGGTGCTGGCCGGGTGGCAGGCCAGGGATTTGGCATCGCCGATGTTGACCAACCGGTAGATCAGTTGCAGGGCATCGATGAAGCGTGCGCCGGCATCACGGCCACCCTTGATGCCGAAGCTGAGGATGCCTGAGGCACGTCCGCCGCATATCTTCTGGCAGGTGGCGTGGTACGGGCTCTTGGTCAGGCCGGCGTAGTTGACCCATTCCACGTTGGGGTGCTGTTCCAGGTATTCCGCCACCTTCTGGGCGTTTTCGCAGTGCCGATCCATGCGAAGGGCAAGGGTTTCCAGCCCCTGCATGATCAGGAACGAGTTGAACGGCGACAGCGCGGCGCCGGTGTTGCGCAGCGGCACCACCCGGCAGCGGCCAATAAACGCGGCGGCACCCAACGCCTCTGTGTAGACCACGCCATGGTAGGACGGATCCGGCTCGTTGAGCATCGGGAACTTGTCTTTGTGGGCGGCCCAGTCGAACTGGCCCGAATCCACCACGACACCGGCCACGGTGGTGCCATGGCCACCGATGTACTTGGTCAGGGAGTGGACGACAATGTCTGCGCCGTGTTCGAAGGGGCGGCACAGGAATGGCGTCGCGACGGTGTTGTCGACAATCAGGGGAACGCCGTGCTTGTGGGCAATCTCAGCCCAGCGCTGGATATCCACGATGTTGCCTGCCGGGTTGCCGATGGATTCGCAGAACAGGGCCCGGGTGTTGTCGTCGATCGCTTTTTCCACCGCGTCGAAATCATCGTGCGGGGCGAATCGGGTCTCGATGCCCTGGTTCGGCAGCGAGTGGGCGAACAGGTTGTAGGTGCCGCCGTAGAGTTGGCTGGTACTGACGATGTTGTTGCCCACTTTACAGATGGTTTGCAGGGCGTAGGTGATCGCTGCCATCCCGGACGCCACGGCCAGCGCGCCCACACCCCCTTCGAGTTGGGCCAGTCGCTCTTCCAGCACCCCGTTGGTGGGGTTCATGATGCGCGTATAGATGTTGCCCTGGACCTTGAGGTCGAACAGGTCGGCACCATGCTGGGTGTCGTCGAACGTGTAGGAGGTGGTCTGGTAGATCGGGGTGGTGGCCGCGTGAGTGGTCGGATCGCCGCTGAAGCCGGCGTGCAGGGCAAGGGTTTCAGGTTTCATCGTTTCTTCCTTTTTTCTTGGTTTGAGGCATTCCTGATCGTTGGCATGGGGCAGTATGGCACGGTCCCGGGGATGTTCTGAAAGGCTGGATCGTTTCTGTGACCAAGATTCTGATAACACCGGAACGGTAGCAGACCGGGGCGCTGAGCCTGGCTCGATAACACGCTTTCCGGTCAGCCGTGCGGCAGGTTTCGCCGTTAAATCGCCCGCCGCAGATAGCGCCGATACCGAGGCCGCCAGAAGTTCTTTTCAATGGCCCGGTGAATGGTGTCATCGTCGGAGCGCAAGGCAAAACCCTCTTCCTGTGCCTGCTTGGCCACATCGAAAGCAATCACTCGACTGATGTCCTGGATGCTGGCCAGGCTGGGCAACAGTTGTTCGCCCGTTTGCTGGACGATGGGGGCCTGTTTCGCCAGGGCATTGGCCGCGGCCATCAACATGGCGTCGGTCACCCGGGTGGCGCCGGCGGCAACGACGCCGAGGCCCAGGCCCGGGAAGATATAGGCGTTGTTGCATTGGGCAATGGGGTGGCTGTGGCCGTTCAGCTTCACCGGCTTGAACGGGCTGCCGGTGGCGACCAGCGCTTCGCCTTGGGTCCAGGCCAGGATGTCGTCGGGTGTGGCCTCGACCCGGGAGGTGGGGTTGGACAGCGGCATCACCAGGGGCTTCGCACAGTTCGCATGCATCGTCTTGATCACGTCTTCACTGAACAGACCACGTTGACCGGAGACGCCAATCAGCACGGTGGGCCTGGCTTCCTTCACCACGTCGATCAGCTCTCGCCCTGACCAGTCCCTGATTCGCTCCGGATGCTGGGCCAGGGCGGACTGGAAGTCCTGCAGGCCGGTCATATCAGTGGTCAGCAGTCCGTCACGGTCGACCATGTAGACCCGTTGCCGCGCCTCATGTTCTGACACACCCTCATCGGTCATGGCGACGATGATCTGTTCGGCGATGCCGCAGCCGGCGGATCCGGCGCCCAGGAAGACAACCGTCTGGTCGCTGAGCTTTTCGTCCTTCGTTTTGCACGCGGCCAGCAATGTGGCCAGGCATACGGCAGCGGTACCCTGGATGTCGTCGTTGAAGCAGCAGGCTTCGTCGCGGTATTGCTTCAGCAGGCGCATGGCGTTGGTCTGCGCAAAATCCTCGAACTGCACCAGGGCCTTGGGCCAGCGGCGCTGCACCGCTGTCATGAAGGCGGACACGAAATCGTCGTATTCCTTCTGGCCGATGCGCTTGTGACGCCACCCCATGTACATCGGGTCGTCGAGCAGCGCCTGGTTGTTGGTGCCCACATCCAGGACGATGGGCAGCGTGTTGGCCGGGCTGATCCCGCCGCAGGCGGTATACAGCGACAGCTTCCCGATGGGGATGCCCATGCCGCCGATGCCTTGGTCGCCCAGGCCCAGGATGCGTTCGCCGTCGGTCACCACGATGACTTTCACGTTGTCCTTGGTGGCGCTGCGCAGCAGGTAATCCATGTGCTCCCGATCGGGATAGGACACGAAGAGGCCGCGGTGGTTGCGATAGATGTTGGAGAACTCCTCGCACGCTTCACCTACGGTCGGGGTGTAGATAATCGGAAGCATCTCTTCCAGGTGATCTTCCAGCAGGTGGAAGAAAAGCGTTTCGTTGTCGTCCTGGATCGCGCGCAGGGTGACATGCCGGTCGAGATCGGTCTGGCATAATTCGTACTGTTTGTAGGCTCGCTCTGCCTGTTCCCCGATGGTTTCGACGTTATTGGGCAGCAGGCCGATCAGGTTGAAATCCCGACGCTCCTGTTGCGTGAACGCGCTGCCTTTGTTCAGCAACGGCATCTCCAGGAGGGAGGGGCCGGCGTAGGGAATGTACAGAGGGCGTTTTTCGTGTTTGCTCACAATCACCTCGTCGATCGATCGGGCTATGAAGAAACCAGACAATGGCGATCTGGCTCATCGCCAAATCCTGTCTATCAAGCGTAGCTGATGTCGCCTTCAGCCGCTGCTGGAGTCGGCTGGGGATGGTGTCGGAGCGACCTTCCAGAATGGGGTAAGACATGCGTGGCGCCCGCGGCATGAAAGACGCGACTGCACCATGATCACCCAGGGCCTGATCACCCTGAAATGGAAGTGGCATCCCGGTATAGAATCTATAAGCTCCCTAGAGACCGAAACGGATCCCGAGCAAGGTTTCATCAAAAGCATCAGCGCGCCTATGTCCAGAACCGAACGCCTCTTCGACATCCTCCAGATTCTTCGACGCCATCGCCGGCCGGTGAGTGGTGCCGTTTTGGCGGGGGAAACCGGAATCTCCTTGCGCACACTCTATCGGGATATCGCCACCTTGCAATCCATGGGGGCGGAGATCGAGGGTGAACCGGGAATGGGCTATGTATTGAGGCCGGGCTTCCTGTTGCCGCCGCTGATGTTCTCGCCTCAGGAGATCGAGGCCCTGGCGCTGGGCCTCAAATGGGCCGGGCAGCGCACCGACGGTCCCATGGGGCGGGCGGCGCGGGACGCCATGGCAAAGATTGGGGCGGTGTTGCCAGCGGAACTGCGTTTTCGCTTTGAGGACGATGCTCTGGTGGTTGTCCCCAACTGGCAGCCGCCGGAGCGGGAAGACCTGCCCCTGATCCGTCAGGCCCTGAGTGAGGAACGCAAGCTGGCCCTCGTCTATGCCGATCAGGAAGGGGCCAGGACAGAGCGGGTGGTGTGGCCTGTGAACGTGGGTTTCTTCGATTCCACACGTGTTTTGACGGCCTGGTGTGAGCTGCGTAATGCCTACCGCCACTTCCGTGTTGATCGCATCCTCGGGGCCAGTATGCTGCCCGAGAGAACGCCCAAACGCCGTCACCAAATGGTGAAGGAATGGCGAAAAACGCTGCTGACAAAAACTGACAGTGGTGAGCGTTAGAGTCTCCTGACACCCACCAAGTGGAAGGAGAACACCATGAGCAAGGAATTGATTTTCTACACCAATCCCCAGTCACGCGGTAATACGGTGCATTGGATGCTGGAGGAAGTGGGCCAGCCCTACGAGACCCGGGTTATGGGGTTCGGCACCACCATGAAATCTCCCGATTATCTGGCCATCAATCCCATGGGGAAGGTGCCCGCCATCCGTCACGGCGATGTGGTAGTGACCGAAGCGGCGGCGATCTGCGCCTATCTGGCCGACGCCTTCCCCGAGGCCGGCCTGGCGCCGGCACCGGCTGATCGTGGCAACTATTACCGCTGGTTGTTCTTTACCGCCGCCTGCGCCGAACCGGCCATGTCCGATCATGCCGCCGGCTGGAAAGTCGATACGGCCGAGATGCAGCGACAGTTTGGCTATGGGTCGTTCGAGATGACTTATGACGCACTGGCGGACTGGCTGGATGGACGCTCCTGTATCGCGGGTGACCGTTTCAGTGCCGCGGATGTCTATGTGGCTTCGTTGCTCAACTTCGGGATGGCTTTCAGCGTGATTCCGCGCAGGCCGGAATTCGAGGCCTACGTTACTCCGCTGCTGGAGCGTCCCGCCAAAAAGCGGGCCGATGCGAGAATTTCCGAGCTGATGGCCGAGTCTGATCCGGCCGTCATGTAGGTATACCGGGCCACTGTCCCAGTGGCCCGGCGCCAGGCGGACTTGGCGATCTGTCACTGTCTATGGGAGTCACTGGAGTCAGCGCCATGGCCGGCTATAATGGCCTCCCTAGAACCGGCGCGGAGAACCCTATGCCAATCGAAAAGAATCAGGTCGTCCTGTTTCATTACAGCGTCAGTGATGAGCAGGGCAATGTCGTCGAAACCTCCCGAGACGGTGAACCGAACGCCTACCTGCACGGCCACGGCGGCATTATCAAAGGCCTGGAGGAGGCCCTGGAGGGCCGCGACGCCGGCGAGACCTTCAGCGTGACCGTGCCTCCCGAGAAAGGCTATGGCCCGCGCAAGCCGGATGCGGTCCAGCGCGTGCCGATCAAACACCTGCGCGGTGCCAAGCGTTGGAAGCCCGGCATGATTGCCCAGGTGCAAACCGAACAGGGCCCACGCCATGTGGTCATCGCCAAGGTCGGCCACAAGTTTGCCGATGTGGACACGAACCATCCGATGGCCGGCCGAACCCTGACCTTTGATATTGAAGTCATCGAAGTGCGTGATGCTGAGCCGGAAGAGATCTCGCACGGTCATGTGCATGGGCCGGGTGGGCATCACCACTGAGGCGCTCATTAGGGCGTCATGTCCTCGCATGACAAGGGCCGGTTGATTCCCGATGGATCAACCGGCCGCCCGCAGCGAATAGCCAGGGATTGGCACAATGGGCCTGATATCCTCCTGGGGTGGCGTCTTCCGCCAGGGCTGGATACGCTCTGACTGACCCGAACAGAGCGACGGAAATGCCATGACTGAACAGCAAGTTGCTATTCCCCTGCCGTCAGGCCACGCCATGCGCGCCCGCTGGATCCGCCCGGCTTCGGCCAACCCTCACCAGGCTGCCATCATCGCCATTCACGATATCTTCGGCTACACCGACGACATTGAGCGGATCGGCCGACGGCTCGCGGACAATGGTTATCCGGTGCTGGTGCCCGACCTGTATGACCTGCCGGCGAGCAAGCCCTTGTGCGTGGTTAAAACCCTGAAAGCCCATGAGAGCGGCAAAGGCGAAGCCTTTGACCAACTGGAAGCCTGCCGTCGATGGCTGCTGGAACAGCGTGAGGAACCCATCAGTCAGGTGGGTGTCATGGGCTTCTGTATGGGCGGTCGGTTCGCGGTGCTGTACGCCAGCCGGGCGCCTGTGCAGGTGGTGGCGCCGTTTTATGGCGGCATTCCCAGGCAGGCTGAGGCCATTAAAGGGATTTGTCCCGCAGTGGGCGGCTGGGGCAAAGCCGATATGATCTACGGCAGTCACGGCGACCGGCTGGCCGGGCATATGGAAGCATTGGGCATCCCGCATGACATCAAGAGCTACGACAACGTCGGCCATTCCTTCATGAACAACCACCAGACGTTCGTGTTTAAAAAGCTGGGCGCCTTGCCGCCATTACGTTCCCGCTACGATGAAGCCGCGGCGGAGGACAGCTGGCAGCGGGTGCTGGCGTTCTTTGAGAAAGTATTTTCCGGGACGCTGGTGACGCCGCCTGGCGCTGTGGCTGGCCATTAAGATGAGTTAGGCTGTTACGTGGCGGTTGCTGAACGTTGATCGTCCCTGTTATCAGACTCTCAAATAAGATCGAACCGAAACACGGCAACAGCATGCACATCGGCGTCATCGCAGACACTCACAGCAAAATACGCCCGGAGGCCCTGGACATTTTAGAGGGCTCTGACCTGATCCTTCACGCCGGTGATGTCGGGCGGGATGAGGTTCTGGACACCCTGGAAGCGCTGGCGCCGGTGGTCGCGATTCGCGGCAATATCGACAAAACAGGCCGCGCCGCCGAGCTGCCCGATGTGCAGGCGTTGGAATGCCTCGGCCACGCCATCTATATGCTCCACGATGTCAAAACCCTCGATTTCGATCCGCAGGGCAATTATCAGGTGGTGATCGCCGGCCATTCCCACAAACCCCGGAACGAGAGGGTCGATGGTGTGCTTTATTTCAATCCCGGAGGCGCGGGCCCCCGGCGTTTCACGCTGCCTATCACGGTTGGGCGATTGGTAGTGACCGAAAATGATGTGGTCGGTGAGATCATCGAGCTGCCGGTTTGATCGGTCGCTGATTCTCAAATAATTGAAATCATCTCCGGCAATCCTATGACCTTGATCTGTATTTGATGTACCTTCGAATACCTTTTGAATATTCAACCATCCTTAAATCTATACAGTACTGCTTCCAATACATCGGTCTCAAAGTCGATCGGGATCTGCAGCAAACTGCTGGAGATATGACGCTTCAGCCAGCTAGTAGCCCGTCGTTGTTGGGGGGAATATCGGTATGCTGGCATCTATGAAGGGATTGAAGATTGCAAATAGGATCATGGCTGAGTATGTTATTGCGAAATTCTTGGTCGCATCGATGGGGGTGATCACAGTGGCCATCACATCGAACGGATACGCATACCACTCACTGTATTCCCGCCTGACTTCAACTTTGTAACCGTAATCCGTCTTTATCTGCCTGGCTTTAAATATTGCCGGGTCTCCATTCAGGGTACCGCTGACCTCACTCCATGTTGATGTAAGCTCGTTAAAGGGGATGCGAACCAAACCGCCTTCACCTTTTTCAGCGGTGCTAATGGATGTCTGAAATGCCAGTGAATAGAAGAAGTTGTTTTCGACATTAAACTCATAAACCTTTGTAGGGATCGGATAGTCTTCTTCCAGATCCCTTACGATGACTTCGCCACTTTGTTCACGCTCACCAACAGTGTCCAGAGTATTTTTCATCGTCAGAGCGCAGCCTGAGTTAAGCATGAATCCAAGTGCTATAATAGGCGCTGCCAGACAGTAGAATATGCGCTGTCGTATTGAGGTTGGCTTGGGCATGTGTGGCGTCCGTTCCGCATGAATGGTTGGTGCCCGTATCGTCCCCCTTCCTAGATGGTGCGAGAAGACGTTGGGGCACTGCGTGGGATGGTCTAAAAACGCAGGGTTTCTGGCCAAGGGTGTTTATTTGAGGTGCTTGAGAAAGCCTTAATGGCCTTTCTGATAATCATCAAGTCATCTCTGCGCGTTGGAGAGGGAAGATATGTATCGCCACATGGTCTGCTGTTTGCGCTGGGTAATCCAGCTGGCAAGCCAGTAAGGTATTGGTCCACCCAGTAGGGGGTATAATACGGCGCGGGCTGTTTTTTTCAGGACTGAAAGGTCTTCTGAACGGCCATCGGGCTCATTGATATGACCGTCCTTTTTCAGGTTATTGCTCTCGAGGGGAGGGATTTCTTCATTCATGAAGTCTTGTATCGCTCGCCATGCACCCAGAGCTGCACTAGTGGAAAAGAACTTCAAACGTATTGAGGCTCTGTCATCGTAGTTCCGATCCATTGAAGCCAGCTCAAGAAACGTTTCGCTCATTGGCCATCCATATTGAGTCATCCATTCTTTCGTCTCTACCAATGAATAGAGATTTTTCCAGTCAGTCGATAATATTTCAGAGGATTTGTCATAAAACAGAACCTTTTTTTGGGTCTGGTCGAAGATGATGGCACAACCTGGTCCGGATGCCAGCTGGTATATGATTAAGATGACTAGAGAAATGGGAAGCGTGAATAAGATGAGTTCACCAAATGGCCACATGTCCCAGAAAATATCATTGCCTACAATGAGAGCTTTTTCGGTATATCCAAAAAGGGTTCCGAAAATGAGGAACAGGAGAGGCGGAATCCCGCAAAGCAATATTATGAGCCCCGAGTAAAGGCCGAAAAGCAATTTGAAGTTAATGTCATAGAACGTTACGTCTGACGCCAATAGTCTGCTTTCTTTAATATCCTTGAAGTATCCGCAACCGGTCAACGGATCATGACTTTCTAATAAAATCAGAGGATCTAGTCTTTTCTGATTTTGATAGTCGCCCAGAATGTTTGATGAGGAATAATCTTGATCCTTTTCAGTTTTATTGTCGATAAGCTTGTGGCTTTCATTCAGAGCTATGACAAAGGCAAGGTCACCAATCATCACAAACTCGGCGTCGTTATTATCATCTTTTAGGAAGGGTTCGGCTGCTGTGGGAACAAGCACCTCCAGCCCGCCTATTGTCAAGTACCTAGAAATGATGCCTCGTGTCGTCTTGATCGTATGCTGTTCAGCTGGGCCTTCTACACGAAAAACCTGGCTGCCAACACTACCTGATTTATTATGGTAGTCCTCAAGATGTCTAGATCGAATCTCACGGTCAAAGCTGTCTTTAATTTGAAATTTCTCGTAGGAGGTTAGATCTCTGATGCTATTCTCTTTTTTTAGCATCATCTTAAGCGCATGACGGCTGTTCAAGCGTTTAAGATAATATCGGGAGAATACGAATAGTCCGACTATTATTATAGTCAGTAAAAGTAATAGGAGTGCTCCACTGCTATCACTTGATGCAACGTTATGAGAAGACAGGTCCGTCATTATCTTGGATCTTTGAATTGGGGGCTCCCGAGCGGCTTTGGCCAACTTGTGGAGGGAAGGTTAAGCTCCGAAACGATCGGAAGCATTGTTATCGCTAAGCCATTGATATCAAGTTTGCTTTTTTTAAACTCTCGGCTATAGACGATCTCCATCATCATATCTGCTCTGGGATGAATTGAGAGGAGGGTTCTTAATTTTCCGTTTAGTGTGGCGGTAGAGATACAAACGAGATGGCCTGCCTCTTCAGTTACTACTGCAAAGTCCCTCATTGGCCGGGCTTGGCCTAGCTTGACACCGTGCTTCAGGCAGTTGTTGTGACTCCTGATTCGGCTATCGCCGGAAGAAGATTTGGCCTCCTTGGGAAAAAATGGGCCTGATATCTCGGCGGTGCCGTCCAACGTAAAGTCTCTTGCAAAAGGGGAATCACCATCGAGAATGTAGGTGGATATGTTGAAGGTTGGGTTGCCGTAGGATCCGGTGCCCGTGTAGGAGACCCAGACTGAGTCGATGGTGCAGCCCCTTTCGCTCTCGATCAAATTTCCCAGGATCGGGCTTTGCGGCAATGTCTTTAGCAAGGGCGTCATTGAATAGCAATGACCTCGGCTTGCGTCAAACTCAGCTGAAGGAAGTGAATCAGCCGTGCATCCCGGTAACGATAATATGAGAAATATCGATGGCAGGTAGTGAAGCTTGAAGATGAACGTAATGTTCTTAGGGAGTTGGGGCATCAAGCAAGTCCTTGTCATTTCATATCCCCTGCTTAGTCCGTTGGCAGGTATGGGGTCTCAGCGCCATCGTTGGCCTGGACTTTATCTTAGTATGCCGAATCGGCCAAATGTTGATTTCAGTCACTTGGTCAAGTCGGTGTCCAGTTTCGTGAAGGGCCAACGGAGATACGGATGGGTACGTTCGACGACGCAGGCATATATCCTTGAAACGGGGTATGGACTCGTAAAGACTTTTAACGGCTTGCGCAGGGCATTCCCCCTGAGGATCAAGGGGTGCTTGATGGTGAGAAAAGGTTGGGTGCTTTGTGAAATAATCTGTTCGCCAATCCGATCGAAAGCCTACCGCCAGGCCATAGGTCTTTTCCCTTCCCACAAACAGGCGCCCTGTTGGTCTCTTCTTGACTTCTCCCTGTGTGGCGAAAGGTCGCCTCGACATCTCACTGAGCTCCACCATAATTGGGGGTAAACAATCACAGCAAAATGTTTCAATGTGTCGGTCGGTACAACCCGGCCGCAGGCAGGGATACCCTCGAACGTCGTATGTTGTGGCATGCGCAGATTTGTCGACAGAAGAGTATGGCTGTGTCCCGAATCGTATCTTTCGTCATCCTGCTCTGGCTTGGCATGATGCCGGCCTGGGGCGGTTCCCGTGTGGCTCTGTTCCTTCCCGACGATACCCCGTTCTGGAATCGCGTGGCGCTGTTTGCCCGGGCGGCCGCGGGTGATCTGGATGCCCAACTGACGGTGTTTGATGCCGATGCCGACCGGCTCAAGCTTCTGCGTCAACTCAAGCAGGTGTCGAGCACGCCGGATCGTTTCGACGCGTGGCTGTTTCCCAATTTTCTCCGGACGGCCGGCCACTTCCTGGTGCAGTGCCAACGCCTGGAAACACCCTGCATATTATTCAACAGTGGTCTGGCCGACGATCAGCTCGGAGCGCCTCGTCGTCCCAATCCCCAATGGATTGCCCAACTGATTCCCGATGACACCGGTTCCAGCATGGAGATTACCCGGGAGCTGATTCAGCAGGCGCGGCAGAACAACTCTGATCGCCCGATTGCGATCGCCGCAGTCAATGGATACCAGGCGGACGCCCCGGCCATCAAGCGGGAAGAGGGGCTGCGGCAGGTGGCGGAAACGACCGATGGTGCCAGGCTCAAACAGGTGTTTTACACCGATTGGGGCGCTCAGCAGGCCTATGTCCGCACCGCTGGGTTGCTGCGTCGCTATCCTGCCGTCAACGTGATCTGGTCAGCCAACTACCGCACGACGAACGGCATACTAGAGGCGCTCGATGACGCCGGACGGACGCCGGGGCGTGACGTGTTGGTGAATGGCTACGACATCAATCCCCAGGCCCTGAGCCAGGTGGCTGACGGCCGAGTGGCGGTCACGGCGGGCGGACACTACGTGGAGGGCGCCTGGGCGGTGATCCTGGCCCACGATTACCTGACCGGAAAGGATTTCCAGGACCAGGGGCTGGTATTCCACACGCCGCTTCTGATCGTGACGCGCGACAACGTGGAGAACGTCCAGACGGTGTTGGGGCGGATCGAAAAGGAACCGGACAGCCTTTATCGGGTGGATTTCTCCCAATACTCCCGCGCCGAAAACCCGAATCTGAAGGATTATGATTTTTCCCTGCGGGAGGTGCTTCGGGACTACCAGGATGCGTCGGCTCCGGAGCGCTGAATTTGAATGGACGTGCTCTCGTTTTCTGGCGTTGAGATAAACCGCTAAATCAACCCCGACCGAATCATGTCAAACATATCCAGAATCCGGGCCACGTACTGGTCTTTGGGGCGAAAGCTGTTTTGGGTGCTGAGTGACACGTCTCTTTCCAGGTGATCCAACAGCTTGTTCAGGCGCCGGCGGTGCAAACCCGTCGCTGCCTGAACAGGATCGGAAATCACACCGGATAACGCCGCAATCGCCGCCAGGGCGGCCATGACCGCGACCATGACACCGGCTGTCGTTGCCAGGGTGGGTTCCGGTGGAAACCAACTGTAATACCACCCGCCGATCGTTTCACCCAATATGAAGTCCCTGGCCGCCATGAACTTGGCCAGCATGGAGGCGAGCACCACACCGAGTCCGATCCCGCCCGGGGTAAATTTCTGGAACGCAAACGCGCCCAAAACCGTGCAGGAAATGCTGTTGGTGATGTCGGCGGACGCCGTGCGGGTAATCCGGTACTGG
This sequence comes from Marinobacter mangrovi, assembly GCF_016798325.1. Taxonomy (GTDB): domain Bacteria; phylum Pseudomonadota; class Gammaproteobacteria; order Pseudomonadales; family Oleiphilaceae; genus Marinobacter_A; species Marinobacter_A mangrovi. Next base: position 41,920 of record NZ_JAERVO010000002.1, read on the forward strand.
CTGAGAGCATCGGCAAGCAACGGTTCGATCAGCGTGGTGAAGCGTTGGCGATCAACCGGCTCACTGGCATGGCGCGAATAGACGGTCTCCAGGGCGTCGACCAGATAATCTTCCAGCAGCAAGCCGGTCCGACCGTCGTTCAACAGATCCGTCAGGATCAGGGCCGAGATGTGCTGCTGCACCTGGGTGGTAAAACCGGCGGGGACATGATCGGCCAAGCGATACAGCCACGTCGGTCCGGCGCGATGTCGAACCAGAACCTTGACGAGGCACGCCAGGGCGTAAACCGGCGCCCAAAGCAGATTGAAGGGCGCGCGCAGCATGTCCCATCCCAGCGCCTTCCGATTGGTCTCGATAGCGCCGGGGTAATGGAAGTGGCGGTCAATAAAGGCGGGGATCCGCGTCCGGCAGTCCTCGAAGTAGCGTGCAATGCCAAGCTGGATGGCCTGCTCGATCTCGCTTTCAGAGACAGTCGACTGGGGCGATGTGGCTTGGGGCATAGAGTCAGGCGTATCAGCAGGTCAGGGTGTGGCTGGGGTATTAGACCGCAATGGGGCGTTTCAGGACAATTTTCCTGGGCATTGATCGTGAAAGGCGCCAGTAAGCCAAAATGGTAACGTGCCGCGATACAGGCTTGCCCGCCAAAGTTGCTACACTGATGTCAGGTGCGCCGGGAGTCTTGCGTGCACATGGATCGAAGAGAGTTTTGAGTGAGGCAAGCCTGGAGCATATTCATGTGGCGCTGTTCGGCGTTGTTACTGGCGGGGGCCGGGTTTCTGGCTGCGCCGGTGGGCGTGGAGGCGCAACCCGTACCGATGGAATCACGGATGGTCACGGTAGTGACGGGCGACTGGCCTCCCTACGTGATCCAATCGGGATCCCCGCACGGCCCAATGGCGGAAGTGATCGATCGCGTCTTCAACGACGCCGGCTATCAGGTCAAGTACGTCTTCCAGCCCTGGAAACGCAGCAAGGATCAGGTCCTTGAAGGCGATGCCGATGTCCTCATGCCAGCATACTGCTCGCCGGATCGGGCGGATGTCTATCTCTGCAGTGACACGGTCATTACTGGCAAACAGGTTCTGTTCCATCGCGTCGATACGCCCCTGGATTGGGCGTCGGTGGACGACCTGCGTGGCTATGTCATTGGCGGCACGCTCGGCTATTACTATGGCAAGGCTTTTGAAACGGCGGAAAAGCAGGGCAAGCTGCAGATCATGCGCATTGCCAGCGATGCCACCAACATGCGCCTGCTGATGAAAGGGCGTATCCAGGTATACCCCCAGGATAAGGCCGTTGGATTTGCGATGCTTCACGAGCTCTATCCGCCGGAGCGATGGGCCGAAATCACCTGCAATGAAAAGCCGCTGCACAAGCAGTCGCTGCATCTGCTGTTTACCCGGGCAACGCCCCGGGGCGCCAAGTTACAGAAGGTCTTCAATAAGGGCCTGCTGCGTTTGCGACACACTGGTGAGCTATCGCAGATCATGAACAACCTGACCCGGCGCAATGAAATTATGCCCGTGGGGACCAGCCAGCAAGGGGCGAGGCCGGAGGCCCCGTCTTCCGGCACCACCCTGAAAAAAGCGGGACGACCCCCTCAGCTGGCGCCAAAGGAATAAAAGGCGCCAGGGATCGCAGGCATCAGCCCCGCCGCGCCGCCTCAATCGCTGCTATGTCAATCTTTCCCATCTGCATCATGGCCTCGAACGCCCGCTTGGCGGCAGCGCGATCCGGGTCCGTGACGGCTTCTGTCAGCGCCATTGGTGTAATCTGCCAGGAGAGCCCCCATTTGTCCTTGCACCAACCACAAGCGCTCGCCTGGCCGCCGTTGCCCACGATGGCGTTCCAGTAGCGGTCGGTTTCCTCCTGATCGGCGGTGGCCACCTGGAATGAAAAAGCTTCGCTGTGCTTGAACGCAGCACCGCCATTGAGTCCGAGGCAGGGAATGCCCATCACCGTGAATTCGACGGTCAGCACGTTGCCTTCTGCGCCCGCCGGATAGTCACCCGGGGCGAGGTGTACGGCATCAACCGATGAATCGGGAAAAGTCTCCGCATAGAAGCGTGCGGCCTCTTCGGCGTCGCCGTTGTACCAGAGGCAGATTGTATTCCTGGCGTGATTCATGATGTCAGTCTCCTGTGATGGGGCTGGGTTTTACAGGTTGTCGAGCGGTGACGCCGAGGATCGACAGGGCCGAGAACATTTATTGACCTTATGCATATGATCGCGCGCGTATTCGGAATCTCCAGGTTGGGCCACACGGACGGGGATGGCTCAGGACGACGGGGCTAATCCTGATGCGTCATCTGTATTGGCTGTTTGCGGCGCCGCTTGTAGGCCAGCCAGTCTTCCGCCGTGACCATCAACGCCTGTTTGCCGCGATAGGGGTATATCTCGGTGGCGATTTGGGCCAATGGGCTGTCGGTGCTTCGAGCGTAGAAAATCAGGCAGGCTTCAGGATGCTCCGCAGCCCACGAGTCGAGTGTGGGTTCCCGGATTTCCAGGAGTGGCTTTTCCAGCCGTCCGGCGAACTGGTACTGGTCGTGGTATTTGTCCACATTGACGACGATGACGCCCTGGTCCTGGAGCGCCTTGATCCGCTGGGCGAGAGGCTGGACATCCTGTAGCCGGAAGATGGTCACAAAATTCATCAGCAGGCCCAGAAACAGAGCACCCGATGTGATGGCGATCCAGGCCATCCGTGGTCCGGCGTCCGGTCGGGCACGCAGCAGGACGAAACCGATGGCCAGGGGGAGCAGGGCGCCTACGCGCGGGGAACTTGTGCAGACCTCTTCGACGCCACTCAGTTCGCACCATTCCGGTGTGAACAGCAGCGCCAGGCCTGCCAGAATTGAAATGCCTCCCAGAGATACCTCGCTCACGCGGGTGATGGGGCGGTCGGCATACCGTGCCGCGAGCCAGAGCGCGATGGCGGGCAGGGTGGGGATCAGGTAATGGACCTGCTTGCCGCTGATCAGTGAAAACGCTATCAGGGAAACGCCAAACCAGGCGACGCAGAAACGCTCTCCCGGGTCGCGCCAGAGTCGTCCGCGCCAGGCCTTCTCCCAAACCAGCACGCCCCACGGGAAAAGGAGCAGCGGTAGCAGCACCAAGTACCAATACCAGGGATGGGCATGGGCAAACGACTCGGCGATTCGACCTGCCGTCTGCTTCCAGATCAGTTCATGGGAGAAGGTTGGTCCGCCCCGCAGGATGGCCGGATAAACCCAGGCCAGCATGATGGCGGCTCCGGTGACGACGGCCAGTGCCAGGCCGGCGTACCAGCGGTCCAGCGGCAGCCGGTTCTCCGAGCGGCGCCACCATGGCATCAGCAGCAGGACCGGCAATGTGCTCAGCAGGATCGCCGGACCTTTGGTCAACAAGCCGGCACCCAACATGATCCCGCAAACTGCAAACCAGGCGATGCGTCCCGAAAGCGACGCCCTGACACCTGCCGCGATGGCGGCCAAGGCAAACACGCCCAACAACACGTCGAACATGAGCGTCGTGCTGTACACCAGCCAACACAGGAAGCTGGCCAGTATTAAAGGCGCATAGTTCCTGATAATCGGACGCTCCGGCCACAGGTTGGTGGCCAGGTTCGAGACCAGTGGCAGGGAAACCAGCGCACACCCGAGAGAAATCAGGCGCGGTGCATAGGCGTTGACACCCAGCACGGCCCACTCCGCGTGGATCAGCCAGAACAGCAGCGGGGGCTTGTGCGTGTAAGGATCGCCATTGAGGGTGGGCAGGATAAAGTCGCCTTTCTGCCACATTTCCCACGCGACAGACAGGTAACGCGTTTCATCGACGGGAAGGAGTGGGCGTAGCCAGAGGCTGGCCATACTGGCGGACAGTAACAGACCGATCGCGACCCAATGGGACCGGCGATTCCCAAACATCGGGATGTCCTCCCTGAAGCCAAGAATCTCTTTCAGCGTAGCGCAGTTGGCGGGCAGTGGGGATCTGGATTGAGATGAATTGGCCGCTTCAAGGGCCTGGGTCAAAAAAGACAGTTAAAAGGTGCCGGTCGGCGTGTATTCAGGACGGGTCAACGGCAATAAAAAAGGCAGCCGAAGCTGCCTTTTTTTGAGCGGGTGGTGGCTAATCAGACAGCAACCACGTTTTCCGCTTGCGGGCCTTTCTGGCCCTGGGTCACGGTGAACTCAACCGCTTGGCCTTCGGCCAGGGTCTTGAAACCGCCGCCCTGAATGGCGCTGTAGTGAACGAAAACGTCCGGGCCGTCTTCGCGGGTGATGAAGCCAAAGCCTTTGGTTTCGTTGAAGAACTTAACGGTACCGTTAGTGGTCGACATAATAATCAATCCTGTATGCAAAAATTTAGAGTGCCTTCGGCGCATCGACAGGATGCCCGATCGGCGTTGTGCGGAAACTAAAAACGCGCGGAATCAAAAACAGGACGGTGCACGACTCACTACGACAATGTAACGTCTTATTCTGAAATGCTTTGCTCTATCGTTTCTACCCGATGCACTCTACGCCGTTGTTTCGATAATTGCCAATCTTATTTAATAGGCATTATCCGTGAGCGCCCCGGCGATGCCAGGCGCTCATCGGCAAGCCTGTCGAAGCGTGAATCTCCTGATCCGGAGTTGCGGTTCAAGATCGTCACGGCAGCGCGATGGGTTATCCGGCCAGAGCCGCCCGGACCTTCTTGCTCAGGTGGCCCATTTCCACGCGTCCCAGCACTTGCGGGCGCAGTTCGTTCATCACCTTGCCCATGTCGGCCATGCCCTGGGCATCGGTTGTGCTGATCGCCTGGCGGATGAGGCCGTCCAGCTCGTCCTCGGTGAGTGCGGCGGGCATGAATTCCTCAATGATGACCATCTCCGCCCGCTCCTTGTCGGCCAGTTCCGGGCGGCCGGCGTCGTCGTACTGACTGGCCGCATCGCGGCGCTGCTTCAACATCTTGTCCAGCACCTTCAGCACTTCGTCATCGCCCAGATCGCGGCGTTCATCGATCTCGATCTGTTTGACCGCAGCCTGGGCCATACGCAGGGTCGTCAGTCGATCCTTATCCTTGCTACGCATCGCGTCCTTGACGGCGCTGGCCAACTGCTCTTTGAGTGATGGGGCAGCCATAACGCATCTCCTGTATGGGGTGTTGGGGTTGCTACCTTAGCGCAAAATGGCCCGGTTGGGGCGAGTGCGGTATCGAAAATCGGGAGGGCGCGAGGTACGGCCCGGGGTTCGACAGTCCGGATCACCTGTTCGATACTGAATCAGCGCGTACATGACATCCGGCCATCGTCGGGAGGAGGGTAATCCGCATGTCAGGACAGGAATCGCTGGTGAGCCGAGTGACCGAAGAAGGAATCACGACGCTCACCCTGAACCACCCGCAGCGTCGCAACAGTTTGTCGATGGCCATGCTTGAAGCCCTGTCGGTCGAACTGGACGCCATTGCGGGTGACGCGTCGACCCGAGTCGTCATCCTGGCCGCACAGGGGCCGACGTTTTGCGCTGGGCATGACCTGGGCGAAATCCGGGAGCAATTTGATAACCCGGATTTCCAGCTGGCCCTGTTCAACCAGTGCAGCAAAGTGATGCAGCAGATCGTGTCGTTACCGAAGCCGGTCATTGCCCGGGTGGTGGGCGTGGCGACGGCCGCGGGCTGCCAGTTGGTGGCCAGCTGTGATCTGGCGGTGGCCGCTGATACCGCGCGCTTTGCGACGCCCGGCGTCAACATCGGGCTGTTCTGCTCCACGCCGATGGTGGCGTTGTCCCGGAACGTGTCCCGCAAGCACGCCATGGAGATGCTGCTCACGGGGGAAATGATCAGCGCCGCGCGGGCCGAGGACATCGGTCTGGTGAACCGGGCGGTGGACGAGCAGGTCCTGGACGACACGGTGCACAAAATGGCTCGGACGATTGCCGACAAATCCGGCCACACGCTGAAAATCGGAAAGGAAGCGTTCTACCGGCAGCTGGAAATGCCTTTGGCCGAGGCCTATGCATACACCGCCACCGTGATGGCAGACAACATGCAGGCCCACGACGCCCAGGAGGGCATCTGTGCGTTTCTGGATAAGCGCAAGCCGGACTGGAAAGATCACTGATTCTTCCCCCGGCGGCTGCCATCCGGCGGCCTGAAAGGAGGCCGGCATTGACACAGGAACGTCATTAAAAGGTCAACTGAGGGCCATCATTCGGTCATGTGAGTGTTCCAGAGTGGAGGCGTTTTTTCTGCGCCCCCTTGGAGAATGTCATGACCGGATGGATCCGATTTCGCCCGCTGTTTGCTCTCGCTCTCACCCTCCTCTCCGCCAGTGTCCTGGCGACGCCCTACACCTGGAATTACCCGGCTCCCCTCAAAACGCCAGCGGCTGGTAACAGCAACGGCAAAGTGGTGATGTTTGACGTGTCCCACGGCGGCACCGAAGGTAACGCCGACTGGGTCATCAACGGTGGGTTCTCCGACTTTGCCGATGCCCTGGTGGCCGAGGGTTACACGGTGCAGGAGTATCGTGGCGTCGACAAGAATGGCGACGGCGTGATCCAGTTTGTGGATGACTACACGGCACCGGGCAACGCCGCCACCAGCGCCAACGAGGCGGTCATCACGGCTGCCGGTATCAGCGCGGCGGACGTACTGGTGCTGGCCGAGAGCAATCGACCGTTTACCCAGGCCGAGCAGTCGGCGCTGGCGGATTTTGTGGCCAGCGGGAAAGGCGTGTTTTTTATCGCCGACCACTACAACGCCGACCGCAACCTCAACACCTGGGACAGTACGGAAGTCTTCAACGGCTATAACCGCGCGACCCTGAGCCAGTTCAATATCGGCGGCGCCTATGGCGACCTGCGCAATCCGGGACAGGCCGGCGCCGGCTGGCTGGCCCAGACCTTCGGTCTGCGTTTCCGCTTCAATGCCATCGATTGGCTCTCCGGCGTCAGCGGCATCGTTGGCAGCGGTCAGGGGGAGGGGATTACCCAGGGCGTTGATCCGATCCTGATGGCCGGTGGCGCCACGCTGGCGATCACCGATCCGTCCCGGGCCAAGGGGCTGGTCTATTTCTCCAATGCAGACAGCCCGGCCCGCTGGAGCCATGCGGTGGATTCCGGTGTTTATTTTGGCGGCCGGGATGAAGGGCCTTATGTGGCCATTTCCAAAGCTGGCGCCGGTAAGGCGGCTTTCATCGGGGATTCCAGTCCCATCGAGGACGACTCGCCGCTCTATCTGCGACAGGACTCCGGTTCCACCAAGTCCACCTATCCCGGCTGGACCGACGCCGGTAATGCCGCCGTCCTCGCCGTCAATCTGGTGAACTGGCTGGCCCAGCCGGAAAGCTACACCCACTTCGACAGCAGTGCCCATCCGGCCGGTGACGCCACACCCAACCCCATGGCCAGCGAGGAGCAGAGCGATCCGGACGGCGGCCAGGCCTGGAGCACGCCTTCCGGCGGCTATAACCCATGGGATGCCGCCACCTTCGCCGACGGTGCCTACGGGGCGGCCAATCCGGCCGGGGGCGGCAGCACCACGCCGGGCGGCGACGCCATCAGCGTCAGTGCCGCACTGGCCCAGCCCAATGGCACGGACGTGACCGTCACCGGCACCATCACTCAGGCGATCAACGGAGAGTACGCACTGGAGATCGCCGATCCGCAGGACGCGTCCGCCACCCTCTACGTCAAGCTGGACAGCCAGTACCGGGACACCTTCAGTCCCCAGAACGATCCGTCGCTGGTGGGCCAGACCCTGCAGGTCTCCGGAACGCGGGACGACTATATGTCCGAGCCCAGCGTGGAAAACGTCACGGACATGCAGCTGGTGAGCAGCGGTGGTGGTTCGACCGCCGACTGCGGATCCGCCGATGCGGTGTCGGTCAGTACCGCCTACGCCAGCTCAATCGGCACGCCCCTGACTGTGATCGGCACCGTGGTGCAGGGCATCAACGACCCTTACGCCCTGGAACTGGCTGACCTGGACGGTTCCACATCGATCTACGTCAAGCTGGAAGCCGACCAACGCGCCTACTACAGCCCGGCCAATAACCCCGGAGTGATCGGTCAGGTGCTGGAAGTGGACGGCCAGCGCGACGAGTACATGAGCACGCCCAGCGTGGAATCGGTCACCCAACTGACGTTGCCCAGCGGGTGCCCTTGAGTGCCGATCGTGAGCAGGCCTCTCTCAACCCTGAAACCAGCATAAGAAGGAACTTGAATGCGTCACTTTGTCCGAATCCTGCCCCTCTGCGTGATGGCCGGCGCCGCTTTGCTGAGCGGGTGCAATTCCGATGATGACAGTACGGCCAGCGAGGCCACCGTCGACCTGCGGTTGATGGAGACGACGGATATCCATTCCAACGTGATGGACTACAACTACTACAGCGACGTGCCGGATCCCCAGATCGGACTGGTCCGCACGGCCAGCCTGATCCGTCAGGCCAGGGCCGAGCTGAGCGAGCCCGGCAACTACGTGCTCGTGGATAACGGCGACCTGATCCAGGGGAGCCCGATGGGCGACTGGCGTCAGGCCGCGGGGCTGGCGCCGGGCGAAGTGCATCCGGTCTACAAGGCGATGAACCTGCTGGACTACACCGTCGCCAACTACGGCAACCATGAGTTCAACTACGGTCTCGACTACCTGGCCGAAAGCGTCAACGACGCCGACTTCCCGTACATCAGCGCCAATATCTTCAAGGACGATGGCGATGACAATCCGGACAACGACGAGCCGTATTTCAGCCCCTACAAGCTGGTCGATAAAACGGTCCAGGATCGCGACGGCAATGTGCATGAGCTGACGATCGGCTTTATCGGCTTCGTGCCGCCCCAGATCATGCAGTGGGACAAGTCCAACCTGCAGGGTCACGTCATCACCAAGGACATCCGGGCCATGGCGGAGCGCTATGTCCCGCAGATGAAGGCCGAAGGCGCCGACGTGGTGGTGGCGATCGCCCATTCGGGCATCAGCACCAAGCCCTATGATCCCGCCGCCAAGACCGAGAACAGCAGCTGGTACCTGGCGGACGTGCCGGGCATCGATGTGATCATGATGGGTCACAGCCACCTGGTGTTCCCGTCCGACACCTTTGCGGACACCCCGGACGTGGATGTCGACAAGGGCACCATCAAGGGCGTGCCCGCGGTCATGCCGGGTTATTGGGGCGACCATCTGGGCGTCATCGACCTGACACTGGACTACCGTGCGGGCGACGATGCCTGGACGATCACCGACAGTCAGGTGGCGGCACGTCCGGTGATGGTGGATGGCCAATCGGTGGTGGAAGCGGACAGCACGATCACCGCCGCGGTCGCGAGTGACCATCAGGCGACTCTGGATTACATGAGCACGCCAATCGGTTCCTCGACGGACGATATGTTCAGCTTCCTGGCGCTGGTGAAGGACGATCCCTCGATCCAGATCGTGAGCGACGCCCAAAAGGCCTATGTGGAGGATCTGATTCAGGGGGACGTCAACCTGCAGGACTTGCCGGTACTGTCGGCGGCGGCACCTTTCAAGGCCTGTGACCGCAACGGCGATTGCAGCGACGAAGGCAGCTTTACCACCGTGCCCGCGGGCGAGCTGACCCTGCGCAACGCGGCGGATCTGTACCTTTACCCCAACACCCTGGTGGCGGTGAAGGTCACCGGTGACGAGCTGAAGGGCTGGCTGGAATGTTCGGCCTCCCAGTTCTACCAGATTGACACCGGCAGCAGCGCCCCCCAGGAACTGGTCAATTACACCGGCTTTCCCACGTACAACTTCGACGTGATCGACGGCGTGACCTACGAGATCGACGTGACCCAACCACCCCGGGACGACCGGGACTGCAACGTCATCAACGACGGCGCCCATCGCATCCAGAACCTGCAATACCAGGGTGCGGCGGTAACGTCGGATCAGGAATTCATTGTCGCCACCAACAACTACCGTGCCAACGGCGGGGTCTTCCCCGGCACGGGCAGCGACCACATCGTCATCAATTCGCCCGATGCCAACCGCACCATCCTGGCGGACTACATCCGCAACAACAGTCCGGTGACGCCGACGGCCGACGGCAACTGGTCGTTCGCTACCATCAGCAGCGGAACGTCGGTCAAGCCGATCTTCCGGGTGCCCAATACCAACCGGGCCCTCAACTTTGTGGCGGATAAGGCCCCGAACGCGACTTTCCTGGAGGTTAACGCCAACGACGAGCGCGTCTACGAATTGAACCTGCAGTGATCGGGCCATGACGCGACTCTGACGTTACCCGGAAATCCCGGTTGGTGTGGACACCGGGATTTCCGCCCGTCAGGCATCGGCACGAATATTCGCCCGAACCGCCGCGCTGATCGGCATCGAACCGGCATTGAGCTCCAGAATCTGCCGGCTGATCCGGGATTCGTGGATCAGCTCTGCTAGCGTGCGGGCCACGTCTTCGCGGGCAATCTGGTCGTGATGCTCCGCCGGACCGAGGGAGACAGTGCCTGAGCCCGGTTCATCGGTCAGCATGGATGGTCGCAGGATCACCCAGTCCAGATCGCTCCGGCTGAGTATCACATCCGCCCTTTTCTTGATGGCGAAGTAGTACTCCACGTCGTCGCCCAGTGTCCGTTCCCGCCAGGATTCAGGTAGCACAGATACCGAAAGGAAGCGGTCGACGCCGGCGATGCGGGTCGCCTTGATGGCCTTCTCGATGCCGTCGCCGTCAATCGCCTTTGTGGTTTCCCGGCTGCCACCGTTCGAACCCGCGCTGAAGACAATCGCGTCCATATTGTCAAAGGCTGCTGCGAGTTCGTTCACCGTTATAATCGACAGGTCGCACACGGCGGTGGTCAATCCTTCTATTTCCAGTTCGGCCTGCTGCTCCCGCTGGCGGACCAGCCCATAGACGCCATCTCCCCGTTCTTGCAGCTGACGCGAAAGCAGGCGGCCGACGCCGCCATTGATACCGATGATAAAGACGTTCACTTGGATGCCTCCTGTTCCGTTTGCGATGGGTGCTGACGATGGCGGCCCGGACGAAGTGAGCTGCGCTGGCGCCTGCCTGGCCTTGCCGGGCCGCCAATGCGTCACGCTGCGGCCGGAATGCGGGCGATGACCTTGATCTCGAAATCAAAGCCGGCCAGCCAGTTCACGCCGACCGCCGTCCAATTGGTGTAGGGCGGTTCGCCGAACACTCTCTGCCGGACGGTGTCGATGGCGTTCCATTGTGCTTCCGGGTCGGTGTGGAACGTGGTGACGTCGACGATGTCGTCGAAGGTGCATCCGGCGGCCTTGAGAACGGCTGCCAGATTGTCGAAGGCGAGTTGAACCTGCTTTTCGAAGTCGGGCTCGGGCGAGCCGTCCTCAAGGCTGCCGACCTGGCCGGAGACAAACAGCAGGTCGCCTGAACGAATGGCTGCGGAGTAGCGGTTGATGTCGTAGAGGGCCTGTCGCCCTGCGGGAAAGATGGCGTCGCGTTGAGTCATGGTTTCAGTTCCGATCAAAGAGGATGGTTTGAAAGGCCGGCCGGCGGATAACCAGAGACCTTTCGGGCTTTCACTGCCTCGATATCGTCATTAATATACGAGGCGTATGTCAGTATAATCTTACATACGCGGCGTATGTCAATTAGCATACGAAGCGTATGCGATCGCAACAGGAGCACGAATGGCTGCAAGAAAACGCGCACAGATGGTCGAGGAAACCCGGGCCAAACTGATTCAGGCTGCCCGCAAGGCGTTCGCAGCGAAGGGTTACGCGGCATCCTCCATGGATGACCTGACCGCCGCAGCCGGCCTCACGCGGGGCGCGCTCTACCACAACTTCGGCGACAAGAAGGGTTTGCTGCAGGCGGTGATCGATCAGATGGACGCGGAGATGCTGGTGCGCATGCGCGCAGCACGTGAAAAGGCGGACGGCGCCTGGCTGGGCTTCATGGAGGAAAGCATCGCTTATATGGAGATGGCCCTGGAGCCGGAGATCCAGCGCATCATGCTGCTGGACGGGCCGGCGGTGCTGGGTGACCCGTCGCAATGGCCAAACCAGAACGCCTGCCTACGCACCACCATGGAAACGATCCAGGCGCTCATCGAAGAAGGCACGGTACGACCGGTGGATGCCGAAGCCGCGGCCCGCCTGCTCAACGGCGCCGCTCTCAATGCCGCGCTGTGGATTGCCGCGGCCGATGATTCACGAGCCGTGTTTGAAAAGGTGGTGGATGCTTTCCGCTCCCTTGCGGAGGGGTTGCTGCGCAAACCCTCGCACGCTGGCGATTGAGTCCGAGTGCCCCTTGACCCACGCTCAATCACGCATAGGGTTAATAAAGGCATCCCTATTTGATTTCCATGTATCGACTCACAGGACAAGCGAAAGGAGAACGCGATGGGCAATAAGATTCCGGTGGATTCGCCGCTGGTCATCCTCCACGGCGACGAGATGGCCCAGGTGGCTTTCGAGGCACTCCTGAAAACGTTCGTGACGTCGAGGCTGGACATCAAGCTCAAGGAAATCGACCTCTCCGCCGAGAATCGGCTGGCCACCAACGGCCGGGCGGTGACCGAAGCCATCGAGGCGATCAAGGAATACGGCGTTGGCATCAAGAACGCGGGGATTACCGTCAACCGCAGCCAGCTGGAAGACCTGCTCAAGAAATACCCGGACGTTGACGGCGACGCCCTGGATCCGCTGGCGACCAAGTCCCCCAACGGCGCCATCCGCAAGGGCATCGGCGGCAACATCACCCGGGAGGACATCCAGTTCCGCAATCTCCGTGTGCGTCGTCCTGAATGGATCGATCGTGACATCGAAGTGATGACCATGGACAACGGCGGCATCAAGGACAGTTTCAACGAACTCGCCCGCGCCACCGGCATCATCAAGCTGATGTTTGTGGGCAGCAGCGGCGATCCTGAAGAATTGCATCGCCGGGAGATCAACAAGGGCGACCCGCTGTTGCTGGCGACCAACGATATGGCCGATATCCGGGACTGGGCCCGCCAGTTTTTCCAGCATGCCATCGACGACAAGCGGGACATTTACCTGGGTCTCAAAGACACGGTAATCCCGGGCTATGACGGGGCGATGCGTTCTGCGATCGAGGATGTCTACAAGAACGAGTATCAGGACAAGGTGGAAGCCATCGGTCTGGAGTTCCACTACGAGCTGATTGACGCCCAGGCGGCGCGGATCGTCTCCAATCCGCCGGAACGCGCCCTGTGGGGCGTGCCGGACAACACCACGGGGCGCAAGCTGTTCAAGTTGGTGAATCAGCTCAAACGCTACGGCATTCCGGACCGTCACGTTCACGTGTCGATTTCGCGCATGAGTGCCGGCGGCGGTGACCAGTACGGCAGCTTCAACGCGCCGGCCCGGGAAGACGGCATCGTCAAGGTGGTGGTGGACGGTGAAGAGCGGCACGCCCGGCACGTCAGGAAAGGCGATCCCATGCTGCTGATGTCCAATGACCGCGAAGCCATCAAGGACTGGGTCAGCCAGGTGTTCCGCGATGCCTCACGCAAGGATAAGGAGGTCTACTTCGGCCTGAAGCGGGAATACATGGAGTACGACGAAGTCTTCAGCGAGGTCATCACCGAGGTCCGCCGGGAGCTGGCCAAAGAGGACACGCCGCCGCCGTCCTTCATGATCATGCGGCCGTCCCGCCAGTTGATCAAGATGATCACCGACCCGCCCCGGAACGCGCTCTATCCGTCACAGAACCTGGACGGAGACATCTTCTCGGATATCTCCGCCGCCCTGGGCGGCAGTCTGGCCACGGCCAGCTCGATCATCGAAAGCAAGGACGGCGCGATGCTGTTCGAAGCGCCGCACGGCACCGCCCATGACCTGTACATCAAGTATCAGGAGAGCGGCGGTAAAGAGGCCCATTTCAACCCGTCGGCCTTGATCTACGCGCTGGGCAACGCCCTGGAAACCCTCGGCGAACGGGACGGCAACCGGGAACTGGCCGATTACGCCGGCCGGCTCAAACAGGCCTTGAAAGACACCGTGGCCGATGGCGTCATCACCGCTGATTTGAAAGGTAAGATCACCAACCCGGAATCGGAAAAGGTGGTGGATCTGTATGGGTTCATTGAGGCGCTGCAGGAGCGACTTTAACGTGAACTAGGAGAGCGTTAAACGTTCCTCGATTGCCAGACAGGCGGGTGTCGAATGGCCGCCCGCTGATTCGACTAGACCGTGCCTCTCAACAAAAAGGCACTCGTGAACTCAATCAGGAGAAGCACCATGTCTGGCAATACCATCCGTTTACACCGCGTTCTGCGCGGCAGTCCTGACCGCGTCTATCGTGCCTTTATCGATCCGGATGCCCTGGTGAAGTGGATTCCGCCCCACGGGTTTTCGGGCCACATCGACGCGATGGACGCGCGCGAAGGCGGTGGCTATCACATGTCATTCACCAACTTCACGACCGGGACGAAGCATTCGTTCGGCGTGCGTTTCCTGGAACTCAAACCGGGGGAACTGATCCGTCATGCCGATCAGTTCGATGATCCCAACCTGCCAGGGGAAATGCAGGTCACCATTCAACTGAAGCCGGTCTTGTGCGGCACTGAACTGACCATCGTGCAGGAGGGTGTTCCCGAGGCCATACCGGTGGAGTTCTGTTACCAGGGATGGCAGGAATCACTGCATCTGCTGGCGTTGCTGGTTGACCCCGAAATACCCGACCAGGGCTGATCGGGCGTTTTGAAAACGGGGTAGGACAGGGAGAAGGGGCTCGGCGGATGCCGGCGCCCCCATGATGGATCACCCCTCTTTCTGGGCGGCCAGACTGCTCCGGATCAACGGCTTGATGCTGGACCCCTGCACGATGATGGAGAAGATCACCACGATGTAAGTGATCAGCAGCAGCAGGGTGTGCAGGTCAACGCCGTTGAAGAAGATTTTCCCCGCCGGGATGGACGCCGCCATCGCCAGCGCCAGGCCACCGCGCAAACCGCCCCAGGTGAGGATCAGCACGGAATGCTTGTCGTAGCTTCGGAACCGCCGGAACGCCAGGTACGGCAGACTGATGCTGATGAAGCGGGCCAGCAGCACGGTCGGAATGGCCAGCAGGCCCAGGACAATCTGCTGCCAGGTTACCGGCAGCGTGACCACCAACAGGCCGATCAGCAGGAACAGGAAGGCATTGAGAACGCCATCCACCGCGTGCCAGAAGTTGCGGATGTTGCGAATGCTGCTCAGGCGGGCCATCGATGCGGCTTTGGCGCGCGTGACGTTACCGACGAAGATCCCCGCCACCACCATCGCCAGGGCGCCGGAAACCCCCATCATGTTCGCCAGGGCAAACCCGGCCGTCGGGATGCAGAAGGTCAGCAGCAGGCGGATGTTGCCATCCTGGCTCTTGATCAGCAGGAAGTGACCCACGATGGCCAGCAACATACCAAACGCGATGCCGCCCAGGGCGTCCGTCAGGAACAGATCCGCGACGTTGCCAAATGTGGGTTCCGCCGTAGTGAAGGCCACCGCAAAAATGGTGGTGAAAACCACCAGGCCGACGCCGTCATTGAACAGGGATTCCCCTTCGACCTGAATGGAAATGGACGGCGGCGCTTTCATCTGCTTGATGATGGCCAGTACGGCGATCGGGTCGGTCGGGCTGATCAGGGCGCCGAAAAGCAGGCAGTAGACCAGCGGGACGTCCCAGCCCATCATGTCCATGATCCAGGAGATGAAGTAGCCCACCAAGAACGTCGACGCCAGGGTGCCAAACAGGACCAGGATCGTGATTTCCCAGCGATGCCGGCGCATGCTGCGCAGGTCGATTTCCAGCGCCCCGGCAAACAGCAATGGCCCCAGCATCCCGTCCAGCAGCAGCGATTTGAAATCAATGGTGCCGAGCATTCTGGACACCGCCACGGCGGTCTGATTGCCAAGGACTTTAACCGCCAGGATCAGCAGCAGCGAAATGACCACTGCCCCGGAGGTAATGGCGATGGTCGTCTGCATGTTCAGGAAGAACTGATTGGCGAAGGCGACCAGCACCGCGGTCGCGGAAAGGAAACACAGCAGATACCACGTATCCATTGATTCTCCCGGATAAGACATCGGTTTATTGTGGGACGGTTCCGTCCGGTTATTCGCGTGATCCACAACTCGATATGAACAGGCTGGCAGGGCGGGACAAGGCGACCGCATGATCAGGTCGCTCTGGCGTGTGCCAACGTCTGGTTCAATAACGTGCAGAACGCCGGGTCACCAGCGAGACAAGGGCGTGCTCGCTAACGCAATAGGGCCCGGCAGCCGCCATGATAGCGAATATCGTGTTGTTTGCGTTCGTCAATCATGACCTGGCTGAACATTTCCATCCGAAAATGGGTAAGGCCATTTCCCTGAACAGGAATACCGAAAAGAGCTGGTCCGAGCCTGCCGGTCTCGCGTAGTCCTTCGGACGACGAATTGAGGAGAGGAGATCCATGCCCGAGGGCCCCGAAATACGCCGCATGGTCGATGAGATCGGCAGCGCGGTTGCAGGACGGACTGCGGAGACCGTGATGTTCGCCTTTGAGCGCTTCAAGTCGTTCGAGCCGTTGCTGGCAGGGCGTCAGGTGACGAGCGTTGAAGCTCGGGGCAAGGCCGTCCTGGTGTTTCTGGCCGCCACCGACGAGGACGGTCCCTGGTGTGTGTACAGTCACAACCAGCTGTATGGGAAATGGATGATCGGCCCGTCTGATCGGGAACCGGCGACCAACCGGCAGCTTCGGTTCGCGATCCTCGGTGCGGAAAAAGCGGCCCGGCTGTACAGTGCGTCGGATATCCGGCTGGTGCGTCCGGATGAACTGGATCAGGTGGACTATCTGGTACGACTGGGACCGGACCCGTTGAACCAGGTCGTCAGCGTGGACGACCTGCTGGCTGTGTTTGAAGACCGGCGATTCCGCGGCCGGAATCTGAGTGGCCTGCTGCTGGATCAGGCCTTTATCGCGGGCATCGGAAACTACCTGCGCTCGGAGATCCTGTTTGAGGCCCGGCTGGCGCCCGACACGCGCCCCCGGGATCTGGACGACGTCGAACGCCGGCGCCTGGCCGAGGCCATCCTGAGGATGCTCCAGCGCGCGTATACCCTGAAGGGCGTTACCAACGACCCGGAGCGGGCCGAACGGCTCAAGCGCCACGGCTGGACCTTCGGCCAACGCCGCCACATGGTGTTCAATCGTGAAAGTCAGGTCTGCCACGAGTGCGATGGGCCGATCGTGAAAACCGCCATGGCGAGTCGTCGATTGTATTTCTGCCCTTCATGCCAACAAAGAGGCCATGTGAAGAGGTAGGGCGATGCGGGGCACACCTGACTTGGGTCACGACCGTGCGCCGGGCTTCGGAGGACCCGCATTCTCAAAGTCGAATCCAGCGGTCATAATTCGGCCTCTTGTTGAACCCGGACCGTTGCCTAGCTTCGACGCGTCGCCGGTTTCTTATTCCTTGCCCGATGAACATAAGGCCAGTGATGTCCAAATCAATTCATGAACCCGGTGCCCACGCGCTGAAAGGCGGGAAAGGAATAACCCGAATCCTGAATTCAACCCGCTATTCCATGCAGGGTCTCAAGGCGGCGTTTCTCAATGAGGCGGCGTTTCGTCAACTGGTGTTGATCAACGTCATCCTGATTCCCATTGCCTGTTGGGTCGATGTCACCCGCGCCGAACGGGCAGTCCTGATCGCCGCGCCGTTGCTTTCCCTCGCCATCGAGTTGCTGAACTCGGCCATTGAAAACATCGTTGACCGGGTGTCGATGGAACTTCACCCGCTCTCCAAACAGGCCAAGGATATGGGCAGCGCCGCCCAGTTTGTGGGGCTGGTGATCATTTCGGTTTGCTGGGGCGTCATTCTGCTGTAGAGGCGTGTTCCGATTTTTGCTCGCCGCAGAACGGCTTACACCGATGCCACCGGGGAAGGGGCCGTGTTCGTTTCTGTGCGGTGGTTTTCGGTAAAGGGCTCCTCTGAAATCCACCCGTGTCGATAAATGTGACAGTCCCTTGAACGCCTGCTCCGCCGTTCCTCGCGGGTGATAGGCTGCGGCATAAGCCTACTCGGTCCTTCCCTCTGGGGGCAGCCTGCTCTGACGACTTTTTACCTGTCGATTTTCTTTACGGTAGGTCGCTTTCTTCCGATCGAATCTTGCTCATTGTCTTAAAAGACAGTGAGTTACGGATATGGCGCGGCAATTGCTCGTTGTTACATGGGGCTCAAAGCCATGCTGTTGTTTCCTTGGCTCATGAGGTTCGTCGTGAAAGGTATTGGAGTATTTACAATGGGCCTTAAACATCTGTTCATCGGAGCTGCGCTGATTCTTGGGATTAGCCCGGTCTCCTATGGTTACCTGCTTGCTGACAACACTGACGTGGGCGGTCTCGATACCTTCGTCGCTGCTACGACCAAGTCCGTTTTGGGCAATGCCAACCCGACAACGGAAGAAAACTGGGTCGAAAGCGTGTTGGGCTACCAGGTCACCTACGCCGACAAGACGGATCCTGTCGATCTCTTCGTGACCAAGGAATCCAGCACCGTTGTCGCTTTCGCGCTGACGTCGATGCCAGGTTTCTATGTCGTCAAGGACGGACAAAACTTCATGCTGTTCAGTAACAACAGCAGCATGGATTGGGGGGTTCTGGATCTGGCCCAATATTTCGGCGTCAAAAAACTGGATGGGCTGACATTCAGCCATGTCACCGAATTTAATGGGCACTCCGTTTCCGTGCCGGAACCGGGATCCAGCGCGCTGCTGGGCCTGGGGTTGCTGGCGTTGGTCATGCTGCGCTTGCGTAGCCGGTCTGCCTCGGTCTGATCGACCTGACCAAGCCAGAGTCTGCGGACAGCATGGACGATTGAATCAGACACGCCAGAGAAAGCCGGCCAGACCTAGGCCGGCTTTTTTGTGTCTCGTCAATGATCGTTTGTCATGACAGCTGGCTCACAGGAGTCGGTCAGCGCTGTGGAAGCAACAGACCGATCCCCTTAATCCAGAATAAATCCCAAACGCCTTGCCTTCAGCACGACCTGCGTCCGATTATCACACTCGAACCGCATCAGCAGATCGGACACGTATTCCCGGACTGTGGCCGGAGCGATGTTGAGTTGCGAGGCGATTTCCTTGTTGGGCAGGCCCAGCGCCAACTGTTCGAGCGTTGCAATCTGGCGCGGAGAGAGGCTGATGGCTTCGGCGGGATCCTGGCCACTGATGATGACTTCTTCGCCGTCCATGATGGCCTGGAAGGCCTGAATCATAACGGCCCTGGAGCTGGTTTTGGCAACAAACCCATCGGCGCCCAGTTGCAACATCTGCTGGATGCTGGCGTGATGATCGACGGTGGAGACCACCACCAGTGGCAGTGCCGGGTGGTTGGCTTTGAGGGTCTTCAGGCCATCGAGTCCCACGGTGCCCGGGATGTGGATGTCCAGCAGTACCAGATCCGTATCCGGATGTTCCGCGAGCCGGGATCGGGCGCTTGCGAAGTCGCCTGCTTCCAGGACGGTCGTACCCGGGAGCGCCTCCAGGACGAGCAGTCGGAGTCCATCGCGATACAGTTCATGGTCCTCGATGATCAGCACTTTCAGGGTCATGAGAACAGCTCACTCCGGTTGCAACGATTCTTTTGCATCGTCGAATAATGGCGCGTCCGGGGCGGCTCCCGTCAATCGGGCCTGTCGGCGCCGCACGGCGATGTTAAGCAGGGCTCGCAGCTGGGACGGTCGGACAACCGGCGTCAATGCAATCCAGTCGCCGGGCAGGGCGGTGTCGGGTTTGCTGGTGCAGGCTGCTACGGTCCCTTGGGCGAACTGTCGTAAGGCTTCCTGAGACAGCGCCGCCTCGCTCAGGCGGGGCGGGTCGCAGAGCAGTACCGACGGTGCCGGGGTGGCGGACTGCGCCGCCTCGATGGACCCGAAGGTCTGCACCGGGCAATGCCATTTCCGGAATCGTTCGCTCAGGTCATCCTGCAGTGTCCGGTCCTGGAAAACCAGTGCCACGATGGGGTTGTCCTCCGGGAAAGTCGTCGTGATTTGCCGTGGCGAGCGTTCCGTCAGGCGGGGGATGCTGATGGTGAAACGGCTTCCACGGCCCGGCTCAGACCTTATCGTGACCGGATGATCCAGCAACTCCGAGATGTGCCGGACGATGGACAGACCGATCCCTGAGCCTTCCGATTGTTCCGATACCGTTGCTGAGCGTTGATAGATGTCGAAAATGTGCTCGTGCGCGGCCAGTTCGATGCCGGATCCGGTATCCAGAACCTGGATATCAATCCGTGAGCCTCGTCGTCGACAGCCGACAACCACCCGGCCGGATGCCGTGTATTTGATGGCGTTGGAGATCAGGTTGCGCAGCATGCGCTCCAGCAACAGCGGGTCACTGAAGGCCGTCAGCGAACAGTCATGAAACGTCAGTCGAAGACCTTTCTCCGCGGCGTGTACCCCGTATTCATGCTGCAAACGTGAAAACAGATCGGCGAGGTGGATGGGCTTGAATTGCGGTTGGATGCCTCCGGCTTCCAGCTTGCTCAGATCCATGATGGCCTTGAAAGAGTCGCGCATCTGCCGATGCGTGTTCTTGAGACGAAAGAAGATTTTCTGGCCGTCCAGCCCCTGGACGTGCGGTTTGAGGTGATCCAGGAAAAGACTCATCGAGTGCAGTGGCTGGTTCAGGTCGTGACTGCTCTGGGCGATGAAGCGGGATTTGGCCTGGCTGATAAACTCGGTTTTCAGCTTTTCCTCCCCCATCTTTTTGATCCGCAATATCAACGCGATCGTGTGCAGGAACATGTGCAGGACCAGCCCGTAAAGGACGAGGATACTTCTATAGGAAGGCCCGATTTCTTCGGTTGGCTGCTGGGAGCTGTGTATCGACAGGAGGACATGGGCCACGGAAAGCATGGGGACGATCCAACCCAGGAGATAAATAATATAGTAACGACCTTCGGTTCGAACCTTGGCAATACCGGAGGCGATAATGACGATCCAGACAACCGCGTAGTTCACGGATATGAGGATCACATTCGTGCGTGCAGAAACGAACATGTTGGCCACACACATCAGCAAGGTAATGACCCCCGCCCCGACAAAGAAGGGGTACCACCCTGCCGATGTCCGTTTGATACGAAGAAACCCGGCCGCGAACAGGAGTTGGGTGATCAGTGTCGATGCCAACAGGATCCAGTAGATGTTCGTTCTTTCGTGGTTCGATGGCCAAAAGAGGGTGGGGGCACCGCTGTGCCACAGATAATAGACCAGCAGCAGTAGCGACGATAAGGCCGCCCACAGGAACACGTTTCCCAGCGTCAGCAACCAGCAGGTGAGACCGACGAGGGTGAGCCCAAGAGCGATACCAATGGCCAGCTTGAAGGCGTAATCCATCTGGGCCGTCCACAGCTTGTAATGGCCGAGGCTCATCAACCCGATATAAGGCTGAATAGCAACAAATCCGGCCTCCAGCTCGATAATGATCTGGTACGACTCTCCCGGACTTAGCGTCAAAGGGATCGCCCGGCCCGTTGTGTTGGTCGCCGTGGTGTCCTTAGTGCGCCCCTGTTCGTCAAACGTCCTGTATTCCTGACTGTGAGGACCGCGGATCAGTACCCTGG
Organism: Marinobacter mangrovi; assembly: GCF_016798325.1. GTDB lineage: Bacteria > Pseudomonadota > Gammaproteobacteria > Pseudomonadales > Oleiphilaceae > Marinobacter_A > Marinobacter_A mangrovi. Next base: position 63,450 of record NZ_JAERVO010000002.1, read on the forward strand.
GCTGCACATTCCCGAAGTTACTGATGTGTAGCATCCACTGGTCGTTTTCCGTGAGGTTTGTGACATGGGTGTAGAGCCAATAGCGGTGGTGCTGCCTGAAATCGGGTGTCAGTCCGAACGGGTGGGCGTCAGGGGAGCGTTCGGGCGCATTCTCCAACCGTTGCCCGGTTGGTGCCGGAATGAAACCGGACGAGTGCTTCAGGGACTCCAGAGGATACTGGGCGTCCAGTTGACTCAATTTCAACGGGGAGAAAACGCTGCCGGCAGACTGTGTGGGGGCATCGAACGATGTCGCCTGCACGCAAAAACACGCCAGCAGCAACAGCGCCAGACACCCGATCAGGGGTAAACAGCTTGTGGAAAACCGGCCAGTGCGGCGCGAGGCGTGTCGAGTCATGCCACTTCCCAGGGGCCTTCTGGAAAAGTCAGTGGTAGCAACGGATTATCGGGTGGGCTGTGAGTGAAAACGGGCCGGAGTCACCACAGCCGATCGTCGCGAAAGCCGCACACGTTTCGTACTTTACCCGATATCCGTCAGGTACTCACTCTTCTCTTTGGCCTGAAAGGTGCCGCGGTTTCATCGCCACAGGGTGGGATAGGGGCATGTGCCGTCCGGTAAAAGCGCTTCATGAACGGCGCGAGTGTGGGCTTCGCTCAGTGACCTTTGCCGGCACTTTCACCGACCGTTTGCTGCAACGCCCAGCGACAGAACTCTTTCACCGGCATCGGTTTGGCAAACAGGTAGCCCTGAACGCGGTGGCAACCCAGTTCGCTGAGGCGTGTCAGGGTGGCCTTATCCTCTACACCCTCGGCCACAGTCTCCAGATTGAGGGTGCGGGCCAGGGTCAGCGTGTTCTTGACGATCTCCTGATCGTTGCGATTCAAGCACATCTGGCTGATAAAGCTGCGATCAATCTTTAATTCATGGATGGGCAGGCGACTCAGGTAGGCCAGGGACGAGTAGCCCGTTCCGAAATCATCCAGGGCAATCCGGCAGCCTTCATTGGCAATGAGCAGCAGGGAATCGATGACCGATTCCATGTTGTGCATCATCGCCGTTTCCGTCATCTCGAAAATGACGCGGTCCGTCGGGATACCGTGTTGTCTGATGCCCTCAAGGGCATCCGGCACGAAGTGGCGGTCGGTCAGGTTCTCGACCGACAGGTTGATGCTGCAGGTGATGTCCAGATGCTGTGCCCGTAAAGTCTGCATGATTCTCCAGGCCTGGGCGACCACATAACGGGAGAGCAGATCCATCAGCCCCGCATTTTCCGCGATCTCGATGACCTCCCAGGTAGGCACTGGCCCAAACCGGGAACTGTGCCAGCGCAGCAACACTTCGGCGCCGACCAGTTCCTGGCCGGTGCCGTTCATTTGCGGCTGCAGGTAGAGTTCGATCTCGTCATCTTCAATAGCCTGGGGCAGGGCTGTCAGCAGTTCCAGTCGTCGCCGGGCGAACTCGGATATTTCCTCACTGTAGACCTGCACCGGCACCTTTCTCGATTCGCTACGGTCCCGGGCTGCCGACGCGTGCTGATAGAGGATGTCCGTGCTCTTGCCATGTTCCGGGGCGAGCGCCACGCCACAATGCAGGTTCATGAGCACCGGCAGTCGGACCGAATGAAAGGTCACCTCATGGTGCCCGACCACCTGCTCTACGAACGGCTTCAGGTTGCCCTGCAACTGGTTGAGGTCGACCAGGAACGCGGCAGAACCGAACTCCGGAATGGCGATGTAGGCGGGCTGTTTCGCTTCCAGGCAGATACCGCCACCGAGCATCGCCAGCGTATGGTTCAGTTTTTTCATCAGCTGGCAAAACATGTCCTCGGCCAGGTTGTGCCCCATGCTGGATGCAATCTCCTTGACCTGGGGGTAGTGGACCAACGCGAGTGCGACCCGTTGTCCCTGGGCAATCACCGTTTGCAGTTGCTGATTGAGCAGCGCGCCGTTAGGCAGTTTGGTGGCGGAATCGTGCATCGCCTGTTCGAGCGACTGCATTTCCATGTCGCGGACCTGTCGCTCAGCCAGTTGCTGGCGATGCAATGCGGCCAGTTTGCGGGTGCGCTCGTCCTTGATGCGATGGGCCAGGGCGAAGGACAGCAACAGGACCTCGGCTGCGGAGCCGGCCTGCATGGCATGGTTGGTGAGAAAATTCACCGGCAGCAGGTTGAACACGTTCATCAGGTAGAGGGAGGCTCCCAGCGCGAAGGCGGCCCAGGCCAGCACGAAATAACGGGCACTGGCGACACCGGCGGTGAGGGCGGCCAATCCCACAGAGATGACCAGCACGATCACCAGGGTGCCCAACAGACCGGCGAACAGGGCACCGTGTATCGGATCGACCCAGGTGTAGACAATCAACACCCCGGCCAGGCCCGCGGTGATGTTCAGACCGCGTTCCCAGCGATAGGAAATCTCCTGCCATTTCAAAAAACTGCGCGCAAACATCAGGGCACTGAGTGAGACCAGTGCCGTGCTTGTAGGCAAGGCGTATCGGGTCAGTAGCGGCTGGCCGCTCCAGATCCAGGCGCTGCCCACGCCGGAGATGCAGAGCATCAAGAGGCTGATCGCGCCGATGTACAGCACATAGTAGCCGTAGGCCGGATCCCGGATGGAGAGAAACAGGAACAGGTTGTAAGTGGCCATCGCCCCGAGGATGCCGAAATAGATGCCCCAGTAGAGGCTTTCCCGGGAAAAGTCGTCCAGCAGGCGATCCTGGCTCCAAAGTTCCACCGGCACCTGCAGCGAGGAGGCGGACTGGGCCCGCAGGACAAGATTCACGTTGCCACTGAGATCCTGAGGCAGAGGCAGGGCGATCTGATAGCTTTGGGCCTGCTCCCTCTGGGTTTCGGTTTCCTCGCGACTGGTGTGGTAGAACGCCGGCAGCTGGCCGTCGCGCAGGAGATAGAGATCCACCTGCTCCAGCAGGGGGTAGGGAATCACCAGATACCAGGGCTGGTCCAGGGCGTGAGGGATATTCAGATTTGTTTTAAGCCAGACGGACTGATCCGTGAACCCGAGATTCAGTACGTTGCGATCCCGTTTTACCTGCCAATGTGACGGTTGCACAACCTGCTCAAGTGTCTGGCCGCTGCTGAGCTGATAGTCGATGCGATCGTTCAGGCTGTGATGGCCCGTCTCCCCATCGAGAATCACTTCTCCGGCGTTGACGGAAAAGGCGCACAACAGCAGGGCGGCCATCAGTGCTGCTGCCCATTTGCAGAGAGTCACCATAAGGCGTTCCCGTTATCGCTATTCATCCAGCGGTCGGATCAGGCGGCCGGTAAAGCCGAGAAATTCCGCTTCCTGACAGAATCTGTGAAAGCCGCCTTCGGCCACATCCGGCTGTCGAAGCAGGACGAGGGCCTCCACCAGACATCCCGGGATATCCCGGTTGTTCCAGTCCGGCATGCGCGGCCACATCATAAATTGGTCGTGAGACAGTACGATCTTTTCCACCTCAATCTGACTCTCCCGCAGGCGTTCCCGCACTTTCAAACTAATGCAGGGATGAGTGTCATCGGCAATCAGGGCGCCGTTGGGCATGTGCTGATAGAGATCCAGTACCGCGTCGCCCTGATGAGTGAGCGCGATATACAGCGTTTCGTCGTTCAGACGCTCGAGGGAGGCGGTTTGCAGGACCGTCCCCTGATCGGTTTTGATTTCGTTGTCTTCCTCGTAGCGGGGATCAAGGCCAATCACCCTGTCGTACAGGCTGGTGAGATCGTGGCATACAGCATTGCCGATGCGCCCGGCCCCGCCCAGCACGACAATGCTGTTCTGGTTGCGATACTGCGGCCGCTCCCGCATTTGTCGCGCGATGTCCCAGATCATATAGCGCGTGCCAAGACTGCCCTCCACCAGCGGTCGCTTTATATCGATGCCTGCTTTCTTTACGAAGTTGGGCAGTCGTCCGACCAGTGCAATCCGCTGCACATTCGGAAAATCCTCCTGCAGACGCTCCATGTACAGGCGGACTTTGTCGGAGTCTTCCTGCAACTCATGCTCCAGGAATTGCGGGGCGACCATCAAGCCGCGCATGTTTTCGTTGCGGATGACCCCCAGTATCAGGTTGAAGGGCAGGCGCCGCGCCATATCGTCGGAGACATAGGAGCGAACCTGCTTTTCGTTGCCATACACCGCGAACAGGAACTGGGGCCGGACCAGGGCGAGGAGCAGCGAGCGCAGGTAAGTGTTGGCGAGAAAAACCGCCAGACGACGGCTCTTCTTCCAGAGTGTGCGTTTGCTGGTGGCGCTGAGGCGTTGCCAGAGAGGGGCGACGTCGTAGAGGGCCTTCAGCTCATTGCCGGAGAAGCGCCGATCATAGAACTGTAAGCCGATGTGGGTTTTGCCGGAGTGCATCACGGTCGCAGCGACCCTGGTGCCGGTTCGGTCACGGAACTCGATGTCGATGGTTTCGCCGGCACGAATATGCACGTGCTCCGGTCTTTTCAGACGCAGACCACTGGCGGAAATGTCGAGTGTTGTCGTTTCGAAGGTGCGGCCGGCGTGGCTGAAAACGACCGGAATCCGAATCCCTGACCGCAGGTGCCTGCGGTATTCCCCATGCATCCTTATCATGGCTTTTCCCTGATTGACTGAAAAACGGGTCAAATGTCCTGTTTACAGCATGGTTCAAACTGCGAAAGGTCGCCATTTTTAAAGACGAATCAGCCCGTTAAATGCGAGGGAATGTGAAGAGCGCTACCGCGGGGCGCCGGGGCTGGGCTGCCTATGGGTTGAGTTCGCGTTGCAGCCAGGCGGCAAGCTGTTCGCCACGCCGGTGCGACACATAGTGCGGCAACAGCAGGCACAGCCGACCGCTGGTCTCGACCGAGCCCCAGGGGGCGATCAGGCGCCCGGAGGCCAGATCGTCCTTCACCAGCAAGCGAGGGGCAATGGCCACACCCAGACCAGCCAGAGCCCCTTCAATCAGGTAGTAGAGGTGGTCGAAGCCCTGGCCCGCTTCCACGGCTTGAGCCAGGCGCGCCTCATCGAGTCCGTGCGCCTGGGCCCATTGCGGCCAGGCTTGGGGGCGCGAGCGGGTGTGGAGCAGGGGCCTCGTGAATATCGTGGCGGGGTCCTGGCTATCGAACCGTTCGGCCTGATCGGGCCTGGCTACGGCGCAGATGTTTTCCGGGGCGAGTTCGATGACGCCCAGTTCTGCGGGATAAGGCGGCTCGGAAAAAAGGAGCGTGGCGCCGGCTTCGCTGTGGCGAGGGTCGAGTTCACTGTCGCTGTCACCGACTTGCAGTCTGATATCCGGCAGTTCCCGGTGAAGCCGCTCCAGCCGGGGAATGAACCAGCGGGCCAGGAGGCTGCCGGGGCAGTTCAGGACAAAGGGCCCTTCCTCGGAACTGCGTTTGAGCTCGGCGCAACTCTCGCGCAGGCGGGAAAAGGCATCCCCGACACCCCGCTGAAGCTGCTCGCCCTGATGGGTGAGTCGGATGCCCCGGCCCGCCTTGGTAAACAGAGGCGTGCCGAAGTGCTCGTCGAGGCTGCGCAACTGGCGGCTGACGGCGCCGTGGGTGACGTGCAGTTCACCCGCGGCAGCGGTCACGCTGCCCAGTCGGGCGGTGGCCTCAAACGCCCGAAGGGCGCTGAGAGGGGGCATGTCCTGGCTCATAAAGTGTGACTCCAGCTCACATGTTTGTGCAATTCTATCGATTTTTTCCAGCACTTGCCTTCGTTAATCTCATTTCAGTTCACTCAATCAATGAGCAGGCAGGTTCGTTATGAATCCCTATTCCATGCAGCCAGACGTTAACGGCTTTTTTGGCCAGTTCGGCGGTAGCTTTGTGGCGGAAACGCTGATGCCGCTGATCCAGGAACTCCAGACCTGTTACGCAAAGGCACAGGACGATCCGGATTTCCAGGCGCAGCTGGCGTATTTCCAGCGCGACTATGTGGGGCGTCCGAGCCCGCTGTACCGGGCGGATCGGCTCACTGAGCATTTCGGCGGCGCCACGATTTACTTCAAGCGCGAAGAGCTCAATCACACCGGCGCGCACAAGATCAACAACTGCATCGGCCAGGTCCTGTTGGCGCAGCGTATGGGCAAGACCCGCATCATTGCCGAGACCGGGGCCGGGATGCACGGTGTGGCTACGGCGGCGGTCGCGGCCCGGTTGGGCATGCAGTGCGTGGTTTATATGGGCAAGACGGATATGGAGCGCCAACAACCTAACGTGTTCCGTATGCAACTGCTTGGCGCCGAGATCATCCCGGTCAGCAGCGGCACCGGCACCCTCAAGGATGCCATGAACGAGGCGCTGCGCGACTGGGTGACCAACATCGACGACACCTTCTATGTGATCGGTACCGTGGCCGGGCCGCACCCGTATCCAGCCATGGTGCGGGACTTCCAGTCGGTCATCGGCCGCGAAACCCGAGAGCAGATACTGGATCAGGAAGGGCGGCTGCCCGACTCGCTGGTGGCGTGCATCGGCGGCGGCTCCAACGCGATGGGCCTGTTCCATCCGTTCCTGGCGGATGACGGGGTGCAGATGATTGGCGTTGAAGCCGGCGGGCATGGGGTTGAGAGCGGCAAGCACGCAGCCAGCCTGAGCGGTGGTACGCCGGGTGTGTTGCACGGCAATCGCACCTACCTGCTGCAGGACGAGGACGGCCAGATCACCGACGCCCACTCCATCTCGGCGGGCCTGGATTATCCGGGCATTGGCCCCGAGCACGCCTGGTTGCACGAGCAGGGGCGGGTGGACTATGTGTCGATCACGGACCAGGAAGCCATGGAGGCTTTCCAGCTGTGTTGCCGGCAGGAAGGCATCATCCCCGCACTGGAAACGGCCCACGCGCTGGCGGAAGTGGCCCGGCGGGCACCGACACTGCCGAAAGACCACCTGATGGTCGTGAACCTGAGCGGCCGGGGCGACAAGGATATGGCCAGCGTCGCCGAGTACCTTGGCGGTTCGAACCCATCACACGCAGCGGAGATGGCATCATGACACCCACTTCCCGACTCGACCGGCGGCTTGCAGGCACCCAGGCCGAGAATCGCCCGGCGCTCGTGACCTATGTTACGGCCGGTGATCCGGATCTCGACACATCGCTGGATATCCTCAAGGGGCTGCCCGCCGCTGGCGCGGACATTATCGAATTGGGTATGCCGTTTACCGATCCCATGGCGGACGGTCCGGCGATCCAGAAGTCGTCGTTGCGAGCGCTTAACGGCGGGCAGACCCAGAAAAAGACACTGGCGATGGTGCAACAGTTTCGCGAACAGGACCGGGAAACCCCCCTGGTGTTGATGGGCTACTACAACCCCATCTATCGCTACGGCGCTGACCGGTTCCTGCGGGACGCGGTCGAGGCCGGGGTCGATGGCCTCATCATCGTGGACCTGCCACCCGATCACGACGGAGCGTTTTTCCAGGCGGCCCGGGATGCGGGAATCCACATTATTCGACTCGTCACCCCCACCACGAAAGGCGAGCGGCTGAAGCAGGTGCTGCGTGAGGCGTCCGGATTTGTCTACTACGTTTCCGTGGCCGGCGTGACGGGTGCCGCATCGCCCACCCAGGAGAGCGTGGAAACCACCCTGGCCGACATCCGCAAACACACGGATCTGCCCATCGGCGTGGGTTTTGGTATCCGCACGGCCGAAGACGCAGCTGCGATTGGCCGGTTCAGTGAGGCGGTGATCGTGGGGTCAGCATTGGTAAGCTGTGTGGAACATGCCCCATCGCCCGGTGCGGCCAGGGACGCGCTCCACGACCTGACACGCGACCTGGCCGCCGGTGTTCGTCGGGCCCGGTAAATCCTACGGCGCCATGCGCCTATTGTGGTAGCGTGAACCGGCCTCACGGACGGCGGACGACATCGCCACGGCGTACATCAGTGCGCCAATCACGGCGCCCAGTAGCCAGGCGTAACCGGAGAGCTGGCTCATCTCCTCGACCCAGACACTGGAGACCGAAAACAGGGCACCGATCAGGAAGGCGAAGAGGGCTTTCTGGTTCCAGCCGGCCTCGTAGGCGTAGGCGCCTGCCGGATCGCTGCTGTAGAGGTCTTTCAGCTTGAGCTGCTGCTTCTTCACGATGAAGTAGTCCATCACCATGATGCCGTACAGCGGGGCGAGGGTCGCGCCAAGTGTGTTAACGAAGCCGCTGATGCCAATCCGGCTGATAAAGCTGACCCAGAAGCCGCCGATCACCAGAGCAAACAGCGACGTGATCCAGCCGGCCCGTTTGAAGTTGAGCCGGGCCGGGGCCATGTTGGCAATGCCGTTGACGGCGGGAATGAAGTTGGCCACCAGATTGATGCCCACCGTGGCGGCAAAGAACGTCACGGCAGCGATGACGCTGAGCAGGGCGCTGTCGGTGCGCTCCACGATCTGCGACGGGTTGACGATTTTCTCGCCGTAAAGCACGGCAGCGCCGGCGGTGATCAGCAGGGCCAGCGCGGAGAACAGCACCATGTTCAGGGGCAGGCCGATCAGGTTGCCGAGCATCATGGAACGGTGGCTGCGGGAGTAGCGGGAGAAGTCGCTGAAGTTGATCATTACCGCCGCAAAGTACGCCACCATGGTGCCCACGATGGCGATAAAGCCGGTGAATTCACTTTGCCAGGTCGGATGTTCCGGCGCGAAGATGGTCTGGGCGGCGTCCCACAGCTGGCCATCCGACTTCTGCCACAACACCACCAGCAAGCCCAGCATCACCAGATAAACAAAAGGTCCGGCTAAATTGAGGAAGGTGCCGACCCACTGCATGCCGCGAGAGAAGATGGCGATCTGCAGGCACCACACCAGCAGGAACGAAATCCAGCCCAGCAGCGACAGGCCCATCCATTCCGACTCGCTGTGATAGCCCGTGATCGTGACCAGCAGCAGATAGAGCGCCGTTGAAGCGAAGTACGTCTGTGCGCCGTACCAGAACACGGCTACCGTGGCCCGCAGAATGGACGGCAGGCGAGCGCCACGGGTACCCATGCTGGCCCGGGCCAGCACCGGATAGGGAATGCCGTGCTCGACGCCCGGCTTGCCAGAGATATTGACCAGAAACATCACCAGGACACTGGCCGTCAGCAGCGCCAGAAACGCCGTCCAGCCCGTCACCCCGTAGGAAATGAACAGGGAGGCCACCAGGGAATAGCCGAACAGGCTCTGGATATCATTGGCCCAGACGTTAAAGATCTCAAACCAGCCCCACTTCTTTTCCTCCGCGGGCAGCGGAGTGAGTGAGTCGTTGTGGAGTTCATCGGTGACACTTCCGGTGTGTTCGCTGGCAGCGGCCATCGTGCATTCCTCGGGGTAGTTGATGGAGGACATCGGACTGGCACGTACCCAGCATGGAATATGCCAGCCTTGAGCCCTCAAAGGCCGTGTCCGTAGCCTCAGAGCGCCACAAAGCGAGGCAGAGTCGCCAGGTGACGTCCCGAATGTGCACGATCATGGTGCTTCGGCCAGGTTCGCGCCGGTCCACGAATGGCTGGACCGGCTATGGCGATTCCGATAGATTCCGTCCTTTCATTCGCGATAAAGGGAGTTTGCGAATATGAGCCGGCGCTTGAGGGAGAAGTACGAGGACGTCGATCTGACACCGGGGCAGGGCAAGGGCAGTGCCACCGTGTCCATATTCTTTGGGGCGATGGCGTTGTTGGGTGCTCTTTGTTTCCTGATGCCGGAGCTGCTCACCATGCCCGAATTCCGAGCCGCCTATAATCCAGAGGTGTTGCGCTATGCGTTGCAGGTGAGCATCGCCATCAGCGCCGGCTTCGGGCTCTACGCCATGGCTCGCCACGAGTCCCCCGGCTATGGGCTTACCGGTATGGTGCTGGCGCTGACCGCGGCGTTGCTCGCGTCCGGTCGCATTGAAGCGCCGGACATTGACAGTCGTGGCCTGTATGTCGGGCTGGATTATTTCGTGCTGACACTGGTGGTCCTGGCCCTGGTGTTCATTCCACTGGAACGGGCTTTTCCCAAGGACCGCCAGCAGAGCATCCTGCGCAAGGGCTGGATCACGGATCTGAAGTATTTCATGCTGAGCCACATGGGCGTCCAGTTGATCAGTTTCTTCACGGTGATTCCCATCCAGGTGTTCCTGCACAGCGTCACCACCTGGGAGTTCCAGCTCTGGATTGCCAGCCAGCCGTTGTGGCTCCAGTTCATCGAAATCCTGTTGGTGGTGGACCTGGGCACCTACTGGATCCACCGGGCCATGCACGAAGTGCCGGCGCTCTGGAAATTCCATGCCATTCACCACTCCACCGAACAGATGAACTGGCTGGCGTCGTCCCGCCTGCACCTGCTGGAAATCCTGGTGAACCGCTTTGCCGGCTACCTGCCCATCTTCGTTCTGGGCTTCGCGCCGTCGGCAGTGTATGCCTACCTGATCTTCATTTCCTTTCACGCCATCTTCATCCACGCCAACGTGCGCTTCCGCTTTCCGGTCCTGCGCTGGATCCTGGCGACGCCGGAATACCATCATTGGCACCACTCATCGGAAGATGCCGCGATCGACCGGAACTACGCCGGTTTCCTGCCCATCTACGATGTGCTTTTCCGGACGGCGTATTTGCCCAAGCATCTGGCGAGCCGTTACGGCACGGTGTCTGATGATATTCCGGAGGGCATTGTGGGGCAGTTCCTGTTCCCGTTTCGGGATTGGTTTCGCCGCCACTGAGCGCAACCGGTTTCGCGGTGGCGTTTCCTTCTGGATGGACCCCGAGGGGAATGTAAGAGATGTCTTACGTTACGGCGGGAGTCGGGCTCCCTTCCTGAAGATTAACTTTCTGTTAGGATCTGGCGCCTGAACCGTCACCGTGAGGCCTCCTGGCCCACGCCATAAACTCAAGATATCTCAAGGATGAACATGCAGTCTGAGGCTTTTTCCGATTCGTCGACGTCGATCTCGGTACGCAAAATAGAGGCGGGACCACCCCTGAGCTGGGTGGTCGATTCTTTCAGGCTCCTGCGTAGCCACTGGAAAACGTTGATTCCCGCCTACCTGATCGTGACCCTGGCGTCCGGTCTGCTGCAGTGGGGACTCGCATCACAGGCCCATCGCCCGGGTGTCGGGTTTTTTCTCATGATGCTGATTGGGCTGTTCGTTGCCATCGTGCTGCAGGCCGGTATGTCAGCGGTCTTTCATGGCGCGGCGGAGAAGCAACCGCGCATGGGTGATGTATTCCGGGGTTTCCGTGGCCGCATTCTCCTGGGCATGGCCCTGCTGCTCATCGCAATGATTCTGGTGACTCTGGCAATCGCCCTGGTGGTATACCTGTGTATCAGCCTTCTTGGATCCGGCGATTCGTTGTCAGGTCTGATGGGGCCGCAGCCGGGTTACGGCAGCATCATGGGGGCGTTGATGGGCGGCAGCAGCCTGATCCTTGCGGTTGGCCTGGCGGGGATGGCCGTGTTGATGGCGTTGTTTTGCTACGCGATGCCGCTGATTATTATCTCGGGTGAAGGGGTTCTCTCGGCGATGAGCAACAGTTTCCGAGCCAGTTTCAAGAACCTGTTCGTGCTCTGTATCTTCGGGATGAACGTTACAGCGGTCTATTTCCTGACGATGATTGCTCCAATGATCGGTGGTGCGCTCAGCACGTCATTGATCGTCTTTTTCATCGTGATGGGTCTGGTCTCATGGTTGTTCGGCCTGGTGGCCAATGGGGCCTATTACCTCTCGTTTCGGGATGTGCTGCTGGTCGACAGGTCTGGAGAGACTGCGTCCGTGAAGTGAATGCCCCGGGCGGATAAAGAAAAAGCCGTGCGTCGAGACGCACGGCTTTTTCGTGGACGGGGAAAGGCAAAAGCGGTGGAGGCTCTGCCCTTGCACCGAACGGTGTTCAGAGACCGTAGGCCCGGGAAATCGCTTCCTTCTCGCCGGACTCAACCAGCTTCCGGTAGGCCTCATTGAGGGCGTTCAGAATGTCCGGATCGGAGTCCTTGTTGACTGCCAGGTACATGGGCGTCTCTTTGAAGACCAATACGCGTTTGAGATTGGTGACATCCGCCGCATCCGCCGCCAGGTAGGGGCCGGCCAGGCCATCCGCAACCCACAGGTCGATCTGATCTTCCACCAGACGACGGGCGTTCAGGCCGTTGTTACTGATGGCCAGCACATCAAAGCCCTTTTCCTTCAGGTAGTTCGTCATGACGTCGCCTTTGTAGCCGCCGATGCGGTACTTGCGCGCGTCGTCCAGGTCATCGAGTTCAATGGACGATCCCGGTTTGGCGAACAGGGTCCACTTGATGGATGACAGGGGGCCGACCCAATTAAAGAAAGGCTCGCGCTCATCGGTCTTGGAGACGCAGTAGATCCCGTGGTTGGGATGCTCTTCCGTCCGGTTCAGGCCGTAACTGAGGTCGCGTAGCTTGATGCTGTGCTTCAGGTCGGTCTTGGCCAGCAAAGCCTTCAGGACATCGGTACACAGCCCGGTGATGTCGTCGGCCGAATGGGCAAACGGCATGCCGTTGTTGGTCATGTTGTAGGGCGGGTATTGCTCGGTGTAGACCCGCAGTTCCTCGGTGGCGGTGGCGCAGCCGGTCATCAGCAGCAGACCCAGTATCAGCCCGACTCTTCCTTTCATGAACTCGCTCCAATAATGAAATGACGGTAATGAGAGCACGGCATCATAGTGAACGGGCGTTCAGTCGGATAGGCCGGTTTCTGCTTCTTTACATTTTCACAACATGCTGAAACGCAAAGGGAAAGTGGCCCATGGAGTGGGTTGCAGGTCAATTCGTAGAAACCGGAATGAGTCGGGTTCTGAAGAGCGGGGACGGGCTAATCCCGTGGATCAGCCCGTTTCATGGACTAGGCCAGGTGGTGCACCGCTTCCATCCCGTAAACCGGTGTCTTCAGCCCTTCCTTGCGAGCCTTCAACTGCAGGGCGAGGTACAGGGAATAGTGGCGTGACTGGTGCAGGTTGCCGCCGTGAAACCACAGTGCCTCCTGCCGGGTCGGTTTCCACATGTTGCGCAGCTCGCCTTCCCAGGGGCCCGGATCCTTGGTGGTGTCCGATCCCATTCCCCAGCATTTGCCGACCTTGTCGGCCACATCCTGGTTGATGATCCGGGCGGCCCAGCCGTTCATGGAGCCGAAGCCGGTGGCGTAGACGATCAGGTCCGCCGGCAATTCAGTGCCGTCAGTGAGGGTGACCGAGCGAGGGTTAATGCGCTCGATACTGACGCCGCTCTTGAGCTTGATGTCACCAGAGGCCACCAGCTCGGAGGCGCCCACATCGATGTAATAGCCCGAACCCCGGCGCAGGTATTTCATGAACAGACCGGAGCCGTCGTCACCGAAGTCGAGCATGAAGCCGGCCTCTTCCAGGCGTCGGTAAAAGTCGGCGTCCTGTTCAGCCACCTGCTGGTAAACGGGAATGTGGAAATCCGGCATGATCCGGAATGGAATGGAGGCAAAGGTGAGGTCTGCCTTCTCGGTGGTCATGCCGCCTTGAACGGCTTCCTCGGAGTACAGGCCGCCCAGGACCCGGTCCATCAGCGTGTCGGACTTGATGATGTGGGTCGAGGATCGCTGGATCATGGTGACGTCGGCGTCGTTTTCCCAGAGTGCCGCGCAAATGTCGTGGGCCGAGTTGTTAGCACCGAGCACCACGCACTTCTTGCCCCGATAGGCCTCGCCGCCCGGGTGCTTGCTGGAGTGGTGCTGCTCGCCCTCAAAGCTTTCCATTCCCGGGATGTCGGGGATGTTCGGGATGCCGGACATGCCGGTGGCCAGCACCAGCTGTTTAGGGTGCAGGGTTATCCTTTCGCCGTCCCGAACCACATCGACCACCCACTCCTGGCGATCGTCGTCGAAGCGGGCGCCGGTGCATTCCGTCGAGCTCCAGTAATTGATCTCCATGATCCGGGTGTACATCTCCAGCCAGTCGCCGATCTTGTCCTTGGGCGCGAACACCGGCCAGTGCTCCGGGAAGGGCAGGTAGGGCATGTGGTCGTACCAGACCGGGTCGTGCAGGCACAGTGACTTGTAGCGGTTGCGCCAGGAATCGCCGGCCCTGGGATTGCGCTCGATGACGATGGTGGGCACATCGAGCTGGCGCAACCGGGCCGCCAGACCGATGCCGCCCTGACCACCGCCGATGATGACGCAGTAGGGTTGGCGGCTGTAACCCAGTTCACGCTCTTCTTCCTCGCGCGCTTCCAGCCAGGTCTGGCGGGACTTGCTGGCACCGTGCTGGGCGCCCTTGGGCCGCAGGAAGTTGCGTTTCTCGGGAAACGCTTTCAGTTCCTGCATGGTGGTTAACAGGGTCCAGGCCTGGCCGTCGCGCAGGCGGAGATGGCCTTTGCACAGGGCGTCTTCGGTCTCGAAGGTCATCCACGCCTCGATCACGCCGTCCTGCTCGGTGGCTTCCTCGGACACGCGCCACTGGCAGGGGCGGGTCCGCCTGGCGGTGTGTTCAAGCATTTCCCGGATGGCTGTCCGACCTTCCAGGGTTTTGATGTTCCAGGTCATGGCGACCAGGTCGCGCCAGAAGCCGTTCTCTTCGAACAGGTTGGCGGCCTGTGCCGGCTCGTCGGATTGAAGGACTTCCTCGAAGGCATCCAGCCATTGCTGGGCGACCTGGGTCGGGGTTCGTGCTGTTTCTGTCATGACGGTTCTCCAGGGTTGTCTTGTTGTTGTGAACCCGGTCCGATCGGGATTTGGGAATGACCGGTGTCGACAGGGCTTCAGCAGTTGGCGTGCCAAACCGTCACTGGGTGCCGTCCCTGGGCGGCAGCTCCTTGATTATGCGGAGGAAATTTGAAATCCATTGACGCAGGGGCGGGAAGCGGGCTGGTCGCGGGGCCCCTCCGGGCGTTACACCTGTAATGCCCGTGGGGGAAACGGAATAACACCTGTAAAACCGTGACCGGTACCAAGGAAGGATGTCGCACTCCCGGCCAGCCGGCGTATGCTGGTCAAGTGTTGGAGCAGTATCTCTCGTGGACAACAACAACACCGGAGTGATGCAGGAGCCCGCATGACAACCCAGCAGCTTGAACAGCGGCGTCACATCGACACCGTCCTGAACGTCGCCGGCGATATCGCCCCGGCCGACTGGCCCACCGGCATGGAGCTGATCGGCCGTTCCTGGAAACGCTGTATCGAAGAATACGGCCTCGATCCCGCGCGTCCCCGCAGTGCGCGCATTGTGACGCAGCAGACGCTGCGGGAGCATCAGGACTCGGTGGACGAGTTCCTGAACGTGGCGCGGGCCGGCGTGGAGCAGCTCTATGGGGCGATTGCCAAACTGGGTTACGTCCTGCTGCTGACCGATCACCGGGGAATTACCGTGCAGTACCTGGGGGACAATCGCTACGACCGGCTCCTGCGCAAGGCCGGCCTTTACCTGGGGGCCGACTGGAGCGAGCAATACGCCGGCACCTGCGCCGTGGGCACTTGCATCCAGGAACAGCAGGCGCTGACCTGTCATCGCGTGGACCACTTCGACGCCACCCACATCAACCTGACCTGCACGTCGGCGCCCATTCGCGATCCGGCCGGCAACCTGCTTGCCGTGCTCGACATCTCGGCGCTGGACTCGCCCCATGCCCGCAGCAGCCAGAACTTCGCGTTACACCTGACCCAGCTATACGCCCGCATGATCGAGGACGCCTACTTCCTGCGGCGTTATCGCCATCAAATGATCTTCCGCTGCGATACTTCCCGGGAGTTCGTGCAGGTCAACGGGCAGTATCTGTTTGCGATTTCCGAAGAAGGGGAGATCGAGGCCACCAACTCGGCCGCCCGGGGGGTGATGGCCAAGCCGCAAGCATCAGCGGATGGGCCCTCCAACGTGACGACCGTGTTCGAATGCGACCTCCAGGACATCTGGAGCATTCCGTACGACCACGACGACCAGGTCAAGGCGTTTCGCCATGCCGCCAGTGGCGAGACTGTCTTTGCGGCCCTGATCCAGCCGCGCCATCGCAATGCGGTTTCCGTGTCAGCGGTAAGCCGGGCAACGGAAGAGAGCGTGCCTGAGCTGGACGCACTGGCGGCGGATGATCCGGTGATGCGCCGCACGCTTGGGCTGGCCAAGCGGTTGCGCAACCGGGACGTGGGGCTGCTGATCCTGGGTGAGACCGGCACGGGCAAGGAAGTGCTGGCCCGGGCGGTGCATGAAACCAGCCGTCGTGCCCGGCACGCGTTCGTTGCTGTGAACTGCGCCGCGATACCGGAATCCCTGATCGAAAGTGAACTGTTCGGCTATGCACCCGGAGCGTTTACGGGCGCGCGCGCCCGGGGCATGCGGGGGCTGATCCAGCAGGCCGACGGCGGGACGCTGTTCCTGGATGAGATCGGCGACATGCCGTTGCCGCTGCAGACCCGGTTGCTGCGGGTTCTTGCCGAGGGGGAGATCCTGCCGGTAGGTGCGGACAGCCCGGTGAAAGTGAATTGCCGCGTCATTGCCGCCACCCACCAGAACCTGGAGCAACGGATCGAGCGTGGCGACTTCCGGGCGGACCTGTTCTACCGACTCAATGGCGCCACGCTCCGTCTGCCTTCCCTGCAGCAACGGGCGGACCGACAGCACGTCATCCAGCGGGTGCTTGCCCGGCTTGTCGATCAGGGCCAGCTGCCGGCGGTGCGTCTGCGGGCGGATGCGATGAGTGCGCTGCTGGCCTACCATTGGCCCGGCAATATCCGCCAGTTGGTGAACGCGCTGACGTTCGCCGAGGCCACCTGTGACAACGGCGAAATCACCGTCAACGACCTGCCCGAGGAGTGCCTGCGGGACAAGTCTTCCGCCGGGTCGTCGGTGGACAGCGCCGGCCCGGGTGTAGACAGTCCGTTGCGCGCTGCCTTGCAGGCTGCCGACTGGAACATTTCCGAGGTGGCCCGGGAATATCGGGTGTCCCGGCCCACCATCTATCGTTGGATGCAGCAACAGGGCATTGTCCAGCCACGCTACGCCGGCAAGTAGGGCAACGCTACCGCGCATCTTCCGTCAACGCGCGGACCGCTTGATCACGGCGTGCCAATCCGGCAATACCGGCAACCTGAAGGTTTCCCGCAGTGCGGTCTCGATACCCCGGGCATCCGTTTAATGCAGTTTGAACTTCGTAACCAGTCCATCCAGCGTCTGGGAGAGTTGCTGCAACTCGCCGCTGGACTCGGTGAGCTGATCGGCGATCTGCGCCGTTTCCACGGTCAACTGGTTGATGTCGTGGATGTTCTGGTTGATCTCGCCAACCACGGCGGACTGTTCTTCTGTGGCTGTGGCCACCTGGACGTTCATGTCGCTGATCTGGCCGATGTGCGAGGTAATCTGCTGCAGGGCCCGGTTGGCTTCTTCGGTCTGGCTGACCACCGACCGGCTCTGTTCCTGACCCCGGTGGATGGCGGCGACGGTCCGTGCCGACTGCTCCTGGAGCTGGTCGATCATCTTCTGGATTTCATCGGTTGAACTCGCTGACCGGCTGGCGAGGTTGCGCACCTCGTCAGCGACGACGGCAAAACCGCGACCCTGCTCGCCGGCCCGTGCTGCTTCGATGGCCGCGTTCAGGGCCAGCAGGTTGGTCTGCTCGGAAATGCCGCGAATGGTGTCCAGGATGCTGCCAATGGAATCGGTCTGGGTGGCCAGGGAACTGACGTCCTGGCTGACCTGGTCGATTTCGTCGGACAGTGTCGCCACACCTCGGCTAGCCAGTTCCACGAGCTTCGCACCCTCATGGGAGGTCTCATCCGCTTCCTTGGCGGCCTGTGCCGCCTCGGAGGCATTACCGGCAATGCTCTCGACGGTCGAGCCCATCTCGTTGATCGCCGTGGCAATCTGCGTGGAACGGTCCTGTTCGTGGATGCAGTTGCGGTGCGTCGATTCCGCCTTGCTGGCGACCGCATTGGCGGTGGCCGCCAGTTGGCGTGAGTTGTCGGCAACCGCCTCGATGGCCGAGCGGATCTGGCCGACGAACTGATTAAAGTTGGCTGCAATATCGCTCAGTTCGTCGCGGCCGCTCAATTCGATCGACGATCCCAGGTCCAGCGTATCGGCTGCGGTGCTGATATGACGCTGGAGCCGGTCCACACGGCGGTTGAGGCGGCGCAGGAACAGCAGGGCCATTGCGATGGACGCCGCCAGGGCAATGGCGATCAGGACCATCATCTGGTTACGGCTGTTCTGGTAATTCACCTTGCTGGCCTCATAGCTGGCGTTGCCCTGGGCGAGCAGCCGGTCCAGCAGGTCGTTCACGATCTTGCGCATCTCGCCGTAGCTGGCGGCGTAGTCGTCCTGGTAGATGCGGTAGGCCGAAGCCATGTCGTTGCTCTCGATGGCTTTGAGCATCGGCGTTAGTTCGTCGCGTTTGACGGCGGTGAAGGTGTCGATCAGCCTCTGTACCTCGGCCCGGATCTCCGGATTGACCTGGGCATCCAGGGCCTGTTGCAGGGCACCGTCCATTTCCGGGATGTCCTCGGTGCGGGTTTCCTTGACGCGGGTCATCACGCCTTTCTGGTCCTGCAGGGCCGGCACGGCCTGCAGCAGGATCATATCGAGCCCCACGCGCATCCGCGGGATCCGTGAATTGACTTCCGCCAGGGCCCGCAGCGGAGCGCTGGTATTCTCGGCCAGACGCTCGGTCTGGTCCTGCATACCGGACAAGCCCCGCAGCCCTGCCCAACTGACCAGCAGTAACACCAGGCAGGGGAGGGCCACGACGGCGACGAATTGGGTCTTCAGGGTCATTTTGTCGAAGATCAAAGCACGCTTCCTCGAAAGAGGGTTGCCGTTTCGGGCAACCGACGAACAGACATCGCCCGCTCACCGGATGACCGGGGATCGGGCATGGAAAAAGGTTGGATTGCTGGCGGTGTCTGAAGCGGATGGTTTGTCCCGTTCTGTCCGCCTCTTATGTCTGGGGCCAGCACTGATGTGCGGAATAAGCTAACCGGTTGTTTGGTGCGATTATGTAGGTGATTTGTTAACGCTTCTGGTCGGCACGCGGGAGCCCGCTAGAATAAGAAGACGGTAATAGCATGTGATGGCTGGGGATTGGCGATCTTCCGGCTAATGATTTTGCGTGTGGTGATAAGTAGTATTACGAACTTTAAGGGGCGCTGATTCACGCGGAATCGGCGCCGCCTCGAGCCGGCGTCCATGGAGATTCGTCACGGATCAGGTAGGGTGCGGAACCTGCAAGGGATGTCAGGCGCACTGTAAGGTATCCCGCGAGAGATCACGCTATGAAGATCAAGTCGAAGCTGCTGACGGCGCTTCTTGGTACAACCCTCCTCCCTGTTCTGATTGTTTCCTCGCTCACTGTCCGCAATGCCGTTGACCGGGCCGAGAGGGATTTTGTCGAGAACAGTACGACCAATATTTCCATCGTCGAGGATTCCTTTCGCAATTTTTTCGATGTAATGGGATACCAGGTGTCGTTCCTGGCGGATTCCCCGGCGGTCAGGAATGTACAGCAGGGCTCGCTGTCAAAGTACTTTGGTGAAAAGCAGCGACCCGCTGAGGTGGCTCGCCAGAATGGTGGTCGGGAAAAGGCTATTTTCGACCTGTTCAGTGGCATTGGCGACAACAACCCCATGCTTGGGTACGTCTACATGGGCGACAAGGATGGGGGGTATCTGGAATGGCCTGGTACGGCGGGTTACGGCGATTGGGATCCCCGCAAAAGGCCCTGGTTCGATATGGGTAAGGATGGCAACTATAAGCTCGTCCGCCGCGATGGTTATTACTGGGAGCCTGATGACGCAGTCTATGTGTCCGTGATCAAGGGCTTCAAGAACACGGCGGGAGAGTTTGAAGGGGTCGTTGCCATGGACGTGTCCCTCAAGTCTCTGACCAACATGGTTCAGAAGGTCAAACTCGGAAAAACCGGCTATCTGATGATGATCCAGGGCGACGGCAAGATCCTGGTGGATGGCGGTAATCCCGACAACAATTTCAAGGCCCTGTCCGATATGGATGCGGACTATTTCTCCCGGATTGCCCAAACCGACTCCGGCGTTATCGATGTCAGCATCGATGGTGTGGACTATGAGGCCAACGTCTACCAGTCTCCATCCCTGGGTTGGAAGATTGTTGGCCTGAAGCAGTCCAGCGAGATCTTTGCCAGCGCCTGGGAAGTCGGGCGCAACACCGCCATCATCAGCGCCGTTCTGGTGGTCCTTTTCGGCCTGCTCGGGCTCTACATCGCCCGTCGTATCGTCACTCCGATCAACGAGGTCAAGGACAACCTGAAGACAATCGCCCAGGGCGAAGGGGATCTGACAACGCGCATCAGCGTCGAATCCCGGGATGAAGTGGGTGAGTTGGCCGATTGGTTCAACCAGTACATCGAGTCGACTCGCAAGATGATTGAAGACATCAAGACCACCTCCCGAGAGATGGAGGGTGTCTCGACCCAGACCAATTCAAAATCCGTTGAGTTGTCCGAGAGCGTGTCCACCCAGCGGTCCTCGATTGAACAGATTGTGACGGCCGTCACCGAGATGGCCGCGTCCGCCAATGAGGTGGCGACCAATTGCGTCGATACAGCCACGATATCGGAACAGGGCCTGGCGTCGACGCTCTCTGGCAAGGACATCATCAAGCGGAGCGCGGCCAGTGTGGAAACGCTGGGCGGGCGGATTCGTTCTTCCAACGAGATGATCGTGGAGCTGGAGAAGGAGACCGGCAACATCAACAGCATCCTCTCGGCGATCCAGGACATTGCCGAGCAGACGAACCTGTTGGCACTCAACGCGGCGATCGAGGCCGCACGGGCTGGCGAACAGGGTCGCGGCTTTGCCGTCGTTGCCGACGAGGTCCGGAACCTGGCCAAGCGCACGCAGACGTCCACGGAAGAGGTCAACCAGATACTCGGCAACCTGGTGCGTCGGACCAGTGATGTGTCCTCCGCGATGACTCTGAGCGCCGAGGAATCGTCGACAGCGGTTACCCTGTCGGGCGAGGCGCTGGAGGCGTTCAATAGCATCGAGGACGCTGTCGAGCGGATCCGCGATGTCTCGACCCAGACCGCAAGCGCCGCGGAAGAGCAGCACTCGGTCACCGAGGAGATCAATCGCAACATCGTGGCCATCAACGATTCAGCGAATGAGGTGACCGACGTCTCGAAGAGCGTCGAAGGGCTCTGCTCGGACCAGGCAGACCTGAACCTTCGCCTGACCCAGCTGGTCTCGCGATTCAAGACCTGAGACAGGCTGTCAGTGGGCAGCGGCTTACAGAAACGTCCAGTTAGCCGCTGTCCCGCAACTGCGGTGTCGGCAAGTAGAAGCGACCCCGGGCCAAACCGGCTGATCGGTAATCGATGAATCCAACCGTAAGTCCGTAGTTCCTTTCTCGTTAATAGTAAGTGCACTCATTTTAGAGGTGGCCTTTTCTTCAGGTCGACACCACGACATGGCGTACTATTCGGTGGGATGGCCGAACCTATCGCGAAGCGGGCAGGGGATAGCAGGGCGGCTCCCACGTCGACGCTACGTCTTCCCGTTGGTGCCGTCAGGCGATACCCTGCACAGCCTGTTGCATGGGGGCGCTGTGCTTGAGTCTGTGTCCGGTACCGCCGGATGATCCCGCGCCATTTGTCGTAGACTGACTACTGCACCGAAAGAGTGAATGACCGGATGAAACGCGTTTGTGGGAGGCTTATGGCCGGCCGATGGTTGGGGCTGCTGGCGGCGGTGTTGTTTGTCACCACAACGCTCCCTGCCGGTGCCAGTCCGCTGGAGCGAAGCAAGCAGCCGATCGTGGTTGGTGGCGACCATTATCACCCACCCTATGAGTTCATCGACGAGAATGGCGAGCCCGCCGGTTATAACGTGGAGCTGACTCGAGCCATCGCCGAAGTGATGGGGATCGATGTCCGGATTGAGCTGGGGGAATGGTCCGAGATGCGGGCGAAACTGGCCAATGGCGACATCGATGTACTGCAGGGGATGTCGTACTCCGAGGAGCGTGCCAAGACGTTCGACTTCTCGCCGCCCCATGCCATCGTGAATCAGTCGATTTTTGCACGACGCGGCGATCCCGCTGTGGACGTCGACGGCTTGCGGGGGAAGACGGTGATCGTCCAGCGGGGCGATATCATGGAAGACTATCTCAAGGAACATCATGTCGGTGCCCACCTTGTCCCGGTCGACACCCATGCCGATGCGCTGCGTATGCTGGCTTCCGGAAAGGGGGATTATGCGCTGGTGGCGAACCTGCCGGCGCTTTATCTGACGCGCCAACTGGGACTCTCGAACATTGTGCCCGTCGCCAGGCCATTTTCGCTGTGGTACGGGTACGCCGTCCGCAAGGGTAATTCAGATCTTCTGGCCCAGTTCTCCGAGGGGCTGGCCATCCTCAAGAACACCGGGCGATACCAGGAGATCTACGATAAATGGCTCGGGCCGCTGGAAGACGCCGGTCAGTTCCCGTGGAAGCGCGTTGGTCTCATCGGGGCCGCCGTGTCCGGTGCGTTGCTGCTCATCCTCGGCACGATCGTGATCTGGAACAGAACGCTCCGGCGCGAGGTCGAAAGTCGTTCCCAGGCCCTGCGCGAGCAACAGCAGCAGCTCATCCAGGCTGACAAGATGGCCTCGCTGGGTATCCTGGTTTCGGGGGTCGCCCATGAGATCAACAACCCCAGCAGCCTGCTGTTGCTGAATCTGCCGGCCCTGCGTGATATCTATGCCGATTGTCTTGAAGTCCTTGATGCCCATTACCGCGAGCACGGTGATTTCACGGTGGGCGGGCTCGACTATTCCCGAGTGCGAGACGAGATCCCGCTGATGCTCGACGAGATGCTCGAAGGCAGTCAGCGTATAAAGCGGATCGTCGGCGATCTCAAGGATTTCTCTCGCCAGGGATCGGCCGAACTCGGGGAAGCGCTGGATCTCAACGCCGTGGTCCACACCGCGATACGGCTTGTGGAGAACTCGATTCGCAAGGCGACGGATCATTTTGAGACCGATTACGAAGCCGACCTGCCTTCGGTGACGGGCAACGCTCAGCGCATTGAGCAGGTGGTGATTAACCTGGTGCTCAATGCCTGCC
The DNA here is from genome assembly GCF_016798325.1 of Marinobacter mangrovi. Classification (GTDB taxonomy): domain Bacteria; phylum Pseudomonadota; class Gammaproteobacteria; order Pseudomonadales; family Oleiphilaceae; genus Marinobacter_A; species Marinobacter_A mangrovi. The sequence goes on from NZ_JAERVO010000002.1 coordinate 86,412, forward strand.
AGGCGCTCGACCACCCGGAGCAGGGCATTCGCATCAGAACGTTCAGCCAGGTCGATGACGCCGGGCATTTGTGGGTTTGCCTGGCGGTCGAGGATCAGGGATGTGGCATCGGTTCCGATGTGATCGGACGGGTCACCGATCCTTTCTTCACCACGAAACGTGATCAGGGAGGCACTGGGTTGGGCCTGTCCGTGTCGGCCGGTATCGTACTGGAGCATCAGGGGAGCCTGACCTTTGACTCGACGCCGGGCGGCGGAACGACAGCCCGGGTGTCGCTGCCGGCCGCTGACCGGGGTGATCACGCTGCCGCGGTCCCACCGACACAGCCATAAATTTCCCGACTGGATAATACAGCACCGGAGCTGCACTCGATGACGAAGAACCTGTACCCCTCGTTCGGTATCCTGCTGGTGGACGATGAGCCGTCTTTCCTGCGTAGCCTGGGCATCGCACTGGAACGTGGGGGCGGTATCAACAATGTCTTTCGCTGCCAGGACAGCCGCGATGTGCTGGATATTCTCGATCGGGAGCGCATCGGCCTGGTGACCCTCGACCTGACGATGCCCCATGTGAGCGGTGAAAGGCTGCTGACGCGAATTGTCGAGGACCACCCCGATGTCGGCGTCATTGTCATCAGCGGACTCAACCAGGTGGAGACGGCGGTCCGGTGCATCAAGCAGGGAGCGTTCGACTATTTCGTCAAGACGGATGAGCAGGACCGTCTGATCGAGGGCATCCGGCGGGCCATTCGTCTACAGGAATTACGCGAGGAGAACCAGGCACTCCGACAGCGGGTGCTGTCAGATACCCTGGAACATCCCGAGGTGTTTGCACCGATCGTCACGGACGATAAGGGCATGCGGGCGTTGTTCAAGTACCTGGAGTCCGTGGCCTCGAGCAGCGAACCGGTCCTGATCTGTGGGGAGAGCGGTACCGGCAAGGAGCTCTTCGCGCAGGCGGTCCATACGCTGAGCCGTCGCAAGGGCCCGCTCGTCAGCGTCAATGTCGCCGGACTCGATGACAACATGTTTGCCGATACCCTGTTCGGCCACCAGCGAGGGGCTTTTACCGGAGCCGAGACATCGCGGGCAGGGATGATCGAGCAGGCCGCCGAAGGGACCCTGTTCCTGGATGAAATCGGGGACCTTAGCGTGGCGTCGCAGGTCAAGCTGTTACGACTGCTGCAGGAGGGAGAGTATTATCCGTTGGGCAGTGACCGGCCCAAGCGCCTGCGAGCCCGGGTCGTGGTTGCGACGCATCAGGATCTGGCGCAGAAACAGTCGAGGGGGGAATTTCGCAAGGACCTCTACTATCGTCTGCGCACCCACCCGGTCTATGTGCCACCGTTGCGGCAGCGTAAACGGGATATCCCCTTACTGTTGGAGCATTTTCTGGAGGAAGCCGCCGAAGCCCTGGGGAAGGTCAAACCCACCGTGCCCCGCCAACTGCCCGTGCTGTTGGCGAACTATGATTTCCCGGGGAATGTCCGGGAGTTACGGGCGATCGTTTATGACGCCATGAGCGTCCACCAATCCCGGATGCTGTCGATGGAGGTGTTCAAACGGGCAATTCACTTCAACAGCGAGGAGTCGGAATCCGGTGCCATGGAGCCCCGCCCCGTCTTCGTGGCCGATGCGCCCCTGCCAACGCTCGACAGCGTAGCCGATTTGCTGGTGGATGAAGCGATGGCCCGGGCCGAAGGCAACCAGTCGATCGCCTCGCAACTGCTTGGCATCTCACAGCCGGCCCTGAGCAAACGTCTCCGCAAACGGCGTTCGTGATTCCGGCTTCACGAACCCCTATAACCTCGCCAACACCTATAACGGCCGTTGCTTTTTTAAGTCATTGAATATTAAAGGTAAAGTTGAGGTAGGGCAGTGGTCGTCGACCACAGGTTATAGCTCTTCCATTCTCATCACGACGGACTTCGTCTTTCACTTCTCTTTTAAAAACAGCAAGTTGAAATCTCCCAGTCCAGGTGGCACCGCACTTGCTACCCAAGCCGGACTCTCCGACAGCCGCCGCCGGCGGGGCCGATGCCCTGTATCCGGTCTTCCCGCTGCCGGGGAGCACACGCTGACAACAACAAAACGTGGAGACTCCTGATGTTGGAACTGCTCAACGATATTCTTTGGGGCAAGGTGCTCATTGCCATGCTGATCGCCGTTGGTATTGGCTTTACGGTTGAATCGCGCTTCGTACAGTTTCGCTACTTTGGACGAATGTTTCGTATTCTCGGGTCGGGCCAGGCCTTCAGTCGGGAAAAGGACGGCCACCTCAGTTCATTCCAGGCGCTGCTGCTTTCTGTCGCCGGCCGCGTGGGCGGTGGCAATATTGCCGGTGTCGCCGTTGCCATCACCCTGGGCGGCCCCGGGGCGGTCTTCTGGATGTGGCTCGTGGGTCTGATGGGCATGGCCACCAGCTTTCTCGAATGCACACTGGCCCAGACCTATAAACAGACGGAGCCGGATGGCTCGTATCGCGGTGGGCCGGCCTATTACATCGTCAAGGGCATGGGCAAACGCTGGACCTGGCTCGCCGTTCTGTATTCCATCCTGCTGCTGGTGACGTTCGGCTTTGGCTTCACCGCACTGCAGTCCTATTCGATCGCCGTATCTTTCGAGGATGCGTTTGGCATACCGGCACTGGCTACCGGTATCGGTATGGCAATCCTGGTCGGCCTCATTATCTTTGGCGGGGTCAAGCGCATTGCCCGGGTTGCTGAGGTACTGGTTCCGGTGATGGCCCTCGGTTACCTGATGATTGCCGTGGTCGTGCTGGCCATGAACATCGCCGACGTACCGGCCATGCTGCTGCTGATCGTCAAGAGTGCGTTCGGGTTACAGCCGGCTGTTGGCGGCGGCATCGGTGCCGCCATTCTGATGGGCGTCAAGCGCGGTCTGTTCTCCAACGAGGCCGGCCTGGGGAGTGCGCCGAACGTGGCGGCTGTGGCCCATGTCCCGCACCCGGCGAACCAGGGTGGGGTCCAGGCTTTCTCGGTGTTCATCGACACCCTGGTCCTGTGCACCTGCACCGCATTGATCATCCTGCTGGGCACGACTTATGACCCGGCACATGGCGCCGATATCGGCGGCGTGGCGTTGACTCAGGCCTCCCTGGCCAGTCATGTGGGGGAATGGGGGCGTGATTTCGTCAGCATCGCACTGCTGTTGTTCGGCTTCAGCACCATCCTCTACAACTATTACCTGGGCGAGAACAGCCTGAATTTCTTCAGTCCCGAGAACCGGAAGCTCTTCAACGTGTTCCGGGTGGCTGTCATCGTGCTGTGCGGCTGGGGGGCCACCACGGACCTGCACACTGTATTCGGCTTTGCCGACGTCACCATGGGGCTGCTGGCCCTGGTTAACCTGTTCGCCCTGATCATGCTGATGCGCCCCGGTTTGCGCATCATGCGGGACTACGATCGTCAGATAAGCGCGGGCGAACCGCAACCGGTTTTCGACACCACTCAATTTGCGGATCTGGACCTGGATCCCGAAGCCTGGCCGGCCGACCGCGACCGGGGGCATCGGTCCGCATCCGGCTACGCCCCTGGCGAAGCCGCTGCAGTGGACTATCGATAAGGGCGATGCTGCCCCGCTGTTCGGCGGGGCAGTCATCCGCCGTGGCGCGAGCGGAAAGGTTGCATGGGTTGGACGGAATGGATGGGTGATGACGGGAACATCTGACAACGTGCAGGGATGGCTGGACGAGATCAATCAGGCGGCCCGGACCCGTCTCGGTCAGGGACAGGTGGCGGATTATATCCCTGCATTGGCCGAGCGTGATGCCAATCGTTTCGGTATTGCAGTCTGCACCAACGATGGCCAGGTATTTGCGGCGGGCGACGCGCAGATGCCCTTTTCGGTCCAGAGCATATCGAAGATCTTCCTGTTGACCCTGTCCTTGCAGGTCTACGGCAACCGGCTCTGGGAACGGGTGGGGATGAATCCATCCGGCATGCCTTTTAACTCACTGACGCAACTGGAAGCGGAAAGAGGGATTCCCCGTAACCCCTTTATCAATGCCGGGGCCCTGGTCGTTGCGGATCACTTTGTCAGTGCCTATGCCACACCCGCACAGCATATCCAGGATGTGGCCCGGAGCCTTTCGGGCAACGCCAGCATCCTGATCGACCAGCATGTGCTGGCGTCCGAGTGGAAGCACCGGTCCCGGAATGCCGCAACCGCCTACCTGATGAAGTCGTTCGGCAACATCGCCAACGAGGTGGACGATGTCCTCCGGGCCTACTTCGCGTGCTGTGCGCTTGAGATGAGCTGCGTGGACCTGGCGAGGGCATTGAACTACCTGGCGACAGGCGGCTACGCCCACTGCCAGAACCAGCAACTGATCTCTTCGGATCTGGCCCGCAGGATGAATTCCCTGCTCTTCACGTCGGGTATGTACGACGCTGCCGGCGAGTTTGCCTATCGCGTCGGGCTGCCTGCCAAGAGCGGCGTGGGGGGCGGCATTGTGGCTGTGGTACCAGGGCGGTTTTCCGTCTGTGCCTGGTCCCCGGCGCTCGACCGGAACGGCAATTCGTTTGCGGCGCAGTATGCGTTGGAACGTCTTTCCGATTATCTTCCATCATCTCCGTTCGTTGCAGGTGCGCCGCTGGCGGTGTGAGCTAATCACATGCCTTGAGCCGCGCATGCCAGAGGGCCCCGCCTGGACAGGATCGATGGCTTGGCTAGGGTCTCAGCCTTCCGTCACCGCTTGCGAAACGATCGCTATAGACGGTAACCAGCCAGTCCACGAAAACACGCACCCGCGGAGAAAGCTGGCGGCGATGGGGATAAACCGCATAGATGGGCATCGTCGGCTTTTCCCAATCGGCCAGCACCTCGACCAGTTCTCCGCTATCCAGGAATGGCTGGACGTGGAAGCGCGGCAGCTGAATCAGCCCGCACCCACGTCGGCCGCTCACCACGTAATTTTCTGCCTCATTGACGGCGAGCCAGCCGTCCGTATCGAAGGACACCGTTTGCCCGTCGATGACCAGGTCCAGCGCCGCATCCGGCGCGGAGTACCCGGAGACGAAATGCACGCTTTGATGCGCGCTCAGATCCTCTGGCGTTTTCGGAGTGCCCATACGGGCGAGGTAGTCCGGACTGGCGCAGATGACCTGAGACAGAACCGTCAGACGTCGGGCAACCAGCGTTGAGTCACCGGGTACGCCGCCGCGGACGGCACAATCCACGCCTTCGCCGACCAGATCCACGCGACGATCGCCACTGGTCACGATCAGGTCCAGTCGGGGATAGCGTGCGCGGAATTCGTCGATGCGCGGTAACACGATGTGGCTGGCGTGAGTGCCATGCAGCTCGACGCGGAGAACGCCGCGCGGGTTGCTGGCGACCGGGCGCAGCTCGGCCTCGGCCTCCTCCAGGTCGGCAAGCAGGCCGAGGCAGCGTTCGTAGAAGGCCTGGCCCTCTGCCGTGGGGCGTACCTGGCGCGTCGTACGCTCCAGCAGCCTCACGCCGAGACGGCTTTCCAGTTGCTGTATCGCCAGCGTAGCCGTCGCACGCGGAATGTCGAGGGCATTGGCCGCACGGGTGAAGCTGCGGCTCTCCACAATGCGGGTAAAGAGCGCCATTGCGTCAAATCGGTCCATAACGATTGTTTGTTTTGAGTGAATAGTCATGACAGATTAGCTGATTTATCCGCATACCTGGAATGCCAATAATGGACTCATCCATTCAACAGCAGGAGTCCATGACATGACAAACACCCAACCTGTCGCGCTGGTTACCGGCGCATCCCGCGGTATCGGCCGCGCTGTGGCGATCCAACTGGCTGACGATGGCTTTGCCGTGGTGGTCAATTACGCCGGTAATGTCCGGCTGGCTGAACAAGTCGTGGTTGACATTGAATCCCGCGGTGGTCGGGCGATGGCCGTCCGGGGCGACGTGGCGGATGCAGCTGACGTCGATCGACTCTTCAGCCAGGCGTTGGAAGCGTTTGGGCGCATTGACGTGGTGGTCAACAACGCCGGTGTGATGACACCAGCCACCATGATCACCCAGAACGTTGAGGTGCTTGACCGCATGGTGGCGGTCAACCTGCGCGGTAGCTGGCTGGTGATGGCCAAGGCGGCTGAAACCCTCGGCGAGGGCGGTCGCATCATCGCCTTCTCATCCAGCGTATTGGCCAAGTCCTTTCCGGCCTATGGCGCCTACATTGCCAGTAAAGCCGGTGTGGAAGGACTGGTTCGGGTCCTGGCCAACGAGCTTCGTGGACGGGGAATTACCGTCAACGCGGTGGCACCCGGCCCCGTGGCGACGGAATTGTTCTTCGAAGGCAAAAGTCAGGAACAGATCGACTCGATTGCGGCTATGTCCCCCATGGAGCGCCTGGGTGAGCCGGAGGAAATCGCCGATGTGGTGTCCTTCCTCGCCGGACCCCAGGGACGTTGGATCAACGCACAGGTCCTGCGCGCCAACGGTGGCATGGCCTGATATTCCGGTCTGTTGGACCACCACAATCTAAATGGAAGGAGATAACCATGCCGTTTGCCAATTATAAATTCCCCGAAGGTATTCTGGATCACGCCCGCAAGGAAGAGATCATCCATCGCACGACCGAGATGTTTGTCGAGTATTTCGGCGAGGAGGTTCGACCCTACACGATGGTGCTCGTGGAAGAGGTCAATGACGGCGGCTGGGGCCGCGCCGACGAGACCCTGACGCTTGAGAAAATGGGGATGGGGCCGCCGGCATCCTGACCCGATAGCGGTAATCCGGAGGCAGGCGTAGGCCTGCCTCCGGCCGGGTCAGCTTCGATGTCGGCTGCTTCTGTGGCCATGACGAGGCTTGGAACCCAGTAACGGCGCATTGGCCGATTCGCGCAACTGCACCAGCGGAATCAACGCTATCCCGGCGGCGATCATCAGGTAGAACGCCGGGATGTAATTGTTGTCGGTGACTGAAATCAGCCAGGTAATGAGAAACGGGGCGGTGCCACCGAACAGGGCCGTCGACAGGTTATAGGAAATGGTGAAGCCCCCGTTGCGGACGTTGGTCCGGAAGATCGCGGGCAGCGTTGAAGGCATGACGCCTGACAGGAACACCACGAAGAAGCCCACAATGGCGAGGCCGGCGAAAGCCAGCCAGAGGCTATTCAGAGACATCAGGTAGAATGCCGGTATCGCGAACACGATCAGGCCTCCGCAAGCCACATAGAGCAGCGGTTTGCGTCCGATTCGGTCAGACAGGCGACCGAGTGGTGTCACCAATAGCAGCATGCCCAGCAGGATCCCCAGGGACAGCAAAACGGAATTGAATTCGCTGATGCCCAACTGCGAGGTGAAGTAGCTCGGCATGTACTTGAGGACCGTGTAGTAAGCCACGTTGAGTACGACGACCAGGCCCAGACACAGCAGCATCGTCCGCCAATGGAACTTGAAGAGTGATCTGAACGGGGCTGTTTCGACTTCCCCGGAATCCTGCAATTCCTTGAACGCCGGGCTGTCCTCCAGTTTCAGGCGCAGCCACACCCCGAAGATACCCAGTGGCGCAGCCATCAGGAAAGGAACCCGCCAACCCCAGCTTTGCATGGCGTCCTCCCCCAGGGTTCCGTCAAGCACAAGGGCAAGAATTGCCGCGAAGGAATAGCCCGTCAGGGTGCCAAACTCCAGGAAACTGGCCAGGAAGCCGCGTCGATCATCGGGTGCATACTCGACAATAAAGGTCGCGGCACTGCCGTATTCACCGCCCGTGGAGAAGCCCTGGAGCATGCGCAGGGCAACCAGCAGCACCGGCGACCAGATACCGATCTCATCGTAGCTGGGCAATACACCGACCAGGGCTGTGCCCACTGACATGAGAAGAATGGTGGTAATCAGGACTCCGCTGCGCCCGATGCGATCCCCGAGCGGGCCGAAGAACAGGCTGCCGAAGGGGCGGGCCAGGAAAGCCGAGGCAAACACGGCAAACGAGGACAACAAGGCTGCCGTTGAACTCTCGGTGGGAAAGAAGACATGGCCAATCGTCGTCGCAAAATAGCCGTAGACGCCGAAATCAAACCACTCCAGTGCGTTCCCGGTGGCGGCACCGGCGATGGCTCGGCGCATCACCGAGTCATCAATTTCGCTGCTTAGGTCTTCCTCCAGAATCTCTGACTCACTCATGCGGATTCCCTCCCATAATGTGGCACTGTCTCCAGCGCAGCATATCCATTTGGGAGGCGCAAATTACCATCCGCAGCGAGAGTTCACTTCGGTCAACTTGAGTTTAATAACCTGTCGTTTGGGGCGTCTTATGCTCGACTGTTGCCCACCGAGCGAGTGGACAATTGGATATGCCGAGGACATGTCGCCGGGTCGTTCTATCATCCGGTCCGGATAAAGTGATAGCTTAAAGGCTTTGGAGGATGGCTGCCGGACGGGCGGCCGTCATAATCGAAAGAGGCCGTTATGGACGTCACTTCCATCGCCAGTTTCAGTACCCAGCTCAGCCAGAGCCGATTGCAGGAGCAGGTGCAGATCAGTGTGCTGAAGTCCGCCCAGGACCTGGCCCAGGCGGGCGCGCTTCAGTTACTGGAAAGCGTCACGGCCAATGCGCCTGTGTCGGCGACGAGTGCCAATCCGAACATCGGTGGGCAGGTCGATATTCGCGTCTAGGACGTCGGTTTCGTTTGGCCGGACATAAAAAGCCCCATGGCGCTTGCGCACCATGGGGCTTTTTTTCGCCGCTATTATCGGCTTTCGAGGGGCCGGAATTCGCCGTCGGACTGGGTGGCCAGGCTGACCACGTAGATGGCAATCCAGGCGGCAATGAAGCCCGGAATGATCTCGTAGACGCCGGGGCCGCCCATAAAGCTGCCGTTCAGACCCAGCGAAATCCAGATGATGACGGTGAGGGCGCCGACGATCAGGCCGGCTACCGCGCCAGCACCCGACATGCGCTTCCAGGTCAGCGACAGGATCATCAGTGGCCCGAAGGCGGCACCGAAACCGGCCCAGGCGTTACTGACCAGCCCCAACACCTTGGAGTTCGGGTCGCTGGCTATGAAGGCCGCGACGATCCCCACCAGCAACACGCAGACCCGGCCGACCAGCACGCTTTCCTTGTCGGTGGCTTCCTTGTTCAGGAACAGGCGGTAGAAGTCCTCGGTGAGGGAGGATGAGGACACCAACAGCTGACTGGAAATGGTACTCATGATGGCAGCCAGCAGGGCCGCGTAGAGGAAACCGGTGATCAGCGGGTGGAACAGCAGGTCGGCCAGCACGATGAAGATCGTTTCCGAGTCACCCACATCCAGGCCGTTACGGACCGCGTAGGCTCGACCGAAGATGCCCAGGCTGATGGCGCCGATCAGGGAAATGGCCATCCAGGTCATGCCGATGTTCCGGGCCTTGGGGACGTCTTCAACCGTTCGGACCGCCATGAACCGCACGATGATGTGGGGCTGGCCAAAGTAACCCAGCCCCCAGGTCACCGCCGACAGGAAGCCGACGAACGTGAGCCCGTTCGTCCAGGACAGGAAATTGGGATCGACCGTCGCCAGCGTTTCCGAGGCCTGGTCAAAACCACCGCCGCCGCTGCCAAACAGCACCACCGCCGGCATGATGATCAGTGCCAGCATCATGATGCAGCCCTGCACGAAGTCGGTCAGGCTGACCGCCAGGAAGCCACCGATGACGGTGTAGGTCAAGACGATACCCAAGGTCAGCCAGACCCCGATGGAGTAGTCGCTGATGACCGAGGAGTCGATGAGGGACCCGAAGGCGCTCATGAAGAGCTTGCCACCGGCGACCAGGCCGGAAGCGGTATACACCGCAAAGAACACCACGATCACGATGGCCGATACGGTGCGCAGCGCCATGGCTTTCGTCGGGAAGCGATTCGCGAGGAACTCGGGGATGGTCAGGCTGTTGTCGTAGCGTTCGGTCTGTTCACGCAGACGGGGTGCCACCACAATCCAGTTGATGAAAGCCCCGACAAACAGGCCGATACCGATCCAGGCTTCAACCAGCCCCGTGGCATACAGGGCCCCGGGCAGGCCCAGGAGCAGCCAGCCACTCATGTCCGAGGCACCGGCAGACAGGGCCGCTACCGCAGGGCTGAGCTGCCGTCCGCCCAGCATGTATTCTTCGGATGATGACGTGGATTTGCGCCAGGCGTAAAAGCCGATGGCGAGCATAAGGACAAAGTAGAGTAGCAAGCTGATCCAGACACCTATTGCCATGAGTTCCTCCAGTTATTATTAGGCCGGTCCGCCCCGGCCCCTTAATGCGCCAGCTCTTCAGTGCACGCTTGGTCGTCCCATTCGAGAGGCCCGCAGAACGACGACTGACAATCCGTTTGGTCAGCGAGTTCATCCCGATAAACGATGAAGCGACATCCTCGGCGAGCGTTCGTAAATGGTTGTGTCCTCTATAGTTGTAGTCGCAAGAGGCCATTTGCTCAATGCCAACGGGTTGGCAAATATGATCTAAGTTGTCTTGGGGCGGGTTGTTTTAAGGCCCGTTGACATGGATTCGCGAGACTCTTGAAGTCTGAAAGCGTGTCTCTGACGTCAGTCGTCGATGTTCTCCCAGTGGCTAGAACAAGCCCATCTGGGGCTGTTTGCCGTCCAGGTTGAGCGCCTCCAGTTGGGGCAGGCGAGCCTGCAGCAACTCACTCCAGAGCGCGGCCAGCGACAGCGCATCGCCGTTGTCCGGCATGTGCATGAAGACGTAGGGCCGCTGACCGCCTTCGATCCAACTGGCGACCTTTTCCACCCAGGGCTGCAGGAACGGGCGGTTGGCCTCCAGGACCGGATGACCGACGAAGCGGATTACCGGCGGCGCCTCGACCGGCAGCACATGAACCGGCACCTTCGGCTTCTTGCGCTGGGCATCCACGATGATGTCGTTCTCCGGTTGGGCGCTGAACAGCGCCCGGCTGTCGAGACAGACCCGGGCAATCCGTCGGTCCCGGAGGCCCCGGTTCAGGCTCTTTTCGGCGTCCCCTTTGCTGAAGAACGCCGCATGACGAACTTCGACCGCGCAGGTCAGCGGCTCGGGAAGCGCGTCGATAAAACGCCACAACCGATCCAGGTGCTCCGGCCCGAAGGCGGCGGGCAGCTGCAGGAGGAACGGGCCCAGCACGTCCTCCAGTGGCGCAATGATGCCCAGGAACTGGTTGATCTCGGAAGTTGGTCCGGCCAGCAACTGGTCGTGGCTGATCGCCCGCGGGAATTTGAACAGGAACCGGAAATCGTCCGGCACCTGCGTTCGCCACTGGGCACACTGAGCCAGGCTGGGCGTGGCGTAGAAGGTGGTGTTGCCTTCCACGGTATTGAGAACCTGGCTGTATCGCTCAAGCGGATTGCCTCCGGCGGGAAGCTGGGTGTTCCACTTGGGATCGGACCATTGGGGGCTGCCGAGGTAATACGGGTGTGTCATGGAAGCGTCGAGACGGTGGCCAGGTTGGCGGACTATTCTACCGATATGGCCGGCAGGATCGACCCGGGAAGGGGCTCATGGTGGGTAGAACGCATGCTCACTCAAGGCGCCGCGGATCTGCTCCACTACCGCGTTGCTGAGCTGGCGGTAATCCGGGTAGGGCGTTAGCAGGAGCTTCCTGTCGGGATCAACGGCCACTTCCGGGCAATCAGCGAGCGGTTCGGCGTTGTGGGCCAGTGTCCTGAATCGCTGCAGGTTGTCCTTCCCGCCAATCCAGTGCCAGGTCGGGCCGCCGATCAGCTCGGGGGCGAAGCACAGCGCGGTTTGCCGGAACAGGCCAGTGTCCCGGAACGCTCGCCAGTCTCCGGCGGCAGGACTGGCAATTTTGGCCAGCAGGGTGACGATCTTGCGCCAGTGGTTGGAGTTGGCGTCGATGAGGTCGCCCGCATTCGGATCAACGGCCAGCTGCGCCAGCCTGTTCGGTCGATGAGGCAAGTAGAGGACCAGGCGCGGTTGGGCTGTTCCCAGAAAATCAGCGTTGGTCATGTTGCGTCCAGTCCTTCGATAAACCGATGCAGGCAGGGATTGGGGTTGTCGGCGTTCCAGTAGACCCCCTGTTCCACCTGCGGGGATTCGACCAACGGCAGGAAGACCGCCCCCGCCAGTTGCATGCGGCGCATGGAGTTGGGCACCAGTGCCACGCCCAGTCCCTTCGCCACCAGGTTGACGATGGTCTGCTGAAGGTGAGCCTCCACCCGTATAGAAGGCTCGAAATCGTACAGCCGGCAGCAGGCAGTGACGGCTTCGTGCAGGGCCGGCGCGGTAGTGCCCGGGAACGTGATGAACGGATCCGGCGCGAGGTCACCCACCGATACGATCGTTTCTCCCGCCAGTCGATGCGTCTCCGGCAGGACCGCGCACAACGGCTCGTGGAACAGCGGACGGTACTGAAGCGTGTGGGCAAAACGCAGCGGAAAGCTGATGCCCACATCGGCGCTGCCGTTCACCAGCGCGGCGTGCAGGTCCCGGGGCAGGGTTTCGTCGAGGGCCAGTGCCACGTCGGGATAGGCGTCGGAAAAGGAGGCGACCAGTTCCGGCAGGATGTTCCAGGCGGCGTACATGGTGAACGCGATCGTCAGTGTGCCGCGCTCGCCTTCGGCGGCCGACCGGGCGGATTGGACCGCGACGTCCAGGTCGTCCAGCAGCCGGCTGACATCCGTCCGGAATTGCTCGCCGGCCGGCGTCAGGCCCACCGAACGGGAGTGCCGCCAGAACAACGGCGTGCCGACACTCTCTTCCAGCGCGGCGATCTGCCGACTCAATGGTGGCTGGGTGATGTTGAGACGCTCGGCGGCCCGGCGAAAATTGAGCGTGTCCGCAAGGGTCAGGAAGCTGCGAAGCTGGCGGATATCCATAGTTGATGCAAATTAAGTATCAATGGATGGATTATATAGCATTAGACGGTATCAAAGGCCAGGTGGGACACTGGCGCTCTCTTGTCGAACCCGCCGAGTGAGCCTGTCGATGACCGCTGTTGTAAACGTGTTGCTGCCCATTTTCGGGTTGATCCTGGCCGGCTACGTCTGCCGACGAACCGGCTGCCTGGGCGAAACGGCGGCTTCGGAGCTCAATCGTTTCGTGGTCTGGCTCTGCCTGCCGGCGCTGCTCTTCACCGCCACGGCGACCGCCTCACTGGAGGCCATCTGGCACCCCGGTTTTATCGCGGTGGTGTGTATCGGCACCCTGTTTGTTTTCGTGATCACGTTGCTCTATCGGTGGCGTGGTGAACGGCACCTGGCCGATGCCAGCATCGACGGGTTGAGTGCCTCCTACGCCAATACCGGCTATATCGGCATTCCCCTGTGCGTGCTGGTGCTCGGGGATGAGGGGCTGGAGCCGGCGCTCGTGGCCACGTTGATCGTGGTCTGTGTGCTGTTTTCTATTGCCATCGTCTGTGTGGAGGTGGGGCTGCAGAGCGAAGGGTCGGCCTATCACGCCGTGCGCAAGGTGCTCGTCGCGCTGGCCAAGAACCCGCTGGTGGTGTCGCCGATCCTGGGTGCCGGTTGGGCGGCTTCGGGACTGGCTCTGCCGGAGGCCGCCAGTCGCTTCCTGGATATGTTGGGTGCAGCGACGACACCCTGTGCCCTGGTGTCCCTGGGCGCCTTCCTGGCCCAGCGCGAGCGGGGGCGGGCGCAGGGGGCCGCGGGTCTGGTGGGGATCAAGTTGATCGTGCACCCACTGCTGGTCTGGCTCCTGGCCAGCTACGTCTTCCCGTTGCCGGCGCTCTGGGCCAAGGCCGCGCTGTTGCTGAGTGCGCTGCCCACTGGAACCGGCCCGTTCATGCTGGCGGAATATTACCGCCGTGAAGCCTCGGTGGTGGCCAGCAGCGTCCTGCTGTCGACGGTGGGTTCGGTGGTCACCCTGTCAGTCTGTCTGTACTGGCTGGGGTGACCGGGCGGCCGCCAGGTGGTCGATCAGCGCCTGGGCAAACGGCGAGGGTGCGGCACGCGGATTGGTGCAGATCTTCAGATCCCTTTGGGCCCAGTCTTCCTTCACTTCGATGAGTGAGAGCGGTTGGTGGCCAAACGGCTTCACCGCTTCCCGCGGCACCAGCCCGATCCCCACGCCGGCTGCCACCATGCGACATACCGCCTCGAAACTCTTCACCTGCACCCGGACGTTCAGGTGCGCCCCCAGGCTCGACGCCATGTTCATGGTGAACGTATGGATGGCCGACCCGGCGTGCAGCATGACGAACGGTTCGGACAGTACGTCCGCGAATGACAGGGCACGGGCGCCGGCCAGTGTGTGTCCATGCGCCGTGATCAGCACCAACCGGTCTTCCCGGTAGGGCACCAGGGTGACGTCCTGATGATCGTCGTGCTCCGCCACGATGCCTATTTCCGCATCACCCCGGGCGACGCCGGCGAGGATGTCGCCGCTGGTCTGCTCCTCCAGGTTCACGCTGATCTGCGGGTGTCGGCTGAGAAACGCGGCCAGATCGTTGGGCAGGTAGCTGTGGATGGCATGGGTGTTGGCCCACAGCCGCACATGTCCCTGGATGCCTTCAGCATAGGGCGCCAGGTCGGAGTGCATCTGCTCGAGCTTGGCGAACACCTGCCGCGCGTGGCGCAGGAAGATCTCGCCGGCCCGTGTCAGTTGCACGCCCCGAGCCTTGCGTTGCAGCAGGGAGGTGCCTAGCGAGCCCTCCAGAATCTTGATCCGGTGGCTTGCCGACGAAGGCGCCAGGAACACCCGCTCGGCACCGTGGGTCAGGTTCCGGCATTCGGCCACCGCGATGAACAGTCGTAAATCCGTCAGGTTGTATTTCATGAGAAGGATTCGAAATAAACGAAGGCTCGTGTGCTGAAAACGCAATTCTATCAGTGTTTCTTGAGTCATATGATTCAATTTCTTGAATCTTTGAAGGGCGAGTGGTTTTGATGCGTAGGCAGGTTTCTCCCCGGCAACTGGGTGTCGGATTGGCGGTGCTGGCGGCTTTTGGTTTTTCGTTCAAGGCGATTTTCGTCAAACTCGCCTATCAGGCGGCGCCCGTCGACGCGGTGACGTTGCTGTCGTTGCGGATGATCTTCTCGTTGCCACTGTTCCTGGTCAGCGGCTGGGCCTACCTGCGAAACGGTCCGACGCTGGGTGCCCGGGATTGGATGCTGCTGATCTTTTTAGGGCTGGCCGGCTATTACGGTGCCTCGATCCTGGACTTCCTGGGGCTGCAGTACATTTCGGCCGGGCTGGAGCGGGTCATCCTGTTTACCTACCCGACCATCACCATCCTGATCGGTCTGCTGTTCCTGAACAAACCCGTCAGCGCGAAACTGGTCGCCGCCCTGGTGCTGTGCTATGCCGGCGTCAGTCTGGTGTTTGTCAGCGACACGCAATTGGCGGAGGACAGCCGTGCGCCCTGGATCGGCGCGGGTCTGGTGTTCGCCTCGGCGGTGTCTTACGCCTGCTACAACGCCTTTGCGGAGGTGTCCATCGCCAAACTGGGGGCGGCCCGGTTTTCGGTGTTGGCGCTGGTGGTGTCGATCGTCGCGGCGCAGATCCATTTCCTGGCCACGAACCCGGTGAGCGATCTGGTCCAGCCTTGGTCCATCTACGGCTACTGTGCCGCGATGGCGGTTTTCTCGACGGTCATGCCGATTTTTTTCCAGTCCGGGGCGATCCAGCGCATCGGAGCCGGGCCCACGGTCCTGGTGGGTATGCTGGGACCGATCATGACGATCTTCTTCAGTTGGTTGCTGCTGGCTGAGCCCATCACCGGGGTGCAGATGGCCGGGACGGCTCTGGTGCTGCTGGGCGTGTACCTGATCCGACGGGCATAGGTCCGCCGTATTCAGGGCCTTGCGGTTTACCCTATCGGGCGTATCCCTCAGAATCAGGGCGTGCCAGGGATGCCGCCGTCCGACTATCCATCCACTCATGATCGGAGACCCGAATGAGAGCCTTGTTGAACGCTTACCTGACCTCCTCCCTGATTCTTCGCGTCAGTATCGCGCTTGTGCTGGGGATTGTGGTCGGACTGGTCGGCGGTCAGCCGGTGGCCGAGTGGCTGGCACCGGTGGGCGAGTTGCTGCTGCGCCTGTTGAAGTTCCTGATCGTGCCGATCGTCCTGTTTACGCTGATGGTGGGCATCAACCAGGCCAGTATCGGCAGCATGGGTCGGGTGGGCCGCAAGCTGCTGGTCTACTATGTGGCGACCTCGGCGCTGGCCATCGTGGTCGGATTGGTCGTGGCTTCGATCCTGGCGCCCGGCAGTGGCATGACCCTGGACGACAACGCCAGTGTGGATGTCCCCGAGAACCCCGGTGTCGTCAATGTCCTGCTGGGTATCGTCCCCACCAACATCGTAAGCGCCTTCAGCGAGCCGAACCTGCTGGGCATTATCTTTACCGCCATCGTCTTCGGCATCGCCTTGCTGAAACTCCGCGAAAGCACGGATCAGGCGGGCCTCGCTGAACAGCTCTACCGGGTGATCGAAGGGCTCAATGCGGTGACCCTGAAGGTCATGGCCGGCGTGCTCCAGTTCGTGCCCATCGGTGTCTTCGCCATCGTGGCCAAGACGGCGGGCGCGCAGGGCATGAACACCATCCTGGCGCTGGGGGATATGGTGCTGGTGCTGTACATCGCGTTGGCGGTCCATCTTGTATTCTATTGCGGCCTGATGCGCGTATTCGGTGTGCGCCTGGGCGGCTTTTTCCGCGAGGCCCGCACGCCCATGGCGACGGCGTTTGCCACCCAGAGCAGTTCCGGTACCTTGCCCCTGACCCTCGATGCGGCCCGCCGGATGGGTATTCCCCAGAACATTTACGGGTTCAGCCTACCGCTCGGTGCCACCATCAATATGGACGGCGCCGCGATCCGGATCGCCATTTCCGCCGTGTTTGCGGCCAATGTGGTCGGCGTGCCCCTGGACCTGATGACCATGATCGAGATCGTGTTGATCGGCACCCTGACGTCCATCGGGACGGCCGGTGTCCCGGGCGCGGGGATTGTCATGATTGCGACGGTGTTCTCCCAGGTCGGATTGCCGATTGAAACCGTTGCCCTGCTGGCCTCGATCGACGCGCTGGTGGGCATGGGGGCCACCGGGCTCAACGTCACGGGTGACCTGGTGGGCTCGGCTATCATTGCGCGAACGGAGCGCAAGCATGAACCCGCGCCCTCGGCAGCGGAAGTCGAGGCCGTCTCGTAACCCCGACCGGAGTCGTTTATGGAGCCGGACAGCCTGAGGTCGTTGGTCAGGGCGTGAGCCTGACGGCACTGGCGCTGTGCGTAGTTGCCTTTGCCAGCAAGCGGTACTCCCTCTAGTGGGCTGTCGTTGTCAGGTCCTTTACGGTGGCCGCGTCGATCGAACGAGCCTGGCCGCCCCAGGTCTGGCGCAGGTAGTTCACCAGTTCGGCCATCTCGGCATCACTGAGCTGGTCGGCAAAGCCGGGCATCGCCTGCATACGCTCGAAACCGTTGAACGACTGGGCGCCGATGCCGTCGTGGATCACCTTCACCAGATTGCGGGCGCTGTCCAGGCGTAGGGTGGTGTTGCCTTTCATGGCGACCGCCACATGGGGAATGCCCTCGCCGTCGGCACCGTGGCAGCCGGCGCAGACGTTCAGGTAGTGCCGGCGCCCCGCGCTGTCGGTCTGTTGGGTGTCGTTGGCCTTCACCACCGTCGCTTCGGGCGGGGTGTCTCCCATCAGGTAGACGGACATGGCCTTCAGGTCTTCATCGTGCAGGTGGCGGGTGCTGTGATGGAACACCGGGTACATCTCGCTGAACATGGAACCCTGCTCACTCATGCCTTCGCGCAGGAAGGTGCGCAGAGCCTGCGGAGTCCAGCCGCGCTCCGCGAGTGGTTTGGCGTTCAGGTTGGGGGCCTCGTAACCACCGATGACGGCCCCCTGCAGATGTTTGTCCCGGTTCACGGCGCCCAGGCTGTTGCGCGGGGTGTGGCACTCGCCGCAATGACCCAGCACGTCCACCAGGTACTGGCCGCGTTTCCAGGTGTCGGACTGCCCGTCACTGTCCCGGGCGTCTTTACCGGCGAACATGACGTTCCAGAAGTTTAGCGTCCAGCGCATGCTGAACGGCCAACTGAGTTCGGTTTCCGGCGCCTGGATGTTCACCGGCTTGAGGCTCATCAGGTAGGCGTACATGGCGTCCGAGTCCTCGCGGGGAATCGTATGGTACGCCGTGTAAGGCATGGCCGGGTAGAGCTGGGTGCCGTCGGGCAGCTCGCCTTCGGTCAGCGCGTGATAGAACGCGTCGGCACTGTAGTCGCCGATGCCGAACTCCTTGTCCGGGGTGATGTTGGTGCCGTAGACGGTCCCGAACGGTGTCTCGATCGGGCGACCGCCGGCGTAGGGGGTGCCGTCTTTACGGGTGTGGCAGGCGGCGCAGTCGGCGGCACGCACCAGGTACTGGCCCCGCTCCAGGGTGTCCTTGTCGGCGTCGGCCGCCCAGGCCGGGGTCGTGCCCAGGCACAGGGCGAACAACGTTGTGAGGGCGCTGCGATAACGCATGATCAGCTCCTCCCCGTGGTGGTGCCGGGTGTCTTCAGTACGGCGTCGCGGACGGCTTCGAAATAGCGTACATAGCCGGTACAGCGGCAGATGTGGGATTCCAGCGCTTCGCTGATGGTGTCCTCCAGTTGTGATCGGGGCACCGGCTCCCGCTGCAGGCGCTCCACCAGCACCGTCGCGGCATTGACGAACCCGGGTGCGCAGTAGCTGCACTGGAAAGAGAAGTGCTCCAGGAACTGCTGCTGGACAGTGGACAGCGCCTTGACCTCGCCTGCGTCGTCCCGTTGGGCGTGTCCTTCGACGGTACGGATGGTCTTGCCGTCGAAGAAGTGGGCGCCGGTGATGCAGGTGCGCACCTCCTCGCTGCTGCCGTCCGGGTTGTCGACGATCACGGTGCAGGCCCGGCACATGCCCTGGCCGCAGCCGAAGCGGGTGCCGGTGAGGTTGCGGTACTCGTGCAGGTAGTCGAGCATCATCAGCTCTTCGGGGATGTCTTCCACCGGCTGGGCCTGGCCGTTGATGGTCACCTTCAGCGGCCGCGTCGAAATCGTCATGGTGTTGGGCTCCTCCGGTGTCATAGGACCTCCCGGATCTTGTCCGGCGTGATGGGCAGGCTGCGGAAATGGTGGCCGGTCGCGTGGGCGATGCCGTTACCGATGGCGCCGACGATGGGAATCATCACCACCTCGGCGATGCCCTTGGGCGGATCGGTGCGCGACAGGGGGGGCAGGATTTCCGAGGTCTGCTGCCAGACGGCGACCTCGCTGGCCCGGGGTACGTGATAGCGGTTGATGTTCCAGGTGCCGTTGCCGGGACCGTCCTCGTACAGTGGCATTTCCTCGTAGAGCGCATGGCCGATGCCCATGGCCGCGCCGCCCTGGATCTGGCCGGACACCAGTTGTTCGACGATGGCGTTGCCGCATTCCAGGAACGTGTGGTGGTTGAGCAGCGAAACCTTGCCCGTGCCCTTGTGCACCGCCAGTTCCACCAGTGCCCCGCAGGCGCTGTAGTAGGTGACGCCCGCGTTATTGCGCTGGGTCGGCGGGATGTAGAGATTCTTGCGGGTCAGCAGGTGATAGCCGCGCTTGCTGGACATCAGCGCCTTCTTCTCGTCGGACGCGCCCTGGCCATACTGGACGGCGAGGCCATCCAGCGGCAGGTTCTCGGTGCGGCCGTTGATGTCGTAGTCGGCCCGGGACCACTCCCAGCGGTTGAAGGCGTGGGTGATGGCGCCGGTCACCAGCCCCATCTCGTGGGCGCGCTTGGCGAGGAATTCCAGCGACAGCGGCTCCATGCCCCGAGCGGTGAGGTGGCCACCTTCCCAACGGGCGTTCTCTTCCCGAACGACATAGGGCGCTGACTGACCGCCGCCAATGCCGCGTTGCCAGTAGTCGACGGCGGCAGGCCACAGGCCGTGGCGGAAGATTACCCTGGCCGCCTCCAGCGTCGGGAACGAGAAATAGTAGGCGGAGTTACTGGCGCTCGAGGCCTGCAACAGCAACGGCGTCCAGCGGGGATCCTGGGCGGCCTTGTCCTGTTCGTCCTGGGAGATGAAATAGGGGCTGGCGGTCTCGTACATCTGCATGTCGTCCCATTCCATTTCCGCGGTGCGCACCTGATCCGCCGCGCGGCCCAGCCAGGTGGCGACCACCGCAGCCTGACCGGTGGAATAGCCGGTGCCCATTTCGGCGCCGGTGTTGCGCAGCTCGATGCGGCCTTCCGGGGTCAGGCGGACTTCGGAGAACGCGGATTCGGCACCGTGACCAAAATCCTTCTGCACGCAGGCAAAACCCACCCCGTAGTGTTCCTCGGGATTCTGGGCTTCGTAGGTCCGCTTGCGCTCTTCCCGGCCGGTCCAGATGGTGTGCTGCCGGGCCTTGTGCAGGATCTCCTCGCCACGCAGGTGGCCGGCCGGAATCGCCCCCTGGGTGTTCTTCATACCGCTCTTGAACACGTTGCGCAGGCGCAGCTCGATCGGGTCCATCTTCAGTTGCCCGGCGATTTCATCCACCATCAGTTCGGTAGCGGACATGCTCTGGATGGTGCCGTAGCCCCGGAACGAGCCGGCCTCCGGCATGCGGGAATAGATCGCGGTGGCCGTCAGGTCGCTGTTGGGCATGTAGTAGATGGACTGCGCCGCCGTGGTGCCGACGAAGGCCACGGAGTTGGAGAAGTTGGCGCGCCCGCCGCCGTTGGCGGTCAGGTCCTGCTTGAAGATCTGGAACTTGCCGGTTTTGCGGTCCACCGCCAGCCGGTTTTTCATGGTAAAGGGATGGCGCTTCATGGTGGCCTGGAACTGCTCGTAGCGGTCGTTGGCCAGGCGCACCGGCTTGCCGTCGGCATACAGGGCGGCAATCAGCCCGTAATAGGGGAAAATGGTGGCGTCCTTGGAGCCATAACCCACCGTGTAGGCCGGATGCAGGAAGAAGCGCTGGCTGTTGAAGCGGCTCTTGGACAGCAGCTCCGGCATCCAGTTGACCAGTTCCTGTGGGGACTGGGTGCCACAGACCACGTGCATGTCGCCCTTATCCCGGTCGAACCAGCAGTTGGCGTTGTCCGCCTCCATCGCAAAATGGTCGGTGTACTGGGAATGGTATTCGCCCTCGAACACCAGCCAGTCGTCGGGGGCATTGTCCAGTCTGTCCTGCAGCTGGTTGGCATAGAACATCGCCTTTTCAGTGTCCTTGCCGTTTTCCAGGGCCTCGGGCCAGACCGGGTGGCGCTTGCGGAAATCCGGATAGAGCACGGTTTCCTGCAGGGCGGAGAAGGTGTCCTCGGCAAACGGCGTGTCGCCGCCGACGCGGATGTAACGGAACGCACCGTAAGGGGATTTTTCCGGTAGCGGCGTCTTGTCGCCGTAGACCACCACATCGTCGGCAAAGCGGATGCGGTTCTTGGCCAGCCGGTAGCGGGGAAAATCGTGGTAGATGAGCATGGCCACCGGGTAGCCCAGGTACAGCGGCGTCTCGCCCTTGGGCAGGAAGAATTCAGGGCCGAAGAAGCGCGGTACTTCGATCTGGTCGCGGGCCATGTCCTCGGCGGTCACGATTCGGTCCGGCATCAGTCCGGCGTTTTCCAGGCGGCTGAGGTCGATGTCCTCGAAGCGGTGATCGCAGCGGGTGGCGCGGATGATAAACGCATGGGACTGCTGGTCCGGCCAGTGCGGCATGTCCTTCGCCCGGATGTCCCGGGCAAACACCTTGCTGCCGGTGACTTTGGCGATGCCGTCGAGGCGGAAGCGCATGGTGCTCTCCGCCAGTTGCCAGTCTTCCCGGGTCGGTGACAGGACCCGCTCCTCGAACAGGGCGCCAAAGGCGTCGCTGCCAAAGGGTGCGAGGTAGGCTGTCACACCGGCGATGGCGCTGCCCTTGAGAAAGGCGCGCCGGGATATGTGCGATCTGGACATACCGAGATCCTTCATCGGTGCAAATGATAGGAGACCACTATAGTTAAAACCTGACCGTCTGCACAGGTTTGTGCGGCCGCCTTTGGAGAATGCAAAGCAAGCGGGCCCTTGGATAAGGGTAGTGCACGCAGGGGGAGAAGACCGTTGAAAAATCCGGATGGGCGGGTTGGGCCATGGCTGGCAACCCGCCGCTTCACAGGGTAGACGTTAGCTGAACGCTTCTTCCCGGACACGGGCGTTCGATTTGGCAGGACGTTTGGTCGGTCGGGTGCCTGTGTCCTGACGATAAGCCAGGTCGTAGTCCTTCAGCTCGAACACGTTCAGTCGCCGCTTCAGTGTTTTCAAAGACCAGGGCCAGGCGGCGAAGTTGCGGCCGTTCTGGTCCAGGTAGTAACTGCTGCAACCGCCGGCGTTAAAGACAGTGGTCTGCAGGTTTTTCTGGACCTTCCGGTTGTGCTTTTTCAGCACCTTCCGCTTGATCGTCAGCTTGCTGATGGATCGGCGCTTGATCTTCCAGAGCCCGTCGATGATGTAGTCCAGTTGGGCCTCGGCCAGGCGGATGAACGAATCGTAGACCAGCACGTTGGGTCCCAGGATCAGGAAGGCATTGGGCACGTTCTCGATGGTCGCGCCCAGGTAGGCCTCCGGCGAGCTGTCCCTCCACAGGTCCGCCAGGCGTTCGCCCCTGTCGTTGAAGACCCGGTTGCCGATGGGCGGATGCGACACGTCAAAGCCCGTCCCCCAGATGATCACGTCCACCTGCCGGCGCTCACCGTTGGCGGCGATCACCGTGTTGCCGTCGACGGCCACCAGGCCGCTTGGGATCAGCGACGTGTTATCTGCCTGCAGGGCGGGGTAGTAGTCATTGGCGAACAGGATGCGCTTGCAGCCGAGCAGGAAGTCCGGCGTGACCGCCTTGCGCAGGGCCGGGTCGCTGATCTGGAGTTTCAGCAGTTGTTTGGCGGCCTCGTTGACCGGCTTGAGGACCTTCGGGTTGCGCAATCCGAAGTTGATGGCGTTGAGTGAGCCGGCCACCGCCTTGCGCCAGCCCTGCTGGATCGCCGGGAACCGCTCGACCGCCTGTTTGGCGGCCTCACCTAACGGCAGGTCCGGTTTGGGCAGCACCCAGGGTGCAGTGCGCTGGAACACATGCAGTTCCCTGGCCTTCGGCTGGATCCGGGGCACGAACTGGATGGCCGAGGCGCCGGTGCCGATCACGGCGATGCGCTTGCCGGTCAGGTCGTAGTCGTGATCCCACCGGGCGGAGTGGAACATCTTGCCGGTGAACGTCTCCAGTCCCGGGATCGGCGGCGTCTGCGGCTCGGTGATGGGGCCGGTGGCAAACACCACCGTTCTGGCGAGGTACTGGCCGCTGCTGGTGTCCAGGCACCAGAGGTGACGATCTTCATCCCATACCGCCTGTTCCAGCTCGCAGTTGAACTCGATCAGGGGCGTGATCCCGAAGTCGTCGCTGACGGTTTCCAGGTAGTCGAGGATCTCGGGTTGCTTGGCAAACAGACGACTCCAGCGACTGCTCGGCGCAAAGGAATAGGAATAGAGCGAGGACGGGACGTCGCAGCCGCAGCCCGGATAGGTGTTCTCCCGCCAGGTGCCGCCGACTCGGTCGGCCTTCTCGATGATCTTGAAATTGTGGTAGCCGGTTTTCTTGAGCTTGATCGCGGCTGCGAGCCCGGAAATGCCGGCGCCCACGATAAAGGTGTCGTAAACAGAGGGTGTATTCATCGCTATTGGCTATCGCTTTTTGTGGGGACCGTCGGTTGCCCGTCGCATCAGGCGCGGACGGGCGGAACCACCTCTTTGACGAGATAGGGGGCCAGCAGCCCGGTCTCGGGATTCAGCAGGCGCTCCTTGTAATAGGCCAGGTATTCGGACGTGTCGTGGTCGTTGGGGTGGAATCCCGGGCGCAGGTAGTCGAACACGTGGCCGAGGGTGCTGCCGTAGATGCCGTCCTTGCGGCCCATGATCAGCCCGACGCTGCGCCGTGCATCCTTCCAGAAGCGACGGCTGAACAGGTTGCGTGGCCGGCGCAGTACGGGAATGCCGACGCCGCCCAGGGCCACCAGGAACCAGATGGTGAACAGCGCCATGGCAAAGCCGCTGACCCGCAGGGCGTAGTTGCCGTTCAGGGTCTCGTAGACGTCGAAGGCGATGTCCTTATGTTCCGACTCTTCCAGCATGTGCCACATCCACAAGGCCCGCTGCTTCTCGTCGTCGGACTCGAAGAAGTAGTCCTCGTGCTTCATGAAGAATTCCGCGAGAACGGCGGTGAAGTGCTCGATGCCGGCCATCAACGAGAGCTTCAGCGGCTGTGGGAAGCGGCGGAAGCCGTAGTCGAAGACGTTCTGCGCCAGGAACCGGTAGAAGGACACCGGATAGCGATGCATCTTGAGAATGTCGTTCCATTCCTCGTGCACTTTCGAGTGCAGGGCTTCCTGGCCAATCAGCGCCGTCACCCGCTGCCTGAGTACCGGGTCCTTCAGGAAGTCCCGGTGGTAACGGGCGGTCTCGATGACCAGGTCTTCGCCATAAGTCAGGAAGATCGACAGCGCCGAGAAATAACCGCTGGCCAATTCGGCGTTGAGGTAGAAGTCGATGTCCACGCCCTGACCGTCGAACCCGAAGTTCATGTGGCGAATGGGGATGGCGGGCTGCTCGGCGGCGTTCCCGGCCTGGGCGCTATTCGGCATTTTGAGTGCTGCGGCTGTCATCGGAATAACCTGTCTTTGATGCAATGAGAATGGGGTGGTCGCCTTGCCAGAAAAGGCTCATTAGGCAGCTAACCCCTTGCTAACAGGTTAGTTTTGTCATTTGTTCGGATTCAATTCGGACCACCGGACGGGAAAGGGAGGGGGTTGGCGGCCGTCCGGGGTGGTTAGTTGAGCGCTTGTTCGGATTCTGTGAGCCCCGCGCCGACGGGATGCTTTCGCTCACCGGGTTCATGGGTTAGTTTTGCAATACATGGTTCTCGGATACCGGTCATGCTGAAAGCTCTGGAAACTGGTCTGCAGGCATGGCTCTTGCCGGGCCTGACCGCGTTGGCGGCGGTGGCAGCCACCTATGTGGTCTATCGCCTGTCGCTCGCACTGATTCGCCACTTTACCGATTCCCGAACCGTTCCCCGCCTGTTCCTCGACGCCGCCGCCCGGGCGCTGGGTGTCGTGTCCTGCCTGCTGGTGCTCAACGGGATGCTCAACGCCGTTCCCGACGATCTTCCGTTGCTGGACGGCTTCCAGCAAATGGCCACGCTGCTGTTGATCCTGGCACTGACCTGGGCGGCGGTGCGTCTGACGTCGGCTATCGGCGAAGTCATCGTTCACCTGAATCCGGTGCTGGAAGGGCAGTGGAAGCGCGCCCGGAAGGTGGAGACGCAAACCCGCTTCCTGGTGCGCTGCCTGAACGTGTTGATCGTGATTCTGGGGCTGGGCGCGGCGCTGATGACGTTTGAATCCGTCCGACAGCTCGGCGCCAGCCTGCTGGCCTCAGCGGGTGTGGGTGGCATCATCCTCGGCTTTGCCGCGCGGCCGGTGCTCAGCAATCTGCTGGCGGGGATGCAGATCGCTTTAACCCAGCCCTTTCGGATCGATGACGTGCTGTACGTTCAGGGCGAATGGTGCTGGGTGGAGGAGGTAACCGCCACCTATGTGGTGTTGCGGGTCTGGGATCTGCGGCGCCTGATCGTGCCCCTGCAATGGTTTATCGAAAACCCGTTCCAGAACTGGTCCCGCAACACGGCCGACATGCTCGGCACGGTTTTTATCTGGGTGGACTACACCATGCCGGTTGAACCCTTGCGAACCGAGTTTGGTCGTCTGCTGCGGGCGTCCAGGCAGTGGGACGGCAACGTGGAACTGGTCCAGGTAACCGATTCGAGCGACCAGGCCATGCAGATCCGCTTCCTGATGAGCGCGCCGGATTCCAGCCAGAGCTGGGAGTTGCGCTGCGCCATTCGCGAGGGACTGGTGACGTATATCCAGCAGCACTATCCAGAGCAGCTGCCTCGGGTCCGGGCGAGGCTTGTAGAACCTGGGAGCGGGACGGAGTCCGGTGATGGATCGGATGCCAATGACCGATTTGAGGCGGGTAGCCGGTAAATAAGTACTCACGTCAACTTTAATTGACATTATTTCGACAAGCCTCTTTAACGGGTCTAAATTCTGGGGGATGTGTCTTTAGCTAGGGAGGCTGAGACCATGACACGTTCCATTCCATCCATATCTGCTGTTTCTTTTTTGGCAGTCCCTCTTCTGTTCCTCTCCGGTGTGGCGTACGCGGGCAGTGATAGCGGTGTTTACGTGGGAGCTTCCGTGGGCTCGGCCCAGCTCAATTACGATGAAGACGACCCGGATTACGGCAAGATCGACTTTGACGACGATGATGCCGGTTACAAGATCTTTGCCGGTTACAACTTCGGTCTGGTGCCCCTGGTCGATCTGGCGGTGGAAGGGGCCTATGTCGACTTCGGCAACTTCAGTGGGGATATCGGCGGTGTCGGTGGTAACGACATCGATGTGACCGGCTGGACCGGTGCCGGTCTGGCGGGGTTCAAGCTGGGCCCGGTCGGGCTGTTTGGCAAGGTTGGCGTGATCAACTGGGACAGCGACGCGGACATCATCGGCGACGATGACGGAACCGACCCGCTCTACGGCGTGGGCGCCCGTATTACGCTGTTTTCTTTCCAGGTGCGTGCTGAATACGAACGCTACGATCTGGACAATTTCGATATCGATTACTTCTCGGTAGGCGCCGCCTACACATTCTGATCCCGCACGTCTGATGCCGGGCGGCGCTTCGGTCGCCGGTGGTCCCGGTTTCTCTCCCTTCTTTCCTATCTCCCGAAGGTCGCCAGAAACGCGTCGACCGCCTGTTGCTCGGGAATGGCTGCGGCGGCTCCGGGTTGGGTGACGCACAGGGCGGCCGCGGCGCTGCCCCGACGTAAGGCAACGTCCGGCGTTTCGCCGGCGGCCAGTGCAGCCAGGCAGTAGCCGATAAACGTGTCGCCGGCCGCGGTGGTATCGACGGCATCGACAGGGAAGGCCGGCGCCTGCTGCCGTCCGTCCGGGCCAATGTAGACGACACCGGCCCGGCCCAGGGTCAGCAGGATCTGTAAGTGTGGATACTCGCTCTGCAGCCGGGTTTCGGCGGCGTCGACACGGGTACAGTCCGCGAGGTCCATCGCTTCGACTTCATTGACGATCAGCAGGTCCACCTTGTCCAGCAGCGGTCCGACCGCTTCGCTGACCATCGGTGCCGGGTTAAACGCAACGCGCATCCCGCGACTTGCCGCCACGTCCATGGCCTCTGCCAGGCCGTTGGTTTCATTCTGCAGCAACAGCCAGTCTCCATCCTCGCAGCCGGCCAGCGCCTTTTCGATATGAGACAGGCTCAGGCTACGATTGGCACCGGGGTAGATCAGGATCGCGTTCTCCCCGTCGCCCGTCACCTGGATGATGGCGTGGCCGCTGGCCTGGTTCAGTCGGGCCACGGCGGTTGTGTCGACGCCGGCATCGGCCAACTGGTCAATGACCCACGAATCGGCCTCGCCAATGGCGCCAAGGTGTTTTACGTCAGCACCGGCCCGGGCCAGGGCGATGGACTGGTTGGCTCCCTTGCCACCGAGCAGGACCTGATAATCGGCTGACGATAAAGTCTCTCCCGGCCTGACGAAATGCTTAACCCGGTAGACATGGTCCAGATTGATCGAGCCCAGGTTGTAGATGGTCATGACAGCGTGTCCTTATGGCTGGCCGGAAAGCCCGATGGTGGGGTGTTTGCCGCGCAGAGGCAATGGCCGGTTTTGATGTCATCCGGATGCCCTGATGCAGTGGAAGCACTCGCGCACGGCCGGCCGTCATGGTATATCGGCAGCGCACATTTCTTTTTTACGGAACCGACCCATGCCAAGAGCCAGTGAGATCAAGAAGAATTCCGCCGTTGAATACCAGGGCAACGTCTATTTCGTGAAGGACATCGAGCGCTCCGTCCCTCAGGGGCGGGCCGGTGGCAGCCTCTACCGGATGCGCATGTACGATGTGGTCACCGGCAACAAAATTGACGAGACCTTCAAGGACTCGGACATGCTGAACCTGGCCGACCTGGTCCGTCGTCCGGCGACTTTTTCCTACGCCGACGGCGAGGAGTACGTCTTCATGGATTCGGAGGACTTCACCCAGTACAGCCTGAATCGCGAAGCCATCGCCGACGAGCTGCTGTTCATCAGCGAAGAGACGCAGGGCCTGATGGTAATCCTGGTCAGCGACGCGCCGGTGTCACTGGCATTGCCGCCGACCGTGGAACTGGTCATTGAGGAAACCGATCCGTCGGTCAAGGGCGGCTCCGCGACGGCCCGGACCAAGCCCGCCCGCCTGACCACCGGCCTGGTGGTGCAGGTGCCCGAGCATATCTCCACCGGAGACCGGATCAAGATCAACGTGGAAGAGCGCAAGTTCCTCAGCCGGGCGTGACGCCGCTGGCCCTGCTTTTCAGGCCCCGGTTCTGGCCGGGGCCACTCCCTCCTGTTTGCTCGCTCGCCTCTTTGAGCGTCTGATTTTTCGACAAAATCTGTCCAGGCAAGACCCAAAACCTGTCGTCAAATGCTCTAGGTCATCTGCTGACCCGGGGTGTCATCTTTCTGTCATATAGCCGTCACCATACTGTCACACGATCTGACCAAGCTGGTTCCGACTCACAGCACGAGTACTGCGAAAAACGCGTCCTTCAAAACCGATTCAAGGAGAAAACAATGCTCAAGCTGATTTCACGGGGCCTGATGGTTGCAACGGCAACATTTGCCCTGAGCACGGCCGCCGCGGCGGACGTCAACGAAATTTCAGGCGCTGGTGCCACCTTCCCGTACCCGGTGTATGGCAAGTGGGCCAGTGCCTACCAGAAGGAAACCGGCGTCAAGTTCAACTACCAGGCCATCGGCTCTGGCGGTGGTATCAAGCAGATCTCTGCCAAGACCGTTGACTTCGGCGCGTCCGACGCACCGCTGACTCCGGAAAAACTGGACGAAATCGGCCTGATGCAGTTCCCGATGGTCATGGGCGGTGTGGTACCGGTAGTCCACATCGACGGCATCGACGCCGGCGACCTGAAGCTGTCCGGCGAAGCACTGGCCGACATCTTCATGGGCAAGGTCAAGAAGTGGAACGATTCTGAGATCGCTGAACTGAACCCGGACCTGGATCTGCCGGACAAGGCCATCACCGTGGTTCACCGCTCTGACGGTTCCGGTACCACCTGGATCTTCACCAACTACCTGAGCAAGGTGTCCAGCGACTGGAAAAACGAGATCGGCAACGAGAAAGCCGTCAAGTGGCCGGCTGGTGTTGGCGGCAAGGGTAACCAGGGTGTGGCGTCCTACGTTGACCGCATCAACGGCTCCATCGGCTACGTCGAGTACGCCTATGCCCTGCAGAACAAGATGGCTTACGCCCAGCTGGAGAACCACGATGGCAACTACGTGTCTCCGACCGCCGAGAACTTCCAGGCGGCGGCTGCCGGTGCCGACTGGGCCAACGCTGACGGCTTCTATATGGTCCTGACCGATCAGCCGGGTGCGAACAGCTGGCCGATCACCGGTGCCACGTTCATCCTGGTCTACAAGCAGGCGTCCAAGCCGGAAGTGACCCAGGCGGTCCTGAAGTTCTTCGACTGGAGCTACGCCAACGGCGACGACATGGCCAACAAGCTGGACTACGTGCCGATGCCGGACAGCGTTGTGAAGCTGGTCGAGAAGACCTGGGCCAAGGAGATCAAAGGCTCCAATGGCAAAGATGTGTGGACTGTGAGCATGTCCAACTGATCGGGTGCATTGACCCGCGACAGGACCGGGTGGACGTGGAAGCGCCGCCCGGTTTTGTCACCACGAACGCAACAGGTCACCGCGAGGGGCCTGTGCGTTTTTTTGCAATCAGCGACACCTTGAAAGACGGTCGCTTACTTACCGGCCCAACGGTCGGATCAATGGAGGACACGGCGTGAGCACAGAACTGACAACAGACGGTTCGGTCCCGACAACGGACACCCGGTCCGGCAGCTCCGGGCATCTGGCCGACAAGGCCTTCCGCGGTCTTACCCAGTTCTTCGCCCTCCTGGTGGCGCTCTCTGTTCTCGGCGTGTTTGTCACGCTGCTGGTTGGGGCCTGGCCGGCCCTGGAAAAATACGGCTTCTTCAATTTCCTGACCACCAACGACTGGAACCCGGTGACCGACGTCTATGGCGCGGTGGCTCCGATCTACGGCACGTTGGTGACGTCCTTGCTGGCTCTCCTGATTGGTGTGCCGGTCAGTTTTGGCATCGCGCTGTTCATTACCGAGCTGGCGCCGGTCTGGCTCAAACGCCCCATTGGCGTGGCGATCGAGCTGCTGGCGGCGGTGCCCAGTATCATTTACGGCATGTGGGGCCTGTTCGTGTTCGCCCCGTGGTTCTCTGAAAACGTCCAGCCCTGGATGACCGACAACCTGGGTGGATGGCCGCTGATCGGCTCATTGTTCCAGGGTCCACCGATGGGCATCGGCATGTTCACCGCCGGGTTGATCCTGGCCATCATGATTATCCCGTTCATGGCCGCGGTCATGCGCGACGTCTTCGAGACCGTGCCACCGGTCTACAAGGAATCCGCCTACGGTCTGGGCGGGACCACCTGGGAAGTAGTCTGGAAGGTGGTGCTGCCGTACACCAAGATCGGTGTTGTCGGCGGCGTCATGCTGGGACTGGGCCGGGCACTGGGCGAAACCATGGCGGTCACGTTTGTTATCGGCAACTCCCACAACGTCTCCGGCTCCCTGTTCATGCCCGGCAACACGATTTCCTCCACGCTGGCCAACGAATTTACCGAGGCGGCCGGCGAGATCTACACGTCCTCGCTGATCTCGCTTGGTCTGGTGCTGTTCCTGCTGACCTTCATCGTGCTTGCCATCGCGAAGGTCATGCTGATCCGTCTCAAAGCCAAAGAAGGGAAGGCGAGCTAATCTCATGAACGCTTCACTGTACCTCCGCCGCCGTCTGACCAACTATTTCAATCTGACCGTGTCGGTCCTGACCACGCTGTTTGGCCTGTTCTGGCTGGGCTGGCTTTTGTGGACCCTGTTCAGCAATGGCCTGCAGTGGATCAGCCTGGACCTGTTTACCCAGTCAACTCCACCGCCCGGCGAGGCCGGCGGTCTGGCTAACGCGATCGTGGGCAGTGTGCTGCTGACGGTGGTGGGTGTCCTGATCGGCGCGCCGGCCGGCGTGCTGGCCGGAACCTACCTGTGTGAATTCGGGCGGGGATCGCGTTTCGCCAGTGTCGTGCGTTTCGTGAATGACATCCTGCTGAGCGCGCCTTCAATCATCATTGGTGTTTTCGTCTACGGATTGATTGTCATCAACGTCGGGCATTTTTCAGGCTGGGCCGGCGGCGTCGCGCTGGCGCTGATCGTGCTGCCCGTCGTCGTCCGGACCACCGAAGACATGCTGCAGCTGGTGCCTGACCACATGCGCGAAGCGGCGGCGGCCCTGGGGGCTCCCCAATGGAAAGTGGTCAGTGCGATTGTGTACCGGGCGGCCGCGCGCGGCATTGCCACCGGCATTCTGCTGGGGATCGCCCGGATCAGCGGGGAGACGGCGCCGCTGCTGTTTACCGCACTGAACAACCAGTTCTGGACAACGGATATGTCCCAGCCCATGTCCAACCTGCCGGTGGTGATCTTCCAGTTCGCCATGAGCCCCTACGACGACTGGCAGCACCTGGCCTGGGCCGGCTCGCTTCTGATTACGGTCACCATCCTGCTTCTCAATATCATCGCCCGCATCTGGCTGCGGGAAAGCAAGTAAAGGTACGCACCTATGGCACTTTATCCCGGAATGTCCGCAACCCAGGCCGGTCCGCTGAATAACGGATCGTCCAGCCAATACCAGATGTCGGCGCCGGAAAAGGTGGCTGCATCGGCCTCCGAACCGGTGAGCGTCGATACGACCATGGAACCGTCCAAGATCGTGGTCAACGGGCTGAATTTCCACTATGGCAAATACCACGCGCTTCAGGACATCAATATCAAGATTCCTGAAAAAAAGGTGACGGCGTTCATCGGGCCGTCCGGGTGCGGTAAATCCACGCTGTTGCGCACCATGAACCGGATCTACGAGCTCTACCCGGACCAGCGCGCTTCCGGCGAAATCCTGCTGGATGGGCGCAATGTGCTGGATCGCAAGCAGGACCTGAACCTGCTGCGCGCCAAGGTGGGCATGGTCTTCCAGAAGCCGACCCCGTTTCCGATGTCGGTTTTCGAGAACGTGGCTTTCGGCGTCAAACTCTATGAACGCCTGTCCCGGGTGGACATGGAAGAGCGGGTGGAATGGGCCCTGCGCAAGGCCGCGCTGTGGGATGAGGTGAAGGACAAACTGCATCAGGGCGGCACGCGTCTGTCCGGTGGTCAGCAGCAGCGGCTGTGCATCGCCCGCGGTATCGCGGTGAAGCCCGAAGTGTTGCTGCTGGATGAACCCGCTTCCGCGCTGGATCCGATCTCCACCCTCAAGATCGAGGAACTGATCAACGAGCTCAAGAACGATTACACCATCGTGATCGTCACCCACAACATGCAGCAGGCGTCACGGGTCTCGGACTACACGGCCTTCATGTACCTGGGTGAGCTGGTCGAGTTTGACGACACGACAACGATCTTCACCACACCGGCCAACAAGCAGACCGAAGACTACATCACCGGCCGTTACGGCTGATCGACCGACCGGTGGTTGAAGCCGGGCGGAGATTGGGGAGCACATCATGGGCGCCTCTGCTATGATCTCCGCCTTTCAAACCTGCAGGTCCTTGTCATGTCACAACTCCCTCCCTGTCCCCAGTGCCAGTCTGAATACACCTACGAGGACGGCGTTCAACTCGTGTGCCCCGAGTGCGGCCATGAGTGGACCGAAGCCGAACAGGCCGCCGCCGATGCCGGTCCCGAGATTCGCGATGCCAACGGCAACACGCTGCAGGATGGCGACACCGTGACCGTCATCAAGGACCTCAAGGTGAAAGGTTCCAGCCTGGTGGTGAAAGTCGGCACCAAGGTCAAGAACATCCGCCTGGTCGACGGCGATCACGATATCGACTGCAAGATCGATGGCGTGGGTGCGATGAAGCTGAAGTCGGAATTCGTCAAGAAAGCATGATCCGGGCAAAGACGTCTATCGGTTGAGCGGATTTTTTCAGCGGGATCAGTCGACTATCGGCATAGCGCTGTAACCTGACTGTCATTTATTGAAGACACACTGGCCGCTTCAGAGCGTACTCGGGCCAAAGACTTCCCGAGGCATATTGTTGTTGCCACGAGGTCTGTCATGAAAATCCGCAACCAGCTCCGTCTCGTCATGGCGGTGACCCTGGTCAGCCTTCTTGCCGTCATGGCGCTGTCCAGCCACACCCTCCTGAACCTGCGCCAGGACTATCAGCATTTCCAGTCGCTGGAATCGGTGGAGAAGGCGATTCTGCAGATCGAGGCCCGGGGATTGGCCACATCGCGGGATGATCCCATCCTGGTGGATGAGACCCGCCCCCATTTCAAACAGGCCGGAGCCATCGTCGAACCTCTGTTCAAGAGGCTGTCCGAAACGCTCCAGTCCGAAGAAAGTCAGAAGTCACTCGCCGCCATCAAGGAACACTGGGACAGCTACTACAAAGGCTGGATGACCGCCCTGGATATCGCCCAGGACAGTCCGGCCGACGCCCTGTCCATTCCTGACGTGCTCTACAACCAACACCTCAAGCCCGCCGTCGATGGGCTGAATACCCTCGCGACCCAGGTCCGTTCCGAGGCGGAATTGGCGAGTGCGCGTATCACCCAGGCCATGGAACGCATCGTCTGGATCGTGATCACGCCGTTGGTCGGCGCGGTGGTGATCATTGCCCTGTTCCAGGGGTGGGTGGGGCGGCGCCTGCGTCGCAACATCCATCACGTGTCTGCGGCCGTGGACCGGCTCCAGCAGGGCGACCTCAGCCAGCGGTTACCGCACCAGAACGATGAGATCGGCGAGATCTGCCAACGCATCAACAGTTTTGTCGATCAGGTGGAAGGCCTGGTTGAGGCGATCGGAACGGCGGTCACGGAAACCCGGACCTCCGTCCACGATCTGGCGGACCGATCCGACTCAGTCAATGCCAATGCCCAGTCCCAGGAAGAACGCCTGAACCGCATTGGCTCGGCGATGGGGGATGTCGACGACAAGGGCCAGAATATGGCGGCCTTTGCCCAGCAGGCGATGAGCCAGGTGGATGAAACCCGGGCCTTGGTCGAGCAGGGCAACCAGGCCGGTGAAGACACCGTGCAGGTCCTGCAGCGGGTCTCCGAGCGTGTGGAGACCGCCGCCAGTCGTCTGGATGCGCTGGATGGCGAGCTGCGCCAGATTGATCAGGTCCTGGAGGTCATCGGCACGATTACCGAACAGACGAATCTGCTGGCCCTCAACGCGTCCATCGAGGCCGCGAGGGCCGGTGAGCACGGGCGCGGCTTCGCCGTGGTGGCCGACGAAGTGCGGCAGCTCTCCCAGAAGACGGCCAGCTCCACCTCCAACATTCACAACCTGATTCGTACCATTGGCAGTCACACAGAAGAGGTGCTGACCGCCATGAGCGATGCCCGGGACGCCAGCCGGCAGGGGCTGGCGTCCGGAGATGCCATGGATCGCGTCCTCGGTCAGATTGACAACGCGATCCGCGAAACCACCCGCATGGTCGAGCGAATGGTGGCCACCACGGAAGACCAGGCCGGTGCCAGTGCCGAAGTGGTGCTGAGCATGCAGGCCATGGAAGAGCTGCGTCGCGCCACCGGTGAGGAGATCCAGGCGACGGGAACGGCGATCGGCCGGCTCGGGGATGTGGCGGATCGACTGGTCGTGGCCATGGGTGTCTACGGCCGGGTACGCTGACGCGGAATCACCCTGATGGATCGATGCGTCGTCGATCCCGGGCAAAATCCTGATGAATGACCGGCGCAATTGCTATCCTTGGCGTTCCGAATGATTCAGGAGGTCCGGCATGGATATCCGGCAGTTACAGTACCTCGTCGCCCTGGATGAGCTGCGCCATTTCGGCGAGGCGGCCAACCGATGCCACGTGACACAGCCGGCTTTGTCCATGCGACTGCGCCAGTTGGAAGATGAACTCGGGCTGACGCTGGTCAGGCGAGGGCATCGCTTCGTCGGGTTCACCGAGGAGGGCGAGCGCATCCTGGCCTGGGCGCGGGCGGTACTGGCGGCGCACGATGGGTTGCATGCGGAGGCATCCGTTTGCCGCGGGCAGCTGGTGGGTACCCTGCGCGTCGGTATGGTGCCTCTGGCGGGTTTCGAGCCCATCCCGTTGCTGCAGGCCTTTGCGGCAGAGCACGCCGACGTGCGATTTGAACTGAAGTCCCTCAGCAGCGAGCAGATCCTGGCCGGGCTCGACACCAACCGGCTGGATGTGGGCTTCGCCTACGCCGATGGCCGACACGAACGCAAATACCAGTTGTTTGAGGTGGCCGAAACCACCATGGGGCTGCTGTTCAATCGCCATCGCTGGCGCTTCGGGCGTCCCGCGCTGGACTGGATGGATCTGGAAAGCTTGCCTCTGGGCATCCTCAGCAAAGGGATGCACTTTCGCCAGTCCGTGGATCATGCCCTGCAAAGCGCCGGTGTTGCGTTGAAGCCCCTGGTGGAAACGGATTCGGTCGAGTTCCTGGTGCAGTCGGTCAGTGCCGGCCTGTGCTGTGCGGTCATGCCCCTGGGCAGCGGACTGGAGCAGCGCGATGAGGCGCTGGAGCTGCTGCCGATCGCCGACAGTCACACGCTGGCGCCGTTGTGCCTGGCCACACGGCGTGGCGATCCGGTATCGGCGCTGGCTGAAGCCTTCCAGCAGTTCGTCCGGGAGCGCGTGTCGCCGGATCAGGGCTGATTGGAGCGACGTCTTAATCGATAAACGTTGCTTATCAATAGATCTTTAATCGTGATTGGACGGTTATGAAGCGGCGCCGTAACCTGTTGATTATTTGCCCGACAGGTTGCCCTGATGACGCACGAGTCTCTTCCCGGACACACGCCCGAGCCCCGATTCGAACCCTACAACGGCCCCGCCGCCGGCTGGGGCGCGCTCAAGAGTGTTGCGGCGTTCTGGCTGGACAGCAAACAACCCATCAAGAACATCCGGGCGCTGCTCAAGACCAACCAGCACGGTGGCTTCGACTGCCCGGGTTGCGCCTGGGGCGACGACCCCAATGGCGGCCGCATCCAGTTCTGTGAGAATGGCGCCAAGGCGGTGAACTGGGAGGCCACCAAGCGTCAGGTGGGTCGCGACTTCTTTGCCCGGCACAGCGTGAGTGAATTGCTGCAGCGCAGCGATCATTGGCTTGAGTATCAGGGCCGCCTGGTCGAGCCGATGCGTTACGATGCCTCGACCGACCGTTACCAGCCGATTGGCTGGGACGAGGCGTTCACGCTGATCGCCGACCACCTGAATCGGCTCGACAGCCCGGACCAGGCCGAGTTCTACACCTCCGGCCGCGCCAGCAACGAGGCTGCCTTCCTGTACCAGTTGTTCGTCCGCACCTTCGGCACCAACAACTTTCCCGACTGCTCCAACATGTGCCACGAGGCCAGCGGTGTTGGCTTGTCCCAGACCATTGGCACCGGCAAGGGTACCGTCACCTTCGACGATTTCGCCGAGGCCGACGCCATTTTCATCTTTGGCCAGAACCCGGGCACCAATCATCCGCGCATGCTGGCGCCGTTGAGCGAGGCCGTTCGCCGTGGTGCGCAGGTGGTCTGCTTCAACCCGCTCAAGGAGCGCGGCCTGCAACGTTTCCAGGACCCGCAGGCCATCCACGACATGCTCAAGAACGGCTCGGAACCGCTCAACACGGCCTATTTCCGACCGGCACTCGGCGGCGACATGGCCGCGGTACGGGGTATGGTGAAGTGTCTGGTGACCTGGGATGAAGAGGCCCGCGCCAATGGACAGCCTGCCGTCCTGGACTGGGACTTCATCAACGAACAGACTCAGGGGCTGGCGGCCTACCTGGCGATGGTCCGGATGACCACCTGGGCGCAGATCGAATCCCAGAGCGGCCTGACCCGCGCCGACATCGAAGTGGCGGCGGACATCTACCGCAAGGCCAAGAGCGTGATGGTGTGCTGGGCGATGGGGATCACCCAGCATCGACACTCGGTGCCGGCGGTCCAGGAACTGGTCAACCTGCAACTGCTGCGGGGCAATATCGGTCGGCCGGGTGCCGGGCTTTGTCCGGTTCGCGGTCACAGCAACGTGCAGGGCGATCGCACGATGGGAATCGACGAGAAAGCTCCGGCGCCGCTGTTGGACGCCCTTGAACGGGAGTTTGGAATCCAGGTGCCGCGGCATCAGGGCCACAATACGGTGGAGGCCATTGAGGCGATGGATCGCGGCGAGGCCCGCGTGTTCATCGGTCTCGGCGGCAACTTCGCCCAGGCCACGCCGGACACGGCATTGACCCACAAGGCCCTGGCCAACTGCGACCTGACGGTCCAGATCAGCACCAAGTTGAACCGCAGCCACCTCATCACCGGCAAGGACGCCCTGATCCTGCCGTGCCTGGGGCGGACGGACATCGACCAGCAGGCGAGCGGACCGCAGGCGGTGACCGTGGAGGATTCCTTCAGCATGATTCACGCCTCCTACGGCCAGTTGCCGCCCCAGTCGGATCGGATGAAGTCCGAACCGGCGATCATTGCCGGCATGGCCAAAGCGACGCTCGGCAATCGCCCCCTCGATTGGGATGCGGTGATCGCCGATTATGACCGTATTCGCGATTGCATCGCCCGCACCATTCCGGGCTTCGAGAACTTCAATGAACGCCTGAAACAGAGTCGCGGCTTTTATCTGGGCAACCCGGCCCGGGAGCGTCGCTGGCAGACGGCGGGTGGCCGGGCCGGTTTCTCCCCGAATCCGTTGCCGGATGACCTGCTGCACGACCGGGTCAAGGCCTCCGGCCA
Source organism: Marinobacter mangrovi (assembly GCF_016798325.1). GTDB lineage: Bacteria > Pseudomonadota > Gammaproteobacteria > Pseudomonadales > Oleiphilaceae > Marinobacter_A > Marinobacter_A mangrovi. The sequence continues at coordinate 124,243 of NZ_JAERVO010000002.1, forward strand.
GACCCCGGACGTCATCCTGCAGACATTGCGCTCCCACGACCAGTACAACACCACTGTGTACGGGCTCAATGACCGCTACCGGGGTGTGTCCGGCCAGCGCCGGGTGGTGTTCATGAACGCGGACGACATCAAACGGCTGGGGTTGGAGGACGGCGAGCGCGTCGACATGACGTCGCTGTGGGAAGACGGCCGTCAACGCTCGGTGACCGGCTTCAAGGTGCTCGCGTACGACATCCCGGCCGGACAGGCCGCGGCCTACTATCCCGAGACCAACCCACTGGTGCCATTGGAGAGCCGGGGCGAGGGCAGCCATACGCCCACCTCGAAATTCATTGCGATCAAGCTGACACGGAGCGCGGCGCAGGACGACGATCGTATTCTGGCGGCGGGGTAGTGCCGCCGGAGAGTGCGCGCTAAACCGGTTTATGTTCTAGTGCGTGCTTTCGATAGGGAATCTGCCCGTGAACAGAAAAGGCACACTCACGACCTGGAACGACGACCGGGGCTTCGGATTTATTGCGCCCGACGAGGGTGATTCTCAGGTCTTTGCCCACATCAGCGCCTACGCTGGCCGGGGGCGGCCCCGCGCCCATCGCAAGGTGAGCTACCGCATCGAGCGTGATAACCAGGGCCGCTTGCGCGCCGGGCAATTCCGGTTGGTCGGCACGGCCGGGTTGGCAGCGGGCTTTCGTCCTGGCGTCTGGATCGCTGTCGGGGTTGTTCTGCTCGTCGGCGTCGCGCTCGGGTTGGCGTTCCAACGGGGTTGGGTGCCGGTGGGGCTGCCTGCCGCCTATGCCATGGCCAGCCTGCTGACCTTCATCGCGTATGGAATCGACAAGCAGGCTGCCGGTAAGGACCGTCGCCGCATCCCTGAGAACCGGCTGCATCTGTTCGAGGTGTTGGGTGGTTGGCCCGGGGCGCTGTTGGCGCAGCAGGTGTTCCGACACAAAACGCGGAAGGTGAGTTACCAGGTCGTTTTCTGGCTCGCGGTGCTGGTGAACATCGCTGGGGTGGCCTGGTTCCTGTTGGCACCGGAAGCGTCGAGTTTCCGGCATCAGCTGGGGTTTGGCGAGTGGCCTGTCGCTCATTCCCTGATCTGGTAACGGCTATCCGGCTGAACGCCTGCCCGAAGCGCACATAGCCCTGCTGTTTTCGCCGGCTTCGGCTCATGGGACGGTCCTGTCTTAGGGGCAGTCCGTTCAGTACAGGCAAGTGGCTGACGTGGCCTGTTCAAAAAAAACCGGGGCCTAAGCCCCGGTTTTTACTGTCAGCGTCGTAAAGTCGGCTTATTCGCCAACCTTGCCGCCATCGGCCTTCTGGATCACCACCGTCGATGCCCGTGGGCGCACGGTGCCGGAAGTGACCTTGGTGGCGTCTGGGTCAGACGGCCAGTTGCCCGGATGCTGCACGTTGATGAACAGCGCGGTCTTGTCCGGTGTCGTAAAGATACCGGTGATTTCGCAGCCGTTCGGACCGACGGCAAAGCGCTTGAGGTTGCTCTGATCCTGCTGATCGACGACCGACGGGCTGTTGCTGTTGCCGGAGACCGACGAGGGCACGACGGCCAGCAGCTGGTCGTTGGTGTAGTCTGCCACGGCGTTGCCGCCATTGTCGGTCTCGATCCAGAGGATACCCTCTTCACCATCACGCTGGTCGTAGAACAGACCGTCCGGGCTGGCGAACTGGTTCAGTTCGGTCAGGCCTGACGGATTGTCGTTGCCGGTCACGGCACCACCGAAGACGAAAATTTCCCACTCAAACGTGGTCGAGGAGGCGGTGCCTTCCTGCCAGCGGATGATCTGGCCGTTTTCGTTGTCGGCGCGCGGGTTGGGGGCGTTGACCGGTGCGGTGGCATAGCCAACACCCAGGTCATCGATGTCCGTGCCGCTGTTTGTGTAAGTGGCGGCAACGCCCTCAGCGGTACGCTTGGAGTTGTTGGTCAGCGTCATGTACACATCGCCGCTGGCCGGATCGACCGCGCCCCATTCCGGACGGTCCATCGGGGTCGCGCCCATGATATCGGCCGCGTCACAGGTGTTGATGATCACGCCGGCCAGGTCATCGGCGGCCAGGCCCAGGGCCGCAGCCAGGGTGCCACCGTCCGGGGTTTCCGCGTCCGGTGTCAGCGGCAGCCATTCGCCCGTGCCGTCGGCATTGAACTTGGCCACGTACAGGGTGCCTTCGTCCATGTACTTGCTGCCGATGGCCATGCGGTCATAGGTGCCGCCGACATTGTTGGCATCCGACGCGCTCCAGACGGCATCGGAAACAAACTTGTAGATGTATTCGTTGCGGGAATCGTGACCGGAGTAGAACACCACCGGCTCGCCTTCCACCAGTTTACCCGGCCAGCAGCCTTCGTGGCGGAAACGGCCCAGGTGGGTCCGCTTCATCGCTTCGCCGGTGTACGGGTCGATCTCGACGATGTAGCCGAAGGTGCGCGGCTCGTTGCGGTAATCGTCTGCAGCGGTGGCGCCTGAGGGCGTGGCGTCAAAGCGGCCGAACTCGTCATTGACTTCGGAGCCGTCACCGGCCGCGGTTTCCCAGCCGTAGCGACCGCCGCTGGACTCGATCCCCAGTCGATCGTCATCGTTGTAACGGCTGGCGGTCTTGACGAAGTAACCCGGCCAGTTTTCCTCACAGGTCAGGTAGGTGCCCCACGGGGTGTAACCGGCTGCACAGTTGTTGTTGGTGCCGCGGGTTTTGGTGCCGTCCGTGGAGTACTTGGTGATGACGTAATCGCTGCCGGCGACCGGGCCGGCCAGGCCGATTTCGGTGGCCGACGTGATGCGACGGTTGTAGGGCGAGTTCTCAACGTGGCTCCAGCTGCCGTCAGAGGCTTTCTTGACTTCAACCAGCGTGACGCCGTGCGCGTTGATCTCGGTACGTACTTCATCGGCCGGGCGTGGGCTGGTGGTGGTCGGGCCGCCTTGCGGTTCCCACAGCGCGGCCTGATCGATGTATTCGTTGTTCAACGCCAGGATAAAATTGCTGGAGGCGGTGTCTTCGGCCAGCGGGAAGTGGTACATGCCGTCGTGGTGCATGCCGACGCTGTTTTCCTGGATGGTCGGTGTAAAGGCCAGCGACTCGCTCCAGCCGCTGATGCTGTCGTTCAGTGCGGTGCCCCAGGGAATCAGGATCTGGGCGGTGTAACCGTCCGGGACAACGATCGCGTCGGTCTTGGAGCCGAGGATCGCGTCAAACCCGAGGGAAAACGGCTGCGTGGTTGATCCGTCGTCGTTGTCGTCATCATCGTCACTGCAGCCGGCAAGGCTGAGCCCGAAACCACCGAGCATGGTGGCGGCGGCGATCTGGAGACTGCCCCGCATCACATCCCGCCGGTTGAGGCGACGTTCCATGACCGATGAAAAGGGTTCGTTCGTGCTGCGATTCAAGATTTCGTGGCTCTCGATTTCCTTGCTCATGCTTTTATTTCCCCATCAGGTTTTATCCAGGCGTCGGGCGGTTATGCCCGGTGATCCGAAAGGGAGGTTATCGATGATAAATGACAGGATGGTTAAGGAATTACGACGGTGACGTTGGCGTCGGATAGTTGCGTCAGTTGCAGTCGGTGCGGTGCCTTCAAAGAATAACTTGCCGGACGGCGCCGGGGATCTAAGCTCCAGAGAGTAGAGTCAGCACAGGACGCAGGACAACTATGGCCAATGAACGATCCCGCCGCGACCACCGGATTGTCCATGAAGAGCTCCCGAGGGATTACGAAAACAAGCTGATCAGCAAACTTCACGTCGTCATACGTGGCTCGATCGCCATTCTGGCCATCCTGATGACGCTGGTGATTGTGTGGGGTGTACTGGACGTCGGGTACATCCTGATCATGAAACTCCTGTCGCCACCGTTCCTGCTGTTGTCGGTGGGCGACATCTTCCAGCTGTTTGGCACCTTCATGATCGTGCTGATCGCCGTGGAGATCTTCATTAACATCCGTCTGTATCTCGGCACCAACGTCATTCCCATCCAGCTGGTGGTCGCCACCGCATTGATGGCGATCGCCCGAAAGGTCATCGTGCTCGACATTGAAAAAGTGGCCTACACCGATGTTCTGGCGATTGCGGCTGTGGTGCTCGCCCTGGGCATCACCCATTGGTTGATTGTGCGCGATCACTGACCCGTGACGCGACCGGCCGGGTTATTAAAGGTCGGGCGGACCCGGGGACGCTCGCCGAACGATTGCCTTCATGGCCACCGGTACGGTCGGGCCCGGCGCCCTTGTGGTTTGGTCAGAATGGAGCGTCTTTAACGGCTTTCATCTGACCGGTGACGTTCCCGAACAGATTCCAGTCGTTCGGATCGAGTGTCATCACCGATGCGCCCTGGGACAGATCGATGCTGGCGAGGTCCACCCAGATGACCCCCGGCAGGGTGGACAGCTGGAGAAAATAGCGTCGGCGCTTCTGATCGGCGATCGTGCGGTATTCCGTGCTGTAGCTGTCGTAGGTCGAATCACGGCCTTTGTAGGGGGCGCCAATGGGCACCGAGACGTTGTACAGCAAGGACATCATGGTGGCGACGGCCGCCCGGTCGGAGGCGGGCTCTTTCAGCACATTCAGGAAATAGCTGGCGCGCTGAAAGCGATCAATCGGGTTGACGTTACCCGGCAGCGTCATATCCCGGCTGGGGTTGGAATAGTCGTGCTGGCCAAGCATTTTCAGCTGCTCTGGGAAGGCCGGGTCATTGGTCATCACCCGGTACTTGCGGTCGTGGTAGATGTGCAGGGTGCCGTTTTCGTACTCCATGATGGCGGAGTCGCCGGTTTCATCCTCCACCGCCAGGTGCAGGTTCGCCTTGTGACCCCGTGCCTCCACCATGACCAACTGGATGTCATCCATACTATCGATGGCGTCGCCAACAGTCGCGGCGTTATCCAGCAGGTACTGCCCCCAGAGCCCGGCTTGCAGACCCTGTTTTGACGTATCCCGAGGTCCGAAGTCGGTGGCATTGAAATAGAGCAGGTGTACCGCTAGGCCCCGCTCGTTCATGCCGTCAATCGCACCAATGCCGTAGGTTGCGGTCACGATGCTGCCGTATTTCGAGGTCCAGCGGGCCGGATTGTCCTGGACGATGCGGTGACCGGCAAGGATCCCACCATCCCGCTCGATACCCCGGGGAAATGCCATGAGCACCGGCTCCGTCGTTTCCGGCCAGTCCATGGTACGGCCAGTGAACACGCCCAGGTCCGTGGACCAGAGAATGCGGGTGCAAGCCTGGGTCGCTTGGCTGGACATCAGTGTCAGTATGGCACCCAGTAAGGCGGTATTCAGGCGCGCGATTGAGGGTTTCCCGAACATGCTGATCTCCTTGCTCGTATCGCTTTGCGCTCATCCGTGATGGCTATGTGGACCCCTAAAGCATAGCCGCGCCTGAATGGGCGTGCAGCGTCTATTCACGGTTGATCCAGGTATTGAGTCCGGCCGGGCTTTGCGGGCGTAAGTCTTGAGACATCGAGCCATTTCGCGATACTGGCATCCTGTCTTTCATTGATGGCCTGAGCTTCCATGGAATTCCTTCGACAACGTCTCGAACAGCAGATCATGGGCCTGAGCGGCCTGGCGCTGGGTGGTATCGACTATGAATCGCCGGCGGGAGATCCCGGGCTGTTCGGGCCGGGCTGCGTGTGCTGGCGGGTCCATGCGGACTTTCCGGCCATGCTGTGTGGCGGCATCGGCGCGCTGATGTTGCAGATGCTGCATCCCCTGGCGCTGGCGGGTGTGCTGGACCATTCCAATTTCCGAGAGGACATGATCGGCCGGTTGCGGCGGACCAGCCAGTTTATTGCCGGGACCACCTTTGCCGCCGAAGCGGATGCCCGCCGACTGATCGATCGGGTGCGCCGGATCCATGCGCAAGTGCGGGGCACTGCGCCGGATGGCCGGTCGTACGCGGCAGACGATCCCGACTTGCTGGTCTGGGTTCATGTGGCGGAAGTGCGCAGCTTTCTGTCGGCCTACTTGCGGTATTGCAATCCCGACCTGGGCGGTGCGGAGCAGGACCGTTATTACGACGAAGTGGCGCGGATCGCCGAAGCCCTGGGCGCCACTGACGTGCCCCGTTCACGACAGGCGGTGCAGGACTATCTCGAGCGCATGCGACCACAGCTCGTATTCGACGAGCGAACGGCCGACGTGTTGTCCCTGCTGATGACGGCACCGGCACCCAACCGGCTCACCCAGCCGGTGGGGCGGGTGATGACCCGGGCCGGTCTCCAGTTGCTGCCGGACTGGGCCCAAACCCTGATCGGCATGAACCTCAGCCCCTGGCGCCGCCGGGCCATTGAACGCAGCATGAACACCCTGGCGCCGGCCTTGCGTTGGTCGCTGCGCAACGGCGCCTCCCACCGGGCACAACGGCGTATGGGCATCGCGGGCTGATAAGTACCCCGGCATTTCCTCACATTTGCTTGACTCAAGTCATATTGGAGACCGGCCAGTCGCTCTATCGTTTCCGTTATGGCAACGTTACCTTCACCTCCCAGAAATTCGCCCTATCTCTGGTACGCCCTGATTTTCCTGTTCGGGATGTTGGCCTTACGGGATTACCTACAGGGAAACAGCGACGTCCGGACGATCCCTTACAGCGAGTTCCAGCAGGCACTGGCGGACGGTCAGGTCGCGAGTGTGGTGATCGGCAGTGATCGCATTCGCGGTGAGTACAAGTCCCCTCAGGGTGGCGTTTCAAAATTCACGACGATTCCCGTGCCGGCGGATCTGCGTGCCGATCTGGAAAAGGCGGGCGTTGAGTACAGCGCCACCCGGGACCAGACCTGGCTCACCCAGGTGCTCTCCTGGCTCCTGCCCATGGCCCTGTTCCTCGGCGTCTGGCTGTTTGTGATTCGCCGGTTGGCGGGCGGTGCCGGTGGCGGCGGCATGGGCAGTTTCATGCAGGTCGGCAAGAGCCGCGCCAAGATCTACGTGGAAACGGACACCCGCGTGGGCTTCGAGGATGTCGCCGGCGTCGACGAAGCCAAGGAAGAACTGCAGGAAATCATTGAGTTCCTGAAAGATCCGAAGCGCTATGGCAGCCTCGGGGCGCATATCCCCAAAGGCGTGCTCCTGGTTGGCCCGCCGGGCACCGGTAAGACGCTGCTCGCCCGGGCCGTAGCGGGCGAGGCGGCGGTGCCGTTTTTCTCCATCAGCGGCTCGGAATTCGTCGAAATGTTTGTGGGCGTCGGCGCAGCCCGTGTCCGGGATCTGTTCGAGCAGGCCCGGCAGAAAGCGCCGGCCATCATCTTCATTGATGAGCTGGATGCGCTGGGCCGGGCGCGGGGGGCCTTCAATCCGGGCGGCGGCCATGATGAGCGGGAGCAGACCCTGAATCAGTTGCTGGTGGAACTGGATGGCTTCGATCCCAGCGAGGGCCTGGTGTTGCTGGCGGCCACCAACCGGCCGGAAATCCTGGATCCGGCGCTGCTGCGGGCGGGTCGTTTCGATCGGCAGGTTCTGGTGGATCGGCCGGACAAACGGGGCCGGGTCCAGATCCTGAAAGTCCACATCAAAAAGATCCTGCTGGACCCGCTGGTCTCTCTGGAGCAGGTGGCGGCACTGACCACGGGCTTCACCGGTGCTGACCTGGCGAACCTGGTCAACGAGGCGGCCCTGCTGGCCACACGCCGGCGGGCCACGCAGGTGACCATGGAGGATTTCACCCAGGCCATTGAGCGTATCGTGGCGGGCCTGGAGAAGAAGAACCGAATCCTCAACGCCCGCGAGCGGGCGATTGTCGCCCATCATGAAATGGGCCACGCGTTGATGGCGCTGATGCTGCCCGGTGTCGATCCGGTCCACAAGGTGTCGATCATTCCCCGGGGGATCGGTGCCCTGGGCTACACTCTGCAGCGACCTACCGAGGACCGCTTCCTGATGACCCGGGAAGAACTGGAAAACAAGATCGCCGTCCTGCTGGGTGGTCGCGCCGCCGAGAAACTGATCTTCGGCCATCTATCCACCGGCGCCGCGGACGACCTGGCCAAGGCCACCGACATCGCCCGCAGCATGGTGGCCCGCTACGGCATGGATGAGACGCTCGGTTGCGTCACCTACGACACGGAGCGACCGAATTTGCTCGGCGGGTACGTTCCGCCGGGTGAGCGCCCGTTCAGCGAGCACAGTGCCGAGGCGATTGACGAGGCCGTGAAAACGATCGTCCAGAACGTCTTTGACAGAACCTACCAGGCGCTGTCCGATCATCGCGCCCTGCTGGAAAACTGCGCCCGGGAATTACTGGCGCATGAAACGCTGGAGACCGAAGATCTGGAGCGTCTCACCGCGGAACTGGCCGGTCAGCCGGAGGTCCGGAAAACCGCCGGTACAGCGCCTTTGAAGGCGCCGGAATAAATCGACCTGCAGACGGGACACTAGGACCAGGACGCCGTGATGCCCGCCGCTTGCATTTGCTGCAGTTGAACGACCATCCAGGGACTGAAGGCCCAGGGTGTGGCGGCGACCGCCGTCAGCAGATCCGTCGGACGAACCCACTGATGATCCATCACCTCGCTGGGCCGACGGTGCAGATCGCTGATGCAACGGGCGGAAAAGACCGGGCAAAACTCATTTTCGACGATGCCGGAGGCGTCCCGGGCCCGGTACTGGAAGTCCGGCAGCAGGATCGTGACGTCACGAATCTCGGCGCCCAGCTCGTACCGGCAGCGCCGTTTTACGGCATCGGCGGGCGCCTCGTCGGGCAGCGGATGACCACAGGCGGAATTCGTCCAGACGCCGGGCCAGGCCACTTTATTCAGGGCTCGCCGGGTCAGTAAGAGCTCACCCTCATCGTTGAACAGATAGCAGGAAAAGGCGAGATGCAGCGGTGTTTGCGTCGTATGGATCGTCGTCTTGTCTGCGGTTCCGATCGGGCGGTGCTGGCTGTCCAGCAACACCACCTGTTCGTCGTTGTCGTTCATTCATGCTCCAGAATCGTATTCTTCCCGGATGATCGGGCCCTGTTTCTACGACATGGTTGGTCATCCGGTCCAACTACCATAACCGGCCTGTCTCCCGGAGGGTATGGGGGCTTGCCACAGGCTGATTACCCGGTTCCATGGCGGTCATTGAAAACTTGCCGTGTCGAACGCACCGGCCGTCCCCCTATACTGGCCGCAGGTATCCGGCAGGAACGGCCATCCGGTGGCGGCTGAGGTACGTAATCAGACAAACCACTCCGCTGTTCGGGATAACGTTGTGCAGACCCTCTACTGGTTTACCCGCGATCTTCGCCTTCACGACAATGCGGCCCTGCTTGCGGCGTCCAGGTCCGGCACGTTGCTGTGTGTCTACGTGGTGGATCCGCGCTGGTTCACTCCTTTCCGATGGAGCCGTCGGCCGATGGGCGAGCACCGGTGGCGTTTCCTGTGGCAGAGCCTGATGGCCCTGGAGCGCAACCTGCGGCCTTTGGGGCAGCGTCTTCACATCGCCTTTGGTGCACCGGAACAGGTTATCCCCGAGCTGGCGGCGTCTCATGGCATCGAGCAGGTGATTCGTTCACGCCAGCCGGGGACCGAGGAGGCCGACCAGTGGGCGTCCATCCAGGCCGCCCTGCCGGATGTGTTGTGCCGGGAGTTCGAGACCCTGGGATTGTTGACGGAAGGGACATTGCCCATGGCGCTGGCGGATTTGCCCGCCACCTTCTCCCGGTTCCGCAAACAGGTGGAAGCGGCCGGTGCCCAGCATAGCGATATCCTGCGCATTCGTACCCTCTCTGCCTTGCCGCCACCGCCGGGGTTTGCCCGTGATAACCGGGGTGATTGCCCGCCCATTGTCGAGCCGCAGCATGCCACGCCGTTCACCGGCGGCGAGTCGGCAGGGCTCGACCGTCTCCAGCACTTCACCTTCGGCATCCACGGCATCGAACGCTACAAGGAAACCCGCAACGCGCTGGACGACTGGGACGCGTCCTCGAAGTTCTCGCCCTGGCTGGCCAACGGCTGCGTGTCGGCCCGGGAAGTGGCGGAAACCATCCGGGAGTACGAGCAGGTGCATACCCGCAATGAATCCACCTACTGGCTCTGGTTCGAGCTGCTCTGGCGTGATTATTTCCACTGGTATGCCCTGAAGCACGGGGCCGACCTGTTTCACCGGGACGGCCCACAGCGCCAGCACCGGCCTTCTGAATTCGATGCGGAACGGTTTGCGGACTGGTGTGGCGGCAACACGGTCTATCCGCTGGTCAATGCGGCCATGAACCAGTTACGTGAGACCGGCTACATCAGCAATCGGGCACGCCAGCTGGTGGCCAGTTGTTACGTGAACGAGTTGGGCCTGGACTGGCGTTACGGGGCGGCTTGGTTCGAGCAACAGTTGATCGACTACGACGTGGCGAGCAATTACGGCAACTGGCAGTACCTGGCCGGTGTGGGCGCCGACCCGCGGGGATTGAGACGTTTCAATCTTGATAAGCAGGCGGCGCAGTACGATCCCGACGGGGAGTATGTGGCCTGCTGGGCAAACACGGCAGGCGACGCGTGACTGGCCTCCGGGAGGCCAGAAGAGACCCGGTCGATGGCGGAAATCACGGACCGCCCCGCTCAAGCGATAGCTGGTATTTCAAGGTGTTAGCGGCCAGAATGTGGGAGCAGACGTGTCCGGTCCCCGGGAGGCGTCTGGGTTGACTATCCTTCCAGGGGAGTCCCGGCCGCCGAAAACGCGGTGCAGGGTTGATTCTTTCTTCCGGCCAGCAAGGAGACCAGGGGCCCATGCTGCACGAACTGGGTTTTGGCGGAATGCTGTTCAGTCCGCTGGTGGTGTTTGCGCCCATTGCGTTTGCGCTGACGCTGCTCGCCCGTCTGGTTCTTCACCAGTTGGACCTGCGCCGACTGATCTGGAAGGAAGCGTGGTTCGACGTCGGGCTTTTTGTCTGCTTCCTGGCGGCGGTTGTCTTTCTGTACGGAAAATGGACCTGACACATGGGAAAGCTGTTACGTGTAGGGACGACCCTGCTGGTGGTCGCGGTGGCAATCGCTGCCGGCACCTGGGTCTGGAACCACTATCTGTATTCACCCTGGACGCGCGACGGCCGGATTCGCGCGGACGTCATCACCATCGCCCCGGACGTGTCCGGCTGGGTCACCGACCTGGCCGTCCGTAATCACCAGACGGTGAAGAAAGGCGATGTCCTCTTCCACATCGACGACACCCGCTACAAGGCCGCCATCACCGAGGCCAAGGCCAAGGTGGAGCAGCAGCGGATCGCCTGGGAACTGGCCAAGCACCAGTACAAGCGTCGCCAGCAGCTGTCCGGTCGCCAGGCCATCAGCGAAGAGGATCTGGACACCTACCGCATCAACACGGAGTCGGCCAAGGCGGCCTACACCCTGGCCCAGGCCCAGCTCTATGCGGCTCAGATCGACCTGAATCGGACCGAAGTGGTGGCGCCGGAGGATGGCACCATCAGCAACCTGACCCTGCGCGAAGGCAACTACGTGACCCGCGGCAATGCGGTGCTGTCGCTGATTAAGTCGGGATCGTTCTACGTGACCGGTTATTTCGAGGAGACCAAGCTTCAGCTGGTGCACGACGGCCAGAAGGCGCGGATCCGGCTGATGGGCGGCGACGAGACCCTGACCGGCACCGTCAGCAGCATCTCGAAAGGCATTGCCGACAGCAACACCAGCAGCAACAACCAGATGCTCCCGCAGGTGCAGCAGGCCTTCAACTGGGTGCGATTGGCCCAGCGGATTCCGGTGGACATTGCCCTCGATCCGGTGCCGGAGGATGTGCACATCAGTGCCGGCATGACGGTGTCTATCTACCTCGGCGACGAGGAGTAAGAGTTCCATCATGGCGCTTCACCCGGTTCTCGCCCAGTTGCTGATGCCGGAGCGGCGTGCGGTCATCTTCGCCCTCAAAGGGGTGATCTCGATGGCCCTGGCGCTGTTTGTGTCCATGTACCTGCAACTGGATCGGCCCTACTGGGCGCTGGTGTCGGCGGTGTTCCTGCAGATTCGCCCCGAGAGCGGCCTGGTGATCGAGAAGGCCATCTGCCAGATCGTCGGGTCGGCGGTAGGCGGCGGGGTGGGCATCCTGATCCTGGCGTTCCTGTCCGCCTACCCGGTGCTGGCACTGGGGTGCCTGACGTTGTGGATCGGGCTCAATTCCGCAGCGGCGTCCATGGTCCACAGCACCAATTACATCTACGCCTTTGCCATGGCCGGCATGACCGCGGGTCTGGTGGTGATCCTGGTCATGGCCAATGCCAGTGCCGCCGACAGTCAGGCGGTGTTCTCCATTGCCCAGGCCCGCATCAGCGAGATTACCGTGGGTGCCATCTGCGCCATGCTGGTCAGCCAACTGTTGTGGCCGGTAAAGGTGAAGGACAGCCTGCGCGCCCAGGCCCGCTCGGCCATCAACGGTACGCTGGAATACATCACGGTCGAGCTGGATCCCGAGAGCTCCCACGAAGAGCGTCACCAGCACGCCGACCAGATCCTGGAAACGCTGGTGGCGGTGAACGACGACTCCAGTGCGGTCGCGTACGAAGGCCCGGAAGGCCCCGGGCGGGGCAGGGCGGCCAGCCTGTTGTGCAACCGGATCCTGTCGCTGGTGGCCGTCACGCAAATTATCGGGCGTTTTCGGCGGAATCATGCGGACCTGGTGTCGCCGGCGTTTGCCGAGTTGCTGGCCCTCATGCGCGAGCGGCTCAAACAGATTGCTGACACCGACAGCTACGAAGAGGGCTATCGACTCGCACAACAACTTCGACGCCAACTGAAACAGCTGCGCGACCAGCAGGAAGGCGAAGAGGCCATTGTTTCCCGGCTCAGCCAGACGTCGCTGGAAATGGTCGGGGATCTGGTGGTCGTACTGCGCGCCTACAATGCCCTGGAAAACCGCGACCAGACGCTTCTCAATGCGCCTCGGCTGAAAACCCACCGGGATCCGCTGGTGGGTGCGGTGAACGGCTTCCGGACCGCAGCGGTGTTCCTGATCGGGGCCGTTGTCTGGGTCCAGACCGCCAGTCAGGCGGCCATCATGCTGATGATCATGCCCGTGGTGTTTTCGGTGATGTTTTCGCGGTTCTCGCTGGTAGCGCTGTCCTTCATCCTGCAACGGGTGCTGATCGGCGCCATGGTGGCGATTCCCGTGGCGCTGCTGTTCGGGCTGGGGCTGTTGTCCCGGAGCAGTGGCGATTTCGAGATTCTGGTGCTGGTCCTCGCCGGGCCGTATTTCGTGGGCCTGCTGGTGCTGGCCAATCGGCCGACGCTGCCTTACGGACTGGGCTTCTGCATCCCGTTCACCATCATTACCCAACCCAGCAACAACATGACGTTCCATGCCGATACGGCGGTCAGCACCGCGCTGGGGCTGTTCGTGGGGATCAGCGTGCTGTACTGGGTCTTCAAGCTCATCTCGCCGCCGGACAGCCAACTGCTGCAGCGGCGCCTGATCCATGCCACCGCACGGGATCTGCTGGACATCGACCAGCACGACCATCCCGAGAACTGGTTCAACGGCCGGATGGGCGAGCGCCTGTTGCGGATCGCCAATTTCGACCAGGGCACCGGCACCAGCGACCGCTATATGACCGACCTGGGCTTTACCGGCCTCAACCTGGGGCATGTTTCCATCCGCCTGCGGCGACTGATCCAGAGTCATCGCTCCGCATCGGTCGACCTCCGCCTGAGAGAATGGCAGAAGGCCCTGTCGACTGCTTACTTGAAGAGCTCGAAAGGCCTGCTTTACCCCGAATTCCGGGATGCCAGTGCCAGCCTGCTGCACGCGGTCGAAGAGGCCGGTGAACCCAACCAGCAGACGGCCATCATCGAGGGCATGTTCGAGCGCCTGGCCCTGACGTTTGAGCGCACCGCCCGTACGGTGGCGCAAGCGACCGGTAAACCGCTTCCCGGCGCATCGGCCCGGAAGCCACAGACCGCCTGACATCAACGGTCCCATCTCCCACGACTCCAACCACACGGCGGGCGATACGCCGTATGGCCCTTGCCTGATCTGATGAGCCCTTTCCCGATTTTGCCCGTGTCCTGGCTGTTTTATTTAACAAAAAATTGATATTGCAAATAATAATAATTAACATTCGCGACTTCGTGTTCGGCCAATGTGTCACCGCTGACAGGGTGGATGGTCGCAACGATCGAGGAGTGAATCGACGAGGATGTAGCGAAATGACAGAAGCGGTAAGGGTAAGAAAGGGTTGGCTGGCTACGGCGGTTGCGGGGCCTTTGTTGGCGAGCGCACCAACCCTGGTGGTTGCGGAGGCCACGGCCGACACGGAGTTGGCTCCCCTTGTGGTGAGTGCCACGCGCAACAAGAGCGTCGAGGGGCAGACGCCGCAGAAAGTAATCGTGATCAGTCGGGAACAGATCGAAGAACAGTTGGCGATCACGGACGACCCGGGCCAGGTGCTCAGCAACCTGATCCCCTCCTATTCACCGAGCCGCCAGAAGCTCTCCAACGCCGGCGAGACGTTCCGTGGCCGATCGGCCCTGTTCATGATCGACGGGGTGCCCCAATCCAATCCGCTGCGGGACAGCGCACGAGACAGCTATACCATTGACCTGAGCATGGTCGACCGGATCGAAGTGATCTATGGGGCCAGCGCCGAGCAGGGTCTGGGCGCGACGGGCGGGATCATCAACTTCGTGACCCGACGGCCGGAATCCGGCACGTTCAACCAGCAGGCGGGCGTGACGCTGACGACCGATGACGACGTACAGTCGGATGGACAGGGCTACAAGCTGAACTACCAGGCCAGCGGTCAGAAGGGCAACTGGGATTACCTGGCCGGCGCCACGATCCAGGAACGGGGCGTATTCTACGACGGTAACGACGAGCGGATCGGGGTGGCCTATCCCGGTGAAATCCAGAACTCGAGCAGTTATGACCTGCTGGCCAAGCTGGGCTACTGGCTGGACGACAACCAGAACGTGACGTTCTTCATCAATCGCTTCGAGCTTGAGGGTAACGGCGATTACGTGCCTGTCCCCGGGGACCGCGAAGCCGGTATTCCGACGACCGCAGAAAAAGGCAATCCGGAGGGCGATCCCGGGTACAACAAGGTGACCACAGCACGCCTGTCCTATGCCCATGACGACTGGTATGGCAATCAGCTGGATGCCACGTTCTACAGTCAGACTTTCCGGGCACGGTTCGCCACAACGCCCTTTTTCCCGTACCTGGATGGCAACGGCAACACCCGCTACGATCAGACCCGCAACGAATCCGACAAGCTGGGCGGTAAGTTCACCATTAGCCGTGCGGGAATGCTGGACAACCGCCTGAAACTCACCTCCGGCATCGATGTCCTGCAGGACGAGACCACGCAGGTCCTGGTCCACACCGGACGCACCTATGTGCCGGAATCCACCTTCCGCAACTACGCGGTTTTCCTGCAGGGTGACTTCAAATTACTCGACCCGCTGACACTCCACGCCGGCGTTCGACACGAATACGCTGAGCTCAAGGTCGATACCTACCAGACCATCGACCGAAGCAACGTAACGCAGGATAACGTGACGGTCGATGGCGGCAGTCCGGACTTCAACGAGACCCTATACAATGCCGGCCTGGTCTATCAGGTGACCCCCTGGATGCAGCTCTACGGCAACTACTCCGAGGGCTTTGGTATGCCGGATGTGGGGCGGGTGCTGAGAGGCGTGAGTGATCCGGGGCAGGATGTCGACACGTTGCTGACTCTCCAGCCCATCGTTACGGATAACCGGGAAGTCGGAGCGCGCTTCGACTGGCAGACCTACAGCCTGGAGATCAGCTACTACGAGTCGAATTCGGACTATGGCGAGCGCCTGACTGAAGTGAACGGCACCTGGGTCGGCAGCCGCGAGAAAACGGAAATCAACGGTGTGGAAATCAGTGGCGAGGCCCGGGTGACCGACGCCCACACGCTCACCGCAAGCTATGCTCACGCCAGGGGCCGGTCCGACACCGACGGCGACGGCAACGTGGATACGGACCTGACGGGCATCAATATCGCGCCGGATACCCTGCGACTGGGCTGGACGGCGACCTGGAACAATCGGCTGTCGACTCGCCTCCAGGCGGCCCACTACTTTGATCGAAACACCGACAACGACCAGCTTGATTTCGACGGGTACAGCCTGTTCGACGCCTCGCTGGCCTATCGTCTACCGGTCGGGCGCGTCAGTTTCGGGATCGAGAATCTGACGGATGAGGACTACTTCACCTATTACTCCCAGGCGGCTCGCGTAAGCGACGAATACTACTTCAAGGGCCGCGGACGGACGTACTCCCTGGGTTACGCCGTCAACTTCTAACCGTTAAAAAGGGGGAGTGGCATGGCCATGGACGGTCATGCCGATCCGTTCATCGTTTGAGGCGGTACATCTGATAGACGAAGTAGGGCGCCCCAACCGCCGCCACAAAGACCCCTGCGGGAAGATCGCGCGGGGCAAACCCCAAACGTCCCACCATATCCGCGCAAAGCAGAATCAGTGCTCCCAGGAAGGCGGTAGTCACCAGCCGTCCCGTGTGTCCTCCACGAACGAGGTTGCGCGCCATATGCGGCGCGACCAACCCGATAAAACTCAACCCTCCCGCCACCGACACGGCGGAACCGGCCAGGGCCACGGCGGACAACAGCATCAGGGGACGATATCCGGAGAGGGGCGCGCCCAGTCCGGTTGCCATCGGATCACCCAGGGCCAGCACGTCCAGTTGTCGGGCGCACACCAGGGCAACCGGCAGGAAGATCGCCAGCCAGGGGGCGAGACGGATGACGTCGCCCCACTGCGCGGCGTAGAGACTGCCGGTCAGCCAGAGATACGCGTTCATCGCACTGGCGTCGCCGCTGAGTACGAGCATGAATGTGATCAGGGCGCCCAACGCGGACGCCAGGCCGACCCCCACCAGCACCAGCTGCCCCGGCGAGGCCCGGTGGCCTCCGGTCAGGGCCAGGATCACCAGGGCCACGGCAAACGCGCCGGTAATGGCCGCCAGCGGCAACAGCGCATCGCCGCGCACCGCCAGATCGAGGGTCAGGACGGCTACGGCCGCCGCGGAGGCGCCGCTGGTGATCCCGATGACGTCCGGGGAGGCCAGCGGGTTGCGTACCAGCCCCTGCAACAGCAAACCCGCCACGCCCAGCGCCGCGCCCGCCAGGATGGCCAGGAGCACCCGGGGCAGCCGGATCTCCCCAACGATCAGCGAGAGGCCGCTGTCGTCCGAGCCGGCCAGCACGGACGCGACATCGCCCAGCGAGGTGGGGTGGCTGCCCAGGCTGAGGCTGGCGGCAGCGCACCCGATGAGCAGGCCAGCCAGAATGCAGACGACGCCCAGGGTACGTCGCGGAATTTTCAGGGACAGGCGGTCGTCGCCGCTTCGCAGGATCAGGCTCGGATTCACAGTGACGGGCTCCGGCGGCTGGCAAGGTAGAGAAAAAGGGGCGCGCCGATCAGGGCGGTCATGACGCCCACCGGGATCTCCCGGGGTGGGATGATGAAGCGGGCGGCGGTATCCGCAATCAACAGCAGGCTGCCACCGAGGCAAAGACAGGCGGGCAGCAGCCAGCGGTGGTCCCGGCCGAATAACCCGCGCACCAGGTGAGGCACGATCAGTCCCACGAAGCCGATCATTCCGGCCAGCGCCACCGAGGCGCCGGCCAGCACCACCACGATGCCGCCGGTCGCCAGCCGTACAAACCCGGTGGACTGGCCCAGGGCACGGACCATCGCATCATCCAACCCCAGAATGTTGAGCTGGCGCGTGAGCAGGGCCGTGGCGACGAACGCCAGCAGGAACAGCGGCAAGACGGGACCGATGCTGTCCAACGAGCGGCTGGAGACGGAGCCGGCCAACCAGAACATCACATCCCCGAAACGTTCCTGATTGATGACCAGCAACCCCTGGGCGACGGCGATAAACAGAGCGGTCACGGCAACCCCGGCAAGAACGAGTCGCAAGGGCGCGATGCCGGCGCCCTTGGCGGGCTCCCGACCCAGCAGGTACACCAGCGAAGCCGCCACGGTGGCGCCGGTGAAGGCGAGTGCCGTCAGCGACCAGGGTGCCTGCAGCGGCAGGAAGGCTGAGCCGACCACCACGAACAGCATGGCGCCGGCGTTGATGCCGAGAATGCCGGGTGAGGCCAGGGCGTTGCGGGTGACGGATTGCATCAGGGCACCGGCCACCGCCAGGCCGGCACCGACCAGCGCAGCGACGATGGCCCGGGGCAAGCGTTCAGTGACGACAATCAGTTGCCCTGTGGAGGCCGGGTCGAAATCCATAAAACTGGCCCTGAGCGTTGCCAGGGAAACGTCATAGTGACCCAGCGCGAGGCTGGCAACGAAACTGGCCAGCAGCAACAGCAGGCTGGCGGTCAGTCCGGTGGTCTTGCCGTAAATCGACGTCAGCATTGGGGGCATTCCCGGGAAACGGTGTTCGGACTCAGGCGGTAATGATCGTAGAGCTCGTCGAGCATCCGGTTGGCGGCCAGGTAACCGCCACCCATGTTCCAGGTGACCGGATCAACCCGGAAAACCTGGTCCTCGCGCACGGCAGAGAGCTGCTTCCAGAGCGGGTGGGCGGTCCATTGGCGATAGGTGCGCATGACGGCGGGGTCCGACTCGACCATGAAAATGAAGATGGCGTCGGCATCCATGGTCGGGATGCTCTCCTGGCTGGTGAGCTTGATTCCCCAGCCGTCCTGATCCTGGGCCGCCGGGCGATCGAAGCCCAGCTCATCCAGCACGATGCGCGCGAATCCGCCGTAGTAGATGCGGGCATGATCACTGCGGAAGCTGATCACCGAGACCGTCTGGGGCCAGCGATCCCCCAGTTTGTCGGCCATCTGACGGCGGAAATCGGCCACGCGCTGCTGCCAGCGAGCGAGCAATCGGTCGGCCTCAGCCTGGTGCTGCGTGGCTTCTCCCATCCGGTGCAGCAGGGCCTTGAAATCGTAGACCTGGTCGGCAATGACGGTGGGTGCCATGCGGGACAACAGGGGTTGGATCAGATGGTGCCGCCCGTAGGCGCCAACGATCAGGTCAGGCTGGAGCCACGCAATCGCCTCCAGGTCCGGCTGCGTCTCCAGGCCCAGGAAGGTCGGTTGACCCAGTTGGGCGCGCAGGTAGCGAAAAGCGGGTTGCTGGGTCCAGGATTCCACCACGCCCACGGGCTGTAACCCCAAGGCCAGTGCCGTATCGGTCGCGCCCTGGAACAGGGTGACGATGCGCTTGGGGGTGTCGGCACACGCAACGGGTATCAGGGCAGCCAGCAGACACAGCAGCAGCGGGTGCGCGATTCGTCGGAAACGGACGGCCGGTCGTTTCGGGATAGGGGCGATCATGGCGTGAATTGCAGTTTGTTCTTAATTGAAAATGAGAATCGTAAATAATAACATTGTGGCCCGGTAAATAGCGACGGTCTCATGATGGATACTCCTGACATTCCACGCTCTGCGCATCGCCTGGAGGGGCGGCAGCTCGTCGTTGGCTACGGCGATGCGCCGATCCTGGAACAGGTCGATTTTTCCCTGGAGACCGGCAAGGTGACGGTGTTGTTGGGCCCGAACGGCAGCGGCAAGTCGACCCTGCTGAAAACGCTGGCCCGCTCCATCCGGCCGGATGGCGGCCAGGTGGTGCTCGATGGCCAGGCCATCCATCGCCAGGCCACCCGTTCGGTAGCACGCCGGCTGGGCCTGCTGCCCCAGAGTTCGACGGCACCCGAGGGTCTGACCGTCAGGGAACTGGTCGGCATGGGCCGGTTTCCCTACCAGTCCTTGTGGAAACAATGGTCCCGTCAGGACGAGGTGGCCGTGAAGGAGGCCATGTCGATTGCCGACGTCGCGCACTTCGCCGACCGTTCGGTTGACGCCCTGTCCGGCGGACAGCGCCAACGGTGCTGGATCGCCATGGTCCTAGCCCAGGAAACCGACCTGATCCTCCTGGACGAGCCCACGACGTTTCTTGATCTCAAGGTGCAGGTGGAGTTGCTGGAGTTACTGGTGGGCCTGGCACACCGCAAGGGCCGTACGTTGTTGATGGTCCTCCACGACCTGAACCTGGCCGCGACCTACGCCGACACCCTGGTCATGATGAAAGCGGGCCGGATTCGCCACCGCGGTGATCCCACGGAGATCTTCACCGCCGCCAATCTGAATGCCGTCTTTGATCTGGATTGCCGGATTCTCACCGATCCTGGTACCCACCGCCCGATCTGCGTGCCGGCTACCGGGATCCGATCCGTCCGGCAACCGCTGACCGGTGTGGAACAGGTGTAGGGATGCAGGACCCTTCCATGAAACGTTCGAATTTCTGCGCCACGGAGAGTCTCCGGGCGGGTGATCCGTTGGCCGGTACCGGGGCCCACAAGTTCCGTAACCTGCTGATCAGTTGGCCCAGCAGCCAGTGGACCCGGGTCTTCCGAAAAGCGGCGGATATGTCTGAGGCCACGTTGGCGGGCATTGAGGCCATCACCGAAGGCGGACGCCGGGTGAACCTGATCCATCGGGCCTCCCAGCCGCGGGGCCGGCACCGTCTCTACCTGATGCCCGAGTGCCTGCAGTTTGACCTGCCGACCCACGAGCTTCCGGGCTTCCTCGAAGCGCTGGCTGCGGATGCGCCGCTTGATCGATGGTCTCCCGAACCCACCCGGCGGCCCCTGATCCTGTGTTGCACGCACGGCCGCAAGGACAAGTGCTGCGCCAAGTTTGGCAATGCCACCTACCGGGCATTGGAGAGCGCTGTCGCCGAGGGCGGCCATGAGGCCGACGTCTGGCAAAGCTCGCACCTCGGCGGCTGCCGCCTGGCGGCCAGCCTCATGACGTTTCCGGCGGCCCGGAAGTACGGGCGTCTGGAGCCCGGCCAGGTTGATGCCTTTCTTCACGCCGTTGCGCTGGATCGGCCTTATCTGCCGGCGTATCGCGGTTTTTCCCAGTACAGCCCGGTCCGGCAATGCGCCGAGGTCGCCGGCCTGAAATGGCTGGAAGCGCGGGGCGTCGACGGGGTGGTGGATCTGCAGCGTGAAAAGGTCGATGAGGAGGGCGGCTGCAGTCATTCACGCTGGCACTGGCAGGCCGGCGATCGCGAAGGTTGGTTGGACGTGACCTGCGAAACGTCGAGCGTGTTCCGCTACGACACCTGTGCGGATATGACGGGCGAGGCGCCCGCCGCCAGCCGGGTCTGGCGGGCGATCGAGGTGGTGCATGCGGGCGGCAATCAGTTCCCGCTGGCGTACCGGTCCCGCAGGATTCCGACCCGCTTCACGTAGGCCTGGGTTTCGGCGTAGGGCGGAATACCGTCGTAGCGGGTGACAGCACCCGGGCCGGCGTTGTAGGCCGCCGTCGCCAGTCGCACATCGCCATTGAATCGCTTGAGCATTTCCGCAAGGTAGTGGACCCCGCCGCGAATGTTGTCGGCCGCGGCCAGGGCATTGCCCACGCCCAGTTCCTGGGCCGTGGCCGGCATCAGTTGCATCAAACCCTGGGCGCCGCGAGGCGAGATCGCATCGGGCCGGAAGGCCGACTCGGCGTGGATCACGGCGCGCACCAGCGACGGGTCGACGCCGTAGGTCGTCGCGGCCTGGCGGATTTCCGAGCGATACGGCGAACGGTACAGCGGTGTGGTGTGCCAGTCGACCGTGGAATTCGGGTCGCAGGCGTAGCAGTAGAAGTGGATCACATGGACGTCGGCGTTCTGCGGCCGTTCCTCGGTGTAGGCCACCACGCCGTTTTCGTCCTTGTAGCGGTAGACCACCTGGTCGCCGGAGGAGGCACGACGGTCATTGCCGCCGCTTTTGACGTTGGTGAACTCCACTGACCCGTCCGGATGGACGATGCGCTTGATGCTGTCCGCCCGAAGGGGCGCAGCGATCACCAGCAGCAGGGCAGCCAGCGTGGCCATAGCGATGTGAATGTCGCGTCTCATTATCCGACGTTCTTATGGGTCCAGCAGGGTTTCAGCGAAAGCATACATTGACGACATGATAGCGCGTTGAGCGCACAGGGAAATCCTCCCCTTTGTCGTAGATGTGTTACGTTTTGAATTCAGGTGTCGGTGGACACTCGGAAGGGACACCCCCATGAAGCCAAAAAATTCTGCCCAACCCATGTTCTGGCGCGATGACCGCATGCCCCATGTGGAACTGCGCTGTGTCGAGGATGGCCGCAAGGTCTGCTACGCGCCGCACTCCCACGCCCAGTGGTCCATGGGCGCGATCACCGGTGGCCAGAGCACCTTCGATTACGCCAACCGGCTGGAGACGATCGCAGAGGGCACCCTGGTGTTCATGAACCCGGAATGGGTGCACGCCTGCAACCCGATTGCCGATCAGCCCTGGGCCTACCTGATGCTCTATGTGGACAAGGACTGGCTGGCCGAATTGCGCCACGAACTGGGATTGCTGGCGTCACCGATCTGGGACGACTTGGACGCGTCGACCTCGCGCGATCCCGCCCTGTATGACGGCTACCGGGCCATGGCCGCGTGCCTGTTGCAGCCTGAGGCGACACTGCTGGAGAAGCAGTCACGAGTGGTCGATCTGCTGTCTGACGTCATGCTGGCCCTGGCGGAAACTCCGTCCGCCACCGCGGATCGGCCGGTCACACCGCCGGAGCGGCTGCAGGCGGTGGCGGCCTACATCGGCAAGCATTGCGCCGACGAGATTACCCTGGAGCAGCTCTGTGAGCGGGCCGGCTGCACGGCCGGGCACCTGATCCGTTCGTTCCGACAACACTTCGGCCTCACGCCGCATGCCTACCAGATCAACCAGCGCATCCGGCTCGGCCAGCAGGCCCTCAAGGCGGGGCAGCCAATCGCCGATGCGGCGCTGGCAGCCGGTTTTTCCGACCAGCCGCATTTCCAGCGGGTGTTCAAACGGCTGGTCGCCGCGACACCCCGCCAGTATGTCACCACGTCAGTCCAGCATCAGGATCAGGCAGCTGCCCGCAAGTAGCGCCGCCAGGCTGCGATTGATGGTCTGCAGCACTTTCGGCTGGCGCACATGCTGGCGCAGGAAGCGGCCGGCACAGACCCAGCTCCCCAAGGACAACCAGCAAATCGGCAGGTAGAGGCCGGCGAACAGCAGCAGCTCGCCGGTTGCCGACCCGCTGGTGTAGGCGCTGATTCCCGAGGCGGACGCCAGCCAGGCCTTGGGGTTGAGCCACTGCATGGCCGCGCCAGTCCAGAAGCCGGGCGGCTGCGCTTCCTCCGTCTCCGGCAACTGGCCGTTGTCCCGCGCCAGTCGATAGCTCAGGTACAGCAGGAAAGCGATACCGGCCCAGGTCAGTCCTTCACTCAGACCCGGATAACGCAGCAACAGCGAGTGCAGACCGGCGCCGACCGCCAGGAACAGCGCAATAAAGCCGAGGGTGGCCCCGGTCACAAAGATCAGGCCACGGTGCAGGCGATAGCGCATGCCGCTGCTCAGGCAGACGATGTTGACCGGTCCCGGCGAAATGGAAGCGGCCAGGGCGAAGGCGGACATGGGCAGGATCAGTGACAGGCTCATCGTGTTCTCCGGATCAGACAGGCCTGCAGTGTGACCGCCCACAACGCCCGCGTATTGAACGAAATTGATGTGTGAGGTCGGACTTAAGATGGCGGCCACATGACCGTCTCGTCAGGCGAGGCAACGGGCCCTTTAAGCCGGTAGCGTCGATGCGGTAGGGTCAGAGTGAGCAGTGGGCTGTGCCCGCCGCACGGGCATGGCTGTCATGACATTCACGGCCAACGGTTTGCCGAGGAGGCTTTATGGAAAAGACCTGGATTGTCGTCGCGGACAGTGCCCATGCCCGCATCCTCGCCACGACACAGCGCAATAACGTGCCGGCGGAAATCACCAGCCTTGAGCACGAAGACAGCCGCCTGAAGGAGCAGGAGCTGGTCACTGATAAACCCGGCCGCACCAATGATCGGATGGGGCAGGCCCAGCACCCGATGGAAGAACCCGATTACCGGGCCCAGGAGCAGAAAGCCTTTGCCAGCAATATCGTCGAAACCCTGGAAGAAGGTCGCCAGCAGGGGCGGTTCGATCACCTGGCGCTGGTTGCGGCTCCGGATTTTCTGGGTGTCCTGCGCCAGTCGTTGAGCAAGCCGCTGAGCCGCATGGTCAGCGAAAGCGTGGACAAAAATCTGGTGGACAAGGACGAGGAAACCATCCGCCGGCAGGTGTTCCATTGAATCGGGCCGGATCGGGGATAATCACCTGATCTATCACTGAATGGCTTGCTGCGTATTCGTCTAAGCCGGGAGCCGACAAAGCTGGCTCCCGGTGCTTTCGTGCGTTTAATCTTGTTGCAGAGGCGGGCGTTACCCAAAAGGAGTAACGGCTATGGACAAGACCGATTGGCGAATACGCGGTTTTGAGTTCATAAACTGCAACTGCGATTTCGGCTGCCCCTGTCAGTTTAACGGGCGGCCCACCCAGGGTGACTGCCAGGCCTTCGGCGCCTTCCACATCGAGGACGGTCACTTTGGCGACACCCGGCTGGATGACCTGAACTTCGCGGTCACCTTCAAATGGCCCGGCGCGATCCACGAAGGCAACGGCGACGCCCAGGCCTTTATCGATGAACGCGCCAGCCAGGCCCAGCGCGACGGTTTGATGGCCATTCTCTCGGGCGAGACGTCCGAACCCGGCGCGACCTTCTTCAACGTCTTTGCCAGCACCCTGACCCACATGCACGATCCCGTGTTCTGTCGCATCGATATCGACGGTGACGTCGATGCCCGCAAGGCTACCGTGCGCGTGGGGGATATGATCGAGGCGGAAGGTCAGCCCATTATCAATCCGATCACCGGCCAGGAACACCGTGCGCGCATCGACCTGCCCAACGGCTTTGAGTACGCGGTGGCCGAAGTGGCCAGCGGACACACTTCGGCGCGGGCGGCGATTCCGCTGGAGCTGGATGCCAGCCACAGTCACTTTTCCCGGCTGGATATCGGTCCTGCTGGTGTATTCCGGTAAGCGGAGGCGGTCATGAGTACGCTCCGGACGGAGCCGGCGGCATTGTCGCATCGGCTGGACTGGATGTCCGTGTTGACGTTGGCTGCGCTGGCCGCGGTGGTCGTCCTGTCCTGGTGGTATCTGGTCGACATGGCGACGGGTATGGAAGTCGGTATGGCCATGGGCGGAATGATGACCTTCCATCCCTGGACGCCGGCATACGCCGTGGCCATGGGCCTGATGTGGTCCATCATGATGATGGCGATGATGCTGCCCAGCGCGACCCCCATGATTCTCCTGTACCGGCGGGTGGCCCTGCACAATCGGCTGCCGGACGTCGGGCTGGGAACCTTGCTGTTCGCGGCCGGGTACGTCCTGATCTGGCTGATCTTCAGCATCGCTGCCACGGCATTGCAGTGGGCTCTGGAGCAATGGGCGATCCTGTCACCCATGATGCGCAGCCAGAGCGGACTCTTCAACGGGATGGTTCTGGTCATTGCCGGTCTGTATCAGTGGTCCCCGTGGAAAAAAGCCTGCCTGGCGCACTGTCGTGGGCCAGCGGCATTCGTGATCCATCACTGGCGGTCGGGATCGTCCGGCGCCCTGCA
Organism: Marinobacter mangrovi; assembly: GCF_016798325.1. GTDB lineage: Bacteria > Pseudomonadota > Gammaproteobacteria > Pseudomonadales > Oleiphilaceae > Marinobacter_A > Marinobacter_A mangrovi. The sequence continues at coordinate 149,729 of NZ_JAERVO010000002.1, forward strand.
CATGGGCGTCACGCATGGCGCCTACTGCGTCGGCTGTTGTTGGGCGCTGATGGCACTGCTGTTCGTGGGTGGGGTGATGGACCTGCTGGTGATCGCCGGCCTGGCCGCGTTGGTCCTGCTGGAGAAAGTGCTGCCCGGCGGTGACTGGCTGGCCAGGGGCGCGGGGGCACTGGCGGTCCTGGTTGGCGTCTGGCTATTGCTGGGTAACCTGGCGTGAGGCAACGGCAAAGGCCGTTGCCCGCCTGATTGTCGGTCTTACTTCAGGCCAAAGCCCTTGTCCCGCAGGAATTCCTGCATGTGCGGTCGCAGTTTGGCGGTGAACAGCGGCTTGAGTTGCTCGGACCAGGTGGTGTCCTTGGTGCCGCCGGTGCGGTTGCGGTAGTAGCCCCGCATGGTTTCGTCGAAGTCGGCCACCAGGTCTTCGTCGCCGGCGTCCTGGTAGGTGTCTTCCTTGAGGATGGACGCCAGGGGCAGGCGCGGTTTGACCTCCGGGTCCTGGTCCGGGTACCCCAGGCACATGCCGAACACCGGATACACGTGTTCCGGCAGTTCCAGCAGCTCACTCACCTCCGCCGGGTTATTGCGGATGCCGCCGATGTAGCAAAGGCCCAGCCCGGCCGATTCTGCGGCGATGGCAATGTTTTGCGCCATCAGCGCCGTGTCGATACTCGCCACCAGCAACTGCTCCGTCATTCCACTGATGACATCGGCTCCGGCCCGCGCGGCGGCTTCCGTGGGGCGCTTCATATCCGCGCAGAACACCAGGAAATCGGAACTGTCGTGGACATAGGCCTGGCCGCCCGCCAGCTCGGCCAGCTTGGCGCGTTTTTCCGCGTTCACCACGTGAATGATGGTGTAGGCCTGAACGTGGTTGGAGGTGGCGGCCCCCTGGCCGGCCCGGATGCAGGCTTCGAACAGGTCGCGCGGAATACGCTCGCCGGTGAACTTGCGGATCGAACGGTGGGATTGCAGGAGTTCAATGGTTGGATTCATGGGACCTCTGGGTGTTGGGCGTTCATCAAAAGCCGGCCGGAGTAACGGGATTCAATGGCGTTCGTGTTGATCCGGGCAAAGTCGGCACTGCAGTAATGCCCGGACCGGCCGATAGGAAACTAAACGGTTTTACCATGGATGGTGGCACTGGTTACAAAAATCAAATGCAAATCTTTTGAATTGAATTGTTAAATCGATCACAACTCTGTTGACCTGAATCCGACGGTGCTCTGTACTGAGCCACCGATTAAGTCCCTGAAAATCGGCCGGGTGGCTGCTGGCCCGCGGATTTTTTCAGAGTCGGCCCAAAACAAAAACGGAGAATACCGGTGAAGCTCAGTCTGTCGTGGCGCCAGAAATTCCTGGCCCTGATTGTTGTTACCCCCCTTGGCTTTTTGGCGGTTGGCGCGGCCATCTACTGGGGCATTACGTCTGTATCCTCGTCCTACCGAACGACTTACGACCTGGTCAGCTACCAGAACCAGGCCAGCGAGTTGCTGAGCGACTGGAATAGCATTGAAAAGGATCTGGCGTCGTTCAAGGAAGGTGGACAGGCAGCGGCCAAACAGAAGCTGGAGGCGTTCAAAGCCGATGCCGAGGCGCTCAGGCGCCGTGCCGAAGCCCTCGGTGACGACGACATCGCCAGCTCTGCCGACGAGATTGCCAGCGCCGCGGGTCACTACGTGGCGCAGCGACAGGACTGGATTACCGACGTGTCCGCCCTGGGCCTGAACGACCAGTCCGGTATGCGCAAGGCATTGTCGGATGCTTTTCAGGGTCTGAAAGACCTGCAGCTCAGTCTGTTCGACGAAAGCGTTGCTGAGGTGTCGCGGACCCAGAAGGGCTTTTTCGCCGACCGGGATATGTCCTTTGCCAAGCCGGCGGAGCATGCGGTCAAAGGACTGGAGTTGATGGTCAAGCAGTACGACTGGCAGGAAAGCGTCGTCGGCAAAGCCGTGACCACCTATCGCGCGGCGTTCGACAAGGCCGCTGCAAAAATGAAAGACATATCGGCCACCGATACCGCCGCGGTGGCCGCGGGCAACCAGTTGCAGAAGGCGATTCGTGCCCAGGACGAGGCGCTCCAGAATGGCCCGATTGCCGCGGCGATTGAACAGGCCTCCTCTGTGGAGTCGTCGGCCAAGATGGTCAGTCTGGGCGCGCTGGTGATCTTCGCGCCGATTCTGGTGCTGATCCTGTTCATCATTTCCCGGACCCTGGTCAATCGGCTGCAGGGCGTGATGGAAATGCTGCAGCGGGTGTCGGACGGCGATCTGACCCGCAAACTCGATGTCGGCCGTAACGACAAGGACGAGTTCAATCGGCTGGCCACCGCCACCAACCAGATGATCGACAACATCAACCGGCTGATGCGGGACTCCATCGAGAGCACCAACAACCTGATCGAAGTCCGCGGCGAACTGGACAAGAGCATGGAGCGCCTGGCGAGAAACAGCGAGGCGGTGGAATCCCAGACCGTCCAGGCCGCCACCGCAAGCCAGCAGATTTCCGTGACACTGACCGACGTGGCCGAGCGCACCTCCCAGGTGGGCGTGTCCACCCAGAAAGCCAACGAATCCGCCCAGTCCGGCGCGCGTGTTGTGGACGAGAGCGTCAACGCCATGCAGCGCCTGTCCAACCTGATTCAGGACACCCATAGTGGCGTGCAGAGCCTGAACCAGTCCTGCACCAAGGTCACCGGTATCATCGACGTGATCAATGGGCTGGCGGAACAGACCAACCTGCTGGCCCTGAACGCCGCCATCGAAGCGGCCCGGGCCGGTGAAGCCGGTCGCGGCTTCTCGGTGGTGGCCGACGAAGTCCGCACCCTGGCCAGCAAGACGGTGGAAGCGACCGACAACATCACCCGCATCATCGACGAGCTCAACAAGCAGACCGCCAACATGGACTCGCTCACCCAACACGGCCTCAAGCTGGCCCGGGAGAGCGAAGAGAGCGCGGGTCAGATCGCCGGCGCCATGGGCACGGTCACGGAGTCGATCCAGACGCTGAATGCGGAAATGGATCAGGTGGTGGTCGCCGTGGAGGAGATCTCCACCACTACCGACGACATCGCCCAGAAGATGGAAGAAATCCGGCAGCAAAGCAGCGAAACCCAGGCCATCGGCAGCGAGCTGGGCACCCAGAACCAGCGCCTGTCGGAATACGCTGACCGGCTGTCCTCGAGCACCCGCCGCTTTACCGTCTGAAGCGAACCGGACCGGCGGGCCTGAAGGCCTGGCCGGTCCGGCCATCCCACCAGAACCTGTCCTGAATCAAGGCGCACTTTTCCGTCTCCTGTCAGTCTGAATATCAGATCGCTCTTTCATTCGTGACGGCAGGAGAACACATCGATGGATATGAAACGACACGGCCTGGCCATTGGCATCGATCGGGTGGGGGACCAGTTTTTTCTGTCCTTCAAGGCCCAGGGAAAACTGACCCACGAGGATTATCAGACCATCACGCCCATGATCGATTCGGCGCTGGCAGCGGTGGAGAAACCCCACGTCAAAGCGCTGTTCGACGCCACCGAACTGGAAGGCTGGGAGCTGCGAGCGGCCTGGGACGACTTCAACCTGGGACTGAAACACGGCAACCAGTTCGACAAGATTGCGGTGTTTGGCGACAAGCGCTGGCGCGATCACCTGGCCAAGATCGCCGCCTGGTTTATTTCCGGGGATCTGAAATTTTTCCACACCGAAGAAGAGGCCATTGCCTGGCTGAACGAATAAGTCGGGTCAACCTGGCGTCTTCGGAAGCCTTTACCCCTGTGGGGCGGCGTGTTGGAATGGATCGGGCAGGGCAACGTTTGTGCCCGATCCTGACCGTCCCGAATACGGGAGACCGTTTTCATGACCAACCTGCTGATTATCTTGGCGGTGCTGTTTGGCGCGCTGTTCGTCCTGGTGCCGCTGGTGGAGAAGTACGCGCCGCGCAGTGACGGGCGCGATTTCAGCCGCATCCGGCGGTGGATCTTCCCGCTGATGGCGCTGCTCATCGTCGCCCAGATGCTGCGCTACTACTTCGGTTGAGACCGGTTGGGCGCCGGGCCGGCCGCTTCCATCGATGCGGACGGGCGGTCCGTCTCCGTATCCTCATGCTGCTGGTGCCAGAGCCGACTGTAGAGTCCACCGGCCCGGATCAGCGACGCGTGAGTCCCCGTCTCGACAATCTCCCCCTGATCCATCACTAGGATGGTGTCCGCGTCGCGGATGGTCGACAGGCGATGGGCGATCACCAGCGTGGTGCGGCTGCGGCTGACCTCATCCAGGGCGCCGAGAATCGCCTGTTCCGAGAGTGAATCCAGTGACGACGTGGCTTCGTCAAGGATCAGCAGCGGCGGATCCTTCAGGATCACCCGGGCGATGGCCACCCGCTGTTTCTCGCCGCCGGACAGCTTTAGGCCCCGTTCGCCGACCCAGGTGTCGTAACCGTCCGGCAGGCTCTCGATGAACCGGTCCAGGTGCGCCAGCCGGGCCGCGCGGTAGACGTCGTCCCGATCGGCGCCGGGGCGACCGTAAGCGAGATTGCTGTAGAGCGTATCGTTGAACAGCACCGTGTCCTGCGGCACCACGCCGATGGCCCGGCGCAGGCTGTCCTGGGTGACGTGGCGAATGTCCTGGCCGTTAATCGTGATGGCGCCGCTGTCCACATCGAAAAAGCGGAACAGCAGGCGCGCCAGGGTCGACTTGCCGGCACCGCTGGCACCCACCACCGCGACGCGATGGCCCGCGGGAATCGTGAAATCGATGTCCCGCAGAATTGGCCGGTCCGGGCGGTAGGCGAAGCCCACGTGTTCGAAGCGAACCTCCGCGCCATCGGGCGCCAGCGGTTGGGCATCCGGTGCGTCGGTGACCGTCGGCGCCTGCTCCAGCAGACCAAACAGACGCTCCACGTTGACCAGCGCCTGACGAATCTCCCGGTACACAAACCCCAGCGCGTTGAGGGGAATAAACAGCTGGATCAGGTAGGCGTTGACCATCGTGAAATCGCCCAACGTCATGGCGCCGCTGGCCACATCGCCGACGGCCATCCCCATGATCACGATCAGCGCCACGCCGATAATCAGGGCCTGTCCGGCGTTGAGGGTGGCCAGGGATAACCGGTTCTTGAGCCGGGCCTGTTCCCAGGCTTCCAGATCCTCGTCGTAGGTCCGTGCCTCGAACGTCTCGTTGTTGAAGTACTTGACCGTTTCGTAGTTGAGCAGGCTGTCGATGGCGCGGGCGTTGGAGGCGTTGTCCCGGGCGTTGGACTCGCGCACGAAGCCGGTCCGCCATTCGGTCACCTTGATGGAAAACACCACGTAGACCACCACGGCAATGATGATGGCGACCACGTAGGCCGGTCGGAACGCCACCAGCAGGATGCCCGCCACCATCACAATCTCCAGGATGGTCGGCACGATGTTGAACAGGGTGAAGCGCAGCAGGAAGCTGATCCCGCTGCTGCCCCGCTCCATGTCCCGGGCCAGGCCGCCGGTCTTGCGGTCCAGGTGGAAGGCCAGTTCCCGGGCGTGCAGGTGTTCGAACACTTTCAGGGACACCCGGCGCATGGCGCGCTCCGCCACCCGGGCAAACACCGCGTCGCGCACCTCGTTGAACAGGGTGCCGCCGAAGCGCAACAGGCCGTAGCCGATCACCAGCATCACCGGAATCCACAGCACCGTATTGCCCGAGCGGCTGGCATCCAGGTAATCGACGATGTATTTCAGGGCAATCGGCGTGGCCACCGTCGCCAGCTTGGCGATTACCAGGCAGCCTACAGCCAGGATCACCCGGCCCCGGAACTCCATCAGATAGGGCCAGAGACTGGCGATCACACGCCAGTCGGGCTTGTGGTTCGCGGGGTAGTCGTTATCGGAATAGGTGCGCAAAAGAGCGGGATCCTGTGATCGGGCGTGGTCGTGTGGTCAAGCGTGTCCCGTCAGGATACGGCATCAACGGGCAAACAGTTCGCTGTCGATGTCCCGGAAGCCCTTGAACTCCAGCGCGTTGCCGCTGGGGTCGGAGAAGAACAGCGTGCCCTGTTCGCCGGGTTGGCCCTGGAAGCGGACGTAGGGCTCGATGATGAAACGGTCGATCACCTGACGCGTCTGTTCCGCAAACCGCTCCCAATCCTCGAACGTCAGCACCACACCGAAATGCGGCACCGGCACGCCATGGCCGTCGACGGGATTGGCGATCGCCTGCACGCTGCCGTCCTTGCCCAGGGCCGGGTTCAGATGGGTCACCACCTGATGGCCAAAGACATTGAAGTCGATCCAGTGGTCCGAGCTGCGGCCTTCCGGGAAGCCGAGTTTCCTGCCGTAGAACTCACGGGCCTCGTCGATATCCCGGACCTGGATGGCCAGGTGGAACGGCGTCAGTGGCATGGGGATCTCCCTGAAAGCATGGACGGAGCTTTCAGGTTAGGACTGCGGCGGGGGCTTGGCAATGGGCGATGGGGTGATATCGGCTGTGGGGAAGGGCCGCAGGTTGAACACTGGGGCGCGCGATGCGCCCCAGTGTTGGCCGGTTTCGATCAGCTCTCTTCCGCCGGTGCCGGGCGGTGCTCCATGGCATCGATCCAGATCGGGTTGGAGAACGCTTTCTTGCCGTCGGCGTCCTCGACCACCACCGCGTAGAAGGTGTCCTCGTCCACGGTGATGTCGAACTCGGCACGGCCTTGGGTCGGGCTGTCGTCGAAGGTCTGTTCGTCCACGACCTGGCCGCCCTGGCCAATCAGTTGAATGGACTTCAGGCCGTTGGCCGCTTCCAGATCAAACCCGAGCGTGGTGGAGTCCCCCTGCTTGAAGGTGAGGTCATCACCGAAGGCGTGATCCGGGTAGATCAGCGGGCCGAAGCTCACGAACGCGTGACCGTCCCGCAGGGCCGCGACAAAGTTCTGGGCGTCCACCGCACCCGGCACCTGGGCATACGCCCGCACGGCGCCGGAACGATGCTGCCAGACGTCGTGCACGTCGGACCCGGCGCTCAGGTAAATCCGCTCGCCGTGGCTCCAGTGATCCCAGGCCTTGTGCAGCGTCTTCTCGTACTCGCCCTCGATGTTGATTTCCATCAGGTCAAACCGCGGGAAGTAGCCGCCGGTGGCGGTGCCGTTCTCCACGTTGGTGTAGTAGCCGTACTTGATGTACGGGTGGTTCATCTGGATCGCTTCCGCGCCCAGGGCTTCCCGCTGACCCACGATGTCCTGGATGGAGGCGGTGCCGGAGTTGATGCGGTAGTCCGCGTCCGGATCGATGGGGTAGGGGTTGAAGTGCCCCCAGGATGCGGAAATCTCGATGGACGGGATGAACGGCACATTGCGGCTGGCGGCCAGTTTCGCGGCTTCGTGCAGGTTGCGCGTGGTGTCGTGGTCCAGCAACAGCATCAGGTCCAGCCCGGCGGACAGCTCCGAGCGGATGACGTATTCCGGCGGTGTGAAGCCGTCCAGTACGTCGGAATGGTGGTGCATGTCCGCCGAATAGAAGTGACGATCGTTCGGGGAGGTGGTCTGGGTGACGGTGACGGCCTGATCGGTGGTTTCGCCCGAATCGACATGAACCTTCACGTTGGTCGGCTGGCTCAGGAAGTTTTCGCCATACGCCACTTCAAACACGTAGTCGCCCGGCGCGATGGGGATTTCCCGCTGACCCACCCGCTTGAGGTCGGTGAAGTAGGTTTCCTTGCCGAGGAAGCCAACCAGTGGTTTCTGGCCTTCCTTGATCTTCAGGAGCGCGTCCCGCGGCTCACCGGTCTGGGCATCCGTGACGTTGAAGTGGACGGTGCCGGGGGCTTTAACGCCGTCAAAGTCGACGGTCTGTTGGCCGTCGGCCGTCACCATGACATCGACCGGCGCGCTGTCGGCGTAGCTGCGTGCGGTGGCGTAGAGCCGGTATTCGCCCGTGGGCAGTTGCAGGTTGTAGTGGCCTTCGTGGCCCATCGCCCAGGTGTAGGGCTTGCCGTTTTTCTCGACCACGACGACGGGATCGCTCACCGTGTCGCCATCGACGGTTTCCACCTTGCCGGACACCTCGCCGGCGGCCACGCCCTTGCGCTGGATCGCCGATTCCACCGCCCGCGCGATGCTGCCGTCCGGCAGGACCTGAACCCAGCCCTCGAAGGTCCGGGACTCGCCGGGTGCCAGATCGTGCTTCTTGTAGAGGTCGCGGGCGTCGTAGTCGATGTAGTTCATGTACGGCGCGTGCAGCACGAAGCCCCAGTCCTCGTCATAGGCGGCGGACCAGTCGGCGAAGGCCGCGTCCGTGGGGCCTTCCTCGGTGCCGTGCATGCCCGCCGGTCCGAACAGGTGCCCGCCGTCCGGCCACATGACATACCCGGAGAGGATGTCTTTGTAGGCCTTGTCGCTGTCGTTGAGCATCTCGGTCACGACGTGGATCTGATCGGCGCCGGCGTCGAGCGTGTAGGTGGTGGTCAGTTCCACGCCTTCCCAGTCCCGCTGGACTTTCACGACGCCGCGCTCCGGGCCGTTCTCCACGATGGTGAAATCCTGGTGCGTGGTGGGCCAGCTGGACCAGTTGTTGGGGATAAAGTCGATCAGCGAGACCTTGTCCCGCGCCGGCTTGCCGTTGTGAACCGGTGCGGCGTCGATGATGCCGCCGGGCGCCACGCCCCAGGGCGGTGCCGAGTTGACGGCAATGGAGGCGACCAGATGGTCGTTACGCAACTGGATGTCCTGCGCGGCTTTGGCGTCACCGTTTCTGAGTGGCGTCGGTCCGCGCTCGACCGAGACATCGGCCAGGGCGTGCCCCGTGGCCAGGGTAAGGCCCAGAGTCAGGGCCGTGGTCTTGATTGCATTAGGCATGGAATCTCCTTCTAGCCAGTCTGAATGCGTCTTTTCGAGAGCGTCTTATCCTTTTGTAGGAGTCGGGATCAGAAGCAGGGTACGGGGCATTGAACGGGCGTTCAATGTTGACAGATGCAAAATTGAATGATTGTTCAATGCGATTTTTTTCGGAGGCAACGGCCGGAAGCGCAACCCGTATCCCGTTCACCGTACTCGCATAATTGCGCATACCACGAGGTGTTTAGCTTGCTTACAATAGCCTTTTCATTTGCCTGAGGCTCCCTAAGGACTCGCCATGTCGCCACGCTTACGATCCATCCTCGCCTACCTGGCTTTGTTGGCCGCTATCCTGGCATTCCTGCCCGGCGCCACCTATGTCGGCGCGGTTGCTGTGGCTACTGTTGTCATCCTGGGTTGGGGAGAGATGCGCCGGGTGCCGCAGGGCGTGTTCCTGGTGGCGTGTGCCGGACTGGTCTATGCGCTGGTGGCGGATCAAGCGCTGATAGGCGACGCGATCGCCAACGTCACGCGGCTGGCGGGGCTGATTCTGGCGGTCATGCTGTTGTCCACGGTGCTGGGGCGCTCCCGCGACCTGCAGCGGATTTCCGTCAGCCTGTTCGACGGCCGGCCAACGGGCCGCTATCTCAGCCTGGCGTTCGGCACCGCCCTGGTGTCGATCCCGCTGAACTTTGGATCGGTAGCCGTGGTGGGCAGCCTGGTGGGCGAGCGGATTCGTGGCGACGGCGATTCCCCGGCCACCCGCAACGCCACCCGGGCTGTCTTGCGAGGATTCGGCACATCGCCGGCGTTCTCACCGCTGTCGATTTCCGTGGTACTCACCCTGACACTGTTGCCGGGGCTGAAAAGCGCCTCCCTGATGGCCGTGGCCATTCCCTTTGCGGTGGTGATGATCTTCCTGGGGCTGATCTGGCGCGAACCGGAACCGGCCAGTCAGCCGCTCAGCCGCAACCAACCCGCCGGCGCTGGCAGCTGGCTTCGATTTGGCGGCCTGATCCTCGGCATCTGCGCGGGTGTTTTCGGGCTCAGTCATGGGCTGGGCGTCAGCTACGCCCACGCGGTGACCCTGAGTTGTCTGGCCGTCGTTCTGGGCGCACGGGTACAGGCCTGGTTGCGCGATGAACATCCGCCGATCGCCCCGATGGACCGGGTTAGCAACGAGCTGGCCATTGTCGGTGGTTCGGCGTTTATTGGTGCCATCATCAGCGGCGTGGTGCTGGGACACATTCACGGCAGTGCCCAACTGCCGGACTGGGGCTGGCCGGTGCTGGCGGCCTGCGTGCCCTGGATCTATTTCGTGGCAGGCCTGATGGGCGTCAACCCGATCGTGATCGGAACGCTCACCGGCGGCATCCTCGGCTCGATCTGGCCGCACGAGGCGTTGCTGGGACTGGCGGTCGCCATGGTCACCGGCTGGTCCATCACGGCCTTCGGAACACCGTTCGCGGCCAACGCCCTGATCATGGAGCGCCTGACCGGCTACCGCGCCAACGACGCCTCGTTGAAGTGGAGTCTCGAAGTCTCCGGCGTTGGTCTGACGCTGGGCAGCCTGCTGGGCGTCGGTCTGACCCTGGCACTGCTGTAAAGCGGCGTCAGGGCGTTCCCTGTTCGTTCTCTTCCTCTTTCTCCCTCCGGTCCGGGCGATAAGTCGCCTGCGTCACCTTGTAATCTGCGTTCACTGCCATAAGGTCTTGAATAAGAGCTAAGCTGATGACAGTCATCCACTTTTGCTGAGGATCCTCACAAAGGAGATTGCAATGGCCGGAGCGAGTGAGAGTTACCATGAACCCATGGAGATGCTGTCCGAGAAGACCAAGGACATGCATCGGGCCCTGGTGTCGGTCCAGGAAGAGCTGGAAGCCGTCGACTGGTACCAGCAGCGGGCCGACGCCAGCGGCGACGAGGAGCTGAAAGGCCTGCTCCTGCACAACATGCGGGAAGAGATCGAGCACGCCTGCATGGTGCTGGAATGGCTGCGCCGCAACAGCCCGGATTTTGCCAAGCAGATGGACATCTACCTCTACACCGACAAGCCCATCCTGGACGCGGAAGAAGGGGAGTCGGACCTGGCGGAAGCGCCCGTGGGTAACGGCGATCGCCGGGCACTCAGCCATTTCACCATCGGCAAAATGAAGGGGGAGTCCAAGGCATGAACTACCTTAACCGGGACAATGCATCATTCTCCAAGGAGATTTGGGAACAGATCGACGCCACGGCCGTGAATGCGGCGCGGGAAATCCTTACTGGCCGTCGCTTCCTGGAAGTGGATGGCCCCTACGGCGTCGGCCTGACCGCCATCGAAGTGGGCGAAGAAGGCTACTGCCGGCAACCGGCGCCGGATGAAGCCGGGGCCGTGCTCAGCCGCTCCGTCGCCATCCCCATGCTGCGCAAGAGCTTCGGCCTCAGCGTGCGCCGCATCCAGGGTTACGAGGCGATGGGTCAGCCGCTGGACCTGCGCTCGGTGGAAGACGCCGCCGAAGCCGTCGCCCGGCGCGAGGAAGAGTTCATCTATTACGGCCAGCCGGACTTCGGTCTGGAAGGCTTGATGACCGCCAAGGGCCGCAACGAGGTGAAGTCCGCCGACTGGACGAAGGTGGAGCAGGCACTCAACGACGTGCTGTCGGCCGTCGACGAGCTGGACAAAAAAGGCTTCCATGGGCCTTACGCCCTGGCGCTGCCCCCGAGCTGGTACAACCAGCTGTTCCGCCGCTACGAAGGCAGCGACATGCTCCAGCTCGAGCACCTCAAGCGGCTGTGCGAACTGGGCGTGTTCAAGGCGGAAATCGAGGGCGCCGTGCTGGTGGATGCCCGGGTCGGGCGCATCATCATCGGCCAGGACCTGATGACCGGCTACTCGTCCAACGACGGCATCCATCACCAGATGTTCACCAGCGAGAGCCTGGTGCTGCGCGTGGAGGAGCCGGGCGCCATCTGCACGCTGGTCCGGAAGAAGTAAGCCGCCATGGCCAGCCCGTCCGACATCCGCCGGGCCCGGCAGCTCGCCCAGGCCACGCTGGCTGATCTGGACAGCCTGGACGCGTTCCGCCGGAACAGCGGGGATGCGGGATTGCAGTCGATGCTGTCCCGCATCCACCAACGCCGCTGGGCGCAATCGTCCCGGCTGCTGGAATGGGCCGGGCGCCAAATGGACGGCGTGGTGCCGGAGATCTCCGCCGACCAAGGCGAAGCCGCTTCCGGGACGACCGAAACCCCATCAGTGGGAAGCCCGGCCCATCACGCCGTCAGCGACTTCGTGACCGTGACCGACGATCTGGTGCGCTTCACCGTCCCGCGCCCGACGGACTTCCGCTTCGAGCCCGGTCAGTCGGTCAAGGTGGGCGTAGGCGACGTGCGGCGCAGCTTCTCGATCGTCTCCGCGCCCCACGAACCCCAACTGGAATTCTTCGTGGAGCTGGTCCCGGGCGGGCGAATGTCCGAACAGATGCGGAACCTGACGATCGGCCAACCCGTCGACCTGGGCCAACCCAAGGGCGGATTGCGCTTCGACAGCCGGTTCGCCAATCACCTCATGATTTCGACCGTCACGGGCATCAACCCCTTCATCAGTATCCTGCGGAATGCGTTCCAGCAGACCGATCCCGGACACCGCTTCCACGTCCTGCAAGGCGCCAGCTATCAGGACGAATTTGGCTACGCCGACGAGCTGACCCAACTGGCCTCGGCCCATCCGGATCGCGTGTGCTACCTGGCCACTGTTAGTCGGCCGGATGAGGCGCGGAATGCGGGGTGGTCGGGCTGCACGGGTAGGGTAGATTCGCTAGCGGAGGATTACATTCGGGAGGCTGGTTTGAAGCCGGAGGACACGCTGGTGTACCTGTGTGGGCACTCCGGGATGATCGATGCGTTGACGCCGCGTTGTCGGGAGCTGGGGTTTGAGGTGCGTACCGAGAGTTATGACTAACTAAGAGTCTTTCTCGCCCGGAACCCTGCACAAAACTATTTGCGGACTGCCAGCCACCAAGATAAGTCTGTCCCGGTTTATCTCCTGGATAGGCATCTGCGACTGGCCATTTACGGCCTGCTCACATACTCTGCGTACCGTCTTGATCCATTGCCCCTCTGTACGCAGGAGTGAATACGCCCCATGAATGATGTCGCGGACCGGCCACTCGCTGGCATCCTGCTCCGAGTCCTGTCAGGACTGTTCTTTGCCGCTATGCTGGTCTGCGTCAAAGCCGTCAGTAACGATGTCCCGCTTGGGCAAACGGTGTTCTTCCGCTCGGCCTTTGCGTTGCTTCCGATCGTGGCGTTCATGATGTGGCGGCGCGAGTTCCCTCGAGCCCTGGCTACGCGGCGCCCCTATGGCCACCTGCTGCGCTCCGGTCTGGGCGCGGCGGCCATGTTCGCCTCTTTCGCCGCGGTGGCGCGATTGCCGGTGGCCGAGGCGACGTTGCTGGCGCAACTCTCGCCAGTGGCCCTTGCCATGGGCGGTGTGCTGCTACTGGGCGAGCGCCTGACTCCACACCGGGTCGCCGCATTGGCACTCGTGCTGTGCGGGGTGGCCGTGCTTGTTTTGCCGGAGCTGCGTGGTGGCCCCGCTGCGGATCGCCTGTTCGGCTACGGGCTCGGCATCCTCAGTGCGTTGCTGTCCGCGGGCGCGCTGCTCACTGTGCGTCGGATCTCGCGTACTGAAAGCCCCGCCACCATTGCATTCTACTTTGTGTTTGTAACGACCCTTGCAGGCCTGGCAACCCTTGGTCTGGGCTGGGTGTCCGTGGATGGGCCAATGCTTGCGCTGCTGGTTCTGGCTGGGCTGTTCGGTGGTGCGGCACATATCTGCATGACGGTGGCATTGGGCATGACCGAGGTATCGCGGTTGGCTCCCTTTGAATACCTGGCGCTGATCTGGCCTGTGCTGGCCGACCTGTGGCTGTTCGGGCAGCCGCTTTCCGAGGGCTTCGTGCTGGCCCTGCCATTGGTGCTGGGCGGTGCCATGATGGCAGCGATGGAGGGGCGGCGGCTCAGATGGCGGCTTCAACGATGAGCTGTGGGCGGCCCCGGGAACACGACTCGATACGCGCTTCTACCTGGAAGGTCTCACGCAACATGTGCGGATTGATCACCTGTCCGCACGGGCCACAGTCGACCAGCCGGCCGCTCTCGATGACCAGCGCCTGATCGGCGAAACGCAGGGCGTGGCCCAGGTCATGCAGTGCCGCGATGATGAGCATGTTCCGCTCCTGCGCCAGTTGACGCAGGATGCCGAGGAAGCTGATCTGACGGTGCAGGTCGAGTGCTGAGGTGGGTTCGTCGAGCAACAGGATGTCGGGGGACTGCACCAGCGCCTGGGCTGCGCTCACCAGCTGACGTTGTCCGCCGCTCAGATTGCCGATGTCACGGCCGGCCAGCGTGTCGATGCCAAGCTCCGCCAGCGCCTTATCGACCTCCTGGAGGTCCGCGTCAGCCACCTTGAGACGGCGCCCCTGCATGCGCGCCAACAGGACCGACTCATAGACCGTGAGCGCTGCCGTGGCGCCGGTCTCCTGGGGCATGTAGGCGACCGGTCGTTGGCTGCCTGCGCCTTCAATACGCGCCTCGCCGTCGCCCTCGAGCAGCCCCAGGATTCGCCGGAACAGCGTGGATTTACCCGCGGCATTGGGGCCCAGCAGGGCGACCACCTGGCCACCCTGGAGCGGCGGGGAGGAAATGTCCGAGAGAATCTGTCGGCGGCCGTAGCGTGCAGAGAGGCGGTCGAGCGTCAGCGTTACCATGCGTTCTTCTTGTGGCTCAGGATTAAAAACAGGAAAAACGGAATCCCCACCAGTGAGGTGATGATGCCGATCGGAATGATGGTGCCGGGCAGGATCATCTTCGACAGCACAGAGCCGACCGAGAGCATGAGTGCCCCGCACAGCGCCGAGCCGGGCAGGAAGAAGCGCTGGTCTTCACCCAACAGGAGACGCGCTATATGGGGGCCGACCAGGCCAACGAAGCCAATGGTGCCGACGAATGAGACGGCGATGGCGGCCAGAAGCGAGACCATGACCAGCACCTCCAGTCGCAGTCTCCGTGGTTTGACCCCCAGGCTCTCGGCCTTCGCGTCGCCCAGGCGCATGGCGGTCAGTGCCCATCCATGCCGGGCCAGCAGCGGCACCACCACGGCGAGCACGGCGAAGGCAATGCCGAGTTTGGGCCAGGTCGCCTTGGTCAGGCTGCCCATGGTCCAGAACACCACCGCGGAAACGGCTTGCTGGCTGGCGAAGAACTGTATCAGCGCCATCAGCGAGTTGAAGATAAAAACCATGGCGATGCCCAGCAACACGATGGTCTCGATCGTCACGCCGCGGCGCATGCTCAACAGGTGGATCGCGAAGGCCGTGAGCATCGCCATGAAGAAGGCGTTGGCGGGGATTGCGTAGTCGACCAGCGTCGGAATCAGGGTTACTCCGAAGGCAAGCGCCAGGGCGGCGCCAAAGCTCGCCCCCGCTGAGATGCCCAGGGTAAAGGGGCTGGCCAACGGATTGGACAGGATCGTCTGCATCTGGGCGCCGGCGATCGAAAGGCTGGCGCCCACCACCAGCGCCATCAGCGCCACCGGCATGCGGATCTCCCACAAGATCACCCGCAATGAGTTGTCGACCGCGCCGGGCGTGAAGATGGCTGTGACGACCTGGTCCAGGCCGAAACGGGCAGGCCCTAGTGCCAGGTCGACGCAAAGGCTTACGAACAGGGCCAGGCTGAGGGCTGCGAGGATCACCTGGCGTCGGATGACCAGCGCGCGATAGAGATTGCCCTCATCGCCGGCGGACGGCATAAAGGTTGAGGTGCGTGACTCGCGCTCGTCGAGCCGGGTTTCAATCGTCATGGAGAGAGACCCAGTAACCGGGCATGTAGTCCACCGGCAGGAAGCGTTCGTGCAACTCCCTCAGGGTGGCTTCCGGATCGAGATCCTGGAACAGGTCCGGATGAAACCACTTGGCCAGGCGCTGTACGGCAACGAAGTAGTAAGGGCTGTTGTAGAACTGATGCCAGATGGCGTGGACTTCGCCGTTCTCGACGGCGGCAATGCCGGTCATGGCGGTGCGTCGGGTCAGGTTTTCGAGTTTCGTGCGGGCCTCATCCATGTCCGCGCCAGGGCCGACGCCAACCCAATTGCCGCCAGGCACATAGGCACCCCAGTTGCCGCCGGTGACGACCACCTGGTCGGGATTGGCGGCGATGATCTGCTCTGGGTTAAGCGTGCCGAACGTTTGGGGAATGATGCCGTCTGCGATGTTGTCGCCGCCGGCGAGCTCGACATATTCACCGAAGTTACCGGGCCCGAAGCTCATGCAGCAGTCGTCGGAATAGCCACCCGCGCGGTCAATGAAAACCCTGGGCCTATCGGGCTTGGCGGCTGCGATCTTGTCGGTGACCCGGGCCATCTGTGCTTCTGCGAAGTCGATGAAGGCCTCCGCACGCTTTTTGTCCCCCAGTAGGCGCCCCATCAATCGCATCGACGGGATGGTATGTTCCAGCGGCTTCTCGCGGAAATCGACGTACACAATCGGAATGCCCAGTTCGGCCAGCTTGGTGTCATAGGCCGCATCCTCGGTTGCTGCCTTGGCCTCCAGGTTCATCAACACCACGTCGGGTTTGAGACTGGCGGCTTGCTCGACGTCGAAGGTGCCGTCCTTGAAGCCACCGAACGTGGGAATGCGGGTCATCTCCGGGAACTTGGCGGCGTAGGCGGCGTAGTTGTCGGGATCGGCCTCGGAGAAATCGTGGCGCCAGCCGACGACATGGGCAAATGGCGCCTCCGGCTCAAGCGCGCCGAGCAGGTAGATCTGGCGGCCTTCGCCGAGGATGATGCGCTCGACAGGCGCGTTTACCGTGACGTTGCGGCCGGCGATGTCAGTCACCGTGATCGGATCGGCCCAGGCATGGGGCGTGCTGGCCAGTGCGAGTATGGCGATAGCGAAGTGCGCAAGCTTTGCGGCATATCCTGAGCGTGATGAGGGGCGTTGATGGGTCAAGTCGGGTTCCAGTAACGATAACGGAATGGATTTACGCATCATTCTTATTTGCGAATGGGGCGCATTATGTCCCAGCAGCCGATTGGCGTCCAGAGGCTATGGCTAACCCGGGTGGGGGCAACTGAGGTGGCGAGGACATGGTGCAGCGAGAGGACCACAGGCGCCTGGTTATGCGCTCTGCAGCTCAGTCAGACCACCAATGTGCCGCGCGGTTTCTGGTCAGTGATCCTGGATGGCAACGCTCAAGTAGCCATCGATGACGAAGGTAGGGGGGGATCGCCGTTTGGAGGAAAACCGAGGGCGCACACGACAACATTGCGGCCAACCCGTTCAAGGAGTGCAGAGCCGTTTTTCGTGGTTTGGCAGCCACTGAAGTCAGTCCGCCCCGGTTTTCAGGATGTCTGTTTTCTGGCGCGCTCAGCCTATTCGAGGCTGAACGATGATTTTCACGGCCGATTCATTGTTGTGAATGAGAGTATCGAAGCCTTTCGAAACCAGATCATCCAACTGGATGCGCTGGGTGATGAACGGCTCCAGGTTGATCTTGCCTTCCTCGACCAGTTTGATGGTTTCCTGATGGTCATTGCAGTATGCGATGGTCCCGCGCACGTCGAGTTCCTTCATCACCACACTGTGCACATTGATGGTGGCGGGATGACTCCATATTGACACAATCACCACGACGCCGGCGGAGGTGGTTGCGGCGACCAGGGTGTCCAGGACTGAATTGACACTGGAGCATTCAAACGCCACATCCACCCCGTTGCCATCGGTAATCTTCATGACTTCCTCGACCACATCCACCTGCGATGGGTCCCGAATGTAGTCGGCGACGCCGGACTCGGCGGCCTTTTGCTTACGCGCGCTGCTCAGCTCTGTGATGATCACGCTCAGTCCCTTGGCTTTCAGAATGGCGGAAAGGAGCAAGCCGATAGGACCGGCCCCGCCGACCAGGGCCATGTCGCCGGCCTTGGCGCCACTGCGGGTAAAAGCATGGTGTCCCACGGACAGGGGCTCGATCAGAGCCGCCTGATCCAGCGGTATATCCTTGGAAATCGGATGCACCCAGCGCCGTCTAACCGCGATTTTCTCGGACAGACCACCGCCACGGCCACCCAGGCCGATGAAGTTCATGTTCCTGGACAGATGATATTTATCGCCGGGCCCGGTGGGCACGTCATCCGCCACGATGTAGGGCTCCACCACCACATGCTGGCCGACCTCGATGTCGCTCACCCCTTCGCCCACGGCATACACTACGCCGGAAAACTCATGGCCCATGGTTACGGGTGCGGACTCCCCGGAGATCGGGTGGGGATGGCCGCAGGGCGGAATAAAAATCGGCCCTTCCATGAATTCGTGCAGGTCCGTCCCGCAGATCCCACACCAAGCCACCTCAATGCCGACGGTGCCAGGCTCCACGACAGGTTCCGGAATGTCCTCGATACGGATATCGCCACGGTCATAAAAACGTGCTGCCTTCATCGTTAAGCTCCTTATGTTTGTGTTAACGATATCCGGCAAAATATGCACCAACATTGATGGCGGTCATTAAACCCATGAAAATGCGAGGCAATCTGTTTGATCCGGGACGGGGCAGTCCGTTTCGGACATCGCCGTTTTTACAGGTGTAACGTAGCAACTGTCACTGACGTTACAGCTGTCCCGTCCAGCTCCACGATGGACACGCACCAAGGGGTTGGGTTTTGAGGTGGGTGTCCTGTTTAGCCCCTCTTACCGGCCGGTTTTACGGCGGTCCATCGCTGCAGCAATGTCCTCTTCGTGCTCTTCGCCCCAGCCGCAAAGCGGCTCCATGGCCCTCACCAGGCTCGCCCCGAAAGGCGTTAGCGAGTAGTCGACCCGCAGCGGTATCTCCCCATAGTCGGTTCGCCGGACGATGCCGTCGGACTCCAGTTCTTTCAACTGCTGGATCAACATTTTGTCGCTCACGCCCCGGACGCTTCGCTTGAGCTCGCCGTAACGCGTCGGCCCCTTGTTTAAAAAGAACAGAATCAAAGGCTTCCACTTCCCGGAGATCACGTGCAGCGTCGCATGAAGGCCGCAGATGAAACGTTGGTTTTCCGAGTTTTCTTTTGCCATAACGGATACTTACCAAAAGGTGCATACTTGAACATTTGTAAGTAGCTTATATATCGTGAGTGCGAATTGAGTCAACACACACGGAGACCCAACCATGAGTCGGCTAAACGGTAAAATCGCATTGATCACAGGCGGAGCCAGCGGCATCGGCTTCGCCTCGGCCCAACGCCTCATTGAAGAAGGCGCCTTCGTCTTCATTGCCGGACGGCGGCAGGACGCCCTCGACAAGGCGGTTGAGGCACTGGGATCCAACGCTCAGGGCGTTCAGGCGGATGTGACGAAGCCGGACGATCTTGATCGCGTATTCGAGACAGTGCAGAACGAGAAAGGGCACCTGGACATCCTGGTGGCCAACGCGGGGGTCGGCGCATTTGCGAGCCTGGGACAGATCACCGAAGAGCACTATGACTATATCTTCGACATCAACGTCAAAGGCACTATCTTCAGCGTCCAGAAGGCGCTGCCGCTGATGAAGAACGGCGGCTCCATCATCCTCACCGGATCCACGGTCGGCAGCATGGGTACCCCGGCCATGAGCATCTACAGCGCCTCCAAGGCGGCCGTCCGCAATCTGGTGCGCAGCTGGGCCCATGATCTCAGGGGCACCGGCATTCGCGTGAACGTCATGTCTCCCGGTCCGACCAAAACAGACAAGTTGATGGAACTGCTCCCGTCCGAAGCCTTGAGCGAGATGAAACGGACCGTACCGCTCGAGCGTCTGGGCGATTCCAGGGAAACCGCGGGCGCGGTCGCGTTCCTGGCATCCGACGACAGCAGCTTCATGACGGGTAGCGAGGTGTTCGTTGATGGGGGCTACGCACAGGTTTAGAAACCGGACGGGGAGCGGGAGGCAATGAACCAAAAGGGGGGAGCATAGATTTCAAATCAGCCGGCTTGGTTCATAGCAAATCAAGCTGAACCATTTGCATTGAACAATATAAAATCGCCTTGGCCCCTTTAATTTTGACTTCCGTTACCCTTAACGCGAAGGCAACCGGACGCTTTGAAGCGCGAGCGGAAAAGCGGTCCGGTTTTCCGCAGACCTCAATCCGCTCAAAAGGAAATCGGTTGGATAACTTGCTATGCGAAGAATATCGGTCGTATTTGCGTTCGCCGCGCTAAATGCCGGTCCACTAGGGGCGGATCAGAGTCGGGAAATCTATCTCGGTAACCAGCACCGCGCTGGCCAGTATGCGTATCATGGGGAAGCCCCAAGCGAGGTAGAGATCTCCATGTACGGGCGGCAGTCTCCAGCACCTTGCGAAGGCCCTCACGCCCAACAGGCGGTGGAGGTGGCGTTATCTTCTCACTGGAAGTGGGTGGTGAGGCTCCAAACAAATGGAGCCGCGGACAAGTCCACCCGTCGTGCATTCGATGACGCATGGCAGGCATTGCGTTATCTGGTCGAAGATCTGAACTGTAAGGATCCGCTCATTGGCTATCGCTACGGCAACAGCATTCACATGCAGCGAAATTATGAAAGGTCGGTTGTTGAGCTCGGAAAGGTCGTTGCGGGCATTGAGGCACACTATCCTCAGATGTTGCCGATCGCTCAAAGCCAGTACGCCGAAGCCCTGGGGGTAACGGGGCATCTGGATGAGGCCATTCAGCAGCATCGTCAGGTGCTTAAACGGATCCCCGATAGTGTGTCCGCAGCGCTCAACCTTGCAAACAGACTTTCCCAGAGGCTTGACCCTGGAGATGCCGAAGAAGCGAGAGAGCTGTTAGCCAAGGTTCGCTCTCTCGGTGTATCTGATTACGGCCAGAACGTAATCGATGAAATAGAGAACCGGTTGGGGCGCTAGGGTGGCGGACAGCAAAGAGGCAGGTTTTGCCTCTTGCCTGAACCCAGAGACAAAGAGTATCAGTTGAGGCAAAAAAACAAGACTTGTGGCCCCGTGCTCATACGATTTTTTTGTTATGCCATAAACTTGCGACCAACATACCGTTCCATAAATAAGTTAAGTGACTTACCTAATTTAGATTTATCTAGTTTCAAGTTATACAAGTCAAAGTCACATAAGACCTCGTCCAAAAGCGGCGGATGAATTTGGATGAGGCGCTCATATTCGATCTCTGATTCGGCCCACAGAGATCCAAGAGAGCCGGCAGCTTCTTCCCGCATATAATCAGGTTCAGAGTCATCCATGAGAATTTGGAAGAGTGCATCTTTTGGAGCCTGTCCAACGCAATACATAAGGCTCTCAGCTGCAGCAACACGAGTATTGGCGTCTTCAGATCTATCCAGAAGATAACGAATACACTTTTTACAGTCTTCCGTGCTCAACTCTTCAGTCATAGAATATAGATCCGTCTCTGTTTTCGGATGCTTCCCCTTGATCATTTCCGGCATCGGCTTTCTACTGCTTGGGAGTTAGCGATGCGTGTCCACTCGACTGGGGGAAGTCCAGGCGATGCTTGATGGCCTTGTTAGGCCATTGCAGAAACGGACCAGGAACGAGTTTTCTTTAAATAATCTCTTCTTTGCGTCCTTCAAGGATATAATAAGTCTGACAAATGATTCGATAGTTTGAGAACATTTCACTAAATTTGGTTTGTAGTTCTTCAGCCCACTCAAGCCGGTTAGGTTGTTCGCGAAAGAACCGCTCAATTTCCTCAGTATTGTCGCGCAGATGGAAGACGTTATTCCGGAACCTTCTCAAGGCATCATCATGCTTTTTCAGGAATTTACCCAACTTGTCAGCTTCTGGGATCAATTCGACGAAGTCTGATGGGCGATCATCCTTCATTAATTTTCGGACTTTCAGCCTTTTAAATCCCTCGGCGGTAACCGCTAGGAACCCAAGCCAGGAACTGAAGTATATTGATTGTTCAACGCGGCTTTTTCGGCTCAATCGACCTTGTTTATCCCTTTTTGCAATCAGCTTTTTATAGTTCTTGAACATTAGCTCACTTGCCAGGAAATAGTGGGCGTAGAGAGTCATTACGGCATCATGGTCTCGATGCGGTAGGGCTACGGTCAATTCATATCTCCTATCACCTAACGAGGCTGTAGAAAAACCCATTTCCGAGTCGTTCCCCACAGCCTTTTCCGTTGTTTTCCTGTTCACCCGCCGTTGGCGGATCCGTTGTTCTTTTGACCGGCGATAAACACTTAGCCTTAGCGCTTGCCACTGATTCATCTACAGTGCGTTCAGCGGCGCCCTCTCGTGGGGCCGACCAGCCCCTCTTCAGGCCGCTATGTGTCCGTAATTGGCCAACTTCTCGATATTATGCACCAGGCAGTAAAGCTGCCACTGGCCCTGTACCTTCCGCTTACCGCGCAGACTGAAGCGGTTCAATCGCTTGGTCGTGCCGATGTTGCCGAACACCGGCTCCACCACCGACATCCGGTGGCTGTAGATGGTTTTGCCTTGTGGGCTATCCACCCGACGCTTCATCCAGTCGGTGTAGTTGGGCTGGCGCTGGGTCTCGATGGTGAACGAGACCTGCCGGCCTTTGCCTTTCCGGTCGTTGGCCGCCTCCGGATTCTGCATGCACCGGTGCTTTTTCGGGCAATGGCGGCACTGCAACAATCGCCCCTGGAAGTAGGCTCGCTTCAAGCCGTTCTGATCAACCTGGGTGCCGTGGTACCGCAGGGATTCACCGACCGGACAGACACAGGTCCGGTTCACCGGATCGAACTGGAACTCACTGGCGGGAAGGGTATTCTTCCAGCCCGTGTTGGGCCGATTCTGATGCCGCTTTCCATATTTGTCTTTCTGGTACTGGAACTTCGGGTCCCGGCTGCGGAACTTGTTGTCCGGGATGTAGCCGTTGATCCCGCGTTCGTGCAGGTAGCGCATGTTGGCTTCGTTGGCGAAGCCGGTGTCGGCGGTGACGACCGTTCCGCTTTGGTAGATGCTTTCGGCAATACCCAGTGCCCGGTAGCGGGCTTCAACCCGTTCGAGAACCGGCTGCAGCGTGTGATGCTCCTGACCCTCGCCGAAGGCCTGGGCGTCGATGATGACCTGGTGTTTCTTATCCACGGTGGCCACGCCGTTGTAGCCCTGGAGGGTGCCCTTGGCTGTGGTCATCTTGGCGCTGTCGTTATCGGTCAGGTTGCTCTTCACTTCCTTGTTCTGCTTCCCCCGGCCCATCCTTGGGCGGTTCGTCTTTAGGAAGCGGTCGACCTTGGTCAGGGCTTCATCCAGCGAGAGGATGGTCTTTGCCCGGCGGATGTCCCGATCCAGTTCGGCTTCGGTCTCGGCTTCGTCCCGGGCGTAGTGTTCCTGCAGGTGGTGGCGGATCAGCCGTCGCAGCTTCTCCCGCTTCTCGCCCAGCTCCTTGAAGGTACCGGACCACTCCTTGCTCGCGTTGGAGGACATCTTGCAGCCGTCGATGGTAAAGAGCTCGTTGCCCAGCAGGCCCTGCTCGTGGCACACCAGCAGCACCTGCTCGAACAGCTCTTCGATCTCATCGGCATGGCCGCTGACGAACTTCGCCAGCGTGGTGAAGTGCGGCACCGTATCGCAGGAGAGCGCCTTGAAGATGATGTTGGTCTCGCAGCACCACTGCATCTCGCGGCTGGAGGTGATGCCCTTGGAATAGGCGAACAGGATGATCTTCAGCAGGATGGCGGGATCGTAGGCCAGGCGGCCGGTGTCTTCGTTACGGTACTTGGGGTGGAAGACGGACAGGTCCAGCTTGTGTTCGATCAGGTAATGCACCGCGTGTTCGAAGGTGCCGGGCTGGAGCTGCTCCTGATAATTGATCACGACCATCGCGTCCTGGTCGTAGTTGTAGTGCTTGAAGCGGGGCATGGGAGACGGGTCCTTGTCAGCCTGCGATCACTCGATGCTACCAAACCCGGAACAGCGATTCCGGGACTTTTTCTACAGCCTCAACGCCAATGTTCAGCGGCCGGTTTGGAGGCGCACCGCGCCGGAAAACCGGTCCGGTGGAGGGCCGTCAGGCCCGGAACGAACTGCAACTACTTGTTAGATTGACTGTACCGGATTGGGGGCGCTTCTTTTAGGTTTTGATTTGCATGAGAAAAAGCCCAGAACATTAATGTAGCCCCAGCTATCTACTCTGTCTTGGATCTGATATTCGCCTAATCTTGAACCTTGCTTGATGCAAAACGATTCCATTGAAATAAGTGCGGCTTGGGTTAGGTAACTCGCTCTTGTCGTCCTTTCCGAAATCAAAGCAGACCCCTGATATACAACAACTTGATATCTATTTGTTCCCACAGTTTCAATTTTGTACTGGGGATCAGTTGGTATACTTTTACCAAACTGACTATTAAAGTCGAGTAAATCCGACTGCCCAGACGTCGCACAGCCCAGCAATAAGAAAGTAAATATTACAATTAGACTCGATCGCACCATTGCTTCCTTAAAATCTAACGCGAAGCGCACCGGTGGCCTTTACAGAGCGAAGCGGCGTGAAGGACATCCGTGTGGCGCGTATTGTTACACCTATCCACGGTATGGCGTTTTCGAATACCGTCTACGAAATAGATTTTTGGTTACTTGCATATATACGCGAAGCGATTCAGCTGCCAGATGCCTTTCTTTGCAAGGCCCAAGATAGACCTCTGAAATTGGCAGATACCCATCTTCATCCCTGACTAGCTTCAGCTCATAGTAGGGCAACAAAAGCCCATCTCTTGTTCGCCATTGGGATTTCTTGTCTTTCCAAGAAAATGGACCGCCAATTAGACGCCATTCCTGCTCCTCGACAAAAGACGAGTGTTTCATTGTTGATCCGATTTTTAGGATTCGGCTATAAAACTTGCTTTCTCGTTCAATGACGTCGAAGTCCTCCCTGCCATCCTGAGATTCGAAATAGCTGACAGCGGCTTCAATTACTTCGCCAATCAGCCTTTCTTTCTCGGTGTCGTCGTATACGCACTTTTCGAGCCTGAAATTGGAAGTTTCACACAGTTCTTGGAGAGCCGATTTATTAAATCCTATGGAATAGCCGCCTAGTCCACAATAACCACGCCATTGGCTTAGCTGGTCAGGGTTCTCAGTCATGGAGAAAATAAACGTTCTTGCTCCATTACTTGAGCCCAAAGTGTTCTCCATGGCTGAATAGAACTGTGCTAGTCGGGCAGAAGCTGAAAATTTCTTTCGTTTGATCAATCCAAGAGCGATATCGACTGCATGCCCAAACTCCTTGGAATCGTTCATGTATTGAATCTGTGTAGTCCACAGTGATTCGTTATCGAGGATTCCTTTGAGGCCTTCAACAGAAGTGTAGTGATAAAGCCGTTCGTATCTCTCGGCTCGTTCAGTTTCTAGTTGAGTGGCTCCCAATTCTTCTTCAAAAAAGCTCATCTTCAGACGGACTCTTTAAAGGATGTAACGCCAGCCATAAGCGGCCGAAAAAACCGCCAGGTTTTTGAGGTCCAGCCGCCCGCAGGGCGGCGATGCTTGATGGCCTTGTTATAAGCCTTGGAAGAGCTTCTTCTTGGCATAGTTTGCGGCAGCATCTTTCTGCATCTCTTCCCAAGATGAATATGAAGTGCTTTTACTGATGAAAGCATCCCATTCATCATCAGGTATGGCGGCGAAATCTTCAGCTGATTCGACCTTAAAACCGCTATCATCAACCAGCTCTTCAAAACTTGAATACGAAGAACATTTGGACATGAATTCTGAGTCGAAAAGATCTATCAGCTTCACTTCGCTCTGGCCGGACAGCTTCTCCATATTGTCTTTC
Organism: Marinobacter mangrovi; assembly: GCF_016798325.1. GTDB lineage: Bacteria > Pseudomonadota > Gammaproteobacteria > Pseudomonadales > Oleiphilaceae > Marinobacter_A > Marinobacter_A mangrovi. Next base: position 175,276 of record NZ_JAERVO010000002.1, read on the forward strand.
AGCTTATCCAGTCCGCTTGTATCACTCTTAAAAGACATCTCTATACCTCCTGCAACTTATAACGCTCAGGCGCAGCGGCCGGTTTGGAGTGCAACGGAAAACCGGTCCGACTGACGCGGCTGGTTATGTGGTACTCCCAAGTTCTGACAATCTCACCCGGGGTTGGCACGCCACAAAAGCCAGCGTAGATAATTATTGTGCCCTGGGCACCAATCTTGGCGGCATTCACCAAGCACCCATTTTCATTTTGTGAATCCAATTCGTTTGTTTAGCGCCGTTGAACAGAGATTGGTCAGCTACCAACAAACTTATCAATCAAGCTTGACGGAAACACCTGAGTTTCATTGCTGGCAACGGATATGGCCGGCCTGCCGGGATTCCCAATTCTCTTCAATCATCCGATTTTCTTTGCGCCGAACACCTTGAGCCTGGCAACCACTAGCTCTGACTTCAATCTGCCCGCCCCACATAACGCCTGCAGCACGCGCGCCCTTGGAATGGAGCCGAAGGCGCAATGGAAAGGGCTTCGCCGTGCCTGCACTGGTTATGTTGTCGATGCCAAGATCGACTTATAGCGATTAGCATGCAGATGCCCCATTAAGTTTGCCGCTTTTAGCAGATGCTCCCAGAACTCTCTGCCAGGGTTTGGGTTGTCCTCTATGACACCGTCAAGTTCTTCCATTGCTAGAAGCAGCTCATTTGCTTCGAGGTAAGAAAGAAAATCGCTCTCTCGGTAACCGTTTTCGGATTCAACGACGTTCTCAGGCAGCAAGCTGTAAGCTGCCCTCAACTCGACCTCAATTTTTTCCCATTTCTCTGCTTGATTCATAGTTCGCTAAGCAACATAACGCGAAGCTTTGCGGCAATTTTGGAACCGCGAAGCGGTGGAAAAATTGTCCGCCAACAGCGGCTGGTTATATTTTCCCGTCAATTTGATCTGCGGCCTTCTGTAGAACACTTGGATCAAGTGATGGCGAAAGCTCGTTCAGGAAAATGACTTTGCCACCATTTTCACTAGCACTTTTAAGTGGCCCTGGTTTTTTGTCGAGTGTCAGGACGTAATTGTGCACGGACAGTGCTCCAAGCTCGATATCAGCCTCTTGTTTGTTAAGAATCAAGCCATCTTTCCGTTTTCCCTGCCCACCAAACAGGGCATTCAACCTTTCCCGTTCTTTGTTCTCAAAAACGGAACTAAATCCACCCACACCAAAACCTGAGGATCGTTGCTCATCTTCTGGATAACGTGGATCTTTGAAGCCAAAGGTGTGAACTTCCTCTATATCGCTACCGAGGAGTGAGAAGATGTATTTCTTGAGCCCGATCGTGTATGGCTTATCGGACATCTGATTGATCTCAAATCGACCGTGCTTACTGATTGCGAGAGTGAACTTATCCCGAGGAAAATAAGCCATCAAATCAACATTGTTTTGATAGGCGAAATCCCAAACATTGTTATCAAGATAGACTCGGCTCATCAGCTCCCTCAAATATAACGCCCGCAGCATGCGCGGCTTTGAAATGGAGGCGAAGCCGCAATGGAAAAGACGTCGCCGTGCCTGCGATGGTTATCTATTCCTTGTAATCTGGAAGTTCAGTTAAGCTCGGATGCTCTTTCGTTTGAGCTACTGCGTCAAGGTAACCGCACAGATAATGGATGACACCACGTAAAGTCTCGTTTACGTCAAATTCTGCATCCTTTTTGATTTCCGTAAATCGTTTACCGAACGGGCTTCCAATCTTCGCCACATCAGACGCCGTGATGGATTTATTGAGGTTATGCGCAGCTTGATTTCGTATCTTGTTCAGATTCCGGAGCGAGGAAATTGCAGAATCTGGAACCACGTCAAATGCGTTAACGACCGCCAGTTTATGGTGGAAGCTTAGGTTCCCAGACTCAATCAATCTGTCCCCCCTAGGAAAGAGGGCCAGGATCAAACGTTCGAGAGTATTTTCGGTATAGAGGTGCCCTCTAAGTACAAGCATGGTTGGGTCAGACTCGCCGCCAACCGCAGACTCAAATTCGTCGTAATCCTGACCATATACCGTGTTAGCGAGCTTATCCACGCTCAACTCCCTATTAGATAACAGCTAATTCAACTGACTTTGTCGTATATCACCCACGCGGATAACTCCGCAGCGCGAAACCTTCAAATCTCCGAAAAGCGTAGCCCTGTCAGTCATATAAGGCCAGTAGCCTGCTTCACGCTTCTGGAGTTTTCCGACAAAGCGAGGATAACTCCGAGGCGTGTAATACTCAGTAGCAAAAGCACCTATTCTGATAAAGTAAGAAAGTTCAATACGTTACATTTGTTAGCTTGTGCATGTTCCGGAGTTTTCGTGCATTCAGTCGCTGAACTCTGCATTTTGAGCGCGGTCAACTCGCTTCCCGCGGTGTCCTGACCATCATCGTTGCCCATACGGCAAGCGATAGGGGTGTTCGTGTTCGATCGGGGAGAGGCGGCTGATAACAACCGGGAAACGAGGAAGGACTCTCTAGAGAACACTACCGCACCAACAAATAAACCACCGCCGCCGCCAAAACCGCCGAAATCCCCTGCCAAACTGCCACCGGATTCCGCTCCAGCAGAGGCGGCCGGGTCTTGTTGAGGTAAGCCTTGTTAGGATGCCGCAGGTCGTAGGTAAACTCGGACAACTCCTGGTAGCGTTTGTCCGGGTTGGGGTGCAGGGCCTTTTTCAGGGTTTCGTCCACCCAGGCGGGGATGGTGCGCTCGTCGTCGAGCACACTCTGGTATTTCAGGTTGCGCTGAGCGGCGGCGGTCTTGGCTTTGGCCACCTGTGGGCCGTAGGGAAAACGCCCGGACAGCAGGTGATAGGTGAGCACGGCCAGGGAGTAGAGGTCCGACCGCGCGGTGCCGACTTCCCCCATGAAATATTCCGGCGCCATATACAGCGCGGTGCCGGGCAGGGCGAGGGGATCGTCGTCGGTGCGCGCTTCCTCGATGCCGGCCACCCGGGCGACCCCCAGGTCGATCAGGCGCACGGTGCCGTGGGTGTCGATCATCACGTTATCCGGCTTCAGGTCCTGGTGCAGGATTTCCATCCGGTGCAGGGCGTACAGGCCTTTGCTGATCTGTTCGACCAGATCGCGCACGGTTTCCAGATCGGGCTGCGGGTGGTCGTTGAGCCACTGTTTGAGCGTCTGCCCCTCGATGTATTCGGTGACGGTGTAGAGGTACTGACGCTGGCGCGTTTGCGGCCCCGCTTTCATGACGTGCGCGCTGTGGACCCTACGGGCGATCCATTCCTCCATCAGCAGCCGTTCCAGGTAGTCCTCGTCCTGCTGCAGATCGATGGACGGCAGCTTCAGCACCACCCGTTCGCCACTGACCTGATCTTCCGCCAGATAGACATGGCTGCGGCTGGTGGCGTGCAGTTCCCGCAGGATCGTGTAGCCGTCGAAAGACGCGCGGGCCTCCAGCACCGGCGGCAGGGGCAGGTCGGCGATGGTGGCGTGAAAGTCGGGGGTCGTGTCCCGGGGGATCGAATCCACTCGCACGATCTGAAGGGTCAGGTTGTCGCGGCTGCCGTTGTCGAGCGCGTGGTCGATGATGCGCCGGGCGGCTTCGTCCAGATCCTCCGCGTACTCCCGGCAGCACTGGAGAATGAAGGCGGTCTCGGCGTGTTCGTAGACGCCGTCGGTGGCGAGGATAAACAGGTCGCCCGGCCGGATGGAGACGGAGCGGTAATCGAGTTCAATCGACGCCTCGATACCCAGCGCCCGACTCAGGTAATGCTCTTCGGGGGAGACCCAGAGGCGATGGTCGTGGGTCAGTTGTTCCAGCCCGGCATCGTTCAGGCGGTAGATGCGGGTGTCGCCCACATGGAACAGGTGGGCCCGGTCGGCCTTGAGCACCAGCGCGCTGAGGGTGCAGACGTAGCCGCGGTTCTTGTCGAAACGGGCATCGCTGCGCTGGGTCTGGGAATGCAGCCAGCCGTTGGTGGCGGTGAGCACTCGCTCGACGGCGTGGCGCACGGACCAGGCATCGGAGGTGCAGTAGTAGTCATCCAGGAAGGCGCGGACGGCGGTTTCGCTGGCGATGTGGCTGACATCGCTGCTGCTGATGCCGTCGGCCATGGCCAGGGCAATGCCTTTGAGGTCCCGCATCGCGCCGGTCGGTATCTGGCAGCCGTGGAAGTCCTGGTTGGTCGGTTTTCGTCCCCGGTCGGTGTGTTGACCGAGCGCGATGGTCAGGCGGTTTTCCATAGGCGAGACAGCGGCCCCCGCCGCGAGGGCAGGGGCCGACTGGGACGGTAGACCGCTCAGGCGGCCGCCCGTTCGGCGGACGGATGCGCGGCGATCTTGCGCTTGGGCGCGGTCCGGATATGGGTGGTGTACAGGGTCAGGCCGGTGAAGGCGAGGCCGCCCACCAGGTTGCCCAGTGCCGTGGGGATTTCGTTCCAGATGAAGTAGTCGGCGATGGAGAAGCCGCCACCCATGATCATGGCCGACGGGAACAGGAACATGTTCACGACGGAGTGCTCGAAGCCCATGAAGAAGAACAGCATGATGGGCATCCACATGGCCAGGATCTTGCCGGTGACGTTGGTGGAGATCATCGCGCCGACCACGCCCATGGAGACCATCCAGTTGCACAGCATGCCGCGGATGAAGATGGTGATCCAACCCATGGTGCCGTATTCAGCGTAGCCCAGCGTCCGCGCCTCGCCGATGCCGGCGATCTTGGTGCCCACCGGTCCTGGGTCGGTGCTGAAGCCGTAGGTGAAGATGAAGGCCATCATAAAGGCGACGGTCAGGGCGCCGGCAAAGTTGCCCAGGAACACCCAGCCCCAGTTGCGCAGCACCTGGGCGACGGTGACGCCCGGGCGTTTGTCCAGCAGGGCCAGCGGCGTGAGCATGAAGACCCCGGTCAGCAGGTCGAAGCCCATCAGGTAGAGCATGCAGAAGCCGATCGGGAAGAGCACGGCGCCGATCAGGAAGACGCCGGTCTGGACCGCGACGGTCACGGCAAACACCGCGGCCAGGGCCAGGATGGCGCCGGCCATGTAGGCGCGGATCAGGGTGTCGCGAGTGGACATGTAGATCTTGGATTCGCCGGCATCCACCATCTTGGTGACGAATTCCGACGGGACTAGATAGGACATCTTGGCTTCCTCTTGCGTGTGGTCACTTACGTTGTGTGGCCCTGCCTCAATCGGGCGGGCTTTCTTTTGGCGGGCACAAAAAAACGACGCCACACCGGGCCTGCGTTGCAGACGGATGCGGACGCCGTTGTCCGGTCGTGCTTCGGTAGTCTGGGCCGGGTGGATTCACCCGACGTCGTTGTTGTCAGAGCAACTCCCGTGCCCAATTTTCAGAAAGTTGAAAATTGCACTCGTTATCAACGTATTAGTGAGTTTCTTGAGGCGTCTGGTCGCCGCTTTCCACAGGCTTGACGCCGAGGCATGCACAATAATGAATCACGCCGACACCATCGGGGTGCTTTGCCGAGGCCACTTTCTTCGCGCTGCCAAGCCGGGGCACGCAAGGTACAATGCCCACCTTTAAAAGGACTCGGAGATTCCCGTTTTGTTGTCGGCCTACCTCAACGCGCTGTTTCCCGTCGTTTTCTGTGCCGTGTTGGGCCTGATCCTGGCCCGGCGGACCACGTTGCTCGATTCGCCGGCCCTGTCCCGACTGGTGACCCTGATCGGCCTGCCAGCGCTGATTCTCAAGGCCATGCTGGGGATGGATACGCCGATCTGGAGCGTGTCGGATACGTTGATCGCGATCCTTGCGGTGCTGGCGCTGTCGGCGGTGGTGGGCGCGATCGCCCTGAAGCTGTCCGGGCTGGAGGTGCGCGGCTACCTGTCCATGCTGGTCAATCCCAATACCGGCAACCTGGGGATTCCGCTGGTGTTCTCGCTGCTGGGCGATCAGGCCCTGGTGCATGCGGTGGTGGTGTCGACCGTTGTCCAGATCAGTCACTTCACCCTGGGCGTCTGGCTGCTGTCCGGGCGCTTCTCGTTCAAGGCGATTTTCTCGAATGCCTCGATCATCGCACTGCTGGTGGGGTTGGTCTGGGTGGCGACAGGCATCGAGGCGCCGGAAGCGGTGACCCGCACGCTGGATATCCTGGCGGGCATGACCATCCCGGTGATGCTGTTGTTGCTGGGGCGTTCGCTGGCTTCGATTAACCTGCGGGAGCTGGGGCAGGTGTGGCGGATTGTCGGTCTTTCCATCGGCCGCGTAGTGCTGGGGCTGGGTTCGGCGCTGGCGGTGATCTCCGTCCTGCCGCTGGAACCCATCGTCGCCCATACCATCCTGATCCAGGCCAGCATGCCGGTGGCGGTGATCAGCTATATCCTGGCCAGCCATTACAACGGACCCAAGGATGATATTGCGGCGGTAATCCTGCTCAGTATGCCGGTTTCCCTGTTGGCGGTTTTTGCGGCGCTTCATTTCGTCTGATCGGTCACCGGATCGGACCCATGCCCGGGAAACTTGATCCCGGGCAACCTCTTGGCGCGTTGCCTGCTCCATATTTCACAAAAATGACATATCTGGTCTATACCGTTCTGATAACCCAATGATTCCCGGCGTGTTCCATGACTGGTCCGTGCCGGGCAATATCCGGCGTTTAAGACGAGGACATCGCATGGACAGCCAGCCCAGAACCATCCTGACCCGCACCGGAGCGCTTGCCGCGTTCCTGACCGCAGCCGTTTTTTCCACCTCGACCCTGGCCGAGGAACTGCGACTGATCACCTGGGGTGGCTACGCCCCGGACGACGTGGTCGCCCAGTTCGAGAAAGAAACCGGCATCGACGTGAAGATTACGCTGTCCAACAACGAAGACATGATCTCCAAGCTGCGGGCCACCGGCGGTGCCGGCTTTGACCTGGCCCAGCCGAGCCAGGACCGGATCATCGGTGTCCAGCGCCAGTTCAACATCTACCAGCCCATCGACCTGGGCAAGATCGACACGGACCAGATCCAGCCGTCCATGCTCAAGGCCACCGAGAAATCCACTTCCCTGAATGGCAAACAGTACGGCGTGCCGGCGGTCTGGGGCACCAGCGGCCTGATCGTGAACAAGGATGTGGCGGACACCGTCACCGATTACACCGACCTGTGTGACGATGCGGTGGCGGGCAAGGTCAGCTACCGCCTCAAGCGCCCGACGCTGATCGGCTTTGCCTTCGCGCTGGGCGAGGACCCGTTCGCCGCCTACGACGACAAGGACAAGTACCAGTCCATCCTGGCCAAGGTCGAGGACAAGCTGATCGACTGCAAAGCCAACGTGAAGACTTACTGGACCGGCGGCGACCAGCTGCTGGCCCTGATGCGCACCGGTGAAGTGAAGGCGGCCATGGCGTGGGACGCCGGCGGCTGGAAACTCCACGGCGAGAACCCGGACATCAGCTTCGTGGCTCCGAAATCCGGCGCCCTGGGCTGGATCGACACCTTCGCGCTGCCGCGTCGCAGTGAAAACGTGGACGCCGCCTACAAGTGGATCAACTTCGTGATGCAGCCGGAAATCGCCGCCAAGATCACCAACCAGTCCGGCAACTTCACCGCCTCCAAGGGCGCCGATGAATTCGTGAAAGCGGACCTGCGCGATGCCTATCGCCAGAGCTTCGACGAAAAGGCCCTGAACAACATCAAGTGGTACCCGCCGGTGCCGCCGGGACTGGAAGCCATGGAAGGGCAGGTACTGGACCGCGTCCAGGCCGCCAACTGATCGGATCATCCATGGCTTCCGATCTCTTCTGTACCGACCTGGTCCGCCGCTTCGGTGATCACACCGCGGTGGACCGGGTGTCCCTCGACGTGCCTGCGGGCACCTTCTTTTCCATTCTGGGCCCGTCCGGCTGCGGCAAGACCACCTTGCTGCGGCTGCTGGCGGGGTTCGACCGGCCCGACAGCGGCGAGATCCAGATTCGCGGCGCCCGCATGAACGACGTGCCGCCCAACAAGCGGCCGGTGAACATGGTGTTCCAGCATCTGGCGCTGTTCCCGACCATGTCGGTGGGCGACAACATCGGTTATGGCCTGCGCCGCAAAAAAGTGCCGGCGGCGGAACGCACGAGGAAGATTGCCCGGGTGCTGGAGCAGGTGGGCCTGCCGGGGCTGGAAGATCGCAATCCCCAGCAGTTGAGCGGTGGCCAGCGCCAGCGGGTAGCTCTGGCGCGTTGCCTCGTGCTCGAACCCACGCTGCTCCTGCTGGACGAACCCCTCGGTGCGCTTGATCTGAAGCTGCGCGAGCAGATGAAGGTGGAGCTCAAGCACCTGCAAAAGGCCTTCGGCACCACCTTCGTGTACATCACCCACGACCAGTCCGAAGCCATGGTGATGTCGGATCAGGTGGCGGTGATGCGCCAGGGCCGATTCGATCAGGTGGCCGCGCCGGAGACCCTGTACCGCGACCCGGCGACGCCGTTCGTGGCGGGCTTCGTTGGGGACAACAACCGGTTGTCCGGCGACGTCATCTCGGTGGACGGCGATCTGGCTCGATTGCGGCTCCAGAGCGGCGAGGAAGTCACTGGCCGGATCGCGGGTGAGGGCATTGCAGCCGGTCGCCGGGCAGACCTGTTCATTCGTCCCGAATCCCTGGTGATGAACGGCGCGGTACCCGACGGCTACAGCCGCATGCAGGCGACCGTGACGACGACCCTGTTTGACGGCGCCAACAGCCGGATCGAAGCGGGCGTGGCGGACCAGACCATCTTCGCTCGGCTGCCCCAGGACGGCTCGGTCTCGAACCTGTCGCCGGACTCGGCCATCCAACTGGGCTGGGACCCGCAGCGGGCCACGGTGTTTGCCGGAGAGCGCGTGTGAGATCAAGCGCGAGCAAGCTGTCCCTGTGCCTGTTGATGACGCCGTTTGTCCTCTGGATTGTCCTGCTGGTGCTGCTGCCTCATCTGCAGATGCTGCGGGTGTCGTTCCACGTGCGGGAAAGCTGGGACACGGTGACCCTGGGGCTGGAGCAGTACCAGAACTTCTTTTCCGAATCTTATTACTGGCGGACCTTCGTGCGCACGGGCGTGATGTCCCTGTTCACCACTTTCCTGACGCTGGTGATTGCCTTTCCCATTGCCTGGTACATCGCCCGGCTGGCCCGCGGCCGGGCCAAGGGCTTCCTGTTCCTGGCGTGCCTGATTCCGTTCTGGGCCAGCGAGCTGGTGCGCACCTACGGCTGGATGATCCTGCTGCGCGAGAGCGGCCTGTTCAGCACCTGGCTGCAGGCGCTGGGGCTGGCGGACGGTCCGGTGGAAATGCTCTACAACGACGCCGCCGTGATCATCGGTCTGGTCTACAACGGCTTGCTGTTCATGGTGGTGCCGCTGGTGACCACGCTGGACGGCATGGACAAAAACCTGGTGGAAGCCGGCTACGATCTGGGCGGTAACCACTGGACGGTGCTGCGGGAAATCATCGTGCCCTGGGCCATGCCTGGCGTGGTGTCCGGCTGCATTGTGGTGTTCATGCTGACCCTGGGCAGCTACCTGACGCCGATCCTGATGGGCGGCAAGGACAGCGCCTGGTTCACCGAGCAGATCTTTACCCAGTTCATCACCCGCTTTAACTGGGAGCAGGGCGCCGCGCTGGGCGTGCTCCTGCTGGTGCTGTCGTCGGTGATCGTCTGGCTCGGGCTGCGGGTAACCGGGCAGAACCTGCGTAAGGTGATGGGCTGATGATTCGTTCCGTACCGCGCTCCGCATGGTTCGACCGGATCTATCTGGCGTATCTGGTGTTGTTCTTCATTTATCTGGCGATGCCGCTGACGGTGACGGCGGTGTTCGCCTTCAACGACGCGTCGTTTCCGTCGCTGCCCTGGAAAGGCTTTACGCTGGACTGGTTCTTTGCGGACGGCTCAAACGGGCGCACCGGGCTGTTCCATGACGACGGCCTGCTGTCCGCCCTGTGGGTCAGCGTGGTGATTGCTTTCTGGGTGACGCTGCTTTGCGTGTGCCTGGGCTGCATGAACGCCATCCTGTTCGAGCGGCTGGAGTTTCGCGGCAAGGAATTCCTGTATCTGGTGATGCTGCTGCCGCTGGTGATTCCCGGTGTGATCCTGGGCGTGTCGATCCTGGTGTTCTACAGCGGCATGGCCAATTCGGTGTCGCAACAGTGGGGCATCGAGCTGGATATGTTCCGGCCCGGCATGCCGCTGGTTGTGGCGGGGCAGGTGGCGTTCATCACGACGCTGTGTACGCTGGTGATTGCCGCCCGTTTACGCAAGTTTGACCGGCAGTTGGAAGAAGCCGCCCTCAATCTCGGCGCCACACCGGTGGTGGCCTGGTTCACGGTCACGCTGCCGTGGCTGCTGCCGTCGATTTTCGGCGCGGCGGCGATGGCGTTCCTGATGTCGTTCGAGAACTTCAACACCACCGTGATGCTGACCGGCAGTGACACGCCGCTCACCGTGGCCTTGTTCAACCGGCTACGGGAAGGCTCGACGCCGGTGCTGAATGCCGTCGCGCTGTTGCTGATGGTCGGTTCGGCCCTATTGGCGGTCCTGGCCATGGGTCGAAGTTCCGCACGAAAAGAGGGTTAGCGCCCCAGCGTGGGCCGATGCACCAGGTAGGCCAGGTTATACAGCGCCAGTTCCGACCGGCTGTAATAGAACCCCTGATACTGGATAAGCGGCTCGTTGCGGGCCAGGCTGCGCAGTTTGCCCGTGTTGATCCCCCGTTTTGTGGACAGCACGCCGTTTTGGCGAAGGCGATCGAACAGCACCTGGCTGCTCAGGCCTTTGGCGCTGGCACTGAAGCGGGCATCCGCCAGCTCCGCCAATTGATCGGACAAACTGGGAGCGGCTTCGGTGGCCGCGGTGTCGTCCTGCACCCAGGGTGTGCAGCCGGTCAGGCCGAGTCCCACAATCGCCCCGGCCCCTTTCAGCAGATCACGACGTCGCATCGGCGTTTCCTCCCAGTCGAGTGGCCAGGTGGTCGCCCAGGCGCAACGTCAGGGCGATGATGGTGTAGGTGGGATTCGAGGCGCCGCCGGCGGGAAACACGGACGAGCCCGCTACGTAGAGATTGTCGGTGGTGTGCACCCGGGCGTTGATATCGACTACGGACTGGCGCGGGTCCCTACCCATGCGGGTGGTGCCCATCAGGTGGCCGCCGCTGTGGAGCTGGAAATCCGGGCGCAGGGTCGACGGTCGTCCCAGACCTGTGCGCAGCAGGGCGTCCGCAAACAGCTGCCAGGTCCGGTGCGCCTGTTGCCGGAAGCGGTAATGGAAGTCGATGCGCGGCAGCGGCTGGCCCAGGGCGTTGAGCTCGTCGCTGTCACCGACCCGGTTGGCCGGGTTGGGGGCGATTTCCGCCCGCAGGCTGACGGGCGTGAACAGCGCCTCCCGGCGCTCGCCCAGCAGCGGTTCCGACACCAGTTGCTGCAAGTTGAAATCGGCGCTGAACGACAGGGCGTCGTGAGCCACACAGTAAGCGTCGGCAAGCTGCAGCGCGTGGACGGCATTGGCGCGGCGATCCACCACATCCTGCAGGCGATCCCAGTCCAGGTACATGTTGGCCACGGCGTACATGTGCGGGTGCTCCATCAGCCCCACGCCGACCGGCAGGTCCTGGCCAATACCGGACAGTTGCAGCAGGCGCGGATTGCCCACGCCGCCGCAGGCGAGGACGACCGTATCCGCCCGCAGTCGAACCGGGGCGCGGGCGGTGTCCAGCGAGTCCTGCAACAGCAGGTGGCGGACCTGTCGGCCGGACGCTTCCAACCGGGTACAGGTGTGCCCCAGGATTAAATCGATGCGGGGATGGCTGATGATCTCGTCGCCGTATTTCTCGTTAAACCGCACCGGCGGGCTGAGGTAGAACGGTTTGTAGACGATGTCCCGCGTGCCTTCGATGGCCACGTGCGGGCGGGTGTAGGCGTTGTCAGGCAGTTCCAGCATGCCGGCCGCCGCCGGGTACCAGCGTTTGAGTTCGGAATAGGGGATCGGCCAGTCGCCGGCCATAAAGGCTCGTTCCTCCAGCACGGCGCAGTACCCGCCCCAGATGGTGGAGCTGCCGCCGAAACGTCGCTGGGTGTGCATCGGGAAATAGGCCTCGCCCAGGTCTCCCCGGAGTTGGGCGCGGGCCAGGGCCTGGATGGTCGGGTCGGCGTCCAGCAGCCCGCTTTCCAGCAGCGCGATGCGAAGCGGGGTGAGCCGGGCCAGGCTCAGGGCCAGCGTAATGCCGGCGGGGCCACTGCCAATGATCGCCACATCGTAATGGCGGTTTTCAGGATCCAGGACCAGCATCGTTGTGCGCCCCATCGCCCGGCCGGACCCGGCTGGGTGGCCTGTCTGAATTATTGGCCAGAGCCGCGAATTTGGCACCTGTTTTTGTGAGGAATCCGCGGCGGGGCATCTGAGGAAATGAATTAACTGTGCCGGTACAGCAACCGCCAACTGTCCCGTTTCGGGGCGCGTGCCCTATGATAGATTGGCTGTCTTTTTTCGGGGACCGCACACCATGCCAGCCAACACCTCTGAGACCACCAAGGGCGTTCTGTTCGGACTGTCGGCCTACACCATGTGGGGCTGCTTTCCGCTGTTCTTTGCGTTGTTCCAGGATGTGCCGGCCTACGAAGTGCTGATCCACCGGGTGATCTGGTCCAGCGTGTTCCTGGCGGTGGTGATCTGTGTGCTGCGCCGCTGGCTGCCGGTCAAGGCGGCCTTTGCCAATCCGCGAAAGCTGTGGCGGGTGCTGGGCTGCGCGATCCTGATTGCCACCAACTGGGGCATCTACATCTATGCGGTGGAATCCCGCCACGTGCTGCAGGCGAGCCTGGGTTATTTCCTGACGCCGCTGGTGAACGTTGGCCTCGGGATGCTGGTGCTGCATGAGCGGATGGAGCGGCTGCAGGGTGTGGCCGTCGGGCTGGCGGGCGTCGGTATCCTGATCCAGCTGGTGCTGCTCGGCAGCCTGCCATGGATTACGCTGGTGCTGGCGATGACCTTCGGCACCTACGGCCTGTTGCGCAAGCAGGTGGAGCTGGACGGCCTGTCCGGTCTTTTCGTGGAAACGCTCCTGCTGCTGCCGGTCGGGCTGCTGGCCCTGGGCTGGCTGGACCACCTGGGACAATCCCACTTCGCTGAGGGGCTGCGACCCACCACGTTACTGATCGCCAGTGGCGTCGTCACCGCGCTACCGCTGCTGGCGTTTGCCGGTGCGGCCCGCCGCCTGCGTCTGGCGACGGTGGGCTTCCTGATGTACATCAACCCCAGCCTGCAGTTCCTGATCGCGCTGTTCGTCTTCAACGAGCCGCTGAGCCAGATCCAGCTGCTGAGCTTTATCGTCATCTGGGCGGCGTTGCTGCTGTATTCCTGGTCGTCCTGGACCTCGCGCCGGACCGCGACCGCCTGATCCTTGGGGCTTCAGGCCACGTCCTGTGGCCGGACAAACCAGCGCAGGGCTTCGGCTTCCGGTGACAGCGTCATGGTCTCCACCGTGTCCCCGGCGGATCCGGATGTCAGAATCGCTTCTCCGGCGGTCAGGTAATCCGCCAGCGGGCGCTGATTCCTGCGCGGCGCCGGATCGTCCGGCCGGTTGAAGTCGATATCCCCCAAACTTTCCAACGGCGCCCGTCCGGAAGGGTGATGCCAGACGCCGGCCGCGCGGTCGTAGCGGTAGGCCGGCAGCAAACGCCAGCCGTGCTCTGCGATCAGGTTCACGGCGTGCACCAGGTAGTTGAAGGTGGCGTCGTCGATAAAGTAATTGAAGTTCAGGCGCACCCAGCCTGGCCGGAGCAACGATTCGCCGGCAACCACCTGGCTCTCGATGGCCTGGCTGGTGGCTTCGTTAATCCCCAGCAGTTCATGACCGTAGGGACCGGCGCAGGCACAGCCGCCCCGGGCCTGGATGCCGAACAGGTCGTTGAGCAGGGCGACCACGAAGCCGTAGTGGAGATGCTGTGCGCCGTGACGCACCCGGAATGACACGATGGACAGCCTCGGCACGTCGGTCGGTCCCAGGATGTCCAGGTTGGGATTGCTTTGCCATTCAGTCAGCGCCCGCTGTACAAAGGCCTGCTCGCGGGATTCGATGGTGTCCGTGCCCACCGCCTGCTGCAGGCGAAACACCAGCCCGGCGCGGATGGATTCGATGATTGCCGGCGTTCCGCCTTCCTCCCGACGCTCCGGATTGGCCACGTAACGGTGCGATGTCGACGTGACGTAGGACACCGTGCCACCGCCGGGCACGGCCGGCACGCGGTTGTTCAGCAGCTGTTTTTTCACCACCAGCACGCCTGGCGTGCCCGGCCCGCCGATGAACTTGTGGGGTGACAGGAACAGGGCGTCTTTGGCGGCCCCGGTCTCGCCCTGCATATGGATCGCCACGTAGGGGCCAGCGGCGGCATAGTCCCAGAAGGCGAGGGCGCCATGGCGTTTCAGCCGCCGGGTGACGGCGTCCACGTCGGTGCGGATGCCGGTGACGTTGGAGGCCGCCGAGAAGCTCCCGATCACCAGCGAGCGGCCCGCGTGGCGTTCAAGTGCCTGTTCCAGTGAGGCCAGATCCAGTTGTCCCCGGTCGTCCAGGGGAATGCGGACCACGCGGGCAATCGTTTCGCGCCAGGGCAGTTCGTTCGAATGATGTTCGTAAGGCCCCACCAGCACCACGGGCCGTTCGGCCTCCGGAATCTGCTCGGCCAGGCGGTGTCGGGCATCCAGGTCTGCCGGCAGGCGCAGGTTGAGGATGTCGATCAGCTTGTGGATGGCCGCGGTGGCGCCGGACCCACAGAAAATCACCGCATCGTCGTCCGTGGCGCCGACCGCGTCGCGGATGGATTGACGCGCCTGCTCGCGGAAGGCGGTGGTCTGGGCGCCGGTCAACGATGCTTCGGTATGGGTGTTGGCGTAAAAGGGCAGGACCCGATCCCGGATGACCGATTCGATCATCGCCAGCGAACGGCCCGAGGCGGTGTAATCGGCATAGACCAGCGGGCGCTCGCCAAACGGCGTGGGAATCAGTTGCTGGTCGCCAATCACGGCATCGCGAATTCGGGAGATCAGGTCGGTCATGGTGCTGGCCCTGTTATCGAATGTCCGTCCAGTTTACGGCGTCCAGGGCTGCACATTGTTTCTGATTTTGCGTTAATATCGACCAACATCGAACAATCGTTCTTTGGTTGTGGTCTTATTTGAAATTATATTTCGATAGTGGGGGTGAGGCATGCTCGACAGGCAGGATCGGCAGCTACTGGAGTGGCTGCAGGGGGATGCGGGATTGTCCGTGGGCGACCTGGCCGAGAAGGTTGGCATGTCCAAATCCGCCTGCTGGCGGCGCATCCAGAAGCTGGAGGAAAGCGGCGTCATTCGTCAGCGGGTGACCCTGCTGGACCCGGAAAAGCTGAACCTGCCGCTCACGGTGTATATCTCCATTCGCACCAATCAGCACAACGACCAATGGTCCGAGCAGTTCCGGGAGGTGCTGGCGGACATTCCGGAGATTCTGGAAGTGCATCGCATGAGCGGTGATCTGGACTACCTAATCAAGGCCGTGGTCACGGACATGCCGGGTTACGACCGTCTGTATCGCCAGATCATCCGCGCTAACCTGTCGGATGTCAGTGCCAGTTTTGTGATGGAAACCATGAAGCACACGACGGCGCTGCCGCTGACGCATCTCCCCACCGTCTGACCGGCCCACAAAAAAGGCGCCGCGAGGAGGCCGTGTGAAAACGTCGCGAGCGCAGGCTAGACAAGGCGGAATTGGCCGAAAAAGCGCAGTTTATGTGCAATAAATGAGCATTTTGAGGTCAATTCCAACGCCGTATAGCCAAGCGCAGCAGTTTCCACACGGCCTCACGAGGGCGCCTTGGGATACTCGGACAGGTCTCCGGGTATCGTTATTCCGACTTCGGTGACACGACCGTCGCGTCGTAGTTCACCGGGATGAAGGCGTAGCCGTCACCGGCGGACGTCAGGTGACCCATGCCCGGGAACGACAGGTGGGCCGAGCCGATGAGCGTGCCGGTGTCCACCGCGTTGTCGAACGCGGATTCACGGGCGCTGACGGCCTGGTCCGGGTTGCTGTCGAACTGGATGGCGATGGACGGCTCGGAGAACTGAACCGACCCCACGTGAATCAGGTCGCCCATGAGCATCAGGGACTGGCCGTCGCTTTCCACATGGTAGATGCTGTGGCCCGGCGTGTGGCCATGGGCCGGAATGGCCTCGATGCCGTCGACCAGATCGGTCTTGCCGCTGAAGGCTTTGAAGTGGCCGCTCTCAACGTAGGGGTTGAGGGAGGCCATGGCGCCCTTGAAGAAGCCCTGTTTGCCTTCTGGTGCCGATTCCATCTCGTCTTTGCTCAACCAGTAGTCGGCGTCGGCCTGGGCCGCGCGGACCGTGGCATTGGGGAAGACGACCTTGCCGTCGGAGATCAGGCCGCCCACGTGGTCCGGATGCATGTGGGTGATGTAGATTTCGTCCACTTCATCCGGCGTGTAACCCGCGGCTTCCAGGTTGCTTTCCAGTTTACCCAGCGTCGGGCCGAACAGGCTGCCGGCGCCGGTGTCGATCAGGACCAGCTTGTCGCCCGTGTTGATCAGGTAGCCGTTGACGGACGTTTCCAGCGGTGCGGACAGGAAGTGTGCTTTCAGCACGTCGCGCACATGCGCTTCGTTGGTATTCAGCAGCAGCTTGTCGACTGGCAGTTGGACTGTGCCGTCAGACAGTGCGGTGATTTCGAAGTCGCCAAGCATCGTGCGGTAGTAACCCGGCGCCTGGGTCTTCACCATGGGCGCGTCGGCCTGGACGGCGCCGGCGGCAAAAAGCGATGCGGCCAGGGCGATAGCGGTTTTCCGGTATCGGTTCATGCAATATCCCTCCAACATTTTTCTTTTACCAACGTTGCCGCTGGCTTCACATGAGTCCACGGCATCTACGTTGGATCGTGCAGGAACGGATCAGGGCTCGGCACCCGCCGGTTCTCTAGAGAACGGCAAAGCCGGGGTTGCGCTTGCGCAAGGCGGCAATCACAACGTCACGGGGGGTATCGCTGGCAAATGCGGTTGGCAGCACGTTGCTACCAAACAGGCTGACAATCTCTTCCGTGTGCGGCCCGGTGTGCTTGGCCATCCAAAGTCCCTTGGCTGGCTTGATCTTGATCATCGATTGCGAAGTATCCAAAAGATCTCCTCTGGTTGATTGAACGTCAATGAACCTCGTGATCGGAGGTTCGCAGATGCCCCATGGTCCAGATCGAGCTGGCAAACAGGACAACGATGCTGGTCGGTAACAACCACAGCTTGTGTTCGTAAGGCAGCGGCTGACCGAGATGCTGTGCCAGACCCGGCAGGATGTCCTGCAGGTTGAGCATGACGAGCACGGCAGCCGACAGGCAGGCCGTTGTGATGCCCGTGGCTATCGCCAGATTGTCCGGATAGACGGGGCGTGAGGGGGAGGCTGGGAAATAGTCCTCCGCATCCGCGGCTTCGAAACGTTCCATGATTTCATCCTCTTCCGTGAGTTTTTGGTGTACACAAAAAATCAGGTACAGAATGCTCTTGAAACCCATGCGGTTCTGAGGCGTCGACCGCATTGTTTCTCGATATGGGGACGAACTGAGCAAATTCAACCGTTTCCCCATTCATAAATGGTTGCGTCCTATTCGTACGCAACCCTATGGGAGCTGGATCACTGCATCGCTGGCAACGACACCCGCCTCAGAACCACACGCCCTGATCCGGTTGCCGCCGTTCGACGTAGAGACCCTGGCCTTCCAGGATGTCCACCAGAAGTCGGGTGTCATCCATATTCAGGAAAGGCGCCAGTGCGATTTCCAGCTCCTGGTGCAACAGGAACAGCCGGGGCGGCGTCCAGGGGTGCCGGGCCGCCACCAGGTGAATGCGGGTGGCACGACGAGGCAGGGTCCACTCCGTCTCCTTGTGGAAAATGCCTTTCTCCAGCCGCAACAGTTCCGGTGCGATCAATAACAGCTCCTGACGCCGACACTGGCGGGCGGTCAGGTAGAACCCGAGGGCCAGGGCCGCCAGTTCCAGTCCGGCAAACGGCAGGATGACCCAGGCGCCGGCGAGCCACATGCCGGTGTTGATGCCGGCCATAATGATCAGCAACCCCAGCCAGACATGGATATTGCCACGCCAGCTCAGGGAACGGTTGGGCGTCAGCCGCAGCTGGTCGCCCTGGTCATTCACGAGGTGTTCCACCATGGCCATGGTCGGATGCGAGAGCTGTCAGGATTGAGTATAGATCATCCGTCAACGTGGCAAGTGGCTGCGGTGGTAGCGCATAGGGGATGAAAAGGAGGGCCGGTGCTGCAGCCGGGCACCGGCCCCGGACGGTGCATCAGAAGTGCAGGACGTGAGGCCGAACCAGCCGGTCGTAGTCCTGATAGCTCATATGCATGACCTCGTCATGACTGCCGGCGTTGAAGGCGATGTGATCGTCTTCCCGCAGGTGCTCGCTGACAAAGACATCCATATCGTAGAGATTCCCGAAAGGCGGCATGGCGCCCAGTTCGCAGTCCGGGAAGGCTTTGGTGATGTCGTCTTCGCTGGCCAGCTCCATGTCCAGGGTGCCCATGGCCTGTTTCAGCTGATCCAGGTGGACTTGGTCGGTGGACGGCAGAACCGTCATGAACAGGCGACCACCGGATTTGATGACGACGGTCTTGGCGAATTCCCGGCCGCGGACATGCGCCGATTGGGCCGTACGGGACGAACCGATGGTCGGTTCGTGCAACTGGGTGCGGTAGTGCACCGAATTGCTCTCAAGGTAGTTGCGGAGTTTGTCACTGATCATGGCGTTAACCTCCTTCACCGAAGTGAACGTTCCATGATGCTCCCGATCGGGAGACCCGGTGTCCGGCAGGACCGTTCCGGGTGACCGTATTTTACCACGGACGTTGATGCAGGACGTGACGAGACACAAACGGAAATTGAACCATTCGTCCTGGCGGTTTAAGTTCAACAGTATTCATTAACGATAGGTTGACCCGCTGCCGACGGCCCACGCCGTCCGCAGCCGGGCCACACGCTGACCAGGGATCGCTGAACACGATGTCCAATCCAAGCCATCAAGCCCAGAAACTGTTGTTGTTCGGCCTGTCCGGCCAGAAATCGTTTGCCATCGGCACCCTGAAGATCCGGGAAATCATGCCGTTGCCGCAGCTCACCAAGCTGCCTCACAGTCATCCGTCGGTGATCGGCACCACCACGTTTCGCGGGTCCGCCGTCCCGGTCATCGACATGGGCGCGGCGGTGGGCTATCCGCCCCTGACGCGCGAGGAATTGCAGCAGAGCTCCGTGATCGTGACCGATATCCAGCGCAAGGAAATCGGCTTCGTGGTGCGCAGCGTGCGCAAGATCATCGAAGCGGACTGGAAGCAGGTGAAGACCCCGCCCACGGCCCTGGGCAAGCGGGCGTTCGTCACGGGACTGCTGGACATCGAGGGCGAGGTCATCCAGTTGATGGATGTGGAGTTGCTGCTGTCGATGGTCTACCCCAGCGCGGTGGCCGCGGACGAGGTCGTGCTGACCGACGTCCAGCGGGAGACCCTGAAGTCCCTCAATATCCTGCTGGTGGACGATTCCCAGGTGGCGCGCAAACAGCTGTCCGACGTGCTCGACAGCAAGGACATTCCCTATTTCGTGACTACCAACGGCGACGAGGCGCTGCAGATCCTGCTCAACGCCGGTACCGAGGGGCGGCCCATCGATATCCTGGTGAGCGACATCGAGATGCCCGGTCTGGACGGCTACGAACTGGCGTTCCAGGTCCGTGACAACGGTTCCCTCAGGCAGCCCTACATTATTCTCCACACGTCGCTGAACAGCGAAATGAGCGTCAGCTACGCCAACCAGGTGGGCGCCAACGAGGCCCTGACCAAGTTCGATGCCGAAGAGTTGCTGCAGGCGATGCTGCGGGGGGCCGAACAGAGTCAATGAATGTGACGGCCATCACAGGCAATTCGACAACTGGGGCTGCAAATTGAACAGTAACGGTTTGTAAGCCAATCCGTGGGTGTGTACGTTTTAACCAATAACAACAAGACAACGAGACACATCAACGGAGTGGTCAATGCACTGGCGTGGCCCGCTTTTCATCCTGGCCTGTGTCGGCACCGCGGCCGGCATTGGCTTTGCCTTGTCACAGGTCCCCGATGACGGAGACCCGCGCGCCCTTGCGGCTGTAACCGCGCAGGCCAAGGCGACACCCCAGGCGCAGACCGTCCCCCGGCCGGCGCCAGCGCAGCCCTCGACGCCCAAGCCACCCGCGGGCGACAGTCCCATCCGTTTCATGCTGGCGCAGGTGGCCGACCAGTACGAGGCGGCGTCTCGCTATCCCGCTTATTCCGTACCCATCTCGCCCGATCAGGCGAAAGCCTACGCGGGCAATCAATACCAGGCGGTCACCCTGCCGCTGGCCGATGACGGGCGCTTCACCGTCAACCTGGAAAAGTACCGCTTTACCCGCGGCGAAACGATCCTGGTGGTCGCCAGCCTGGAAGGGCCGATGGTAGTCGGCCAGCGGGTCGAAGCCCGTCTCGAAGCGACGGGGGAGCGATCGGGCACGCAGACCGGCACCACGCTGACCCGAAACCCGGATGGGATCTACCAGGGCGAGCTGGACAGCGACCGCGAGCCCGGCGAATACCGGCTGATCGTGTCCGCCCGGGTGGACGGCCAGACCGTGCGCCATGTCTCGACCCTCTCGATCGAACCCCATCTGGGCGATTTCGGTGGCGTGGGCACGACTCGCATCGAGAACAATAATCTGGTGATCCCGGTCGAGTTCGAGCCCGACGAGGCCGGCTTCTATGCCTTGAGCGCCAATCTCTACGTCAATGGCCAGCCGGTGGCGCATCTGAGCCACGAGCAGCGCCTGGATGGCTCCAAAGCCGATATTGAACTGCGGGCCCACGGCTCTGTGATGGCCGGCCGCAGTGGCACGCTCCAGCTCAAGGGCCTGCAGATCCGACGCTTGCCCGCGCGACCGGGTGACCGGACCGATTACGCCTTCGGCCCTGAGGACGGCTTTGATGTCGACGCCTCGGGGCTGGATCGCCTGGAAGACATCCCCGCGAGGGATCCCGAATCAGAGCAACGGGCCGCAATATTGAGAAAGATGGCAACCGGAGCCTGATCGACCGTCGAGTCCGCCCTGAGGTCGCACCGCCTGAAGGTGCAGTGGCGCAGGGACCCGCCGGACGAGACCGGAGTGATACCCGGTCAACGCAACCTTCCCGTATCAGAGGCCGTTGTCTGTCGACGGTGGCACCGTCATGCCTGAAGGCGGTTCGGGAAGGCGCAGTGAGGAAAAACAACAACATCGACTCACACGGAGCACATCATGAAGAAAACAATGATAGCGGTCGCTCTGATGGCCGCAACCTGCTCGACAGGCGCGCTGGCGCAGCTGGCCGGACACAACGTCATCCTGGTTCACGGCTTCCAGCAGGAAGACCTGGCGTCGCCACCGGCGGATATGGATGCGGTCAAAGCCAACGGCGAGGATTACTGGCGCACCTTCTGGCTCTCCCGGTCCGAAGCCCGGATCGACTGGGCCAGTGATGGCCGCGTCGAAGGCAAGATCGCCCAGCAGGCCTACCAGCAAGTGAAGGCGATTGCCCAGGAAGGGCTGTGCAACGATTACTGCATCGTCGTTTCCCATTCCACCGGCGACCTGGTGACCCGTTACCTGCTGGACAACCAGGCCCGCTGGCTCGCAGCAGACGGCCTGCCGCCGCTGAAAATACTGGCTTCGCTGGACTTCTCCGGCGCCGGTGGCGGCACGGACCTGGCGGATCTGGCGGTGAGCGTGGCCTACAACGACAGCTGGTACCTGGCGCCGGTCAAGGCGGCCGTGAAGCTGTTCACCGGCATTGACCCGCAGCCCGGCAAACTGGGCGTGGTCAACGACCTGCAAACCAACGCGGCGCGCAACCTGGCCGTCAGCCCCAACAGCATTCCCCGTCTGCGATTCGTGGCGGGCGGTGCGTCCTACGGCGGCGTCACCAAACCGTTTATCGATGGCACGGACGATGGCGTGGTGCCGACCCATTCGTCCTGTGGTTCGGCGTCATCCAATGCCATCGATTCCTGCGTGTCCAACCTGAGCCTGGCGGGCAAGGTCTCCAGCCAGGACGCGCCCTCGAGTCTCTACTACAATCACTACCCGATCCTGATGAACGAGGGCGTCACCCACAGTGGCGTGCTGGGTAGCGAAGTGGGGAACATCTCGGTACCGGTGGTGAACAACACCGCGCTCAACGGCCTGCAGGTGGACTTCGCCAGCCGCACCTACAACAAGCGCGCGTGGTGGCAGCTGTGGGGCAGTGGGGACCGGTACATCGAGGTGCCGGGCTCCGACAATACCGATATGTCCACGCTCGTCTACACCACCCTCAACGACTGACCGCCCGGGCCCCGGCCATCCGTCGGGGCCCATTCCTCACCGTCTAAAACCGTACCCGCATTTCCGTCACCGAGTCGCTGGTCATGCCGACCATTTCGTCAGTTCCAGACGGCGGGATGATCTCGATCTGATGGATGTGGAAGTGATGGAATGCGTCCCGGGCGTCACACGTGCTGGTGAAGAGCACCGGTCGTTGCTCCCGATTGACGAGAATGAAGGCGTCCTCGCCAATATAAAAGCGCGCCATGTAGTAGCGCCCTTCCATGGAAACGAGTTCGAGCAGGTCGATGTGGGTTTCCGGTCTGAGACGGGCCTCGGTCATGGTGATGTTCATTGCCGTTCTCCAGTGAGGATCACGAAAATGGATACGACCGCACGGGTATGGGGGATTCTTTTTTGTCGATCCCTGCTGCAGCATAGGCGGGATCGGTCATCAAAGGAAAGAGGTGGGTGGTAATCCGAATCTTCCGGGGCGATACGCCTGCCACTCGCCCCGGGGCGGTGTCGATGTCAGTGGCGCAGGATACCCAGGACCAGCCGACCGGCCAGTCCCACCAGGATGGCGCCGAACAGGCGCTCGAACCAGACGGTGTGATGCTGCAACCGGGACAGCCAGCGCGGGTTGGAAAACAGCCAGGCGACGATCAGGTACCAGCCGCCGTCAATCACCATCGCCGTGGCGGCGTAACCGAGTTTGGCCACGAAGGAGGTGTCCACGCCCACCACCTGACTGAACAGGGCGATGAAGAACACCGCAATCTTGGGGTTCAGGAATACCACCAGAAAGCCATCCCGCGCCGCACTGGAGGTGGTCGGAACCTCCGGCAGATTGCCGTTCTCACGGCGTTTTGAGGTGAGGCCTTTCATCCCCAGCCAGGCCAGGTAGAGCGCGCCACCCCATTGCAGCAGCCCGAAGGCTACCGGCGACGCCTTGATCACGGCTGCCAGGCCGATGATGCTCAGCAGCGCATACAACCCCACGCCCAGACCGTGCAGCAGGGCCGCGGCCACACCATTGCGCCGGCCACCGGCCAGGGTCTGCTTGAGCACCACCGCCAAAGAGGGTCCCGGCGACATGGCGCCCAGAACACAGATGGTGACAACCGTTAGCCAGGTGGCGAGCGTCATAGCGAATTCCCGGAATCAGAAGGGTGAGCAGAGGCGCCCCAGTTTAGCGTCGGAGGTGGCCTGAGTCATCCGGTCGCCGGAACCGCCAAGGGCTTCGACTATCCTATGGGAACGGTTAACCGATTCGGGCGGAACAGGAGTGGGTGATGCAGACGGGCGTGGTCCTCACCGGTGGCGGCGCGCGGGCCGCCTATCAGGTCGGCGTGCTGAAGGCGATATCGGAGATGTATCCGGACTGGGCGCACCCTTTCCGGGTCATTACCGGCACGTCGGCCGGCGCTATCAATGCGGTGGCCATTGCCAGTGGCGGCGGCGTGTTCCGGCATAACATCGCGCGTCTGGAAGGCATCTGGTCCGAGTTGACGATCGACCAGATCTACAAGAGCCACAGTTATGACATCCTGCGAAACGTCAGCGACGTCGCACGACGGCTGATCACCGACAGCACCGGTGAAAAACCCATGTCATTGCTCAACAACAGCCCGCTGCGTGCGTTGCTGGAAAAAGAGGTGGATTTCGGTGCCCTGAAAACGGCGATCGACGAGGATCGACTCAGCGCCGTGGGCATCAACGCCTGCGGCTATACGACCGGGCAGAACGTGTGTTTTTTCCAGGCGGGCAAGGACAAGGCCAATTGGACCACAGGGCAGCGGGCCGGAGCTCGGACCAATCTGACGCTGGACCACATCATGGCGTCATCGGCGATTCCTACCGTGTTTCGCCCCGTGAAGATCAACCGCGAGTACTTCGGGGATGGCGTCACCCGGCAGATGGCCCATATCAGCCCGGCGCTGCGCCTGGGGGCGGAACGGGTGATTGTGGTGGGGGTCAGTGCCAACCACGTGTGTTTTCCCGGTCGCCCCAAGCAGCCACCGATGCCGGGGTTCAGTCAGGTGCTGGCCCACGTTTTCAATGGCATGTTTCTTGACACCCTGGACTACGACATCGACCGCCTGCGGCTGATCAACCAACTGCTGGAACTGGTGCCGAAGAAAAAACTGGAAGAGTCCGGACTGGACCTGCGCCCGGTGCATCTGCTGGAAATCTCCCCCAGCGAGGACATTGGCGAAATCGCCACCCGTCACCTGGACAACATGCCGCTGGTGTTGCGGAAACTGGCGGGCGCGAGCAGCGAGGCGTACACGCCCGGCTCCAGTCTGGCGAGTTACCTGATGTTCGATCACCGCTTCTGCCGGGAGTTGATCAGCCTGGGCTACAAGGACGCGCAGACCCAGGCCAGACAGATCGAACAGTTCTTTCGGGAGGCATGAAGATCAGCCCAGTGCCAGCCAGGCGGCCACGCCCATCATCAGGGTGCCCGCCACGCGATTGACCGTGCGCACGCCGCCACCGCGACGTAGCGCCTGGCTCAGCTTGCGACCGCCGTGGGCGTAGATCTGAAGGCAGATGAATTCCAGACCCAGGATAATCAGGATCAGCGTCGTCAGCTGCGGTGCCATGGGCAGCTTGCTGTCGATGAACGGGGGCAGCAGGGCAATAAAGAACGCCCAGCCTTTGGGATTGGCAATCGCCGTCACGAAACCCTGCGTCGCCAGCTGCCAGGGGGAAGCCGCCGGTGCCGGCTCATCCTGATCCCCGAGCGCCAGCTTGCCGCGCGAGCGCCACATCTGGATGCCCAGCCAGGCCAGATAGACGCCCCCCGCGTACTTGAACAGGGCAAACGCGGTCGGGTACTCGAGCATAAATGTCGCCACACCCACCGCAGCCGCCGTCGCCACCAGACCCACGCCCAGCAGCTCGCCCACCATCATCCACATCGCACGGCGCACGCCGATGGTAATCCCCAACGACAGGGACAACGTCATGCACATTCCCGGCGTCAGTGACACCAGAAAGAAGGTCGGAATGAAGGCGGACAGCAGATGCATGTTCAGTGAAGCCACGGTACACGTCTCTGATATGTGGGAGGAAACCGTCCATCATAGAACCCGCAGGGTCGTGCTGCCTACTGCTGCTTGATTCGTAGAAACCCCTATCCGCTTTTCCCGAGCGTGAAACGGGTCTCGCTAAGACGGTGGATTTACAAAAGTTTTAAGACAGCGACCAGTTGCTTGGCTAAGGTGTTCGCAATGACGACAGTCTGCCGCTGAAACCACCTGTCATACGGGGGGAGGGCAGGGATGTAAAGCAGGGAGTAGCGCTCAACAGAGGAGTGTGTTTGCTGCCTACAGCAAAATGAACCTATGGCTGGGAGGCCATCCTGTGCAGAAAAAATGGATCCTTTTGTTTTCGGTTTTATGGATTGCCGTGCTGACATCAGTTGGCAGCTTCGTTTTCTTGAGTCTGTGGGATGGCAGTCAGAGCCCGGCCGACGATATCGACGTGGGATTGGTGCCGGATACCTCACTCTCCGGGCAGGAACAGCTGCAATGGCTGCTTAACGGAGACTTTCAGCGCCTTTCCGCCAAGCTCGATCCACTCCTTGACCCCGGCAGCGGCAGCGCCGATGTGGATCTTGAAAGTGTCATGCAGGCGACTGCCCGGCCAGAGCATGCTGTTGGTGATCAGTTGAATGCCTGGGTCGAAGCGATGCCGAAAAGCGGACCGGCCCATCTCCTGCGTGCGAACTATCGCATGCGACAGGGCGTCAGGGCTCGGGGCACCGCCTATATCAGCGGGACCTCCCAGTCCCAACTGGATAGCATGCATCGCTTTTTCAGCCTGAGTCGTCAGGATCTTGATGTGGTCAAATCGTTGCGTCCGCAAAGCGCCTATCCCTATGCCATCGAGTTGGAAATGGCCATGCGGGCCTCCGGGCCGACGCCGTCAGCGGAGGTATTCGAGGCAGGCGTTTCCCGAGATCCAGATCTTGTCTGGCTCTACCTCACGAATCTGGCCCGACTGGCGCCGAAATGGGGAGGCAGCGACCCGGCGCGCGAATCTTTCATAAGCTCCGTTCGCGAACAGTATGCCCGCCACCCTCATTTGAAGGCTGTCGAGGTGCAATGGCGCCTCGACAGCGTCGCCGCTTTACCTGGAGAGCCTTGCGACAAAATTGATGCTTACCGTTCGGTGTATCAGTTCCACCGTAATGCCTCCAGTGCCTACTACCTGGGGCGGGCCTACAGTTGTGACCTCCAGTTGGATAAGGCTCTTCCTTTTCTGGAGCAGTCCGTTGAGGCCTGGCCCTACATGGAAAAGGCATGGCGGGTCATCGGGTCCATCGAACACGCGCGAGGCCATCATGAGAAAGCGCTTGAAGCGACGCACCGGGCTGTTTATCTGAATCCACAAGACGCGTTTGCCCATTTTCAGGAGGGCGAGATTGCGATGTATACCCATCGCTACGAGCAGGCGGAAACGGCATTCCATAATGCCGCGTTGGCCGACGACGATCCGTTCCACTATTCGCAGTATCAAGAATTGGCTCGAGCGTTTGCCGAAGAGCCCGGCGAGGCCCACGAGCTCGTTGTTCTGAAAACCGAATACGGGCCGATGCTCTCGCGGACACCATACCGCAATGGACGGAAAGAAGGCGTTGGTTTGGCATACAAGGACAATCGCCCCTCGGAGAAGCGTCAGTATGTCAACGATCGGATCGTTCATGTGTCAGTGTTGAATGACGATGAACAGGTTGTCTCTGAAATCGACATGGATTTGGGGAAAACAAACGGTCCGTTTACCGAATATTCGGAGACTGGAAAGGTCATATCCCGCGGCCAGATGATTCGCGGCCATCGGCACGGTGAGATCCGCGTTTTCTTCGAGAATGGTCAGCCGGTTTTCAGCAATCGATTTGAAGCCGGTAAGCGACTTGAGCCGACGAAGTTTTTCATCCCGGAAACACAGATCGGAGACCTCAATGTCGCCGCGGTTACGACGTCGGGGATATCGAGGATCCAGACCCCGTTGGATCGCACGACCTCGCTACGGGTGGACTATTACCACCCCATTTTCCTCTATGCCGCGATCTACGGGATTGAAGAGCCGGGGCATCGCATTGCCGTGACATTCAGCGATCCGGATGGGCGGGAGGCCTATCACTATGAGCAAGCGCTCCAGCCCGGGCAGGAACGTTTTAACTCCCAGTACGTGTATTGCAACCCGAACCCGAAGCATGACAAACCGGGTGAATGGCAGGTTGACGTGCTCATCGATGGGCAGGTGGCCCATCGCATTCCCATATCCGTGAGCTACCAGTAGGCTCAAAATCAGGCCCTGTCCGGATGGTCGGCTTCGGCCGCGTGAGTGTGCGGATCTGAGACTTCAGCCGGATGTTCTTCAAAGTCCGGGTTCCGCGGATCGAGGTCGGCCATCGCGATGGCCACCTCAGGCGTGGTCATGTAGTAGTCTTCCTGTTCCTCCACACTCGGATGCTTGCGGCGTCCGGGGCCGACCACCATGAACAGCATCAGCAGACCCAGAATCGTGGCGTTGCTGACAAACAGCCCCGCCGGGCCCATCAGTTCCATCGCGGCCGCGCTGACCACCGGGCCGATGCAACTGCCGATCCCGTAGCTGAGGAGCAGGGCGGTACTGGCGGCGGTGATCTGGTGGCTGTCCATCAGGTCGTTACTGATCGCCACCGCGATCGGGTAGAGCGTCGCGCTGATGCCCATGTACAGTCCCACGAAAAGCACCAGCACCCAGGCACTCATGCCCCCAATAAAGGCCGCTGCCAGACTGCAGCCAGCGGCGATCAGCGCCGTCACCACCATCACGCGATAGCGGTCGAACCGGTCGCACAAACGGCCCACCGGCCACGCCATGACCATCGCGGCGATGATGGCCGAGGCCATGAAGTTGGAGACCTGGCCCACATCCAGACCAATGCGGTTGGCATACACCGGCCCCATGGCATAGAAGGCGCTGATCAGCAGTCCGGCCACGAGTGATCCGAGGGTGCCGACCGGCGACTTGCCATACAGGCGGCGCAACGACATGCGTTCGCCCTGGACGATGGTTGGCGATTCACGGCGGGTCAGCGACAACGGCACCACTGCAAGCGCCACCAGGATGGCCGCCAGGGAGAACGGAATGTAGCCGGCCGGATCCCCCAGCCGGATCAGGACCTGGCCGCCGGCGGTCGAGAGGAAGAACACAATCTGGTAGATCGCGAACAGGCTGGCCCGGTTCTGGTTGTCTGCCTTGCTGCTGAACCAGCTCTCCATGACGATCATCAGACCGGCCATCACAAAGCCACCGACGGCGCGCAGTCCACCCCACAGGCCGGCCTGCACTGCCATCGGATAGATCAGGATGGACGCCGCCAGGATGGCCGCGAACACGGCAAACGCACGGATGTGCCCAACCCGCTCGATGATGCGCCCGGCGAAGAGCGTCCCGGCCACGAAGCCGAAGGAATAGAACACCAGGATCCAGCCGATGACGCCCGGACTGACGCCCTCGATACTCAGTCGCAGGCCCAGTAGAGTCATCAGGAAGGCGTTGCCGCCGATCAGCAGGATGATGCTGAAAATGAGCGAAGACAGCGTCTTTGCGGTTCGGGTCATGAGCGTCCCCCGGCCAGATTCGATGAGTGTCCTCTTTCAATGATTCCAGTATGGTAAAGACTTAACGCCCTGCCACAGCAATCCGCAATAACTGGTATATCGACACGGAGAAAGAGATGACGATGGCACGTACGACTTCCAAAACGCCCCGGTTGCGACACCTGATGCTGGTTGCCCTGTTGGGCGTCGTACCCGTGGCAGCAAGCGCTGATGAGGCCCAGCAGCCACCCACCATGGAAGAGCTGAAACACGATACCGAGAACCTGATCGACAAGCTGGGTAACTACTCTGCCGAGCAACGGGACGAAGCTGCCGCATCGATCAAGGAATCGCTGGACGAGCTCGATCAGCGCATCGACGTGCTGGAAAAGCGCCTGGACGAGAACTGGGACGACATGAGCGAAGCCAGCCGCGAGAAAACCCAGCAAAGCCTGGACGCCCTGCGCGCCCAGCGGGAAAAGGTCGGGGATTGGTACGAGCGCATGAAGGGGAGTTCGGCCAATGCCTGGGACGATGTGAAGGATGGCTTTACGCGCGCCTATGACAATCTGTCGAATATCTGGGAGGAAACGGAGCAGTCGATGGACTCAGGGGATTAAGGCAGCACTTTAAAGAGGCCTGCCTTGCTTTTGTCCGATTTGCGCCGGGTCAAAGGCAGAATCGGGAAGATCTGTCGTAATCAACGGTGAGGCATGGGGTCAAAAGCCGGGTTGCTTACACCCAGACATCATTGTCAGCCTGCAACTCGCCACCCGCCTCACCGGTGTTCACTACGCCTCGCGGCTCAATCAGCAGCACGTGGCACTCGTTCTCCGCAAACGGTTTGTGCTCCGTTCCCCTGGGAACCACGAACATCTCACCCTCGGAAAGGTGAACCGTCCGGTCCCGCATCTCGATGCCCATTGAGCCATGGATCACCAGGAATACCTCATCGGTCTCTTGGTGGTCGTGCCACACGAATTCTCCCTGGAACTTGGCGACTTTGAACTGGTAATCGTTCATTTCCGAAATGACCCGGGGAGACCAGTGCTCTGCGAATTTGCTGAATTTTTCGGCCAGGTTGATGACGTTATCGGTCATGGCGGGTCTCCGGTTGCAGAGGGGGCGAGCCGTGAAGAGCCGGTCCGTGTGACTCAAGGCCATGATCGCATAATGACGCCACCCGCGGTTACCCGTTTTGTTGGTGGCCGACTATCAGTGGTTTTAAAATGTTGTTATCCGCACATTGATCCGCGTTGGCAGACCGCCGCCACCCGGGAGCGCCTGATGGTCGACGCAAGCAAACAAAGGCCTGTGGCCGTACTGAGCCTGAATCCCGCGGTGGACATCACCTACGAGATTCCCCGGCTGATAGCGGATCAGAAGGTGCATGCGTCCAACAGCCGTTACGATCCCGGAGGTAACGGCGTCAACGTGGGACGGGCCCTGAAGCGCCTTGGTGTGCAGGCCTGCACCTTCTGTGCGGTCGCCGGTGAGATCGGCCGGTTCCTGCGCCACCAGCTCGATGCGCAACTGGATCAGGCCTGCTATCTGGAGGTTGAAGGCGAAACCCGGATCAACGGTACCATCATCGAAAGCCTCACCGGAGCTCAGTTTGAAGTCAGCGGTGTGGGTCCGGCGGTGTCGGCGGCGCAATGGACGCATCTGCTCGAACAGTTCGTCACCCACTGCGGAAAGGGGCTGGGCGTGATCACAGGGTCATTGCAGCACAGCCTGCCGGACGATCTGTATGCCGATGCGGTACGCCGGGTGCAGGCCGGTGGTGGGCGTGCCATCGTCGATTGCCATGATGAGCAACTGAGACACGCCATCGGCGCCCAGCCTTTCCTGATCAAGCCCAACCGTTTCGAACTGGAAACCCTGGTGGGTCACTCATTGAAGGACCTGAACGCCATCGTTCGGGAAGCACACCGGTTACAGGAGCAGGGGGTGAGTCGGGTTTGTGTATCCATGGGCGCGGACGGCGCGGTGTTGGTAACGCCGTCAGAGGTCCTGAAAGGGGAGGCCCCTGCCGTCCCTGTGGTCTCCACGGTAGGTGCCGGAGATTCGATGGTGGCTGGTCTGGTGGCGATGCTGGCTCAGGACGCATCGGATGAGGACGCGCTGCGCGAAGGCATTGCCTGCAGCGTCGCGACGGTGATGCAGCCGGGAACGGAGTTGTGCGATCGGGCAACGGTCGAATGGCTGCGTGGAGAGATACGGCTGACATCACTCTGACAGTCAGAAAGGGCGATAATCGCCAGCGCGATCAGTGTCTGGTAACGGGCTCCACCGGAAACCATGGGGGCTAACCTCAATGCCGCTGCGACGGATCCGCCACCGCGCCTCTTCACCCTTGGGGAAAAGGTTGCACCTGAATTTGCAGTTCTCAGGTATGGCCGGTGATCTCCTCAACTTCGGAATAACTGGATGTCCGATCTCCGGTAAGCCACTGCCAATGTTCTTTAAGCACGAGATGACCGGCCTTGTCCTGGCTTGGCGTTGAGAAGCATTGGCCGGCCATCAGCTCACCGTCGACATTTTCATGGTGGTAAACAAACTCCAGGCTACCGTCGGCACAGACCTTTCCCTGTAGGTGCCCGCTGACTATGTCGCCGCCGCTATACGTTGCCCAAACCCGGTCTTCACTTTGCCGATAATGAAACGTGGTTTGACCTCCGAATTCACCATTGTCGGAATTCGTCCGGCCTCGAAAAATGCGATGGTTGTAATTCACATCCATTCCGTACGCCCGTGCTGTTGGAAACTTTTAATGCATCGTTTAAGGGTGTAATGCGAAAACCACTATGAATTTGATGGCGACACTCGCAGCGATACCGAGAACGATGATGGCGTAAAACGCGAGCAGGTTGTCGTGGTAACGATCAATGAGCCAGAAGAATATGAAGCCGGTGGCAAGATCGTAGATGAGTGTGATGGCAAGGCCTATTCCGGCGATCGCTGTGAACTGGTGAATTAAGGCCACGACCAAACCAACGACCAGGAATGAGCCTGCGTAGATGGCTGTTGTTTGCCCTGGCCGTCCAGTGTTCATGACGTGCCGAATACAGAAAATCAAAATAGCTAACTTCAGGATTAAACCCACGTATCCTCTCCTTGTAAGCAAAGCAAAGCAAAGCAAAGCAAAGCAAAGCAAAGCAAAGCAAAGCAAAGCAAAGCAAAGCAAAGCAAAGCAAAGCAAAGCATGCAGGCATGCTTCCGTTACACCGCGTCCCGCGGTGTTGAATAATCGGGAATTCTATATAACTGCACCGTTCTCATTCTGAGAGAGCGGTTTCTTTTTCCATTTAAACAGCAGCTTAGCGTTTGATCGGTCGTCCTGCCATGCCATCGTTTGACTTCTTCCTTTCGTGATTTCAATATAGCTGTATATTTAAACAGTATTCACGAAGTCCCTGTCTATGCCCCGAACCTTCTACCGCCGCGGCCCGGATCATCGTTCCGGCTCTGCCGTGTCTTTCCTCGATGTGCGCCGTCGCTTCCAGTTCCGCTCGGTGGAGATCGGGCGGTGGGTGACGGAGCCGGAAAAGGCGCGTAGCGCCGGGCTGTTCTATGACGCGCTCTGCGATCTGATGACGATTCTGGGTGGGACGGAGTCGCTGATTTCCCTGCGTGGGACGCTGGGGCTGCAGTACGGCATCGGCGGACAGCGGGGCGTGTCGGCCCACTACACGCCGGCGACGCGGAGCTTTTCGCTGGCCAAGAACGCCGGGCCGGGCAGTATTGCCCATGAGTGGTTCCACGCTTTCGATCACTACATCTGCGACAAGCTTTATGCCGGCAGTCCGCCTGGAGCGTTTGCATCCAAGCGATGGCTGGGCAAGGAGAAGGGCGATGAGCATCCCCTGAACAAGCGCCTTCAGGCCTGCTTTGCGGCGGTGATGCTGGATGAGAGCGGGGAGGCGCCCAGCGATCTGTTCCGGCAGTCGGTGACGGCGGACAAGGCGGCGGGCACGTTGTATTTCAGCCTGCCGGAGGAGTTGTGTGCCCGCGCGTTTGAGGCCTTTGTCCAGGACGCCGACTGCAAGAATGCGTTCCTGGTCCGCGGTACGCGGGAAACGGACGAGGCGAAAATGGGCCTGTATCCGCGAGATGAGGAGCGGGCACGTATGAACCGCGCGTTCGCGACCTACTTTGCCACATTGGGCAAGGCGTTGCAGCGGGCTGAAGCGTCGTGATCGTTACGGGCTGAAGACGGAATCCCCATTAAATCCGGACGCTTCATGCTGGCGGCCTCTGGCAACCCCATCTACGCTTTATCCAGTTCCGCTCTGCGGCGGACCAGCCGGCGTGTTGTTTGACGTTGCGCCAGGTTATGACTCCTGCGAATAGCCAGCCCATGCGAGCCAATCCGAGACCGGGGGCATCCAGCCCACACCGGGACTCGGACTTTGGCTTGTAAGAGTCTGGTGCTTCCAGGCAAAGGCTCCATCCGCAGATTGGATCGTGGACGTCCAGAAACCCCATCAGGCGCGGTATGCCGTCGCGTATCGCACCCCGTATTGTAAATGCCGCTATCGAGGAGTCGGTTTTGCTGAATCAAGAAACGGAAGTCAGGCGTACGAGTGTCGATATTGGGTTGGGATACGACCAAGAGATCGAAGGTCTGTTTCAGTTCGGCGATGATGGCCCCTCACTGGAAGATGCGATCACCTTTGTTTTCAGCCAGACCCTGCAACGCGACGGCTATTTCGGTTCCTGGGCCCAGGCGTATCGCAACGGGAATGGCGAATACCGGCTGAAGATGACCAGTCCCTGCGATGACATGACCCCCTACGAAACGCTGGTGCCTCATTACATTGCGGCAGGCCGGGAGGCGCAGGCCAGCTACTACGGGAATATTCCCTATTCGGCACGTGAAGGCTGGGAATTCCTGTTGCCGTTCGGGCTGGCGATGGCGAACGTGAAGTCGGTCCAGCTGCTGCACTTCCCGCCGCTGGAGACGTTTACTTACCGCGATTACCTGTATTCCCCAACCAACCGGCGTTGGGAATGTCTGCTGGCGCAAAACGGGTTTAACGGTGCCCATAACCACCAGGTCGAGCGCATTGTGGATGTAGCGCCGGTCGCCGCTCCCGGCGGCGCAGGCGCGGAACTGGAGGATTACAACGAAGACTTTATTCCCTACGCCAAGGCGCAGCTGCGTAACTTCCTGCGCCCACTGAGCGAGACGGGCAATACCCGGACCCAACCCGTGGTCGCCTATGGCGAGCCCGTCCACAGCTGGCTCACGCAGGCGTTTCATCTCGAGCAGACGCCCGCCGTTCTGGACGTCGTTGAGCTGACGATTTTGCCGACGGAAGAGGGCCAGCCCGCGGCGAAAACCTGGGTACTGTGCGCCAATCACCCCAGCGAGTACCTCTACGATACGGACCTGCCGCTCAGTGATGCCTTTAAGCCCAATGGCGACTATCCGCCCCCGATCACCGTTATGTGCCAGGATTTGATCGCCGCTGGCTGGCAGGCCCACATGGCAGAGCACCCCGACCACGATCCGCACCGGGTGCTGGCCGGCTTCGCAGAAAAATGGGGCTGGGATGCGAGCACCGGCACGGTCAAAAAGGACAAGGCCGATGCCATCCTGGCGATCATGAAAGAGCAGAACCAGGCGTTCGGCTACGACAACAACAGCTTCACCCCGACCGAGGCGCAGTCCCGGGCCACGGCGTTCGTCCTGCAGCGCCAGGCCGATGCGGATCGTTACGCCGCCTACGCCTTCGAACCCGGCGCCGATCAACCCTTCAGTCAGATTGCTATGGCCGATCACGCCCGTTTCCCGGCCCGCGACCGGCTGACGCAGGTTGGGGGCTACCTGCTGGCCTGGACGCCGCCAACCGCGGATGATGACGCCATCCATTACCGCCTGCTGAAGTACGACCGGGACAGCGGCAACCCGCTGGCGGAAAAAACGCTGGCCTATGGCACCTGGGGCCGTGAAAAGTTCTTCGGCGACTACCGCCCGAATTTCGGCGCCTCGTTTGAACAGATCGAACTGATTGGGTTGCCGGGTTACGTGCTGAGCATCATTCCCGCGGCCGGGCGGCGCACCTACCAACTGTGGCACTTTGACCCCCAGGCGGAATACGACTGCCTGTCCGCGGGTGAATTCAAGAGCGGCGGCTTCCGGGACATTGCGGCGGATCGGGAACTCTATCCCATCGGCAACACCATGCTGGATCGCAAGGGAGCGGACTACCGGATCTGGAGCATCGATCCGCAGTCCAACCCGCCGCTGGCGTTGCCCACGGTGCAGGCTGGCACCTGGACAGCGATTGACGAGCACGATGCCATGGCCGTTGTTGGGGAACACGTGGTTACCTGGAAGCCCGGCGATCTGTCTGCCGGATGTCGCATCTGGCGCTTTGATGCCCGCCGCGAGAACCCATTGGGGAACGAGCCGGTAAATACCGCTGCCTTGCCGCCTGGCTTTGACGGCCAGTCGACCCTGTTCGGCGCGTTGCCCAGCCAGCCGGTCGATGCCGTCCGGCAGAAAACCCCCGGCACCATCGAGTTCATGCGCCGGGAGATAGAACACGTCGTTTACTACATGCTGGAGAGCCGTTCCTTCGACAACGTGCTGGGCTGGCTGTATGAACGCGGCCGCCAGGACGGTTTGAACTGGGTCGGC
Organism: Marinobacter mangrovi; assembly: GCF_016798325.1. Lineage (GTDB taxonomy): Bacteria > Pseudomonadota > Gammaproteobacteria > Pseudomonadales > Oleiphilaceae > Marinobacter_A > Marinobacter_A mangrovi. The sequence goes on from NZ_JAERVO010000002.1 coordinate 210,858, forward strand.
CCCGATGCCGAAGGCTTCCGCGGGCTGGATATGTCCATGAGCAACCCGATGCCGGACGGGACGCCGGCATTCGTCAGCCAGTACCAGAACGGCGAACTGAGTGACCGGTTTGTGCTCGGCGGTCCGGCCCAGGACCCCTGGCACGACAACAGTGACGGGCTGATGCAGATGTTCCATGGCTACGAGGGCTACGCGAAGCGCGACGCACCGACCATGACCGGCTTTGCCTGGAACCAGGACAGTGCAGCGGTGTTGTCCAGCTTCACGCCGCATCAACTCTCGGTGCTCAATGGCCTGGCCAAGGCGTTTGCCGTGAGCGACGACTGGTTCAGTTCCATTCCCGGCGGTACCGACGTCAATCGGGGGTTCTCAGTCAGCGGTTCCGCCTATAACCGCCTGGGTTCCTGGGAAGGGGGCAAAGCCTATGAGGACTGGCCCGACGAGGCGCACCGCCAGTCGCTCTGGAAAACCCTTTGGAGCCACGGCCACCAGGACTGGAAGATCTACTACAGCATTCTCTGGGACCAGGCGGTCTTCACCTATCAACTCTACCTCAAGGGCCAGATTCCCGAGGTGGACGCCGCCTGGGCCAAAGCGGTTCTGGAGGCAAAAGGTGGAAGCAATCTGCCCAGCTCGCGCTGGATCGCACCGCTCCAACAGTTCTTCGATGACGTGAAGGACGACAACCTGCCGCGATTCAGCTATCTGGAGCCGGCGTGGGTCGGGGAGGCGTGCACCTCCTATCACCCGGGATCGTCATCGAGCGGGATTGACTCGGTGGTGCCCGCAGAGCGGGCGCTCAACCAGATCTATGAGGCCCTGCGCAGTCGTCCGGAGGTGTGGTCGAAAACCCTGCTGGTAGTGACCTTCGACAAGAACGGTGGCCTGTTCGATCACGTGGCGCCGCCCTATGCCCGTAAGCCGTGGCCCAACGACCGGACGGACGGCTTTGAATTCGACCTGATGGGCCCGCGGGTGCCGGCGATCTTCGCGTCTCCCTGGATTCAGTCGCAGACGGTTCTGCGCAGCCCGAACGGGGAGGGCTTCGACTCGACTTCCTTCGCCGCGACCCTGCTCAACTGGTTCGGCATTGCGCCGCCAACCTGGGGCCTGGGAGATCGCATCCGGAACGTACCGACCTTCGAATCGGTGTTCACCCGGAGCCAGCCCAGGGAGACAGCGCCCACACTCTCGGTGCCATTTGACAAGAATTTTCCCAGGAATGCGTGAACCGTCGTGTTCCCGGACCTATTGTGTATGGATAACGGTCAATCGTGAGGGTAATCTTTGCACTTTCAAACGATCCCGATGATGGCTTTGATCGCAACCGGATAGTCGCCCGTTTTTATGTTTCATTACTTTGGCTTCGGTTCCAATATGAGCAGGCTCTCGCTGAAAGCCAAGGGCGTGGAGCCGCTGTCATCGAGACGGGCCGAATTGTCCGGCTGGCGTTTGCGCTTCAACGTACGGCACTTTTTTCGCCACGAAGGTGGCGTCGGCAATATCGAACGAACCGGCCATCCGGGCGATCGCGTGCTTGGCGTGCTTCATGAATGTCCGGATGACGCGTTGGACCTGCTGGATGCGGCCGAGGCCTGTGGTTATGGCTACGACCGGATTGAGGTGGCCGTCAAGCCGCAGCAACGGGCAGACGACAGCAGCCATGCGGTGTCGGCGCTGACGTATGTGGGCACGCCGGCGTTTATCGACGACTGCTGCCGGCCCAGTCGCCGCTACCTGAATATTGTGCTGGACGGCGCCCGCCAGGCGGAGTTGGACGAGGGCTACATCCGGGCGCTGGCCCGTCAGCCCACTCATGTGGTGGATGACTATCCCGAATTCACGCCACCGCCGGGCTCGTATCCGACCTTTACCCGGGACACGCTGGCCGCGCAGCCGCTCTTCACGGCGCTGTATGGTGCGGTGTTCGATATGACCGAAGCCCGGCACCAGCATGAGTTTCTGAAGGGCTTTTTCGGGGGGCGGGACATGACGCTGTTCCACCTCAAACGGCTGGACAGCAGCCGGGCTGAAGAAACGATGGAAGACATTCGCAATGGCCATCTGAATGCGGTCCAGAGGCAATACCTCAATGCCTATCTGAACGAATACGCTCGAGAGTATCGCTACGTCGGTCGCTATGACTATCGACAGGACTGAACCGCTATCAACCCGATCGAACGACGATCAACTAGACCGAGGAATCTGCATGTCGTCTTTCCCGAGTGCCCTGGCTCACAGCGCCATCCAAGCGGCTTTTACCGACGTGTTTGTCGTTAGCGGTGCCATGGAAACCGTACTGATGGACCTGGACTGGCAGTTCAGCCGCAACATGACCATCGTCCGGGATGGTGAGCGCCTGATCCTGATCAACACCGTGCGACTGGATGACGCCGGTCTTGCCGAACTCGATCAGCTGGGCCAGGTCACCGATGTCATTCGCCTCGGTGCATTGCATGGGCGGGACGATGCCTTCTACGTGGATCGCTATAACGCCCGTTACTGGGTGATGCCGGGCCTGGAGTCGGAAAACGATGACGCCACGCAGACCCTGAGCGAGTCCGCGCCGCTGCCGATCAGCGATGCTTCCCTGTTCCGGTTTGAAACCTCCAACGTTCCCGAGGGCATCATCCACCTGGACCGCGACGGCGGGATCCTGATCGCCTGCGATGCCCTGCAGAACTGGTTGGGGCCGGATGAGCACTTCTGCGATGCATCCCGCGAGCGGATGGAAGGCATGGGCTTTTTTACACCGGCCAACATCGGCCCGGTCTGGATGCAGGCCGCCGAACCGGAAGCCCGGGATTTCCAGCGCCTGCAGACGCTCAGTTTCCGACACGCCCTGTGCGGCCACGGCGAACCGCTGTGTGACACGGCCCGGGAATCGTTCAGCGCGACGTTCGACCGCCTGTTCCCGGGTTGAGACAGCCCCTCATCGAGAGCGAGACGTCCCCGATGCTGAGCCATCTGCAACTGCCCGGATATCGCACCCTCTCATGCCTGTGGCGCCACTCGGGGAGAGTCGCCTTTGGCGCGCAGCGTTTATCGGACGGGGTGGACGTCACCATCGAGACGCTGGACACCGACTACCCGGACCGAAAGCAGGTGGCCGCGCTTCACTATGAAGCCCGCATTGCCACCCGGTTGGCGGGGGTGGGCGGCGTGCGCAGCATCAACGAGGTGCTGCCCTATGGCAGCGGCAACCTGGCGCTCGTTTCGGACCCCTACGATCGCTCCCTGGCTTCGATACTGGCTCGGCGTGACGACCGGCGCCTGCCTGTGGGTGAGGTGCTCGACATCGCCCAGAAGCTGGCCCGTATCCTGGGCGATATCCACGGACAGGATATGGTGCACAAGGCGCTGTCTCCCAATAATGTGCTGGTCGATACGCGTCGCGACGTGCTCGCACTCATCGGCTTTGGCGTCGCCTCGGAGCTGGGGCAGGAGCAGCAGACCACCGATCTGTTCAGCCAGCTGGAGGGGCTGTTGCCCTACATGTCACCGGAGCAGACCGGGCGCATGAACCGGAGCCTGGATTACCGCTCCGATTACTATTCCCTTGGGGTCCTGCTGTTCGAGTTGCTGACTGGCGAGACGCCCTTTACCGCCGATAACACCCTGGAATGGGTGCATGGCCATATCAGCCGTCTGCCGCCATCCCCCATAGAGGTACGGCCGGACATCCCCGAGCCGCTGGCCGCCATCATCCTGAAGTTGCTATCCAAATCACCGGAAGAGCGCTACCAGAGTAGCCATGGTCTTTTGCACGACCTCTCTCGCTGCGTCACCGCGATCCGCCAGGGCGAATCGCCCGCGACCTTTACCCTGGGGGAGCAAGATCACCGTCAGAAATTCCTGGTTCACCAGGCCTTGTATGGCCGGGATCAGGAGCTGCACGCGCTGCTGGATCTGTTCGAACAGGTGGTGAACGGTCATACCCGTTTCTGCCTGGTGCATGGCTATTCGGGTGTCGGTAAGTCTGCCCTGGTGAATGAACTCGATCGCTATCAGATTCGCGAACGGGGCTTTCTGGTACAAAGCAAGTTTGATCAGTTCCAGCACGGCGAAGCCTACTCGGCCCTGGCCGCCACCTTTCGGGCCCTGGTTCAGCAGGTGTTGCTGGAGCCGGAGGAAAAACTGGCTGAGTGGCGGGCACGGCTGGTTGAGGCGCTCGGGCCGAACGGTGCCCTGGTGATCGACCTGGTTCCCGAGCTGACGCTGATCATTGGCGAGCAGCCGCCGGTGGTCGAGTTGCCTCCGGCGAAAAGCCGCAACCGGTTGCAGCTGGTGTTGAGTGCGTTTCTGCGTGTATTTGCCGGGCGCGGGCATCCGGTCGTGCTGTTCCTCGACGACCTTCAGTGGAGCGATACACCCACGCTTGAGCTGCTGCGCCGGATTGTCACCGCCAAGGATCAGAGCCATCTGCTGCTGATCGGGGCCTATCGCAGCAACGAAGTGGGGCCAGGGCATCCGTTGCGGGGGCTGCTGGACGAGCTGGGCAGCCACCAGCGTATCCATCAGATCCCGGTCGGTCCGCTGGACAAGTCTTCGGTGGAGCAGTTGGTGGCGGCGACCCTGCGATGCGATGTCAGCGCCAGTCAGGACCTGAGTGATATGCTCTATCACCGGGCGCTGGGCAATCCCTTCTTCACCAATGAGTTGTTGCGTGAGCTGCATGCCCAGGGCGCGATCTGGGCGGATCTGGCCAGCGGGCAGTGGCATTGGCAACTCGACCGGGCCAGTTGGGAGGATGCCAGCCAGGATGTGGTCGAGTTCATGCTGGACAGCCTGCGGCAGCTGCCCGCCGAGACGCAGCAGGCGCTGCAACTGGCGGCCTGCATCGGCAACACCTTCACGCTCGAGACACTCGCCACCATCTACGAGCATTCGGTGGCGGACACCGCCCAGGCGCTGCTGCCCGCCTTGAGGCAGTACACGATCGTGCCCCTGCACGGCGATTACCGGCTTGCCAGCCAGGCGGATGAGGGGCTGTCGATCAACCCCAGCTACCGTTTCCAGCACGACCGGGTCCAGCAGGCCGCCTACCAACTCGTCGAGCCGGAAGATCTCCCCGGCAAGCACCTGATGATCGGCCGCCTGATGTTGCGCCACGGAGGAGGGCGGGCCGCCGACGATCAACTGATCGATATCGTCAACCACCTCAACCAGGGGCGAACGCTGATCGATGCGGACGATGAACGCCTGCGGCTGGCGGAATTCAATCTCCGCGCGGGTCGCCGCGCCCGTGAAGCCTCGGCCTACGAATCCGCACTGGGCTATCTCAAGGTGGCGGCTGACCTGTTGTCGGACGACGCCTGGACACGCCACCCGTCACTGATGGGCCCGCTGGCCACCGAAATGCAGTTGTGTCTCTACCTGACCGGGCGCACCGACGACGCCGATCACTGGCTGGCCATCCTGCTGGATCACGCGCAATCCGATCTGGAGCGCGCCGATGTACTGGCCACGCGAACCCGACAGAACGCAACGCTGGGCCGGATGAGTGCGTCGATACAGGCCGCCATTGAGGGGCTGGCGCTGCTGGGTGTTGATTTCACCGAGCATCCCGGCCAGGCGGACATCGACCGGGAGCGTCAGCTCGTGGATCACTACCTGGCCGGCCGGGCTATTGCCGACCTGGTCGACGCGCCGACTATCGATGATCCGGCCACCCTGACGGCCATGCGCCTGTTGATGGAAATTTTCGCCGCCGCGTTCCTGTCCGGCAGCACGCTGTTCAGTTACCTGGTGCTCAAGGCGGTGAACCTGGCGCTGCACCGGGGTAACTGTCCGGAATCCGCATTCGCCTACGCCGCCTACGGCATGCTGCTGTGTGGCGAACTGGACGAGCCGGCCCTTGGCTACCAGTACGGTAAAGTGGGATTGGCGATCAACGAGAAGCTGGATGATCTCAGCCTGAGGGCTCGGGTCATCTATGTGTACGCCATGTTCGTCCACCACTGGAGTAATCACTGGGCCACACTCACGCCCTGGTTTCGCAAAGGGATTGAGGCGGGCTACCAGTCCGGTGACCTGCTGTACCTCGCCTACAGTGCCCAGGACTGCGTGATCTGGGATCCGGGCATGGATCTGGAAACCGCCCGACAGCTCCATGAGGATAACCTCGAGATCGTCCGTGAGTGCGCGTATCAGGATTCCCTCGACTCCGGCACGCTGTTCCTGCAACTGCAGCGCAACTTTCTGGGTGACACCGAAGCGCCGTCCAGCCTGAGCAGTGAGGACTTCGACGAGCAGCAGTGCCTGGCGGCCATGAACGAGCGCCGGTTCCTGACGGGCATTGCCAACCACACTATCTACAGCGCCGAAATCAACCTGCTGTATGGCCATTACGAACGGGCGCTGAGCTTCATCGAAAAGCAGGACGCGCTGATCAAATCCTCGATGTCGCTGCCGCAGCTGGTGCGGTTTTACATCGTGGCCAACCTCACGCTCTCGACGCTGTATCCGGAAATGGATCGGGCGAACCAGCAGGTCACCCGGGAACGGCTCGAGCGCGATCTGGCCCGCATGACCCGCTGGGCCGATAACTGCGAAGCCAATTTCCGCCATTTGCAGTGGCTGATGACCGCGGAGCTCGCCCGCCTTGACGGTGATAACGACGCCGCGCTGGCCGGTTACGACGCGGCCATTGATGCCGCCCGCAATGGCGGATTCCTGCGCGACGAGGCCACCGCTTACGAGCGGGCCGCCCGACATCTGCTGGCGCAAGGCAAGGGCCGGGCGGCGGAAGGCTACCTGCGGGGGGCCTACGGTATGTACAACCGCTGGGGCGCCCAGCGCAAGATGGCGCACCTGGAGGCGGAATTTCCGGTGCTGGGCGAACTGGGACAGACCCCCGTCAAAGCCCTGGGGAGTGACCTGTCCGACCTGGACCTGGCGTCGGTCATGCGGGCCTCCCGGGAGATTTCCGGCGAGATGGTGCTGGACCAGCTTCTCCAGAAAACCCTCGCCATCCTGCTGCAGAATGCCGGCGGTCAGTGGGGCTGTCTGATCGTGCGCACTGAAGGGCAATGGGTCGTCGAGGCGGCCATCTTGCCGGAGCAGCGTCCTTCGCACGCCAATATCCCGCCCGCGTTCCTGTTGAGCGATCCTCAAGGCGTTGATATACCCGTACCAATGAGCCTGATCAGTCAGGTGTTCCAGCGCGACGAGGCGACGGTCCTGCATAACGCGTCCATTCAGGGTTCGTTCGTGAACGACCCTTACATGCTCCAACTTCAGCCCCGTTCCGTGCTGTGTGTGCCGATCAAGCGGGAACGTTTCGAGGCGGCTGTGTATATGGAGAACAACCTTGCCGATGGCGTCTTCACCGAGGCCCGGGTGGAACTGATTCAACTGCTGGCCGCCCAGGCTTCCGTGGCGATTGAAAACGCCGGGCTGTACGCCCAGGTCCAGGATTATTCCCATCGCCTGGAGGAAAAGGTGGCGGAACGCACCGCCGAGCTGGAATTGCTCAATGAAGAGTTGCAGCGGTTGGCGGATCGCGACGGTCTGACCGGCGTCGCTAACCGGCGCTCCGGCGATGCCTATCTGCGGGATACCTGGCTGAGGCAGCGGCGCAAACCGCAGCCGATGTCTGTGATCATGCTGGATGTGGACTACTTCAAACCCTTCAATGACGCTTATGGCCATCAGCGAGGGGACGATTGCCTGATCCAGGTGGCAGCGGCGCTGACCGGGGAATTACGTCGGTCGAGCGACATGGTCGTGCGCTACGGGGGCGAGGAGTTCATGCTGATCTTGCCGGAAACGGACCGTGACGGCGCCACGCAGGTGGCTGAAAATGCCCGTCTGGCGGTTGAGGCGTTGGGTATCGAACACAGCCAGTGCCCGTCTGGCGACCGCGTGACGGTCAGCGTGGGCAGCGCGACTACGATTCCCCGGGAGAACGGCAGCGTCGAAGCGTTGGTGTACGCGGCGGACCAGGCGCTCTATAAAGCCAAGCAGAATGGCCGCAACCGCATCAGTATCGCCTCCTGAGCCGATCCGGCCGGGGGCGACGCCGGTCACTAAAGTTTATTTTCGTCCAGCATCCGGCACAGCCCTTCGTTGAGATCCCCGAGGGCGCGCACCAGCGCCTGCTGTTTGTCATCCGGCCAGTCGGCCACCATGGCGTCGACTTTCTCTTCCCGCATGCGACGCATCCGGGTCGCTTCCTCATGACCCAGCGCGGTCGCACACACCATGCCGCCACGCCGGTCGCCGGGGTTGGGTTGCTTGCAGACCAGCCCGCGTGTCGTCATCACCGAGACCTGCCGGGTCACCGTTGATGCGTCCAGGCGCAGGCGTTCGGCGAGGCGGCTGACGTTCTGCGGACCGTCGCTCATCAGCAGGAGCAGCATCAGGTAGTGGGCCCGTTCCAGCGGATACTGCTGGTCGCGCTTGGTGGCTTCGAGCCAGCGCACCAGGAAGGCGAGTTCCTGTTCCAGGGTGGCCGGTGTGCTGGGAATGGCCGGCGCGCCGGTGCGTTGTGGGGTGTCTGTTCGGTCAGTCTCGCGCGACATGGCCGCTGTCCTTCGGTGGCTGTAGGTCCGGTCGGTGATTATCCGGGCCTGTACCGAACAATCAAATGACAAATATCGGTGCATGATACACAAATGTGACTTAGTCATCCATTGCTTTGAAATGAGCGGCTATAGGCAAGTAGGCTCTTTAAATAAAGGGTATCAGTTGTCCCTGGATGATCAGAGGCATCCTTCGGTTCATTTACGGTTTGGCAATAATTTGTATAATACACAATCTTTGCCATTCATTGCCGGGGGCCCATGTCACAGCTTGAACAACTTTCCGAGCGATACGGGGCCAGCTACCGGTGGCTGGTGACCCTGACCGTCCTGTTGGGACTGGTCGCGCTGGGGATGTCGATCACCATCGTTAACGTGGCGACGCCTTACATCAAAGGCGCCTTCGGCATGAGTTCGGATCAGGTGCAGTGGCTGTCCACCGGCTTTCTGGCGGCCACTACGGTATCGCTACTGATTGCGCCCTGGACGAGCCGTGCGTTCGGGCAGCGGGCGACCTACATGGGCGTGCTGCTGATCTTTATCGGGGCATCTTTCCTGGGCGGTATGGCCACCAGTATGGAGGCCATCATTGCCGCGCGGATCATCCAGGGAGCCATGACGGGCCTGGTGCGGCCGGTGGCGCTGGAGGCGTTGTTCTCCGTGTACCCGCCGGAGCAACGGGGCATGGCGACCGCCATGTACGGCATGAGTCTGGGCCTGCCGCTGACGCTGGCCACGGTGGTCGGCGGCTGGCTGGTGGACGTCTACAACTGGCGCTACGTGTTCTTTATCGTCTCGCCGGTCTGCGTGGCCGCGATTGTGATGGGCTACTTCTTCCTTCCCGGGCGGGAAGAGACCGGGCCGCGGCCGCCGTTTGACTGGTTTGGCGCCGGCTCCCTGTTCGTCGCGATTTTCACCCTGCTGACTGCACTGTCCAACGGCCAGCGCTGGGGCTGGCATAGCGAAGCCGTAGTGGGACTGCTGGTGTTCTCGATGGCGCTGGGGGCGCTGTTTGTCTGGTGGGAGCGCCGCACCGACAAGCCGCTGCTGGACCTGGCGATTTTTGGCCACAAAGGTTTCGTGATGGGCGCGCTGGCCCTGTTCCTGTTCGGGGGTGTGTTCTACGCCATCATGTACCTGTTGCCGCAGTTCGTGCAGGTGATCCTGCATTACGACCCGATCAGGGTGGGCGAGCTGTACCTGCCGTCGACCCTGGTCATGGCCATCCTCGTACCGATGGTGGGCAGGCTGAGCGACCGCTGGAAGCCCCATTACCTGACCCTGCCGGGGCTGTTCTTCGCGACCTGGGCGGTGGTGCGTATGGCGCAGGCGGATTGGCACACGTCTTTCGAGTCGCTGGCGATTTCCATGGCGCTGCTGAGTGTGGGCATGGCGGCCTTCCCGCCGCCGACCCTGTCCCGGGGCATTGCCTCGTTGCCGCCCCACCTGATCGGTTTCGGTTCCGGGGCGATCAACTTTGCGTTGCAGCTTGGCGGCGCCTTCGGCACCGCGGCGCTGGTCACCCTGCTCGACCAGCGCACGCTGTTCCATTCGGATCACCTGACGGCCGGATTGAACGCCGGCAACAGCGTCGCCCTGCAGGCCTATTCGCAGCTTCAGCACGCCTACGATCAGGTGGGTACGCCGGACGCCTACCAGTCCTCGGCGGCCGCGGGCTTCCTGGCGAAAATGGATGCGATCTGGGCCCAGATCTATGCCTACCAGGACGGGTTCCTGATGATTGTGGTGGCGCTGGTGATCGTGGCGGTGCCGTCCATCCTGCTCAGCCGCTGGTCCGGTTGGTCGGGTAAGACGCCGTAATTCCGATTGCTTTCCATCGTTTTCTTTTCACTCTATTCGGACTTTCAAGACTATGGCAGAGACAAGCACTTCAGCAGACGGCCGGAACGAGACGCCAGCGGCAAAGAGCGCCGGGCGCGGCGGTCCCGGTCGCTGGATCAAACTGGGCATTGCGTTGCTGGTCGTCATCGGCCTGGTGGTCTGGATCGGGAAATGGTTCTACCATCAGCACACCCACGTCAGCGGTGACGATGCCCGGGTGATGACCCACCAGATTACCGTCAGCAGCCGGCTGGACGGCCGGGTTACGGATTTCTCCCTGATCGTGGGGGACAAGCTGGCCCGGGACGATGTGGTGGCGCGTTTGTACGATCGGCCTGACCAACTGCTGCTGGACAAACTCGAAGCCAAAGTGCGCCAGGTGCAGGCCCAGGTGGATCTGGAAGAGCAGCAGATTGACCTGTCGACCCATCAGCTTAGCGGCGGCATCAAGGAAACCGAAGGCCAACTGGACACCGACCTGGCGGCGGCCGACGCGGCCAAGGCGTCGATGGAAAAGGCCAAGCGGACCTACGAGCGCTCCAACCGGCTCTACAAAACCGGCACGGTATCGGTCCAGAAGAAAGACGAGGACTACTACACCTACGAGGCGGCGAAAGCGGAATACCAGCGTGCCCAGCGCCAGGTGGCTGTTGATCGCAGCTCGCTGAGCAACGCCCGCAACGGCATGATGTCCGGCACCGCCATGACGCTGCAGAATCCGGAGCTGCTCAAGGCCCAGTTGAGCGTCACCCGCCAGTCGCTGGCTGAAGCGAAGGCGGAGCTGGGCCACCAGCAGTTGCAGGTGGACGATCTGGTGGTGGACAGTCCGATCGACGGCATCGTCGACAAGACCTTCGTGGAGCAGGGCGAATACGTGTCGGCCGGTCAGCCGCTGCTGATGATGCACGCACCGGACAACGTCTGGGTGGAAGCCAACATCAAGGAAACCAAGGTGCGCGACCTGCACCCCGGCCAGCCGGTCGAGATCGCTGTGGACGCCTACCCGGATCTGCACTTCCAGGGGCATGTGCAGGTCATCGGTCACGCGGCCACCAGTCAGTTTGCGTTGCTGCCCAACCCCAACCCGTCCGGCAACTTCACCAAGATTACCCAGCGCATCCCGGTGCGTATTGCCATCGACAAGGGACCGCTCAAGCAGCTCAGTCCGGGCATGATGGTGGTGGTTGATATCGACATCAGCGGCAACGGTTCAGCAGCGCAGACCGCAAGCCGCTAGACTGGTATCAAAGACCCGGGAAACGGGCGATCAACCACAGGCGAAGGAGTGAGGGGATGTACCAGCGTATTGTCCTGGCATTTGACGGTTCGGTGGAAGGACGTGCGGCCCTGGCCGAGGGTATGGCCCTGGCCGCGTTGTGCGACGCGAAGGTTCATTTGTTGTCGGTGCTGGAGCTGACCGGCTCCGCCGGATTTGGCGAGGGGATTCACCCGATCGAAGACTTCGACGACGATCAGTTGGGCTACCTGCGCAAACTGGTGGATGAAGGCCTGGAGCAGTTGCGCGCCTCGGATGTCCACGACCCGGAAGGGCACGTGGCATTCGGCGATCCGGTAGAGCACATCGCCGGCCTGGCCAAAGAAATCAAGGCGGACCTGGTTGTGGTCGGCCACCGTCACCAGGGGCTGTTGGCGCGCTGGTGGCAGGGTTCACTCAGCCGGGCGCTGCTGGATGAAGTGGACTGCAGTATTCTGGTGGCGATGAACTGAAGACCCTCGGCCCGGGCTGGCGAAGGGGTGAGGAGGCAGGCCGCTAGTCTGACTTCTGCAGCTCGCCCGTTTCCTGAACCCGCGGCTCGGTGAGCCAGAACAGCACGCCGGTGGCGCCCAGCGCCATACCCAGCGCACAGGCGCCGGTCCAGCCGGCGAACTGGAACAGGTAGGCGGCGCCCGCCGAACCGGCGGCACCGCCCAGGAAGTAACAGGTCATGTAGGCCGTCGTGATGCGGCTGCGGGCTTCCGGGCGGATCTGGTAGATGGCGCTCTGGTTGAGGATCTGGTTCCCCTGGACCCCCAGGTCGAGCACGATGATGCCGATGATGATCGCCGTCAGACTCTCCGGCATCACCGCCATCAGCACAAACGACAGCCCCATCAGCGCCTGGAACAGGCCGGTGCCGATCCGGGAGTAGCCTTTGTCGTGAAGACTGCCCGCCAGGTTGGCGCACAGCGCTCCTGCCACGCCCAGCAAACCGAACAGCCCGATGACCGAATCGGGATAGTGATACGGCGCCTGTGCCAGCAGGAACGGAATCGTCGTCCAGAACGCGCTGAACGACGCAAAGCCCAGCGCGCCGTAGATAATGCGCCGGCGCAGCAGGGCTTCCTCCTGCATCAGCGTGATCACCGACAGCAGCAGTCGACCGTAGGGCATCTTCGACTGGGGCGGTTCTTCCGGCAACAGCCGACGCAGTGCCAGGGCCTGCAGCAGCATGATGCCCGCGCCGATCCAGTAAACCGTGCGCCACCCCAGCAGGTCGGCGATGCCGCCGGACACCACACGGGCCAACAGGATGCCCAGCAGCAAACCGGTCATCACCCGGCCCACGACCCGCCCGCGCTCGGCATCGCTGGCCATGTGGGCGGCGAACGGCACCAGAATCTGGGCCACCACAGCGGTGATCCCGGTGATCAGGGCCGCCAGGATGAACAGGCCGCTGGTGGGCGCCAGAGCCATGCCGATCAGCGACAACACCGTCACGCCGGTAATCACCGTAATCAGTCGACGCCGTTCCAGCAGGTCGCCCAGCGGGACCAGCAGCATCAGCCCGGCGGCGTAGCCGAGTTGGGTCATGGTGATGATGATGCCGGCGGTACCGCGGCTGATGTCGAAATCCCGGGCCAGGGTGTCCAGCAACGGCTGCGCGTAGTAGATGTTGGCCACGGCCAGACCACAGGCCACGGCCATGACGAAGGTCAGCAGATCATTGGGACGCAGGCTCGGAACGGCCGGATTCTCGGACATGTCGGTCAGTCTTCCCTGGCAGAAGCAGTGGATAAATTCGGAAACAGGCTTGCAGCGGGCAGGCGCCGGCTGTGGGATTACCGCCACGGCAGGCGGCCGCCCAGTATACCGCAGTTACGGTCTGGGCGGGCGGACCGCTCACTTTGCCGGGGTCATGGAATGAGGGGCAGGGTGAACTCAGGTAGCCGCGGAGTACTGCATGGTCAGCCCCGGCTTCTGGATAAAGTAGCCCTGGAAATAGCGGATGCCGCGCTCCCAGAAGCGGGACAGAACCCGCGCATCCTCGACACCCGTCACGATGATGGGCACCGTCGTTCCCAGGAAGCTTCGCAGCTCATCGATAAAGGTATCCAGTTCCGCCGTTTGCTCGCTGTGGCGGCCCAGTTCGGAGTTGAGTTTCACGAAGTCCACCGGCCCCACGTCACGCAGCATCTGGATGATGTTGCTGCCCGGCGTCACGTGCTCGATGATCACGCCACAGCCCATTTCCTGGAGCGTCCGGAACAGCTTGCGGGCGCGCGGTACGTCCTTGATCACGATGGGGACGGAAAAGGCAAAGTAGATCCGGCGCTGGCCCTTGATGCGCGAGCCACGGATGACGTTGGTGATGAACGGCTGCATCCGCTCCACATCTTCCAGCGGCGAGGACAGCTTGACGATCACCGCCTGGGACGCAGACGCCTTGCCTTCGAGTTGCACCAGGCTGGAAATGGCATTCTGGATGACCCAACGGTCCAGTTCGTAGAAGTTGCTGCGGTTGCCCGAGGGTAACCAGGGCAGGAACTGGTGCGGCATGTAGACCACCTGATCGTCGTCCACCAACCGGACCAGGGCTTCGGACAGGGTTTCCTCGTTGTCCATGTTCATCACCGGCTGGAAATGCAGCGTAAAGGCCCGGGCATCGATCAGGTTACGGATCTGGTCCGTCAGCCCATTGTGGCCGGGGGCGGCCTCCTCGCGATGCCATTCCAGGCCGCCACTTCCCGCCTTGAGAGCGCGGGCGCAGGCGGATTCGACATGGGCCAGGACCTGATCCAGGTCCCGGGCATGATCCAGGTGCATCACGCCCATGGAAAGCGTTACCGGTTTGCCGCCCTGGCCGGGAGACCAACGCTGACGGTTCAGTTCGGTATGGAACTGCTCGAGGGCGCTGTCCGCGGACTGGCCTTCCGGGACATCGAACAGCAGCAGGAAATAGCCTCCGCCCAGGTTGCAGCCCCGGCCGTGGATCCGCGAGTGGCCGGCCACATAGGATTCCAGCCGGCCATTGAGGTTGAGCATCGCGCGCATGCCATGGCGGGCCTTGAGGTATTCCTCGTTGTCGATGGCCAACTGGATCAGGTAATACGGATGTGCCGCACCTTCGGCGTCCAGCGTGGCCATGCGCTGTTCCAGCCGGTTGATGAAATAGTCCTGGTTTTGCAGGCCGCTGGGGGCGTGGCGCTGGCTGAGCAGGTCGATGCGGGCGCCAATCAGCTGGGCGCGAACGATCTGGGACTGCAGACCGTGCAGGAAGTCCTCGTCATCCAGCGGCTTCTGGAAATAGGCGTTGCCGACGATGCTGTCCTGGCCGTGCCGGGCCTGAAGATCCTCGGACGCCGAGACGAAAATCAGCGGAATGGTCATGTAGCGCGGATCCTGGCGCAGGATGCGGGCCAGTTCGAAACCGTTGCAGCCGGGCATCTGGTAGTCCAGCACGATGACGTCCGGCTCGAACTGCTCGATCCGTTCCAGCAGGCGCACCGACTGGGACAGGACATCCACTTCATAACCGCGGTTGGTGAGCAGGTCCTGGTAGTAGCCCAGCAGATCCTTGTCGTCGTCGACCCAGAGTACGCGAGGCCGGACGTGACAGGTCGCCTCGTGAATCTGGTCGATGCGCCGGGCCAGGAAGTTCATGTCCAGTGGCTTGGTCAGGAACACGTCGGCGCCGGCCTGCAGGGCGCGCATGCGGGCCACCATATCCGTGCGTGCCGACATGATGGCAACCGGCACCTTCGAGCCCACATGGCCTCGCAACCGCTCCAGCCAGGCCAGGCCTTCCAGCGGCCCCTGCGGAAAGCCGACGTCCAGCAGGATCATCTGGTAGACACGCTCCCTGGCGTGCTCGGAGTAGGCTTCGGGATCGGCAAAGGTGTGTACGGTGTAGCCAAGATCGGTGAGGCCCCGGTCCAACTGCGCCGCCTGGTCCGCATCATCCTCGATGACCGCAATATGAAACGCTCCGCGGTCGCCCGGACGGTTGGTCGCGGTGGCGGCCGGTTCGGCCGCGTCTTCGCTGGCCACAGCCTCGTCCACGGCTTGCTCCAGACGGGCCAGGGCGTCGGTAATGTGTTGACGTTCCAGGGCGTTGGCTTCCAGGTGAAGCTGGACATCCACCAGCCGCTTTTCCAGCGCGCCGGCGGTCAGGGTGATGGCCGGGAAACGGAATGTGGTGCCGCTGCCGGTCAGCTTGTGGACGGCATGCACCATGTAATTCAGCACTTTGGAATCCCAGCTGACGTGGCGCAGTCGATCCCAGGCCGTTCGAATCTGACGGATTCGTTGCGGTAACCCCTGGATGTACTGTTGTCTGAGCTGAAGAAATTTCTGGTCGGCGTTGCTATCAGCCATCGAGCCTATTTCCTGCCTTACGGTGTTCTGATCGGGTCGGAGGCGTTGAACGAACTGCGAACGCGTTCACAGTCAGACCATACTAGAAAACGTCCGTGAATGAGCGAATCTTTCACAGAGTTAATCCGGTACGGGAACGTAACGGTCCAATCATCCTTCGATGCTACGCATCAGAGAGTCCGCCGGATGCAGCGGGCGGCGTCGTCGGTCATGACCGTGGTCGTTCGCAGGCGTAACGTGGAGACCTGTGACCCACGTATCCATCGGGAGTTCCTGTCCCACGGGGCACCGGCAGTCCGTCAGGGCCGAATGACGTTGAGTGATCGGCCGGGGCTGGGCGTCGAACCGGCCATCGGCCGGTTGGGCAAACTCCTGCGGCAATGGTCGGTGTGATTGACGTCAGCCGAGCGTCGCGTCGAGGAACATCATCACCGCGAAACCGCCCAGTAGGGAAAACGTCGCCAGCGTGCGGTAATCATTGCGGTGGGTTTCCGGGATGATCTCGTCACTGATGATGAACAGCATGGCGCCGGCGGCGAAGCCCAGCGTCCAGGGCATGATGGGTTCGGCCAGCCAGACCATGCCGGCGCCGAAAACGCCGCCGATGGGTTCCACCAGACCGGTCAGCACGGCCAGACAGAAGGCCTGTAACCGGGAATGCTGGATGGTCAGTAACGAGACCGCCACCGCCAGGCCTTCCGGGATGTTCTGCAAGCCGATGCCGATCGCCAGCACAATCCCGTTGTTGAGATTGCCACCACCGAAACCGACGCCCACCGCCATGCCTTCCGGGAAGTTGTGCAGGGTAATGGCAATGATGAACAGCCAGATGCGCTTGATCCTGGCCCCTTCCGGCCCTTCGCGGCCCAACGCAAAGTGTTCGTGGGGCAGTCGCTGGTGAATCTGGTAAAGCAGCAGGGCGCCCATCAGGATGCCGGCGATCACCAGCAGGGCAGCGATCCAGGTGTGACCGGTGAGTTTTTCGCCGTATTCCAGGCCCGGCAGGAGCAGGGAAAAGAAAGAAGCGGCCAGCATCACGCCGGCGGCGGCACTGAGCAGGCTGTCCTGCAGCCGGTCGGACAGGCGTCGCACCAGAAACACACCGGCTGCGCCCAATGCGGTGCCGTTGCCGGCCAGAAAACTGGCGATGGATCCCTGCCAGACGATGCTCAGGTCCGTAAACATGTGACTCCCAGAATTTGTGGAACGGCGTTACTGCTTGGGTACGACGGAGTATGGCATTTCGGGTCGCCTACCGGCGCCTATCGCCTCGATAGGACCCGTGAGGCAGGCGGTTGATCTTCCCTCAAGGGCTGGTAATTACCTCCTGTTACGTCCTGCAACCAATTCATCACAGATTTCATTCAAACAGCTGCCTATTTTTTGAACATGCCTCGCCCAGTCTCCCTCCGGCGAAGCTCCCCAAGGACAATAAAACAGGACCGCGCCCCGCAGGTTCTCAGGAGGCTATGGAATGGAAACACCGGTTGATGACCTGGACCAACGGCTCCAGGATGCCAGCGACCCGCTCACGGACATTATGCCCGCCGCGATCACCCTGGCGATGATGTGCCGCCACCGAACCATGGCCAACTGGCTGCGGACGGAATTCGACGGTTATCACGTCGGGAATCAGTTGCCGCCTTACCGGATCGGGTTACCCGGTCACATCGTGGCCCGTTCCCCCCAGTACGGCTGGATCCCGGCGCCGATCGACGACGACCAGAAAGAGACCCTGGGCCAGCAGGATCTGCACGACGGTGTGAAGTCGCTGGAAAAAATCTGCCTGGCCTGCAAGAAGGGCAGTGGCCACCGCATCGCCTACGATCCCGAGGTGCTGGCCGATCTGCAAAGCCGCATCAATCTGAGCGCTGAACTGGCGATCACCGTTTCCCGAGACACATACTCTGACCTGTTGCGAGTGATCCGTTCGACGATCTATCTCTGGACCCAGTCCCTGATGGAGGCGGGCCTTGGCGGCGCCCACAATTCCCTGTCCAAAGAAGAACGCGAACAGGTCGCCCACCTGGACGATCCTACTCTGTATTGGCGTCGGGCGATGACTGAAGTGGACAGCCTGCCGGTACCCGGCGTGCGGAATGTGGGCTTCCTGGAACGGTTGTTTGGTGGGGCAGGATAAACGGCCGGTCTTCGTTCAAAAGTCCGGTTAAGCAGCCGAATCAATCCAGGCTTCCCGTGGGTGAGCCATGGCGATTTAAAGCGATCGTGCTAGATTAACCCCATGCGATTCCGGATCACCCACAGGCGCATTACCTTTGCTCTGCAGCTTGTGCTGGCGGCGGAGGCGGCTTTTGCCCTTTGGGAAATGCATTGGCTGACCGCCGGCTTCACGTTGCTGATTATCGGCATCACGTTTTTTCCCGCGTTGCTGGAACGACGGTTCCGGATCTTCGTGCCGCCCCAGCTCCAGCTTTTGGCCATCCTGTTCGTGTTTGCCTCGCTGTTCCTCGGGGAAGTGCGGGGCTACTACATGCGCTACTGGTGGTGGGACGTGGCGCTGCACACCAGCTCTGGCTTCCTGCTGGGCATCGTCGGTTTCCTGCTGGTGCATATACTCAATGAGATCGAACGGATCGACATGCACCTCAAGCCGGGCTTTGTGGCGTTTTTCGCGTTTATGTTTGCGGTGGGGTGTGGTGCGCTCTGGGAAATCTTCGAATTCAGCATGGATCAGTTCTTCGACACCAACATGCAGAAGGCCATGCTGGGCGATCCGTCCGGCCTGACGGACACCATGTGGGACCTGATTGTCGATACCATCGGTGCGTTGGTGATTGCCGTGCTGGGCTGGCATTTCCTCAAGCACGGCCGACGGGAGTCGTTCCTGGAGCGCTGGATCAACGCCTTTATCGAGCGCAATCCGCGCTTCTTCGGGAACTGATCGGTTTCAGACGGCCTTCGGCAACGGCGGCACCGGATCCAGCGGTGTGTCCGGGTCCTTGGGAGTATCGCATTCGCGCAGGTAGCCGAGGATAGCCTCCTGCAGGGCGGTACCCCGGTTCAGACCCTGGTTACCAAACAGGCGGTTGAATTCCAGCACGTAGGGATGGTTGCCCACCATCGCAATATCGAAGCCGGCGTGGTCGACACCCAGATCCCGTGCCAGCGAAAGCGCCAGGTCGACGGCGGCGGCCGGCACGTCGGCCGTGTCGATGCGTCCCCCGCGAGCCACGTTGTTGTAGAAACCCTGCGCCGCCTGATGTCGCCAGTAGGCCGTCACCACCTTGTCTCCCACGATGACCACGCGGATGTCACGGTCGATGGGCAGGTATTCCTGCGCGTAGAGGACCGTCGCCACCTCACAGTAACGCTGCCAGTCGGCGCGGTTTTCGATCAGCCACACGCCTTCGCCCATGCTGGCCTTGGGTGCTTTGGCGACAAAAGGCAGGGGCATCGAATCCCAGATCAGATCCCGTTCCTGCGGGCCATTGGGCTCGATCATCGTCCACGGGGTATGGTCCGGTGCCACGGTCTGGAAGGCGCGGGTCATCTCGACCTTGTCATGGCCGATGCGGTAACTGGCTTCACTGGGAAACACGCGACAGCCCAGCCCATACACCAGGGCGTTGAGTTGCCAGTATTCCGGGAACAGGACCCAGTCGGCTTCGCTGAGCGCGTCCTTGTGTTTCAGGAAATGCTCCGGCTTGATCACTGTCGTGTCGGGAAAGCCCAGAGTGCGGAAAACATCGAATGAGAGACAGCGCATTGCCGTAAAAGCCGGAAGCCAGAATTGGGCGCATTTTAACCAGAATGCGGCAAAAGGGAAGCGCGTTTTTATCCGTATTCTGGCTCAGGACGGGGTGGACGTGGAGCGATGTCGCGCCTCGAAATCCTCCAGTTCCACATTGATGGCGTTGGTGGAAATGATGATCTCGTACAGGGAGTAGAGCAGCGACAGCGACAGCAGCACCAGACTGATGCCGAAGCAGACCACACCCAGCCAGTGGGCGCCCATGAACAGCGCGAACATGGAGATGGTGCATAGCAGGAAACTGAGTACCCCGCAGGCCTGCATGCGTTTGGTCAATGTGATGCGCTTGCGCAATCCACCGATCTGGCGCGCCAGGATTTCATATTCCCGCTCGGTTTCCATCTGCTTCAGTTGGCGAATCAACTGCGCCAGCACGAGAAACCGGTTGGTGTAGGCCAGAAGCAGCAGGGAAATGGCGGGAAACAGCAGTGCAGGCGTCGTCAGTGACAAGGCGGGCTCCTTGCTTGGGTGAAAAGGGATTGCCCGCTCATAGTGTAAGAATTTCCCGGTCCCGTCGAGAGGGACTCAGGCTGCCTGCTTCAACGGGTAGTGCGCCAACACCGCCAGGGCCTGTTGGGTATCGCCTTCCGACTCCGGGTGAAACCCCGGACGCATCCAGCGCAATGTGCCCTGAACCAGGGTACTGAAGGTGGGCACCCGCCGGCTTTGACGGCCGACTTTTTCGACTTCCCAGAGCACGCGCAGGAGAGAGGCTCGCCCCAAGCGCGCATTCCGATCCTCAGCATCCTGGCGGGCGAGGCCGCGGTAGCCATCCACCAGGAAATGCACGAATAGGGGAAACACAATCGCCATCAGCGCCTGGCGGCTGACGTAGAAGCCCAGCTGGCTCTCGCACAGGTGAGCGTAGAGATCGTAGGCGACGCTGCGATGTTCGACTTCCTCGGCCAGATGCCAGCGGAAGAGTGCCGTCACATCAGGGTCGCCATCGTCCCAACCTTCCGTGTTGAGGCTCCAGTCACCCAGCAGGCCGGTAAAATGCTCGATGGCAGCGACCAACCCAACGCGCAGTATCAGCCAGCGCTTTTCCAGGGAGGGGCGCTTCAGGCGCGTCACTCCCAGCGGTGTGTCGCCAAGCAACCGGTTGAAAAGCCAGTGGACCCGCTTCAATATCAGATCCACGTCGTATCCATTGTCGGCCAGCACTGCCTGACCGGCATCGTGAGCACGCGCGTGGGAGGCTTCCTGGCGGATAAAGCCCTGAACCTCCTCGCGCAGCCGGTCGTCGGTGACCAGGGGCAGAGCCTTGTTGAAGACCCGGCAGAACCAGAGTTCGCCGGCAGGCAGCAGGAGATGGACGCCGTTGATCATCTGTGACGAGAAAGGATCGTCCGGGAGCCAGTGGACCGGACTGTCCTGCAGATCAAAGGTAACCTGTCGAGCTGTGAGCGTGTGTGGCGCGTTCATGGTGCATCTCCTGCGGACGTCATTGACGGGGTCTAATCTACGCCGGAGTCTCGGCAGGACCGTACGCGCCGCAGGACAGACTGTTGGGAGATTGGGACGACTCCACGTCCCGATGGGATGAATCAGGGAGGAGCTATTGTGTCGTTCGTTATGGGGCTGACGGTGGTGACGGCGATGGGCTGCGGCCTGATTGCCGGCCTGTTTTTCGCGTTTTCCGTCGCCGTGATGGATGCCTTGGGCCAACTGGCCCCATCCGACGGCGTGGCGGCGATGCAGCGGATCAACCGGGTGATCGTGAATCCGGTTTTCCTGGGGGTGTTTTTCGGGACCGGTGCCCTTTGTCTGGCGCTGATGATGATCGCCGTACCCTGGCGGGGCGATACGGTGTGGCTGGTGCTCGGGGGCGTGCTGTACCTGGTGGGCAGCCTGGGCATCACGCTGATTTGCAACGTGCCGTTGAACAACCGTCTGGCGCGGGTTCCGGCCGATTCCCTGGAAGCCGATATCGTCTGGGCCGACTACCGCGCCCGCTGGACCCGATGGAACCACGTGCGCACCGTGTCGTCGCTGCTGGCGTCGGCGTCGCTGGTGTTGGGGGTCTAGTGTCCCGTCTGGGTAATTCGTTGACCTACTGCGTACCGCTGACGTCTCTGGCCAAGGCGCCAGCCCGCCGGTGTGGTGGTTCCACATCCAGGGTTGGCAACGCAGGTCCAGAGGCGTCAGCGGTGCGCCCTTCGGGAGCGCCTGAACGCTTTGATAGCGGTGTTGCGGCAGCTCGATTTGGAACCACCGGAGCGCCGGCCGCCAAACCTTCGCTACCGCGCCTTGCTCTCAAAGCGTTCAGGCGCTCAGTAGATCAGCGAATTACCCAGACGGGACACTCGTGTCCCATCAGTTTAAGAATGAACCAGACGGGACACTAGTGTCCCATTGGTTAACGAATGAATTCGATGGGACGCGGCCACTTTCCGCCCTGCAGGGCAGAAAGTGGCCGGGTTTCATCAGGCGATCGAGTCCACGACGCCGCCATCCACACGCAGGGCCGCGCCCGTGGTGGCTGACGACAAGGGCGAGGCCACATACACCACCAGGTTGGCCACTTCATCCACCTCTGCCGGGCGCTGGATGATGGAGCTGGGGCGCTCGGCCTTGACGAAGTCGATGGCGGTTTCCTGAACGCTCTTGCCGGACTTCTCGGCCGCCTCCTTGAGCATGCCTTCTACGCCTTCGGACATCGTGGGCCCGGGCAGTACCGAGTTCACAGTCACACCGGTGCCCGCCATGCGCTTGGCCAGACCGCGGGACACCGACAGGTTGGCGGTCTTGGTGAAACCGTAGTGGATCATGTCCGCCGGAATGTTCAGCGCCGATTCCGAGGAAAGGAAAATTACCCGGCCCCAGCCTTTCTTCTCCATACCCGGCAGGTAGGCCCGCGACAGGCGCACGCCGGACATCACGTTGACGTCGAAAAACCGCTGCCACTCGTCGTCGGGCGTGTCGAAGAAGTCCTGAGGGCCGAAGATGCCCACGTTGTTGACCAGGATATCGGCGGTCGGCTCGGCTTCCACCAGCGCCTGGCAGCCTTCGGCGGTGCCCAGGTCGGCCGCCACCCCACGGACTTCGGCGCCGGGCGCGCTTTCCTGAACCTTCGCCACGGCGGCATCCACCGCCGCCTGTTTGCGACCGTTGACCACAACCGTGGCCCCACTGCCTGCCAGGCCCTTGGCGATGGCCAGACCGATGCCCTGTGTGGAACCGGTGACGATGGCGACTTTGCCCAGAAGATCAATGTTCATAGCAGACTCCTTTCAGGTTGGTGTTCGGGTTTCAGGGTGAATCAATCACTCGGACAGGCCGAGTCGAATGAAAGTTCGGGGCTCGTCCGGCGGCTCTCCAGGCGTAGGCTGAACAGGGCCGTCGCCACCGCCGCCAGCGGGATGATCGCGGCGACCCAGGGCAGTGCCGCCAGGCCTGGTCCCTGATCGATGACGGCGCCGCCCAGCCAGGCACCCAGGGCATTACCCAGGTTGAAGGCGGCAATGTTGACACTGGAGACCATACTCTGACCGGCCCCTTCGGCTTTTGACAACACCCACATTTGCAGTGGTGCGACGGTGGCGAAAGCGGTCACGCCCATCAGGCCCACGAAGAGTACGGTCAGCCATGGATTCTGGATGGCATAGGTCATCAGGCCCAGTGTGGCGGCAAGCGCCAGCAGGCTGCCGAGTACTGTGGCGACCAGGTGGCGGTCGGCCAGACGCCCTCCCAACAGGTTACCGATGATCAGGCCGCCACCAAAGACCAGCAGGATGGGGGAGACGGTCGAGGCTGCAAACCCGGTGATCTGCGTCAGGATCGGGGCGATGTAGGTGAACACCGCGAATACACCGCCAAAGCCCAGCACCGTGGTGAGCAACCCCAGCACGACCGGCGGTCGGCTCAGGGCGCGTAGGTCGGCCCGCCAATCAGGTGTTTCCGGGGCTTCCCGGTCTTTCGGGACGAAGAGGGCAATGACGGCGAGCGCGGCGACGCCTACCAGGGTGACGGCCCAGAAGGTGGCGCGCCAGTCGATGGTCTGGCCCAGCCAGGTGCCGAATGGTACGCCCAGGATGTTGGCCACCGTCAGGCCGGTAAACATGACCGCGATGGCCGACGCCTTACGTTCCGGTGCGACCAGCCCGGTGGCCACGATCGATCCGACGCCGAAGAAGGTGCCGTGGGCAAACGCCGTGATGACGCGGGCCACCATCAGGACTTCGTAGTTGGGCGCCAAGGCGCAGGCCGCGTTGCCCAGGGTGAAGACCACCATCAGGATCAACAGGGTCAGCTTGCGCGGCCAGGCGGCCGTGAGCGTGGTCATCACCGGTGCGCCGACGACCACACCCAGGGCGTAGCCGGAAATCAGCAGGCCGGCGGAAGAGATCGTGACGTCCAGGTCGGTGCTGACGTCCATCAGCAGACCCATGATGACGAATTCGGTGACGCCAATGCCGAAAGCGCCGACTGTGAGAGCCAGCAACGCAATAGGCAGGCGGGGGGATGGTGTGTTGGGTTTAGAGGTCATGGTGTGCTTGTCCGTGTCCTTCGCAATGCGCGATGAATGATGAGCGCTATTGTCTTGGTTGGAAGGGCGTCTGATAATTGGGTTAACCGATAAAACACTTTCAAACAGAATTTGAAAATGACCAATCTTGGAGATCTGAGACTGTTCGTGGAGGCGGCCCGGCTGGGCTCGCTGAGTGCGGCGGCCCGCAACCTGGAACGCTCGCCCGCAGCCGCCAGTGCCAGCCTCAAGCGGCTGGAGGCGGAGCTGGGCGTCCGACTGGTGGAGCGCAACACGCGCAACCTGCGCCTGACGCCGGAAGGGCTGCTGTTTCGCGAACGGGTGGCGCCGGGGCTCACGTTGATCGACGAGGCGCGGCATTCGGTGAGTCACGACTGCGCCGAAATCAGCGGTGAAATCCGCTTTACCGCGCCGGTGGATTTTGCCCGGCAGTGGCTGCGTCCGCTGATGGATGAATTCCGGGGCCTGCATTCGCAGGTGCGTTTTATCCTGCAGGCCGGGGATTCCATGCGGGATCTGGTGTCCGAGCCGCTGGATCTGGCCATTCGCTACGGTGAGCTGCCGGACTCCGCCCTGGTTGCCCGTCGTCTGCTGGACAACCGCCGCATCGTGGTGGGGTCGCCGGACTACTTTGCCCGCCATGGCCGGCCCAGCCATCCGCAGGATCTTGCCCATCACAACTGCGTGACCTATTTCTTCGGCGGCAGCGCCTATCGGCGCTGGTCGTTCCGTCGCGGCCGCGACACCGTGGTGGTGGAGGTGAGCGGTGACTGCACCAGCAACGATGGTTCCATCGTGCGGGACTGGGCACTGGATGGCGTCGGCCTGGCTTACAAGAGCGAGCTGGACGTCAAGGCAGACCTGCTGGCGGGTCGCCTGGAACCGGCCTTCCGCGACTGGCGCGGCGACTCGGTTCCCCTTAACGCCGTGTATCCGGGAACCGGTCCACGGCCCGTGCGGGTACGCCAGTTTGTGGATTTCCTGCGGGAACGACTCAAGGCCCAGCAGGCGACAGGGCCCGGCACCTGACGGACTGGTGCGGCGGGAACCGCCGTCAGTCGCCCCGGTACACCCGCGGCACCCGCTGGGTGACGCCGGTGAACAGATGATAGGCAATGGTGTCGCAGCAGGCCGCCACCTCATTGGCGCTCAGGTGTTTGCCCCAGAGCTCCACGTCACTGCCGGTGCCGGTCTCCGGCAGGTCGGTCAGGTCCACGGTCAGCATGTCCATGGACACCCGACCCGCCAGTGAGGTGCGCTTTCCGTCGACCAGGACCGGCGTGCCTTCGATCGCCTGGCGCGGATAGCCGTCGGCGTAGCCCATTGCCACCGTGCCAATACGGCAGCGTCGGGTGGCCACGAAACGCGCGCCATAACCGACCTGTTCGCCCGGTTCGACCCAACGGGTGGCAATGACCCGGCTTTTCAGCGTCATCGCGGCCTGGAGCTGGCGGCTGTGGCCGTTGTCCTGCTCCAGGGGCGATGCGCCATAGAGCATGATGCCCGGCCGCTGCCAGGTCCGCCGGGCCGGTTCGTGATCCAGCAGTCCGGCGGAGTTGGCCACGCTGGTTTCCACCCCTGGTGCTCTGAATGCCGCCGGCAATCGCTCGATCTGACTGGCCACAGAAATCCCCCGGGAAGCCACCAGATCGGCGTTCGCCAGGTGACTCATCACGACGACGCGCCCGACCTGGGGTAGCGACTGCAGGCGCTGATAGGCGGCGACGGCCCGGTCGGGTGAGAATCCCAGACGGTGCATCCCGGTATCCACTTTCAGCCAGACCGTCAGCGGCATCGAAACTGAGGCGAGCTCAATCTGGTCCAGTTGTTCCGCGCTGTGGACGGCGGTCCAGAACCCCTCACGGGCGATGACGTCCAGTTCGCCGGCTTCGAAGAAGCCTTCCAGCAGCAGGATCGGGTGTCGGATACCGGCCTGGCGGAGTGCGACGGCTTCCTCAATGGAGGCCACGGCAAACGCTTTGGTCTGATCTGCCAGGCTGTGGGCGACCCGGGTGGCGCCGTGACCATAGGCGTCGGCTTTGACGACGGCCAGCGTGTTGCTGTCCGGCGCCAGTGAGGCGGCCAGGCGGAAGTTGGCGCGGATGCTGTCCAGGTCGATCTCGGCAACGGCCGGTCTGGCCATGGGATTACCTCAATGGTTCGATGAGTGTTGGATGCGACGGCCTTAAGACAGATAACGCTGGATGGACAGACCGTCCGTCGCGATATCCGGAGTCCGTCCGTTCACGATGTCGGCGACCAGCCGGGCCGACCCCTGCGACATGGTCCAGCCCAGGGTGCCGTGGCCGGTGTTCATGTACAGGTTGCGCAGGGGCGTCTCGCCGATGACCGGCACGCTGTCCGGCGTCATCGGGCGCAGGCCGCACCAGAAACGGGCGTTGTCCAGATCGCCGGCTCCCGGGAACAGGTCGTTCACGACGAAAGCGGTCGGCTTACGGCGTTTTTCCTGGAGGCTGAGATCGAAGTCCGCAATCTCGGCGGTACCGCCCACCCGGATGCGGTCATCGAAGCGGGTGACGGCCACCTTGAACGCTTCGTCCATCACGGTGGATTGTGGGGCACGATCGGCGTCCAGAATCGGCAACGTCAGGGAATAGCCCTTGATGGGGTAGATCGGCAGGCGGAAGCCCAGCGGGTTCAGCAACAGCGGGGAATAGCTCCCCAGCGCCATCACGAAGGCATCGGCCTGAATCGTTCCGTGGGAGGTGCGTACGCCGCTGATGCGATCACCATTGGTTTCCAGGGCCTCGATGGTGGTGTTGAACCGGAACTCAACACCGGCCTCAGCGCAGTGCTGGGCCAGCCCCTTGGTGAATTTGTTGCAGTCGCCCGTGCCGTCCTGCGGAAAGCGCAGTCCGCCCACGAACTTGTCGGGTACGTTGGCCAGGGCGGGTTCATGGCGAATGCAGCCGGCATGATCGATCACCTCGTGTTCCACACCGCAGGCCCGCAACGACGCCAGATCGGCGCCGATGGAATCCATTTTCTGCTGATCGCGGAATAATTCGATCGTGCCGCGGTTGCGGTGATCGAAGTCCAGCGGGACCTGTTGGGTCAGCTCGGCCAGGCAGGTCCGGCTGTACTCGGAAATGCGCAGCATCCGCTGCTTGTTGATCTGGTAGGCCTGCTCGTTGCATTGCCCCAGCATGCGGAACAGCCAGCCGGCGGTACGCGGATTGAGGGAGCTTTTGCTGACCAGAATGGGCGCCATGTCCTGCATCATCCACTTCATCGCCTTGAACGGCACACCGGGCGCGGCCCAGGGGCTGGTGTAGCCGAAGGACAGCATGCCGGCATTGCCGAAGCTGGTTTCGTCCGCCACCGTCTCACGCCGCTCGACGACCGTCACCTCATGCCCGGATTGAGCCAGGTACCAGGCCGTCGATACGCCCGCTACGCCGCCTCCCAGAACCGCAATTTTCATCGCCCATGCACTCCCATCGTTGTCCTGATAGCAACCTGGTTGCCGTGTCTTTAACGGAATTCTAATGGAAGTGTTGGATGAAAAAGCTTCGAATAAAGCAATTTTGCAGTGTTATTATCTGCAATTAATCGTTGTATCAGTGGATAGCACTTATTAAGTGAGAAAGAAGGACAAGGCAGACGCACAGAGGGCCGGCAAGCCGCCTACCCTTGGGCAGGCGGTGGGCGCTGAAGAGGGGGCTCAGCTGTTCTCGGCAGCAACGACCGACATTTCCACCAGAATCGGCGGCCGTGCCATGTGCGCTTCGACACAGGCGCGGGCGGGTTTGGGCAGGTCGGCAAACCAGGCGTCCCACACCTCATTCATGGCAGCAAAGTCGGCCATGTCACGGATGTAGATGGTGACGGACAGCATCCGGTCGACGCCGCTGTTGGCCTCTTCGAGCAGGTCCCGGATCTTGCCCAGACAGCGTTCCGTCTGCTCGCGGATGTCCCAGGCCTCGTCTCCGGCGGTCTGGCCGCACAGGTAGACGACACCCTGGTGCTTGACGATGCGGCTCATCCGCTCGGTGGAGTGGATACGTTCGATCTCGGACATGGTGGGCTCCTCTCAATCATTGGGGATAGGGTTGGCCCTATTCTAGTACAGGTAATGGCATGAAAATGCCGGATAAACCGAACCGGTCCAGTGAAATCATCTGCTATCGGTTATGATGGCAGGCGGAACCTCCGGGTAATCGTCTTTACCCCGGGCCAATGCCTACCCTCTGGAGTCAAGCTGTGCCGACGGATAAGAAAAAACGCACCCTCGATCGTCTGGATCGTCGCATTCTCGCTGCCTTGCAGGACGATGGCCGCCTGAGCTATGTCGACCTGGCCGAGCGGGTCGGACTCAGCTCAACGCCCTGTATCGAGCGGGTTCGCCGGCTTGAGAAAGAAGGCTATATCGAAGGCTATTACGCCCGCCTCAATCCGGACCTGCTGGGATTCTCGATGCTGGTGTTCGTGGAGATCTCGTTGTCCTACCAATCCCGGGACGCCTTCGAGAAGTTCAACGAAGCGGTGGAAAAATTGCCGTTCATGCTGGAGTGTCACCTGGTTTCCGGGGACGCGGACTACCTGATCAAGGCCCGGATCAGCGATATGTCCGAGTACCGGGCCTTGCTTGGCGAGATGCTGCTGGTCCTGCCGGGGGTGAAGAACTCCAAGAGCTACATCGTCATGGAAGAAGTGCAGGAGTCGATGCGTTTGCCGATTGACGTCAGCTGACGAGCACGGCGCCGCGATCAGGCTGCGCCATCGGCCAGTGTTCCGGCTTCACGATCCTGATTGACCTCGGTCGGAAACGCATGCGTCTCCCCGTGCTGCATAACACGGAAATCCGCCTCGGCGACGCCTTGGCCCTCCAGGGCCTGCTGCAGGCGGCGAGGCGGTTCGTCCATGGGTTCATCGGTCAGCACGAACGTACCCCAGTGCATGGCGACGGACTGTTGAGCGCCGATGTCCTTGTGAATATGCACCGCCTCTTCCGGTGACACATGGACCGGCGACATGAACCAGCGCGGTTCGTAGGCGCCGATCGGCAGCAGCGCCAGGTCGATCGGTGCGAACAGATCGCCAATCTGGCGGAAGACACCGCCGTACCCGGTGTCGCCGCCGAAATACAGCCGGTAACCGTCTATCTCGATCAGCCAACTGCCCCACAGCGTGGCGTTGCCATCCCGTGGCCCGCGACCGCTGAAGTGCTGGGTGGGGAGAAAGAACACCTCGTCGTCGTCCGATAGCACCCGGGACTCCCACCAGCCCAGTTCCACCAGGTTTTGGATGCCGCGTTTCTCGAACCAGGGACGCAAACCGGTCGGAATGCAGAAGCACAGGGCATCGCCGAATCGGCGGTGCAGCTGGCGCACCGTGCTTTCGTCCAGGTGGTCGTAATGGTTGTGGGAAAGGAGCACGCGATGGATGGTGGGCAGGGCGGCCACGTCCAGCGGCGGTGGTGTGTAGCGCTTGGGGCCGACAAAGGTGAACGGGCTGGCGCGCTCGGACAAAACCGGATCGGTCAGCACATTGAGCCCGCCATACTGGAACAGGAACGATGCGTGCCCCAGCCAGGTCAGCTGGGGTGCTTCCGGTGGCTGGTTGAGGCGGTGGGCGTCCGGACGCAGCACGTTGTAACGCTTGCCCTTGGGAAAGCGGCGGCCGGGGCCCAGTTGCCAACGCAGGAAGTCGCCCAGACCATGGCTCACCGTGGGTTCAATATTGCGAAAACGGTGACCTGTCGGGCCGTGTTGGGCGGCCAGAGCGGCCAGTTTCTCACGATCAATGGGCATGGTCCTGGTTCCTGAGTGCGACCGGCATGGTTCTGCGAGCTTGCGTGACATGGCCGGGCAATGCAACGGGTTGGCTTGCCCCCGGTTCAATCTGGCTGGCCCGCTCAGGCCGGTTGCCCTTGGCGGTCCAGGTGAACCGAACCCGCCCCGGTCGGAACCAGCACCGGATGATGTTGGGGCATCTCCACCGCCATTTCCGGTGCCTCGTCGTGCCAGTCGGCGGTCCAGCTGACCCGGGGCCTGTCGTCCCCCGGCTCGATCCGGATGGTGATTGCGCCAAAACGTGTGGGTGCCGGACCAAACCGGATTGGCTGCGACTGCTCGAGCCAGCGCGACGGGATGCCGGCGCACAGGATCAGCCGATTGCCTTCTTCCCGCACGAAGCAGTTGCGGACCATCAACACCCATTCGGCCGAGGCCCAGACGTGATGGCCATCCCCCATGCAACCGCCGCCGGTGCCGGGGTGGATGGCTTCGGGCCACTGTCCGGTGGGTGAGGCCAGGTCGGCGACGGTGTCCATCAGGTCCAGGTAACGGGGATCGCCGGCCCTCAGCAGCACCTGTGCCACGTGCAGGGTGAGATAGGCGTTCAGCCCGGAGTGAATCATGTCCTGGTAAAAGGCGCCGTTGACGAAGCAGCGCTCCAGCAGGAATTCCACACAATCCAGCAGGCGGGGATCATCCGGCTCGCAAAGCTGGGTCGGATAGCCCAGTGCCAGCGAGCCGATCGCTCCCGCATCCAGCCGGCGATAGGGCGAAGCCGGCATGCCCAGGCGACCCAACCGGTTCTGGCAACGTACCAGGCTGCGGTCCACCGCGCGCGTGAAATCGTCAGCGCCCTGACGGAAAGAGTGGCTGTCCTCCGGGGCGCGCTCGGCGGTCAGCTCGGCCGCCGCCTGCAGCCCGGCAATGCCCCAGAAATCATCCCAGAAGTAATAGTCGTTGGGCCCCAGGTGTTCGGCACTGAAACCGGCGGGCAACAGACCGGCATGGGGCGCGTCCAGGTTGTCGTCCAGGCGTTTGCGGATGATCCATTGGGCGCCGCGGCGGATCGGGTCCAGCCAGTGGGCGTCAGGCTTCTGGCCGGTCAGGTCGAAATACTGCTTGAGGATCCACAGCACCTCGCCGTTGGCGTCCCATTCGCCTTCCTGGGAGCGGAAATAGCCCCGTGGCGTCTGGCGTTCCGGGAAGCGGGCCAGCGCCCGTTCGGCGCGCCGGGTCAGGCCCAGGTTGAGCAAGGCATTGATGATGAACGCGGCATCCCGGAACCAGAAGCGCTTGTAGGTGAAGGGGCCGGGGTAGACGTCGTCCGGTGAATGCAGGATCAGCGACGCGACGGCGGCGTCATAGAGGAACTGGTAGCGGGGTTCCGGGCACTCCAGCCGGGCGTGATCTTCCCGTTCCTCGCGCCAGGCGTGAGGGGAAGGCAGGCGGGCGGTCTGATCGGTCAGTGGGACGCTGGCCGTGACTTCGGTGGTTTCGCCCGCCTTGACCGGAAACAGGGCGGCGGCGGTCACCATGCCCACGTCGCACACGCCGCGGGTCTGGTCATCCCGGTCCTCCAGGTGGATATGCACATCCCCCTGCCGGTAATCGGACACGTGGTGCGTGTTGGCCGGCTTGCTGAACGTGACGTGACGCTTGCCGTCGACGATCCAGGCATTGCGGTCGTCTGAGAGCTGTACCTTGTGGATGAAGCTGATCCCCTCGGGATTGTAAGGGCGCAGGGACAGGACCAGGCTGGTATCGCAGTCGGCATGGGCCCGCAGGCGCAACTTGCACACCGGTACGCCGTTTTCGACGGTCACCCAGGCGTGGCTGGTCAGGCGCAGGCCGTTCAGGGCGCTGTCGGTGGTCACGCTGACGCCGTCGTCCAGGGATTGCCACTGTTTGCAGTCTTTCAGGCGGGACGGCAACAGGCAGCGCCCGTCCTGCGCCAGCAGCCAGCCGTCCAGGGACCAGCTGTCGAAAAAGGGCGTCAGCAGGCCGCGGGGATCGACGACTGGCAGCTCGTCGCAGTCCGGATGGCCGATGGCGGTCCAGTTGCGATGCGTCAGGTTGATGTGGGTGATGGAAAAGGCGCGCGGCACGAACGAGGCATCCAGCGGGTCGAATTGACGCTCGATCCAGTAAGGCCAGACCCAATCGAGGTTGTGTTGCACGACGCGGCTGTTGATCAGCCCCCGGGCGTGGAAGACCACACCGGCCCGCAGCAGCTCGATCGGTTCGCCCACTTCGGAAGGTTGCGCGAATTTGTGCAGGCGCGCCAGCAGGCCAATCGGGTCCAGGAAACCATGCTTGCGGGCGACATAGCGCACCACGAAGCGCCAGGGAAGCCATTTAAGCCAACTCACGGGGTATCCTCCACGATCTCTTCCTGTTCGGTATAGCGGGCCAGGGCGCGGCGGGCCAGCCGATTGAGGTAGATGACGGCGATCACCGTGCCGACGAAGCCGGCGCCGTAGATCGACCATTCCAGCGGGGTGCGCCCGGTTTCCCGAACGCCCAGCGTCGTCAGGTCGGCGGCCAGCGAGCCGAGATACACGTTATGCAGCGAGAAGGGAATGTAGCCCAGCAGACAACCGAAGAAGAAACCGCGGAACGAGAAATGAGTCAGCCCGAAAAAGAAGTTGGACAGCTTGCTGGGAAAGAATGGAATCAGCCGCGTCAGCAGGACGATCTTCCAGCCGTTGGGGGTCATTTCGTCGCTCATCACCCGCAGATGTGCCCGGGTCATGACGAATTGGCGCGCCCGATCGCCAAACAGGTGGCGGGCGATCAGGAACGCCAGGCAGGCGCCCAGTACCGTGCCGGCGACCACATAGACCGTGCCCTTGAAGACGCCGAATACAAAGCCGGCGCCGGTGGTGAACAGGACCCCGGGCAACAGCAGGACCATCACCGCGGCCATGATCAGGATGAACAGAAGCGGTGCCCAGGCGCCCTGGGCGTCGAACCATTGCAGCAGATCCACCACCCGTTCATGGATACCCAGGGCGTACAGGATCGCCAGCAGGATCGCGACAAACACGATGCTCGCCGCAATCCCCAGCAACGGGGACTTCTTCCAACCGGCCCGTCGTTCCAGTTCAGCCTGTTCCATGTGTGTGGGCACCTCCCGGCAAGCTCTGCTCTAGGCCGCTCTGCGGTTATTTGTCGCCGTTAAACTCTTCGCGGGTGACCACCCCGTCGTCGTTGCTGTCGTGTTTCTCCAGCAGCGAGGAGGGGGCATCGTCGGCAGACGTCTTCGCTCCGCCGGCCGCACTCTCGCCATAAGGCGTCAGCTCATCGCCGCTGAGCACGCCGTCGTCGTTGGTGTCCAGTTGTTCGAAGGTGGTCTGGTCCAGGGCGCCGCGATCCATGCCCAGCCCCCAGATATGGGAGTTGCTTTCCTGCGCCGGCTCGCCGGTGGCGGCGTCACCAGCGCCCAGGGCCGGCACCGCCAGCAGGCTAGTTGTGAATGCCAGGGCAAGGGTCGTTAATGAGATCTTCATAAGCACCCCCTTCGTGAGATCGTCGAACCGAGGACGCGACAACGTCCCCTGAAAAAAGGCTTTCTGACTATCACTGTGGTGCAGGATCGGGCTTGTCTCAACCCGTCTTACGGAATGGCAATGGCCCATGCGGATCTCAGCTCGCATCCGCGCAGGCCATCCCACGCTCGTCAGACAGGCGCCGCCCGACAGAAATAGACCGAGAACAGGGACTGGGCATCGCTCCATTCGGATTCCACCCGGAACCCGGTGGTCCGCGCCAGCCGGTCGAACTGGTCGTGGGTGTATTTGTAGGAGTTTTCCGAATGGATGGTTTCCCCCTCGCGAAAGGTGATGGCCTCGCCGGCGCAATGGACCATTTGGTCGCACTCGCTGCGCAGATGCATCTCGACCCGTCGCGCGTCTGTGTTGTAGAACGCCCGGTGACTGAACCGGTTCGTGTCGAAGTCGGCGGGCAGGATGCGGTTCAGGTGGGTCAGGGCATTGAGGTTGAACGCCGCGGTGACGCCGGCCTGGTCGTTGTAGGCGGCATCCAGTATGCGGGTGTCCTTGTGTCGGTCCACCCCGATCAGCAGGCCGCCGTCGTCGCCCACCAGATGCCGCACGGCAGACAAAAAGCGTTGTGCCATGGCGGGACTGAAATTGCCCAGCGTCGATCCCGGGAAGAAGACCACCCGGCGACCTGAGCTGTCGGGCACAGGCAACTGATCCAGCTGCGAAAAGTCGGCGCACACCGCCTGGATATCCAGGTCCGGAAAGGCCTGGGCGACTTCTCCGGCCGAGTTCAGCAGGAAGTCGGCGGAAATATCCATCGCCAGGTAGTGGGCCGGTTGCAGGGCATCCAGTAACAGGCGGACTTTCTCGCAGCTGCCGCAGCCGGGCTCGATCAGGGTCGCATCCGGCCCCAGATGATCGGCAATCTCGCCGGCCTTGTTGCGCAGCACCATGCGTTCACTGCGGGTGGGGTAGTACTCCGGCTGCTCCGTAATGGCCTCGAACAGCTGCGAGCCCTGCTCGTCGTAAAAGAACTTCGGGCTCAGGGTTTTCTGGGGCTGGCTGAAGCCGCCCAGTACCTCGGCAACCAGATCGTGCCGGGGCGGGTGCATGTTGGTGTAGGTGACGCGTGGGTCGATAGCGGTGGCGGTATTGGGCACGGTTCAGCCTCCATTCCGGGCCAGACGCAAACCGCTGAACTGCCAGCGATCCGGTGGGTAGAAGAAGTTTCGATAGCTGGAGCGCACCTGGCGCCGATCGGTGACACAGGAGCCGCCGCGAAGCACCAGCTGGTTGCACATGAACTTGCCGTTGTACTCACCGATGGCCCCGGGAGCCGGCTGGTAGCCGGGATAGGGACCGTAGGCGCTGCTGGTCCACTGCCAGATGCTCCCGAACAGGGTGTGATCGTCGGCCCGGCCTGGGTGATAGCGGCCCCGCTCGACGAAGTGGGCCGTGTCGCGGGCGGCGTCGGCTTCTTCCTGTGCTGCATACTCCCATTCGAACTCCGTGGGCAGGCGGGCCCCGAACCAGCGGGCCATCGCATCCGCCTCGTAACCGCTCAGGTGGCAGGCGATGCCGTCCGGGTCGAGCGGTTGCAGGCCATGCAGCGTGAACTCGAACCAGGCGTCGTCCTGGCGGACCCAGTAGAGCGGTTGCGTGGTGCCGGTGGTCTGAATGTGGGCCCAGCCGTCGGCCAGCCAGAGAGACGACTGGTGATAACCGCCGTCGCGCATGAAGGCCAGCACGTCGGCGTTGGTCACGGGGCGACTGGCCAGTTGGAAGGGCTCGAGGAAGACCCGGTGACGCGGCGTCTCGTTGTCGAAGCAGAAGCCATCCTGTGGTGTCGTCCCGATCTGGCGAATACCGCCGGAAAACGAATGCCAGGCGAGTTCCGCTGCCGGAGAGGCATCCTCAACGGCCGGCACCTCGGTGTACGTCGGAAACAGCGGATTACGGGCGAGGTTGTACTTGAGGTCGGTGAAAAACAGTTCCTGGTGCTGCATCTCATGTTGCAGGCCCAGTTCCGTGCGCGCCGCAACGGTGGCACGGTCCGGGAGGTCGCGGCTCAGGAGCTCGTGCATCGCGGTATCGACGGCATGCCGGTAGGCATAGACCTCCTTTACCGTGGGCCGCGACAGCAAGCCGCGCTGCGGCCGGGGAAACGGATCGCCCACGCCGTTGTAATAGGAGTTGAACAGATACTCGAAGCGCGGATGGAACGGCGTGTAGTTGGGGAGGAAGGGCTTGAGCAGGAAAGTTTCGAAGAACCAGGTGGTGTGGGCCAGGTGCCATTTGGCGGGGCTGGTTTCCGGCACGGCCTGGAGGCCGTAGTCTTCGATTTCGAGTGGCGCACAATAGCGCTCAAAGCGACTGCGGACATCATCGTATTCGACGTGCAGCGCATTCTGGAGACGGGTAGAGATCTCCCGATCAGCAAGCTCGCTGTGTGTCGGCATGGTGCACTCCTTTGCAGGGGCATCGTGGGTTAAATGAGGTTATGTCATTAACCGTCGCCGACATGGCATTCGCATGACAGACCAAGCCGGCGAATTTTCCCGACTGCCGTGTTGCAGGAAATCACTTGAGGACATCTACCCAGCATAGCTGGGCTGGCGGCATTCAGCCGTTCCGACCAGTCTACTCACGTCCCCGGTTCTTTAAAGTTACGCAGCCGTCAGGTCATGGATCTTTTTCGGGATGGAACGGTTAGAGGCGGGGAGAGCCGGGATGCCCGGAGCGGCCGGGTGCGGTGATGCCGGGCTCAGCGACACCATGCGGGCCTGGTTTCTGCTCGCTGCGTTTGCGAACATCGCACCGGCCCGGGGCGAGGCCCGGACCGGCTGGCACTGAATGCCCCGTCAGAGTCGCAGTGCGGTGTCGCTGGCCCATTGGGTCGACAGGGACAGCACACCGGTGCCCTGCAGGATCGACCAGGCGATACCCAGTACGGAGCTGCTGTCGGTCGCAATGTACCACTTGGCTTCGCGAGCCCGGTAACGGCTCTTGTGGTAACCCAGCGCGCGGAAGGCATAAAGCCGGTTGCCGCGGTTGTAGAGGAATTGGGCAACCCGGCGGATCATGGGGCGGTCATGGCTCATTGCCTCGATGTTGTAGAGCGGGGCAATGCCCAGTGAGACTTCGTTGACGCCTTCCTCACGGAAACGCTCCATGGCCTGCAGGATGATGTAGTCGAGCAGGCCGGTCGGGGCCCGCTCCAGATCCTGGCGCAGGATGTTGGCGGTGTAGCCGGCCACACGGCCGTCGCGGAAATAGGGGTCAAAGAACACATAGCCCGCCAGTTTGCCGTCCAGGTAACCGTAGAACTTGCGGACCCCCCACTCCTCGCTCATGACTGGCGGGCGTGTCAGCAGGCTGAGTTCCCGGGTTCCCACGGCCTTGGTGCTGCGCCACTGGCTGGAAATGGTCGCAACCTGGTAGGCGTCCACTTCGTCCCAGGCCTGTTCCTGAACCGTCACCGGACTGCGTTTATGAAGGTTGGCGGCATGGCGCAACTGTTTTTTGTGCTTGCCGGCCAGTGAGAATTCGGTCAGGTCGATGCTGAATTCGGTGCCGAACTCGTTGATGCGGAACCCCAACGCGGCAAGATCCCGGCTGACCGCGGCATCGATCCCCACGAACAGATGGCGGCCGGGCACCTGTTTCAGGAAACGGCCGAGCAGCCAGGAACGCGCTTTGGGATCGCAGACCGGATTGGCGAAAACGATATTGAACCGAAACCCGGGAATGCGCACGACCCGGTAGGCAATGAATCCGATGCTGCGTGCGCCGAAGCGCGGTGTGTCCTGTTGCAGTGTGAAATAGGCGCTGGACTGGCTGCCGTAACGGGCCAGCAGGGCCTGACAATCCGCCAGGGTCAGGTTGCCGTCGCAATCTTCGTTTGGCGAAAAGGCATCATGCAGTACCGTCGAAGAAGAAGGTAGCGAGGTCATGGACTTGAACTTCCTGTTTCGTGTTGGTCGTTTTTTGATCTTTTTCTTTATTTTTTACACCGGCCTGTTTCAGGCGTATACCTTCAATCCGTTCCGATTGCCGGATTCATGACCAGCCGCACACTATTGGATCAAATCACTGAAATATTAAGATTATTGATTGTTGGACAATAGGATTTAATCGATTGGCGAGCTTCAAGGGTCCCGCTATGCTGTAACGCAATGGCAAGATACGTGCGGATGCCCGGTCAGGGACGACAGACAACGGTAACCATGGGGGCCGGTAAACGGAGTTGTTGGATGTACAAAGGATTAACGGCGAGTGTTGTGGTGGTGCTGCTCATCGTGGGGCTGGTTCCCCCGGCCGGGGCAGACGAGATGTTACGGCAGCGGCTGGAAGCGATTCAGGCGGGCTATACGGTGGCCGCCGGTGGTGAGCCCCTGGTTGCGACCGCCGCACTGAGCGATTTCTACGAATCCCGCGGCTACACCCCTGCCTGGACCCGGCCCGAGCTGCGAGACGATTGGATGAGCGTGCTGGCCGGTATCGCCGGCGACGGTCTGGTGCCCGACGACTACCACGCCAGGGCGCTGGCCGAGCTGCAACAGGACAGCGAGACAGAACACTCGCAGGCGGCCCTGGCGGATCGGGATCTGTTGCTTTCCGACAGTTTCCTGTTGCTGGCGTCGCACCTGCTCGATGGCAAAGTCGATCCGGAAACGACCGACCCCGAATGGCAGGCCGAAAGGCATCAGCGCGAGCTCTACCAAATGCTGTCCCAGGCTTTGGATAGCGGCAACCTGGTGGCCACCGTCGACGCCTTGCGACCGACCCAGACGGGCTACCAGGCCTTACGCAGTGCCCACGGCCGATTGGCGGCCATGGCCAACATGGAGTGGCCGCCGATTCCCGCCGGACCGTCCATTGAGGTAGGGGATCGCGATGACCGTTTGCCCGTCATCCGGCAACGCTTGCGCCTGCTGGGGGATCTCCGGGACGCGGAGGCAGGTGACCCGGTTGCGGATGTGTTTGACGACCGGCTTGAACCGGTGATCCGCGCCTTCCAGCGCCGACACGGCCTGACGGACGACGGTATCATCGGGCGCAAGACCCTGGCGATGGTTAACCTGAGTCCGGCACAGCGGCTTGACCGGGTGGACCTTAACCTGGAGCGGTGGCGCTGGCTGCCGGACAGCCTGGGGCTGCGTTACGTCCTGGTGAACATCGCTGCGTTTGAGATGGAAGTCGTACAGGGCGATCAGGTCGTCATGGAAAAGCCGGTGATTGTCGGGCAGCCCTACCGGCGCACGCCGGTGTTCAGCGATCAGATCCGTTACCTGGTCCTGAACCCCACCTGGACCGTGCCCACCAAGCTGATCCTGCAGGACAAGCTGCCGCAGATCCTGAAGGATCCGGGTTATCTGGAGCGTCTGGGTTTCGAAGTCTACGAGGGCTGGGGTGCCGACCGGCGCCGCGTGGATGCGGCGACCGTGGACTGGAGCCGGGTGTCCGCCCGGAACCTGCCGTATCAGCTGGTGCAGGCGCCGGGGCCACAGAATGCGTTGGGGCAGGTAAAGTTCATGTTCCCCAACAAATACGACGTTTACCTGCACGACACGCCGTCGCGGGACCTGTTCCAGAAAAGCGCACGGACCTTCAGTTCCGGTTGCATCCGGCTCAAGGATCCGATGGAACTGGCCGCCTACCTGCTGAAGGGAAAACCCGGCTGGGATGAGGATCGTCTCAATGCCGTGCTGGCGTCCCGGAAAACCACCACCGTCCTGCTGGATGATCCGATACCGATCCACCTGCAATACTGGACTGTCTGGGTCGACGGTCATGGAACGCTGCAGTTCCGGCCGGACATCTACGATCGCGACCCGGCGGTGCTGGCCGCGCTGCACGAGTCACCGTCGGCAGGCTCGGCCGCCCAGGCCCGGCTGACCGGAGGCTGAGACGGAGCCCGACTAGTCGGGCTCTGGGACCAGCTGCCCGCCGTTCTCATGGCGCCAGGCCATCATGAAGATGCCCAGCCCCGCAACGGCCATCACCGCACCGACGTATCCGGTGGACTGCCAGCCCAGGCCGGCGGTAATCGCCATGCCGCCGAGCCAGGGGCCAAGGGCGTTGGCCACGTTGAATGCGGCGTGGTGGGACGCGGCAGCCAGCGTCTGGGCCTCGTTTGCCACATCCATCAGGCGAGTTTGCAGCGCCGGCCCGAGGGCGGACATCTGGGCGACCAGGAAGCAGATCAGCAGCAGACTCCAGACCGATCCCGTGGCGAGCGGAAACAGCATCAGCATGCCGATGGCCCAGATCAGCAGCAGGCCCACGCAGCGGAACTGCAGGCGGTCAAACAGCCAGCCGCCGAGGATGTTGCCGATAAAACCGCCCAACCCAAACACCGCCAGGGCGATGGGGATCCAGAACGGTTCCACCTTTGTCACGTTCAACAGGGTGGGCGCCAGGTAACTGAACACGCAGAACATACCGGCAAAGCCAATCGCGCCGATGGCGAGGGCGTACCAGAGCTGGGCACCGCGGAAGGCCC
The DNA here is from genome assembly GCF_016798325.1 of Marinobacter mangrovi. GTDB lineage: Bacteria > Pseudomonadota > Gammaproteobacteria > Pseudomonadales > Oleiphilaceae > Marinobacter_A > Marinobacter_A mangrovi. Next base: position 250,849 of record NZ_JAERVO010000002.1, read on the forward strand.
GGACTTCATGCAGCGGGCTGTTGCGCGGTTCGTCCCGGTTGAGGGGCAGGAAGAAAAACACCAGCACCGCGGTCAGGGCGGCGATGCCGCCGACAAACATGTAGGCGTAGCGCCAGTTCAGGGATTGGCCCAGCACCGTGGCCAGCGGGTTGCCGATCAACAAAGCCAGCGTCAGCCCCATCATCACCCGACTGACCGCTTTGGCGCGCTGGTTGACCGGCACCAGCGAGGCCGCCACCAGCGCGGCTACACCGAAATAGGCCCCGTGGGGCAGGCCGGCAATAAAGCGGAAAACCATCAGGGAGTCATAACCTGGCGCCAGGGCGCTGGCGACGTTCCCCAGTGCGTAAAACGCCATCAGCAGGATCAGCAGATGCCGCCGGAACAGCCGCGCGCCCAGGATGGCGAGCAGCGGTGCGCCCACCACAACACCCAGTGCATAGGCGCTGATCAGGTGGCCGACTTCCGGTTCGCTGACGCCCAGGTCACTGGACAGGTTGGGCATCAGCCCCATGATGGCGAATTCACCGGTACCGATCCCGAAACCGCCCATGGCGAGTGCCAGTTCGATCAGCAATACCTTGAATTTTGAAAATTCATGCAATGGCGCCTGGGCCGACATGGTATCCCTATTGTGTCTGGAGACCCCGCAGTGATCGCGCGAGTGGGATCAGGGGCAAACATGGAAGTGATTAGGATACGTATTATCCGTGTCGGTGGGCGTGAAAGGTATAAGCGATTCCGCGAATGCAGGATGATCCGGTAGCGGTTGGTTTTTATACCCATTTGGTCGTTGGTGGGTACCCGCGCTGGGCTATAGTCAAGGGACACCCGGTTTTGTGCCGTCGGGCGATCCTTTCGGATGCGATAGGGGAGGCGATGGCCATGCGCTGGCGGGGTCGACAGCAGAGCAGTCATGTAGAGGATCGGCGTGGCGACACCGCCGGGTACTCGGCGGCCGGCGCGGGCGGCATGATGCTGTTGCGCTTCCTGCCGGCCCTGTTGCGCAGCAAGGTCGGGCGTACCGTGCTGATACTGGCGGTTGTCGTGGTTGTCGGCGCCCGATTCATGGGCGTCGATCTTCTGCCCATGCTGCTGGGCACCAGTGTGTCCACCACCCAGTCTCCCCGGGAACTGAGTGCCGCCGATCAGGAACTGGTGGAGTTTGTGTCCGTCGTCCTGGCGGATACCGAGCAAACCTGGAACGAGCAGTTCGCCGCTCTGGGCGGGCGTTATCGTGAGCCGACACTGGTGCTGTTCTCGGGACGGGTCAATTCCGCTTGCGGTCTGGCCAGTGCGGCGGTCGGGCCGTTCTACTGCCCTGCCGACCAACAAGTGTATCTGGATCTCTCCTTTTTCCACGATCTGAAAACGCGCTTTGCCGCGCCGGGTGATTTTGCCCAGGCCTACGTGATTGCCCACGAAGTCGGCCATCATGTGCAGACGCTGATGGGCATCAGCGACAAGGTGCGCCAGGCGGGGCAGGGACGCAGTCAGGCGACCGTGAACGCCTTGTCGGTTCGCCAGGAATTACAGGCCGACTGCTTTGCCGGCGTGTGGGGGCATGCCGCTCACACCGAGCGGCAGATGCTGGAAGCGGGCGACCTGGACGAGGCGTTGAACGCAGCCAGCGCCATTGGTGACGACCGCCTGCAACGCCAGGCCGGCGGGTCGGTCGTACCGGACAGCTTCACTCACGGCACGTCCGAGCAGCGGGTGCGCTGGTTCCGGCAAGGCTTCGACAGCGGCGAGATCCGCACCTGCAATACCTTTGACGCGAATCCCCTTTAAAAGCCCGAACTAGGAGCCCGAGGTCTGTTGGGCGGCGCTGTTCATGGGCGGCACCGGCGCGGCTGTCCGAATATGGATATCCCGCTGCGGGAAGGGGATTTCCACGCCGGCTTCGCGCAGGGCCCGGGTGATTGAGGAATGCAATTCGTGGGACAGGGGCATGAAGTCCATCAGGTCCCGGACGAATGCCCGAATCTCGAAATCGATGCTGCTGTCGCCCAGGCCCACACAGAACACCGCCGGCGCCGGATCCTCCACCACCCGCTCGTTATCGAGGGTTACGCGGTAGAGAACGTCACGGACCTTGTCGACGTCCGAACCGTAGGCCACGCCCACCCGGATGATGACCCGGGTAATCGGGTCGGACAGGGTCCAGTTGGTCAGATCCTGAGTGACGAAGGTCTTGTTGGGAATGATCTGTTCCTTGCGGTCCCAGTCCATCAGGGTCGTCGCGCGGATACGGATACGGGTCACGGTGCCGGTGATGCCGTCGATCGTGACCGTATCGCCGACCCGTATGGGCCGCTCGAACAACAGGATGATGCCGGAGACGAAGTTGGCGACGATTTCCTGAAGACCGAAACCGAGACCGACGCCCAGTGCGGCCACCAACCATTGCAGTTTGGACCATTGCAGCCCCAGCACGGCCAGGGAAATACTCGCTCCCAGGAAAACGATGACGTACTTGGCGAGCGTCGTGATGGCATAGCCGGAACCCGGTTCCAGATTCAGCCGGCTGAGGATCATCACTTCCAGGGTACCCGGCAGGTTCCTGGCCGCGACCACGGTGCCGGCCACAAACAACAGGGCCACCAGCAGGTCCCCCAGGGTGATTGGCATCAGATCCTCTTTACCGCTGCCGGTGCTGATGTTCCAGAGTGTGACGCTGTCGAACAGCTGCAGGGCCGGTATGACGTCCTTCCACATGAACCACAGGCCGGTTACCGCGATGGCCAGTGCCAGGATTCTCAGCAGTGACGTACTCTGTTGGCTGATGTCCTTGAGGTTCATCTCCGGCATGTCCAGGGCTGGCGGGACGCCTTCACCCGTGGATTCGGCTGCCTCCCGTGCTTCGGCCATCTTGCGCTCATTGGCTCGCTGTTCCAGCAGGCGCTCCAGGGTCAGGCGCCGCTCACGCACCGACAGGGCGCGCAGGCCAAGGAAGTAAAGGAGGATGACAAAGGCCAGCCAGCAAATGGAAATAAACAGACTGCCTTCCAATTGGACGGCCGTGTAGTGGTAGCCCATCAGGGAGGCCAGGGCCAGGAGCATGGGGGTGGCGACGGCGAACCAGTGCAGGATACGCAGCGTCCGGTTGTTTAGCCGGCGGTGACGAACCGCCGCCATGGTGCGATGCGCAAAGGTGGCCAGGGCTGCCGACGCCACCAGGAACAGGATGCGCCCCAGACTATCCCGATAGACGGCCCCGTCCGGGGTTTCCAGCGTCGGCATGACAATGGTGATGGGAATCAACACGGCCATCAGGATGGGGATTTCCCGACGGATGCCCTGGAGGGTCTTCGGATTCCACTTGAAGTGACGTTCCCCGAGGCCGGCCTGACGGGCCACCTTATGCACGAGGTTCAGCAGCAGCATGATGAAGGCGGCGGCGCCGAAACCTTTGGATATGGCGCTGAAGAATTCGTTGCCTTCCTTGACCAGCAGCGTGCCCAGTGACAACAACAGCACTCCCGGAAGGGACAGCAGCAGGCTGTAAAGCAGGGCCATCAGTGTCATGGGGAAGGCATCGTGCCCCACGTTGCCGACGTATTCGCCGGTGTCGATCAGGGCCTTGCGGATCGTCCGGCGCTTGACCAGCAGGGCCGCCAGTACCAACACCAGCAAGGCCATGCGGAACCCCCGCTCGCTGACGGAGGCGCTGATCGCCGATTTCACTGCGGACCATTTGAACGAAGACGCGAACCAGGCCAGACCCTGGTAGAGCTGGTTAAAGGTGTCCTTGCTGACCACATCGGCGCTTGGCAGCCAGAACAGACGCTGTTGCAGCAGCTCCTGGTAGGCATCGACCCGATCCCGCAGCTGGGTCACCGTGCTGTAGTACTCGTTGAGCACTTCGATGTGATCGGTCACGGCCTTGTGGAGCTGGCGCAGCAGGTCGGCGCGCTTCTGTCGCATTTGCCCCTGGGCGTTGTTGTCCGGGTTCATGACGGCTTCGTATTCTTCCAGCCGCAGTTGTTCTTCCCGGGCAGCGGAAAGCTGGTCACGAATGCCTTCGGTGAGCCCTTCGGCAATGGTCTGGCGGCGCAGGCGGTCAAGCCGCTGGCGCAGCAGGCGGGCGTAGTCGTCCGTCAGGTTCAAGCCCGCTTTTTCCAACCGCAGCTCGAAGCTCTTGTATTCGTCATCCAGGCGCTTGAGCAGGCTGTCGGCATAGGCCAGTCGCTCGCGACTGTTCGCCAGCGCCACCAGGCGTTCATCCAGGGAGTTGCGCAGGGCCTGGATCTGCTGGCGGATATCCGCCGTCCGGGCGGAGGGCAACTGGCTTTGCAGCGGTTTGCCGGCATTGTCGTCGATCGCCGGCTGCACCGGGTTGGGAGACGGCTTCGGCGGTGGCTGCTTGTCCTTGTCCTGACGCTCTCCGGCCTTGTTCTCGCCGTCGTTGGCCTGGCCTGACTCGGACGGGTCTTTCTGTTTGTCAGCAGACTGTTTGTCGGTAGCGTCGTCCTGCTGATCCTGGCTTTCTGTGGCCGCTTTCTTTTCCTGCCCGGGGTGGGGCAGCAGGTCCATCAGCGACGATTGTGCATGGGCCGGTGTGCCGCAAAGGCACACCATCAGGAGCAGACAACGCATTACCCATACGGCTGGCGAAATCGGTCGGCGAGAAAGTCGGGGGTGTCTTAACGTCATGAATTGGAAGCGTCCTGTGCCCGGTTAGCCCCCATTAGTGTAACCACAAAGGCCGTCAGATGAGAGCCGGTACCGATGAACAGGTTGTCACGGACGACGTTTTCCAGTGTGACATTAGTCAACCGATGCAATTTCATGATGACTCAGTTGGCGGCATTCACCGGGAGCCAGGGACGGGTCCAGCTGTATGTCACCCATGCTTTCCCGGTGCAGGGCAACCACCCGGTTGCCGACCGCCGTAAACATCCGCTTCACCTGATGGTAGCGCCCTTCGTAGATCGTCAGGCGCGCTTCGCAAAGGCCCAGCTGTTCGAGCTGGGCGGGCGAGGTGGTCAGGCCTTCGTAGGGGAAGTAGATGCCTTCGGCAAAACGGACCGCCGTCTCCGGCGTGATCGGCTGCAGCGTGCGCACGTGATAGACCTTGGAATGCCTTTCCCGGGGTTCCGTGAGCCGTCGTGACCAGTGACCGTCGTTGGTCAGGATCAGCAGTCCGGACGTGGCCCGGTCGAGCCGACCGCCAATGTGGAGTTGTGGCCGCAGTACCGGATCCACCAGGTCGAGCACCGTCGGGTGCGTTGGATCGCGCGTGGCACTGAGATAGCCGGCGGGCTTGTGCAGCATCAGGTAATGCGCCTGACGGGACTGCAGTACTGATTCATCCAGCGTGACGGTATGGAAACGGCCGACGGTGACGGTCGGGTTGCGTTCCGTGACGCTGTCCATCTCGACGCGACCGCCGGCAATGGCCTGGCGTGCGGCTTTCTGGCTGCTGCGGGTGTGTTTGCTGATGAACCGGTCGAGTCTCATGGCGGCCATTATGCCACGGGCAGGTGTCGGGGCCGCTGTCATTGTGTGAGTGATACATCTTTTCACAAAAACACGGGCAGTATTGGACTAGTATTCAACGCGATGCGCCGGCCGGAGTCGGTGCTGTGCTGGATTTAAAAAAGAAAACAAAGCATTCGAGGGATCGTTCAATGGATTTGGTTTACAAACATGAGAAGCCGCTGTTCGTAATGGCGGCCGTCCTGTCCGGCCTGTTCTGGCTGGCGTTGGTCGTAGGCACACTGGGCATCGCGCTGCTCTACCTGTTGCTGGGTTACCTGGTGTTCCTGTTCGCCCATTCGGCGTTTATTTCGCACCTCAAGGGGTCGGGTGTTCGCATCAGCGAGGAGCAGTACCCGGACCTGCACCGCAAGCTGGTGGCCAGCTGCGAGAAAGTCGGGCTCAAGAAGGTGCCCGAGGCCTATCTGCTGCGTGCGGATTTCTTCAACGCACTGGCAACGAAGTTCCTGGGACGGCACTTCGTGGTGCTGTTTACCGACGTGGTGGACGCGCTGGACAGTCAGCCCGGTGCCATCGACTTCTACATCGGCCACGAGCTGGGCCATATCCATCGCAAGCACCTGTCCTGGCGTTCCTTCGTCATGCCGGCGTCGATCCTGCCGGTGCTGGGGCCAGCCCTGCGGCGTGCCGAGGAATACACCTGCGATCGCTACGGCGTGGCCTGCTGCGAATCCGAGGACGACATCAAGGCGGCGATTGCGGCCATAGCCGCCGGTGATACCCGCTGGAAAACCCTGAATGTGGACGCCTACCTGAACCAGGTACAGGCCACCAACGGCTTCTGGATGTCCTTCAACGAGCTGACCGGCGACTACCCCTGGCTGAGCAAGCGTATGGCGGCCGCCATTGCCCTGCATCGTGGCGAAACCGTGCGTCAGCCGCGCCGCCATGGGTTTGCCTGGTTCCTGTCGCTGTTCGTGCCCCGGGTGGGCGGCGGTGCCGGCGGCTTTGCTTCACTGCTTATCACCGTGGCGATCGTTGGTGTGCTGGCGGCCGTGGCCATTCCCGCCTACCAGGACTACGTGGAACGGGCGCGGTACCAGGACGCCTACAGCCAGATGCAGCAGATCCAGGGGGACGTGAACCGCTACGTCCAGGCCAACAACCAGTGGCCGGCATCGCTGCAGGCGGTGGGCTACCCGAGTGCGATGGTCACCGGCAATCACTATGAAGTCGGTATCTACGACGACGGTATTCTCGCGGCCAACATGGGGACCGACAGCTTTGGCGAGCCCCAATACCTGGTGCTGGAACCCGCCTCCACCGACAGCGGCCTGCAATGGAGCTGCTACGGGCAGAACGCCGAGGGCAAGTTCCTGCCACCGGCCTGCCGATAAGCCTTGACCGGCCGGGGCACCTGCGCGCCCCGGCTGTTTTTAAGAGGCGTACGCCTCGACCGGCAATACCGCCGTGGCTTCCACCTCGAACAGCATGCCGTCCAGGGCCAGGCGAGGAACCGGAATCAGGGTTTGAACCGGTGCCGGATCGGATCCCCAGGCCTGCCGGATTTCCTCGGCCAAAACGCGAAGCTTGTCCTCGTCATGATCGACCACCAGCGTCGTCAGCCTGGCGATATCCGACAGTTCCCCGCCGGCCGCATTGATCGCCACTTTAAGATTGGACAGCGCCCAGCGCACCTGCAGGTGGAAATCGCCCGGAAGTTCGCCGTTGGCGTTCTCACCGCCCTGGCCGGCAATCAGGACCAGCCGGTTGCCCGGAGAGACCACAGCGAGATGTGAGTACCCGTTTTCCGTTGGATCGTAGAGTCCTTCCGGGTTGGACAGTTGTATCGGTACATCATTCTGGTGACTCATGCGGGAACCTCCCGTTATCGCTTTTCGAAGCGTTCATCAACGATTCTGGTACGAGATGCGCCAGGTGATCCAGTTTATTCGGATTGCGGATCACATAAATGTCGGTAATCCGACCGTCATGCAGGGCTACCGACGTGACTTGCAGCATGCCATCGGCTTCCAGCGTCAGGAAGCCCGGCAGGCCGTTGATGATGACCCGGCGGGACCAGCGGGGCGGTTGGCCTTTCTTGCGAGCCACACCGGCAAAGAAGCGGCTGATCCGGTCCGCTCCATGAATCAGTCGCAGGGCGGCTGAACGGATACCACCGCCATCGGCGTGGAGCACCACGTGCTCAGACAGCACCGTCAACAGGGTTTGGGTGTCGCCGGAACGTGACGCACTGAAAAAGGCCTCGGCCAGGCGTTCGCCCTGATCCGGGTCGGCCTCGAAACGGGGGCGGGCGGACTGGACGTGGTGGCGTGCCCGCTTCGCCAGTTGGCGGCAGGCCGACTCGCTGCGATCCAGGGTCTTGGCCACGTCCCGGAAGTCCATGTCAAAGACATCGTGCAGCAGAAACGCCGCCCGCTCCAGTGGCGAGAGGCGTTCCAGGGCCAGCATCAGGGCAAAGGACACATCGTGGGCCAGGTCATGGATCGACGCCGGGTCGTTCGTCTCGAGCACAACAGGCTCCGGCAGCCACGGACCGACGTAGGTCTCGCGCTGGTGCCGGGCCTCTTTCCAGCGGTCCAGGCAAAGGCGGCTGACAACCGTCGAGAGGTAGGCCCCCGGGTTGTCGATGCCGCCGATGTCCATGCCGTGCCAGCGCAGGTAGGCTTCCTGCACCACATCCTCGGCGTCCGAGACGGTGCCGAGCATGCGGTAGGCCAGTCCTTTCAGGGCCGGACGATGGGCTTCGAAGTCAGTCGCAGATCCCTGGCTCATGAGGTGATTCCTTGTTTATGCCGTCGCCTTGGACCGAACCGATCCCTTGGGTGTGCGTGCGCCCCCGGTGGCGTGCACCCGGCGGAAACCGACGGCGATCCGGTTCCAGGTATTGATGGCGCCGATCAGCACCGTCAGCTTGACCAGTTCCGCTTCGCTGAACTGGGCGTTGGCCTGTTCGAAGTCCGCGTCCGGGGCGCCGGTGTCGGCGATTCGCGTCAGTGACTCCGTCCAGGCCAGGGCTGCCCGCTCGCGATCGCTGAACAGCGGCGATTCACGCCAGGCGGTCAGCACGTGGAGGCGTTCTTCCGTTTCGCCGGCATCCCGCGCATCCCGGGTGTGCATGTGCAGGCAATAGCCGCAGCCGTTGATCTGGGAGGTGCGAATCCGCACCAGTTCCACCAGAGAGTACTCCAGTTCGCAATCGTGGAGATAGCTTTCCAGGTGAACCATGGCCTGGATGGCGTCCGGTGCGGCGGTAAAAGGGTCGAGTCGGGATTGCATGGGTGTGGCTCCTTTACGGTTGGATTCACCCATAAGACGAGACAGCCGGACGGAATGTGACATCGACAGACAAAAAACTTGATCGGGATGCCTTTTCTCCGGGTGGCAGGCGCGTTAGCGTTAAGATTGATGTTCATTTTCTGCCAACCGGGAGAGGCCCATGAAACTCGATGGATCCTGTCATTGTGGTGCCGTTCGCTTTGCCGTGGAGTCCGCGCATCCGTACCCGTTCAACCTCTGTTACTGCACGATTTGCCGAAAGACCGGCGGAGGCGGTGGCTACGCCATCAACCTGGGGGCCGACTACAACACACTGCGGGTCTGGGGTGAGGACAACATTACGATTTACCACGCCCGGATGGCGGACGCCGAGACAGGTACCATCGAGGAAAGCTCCGGCCAGCGCCACTTCTGTAAAGTCTGCGGCAGTGTTCTTTGGCTGTACGACCCGAACTGGCCGGACCTGGTGCATCCCATGGCATCAGCGATTGATACCGAGTTGCCGGAGGCGCCGGAGCGCACCCATCTGATGGTCGCCTTCAAACCGGAGTGGGTACCGCTTGACCCCGGCCCACGGGACAAGGTCTTTGACGAATATCCGAAGGAATCCCTGGCCGAGTGGCACCAGCGACTCGGGCTTGAGGATCGCTGAATGCCAGCAGTGCCGGCGCCAGTATGACGGGAGTATTACCACTGTGTTGGATCCCTTGTCCCGCCGGTTGAAATGGGAAACGATCTGGGGCGTTTCGGGAGTCAATCACGGGTTCCCTGAAGACCCATGGACACAAGGAGGGTTTCACCATGTCGAGTAGCGCTGAGCTGCAGAAAACCATTGAAGACATGATCGACGCCGAGCGCGGTATTCTCGCCGCCGATGAAAGCACAGGCACCATGAGCAAGCGGTTAGCGGCCGTGGGCGTCGAATCCAACGAAGAGAACCGGCGCTGGTATCGCACCATGCTGCTGTCCACGCCCGATGTCGGAAAGTACATCAGCGGCGTCATTTTCTACGAGGAAACCCTGGGCCAGAAGGACGATAGCGGTACGCCACTGGCGGAACTGGCCGCCTCCCAGGGCATCGTACCGGGCATCAAGGTCGATAAGGGTAAGGGCGATCTGCCCGGCGCCCCCGGTGACATGATCACCTACGGTCTGGACGGCCTTGCCGAGCGTCTGGACGGCTACAAGGCCCAGGGCGCTCGCTTCGCCAAGTGGCGCGAGGTGTATCCGATCACCGATCACAATCCTACGGCACTGGGGCTGACCGCCAACGCGGAAATGCTGGCGCGCTATGCCGCCGTCTGTCAGGCCGCCGGCATCGTGCCGATTGTCGAGCCTGAGGTGCTGATCGACGGCAATCACACCATGGCGCGGGCCGCCGAGGTGAACGAGCAGGTCTGGCACGCGGTGTTTCATGCGTTGCACCAGCACGGCGTGGTCCTGGAACACATGATTCTCAAACCCAGCATGGTCACGCTAGGCAAGGAGCAGGGGCCGGCTGCGCCGGAAGACGTGGCGGAGATGACGCTGCGTATCCTGCGACGCACCGTGCCGGCGGCGGTGCCCAGCATCAACTTCCTGTCCGGCGGGCAGACCCCGGAACAGGCCACGGCCAACCTGAATGCGCTCAATCAGCTGCGTGATCGGGCGCCCTGGCAACTGAGCATGTCCTACGGCCGGGCGTTACAGGAGCATGCGATGAAGGCGTGGGGCGGCGATCCGGCCAACCGCGAGAAGGCGCAGCAGGCGTTCTTCAAGCGGGCCCGCCTGAACAGTCTGGCACGGCAGGGGCAGTATCAGGCCCAGCAGGAACAGGCGGCCTGATCGCACCGATCAGACCGGTTTGGTCAGCAGAAACACCTTGCCCGTGTAGGGATAGCACGGGTGAGGCACTACGTCCCGTGAATCCACAATCTGGTAGCCCAGGCGCTGATAGAGGCGCAAGGCGCCGGGGTTCTGTTCGAACACTTCCACGCTGGCGAGGTCGCAGCCGGCGGCGTGGGCCCATTCCGGCACGTTGTCCATGAGCGCCGTGCCAATGCCCTGACCGCGGAATGCGGGGTAGGTGGCCAGCATGTTGATGTAGTAGGACGCCGGCACCTGCTGCTCCAGCTCCACCAGAGGGCGGATGAAATCCGGAAGAGTATCCAGGTCTTCGGCCGCGTCGGCCGCGGGGAGACGATAGCCCAGCAGCATGCCGGTCACACGATCCTGGTCGACGGCCAGGTGGGCGTTTTTGAACGAGAAGTTCTGGTCCGCACTGGCCGCCCTCTCGGCCCCGTACTCGAGGCTGCTCTGGTCAGGACGCCGCGCCATCTCCCAGAAATAGTCGGGAATGCCTTCACCGGCCATCAGGGCCAGCTCGGCAATGGCGAAACCATGGTCGGGAGTTGCCTTGATAATGTCCATATCGGCCGATCCTGCGCCGTCCGCTTTCTTCTGTTATAGCGCGGCCCGGGCCGGCAGGCCAATCGAACGCGATGGTGTCCGTGCTGGCATCAGCGCGAGGTGTCCAGTGCAGCGTTCGGAGAGGCTTCGGGTGCGTTGCGCCACAGTGGATAGGGCAGACCGGCCAGCCGGTTGAGGGTGAAAGCCTGCAGCAGGAGCATGGTGACGCCTGCCATCAGCACCGGCAGCTGATCCAGCCCCGGCATCAGCCCCAGCGACACGATCAGGGCTGTCGCACCGGCCGGCGGATGCGGCACCCGCAGCCACACCATGGCAAAGCCAGTTGCGCCCAGCGACACCGCGGCCGCGCCCACGCGAGCCGGATCCACGCCGGCCGCCATGGCCGATGGCGCGTCGGCAAGCCCGAACAGGTGCAGGCTGGCATAGCCCATCAGGGCGCCGATCAGGTGACCGCACAGGGTATTGCGGGGCGAGGCCGGGGCGGCCATCGGCACGTGGAAGAGAATGAAGGCGGTGGCACCGAGCGATGGGAAAATGAACGCCTGTTGGGTCAGCAGTGCGACAAACGCGATCAGCGCGATGCTGACGGTACCGTTCAGAAAACTGAACGCCGCCATCACCGAACGGTGACTGTAGCGTGCGGTCAGGCGCTCCAGGTGCAGGGCGCGGAGCACGCCGGACACCAGTTGCCAGCGCAGTCGTTCGTTTTTGATTCCCATTGATCAAGACCGGTTGAAAAAAGGTCGGCAACGATATGTTCTGGTTTGGTGCGAAATCAAGAGAGCGTCCGTGTGTCAGATGACAGACGTCATGTTAGGGAACCTCTGTTTAACGCCTGAGCACGCAGAGACGATTCAGGCGTGAATCAGCGGCTCCTTGGGCGTCGGGCCGATGGGGGATCAGGGCCAGCGGACCTGCTCCGTCAGGGGCGGCTCGTCTGCTGCTTCCGGGTGGGTATGGGGGAAGAGCAGTTCCCGGAAGCGGCAGGGCCGGTGTAGACCGAAACCCTGCAGGAAGTCGACACCCACGTCTTTCAGCAGGTCAGCGGCTGCACCGTCCTCGACGCACTCGGCCACTGTCACCTTGTCCAGGGTACGGCTGATGTCGTGGATCGCCTGGACCATGGCCAGGTCGTTTCGATCCCGCGTGATGTTGCGGACAAAGGAACCGTCGATCTTGAGGCAGTCCACGGGCAGTTGGCGCAGATAGCCGAAGGAAGACAGGCCGGTTCCGAAATCGTCCAGCGCAAAGGTGCAGCCCAGTTTCTGCAGGCGTGTCATAAAGGCTTTCACGTCCAACAGGTTATGCACCGCCGCGGTTTCCGTGATTTCGAAACAGAGCTTGCTGCCCGGAATGTTATGGGCGTTGAGTTCGCCGACAATGAAGTCCGCCAGATCCGGCTGGTCGAACGATCGCCCCGACAGGTTGATGTGGCAGGCATCGAGGGTTTCCAGGTGCTGGCGGGCCCGGGCCAGTTGACTGACCACCTCGCTGATGACCCAGCGATCGATTTTGTGGACGATGCCAAACCGTTCGGCGGCCGGCAGGAATTCGGCGGGTGACACCCGCTCGCCCTGTTCGTTGGTCAGGCGGACCAGGACTTCGTAGCGCAGGCCTTTCTTGTCATCCCGGGCCGGCAGGATGCGCTGGGCGTCCAGGTAGAAGCGGTTTTCCGTGAGCGCGGCCTGAATCCGGTTGAGCCAAGCCATCTCGCCGCGTTGCAGGTGCAGCTGGCGGTCGTCCGGGGTCGACACGTAAACCCGGTTGCGTCCGCCGTCCTTGGCCATGTAGCAGGCGATATCCACCGACCGCAGCAGGTCGCTGATATCCGGAGCCTCAGCGTATATCGGCACGACGCCGATACTGGCGCCGATGCTGTGGGATTGTTCCTCCCAGGTGAAGACTATGGATTCCAGCGCCTGCCGGAGCTTTTCTGTCACGTTGGCCGCCGTATCCAGGTTGCAGTTCTGCAGGATCAGGCCGAATTCGTCCCCGCCCAGCCGGGCCAGCACATCGCCTTCGCGCAGACGCGATTCCGCCAGCCGCGCGATTTCCCGCAACAGCTGGTCGCCGGCGGCATGGCCGGACGTGTCGTTGACGATCTTGAACTGGTCCAGATCGATAAAGCACAGGGCGTGTTCGGAGTGCTCGGATCGGGCCCGACCCAGCATCATCGCCAGGCGGTGTTCAAACTCACGTCGGTTGAGCAGACCGGTGAGGGCATCGTGAGTGGCCTGGTAACTTAGCTCTGAAGCCAATCGACGGGACTCGGAGATGTCTTCGAGCATGACGACGAAATAGGCGGCCTGCCCGGAGCGCCGATTGACCATGGAGACGGTCAGTCGGGCCCACAGGTGGTCTCCGCTGCCTTTTTGCAGGCGTTGTTCCAGCGTATAGCTGTCCATTCGGCCCCTCAGAAGGGCTTTATGGGGGCCGCTGCCCAGAGGTAGATCGTCCGGATGGATGCGTTCCATGACCGGCGAGTTGAGCAGGTGATCGTCCGGGGTGTCGAGGATCTGGCAAGCAGCCTGGTTGGCATCGATCACAATGCCCCGAGTGTCCACCTGGATAATGCCCACGGCACTCTGCTCGAAAATGGAGCGGAATTTCTGTTCACTGCTGCGCTGGATCTGCACCAGTCGGTTACCCAGCCGCCAGGCCACCAGGGCCAGCAGGATCAAAAACACCGCACTCACTACGGACAGGGCCGTCGAGGTCCAGCGCGCGGCCTCGCCCATGGCGGTGCGGAATCGGCGGGCATACACTTGCAACTGCTGATTGACCGCGTCCAGCCGCGCCCGGACCGCCTCGATCTGGGCCGGGTCCGGTCGGGATGTGGACCAGGCTTCGGTAAGTGACTGGGTGATGCGGTTCAGTTCAAGCAGGTAGGGATCGGTGTCCCGCCAGGCCTCTACGGCTTTGCGGAACACGCCCACGTTGGAAAAGTAACGGTACAGCCAGATCATCCCGGCCAGGTCGTCCGGATGGTTGTCACCTCGCAGCATCCCCTGGCGAGCGGCCTCGTAGTCCATAGGACGTTGTTCCATCGCCAGCCGGGCGTCCATATCGCCGAGGGGGATGTCCAGCCACTGGCGGGCCAGGCGCAGATCCTCTGGATGCCCCTGGGCAGCGTAGTCGTCCAGGTGGGAAACAGCCGTCAGTTGCGCACGCGACCAGATGCCATTACCGCCGACGTAGCCGGTGATGGCCGACTGGATCTGGACCACGGACACGGTAAAAGCCACCGCTGCAATTAACAGAATAATCAGGCTAATCACCAGTCCCGCGGTTTTCAGCCGATGGGGCCGTCTGCCGGGGACAGCCGTCGATGCCATTCAGGCCTCCTTGCATCAAGCGAGTGCTGCCACGTGTTGACCTGTCCAGCCAGCGCAGCACACCTATCAGTAAAACTGTAGTCGCTGATGGCAAGGTTTGCGGCGTTGTTGACACAAATTGACAGTTGGCCGAATGCGTTATGATAAAACGTCAGTCAGTTAACCGGGAGGTACATCATGGCCGGAGGATGGAGTCGGGATGGTGCCGTTCAGGACCAGATCGACAGCACGGTGGAAGATGCGCTGGAGCGGGCGCGCAGCCGGCTGCCCGCGGGTGAGAGCCTGACCCACTGCGAAGAGTGTGACGCGGAGATACCGAAGGCGCGACGAGAGGCACTGCCGGGTGTGCGGCTTTGCGTGAAGTGTCAGGAAGAACGGGACCGTGAAGAAGGCCCCGTTGCCGGCTACAACCGGCGTGGGAGCAAGGACAGTCAGCTGCGCTAACAGGCCTGGGGCAGCGGCTTCTCAAGGCCGGCCGCCGCCAGGTAGTCGCTGCCGGTTTGCATGCCCTGGCGATAGCCCTTATCCAGTTTGTCCGCGTCCGTAGTCAGCCGTCCGACCGGGAAATCCTCGGGCGGTGCTATCACCCGGACCCGACAGTCCTCGGGCGGATTATCGATAAAATCCAACGTGTCGTTGTACCGGTCGGGCCGGGTTCTGACGGCCTCGTAAAGCGCGGGATGCTTACCGATCAAGGGGCGGATCAGTCCGGGAAAACGGCCGGGCTTCTTGCGGAAACCTTGGGGCTTGGACAGAACCACCGTGATATCCCGGGCTCCCTGTTCATAGGCCCAGCGGACGGGGATGGAGTCGGCAATACCTCCGTCGGTCATTGGCTCGCCTTCGATCTGAGGAAAGTCGCGGAAGGCGATCGGGATCGAACAGGACGCGGTAAACACATCGTGCAGGTTATTCCGGTCGATCTGGTAGTAGTGGGGCTCGCCGCTGTTGATGGCGGTGGTCGCGACCCACAACGGGATCGCCTGCTGGTGAAAACGCTCGAGATTGAGCCAGACGTCGGCGAAGGATTGCTGCCACAGCCAGCGCACATCACAGAGATGACCACCGCGGAGGAACCGTCGCCAGTTGATGAATTCCGGCCGGCAGGCGTGATCGGTGATGACCCGGTAATTGCGACCAAAGTCCCCGGCCAGATAGCCAATCAGGTTGGTTGAGCCCGCCGAAACGCCGACAGTGAAATCCCAGGGCAGGTAATCGTTGGCCAGGAAGGCATCGAGCACGCCCGCCGCAAAGATGCCGCGCATGGCACCCCCTTCGACCACCAACGCCTGTTTCGACGTCGTTTCTCCGGATACCGCGTTGTCAGCCATGAGCATCTCCTTGCCTGGGTCTCGATAGCTATCATGCTAACGATTCGAGGCGGCCCGTGAAAATCGGCATTCGCTATGGCTGTGATGGAT
Source organism: Marinobacter mangrovi (assembly GCF_016798325.1). GTDB lineage: Bacteria > Pseudomonadota > Gammaproteobacteria > Pseudomonadales > Oleiphilaceae > Marinobacter_A > Marinobacter_A mangrovi. The sequence continues at coordinate 266,756 of NZ_JAERVO010000002.1, forward strand.
TTTTCCCCCGACAGATGACCGAGATCAACGGTCCCGGTCGTCAGAGAATGTCACTCGGGCGGGCGTCGATTCAGCAAAAGACGGCGGTGATTGGGCGGCGCTTTCAATTGATAAAACCTCGGGAGAGGCGCAATCTTTAATGGTGAAGACCGTCAGGCGAAAGCGCCCGGTCAGTGACGAACCTCCGAGGAGGTGAGCATCATGAACCGATCCAAACAACCCACCATAAAGACGACCAAGTCGACGACACGACAGGTGCCGGAATTTTACATGCCGGCCATGCCACCGGTGGCTTTGACCGAAGGTATGGATCACTGGTATCGCCTGTGGCGTAAGCGGCGCCAGTTACGGCACCTGCTGGTGCTGGACGATGCGGCTCTCGAAGCACTGGGACTCAAGCGGGATGACCTTGAGTGGGCGACGCACCGCCCCTGGCGGGAAGATGCATTTGCGGCTCTGCGTGAGCGCCGGGAGCACGCCTGACAGCGCGCCCCGGCATGAAGCGACCGGCCTCAGGGGCCGGGAAAGACCGCTGACGACTTACTCGAAGTGACCGTGAACGGCGTTCACGATGTCCGAGAAGGACCGTGCCCGGGCGCTGCTATCAAGGGCGATATGCAGCCGGCGGGCGACCAGGCTGGCGGAGATCAGGCCGCACAGGCAGGTGTTGCCAGGATTTTCAGCGTCGTCCTCGAACACCAGGAAGTGGTCGGATTTGGTCCGGTTGAAGGTCTCCACCACATCGCCGATCCGCATGTCGTGCAGGTTGCGGATATGGATGCTCGGGAATTCGTTGGCCGGATGCATGATGTCACGCACCTGGACTTCTTCCACACCGACACCCATGCCGTGGGCCTTGGACATCGCCTTCTTGCCCAGGATGTCTTTCAGGGAAATGATCCCGATAAACTCGCCCACACGATTAACAACCAGCTTCAGGGGGACATCCGCCGTTTTCATCAGCACACGCGCTTCAGGAATATGAAGATCGGCGCTGATGGTGGCTGGACGCTTCTTGCGGAAATCCCGCATCACGGACGTGGCCGGGTCATCCGGCGTCAGTTCCGGGGACAGGTTGGGCTCTACAATACGCTGGCTGCCAATGACTTCACTGGTGGGTAATGCACGGTAATTCATCATAAAAACAATCACTCTCAATTCGATGTCGTTGGAGTCCGGCAGACGCCATCGGGACGTCACAGAACCGGAACGGGCATTCACGGAATCAGAATGGAGAGGGTGGGCCCTGGGGCTGGACCGGGTAATAGACTTCTTTGGCGCGTTTGGCGGGCTGTGGCGTACTGCCCACCAGTTGCTGCAAGCCGACCAGTGCGATGACACCGGTGGTCAGGAAGAAAATGAAAAAGTCGCCCGGCGACGGGCCGTCGTCGGCAAGGTCGCCGCTCATGTCCATGCTGTACCCGCTGACTACAGCCTGATCCACCGCCAGATTGGACGGATGGGACAGCGTACTGCCGACGACGAAAAGCGAAATCGCCAGTACGATCAGTATGCGGCTGAGCGCGGTGTTCTGCATGGCGTCTCCCTGAATGGGTTGACTGCAACGGTGACCTGAGAAAAGGACAACTTTCTTCAGGGTCTACTTCAAGTATAGGGGCGAACCCCCGGTTTTAAACAACGTAGATTCACTTATCTTTTGATAGCTCATGTCTATGAAAGCAATCCAATGAACCCTTCGGGTGCGGGATTGCCAAAATTGCACTATGGATGTGCGTCCGGATAGGCCATTCTTGCGATTTTCCGTTTTTATTGTGCAGGTTGCACAATAAATGCCGGTTCCGTAAAGCGGGATACCGACAACAGGGTGGGTCTGGCACAGCCATTGCCAATAGCTGCCGTGACGGATCACACGAACGGGAGACCAACCAATGAGCCATCCAACCCAACCTGAAGAACAGGATTATCCGCTGAGTGCTGTGCCCCAGACGGCCCGTAAGAGCGTCTGGTCGATGGGGCTGGTATTGCTGGGCTTTACCTTTTTTACCGCCACCATGTGGGCCGGAGGATCGGTCGGCACCGCTTTCGATTTCCATACCATGCTCCTGGTGCTGCTGGCGGGCAACCTGCTGCTGGGTGTCTACGCCGCCATCCTGGCATACATCGCCGCGCACTCAGGTCTGAACACCGCCTTGATGAGTCGGTTTGCCTTTGGCCAGATGGGCAGCCGGCTGTCTGACTTTATTCTCGGCTTTACCCAGATTGGCTGGTATGCCTGGGGCACGGCCACCATGGCGCTGCTGCTGGTCAAGATGACGGGGTTGTCCGAAGCCTGGACCTTGCCGCTGATGGTGGTGTTCGGCTTCGGATTCTGTATCAGCGCGTTTATCGGCTATAAAGGGCTGGAGTGGCTATCCCGCTTTGCCGTTCCGGCGATGATGGTTCTGATCGCGGTGAGCATGAGCATCGCCACCGAGGACGGGGGTGGCCTGGCCGGTCTGGGCGCCATCGTACCCACCGATGACATGGGCGTCGCTGCCGCCATTACCCTGGTGTTCGGCACGTTCGTCAGTGGCGGCACCCAGGCGACCAACTGGACACGCTTTGCCCGCTCCGGCAAGACGGCAGTCATCGCCACGCTGGCGGCTTTCTTCCTGGGCAATGGTCTGATGACGCTGGTGGGCGCCTTCGGTGCCCTGGTTTACCAGCAATCGGACATTGTCGACATCATGGTCACCCAGGGGCTGGCGACACTGGGCATCCTGATGCTGTTCCTCAATCTCTGGACCACCCAGGACAACACCGTCTATAACTTCGCGGTGGCCGGCTGCAACATGTTCCGCACCCGGCGCCGCAAGCTGGTGACGGTGATCGGTGCGGCGGTCGGAACCGTGCTGGCGGTGCTGGGAATGTATGAGTGGCTGATTCCATTCCTGATCCTGCTGGGCACCTTCATCCCGCCCGTAGGCGGTGTGATCATGGCCAACTTCTGGGTGGGTTGCCGGGGCCGTTATCCGGACCTCGATACGGCGACGATCCCGGCGTTCAATGTCACCGGTCTGGTGGCCTACGCCGTGGGGTCGCTGGCGGCCTACACGTCGCCCTGGGTGGCGCCGGTGGTGGGCGTGGTGATTGCGGCGCTGGGCTACAGCCTGATTCACCTGGCCACTGATGCCGTGCGGGCGAAGCGGGCCGGGCAGGCCAGGGCGGCCTGATCCGTGGCCATCACCTGCGCCGCTATTCCCGGTCTGTCCGGCCTCGAGGCCATCCAGCTGCGTGGTGGCAAGGCCGGTGCCGACCGAGTGGTGCGCTGGCCGTATGTGGCTGAAAACCGCTCGTTCAAACCCTGGGTAAAAGGCGGCGAGCTGGTGTTTATCACAGGCATCAGCCGCCACCGCAGCCCGGAAAATCTGTCCGAGCTGGTCTATGAGGGGGTCGATGCCAATATCGCCGGATTGGTGGTGCTCACCGGCGCTGCCTACATCGGTCAGTTGCCCGCGTCGCTGGTGCGTCTGGCGGATGAATGCCAATTGCCCCTGCTGGAGCAGCCCTATTCGCTGCCAATGGTGACGGTGACCGAGGTGGTCTCGCGGGCGATTATTGCCGACGAGCATCAGGCCCGTTTCAACACCGGAGACGCGTTGACCCTGGTCGAGCGTCTCCGGCAGAAACTGGGCCCACGCGAGTCCCTGGAAAGCCTCTTGGGGCCGGGACTCAACCACCGTTTGGCTTTACTGGACAAGCTGGCGCCCACATTGGATGCCTGGCTGGTTCATGGCGGTAACATCAGCGCTGCGGCCGCCTCACTGGGCGCCCACCGCAACAGTGTGCGCTATCGATTGGATAAACTGTTCCGCGAGACCGGACTGAACCCCGACTCGCCGGACGATCTGGAAACCCTGATACTGGCGCGGGCCCTACTCAGGCCGCCACGCGACGGTATGCACGTCCCAGGAGACACGACATGACCCCACAAGCAAGTGCCATCACCAACGCCCGGTTGCCGGGGCAGACCGGTCTGTTCCGACTGCCGATCCGCGATGGCCGGTTTGGTGCGCCACAGGCACTGGAGGATCTCACCCCGGTGGCCGACGGGGAGCTGGATGCCGGCGGTAATCTGGTAACGCCGCCGTTTGTCGAGCCCCACATCCACCTGGATGCCGCCCTCACGGCCGGGGAGCCCCGCTGGAATCGCAGCGGCACGTTGTTCGAAGGCATCGAGTGCTGGGCCGAGCGCAAGCCGATGCTGTCGCGGGATGACGTGATCCAGCGGGCCGAAGACACCCTGCGCCTGTTCGCCGCCCACGGCATCCAGTATGTGCGTACTCATGTGGATGTTACCGACCCATCGCTGGTCGCACTGGAAGCCATGGTGGAGGTACGCGAGCGGGTCAGCGACTTCGTCGATCTGCAGATTGTGGCGTTTCCGCAGGAGGGCATCCTGTCGTTTCCCGGGGGGCGCGACCTGATGGGCAAAGCCCTGGAGATCGGCGCGGACGTGGTGGGCGGTATTCCGCATTTCGAACATACCCGGGACTATGGTGCCGAGTCGGTGCGTTTCCTGATGGACCTGGCGGAGCGCCACGATCGATTGGTGGATGTCCATTGCGACGAAATTGACGATCCGGCCTCGCGCTTCCTGGAGGTCCTTGCCGCTGAGGCCCTGGCCCGGGATTACGGACGTCGGGTGAGTGCCAGCCACACCTGCGCCATGCACTCCTATGACGATGCTTATTGCAGCCGTCTGTTCCGCCTGCTGACCAAGGCTGACCTCCGCTTTGTCGCCCTGCCGACCGAAAACCTCCACCTGCAGGGACGTTTTGACGGCTATCCCAAGCGCCGAGGCATTACCCGCGTGCCGGAACTGCTGGATGCCGGACTCAAGGTGGCGATGGGGCAGGACTCGATCCGCGACCCCTGGTACCCGATGGGCAATGGCAACCTGCTGCGCACGCTGGATGTCGGGCTGCACGCTTGCCACATGTTGGGCATGGACCGTATTGAAACCGCGCTGGAGCTGATCACCGACAACGGCGCTGCCGTTCTCAACCTGTCGGAATACGGCATCGGGACCGGCCTCCCGGCGCGTTGTGTCGTGCTGAACGGCGCCACCCCCTACGATGTCCTGCGCAACCAGTCGCCAGTGCTGGCTTCGGTCCGGGATGGTCGCGTCCTGGTGGAGCGAGTCCCGACACCGCTGGCGGTCAACGGCTGGACTGCCTGACCCCCTTTGCAAAGTGACCCGGTCGGGTTGTCATATCCGGCCATTGTGAACAAAGCGTGACCGGTTGGCAGAAAACCACCGCGTCACGCTTCCTATACTCCGCTCATCTCCTCGCGGTCTGTGCCGGTCGAAAGAAGGCCTGTGCAGTGGAGATGTACTTCTGGGCGACACGGACATCGCCGGCAGTCAGAGGCTCAATAACAACAATCCTCTACATTACTGACTCATGGATGACACGCGATGCAATCGTCCAACCGCATGGCTTACAACGTGCCTATCGTTTCGGTGCGCTATGCGCGCCGTTTCGTTCGCTTTATGGAAGGCAAGGGCATCGGGCGTCGGGCGCTCCTGAAGGAATCCGGTGTCGATGTGGATCAGTTGGCCAACCCCGAGGCTTTCCTGTCGATGAATCAGGTCATCGGCATCATCCACCAGGCCGAGTGGCTGATACAGGACGAGCGAACGCCCTTCGAATTCGGTCAGCAACTGGATTTTCCGGCCCACGGGCTGCTCGGTTACGCACTGCTGGGTCAGCAGGAGCAGGATCGTCGCAAGCTGGTCAGCATGATCGTCCAGTATCTGCGGGTGTGTCTGCCGGTTATGGACATGGAATTGAGTTCGACCGGCTCCAGCGTCAGTATCCGCTTGCGGGACAACTGGGATCTGGGTGAGCTGCGCGCCTTCATGGCCAAAATCTACATGGGGAGCATCCACGCGCTGGCGTCGCAGGTCTGCAGTCATTTTCGCTTCGAGTTCGACTTCCCGAGCAGCGTGGATCCCCGGCACTGGGAGAAGCTGGCCCGGGGGTCGGAAATGCACTTTGGCTGTCCTTTCAACCAGGTCACCATGCCGCTGACCGGAGGGCCGACGAAGGATTCCGAGCAGGACCTGGCCTATTCCCTGGCGCGCGCCCGCTCTCGGGAGGAAATGGAGCCGGAATCCGTCCGCGAGATCGTTACCCGGGTGCGTGAACGTTTGATGAATCACCCGGGGCGGGGCGGGGACCTGGACACCGTCGCCGCCGACCTCGATATGAGCCCACGCTCTCTGCGTCATCACCTGGCGCAAGCGAACACCTCGTTTCGCGACATCCGCAACGACATCCGGCGCACCTTCGCCACGCGCTACCTGACCGAGACGGACCTACCGCTGGATGTGATTGCCGACAGGATGGGGTTCAGTGACCAGGCCAGCTTCACCCGGGCTTTCCGCAGTTGGACCGGTCAAACACCGGGCGAAGTGCGTCGTCAGGGCCGCTGATCCTTGATGGCTGATCGGGCCAGTCTGCGAGACATTCAAGAAATTTGACCCGTTTCACGATTCCCGCGAATAGCCGCTCCGCTTTCCGTTTTTGTCAAAGCCCTTGCCGTTTCTGGCAATGACCGTCTTGCCTCTCAACCCGCTTAATAACAGTGACGCACTGTGCCCGAGCCGGCCGGTGCGAACGGCCCTGCCTGCTTTCACAGGGCCCTGGCAGTTATCTGTCATGACGAATGCAGATGACAAGGAGACGCCGCAAGATCGGACCTCATCGATGCAGTCTGCGAGCCCTACAAAAACAGTAAATACGCTCACTTAGAGGACGAATCATGAATTCGACGACTGTACGCAGGAAAACGCGCCTGTTGCCGTCCGCCATTGGCGCCGCGGCACTCATGGCGGCCAGTGGCGCTGCGACCGCCGAACCTGTATCCCTGACCCTTCAATACACCTGTCCGTTCCCGCTGATCGGGGAACAGCCCATCGTGGCCGAGATCTCATCGGACATCCCGTCCGAGGCGACGGTGGGTGAAGCCGTTGGTCCGTTCCAGATCGAAGCAATTACCACCGTCAACGAGACCTCGCGCACCGGCCTGAAGCTCGTGGGCTCGGCGACCATTGAGGGCACCGCCACATCCACCAACATCATCAGTACGGTCACCGGTGACCAGGAAATCGTGGTGCCGCTGACGATTCCGCAATCGGACATCCCCGATACCAGCGGGTCGTTCACCATTCCGGCCTCCGGCGAAGCGGCCGCCCAGACCTTCACCGCCGCCCAGGTGGGCGAGGGCACCATCAACGTTGGCGGCCTGGTGCTGGAAATGACTGCGCGCACCGCCGACGGCAGCATCGCGCCGGATCCCATCGGTCAGTTCACCGCGGACTGTACCCAGCTCGCGGATCAGGACACGGTCCTGCAGACCTTCCAGATCGTGAGCGGCGAGCCGGACCCCGAGCCGTCCATCGCCGTGGCGCCTGAGGAAGTGGACTTCGGTGACGTGCAGTCCGGCTTGACCGGCGAACAGTCGGTCACGGTCTCCAACGAAGGCGGTGCGGCCCTGGGCGTCAACGGCATTACCCTGGGTGGTGCCAACGCAGATGCCTTCATGCAGACCAACAACTGTACGACGGTGGCGCCGGGTGAAAGCTGCAGCGTCGACCTGACCTACTACGCCACCGGCGAGGGCGACCAGACCGCCACGCTGACCATCCAGTCCGGCGATCCGGAGAATCCGACCGTTGAGATACCGCTGACCGGCACCAGCTACATGCAGGCGTTGCCGGAAATCAGTGTCGACCCGGCCAGTGTCGACTTCGGCACCATCCAGGTGGGCACCAGCAGCGAGAAGACGGTGACCGTCAACAACACCGGTTCGGCGGCCCTGAACGTCACGGCGATCTCCCTGAGTGGCGCTAATGCCGGAGACTTCATGCAGACCAGCGACTGCGCCACCGTGGCGGCGGACGAAAGCTGCACGGTCACCGTGACCTACACCGCCAACACAGCGGCTGCGAGTGCCGCCACCCTGACCATCGAGTCGGACGACGCCGAGAATCCGGCGGTGGACGTGGCCCTGACTGGCGAAGGCGACGATGGCAGCTCCGGCACCGTCGACTTCCTGCTGGATCTGGAAGGCAACACCCACATCAAGGCCTCCGATTCCAGCCTGCCACTCAACGGGACCATCGATGCCGTATTGAACCTGGCGACTGGCATGTACACCGCTGACCTCAACATCGAACCGACCAGCGGCTCTTTCCAGGTGCTGAAGCTGTTCAAGCGCCTGAAAGCCACCGCGAACGTCGAGTTTGAGCCGGTTGATGAAACCACCGGCACCCTGATCGACGGCACCCTGACGGCCAAGTCCGTGCTGTATGTGAACGTGCCCAAGGTCACGGTCAACCTGTTCGGCTTCAAGCTGCCGATCGGTGGCGGTGACGAGTGCCGCACCGTCGAGCCGGTCACCATCAACATGCAGACACCGGACGGTGAAACCTTCGCACCGCTGGAAGGTGGCAACCTGACTGGCACCTATGCGCTGCCGCCTCTGGAACATTGTGGGGGTCTGACCGACATCCTGAACCTGTTCCTGGCCGGTGACGGCAACACCATTGATCTGGCACTGACGCCCAACCTGTAAGGCATGGCCGGGCGCCCCCTGGGGCGTCCTGATGCTCGCAGTAGGGGGCCAAGGCGGCCCCCGATAACAACAAGCAACAAGGGAACATCACTATGAAAAGCCTGAAACTCACAGCCCTGGCGCTGGCTGTATCCGGACTGCCCCTGGCGGCGCAGGCCGAACTGAAGGCGCTCGACGACTCCGCAATGGGCGGCATTACCGGCCAGGCCGGTGTCACCATTGAACTGGAAACCCAGGTCAACATCGGCGAGGTCCGTTACACCGACGAGGGCACGCTGGCGGTCAGCGACGTCTTTATCGGCGGCGCCAACCGGGACGACATGTTCTCGGAGCTGGGCTTTGCCATCCCCAATGAGGCCACCGATCTGATCGATAACATCAAGATCAACATCGACGTGTTGGAGGACGGCGATGCGGCGATTGACGTCTTCCCGCTCTACGGCTCGCCGATCGACTTCGCGGTGCGCACCGGCGCCTGGGAACTGCGTGGCGATACCGACAGCACGGTGATTATGGACAACCTGTCGATCGAAGGCCTCGCCACCGAGCTGAAAATCCGTGTGGACACGGCCACCGACAAGCTCAACCTGAAAACCCGCTTCGCCATCGACGACATGGACGTGGACGTGCCGTTCATGGCGGTCGGTATCCGCGACCTGGAGCTGACCGGTGCCGGCTACGACGACTCGCCGAACATCGTGACCCTGGGTGCGATTGCCGATATCGACGTCTACAAGGCACCTAACGGTGCGGGGAACGACAGCCTGGCGGTGGATCTCAACACCTTCGATGCGGACATGAACATCGGCGGCGTCCTGGTGGGGGGCACCTCCATCGGGTCCGTGGCGTTTGACGATCTGTCCATACAGAACACGCAGATGCGCATCTACGGCCACTGAGCCGCTGCAGGCCTTATACCCCCGACGCCTGTCGTCGGGGGTGCTTTTCTCCTGGTCGGACATCACCGGCTTTGCCGACGGCCACCGTCGATCTTGCCCCTTACGTGACTTTCCAACAGCGCAACCCCGGCGATGTGATTGGGCACGCACGCATGAGCAAATGTCGCTGGCATATTACTGCCGGGTTCGAAATAATGAACTATCGTTAATATAAAGGCGGATGCAGGGACGTCTTAACTATTTTCGGCAAGTGGTTCGACGGGAGGTCCGGCCGCTGTCCCAGGCAAGAGCACACGGGTTTGACGGCGATTCCATTTCGCATTCTGCTGTGGGTGTTGTTATTGCAGTCCGGTTGGTGCTGGTCAGACGAGGCCGCGTCGACCGACACTGACGAGCCGGGTCGGGTACTGGTTGCCGCCCTGGCCGAAGTGGATTATCCCCCCTTTTACTACACCGAGGCGGGGCAGCTGACCGGCATTTCCGTCGATGTCCTCAACTACCTGGCCGATCAGCTCAAACTCCGTATCACTTATAAACGCTTATCCTGGCCGCGGGTCCTGCAATCGCTGGAGCGTGGCCGCGTGGATATCGTAACGACCTATTCCTACACGCCGGAGCGGGCCCGGGATGTGATCTATGTCCACGAGCCGCACGCCACGGAAATCAATGTGTTCTTCACCCGGACCGACTCGGATGTGTTATTTGATGGCGATCTCCATGCGCTGTCGGGCCAGATGATCGGCATGATCCGCGGGTACAGCTATGGGCTGGCGTTCGACGACGCGGATTTTATACGCAAGGACAGCGTGCTGGATGAGAGAACCCTGGTGCGGATGGTGGCCGGCGAGCGCTTTAATGTCGCGATCGGCAATCCTTTCGCGATTCGGCTGGAGGCCAAGCGGCAAGGGGTGGAGGACGAGATCCGGTTGCTCAGTCCACCGGTGGACATGAGCCCGATCTACATGGCAATCAGTCGTCAGTATCCGGATGCGGAAGGGTTGGCCGATGCTTTTGGCGACGCCATACGCTATCTCAAGGCATCCCCGATGTACGAAGACTGGCTCGAGCGCTATGGCATGAACGACTTCTCGGATGAATGATCCTGGCGCCGGCACCCTTCGGGAGCCGGCGCCACAATGCATTAATCGACGCGGGTCAGTGTGACGTCGATGTTGTTGCGGGTGGCGTTGGAGTAAGGGCAGACCTGGTGGGCCCGGTCGATCAGGGTCTGGGCCTGTTCATCGTCCATACCCGGCAGGCTGATGCGCAGTTCTACCTCAATGCCGAATCCGTTGTTGAGCGGTCCAATCCCGACCACACCTTCAATCGATGCATCCTTGGGCATGGACAGCTTGTCCCGACCAGCGACGAACTGCATCGCACCGATGAAACAGGCGGAATAGCCCGCGGCAAACAGCTGTTCCGGGTTGGTGCCGTCGCCGCCGGCGCCACCCATTTCCTTGGGCACCGTCAGGGAGACATCCAGCACGCCGTCGGATGAAACGGCACGACCGACACGGCCCCCGGTGGCTTCTGCATAGGCGCGATAGGCAACACTTTCAAGAGACATAGAATCACTCCTCAATTGTTCAGGCCCTGATGGGCTTTAGCTGGTTGCCGGAATTAACCTTGTCCCGGCGGTTGCAGAGGCGCGCTGTCACGTCATGGCCTCGCTGTGTTTATTAAATTAGCGCACAAATATATTGTGCGCAAGTTAAATGGGTGAATAAATCGTCACGCGCTCGGGCCAGGTGCCGTCAGAGCGCATCCTGCAGGCTCTTGCGCAGTTTCAGAAGGTCCTCTTTCAGGGCCACGAGGCTATCGACGTCCCGGTCACTGGCTTTGACGATGCAGGCGGGAATGTCCCGGGCGCGGTCGCGCATGGCTCGGCCGGCCTCGGTCAGGTGCAGTTCTACCACCCGTTCGTCGGCCTGGCGGCGTACGCGCTTGAGCAGGCCGTCGGCTTCCAGGCGCTTGAGCAGCGGGGTGAGTGATCCGGAATCGGTCAACAGGCGTTTGCTCATCTCACCGACGGTAATGCCATCCGACTCCCACAGCACCAGCATGGCCAGGTACTGCGGGTACGTCAGGCCCAATTCTTTAAGGAAGGGTTTGTAAACCTTGGTCATCAGCAGCGATGTGGAATGCAGGGCAAAACACAGCTGGTTTTCCAGCAGCAGTTCGCGACAGTGGTCCTGTTCGGCCATGGGGGACTCCTTGGGTATCTGCGGGTAATTTAACGCGCCAGATAATGGTCTGCCAAATAGTGGTACCGCGAAACGCTCAACCCTTGGCGACGGCAGCCCGTGTCTCTAAAGTAGAAGCATCGAAAGAGAATGCTGTAAACGTTTCAGGAGTGTAGGTTGGGCTGACGCAGGAAGCCCAACAATAAGGGGACACCGGACGTCTCCGTTATCGCGTACAGGATTGAACCATGAATTTTCAAGAACCGGCTGGTTAGAGAAGATTGGCCGCACACTCTGTGTGTTGGGCTTCCTGCGTCAGCCCAACGTACGCGTCGCTCGCAACGTTCTCGACTGTATTGGAGCTCATCTATGACCACCGACCCTGCCCCCGAAGTCAATGAACACTCCCGGCAGGCGGGCGAGCAGCTGTCGGCTTTTATCCAGCATCATCCCAACCTGCTGATCCTGACCGGTGCCGGCGTCAGCACCGATTCGGGCATTCCCGATTACCGTGACGGAAAGGGCGCCTGGAAACGCAAGCAGCCGGTGCAGCATCAATCCTTCATGACCGAGGACAAGGTGCGTCGGCGCTATTGGGGGCGCAGCCTGATCGGCTGGCCGGTCATCCGCAACGCCCAACCCAATCCCGCTCATTTCCTGGTGGCCGAACTGGAGCAGAGGGCGCACACCCGTCTGGTGGTGACCCAGAACGTGGATCGTTTGCACCAGCGGGCCGGCAGCCAGTCAGTGCTCGACCTGCACGGTCGGGCCGACGAGGTGATCTGCATGGATTGCGGGTATCGCTGCAACCGCGACGAGGTTCACGAACGCTGCAGCGACATGAACCCGGATTTCCGGCACTTCAGCGCCGCTACGGCACCGGACGGGGACGCGGACCTGGACGTGGACTTCAGCGAATTCCAGGTTGCCGACTGTCCCCATTGTGGCGGCATCCTGAAACCGGACGTGGTGTTTTTCGGGGATTTCGTGCCCAAGCCGCGAGTAACGCGGGCACTGGACGTCCTCCGGGAAAGTGACGGTCTGCTGGTGATTGGCTCGTCATTGATGGTGTATTCAGGATTTCGTTTCTGCCGTTATGCCCGGGAGTGGGGCAAACCCATGGCGACGCTGAACCTGGGACACACCCGCGCGGACGATATGTCCACCCTCAAGCTCGACGCCCGCATCGGCGAGACGCTGCAGGCCGCGCTGGACAGCCTGCCGGCCTGATGCCGTGACTCTGCCTTACTGGGGCACACTCTATTGGATGGCCGCCAGGTAATCGTCCATTTCCTGTTCGCTGGCGAATATGTTGAGGGCGGCGTCGAGTTCCGGTGCGGTCTGGCTGTCAAGCGAACCGGCCAGGGACACCTTCAGCGCAGTGGTGCCGGACGATCGGATATCGATTGACAGAGTTACGGCGTTATCCCTTTCTGGGACGGGGATTGAAGTAACGGGTCAGTTCAAGCACGTTGTGTTGATCGGCGCGCCGGTAGTGTTGCTCGTCCGTCAGTTCGCGCATCAGCAAGAGCCCCGGACCACCGACCGGACGTTCCTCAAAGGGGCCAAAGCCCGTTTCCAGAGGTGAGGACAGGGGGTCGAACGGTTCGCCGTTATCAATGAAACGCAGTACCACGTGGCCCGGCTCAATTTCCAGTTCCACGGACAGCTTGACGCGCTGGTTATCCGCGTTGCCATGGTCGAGGACATTCGCCACCTGTTCGTCCAACACCACCTTCAGTTCAGCGCTGACCGTCTCGTCGGCGCCGGCTTCGGCAAAGTGGCCGTCCAGCCAGGCCAGGGCATTGGGCAGCTCAAGGCTGTTGGTCAGTTGCAGGCTCAGGGTTGTCGTCGTCATGTGCGCTTGAGGGTCAGTACGGTCATGTCATCGGACTGCGGAGCATCGCCGGCGAATTCGGCGACCGCCTCAAGGCGTGTTGCCATGAGTGCCGTATCCGCATGTGGGGCGGAATCGGCGACAGTGAGCAGGCGGTCCTCGCCGAATTCATCATGATTCCCTTTGAAAGCTTCCGTCACCCATCAGTGTAGTGGATCAATGCCGATCCGGCATCCAGATGTAATGGCGTAGCGGGGCGTTATGGCCGGCCGACGCCATTTCGATTTCGCCGGATCGGGTGTCGATCACCAGGCACAGCAGGGTCACGAACATGCAGCTGTCTTTGTCCTGGTTCTGCCCGCCCATCAGGCGGGCACCGGTCCGCCTCAGTCGAGGGCGAGGCGGACGATGTAGATGCTGCGCGGCTGTTTGAGGTGGGTGGTGAAAATGACCAGTCGGCGGATTTCGTCCATGTCCATGGTGCGTGTCTTGGGCGCATTCCGGATGTCCGACATGGGAATGTGGAAGCGATTGAGGCCGGGTTTGACGTGCAGGCGCTTGTTGAAACGGTCGCTGTAGACCCCGTGGCCACGGTCGTGGACGATGTCGTTGACGCGAATGGTCATGTCCAGCGGCGTGCTGTCCGGGTTATACAGCACCACATCCAGCGCCTCATAACCGCGCCAGTCCTCCGGCAGGTTGTCCAGCGAGGCGCCGGAGTAGAGATTGATGCCCAGCAGATCCATGCGCAGGCTGTGATGGAAGCCATCGACATCGCTGGCGTTGTCCTTCGTTCGATGAACGCGACCGCGCCAGTAGTGCAGGGGATGGGGATCATCGAAGTTGTACAGGGTCGGGAGCTGGTTGGCGATCCGGTACTGTTGCTCTGCCACCGCGGCCACGGTCTGGAGCTCCATCATCAGCAGTACGACGGCCGTGAGACGCAGCACCCAGTTGAGGGCCCGGCGCCAGGTAATGGCCGGTGGGCGATAGCCCCAGGCCAACACCAGCCAGGTGCCGATCAGGTTGCGGAAGATGTCGTGCCAGTCGCTGTCCCGCCCGACATTGCCCTGGATCAGTTCAATGATGACGCCGACGCCGGTCACGAACGCCGTACAGGCCAGCCACAGCCAGACGCCACTAAGCCAGCGGCGTGGGCGCACGGCCAGCGTGAACAGGGTGAAGAAGATGATATGGCCGAGGTTCCAGGCCGCCTTGAACAGCGGACCGGAAGACCAGTCGGGGCCTCCCACGAAAAAGAACGGCAGGAGGACGAGTGCGGCGACGGACGCCGGCCAGTGGTAATTGGAGCGGCTTAACATGGAATGCGATCGTACTGTAAAGCGGGGCCCGCTGTCCCGTACCTGTCTAAACTTTAAATTGCCCGACAAGCGGGCGCAGGGTGTTGTCCGACCGCGCCAGCACCTGGCTGGTTTCGTTCGCCTGGGTTACGCCGTGAATGACGCCGACAGGGCTTGATCCGGATCAACTAACAGCCTTTTACAGGGCCATTTCATCACGCCCGGGGCCACTCAAGGGCCCGATGAACATGATATGTTGATCCATATAGCCACAAACTGACTGAGTGATAAAAACGATCTAATTCTGAATCCCGATAGCGGGACGTTACTTTCAAGGGGGTATTTCGACGAGTCGTCCGACATCAGTAGCAGGAGTGACGCGTTATGGATAGGGCTACCCAGCCAAAGTCGCCGTACCTGTCCGAGAACAAGTCCGTTCATCGCCTGATGGTGGATCTGATGGCGCAGGCGGGCATCGAGATTGGCGGTGAGCAGCCCTGGGACATGCAGCTCAATGCAGAAGGTGTCCCTGAGCGGGTATTTGCCCGAGGCAGCCTCGGTCTCGGCGAAAGCTACATGGATGGCGAGTGGGACGTCGAACAACTCGACGAATTCTTCCACCGGGTGGTGCGGGCCCACCTTGAAGAGAAAGTCCGTCCTTCCACTGCCATCTGGCAGGCCCTCAAAAGCCGGCTGGTCAATCGCCAGACGCGGCGCCGGGCGCGCCAGGTGGGCGAACAGCATTACGACCTGGGTAACGACTTCTACGAGGCGATGTTGGATCGTCGTATGACGTATACCTGTGGCTACTGGAAAGACGCCACCACCCTGGATGACGCGCAGGAAGCCAAGCTCGACCTGATCTGCCGCAAACTCCAGCTGGAGCCCGGCATGCGCGTGCTGGACATCGGCTGCGGTTGGGGAAGCTTCATGGCCTATGCCGCTGAACACTACGGGGTGGAATGCGTTGGCCTTACCATCTCTGAGGAGCAGGTGCACTGGGCCAGGCAGCACTACCCCGACTTGCCGCTGGAATTCCGGTTGCAGGATTACCGCGAGGTCGACGAAACGTTTGACCGCGTAGTGAGTGTCGGCATGTTCGAGCACGTCGGCGACAAGAACTACCGCACCTTTATGGAAGTGGCGCACCGCTGCCTGAAAGAGGGCGGTCTGTTCCTGCTACACACCATCGGCAAGAACGAACGCAAACCCTACTCGGACCCCTGGATCGACCGCTATATTTTCCCCAACGGCGAACTGCCGTCCGTTGGCCAGATCGGCGATGCAGCGGACAACCTGTTCGTGGTGGAGGATCTGCACAACTTTGGGCCCGACTACGACCGTACCCTGATGGCCTGGTACGCCAATTTCGAGGCCGCCTGGCCACGGTTCGCCGACAAGCTGGGAGAGCGGTTCTACCGAATGTGGCGCTATTACCTGATGTCCTGCGCCGGCATTTTCCGGGCCCGGGATATCCAGCTCTGGCAGTGGGTGTTGTCCAAAGGCGGCACCGCCGACGTTTTTCCGCGCTACAGCTGACGTCGCTCCGTGCCCAGCAGTGCCAACAGAGGACGGTCACTGCCGTACACATCCGGTCGGTAGGTGATCTGCCCGTTAGCGTCCGCCTCGGCGGTCCAGTAGGCCATCAGGATATAGACGCCGTGGGGCAGGTGGACGTTGTGGGATTCGCCGGAGGCCAGCGCGGCGTTGAATGCTTCCTTGAGCATGGGGCTGGCATCCCGGAACAGCAGGTGAGTCAGCGTCATCGCGCCCTGGACCCGCACGCAGCCGGAACTGTAGAAACGGTTCGGTGAATTGAACAGGCCGGCGGCGGGCGTATCGTGCAGGTACACCGCATACGGATTGGAGAAGCGAATCACCACCCGGCCCAGCGCGTTTCCTGGCCCTGGATCCTGGCGGAAAGTCAGGTATCGCGGGTCGCTCCAGTCCACCTCATCCTGCTGCCATTCCTGACCCGAGCGGTCGAAAATGCGGATGTGGCGATCGCTGAGATAGGATGGATCGCGTCGGATGGCGGGCAGGGCATCCTTCAGGAAAATGCTGCGGGGCATGGTCCAGTGCGGATTGACGGTGACATGGGTGATCACGGATTTCAGCTCCGGCGTGGCCCGCTTCGGGCGCCCGACCTGGGCCTTGCCGGACCAGACCCGCTCGCCGTCCTGGTAGAAATCGATCCGGGCGGCGGCGATGTCCACCAGCAGCAGTGTCTTTTCCATATCCTGCGCCAGCCAGCGCAAACGCTCCAGGTTGGCCCGGATCTGCTCCAGCCGCTCCTGCGGGCTGACGTTCAGCTGCTGCAGCGTCCGCGGACCGATTTTGCCATCCACGGCCAGGCTGTGACGGGCCTGGAAGTGTTCCACCGCCAGCGCCAGTTCGTCGTCGAAGACCCGGCTCATGACATCCGGTCGCGGTGGTAACGGCAGGTAGCCCTGGGTCAGCAGCCGTCGACGCACCAGCGCAACGCGCTCGTCGTAGTCGCCGTGCTCCAGGGTTGGCCCTTCCGGAAGCTGGACCCAGTGATCCGGCAGGGTTTTGCGGGCCTGGGCATAGCCCTTGCGCAGGTTGCGATAACGTTCGGTATGGGGGCGGGCGTTGGCAAAGGCGCCGCCCATATCGTGCAGGCCTGATACCGCCTGATCCACCAGGGCAGCCGGGTCGTCATTCCGGGCGACGTTGGGGGAATACCAGATCGGCGGCGGTTGCTTCTGGAAAGCCCTGCCGTAGCGCAGATCCGACAGGGCGCGCAGGTAGGCATCCGTCGCCAGGCGCTTGTCGCAGTCCGGCAACTCGCCCCAGGTGGTCAGGTGATCCAGCGCCTTCTGCAGCTCCGGTGCCCAATAGTCCGCCGGCACCAGACCGTCGTCCGAGAGCGTGTTCAGTTGAGCCAGGAGGCTGCGCAGTTGGGCCGGATCGGTCCAGAGTGTGTGGTGATCGGTTTGTGCCGCGAAGCGGGCCATGGCTTCCAGATGGAAGTCCGACGTGTCCGGAAGGGGCTCGCACTGGTCGGGATTAAGGCGATGTAATGCCAGGGCCTGGGTGGCAAAAAGGCAGAGGCAAAAGGCAGTTACAACGTATCGCGTCTGCATCCGTACGTTCCGGAGTGTATGATTTTTGTACAGCTGGATTTGCATCGCAGAAAACCTTGATAGAATGCCTCATCCTTTCGGGGCATCGCATGATTTCGGCTCCGGAAGCCGCCATTGGCGCAGCCCATGCGGATTCGAATGCACCCGAGGGGGAAACTATGATCGACAGACGCTTACAACGCGTTCTGGCAGTCGTTCTGGGCGTACTGTTTTCAAACTGTCTGGCCTTACAAAGCCACGCAGCGGCCTTTGACAAGGCCCTGTACAACAAACTCAGCGAGGCCGCTCCCAACCTGAGTCACAAGGTCCTGCAACGGGCGCTTCAGGCTTCCGAATGCGCGGTTAGCCACGGCATTCACGCGCCCAGGCGACTGGCTGTGATCGACTTCTCCCTGCCGTCCTCCACCAAGCGCCTCTGGTTGTTGGACCTGGAAACCGGGTCGCTGGTTCTCCGCGGACTGGTTGCCCACGGCAAGAATTCCGGAATGACCGACGCCACCACCTTCTCCAACGTCGAGGGCAGCTACCAGTCCAGCATCGGTCTGTTTCAGGCCGGTGAAACCTACCGCGGCCGCCACGGGTACGCACTACGCCTGGACGGTCTGGAAAAAGGCGTCAACGACCTGGCGCGGCAACGGGCCATCGTGATTCACGGCGCAGACTACGTGGCCCAGTCCTGGGTCCAGCGCTATGGCCGAATCGGCCGCAGCCATGGCTGCCCCGCGGTGAGCAACAAGGTGATCCGCGAGGTGGTGGACAATCTCAAGGGCGGTCAGTTGGTATTCACCTACTATCCCGACCAGCAATGGCTGCAATCGTCCAGCTACCTGCACTGTGGTGCCACCCGGATGGCCGGTGCCGACAGCCAGGGCGACGACGGCAATATCTGATATGGGATGGCGGGTTGCTCCGGCGACCCGCACGACCCTGCGACCGTCTGCCTATTCCCTTCGCCGTGAATTCCTGAAATCCTCCTGTCTAAACCCCCGAACGGCCGTTTGCAGCCTCTCTCTCAACCATAGCCAATACCGTCGGCCACTGGCCACGTTTGCAGTGCGTCATGCACATTAAATCTGCCCCGAGTGGGTTGGCCGACCCGATGAACAGGATGACCATGAACGCATCGATACCCGCCTTTCAGGACCAGATTCCGGACAACCACTGCTACGGCTGTGGCCCCCTCAATGACCAGGGGCTGCAGATCAAGAGCTGCTGGACCGGCCCGGATACCGCCGAATGCCGCTTTACGCCCGCACCGCATCATTGCGCCGGGCCGACGCACTTCCTGAACGGCGGCATTATTTCCACCATCATCGACTGTCACTGTATCTGTACTGCGATGGCCAAGGCGTATCAGGTGGCTGGCCGTCCGATCGGAGAAGGCGAGCGCCTGTGGTTTGCCACCGGCGACCTGCAGGTGCGATTCAAACGCCCGGTGCCCATGGGGGAGGACATCCTGCTGGAGGCGACGGTGGAAGACGTCAGCGAGAAGAAGATTCGGGTGAGCTGCACGCTGATGGCCGGTGGCAAGGTGTGCGTCGAGAGCGATGTGCTGGCCGTGCGGGTGCCGGCGGGCTGGTTCGAGTAAACGATCACTGGCGGGAAAGGGTTTCCCGCCGGCATGGATCCGGGCCGGTCAGGTTTTCAGGTAGCGTGACAGGTCCAGGTTGAAGTAGCGGTAGAGAACGCTTTTCTGTTCTTTCTCGGACTGGCGCCAGCCGTAGATCTCCGGCCGCTGGGTCTCGATGGCCAGGGTATCGAACACCAGCCAGTCGTACAGAGCCAGCGAGCCGCAGACGTTCCTGGCGGAATTGCGGCCGCGCGCATGGTGATGATGGTGCTGGGTGGGGAAGGTAATCACATGGGCCAGCGCCCACATGATTTTTCGTACCCAGGCCCACTTGTGGTTGTGGAAATACAGGTCGTAGTTCCACGCGGTGTGGGTGTGCGCGGCCCAAAGCCCCTTGATCGCGGTGCCCCAGAGGAAAACTTCCGTCAGCCCCAGGTACAGGCACAGCAGGCTGAACCAGTAGTTGGGCATGATCAGCCACCAGAGGAAACCGTTGGTGAACGTCTGGGTGGCGGTCAGTTTGCCGCGATCGTCGTCCCCGCTGAAATGGTGGGGGCGATGGGAATGTTTGTACACCGCTTGCACCTTCTGGGCCCAGCGCCAGCGCGGTCGACGGCAATGAGCAAAGTAGTGGCCGGCGCCGTGGATAAACTCTTCCAGACAGAAATACACCACCAGGGTGATCCAGAAATGCTCGTGCTCCAGCCAGGCCAGTGAGCCCGCGCTGCCGGGCAGGGCCAGGGTCATCAGGTAGCCGATCAGGAACAGCACCAGCGGACGCTGGATACCCACCATCATCGCGGTCGTCAGACCAGCAATCTTCCAGTCCCGGGCGGTGCGGGCGCCGTTGGCACTGCGTCCACTGAGCCGCTCGAACAGGGCAGACATCAGGACCAGGAAGAGGACGGACAGGCCGATGAGATTATTTTCGTTCATTGTTGTTCTCCGATAATTCACCTCAGGCCTCATCGTCGCCCGTTCCACTCTTTTTTGGCCAATCAATATCCTGTATATGTAATATCCATGAAGCTGAATTTTAGGTCTGTCGATCTGAACCTGTTGCCGGTCTTTGCCGCGGTGGTGGAAGAAGGGCAGTTATCACGCGCTGCTGATCGTCTGGGTATGAGCCAGCCGGCGGTGAGCGCGGCCCTCCAGCGCCTTCGACTGACGGTGGGGGATCCGCTGTTTACCCGCAGTCGCAGCGGCCTGAACCCGACGCCGCGGGCGCGGGAGCTGTACGAGCAGGTCAGCAACGGGCTGGGAGCGCTGGCGGATGCGCTGGAACCCGGGCAGGCGTTCGATCCCTCCCGGTCGGCCCGGACCTTCCGGATTGTTGCCATCGACTACTTCGAGTCCCTGATGCTGGGGCCGGTGATCAGCGCGTTGCGCGAACACAGTGCCGGCATGGGCATCCAGATTCTGCCGCAATTGGAGAACTGGTCGGCGCTACTGACCAGTGCCGAAGCGGATCTGGCATTCGACACCCGGCGTCCCGCCGACGAGCGCCTGACTGCCGAGCAGGTGGCGGAGGAGTCGCTGGTGGTGGTAGCCCGGCAGGATCATCCGCACATCCGGGGCGAGTTGTCGCTGGACGACTATCTGTCCGCCGAGCATGTGGTGCTGCCCGAGCGTGAACAGCGGACCCTGCCGCTGGACCTGATCCTGGGGCGGCCCGGATGGCAACGGCGCATCGGGGCACGGGTGGTTCAATACAGCAATCCGCTCTGGGTGGCCGCGTCCAGCGATCTGATTGCGACGGTGCCGTTGCGCCTGGCCGAGCGTCTGGCAGACACCCTGCAATTACAGATCCTGCCGTTCCCCACGGAAACGCCGACGGTTCCCATCTTTCTCATCTGGCCTGTGGCGTTGGACAAGGACCGGGCGCACCAGTGGTTTCGCGGGTTTCTCAGGGACAATCTGCCGTTCTGAAGAATGACAGCGACCGCGGGTCTGCGTCGCAGTTGCTATCCCGTTCCGTTAAACTCGGGCCTGATCCCAATGACATTTGCCAGCCAGGAACCTCTACACATGGCTTCGAACTCTTCACTGCTTCCCGAAGTGGTCCGCATTGCCGAAGCGGCCAGCGCCAAGGTGCTCGACATCTACGAGACGGACTTTTCCGTCGATCACAAGGCGGACAAATCGCCGATCACCGAAGCGGACATCGCTTCCCACCACGTGATTGTCGAGGGGCTGCAGTCGCTGACCCCGGAGATTCCTATCCTGTCGGAAGAGTCTGCCAACGCGCCCTGGGACGAGCGCAAACACTGGACGCGTTTCTGGCTGGTCGATCCGATCGACGGCACCAAGGATTTCGTCAATCGCAGCGGCGAGTTCACCGTCAATATTGCGCTGATCGAGAATGGTGAGCCGGTGATGGGCGTGGTGACCGCACCCGCATTGGACGAGGTTTATTGGGGGCTGAAAGGCGAGGGCGCCTGGAAGCGCAATGGCGCCGGTGAGACGCGCCAGCTCAGCGTGGTCGAGCCGCCGCAAAGCAAACGGGTCGTCGCCAGCAAGAACCACCTGAACGACGACACCCGGGCCTTCATCGAGGCGCTGGGGGAGCACTGCCTGGTCCAGGCTGGCAGCTCGCTGAAATTCTGCCGGATCGCCGAGGGCGAAGCGGACATCTACCCACGTCTGGGGCCGACCTGCGAATGGGACACCGGCGCGGCTCAGGCGGTGCTCGAAGCCGCCGGCGGCAAGGTGCGCAAGCTGGACGGCTCGCCCATCGAGTATGGCAAGGAAGACGTGCTCAATCCGTTCTTTGTGGCGTCCGGCAGTTGGTACAGCCACGACTGATTGATCGAAAAGCCGGAGCCCGGTCCGGGCTCCGTCGTTCATTCGATCAGCCGTTAAAAAGTCGCCGCGCAGCCTCCCGGTGCCGGGCCATCAGTGCCTGGGTGTCGCCACCGAGCCACTGTCGATCCCGCACCTTCCATTCCCCGCCAATCATGACCGCATCGGCCTGACTGGCGCCGCAAAGCACCAGGGCGGCTAGCGGATCATGGGCGCCGCTGAAGCGTGGTTCGTCCAGTTTGAACAGGGCCAGATCGGCCCGTTTGCCCACCGCCAGTTCGCCGATATCATCCCGCCGCAAAACGTCAGCCGACCCCTTCGTGGCCAGTGACAGGGCATCGGTGTGCGTAAACTCGTCCGCCTCATAACGCAGCCGCTGGATCAGCAGCGCCTGCCGAATTTCCTGCATCAGGTTGCTGTGGTCGTTGGAGGCGCTGCCGTCCACGCCCAGCCCGACCGGCGCGCCAGCCGCCTTGAGCTCGTTGATGCGGCAGATGCCCGAAGCCAGCACCATGTTGGAGGACGGGCAGTGGCAGATGCCGGTACCTGCCTCGCCGAGTCGGGCAATCTCCTCGTCGTTGAAGTGAATGCCGTGGGCCAGCCAGGTCCGGTTGTGCAGCCAGCCGACGCTGTCCAGGTAGTCCAGCGGCCGCTGGCCAAAGGTTTTCAGGCAGAAGTCGTTTTCGTCCCGGGTCTCCGCCAGGTGCGTGTGCAGGCTGACGCTATATTGGGCAGCCAGCTCGGCACTCGCCCGCATGAGGTCCGGCGTCACGGAAAAGGGTGAGCAGGGCGCCAGGGCCACTTCCAACAGGCCACCCGCGTCCTGCTTGTGGTACTGGCGGATCAGGCGTTCGCTGTCTTCGAGAATGGTCGCCTCATCCTGCACCACACGGGGTGGTGGCAGGCCACCGTCATCGGTGCTCAGGCTCATGGAGCCGCGCGTCAGCGTGGCTCGCATGCCCAGCCGGGTCGCGGTTTCCGCCTGGATGTCGATGGCGTTCTCGAGTCCGTCCGGGAACAGGTAGTGGTGATCGGCCACGGTGGTGCAGCCGGACAACAGCAACTCGACCATCGCCAGTTCGGTGGCTGCAGCCAGGGCATCGGGCGTCAGGCCGGCCCAGATCGGGTAGAGGGTTTGCAGCCAGGGAAACAGTTTCTTGTTGAGCGCCGGCGGACAGGCCCTAGTCAGCGTCTGGTAGAAATGATGGTGGGTATTGACCAGGCCGGGCAGGAGGACGTGTTCGCTGGCGTCCCAGTTGAGATCGACCGGTTGGCTCGGATAGGTCCCGGACGCGACAAGCTCGGTGATCACGCCGTTCTCGACGACGATGCCGTTACCGGCGTCCTGGTCGTTGGCCGTCCAGGCGGCCATCGGGTGGCGTATCCAAAGTGCACTCATTGCAATGCTCCGTATGCCGTGAGCATGGCTTCACGCAGACACCATGCACACTGAGGGTCAGGTACATGGCAGTGACTTGGGGAGCTTCTGGTGAACTCCGGCGTGTTAATCTGCCAACCGCGTCGATGGTACCACGTTCCCTCCTGCTGGAAAGGCCCATCCAGACCGCTGGGGGGCGAATGTGCATAAACGGTGCGATGTGCTACCCAAAGGCACTGTTCTGGTACGTATTTTCACGTACCGGCACAATTTTTGTTCATTTGTTGTCCAGTCGATTATTTTTAATTTGCTGAAATTTAAGGATTAATAATAAAAGTTAACCGGTTGGTCAGGTTGTTGCTTGCAGTTTGCACGACAAATGCAGACGACTTTTGCTGAACCATCAACCGGAGACCCGCTCATGGCCTCAAACGCCGACACACCCCCGGAACTACTCTACGGACTGAACGACCGTCCGCCGCTGCCTGCCACCCTGCTGGCCGCGGTCCAGCACATGCTGGCGAGTTTTATCGGCATCATCACGCCGACGTTAATCATTGGGGGGGTGCTCGGGCTGGGCAGTGAGGTGCCCTATCTGATCAGCATGGCGTTGATCGTCTCCGGTGTGGGGACCTTTATCCAGGCGCGTCGCATCGGGCCGATCGGTTCAGGGTTGGTGGCGTTGCAGGGCACCAGCTTTGCGTTCCTGAGCTCGATTCTGGCGGCCGGCTTTATTGCCAAGGCGAAGGGCGGCGGACCGGATGAGATTCTCAGCCTGATCTTTGGGGTGTGTTTCTTTGGCGCCTTTATCGAGATCGTACTGAGCCAGTTCCTGCACAAGCTGAAGACGTTCATCAACCCGCTGGTGACCGGCATTGTCATCACCACCATCGGGCTGTCGCTGATCAAGGTGGGCATCACCGACCTGGCCGGCGGCTTCAAGGCCCCGGATTTCGGCAGTCTGACCAATCTGGCACTGGGTGGCGGCGTGTTGCTGCTGATCATCATCATGAACCAGAGTCGCAATCTTTATCTGCGTTCCGGCGCGATTTTTTTTGGTCTGGTGATTGGCTTTGTCGTGGCCATGGGGCTCGGCAAGGTGGATTTCTCCGGGCTGTCCAAGCTGGATTGGTTCGTCCTGCCGGTGCCGTTCAAGTACGGTATTTCCTTCGACTTCGGGGCGTTTCTGCCGGTCGCCCTGATCTATCTGATTACCGCTATCGAGTCTTCCGGCGACCTCACCGCCACGTCGATGATCTCCAAGGAACCCATCCGTGGCGATGTCTATCGCAAGCGCATCCGGGCCGGGGTTCTGGGTGACGGTGTCAATTCGATGCTGGCGGCCATCTTCAACACGTTTCCCAACACCACGTTCAGCCAGAACAACGGTGTGATCCAGCTGACCGGCATTGCCAGTCGCTACGTGGCGTATTGGGTGGCGGGCATCCTGGTGTTGCTGGGTCTGTTCCCGATGATCGGCGGGGTATTCCAGCAACTGCCCAAGCCGGTTCTGGGCGGCGCCACGCTGGTGATGTTCGGCACGGTGGCTGCGGCGGGTATCCGCATCCTCGCGACCGTGAATCTCGATCGGCGCAGCATGCTGATCATGGCCGTCTCGTTCGGTCTTGGTCTGGGTGTGGCGGCCGTGCCGGACCTGTTCCAGCACTTTCCCAAGATGGCCCAGAATGTTCTGGGATCAGCCGTGACCATGGGTGGCCTGACGGCGATCATCCTGAATACCGTACTGCCAGGCCGGGCTGTGGAGGATGCCGAGCCGGAAGCCGACAGGGCCTCGCTTGCGACATCGGTCTGATGCCGGAACCAGGCGGACCGCCGGGTCCGCCATCGTCACTCCTTTCGCAGTTGGCGCTCCCTTCTGCCAATGATGTAGAACATCAGGGCGCCAACCCCGATCAGGATCAGGAGCCAGCCGACGTTTTCGGCCATATCGGTGTGTCCTGAACCTGGCGACAGCAGCGCCACGATGCCAATCACGATGCTGAACACCGCCCCGAGAAAGAGAACAATCAGACTCTTCCTGGGTTCCCCGGTCACGACTTTCCTGGGACTGTCCATATTGACCTCCATCCGCTGTTGGCCGAATTGCGGCCTCCAGCGATACTGAGAGCGACAGATGGCAATCGACTGCCGGATCGATCCCTGACCCCTCTACCATCGGCGGCTCCTGCTAGTCATTGTTGTATCGACGGCGCGTTATTCAAGGGTTCCTGCGGCACCGCCTGGAGCTACCATACCGCGGTGCCGGGCCCTTGAGAGCAGGGATGACGTAACCGAAATGTTGTTACCGGTCGTTAAGCAGTACCGTGTGTCGTTATATCTGACGGAAAGATAAGCAGTTAGCCGGAAGCCCAAGCCGGTCGCTGCCAATCGAGGGTGGATAAATGGACACGAAGGCCGAAACACGCCGTGCGGAGGAGGCTGGGGCGGAGGGTAAAGAAGCGCCAGCCCTGATGGATGCGATCAACATCCGCAGCACGGCTTTACTGATCCTGACCAGTATTGCTGCCCTGTACTTCATTGACTGGGCCCAGCCCATTCTACTGCCGCTGGTGGTCAGTGTACTGATCAGCTATGCGCTGGATCCACTGGTGTCCCTGCTGGACGCGATTCGCGTCCCGCGGCCGGTCGGTGCCGCAGTGGTGCTGGTGGCGATGATCGGGGTACTTGCCGGCGCCAGCGTGCCGTTGCAGCAGGAAGCCACCGCCATCCTCGACAAGGTGCCTGCGGCGGTCCAGAAGCTGCGCCACGATGGCGATGCCCGCGACAGCGAAGAGGGCATGATGGAAAAGGCCCAGAAGGCCGCCAAGCAAATTGAGGAAACTGCCAGCCAACAGTCTGCCCGGACGGCCAACGTGCCCGCTGGCGTGACGCCGGTGCAGATCATCAACAAACCCCTGGATATCCAGGCCTACCTGCTGCAGGGCTCGCCGGCTGCGCTGGTCCTGATTACCCAGTGTTTCTCGGTACTGTTGCTGGTGTATTTCCTGCTGGCGGTGGGCTCGCTCTACAAACGCAAGGTGGTGCGGATTTCCGGGCCGTCCTTCGGCCGGATGCGCAAGGCGACTCGCATCATGAACGAGTTTCATCACCAGGTGCGCCGGTTCCTGTTCGTGATGCTGCTGGGGGCTATCTTTGTCGGCGTGTTGACGTGGTTGGCGTTCCTGATGATCGGCATGGAACAGGCGGCTTTCTGGGGCGTGTTGGCGGGGGTTGCCAGTGCGATTCCCTACCTGGGGCCGTTCCTGGTTCTGATTGGTTGCAGCATCGCGGCGTTCATCCAGTTCGGCGGCATGGACATGGCGGTCATTGTCGGCGGCACATCGCTGATCATCACCAGCATCCAGGGTTATCTGCTGACGCCCTGGCTCACCAGTCAGGTGTCCAGCCTGAATGCGGTGGCGATCTTCATCGGGCTGTTGGTGTGGGGCTGGCTGTGGGGGCCGGTGGGGCTGATTATCGCCACGCCGCTGCTGATGATCGTGAAGACGCTGTGCGACCACGTGATCAATCTCAGGCCCTTTGGCGAACTGCTGGGGAAATAGGGAAGGGGAAGACCGGGACCCGGACGGGTCCCGGTGAAACCGGCTTACACCAGGTTGTAGATAAAGACGATGGCAACGGCCACCGGCGTCAGGAACCGGATGGTGTTGTACCACAGGTTGAAGCCGGAAGCCGGCAGGCTCAGCTCATTTTCCAGCGCCTGGCGGGACATGAACCAGCCGGTGAAGACCGCCACCAGCAGGCCACCCAGAGGCAGCAGGATGTTGGCCGTCAGGAAGTCCAGCAGATCGAAGATGGTCTTGCCTTCGAACATGGTGAACATGCCCAGCGGATGCACGTCGGACCACAGGTTCAGGGACAGGATGGAAGCAATGCCCAGCGCCCAGCAGGCGATGCCGGCACCCAGGGTGCTGACGGTGCGGTTCATGCCTTTCTGCTCTTCCAACCACTCCACCAGCGGCTCCAGCAGGGAGATGCCCGAGGTCCAGGCGGCGAAGATCAGCAGGATGAAGAACAGCGTGCCGAAGAAGCTGCCCATCGGCATCTGGCCGAAGGCGAACGGCAGGGTCTGGAAAATCAGGCCTGGACCGGCGCCCGGTTCGAGGCCGTTGGCGAAGACCACCGGGAAGATGGCCAGACCGGCCAGCAGCGCCACGACGGTATCAATGATGGACACCGTAATGGACGTCTTGGCAATGGAAATGCCCTTCGGCAGATAGGAGCCGTAGGCCATCATGACCGCCATGCCCAGGCTCAGGGTGAAGAACGCGTGGCCGAGGGCAATCAGGACGCCCTTGGTGGTCAGCTTGGAAAAGTCAGGCTCGAACAGGAACGCCACGGCATCGCCGAAATGACCGGACGTCATCGCGTAGCCAACGGTGATCAGCAGGAGCACGAACAGGGCCGGCATCAGGATGCTGACGGCTTTCTCCAGGCCGGCGCTGACGCCGCGGGCCACAACCACCATGACCAGCGCCATGAACACCGTGTGCCACAGCAACAGGGTGCCGGGATCGCTCACCAGGCCTGAGAAGATGGCGCCGATGGCGTCCGCGTCCTTGCCCGCCAGTTGGCCCGTGGCCGCGGTGCCCACGTAGGACACGGCCCAGCCGCCGATGACGGAGTAGAACGAGAGGATCAGGAAGGCAGCCAGCACGCCGACGGCGCCGACAAGCGGCCAGGCTTTGGACAGGCTGTCACGCTCGGCAATCGCGCGCAGGCTGTTGACCGGGCTGTGCCCACCGCGGCGACCGATCATGACTTCCGCCATCATGATGGGAATGCCGATAGCGGCGATACAGACCAGATACACCATAACGAAGGCGCCGCCCCCGTTCTCACCGGTGATGTAGGGGAACTTCCAGATGTTCCCGAGACCGACCGCGGACCCCGTAGCGGCCAGGATAAAGGCAAGACGTGACGACCAGTGGCCGCGTTTCTCTGCGTTGGCTTCCATGACGCCCTCTGCGTTGCCGGAAGAAGTGGTAGACATAAGCATAGTCTCCTGCGAATGCATTGTTGTTGTAGGTCATCCCCGGAAGTTGCGGGCAAACGGTGGGCAAAACCGCCCGGTCAGTGGCACGACAACTTCCTGCTCTGTGCGCTCCTGCTGCGAGGGAAGCACCCTAGAGGGCTTCCGGGTCCAGTGTCTGTCAGGGATTCCCAGGGGACTCAGCGTTCCGTCCGGTTAACCCGTCGCCCGACGGCGCGGCGAACGCCCAGTCGGGCGACGGGTTGGTCTTGAGGAACACCAAGCCGGGTGTAGCCCCGGCCTCATCAACGGCTAACTCAATGATTTCAGCTCACTTTGGACAAGGTCTCCTTGGTGTGCCGAGGTTGAGCGGGGGTGTGGCGGAAGCGCTCCTCCGCCAGAAGGTTCGCGATGGTACCCGTTGGCAGGCCCTCGCGGCTAGAGCGTCGGAAAATTTCGTCCAGGGTGTCGCCAATGGATTCCACGTGGGCACGGACCTGGTTGTGGTCATGGTCGGTGCGTTCGTGGAAAACATCGATGATACCGCCGGCGTTGATGACGAAATCCGGCGCGTACAGGATGCCACGCTTGAGCAGCGCCGCATCGTGTTCCGGGTGTTCGAGCTGGTTGTTG
This sequence comes from Marinobacter mangrovi, assembly GCF_016798325.1. Lineage (GTDB taxonomy): Bacteria > Pseudomonadota > Gammaproteobacteria > Pseudomonadales > Oleiphilaceae > Marinobacter_A > Marinobacter_A mangrovi. The sequence goes on from NZ_JAERVO010000002.1 coordinate 296,048, forward strand.
GCGGCACCGGCGACCACCTTGGCCTGCAGCTTCGGAATACTGCGGTCGTTCAGGACGGCGCCCATCGCGCAGGGCGCCACCACATCCACCGGCAAGGTCAGGATTTCTTCAGCGGACACCGGCGTCGCGCCCAGTTCATCGACCGCGCGCTGCATCTGGTCCTGGTGAATGTCATAGACCCACAGTTTGGCGCCGGCGTCCTTGAGATGGCGCGCCAGACGGAAGCCCACGTTGCCGATGCCCTGGACCGCAACCTTCAGGCCTTCCAGGTCGCTGCGGCCCAAGCCGTGCTGCACGGCCATGCGCAGCCCCACGTAGGTGCCGTAGGCGGTAGCCGGTGAGGGATCGCCGTTACTGGGCAGACCGTCAAAGCCAATGTGTTCCTTGATGCCGGCTACATGACTCGTGTGGCGGCCCATAACCTTCAGGTCGGGCACGCTGGTGCCGGAGTCCTCGGCGGCGATGTATTGGCCGCCCAGTTGTTCGAGAAACTTACCCATGGACTCGAGCAGGGCTTCGCTCTTGTGCTTGCGCGGATCGCCGATGATGACGGACTTACCGCCGCCCAGGTCCAGGTTGGCCAGCGCGGACTTGTAGGTCATGCCGCGGGACAGGCGCAGCACGTCACGCAGCGCCTCTTCGTCGCTGGCGTAGGGGAACATCCGGCAACCGCCCAGGGCCGGACCGCGGGAGGTGTTGTGGATGGCGACGATGGCCTTGAGGCCGGTTTCCGGATCGCAGAAAAAGGACAGGTGTTCGTGGTTGTCGAACTCGGGATGGCTGAATACGTTCATGGCGTTTCACCTTACTTCCGGGGCCATCTGTACCCTTGTGGGGCTGACAGGAGGCTGGTGGTTTAACGAGCGGCAGTGGGATTGCCATCTGCCGCCTGCTTTTAAGTTTAGTCCGCGTGAGCTGCTCAGGGTTCAGGCGGCCGCGCTGGCTTTGTGGCGATGTCGCTGGCTATTCGGGCCGGGCAATGCAGAACATCGGTAGCGACGGGCGCGGAGACACGACCGGTCGTTGCCGGGTGTGTCGATACAAAAACCGGGCGCATCAACTGCTGGAGGTGATGTCCGCGCGTTGATCCGGTGTTATTCGCGATGAGGCGATAAGCGGTAGAGCATCGTTCAGGGGTAATCGGCGAGCGATCAGGGGCATACGGGGTGCGGTAGAGAGTGCGGTAGAGCGTGCTGAGGAAAGCGCCCTGGCCAGGCACAGTCCCATCAGGGGTGCGGTCAATTGACTCATTGTTGAAATCCTTTCCACGTCGCCGGATCTCGGCTGCCGTGGTCGTGTTGTTTTTGTAGACCCGCTCGTGGCCGGGTGTTCGATTTCAGGGGCCGGCTTGATGCCCTTGTGGGGCGCCGGCCAGCCAACAACCTAGAGGGTTCGGCAGTCGGCGTCAATGCCCAAAAACTGACCAGTCTGTAACGCATCGTGACGGTGTCGCCGGGTTCATGGGAATAGTTTCAGTGAATACAGATGGTTAGAAAAATGAACGACTCGTCGGCGCTTTTCCGGGCCGCACCAGATTGGACCAAAGGCGAATAGGGCCGCGGCAGGTCGGCGGGCATCGGGCAAGTGGTTTCGGGATAGTTGCCGATGTGAATATCAATCACCGGCAACCGCCGATACACTGCATTGTTTTCATTGGGGTTGTCGGCGCCGGGGTGTTATGTCTGATCTTACCGCAGTCCAGTATGTCCTGATTGGTCTGATCTTTGTCTGGAGTGGGTTCGTGCGCTCCGGGCTGGGGTTCGGCGGGGCGGTCCTGTCGTTGCCGTTCCTGCTGCTGGTCCACGACAATCCGCTGGCTTTCCTGCCGATCATCGCCATTCAGCTGTTGGTGTTTTCCGGCCTGACCATCGTCATGAACAACCGTAAGAGCCAGGCGGCCAGGCAGCCGGACGGTGGAACCGTGGACTGGCGCTATCTGGGCCGCATCCTGGCCATCATGATCGTCCCCAAGCTGATCGGCGTGTTCGGGCTGGTGACGCTTCCGCCGACCGTCATGAGCACGATCATCTTCGGCATCGTGACCGTGTACTCGATTTCCTACCTGCTGGACCGCCCCTTCCGCAGCAAGAACAAGGTGGTGGATGTCGTCTTCCTGATGCTCGGCGGCTACGTCAGCGGCACGTCGCTGATCGGCGCGCCCCTGGTGATTGCCGTGGTGGCCCAGCACCTGCCCAAGGAAAAGCTGCGGGATACCCTGTTTGCGCTCTGGTTCATCCTGGTCACCATCAAGATGGCGGCGTTTATCGCGGTGGGGGTCGATCTTGAGTTGAAACAACAACTCTGGCTCTTGCCCTGTGCCGCGGTCGGCCATGTGATCGGCCTGCGGTTCCACGACTACATGCTCAAAGCTGAGACGCCGGTCTTCTTCCGGGTGCTGGGCGGTGTTTTACTGGTGGTCAGCTGCGTTGGTCTGTGGAAAGGGCTGGGCTGACCCGTCCAGTGTGCGAATGCCGTTTTCGGGTCATCCGGATTCGTCGGCGATTCGGGATCCATTTTCAAGACCCTGAAGCGGGTCTTCCTGTCTAAAATTCAGTCAGGCGCTCTACCACTCCTGATCGGGTGGCGTGGTTTCAGGGTGCCCTATTATTGATCGTTAAATCAATGTGTTGTGATGTTTTTGGGCGGCTTTCATTCGGATGGAATCTGTCCCTGAATCTTTATATTCATTTTGGGAATATATTAATTCTAAAAAATGATTTGACACATTGAAAAATGCAATTTTACGTGTTATTCATAATTCATCTAAGCTTATAACATCGAAGCAAGCGTTGGCCCTGGCCAGCAAGGTGAATAGCCATGACGACACAGAAACCTCAAGTACAGATGTTTTTCGACGAGCCAACGAACACGTTCAGCTACGTCGTACGCGATCCCGACAGCCGCGCCTGCGCCATTGTCGATTCGGTCCTGGATTTCGATTACGCCGCAGGCCGGACGGACGTGCAGTCGGCGGATGCGATCATCGACTACATTCGCACCAACGACCTCTCCGTTGAATGGATCCTCGAGACTCACGTGCATGCGGATCACCTGTCCGCGTCGCCCTACCTGCATGAAAAGCTGGGTGGGCAGACCGGCATTGGGGCGCACATCATCGAGGTCCAGAACATTTTCGGGAAAGCCTTCAACGCCGGCACCGAGTTCGCCCGGGACGGCAGTCAGTTCGACCACCTGTTCCGCGAGGGTGATACGTTCCGAATCGGCGGTCTGGAAGGTCGGGTCCTGCACACGCCCGGTCACACACCGGCCTGCCTGACCTACGTGATCGGTGACGCGGCTTTCGTGGGCGACACGCTGTTCATGCCCGATTACGGTACTGCGCGCTGCGATTTCCCGGGCGGCGATGCGCGCACGCTGTACCACTCGATCCAGAAAGTGCTGTCCCTGCCACCGGAAACCCGCCTGTTCCTCTGTCACGACTACAAGGCGCCCGGGCGGGAAGAGTATGTCTGCGAGACCACCGTCGCTGAGCAGAAAGCCAGCAACGTCCATGTGCACGATGGCATTTCCGAAGATGATTTTGTGAGCATGCGTCGGGAGCGCGACGCCACCCTGGGCATGCCGCGACTGATCCTGCCGTCAGTCCAGGTCAACATGCGGGCCGGTCACATGCCCCCCGCCGAAGACAATGGGCAGGTGTACCTGAAGGTGCCACTCAACCTGTTCTGAACCAGCCTTGTCCCCATCGACCTGAAGCGGGCCCGGTCGGCGATCGGGCCCGCCCTCACAACAACAAGGAACCCTCATCATGAACACAGCACAGCGGCGACACGATGTTGTCATCATCGGCGGTGGATCGGCGGGCATCTCCATGGCCGCGAGCCTTCATCGACGGCGTCACAGTCTCGATATCGCCATCATCGAGCCCTCCGAGCGCCACTGCTATCAACCGGGTTGGACGATGGTCGGCGGCGGGGTATTCAGCCTCGCTGAAACCATCAAGCCGATGAAGTCAGTGATGCCGGAGCACGTCACCTGGTACCGCGCCGAGGCCCGGGCCTTCCGGCCGGACGAGGACCAGGTGGAGCTGTCGGATGGCACGATACTGGGATACCAGAGGCTGGTTGTGGCCCCGGGCCTAGAGCTCAACTGGGACGCCGTTGAAGGGCTGTCAGAAACCCTGGGAACCAACGGGGTGACTTCCAACTACCACCCGGATACCGCGCCCTACACCTGGCAGCTGATCCAGAACCTGAAGTCCGGGACAGCGCTGTTCAGCCAGCCGCCGATGCCCATCAAATGCGCCGGAGCGCCACAAAAAGCCATGTACCTGGCCTGTGATCACTGGATGCGTCAGGGGGTGCTTGGCAGTATGGACGTGCATTTCAAGAACGCCGGCGGCGTGATGTTCGGGGTGCCGGACTATGTTCCCGCCCTGGAACGTTATGTCGAACGCTACCACATTCACAAGGACTTCCAGCAAAACCTGATAGCGGTCAACGGGCCGGCGAAAAAGGCGACCTTCCGTGACCTGTCGGTTGAGGGCGAGGAGCGTTTCATAGAGTGCCGCTTCGATATGCTGCACGCGGTACCGCCCCAACGGGCGCCGGCGTTTGTCAGGGAATCCGTTCTGGCCAATGAGGCCGGCTGGCTCGATCTCGACAGCGAAACGCTCCAGCATCCCCGCTACCCGAGGATCTTTGGGCTGGGGGATGTGAGCGGCACCGCCAACGCAAAAACCGCGGCCGCCGTGCGCAAGCAGGTGCCGGTGGTGGCGGACAATCTGTTGGCCAGCCTGGATAACCAGCCCCTGACGGCAGCGTACTACGGTTACGGATCCTGTCCGCTGACCGTCGAGCGTGGGCGCATCGTGCTGGCCGAATTCGGCTACGGTGGTCAGCTCCAGCCGACGTTCCCGAAGTGGATTAATGACGGCACTCAGCCCACCAGGCTGGCCTGGATGCTGAAGGCGAGATATTTGCCCTACATATACTGGCACGGCATGCTCAAGGGCCACGAATGGCTGGTGAAGCCCGGCCGGCGCAACGCCGCGTAATGCCATGAAAGTAGCGCGCTATCTTCCGTTCCTGCAGTGGCTGCCTGAATACAACCGCTCGGTGTGCGTCAGCGATGCGCTGGCGGCGGTGATCGTCACCATTATGCTGATTCCGCAGTCGCTGGCTTACGCGCTGCTGGCCGGTCTGCCACCGCAGGTCGGGCTGTATGCCTCGATCCTGCCGCTGATCCTGTACGCCCTCTTCGGCACCAGCCGCACGCTGTCGGTGGGGCCGGTGGCCGTGATTGCGCTGATGACGGCGGCGGCCCTGGACGGTATCGCCGTACCGGGGAGTCCGGAGTACCTGGTCGGCGCGATTCTGCTGGCGGTAATGTCGGGACTGATTCTGGTGGTGATGGGATTGCTTCGCTTGGGCTTCCTGGCCAATTTCCTCAGCCACCCGGTGATCTCCGGGTTCATCACGGCGTCGGGTATTGTCATCGCGGCCAGCCAGCTCAAGCACATCCTCGGGGTCGACGCGGACGGTCATAACCTGATCGAGCTTGGTCGCGGCCTGTTTGGACAACGCCATGCCATCCACTGGCCCACCGTGCTGATGGGTGTGGGCACCCTGGCGTTCCTGATGCTGTGCCGCAAGCGGCTGAAGCCCTTGCTCAAGCGCTTTGGAGCCGGAGACCGGCTGGCCGATATCGTGTCCAAGTCGGCGCCGATCCTGGCGGTGATGGTAACGACGCTGGTTACCTGGGGGTTGGGATTGGCTCAGCAGGGGGTGAAAGTGGTCGGGCATGTGCCGGCGGGATTGCCGGATCTGAGCCTGCCCTCAATGGATCCGGGGTTGTGGCGGGAGCTGTTCGTCGGTGCGCTGCTGATCAGTATCGTTGGCTTTGTGGAATCCGTTTCCGTGGGCCAGACCCTGGCTGCAAAGCGTCGGCAGCATATCGACCCGGACCAGGAGTTGATTGGTCTGGGTATGGCCAACCTGGGGGCGGGGGCCTCCGGCGGCATGCCGGTAACCGGTGGTTTCTCGCGTTCCGTGGTCAACTTCGATGCCGGTGCCGAAACGCCGGCTGCCGGCGCGTTCACAGCCGTCGGCATTGCCCTGGCGACCGTCACCCTGACGCCGGCCATCGCCTTCCTGCCCAAGGCCACGCTGGCCGCCGCGATCATCGTCGCGGTGTCGACCCTGATCGACCTGAAAGCCCTGGTGCGCACCTGGCGGTACTCGGCGGTGGATTTTGTGGCCATGCTGGCGACCATCGTGCTGACGCTGACCTACAGTGTTGAGGCGGGCATCCTGGCGGGTGTGGGGTTGTCCGTCGGGTTGTTCATGTACCGCACCTCCCGCCCGCACAGCGCGGTGGTCGGCCGTGTGCCCGGCACGGAGCACTTCCGGAATGTGCAGCGCCATCAGGTTGAGACTCACCCCCGCGTGGCCATGCTGCGGGTGGATGAGAGCCTGTATTTTGCCAATGCGCGCTTTCTGGAGGAGTGCGTGATGGACTTGGTGAGCCGGCAGCCGGCATTGCAGGATGTGGTGCTGGTGTGCGCCGCGGTGAACCTGATCGATGCGTCGGCTCTGGAGAGCCTGGAAGCGATCAACGAACGTTTGCGGGACAGCGGCGTGCGTTTGCACCTGACGGAAGTGAAGGGGCCGGTGATGGATCGGCTTGGGAAAACCGACTTTCTCAAGGACCTCAGTGGCCGGGTGTTCCTGAGTGCCTATGAGGCTTGGGAGGCGTTGACGCATGAGACGCTGGTGGAGGCTGAATCCAAGAGTGTGCCGTTAGCGGTGGGCCCATAAGGCGCTGGAGATTCGTAGGTTGGGCTGACGCAGGAAGTCCAACATCGAGTGGCCCATTCCCAGGCTGGACGGCTCTCAACGCGACTTGTGTGGCTAAATCCAGGATGGAATCAGGTAGCCCGTTATTGTTGGGCTTCCTGCGTCAGCCCAACCTACGCGCTACATGTTGAGGAGACCTCGAGGCCGGTTTTCGGCAGCCTTGCAGGCTGCTCCGAAGCTAAAGCATCGGCTACATTTTGAGAAAACCTCGAGCGTGTAGCAGACGCTTTAGCTTCTGAGGCGCCGAAGGTGCCCCTAAAAGACACGCCGTGGATAACATCGATACCAAAAGAAAAGCGGGTGCCCACCCTCGATGGTGCACCCGCTTTCTGTTTGTGGGAACGGGGCCGGCTTATTCTGCCGGTTCGTCGTCCGCTTTCTTGGCCGTTGATGAGGCCGTTGCCGTATCGGCGGCCGGTTTATCATCTTTGGCGGCCACCAACAGCGTGTCCGGTGACGCCGCTTTCACCAGCGTTTGCCCCAGAGCGGCCGTGATCCGGAATGTCCGGTCCTGATCGGACACGGACAGGAACCACGGCTCATGCTTTGGCGCCTTGCCGGGCTTGGACTTTGCCTTGGCGTCGTCCGCGGAGTCTGGCTTCGACTCTGCCTTGGCAAACGTGTAGGTCACCGTTTTACCGTCTGACTTGTCGAGCTGGATCGTCAGCGTCTGGTCGGCCAGGGCCTGTTTGGCCGCATCGGCATCCGCCAGGGACTGGATCCGCAGACCGGACAGCTGCCCCGCGAGGGTCGCCGCCGCCTTGGTGTCCAGCGTCTTGCCGGCGGGCAGGTTATCCACGTGCCACGGCGCCGGTGCTTTGCCTTTATCGGTGTTTTCGCTGTCTGACTTGTCCGCCGGCTTCTTGGTGGTTTGCGTCAGCTTCAGGTCACCGACTTCCACCGCGGCGATCTTGTCGATCGGCGTGGTCAGGATCTCCTTGTCCAGCCAGCTGTCGCTTTCCACCGGCGCCTGGTAGGCGGCCAGCTTCACCCGGTAGATGTTGCTGTCACCCTTGAGGCGCGCGTAGGACTGGTCGGTTCCCGGCGAGCTGCCCAGGTAGACCGTGGCCACATCCTGGCCGTCGCGACGCAGCACCAGACGACGTTTGAAGTCGTCCTTGGCCACCTTGAAGCGGCTTTGGGCGCTGGGCGAGGTCGCCACCGGAATGCCCTGTTTGGCCGCGACCAGCGCGTCCACCAGTTGGTTTGCCTGATCGCTGCTGGCCGGAAAGCCATCCAGGGAGGGCAGTTGCCACTGGTCGCCCTTACGTTTGATGGTCAGGGACGAGTCCGGCCCGTCCGCGATGACCATCTCGTCCAGGTCATCCAGCGACGCGCTCAGCAGTGGCTGGTCCGGCGATACATCACTGATGTCTTTGTGGGACATGTTCAGGCCGAAGGCCAGCAGGACCTGGACCCCCAGCAGAACGGCGAGTATTCGAACTGTTTTCGCCATCACTTAAACCTCCGCAAGAATCCGTTGATAGCGACGACGGTCGCCGGCTCGCACGCTACGACGCCACAGCCAGACCAGCAGCAGGGCGAGGGCCGCCAGGCCGTAGTTCAGGTACTCCCAGAAACGCTGGGTGTCGTTGTCCATCGGCACCAGGGTGCGGGCAAACTGGGTCTGGCCACGCAAGGCGAGCAGGCCCGGATCTTCCAGCGACCAGTCGATGGCGTTCTGCACCATGTCGATCGGCTTGGTGTAGACCGTGCCGAGTTCCTGGGACACCAGGTTCACCATGGTGTCGGACGCAAAGGCGTTGCTGGCGATCAGCACCAGCCGCGACGAATCCGGCGACTGCTTGATCACGCTGGTGAAGGTCGGCTTGTCAGCCTGCTTCTTGCCCTGGGCGTTTTTCGCGTTCTTGCTGCCTTTGTCATCCGCAGACTGGGCCAGCGGCGACTGGCGGTCGGCGTAGTAGGACTGGAACTGCCCCTTGATCGCCACGGCCAGCGTCTGCGCTTTGGGCTCGCCGTGGGTGGCGAAGCCAAGCTGCGGGTACTGGTTCATGTTGGGGATGGCCTGGGTGCTGTCGGTGGTCCAGGTCTGTGGCGAGCTTTCCAGCAGCCGGGTGACGTTGCGATCGCCCATCGCTTTCTTGTCGATGGTGATCGGTGACGCCCAGCCGAGGGTCATCTGGTCCAGCGAACGGGTCACCGGATGCTTCGGATTCAGCTCGTCGCCGCGCAGATCCGGGAAGGGCGCGTAGGGCACCATCTGGATCTCGCGGAAATTCATGCCGCCCACGTTGCGGGTGACGGGCACCGGCAGCGAGGAACTTTGGGCATCCAGCACCATCTTCGGCTGGATGGTGACGCCCATCCTGGCGAGCCAGTCTTCCAGGCCGGACTTGGTTTTCTCCATGCTCAGGGAGCGGCCCGCGCTGACCTTGAACGGGGAGGTGGCCATCACGATCCGGCCGCCACGCATCAGGAACTGGTCGATGGCAAAGCGCTGCTTGTCGTCCAGGTTCTGCGGGGCGAGTACCAGCAGCAGGTCGGTTTCCGCCGGGACCTTGCCGTCAGACAGCTGGCTCTGCTTGACGCGGACATTGTCCTTCAGCGCCGTCATCAGCTTCTGGTACTGGGACTGCGGCGGCATACCCCGCATCTGGCGCATGCGGGCCATCGGGTCCTGCGGTGCCACCACGGTCACCGTTTTCAGCACGCCCGGTGTGAGACGCTGCAACGCGGACTTGATCGACCGCTTCATGGCGGCCTTGTCCAGCGTGTCGGGCAGGGGCACCGGCACCACGTTGTCACCGCTCTGCAGGGTCATGTTGAACCAGAACGGCTGCGGGTCGGTGAGGCTGGCGATGCGCGGCTGGTAACCGTACTGCTCGGTGAGCTGATCGCCGAGCTTGCCGCCGTTGGCGTCCGGATCCTCAATCTGGACCGAGAGCTTGTCCTCGTGGCCCTTGGCCATGTCCTTAAGGATGTCGGTCACGTTGCCTTTCAGCTGAACCAGTTCCTTCGGCAGTTTCTGCTCCGACGAGAAATAGCCGTGGAAGGTGACCGGCTGGTCGATCGACGCGAAGGCGTTATCGCCGGCCCGGTAGGTACTGACCAGTTTGTGGATGGTGCGGGTCAGTTCGTATTCCGGGCTCTTCAGGGCGACGTCGAGCTTGTTATCGCTCTGGGATTTCACGTCGATCAGGTCGCGGAAACCGAGCACCTGGTACTGGTCGCCGTAGGACACCACCACGTTGAAGTAGGCGTTGACCACCGACGACTGGTAGCGGCTGGCGGTCTGGAACGGCACCGGCTTGATGCCGTACTGGGACGCGGCCTGCTCTTCGACGTCGTGATCCTTGGTGGGATCGAGGAACTGCACCTGGACGTTCTTGCCGCCGGCAATGGCGTATTCCTGCAGCAGGTCGCGGATGCGCGGCACCAGCGGCGCCAACAAGGGATGCGTCTTGTCCGAGAAGTAACCGCGAATCACCAGCGGTTCGTGCAGCTGGTTCAGCTCATGGTAAGTGGCGTCGGACAGGGAATACATCTGGCTCTGAGTGATGTCGGCGCGGGCGCTGCTGACCGGCGTCAGCCAGGCGTTGGCGACGACGAAGTTGGCGATGGCCAACGCACAGACCCAGGTCCAGCCCCGGTGACGGCGATTCGGCGGGTTGCCGGCCCAGCGCATGCGCTCCAGGCTCAGGCGGTTCAGCACCAGGAATACGCCGGTGATGGAAACGTAATAGTACAGGTCACGCAGATCGATCACGCCGCGGGTGATGGAATCGAAGCGGCTGCCGGTGCCGATTTCCTCCAGGAAATGCGCGACCTGATGACCGAACAGGTTGGTCAGCAGGCTGGAGCCCAGCAGGTAGAAAATGCCGCAGACCAGCGTGGTCAGGATCAGCGACACGATCGGGTTGTCGGTGCGGCTGCTCATGAACAGGCCGATCGACAGGTAGGCCGCGCCCAGGAACAGGGTGGCCACGTAGCCGCCGATGACCGGGCCCCAGTCCAATGGGCCGATGAAGGACACGGTGATGGGCAGCGGCAGCGTCATGGCCAGCGCCAGGGCCAGCAGGCCCATGCCCGCCAGGAACTTGCCGCCAATCAACGGCAGCGGACCGACCGGCGAAGTCAGCAGACTTTCCACGGTGCCGGATCGGCGCTCCTCGGACCAGCTGCGCATGGTCAGCGCGCCAATCAGGAAGATCAGCAGGACGGGCATCCACTCGAAGAGGGGGCGTACATCGGCGATGTTGCGGGCAAAGAAAGCCTCGCCCCAGAACACCACGAACAGGGTGACCGCCAGGAAAACGCCCAGGAACAGGAAGGCGGCCGGCGAGGCAAAGAAGCCCCGGAATTCCTTGCGGGCGATCGTCATCAGATCATGCATGAGCGGTCTCCTCGTTCACCTCGGCAAAGACTTTTTCCAGGTCGCGGCGCTGGGGTTCGAGTGCGTGCAGCGGAATGCCGGCACGGGTCAGGATTTCGACCACTTTGGGGGCGCAGTCCAGCGGGGCATCCAGGTGGTAACGGCCGGGCTGGTCGTCCACCGCTGTCAGCGCCCGGATCTCGTCCAGGGACTTCAGGTGCGGGCGCGGGTCGCCCTCGACACTGAGCAGCAGGCCGCCGGATTGCTGCAACTCTTCGAGCTTGGCGTCGACCACCAGTTCGCCGGCGCGCATGATCAGCACCCGCTCACACACCGCCTGCACTTCCTGCAGGATGTGGGTGGAGACGATGACCGTGGCGTGCCTGGCCAGGTCCCGGATCAGGTCCCGCATCTGGCGGATCTGGGTGGGGTCGAGGCCATTGGTGGGTTCGTCGAGGATCAGGATGTCCGGCGAATGCAGCAGCGCCTGGGCCACGCCGACACGCTGGCGATAACCCCGCGACAGGGTCTGGATGCTGGCGGTGGCCTTGGCCTTGAGATCGGCCCGGCGGATGGCGTTGGCGATGGCCTTGTCGCGCTTGTCTTCCGGCACGTCGTGCAGGGCGGCCTGGAAGGCCAGGTAGTCGATGACCGTCATCTCCGGCCAGACCGGGCAGTTCTCCGGCAGGTAGCCGATGCGTTTCTGCATCATGCGGGTGTCGGGGCCGAGCACGAGATCGTCGATCTTCACAGTGCCGGCCGTGGGTTCGAGATAGCCGGTCAGCATCTTCATGATCGTGGTCTTGCCGGCGCCGTTGTGGCCGAGCAGGCCGACCACTTCACCGTGACCGATCCGGAAGCTGACATCCCTGACCGCGGTCAGGTCGCCGTAGCGGCGTGTCAGGTTTTCCACCTGAATCATGTTGGTTTCTCCGTTGATTCCTGGAATGGGGTTGCGTTTCGCCCTGCCAGCGCAGGGTGGCGGTCAGATGGGCGGTGGAGGATGGTGGTTGAGGAAGCAACGGTTTACCGGATGAACGGTCGATCTCGCATCAGTCATTGCAGATTCCGTATGTCCTGTTGTTTGAATGGGATTGCTCGAAAAAGTCCCGACGCGGTTCCGGGAACGGTCCGGTTTGGAAGGACTGACGCGTGTCACTGAAGTTCCGACCGGCAATTGAGCAAGATCAACTGTCGTCGGATGCGGGAGGCATTGATCGAACACACTTAAAAATGAGAATTATTTGCGGTAAATTGTGGCGCTCGGATCAGAGGCTGATAGGGCCGTTGTGACTGGCGAGGCGTCTCTCATGAATTCTGCGAACAGTGCGATTGCAGCGCGTTCTTTCCGGGTTCGGGATTTTCTCGATTTCGGGAAGCAGTACGGTATGGATTATTGCTTCGATGGTCTGCCTTCAGGTGGGGACTATGTCGATAACGGGGCGGGAGAGACTGTCGTGGCCCGGGGGCGGATTCGGGAGCTGGCCCTGCCATCGGGGTTCCGGTTTACCGGATCGGAGCTGGAGGTGTTCCACCGCTACCGTTCGATCTCGTTGGGGCATGCGCCTCTGCTGATCGTCGTCGTCCTGGAAGGACGCATCGATCTGTCCGTAGGTGCTGTGCGTCGTTCGCTGCACGCTGGCGAGGCCGTCAGTCTGCAACTGCGTCCGGAGCACGCGCTGGAAGCCTCCCAACCGGCGGGGCAGATATTGAAGACGCTGACCCTGGCTTTCGATCCGGCGTGCCTGCATCGGGCCAGTCCCGAAAGCAGCACCCTCACGTCCTTGCTGCAGGGCATCCGGCGTCCGGTGTTGGGCTGGCGGGTTTCGTCAGCCTTGCTCTCCCAGTTGGAGCATGGTCTGGATATGGCCGTACCGGCGCTTCAGAAAAACCTGATCCTCGAGGGACTTGCGCTGCAGCTGGTCGGCCACGGTTTGCCGGAAGAGGGCGAATTTCCGGACCGCGACCAAAACGGAAGCGCCCGCGAACGCCAGCGACTGGAAGCCGTCCGGCAATTGCTGGAGTTTGCGCCGACGGAGGAATATACCCTGGAGGGGCTGGCCCAGCACGCCGCCATGAGTGCCAGCAGTCTGCGTAGCAAGTTCCGGGCGACTTACGGTGTCTCGGTGTTCGACTACCTTCGCCAATGCCGTCTGGAACTGGGTAAACGCTATCTGGAGCAGGGCTACAGCGTCCAGCAAGCCGCCCATCGCGCCGGCTACCGGCACGCCACCAACTTTGCCACGGCCTTCCGCCGTGTATTCGGTGTGTCTCCCCGCGCACTGCACTGACCAGGGGCTTCTCGAGCCCATTTTGTCATCAGGCATACAAACCCTGTCATTCCGCATACCTATCTCAGATAAAAAAGAGAATAATTCGCATTAACGTTTTTTCATTGAAAATGAGGTATGCATGTTCCGACCTTCCAGTTTGTCCCTTGCCGTCGCAGTTGCTCTCTCCGGTATGACCGGTGCGACTGCTGTTCTTGCCGCCGGGAATCAGGACGATTCCGTTGCGTTGGATGCATTGGAAGTGACCGCCACCCGCGGGGCGACCAAAACGGAAACCCCGTTTGTTGAAACCCCGCAGTCCATCTCCGTCATCACCGACGACCAGATCGAAGAACAGGGCTCCAAAAGCGTCCAGGAAGCCACCCGTTACACCGCCGGTGTCTTTACCGAACAGTATGGCGCGACCGCCAGCCGTTACGACGCCATCAAGCTGCGGGGGTTCGGCAGCGACAGCATCGACAACCAGTACCTGGATGGCCTGAAGCTGCTGAACGACAAGGGCACCTACAGCATCATGCAGATCGATCCGTACTTCCTGGAGCGGATCGAGGTGGTGAAGGGGCCGTCGTCCGTCCTGTACGGTCGTGCGGCGCCGGGCGGCATCGTGGCCCTGACCAGCAAGAAGCCCCTGTTCGAATCTCACTATCAGGTCCAGGCGGGCGTGGGGACGCAGGGGGAGGCCAGTCTCGGCTTCGATATTGGCAGTGAAGTCGGGGACTCGGGCAATGCGGCCTATCGACTGGTGGGGCGCGTCTATCACTCGGACACCCAGTGGGACAAGGTCCAGGAAGAGCACTACACGCTGGCGCCGTCACTGACGCTGGATCTCAGTGATGCCACCACCCTGACGCTGATGGCCTACCTGCAGAAAGACCCGGAAGGCGGCTTTTATGGCGGCTTCCCGGCGGATGGCACCCTCTACAGTCATAACGGCCAGAAGATCCCGACCGATTTCTACGACGGCGAACCGGCCTACGAAGAGTTTGATCGCGAACAGGCGATGATCGGCTATCAGCTCGAACACCGTTTCAACGACGTCTGGTCCGCTCGTCAGAATTTTCGCTATCTGAACAGCAAGGTGGATTATGGACAGGTCTACAACTCAGGCGTCTGGTCCGGCGATGAGCTGCCCCGGACCTATTTTGGCGCCGACGAAGAGCTCAATGCCCTGGCCATCGATAACCAGTTGATCGCGGAGTTCGGGTGGGGCGCAACCGATCATACCGTCCTCACCGGGCTGGACTACCAGAAGCGCGACACCGATGCCGACTGGTCCTACGGTTCCGGATTCGCCGCCATCAATCCGTTTGACCCGGTCTATGGCAGTTCCGGCACCGTCGTACCCTATCAGGACAACGATCGGGAGCTGGAGCAGACCGGCGTCTACCTGCAGGATCAGGTTGCCCTGGATCATTGGCGTGTGACACTGGGCGGTCGCTACGACTGGGTGGACATCGACAACACGAGCGACTACCTCCTGACCGGTTCATCCACGCGCCAGAGCAAGGACGACGAGCAATTCAGTGGCCGTGCGGCCCTGATGTACCTGTTCGATAACGGTGTTGCGCCGTACGTCAGCTACTCCGAATCGTTCAGCCCGAGCGCGAACCTGGATGAGAATGGTGATCTGCTCGACGCGACCGAAGCGGAGCAGTATGAGCTTGGCCTCAAGTACCAACCGGTCGGTACGGCGGATCGCTACAGCGTTGCCGTGTTCCAGATTGACCAGGACAATGTGGCCAACCTGATCCAGACCGAAGGCAACAACCCCAGCTATTACCGTCCGATCGGCAAGGTTCGGTCACAAGGGCTGGAGCTGGAGGCCGCGACACGGGTTACCCAAAACGTCACGCTTCAGGCCAGCTACACCTACACCGACGTGGAAGTGCAGAAATCCACGACGGGCACGGAAGGCAAGACACCGGTCGCTACGCCGGAACACATGGCTTCTGCCTGGGGTTCCTACGAATTCCTGGACGGTGTGCTGAACAGTCTCAGGACCGGGTTGGGTGTCCGTTACATCGGCACCAGCTGGGCCAACGAGTCCAACACCCTGAAAGTGCCGCACTACACGGTGGTGGATGCCAGCATCAAGTATGATCTGGCGAACGTCGGACTCAAGGGCGTAACGGCGCAACTGAACGCCAATAACCTGTTCGACAAGGACTATGTGGGGGCCTGCTACAGCGAGTATCGCTGCTATTACGGCGCCGAGCGCAGCGTCAAAGCCACCGTAACCTACGATTTCTAATTCCGTCCAACTCAGGGCCGGGCAACGGACTGTCCGGCCAGCCGATCCCGCTGCCAACCGGCTTGCAATTTCCCCGCAAAAACCCAACGCTGTACTCAGGGACAAACGATATCCACTTATAAACCTGTCGAGCCCTCCCCGTTTGGGGGCAAGGAGTTCAGCATGGTTGGTTCCAACGATTCGGCATTGCTCCTGGTCGATATCCAGAACGATTTCTGCTCCGGCGGCAGCCTGGCGGTTCCCGGTAGCCAGGAGATCTTTCCCGTCGTCAACGCGGCCATTACCGACGCCCAGGACAAGCACTGGCCCATCATCGCCTCCCGCGACTGGCATCCGGTGGACCATTGCAGCTTCAATCACCGCGGCGGCCCGTGGCCGGTGCACTGCGTGCAGGACACTCACGGTGCGGCTTTCCACCACGAGCTGGATTTGCCGGCCACGGCCATTCGCGTCAGCAAGGGCACGGCTTTCGAGACCGACGCCTACTCCGCCTTCGATGGCACCCAGCTTGAGCAGTTTCTGGCACGTCGTGGCATCAAGCACCTGCAGGTGATGGGGCTGGCACTGGACGTGTGTGTACGGGCGACCGTGCAAGATGCGCTGCGGCTGGGGTTTGGCGTGGAGTTGCTGGCGGCAGGCACCCGCGCGGTGGAATCCGGCCAGACCGACGATGTCCTGGATCAATTGGCGGAGGCCGGAGCCAGCGTGAGCCGCTGATTCGCTTCTGATACCCCATCCAATCGACAAAGCGACTGACAGACACACCCGACACCGGACCCGGAGGAACACGTTTATGGTCGAAGAGAAAGACCTGGCATTGCTGGTTGACCTGTACGAGTTGACCATGGCCCAGGCCTACTGGGCGGAATCCATGAACGACACCGCCGTTTTCAGCCTCTTCTTCCGTAAGCTGCCGCCGCATCGCAATTTCATGCTGGCCTGTGGACAGCAGCACATCGCCCACATCATCGAATCCCTGCGTTTTTCACAGGAACACATCGACCGCCTGCGCCGTCTGGATCGTTTCGACAACGACTTCCTGGACTGGCTGCGCCGGTTCCGTTTCACCGGTTCGATCCATGCCTTGTCGGAGGGAACGCCGGTGTTTCCACAGGAGCCGCTGCTGGAAATCGAGGCGCCCATTGCCGAGGCCCAGTTACTGGAAACCCTGGTAATGAACTACGTGCATCTGGAAACGGTGCTCGCGTCCAAGGCCGCTCGCCTGACCCTCGCCGCCAATGGCAAGCCGGTGATCGATTTCGGCACCCGCCGAATGCACGGCACAGATGCCGCTTACCGGGGCATCCGCGCGTTCCGGATGGGAGGCCTGTCCGGCACCAGCAACGTGCTGGCCGGCCTGGATTTCGACCTGCCCATCCGCGGCACCATGGCGCACAGTTTCGTTCAGGCCTGTGGTGACGAGATGGCGGCCTTTCGCACCTACGCCCGCTTGTATCCGGGGACAACGCTGCTGGTGGACACCTACGACACAGAAAGGGCCGTCGCCGACATTATCGACTGGCTGAAAGCCGAGCCGGAGGTGGACATCGGCGCCATCCGGCTGGATTCCGGCGACATGGCGGAGATGGCCATTCGCTGTCGCCGGATGCTGGACGACGCCGGGCTGACGCAGATCCGCATCCTGGCCAGCGGCGGGCTGGACGAATACAGGATCGATGACTATCGCCGCAACGATGTGCCCCTGGATGGCTTCGGGGTTGGCACCGCCGTAGGCGTGTCCAACGATGCCCCGACGCTGGAGCTGGCCTACAAACTGACCGAATACGCCGGCAAGCCGCGCATGAAGAACTCGCCGGGCAAGCAATCCTACCCCGGGCGCAAGCAGGTCTATCGTCGCCAGGACGCCGATGGCCGGTATCTCGGAGACCACATTACCCACCGTGAGGAAGCGGCTGACGGCACACCGTTGCTCGTCCCCACCATGCGGGCCGGCCGCGCCATCGTGGACGCGATCCGGCCGCTGGCGGAGGCCGCCGAATACTGTCGCGATGCGGTTGCGGCCCTGCCGCCGGCCCAGCGTGCGCTGGAGGACGCCGAGCCCTATCCGGTGGTCATCAGCGACCGCCTCAGGGATCTTCAGTCCCATACCCTGCAACAGGTGCGGCCGCACCCGCCGGCCTCCGATCAGTGACCCGGAATTGATGGGGCGTCAGGCGCTCTGGCGGATGCCCGTCAGGGCCTGCTCCGGGCTTCGCAGGGAACACACCGTGTGCAGCTTCTCGATCTGGCGCCGCAGCATGTCGATGGAGCGCTGGCCGCTGAGCACCATGTCGATGGCCAGACCGTCGGCGTCGGTGCGCACCTGCATTTCCTCGATCCGGAAGCCCCGAATGCGGGCCACCTGGCACAGGCGCTCCAGCGCGGCCGGTTCCGGCTGCATGCGGCAGGAGAGGGTATGGGTCGTGTGATCGGCTGAGGCGGTCATGCTGCACTTTCCTTGTTTTTCGCGGTGGTTGAGGTTGGGCGCTGGCTCTCGTCCAGCATGTCCCGGTTGGAGGCACCGGGTTTGACGATGGGCCAGACGTTTTCCGAGCGATCGATGCTGACATGCAGGAGCATCGGCCCGTCGTAGGCCAGGATAGTCTGGATGCCCCGGCGAACCTGATCGGTGCGCTGGATGGCCAGGGTCGGGATATCGAAGGCCCGGGCCAGGGCCAGGAAGTCCGGGTTGTCGTCCAGGTTGATCTGGCTTTCCCGGTTCTCGTAGAACAGTTCCTGCTGCTGACGGACCATGCCCAGGCACTGGTTATCCATGATGATCAGCTTGATGGGCAGACGATGGCGGCGAATGGTGGCCAGCTCCTGGGCGTTCATCATGAAGGACCCGTCGCCGGTGACGTTGATGACCGGTCGGTCCGGGAACGCAAACTGGGCGCCGATGGCGGCCGGCAACCCGAAACCCATGGTGCCGAGACCGCCACTGCTCAAGTGGTTGCGGGGGTGATCGAAACGACAGTATTGCGCCACCCACATCTGGTGCTGGCCCACATCGCAGGCGACGATCGCATCCCGCGGGGCAATATCGGTCAACTGGCGCATGAATTCGGGACCGGAAATCGGCGCATGCGGGTCTTCGTTGATGGCCGCCTGGAAGCCCTGGGTCTTGCGCCAGGTGGCGCACTGCTGGCGCCAGTTCTCGATGGTCAGAGGCTGGCGGACCAACGCGTCGGCCATGCCGTTCAGGATGGCGCCCAGCTCGCCGCGAATGGCCAGGTCCGCGGCCCGGAGCTTGCCGAATTCGGCCGCGTCCGTATCGATATGGATGACTTTGGCGTTGGGTGCGAAGGTCGATACCGCACCGGTGGCCCGGTCATCCAGCCGGGCCCCGACGACCATCAGCAGGTCGCAGGTGTCGACGGCCATGTTGGCTGCCTTCGAGCCGTGCAGGCCGAGCATGCCCATCTGGTCCGCGTTGTCGTAGCCCGGGTTGCCGATGCCCTTGAGTGTGACGACGTTGGGCAGGCGCGACGCTTTCGCAAACCGTCGAAAGGCCGATTCGGCATGGGCCAGGCTAACGCCGCCACCGCTGTAGAGCAGCGGCATGTTAGCCTCGCGCAGCATGGCGAGCGCTTCGTCGATCTCCGCCGTCGGGTCCGGCAGTGGGGTGGCGGTGGTCGGCGCCGGGGCTGTCGGCTCGCCGATATCGGTCAGCAGGATGTCCTTGGGAATATCGATCCAGACCGGACCCGGCCGACCGGACTCGGCCAGTTGCAGGGCTTCTTCCATGATCGCCGGCAGGTCGGACGCCTCGGTCACCAGGTAGCTGTGCTTGACGATGCCCAGCGTCATGCCGAGCACGTCCGTCTCCTGGAACGCATCGGTGCCGATCAGGCTGGAGGGCACCTGGCCGGTGATGACCAGCATCGGGATCGAATCCCGATGGGCGTTGGCCACACCGGTGATCAGGTTGGTGGCGCCGGGGCCGGAGGTGGCAATGCACACGCCGGTGCGGCCGCTGGCCCGGGCGTAGCCGTCGGCGGCCAGGGCACAGGCCTGTTCATGCCGGCAGAGCACATGCTCGACACCCACATCCTCGGCGACCAGTGCGTCGTACAGCGGCATGATGCAGCCGCCGGGATAGCCGAATACGGTGTCGATCTGGTGACGCTGGAGCGCGTCGAGTATGTGCTGTGCGGCGTTCACGTTCGTCTTCCTTCTTTCAGTTTTTCGAAGCCAAAAAAAAGCCCCCGGGACCTTTCGGTGCCGGGGGCTTTCGGTGTTCTGACTGGTTGTGGTTTAGCTCATCCTGTCATCCACGCAAAAGCCCCCGGTTGGCACCACGACCACCAGGACTAGCTTTACGATGACGACGACAGAATTGAAATTCATGGAATCAGTCTTTTGACCACAACAGTTTGATTGGCAAAAACATAACCTGAGGTTCTGCCTGGGAGCAACCCTTTTTTTATAGAAAGGGAAAATTTGGGACATTGCGCAGATGGCATCAGGCTTTTTCAGCCCTTGGATTCTTAGGGTAGTAACGGTCCGGCAGGCGCTCGATGTGGGGGAAGAAGCGCGTGTCCTTGTAGGGCATCTTCATGAAGCCGGACACGCCCAGCCCGGTGATCTGGTCGACGGCGGACAGAATATCGTCCAGATACCGGCGGAATTCCGCCTCCCGGTCGGGATCCAGCAGCCGGTAGTGGCTGTGGATCTTCAGGTGGCGGGGCAGGGCCTCGAAGATGATCATGCCGGTGTGGTGGATCGTGTTCAGGGCTTCCAGGGCCTGGATGATGGTGTCCGGCAGGACCAGGAACTCCTCCGGGTCCGGGCCGTCCTCGAAGTAGGAATGCACTCTCGAGTCGTCCTCGATCTCCGGGGCGGCGCTGACCTCGTAGGGCAACTGCATCTCCGGTGCAATCCGGAAGGGCTGCTCGGGATTGTCCCGGTCGACGTGCAGGGTGTCCCGGGCGTTGAACAGGCAGCTCTTGAAGATCCCCTGCCGGTAGATGGCCTGGGCCAGACTGACCATGTTGTTCACCGCCGTGACGAACGCGTCCCGCAGCGACGGATCGTGCAGGTTCAGGGACGTATCGACGTAGATACCCTCGGTTTCCCAGCGAATCGCCAGGCCGCCTTCCACCGGGTACTGACCCAGCCGGCTCACCGCGGCGAGGAACGCCTTTTCGGTTTCCCCCATGCCCTGCATGAAGTTCTTGTAGTAGCGGTCCAGCTGCACATCGTTGACGTCGCTCAGGGTTTCCGGCGCACCTTCCTCACGCAGGAAGGCCTTGCGCGAACTGTAGACGACCGTGTCGATCTCCCGGTCGGAGTGGCGGGTCCAGACGGGCACCATCGGGTTGGGCGGCGAATCCGGCAGGTCGATCATGACGGTGCGCGCCATCCGCGGCATTTCCCGCAGGTAGTAGTCGCCGGCCTTGCGGCGTGTGTCCGGATCCGGGTCGAGCAGGCCGTCGAGCATGCGCGCAAACTCCATCGGCAACCCCAGTGACGTAGCCGGGATCGCCCGGTGGCCGAAGCGGCAGGACTGCCCGGAGGCCAGGGCGTAGAGTGTCCCGGCGGCGCCCTGTTCGTCGAAGCGTGGGGACGACAGCCCGCCGTAGAGCTGTTCTTCGCCGATGAAGTAGACGTCTCCCAGGCGCGCGTTGGTCTGCTGGAGGTTATCGGACATCAGCTCCATGACGTTGGCGGTGACGAACTGCTGGTTGGCGTCCAGCTGTGCGTACACGGCAGACCCCCAGTCGATCAGGGCGATGTTCTCGGTCTCGGCGTCGAAGACGAGATTGGAAGGCTTGATGTCGCCATGGACGATGGGGCGGCCGGCGGGACCGGACTCCAGGCGCAGGTTGCGCAGGATATCGGCCAGCTGGTCGGCGATGCGCATCACCAGGCGGGGGCGAAGACGGCCCTCGCGCAGGGACACTTCCTCCAGGTTGATCCCGGGCGCCCGTTCCATCACCAGGATGGGCTGGTTGCGGGCCCGCTGGAAGGCAATCAGTCGCGGCACACGGGGATGCTCGACCTGCTCGAGGATATAGGCTTCATCCTCAAGCCGGTCCTGCAGGTGCCGGGGCAGGTTGACGCGCGTGAACTTGAAAACGTGTTCCAGGTCACGCGCGCCTTTCAGGGCGAGTCGCCCGGAGAAGACAAACCCGTAGGCGCCCTTGCCGATCATTTCGATGTCGCGATAGCCCAACTGGCGGAGCTGGTCGGTACACAGCTCGACCCAGTCCTTCAGCTTTTTGGCATCGTCCTGGCTGAGCAGGTAGATCGACTGCTCTTCCGGGATGTAGAACTGTTGCAGTTGGGCCTGTTGCGACATTCGGGGCTTCTCCAGCGCCCCGGCTCAGTGGCCGGGGCAACACACCATCAGCGGTTATCAGGCCTCATCAGCCGAGATGAAGCAACATGGTTTGCGGTGACTCCAGGTAGCTCTTCCAGAGGTTGCTGAAGCGGGCCATGGTGCCGCCGTCGATGATGCGGTGATCACCGCCCCAACTGGTGGTCATGATCGCCCGTTCCACCACCTGGCCATGGGCGTCGAATCGCGGCAGCTTCTGCGTCCGGCCCAGGGCGACAATGGCCACTTCCGGCGCGTTGATGATGGGTGCGGCGTAGGTGCCGCCCAGCGCACCGATGTTGGAGATGGTGATGGTGCCGCCCTTCAGGTCCTCCTGGCTGACGCGCCCGGATCGGGCCGCTTCGGTCAGGCGCGCGACTTCATCCGCAATCTCCAGCAGGGTCAGCTGTTCGCAGCCTTTGACGTTGGGGACGATCAGGCCAACCTTGCTGTCCACGGCCATGCCGATGTTGCACTGCGGCTGGTAGTGGATTTCGGTGACGTCCTCGTTGATCTGGCTGTTGAGGATTGGATACTCCTGAATCGCCAGCGCCATGGCTTTCATGATGAACGGCATCAGCGTCAGGCGGCTGCCGCGGGCCTCGGCCTCCGGCTTGAGTTGTTGACGCAGGGCCAGCAGATCGGTGACGTCGATGTCCTCGCTGAAGTTGAAGTGGGGAATGGTCGACGCCGACTCCACCATGCGTTTGGCCATGACCGCCTGCATGCCCCGGATCGGTTCGACGCGCACCTCTTTTGAAGCGGTGCCGGCGCGACGGGCCTGGGGCTTGTCTTTCGTGGCAGCTGCAGTGGTGGTCTCTCGTGCTGTCGGCTGGGGATTTTCCAGGTGGTTCAGCACGTCGGCCTTGAGCACGCGGCCGTCCTTGCCGGTTCCCGGAATATCCGCCAGCGTCAGCTCGTGTTCCCGGACCAGGCGCCGGACGGCCGGACTGGCCGGGATGCGCTGACGTTCGCCGGACTTTGCCTGGGCGGACGTTTTGCTCGCCGGTGCCGGCTCAGTGGCCTGGGGGCGCGACTCGGCCCGGGGCGTCTCGCCATCGTCTTCCCGGTCGCGGGGTACGAACGCGAACAGCGGGGAATGGACCCGGGCCAGCTCGCCCGCCTGGTAATACAGTTGGGTGACGCGGCCGGCCTTGGGGGCGGTGATCTCCACCATGGCCTTGTCGGTGGTGACGTCCACCACCGGCTGGTCCTCTTCGATCTCGTCACCCTCGGCGACGCGCCATTCCACCACCTCGCACTCGACGATGCCTTCGCCGATGTCCGGCAGGATAAAGTCTTCGGTCTCGCCATCGGCGGACGGTGCGGTTTCGCCCTGATGGTCGGCTTCGGCGGCCGGTGCGGTCGTCTCCGTCGCCTCGTCCTTCTCCGGTGCCGGGGCGTTGTCGCCGTCCACTTCCACCAGCTCAAACAGCGGCGCGTGGACCTTGGCGATGTCGCCTTCCTGATGATACAGACGCGTCACGCGCCCCTTGTACGGGGCGGGAATTTCCACCAGCGCCTTGTCGGTCATGACCTCGGCGACCGGCTGATCCTCTTCGATGATATCGCCTTCGCTGACCAGCCATTTGACCAGCTCGCACTCCACGATACCTTCGCCGATATCGGGCAGTATAAAATCACTCATGGTTGCTCTCCTGTGCTGGCAACGATCTAGAATTCAACGCTTTCCCGGATGGCCTCGTAGACCTTCAGGTGATTGGGCAGGTGCTCTTTTTCCAGCACCAACGGGAAGGGGGTGTCCATCCCGGTGACCCGTGCGATGGGTGATTCCAGATACAGGAAGCAGCGTTCCTGGATGGTCGCGGCGATTTCGCCGGCAAAGCCGCCGGTCAGCGGCGCTTCATGAGTGACCACCAGGCGACCGGTCTTCAGGACCGATTGCGCGACGGTTTCCACGTCCCAGGGGAGAATGGTGCGCAGGTCGATGACTTCGCAGGAGATGCCTTCTTTCTCGGCCTGTTCGACCGCCTGCTCGATCACTTCCATTTGCGCGCCCCAGCCCAGGACCGTGATGTCGGTGCCTTCCTTGACGATCTCGGCCTCGCTCAGCGGAAGCTCGTATTCCCCTTCCGGAACCTCGCCGACCGACGCCCGGTACAGGCGTTTGGGTTCGAAGAAGAGGGTCGGGTTGGGATCGTGGATCGACGCCAGCAGCAGGCCCTTGGCCTGGTGCGGGTTACGGGGCACGACAATCTTCAGGCCGGGGGTGTGGGCAAAGTAGGCTTCCGGCGACTGGGAGTGATACAGGCCGCCGGCGATGCCGCCGCCATAGGGCGCCCGAATCGTCAGACCGCCCACGTTGAACAGGTTGCCGGAGCGGTAGCGGTACTTGGCCGACTCGTTCACGATCTGGTCGAAAGCCGGGAAGATGTAGTCCGCAAACTGGATTTCGGCCACCGGCGTGGCGCCCTGGGCCGCCAGGCCGTTGGCGAACCCGATGATGCCCTGTTCCACCAGCGGCGTGTTGAAACAGCGGTCTTTGCCGTACTTCTGTTGCAGGTGGCTGGTGGCCCGGAAGACACCGCCGAAAACACCGACGTCCTCACCAAAACACAGCACCCGGTCATTGGCCGCCATCGCGATGTCGAGGGCATCGTTGATGGCCTGCAGCATGTTCATCTTGGCCATGTTATGCCCCTCCTTTTTTGGTCTCTGATACCGCGCCGGCGCTCTTCGGATAGGCGTCCGGATATTTGCGGATATGCGCCTTCAGCTTCTCGAACTGACGGTTCAGGGACGGAGGGACCTCGTCATACACGTCGGTGACGAGGGATTCGAGCGGGGGTGGCGGGCGTTTCTGGGCGCGCTTCATGGTTTCCAGGACTTCCTTGCGGAGGCTTTCCTGAAGCTGCTTTTCTTCGTCCTCGCTCCACCACTTGTGCTTCATCAGCCAGCGTTGCATGCGCAGGATCGGATCTTTCTCGCGCCAGACGGCTTCCTCATCCTTGCTGCGGTAGCCGGACGGGTCGTCCGAGGAGGAGTGAGCGGCCAGGCGATAGGTCATGGTCTCGACCAACACCGGCCGATTTTCCTCAACGGCCAGCTTGCGGGCGGCCTTGGTGGCCTCATGGACGGCCAGGATGTCGTTACCGTCGACCCGGATCACGTCCATTTTGTAGCCGTAGGCACGCGGGGCCACCCCGTCAGCGGCGAACTGCTCGGTAGCCGGGGTAGAGATGGCGTAACCGTTGTTCCGGCACAGGAAAATCACCGGCACCCGATGGACGGCGGCCATGTTCAGCGCGGCGTGGAAGTCGCCTTCGGAGGCGGCGCCCTCGCCGAAATAGGTGATGGTGCAATGGCCGTCGCCGGCCAGCTTCTGCCCGTAGGCATAGCCGGTGGCCTGGGGAATCTGGGTGGCCAGCGGGGAGGAGATGGTCATGTAGTTCAGCTTGCTCGACCCGTAGTGAACCGGCATCTGACGGCCCTTGCCGTAGTCCAGTTCATTGCCGAACAGCTGGTTCATGAACTCATCGATGGTAAAGCCACGATAGGCCAGGGCGCCCTGTTCCCGGTACTGCGCCATGATCATGTCGGCGTCGTCCAGGGCGGCAGCACTGCCGATCACGGCCGCTTCCTCACCCGTACACTGCATGTAAAAGCTCAGGCGGCCCTGGCGCTGGGCGGCGAGCATGCGCTCGTCCAGTACGCGGGTCATCACCATCGCCTTGTAGATGCGAAGGGCTTTCTCCTTGTCGAGGTCCGGCTTCTTGCCGCCCTTGTAGAGCGTGCCGTCCTGTTTCAGGAGCTTGAAGGTGGGAATCCGGAATTCCGCACCGTCGGTAAACACCGGAGAGTAAACAACCTTGGATTTTGTTGTTGTCATAGTCCTCTTCCTGGGGTAATGGCTTGAGGAACAAAATGCCCCTTGTGAGGGCATCGTTGTCAGTCGAGCGTTCACTGAATGATCAGCGCGTCCGGGCCATACAACACCCTCACACCCTGACCATCAGGATAGCTCTTTTACGTCCACTCATCGGGTTTGGGTAAAACCGTCAGGTCGAGCGCAGAGTTGACCTTAACGTAAACTGCGAGATTTGCACAGACTTTGATCGTGACAAAATTCAGGGTGCTTCTGATGGGCGCTCCAGGGGGGCGGACTAACCTTCCTGCCGGTAAGGCAGCGCTTCCAGCGCCGCATCCCGATACCGTTCGATGTCCTCAGCTTCCTCGGCACAAAAATCCGCAATCGCGTCGGCAAAGCCGGGGTGGGCGACCCAGTGCCAGGAATGGGTCAGCTGCGGTTCGAAGCCGCGAACCAGTTTGTGCTCGCCCTGGGCGCCGGCATCGAAACAGCGCAGGCCGCGATCGATGGCCAGTTCGATACCCTGGTAGTAGCAGGTCTCGAAGTGCAGGTGCTGGTATTCCTCCAGGCAGCCCCAGTAACGACCATAGAGTGTGTCTTCTCCGATCAGGAACAGGGCGCCGGCAATCATTTCGCCGTCTTTCACCGCCATGATCACGTGCATCTGCCCGGGCTGCTGTTCGCGCAGCATCCGGAAGAAATCGCGGTTGAGGTAGGGCCGCTGCCCACGCTTGAGGTACGTGGCCTGATAAAACACAAAGAAGGCATCCAGCACATGATCGGGCAGGTCGCTGCCGGGGAACTGTGCGAACTCAATGCCTTGTTCCGACACCTGCCGGCGTTCCTTGCGGATGGACTTGCGCTTGCGGGACGTCAGCTGGCCGAGGAAATCGTCGAAGTCGGCGTAGTCGCGATTGAACCAGTGGAACTGGCAGCCCTGGCGATGAAGGCGGTCCGGCGCATCCAGCAGGGCCTGGTCACTGGCATTGGGAAACAGCAGGTGCCAGGAATGGCAGCCCAGTTCAGCAGCGGCCTGATCCAGCAGTTTGTGCAGAGCATCGGGTGTCAGACTCTCGCGCAGTTCGGCATCGAACAACAGACGGCGACCCTGGGATGGGGTGAACGGCACCGCCATCAGAAGCTTCGGATAGTAATCCAGGCCGTAGCGGGCATAGGCATCGGCCCAGCCCCAGTCAAACACGTACTCGCCCATGGAATGGGATTTCCGGAAGGCCGGAATGATGCCGGCCAGCCGGTCGCCCTGGAAGAACATCAGGTGGGCCGGTGCCCAACCGGTGTCAGCCGTCGTGCAGCCGCTGTGTTCCAGGGCGGCAAAGAACGCATGGCGCAGGAAGGGGTTGCCTGTGCCGCTCAGTCGGTCCCAGTCTTCTGCCTGGATGTCATCGATGGAACCGGCTGACTCCAGGCGAAAGACAGGAACGTCACTGACAGAGGTTGAAGAGTCGGTCATGCGTGGTCAGGGAGCTCATTTTAGTGAGAAACGCTCCCCAACCATACGCTATTTCCTGACGTCCGATCACGCTCCGTCGCGATCATCTGGACCGTGGGGGCCTTTCGGACCCGGGCCGTGATGCTCCGGGCCGCCGAAGAGCTCGCGTTCTTCCTGCATGTTGGCCCAGGCCTGGCGTTGTTCATCGTTCAGGACTTTGTAAATGGCCTGATATTGCTCGGCGCGGGCTTCGACACGCTGACGGGCAGCGTCAGCGGCCTGTTTGGCGGCGGCTTCCACGCGATCCTTGTACTCATCGCTGGTGGGATCACCGCTGTTCAGTATCGGGCGATCCTGGTCACGCATGGCTTCGAACTGCGCCTTGCGCTCCTCCCTGGACTTCTTGAAGATGTCGAGGACCTGGCCGCGCTGTGCCTCGGTGAGCTTCAGGCGCTCGGCCATCTCGTCGAAGCGGTGCTTCATCATCTCACCGCGGTCGCCGCGATGGTCCCGGTCGCCATGGTGCTGTGGAGGCATGTCGCCGGGGCCGCAGTCCCGGTGTTCACCGGACCAGGCCAGCGGACTGGCGACGAGGGCGGCGGCGAGGGCGGCCGGAACGAGCAAACGATGTTTTATGGCTCTCATGGATGTGCTCCTTGATTGCTGGGTGGGCAAGCGGGTGCTGCCCGGTGACCTATTCCATGCTACGCCGCACTGTGTCAGTTTCTGTCAGGCCCGTGTAAAGGTTGGGTAAAGCTGCCGGGGCGCTCTGCCTGCGTGCTAGACTGCGTGGCGAGTATGGTCCGGGACGACCGGCCACGCTGGATTTCCGCTTCCTGAGGAGATGGTTGGGCGATGCAGAACCGGATTCTGCTGGTTGAAGACGACGAAGAGTTGCGCACCCTGCTGTCGCGCTACCTGAGTGGACAGGGCTTTACCGTTCGCGAAGCGGCCAACGGCAACGACGGCCTGGCACTGGCCCAGGAGGAGATGGCCGATCTGGTGGTTCTCGATATTATGCTGCCGGACATCAATGGTCTCGACGTGCTGCGCAAACTGCGGGCCCGCACCCGACTGCCGGTGATCCTCCTCACCGCCCGCGGCGAAGAAACCGATCGCATCGTGGGTTTCGAGGTCGGCGCCGACGATTACATCCCCAAACCTTGCAACCCCCGGGAGCTGGTGGCCCGTATCCAGGCGACACTGCGCCGCGTGGCCTGGGATCAAGAGGGCCAGCTGGACCAGAGACGCCGTATTGGCGATCTGCGCATCGAACCGGACCAGCGCCGGGTGTACCAGAACGACAAGCCGGTGGAACTCACCGCCACCGAATACGAGATCCTCCAGGTCCTACTCAGCCGCGCCGGCTCGGTGGTGCGCAAGACCGACCTGATGCAGTGGGCGCTGGGCCGTCGCCTGACGCCCCACGACCGCACCCTCGACATGCACGTCAGTAACCTGCGCCGCAAACTCGATCCCGAGGGCGAAACCCGCATCGAGACCATTCGCGGGCTCGGTTACAGCTATCGGAGCCCGCAATGAAGTGGCGTTTCTACTGGCCGCTGTCCTGGCGGATCTTTTTCCTGGTGTGGTTCGCCATGGCCATGGCGGTGGTGTTGAGCAATGTGGCGATTCAGGAGCTGGCTCGCCAGGAACGCCTGCAGTTGGAGCAGCGTGCGGACCTAGTGAAGTTGGCCGAGCGAGCCGTCATGATCCGGGAGTCGGGCCATCCCCGCGAAGCTTTCCGACTGTTGCGCGAACAGGGCGAACGTCATCATCTGAGGTTATTGCTGGTGGAAGGCGATAACCTGCGCCGGGAGCCGGATCGGGTCCGAGACCGAGACCGGGAAATGCCACCGCCGCACCGACACGGTGATTTCCTCGACCGTCAGCCTTTCCAGCCCGCCGTGATTGAGGCGCCCGATGGCTATCGCCTGATCGTCTGGCCCCAGGCCGGCGGCGATGGCTGGCTGGATCCACGCCTGTTCCGCTCGTTCGAGTTGGCTCTGACGTTCCTGCTGATTACCCTGGCCTGCTGGTGGATTGCCCGCCGGATCAGTCGACCGCTGCGGGATGTGGAGGAGACGGCGCGGTCGATTGCCGCCGGTG
Source organism: Marinobacter mangrovi (assembly GCF_016798325.1). Classification (GTDB taxonomy): domain Bacteria; phylum Pseudomonadota; class Gammaproteobacteria; order Pseudomonadales; family Oleiphilaceae; genus Marinobacter_A; species Marinobacter_A mangrovi. The sequence goes on from NZ_JAERVO010000002.1 coordinate 325,451, forward strand.
ACGGCTCGCTTAGGGTCGGGGATAAAATCGCGAATCGCCGGGACGAGATCGGCGCGCTGGCCCGGGCCTTTAACGCCATGACGGACCGGCTCTGCACGCTGCTCGATCGTCAGCAGCAACTCCTGCGGGATATCTCCCACGACTTGCGCACGCCTCTGGCACGTCAGAGGGTGGCCATCGAGCTGGCGCGGGACAACAGCGTAGGCGACCCGGAGATCCTCGACTCCATTCAGCGCCAGAATGAGCGCCTGGAAGCGATGACCGCCCAGATCCTGACGCTGCATCGGGTAGGGCAGCAGGGGCAGTCCATGGCCCAGGAGCCGGTCAACATGACCCGGGTGCTCAACGAGGTGTTGCAGGGCGCCACGGATTACGCCGAACAGCAGCGTGTCGACTGTCACCTGGAAATTGCCGACGAGGCCCGCAATGCCACCGTGTTGGGGGATGAGGCCCTGATTCACCGGGCGCTGGATAACGTGCTGCAGAATGCGCTGGATCACACGCCACCGGATCGCGCCGTGAACATTCACCTGATGCTGACGGATCGCTGGCTGACCTGCGAGATCGCCGACCAGGGCCCCGGCGTTTCGGAAAAGGACCTGCCCAATCTCTTCGAACCCTTCTTCCGCTCCGACCAGGCCCGCGGCGGTCAGGGCTGGGGTCTGGGGCTGGCGATCAGCCACGACATCATGCAGGCCCACGATGGCCGGATTTCAGCCAGCAATGGCCTGTCAGGTGGTTTGGTCGTCCGGCTCGACTGGCCGGTCTTCACCTGAGTCGTCGGCCGAGGGACGCAGGCGCTCAACGCCTTCGAAAGCGATCCCCTCGGCCAGCTCCTCCTCATCGAAACGAATGCCGCAACCGGCCTTGACGGTCCGCGCCGCCGGCGCCGTGCCGGGCGCGGTACTGTCAAGATCGTCACTTTTTTCATCGTTTTGGCGCATGTCGATTCCCCGGTCACACTGTTACTATCCGGTGATACGGTCTGTTCCGGTTGAACGGACCTGCTGAACAAACACAACAGGTCGCATGTCCAAAGATTATCCCATTCCCGCCGAATCGATCGAGCGGGAAATCGACATCAAGAAAAGCCGCTTCATCGCCCGGGTGGCGCCGGTCAACAGCCGGGAAGAGGCCATGGCGTTCCTGGAACGGGCTCGGGCGGATTTTCCCGATGCCCGCCACCATTGCTGGGCCTACCAGATCGGTCGACCCGGTGCCGCGACGCAGGCGGCCATGAACGACGACGGCGAACCTTCGGGCACGGCCGGCAAGCCCATCCTGAATGTGATCCAACACAAGGATATGGGCGATATCATGGTGGTGGTGATCCGCTATTTCGGCGGCATCAAACTGGGAGCCGGCGGTCTGGTCCGGGCCTATGCCGGCGCGACCGAGGCGGTACTGTCGGAGGTGACGCGGCGCACCCAGGTTCCGGTGCGCCGGCTGGCGATCACACTGGGTTTTGCATTGGAACAGCCGGTCCGACACTGGTGCGAGCAGCATGAGGCGCACGTCGAGGACGTAGGCTATGGTGAAGGTGTATCCATGCAGGTTGCGGTCCCGGAGGCTTCTGTTCAGGCGTTTGTCGCCTTCTGTCGGGCCGAGGGGGTGACGCTGCCGGTGACCGAAGAAGATGACTCCGAATAGCGAAGAGTCACGTATGCGCTTGGTCACGTATGCGCTTGAGAGTGACGTGCTGAGAGGGACTGCGTTTCCAGACTGATACGACGGAGGAAACTATGCGCTACCTGGTCTTGGTGATGTGTCTGGGCTTGCTGTCGGGCTGTGCCAGCATCGTGTCGACCGACTACGATGCCGGGGCCACGTTCAGCCAGTACCAGACCTGGGCGTTCGCCCCGGATAAAGGGCAAGGCAACTACCTGAGCCTGGACGGTGCCCGGGTGGAAACCGCGCTGGAGCGCGAACTGCAGGGCGAATCCCTGAAGAAGGCGGACCCGGCCACGGCCGACCTGCTGGTCACGTACCGCGTGGAAGAAGCCGATAAACTGGAAAGCAGCGGCTTCACCTACGGCCTGGGCTTCGGTCGCAGCAACTGGGGCTGGGGTGTGGCCACCGCGCCGGATGTGCGCCAGGTAAAGCAGGGCAAGCTGGTGGTGGAACTGGTGGATCGCTCCACCCAGAAAGTGGTGTGGCGAGGCGTCAGCCGCCGTTACCTGGACGAGCGCCAGTCACCGGAAGACCGGGTCGAACTGATCGACGAGGTGGTGACGGCCATGTTTGAACGCTACCCGCCGGCCTGACCGGCAGGTGACCATGAGCTGGGTCACAGTCGCCCGTTATTCGCTGCCTTTCGAGGCCCATATGGCGCGGGCGCGCCTGGACTCCGAGGGCATCGAGTCGATGGTGGTGGACGAGCACACCATCGGCATGCAGTGGCTATTCTCCGACGCCATGGGCGGTGTTCGCCTGCAGGTGGACGAGGCGCTGGAGGACCGGGCTCGGGCCATTCTGGACGAAGACCGTTCCGACCTGGTTGACGAGTCCATTGCCCCAGGCCAGGCCTCGCGGGATTGCGGGGACATTCCACCCCTGTCGAGACTGGCCGACACCCGTCGCCGCAAAGGCTTTTTTCTGGCGTTCCTGTTCTGGTTTATCGGCTCGTGAGGTAGGGTTTGCCCGGTCATACTCTATTTGCTGTTGGAGATCGTATTTTGAAGAAGAACGCATCAGGGGGTCTGGTCTTTTCAACGGATCAGGGCCGAATGTGCCCGGATTGCCGGCAGCCCCTGTCGGACTGTACCTGCGGAGAACCCCAGGCACCGGCCGGTGACGGTGTGGTTCGTGTCAGTCGCGAGACCAAGGGCCGCAAGGGCAAGGGCGTGACGCTGATCACCGGTATCCCGCTGGCGGGCAAGGCACTGAAAGATTACGCCAAGGTTCTCAAGGCGCGCTGCGGCACCGGCGGAACGGTCAAGGACGGCGTGGTGGAAATCCAGGGGGATCATCGCGACCTGCTGGTGCCCCTGTTGAAGGAAAAAGGCTGGACCGTCAAAAAGGCTGGCGGCTGAGTTCGCCCAACAGGAACGGAACGCTTATGGCCAAACCCGTGCTTTATCAGTTCCCGGTCTCCCACTATTGCGAGAAAGTCCGCTGGGCCCTGGATCACAAGAAAGTGGACTACGAGGCGCGCAACCTGCTGCCGCTGTTCCACATGCCCGTCATCTTCCGTCGCACCCGTCAGAACAAGGTGCCGGTGCTCAAGCTGGATGGACGCTACATCGCCGATTCAGCCACCATCATCCAGACGTTGGAGGAGCGTTTCCCCTCCGCACCGGCCCTGTTTCCGAAAGACGAGGCCGAACGGGAAGAGGCGCTGGAATGGGCGGCGTTTGCCGATCGTGAGATTGGCCCGCACATGCGCCGGACCGCCTATTATTTCCTGCTCGATCATCCGCACCTGATGTTCGAGATCCTGACAGAAGGGCAGAATACGGTGGGCCGCATGGCCTTTCGCACCAGTCAGCGGATGGTGATTCGTGCGATGAAAGAAGGCATGGGGATCACCGAGCGCGGCTACACGCGCAGTCGGGACCGCCTGATAGCGGCGCTGGATCGTCTGGACAATGCCCTGGCGGACCGGACGTATCTGGTGGGCGAGCGCTTCAGCGTGGCGGACCTGACGGTGGCGGCGTTGCTCTCGCCCCTGGCCTTGCCGCCGGAGGCACCGTTCCAGTTTCCCGGAGAGATCCCGCCGGAGTTGCAGCAGTTCCTGGACGAGTTTGCCGAGCGTCCCACCGTGGACTGGATCCGGCGGATGTACCGGGAGCACCGCGGACGACCGGCCAAAAGCTGACCCGACACTATCAATACGGTTATCCTGAGTGCCCCTGCCGGAAGCGGGGGCATTGTTGTTTGTTCAAGGAATCATTCATGCACATGATTGTTCTCGGCGCGGGTGTGGTCGGCACGACCACCGCCTGGTACCTGCGCCAGGCCGGGCACGATGTGACGGTCGTGGACCGTCAGCCCCGGGCCGGACTGGAAACCAGCTACGCCAACGGCGGCCAGATTTCCGTCTGTCATGCCGAACCCTGGGCCAACCCCGCCACACCGGCAAAAATCCTGCGCTGGTTGAATCGCCCGGATGCCCCCTTGCGGTTCAGGCCCCGTCTCGACCCGCACCAGTGGCGGTGGGCCCTGTCGTTCCTGCGTGAGTGTCTGCCGTACCGGACCGAGTACAACCTGCGCCAGATCGTCAATCTGGGCCTGTACAGCCGGGCTCAGTTGCAGACGTTGCGGGCCTCCCTGAACCTGGATTACGACCATCTCACCCGCGGCATCCTGCATCTCTACACCGATCAGGCCGAGTTGGAGCAGGCGCGGGAACCCGCCTGTCGAATGCGGGAGTTGGGTTGCCAGCGGGATGTGATCGACCTGGAGCGGATGCTGGAACTGGAACCGGCCCTGGCGTCGGCGCGTGTCCAACTGGTGGGAGCCACCTACACGGCGGACGACGAATCCGGTGACGCCCATCGCTTTACCCGGGCCTTGGCGGAGCGGGCCGAGGCGGCCGGCGTGCGCTTCCTGTACAGCACGGACATTGTCGGGATCGATGCGGAACACGGCGATATCCAGGGTGTGCGCGTTATCCAGGACGGCCACCACGACCGGCTGGCGGCAGACGGTTACGTGCTGAGTCTGGGCAGCTTCAGCGCCTGGCTGGGGCGGTCTATCGGCCTACGGCTTCCGATCTATCCTGCCAAGGGGTACTCGATCACCGTGCCGGTCCGCTCCCGTGAGGCGGCTTACTCGGTGAGCCTGATCGACGATGAATACAAGCTGGTTTACTCACGCCTGGGGGACCGACTGCGGATCGCCGGGACGGCGGAGTTGAACGGGTATGAACGGCATCTCGATACGATGCGCTGTCAGGCCATCGTGAAACGGGCGGCGTCGTTGATGCCGGACGCCGGCTATTGGGACAAGGCGGAATTCTGGAGCGGACTGCGACCGCTGACACCGTCCAACGTCCCGTATATTGGCCGCACGCGCTACCGTAATCTCTACCTGAACACCGGACATGGCTCCCTGGGATGGACCCATGCCTGTGGCTCGGCCTCGGCATTGGCGGATATCGTCGGCGGGCGCAAACCGGAAGTGGATTTTGCCTTTGCCGCCGGATAGGGCTCTAAAGTTCAATACCAAAAGCGGCCCGGGCTGATAGCGTCACAGGGTGTTTCGGACTAAAAATAAAAAACAACCAAAAGGAGAGGGTATGGCGTCCCCGGGTTCATTGCGAATTGTCGTGCTGACGGTCCTGGCCATGCTGGCGTTCGCCGCCAACTCGGTACTCGGCCGCCTGGCGCTGGATTCCGGAACCATTGATGCCGCCTCCTTCACCTTCATCCGATTGCTGTCCGGTACCTTGATGCTGGCCCTGCTGGTGCGTCTGCGCAAAGCATCCGGCAACGACAACAGCCGCGGCAGCTGGCTGTCCGGCGCCATGCTCTTCCTCTATGCCATCTGCTTTTCCTACGCCTACCTGTCGCTGAATACCGGGATTGGTGCGTTGATCCTGTTCGGCATGGTACAGCTCACCATGATCGGCTGGGGGCTGGTGCGTGGGGAGCGCCCATCGATGATGCAATGGACCGGCTCGGTGACGGCCGTCGCCGGACTGGTCTATCTGCTGTCGCCCGGCGTCACCGCGCCGTCGCTGGTCGGGGCCCTGCTGATGGCGCTGGCCGGCGTGGGGTGGGGCGTGTATTCGCTGCGCGGCCGCGGGGTGAGTCAGCCCCTGCGGGTGTCCGCCGACAATTTCCTGCGCGCGGCGCCCATGGCGCTGGTCGCCCTGTTGTTTGCCATGCCGGCCTGGGAGGTGGATCTGCACGGCGCCGTGCTGGCGATCCTGTCCGGAGCCGGCGCTTCCGCCATTGGCTACGCCATCTGGTATACCGTGCTGCCCTCGTTGAGCGCTACCCTGGCCGCCAGTGTCCAGCTTTCGGTACCGGTGATCGCTGCGGCGTTCGGGGTCATCCTGATGGCCGAGCCGGTCACGCTGCGTCTGGTCGTATCCATGGTGGTGATCCTCGGTGGCATCGGTCTGGTGATCCTGTCGAAACGTCCGTCGACGCCCCGGTGATCCACAACCGGTCACGGATCGAATAACGGACGGTCGAAACGCGGCTCCAGATTCCGTAAATTGTCTCAGCGAGTTGCTTACTTACCCTGCAGGGAGGCTGAATGCTCACCGTCCACCACCTGAACAACTCCCGTTCCCAACGGGTTCTCTGGATGCTCGAGGAAATCGGGCAGCCCTACGAGATCAAGCGTTACCAACGCGATCCCAAGACCATGCTGGCTCCGGCCAGCCTCAAGGAGGTCCACCCGCTGGGCAAGTCACCGGTGATTACCGACGGTGACCTGACCATTGCTGAATCCGGCGCCATTATCGATTACCTGGCCCATCGCTATGATACGTCGCTATTGCCGGAGCCGGGCACGCAACAATGGATCGACTACACCTACTGGCTGCATTACGCCGAAGGTTCGCTGATGCCGCCGCTGCTGTTGCGGCTGGTGTTCGAGAAAGTGAAGACCAATCCCATGCCGTTCTTCGTGCGACCGGTGGCCAAGGGCATTGCAGACAAGACCAACGAGATCTTCATCTCGCCGCAGATTCGCAACCACATGGACTTCGTCGAGAACCATCTTTCCAGGAACGAGTGGTTCCTCGGTGATACGCTGAGTGCAGCCGATATCCAGATGAGCTTCCCGCTGGAAGCGTCCCTGGCGCGCGGTATTGTCGGTCGCAACCGGCCGGCGATCCGCAACTACGTAAAACGGTTCCAGGCCCGGCCGGCCTACCAGCGGGCCCTGGAGAAAGGAGGCACTTATGATTTTGCGTAAATCCGGTGTACGAACTGCGGCGCTGATATCGTCCGTCCTGCTGCTCGGGGGTTGCGCCGCCATGCAGCCGGACCTGACCGACAAACAGCGCGCCAAACTGCAGGGCAGCCTGCAGAGTCAGTTTGGGGCATACCAGGACTGCATGGTGGCCCAGGCCGATCCCTATGTGACGGTGACATCGGCGCCGCCTTCGGATATTGCCGAGGCGGCCCAGGGGGCTTGTGATGGCGCCTATCAGGCTTATGAAAAGGCGGTCGTCCGTTACTTTACATCGGTCGTGTCCGGATCCGGGCAGGATGCGGCTCGTCAGCGGGCGCATGAGCATGCCGCCGAAGCCGGCTTGCAGACCCGGCGCCAGATCATCAAGCGGGTTCTGGATCAGCGTCCCGAGTAGTGGGGCGTTGTCTGTTGACAGGGGCCGCCAACGGCAGCCCCGGTCGTCAGGCCGATGACGACGGCATCCACAGGGAGCTGAGGTTGCCCAGCATCTCTGTGCCTACGCCCTGACCTTTGAGGAAATCGAGCACCAACGGTGCAAACTGGTCAATGGCGCTGGATTGCAGCCCCAGCGCGCTGAAGGCCTTCTCCACGCCGTCCATCGACGAGATGTTCGACAAGGCGGAACTCAGCAGATTGTTGGACTGATCTCCGGAACCGCCCAGCAGGCTACCCAGGCCCGATACCCTGTCATTGATATTGTCGAACGAGGATGCGCCGAGCTGGCTCTTGGCCAGTTGCAGCAGGGCGCCCGCACCGCCGGCTGCCTGGGTCTCTGTAACGCCCAGTTGATCCTGGATGTTGTTGACCAGCGTACTGGCCTCACCGGTGACTTTGACCGCCTCTTCGGGCATCAGCCCGCCAGCCGACTCCAGTTTGTTACCCAGGTCCAGAGCACCGACGGATGGCGCCAGCAGGTAAAGGCTCGAGACAATCAGAAAGCGTTTGAGAATGGTGTTCATGGTGGCTCCGGCATGTCCATTGTGGGAGAGGAGGGGAAGACGCGGGACACACTGCAGGCTCCGTCTTCGCAACGCATAGTCAGTCTTATATATAAGGACTGTGTCGCTGGAATGAAAGTTCCTGCGGGTTACGGAAACGCAAGAATAGGACGGAGTTGCCGACACCCGCAGCGGGGTGCCGGCGGCGGGTCAGGCCAGCTCGTCGCGGATCAGTTTCTTGTTGATCTTGCCAACGCTGGTCTTGGGGATGTCGTCCACAAAATCGATCTGCCGCGGGATTGCCCACTTGTTGATCTCGCCGCTGTCGACGAACTGCTGCAGGTGCTGCTGGATGTCTTCCAGGCTTGCCTGCTGGCCCGGGATCAGCACGATCAGTGCGTGTGGGCGCTCGCCCCACTTGTCGTCCGGCACGCCGACCACGGCCGCAGCCGCGACAGCCGGATGTTGGCTGATCAGGTTTTCCAGGTCGAGTGACGACAGCCACTCGCCGCCGGTCTTGATCACGTCCTTGATGCGGTCACGGATCATCAGCGTGCCGTCCGGATCGATGGTGCCGACGTCCCCGGTATGGAGCCAGCCGCCGTCCCAAAGGGCCTCGCCTTTCTCCGGCTCCTTGAAGTAGCCCTGGGTCAGCCAGGGCGTGCGGGCCACGACTTCGCCTTTGGATACCCCGTCGTGAGGCTGCGGCTGCCCATTGGCATCGATGACTTCCAGATCCACCATCGGATTGGCGATGCCGGTTTTCACCCGTTTACTGATCTGCTCATCCAGCGGCAGCCTGGCGTCCTCCTCGGTGAGGTAGGTCGTGCTCAGTAGCGGACAGGTTTCCGACATGCCATAGCCGGTATACAGGTGGATGCCCAGTTTCGAACCGGCCCGGCACAGCCCCTCGGTCATGGCACTGCCGCCAATCAGCACATGCCAGTTGCTCAGGTCGGCGGTCTTGATGGACTCGGTGTCCAGCATCATCTGCAGGATGGTGGGCACGCAGTGGGAGAAGGTGACCTTGTGCTTCTTGAGCAGGTCCACCAGAAGTTCCGGCTCATAACGGCCCGGATACACCTGCTTCACGCCCATCATGGTGGCGGCGTAGGGCACGCCCCAGGCGTGCACGTGGAACATCGGCGTGACCGGCATGTAGACGCTGTTGGAGCGCAGCAGCGGCATCTGCTCGTTGAAGCCCAGAGTGCCGGTCTGGGTCAGGGTGTGCAGCACCAGCTGGCGATGGGTGAAGTAGACGCCCTTGGGGTTGCCGGTGGTGCCGGTGGTGTAGAAGGTTGTGGCGACGCTGTTCTCGTCGAAATCCGGGAAGTCGAAGTGGTCGTCGGCCTGCGCCAGCAGGGCTTCGTATTCCCCCTTCACGTTGTCGAGGGCCGTGCTTTTCGCTGAATCGTTGTCGGTGAGCTGGATATAGCCCTTCACGGTTTCCAGGTTGTCGCTGACCTGTTCCAGCAGCGGCACGAAATCGTCATGGACCAGCACCAGGTCGTCCTCGGCGTGGTTCATGGTGTAGACCACCTGGTCCGGCGACAGGCGGATGTTCACCGTGTGCAGGATGGCGCCGATCATCGGAATGGCGAAGAAGCACTCCAGGTACCGGGGCGTGTCCCAGTCGAGCACGGCGACGGTGTCACCTGCCTGGACGCCAGCGGCGGTCAGTGCGTTGGCCAGCTTGTGGATGCGGGTCACCAGGTCGCTGTAGGTGTATTCGCTGCGGTCTGCGTAGACAATCTTCTGGTCGGGGGCGTAGCGTGGTCCGGAAAGCAGTAACCGTTTGATCAAAAGCGGGTAGTTATAGGCATTGCTGACCGGTGGAATTATTTTTGTCTGCGCCATCGTGAAACAACCTCTTCATTATTCGGAAGTGAGTTTTATTTTGGTTGTAGAGGTAATCTGACACAGTTCACGAAAAAGGCAAGGCTGGAAAAGAGAGGACGAGGCAGGATCGGGAGGGGAGTCGGCGGCACCCAGGGCGCCGCCGCAGAAAACCGTTACTCGTAGGTGCAGAGATACGCCGTGTCGACATCAGCCTTGGCCTTGAAGCTGGCCTGGCCGGCCACTTCAAAGGTTTCGCCCGCACCGTAGGTCATCCACTTGTCCATTCCGGGAAGGAGGACCTCCAGGGCACCACTGATCACCGTCATGACTTCTTTCTTGGTGGTGCCGAACTCATACTCACCCGGGCTGATCACGCCCACGGTGGCCGGCAGGTCCGCCGTCTGGAAGGCAATGGACTTCGCGTTGCCATCGAAGTATTCGTTCACTTTCAACATAGAGATGTCTCCTGAAAATCGGATCGCCTACTATACGGGAAATTTATGGCTCTTGGATGAAAAAATATGGTTGATCACAGGCCGCCGAATACCCCGCCAGACCCCCAGGAACGGGAGAGGCTGGAGAGCGCGCTGACCCGCCTGGAAAGCTCGGCCCGGCTTCTGGACAGCCAGTTCCGGATTCCGTTCACCCGCATCCGTTTCGGACTGGATCCGTTGATGGGGTTGCTGCCCGGCATCGGCGATGCCGCGGGGCTGGTCCTGTCGTTGTACCTGATGGTCGAGGCCGTTCGCCTGGGCGCCGGCACCCGCCAGGTGACGCGGATGGCGGGCAATGTCCTGCTGGAGTTTGTCATCGGCATCGTGCCGATCGTCGGGGATCTGTTCGATTTCGCCTGGAAGGCCAACGACCGCAATGCCGCCCTGTTGCGCCGTCACATTGAAAAGCGGCTGGATCCCGGTCCCCGGCGTCGACCCTGGATCCAGTACACGCTCATCGCCGTTTTCGGGGCGTTGTTGCTGTTCCTGCTGGTGATGATCTGGCGGGCATTGTTTGTCGCCAGCGGGGCATAGCCGACCGGCGTTCGCTTACTGCTCCCAGGGGTGTCCCTTGGTGTCTTCCATACGACCCACCTTCAGGTGCATCGCTGCCTTGGCCAGCATGTTGGCGCTGATCGGTGCCGTCAGGAACAGGAACATCATGATCAGGATTTCCTCCACCTCCAGCGATTTGTCACCGAACGAGAAAAAGATCATGGAACTGAACACGATGCCGCCGACGCCGAGCGTGGTGGCCTTGGTCGGGGCGTGCAGCCGGGTATAGAAGTCCGGCAGAGACAGCAGGCCGATGGCTCCGGCCAGGGCAAACAGGCCGCCGGTAATCAGCAGTACGACAATCAGTATTTCCAGGGCAATGTGCATGGGGCCTCCGTCGTTGCCTATTCGATCACGCTGCCGCGCTTGAGGTGCTTGGCCAGCGCGATGGTGCCGACAAAACCCATCACCGCGATCAACAAGGCCGACTGGATATACAGCCGGGAGTGGATCAGCATGCTGAACAGCACGATCAGCGCGATGGCGTTTATGTAGAGACTGTCCAGGGCGAGAATGCGATCCGGGGCATCCGGCCCCTTGAACAGCCGGATCACGTTCAGGATCACCGCCAGGGTGACCATCGCCAGGGTGATTTCCAGTGCGATCGTAATCATTTGAATATCTCCCGCAGCGGGCGTTCGTAGTGTTTCTTGATGGTTTCCACCAGATCGGCTTCGTCTTCCATATCCAGCACGTGGATCAGCAGCAGCGTGTTGTCGTCGCTGATGTCGGCGCTGACGGTGCCCGGGGTGAGCGAGATGGTGCCGGCGAGGGTGGAAATCGCCAGCGGATGCTCAAGCTCCAGCGGGAAGGCCACAAACGCCGGCCGTGGTTTGCGCGTCGGATTAAGGACCAGCAGCGCCACGCTGATGCTGGCCACGACAATGTCCCACAGGACCCGCACGATGTAGGTCAGGAAGCGGAACGGCCGTCGGATCGCCGGGTTGTTGGGCCAGAAGTTCCGCGTGAACAGGGGCAGCAGCCAGGCCAGGATCAGGCCCAGTACGATGCTGCCGCCGCTGATGCCGTTGCTGAGCGCCTGCCAGATCAGGAACAGGGTGACGCTCAGCATCGGGTGCGGCAGGCCGAAGCGTCCATTCAGTGCCTTCATAGTGAATCCCCCCGACTGACCACAGGCGTCTGTAAAATCTCGATGTAGGCTGACGGCGTGTGCAGCTGCTCGGCGGTGGCATCGGCATACCGGCTGATGGGACCGGCGAGGGCGACAATGACCAGGCTCAGGCTGATCAACGCGCCGGCCGACACGGTCACCGGCAGCGTCAGGTGCCCCGGATCCTTGACGTGGCCTTCCACGTTACGCCAGAACACGATGCTGCCCGCCCGGCTATAGGCCACGACGCTCAGGAAGCCGCCAACCAGGATGACACTCCAAAGCCAACCCATTTCAGCGCTGGGTTTGACCGACTCCAGGATCAGCACCTTGGCGAAGAAGCCGCTCAGTGGCGGCAGTCCGGCAGCGGCGGTCGCGCCGATCAGGAACAGCACGCTGAGGAGGGTCCGGCTGCGCATGCGCGGCGCGGTAACAATCCGGTCTGAGGCGCTGCCCCGCTGACGGGCGATCAGGTCGGTCACCAGGAACAGGCCACCCACCACCCAGGTGGTGTTCAGCAGGTAGAACAGCGCGGCCGACGTGCTGGCTTCCGAGTGCAGGCTGATGGCGGCGAGCAGCGTGCCGACGGAAATGATCACCTGCCAGGCCACCAGCTTGCGCAGACCGTCAGCGCCCAGCGCGCCGATAACGCCGAACGCGAGGGTGATCAGCGCCAGCGGGAACAGCCAGTCCATGCCCAGGTTGGCCAGCGGACCGGCCTGGTCGCCGAAGATCAGCGAGTAAACCCGCAGGATGGCGTAAATGCCCACCTTGGTCATCACCGCAAACAGGGCGGCCACCGGCGCCGTGGCATTGGCGTAGGCCTTGGGCAGCCAGAAGCACAGCGGCAGCAGGGCGGCCTTGAGTGCGAACACCACCAGCAACATCATCCCGGCAGCCTGCACCAACGGCAGGTCTTCCGGCGCCACCTGGGGCACTTTGACCGCCAGGTCCGCCATGTTGAGCGTGCCCACCACGCTGTAGAGCAGCCCCACGCTGATCAGGAACAGGGACGAGCCGATCAGGTTGAGCACCACGTAATGCAGCCCGGGGACCGTGCGGGCCGTTCCACCGCCATGCATCAGCAGACCATAGGAGGCGATCAACAGGACCTCGAAGGCAACGAACAGGTTGAACAGGTCGCCGGTCAGGAAGGCGATGTTCAGACCCATGAGCTGGAACAGGAACAGCGCGTGGAAGTGCCGGCCCTGGGCATCGGTGCCGCGGGTCGAGTAGATGTGGCAGAACAGGGCCAGCAGCGCCGTCATGAACAGCATCAGCGCGGACAGGCGGTCCAGCACCAGCACGATGCCGAACGGCGGCGCCCAGTTACCCAGTGCATAAACCCGGTAGGTGCCGTCATCCGCCAGCAACAGCAGGCTGATGGAGACCACCAGGATCAGGGTGGTCGTGGCCAGGCCCAGTGTTCGGCGCAGGCCCAGCGGGGCGAAACTCAGGAAGATCTGGAGGATCCCTCCCAGCAACGGCAATAGGATGGGGGCGGTCAACCAGTGATTCATCGAGTCTCCTCCGGAGCTTTGTCGGCGCCGGGTTCGGGCCAGAGGGCTTCTTTCTGACCGTCCACATGGTCGTCACCGGTGTCGGCGCGACTGCGCAGGGCCAGAACCACGACGAAGGCGGTCATGGCAAAGCCGATGACGATCGCCGTCAGGACCAGGGCCTGGGGCAGGGGATCGGTGTAGTTTTCGGTGCTGCCAATAATGGGCTGACCGGCGGTGACCAGTCGCCCGGTGGAGAACAGGAACAGGTTCACGGCGTAGGACAGCATGGTCAGCCCCAGCACGACCGGAAAGGTCCGGGCGCGCAGGATCAGGTAAACACCGGAAGCGGTCAGCGTGCCGATGATGAGGGCAAACAGAATTTCCATTACGAGTCCTCCGGCATGGCATCGGATTTGATGGACAGGCGTCCCAGGCTCGCCAGGATGGTGAGCGTGGCGCCGACAACGGCCAGGTACACACCAATATCGAAGGCCATGGCCGAGGCCAGCTCGAAGTCGCCGACCACCGGCCAGTGAATGTGGCTGAACGTGGACGTCAGGAACGGGAAGCCGAAGGCGAAACTCGCCATACCGGTCACCGTGGCGGCCAGCAGCCCCAGCCCGATGGGCGTACGCAGGCTGAATGGCATGCGCCGGTGGCTCCAGCGCATGCCGCTGGCAATGTACTGGACGATCAGTGCCACCGAAGTGACCAGGCCGGCAATAAAGCCGCCGCCGGGCAGGTTGTGCCCGCGCAGGAAGATGTAGACCGACACCATCAGGGCGAGCGGCAGCAGCGGCCGGGAAATCTGCTGCAGCATGGTCGGGTGGGCGTCCGTGGACCAGGGGTGCCCCTGGCCGTCCGTCGGCGGCGCCGTCAATTTGGTGTCACGTAGCATGGCGAAGATCCCCAGCGCGGCAATGCCCAGCACGGTGATCTCGCCCAGGGTATCGAAGCCCCGGAAATCCACCAGGATCACGTTGACCACGTTGGAGCCGCCCCCACCGGAGACGCTGTTCTCCAGGAAGTAGCTGGAGATGGAATCGAACGGCCGGGTCAGCATGGCCAGGGTGACCAGGAACATGCCTGCGCCGGCCAGCAGCGCGATCACGATATCCCGCCAGCGCCGGAAGCGGCTGGCTTCCATTGGCGTCCAGGAGGGCAGGTAATACAGCGCCAGCATCAGCAGCACAATGGTGACCACCTCGACGGACAGCTGGGTCATGGCCAGGTCCGGTGCCGAGAAGCGGGCAAAGCCGAGCGCCACCATCAGCCCCACGACGCTCAGCAGAATCAATGCATACAAACGTTCCCGATGCATGGCGGCTGTCCCGAGCGCGCAGACGATCAGGATCACACCGCCCACGGCGGTGGGGGCATCGACGGGTGAAACGCCCATCGAACCGATCGACACGCCCAGGTCGACCACCGGGTAGAGCGCGACCGCGATGGCCGCCCCGATCAGCAGCAGGGCATAGCGTTGCAGTGAGCCGTTTTCGATCAGGGCCGTCAACGCCCGGGCCTTTTCGGAAATTCGGGCAACAATCGCCTCGAACACGGCTTTCTCGTCGATCTCCCTGAAACGAGCGTGAAAGTCGAAGAATTTCTGGCGCTGGGTGTACATCAGCAGCCCGCCGAAAAAGGCGATGAAGCTCATCATCAGCGGCAGGTTGAACCCGTGGATCACCGCCAGCTGGTAGTCGGGTACGTCGCCGGCAAGAGTGGCGGCCGACGCGGCATTGAGCAGCGGCCCCACAGAAATGGCCGGGAACACCCCGACCATCACACACGCGAATACCAGGATCTCCACCGGAATCTTCATGTAGCGCGGCGGCTCGTGAGGCGGGTAGATCGGCAGGTCCACCGGTTTGCCGTTGAAGAACACGTCGTGGATAAAACGGGCTGAGTAAGCCACCGCAAAAATCCCCGCCAGGGTGGCGATCACCGGCGGCAGGTAGGCCCACAGTCCCGGCAGGTTCAGTTCCAGCGACTCGGCAAAGAACATCTCCTTGGAGAGGAAGCCGTTCAGCAGCGGTACCCCGGCCATGGAGGCCGCGGCCACCATCGACAGCGTGGCGGTGTAGGGCATGAACTGCCACAGCCCATTGATACGGCGCATGTCCCGGGTGCCGGTCTCGTGGTCGATAATGCCGGTGGCCATGAACAGCGACGCCTTGAAGGTGGCGTGGTTGATGACGTGGAATACGGCGGCCACGGCAGCCAGCTTGGTCCCCATGCCGAACAGCAGGGTAATCAGGCCCAGGTGGCTGACGGTGGAGTGGGCCAGCAGGCCTTTCATGTCGTGTTTGAACAGGGCCACATAGGCGCCCAACAGCAACGTCACCATGCCGGTGAAGCTCACCAGGTAGAACCACTCCGGTGTGCCGGCCAATACGGGATAGAGCCGCGCCATCAGGAAGATGCCGGCCTTGACCATGGTGGCCGAGTGTAGATAGGCGGACACCGGCGTGGGGGCCTGCATGGCGTGAGGCAGCCAGAAGTGGAAGGGGAACTGGGCGGATTTGGTGAAGGCCCCCAGTAGCACCAGTACCAGGATCACCGGATAGAGCGCGTGGGCCTTGATCAGGTCCGCCGCGGCCAGGACGTTGTCCAGCTCGTAACTGCCGACCACCTGACCAATCAACAGCACGCCGGCCAGCAGGGCCAATCCGCCGCCGCCGGTGAGCGCCAAAGCCATGCGGGCGCCGCGCCGGGCATCCTGTTTATCGTTCCAGAAACTGATCAACAGGAAAGACACCAGGCTGGTCAGCTCCCAGAAGATCAGCATCAAAATCAGGTTGCTGGACAGCACGATACCCAGCATCGACCCCATAAAGGTCAGCAGCAGGGAATAGAACTTGCCGACATTTTCGTGCTTTTTCAGGTAATAGCGCGAATACAGGATGATCAGCAGGCCGATGATCAGGATTAGCAACGCAAACAGCAGGGACAGGCCATCCAGCCGGAAACTGAGGGACAGGCCGATGTCCGGCAGCCAGCTGTGGGTCTGCACCAGAACGTGACCGGCTTCCAGCGCCGGCCAGAGCGGATAAAGGGCCGCCAGGGCGATGACCGGCGGCACCGACGAGGCAATGGCAATCGTTGTGCGCCCGGCCTGGGCAAATAACGGCGCCACAATAGCGCCCAGAAAAGGCAGTAAAACGACCAGCGCGAGGGTCATTGAAACCTCATTCTTCTTGATTCGTGGATGCTGACGCCCATCGACAGGAGCAGCCTGAGTTTAGTCCTCAGACAAACGCCCTGCACACCATCAGCGCAATCGACTTGAGATCAGAGGGCGCTGGGCGGATCGGGGAAATAGGGGAGGCGGCCGGGACGCAGGGGGATAAAGGCATCCGGCTCGGCATGGGTCATGATCGATGTACGGGGCGGTTCGGACATGAATGCTCCGTTAGGTGAGTCCGGGGATTCGGGCTCATCCTCGTTAATCCTGAGCGATGATGATACGTGGCGTGGCCGGCAGGTCAAGCAATTGCGGCGATTGCCGACGGCTTACAGAGGTTTCATTGGCCAGTGAGGCTGATGGCGTCTTCAATAGATGCAGGGCTTACGGTGAATCCAGATGACGTGAAAAACCGTAGTCCCCAATAAGCCCGCCGTGGTGTTTCGCGGTCGCGGTGGGGTTGTCGAGGTCGGCTTACACCGGCCAAAAGCGACGAATCATAAAGTGCCACCAAGAGAAGGAGGCGTTATGAAGATCAGGACGATAACGTTCGCTGTCACGGCATCAATGATGATGGCTGCACCGGCCGTCTGGGCGGGCAGCATGAGCAAGGAAGGCTCCAGTCATGCGGATCGCCAGGAGTCGGCGATGAGTCATGGCGAAGGGAAAGCGATGCAAACCATGCACGAAGATTTCGATACCCTGGATGCCAACAACGATGGCGCGATCACCGAAGATGAGCTGAACGTCTACGGCAGCACCGCCGCCGGCATGGGCGACACCGAGGCCGAGCGCAACCGCATGATGCTCAAGGCCCGTGATCGCAACCAGGATGGCAAGATCACCCGGGGTGAGTTCCAGAAGGGGGCTGACGCCGAAAAAACCGCGGATATGAAACAGTAAATAGTTCATTCCCTATCGGATTCCGACGATTGAGCCCGGCTTTTGTCCGGGCTTTTTTGATTCGGATATCCGAGCAGCGTCAAGATTCGTGCGAATGATCGTGCTTTGGTGGTTGCCGATTGCACCGGCTTAAACTTCAATAGGAATGACAGCCGCTATAATCCGGTTGGGCTTCAACGACCGCACGAGCGGACTGTCGGAGACCAGGCCCGGTGGCAGTCGAACCTGGGTGTCTTAAACCCCGATCAAATGCAGTCCAGCCGTTTTGATCTCTGTTGCATGACGTGGAGTCGGTTCACCTCGCTGTGAGGCGGCTTCAGGCAGGAGACTCATTATGAAAATCTGGATGTTCCCCCTTGTCGTTCTGTCGTTCGCTTTTTCTACTCTGACCTACGCCGGGGATGCCGGCGACAAATCGGGCGGCGAAGCCGACCGGATGAGTGAAAAGATGGGGCACGCGCCGACCTTTGAGGAAATGGATAAAAACGGTGATGGCATGATCAGCGAGGATGAGCTGAACGTTTATGGCAGTTCCGCCGCAGGCAAGGCCCACTCCGAAGAAGAAAGCCGGATGATGAAAATGCATGAAATGGATACGGACGGGGATGGCAATATCAGTAATGAAGAATTCGAGAAAGGCATGATGTCCAAGTAATCGCATTACTGGAATGCAGGCACCCGGGCGCCGAGTTCGGGTGCTTCTGCCCGATCCTTCTTAACCACTCTTTGACATCACGGATCAGAAACTTCGCCGATCTGCGTATTCCTTGTCGGGTTGCCCACTGTTGCGCGCGATCGCAGTGCGTTGGTTGGCGCGGGCAATGATCTTCTTCTGCAGTCGGGTTTCCCAATCCAGGCTGGTCTTGTCATCGGCCTGCCAGGCGCGATTGAACAGCAGCTTGGCCGCGGCCACGGCATCCGGCGATTGCTGCGCCAGGGTTTCGGCGAAAGCATAGGCTTCGGCCACCGGATCGTCGCAGACGCGGGTCACCAGCCCCATCGCCTTGGCTTCTTCACCGTTGAAACGGCGTGCCGTCATGGTCAGTTCCTTGGCCAGATCGATGGGGATCAGCTCGGGCAGGGTGACGGTCAGGCTCATGTCCGGAATCAGTCCCCACTTGGCTTCCATGATGGAAAATTCACAGTCCGGCGTGGTGTAGCGGAAGTCGGCGCCAAGGGCGATCTGGAAGCCGCCGCCAAAGCAGTAGCCGTGGGTCGCCGCAATCACCGGAGCCGGTACCTCACGCCAGAGGTAGCCCACGTCCTGGGCCAGATTGCTGATCCGGCGACCGGGTTTGACCAGCAGTTTGAGAAAGTTGACCGGTTTCTTGCTGACGCCTTTCACATCCAGACCGGAGCAGAACGCCTCGCCGTTGCCCTTGAGCACGATTGCGCGCACCTGCCGTTCCTTGCGAAGGGTGCGGGCAGTGGCTGCAACGGCTTCAAACATGGGCATATCCAGCCCGTTGTACTTGTCCGGCCGATTGAGTGTCACGGTGGCGATACCGCCCTCGATGTCGAGCAGGACCCGATCTGATTGATTATTGGCCATAAATACCACGCTTCTTATCCATTAGTCGTAGATGGGCATGCTACCATGTCGGCTCCTGATGAGAACGCGATAAAAGGGCACCGAGACATGACAACCGCGTATCCCAATCTTCTCAAGCCCCTCGACCTGGGCTATACCGAACTGAAGAACCGGGTGCTGATGGGCTCCATGCACACCGGCCTGGAAGACCGATTCTGGAACACCCACAAACTGGCCCGCTATTTTGCGGAACGGGCCGAAGGCGGCGTCGGGCTGATGGTGACCGGTGGCTTTTCGCCGAACCTGGTCGGGCAGTTGGCCCCGCTGTCGTCCACCATGAACAACCGGGCCACGGCCTTCCTGCACCGCCAGGTCACCGGCGCGGTCCACGAAGCCGGCGGCAAGATCTGCCTGCAACTGCTGCATGCTGGCCGCTATGGCTACCAGCCGTTGATCGTCTCGGCTTCGGCCACCAAAGCGCCGATCAGTCCGTTCAAGGCGCGGGCACTGTCCACCAAGGGCGTCGAGCGTCAGATCGACGATTTCGTCAACGCCGCCAAACTGGCCAAATTTGCCGGCTACGACGGCGTCGAGGTGATGGGCTCGGAAGGCTACTTCATCAACCAGTTCCTGTGCGAGCGCACCAACAAGCGCACCGACAAGTGGGGTGGCCCCTACGAAAACCGGATGCGCCTGCCGGTGGAGATCGTGCGCCGTATGCGTGAAGCGGTAGGGCCGGAGTTCATCATCATCTACCGGCTCTCCATGCTGGATCTGGTGGAAGGCGGCCAGACCTGGGATCAGATCGTGACCCTGGGTAAAGCCATTGAGCAGGCCGGTGCCACCATCATCAACACCGGCATTGGTTGGCACGAGGCCCGGGTGCCGACCATCGTCACCTCGGTCCCCCGCGGCGGCTTTGCCGATGTAACCGCCAAGTTCTATGGCGAAGTGGACATCCCGGTCTGCACCACGAACCGCATCAACACGCCGGAAAAAGGCGAAGAGATCCTGGCGGGCGGCAAGGCGGACATGGTGTCCATGGCCCGGCCGCTGCTGGCGGACAGTGAGTTCGTGCGCAAGGCCGAGCAGGGCCGGTCCGACGAGATCAACACCTGCATCGCCTGCAACCAGGCGTGCCTCGACCACGTGTTCCAGGCGAAGAAAGCGTCGTGCCTGGTCAATCCGCGAGCCTGTCATGAAACCGAATTGACGCTGACGGTCGCTCCGGTCCGCAAGCGCGTGGCCGTGGTGGGTGCCGGCCCGGCCGGATTGGCAGCAGCGACTACCGCAGCCAAGCGTGGCCATTGGGTCACCCTGTTCGAAGCAGACGGCGACATCGGCGGGCAGTTCAACTACGCCAAGCGCATTCCCGGCAAGGAAGAGTTCTACGAGACCCTGCGCTACTACCGACGCCAGATCGAGTTGCTGGGCGTTGACCTGCAGCTGAATACCCGGGTGGATGTCGAGGCCCTGAAAGCCCAGGGCTTTGATGAGGTGATCGTCGCCACCGGTGTGCGGCCCCGCACCCCGAAAATCGACGGCATCGACCACCCCAAGGTGCTGGGCTATCTCGACGTGCTGCGCCGCAACAAGCCGGTGGGCAAGACTGTCGCGGTGATTGGGGCCGGCGGTATTGGCTTCGACGTCAGTGAATTCCTGACCCACGATTTCAATCACCAGCCGGAAGGCGAACAGGTCAGCGTGCTGGCGTGGCAAAAAGAGTGGGGGGTAAACCCCGAGTTTGAAGGCCCTGGCGGTCTGGCAGAACGGGAGCCCACATCGTCACCCCGCAAGATCTACCTGATGCAGCGCAAGACCACTAAGGTCGGCAAGGGCCTGGGCAAGACTTCCGGCTGGGTCCACCGTAACAGCCTCAAACACCGTGACGTGGAAATGCTGCGGGGCTGCTCCTACGACCGGATTGACGACGAGGGGCTGCACATCACCGTCACCGAAAAGGACGGCGGACCGGGCGAGAAGCGGCTGCTGGCGGTGGATAACGTGGTGATCTGCGCGGGTCAGGAGTCGTTTCGCGAGCTCTTCGACCAGCTTGCCGGCGCCGGCATCCAGGCCCATCTGATCGGCGGTGCCGATCTGGCGGAAGAATTGGATGCCAAACGGGCCATTCGTCAGGGCACGGAAGTGGCGGCGGGAATCTAGGCCGTCAATGCCAGTACTGCCAACCGTTCATGTAGTAATCGTGAACGGTTGGATTGTCCAGGGAGCTGACCCGCACATCAGCTTGGGGTTTCAGGTCACGGGCGAACGTCAGGGCTTCCCGGAAGCTGGTCTTGTCCAGGTAGCGGGTGTCGACCAACGGCGCCTTTGGCGTCAGCGGTTGAGCGCTGGTCCTGGCAAAGACAAACCCCCATTCCCCGAAGGACGGAACCTGCACATGGTAGGGCGTCACCGTCGTGAAACCCGCCGCCTTCACCGAGTGGTCCACGGACCAGAACGCGTTGGTGGCGAAGTAAGGGCTGGTGGCCTGTGTTGTAAATATCCCGCCGGCGTTGAGGTGCTGACGGACCAGCCTGTAGAACTCCCGGCTATACAGCCGCGCCAGCGAGACGTTGTTGGGGTCGGGCAGGTCCGCAAGGATGACGTCGTATTGGCTGTCAGTATCCCTGAGGTAGACCATCGCGTCGCTGGAGATCGTCTTGACGCGAGGATCGTTAAGGCTGTTCCGGTTCAGCTCGGTCAGGCGCGAGTCATGGCGGGCCAGGTTCACCACGGCCGGATCCAGGTCCACCAGGGTGATGTGCCTGATGCTGTCGTACTTGAGCAGCTCACGTGCGGCCATGCCGTCGCCGGCGCCCAGCAGCAGGACGTTCTCCGGATCCGGATGCTGTGACAGCGGAATATGGACCAGGGCGTCGTGGTAGCGGTATTCGTCCACTGACGAGAACTGGAGATTGCCGTTGAGAAACAGCCGCAGGTCGTCCTTGTACTGAGTGAGCACAATGGTCTGGTAGGGCGTCTGCTTGCGATAGACGACTCGGTCGCTGTACAGGCTGTTGCTCCAGTCCGCCACCAGCCATTGGGAAATGCTGAGCAGGACCACCAGAAATCCGGTGACCATGGTGCCTGAAAGAGTGAGCAGTCGCTTTCGGCTGAGATCGAGCTGGGGCGCGAAGTACCACAGGTTCAGCAGACCCAGGGCGATGTTGATCAGGCCAAACACCAGGGACGACTGGAACACGCCCAGCCAGGGCAACACCGCAAACGGGAAGGCGATGGTTGCCACCAGCGCGCCCAGGTAATCCAGCGACAGGACGTTCGACAGGTTTTTGGCCAGGATGTCCTGGTTCTCCAGCAACCGGGTGAGCAGCGGCACCTCGAGCCCCGTCAGTACCCCCACGCCCAGGATCAGCAGGATCATGATCGGCTGGACCAGGTCCGTATAGGCGTAGGCGAGATACAGCAGCGGCACGCAGAGCCCGCCCAGGAGCCCCAGTACCAGCTCCACGGCGATGAACGCGAACAGCAGGTTGCCATTGATCCACCGGGACAGCCAGGACCCCAGCCCCATCGCCGCCATATAGACGCCGATGGTGATGGAGAACTGGCGAATGCTGTCGCCCAGGAAGTAGGACGCGGTGGTGCTGATCAGCAGTTCGTAGATGATCGAGCACAGTCCGGCGATCAGGATCGAGCCAATCAGCACCCGCTTCTGACGGTTTGCTCTGTTGTCGGATACGTCGGTTGTCATGACTTATTTACCGTAATGGATGCCTGCGCCACGATCCCCCGGGCCGCCGAGACTGCCGTTACGCAGGCTGCGGTTGGGATAGTAGCTCGGGCCGCCGAAGTACCAGAAGGACGGGCCGTGGCTGTACCCGTTGTAGCCGGTGTAGCCGTACCCATCGTTACTGAATGAGAAGAGCGCAAGATAGATCACGCCAAGCAGGGCCAGCGTGACGCCTGTTCCGAGTCGCATGTGGGAATTCCTTTCCAATCAGTGTTCGCGAAGCGCCGCCAGGGGACTGGTTCCGCCGCCGATGAAGCCAAGGACGAACCAGGCGATGATGGCGATGATGCCGGCGGCCAGGTGCGGGATGGGGCTGAAGGACGCCGTCTTCACGCTGACGGCAATGTTGCCGGTGCGCTTTTGCCCGCTGCTCAGATTGCTTTCCGGCTTGACCTTCAGGTAGTAGTCGCCGGCCTTGGGGACCGTGACGCGGGCCTTGTAGGTGCCTTCGGATTCCCGCCAGTAGTAGCCGTCGGAGTCGTAGCCGTCTTCAGACCAGAACTCGTCGCCGAAACCGGTGAGGTAGCGTTTCTGATCGTCCAGCAACTCCAGGGTAACGTAGCTCCAGTGGTTGAGCGGCAGGTTCTGCCGGACGCGGACACGCAGGATGGTATTGGGCTCATCGATGTGGATGGGGCCAAGGGTGCCGCCCGCTGCAAGGACGGTGTCGCTGACTTTCGGCTGTCCGCCGGCGAGGTTGATCACCAGGGATGTGAAGAGCGACAGCGCCGCGAACAGGAAAAGCAGTCGACGAATGATGGCTTTCTGGGATTTGGTCTCGGTCATGGTTCACCCGATCATGAAATACAGGACGGCGGCAAAACTGATGGCGATGGCGAACTCCAGGAGTCCCGCGCCGGTATTGCGGTCTTGCGCGATTTCGCGATTGAGGTCATCCCGGCTGATCAGGACCTTGTCAAAGAACAGCCGGGCGCCGATCAGGTAGACGAACACGCCCAGGATGTTGATGCCGAGCCAGGACAGGTTGGCCGTCCAGCTGACGAAGTCGTCGTTCGTGGCGGCCATGATGACCAGGCTGATGGCGACCATGCTGCCGCCAAAACCCAGGCCCGCGGCGAGATTCGCGCCCGCGATCTCATCCTGGATACGGTAGGGGGTCAGCCACTCGTAAAGACGACTGAACAGCAGCAGCGCTACCTGGCCGATGGCGTAGAAGACCAGGGCCGTGATAACGCCGCCGCCTTCTCCGTGAATCGCCCCGGCGACGACAAACGCCGACGCCAGATAGTTGGCCCCCTGGACGACGCCGGCCGCCTTGTTGTGATCGTCGCGGATGGCCGCCGCGATGGAGAATTCGTGCAGGATGAAGCGGTCATTAAGGTAACGGGAGACCGTGAGCAGGACCAGGCCAAGGCCGGTATAGCCGGCCACCACCGCCAGGTCCATCAGCCAGCCCTGGCTGGGCCCCAGATAGGCGCCGCAGAACAGCACGGTGAAGCCCGCGTAGTAGCCGGCGAGGCCGCACGCCTGGGCGACGTTGTCGTTGCCGGTCAATTCACGGTCAATGTCGTAGGGCGTCAGCCAGCGCTTCAGGCCCTTGGCGACAACAAACAGGACAAGGAAAAGGGCCAGCATGCTGGCCCCCCGTCCCAGGTGTTGAAAGTCCATCTCCAACAGATTCACGTTGTTCCTCCGAGACTGTAAATTCTGATCCGTTCAGGGTTGATGCGTTCGGTGAGGTAGGCGCGGCAATCGTCGCCCCAGCGCTCGATACCCAGGTCGTGGCGATCGTCGTCGCCTTCGTAATCCCAGAACGTGACGTCCTCGGCCTGGTCCGGATCGCTCTCACGCAGGAAGCGGGCACGACCCTGTTCCGAGAAACGGAACGTGATGCCATCAACCACCAGGGTTTTCGCCGGCGCCTGATGGCCCGACAGCGAAGACGGCGTGAGGCCGAGCTCTTCCAGCGACAGGCGTTTCAGTGTGACGCTCGCTTCCAGTTCATCGTCGCGCTCGACATCCACCCAAACGGTGCCATGGCCCGCCTCACATTCCAGCTCCAACCAGGCGTAGTCGTCCTGACGGTAAGTGTGCCGGGCCCTCACCCGGACATCCTGTTCTTCGCGGTTCGGACCATGGGGTGGCAACTGCAGGACGCCGCCCGGACCGGCCTGTTCAATCGTTCCCGACCCCGGAGAGACCGGGGCTTCCGGGCCGGTCCGGGGTGTCCGGTCCGCTTGCCAGGTCCGGTAGCCAATCACGCCGAGGGCAATGAACCCGATCACCAGTAGCAGGTTAACCACGACGACTCCTTAGGCTTTATCCGACCGGTTGCCGTCGCCGTTCAGACCCATTTCCTGTTTCAGCGCGTCCAGCGAGGCGGAACCGCCGGACGAACCCAGCGCCTGATCGATCTCGTCATCCAGGCTGCGGGTGGGTTTGGCCATGTCGCCGTAGGACTCGGCCAGCGCTTCCTCTTCCTCAACGCGGGACCGCATTTTCTCGAGCGTGGCAATGGTCGAGGACGAGTCGATCTGGGCCATCTGCCGGTTGATCTTCTTGGTGGCGCTGCTGACCTTGGCGCGGGCTTTGAGCGTCTTCAGCTCGTTCTCCCACTGGGTGATCTGGCTGCGCAGGTCCTGGATCCGGTACTCCAGGTCGGCCGCCATACGATCGTACTTGTCGCGTTCGCCCTTGGCGCGCTCGGCATTCGACTGGGCCTGTGTCTGCTGTTCCAGCGCGCGGCTGGCCAGTCGGTCGGCTTCTTCCTGTTCCAGCTCTCCGGAAGAGGCGCGCTGCAACAGACGCATGGCCTTGTGCTTGTAGTCGTCGGCTTCGGCGCCGGCCTGTTCGGCTTCGCGCCGGCTGCGGATGGCGATGGCTTTGACCTCGGCCAGACTTTGCAGGCTGTTGTCCAGGTCTCCCTTGAGATCCCGGATAGCCTGCTCACTCATCTTGATGGGGTCTTCCATCTTGTCGATGGCGGCGTGCGCCTCGGCAGAGCCGAACTTGAAAAGACGTTTGAACAGGTTCATGCGACGTCACCTCCTTGGCGGGCGTAAGTAATCAACTGGTCAGCGTGTTCGGCCAGCATCAGGCTCAGGGCATTGATGGAGCCTTCCAGTTCGTTGAGGTCAATGTTTTCCAGCTGCAGCGTGTCCCGGAAAATCAGTGTGCGACCGGTTTCATCCAGGCACAGGGCGCCGTGGACGGTTTCCCGGTTGATCTGCAGCAGGGTCCGCAGACAGTCGGCGTCCGGCTGCGCAAGCTTTGCGATGACCTGCTCGATGACGAGGATGTCGTCCTCGCAGTCGAGCACCAGGTTATGGATGCCGCTTGTCGGCGCCTCGACGATCAGCATCTGCTCGTCGGCGTGTTCTTCCAGCACGGTCAGCGGCAACTGCTGGACCAGCGATTTAAGGGTGTCGAATGAATGGCTCATATCGGGGCTCCTGATGATTGGATCCTGTGGCAGCGTATTGGCTCAGTCGGTCGCGCCGAGTGCTTCGCGAACCTCGTACTCGGTGGGAATGCGATCCTCATGCACCATCATGATGAGGGCGCAGGCATCAAACCGGTGATCGGCGGCCGGGTGGCATTGCACGTGTCCGAGATCGTCCACGTACGCCAGCAGCGTTCCGAGTCCCTTTTCCATCAGCCGGCAGACGCTCGTTGACCAGGTTGCGTCGCTCAGTGGGATGTCAAAGCGGAGCGTGTGGTCGTCCTGGTGGGTAAACAGGTTCTCCAGGATTTTCTCGGCGCCGGGGGCGACGATGGAACGGACCAGAATTTCGGGATAGGCCCGCACCGGACGGATGGTGGTGTTGGCGCCGGCCCGTTCGAGGCGGGGTCGATTCCGCTCCTGGACACACTCGGCCACAGTGTAGGGCGGGTGGCCCTCGCACATTTCGGAAAGCTGCAACAGGACGTCCAGCGTGATGCTATCCGACGCGCGCTTGTATTCATCGCCCGCCAGCACGATGATCGCTTTGGCGGCAGCGGGTGTTGTTGCGGCCAGCGCCTGTTGTTCGGAAGGGCTGCCGTGGTAATGGACAACGCCCATCTCCCTCAGTTGCGTGGGCAGTCCGTTCGGGAAAGCATCGGTCAGTAGCTGCACCGGCGCTTCAGAAAAGCCGTCCGCGGCCCGGATCTGGCCCACCAGCCGTTCAAAGTACAGTGCCGCGTTGGCCTTTGGACTGTTGATGATAAGAATGTGATCGGACATGTCCCACCTCCACAAGCCTTTGATCATGTGATCTTTTCGTTTGATTCGAAAATCGATGTAGTCGCTCGCCAGCTCCGCCAGCAGTGTAATGCCAGCGATGTACAGTAGGAGTGTGGTGCAAAGGCGCCCCATGGCAGTAGACGCCGAAAGGTCGCCATAGCCGACGGTCGTCAGTGTGGTAACGGTCAGCCAGAGGGCATCGCCGATGGTGAGTTGCTCGAAATAGAGCATCGCCAGGACATGCAGGCTGGACAGCAGCGCCAGCCATCCGGCTGCACGTAATAAACGTGTCCGCATGTCATTCTGGAGGCGGCGGGTAAAGCGGGTGTAAACGCGTCTTCGCTGGAACAGACGTAAAAACATAAGCGGTGCTGGCCCTTCCTGAGCCGGGAACTCCTGTCACTGCACGCAAGAAAGTCCGGATGTGGGGCCGGCGTGGCTGGCCGACAACACCCTGACTGGATTAAGGCGATCGCGACGCATACTACCCATTCTTGCGGGCGGGCGCCATACAAACCGGATGGTTCCGGGCTTGTGTGGCCCTTATGACAGGGCGGAAATGGCCAGGTTTATGCCGTACCCTGCGACCACCAGGAAGCCAAACAGCAGACCGCTCAATAACAGCGGCCGTACCCCCGCCTGACGCACCGCCCCGATGTGGGTGCGCAGTCCCAGAGCGGTCATGGCCATGGTCAGCAGTACCGTATCCAGCGCAATCAAACCATTGACGAGCTCTGCCGGCACCACGTGGATTGAGTTGAGAGCGCTGATGGCCAGGAAAATGACCGCAAACCAGGGAATGCCCAGACCGGCTCTGGTTTGATCGCCGTGTTGCTGGTGCCGCCGCAACCACTGGCCCAGCAACAGCAGGAACGGCGCCAGCATCATCACCCGCAACATCTTTTCGATCACCGCGGTATTGCCGGCGGCCGGGCTGATGGCGTTGCCTGCCGCGACCACCTGCGCCACTTCATGGACGGTGGAACCCACATAAAGTCCGTACGCGTGCTCGGACAGGCCCAGCCAGGGGTAGATCGCCGGGTAGAGGAACATTCCCAGTGTTCCGAAGACGACGACCGTTGCCACGGCTACCGAAACCTTGTGCGATTGGGCGCGGACCACCGGCTCGGCCGCCATAATGGCCGCGGCCCCGCAGATCGAGCTGCCGGCACCGATCAGGATAGCGGTTTCCCGATCCAGACCCAGCAGGCGGCGCCCCAGGAGCAGGGCGAGCATGAACGTGAGCGTCAGGGTCGCCACGTCGGTCAAAACCCCGCTCCAGCCCACGGCGGCAATCGCCTGAAACGTGATGCGGAAGCCGTAGAGAATAATCCCGAGTCGAAGCAGGCTATTCTTGGAAAAGTCCACGCCGGCTGCGGTTTCGTGGGCGATGCGGGGAAAGACGGTGTTGCCCAGGACAATCCCGAGGACGACCCCGATCGTCAGCGGGCTGAGACCATGGGTCGCCACCCAGGGCTTATGAGCCAGCCACAGGCTGATCACAGCCACCGCCAGAACCAGGATCACACCCAGTCGGAACTCGCGATGGCGAAGCCCGGGCAGGGGGTTGTGGGGTGTCGTCAGCAGGGCGTGCGTCAATCGACCCATCATGGCCGTGTCCTCCGAAGTGGTCTCGATGTTAAGGACACGGTAGGGTTTGCTTATAAATAAAACGAATATATAGTTTTCATTTTGGAATAACTTCAGGTTATGGCCATGAATCTGCACCTGCTACGCATCTTCTTCAACGTGGCCCGTGAGGGCAGTTTTTCGCGAGCGGCGGAGGCCCTTCACATCAGTCAGCCGGCCGTGTCCAAGGGCGTGCGCGAACTGGAACATCAGCTGGACGTGGCCCTTGTTGAGCGCGCACAACGCCAGGGCGGCGCAAAATCGCGGGTGATGCTGACGCCGATCGGCGAGGTGTTGTTCGAGCATGCCCGGGGCATTTTTGCCCTGGAGAAAGCGGCCATCGACGATATCCACGCCCGGATTGGCCTGCGCAAGGGCGCGCTGGTGGTGGGGGCCAGCACGACGATTGCCGGCTACTGGCTGGGTCCTTACCTGGCGCTGTTTGCCGATGCCTGGCCGGACATCGCCATCGAAGTGCGGGCGGGCAATACGGAATCGGTCAGTCGCTGGCTGATTGACTGCGAAGTGGATGTGGCCCTGGTGGAGGGCGCGGTCGCCGACGAACGCCTGGAGAGTCGCCACTGGCAGGACGATGCCCTGGTCATTATCGGGCCGCCGGATTGGGAGCAGAGCCTGTCCGGATCGTCTTTGGACGCGTTGAACGGCGAACGCTGGGTCATGCGTGAACCCGGGTCCGGAACCCGGGAAGTGGCCCGGCAGATGATGGCGGATCTGAAGATCGCACCGGCGTCCCTGATGGAAGCCGGCAGCAACGAAGCGATTGCCCGGTCGGTCGCCTGTGGCGCTGGGTTGGCGATTTTGCCACGGGTCGTGGCCGCCGACCTTCTGGAGCTCGGTCGCGTCACGTTGATCGAGCCGCCGGCGATGCCGGCCCTGTCCCGGCCCCTGTATCAACTGTTCCACCGGGACCGTCGCCTATCGCCCGCTGCGGGACGTTTCGTGGATTTCCTGGAAGGCTCAACGGCCGAGTCGTGACCGGTACGCATTGGGGGACAGCCCGGTGCTGTCCTTGAACAGCCGGGAAAAAGAACTGACGTCCTCATAGCCCACCGCCTGGGTAATTTGCTCCACCGATCGCGCGGTGGTTTCCAGCAAGTGGCGGGCGGATTCGACTCGTAACAGCTGTAAATAGCGATGGGGTGTTTCGCCGGTCGCCGCCTTGAACCGGCGCAGCAGCGAGCGGGTGCTCAGTCCCGACTGATGCGCCATATCCTCCATGCTCAGCGGGTGGGTGAAGCGGCCATCGAGCCAGTCCTGCAGCGCCAGGATGGTGTCGTCCTGGTGATAACGCCGGATCTGCAGAGCCGCATACGGCGCCTGGCTGCGTCGGCCCGCATCCACCACAAACGCCTTGGCCAGTTCGCGGGCGACCTGTGCGCCGGCATAACGCTCGATCAGCAGGATACCCAGATCCCACCAGGCGGTTCCGCCCCCGGCGCAGGCAATCGGGCCATCCACTGTGACCAGCTGTTCCGGCACGCAATCCACGTTGGGGTAGCGTTGCCGGAACAGCGGGCTGAATCCCCAGTGAGTGGTGGCCTTGCGCCCATCCAGCAGACCCGCTTCGGCCAACAGGAAGGCGCCGGTACAGTTGCTGGCGATCGATTTGCCCTGATCGGCCTGCTGTCGCAGCCAGTCGAGCAGGGGACCTGCCTGTTCCAGCGTCTCCTCGATCGGGCCGCCGATGGTCGGCACCAGGATCAGATCCCCGGGGTCGGCATCGGCCAGGCTGCCGTGGGCCAGTAGCGCGATACCGTTCAGGCACTGGCAGGGGCCGCCGTCACTGGTCAGCAGGCGGACTTCAAAACGGCGTTCCGGACGCTCGCCCTGAATCCGCGCCCAGGTGACGCCGGCCAACTGGAACAGGTCGATCATGCCGGTGATGGTGCTGGCAAGGGCGCCGGGAAAACCGACGATGGAGACACGCTGCATGTGGCTTGAGTCGCTCTCGGATAGGATTGGCGATTTTCGCCAAGATTGTGTCAGAAATGACGGTTTTCACCAATGCCGGGGTGTGACACCCTTTGCGCTATTTCCCAACAAAGGCAACAACCACCATGACCGATACGCTGATTAACCGACGCGATCTGGACTTCCTGCTGTACGACGTGATGGATACGGCGTCGCTGAGTGAGCGGGAACGGTTCAATGAGCATTCCCGCGAGACCTTTGACGCGGTCATCGAAACCGCCGATCGCATGGCCCGGGAAAAGTTCGCGCCGCACAACAGCCAGGCGGACAAGGACGAGCCCCGGTTCGTGAACGGGCAGGTGGAGATGTTGCCGGAAGTGAAAGAGGCGTTTAAGGCCTACGCCGAAGCCGGCTTCATTGCCGGACGTTTCGACTACGACCTGGGCGGGATGCAGCTGCCGGAGTCGGTGATGGCCGCCTGCAACGGCTTCTTTACGGCCGCCAATCCGGGCACCGCGGGTTACCCCTTCCTGACCACCGCCGCCGCCAACCTGATCAAGGTGTTTGGCTCGGAGGAACAGAAGGCGAAATACCTGCCGCCGATGCTGGACGGCCGCTACACCGGCACCATGGCGCTGACCGAGCCTCACGCGGGCTCGTCCCTGAGCGATATCCGCACCACCGCATCACCGACCGACGACGGCCACTACCTGATCAAGGGCGCCAAGATCTACATCTCCGGCGGTGAGCAGTCCATCAGCGACAACATCGTTCACCTGGTGCTCGCCAAGATCAAGGGCGCGCCTCCGGGCGTCAAGGGCATCTCGCTGTTCATCGTGCCCAAATTCCTGACCGACGATCAGGGTGACGTGACCGGTCGCAACGGCGTGGCGCTGGCGGGTCTGATTCACAAGCTGGGTTATCGCGGCACCACCTCCACCGCGCTGAGCTTTGGCGACGATGCGCCCTGTCACGGCTATCTGGTGGGCGAGGCACACCAGGGCCTGAAGTACATGTTCCAGATGATGAACGAAGCCCGGCTGGGTGTGGGCTTTGGGGCGGCGGTGATCGGCTATCGTGGCTACCTGCACAGTCTGGAGTACGCGAAGGATCGGCTGCAGGGTCGCAAACCGTCCGATCCCGATCCCACCAAACCGCCGGTGCCGATCATCGAACACGCCGACGTGCGCCGCATGCTGCTGGCCCAGAAAGCCTATGTCGAGGGCGGGCTGGCACTGTGCCTGTATGGCGCGCGCCTGGTGGATGACCAGAACTCCCACCCGGATGCCACGGCTCGCGAAGAAGCCGGCAAGTTGCTCGACCTGCTGACCCCGGTGATGAAGGCCTGGCCGTCGGAATACGGGCCCAAGGCCAATGACCTGGCGATCCAGGTCTACGGCGGCGCCGGCTACACCCGGGAATACCCGGTTGAGCAGTGCTGGCGGGATAACCGTCTCAACCCGATCCATGAGGGCACCAACGGCATCCAGGCGCTGGATCTGCTTGGCCGCAAGATCTGGCAGGATCGCAGCCACGGACTGCAGCTGATGATGCAGCGCCTCCAGGTGGACCTGGAAGCGGCCACCACCTCGCGCTGCCAGCAGTGGGCGCTGTCGCTGAGCGAGACCCTGCAGCGGGCGGTGAAAGTGACCCAGGATCTGGGCGCGGCCCTGCAAAAGGAAAGCCCGGATCGCGTGCTGGCCAACGCGTCCTGTTACCTGCACCTGTTCGGCCATATCTCCGTGGCCTGGATGTGGCTGCGTCAGGCCAACGTGGCGGAAGCCCGTCTGGCAGACACCGGCATCGCCGAAGCGGACCGCAACTTCCTGGAAGGGAAGCTGCAGGCGGCCCAGTACTTCTTCCACTGGGAGTTGCCGACCGTCGCCCAGGACATCGTGTTGCTGCAGAATCGCGACGATACCTGCCTGGAAATGCGCGGGGAATGGTTCTGAGCATCGGGTGCTCCCGAGCCGCCGACCGCCCGGTTGGCTAAAAGTGCCATCCTGAACCAGACTGAAAGGTGTCCATTTGGACATCTTTCAGCACGTTCCCCGAGTCCTGGTCTGGATGAGAATGCTCCATGAGCCATGCCTACAAACCGATCGATTGTGCCTTCCACGATGCCTTGCTTGAGGCGGCCACCCTGCGCCGTCTGGTCGAGATTGTGTTCCGGGATGAAGCCGGGCAGATACAAACCTTCCATGACCGTATCCGGGACGTCTTTACCCGGGCGGGAGAAGAGTTCCTGGTGCTTGAGCGCGGTCAGATGATCCGGCTTGATCACCTGCTCCTTGTGGATGGACGCCCCGCCAACGGCGTCTGAAATCGCGGCGTTTCCCCCTTGAATTTTCGGGCGCCTTTCGGCGTTCTCGGAGGGTCTCCGTAACGGCCGATCGGGGCGTCATATCTTTCCTAACGTTTTGTCATAGTTAAAAAAAGCGTAATCGTCCGTTTATTGTGCTGACGTGCCGCTGGCCCCTACACTGCACGGGCAGTCAAACGATCGTTTGGAATCCAAATTTTTGCTGAGGGAAAGCAATATGAAGAAGCTGATCGCAGGTACGTTTGCCGTCATCATGGGCCTGACACTGGCTGGTTGCAGTGATGATGATTCGGCCGCTGAGAACATGCAGGAATCCGCAGAACAGGCTGCCGATAACGCTGGCGACATGATGGACGATGCCGGCGATTCCATGGAAGAAACCTATGAAGACGCGACTGGCCAGAGCGACAGTGCGTGGGAAAACACCAAGGAAGGTGCTGAGGAAGCCGGTGAAGCCGTTGAAAACGCAGCTGAAGACACCGCGGACGCTGCTGAAGAAGGCTACGACGACACCAAGGATGCCATGAGCAACTGATCCGGTCGTGTCGCTTGCGGGATGGTCTCCCCGGTGCTTTGATGGCAGCAATGCCAAAAGGAGATGCACCATGGCGACCATCCCGGTTGTTTTGCGCAGACGATCAGTCACAACCGATCGTCTGCCAGGAATCCTGCTGGCGCTCGTCCTGACTGCGCTGGCGGGCTGTTCCCTCCAACCTTTACCCCCCATGGCTCTGGATAAGGGTGCCCAACCGGTCCCCGAAACGGCACGGACGTTTGTAACCGAAACCCGACCGGCTCCCGGCCGCAGTCGTTTGCTGGATCGTGTCGAAAGTGAGGTCCTGCGACAGATGCAGGCACTGGGATACCGACCGGCCGACAAAGTGCCGGACTTGCGGGTGGGGATTCGCATCGATCGCACCGATGCCATCATACCGGTCATGGACACCGTCGAATCCGGGCGCCTGACCCTGGTGCTCTACAGCGGAGACGAGGTGCTTCGCACCGGCCGCTCCCCCAATCTCAACAGCATTGACCTGGACTTCATGAGCGACGACGAGATCGCCGCGCGCGTCAGCCTTTTCCTGGCCGGGATACAATCTGTTGCACCGGTCCCTGCAAAAAACAACTAAAGTACAAGTGACCTCCTGTGCCGTGTTGGTAGGCTTGGGGCAACGTCAAGAACAATAAACTGGATCGCAATCTGAGAGCGATTCGCTGTATTCAGAGGCTGGGGTTCCATGAAACTGATTGGTCGTCCGGCGGTGGTTCTCGCACTGCTCGCTGTTGTCTTGCTGGCGCTTGCCGGCTATTTCACAGGGCTGGATCTGACGGCGTTGCTGATCGGCCTGATCCTGGGATTGTCGGTCGCTACGCTGATCATCGTGGTGCGGGTGCTGGACCCGCTGGAACAGGGCCTCGCTCGTCTGGAGGCCGGCGAAACACCGGCGCCGCAGAACCCGGTTGCGCGGCTTTGCCCCTCGCTGATGGGGCGCGGGAGTGGCGGTGAGCTGATTCGTTCGTTGACCGCCGGTGCCGATGCCAATGCCATCTCCGCGGCGGAAGTGTCCTTTGCCGCCGACCATCTGAAGGCCCGCCTCGACCGTCAGGTGGAGGAAACCGGCCAGATGGCGGATTACGCCGGCCAGATCACCGCCACCGTCAAGCAATCTGCCGAGCAGGCCTCCCAGGCCGCGAGCATGTCCCGCCAGGTCAGTGACCTGAGCGCCCGTGGGCGTGAGGCGTTGTCCGGCGCCATCGACGAGGTGCGTCGGGTGCACGAGCAGTCCGCCGAAACCCTGCGCCAGATCCAGGAACTGAATGACAAATCGGAAAAAATCCAGGGTGTGACCAGCGTGATTCAGGGGATCGCCGAGCAGACCAACCTCCTGGCCCTGAACGCTGCCATAGAAGCGGCCCGGGCCGGCGATCAGGGCCGCGGCTTCGCCGTGGTGGCGGATGAAGTCCGTCAGCTGGCTGGCCGCACGTCACAGGCCACGGATGAGGTGGCCGAAACTCTGCAGGCCATCCGTGTCGACACCGGGTTGATCGTGCAGCAGATCGAGAACCTGGCGCAAAGCATCGAAAATGGACTGGAGTCCGTGGAGAACGTTGGTGAACGTCTGAATGAAATCCGCGCCCAGACCGAGCAGGTAGAACAGCAGGTGGCCAGTATTGCCGAAGGCGACCAGCACAACGAAGAAAGCCTGCAGCAGATGTTCCAGGCTATCGAAACGCTGCGGGACGAAATGACGGAAAGCGATACGGCCGTGCAGGGGCTGGCGCAGCAGGCGTCACGCCTGATGGACATCGCCGAGAACGCCAACGCCGCGTTTGCCCTGAACAGTGATGAGAGCTATCACCGCCAATTTTACGAGAAAGCCCGGGAAGGCGCTGATCGTATTGGCGAGTTGTTCGAGCAGGCTCTGAAAGACGGTTCGCTGACCGAATCCCAGTTATTCGACAGCCGGAGGGAGCCTATCCCCAACACCAATCCCCAGAAGTACCACTGCGGATTCGATCGCTTTACCGATCGTCACCTTCACGCCATTCAGGAGCCGGTCAAGCAGGCTCATGAATCGCTGGTGTTTGCCATCGCTACGGCTCCGGATGGTTACGTACCCACGCATAACCGTGACTTCGCCCACGAACCGACCGGAAAGCCCAGCGTCGATCTGGTGAAGAGCCGCAGCAAACGCCTGTTCAACGACCGGACCGGTGCCCGGTGCGGCAGTCACACCCAGGACATGCTGCTGCAAACCTACCGACGCGATACCGGAGAGATCATGCACGACCTCTCCGTCCCCATCTACGTCAAGGGCCGCCACTGGGGTGGTTTCCGGTTGGGCTACCGGCCTCGCGAACAACACTAACGATGATGGCCGGGTTGCAACAGGCGCTGCGCGGCCATCTCGATGCGACGGGTCAGGCGCTCCATGAAATCTCCGCCGTGGCGCCAGTAGTGCCAATAAAGGGGCACCGTCACGGTCGTGCCGGGTGAGAGGTCCACCAGCGCGCCCTCCGGGACTTTCAGCGTCGTGTCGTGGTTGCTCATCATGTTGTCGGGGATCATCCCGTAGCCCATGCCGGCCATGGCGAGGCGAATAAAGCCTTCCGAAGACGGGCACAGGTGATAGGGGAAGCGGCCGTGGTAGCCGCACTCGGCCAGGAAACGGTGCTGCAGTTGATCGTGGGGCCCGAAGACGATGGCCGGCGCTTCCTTGAAGGCGGCGGCCGTGAGGCCGTCCGGGAAGTAGCGGCGGACGTAGTCGTCTCTGGCCCAGGCTCGATAGGGCACATCGCCCAGCGCAATGCAGCGCCCGCCGGCCACCGGCTGGTCGCTGCTGCACAAACAGGCGGCCACATCCCCCTCGCGCATGCGACGCAAACCCACATCCTGGTCTTCCACCACCATGTCGAGCAGCAGCCCCTCCTCCTGACAGAAGGCGCCGACGGCCTCTCCCCACCAGGTGGCCAGGCTGTCGGCGTTCAGGGCAATGCGCAGGCGGGTGCGATCTTCCGACAGTTCCGGAATCTGGCGACGCAGGTCGCGTTCGAGTAACTGCACCTGCTGGGCATGGTTGAGCAGGCGCCGGCCGGCGGGCGTGGCCTGCAGGTGAGGGTGGCGGGTCAGTACCGGCTGGCCCAGACGGGATTCGAGCAGCTTGATGCGCTGGGACACCGCCGACTGGGAGAGTCCCAGGGCAATGCCGGCCCGTTCAAAACCGCCGGTTTCAACCACGGTAATCAGTGCTTCCAGGAGTTTGTAGTCGAGCATAAGAAAAAATGATGCAGTATTAGCAATATGATTTTTTAGTATAGCGGCATTCGATTAGCCTTGCTCTGCAACTCAAGGAGAATGTGCCATGTTACAGAGCTACCTCACCGGCCTCGTCGTATGCGGCGGCATCATCATCGCCATCGGTGCCCAGAATGCCTATTTGTTGGGGCAGGCGTTCCGACGCGAGCATCACTGGTCGGCGGCAGCCCTGTGCATGGGGTCGGATGTGGCGTTGTTTACCCTCGGCATGCTGGGCGTGAGTGCGGCCCTGATCGCCTTTCCGTCGGCGCTGGATGTCATGCGCTGGGCGGGCGTGGCCTTCCTGCTGTGGCTATCGATTACGGCGTTTATCCGGGCGGTGCAGGGACGTGGCGGACTGACTGCCGAAGAAACCCGGCGCCGGAGTCTCGGCGCGGTGTTGATGACCACGCTGGCGGTGACCCTGCTGAACCCGCAGGTCTATCTGGATACGCTGCTGCTGATTCCTTCAGTGGGCGCCCAGCAACCGGAACCGGTAGGCTTTGTGGCGGGCGCCTCCAGTGCCTCGATTCTGTGGTTTGCACTGCTGGCATGGGGCGGCTCGGCTTTGGCGCCGGTGCTGGCCCGGCCGATGGCCTGGCGGGTGATCGACAGTGTGATTTCGCTGATGATGCTCGCCATTGCGCTGCACCTGATTTTCAACGGCATCGAACTGCCGGCGACGGGGTCAACTGTCTGACGGATTCCTCTATACTGCGTGGAAAACGGAACCACCTGAGGTAGCGAACTTGACCGACTCCGACTTCCGACCCGCCGACTCAGATCCCATTGTCCGCCGTGGCGACTCCGGCCGGAATCTGGCGGTGACTGTCTACATCCTCCAGGCCCTGTCGTTCTTCGTGGGCGGCATCAGCGGCCTGGTGGGCGTCATCATCAACTACGTAAAGATGGACGATGTCGCCCAGACCTGGGTGGAGCCGCACTTCCGCTGGCAGATCAAAACATTCTGGATCGGGCTGGCCGGGAGCGTCATTGGGCTGATCACCCTGCCAATCATCATCGGCTGGTTCATCCTGTTGGGGATTTCCATCTGGGTGATCTACCGGATCGTCAAAGGGGCCCTGGCCTTGAACGACGGCAAGGCACCCTGACGCATCTTATCGATGGCTGTCCAGCGCGCGATCGGAGCACCTAGGCTCCGATCTGCAGGGTCTGGGACAGGATGTGAGCCTCCATGCAAATCGCACAGTTCTGCTTGTCGCAGCTTTCGGGGTCATGGATGTCCATGCCGTGACGCTGGGTGCCGTGATTGCGTCGCAGGACGCCCTGGAACTGTCGGATATGGCGGTTTAACGCCGCGGATGCATCGTCCCGGTTGGTGAACGGGCCCAGATCGATATTCTCCCGGGTGCGGACATACCAGCCGAGAAGCGTGTGCAGGAAACGTTCGCTGCGCAGGGGGGTAATTACCTGTTCGTTAACCGACATGCCGACCTCGCTTTGCTGATCCATTTGTTATCGTCTTATTCCCGGGCACTTGATGTCGGAGGGGGCCGTCCGACTACATGACCGATCCTTCCTGTCAGGGACGTCGCTGACTAGCTGATCGCTTCCCTGTGATGGCAGGCGCCTTACCTATCATCAACAACGTCGGGTTTTATGAATTGGCAGGTGTGACAAACGTCACATTTTTCTCGGTCAATTTACAATTCAACGTTGCCGGGTACGTCCGTTCGAACCCACCGGTTACATTTCTCCCCGCTTTTATCTCCCTGAGTACGCACCCATAGCGACGGCTCGACCGCAATGATAGCGAATAGAGTCAATCGTTTAGCGGCTTTTTGGCCGGCTTTCCAGATTTAATCCAGCGATCCGCAAAATTTGACAATATTTTACGTTTTAAGTTTTTGGTAATTTTGTACCAAAAAGTTACATTTTGTCAGGCAATTAGACATTCCTGCACACCGAACCTGACTTTGATGCCGGCGCAGGTGGTCACATGTGTCATGGCGAATCCGTGCAGACGTTCACTATTTTGCACAACAAGTGCTCACGGATAACCGCTCTCACCGGGGCAGAACCCGTGAACACGAAGAGGCCAGCAGTTGCCTCTTTCACAAGAAGACAGGCAACGGCTTTCGGCCACCGCCACAAGCGGTCGGCGGAACGGACTCTCAGAAACATGCTCCCACGACCGGGTTCGGTCAGTGAGGGGCACCCGACAATAAAAGGGATGAGCCGATGAGACGTCGAATAACTGAAGTACTTGCATGTAGCGCGTTGTGTTCTCTGTTGCCCGGTGGCGCCTTGTTGGCTGCGCCGGTGTCCTCTGACGATGGCCATCGTCAGGAATTTTCCATTCAGGGTGTCTATGTCATCGCCGATGACGACCGGACCGACGAGTACGGCTCGGGCGTGCGCGCGACCTACGGTTTCCAGTTGGACAAACAGCTCTGGCTCGAGCCGCATCTGTTCGCCAACGTGATCGAGACCGGCGATGAGGTGGGTGTCGATGCCTATCAGCAGGGTTTGGGAGCGGACGTGTCCTACCGCTTCCTGACCGACAGCGATCTGGATCCGTTTGTCTTTGCCGGCGGTGGTCTTTCCCGTAACGACGTGGATGGCAACTCCGCCAGTGAGTTTGGTGGATTCGCGAACGTCGGGGTGGGTGTGCTCAGCCCGGCCTTCACCGATAGCGGACTGCGGGTAAGGGCAGACGCCCGCTACCTGTACGACACCTACGATGACGGTTTCCAGGATATTCACCTGTCACTGGGGATCACCATTCCCATTGGCGCCGTCCGCGAGCGCGTTGTCGAGAAAACCGTGGTGGTGGAAAAGACCCGGGTAAAAGAACTGGCGGATTCTGACGGTGACGGCGTTGTCGATGGCGTCGACCAGTGCCCGAACACCCTGAGCGGTCTCGATGTGAATGCCGTGGGTTGTGTGGACTCCGGCCAGACCCAGACCGTCGTACTCAAGGGCGTAACCTTCGAATTCAACTCCGACCGATTGACCGCCAATGCCCGGGACATCCTCCAGCGCGCTGCCAGCGCCCTCAAAGGGCAGCCGGACCTGAGCGTCGAGTTGGCGGGTCACACCGATAACGTGGGCGCTGCCGCCTACAACCAGTCGCTTTCCCAGAACCGCGCTGAGGCCGTCCGGGACTACCTGATCGATCAGGGCGTCCAGGCCGGGCAGGTGACGGCCAAAGGGTATGGCGAATCACGGCCACTGATGTCGAACGACACCGAGGAAGGCCGGGAGCGTAACCGCCGGGTCGAGTTCAACGTGATTTCCGGGAATCAGTAAGGCGACAGGGAGATGTAACCATGAAATACGGAAAAGCGGGATTATTCATCACGTGTTTGTTCAGTCTGCTGATGCTGGTGGGGTGTAATTCCGACAGCAGCAGCGGTGATTACAACTCCGCCGTGGGCGGCGTTGTCGAGCAGAACCCGGGCGACGGGGACGGTGTTGCCGATGACGACGACAACTGCCCGACGATCTTCAACCCGTTGCAGTCCGACGCCGACGGCGATGGCATCGGCGACGCCTGCGATGTGGATTCCGACAACGACGGGCTGAATGATGCCGCCGACAACTGCCCGCTGGTTTCCAATGCCGGACAGACGGACGCAGACAACGACGGCATCGGCGATGCCTGCGATAACAACGACGACGGCGACGGTGATGGCATCGAGGACGTGCTGGATAACTGCCCGGCGATTGCCAATCCGGATCAGGAGAACGCAGACCGGGACTCAAAGGGCGATGCCTGTGACGAGGACCAGGACGGCGATGGCGTCAAGAACGGTCCGGACAACTGTCCGCTGATCGCCAATGCCAGCCAGGCCGACTTTGATGACGACGGCCTCGGCAACGCCTGTGACACCGACGACGACGGTGACGGCTTCAATGACGACGCCGACAACTGCCCCCTGGTGAGCAACGCGGACCAGACGGATAGCGACGGCGACGGCGTCGGCGATGCCTGTCAGGACGACACCGACGAGGACGGCTTGCCGGACGATGCCGACAACTGCCCGGCCATCGCCAATCCTGACCAGGCGGATCTGGACGGCGACGGCATTGGCGACGCTTGCGACGACGATACCGATGGCGACGGCATCAACGACGAGAACGCGCTGGGTCAGCCCAACGACAACTGCCCGCTGGTGCCGAACGCGGACCAGGCCGATACGGACGGTGACGGGATCGGCGACGCCTGCGACCTGATCGACAACGCCGATTACGCCTGCGCCATTTCCGGCGAACCGTTCTCGCCGCTGTTGGCGGAAAACGACGTCACCGCTTCCGCGGACGATTCCGGGTGCCTGCTGGGCGGCCTGTTGGGCGGTTCGACCTGTGGCGTCAACAATGCGGATTACGTGATCGACAGTGATCTGGGTAATTCGGCCACGGTCTACAACACCAACCTGTTGGGCCTGTCGGAAGCCGTACTGCGGGTATCGGACAATTCCGGCTTCGTCTACCCGGGACAGAACGTGCTGGGTGTTTCCATTGCCGAGAGCGCGCAGCTGGTGCAGCTGGACCTGCTGGCGAACAGCTCGCTGATCGTTCGCACATTGCTGGACGGCCAGGTGCAGGAGAGCTCCAACGGCGACCTGGGGGTTGACCTGGATCTGCTGGGTGTTTCCGGCACGCTGGGCG
Organism: Marinobacter mangrovi; assembly: GCF_016798325.1. GTDB lineage: Bacteria > Pseudomonadota > Gammaproteobacteria > Pseudomonadales > Oleiphilaceae > Marinobacter_A > Marinobacter_A mangrovi. The sequence goes on from NZ_JAERVO010000002.1 coordinate 366,633, forward strand.
GCAACGAACAGGGCTTCCTGATCTTCCAGACCTCAAAGCCTTTCAACGAGGTGGAAGTGATTAACGGCGGCTTTGGCCTGTTGTCCGCGCTGGACGAATTCAATGTCTTCAGCGTCTGCGCCAGCCGCACGGAGGTTTCAAAGTAGTCAGGCGATCACGCCGCGAGTCGTGTTATCCATGATGTGACGCGCCATTGGGCCGGCCCTGCGCCGGCCCTTTTTTGTGGGGGCTGATTCTACTCCACTTCCCGCAGGCGCACGGCGCTGACGGTGCCGGCCAACCCCATCAACCCCAGAAGCACAATCACCGCGGTGGGTGAAATCAGCGACGCCAGCGCGCTGATCCCGCCGGTGACCAGCAGCAGGAGTCCGATCACGGTATTGCTCACCGAGGTATAGTCGGTGCGCTTGTTGCCGCCGGCCATGTCCACTAGGTAGGTCTTGCGGCCCAGTCGCACGCCGGCATGGGCGATGCTGAGAATAAAGAAGGCGAGGGGATAGAACCAGGCGCTGCGCAAGTCGCCATCGGACAGCAGATTCCAGAACCCGATCACCAGACAGACTGCGCTGGCCAGGGCGGCACCGCGGATCATCACCTGGCGGCTGGACTTGTCGGCCATCCAGCCCCAGACCGTGGCGCTCACCGAGCTGGCCAGGCTGCTGGCCAGCAGGAATCCGCCCAGCAGCCAGCCGTTGTTGCCCTGCTTCTGGGCCAGCAGCACAAAGTAGGGCGATGCCAGGGCCGAACACAGCAGCAGGGCGCGGGTGATGACGAAATGCCGGAATTGCGCATCGTCACGCAACAGCGACAAACTCCGGAACGCTTCCTTCAACGCATGGCCACCGCCACTGGTTTCGCCCGGTTCCTCGTCCACGCCTGCAAACAGCACGCTGGCAACGACCCAGAGCACCGCAGCCAGCACCAACAGGGTGACATAGAAGGTGATGCTCGGATCCGACTGGTTCCAGAACAGCGCGACGGTCAGGGCGACCGTGGCCGAACCGCCGATGGTCGTGGCCAGACCGCCCAGCCGGCCGCGGCGGGTTTTGGGGATGCATTTGCCCTGGACATCCTTCATGGCGACGGAGCAGAACCCCCGGGCCAGGGAAAACAGAATCAGGCAGCCCACCACGCCCAGTCCGGCCAGGGTGTCGTCCAGAAAGGCAACGCTGGCGGCCATGCCCGCGACGCTGAGGGCCTGGCCCAGACTGCCGCCCACCCAGAACCACTTGCGCACCGGCCGGCGCCGTACCCAGGCGCCAATCACCATCTGCGGGATCAGCGAGCCGGACTCCCGGATCGGCACCAGCCAGGCCACCAGTCCCGATGCGCCGACGGCCCCCAGGAGCCAGGCCAGCACGGTCTTGGGGCTGATCAGCAGATCCCCCAGTTTGGTCAGCACCAGGCTGCCCAGGATCAGGAAGAAATTGCGGGGCACCTCACGGCAGGCATCGTCCGAGATGTCCTTGCAGACGCGGGCATCCTCTTCGTTGGCAATCAGGCTGTAGAGCTTTTCGGTAGTATCTCGCTGCAATTCGGCCAAGATCGACTCCGTTCCCGGTTCAAAGGAACGGAATCATAGCAGCCACCCGGCTCACCCGACAGGTCGGCGTCCTTCCGTCGGGCGTTCAGCCGTAGAAGGTGAGGTGGTTGTCCCAGTGGATGTCGAGAGCCGCGAAGGATCGGGCGGACTGGCCGTCTGCCGCGATGCGGTGAAGTGAGCCGTTGCCGGAGGACACGACGAATCCGCCGTCTGGTAGCGCCAGCGCACCGGCCACATCCGGCACTTCGTGATCACCGACCCGCTCGCTGGTTCGATGGTTGATCACCACGACCCGGTCTCCCCGGGGCGCCGTCACCAGGCTGAGCGGACTGACCGGGCTGACCGCCACGCTCGCCACATAGTTGTGCAGGCTGCGTTGCAGTGACTTGGGCAGCGCGATTTCGCTGTAGGTGTCGGTGTTGGAATCGTAGCGGGCAATCAGCGGTCGGGATTCCCAGGTGGGGCCCTGGTATTGATAGCCGGCGATCACAATCCCCTCGGGGCTGATGCCCAGGTGCCGGCAGCTCAGTTGATGATGCGATGGCTTGAACCGTTGGCGGACGTCTCCGGAGTGGCGATCCATCAGCAGCAGGGCCGGTTCCATGGTGTCCGGGTTGAGCTTGATGCGGTCGTAGTCCGGGTGCGTCTTGATGCCGCCCAGGGCCACGACCAGGGTGTTGCCATCCGGGTGGAGCAGCAGTTCATGGGGGCCGATGCCGCCCACCGGCATGTCCCGGACAGCAGCGTAATTTCGCTCGGCATCGTAGACCCGGACGATGCCTTCCCCGGTGTCGTACTGGTTCACGGTGACGTACAGGTAGCGGCTGTCGTGACTGAAGGTGCCGTGCCCGTAGAAGTGATAGCCGTCGCCCGCCGCGATGGTGTGGGCGATCTCGCCCCGCCGGGTATCCACCACGTAGAAGTGGCGACCGGGACGACGGGCAAACAGGATGGCCTGCAGTGTGCCGGGGCGTTCACAACCCCCGTGACAGCGATCCCCGACGGGCAGCTGGAAATGCGTCTGGCCCTGCAGGTCGACCCCTGCAATTCGATGATGGCCCGCTTCGTCGTCCACCGCGCTGAGAATGAGCGGCCCCTGATCCGGGCCGGCAACGGCGAGTCGGCTGCTCAGGCTTCCTACGACCAGGGTGGCCAGGCTGGACTGGAGGAACTGGCGTCGGTTCAGCATGACTCAGTCGCCGTCGCTGGAGTTGAAGCCGCGAGTGATGCCCAGCGCCGGGGCGATCCGGTCCTCGACCACCTGTTCCAGCTGGATCACGTCGATAAACAGCGATTGCAGCTTGCGATACCCTTCATCGGTTTTCAGGAACGGGGCCATCGCATCTGGCAGGTCGTTGGCCTTGGCGAGGGCGCTGTCGGTCTGTTCCAACAGCTTGTCCGCCAGTTCCGGATGGCCCGTGTCGTTCAGGAGCTGGGTCAGCCCGGGCACCATATATTGCTTGAAACCGGCAATGGAAGCGCGCATGGCGGCGACGGAATTTTCGCTGCGCCAGGCGTCTCCCAGGTATTTATTGCGCTTGTGCGGCGGGCGTACGCCCATGGGCGCGGCGAGGCGCTTGTCCTGCAGAATCTCCAGGCCATTGATGGCGGCGGCGACGGTTTTCTCGGTGTATTCGTCCATCGACACGTAGTAGTCGCCGAAGGCCTGCCAGTCGCTGGCGAGTGCATCCGCCGTTCCTGCCAGGTGGGTGCTGATGGTATCAAGCAGATGGCAGGTGTCGGCGGCCGGCAGGGCCCGCTCTCCTTGTTGCATGTCGGCGTCGTACAGCAGGTATTCGATCGCCGGGAAGCCCTGCAGTGCAACGCCGGCCTGGTCGACGAACGCGGCATCCACCGGTTTGTCCTGCTTCAGGGCATAGCTCACCTTGCGGGCGACGAGATTTTTATGGTCGGGCCAGAACTGCAGTTGCCAGGCACGGCTGTTTTGCTCGATGGGGCCGAAATCAACAAAGCGGACCGCCTGCCAGTCGAGGAAAGCGGTTTTCCAGGCGGCTTCGAGCTGCTGCCGGGTATCCGCCGACGGGCTGTCACAGTAATGGGTAGCGGTCTGTTCCAGAACGTGAGCCGAGCTGGCCAGTTGCTGGTAACCCTGGCCGATATCCGTTTTCCATTGCTGGCGGGGCGTGGTGGCCGCCGAGGCCGTCGCGGTAGCCAGGCCCAGGGCGAATGGAATCAGATAGCGTGCGGAACGGGTCAGGGAAAGCATGAACCAGCGTCTCCTGTCAGAGCGAATGAAGGAACTGGAGCAGGGCATCGCGCCTGTCTGCGTCCAGTGAACGGTATTGGTCGGTCGCTGCCTCGGCCTCGCCACCGTGCCAGAGTATGGCTTCCTGGATGGTACGGGCGCGCCCGTCGTGCAGGAAGCCGGCCAGAGGGTTGACGGTCTGGGCAAGACCAATGCCCCACAGCGGCTGGGTACGCCACTCGGTGCCACTGGCCAGGAATTCCCCGCGATGGTCGGCCAGCGCCGGGCCCATGTCGTGCAGCAACAGATCGGTGTAGGGCCAGATGGTCTGCTGGCTCAGATCGGGCCGGTCAGCTACCGTCCCGGTGGTGTGCTTGGGAGTATGGCAGCCAGCGCAGCCGATGTCGTTGAACACCCGGGCGCCTTGCTGCACCGCCGGCTTGTCCATGTCCCGCCGTTCCGGCACCGCCAGACTGGCGGCGTAGAAACCGATGAAACGGGCAATCTTGTCGCTCACTTCCGGCTCGCCACCGTTGGCAAAGCGGTCGCATTGCTGCTCCGGTGAGCAGTCGGTGGCGGGCATAAGGGTGGAGGTCAGCCCCATATCCCCCGCAAAGGCGCCCATGGCCTGTTGCACCAGCGTCGGTTCGCCGGCTTTCCAGCCGAAGCGGCCCATGACGGTCTCTTCTTTCTCTATATCCCAGACCCGGTTGGGGCGACCGGAAATGCCGTCACCGTCCACGTCCTCCGGATCGGCGTAGGCCATTAGCTGCGCTTCCGGCACCGCCGACAGCAAGCCCAGGCCGATCATGGGCGGAGCGACCCGGGGCGAGGTCAGCAGATCCTTCGGCAGCGGGCCATAGTTCGGGTTCTTGATGTGATACACCGGGCGCTGCAGGATGACCGTCGAGCCGTCGGCCAGCGTCTGGGTGATGGGCTCCCAGGTGATGTCGAGATCCGCTTCCGGCTTCTGGCCGGAGATGGCCGCGGTCTGCAGTTGGCCGCCGTAGACCGGGGCCGGCTTCAAACCGATCTTTTTGATGATCTCCGCATCCTTTTTCGGATCCGTTGGCACGGACAATCGCAGAAAGAGCGACACGGAAGTCTCACCCTCGGCCGGCGGATTGCCTCGCCCGTCCTTGAGGTGGCAGCCCTGGCAGGAGTTCGTGTTGAACAGCGGCCCCAGTCCATCGCGGGCCGCGGTGCTTGAGGGCGCTTCTACCCAGGGGTTACGGAAGAAACTGTTGCCTACGCTGAAGTCCAGACGCTTGGTCATGGACAGGTTGCCCTGGGGCATTGAATAGGCGTTGTGGTCGAACTGCTTGACCGAACCGGCGCCACCACTCAGCGGCGTGTCCTGGATGGGCGGTTCGTCGGCAGCGAAGGCGGTGCCCGACAGGAGCAAACTGGTCAATAAGGCAAAACGGCGCGGGGTTGTCATGAAGCGGATACTGTTGTCGTTAAAACGGCAAAAGCCCGGTGTTCGATCGCCGGGCTTTTCGGTGCAGGGAGTCTACCAGAGCCAATGCGAAAGTCATCTATTTGGCAATGATTCGCATCAGCTTTGGCTGCCCCGTAATGAAGCCGGAGCCCTTCAGAAGGTGTGGCCTGCATCGTCCGGCTTCATCGACTGAATGCCCAGCGTTTCGGAGGCCTTTTCGATCTCGCCGGTCTGGGTAACCAATGCGGCGATGGCGTTGTTGATGATCTCCGCGCCTTGGGTGTTGCCCGGGGCGATCATCATGTCAAAGGGCATCGGGTGGGTTTTGTCCTCGGCGGCATCCTTCATGGCCTGCACGGCATCCATGGTGGCGGCCAGTTCGTTGGTCAGCTTGTCATCCAGCGCCGGATCCCGTTGGGCGACCAGGTCAGACAGGGACGGACCGGCCACAACGCTGCCGTCGATCCGCGTGTAGCGACCCAGGTAGACGTTCTGGATGCCCTTGGCGTCGTAATAGTGCGAGTTGTGGGTGTTGTCGCTGAAGCAGTCGTGCTCGTCTTCGAAGGAGTTGGCTTCCAGGGCCACTTTCATGCGCTCGCCGGCGAGCTCGCCCAGGGACAGGGAGCCCATGCCGAACAGCATTTTCTGGATCACGGCCTGCGGTTCCATGGCCAGCAGTTCGGCGCGGTAATTGTCGCTCTTGCCCGGTGCCCACTGGGCGGTCATCCACTCCAAGTCGGACACCAGCAGATCGGTGACGGCATCCAGATACGCGGCACGGCGGTCGCAATGGCCGTGGCTGCAGCCATCACCCTGGATATAGTCGGAGTAGGGGCGATCGCCGTTGCCGGCATCGAAGCCGTGCAGGTCCTGCCCCCACAGCAGGAATTCAATGGCGTGGTAGCCCGTGGCGACGTTGGCTTCGGAGCCACCGATCTCATTCAGGTCGGCCAGCAGGCCCGGTGTCAGGGTGGAAACATCGATGGTCTCGCCACCGATGGTGATGTTCTGGCTGGCGATGATGTTGACGGTGGCGCCGGCATTGCCCAACTCGTGCTGGTAGTCGCTGGTGTCGACGTAGTCGATCAGGCCTTCATCCAGCGGCCAGGCGTTGAGTTGGCCTTCCCAGTCGTCGACGATGGCATTGCCGAAGCGGAAGACTTCGGATTGCTGGTAAGGTACGCGGGAGGCGAGCCAGGCCTGTTTGGCGGCGGCCAGGGTGTCATCACTGGGGTTGGCAATGAGGGCGTCGGTGGCCTCATCCAGTGCCCGGGCGCTGATCAGCGCGTCTTCATAGGTGGCGTGGGCGATGTCGGCGTAGTTGGCGACGACATTGGCCGGTGTGGCCGGTTCCGAAGCCTCGGACGGGCCTTGCAGCGCACTGCAGGCGGCGAGTGCAACGGGTGCCGTAATAGCAACGGTCAGCGCCTTGAAAGGAAAGCGAGCCCCCATGAAATTCTCCCTGTCAACGATTCAAAGGTAAATGTTATTAATGAGATTAATTTGTATTTGCGATTATAGGGGCCTGGATGCGAAATGCAATCGTTTACGTCAGGTTGTTGCCCCGTTCCGGGCGTTGCGGCTTAATGGCCTTTTCTGACCCGGAGCACAGCGATTTATGCTGAGTTACCTTCACGCCTTCCACGCTGGCAATTTTGCCGACGTGCAGAAGCACCTGGGGCTTTTCCTCGCGCTGAAAATGATGCAGGCCAAGCCGTCCGGCATTGCCTGTTTCGATACCCATGCGGGCAGCGCCCGTTACGATCTGGCCAGCGAGCGACCCCGCAAGACCGGCGAGGCCGATTCCGGCATCCAGAGTCTGTGGCAGCATCGCACCCGGCTGCAGGATGCCGAATGGTCGGCTTTCTGGAACACCCTGGGGCTCGCAGGTGACGAGAAGCGCGTTCGTTACTATCCCGGTTCGCCGGCGTGGCTCGACACGCTGGCCCGGGAACAGGATTCGGTGACGGCCTTTGAACTGCACAGCGGTGAGAGCAGTCTGTTGCAGGACTGGGCCCGCGAGCATCAGGCCCGGGTGATCGCCGGTGACGGTTTCCGGGGGCTGTTGGCCGCCCTGCCACCACAGGCGCCCCGCCTGTTCACCCTGATCGACCCGCCCTACGAAGTGAAGGACGACTACATGACCACCGCGGAGACGGTCATCAAGGCCTGGAAGCGGTGTCGTCACGGCGTCTATCTTGTATGGTATCCCCTGTTACCCGAAGCGCGGCACGAGGCGATGATCCGCCGTTTGCAGGACAGCCCTGTACAGAAAGTGCTGCAGTGCCACTACGAACTGGATGAACGGCCGGCGCGGGGCATGTACGGCTCCGGACTGCTGATGGTGAATCCACCGTGGGGGTGGGGTGACCGCCTGCAATCCATGTTGGACGAGGTGGCGGCCGCGGGTGCGATCGCCGCACGACAACGGGTGACCTGGGCCGTCCCTGAAAAGGCCTGAGAGTTTCCGTTTCAAGTGACCTTCGAAAAGGAGTGTTTGATGTCATCAATTAACCCATCCCGATCGCGACTTGAATCACTGGTCAAACAGTTTGCGCCGGATGAGCCGGTCGTGATGCTGAACCTGCTTCGATTCCGTGAGGACGCGGAGTATGCCGATGAGGATAACGAGTCGCCCTGCAGCGGTCGCGAAGCCTACGCCCGTTACAGCAAGCTGGCTCTGAACCAGTTGGCCAAGGTGGAAGCCAGGCCGGAGTGGGTAGGCGAGGCCATGGTGCCGGTGATCGCCCCGGAGGATGAGGACTGGGATGAGGTCCTTCTGGTGCGCTATCCCTCGGCGCAGGCGTTCCTGTCGATGGTGTCCGACCCGGAATATCAGGCGATCGTTCATCACCGCACGGCGGCCCTGGCGGATTCCCGGCTGATTGCCATGCGCCCGAAGAAGACCTGATATGACAGCGGCCGAGGCCACACCCTCACCGCTGCGGGAACTGGTCAGCAAGGACCAGTGGGCGCTGCCTTCGGCGACGGTGAACCGCACCTTGCAGGACGCTCTCAAGGCGTTTGTCGAGCGCGTGCGCCAGCCCAACTGGTTGCAGGATGAGCCGGCTGGCGGGCAAGACGAGCTGCAGCCGTTGTCCCGCAGGCAGCTCGAGCGCTGGGCACCGGAACCGCAATGGCGTTCGAATCTGTCCGGTTTTGTCGATGCGCTGGACCACTGGTGCACGCGCTGGTCGGCCATCCAGCCTGTCGGATTCGTGGTGGCCCCGCCGTTTACCGGGCTGGCCGAATCGTTGGAGCAGGTAGCCGCCGATCGCGACTGGCGGCTGATAGCGCCGCCGGATCTGGATCGCATTCACCGCGGGCAGGCCTTGCAGGACTGGTGGTCCCAATTCGAGGGTGACACGCCCTGGGTGCTGCCGGAGCTGGGTCATTGCTGGTTGCGCACACCCGCCGGCCTGGCACTGGTGCGTCACCTGTTGGGTGCTATCGCGGCCGGTGAATTGGGGCGGGGACTGGTTGGTTGCAACAGCTGGAGCTGGACCTTCTGGACCCACCTGTTGCCGGAATTGCGATTCTCCACGCTGACCCTGCAGGCGCTCGATCATCAACGTCTGGGGCTGTGGTTGCAGGGCCTGGCCGGCACCGGACAGTTCCGGTTGACGACCAACGGCAGCTGGGTGGTCCCGCCGAAAGACGAGCCGGCCCGCAACGGCGCCAGGACCAGCGCCTTCCTGCGCGACCTGGCGGCCTGGTCACGCGGGATCCCTGAGGTGGCCTGGGCCATCTGGCGCGATTCGCTGCGAGCCCGGCCCGAAGCCGAGGTTGAAGAGCCGCCGGATGCCGAACCGACGCAGTCAACCTGTTGGGTGATTCCCTGGTCCCAGGTGAGCGTGCCAACCATGCCGCCGGGCGAGTCGCGGCCGCTGGCGTTTGTCCTGCATGCGCTGCTGTTGCACCAGGGGCTGGATGAGACGTATCTGCAGCAGACCACCGGACTGGCGCCGGACGACGTCCATATCGCCCTGCATTCGTTACATCGGGCTGAGCTGATCGGCCCGCATCCACGGGGCTGGTTCGTAACGCCCCGAGGTTATCCCGCCGTCCGCCGCTACCTGCATGCGGAAGGTTTTGCCGTGGATGGATTCTGAATCGTTAACGGGGAACATGGCATGGATGAATCGGGCCTGAAATCCGCCCTGGAGGCCATCACATCAACCGCGGTGCTGGATGCCGTGCTGCTGATCGTGGTGGCCTGGGTCATCATCGTTCTGGTACAAACCCTGGTGCCGCGGATTGCCGGTCGATTCTCGGGCAAAACCCGTCTGTATATCCTGGCCTCTGCGCCCCTGCTGCGGCTGTTGGTGATCCTGGCGACCATCCTGCTGATTGTTCCCATCCTGATCGAGCCGACCTTTGAGAACCTGATCGCGATTTTTGGCGCCCTGGCGCTGGCCTTGGGGTTTGCCTTCAAGGACTACGCCACCAGCCTGATCGCCGGCATCGTCACGCTCTACGAAATGCCGTACCGGCCGGGCGACTGGATCGAAGTGGACGGTTATTACGGCGAGGTCCGTTCCATCGGCACCCGTGCGGTGACCATCGTCACACCCGACGACACAGCCGTCGTCATCCCGCATGGCAAGCTGTGGGACTCGCTGATCGCCAATGGCAACGCCGGCAGCAGCAACCTGATGTGCGTAGCGGAGTTCTATCTGGCGCCGGACCACGATGCCGGAGAAGTCCGCGCCCGACTGCGGGAAATGGCGTTCACCAGTCCCTGGATCAAGACCTATCAGCCGGTGCTGGTGGTGTTGTCGGAAAAGCCCTGGGGGACCTGCTATCGGGTGAAAGCCTACCCGGTGGATCCCCGCGACCAATTCCAATTTATTTCCGATCTCACGGTTCGTGGCAAGGCGGTCCTGCGCCAGATGAATGTCCGCCAGGTCACCGCGCCCGTGGTAGCCGACTGAGATCGTCGATCGACCAAAGGATAGTGTCCATGAAACAACGTCCCCTGATGACCGCGGTGGTCGCGGCCACCCTGCTGGCCGGCTGCGCCAGCACTCCCGAGCCTGAGGCATCCGAATCGAAGGGCCCGCCGGCGTTGACGCCCGGTCGCTACGTCAGCGTCGATGACAGCCAGACCTGGGTGTTCTGGGGCAACGGCATGTACGAACGTCGCGTGGCCAGCGAGGATGGGCCGCCGCGTTACGATCACGGTCAGTGGTGGCGGGTAACGGGCAGTGGAGCGGTCGTGGCGCATGGCGGAGGCGACGCGCCCACCATGTTGCAGATTGCCGATGACGACACGCTGCGTCTGCAGGGCATCGGTCAGGGCGCGGCGACAGAGCTGACCCTGGATGATGACGAGCCCGAGCCATTGGCCGATGATCGTCCGATGGCGCTCTGCTTCATGACCCAGGCCGACGCGCCGCTGGCCTACGACCCGCAGACCATGCGCAACTGGCCGGTGACCATGACTCAGGCGTTTCCCCAACTGGAATCGGCCTATCGGCAGTCTGGCTTTCAGCCTCCCAGGCGCTTGCCAATGATCGTGCAGGGCCATTGGGTCGAAGGCGAGGCGCCGGATGGGGGGGGTACCCAGCTTTTCCTGGAAGCCAGTGGCCTGCAGCGGGTGATGGATCTGGGCGAGAACCGCTGCCCGTCAGCATCACTGCAGGATAACAACTGGTACCTGACCCACCTGAACGGGCACCCGGTCCAGGTAGAACCCGGTCAACAGCCGATTTTCATTCGCTTTGACGGTGAGCGACGGGTGGCTGGTCTGGCCGGCTGCAATCGGTTTTCCGGGCCCTTCGAGCGCCGTCGTGACGATCTGACGCTGGGGCCACTGGCCACAACGCGCATGATGTGCCCGCGCCGGGCCGAGACCGAACAGGCCTTCCTGAAGGTCTTGGATGAAACCGAGCGCTTTGCGATTGAGGGCGATACCCTGTTCCTGATGAAGCAGGCCGGGCAGGTGTTGGCTGTTTTGCAGATGCGCCCGGCTAAAGTGGAACCGTAAACATCCCATGGGGGCTCCAGTGAGCGCCCACAAAAAAGGCGTGGCCGGAGCCACGCCTTTCGAACAGGAAACCGGAGTGGGGATTACTCTCCCTGCTCCATTTGTCCTTCTTTCTCTTTCACCATGGACGTGATGGTGTCGAGAATCTTCTTGCCGCGGTCGCCCGCTTCTTTAATATAGATATCACGGACCGGCATGCTTGCCTTGCGGAAGGCTTCACGCTCTTCGTCGGTCAGCGTCACGATCTTGATATCGCTGCTTTCCTTGATCTTGTCCAGACGCTTCTGGTTGAACTCTTCCTGCTTCTTGTAGATGTAGTCCACCAGGTTGTCGCGCGCGTCATCCAGGATCTTGCGCTGGTCGTCCGGCAGGCCGTCATACCAGTCCTTGCCGGCAATCACGGTGGAGATGAACTGGGCGTGGTGCGCGATGGTCATCACGTCCTGTACTTCGTAGAAGCTCATTTCCTCGATGGCGAAGATCGGGTTGACCTGACCGTCGATCTGCTTCAGCTGCAGGCCGCTGTAGACTTCGGAGTAGGGCATTGGCGTCGGGTTGGCACCGTAGGCCTTGTAGGACTCGGTCAGGATCGGCGACGTCATGGTCCGCATCTTGAAGTCTTCGAAGTCCGCCGGGGTCTTCAGCGCCTTGGTACCGGTCCAGGTCATCCAGCCTTCCGGCACGATGCTCAGCAGCTCCAGGCCCTGGGAGTTGTAGCGGTCGGCGAACAGGTCATGCACCTTGTCGCTGGACAGCACTTCCTTGTTGACGTCGTTGTCGTCAGACAGGACGAAGTGCAGGGTGAACACGCCCACTTCCGGGATGACGGAAGCCAGGTGGCCCGGCGAAGCAAACGCCAGCTCGACGGCGCCCTGCTGGACCAGCTCGGTCAGCTGGGATGAGGTGCCCAGGGAACCGTAAGGGTAGATATCGATCTTGATACTACCGTCGGAGGCCTTCTCAACCTCTTTCTTGAATTCTTTCGCGTAGGCGTCCTGGACACTGCCTTCGATTTCTTCCAGGGCAAAACGCCATGTCACGGTATCGCTGCTCTTGGCAGCCGAGTCGGAGGATGAGCTTGAGGACTCCTGTTGTGTGTTGGCTTCCTTGTTCGCGCTGTCGTCACCTGAATCTGAACATCCGACCAGGATGAATGACATCAGAATGGTCAGGCTTCCAAGCCAGCGAATGAGTGTTCTCATGTTCTTATCTCCTTTGAGTTCTAACCAATGTGCCCACGATAACACACTATCAAATAGACATATTTCTTGAAGTCTGCCATCTATTACAACGTATACTGTATTTACCGGAAAAGAAAATGGAGCGAAACCATGGCAGAACCCAGGGGCGCGTCCGATGGCCCAAAGCAGGGAAAGGGAAAAAAGAAAGGGCCCTTTCATATGATCGATACCGGCCTCAATGTGATTGAGCAGGGTATCCTCATCGTCGGTATTCTCTTGATGGCCCTCGCGGCCATTGTCGGTGTGTTTGCCCGCAATATGGGGCACAGCCTGTCTTTCGTTGATGAACTGGCGCAATTGCTGGTCGTTATCGTTACGTTTGTTGGTGTCGGACACGGGGTGCGCAACGCGCGCCATATCCGGGTGTCGGCCGTCCACGACCTTCTGCCGCCGCTGGGGCAGAAAATCCTGCTGACGTTTGTCAGTTTTTTTTCGTGTGCACTGCTCGCCCTGCTGGCGGTATACTCCATCGACTATATCCAGAACCTGCATAAGTCGGGTCGCGTGATGCCGTCGATGCAGTTCCCCCTCTGGATTCCCTACCTGATTGTCCCCATTGGGCTGTTTGTCGGTTCGGTCCAGTTTTTCCTGGCGGGTGTGCGCAACCTGATCAGCGATGGCGCATGGCTGTCATGGCATCACCGGGATGAATACGAAGACGAGCTGGCCGTTGAAGGTGGCCTGTCGAAAGAAGAACAGGACTACTACGAAGAACAGGTGACGGCCGCCGAGAAGAAACACGCCGGCGAAGGAGGTCAATCCAATGGATAACGTGATGGCTGCATTGGGTTTGGCCGGCATGTCGACCGCCTCCATGGCCATTGTCGTGGCTGTGGTCATGATTGTGCTGCTGCTGATGGGGTTCCCCATGATGGTGCCGCTGCTGGTGGGCGCCATGGTGTTGTTGTTTTCCCAGTTCCCGTTCCTTGAAGGGTCGGTCATTATCCAGCAGATGATTGGGGGCATCTCCCAGTCGGTGCTGGTCGCGGTGCCCATGTTCATATTGGCCGCCGATATCATGATCAAAGGGCACACCGCGGATCGCCTGCTGGATCTGGTGCAGAAATTCGTCGGGCACCTGCGCGGCGGTCTGCCGATGACCACCGCGATGTCCTGCACGCTGTTCGGTGCGGTGTCCGGTTCCACCCAGGCGACGGTGGTCGCGATGGGTCAGCCGCTGCGCCCCAAGCTGATCGAGGCGGGCTACTCGGACAAGTTCGCCATCGCGCTGATCATCAATGCCAGTGACATTGCGCTGCTGATTCCGCCGTCCATCGGCATGATCATTTACGGCGTGGTTTCGGGCACGTCGGTGGGTGACCTGTTCATCGCCGGTATCGGACCGGGGCTGATGATCCTGGCGCTGTTCTCCATCTATTGCTACTACCGGTCAGTGCGGCTCAAGATTCCTGTGATGCCGAAGGCCAGTTGGTCCGAGCGCGTGACCGCCTTGAAGAAAGCCGCGCTGCCCATGGGCTTTCCGGTCATCATCATCGGCGGTATCTATTCCGGGATGTTCAGTCCCACCGAAGCGGCTGCCATGTCCGTGGCCTATGCCCTGTTGCTGGAGATGGTCATCTTCCGTCAGGTGAAAATCAGCGACCTGCCGTCGGTGGCGCTCTCCACCGGTCTGATTACGGCGGTGGTGTTTATCCTGGTGGCCGCCGGTACGGCGTTCTCCTGGGTGATTTCCTTCGCCAAGATCCCGGACCTGCTGCTGGGCGATGTGGTCGCCAACGCCGCTGACAGTCCCTATTTTATCCTCGCGCTGATCTCGATCTCGTACTTCGTCGGCTGCATGTTCGTGGACCCCATCGTGGTGATCCTGATCCTGACGCCGATCTTCTCGCCGGCTGTGGCGGCCGCGGGGATCGACCCGGTGCTGGTGGGGACACTGGTGACACTGCAGGCTGCAATCGGTTCAGCCACGCCGCCGTTCGGCTGCGACATCTTCACCGCAGTGGCGATCTTCAGGCGACCCTACCTGGATGTGATCCGGGGCACGCCGCCGTTTATCGTGCTGCTGTTGCTGTCCACGGTGCTGCTGATCGTGTTCCCGCAGATCGCACTGTTCCTGCCTGGTTTAATGAAATAGGGAAGAACAGACGCCCAAAAAAAACCCCGCTCGATGGCGGGGTTTTTTGTGCCTGAAGCAAAAAGCCGGGATTACATCAGCGCTTCGACGCGGTGACGGACTTTCGGCTGGCTCTGGTAGGCCTTGGCGATGGCATTATAGGTCGGGATGTCCATGCCTTTGTCCTGGATGGCCGCGACCATCTTGTCGTTCGCTTCGATCTGGAGTTTGCGAACCTTGGACTTGTCGCCTTCCTTCTTGATCTGCGGAATGTATTCCTCGCGGATCGATGAAATGTCTTTCTGGACCTTGATGAACTGCTTCAGCTCCTTGTCGGAGTAATCGGTTTTCTGAGTGCCGGTTGCAGCCGGGTTCTGGTATTCCTGGGATTGTGACTGGGTGTCTGCAGCCAGCGCCGGGCCGGATGCCAGAAGTGCCATGGATACAGCAACGGAAGTCATCAGGGTTTTCATCGGAGTCTCCTTCTGGAGGGTGAAGGACAGCTGCCGGCCCACGCCTTTGACCGGTCAGCAAGCCCGGTTCCCGGACGGAGCGCAAAAACAGGAAGGCCATCCGTCCGGATCGGATTGGGCTCACCTTGCCATGACCGGAAATCCGTTCAAATTAAGATTTCCACATACTCCGTCCATAAAATCGACAGGCATCCCGCGCGGTGGCGTCATACCGGGGTCTCCGCTATCCTGCGGCGTCTGGACCGTCCTCTGAAACCGAATCCGGAGTCCCATGAAGAACCAAAAACACGCCCTGATGTTTGGCGGTGCGACCGTATTGCTGTGGTCCACGGTGGCGACGGCCTTCAAGTTGTCACTGCGGGAGATGACGCCGGTTCAGTTGATGCTGATCGCCTGCAGTGTGTCCGTAGTCGTGCTGGCCGTGATTCTGGTGACGCAGAAGAAGGTGGGGGAGCTGTTCCGCCTGAACCGGAAGCAGTACCTGGCCTCTCTGGTGTTCGGGCTGATGAATCCGGTGCTCTACTATCTGGTGCTGTTCGGCGCCTTTGCCCGGTTGCCGGCGCAGGAAGCCCAGCCGCTCAACTACACCTGGGCGTTGACGCTGACCTACCTGTCGGTCCCGCTGCTGGGGCAGCGACTGGGGCGGTCGGATTTCCTGGCGGGGTTGCTGTGCTATGGCGGCGTGGTGGTGATTGCCACCCGCGGCGATATCCTGGGCCTGCATTTCTCCGACCCGCTGGGCGTGATCCTCGCCTTGGCCAGCACCGTCATCTGGGCGTTCTACTGGATCGCCAACACCCGGGACACCCGCGATCCGCTGGTGGGCCTGTTCCTCAATTTCCTGTTCGGCCTGCCGTTCATCATTGGCATCTGCCTGGCGACCGACGGGGTGCCCGAAGCCTCTTCCACGGCCATGCTGGCGTCTTTCTACATCGGGGTGTTCGAGATGGGGATTTCGTTCGTATTGTGGATGTTTGCCATGAAGCGGGCGGAGAACACGTCGCAGGTCAGTAACCTGATTTTTATCTCGCCCTTCCTGTCACTGGTGTTTATTCACTTCATTCTTGGCGAAACCATCTTCAACTCCACCTATGTGGGGCTGGTGCTGATTGTGGCCGGTCTCTGGTACCAGCAGCGTGGCCGCAAAGTCTCTCCGGAGACGACCGCCGCGTGAGCACCTGGCACCTTTACCTGGTAAGGACCCGGAGCGGGGCACTGTATACCGGGATCACCACGGATGTGGAACGGCGTTTTTCCGAACACCAGTCCGGCGGCCCGCGCGCTGCCAGGAGTCTGCGCGGCAAGGGACCGCTGACCCTGGCGTTCGCCGAAGCCATCGGCGAACGCACCCGGGCGGCGCGGCTTGAGTATGCGCTCAAACAGTGGTCGCGCAAGCGCAAGGAGGATCTGGTCGCCGGTCGCCTGCGTTTGCAGGACGTGGACGTGTGATCAGCGCTTGCTGAGCAGACCGATCAGCTGCCGTGTAAAGGCATTGGGCAACCACTTGCTGCCAAACACCAGGGATTTGAACTGCAGGCTCACCGGGTTATGCACCTCGTCACCCTGGTGTGCTTTCCAGACCGCCTCGGCAATGTCCTCGGCCTGCAGGTTCACGCCCAGTCGCTCGATGATCGGAGCCTGGAAGGTCTGATCGGTCAGCATCTTCGTTTTCACAAAAGGCGGCATCATGTCCTGCACGGTGATGTCGTGCGCCTTCCACTCGATATTGAGCGCTTCCGTCAGCCCGCGTACCGCAAACTTGGACGCCGAATAGCTGGCGAAGTGGGGCGTGCCATAGAGCGCGGAAGCCGAACTCATGTTGATCACCCGGGCACCCGGCGTTGCTTTCAGCAGTGGAAAGGCTTGCTGGGTGACGTCCATCAGGGCGATCACATTGATGTCCATAATGCGCCGATGTTCCGCGGCCGGGATGGTCTCGAATTCACCGATCCGCAGGATGCCGGCGCAGTTGAACAGCAGGTGGAGCTGGCCATGGGCGAATTCACCAAAGGCCGTGAGCGCATCGCCGACGGCTGCGCTGTCGGTAACGTCCACCTCCCGGTGCCAATGCTGGCCGCCAAGTTCCTCATTCAGGGCCGAAACGGCTGCTTCGTCAATATCGACCAGCCCCAGGCGCCAGCCTTCCCGGGCAAACCGCCGAGCCGTCGCGGCTCCGATGCCGGCGCCCGCACCGGTGATCAGCATCGTGTTCTGCATCGTCATTCCTTATTGTTTTGGCTGAGGAATCGGGCGATCTGCCCGACGGCCCGATTGGCCGCATCCAGCGGGCCCGCGTGGATCTGGAAAACGTGCCAGAGCTTGTCGAACTCCTGCAGGGTGACCGCCACGCCCGCTTCCCGGGCCTTCTCGGCCAGACGACGGGCATCGTTCAGCAGGATTTCCTGGCTGCCGACCTGGATCAGCATCGGAGGCAGGCCTGACAGGTCGGCGTTGATCGGCGAGATGCGGGGATCGTCCAGGGGCAGATCGCCCCGGTAGTCGTCCGCCGCTGCTTTGATCCAACCCAGTTGCAGGACCGGTTCCACTTCAGGGGTATGCATCTGGCGATGGGTCAGGTCGAGCCAGGGAGAGAGCATGACGAGCGCGCCCGGCAGGGGCAGCTTGTCCTGTTTCAGGCGCACGGCCAGCGCCAGAGCCAGGCTGCCACCCGCAGAGTCGCCGGCAATGCTGATCCGGTTCGGCAGGTAGCCCTGGCTCAGCAGGTGGCGATACAGGGTCAGGGCGTCTTCCAGCGCGGCCGGGTACACGTGCTCCGGCGCCAGCCGGTAATCCGGTGCATAGACCGCTGCACCCGTGGCCTGGGCCAGGTGCCCGGTCAGGCCCCGATGGGTGTCCGCTGAGCCGATGGTGAAAGCGCCGCCGTGCAGGTAGAGCATGGCACTCTCAGTCTCACTGGGGCCGCAGGTGACCCGGTTGTAGGGGACACCGTCGATCACCGACGCCTCGAATCGGGCCTCTTTCGGTGGCGGCGACAGTCGATAGGCCTGCCGGATCAGGGTCCGCAGCACCGAGACCGGCATCCGGGGCGTCAAAAAGGGTTTGACCAGGGTCTGCAGACTAAGCCGCAGACTGGCCTGCAACGCCGTTTGCAGCATCGCGATCTCCGATTGTTGTTAAGCGCTTCCCGGGAACAGGATCAGGGAAGCGAGCACGTGTCAGACAGGATGTTGTATATGATTATGCATCCACTCACCAGATCAGTTGGCTGGTTTCTGTTGCAAAGACACCATTTCAGTCAATCCGGCCTTCACGGGTCACTGAACGGAGGCTGTGATGTGCTAATGTAGACGTTTCCGCCTCCGGCGACTGGCCCGACGAGACCGCGCCTGAGATGACAGAGACGTAATACCGGGTTTTCAGCCCCCTACGTAGAATACGCAACCGACGGCGAACCACTGTGTATTGGAAGACAGACAACCTGGATATGCCCGACTGGGAACGGGCGAGCCTGATCGCCCAGCTGCCGGCCTTTGAGGTCAGCAAGCAGAAGGGAGCCTGTCAGGACGGACTCAGCCAGGAAGTGGCCGCTTACTGCCGCTTCTATGGTCTGGATCTGTGGGTTGAGCACCCGGCCGTGGAATACACCCTGGGTAACCTGGAAGCGGGTAAGCACCGGGTTGCGATCCACTATTACCGGATCCCCAAAGCCCGCGGCACCGTCTTCATCCTGCACGGTTATTTTGACCACGTCGGTCTTTACAGCCAGTTGATTGACCGCTGCCTGAGCGCCGGTTTCAACGTGCTGGCGTACGACCAGCCCGGACACGGTCTGTCCAGTGGCACGCCCGCATCCATTGGCAGCTTTGCCGAGTACCAGCAGGTGCTGCTGGATATCCTGGCGGCCGTGCGCCACCGGGTGGATGGACCCTGGTTTGCGGTGGGGCAGAGTACCGGTGGCGGCGTGCTGATCGACTACCTGCTCCAAAACGTTCCCAGGGGCACGGCCGAGTTCCGGCACGTGGTGCTGTTGGCGCCCCTGGTGCGACCCAACGGCTGGATTGGAGCCAAGATCCTGCACAGCCTGGTGCGACCATTCATGACCAGCTGGCGGCGGATGTTTTCGGAGAACAGCGGGAATTCCCGGTTTCTCCGGTTCCTGCGGGAACACGATCCGCTACAGGCCCGTGCGGTCCATGTGAATTGGGTGACGGCACTGCGCAAGTGGGTGCCGGGGATCGAAGCCGCCAAGCCGGTGCAGTATGCGGTGACGGTCATCCAGGGCGAGAAAGACATGACGGTTGACTGGCAACACAACCTGAGAATCATCAGGAACAAATTTTCATCGGTCACCGAGCGCCGCCTGCCGAACGGGCGCCATCACCTCGTTAACGAGGCGACGGATCTGCAGGCCACGGTGTTCAATGTGACCATTAACGCCTTCATTGAAGGATGTAGCGACCTGGCCGAGCCCCAGCGGGCCGCCGGCGCCTGATAGATGTAGAGGAAGGAGCAGTAGGATGAAAAAAACAATCATGGCCTTGTCCGTAGCGGTCGTTACGCTGAACGGGTGTATGACGTACGATCCCTACACGGGCGAAGAGAAAGTCTCCAACGCGACCAAGGGTAGCGTGATCGGTGCGGTCACCGGCGCGGCGATCGGCGCCGCCACCTCCAGCAAGAAAGACCGCGGCAAGGGTGCCCTGATCGGCGCGGCTGCCGGTGGCGCCGCAGGCGGTGGTATCGGCTACTACATGGACCGCCAGGAAGCCGACCTGCGCCACAAGCTGGAAGGCACCGGTGTGCGCGTCCAGCGCAACGGCAACCAGATCCAACTGATCATGCCGGGCAACATCACGTTTGACGTGGATCAGTCGTCCATCCGGTCATCCTTCACGGACGTGCTGGAATCCGTCTCACTGGTGCTGGAAGAGTACGACGAGACCATCATCCAGATCGACGGTTACACCGACAGCACCGGCTCGGCGTCCTACAACCAGCTGCTGAGCGAACGCCGCGCCTCATCCGTGCGCGACTTCCTGCTCAACCAGGGCATCGCCTCCAACCGTACCCGGGCCACGGGTCACGGCGAGAATAACCCGATTGCCTCCAACAGCACCGAATCCGGCCGGGCCCAGAACCGCCGGGTCGAGCTGACCCTGGTGCCGATGCAGGGTTAATCCCGAATCGGCCAACAAAAAAGCGGAGCCCTCCGGGAGGTCTCCGCTTTTTTTATGCCGAAAGATCCGTGATGGTTTTCGGTTTCCTCGAGCATGTAGCAGATGCTTCAGCTTCTGAGGCGCCGAAGGGGCCTTCTTTACCCTTCGAGGAAACCCGGCAGCCCGATGGGCTGCTCCGAAGCTAAAGCGTCGGCTACATGAGCGGGCGATACCTTCGCGTTAGTTGGTATTACTCGGCAACCACTCCTCAACCCGCTTCTTCAGGTCGCTGAGACGATCCTCACCGGCCTCGCGCAGCTCGCCCATTTTCTGACGGGCGCTTTCCACGTTGTCCTCCAGTTCCTGGATGCGCTTGGCGAAGTCTTCCTGAATCTCCGCCTCCGCTTGCTCATCCTTGGCCTTGGCCATCTTTTCTTCCGACTGGGCACGCAGGCTGTCGATCTGCTTGCTCCAGTACTCCGTCTGGGTTTCCAGTTTCGTCATGAGCGAGTCTTTCAAAGACATGGTCTTCTCCTTGTGACTGCAGAATTGGAGACGATTTTCCCCAATACACCCATAGACCTTAGGCCGATGGTGTGACGAAACAAGGTCAGATCGGGCCTGACGAGATTAACAATAGGAAAGGAAGAGGGTTCAGGGAGGCGACAGGTGGGCGTGCAGGCACAAAAAAGCCGGGCAGGGCCCGGCTTTCAATCAGCGAAACGCTGACACTCAGAACAGGACGCGGCAGCGGATGGTGCCACGGACTGACTTGAGCTTCTCCAGCGCCAGTTCGCCGTATTCCTTGTCGACATCGATCACGACGTAGCCGATGTCTTCCTGTGTTTGCAGGTACTGGCCACAGATGTTGATGCCGTTCTCGGAGAACACCTGGTTGATCTCGGACATCACACCCGGCACGTTCTCGTGGATGTGCAGCAGACGATGCTGGTTCGGGTGTGACGGCAGGGCCACTTCCGGGAAGTTCACGGAAGAGACGGTGGTGCCGTTGTCGCTGTACATGGCCAGCTTCTCGGCCACTTCGCGACCGATGTTCTCCTGCGCCTCGATGGTGGAGCCACCGATGTGCGGGGTCAGGATCACGTTGTCGAATTCGCGCAGCGGAGACACGAACTCTTCCTCGTTGGACTTCGGCTCAACCGGGAACACGTCGATCGCCGCGCCCAGCAGCTTGCCGCTCTTCATGGTCTCGGTCAGCGCTTCGATGTCCACCACGGTGCCGCGTGAGGCGTTCATCAGGATGCTGCCCGGCTTCATCTGGGCCAGTTGCTCGGCGCCGAACATGTAGCGGGTGGCCGGCGTTTCCGGCACGTGCAGACTCACCACGTCGGCAATGTTCAGCAGCTCCTTGAGGGAGTTGACCTGCTTGGCGTTACCGATAGACAGCTTGGAGACCACATCGTAGAAGTACACCTCCATGCCCAGCGCCTCGGCCAGCACGCTGAACTGGGTGCCGATGTTGCCATAGCCGATGATGCCCAGCTTCTTGCCACGGATCTCGTAGCTGTTCTTGGCCGACTTGATCCAGTCGCCGCGATGCGCCTTGGCGTTCTTCTCAGGGATACCTCGCAGCAGCAGGATGGCCTGGGCCAGAACCAGCTCGGCGACGGAACGAGTGTTGGAGAAGGGCGCGTTGAAGACGGCCACGCCACGCTGGGTAGCGGCCTTCAGGTTGACCTGGTTGGTACCGATACAGAAACAGCCCACGGCCACCAGCTTGTTGGCGGCCTCGAAGACCTCCTCGGTGAGCTGGGTGCGGGAACGGATGCCAATAAAGTGCGCATCGGCGATCTTTTCCTTCAGCTCCTCGTCCCCGAGGGAGTGCGTCAGGTACTCGATGTTGGTGTAACCCGCTTCATGCAGTGTATCCAGTGCAGACTGATGAACGCCTTCAAGCAGCAGGATCTTGATCTTGCTTTTGTCGAGGGACGTGTTTGCCATGGGCTTTCCAGACCTTTCGTCGCGTAATGTAAACCGTGCGCCTGCCGGGCTTTTTGACGGCAGGGTCGCAGAACAGGGCGGGTATGATACCATAATCGCCCGTTTGTACATTGTGTTCGGTGACGTCAGTCATCAGGCTGTGAAGCCGCTCGCGCAAGCGCTTTCACCCTGGGCCGCCACCGTCCATTGCCCCCTGTAATCCGACAGTGCGACCGAGAGTGCCATGACGCCCGACCAGATTGTTGACGCCCTCAAATCCCTCGTTGACGACGGTAAGGTCCTGACCGATCCCGCCGACCTCGACACCTACGGCAAGGACTGGACCAAGATTTACGCGCCCAAGCCAGTGGCGATCGTTTTCCCCAAGACCACCGAGCAGGTGCAGGCCATCGTCCGCTTCGCCAACGAGAACCAGGTCGCGCTGGTGCCTTCCGGCGGCCGGACCGGCCTGAGTGCCGGCGCCGTGGCCGCCAATGGTGAAGTGGTGGTGGCGTTCGATTACATGAACCAGATCCTCGATTTCAACGCCAGCGACCGGACGGTTCACTGCCAGGCGGGCGTCATCACCGAACAGCTGCAGAACTTCGCCGAAGAGAACGACTTGTATTACCCGGTGGACTTCGCCTCCGCCGGCTCCAGCCAGCTGGGCGGCAACCTCTCCACCAACGCCGGTGGCATCAAGGTCATCCGTTACGGCATGAGCCGCGATTGGGTGGCGGGCCTGACCGTCGTCACCGGCAAGGGCGACATCCTGAAACTGAACAAGGACCTGGAAAAGAACAACACCGGCTACGACCTGCGGCACCTGTTCATCGGCGCTGAAGGCACGCTGGGCTTCATCACCGAAGCCACCATGAAGCTGACCCGCAAACCGGACAACCTGACCGTGCTGGTCCTGGGTTTGAACGACCTGACCAACACCATGGACGTCCTGCAGACGTTCCAGAAGCAGATCGACCTGACCGCCTACGAATTTTTCTCGCACCAGGCCATGCAGCACGTACTCGCCCACGGCCAGGTGCAGGCCCCGTTCGAGACCGAAGCCCCGTACTACGCGCTGCTCGAGTTTGAAGCCATTTCCGACCAGGTGATGGACGAGGCCATGAGTCTGTTCGAACAGTGCGTCGAAAACGGCTGGGTGCTGGATGGCGCCATCAGCCAGAGCGAGACCCAGGCCAAGAACCTGTGGATGCTGCGTGAAGGCATCTCCGAGTCCATCGCCCCGCGCACGCCCTACAAGAACGACATCTCCGTGATCGTTTCCAAGGTGCCCGGCTTCCTGCAGGAAATCGATGCCGTGGTCACCGAGCACTACCCGGATTTCGAGATCATCTGGTTCGGCCATATTGGCGACGGCAACCTGCACCTGAACATCCTCAAGCCCGAGGACATGGCCAAGGAAGACTTCTTCGAGAAGTGCCAGCAGGTCAACAAGTGGGTGTTCGAGATCGTCGAACGCTACAACGGCAGCGTTTCCGCCGAGCACGGCGTGGGCATGACCAAGAAGCCCTACCTGCAATACACCCGCAGTGAAGCGGAGATCGCCTACCTCAAGGGCATCAAGCAGGTGTTCGATCCCAAGGGGATCATCAACCCGGGCAAGATTTTCGACCTGTAACACCGTGGCGGTGGATGGCCAAACCCCATCCGCCGCCTAATTCCTGCAGGATGTCGGTGAGCCTCGCGAACCGCGTCACAGTGCCTGCCCACGACTCCACGCCCAGGCCCTCAAGTGCTAAAGTCCCCGGAAAGCCAAGCATTCCGGAGACCTCCATGAAACAACACATCGTCGTCCTCACCGGCGCCGGCATGAGTGCCGAAAGCGGCATCGCCACCTTCCGCGACAACGACGGCCTCTGGGAAAAACACAACGTCCAGGACGTCGCCACGCCCGAGGCGTTTCAGCGCGATCCTGAACTGGTCCTGCGCTTCTACAACGACCGCCGCCGACAACTCAAAGACGCCCAGCCCAACCCGGCCCATCACGCGCTCGCGGAACTGGAGAAAGACTACCGCGTCACCATCGTCACCCAGAACATCGACGACCTGCACGAACGCGCCGGCTCCACGAGTGTGGTCCACCTCCACGGCCAGCTCACCCAGGCCCGCAGCGTCCACGACGAGAACCGCCTCTACGACATCGGCTACAACGACATCCATATTGGCGACACCTGCGAACGCGGCGGCCAACTTCGCCCCCACGTTGTCTGGTTCGGCGAAGCTGTCCCTATGATCGAAACCGCCGCCGAAGTCGTCAGCACCGCCGACCAGCTTCTGATCGTCGGCACCTCGCTGCAGGTCTACCCGGCTGCCGGGTTGGTCAACTGCGTGGACTTTGATGTGCCCATCACCGTGATCGATCCGGGGGAAGCGAGCGTGTCCCGGGCGAGGGTGATCCGCAAGACGGCGAGTGAAGGCCTGTTGGAGTGGATGGCGTCGCTGCGGCGCCCGTAGCCGGGATACTGGATGCAGAAAAGAAGAAGTCACGATATGGCATGGCGGTGAGGCTGGAGACTGGCTAAGCTGTTGTTCAGGTTGGATAAAGAGGAAACGCTGGGGCCGTCGATCCGGGATGTTAGAAACCGAGGTTGCAAAGCGCTAACGCAAGTATAGTTAATCCAGTCGCCAGGCTAGGCGATGGCGTTATTTGAACGCGAGTCTAGATGTGTTTGCAAACAACGCTTCTCTTCTCTCCGATTGTCGCTTTGAAGAAAATACTTATGATCACCAGAAAAATCGTTGGCGCGGAAGCTGAGGCGTTGGTCCAAGACCAGATTCGTCAGCACTCCGGAGGCATACAAGACTCGCTTTCGGTTTTTAATGCCGGAAGCGCCGTCTCGGCGTGGCTTGAAGCCCTGCGAGGCGTTGAAGAACTCATCAACTTGCCGTTGTTTGAACTTGACGATGAGCAAGTGGTTCTTGAGTTGGTTAGCCTGAGACTCGACCACCTCTATCCTGCCCAGGTCGCAAACCTGCAGGAATTGCTCGCCGGACAGTTTGAAGCTGGCGTCGCACGGCGGTTTGTTCAGACGGTGCTCAAGTCAGCCGCAATCGGCTTAGCCTTCCGCATGCATGGAATGGAGTGCGGGGAGGAGTTTCGAACCCTAGGCGGCGCTATCACCTACTTTCAGTCGAGGCGACGTCAAATGGTGGCCTTGCTGTACTTGATGCCACGCTCATGTATTGGCATTGAGTCCGTTGAGCCCTTGGACGCTCTGAATGTCTTACTGCCTATCGTTGAACATAGCTGCATCGGCCTTACGACCCTCTACCGCCATCTGGTACTGCTGCGAATTCATGATGACTACGAGCTGACTGTGGGCCAGCAGACGTTCAAAGGGAACTATTCGCTCAACACGCTTGATGAGTCATTCCTTGAGCCGGAGCGTGTTGGCATCACGGAGGTATCACACGACCAGGTCGACGCGACAGTACTCAAGCATAGGATGAAGTTAGATTCCGGTCGGGTGTTTTCGTCCACTGAACTATGCAATGACCTTTTGGCGATGGAAGCTGCATACGCCGAGTTCAAGCTCGGCGAGACCGAGTTTAGTGCGATGGCTCGGTTTGTCGTGGCTTGCTCCCGGCATGCACGTGATCAATTCCATATAGAACTTGAAGCAAGCACGTTCAAGAGCCTTATAGTTCTTTGCAAGCTTTCGAGTGCGGCAGAGCAACGCCTCCTGTATGCCGGGGCGAGCTATGCGGAAGCCATTAATTCGTTTGCGCCGTTCATCCTCGTTGGTAGCAACTACGTGACAACAGTGACCCTACTTAGCCGGTTCGCATACAGCTACAAGACGTCTTGCTTGAACAAGATCAAGAGGTTCCAGGTTCGTTCTGGTTTCATCTTTGAGCAACGAGTAAAAGATGCCCTTGAACAGCAGGGATTTATTATCACCGACGTTAAGCGCATCGAGCGTAAGGAGTTTGATGTCGTTGTAACCAAGGACAGTGTCATCTACAACGTTCAGTGCAAGAATAATCTCGTCGAACTTAGGCGTATAGAAGAAAATCCGACCCTATTCGTGCGCTACAACCAGAGACTTGATCGCTACTACGCCAATGCACTGCGCAAGGAGGAAGGAAGGGAAGGGCTGCTAAAGGAAAGATTTGGTTCGGAGGTGGTTAAGCACGTCGTACTGAGCAAGTTCCCCGTGGCAACCAAGAACCCGCGGATACTGGCATTCCGCGAGATCAGTCAGTTCGGCGAGAGGTTCGCGAGATGAATTCCTTTCCCCCGGGCGAGCCGGTGGCAGTGAAGTTGTTTTGGCCGATAGTGGCGCCAGGAACGGTGGCTCGGAACCGTTTTTTAGTCCGCGGTACCATTTGGTTTTGTGGTAATCAATTGTTTTCTAACGAGTGCGTGAACCCGACAAACCCTTCCGTGCCCTTCGGGCACTCCAGGCTTTGCGGGTTACGCTAGCGTTAGTTTGAGGGGAAGATATGGGGGGATACGCAAAAAACCTGAGGAAGCGAATCCAAAACAAGGGCCAAAAGGTTGGGTTTTGCGTTATCTGCGGAGATAAGGGGCCCCTCTCGAGGGACCATGTGCCTCCAAAGGGATGCAATAATCTGAATGACGTTGAGATCATGGCTCTGCTCCCCTCAGAAAACTCCGCCAAAGTTGGCACCACATCTCAAGGAGGAACCCATTACCGAACGTTATGTGGGACATGCAACAACACCCGGCTTGGAATCGACTATGACCCTGCGCTTATCGATCTGTCTAACGCAATCACTGCCTTAGCTTTGGGGGCGAAGAGACGAAAAATAGCACTGCCTCAAACGATTTATCCGTTCATAAAACCACAACGAATAGCTAGGGCCGTTATTGGTCACGTATTGGCTGGTTTGGCCGTAGAGGAAACAGCCCAAGGGTTGCTCTCGAGTCCAATCAGTGATTCGTTGAGAAGTTATTTCTTAGATGATACAGCAGACTTCCCCGAGAATCTGGGAATTTACTATTGGGTGTATCCCTCCAGAAGACAGGTGCTGATCAAAAACGTAGGGAAGTCCTTAATTAACAGTGCTGGGAATAGAGAAGTGGTCGTCGGCCATATCTTTAAGTTTCTTCCGCTTGGATTCTGGTTGGTTTTCGACGGCTCGAACCAGGAGTCGGATTTGGTAAAACCTCTTATTAAAGATAAAACGATGTCCCTAGATGGTGTAGATCAGGTTGAAATAGACTTGCACCGTGTTCCTTCATTGGACTTCCCTGAGGGGCCAAAGGGAAACGAGTTTATTGCGCTCAATCGAGATTATGCTGCACACACGCGGGATAAAAACTAACAAGGGGCTGTTTTGGAGATTGGACTTCCCCCGCTGCCGCTCCACAAACCGGCCCGTTACGCCAGCGTTAGGCACCCGAGTTACCAACGAAATGATTGAGCACATACCATACGAAGAGAAAAACGGAAGGCAGCCAGATTTCATAGTCGAGTATGAGATTGACCTTGCCGATGAGCTGAAGAATGCGAAACCTGGGCAAGGGATGAGGGTGGATTTCCTGTATGAAGGGGATAACCCTCAGATTGAGGGCGTCCATATGATCTGGCCGGAAATTCTGGATAAGCACGGTAAAGTCATTCGAGATACCACTCCGGGCAATATACCAAAAAAGGGATATGCAAATATGTGGGTCGTAATGGAGGAGCGCCGTAAATACCATCACAAGCGGCTTCGATGTGGAACAAAGGGTTTCTGGTGGCGCGGTGGTCGTGTGGCGTATGTAACCGTAGTTCAGATTAATGCCCTGTAGTGCTAACAAATTGCTGCATGAGGGCTCATGCTACGCGGCAAAAATTTGTGGCTCACATCATTCACGCTATAGCAAATTTCCGCCGCTCCGCATGGGGAACTGAGCAAGGCGTTATAAGTTCACAAATGATTGATTCGAAATTTGGTCTCAGCCGTTTCCTAGCTGAATACTCAGAGCAATCGGAAGAGTTGATAGCTCGATACGAATTCGCGAAATTCGATCTGGACGCGTTCCAGTCCGAGTTCCAGGTCGAATCTTCAGATCCAATGTTCGATTGTTACGAAGTTGGGCAGCGGCACCTTCGCTTTCTGGAGTCATGTCTGGCGCGGGTTCCAAGCTGGGATTTCGACGATAATTCCTATTTCCTAGAGTCTCATACGGTATAACAAACCATTCAATAATGACGCCACAAGCGGCGCATAAAAGCTGAGCGTTATGCAGCCTTCCAATCAATGATCGAGCCTTGCTGCATAGAGGAATCGCAGATGACCAAGTCCGAGCTATCGAACATCTATCAAGATTACATTGCCTGCTTGAACAGACAGGATTGGCCATCGTTGGGACGCTTTGTTCATGAAGACGTCAAGCACAACGGCAAGCAACTTGGAGTAACAGGCTACCGGCGGATGCTGGAGAGAGACTTTTCCGAGATACCGGATCTAGCCTTTAACGTTGAGTTGCTGGTTTCCGATCCGCCCCACATAGCCAGCCGACTCCACTTCGACTGTACGCCAAAGGAGCGGTTTCTTGACCTGGATGTTCACGGCAGAAGGGTGTCCTTTGCCGAGAACGTCTTCTATGAGTTCCGCGACGAAAAGATCGTGCAGGTATGGTCCGTCATCGACAAAGCGGCTATCGAGGCGCAACTCCAGGCGACCTGAGCGACGCCTGCCCCCTCCATTGAGCGGACGCCTGCTGGTGAGCTTCGCCCGTCGGCCAACGCCGCTCACGTCAAACGGTCAGGCGGATACCGCGTTGAGGAGTAAACATGAAAGTTCATTATCTCGAGATCGTATCTCATGACGTAGATGCCGTTTGTCGGGCTTACGAAGAGGCGCACGGTATTCGTTTTGGTGATCCGGACGACCTCCTCGGCGGAGCCAGAACCTGTGAACTACCTGATGGCTCTATCGCTGGAGTGAGGGGGCCTTTGAGGGTAGATGAAGATCCCGTTGTTCGGCCTAATTGGCTCGTGGAGGATATAGACGGGGCTTTGGCCGCAGTTGAATCCAAGGGTGCCCAGGTTGCTGTGCCTCCTACCGACATTCCGGGGAAAGGAAAATTCGCAATATACTTTCTCGGCTCGAACCAGCATGGATTGTGGCAGCGCTGACGTCATGCCATTCAACCAGGCCATGCATTGGATACCCCTTTCAGGGAGCCCTCGTCGCTGGCGTTGATATGGTTCCCCGTGCCAAGAGGCACACGCCGAGCCAGGCCCGTTTTTCATAGCGGTGGTTTCGCCGTTAAAGGGCGGTTCAGGGCAGGCACCAGCCCCCCTCGACAGTTTTCATGAGATACGCGAGAACATGATAATTCATTGGAATTTCGATCCTGTTTTGATTGCCGTCGGACCATTGGTTATCCGGTGGTATGGCCTCCTGTTCGTTGGAGCCTTTCTGGCCGGCCAAGCGCTGCTCACTCGGATGTTCAAGGCCGAAGGGATTCCCCAGGAAAACGCCGAGCGCCTGTTGCTGTATGCACTGCTGGGAACCATTGTGGGCGCGAGATTGGCTCATTGCTTGTTCTACGATCCGCAGTACTACCTTTCACACCCGTTGGCGATTCTTCGTCTATGGGAAGGCGGTCTTGCGAGCCATGGTGGCGCTGCGGGAATGCTGCTCAGTCTTTGGCTTGGTACCCGGGTGCTAAGGCCCAGAATGCCATTTCTCTGGCTCGTTGATCGGGTGAGTGTTCCGGCCGCATTAGGAGCTGTGTTTGTACGGGTTGCCAATTTCCTCAACTCGGAAATTGTCGGTATTCCCACCTCCGGGGGATGGGGCGTGGTGTTCGAAGCGGTCGATAAGTTGCCTCGCCATCCCGTACAGCTCTATGAAGCGGTCGCGTATCTGGTCGTATTCTTGATATTGGCCGTCCTATACCGGCGGTTAGGACAGCGCACACCACACGGTCTCCTGTTTGGTGTATTCCTGATGCTCGTATTCTCTGCGCGCTTCGCACTTGAATTCTATAAGGTTCACCAGGCCGCCTATCCGTCAGGGCAATTATTGAGTGTCGGCCAATATCTGAGCTTGCCGTTTGTGGTTTTGGGGGCTGTCATGGTGTTGTGGTCAACCGGGTACCTAAAAGGTCGTTCCGTCGGACGCGAAAAACCAGCGCGCCTGTAGGTTAGACGTCGAGGCTGCAGGAAATCTTTTGGCAAAAGGCTTGACGGTTTTACGGCTACCTCGTTATCTGTCTGAAGCGGCCGCGGCAATGAATCAGGGAGGTTTTATGCGTGGGTATCTGATTGACCACTTCAATTGGTGTACGACCTTTTCTCTGCTTCGCAGATCCAGAATGGCCTAAAAGCTTTGCCGGATAAGAGCATGAGATTCCCATGAAAGAGAGTGATTGGAAGACATTCAAAGTGATCAAAGAGAAAGCCATCGAACGCTTCTGTAGCCAAGCGCTTGAAGAGTTCGAAGAGGTCATATCGAACACGGAAGAACATGTCCACAATCGCTATCTTCTTCTGTACAAGCTCGTTCAAAATCGAGACAAAGAGATGGCGCTCATATCGATTATCACAGTCGGTCGAAGGCCGCGATGCAATTGACGGCCATGAGGGCTAAAGGTCTCGCCGATGAATCCTTGTTGGCTGGGCTGTCAGAGGAATTCCTTGAGCAAACAGACCCTAAACTGCTTGGTTGGAATTAGCGTTTTAGGTTGGCCCGTGCGGGCGAGACTGGAAGCAGGTCAGGATCGTCCGGGAGGCGGCTTGCTTCATCGAACAACAGGCAAACACCATGGACAAATACCACCTCACCAAAGCCGACATCGACCAGTTCGAAGGCATCGAGAAAACCCATTTCCTTAATGACAACGCCAGGCGGACCAACAAGTCCCTCGGCGATCTGACCGGCATTACAGGCTTCGGTTTTCACATCATCGAAGTGCAGCCGGGTCGGGAGTCCACGGAATTTCACCGGCACTATGATGAGGATGAGTGCGTCTACATCCTGGAAGGCACTGCCGAGGCGCGGATTGGCGATGAGACCGTGCAGGTGAGCGCCGGGGATTTTATCGGCTATCGGGCCGGCGGCGAGGCCCATGCGCTGCGGAATAACGGCGACGCGGTGCTAAAGTGCATTGTTGTCGGCGAACGCCGGGACCACGATATGGCCGACTACCCCGACCTCAAGAAGCGTATCTATCGCAGCAAGGCACGGCCCTGGAATCTGGTCGACTTTGATGCGATCGCCGAGCCGAGTGGTGGCAGGAAGGTTTAGGATCTTATTCCACCCGAGTTTTGCACCGATTTACAACCCAAGAGAGCCAATACCATGTTCTACCTGGTCACCACCTTTCGGACTCCGGAATTCGATCCGGGCGTCATCGATGCCCACTATGCTTTCCTCGACGACCTTCGCCAACAGGGCAAACTGGAACTCGCCGGCCCGTTTACCGACAAATCCGGCGGTGCCTACCTGATCCGGGCGGCCAGTAAGGATGAGGCCGAGACTCTGGCGTTCCTCGATCCGGTGCACACCTCCGGGTCGTCGGTCGTGACCGTCTATGAGTGGAACGCAAAGTAGGACAAGCCACGCGCGTTTTTTGCGGGCCATCGTCTGGTTTGAATTCATTGAAGCGGTGAAACAATTTGCCGGCGACCCCGTTGATCAGGCGGCCGTGCCCGAGGACGTCCGGGAGATCCTGACTCGGTTTGAGAGCAGCGTTCATCACGACGAGACTGTTCTCTAACCTTCTTTTAACTCGTCATTGCCCGCCGTCGCCGCCAGGATAGGTCCCACCTGACCATCGTCAAAGACTCACATCATGGCATTCACTCCAAGAACGATATGGGCTATTGCGGTCCTCACTCTGATGGCAGGGTGTTCGACCGTCCAATCCGGGGCTGGCGGCAACCGCGTGGGCTATACGGAAACAGGGCAAGCCTCGTATTACGCGGACAGCCTGCAAAACCGAAAAACGGCCAGTGGGGACATCTACAAGCACGAGCGCCTTACCGCTGCCCATAAAACATTGCCGTTCGGCTCGACCGTCAAAGTCACCAACGTCCAAAACGGTAAAAGCGTCGTCGTCGAAATCAACGATCGTGGGCCGTTCGTATCGGGTCGCATCATTGATCTCTCCAAATCCGCGTTCCGTCGCATTGCGAACACGTCGTTGGGGCTGATCAACGTCAAAATTGAGGTGCTTTCGATGTGATCGGGTATCTCATCATCGGTAACGCGGGTGCGGGTCTCCCTCCAAGAATGGATCTGTTCCAATTCTGATACTGTCCCCTAAAACCGCCGAACATTTTTACACCCGTCATTCCGCCGGATTTTCAGGTTATTGATTCTGCCGTCTTAAGCGACACTGGCCTGGAAAATGCCTCGTTCACCGTGAACCCCTAACCTGGAGGATTCATTGTGAACTATCTGATCGTGGGACTGATTGCCTCACTGTTTTCTGCGGCAGCGCTGGCCGGCGCGCCGGTTGAACCGCCGACGGCCTCGGTGCCTGAGCCCGGTATGCTCGGTCTGTTCGCAGCCAGTTTGACGGCACTCATTATTGCCAGGAAATTCAGGAAGTAAGCAGGCTTCGTCAAGAAAGCCGCATCGATGGCAGGAGTAAGCCAGCAGGGACGCTGTACTCTCCAAACGCCCGAATAGCGCACTATGGCCCATTACCAGATTCTGTACCTGATCGGCATCCCGCTGATGATGGCGGCAGAGTACCGTTTTGCCCGGAATGAGCGTGTCCAGGATCGTTACGACCGCTGGATTAACAACCTGAGCCTGGGCTTCATCAACGAAGCGGTGCTTCTGGCAGCTCCGGTATGGATACCCCTGTTGCTGATTCCTGAATCTGCGCCATCCAACCTCCATCCGGTTTTGGCGGCAATGATGGCTTTCCTGATTCTCGATCTGGCCGGGTACTGGCTCCACCGGTTCTACCACCAGGTTGGCCCGCTCTGGCGCCTGCATCGCGTTCACCACTGTGACCTTGAGCTCGACTGTTCAACCACCTTTCGCCATCACCCCGGGGAAGTGGTGGTCAGTGTGCTCGTCATCTCCGTGGTGATGGCAACGCTGTCCCTGACACCGGCCCAGGTCATTCCCTATGTGATGGCGGTCAAGGCGGTCCAGCTCTTCTCGCATTCGAATATCCGCTTGGGTGCTCGCGCCGAGTCGCTGGTCAACCGTCTGTTTGTAACGCCGGGCACCCACCAGTTTCATCATTCCAGTCAGCAATTCCAGACCGACTCCAACTTCGGCGAGGTTTTGACGGTTTGGGATCGATTATTTGGTACCTTTACCTGTCCCCGGCGTACGCCGGAGCCTACAGCGTTTGGTCTCGATGACTGTTCCGCAGCCCGCGACCAACGCCTTGGCGCGTTACTGATGCTGCCGCTACGATCTATCGGGAAATAAATAGAACCATCTATTCTCCAGACGGACGCCTTCAGGGCACACTTTTCGTATGGCACGCAACGACTGCGCCACTCATCCTTTTGCGTGGAACCAGGAGACAAGCGCATGGAACGCCTGATCACGAGCGACAACGCGGAGGCCATCGGCCGACCGATCATTGAACAGATTATCACCGCCCACCTGAATTCAGACTACGACCACCTGCTGGCCCAGGTGCCCACCATCCGGGGCAAGGTGCCGAAGGAAGAGTTCGAAGAGGCCGCGGCCAATCTCGAGCCGTTCGGTAATGTACGCTCGATTGAATGCCTCGGCCACTTCGCGAAGGTCAAGGAACATCTTGTGCTGTGGCGCGTGCGTTACGAACGGGCGGATGAGGATATTCTCTGGCACCTCTACTTGTCGGATCTGGAAAGCGAGGTGCAGACCGTCGGGTTGTTTTTCGATCTGTAGCGTTGGGCAGGGCTTCATCGGGAGCGTCGGGAACCGTTACGCTGACGGCAGGAAGCCAATTCATCCGAACACGGAGGGCGGTGAGATGTCTGAGTCTCAGAAACGGGGCCAACAGGCGGCCACCGAGGGCTGGTCCCAGCGGGTCACCGAATCCAGTGATGCCCTGGATCTGGAAGAGGGCGTGTTCACGCTTGAGGACCCGAAGGCCATCGCACAATCCCTGAAACGGTCCGCTGAAAACAGTCAGAAGCGCAAATCGGATCCCTATCGTTCCGCCATGTCGATGCTGACGTTCTATCTGAACCGGGCCGGGAAGAACATGCCCGAGTCGCAGCGTGAGGTTCTTGAAGCGGCGAAGGACGAACTGAGGGCGCTATACGGCCGCCCGCGAAAGGGCACCGTTCGCAAGTAGTCGGGTTGGTATCCGATTAGCGGAATGACCAGGTTGTGGATTCCGTATTAGAAAGACGGGCGGGTGTGGCCTACGTTTTACGTCAAAGTCACCCATTGATGCTGGAACCGAAACGGGTCACTGCCATTTTTCCGGAGCCTGTCGAAAAGGCGCGGGGTCATCCGACCAGTGGAGAACAGCATGAGGCTGTTGTCTGATGGATAACCTGGAGAAATTATTATGTCCCGTATGATCTTTGTGAACCTGCCAGTCGCCGACTTGCCCGCGTCCATGGCGTTTTATAGCGCCCTGGGTTTCGAGAATAACCCGCAGTTTACCGACGAGACGGCCGCCTGCATGGTGTGGAGCGAGTCGATTTTTGTCATGCTGCTGACTCACGATAAGTGGCGCACGTTCACCGATCGTCCGATTCCGCCGGCCACGTCCAGCGAAGTGATGCTGGCCCTCGCCTGTGACGGCCGGGAGGAGGTCGATGCGCTGAGCCAGTCGGCCGCGAAAAGCGGTGGCACGGCCGATATCAACCCGAAACAGGATCTGGGATTCATGTACGGCCGCAGCCTGGCCGATCCGGACGGCCACGTCTGGGAGGCCTTCTGGATGGATCCGGCGGCGATGGAAGGCCAGACCCAGGCCGGCTAACCACAATCAGGACACGCGATGGAAGGGTACCGTTTACTGGCGTTGTCAGGCAGCTTGCGTCAGCGCTCCTACAACACGGCAGCGATCAAGGCGCTGCGGGCGCTGGCGCCGGACAATGTGGACATTGTGATTGGCGAAATCGGCCACTTGCCCCTGTTCAATCCGGATCTGGAAGACGACTGGATCCCGGCGCTGGACGACCTGAAGGCGCAACTGGCCGAGGCTTCGGGCCTGATCATCGCCAGCCCGGAATACGCCCACGGTATCAGCGCCCCGATGAAAAACGCGCTGGACTGGCTGGTGAGCGGTACCGAGTTCCCCTTCAAGCCGGTGATGCTGATCAACACGTCGCCCCGGGCCGGCCACGCCCAGGCCGCGCTGAAAGAGGTGATTACGACCATGTCCGGAAACCTGGTCGAAGAGGCGCACGTGGCATTGCCGCTGCTGGGCAGCGAGCTGGACCGCCGTGGCATCCAGGCGGATGCCGCGTTGTCGGGGGCGTTGCTGACAGGACTGAGGGCCTTCTGTGCGGCCATAGACGCGCAACCTCGTGACGCCTGAAAGGGCGACATCGTCATCGGAAGGAGGACGGTATGCAGGCTGTTTGTCACGTGAGTACCTACATTGCCCGGTCTCCGGAGGCTGTCTATGCTTTTGCCTCGGATCCCCGGAATCTGCCGCAATGGGCCGCGGGGCTGGCCCGCTCTGACGTGCGCCCGTCTGGCGAAGAGTGGATGGTCGACGCGCCGTTTGGCCGGGTGACCATCCGCTTCGCCAGAACCAACGAATTCGGCGTGATGGACCACGACGTCACCCTGGATTCCGGCGTGACGGTCCATAACCCGATGCGCGTTGTGCCCAATGGCGAAGGGAGCGAGTTTATCTTCACCCTGTTCCGTCGGGACGACATGACGGAGGATCAGTTTGATGCAGATCGACAGGCCGTGGAGGCGGACCTGGCCTCGTTGAAGGCGCTGTTGGAATCGAAGCCGGGAAGCGGTGCATGAACCCCCACAGCGACGCCAAGATCGTCGATTCCTGGCGCAGGAACGCCGAGCCCTGGACGGAGGCCGTTCGGGGCGGGCAGATTGCCAGCCGGGAGCGCGTGACCAACCAGGCGATCGTGGACGCCGTGTTGCAGCGTTCTCCGCGGTCCATGTTGGATGTGGGCTGCGGCGAGGGCTGGTTGTGCCGGGCGTTGTCGGCCGACGTTGAGCGCGTGGTGGGTGTCGATGCCATACCGGCGCTGGTGGGGCAGGCCCAGGCGGCGGGCGGCGGCGATTTTCGCGTGAAGACCTACGAAGCCCTGGGCGATGGCTCGTTGTCAGAGGCCTTCGACGCCGTCGTTTGCAACTTCTCTCTGCTGGGAGACACGTCGGTCGAAACCGTATTTGCCAGCGTCCCTCAGCTGCTGAGCAATACGGGGGCGTTCATCGTCCAGACCCTGCACCCGGTCGCCGCATGCGGCGATCAACCCTATGAAGACGGTTGGCGGGACGGCTCCTGGGAGGGCTTCGACCCGTCGTTTGTGGACCCGGCGCCCTGGTATTTCCGGACCCTGGCGAGCTGGGTGAATCTGTTTCTCGACCGTGGTTTTCGTCTGGTCGACATCCGGGAGCCATTGGATCCGGCCACGCACCAACCGGCGTCGATTATCTTTGTCGGTGCCGTCTCGCCATAGTCCATCCACCCAGTGTCAAAGGACTGATCTCATGAAAGTAAAACGCATTGTGCCCAACATCGCGACGGATGATCCCGCCAAGGCGGCGGCCTTCTACGAAACCATTTTTGGGCTGGACATCATCATGGACCACGGCTGGTTACGGACCTACAGCTCTGGCGAGTCCATGACGGTTCAACTCGGCGTGGCGTCGGAAGGCGGATCCGGGACACTGGTGCCGGATCTGTCGATCGAAGTGGATGATCTGGACGAGGTGCTGGAGCGGGTCCATACAGCGAACGTCCCGATCGACTATGGGCCAGTCGAGGAACCCTGGGGTGTCCGGCGCTTTTTCGTGCGCGATCCGTTCGGCAAGATCGTGAACGTGCTGCAGCATCTATAGCGCCGGAAAGCGGCCTTCGCCACGAACGGGAGAAGGCCGTTTCAGTCGGTTCACACCAGCGGCAGGCACACGTCGGTCACCAGTTCGTGCTCCGGCGTATCCTGGAGCAGGTTGTGGTAGTGGAAGAAGAGGGGGAAGTCCCGCAACTCCTCACCACTTTCCGGCAACCATTCCCGGTACAGGTAATAGGCCGGTTCGGTCATGCGGTCGTGGGAACCGAAATGGCGAACCACCGCGCAGCGTCCGGCCGGAATCACCTTGTTGATGATGCCGAATTCGTTCTCTGGCACCGGGGCGTCCACCGAACCGCACAGATCAAACCGGAACTCCTCCGGCGGTGTGGCGTTGGGATCGTCCCAGGCCAGGCCGATCGACTCGCTGGTGGCCACCGGCGACAGGCCCGTCTGCTTGCGCCATTCGATGAATTGGGCGGCGGACTCGTTGACCAGGGCTGGCGAGCCCCGGTGTTCAAGCACTGCCACACGGGTTTCGGGAAATTCAATAATCTTGACGTCCATAGGTTGTCTCCGCTCTCTTTGGGGCAATTGAAACCGCTCGTTCCACGGCTGCCAGGCCGGGACTTTGCGGAATTGGGAGGGCGTCTGACCAAAGGTGGTCTTGAAGGCCCGGGAAAACGATTCCGGATTCTCGAACCCCGCTTCCAGCGCAATCTCGATGATCGACATGTCCCCCATAAACGCCAGGCGATAGGACGCCCGCCGCAGTCGCATCAGCTGGATGTAACGGGCGACACTCGTACCGGCGTACAGCGAGAACTGCCGGTGGAAATGGTACTTCGAGAAATGCGCGACCCGGCTCAGGCGTTCCAGGGACAGGTCCTCGGACAGGTGTTCGTCGATAAAGCGAAACACCGTATTGAAACGCGCGGCGTAGGCCGATGCCTTTGATCCATTCACTGCCAAATCTCCTCAATCGGGCGCCACTATGCCCGAGCGGTTCCGGCCAATCCTGACTCAGATTGCTCACTTGCGGCAGACAGCCAGACGATCATAGCGAACAGGGCCGCCAAGGGGGCGAATGATTTGGCCTGTATCGAGAGGTTCCATATTTGAGTGAAGGGTCGTAAGGTGAGGCCAGTCTCAAGCCTATGAATGTATTGTAGGAGCGTAGTGAGCGCCGTAGGTTGGGCTGACGCAGGAAGCCCAACAAGCCGGGTTTGCGGCCGATCTCATCCAATTCAAGGGTCGCCAAGCGGGTTGTAAATAGCCGTATTCCAAGCATGTCCGGGATAAGGGGAACGTCTGTTGCCCGCTTATTGTTGGGCTTCCTGCGTCAGCCCAACCTACGCCCCCTGAGCCTTTGCAACAGGTTCTCAAGAGTGCGTCGAAACGGCGCTTAACCGAGAAAGGAGCAACCGATGAAACAGACTCCCACAGATTTTCGGGCGATGAAGGGCGTTGAGCCGATCACCATGCTGACCGCCTACACCTGCCCGGTGGCCCGCGGGATCGAGCAGGCGGGCGTGCCTGTGATCCTTGTCGGCGATACCGTCGGCATGGTGGAGATGGGCTTCGACAGCACCCGGGATGTGACCATCGAGCACATGGAGTATCACATCGGTGCGGTGCGCCGTGGCGCGAAGGACACGCATATTATCGGTGATCTGCCGTACCTGACAGACAAAGACCCGGCCACGGCCCTGATCCACGCCCGGCGGCTGATTGCAGCCGGCGCCGACAGCATCAAGCTGGAGGGGCCGAAACTGGATGTGATTGCCCACCTTGTGGCCCATGACATTGCCGTGGTCGGTCACACCGGCCTGACGCCGCAAACGGCCACCAGCTTCAAGAAGGTCGGCAGCACCAGCGAAGACGCCCAACGCATTGCCGAAGAAGCCCGGGATATCCAGGATGCCGGCGCGTTCATGGTGGTGATCGAGCACGTGCCCTACGACCTGAGCACCCGCATTACCGCCGAACTGCGGATCCCCACAATCGGTATCGGCGCCGGCCCGGACTGCGACGGCCAGGTTTTGGTCATCAACGATGCTTTGGGGCTGGGGGATTACTGGCCGCCGTTCTCCAAGCAGTACGCGCACGTCAGCGACACCATCCTGCAGGTGGCGAAAGACTTCCGGGGTGAAGTCGCCTCGCGGGAATTTCCCAATAACATCATCCGGTTCACCGGCACCGGGAACCGCTAGTGGATTAATCCGGGGCCGGTTCCCAGCCCGCCCACACATCGGCTTCACACAAGGAGCAGCGATCACCATGCGCTGGAACCGGGTGGTTGTGGTCTGGTTACTGATTATCGCCGCCGAATCCGTCAGCGGCGCGCTGCGGGAAGTGTTTCTGACGCCCCATATAGGCCCCGTCATGGCCCATCAGATCGGCGTGGTGGTGGGCTGCGTCGTTATCTTTGCCATCACCTGGTTCCTGCTGCGCTGGATGCAGGTGATCACGATGTCCCGGCAGCTCCTCGCCGGGCTGGTTTGGGTGCTGCTGACGCTTGTTTTTGAATGGGCGCTGGGCCTGGCACTCGACGTGCCGCCGGAAGCGATCAAGGCCGACTACGATCTGGCCCAGGGTGGCCTGATGGGGCTGGGGCTCCTGTTCATGTTGTGTACGCCGGCCCTGGTGGCCCACTTGCAGGGCATCGGGCACGACCGTTAGCGTCAGCTCGCCGTTTCGGTCGCCGCCGTTTGCGGGACGCTGGCCTCCTGCCATAGCTGCTTGACCAGGGCGATGACAGCC
Organism: Marinobacter mangrovi; assembly: GCF_016798325.1. Lineage (GTDB taxonomy): Bacteria > Pseudomonadota > Gammaproteobacteria > Pseudomonadales > Oleiphilaceae > Marinobacter_A > Marinobacter_A mangrovi. The sequence continues at coordinate 406,321 of NZ_JAERVO010000002.1, forward strand.
GCAATGGCCGGCTCGTCCACTCGATCCCGACGCACCAGCAGGCTCAGGTTGATGCTCAGGCGGGGTTCGGAATAGACCCGGACGCTGCCTCGATCGGCCCAGTGACTCGCCAGTTCATGCTCCACCAGCCCATATCCGAGACCCGCCCGGATCATCGACAGGGTGCTGAGTTCATCAATCGACGAGGAAATGTTGTTGGCCTGCTCCCGGCCGCCGCCGAGGATGTCTGGCAGCATGGTGGCCAACGGGCAGTGGCCGGCGGGCCAGATCCAGGGCAGGGCCCTGCGTTCGGCGAAGTCGGTGGGGAAACGTTCGCGGCTGCCTTCCAGGGGGCCCACCACACTGACGCGTATGGGTGCCAGACGCAGGCCAAGCACCTGGTCGTCGGCGTAATCGCCGTAGGCATAGCCCATGTCGAGCTCACCGGCTTTCACCTGATCACGAATCACAAATGATGAACTGGTGGCCAGTTCCAGCGCGATTTCCGGCAGGTCCCGCGCGACCGAGCGCAGCAGTTGATCCACCTTCAGGTATTCCGGCGGCGCGTTGAGTGCGAACGACAGCGGCTCGGGCTGTTCGCAGCGCAGTGCCCGGGCAATCTCGTCCAGTTCCGCCACTTGCATCAGCGCCTGGCGCGCCGGTGCCAGCAGTTTGCGACCGGCGGTCGTCAGGGCCATCCCGCGTGTGTTGCGTTCGAACAGGGCCAGCCCGAAGTGATCCTCCAACTGGCGCAGGTGTTCGCTGACCGCCGATGGCGTCGTGTGGCGCCGATTGGCCGCCCGGGTCAGGTTGCCCTCGTCGGCCACCAGTACGAATGAACGTAGCTTATCGAGTTTTATGTTCATGTTTTACGAACGCCGCTTTTCAGAAAGACTGATAGATACCCCATCTTTATCGCAGTTTAATGGCATTTACCGGCCGGCCTCAATTCATATTTCCTGGAGGTATTTGTCATGCAAACTGCGACATCCAGACGCACTGAAACTGTTTTTATTCCTCCTATGGAGGTTGGAAGTTCTGACGTACTCCGCCGGCCGCTGCCGAGGTCTGTTCGAGTGGGGCGTGTGCTGCGGGAATGGTTCCGGCGTTACCGGACGCGTGCCCGGCTGCGCGGGCAGTTGAGGGAGATCGATACCACACGGGCCGAACTGGACGTAGGATTGCCCATCGGGTCGTTGGTCGAGGAAGCCTACAAGCCGTTCTGGAAAGCCTGATGCGTTATGCCGTAAAGGTCGGGTGTTGACCGCCGGACGCCCCTGACCGGGACGCCTGGCGGTGGTTCAGTCAAACGATCAGTTTTCCTTCACGCCCTGTTCAATCCGGGCGCCAACTTCGGCGTCGATCTTCTTCCAGTAGTCCAGAGCGCGGGACAGCACGGGCTCTTTTACTCCGCCCTTGATGTGCCCGACCACGTTGGACACCAAACGGTCCCGGGCCGCCTGGTCCATCACCTGGTTGATCAGGGCATTGGCCTGTCCGAAATCGTCATCGTCTTTGCGCAGCGTGTACGCGGCGCGGACCATATCGCCGCTGGTCTCCCAGGTGGAGTCAGTGGGGTAGCGCTCTCCGTCGGCCACTGGGCCGCCCTTGCTGTTCGGGGCGTAGACCGGATCAGTGGCGTTCTGCATCCGCATCGCGCCGTCCTTGGTGTAGGCATGTACCGGCGCTTTGGGCGAGTTCACCGGTATCTGCTTGTAGTTGACGCCCAAGCGCGCTCGATGGGCGTCGGCATAGGAAAACACCCGGCCCAGCAGCATCTTGTCCGGACTGATGCCGATCCCCGGGACCAGGTTGTTCGGCTCGAACGCGGCCTGCTCGATCTCGGTATGGTAATCCGTCGGATTACGGTTGAGGACCAGCCGGCCCACCTTGGTCAGCGGGTAGTCGTCGTGGGGCCACACCTTGGTCAGGTCGAACGGGTTGAAGCGGTATGTCTCTGCATCCTTGAACGGCATGATCTGCATGTAGAGCGTCCAGCTGGGATGGTCACCGCGCTCGATCGCCTCGTAGAGATCCCGGGTATGGTAGTCCCCGTCTTCACCGGCCAGGCGGTCGGCGTCTTCCTGGGTCAGGCATTGGATGCCCTGATCGGTCTTGAAGTGGTATTTCACCCAGAATTTCTCGCCCTGGGCGTTGACCCACATGTAGGTGTGGCTGGAGTAGCCGTTCATATGGCGCCAGGTTTTGGGAATGCCCCGGTCGCCCATCAGCCAGGTCACCTGGTGGGCAGACTCCGGTGACAGGCTCCAGAAATCCCACTGCATGTCGTGGTCGCGCAGGTTGGTGTCGGCCCGGCGTTTCTGTGAGCGGATGAAGTGCTGGAATTTCATCGGATCGCGCACGAAGAACACCGGCGTGTTGTTCCCCACCATGTCGTAGTTGCCCTCGCTGGTGTAGAACTTCACCGCAAAACCGCGGGGATCGCGCCAGGTGTCCGGGCTGCCGCGCTCACCGGCCACGCTGGAGAAGCGAATCACCAGATCGGTTTTGGTGCCTTTCTGGAACACCGCCGCTTTGGTGTACTGGCTGACGTCTTCCGTGGTCTCGAAATAGCCGAAGGCACCGCCACCCTTGGCGTGGGGCTGGCGCTCCGGGATGCGCTCGCGGTTAAAGTTGGCCATCTGCTCGATCAGGTAGTGGTCGTGCAGCACGATCGGGCCGTCCGGGCCAATCGTCAGGGAATGTTCGTCACTGGCGACAGGAATACCGGCATCGTTCGTGGTCGGTTTCTGGTCCTTACTCGTCATCGTGAGGTCTCCTTTTCATCGTGTTGAAGCGGCTTCCGTCACGCAAAGACAGGCCCGGCAATATGACGCGTCCACCGGGCGACGGATTGGCGGATCGACCGCTCCTGACCGGGAGGTGTGGCTGGCCATGGTGAAATGGCTCGGTCAGTGTGGACCACACCCCTTACAGCTCGGGCCCATGCTTGCTGGTGCCGCAGGCACGCGTCAAGGTGCATACTTGGGGTGTCATCCTCGCTTTCTCCCTGGATTTTCCCCCAACTCGAAAGCGGTCTGCGTGGCAGGCCTTCCGCGACAGTCGATCCGACGTTGTGTCGCCGGGCACGGTAGGCGTTGGATGACAGGAACTTCGGTGATATTTAATAGGATGGATATAAAAATCTCATCATGACGTCGGATTGGCCGGGTTCGTTCGGCAGCAGACGTGACGAGCGCGGGGTCCAGATCCGGTGGTTGGTACAGGAGGAGGTGTCGGTGAGGCATCGTGAAAAGCATCGCAGTGGTCGGATTGGCTGGCTTAGGGCCGCCGTTTTGGGTGCCAATGACGGGATCGTCTCCACGGCGAGCCTGATTCTTGGGTTCGTGGCCGCCGGGGCATCGTCACAACAGATCATGATTGCCGGCGTGGCGGGGCTGGTGGCGGGGGCCATGTCGATGGCGGCGGGCGAGTATGTGTCGGTCAGCTCCCAGGCGGATACCGAACGGGCCGACCTGCGTCGGGAGCGGTATGAGCTGGCCCACCAACCCCAGGAGGAAATCCGTGAGCTGGCGGAGATCTATGAAGGCCGGGGCCTGGCCCCGGAGCTGGCCCGTCAGGTGGCTGTTGAGTTGATGCAGCACGATGCCCTTGCGGCCCACGCGCGGGATGAGTTGGGTATTGAGGGCGCCGCCTATACGACCCGCCCGGTGCAGGCGGCGCTGGCTTCAGCCGCGACGTTTGCGGCGGGGGCTTTCCTGCCGCTTTTGGTGGTCTGGCTGATGCCGGTGGCGGGACTCGGCTGGGGGGTGCCGTTGGCGTCGCTGATTTTCCTGGCGCTGCTGGGGTCCTTGTCGGCGCGGGCCGGTGGTGCGTCAATTCGCAAGGCGGCTGCCCGGGTGACCTTCTGGGGTGCGCTGGCTATGGCTGCGACGGCTGCGGTGGGGGCGCTGTTCGGCGTTTCGGTTTAGGTGGCCGGGTCCAGGTCCGCCTGACCTGCCCGCGAGGATGAGGCGGGCAGGTCGTTGCGTTGGCGTGAATCAGGCGGTGACGGGTGCCTGCTGCCGGCGCTGCAGGCGGAACAGGCCAAAAATACCGGCCCAGAACGCCAGCCAGACGACGACGTCGGTCAGTGCCGGATAGGCCCGGTAGCCGGTCAGCGCGGACACCACCCCACCAAAGCGGCTGGTATCGTCGAGCACGGCAGAGGTGTCCCACAGCGGGTCGATACCGGTGGGCACCCAACCCAGGCCAATCATGCGATCCACGGCCGACAGCAACAGCGAGCTGGCCAGCAACAGCAGCATGATTTCGGTGAAGCGGAAGAAGTGCTTCCAGGACATCCAGCGACGGCCGGCCTGAAGCAGGTAATAGGTGAAACCGGCCAACACCAGGGCCACCGCCACGGCACCGGCGAAGCCGAGCCAGTCCTGGGCGGTCTGCTGGGCATAGCTCATGCCGTAGAGGAAAATCACCGTTTCCGAGCCTTCACGGCCAATGGCAATGGCCACCAGGATGCTGATGGACCAGAAGGTCCGGTCTTCCAGCGCCCGCTGGGTTTCGTTCTTGAGATGGCTGTGCAGGTGCCGGCCATGCTCCCGCATCCACAGGACCATCTGTACGATCAGCACGGTGGCGACCAGCATCATCAGCAGCATGAAGATTTCCTGGCCGACATCCCCCAGGAATTGCTGGATCCCCAGCAGGGCCGCGGCCAGTGCAATGGCGAACAGGATACCGCCGCCCACGCCGAACCACAGGTAGCGCATCGCCCCGGCCACTTCGGCCTGGCGCAGCCACGCGTAGAGGATACCGACGACCAGCAGGGCCTCGATGCTCTCTCTCCAGACGACAAAGATAATCTGTTCCATGTCGGTTCCTTACTCTGCGATCAGCGTGCCCTGGGCTTCCGGCAGGTTGAACTCGTCAAAGTAGTCGTATTCACCGGCTTTCAGGGGCTTGATCACCACTGCCCAGTTGGCGCCGGGAACCAGGATCTTCTCCTGGCGCAGGCGCTTGCTTTCGAACTCGGCGGGTGCCTGGCCGTTGTTTTGAACCTGCAGCTTGAAGCGCTCGCCCGCCGCTACGTTCAGCGTTTTGGGCGTCAGCTGACCATCCTTGAGCTCGATGTTATAGGTCTTGATGTCCGCAGCAGCAGGCAGGGCCACCAGTGTTGCGAGCAGGATGGCGGCGGCTGAGAGGGTACGGTTCAGCATTCAGTGGTCTCCCGGAAATAACGATAGCGGTTGGTCGGCCCATGACGATGGCTGCTGACTTCCGCGCTCATGTGGCGCGAAGGGCGGCTGCCGGGCCGGCGGCCCCGAATTGTTGCAGAAATGATCATCAATGATAAAGAGAATTGTGCACCATTTCTAAACGAAATTATTCGCATTAAGGTTTTTTGAGGATGATCTGGATCAACTTCTTGTGGGTTGTTGCGGTCGGGGATCGCTTAACGAAGAAGGGGGGGCAGACGCTGTCTGGCGGGAAACGTCCGGAATGTCCGTCGGTTGGCGTAAATGCTGCTACGCTTTTTAGGGGGCCCAAAAGAGGCTCCGTAAGAACGGCCAGGGGGTTGTGGCCGTCGGTCAACCAAGGAAGTTGATTATGCTCGACTATATTGCCCTGTTCCTTCTGTTCTTCGTCGTGATTGTCCTGTTCTACGGCATCATCGCAATTCACGATATCCCCTACGACATCGCCAAGCACCGCAACCACCCGCATCAGGACGCCATACACATTGCGGGCTGGGTCAGCCTGCTGACGCTTCACGTGATCTGGCCGTTCCTCTGGATATGGGCGTCGCTGTACCGGCCCGACCGGGGGTGGGGGTTCAGCGATGGGCGTTCCGATCACAGTCACCTGGCTGATCTTGAGGCCCGTGTGGCCGAGCTCAGCGAGCGTCTGGAACGATTTGAGTCGCAGTCCGACGACCGGCAGCGGGAGGACTGATCATGGACTTGCTGCTGATTCTGACTTACACCGCCATTTGCGTCTTCATATTCAAGGTTTTCCGGGTGCCGCTGAACAAGTGGACGGTGCCGACCGCGGTGCTGGGTGGCGTCTTGTTGATTGGCGCGATGATCATGTTAATGAACTACAACCATCCCTATTCGGAGCGGGCGCGCAAATATGAACTGACAACGCCGATGATTCCCTCGGTAAGGGGCCGGGTGGTCAGTGTGGATGCCTCGCCGAATGTTCTGCTTGAGAAAGGGGATGTGCTGTTCCGTATCGATCCCACGCCGTTTGAAGCCAAAGTGGCTTCGCTGGAAGCCCAGCTCAAGTCGGCGAAGATGGATCTGGATCGGGCGACCCAGTTGGCGAGGACCGGTGCCGGTCCGAAACGTAACCAGGATCTGGCCAGGGCGCAGGTCGATGACCTGTCCAGTCAGCTGGTTGCGGCCCGTTACGATCTCGACGAGACCGTCGTGCGGGCACCCACTCGTGGTTATGTGTCCCAGTTGTTCCTGCGGCCGGGCATGATGGCAGTCAACCTGCCACTGCGGCCCTCGCTGATCTTTGTCCACCAGGAAGCCGACATCTTCACCGGCTGGTTCCGGCAGAACAGTCTGCTTCGGCTGGAAGTCGGGGATGAAGCGGAAGTGGCGTTCGACGGGATTCCCGGCCAGGTGTTTTCTGGCGAGGTGGATACCGTGCTGCCCATACTGGCCGAAGGTCAGCTACAACCTTCCGGCAACCTGCAGACCGACCCGGCCGGCCCGGGCCGGGTCCCGGTTCGCGTGCGTATCACCGACCCGGCCTTCGACAAGTATCGCCAGCACTTGCCCGGCGGCGCCTACGGCCAGATGGCGGTCTACAGCGATCATTTCCATCATGTGGCGATCATGCGCAAGATCCTGTTGCGGATGTCGGCGTGGATGAATTACCTGTTCCCGTTCCACTAGTGCCCCGTCAGGTGAGCAGGGGGCGGTAGACGAAGTCATAGCCAATCGCCCCCGCCACGTAGAGCAACAGCAGGGCCATCACCCGGTTAAACCAGCGAAACACGGCCGGTCGGGTGATGCGCCGTCCAAGAACGCTGCCGGCCAGGGCGTAGCTGCCGGGGGCGCCGATAGCGAGAAGGGCCAGAACGCCCGACCAGATCACCACGCCAACGCCATGGATGCCGGCGCCGGGAAACTGGATGGTGGCGATGGGCAGTGTCGCGACGACGCCTTTGGGGTTGAGCAACTGGATCACCAGTCCGTCGCGGAAGCCCAGGGCCCGTGCTTCGCCAGCGTTCTCTTCCACGTGCACGCTGGCCCGTAATATGCGCATGGCCAGGTAGATGATGTACGTGCAACCTGCCAGGCTGATGACCAGCAAGACGTTGCCGCCCACAAACGCCGAGCCGATCCAGCCAAACGTGAGGAACAGGATCAGCATGGCGCTGCCAACCCCCACATAAAAGCCGGTGGCCGCGCGGAACTGACCGTTCAGGCCGGCATTGAGGCCCAGCAGATTGACAGGCCCAGGCGTGTACATCACGCCTATGGCATAGGCGAAGATTTCAATCATCAGTGTCCCCTGGATCGAGCTTTTGAGTCTGGGTGGAGGCCCGGGTTTAGCGGCGGATGCTGCTCTGGTACTGCTTCGGCGTCATACCGTAGATCCGCTTGAAGCGGCGGTTGAAATGACTCAGGTCCGAAAATCCGTAGCGGTAGACCACGTCGTTAAGCGGCTCGCCGGTTTCCAGGGCGGTCCGGGCGGCGTTGATGCGGCAGTTGATCACGTACTGGTGAGGCGTGATCCCGAACTGGCGCCGGAACAGCCGCAGAAAGTGGTATTTCGACAGGTTGGCGGCGTCGCTGATGTCCTCGAGGGACAGGTCGGCATCCACGTGGTGGTGGATGAAGTCTTTGGCCCGTTGCAGCAAGGCGTCGGCCCGGCGTGTCAGCTCGTCCGGTTCGTAGTGGCCGACTCTCTGCACCACGCGGGAGGCTATGCGCAACAAGGCGTGTTCCTGCTCGATGCGGCTGCCGACGTTGTCGGTGATCAGCCGGACCAGCTCCATGATGTGTTGACGCAGGACGGGATCCTGCACCAGGGTTTCGCTCATACGAACGTCGTCGATGCGCTGCACGCCGGCGGCATCGGCAAACAGCGGCTCGATCTGGCGTGGGTGGACGTACAGCATCACGTAGCTCAGCGGTTCCTCGACTCCAGAGTGCCCATCGTGCACCTCTTCCGGCTTGAGGTGGATGATGTTGCCCGGCGGACTTTTGTGGAACTGCCCGTTGCTGAAGAAGTCCTGGCGACCGCTCAGGGTGACGCCGAAGGCATATTCCTCGTGGGCGTGCTTGTCGTAGGTGAACCCGTCCATTTCGGCCTGTAGGGCGGTGACCTCCGGCAAATGGCGGCTCTTGATAAACTGGAATTGGCTGTCCTGTTCCACGGCTGTCTCTCCGGCGTGTGAATCGCCTATGCAGACCACTATATCGTCGCCGGAAAAGCCGTGCTTGGACAATATTGCGCAATGATGACCTGGAGAGGATCAAGCGTGCTCTGCTTTGCCTATGGTTCCAACATGTCCCGGGCCCGGCTGCTCGAACGCATTCCCGCGGCCCGTTTTGTTACCGTTGCCGCCATCGAGGGCTATCGACTCTGTTTCCACAAGCGCAGTCGCCGCGACGGCTCGGCCAAGTGCGACGCGCTCTGGACCGGCGACCCTGCGGACCGGCTGCATGGCGTGGTCTATGACATTCCCGAGCGTGACAAGCGCCGCCTGGACCGCATCGAAGGCGTCGGCGGAGGCTATGAGGAGGCCGTTGCCACAGCCAGGACGAACGAGGGTCGTGAGCTGGAGGTACGGCTCTACGTGGCCACGGACATCGACCCGTCGCTGCGTCCCTTAGACTGGTATCGCCACCATGTGCTTGTGGGCGCTCAGGAGCATGCGCTGCCGGAGTCGTACATTGCGCGGATCGAAGCGATAGCGGTCGACAAGGATGCCGACGACAAACGGCGAGAGCGTGAACTGGCCATCTACTCCGTCAGATAGCGAGGCAGGGCTCCGTTCAGAGGGCTGGTGGCCGGCAAAAACCGCCGGGGATGACGCCAGCGATTGAATCGCAGCAGCTTGCCGCGCATCCGGCGGACGTGGCTGCCTTCCCAATACACATGCTTGCAGCCCGGGCAGTGGCAGAAAACCCGCTTGTCGCCGATCTCCGGCGTGTTGTCGGGCAATGGGCCGGGGCGCAGTGGGGTGTTGCAGCGTTTGCAGCGGGAGAAGGGCGCGTGTAACCAGTCCAGGTTCAGCAGCCGGGTGAGTTCCCGGAAGTTGGATTCCATGCCGTTGCTTTCCAGCAACAGCACATACTGCGGAGCGTTGCGGTGCAACAGCAGCTCCCGGTCCCGGGTGATCAGCCAGCGGTTTTCGTCGATGGCGGTTTCCAGCACGTCGCGATCGCGGGTGCCGCTGGTGGGTGAGGTGGTGTCGTAGCCGGCCACCCGCAGCCATTCGCCAAAGCCCCGCAGCATCTCATCGCACAGGAAACGCGGTGTCTCCAGCGGGCAGAAGGCGCCTTCTATCCACGGTGTTTTCGCAGTTGCCATAATGGACCGTCGATTTCTTTGTCGGTTGTTCCATCCGGTTAACAGCCTGCTGACCCAACCCGATGGCGATTTTTACGGGCGATGGCCCTTAAAACCGAACTCCCCACAACCCAGTATTGCTTCCCGTCTCTCGTTTCGCCAAGCATTTATCGGCAATAGCGGAGGTTATCTCTGTCCTGTCGCGGCGTCGTCGGCGCTGCTTTATGTTGCCAAAAGCGACGTCGAGATTGTTTACATGGTAACCCGTCATGAAGCATTAACTCCTTTCATATCAAGCGGCTGGGGTGTTGGCACCGGATTCGCATACTGAAAGTGCGAATCCCATGTTTCCAGGAAGGAGTGTTTCTATGAAACTGCGTGCACCTCTTGCCGCAGCAGTCGTCTGTTCTGGCCTTCTGGCTGGTCCGGCTTCAGCGGCATACATCAGCGCATCAGATATCGTATCAGGGTCATCTGGTGGTCTGACGTTCTCTTCAAGCGGCGGCTCACTGGGCCTCAAAACGGTTGCTGGCGTTGAAGGTGCTGGCGTCACCTCCGGTGCCGGTGGGAACGAAATTGATATCGGCCAGAGCATTACGGCTGATTCCAGTTCCGGATTTGTTTTGTCGGGCACGACGTTGGCGTTTCTATACGATGGCCCGGAGTTCGGGGACTACCAGGAAGTGGCGACCATCACGGCGAACTTCTTCGGTTCTTCAGACACCAGCACAGCGGTGCTCACCAACACCTATACCAGTGCCAATGACACCATCCTGTCGCTGCTGATCGATGGCGTCGATATGACGTCACTCATCCTGGGTGCAAGTGAAGCAACGTCTGCGACAGCCGGTACCGTGGATCTGGGCGCCCTGTTTGGCAATACGCTCTTGTCGTCACTCACCTATACAGCGACCGCAGGCACTTGCGGTACTGGCAGCTGTAACAACCAGAGCGATTATGGCATTGCCAGCATTTCCACGGCTTCCGTACCGGAGCCGGCCACCGTTGCGTTGCTGGGCCTTGGCCTGGCAGGCATTGGCATGTCCCGGCGTCGCAAGGCGTGATGTCCTGACTGGAAATGAAAAGGGGGCCCTCGGGCCCCCTTTTTCGTTGGCAGGATGCTTTTACATGCCGGCGTCGGTGCTTTCGAAAATCTTGTCCGCCGACGCGGCGACAAAGCCGCTGTAGAGCTGACCGTCCGGCTTGGGATAGCGGCGGGCAAACTCGTAGAAGCAACTGGGGATGACCTCGGTGCGATCGCTGAACTGCACCTCAACCCGGTCCGCCATGGTCGAGGACTGTTCCAGCAGCGCTTCCGGAGAGCCTTTTACTTCCCCGCCCGAACTGTTGACGGTGTAGCCCGCGTCCTTCAGCGCCTGGTTGATTTCCTCAACCGTGCGGAACTTCTCCAGCTGGTTCACGTTGACCGTGAAGTGGTTGGCGCGATAACCCCAGGCGGCTACCCATGCCGCGTACTCGCTCTCGGCCAGCAGCTGCTTGTAGGTGGCGTAATCCACCTGCCAGTGGGTGCCGGAGTAGAGGAAGTTGTCCGCGGTGACCGCTTCGGGATCCACTTTGTCCACCAGATCCTTCACGACAGCCTGCAGCTCGGGCGAAAATTTCTCCACCAGCAGCTCGGAGATGAACACCTTGGGCGCGGTCGGATCGTCATGCTCGTAGTGTTTGGCGTAAAGCTTCTTGGCTTCGAAGTGGTATTCCTGGCCTTCCCGGTAGCCCAGCTTCAGGAAGTGGGCGGCCAGCTTGTCCAGGTTCACTTTTTCCAGGTTGAAGGTCCGCAGCGCGATGTGATCGTTGATGATCTCGCTGCCCTGGGTGCCACCGAGCAGGCGATGGATTTCCTCGGCTGACGGCGTCACCTCGCGGTAGTTGTCCCAGAGGTTCTGGAAAAGGGTGTCGCGATCAGAGTGCATATCGAAGCTCCTGTTGAAGTTGGGCCTGCGACGCATTGTCGGTGTCTGTCGCACGTCCGGTTGTCTTGTTGTGGGCACGGCTGGCCAGCGTCACGCAGCGGGCCTTGGCGCCGTCTTCCAGATCAAGGGCGCGGGCCAGGTCGGCCGGCACCTGAAGTAATCCGTGCTGGGGGTGATGGATCGCCCGTTCTGTCAGTGTGGCGCGGAATCCCGCCACTTGCGTATTGGCAATCGACAATAGATCACCGCCGTGCTGCAGGACGGGGGTATCAGACTGAACCACCTGCACCGTGCACTCACTGGACTGGGCGACGCTGCGGATCTGGTCCAGCTCGGCCTCCACCGTGGGACCGGCGTCGAACAGGTCCACGTAGCCCTTGTGGCGGAAGCCTTCGGCTTCCAGCATCTTCAGTGCTGGCCGCGTCTTGTCATGCACCTCGCCGATCACCGCCTGGGCCTCGGAGCTCAGCAGGTGCGTGTAAAGCGGGTACTTGGGCATCAGCTCGGCAATAAACCCGTTGTTGCCGGCACCCACCAGTTCGGTGACCTGGGCGAATTCCAGATCCACGAAGTGATGGCGCAGCCAGTTCCAGAACGGTGATTCACCGCAGTCGCTGGAGATACCGCGCATTTCGGCAATGACGGTCCGGGCGAACCGCGCCGGGTGCTGGGCCATGAACAGGAAGCGAACCTTGGACAGCAACTTGCCGGCATTGGGGCGGCGGAACTGCGGGCGCAGGTACAGCGTGCAGATTTCCGAGCAACCGGTGTAGTGGTTGCACATGTTCAGCACGTCGACGCGCTTGAACAGCCCCAACTCCCGGGAATGATGGACCACCTGACTCTTGTGGTAATGGTAGAGCGGGCTGTCCAGTCCGACGGACGCTTCAATCCCGGTAGTACCCAGGATGTCCCCGGTGTCCGGATCCTCCAGCACGAACAGATAGCCTTCGTCACCGGGTTCGACAACATCGCGGTTGAAGCTGTCGATCGAGTGCTGGATCTTGGCGGTCAGGAAATCGCGGTCGTCCACCAGCGAGGTGAAGCCGGGCCCGGACTCCCGGGCAATCTCGGCCAGGGCGTCCAGATCCGTATGAGCGATTGGGCGAATGATCATGGCGCGTCCTCCGCGTCGGGTCAGCCGGCCTTGGCGACAGAACCAAACAGCGAGTCGATGGCCGCTTCGAAGCGGGCCAGACCTTCCTCGATATCCGCCTCCGGAATCACCAGAGACGGCGTAAAGCGAACCACGTTGGCGCCGGCGACCAGCGACAGCAGGCCTTCCTTGAGGCCGGCCTGGAGGATTTCCTTGGCGCGCCCGGCGTGCTCGTCAATCAGCTCGGCGCCTATCAGCAGGCCCTTGCCGCGGATGTCCTTGAAGATGCCATAGCGGGCGTTGATGGCTTCCAGACCTTTCTTGAACTGTTCGCTGCGTACACGCACGCCGGCCAGCAGGGTGTCGTCGTTGACCGTGTCGAAAGTGGCTTCGGCCACGGCGCAGCCCAGCGGGTTACCGCCGTAGGTAGAGCCGTGGGTGCCCGGCTTCAGGTGGCTGGCGATCTCGGCCGTGGTCAGCATGGCGCCGATCGGGAAGCCGCCACCGAGGGCCTTGGCGGACGTCAGGATGTCCGGGGTGACGCCGGTATCCATGTAAGCGTACAGGTGGCCGGTCCGGCCCACGCCAGTCTGTACCTCATCGAAGATCAGCAGTGCGTTGTTTTTGTCGCACAGCTCGCGCACGCCCTTGATAAACGCCGGATCCGCATCAATGATGCCGCCTTCGCCCTGCAGCGGCTCCATCATGACGGCGCAGGTCTTGTCGGAAATCACGGCTTCCAGGCTGGCCAGGTCGTTGAAAACCGCATGACGAATGGCGCCGGGCTTGGGCCCGAAGCCGTCGGAGTAGGCTTTCTGGCCGCCCACGCTGACCGCAAAGAAGGTGCGACCGTGGAAGCTGCGTTCGAAGGAAATAATTTCGTCCTTGTGCTCGCCGTACTCGTTGAACGCCCAGCGACGGGCCAGCTTGAGGGCCGCCTCGTTGGCTTCGGTGCCGGAGTTGGCGAAGTAGACGCGCTCGGCAAAGGTGGCGTCGGTCAGCTTCTTGGCCAGGCGCAGGGCCGGCTCGTTGGTCATCACGTTGGCCAGGTGCCAGACCTTCTCGCTCTGCTCCTGCAAGGCCTTGACCGGGGCCGGGTGGCAATGGCCCAGACAGTTCACGGCAATCCCGCCGGCAAAGTCGATGTACTCGCGGCTTTCCTGGTCCCAGATGCGGGAACCTTGCCCTTTCACCGGAATCACGGCGGGCGGGGCGTAGTTGGGAACCATCACGTCATCGAACAAAGCGCGGGATACTTGCATGTGTAAACCTTTTGCGAATCAGGACTTTCGGGAGTGGTGTTAAAGACTCCCATGAATCAGTGGCTTCATTATGGATGGGCCCAATGTCATTTTGCAGTTTCAAAACGGGCGAATCAGTGGGAGAATCTGTCAAAATGACGATAAAATATGGCGAATTGTGAAGGGTGGTGGCGTTGTGATCAGTCCGCAGGACCAGAAACTACTGATGTTATTGCGCCAGAACGCACGAACCAGCGTGTCCGATCTGGCCCGGTCACTGGGGCTGTCCCGATCCACGGTGCAGAACCGCATTGCCCGACTGGAGACGAGCGGGGTGATCCAGGGCTATTCGCTGGATGTGGGCCGGGCCTACTCTGAGAACCAGGTGGAGGCGCATGTGTCCATCAAGGTGCGCCAGAAGCTGACGGCGCGGACCAATACGGCGCTGGAGCAGATCCACCACGTCGCCCAGCTGTTCTCCGTGAGCGGCGAATACGACCTGATCGCCATCGTCCAGGCCCAGTCCCTGGAAGAGCTCAGCGCCGTGCTCGATGAAATCGGCAACCTCGAGGGGGTCGAGCGCACCAACTCCGCCGTGGTTCTGGAGACGAAGTTCCGGCGTTAATCCGCTTTATCCATGCCCTGAATCAGTTTGCCCAGCAGTTCATTGAGCCGCGCCTGCTCCTGTTGGGTGAGCCCTTCCAGCGCGCGCGCCTCATTCTCCACATGCAGGGGCACGATCCGGTTAATCAGCGCCAGCCCCTCATCGGTGAGTGTCACCAGCATGCCGCGCCGGTCCTCGGGGTTGGGGGAGCGGCGGATCAGTCCTGCCTTTTCCAGCCGGTCGAGCCGGTTGGTCATGCCGCCTGAGGAAATCATCAGGGCTTCAAAAAGCTGCGTGGGTCCCAGCGCGTAGGGTTGGCCGGACCGGCGCAGCGTCGCCAGAACGTCAAACTCCCCCTGATGCAGCCCGTGTGATTTGAAGAAGGGCTCCAGGTAATCCCGCGTGATCTGGCGAGCCGCGCTGCCCAGTCGGCCCAACAGCTCCATGGGAAGCAGGTCCAGTTCCGGCATTTCTTTCTGCCACTGCTCGGTGGCGAGTTTTACTCGACTCATTGCGCCTCTTTTTATCTTGGTGCTAAGATAAATTTATCTCGACATAAAGATACTTTGTTTCGAGATAGTTGATCGTTTTCATCTTGATGGCAAGACACTGGAGGACAATGATGGCCAAGGTGATGCAGTCACACAAGTCGGCTGAGCGGCAGGGGCTGTATGCCTTTGGCTGTCTGTTGCTGGTGGGGACCTTTCTGGCGCTGTCGCTGGTCATGGCCAAACTGGCGGATGATGCCGGGGCACCACGGTTGACGTTTCTCATGCTGGGTCTGGTTGGCGCGGGTGTGCTGCTCACGGCGCTGACCGCGTTGCAGGGCCAGACGATGCCGGTGAACCGGCGGACCCTGGAGTACGCCGTTGTTACGGGCGTTTTGATGGCCCTGCCGAATGCGTTAGGGTTCCTGGCGGTGCGCCACGTTGGCGCCGGGTTTATTTCGCTGAGTTTCGCGTTTCCGATCCTGATCACCTGGCTGATGGCCGTCCTGCTGGGTATGGAGAGCCTGCGTGTCCAGCGGCTGATTGGCG
The DNA here is from genome assembly GCF_016798325.1 of Marinobacter mangrovi. Taxonomy (GTDB): domain Bacteria; phylum Pseudomonadota; class Gammaproteobacteria; order Pseudomonadales; family Oleiphilaceae; genus Marinobacter_A; species Marinobacter_A mangrovi. The sequence continues at coordinate 421,707 of NZ_JAERVO010000002.1, forward strand.
TCATGCTGGCACTCGTGGGCGGCGTGATCCTGGCTTTGTCCAAGGCGGGTAGCAGCGCCGGCGATCCGGTGTGGGCCGGACTGATCCTGGCCATGCCGATTGCACTCGCCATTGGCAATATCTACCGGACCCTGCGCTGGCCGGCCGGCACATCGCCCATTTTCCTGGCGGCCATCATGCTTTTCGGAGCGGCGCTGGCATTGCTGCCGTTTGCCCTGACCACGGAACCGGGGGCGTTTGGCGACCTGTTCCGGTCTTCGACCGTGCTGGGTTTGCTGGGCGTGGAAATCCTCGTTTTCGCGATCCTTTATTTCTTTTACTTCGTACTGCAGAAACTGGCCGGCCCCGTCTACCTGAGCCAGATAGGCACGGTTGCCGCGGTGGTGGGCACCCTGATCGCCGTGTTGGCGCTGGGTGAAGCGACGCCGCCCAACCTGGCCCTGGCCGGCGGGCTCGTGGCGGCCGGTACCGTGGTTTTCCATCGCGCCGCGCGCCGGCCCGCCTCTCCTTCGGCCACCGCCAAAGCGGCCGGTTCCTGATCCATAAAGACGGTCCAGACCAACACAACAGGAGTCATCGCCATGTCTTCATTTTACGACGCTCTCAACTGGCGCTACGCCGCCAAACGTATGAACGGCCACACGGTGCCGGCAGACAAGGTGGCGCGCATCCTCGGTGCGGCCCATCTGGCGCCGTCGTCCTTCGGGTTACAGCCCTACACGGTGCTGGTGGTGGATGATCCGGCCCTGAAGGCGACTATCCGGGAGAAGGCTGCGGACCAGCCGCAGGTCACCGAGTGCTCCCACCTGCTGGTTTTCGCCACCTGGGATCCGGTTGAGGAAGCCCATGTGGATGAGCTGATCGAGCGGATTGCCACCGAGCGGGACGTCGATCCTGCCGAACTCTCTGGCTATCGGGACATGATCAAAGGCACCCTGCAACAGCGCACGCCCGAGCAACGGGTTGAGTGGGCCGCACGCCAGGCCTACATCAGCCTGGGCACCGTCCTGAGCGCCGCGGCCCTGGAACAGGTCGATGCGTCGCCTATGGAAGGATTCGACCCGGTGGCGCTGGATGCGGTGCTCGGACTCCGCGATCGGGGCCTGCACGGTATCGTCCTCGTCGCTCTAGGCTACCGGGACACGGAGACGGATTGGCTCGCTGGCCTGAAGAAGGTGCGCTGGCCCCGGGAGCGCACCATCCAGTCGATTGGCTGATCGTCTCGCGGTCAGAACCAGCGTTTGGGGTAGGGCTGGCGTGACAGTAACCGGTGATAGACCAGACCGAAGGCGACAATGGTCACGGTCCCGATGGCCACCGGCGACACCAGGAACTGCCAGTCCTGCCCCGTCAGCATCACCACCAGCGGATTGGCGCCGGCCGGCGGGTGCGTGGTGTCAGTGACCAGCATCAGGGTCACCGCCAATCCCACCGCAAGCCCCAGAGACCAGGGATGCACCCCGCAAGCCGCTGCAATCGCCAGGCCCACCGCCGTGGTCAGAATATGTCCCAGCACGATGTTGCGCGGCTGGGCCAGAGGACTGGCCGGCAATCCGAACAGAATCACCATGGTCGCGCCGAACGGCGCCATCAGCCAGAGCGCGCCGTTGATGCTGCCCAGCCAGCTCAGCACGGTGATACACGCGGCTGCGCCGAGGCCGGCCAAAAACGCGATGGGATAGGGAGTGGCGTTGGCAAAGATTTTCACGGGGATCTCCTTATTGAACGGATGGAAAAGCGGATGAAATCAAAGTAGACCGATCTGTCTACTTTTAGGGTAGACAAATCGGTCTCCCGGTGTCAATCTGTTCGAAAGGGCGCTGGAGATTTTTGATTCATGGATAAACGCGAACAACTGGTCCGGGTGGCGTTCGATCTGTTCTATCGTGAAGGGGTCCACGCTGTGGGGATCAATCGGGTGCTGGCCGAATCGGGCGTTGCCAAGAAAACGCTTTATCATCATTTCCCCGGTAAGGACGACCTGCTGGCGGCCACCGTCGGGTATCGGGATGCGCTGTTTGTCGGATGGTTGCAAGAGCGGCTGAGGGGGATTCCGGCGGGGCGGGACGCGTTGCTGGCCCTGTTCGATGCTCTGGATGACTGGTTTCACGGGCGGGATGATCGCATCCTGCCATTCCACGGCTGCTATTTTATCAACGTTAGCGCGGAGTACGGCGACCCGACGCATCCGGTCCACATCCAATGTGCCCGGCACAAGACAGCGGTCAGGGCGATCCTCGAGCCTCACGTCGAGAAAGTTGCGAGTTCGGACATCGAGCGTGAAGCGCTGCTGGATGCCGTCTGCCTGTTGAAAGAAGGCGCCATTGTGAGGGCGCATGTGGAGTCCAACGGTGACGCCGCCAGGGAGGCGCGTCAGATCCTGGCGCGTCTGATGGCGGTCTGACGTCGGACCGTCAGCAAGCCAGCCATATTGAGGCTGTACACGGATTTTATCTGATTGATAGTAAGCATTTTTGTCAATTTATGTCGTTAGCGAATCAATCTATAGTTTGCGAGTGATTATCGTTACCCGCTGAATTGGATGCCGCATGTCGAAGACGGAACCGCACGTTCGCTTTTCACTCATTTTTGCGCTGGCCTCGACCATGATGCTCGGGCCGTTTTCGGTGGATACCTATCTACCTGCGTTTCCCGAGATTGCAGACTCCCTGGGGGTGTCCTCCCAGCAAGTCTCCCTGAGCGTGTCGGTCTACATCTTTTCCCTCGCTTTTGGTCAGTTGATTGGTGGGGCCCTCTCGGATCGCTATGGTCGCAAGGTGGTCCTGATGTCCGGCCTCGCCATCTTTTCGATCGCCAGCCTGTGGCTGGCATTCACCGATGCCCTGGCGGTGTTTCTGGTCGGGCGAGCCGTGCAGGCCATCGGAGCCGGGTGGGTGCTGGTCTCGGTGCCGGCGCTGGTGCGCGATCGGGTGAGCGGTCAGGATGCGGCCAAGCTGTTCTCCATGATTGGTTTGATCATGGTGATCGCACCAGGGATTGCCCCCAGCATCGGCAGCACCCTGCTGGCCATCGGGCCCTGGAACGTGATTTTCATCTTCCTGGCCCTGTACGCTGTGCTCGTGGTGCCGGTTCTGCTCGGGACTGTGTTCCGCGATCCGGTCGCGGTACCCGGCACGGCGGTCAGAATGAGCATCCTGAAGCGGTATGCCTCTGTGCTGTCCAATACCCGGGCCTTGCCCTTCATTTTCTGGCAGATCGGGTCGTTCTCGGTGATGATGCTGTTCATCACCCACGCCTCGTTCATCTACCAGGAGCATTTCGGCCAATCCGAGCAGACCTTTGCGCTGTTGTTCGGCGCCAACATCGTGGCGATGTTCTGCGTGAACCTGACCAATCGTGCGCTGTTGTCCCGCCTGCCGTCGCTGCGTGTCCTGCAAATGGCGAGTGCCTTGCAGGGGCTGGGTGCCCTCCTGCTGGTAGCGGCCGCTGCGCTGAACTGGCCCGTCTATGGGTTCCTTGCTGCGATGATGCTGACGATCGGGGTCATGGGCGCCATTTCGCCCAACATCCAGGCCTGTTTCATGGAGCATTTTCCCACCAGTGGTGGCACCGCAGCGGCATTGCTGGGTGCGGCCCAGTTTGGTGCTGCCGGCACGATAAGCGCGCTCTCGGCGCTGCTGCCACACACGCTGCTGGCCGTTGTGCTGGCCATGGCGGCCTGCGCCGCCGTGTCGTTTGGGTTCATGCTGCGCTCGCTTCGTCATGAGGCGGTGCCGTCGGTCGGGACGACAGGTGTGTCATGAGCCAGGCTCGCATCACATCGCCGGATGCCTCCGCCGAGTATTTCTTCGAGGAAGGCTGTTTCATCCTGGAACTCTCGAACTCGGTGGACGATCCCGCCCTGTCCATCGCCCGGGCCCGGGTGGAACCTGGATGCATCACCCGCCTGCATCGTCTGGCGCATCAGGTCGAGCGCTACGTGATCCTGGACGGCGAAGGCTGGGTCGAAGTGGGGGAGACCGTCGCCGGGCCCGTTAAAGCGGGCGATGTCGTGATCATCCCGGCCGGTGCCAGTCAGCGCATCCGCAATACCGGCGATCGTGATCTGGTGTTTCTCGCCCTCTGCACGCCCCGTTTTGAACCGAAGGATTACGCCGATATCGATCCGGCGCCGATGGATCGCGGCAACCTCGGCGATTGATCCCCGTGATCGCCAATGGTTGCGGGTGCGGCTTCATCGGTTCAGCATGAACTCACAACACTCGTCGCTGGCCGGCGTATTGGCCGACTCAAAGCGACCCCCTCTCAAGCTCGCCTGTGCATGACCTTGAAAACACCGAACCACCCGAAGGAGGTTGCCATGGAATATCGCCGATTGGGTTCAACCGGTATGAAGGTGTCACCATTGTGTCTGGGGACCATGACCTACGGTACGTCGGAATGGCGCGACTGGGTCCTGGACGAGGAGGCCAGCCGGCCCTTCATCAAGAAAGCGCTGGATGCGGGGATTAACTTCTTCGATACCGCCGACATGTATTCGGTCGGGGAATCCGAGCGGGTCGTGGGCAAGGCGCTGCTGGACTACGCCCGGCGTGACCAGTTCGTGCTGGCCACCAAGGTCTATAACCCGATGGGTGACGGTCCGAATGACCGCGGCCTGTCCCGCAAGCACATCATGGACGCCATCGATGCGTCGCTGGAACGGCTGGGCACCGACTACGTTGACCTCTACCAGATTCACCGCTGGGACTACGACACGCCCATCGAAGAAACCATGGAAGCGCTCCACGATGTGGTGAAGGCCGGCAAAGTCCGCTACATCGGCGCCTCGTCCATGTTCGCCTGGCAGTTCGCCAAGGCCCAGCACGTGGCCGAGCGCAACGGCTGGACGAAATTCGTCACCATGCAGCCGATGTACAACCTGGTCTATCGGGAAGAGGAGCGGGAGATGTTCCCGTTATGCGCCGATCAGGGCGTGGGCGTGATTCCCTGGAGCCCGCTGGCTCGTGGCGTTCTCGCCGGCAAGACCACCCAGGGCGAAGGCGGCGAGAGCACCCGCGCCCGCACCGACCAGATGACTCGCAAATGGCACCTGGGCAGCGATATCGACGCGCCGGTGATCGAAGCCCTGCGCAGCGTCGCCGAACAGCGCGGACTGCCCATGGCACAGATTGCGCTGGCCTGGGTGGCGTCCAACCCGGTGGTGTCCGCGCCGATTGTCGGGGCCAGCAAGGAGGCGCATCTGGATGACGCCATCGCCGCCCTGGACATCACCCTGAGCGACGAGGAAAGGACGACCCTGGAAAGCCCCTACGTCCCGCACGCGGTGGCCGGACACCAGTAATCCGTGGCTCAGACCGGCGGCGGACAGCTGTCGTCGCCGGCCAGCAGGCGTTTGGCCTGGGCGCGGATCCGATCGGCCAGGGTGGCGATGTTGGCCTGCTGGGCCAGAACGGTGTCGGTGACGGTCGGGCCAGCCTGGCGCCGGATGCGGGTGGTGCAGTTCAGTTGCTTGAGCTGGGCTTCGGTATCGCGGTTGTCGAGGCGGATGTCCGCATCCAGCCAGGCCTGATCGTTGCGCATGGCCTCAAACCGGGTGATGTTGATCCAGGCATGGACCCGGCTGTCCCTGGCCTGCGGCGGGTTGAGTGAGACCGTCAGGGCGCTCTGGATTTCCTGGGGCAGTGGCGCGCCCCACCAGTCTGATTCCAGCACCTGCAGCTGACTCCGGTCCGACCGCAACACCAGTGCCGTGCGGTCAACCTGCGGCGGCACCGTGACGTTCTCCACCGTAATGCGCGCCTCCTCACCCGTCGCCTCAGCGGCGTCAGCCGGCGGAACCAGCGTATGAAAGTGCACCGGTGGACTGCTGCTGCACCCCGTGAAGGTCAGGACGATTCCCAACAGGGCGCTGGTTGCCAGTACGGCGTTGGGACGGCGTGTAAAAGGTTTCCTCACTGGTCACTCCTTACCGGCTGCGAGCGCCCGCGGATCATGGATTCAGGATGTCGGCGCAAGTAGTCGGACAGTTCCCGCACGGAACGGGACATGCGCTCCACTTCGTCCAGGGCATGGCCGATGCGCGTGCGTTCCGGTGACGACGGGTCCAGGGCGTCTGCTGCCTGGTTTAGCGTCGAGCGCATGTCGGTCATCACCCCATCGATGCTCTTGAGGGTCTGCAGGGCTGAGGGCATGACGTCGCTGTTGATGGAACTCAACGTCTTGCGAAGCTCGGCGAGGCTGCCGTTCATGTTGTTGGCGATGCTTTCAAACGGAATCTTGCTGAACCGGTCCACCAGTCGGGTGAGCTGTTCCTGCAACTTGTCCAGGCTGGTCGGACGGGTGGGAATCTGGATGGGATCGAGGGTTACGTCAAACTCGACCGGCTGGGCGTCCGGATACAGCTCCAGTGCCACGAAGAGCTGGCCGGTCAGCAGGTTGCTGGTCCGGGCTTCGGCACGCAGACCCTGATTCACCAGATCTTCAAACAGCCTGGGAACCTCGTCGGCATTGCCGGCGGGCTGTCGAATGTCGGTCAGCAGTTTGCCGTAGGCCTGTCCCATCATCTGGGGATAGATGCGGGCGTCCACGATCACCGGGAACGTCTTGTCGCTGGCGTCGTAATCCAGGGTGACGCGGGTGACCTCACCGATCTGCTTGCCGATCAACTCCACCGGCGAACCTTCCTTGAGGCCGCGCAGGGACTGGTCGAATCGCATCCGGATCCGCTGGGCTGGTCCCTTGCCGGGCGACAGGGCCACGCTTTTCTCGGAGAACAGCTGGAACTCGGTACCGGCTTCGGCCGGGGCGCTGCCGGATTCCCGCTTCGGTGTGGCAAACGCCACCCCGCCGGTCAGAACCGACAGCAGCGATTCGGAATCCAGTTCCAGCCCGTTGGCGCTGACGCCGATATCGATGCCGCTGGCGTTCCAGAATCGGGTGTCGGCAGTGACATATTGATCATTGGGTGCGTTGACGAAGATATCCACATCGACGCCATCGCCGGACTCATCGAGTGCGTAGGAAACCACCTGGCCGACACGCACCTTGCGGTAATAGATGGGCGAGCCGATATCCAGCGAGCCCAGGTCACTGGCCTTGAGGCGGTAGCGTTTGCCCGGTTCGCCGTAGGTGACCGGCGGCGGGTTTTCCAGGCCTTCGAAGCGGGTGGCGCGCTGATCGGAATCGCCCGGGTCGGCTGCGATAAAGTCACCGGAGAGCAGGGTATCCAGCCCGGAGACGCCGCCGGTGCCAATTCGGGGGCGCACGACCCAGTAGCGCGAGTCCTTGCGGGCAAAGTCTTTCGCGTCGCGATCCAGATCGATGGTGACGACCACTTTCTTGTGATCCTGGCTGAGACGGATGGCCGACACTTCGCCAATGACCACATTGCGGTATTTCACCTGGGACTGGCCGGGTGTGAGCCCGCCGGCGGTCTCAAAAGTGACCTCCACGGTAGGGCCGGCGTCGTGCCAGGCGCGTATCAGCATCGAGAGTCCGACCAGGGCCGCCACCAGCGGCACCAGCCACACCAGTGACAGGCTCCAGCGACGGGACTTGACGTCTGCCTCGGCGGGCGACTGCGGCGTCGTTCCATTAGTCATCGTGGGTATCCGTGTCCCATATCAATCGTGGATCAAAGCTCAGGGTGGCCAGCATGGTCAGCACGACCACCAGGCCGAAGAAGAGAATACCCGGTCGGGGTTCGATGGTCCCCAGTGCGCCGAACTGGACCAGCGCCGTCAGCAGCGCAGCCACGAATACATCGAGCATAGACCAGTAGCCTATCAGCTCAAGCCCTCGATAGAGGCGGGTTCTGTCCCGGCGTGAGCGCGTGTCGCCCTTGTGAACGGTACACAATAGCAGACCGAGGACCAGGAACTTGGTCACCGGTACGCCGACGCTGGCGATAAAAATGATGGTGGCGATGTCCCAGGCACCGTCCCGCCAGAGGGTCACGACACTGCCCAGAATGGTCGCCGTCGAGTCGCCCTTGAAAGACGTCGTGTGCATGATCGGCAGCACGTTGGCGGGGATGTAGAGGATCAGCGCCGTCAGCATCAGCGCCCAGGTGCGGGTGATGGCGTTGCGTTTGCGCCTGTGCAGGTGGGCGCCGCAGCGGGGGCAGGTGTGCGGGCTGGCATTCAGGTCGCAGGCCTTGTGGCAGCGGTGGCACAGGCACAGGCCCAGTTCGGCGGCGACGGCTACGGTCATGGCAGCTCATCCCACAGGCGTTGCACGTCCCGACCGGCCATGCCGATGATCAGCAAGCTCAACCCGCCGAGGGCGAGCAGGCCCATCGTCGGCAATACATCGATCCGGCCACTGATCTTGAACACGGCGACCAGAGCGCCCAGCAGAAAGACTTCCAGCATGCTCCAGGGGCCCAGCGTTGCGAGCCAGCGCATGCAGCCCCGGAATCCCGGCGCCCGCTGGCGGAAATGGGCAAACCCCAGCAGCCAGGTCAGTAGGGCGACCTGGGTGACGGGAACAATGACGATGGAAAAGGCCGCCACCAGGGCCAGCATGTCCGTTGGCCCCTTCGTCAGGGCCCAGACCGCGTCGACCAGGGTGGCCGCATGGGACTGGCCTCCGGTGCGGATGACCAGCACAGGATAGAAGCTGAGGAAGCCGATCAGCATGATGGCGGTCAGGCACAGCGCCAGCAGGTGATCGACATGGAAGAGATGAGGGCGCGCCAGCAGGCCGCCGCAGCGCACGCAGTGGGCCTGTTGATGGCGGGCCAGCGTCGGACGTTGGTAAACCGCGTCGCAGTACTCGCAGATGATCAGCTGGTTGTTATCACTCATGCCTTAAGATTAGCTGTGATTTGCCGGGGTGACTGGCACAGGTTACCGGAATTCCAATGGATTCTGACACGTTCCGGTGATTGGCGGGATTAATGTCCGTTCAGCCACTGGTTCCCGACCAACCCGGTTCCGGTCGGTTGTCTTGTGGCGCCCGGTGCTCCAGTTTTTATCAAATTTCCTGCCTGATCTTGTCATGGCCCTGCCGGCGGGGACTGAGCCACACTGTGGGTATCGATTGAATTCAGGCGCCGTCCGGGTGTCTGACCGAAATAGCCAACGAAAAACAAGAGGCGATTATGGAATTCAAAGGTGTACCCGCCATCGTCACCGGTGGCGCTTCCGGGCTGGGTGAGGGCGCCGTTCGCGCACTGGCGGCGGAAGGCTGCAAAGTAGCTATCCTCGACCTGCAGGAAGAGCGCGGTCGCGCCGTGGCCGAAGAGGTTGGCGGTATCTTCGTCAAGTGCGATGTGTCCTCGGCTGAGAGTGCCGAAGCGGCGATCGCCACAGCGCGTGAAGCTCACGGCCCCTGCGGCATCGCGGTGAACTGCGCCGGTATTGCCCCGGCGGCGAAAATTGTCGGCAAGGAAGGCCCGATGCCGCTGGAGGATTTCAGCAAGGTTATCCAGGTCAACCTGATCGGCACCTTCAACATCATGCGGCTCGCCGCGGCGGACATGATGCAGCGTGAGCCCAACGCCGACGGCGAGCGGGGCATCATCATCTCCACGGCCTCGGTTGCGGCCTACGAAGGCCAGATCGGGCAGGTGGCCTACAGCGCCTCCAAGGGCGGCGTGGTGTCCATGACCCTGCAGGCGGCCCGTGAGCTGGCCCGCCAGGGCATCCGCGTCAACACCATCGCGCCGGGTATCTTCATGACGCCGATGATGGCCGGCATGCCGCAGAACGTTCAGGACAACCTGGCGGCGACGCTGCCGTTCCCGCAGCGCCTGGGCAAGCCGGAGGAGTTCGGCATGATGGTCGAGCAGATGGTCAAGAACCCGATCCTCAACGGCGAGGTGGTCCGTCTGGACTGCGCGCTGCGGATGGCGCCGAAATAGGCCGGAGGTCAGCATGAAACCGATTCGTGAACCGGAAGAGCGGGCGATGTTCCGCGACATGGTGGTGAAGGTCCTGGAGAGCCAGGTCCAGCCCCATTACGATGCCTGGGACGAGGAAGGCATCGTACCGCGTGAGCTGTGGCGGACCTTTGGCGAGGCCGGCATGCTGTGTGTCGACGTGCCGGAAGCCTACGGTGGCGTGGGCGTGCCGTTCGACTATTCGATTGTCGTGGGCGCCGAGCTGGCGCGTATGGGCTTCGGCGCGCTGGCCACCAACGTGATGGTGCACTCCGATATCGTCGCGCCGTACCTGACCAACATCGCCTCGGAAGAGCAGAAGCAGCACTGGCTGCCGAAACTGGTCAGTGGTGAGGCGGTGGGCGCCATCGCCATGACCGAACCCGGTGCCGGCAGTGACCTGCAGGCGATGCGCACCAGCGCCAAGCCGGACGGTGACGGCGGCTACATCATCAACGGCTCCAAGACGTTCATCACCAACGGCCAGCACGCCGATATGGTGATCGTCGCCGCCAAGACCGATCCGTCGGCCGGCGCCCGCGGTATCAGCCTGTTCCTGGTAGACACCTCGCTGCCCGGCTTCAGCCGTGGCCGCAATCTGGACAAGATTGGCCAGCACTGCGGCGACACCTCGGAGCTGTTCTTCGAGGACCTGCGGGTGCCTGCGTCGGCCCTGCTGGGTGAAGAAGGCAAGGGCTTCGTCTACCTGATGACCGAACTCCCCCGGGAGCGACTGGTGATCGGTGCGCTGGGCTGTGCGGCCGCCCGCGGCGCGCTGGACCTGACCATCGCCTACGCCGACGAGCGGGAACTTTTCGGCCAGAAGCTCAAGCAGCTTCAGAACACCCGCTTCCGCATTGCCGAGATGGAAACCGACTACCGGGTGAACCAGGCGTTCATCAACGAGTGCATCGAGCAATACAGCGCCGGTGAGCTGGATGCTGCCACCGCGTCCATGGCCAAGTACAGCGCCACCGAGATGCAGTGCCGGGTGGCGGATGGCTGCCTGCAACTGTTTGGCGGCTATGGCTACACCACGGAATACCCGATCTCGCGGGCCTTCACCGATGCTCGCGTGCAACGCATATACGGCGGCACTTCCGAAGTCATGAAGGAAGTCATCGCCCGCTCCCTGCTGGGCAAGTAACCGGAATTGAGGAATAAGCTATGTCTGATTCAGATGTCGTGATTGTTGGCGCCGCCCGCACCCCGATGGGCGGCATGCTGGGGGCGCTGAGCCCGGTCCGGTCGCCGGAGCTGGGGGCGGTCTCCATCAAGGCGGCCATCGAACGCGCCGGCCTGGTGCCAGCGGACGTGAATGAAGTGGTGATGGGCTGTGTGTTGCCGGCCGGTCTCGGCCAGGCGCCAGCGCGTCAGTCGTCCCGCGCGGCGGGCATCCCGGACAGCTCCGGCTGCACCACCGTCAACAAGATGTGCGGCTCTGGCATGCAGGCGGTCATCATGGCCCACGACCAGATCAAGGCGGGTACCAACACCATCATGATCGCCGGTGGTATGGAGAACATGAGCCAGGCGCCCTACCTGCTGCCCAAGGCCCGGGAAGGCATGCGCATGGGGCACGGCCAGGTGATCGACTCCATGTTCTTCGATGGTCTGGAAGACGCCTACGAAGGCGGCCTGATGGGCGTGTTCGCCCAGCGCAGCGCGGACGAATACAAGATCAGCCGGGAAGCCATGGATGAGTTTGCCATCGCCTCGCTGAACCGGTCGCTGGCGGCCATCGAGAACGGCGGGTTCCAGGACGAGATCGTGCCGGTCACCGTACCCGGTCGTGGCGGAGAGACGGTGGTCGACACCGACGAACAGCCGGGCAAGGCCCGCCCCGAGAAGATCCCCACGCTGAAGCCGGCGTTCAAGAAGGACGGCACGGTGACGGCGGCCAACGCCAGCTCCATCAGCGACGGCGCCTCGGCCCTGGTGCTGGCCAGCGAGGCGGAAGCCAACCAGCGTGGCCTGAAACCGCTGGCCCGCATCGTCGCCCACGCCACCCATGCGCGACTGCCGGCGGAATTCACCCTGGCGCCGATCGGCGCGATCCAGAAGGTGCTGGACAAGGCCGGTTGGTCGAAGGATGAGGTGGACCTGTACGAAGTGAACGAAGCGTTCGCCGTCGTGGCGCTGCTGGCCATCAACGAACTGGGTCTGGATGCGGACAAGGTGAACGTCAACGGCGGCGCCTGTGCCCTGGGACATCCGATCGGGTCGTCCGGTTCACGGATCATCGTGACGCTGATCCATGCCCTGAAACGGCGGGGACTGAAGAAAGGCGTGGCGTCGCTGTGTATCGGTGGCGGTGAGGGGACGGCTGTGGCGATTGAGCTGCTGTAATTCGTGGTGGCGTCGAAGCTTCGTTTTGGCGCCTTCCCCCTCTCCCCAACCCCTCTCCCGCCAGGGGCGAGGGGCTTCTTTTCCGGCTGCCTGGTGCCAATGGTTTTATCTCATTGCTCCATAGTGGCCAAGTTGCCCCGAGCTGCTTTGAAGCCTCTCTCCCCTGGCGGGCCGGAGCGTGGAGCGGCGGTTTGGAGGGAGAGGGGGAGCCGACGCCCATCAAGCTCTAAATGAACACTCTCACTGGTCCTGCTGCCGATAAGCCAGCGGACTCAGCCCCGTCCAGTGCTTGAACGCCCTCGAAAACGCCCCGGGCTCGGCAAACCCCAACTGCGTCGAAATCTCCGCCACACTCAGGTTCTGCCGCGTCAGCATGATCACCGCCTGATCCCGGCGCAGGTTGTCCTTGATCTGCTGATAGGCACTGCCTTCGGACTTGAGCTTGCGGCTGACCGTGTAGGACGTCATGTGCAATTGCTCCGCCACCCAGTCGAGGTTGGGCAGGCGCGAGTCCTCGCAGGTTTCCAGTAACCGGCGCACCCGGGTGCTGAGACTGTCGTCGTCCGCCGTCCAGATCATCAGGTCCCGCGGTGAACTCAGGATGAAATCGTCCAGTTCCTCCGGTGTACGGACCACCGGCATGGTCAGGTAGTTCTTGCTGAAAAACAGGCTGTTGCGCTTGCGCTCGAAATAGCACTGGCAGGGAAACACGAAGCGGTATTCGTCGAAGTGGCCCGGCAGCGGGTGTTTGAAGGTGGCGTGGCTGAGCACGATCTTGCGGCCGATCAGCCAGCCCACCAGCCGGTGCCAGACCATCAGCAGCCATTCCACCAGGAACTGGTCCGGGTCGAGTTCCGGATGATGGTGGGTCAGGCTCAGTTCCGCCTCGTCACCGTCCAGGTTCAGCGAAATCTCGATGTCGTCCGAGAACAGCCGGTAGCAGCGAATGCTCTGGTGCAGCACCTCTTCCAGGTTGGCGCTGTGCACCACCAACGAACCCATCAGGTGAAAATGGCCGACCCGGCAGGGGGAGGTGGTGCGGCCCATGAACTCATCGTCCAGTTCCTTCCAGACCAGCCGGAACAGGCGGATGAACTGATCCGTGGGGATGCGGGCGCGGGGTTCACGGACGAGGTCCGGGTCAATGCCACGGCTGCGCAGCAGGGCGTCACAGTTGCCTTTCGCCGCTTCCAATCCGCGCAGGGCGGCCCGGGCGTAATGGGGCGAGAAGGTCAGGTTGTCCATGGAGGTTGAGTCTGCCGATTTCATGCACGGGGCCCGCGCAAAACTTGTCAAGTTATCTGCCCGATCCTGTCATTCTGTTCCCATCGGGGGTTGCCTAATCTGACGTCATCAGACCAACAAGAACAAGGTGAATCAGTATGGATGCAACCCGCTACGATGTGTTCGCTGAGACGTTTTCGGTGGACCCGATCTTACAGCAGTTCCGGGGCGATTATAACGACGGCCTGAACGTCTGCGAGGAAATCTGCGACCGCCACGCCGACGATCCTGATCGGGTTGGACTGCGCTACGAACGGGCCGACGGCACCTCTGGCGAAATGACCTTTGCCGAATTGCAGAAGAGGGCAGCCCGGTTTGCCGGTTTCCTCAAATCCCAGGGCATTGGCCGCGGTGATCGGGTCGCCTGCCTGTTACCCAGAACGCCGGAATTGCTGATCTGTGTGCTGGGCACCCTGCGGGCCGGTGCGGTCTACCAACCGCTGTTTACCGCCTTTGGCTCCGGGGCGATCGAATACCGTCTGGAAAAGGCACAATCGAAGCTGATCGTCACCAACCCGGCCCAGTGGCCCAAACTGGCCGACGTGAAAGGACTGCCGAAAACCATGCTCGTCGCCGACAGTCGCGACGCGGTCGACGGCACGCCGGACGCCCTGTTCGGGGAAGAGATGGCCAAGCAGCCGGACACCTTCGAGCCGGTCAAGCTGGGCCCGGAAGAGCCTTTCCTGCAGATGTTCACCTCCGGCACCACCGGCAAGTCCAAAGGCGTGGCGGTCCCGGTCCGGGCGTTACCGGCCTTCTACATGTACATGCGCTACGCCGTGGGGTTGCGCCCGTCCGACAACTTCTGGAACGTGGCGGACCCGGGCTGGGCCTATGGCCTCTACTACGCCATCGTGGGGCCGTTGCTGCTGGGCTGTACCACCCACTTCAACGAAGCCGGGTTTACCGCGGAAAACACCTTCGAGTTCCTGCGCAAGTACCGCATCACCAACCTGGCGGCGGCGCCGACGGCGTACCGGTTGCTAAAGGCCAACGAAAACCTGCTGAAGGATTACCCGGAAATCGACCTGCGGGTGGCCAGCAGTGCCGGAGAGCCGCTGAACCCGGAAGTCATAACGTGGGTGAAACGGGCGCTGGACTGCGTCGTCTGCGACCACTACGGTCAGACCGAAACCGGCATGACGTCCGCCAACTTCCACGAACTGGAACACACCCATCGCGATGCCAGCATGGGCTACCAGATTCCCGGCTACCGGCTGGTGGCGCTGGATGCCCAGGGGAATGAAGTGGCGCCGGGCGAGACCGGCGAACTGGCGGTGGATCGCGAACAATCCCCGCTGTTCTTCTTCCAGGGCTACACCTGGAACGAGAAGAACCCATTCCGTGGCAAGTATTACCTGACCGGGGATGTGGTGGTCAGCAATGGTGACGGTTCCCATTCCTACACCGGCCGGGACGACGACATCATCACGTCGGCCGGCTACCGCATCGGTCCGGCCGAAGTGGAGAGCTGCCTGCTGGAGCACGAAGCGGTGGTGGAAAGCGCCGTGGTGGGCAAACCGGACGAGAAACGCGGCGCCATCGTGAAAGCCTACGTGGTCACCCGGCCGGAATTCGACGGCGTGGACGATCTGGCCGAGCAGCTGCAGCAGCATGTGCGCACGCGGCTGTCGACTCACTCCTACCCAAGGGAAATCGAGTTCGTCACCGAGTTGCCGAAGACCTCCAGCGGCAAGATCCAGCGCTTCCTGCTGCGCAAACAGGCCGCCGAGGAAGCGTGACGGCTGCCTGATTCGTATTAACCCGGTACCGGCGACGAGGTGCCGGGTTTTAATCCGCTTCCAGCCATCTTATGACATCCCCCGCCTCCATGGCTTTGGCCAGGGACAAGGCGGTATTGCCTTCGGCGTCGACCGCGTCCCGGTCGGCGCCCGCTTCGAGTAGACGCTCGACCATCTCTGCATTGTTGAACATCGCTGCGTACATCAACGGTGTCTTGGCACCTTCGGGCCGGCTATCCACGCCGGCCCCTTTTTCCAGCAGCAAGTTCACGATCGCCATCTCTCCCTTGAAGACGACGCCGGCCAGCGGGGTCTGCAGACGGTCATTGGGTAGGTCAGGATCGGCGCCTTTCTCCAAGAGCAGACGCGTGGTTTCCAGGTGGCCGTGATAGCTGGCCAGCATCAGCAGACTGTCGCCACTGCTGGTCCGGATGTCCGGCGGCACCCCGGCATCCAGCAGCGGCGCGAGCATCTGGGTGCCGCCATTGCGGGCCAGGTCGAAAATGCCTTCGGCAAACGCGATGGCGTCTTCGTCCAGCTCATTGCTGGGCTGTTGCGGCTGACCGGGTTGGTCGTTGCTCATGGAAAACTCCTGCTCGGGTATCGGTTTAGGGGACCGATTGTCCCGCTTGAAGCGCGGCTTGCCAAGCGGTGTGAGCGTGGCTGGCGTTTCCTAACCGCTTTCCGTCGCCGAGCGGGCTTTACGGCGCTTGGGGTGAAGATAGGCTTCCAACTCGGGCCGGAACGCCGCCTGAACCCCGAGCCGCTTCATCATCCAGTAATGGCCGGCAATCATCCGGTCGATGAAGATGCTTTCCACCGGCGGCTTGAAGTAGTCCAGGTACTTGAAAACCGTCGTGGTCTTGGCGGCGACGTCCTTGTGGATTTCGGATTGGGCGAAATCGTAAGGGGCGTTGGTGTCGAAAGGCTTGATCAGGATATCCCGCCACATGGCGTAGTAGTCTTCGTCCACCGCCGGCTGGCTCCCGACGCGGGCGCCCAGGTCGATCAGGTGGCGGTCGAGGGCTTCGTAATCTTCGTTCAGGGCCGCAATCAAGGCCTTGCGATAGGCCTCGACGATGGCCGGCTTGAGCTTCTTGACGCAGCCGAAGTCGTACATGATCAGCGTGCCGTCCGGGCGGAAGGCGAAGTTGCCGGCATGCGGGTCGCCGTGGATGGCGTGGAAGCGGAACAACTGGTCCGCCATGGTGTGGAAGATGCGGGTGCCGATCTCATTGAGGGTGGCCTGGTCGTAGCGGTCGGCCGTGACTTCGCTGATGTGGTCGCCTTCCACCAGTTCGAGGGTCAGGATGCGGCGCGTTGAATGGCTGTCGATGACCGCCGGAATGATGACTTTGGCATCGTCGGCGTGGAATTCCCGGAACTGGCGCAGGTTGCGGGCCTCGTTCTCGTAATCCAGTTCTTCCTGCAAACGCTCACGGATCTCGCCGAAGAGCTGGTCCACGCTCTCTTTTGGCATCTTGAGCAATCCGCCGAGGCGCAGGGCCGTGCGCAGCTGGCGCAGGTCGGAATCGCAGGATTCGTCCACGCCGGGGTACTGAACCTTGACGATCACGTCCTCGCCGGACTGCAGCCGGGCCCGGTGCACCTGGCCAATCGAGGCGGCGGCGTAAGGTGTTTCCTGCAGGTATTCGAAGGCTTCGCCGATGGTTTTGCCCAGTTCGCTCTCGATCTGCTCGACGATGACCTCGAACGGCATCGGGGGCGCTTCTTTCTGCAGCTTCTGCAGGGCGTCGGAAAACTCCTTGGGCAGGAAATCCTGGGTCTGGGAGGCAATCTGGCCGACCTTCATGACGGCACCCTTGAGCTCGCCCAGGGTGTCGGCGATCTGGCCCGCCATGCGGGTGTAGTGTTCGCTGCGGGCTGCTTCGTCGTCTTCGCGGCCAAACAGGCGGCGCGCTCGTTGGCCGGCGTATTGGCCGGCGACGGACGCGGTCATCCCGGCGAGCTTCACGAAACGTCCGCGGCGTGTGGTGACTGGTTTCCTGGCCATGAGTCTCTGCGCGCTCCCTTTGTCGACCGCTTTGCTGCCGCGGTCACCCGTTGAACAATACGACTGCCGGGGAACCTGAGTCTAACGCGGCCGGCAGGCCCCGGCGAAGGGCCTGCATCACATGGGTGAAGTGTCGCGGGCGTGCTTCAGACGACCTTGGTGTCCACCATCATGCTCTCGCCCAGCGCCAGACTGAGCTTCTGGCCGGGGTAGAGCGGGCCAACGCCTTCCGGCGTGCCGGTCAGGATAACGTCACCGGGCATCAGGGTGAAATGCTCGCTCATGTGGGCGATCAGCGGCACGATCGGGAATAGCATGTCGGCGGTGGTACCGGTCTGCTGGCGATGATCGTCGATGTCCAGGGTAAAGCGGATCGGTTCGCCGTGGTCCACGGCGTCGGCCGGAACGAACGGCGACAGGGGGCAGGCGCCGTCGAACGCTTTGGCGCGTTCCCAGGGCTGGCCTTTCGCCTTGAGTTGGCTTTGGACATCGCGCAGGGTCAGATCCAGTGCCAGGCCATAGCCGACAATGGCATCGCGGACGTCGGCTTCGGTGGCGTTCGTCAGGGGCTTGTCGATCAGGACCGCCAGCTCGGTTTCGAAATGCACGTCGCCCCGGCCTTGCGGCAGGCGCACGGGCTGCTCCAGGGCGGTGGCCGCGGTGGCCGGTTTCATGAACAGCAGGGGGGTATCAGGGACCGGATTGTTCAGTTCCCTGGCGTGGGCGGCGTAGTTGCGGCCGACGCAAACGATCTTGCCCAGGGGCAGTTCAATCGGGTTACCGGTGTGCCAGAGATGCTGGTAGGGATGCATGGCAGTGCTGTCCTTCAAACACAATGGAGGACAGCACAGTGCCACTACCGGGAATGGGAATCAATTGTCTGAAATCAATCTCCGGCGAATTCGCAGACGGTGTAGACCTGCAGTCCCTCGTCGCGCAATTTGGTCGAGCCGCCCAGGTCCGGCAGATCGATCATCGCCGCCGCTTCGAAGATCTCGGCGCCAATGCGTCGGATCAGGCGGGCTGCGGCCAGCATGGTACCGCCGGTGGCGATCAGGTCGTCGACCAGTACGACCTTGTCGCCCGGATTGAACGCGTCCTTGTGGATCTCCACAGACGCCGTGCCGTACTCCAGCTCGTAATCTTCCACCAGCGTATCGAACGGCAGTTTGCCCTTCTTGCGCACCAATACCAGGCTGGCGTTGAGCTCGTAGGCGAGGGCGGAACCGATGATGAAGCCGCGGGCGTCCACGGCAGCAATCGCGTCGATGTCCTGGCTGTGATAGCGGTGGACAAAGGCGTCGATCAGCTTGCGGAATGCCGTGCGATCCTGCAGCACCGTGGTGATATCACGGAACTGGACGCCGGGCTTGGGCCAGTCCGGTACGGTGCGGATCGCCTGTTTGATGCTTTCGGAAAAATAATCCATGGGATTGCCTTTTGGGGCGAGCGCCGGAAACCTCCGGCGCCCGCCTTGCTTAACCGTTCAGGAAGATGAATTTAAAGATGAACACCAGGGCGATGATCACAACGCTGGCGTTGAGATGCGACCAGCGGCCGCTCAGGATCTTCAGCAGGGCATAAGTGATAAAGCCCATGGCGATGCCGTTGGCGATGGAGAAGGTCAGCGGCATCATCAGCGCCGTGACTACGGCCGGCGCGGCGTCGGTCACGTCGTCCCAGTCGATCAGCTTGAGACCGCTGGTCATTAGTACCGCCACATAGAGAAGGGCCGGTGCGGTGGCGTAGGGAGGAATAATGCTGGCGATCGGCGACAGCAGCAGGCAGGCCAGGAACAGCAGCGCCACAACCACAGCCGTTAGACCCGTGCGACCGCCGGCGGTTATGCCCGCGGTGGATTCGATGTAGCTGGTGGTGGTCGAGGTACCCAGGGCGG
Source organism: Marinobacter mangrovi (assembly GCF_016798325.1). Lineage (GTDB taxonomy): Bacteria > Pseudomonadota > Gammaproteobacteria > Pseudomonadales > Oleiphilaceae > Marinobacter_A > Marinobacter_A mangrovi. The sequence continues at coordinate 440,840 of NZ_JAERVO010000002.1, forward strand.
CGCCGGACATGGTGGCGATGGAGTCGGACATCAGTGCCCGGCCCAGGCGCGGTAGTTTGCCGTCCTTGTCCAGCAGGCCGCCACGCTGTGCAGCGCCAATCAGCGTGCCGGACGTGTCGAACAGATCCACGAACAGGAACGCGAAGACGATGCTGACCAGCCCCACATTGAGGGCGCCGGCAATATCGAGCTGTCCCAGCGTCGGCGTGATGCTGGGCGGTGCCGAGACAAAGCCGTCGTATTCCACCTGACCGAGGACCATGGCCGCCACAGTCACGGCGATGATGCCGATCATGACCGCGCCGGTGACCTGGCGGTAGGACAGGGCGCAGATCAGCAGGAAGCCGGCGAAGAACAGCAGGCTGTGCAGGCTTTCCAGGTCGCCCAGCCCGACCAGCGTGGCCGGATTATCGACGACGATCCCGGCATTCTTGAAGGCGATCAGCGCCAGGAAGAAGCCGATACCGGCGGAAATGCCGAAGCGCAGCGACATCGGGATGCTGTTGATGATCCATTCCCGGATGCGGAACACGCTCAGCAGGAAGAAGATGAAGCCGGACAGGAACACCGCACCCAGCGCCACCTGCCAGCTGTAGCCCATGCTGCCGACGACGGTGAACGAGAAGAACGCGTTCAGGCCCATACCCGGCGCCAGTGCGATCGGGTAGTTCGCCCAGAGCCCCATGATGAGCGTGCCGATGGCGGCCGCAAGACAGGTGGCGACGAACACCGCCCCGAAATCCATGCCCGTCGCGGACAGGATGCTGGGGTTAACGACAATGATGTAGGCCATCGTCAGGAAGGTGGTCACACCGGCGATAACCTCACGACGCACGTCAGTGCCATGGGCCTTGAGCTGGAACAGTTTTTCGAGCATGGGTCAGCCTTGGAATGATGAATAAATCGGTTGTTTTCTGTCCCTGAGGGTCACTGGATCAGGACGTCCCGGCCCTGGAAAACCGCGCATCTTAGCGGTCGTTTCTGTGTTCGCCAAATCTCCCACGTCATTCGTCGCCTTGGGCATCGCGTTGGAGACGGATATCGAAATGCACGGCCAGCAGGCGTATCGCCACGATAAACAGCAGGCCGAGAGCCAATGCAAACGTTTCGTTATCCAGTGCCCATCGGCACACGAAGTATAGCCAGCATCCCGCGTATGAAATGGAGGCGTAGAGCTGGTCCTTGCGAAAAATGAAGGGCACCTGGTTGCACAGGTTGTCGCGCAGGGCGCCGCCGAAGGTGCCGGTGATGACGCCGAGCAGCGAGGCAATGAACCAGGAATGGCCAAGATCGAGCGAAAACTGGGCGCCCAGAAGGGAAAAAACACCGAGGCCAATGGCATCCGGAAGCACAATATGGGACTCGCGGAGCCGGTAGAGGGGGCGGCAAAGCGTGAACAGAATTGCCATGGCGAGGATCAGGAGGGGCATTTCCTCGTGGCGGATCCAGTAGACCGGATGGTTACCGAGAATAATGTCTCGCAGCGTGCCGCCACCGAGTGCGGTGATAAAGGCGATGGTAAAGACACCGACCGGATCCATATTGGCCTTGCGGGCGGCGATCATTCCGGACAATGCGAAGGCAACGATGCCGATGATTTCAAGCCAATAGATAAAATCGGGCGAATTCATATCAATAGCCGGTCAATGAGGCCGTAAAACGCGGCAGACTCGTTCGGGTTGTTCATCGAATGATCAGAAGGGCGCGCAGGATACCGGAAAAGCGGTGTTGCTTCATCCCGTTTGGGTAGCCGTTTTCCGCAATCATGTGATCCAAATCCCGTAGACGCCTGTAAAAATTCAGGTTAATGATTTTTCGATCCAACCTGATGCAGGAGTTCAGGCATGGCATTGATCCGTCTGGCCTACGCCAGCAGGGCCAACTTTAATCCGCGTCCGGAAAACAAGGGTGTGGAGCCTCACGTGGCGCGTATTCTGATGAGTTCCCGCCGGAATAACCCCAAGCAGGGCCTGGTGGGTGGGCTCTATTTTGGCGACGGCTTCTTTTTCCAGTGCCTGGAAGGGGAATCGGAAGCGGTTCATGACCTGTTCAACCGCCTGCGGGATGACGAGCGCCATCGAGACGTGACGCTGCTTCTGGAAGAGCCGATCCAGAAGCGTTCGTTCCCGGACTGGTCCATGAAATACGTGCCGATTGAAGCGGATGTGAAGGCACTGCTGCGGGATTCGGGAATGGAACGATTCAACCCGTTCGTCTTCGACGGTACCCTGACACAGGCGATGATCAATTGCCTGCGTCGAGGCCCTGAGGGCTTTGATGGCACGGCGAAACGCGGAAATCAGGACCGCTTTGAAAAGGCCGCCCTGCTCATTGCCGGTGCCGTCGTCATCATCGGACTGGTCGCGGTCGGCACTATCCTGTTTTAAGGCGGGGATCCAGGCGTTGCATCTGTCGGTCATGCACCCGGGACAGGATCAGCAGCGCGATAATGGCTCCGCTTAAGCACCAAAGCATGTCGGATTGGGTGTCCCACACGTAGCCCTGGGTGCCCAGGAACGCTTCAGCATCCTGTCCGCTGGCCAACGCCACCCACCATTCGATCAGCTCATAGAAGGCGCTCAGCGCCAGACAGAAGCAAACCACGAAGAAGCTGGTCCAGGCGCCCGGGCGAATCACTTCGCGCCGCACAACGATTTCCCGCGCGATCATCGCCGGCACGAAGCCCTGGGCAAAATGGCCCAGTTTGTCGTAGTTGTTGCGTTCCCAGCCAAAGGCATCGCCCAGCCAGTCGAACAGCGGCACCTCGGCATAGGTGTAATGCCCGCCGACCATCAGGATGATGCAATGGATGAGGATCAGGCCGTAGAGGAGTGGCGTTAGCGGGAAACGTTTGCGGGTGACGGCCAGGGCGACGGCGCCGATCACCGCCGGAAGCACTTCCAGGACCCAGGTCATGCGGTCGGTCGGCTGAATACCGGACCAGATCAACACCGCCGCAAAAATTGCCGTCCACGCGTACATCATGTGCGTTTACTCTCCCTGTCTATAAATATCATCGATGGAGGAGCATAACCGATATTGATTTGCCTCATCCTGTCAATCGCATTAGCTTGACGACATCCATTCGTTGAAGCAATCACAACAAGAGAGGACATCATGCGCGCCATCCTGTGTAAGGAATATGGCCCGGCTGACACGCTGGTCATCGAAGATGTGACATCCCCCGAAGCCAAGGGCAGTGGCGTCAAGATTCGCGTGAAGGCGGCCGGTCTCAACTTCCCGGACACCCTGATTATCGAAGGCAAGTACCAGCTCAAGCCCAACATGCCGTTTTCACCGGGCGGTGAGATGGCCGGGGAAGTGATGGACGTCGGTGAAAAAGTCACTCGCTTCAAGCCCGGCGACCGCGTGATGGGGCTGACCGGGTTCGGTGCCTTCGCCGAGGAAATCGTAGCCGCCGAAGCCAACCTGCTGCCCGTTCCCGATGGCATGAGCGATGAAGAAGCCGCCGCCTTTACCATGGTGTACGGCACCTCCTATCACGCCCTCAAGCAGCGCGCCAACATCCAGCCGGGCGAGACCCTGCTGGTTCTGGGTGCCAGCGGTGGCGTGGGCCTGGCGACGGTGGAGTTGGGCAAGGCCATGGGCGCCCACGTGATCGCCGCGGCCAGCAGCGCCGAGAAGCTGGCCATCGCCAAAGAGGCGGGTGCTGACGAACTGATCAACTATTCCGAAGAGCCGCTGAAAGAGACGGTCAAGAAGCTGACCAACAACAAGGGCGTGGACGTGATCTACGACCCGGTGGGCGGTGATTTCACCGAACAGGCCCTGCGTGCCATGGCCTGGAACGGTCGTCACCTTGTCATCGGCTTCGCTGCGGGCGACATTCCGAAAGTGCCCGCGAACCTGACCCTGCTGAAAGGCTGCGCCTTGATCGGCGTCTTCTGGGGTAACTTCACCCGGATGGAGCCGGACGTCAGCGCCCAGAACATGATGGATCTGCTGAAGCTCTATGGCGAAGGCAAGATCAAGCCGAAGATCAGCGAGACGTTTGCGTTCGAGGATTATGTGGGTGCGCTGAACGCGCTGACCGGGCGCAAGGCGACGGGTAAGGTCGTTCTCAAAGTCGGCTGAGCTGTGAGGTTGTGACCGTATCGCTCGACCTGCGGTCACGATCTTTAATGTAGCCGACGCTTCAGCTTCGGAGGGCCCGTCAGGGCCCCGGGGCTACCGGGCAGGCCTGCGGCCTGCTCGGAAGCTGAAGCGTCCGCTACATTGTTTGGTGAGCTTCAGGGCGGGTATCGGGCTTTCCCATTATCGCGGACATGCCTGACCATGGAATCTCAGAAACCGGTCTGGCGCCCTCTGGATTGAATGAAATGGGCCGTAAACCCGGCTTGTTGGGCTTCCTGCGTCAGCCCAACCTACGATACTTGCGGTTACCATCTTTAATGTAGCCGACGCTTCAGCTTCGGAGGGCCCGTCAGGGCCCCGGGTCTACCGGGCAGGCCTGCGGCCTGCTCGGAAGCTGAAGCGTCCGCTACATTGTTTGGCGAACTCCAGTGTTGTCGCCCTTTAAAAAGGGACCTCCCCACCATCAATCCGCTTCACCAGCGCTTCGTCGACCAGCGTGTACCCTTTATCTCTCGGCAACCAGGCATACACCCGCTCGCCCGGCCGATCCACGGAATACCCGGCTTTTTTCAAATCCACTTTCTTGTATTTGAACGTGCCGGTCTTCTCGATGGCAGAGGTCACGCGGACAAATACCGGAATCGCATAGGGCGGCAGATTGTCCTGCAGGTAGCGGAACAGTCGGTCGATGTCGAAGCTCTCGACGCTGCTGTCCTGCGGAACCAGTGTCACCATACCCGCCTTGCCGTTGGTTCCTGGAATTTCCACGCCATAGACGATGGCCTCCTCGGCCAGTCCGGATTCGTCAATGATGTTTTCCACTTCGGTGGTGGAGACGTTCTCGCCCTTCCAGCGGAAGGTGTCGCCCATGCGATCGACGAACTGCAGGTGGCGGCAGCCGATTTCCTTGAGGACGTCGCCGGTGTTGAACCAGGCGTCGCCCTTCTTGAAGACATCCCGCAGGATGGATTTTTCCGTGGCTTCCTTCTGGGTGTAGCCCTCGAATGACCACTTGGCGGTGATTTCACCCAGCAGCAGTCCGGGCTCGCCGGACTTGACCTTCTCCATGCGGCCCTTGGCGTTGCGGATCGGGTCGCGGGTGCCTTCATGGTATTTCACCAGGGCGTAAGGCGCCGTCGAGAAGCCAACGGTGTTTTCCATGTTGAAGAAGTTGCTGAAACCGATGTTGCCCTCGCTGGAGGCATAGAGTTCCGCTACCGTCTCGATACCAAAGCGCTCCTTGAAGGGTTTCCAGATCGACGGCCGCAGGCCATTGCCAATCATCTTGGTCAGCGTGTGATTACGGTCGTTCGGACTGGCCGGCTGGTTCAGCAGGTAGCGGCAGAGTTCCCCCACATAGCCGAACGTGGTGGCGCCGTAGCGACGGATGTCGTCCCAGAACGCGCTGGCGGAGAACTTGCGGCGCACGGCGATGGCGGAACCACCGGACAGGACCGAGCCCCAGCAAACCAGCAGCGCAGTGGCGTGGTAGAGGGGTAGGGTGCAATACAGCACGTCCTGCGGCCCCATGTTCAGGGTCATCAGTCCGAAACCGCCGTAGGCCTTGATGAACTTGCGGTGGGACCCCGGGGCCGCCTTGGGCAGGCCGGTGGTGCCGGAGGTGTAGATGTAGACGGCGGTATCACCGAGTTTCGGACGATCCTTCACCGTCAGGTTGTCGCCCCGGTAAGCACTCACTTGCTCGGCAAGGTTGATGTAGCCCTGTGGCGTGGTGCCGAAGTCTTTCAGCGAGTCCGTATCGGGCATAAACAGGTATGGGTGGTCGTGACCCAGGGCCACCTCCTCGCGCACGCCTTCAAAGGTATCGACCAGCTCTTCACCCACCACAATCATCCGGGGCGAGATCAGGTTGATGCTGTGGGCCAGTACCTTGCCTTTCTGGGAGGTGTTCAGCATCGCGCAGGCCACGCCGATCTTGGCGGCGCCGGCCACCATGGCCAACAGTTCCGGCCGGTTCTCGAGGAAGATGGCAATGCTGTCGCCCCGGGTCAGGCCCGCCGCGCGCAGGTAGTGTGCGATGCGATTGGCCCAGGCGTTGAACTCGGTGTAGGTCAGGCGCCGGTCGTCGTACAGGACCGCCGGACGGGTCCCGTACTTTTCGGCGTTGTGCTCGATCAGGGTGCCGAGGGTCAGCTCCTTCTGGTCATTCTTGATGGAGTAGTAGTAGAGCCCCTTGGCGATGGCTGGTGCCCGGCGGACCACGCCGGGCAGTTGTCGGGCAATGTCACGTACTGAGATGGTGTCTTGGCTCATGCGTCGTTCCGTGCGTCTTATTATGAAAAACAGACTCCGGACCGACAGCCCGAAGTTCTAATCGAGAAACAGATCCGGCAGCAGCGGCTTGTCGCCGGGCGCGTATCGATAACCTTCAAAGTCCGAGACCCCGGCCCGGCGCAGCACATCCTCGTCGATCAGCGCCTGGCCGGTCAGCGTATCGGCGCTGTGGCCCAGGATCGTCACCGCTGCATCGGCCATGATGTCCGGCTTGCGCCCCTGCGCCATCATTGCGGCGCCGCCCACTTCAAACTCGATAGCCGCCGTCGAGATCAGGGTCTTCGGCCACAGGGCATTTACCGCAATGCCATAGGGCCGGAATTCTTCGGCCATGCCGAGCGTCAGCATGGTCATGGCGTATTTTGTGGTCGTGTAGGCGCCGTATTGTGCGAACCATTTCGGTGCCAGGTTGATCGGCGGCGACAGACTCAGAATATGCCCGCTCCCGGATTGCTTGAGCCAGGGCAGGGCAGCCTGGGAACAGGTAAAGACGGCCCTGGCGTTGACCTCGTGCATCAGGTCGTAGCGCCGCACCGGCAGTTTTTCGACGCCCTGCAGGCGAATGGCACCGGCGTTGTTGACCAGGGCATCAATGCCCCCGAAATGTTTACCCGCCTCGTCGATCCGTTCCCGGACCAGCGTCTCATCGCGGACATCCAGCACCAGCGGCAGTGCCCGGCCGCCGGCCGCCTCGATTTCCCCGGCGACGGTATGAATCGTCCCCGGCAGTTTCGGGTGCGGTTTGTCCGACTTGGCGCCGATCACCACGTTGGCGCCTTCCCGGGCGCAGGCCAGGGCAATCGCCCGGCCAATGCCCCGACTGCCGCCGGTAATGAATACGGTCTTGCCTTGCATGCTCATGCCGTGGCTCCTTCGTTGGATGCGTCGTCGCTGGTGAGTTCGACCAGCAGCTGGCGGCGTTTGACTTGGTTGCCCGCGCTGACGTGGACCCGGGCAATTTCACCGTCCCGTTCCGCCACCAGTGGGTGCTCCATTTTCATGGCTTCCAGCACCACCAGCGTATCACCCCGTTTCACGGCCTGTCCGGCCTCGGCGCGCACATCGATAATGGCACCATCCATGGAGGCCAACACCCGGTCCGATGCACTGCCTTCAAGGGTCAACGCGGGCGCGTGGGTCACGTCGCACACATGCAGACTCCGGCTGAGCTGCTGCAAATATAGGTGATCGCCGTCAGAGTGATATTGGCAACGCTGACGAACGCCATTGTCGATATAGTCCAGCTCCGTCCCGTTTATGGCCACAATCTCCAGCGTCAGTCGGGCGTCGCCCTGAATCACATCCACCGTTCCGCCACTTTGCCACTGCAGGGCCAGTTCGTGGTGAGTGTCGCCCGTGGCCAGGCGAAACGGCAGAGGGGTGGGCAGGCTGTTGCTCCAGCGGCCTCCGGTCTCGCCGGCCCGGTGGGCAAAGACGACCGCAGCCAGGGCCAGCTCGGTGAGGGAGGGAGGCGCTGCTTTCAGACTCGGGTCATCCGCGAAATCTTTTTCCAGGAAGGCCGTCGTGGCTTCCCCGGCAGCAAAGCCAGGGTGACCGAGGATGTGACTCAGGAACGAGCGGTTGGTGGTTATGCCCATCACGCGGGTGTCTTCCAGGGCCCGTCGCAGCCGACGAATGGCGTCGGTGCGGGTGCTACCGTAGGCGATCACCTTGGCCAGCATGGGGTCGTAGAAGGGCGTGATGGTATCGCCGGTCTGCACGCCGCTGTCGTAGCGAACGCCGTCTACCGGGGCGGGCGAGTAGTCGGCCAGTGTCCCGGTCTGCGGCATGAACTGGTCGGCCGGATCTTCGGCGTACAGGCGCACCTCGACCGCATGACCGGTGAGGGTCACGTCGGCCTGCTGCAACGGCAGTTCGGCGCCCTCGGCCACCTTCAGTTGCCAGTGCACCAGGTCCTGGCCGGTGATCAACTCCGTGACGGGGTGTTCCACCTGCAGCCGCGTGTTCATTTCCAGAAAGTAGAAGTGGCGCTCCCGGTCCACCAGAAACTCGACGGTCCCGGCGCCCACGTAGTGGCACGCTTTCGCGGCCTGGACGGCGGCCTCGCCCATAGCAGCCCGCAGCTCCGGCGTCATGAACGGCGACGGGGCCTCTTCCACCACCTTCTGATGGCGGCGCTGGATGGAACAGTCCCGTTCACCGAGGTGGATGACGTTGCCGTGGGTGTCGGCAAAGACCTGGATTTCAATGTGGCGCGGCTCGATCACGGCCTTTTCCAGGATCAGCTCATCGTCTCCGAAGGCGTTCTTGGCCTCCGAGCGGGCACGCTGGATCTGGTTGGCCAGTTCGTCGGGCTTTTGAACGAGGCGCATGCCCCGCCCGCCGCCGCCGGCGGAGGCTTTGATCATCACCGGAAAACCGACGGATTCGGCCGCCTGACAGAGCGCGTCGTCACTGGCGCCGGCTTCCTCAAAGCCGGGCACCACGGGCACACCGGCCTCCTGCATCGCCACCTTGGAGCGGCGTTTGCTGCCCATCAGCTCAATGGCGGATGCGGGCGGACCGATAAAGGTCACACCGGCGTCGGCACAGGCTTCGGCAAAGCCGGCGTTTTCCGAAAGAAAACCGTACCCCGGATGGATGGCGTCGGCGCCGGTGCGCCGGGCAGCCTCCAGGATGGCCTCGGCGTTGAGGTAGGACGCATTGACGGCCGCCGGTCCGATGCGAACAGCCTCGTCTGCGAGGCGGACGTGCAGGGCATGGGCGTCGGCGTCGCTGTAGACCGCGACCGTACGGTATCCCTGGGCTTTGGCGGTACGCAGGACCCGCACGGCAATTTCGCCCCGGTTGGCGATCAGGATCTTGTGGATCATGGCCGGATTCCTCATGGCGTGTCGTCGGTTTTCGCCCAGGCGGGCGGCCGTTTCTGCATGAAGGCCATCGTGCCTTCAGCGCCTTCCTCGCCCCGGACTGCGTCGGCAAATTGCTGTGCGGCGTCGTCGAGCAGACTGGGCATGGGTTCGTGACCGACCCGATGCAGCAGCGCCTTGGTTGCCGCCGTTGCGCGCGGAGCGCAGCGAATCAGGCTGGCAATGGCGTCGTCGAGCGCACGATCCAGGGCGTCGTCGCTCTCAACCACGCTGTGCACCAGACCCAGACGGCAAGCCTCGTGGCCATCGACTTTCAACCCCAGTAAGGCAAGGCGACGAGCCTGGGTGAGGCCGATGCGTTCCACCACGAACGGTGCAATCTGGGCCGGAATGATGCCCAAGCTGGTTTCGGGCATGGCGAACTTTGCCGTATCCCGGGCCAGCGCCAGATCACTGACGCAGGCCAGCCCGAAGCCGCCGCCCATAACCGCGCCCTCAAGAATGGCAATCACCACTTGCGGGGCGGTGTTGACGGTTTCGATCAGTCGGCCGAAGGCGCGATTCAGATCGCGGAAGGGATCGGCGTCGCCGGTGGCCTTCTGGGACCGTGCCGCCGCCATGTCGCGGATGTCGCCGCCGGCGCAGAAATGGCCACCGGCGCCGCGCAGAACCACACAACGGATGTCGGCGTCGGTCGCGATGGATTCGAAGACGGCGGCCATTTCCCGGACCATCGCCAGACTCATGGCGTTGCGAGCGTCCGGACGATTCAACGTCAGGTGAAGCACCGGCCCCCGTTGATCGAGGGCCAGAGTGTCGCAGTCGGGCAGTGTCGTCATGGGATCAGTCCTTGCGCTTGCCGGGCAGGATGCCCATCAGCTTGCAGATGATGCCCAGCATGATTTCGTCGGCACCGCCGCCGATGGACACCAGGCGGACATCGCGGAAGGCGCGGGACAGCGGGTTGTCCCACATGTAGCCCATGCCGCCCCAGTACTGCAGGCAGCTGTCGGTGACTTCCCGGCCCAGCCGACCGGCCTTGAGCTTGGCCATGGACGCCAGGCGTGTCACATCCTTGCCCTGGATGTGCAGTTCGCAGGCCTGGTAGGTGAGGGCGCGCAGCGCTTCCACTTCGGTTTGCAGTTCGGCGAGGCGGAAGTGGATGGACTGGTTGTCGATCAGCGGCTGGCCGAAGGTCTGGCGCTCGCGGCAGTAATCGATGGTGACGTTGATGCAGTGCTCCAGCGCCTTGATGACGTTGGCCGCGCCCCACATGCGCTCTTCCTGGAACTGCACCATCTGCATCATGAAGCCGGTGCCCTCGGCGCCGATGCGGTTACGCTGGGGCACCCGTACGTCATCGAAGAAGACCTGGGCCGTTTCGGAAGAGCGCATGCCCAGCTTGTTCAAGTGGGGGGAGAAGGAGATGCCCGGCGTGTTCATGGGCACCATGATCAGCGACTTGTTCTTGTGGGGCTTGTCGTCCGAGGTGTTGGCCAGCAGGCAGATGAAGTCGGCGCTGGGTGAGTTGGTGATCCACATCTTGGCGCCGTTGATGACGTAGTCGTCGCCGTCCTTGCGGGCCGTGGTTTTCATGCCCGCCACGTCGGACCCGGCGCCGACTTCGCTGACGCCGATGCAGCCGACCATTTCACCGGCGATCGCCGGCGCGAGAAATTCCCGCTTGAGTTCGTCGGAGCCGAACCGGGCCAGGGCGGGGGTGCACATGTCGGTCTGCACGCCCACGGCCAGCGGCACGCCGCCACAATGCGCCGTACCCAGTTCTTCGGCGACCACCAGATTGTAGCTGTAGTCCAGCCCCATCCCGCCGTATTCTTCCGGCTTGTGAACGCCCAGCAGCCCCAGTTTGCCCAGCTTGCCGAACAGGTCATGGATGGGAAATTTGCCGGCTTCTTCCCATGCGTCGCAGTGGGGGTTGATCTCCTTCTCGACGAAGTCGCGGACGGTCTTGCGCAGGGCGTCGTGTTCTTCGGTGAATAGCATGTGGATTCCCTTTATTTGTATGCCTGTGGTGGCTGTTGTTCTTTGTGTTCTGTTTCTTTGTTTCTTGTGTAGCCGACGCTTTAGCTTCGGAGGCGCCGAAGGTGCCTGCTTTGTCCCCGGGGCGTGAAACCAATGGGCATCATCGCTTCCGCCGCCCTAGAGGGCCATCCCTGGCCCGCTATTGCGGTCAAGGACGTCCGTGTCCTTTTCTACAGCGATGATGCCCATTGGTTTCGATCTGGCCTTTGGGTAAATCGCCGGGGCCCTGGCGGGCCCTCCGAAGCTAAAGCATCGGCTACATTGTTCGTGCTGTCCTATTACAACCGCGCCACGCCGAAGCTGTTCGGGCGCAGTTCGCGCTGTTCCGCCTCGCGACAGATCGACAGCACCATCGCCAGCACGGTGCGGGTGTCGCGTGGGTCGATCAGGCCATCGTCCCAGAGCCGGGCGGTGCCGAAGAGGGCGGTGGAGCCATCTTCAAGCTTCTTCGCCGTGGCTTGCTCCAGGAAATCGAGCGTCTTTTCTTCCGGCTCCAGACCGTTGCGCCGCTGTTTTTCCTCGGCCACGATCCGCATCACCTTGCCGGCCTGGGCCGGGCCCATGACGGCGGTGCGGCTGTTGGGCCAGGCAAAAATGAAGCGCGGATCCAGCCCGCGGCCGCACATGGCGTAGTTGCCGGCGCCATAGGAGCCGCCCACGACGACCGCCAGTTTCGGCACCCGACAATTGGCCACCGCCTGGATCATTTTCGACCCGTGCTTGATGATGCCGTGCTGTTCAGCGTGGGTGCCCACCATGAAACCGGTGGTGTTGTGCAGGAACAGGATGGGCGTACCGGCCTGGTCGCAGAGCTGAATGAACTGCGCTGCCTTGGTCGCACCTTCTGGTGTGATCGGGCCGTTGTTGCCGATGATGCCGACGCGATGCCCGCAGATGCGGATGGTGCCGCAGACGGTCTGGTCGTCGTAGCCGGCCTTGAAGTCCTGGAAGCGGGAGCCGTCGGCAATGCGCGCCAGGATCTCGCGAACGTCGTAGGGTTTCTTGGGGTCGGCCGGGATGACGCCGGGGAGTTCGTCTGGCGAATAAAGCGGTTCTTCCCATTCCGGCGATTGAGACGGCGGAAGGTGCTCGTTCCAGGCCAGTGCGTCCATCACCTCGCGGGCATGGCGGATGCCATCGGCATCGTTCTCGGCCAGGTATTCGGCGGTGCCGGCGATCTCGGCGTGCATTTCCGCACCGCCCAGCTCCTCATCCGTGGCGACTTCGCCGGTGGCGGCTTTAAGCAGCGGCGGTCCGGCCAGGAACATCTTGGCTTTATTGCGCACCACGATCACGTAGTCGGACAGGCCGGGCTGGTAGGCGCCGCCTGCGGTGGCGTTTCCGTGTACCACCGTGACCTGGGGAATCCCGGCGGCCGACATCCGCGCCTGGTTGGCAAAGCCCCGGGCGCCCAGCACGAAGATGTCGGTGGCGTAGTTCAGGTTGGCGCCGCCACTTTCCGACAGGGACACCACCGGCAGCTTGTTCTCCATGGCGATCTGCTGCAGGCGCAGGGTCTTGTCCAGGCCGGCTGGGGTGATGGTGCCGCCCTTGATGGCGCAGTTGCTGGCAACCACCAGACAACGGATGCCGCTTACGGTTCCGATTCCGGCGATGATACCGCCCCCGGCCATGCTGCCATCCTTGTCGTCGTACATTTTGTAGCCGGCCAGGGAACAGAGTTCGAGAAACGGGGTGCCGCGGTCCAGCAGTCGGTTGATGCGATCGCGGGGCAGCAACTTGTCCCTTTTGGTGAATTTCTCGCGAGCGGATTCCGCCAGGGCGAGGACCTGTTTTTCCACATCGCGGAACGTCTCGATGTGCTGTTGCATCGCCGCCGCGTTCTCGGCGAAAGCCTCGGACTGGGGATCGATGGCGGATTCAAGAATCTGCATAAACGGCTCCCTCAGTCTTGACTGAAAATCTTGGGTTTGACGGCGCGATGGAAGCCGTTGAAGACCTCCACGTTCTTCGCCTTGGGCAATGGCCACACCCGGCTGCCCTGGGACGCCCCGCCGTCGATGCGCAGCGTATCGCCACTGATGAAGGCGGCGCCCGGGCTCAGCAGGAAGCAAATGGCGGCGCTGACTTCCGACTCGGTGCCAATACGTTTGCCCGGCACGGCATCGGCCAGGCCGCGGATCCAGGCTTTCATCTGCTCGGGATAGGTGTCCATGCCGCTGGAGGCGATCCAGCCGGGGGCGACGGCATTCACCCGCACGCCGGACGCGCCCCACTCGATGGAGGCGGTCTGGGTGAAGTTGACCATGCCTGCGCGGGCCGCGCCGGAGTGTCCCATGCCGGGCATGCCGCCCCACATGTCCGCCACGATATTGACAATGGCGCCGCCGGTTTTGCTCAGGGACTGGTTGTACAGTTCCCGGGCCATCAGGAAGCCGCCAGTGAGGTTGGTGCGCACGACCGTTTCCCAGCCCTTCTGGTTGATGCCGGCCAAGGGGGAGGGAAACTGCCCTCCGGCGTTGTTGACCAGGCCCTTGACCGGGCCGTGCTCGGCCAGGATCTGTTTGATGGTGGCGGCAACGATCTCTTCGTCCCGGATATCACAGGGATGGGCGGAGGCACTGCCGCCGTCCTCGATAATCTCGCCCCGGACGGTGTCCAGTTTTTCCGGCTTGCGGCCGACCAGTGCGACGTGGGCCCCCAGGGAGGCCAGTTCGTGGGCCGTGCAGCGGCCGATGCCGGAACCGCCGCCGGTCACGATAATGGTTTGGCCTTCAAACAGGCCGGGGCGGAGAACGGATTGATAACTCATGATCGGGTTCCTTTCAGCACGGCTTGGGAGACGGGAATCGGCATGTCCAGTAGTTGCTGGGCAAACGCCTTGCCCTGGGGGTCGATGCGCAGGCTGGCAACACCGCCGCCACCGAGGCTGTGTTCCAGCAAAAAGTTAAACGCATTGAGGCCGGGCAGGGCCCAGCGTGTTACGCGTCCGCTCTGTGGATTCAGAGTGTGGCCCATCCACTTGGCAACGGCGTTTTCCGTCAGGGCCGCGGCGAGATAGGGCACGTAATCCGGATGACGGGCGATCACGCCAATGTTGCTGTGGTCGCCCTTGTCGCCACTGCGAGCCCAGGCCAGTTCGATCAGCGGGGCAGTGGTGTCCGTGTCACCGATCGCCGGGAAAGTCGTGGCGTCCTCGCCATCCTCAATACGGGCCGCACCGCCGGTTTCGATGGCCACGGGGACTTTCTCGCCGGCCACTTCCACGCTGACCTCGACCTGATCCTTCGGCACCAGGCAGGAGAACAGCCGGATCTTGGGCCACACCGTGGGGCGACCGCCAACAATGCCGGTCAGGCCCGGCGCCATACCCGTAGCGGCCTGGGCGATTTCCCGCGAGAACAGCACCAACGCTTCCTTCTTGGGGTGGGCCGCGCTGATTTTGACCACGACTTCCCGGGATTGACCGGCCCGGCTGTGTGGGCCATAGGTGGCCTCCGTGCCCAGCAGTTCGACGCTGGTTTCGGAATAGGGCGGCAGGCCGCGGTCCTCGAACAGTCGGCCGGTCTTTTCGAGAATGGCATCGGCGACGCTTTGCGCTTTTTTCGGGGCGTCGATGCCGCCGATCAGGAAGGTCACCGTGCATTTGTGGCCATCGGGCCAGGTGCCGGAGACCTTGTAGCTGTCGGTGGGCGCGCGGCCGGTGGCGCCGGATACGGCAACGCGGTCCTGGCCAAGGTCTTCCAGGTGAACCCGGGTGAAATCGCAGGCCACGTCCGGCAGCAGATAGGCACGCGGGTCGCCGATCTCGTAGACAAGCTGCTCGGCCACCGTGCCGATGCTGACCCGACCGCCGGTGCCTTCCGGTTTGGTGATCACGAAGTTGCCGTTCTCCTCCACCTCGACGATGGGGAACCCCATGTCTGCGTATCCATCGGCCACGGTTTCCCAATCGGTGAAATTGCCGCCCGTTGCCTGGGCGCCACATTCGATCAGGTGGCCGGCCAGGCTGCCCTGGGCCAGCTTGTTGTAGTCGTCCCACACCCAGCCGAATTCGTGCACCAGGGGCGCCAGGACCAGGGCACTGTCGGTCACGCGACCGGTGATGACGATGTCGGCGCCGGCTGCCAGTGCGGCGACGATGCCGGGAGCGCCCAGGTAGGCGTTCATGCTGACCATCATCGGTGGCATCGGGTCGCCGGTGGTCATTTCGCGGGTGCCCTGTCCGTCGAGCTGCTTCTTTTGCGGCAGCAGGTTGTCACCCAGCACCAGTGCGATTTTCAGATCAACGCCCTGTTCCTCGCACAGGGCCTGGAGGGCATCCCGGCAGGATTCGGGATTCACGCCACCGGCATTGCTGATCACCCGGATGCCCTGATCTTTAATGTCTTTCAAAAGCGGGCACATCACCGTCTGCACGAAGTCCCGGGCGTAGCCGGCTTTCGGGTCCTTCATGCGCTGGCCGGCCATGATGGACATCGTGATTTCAGCCAGGTAATCGGAAACCAGGTAATCCAGGTTGCCTTTCTCGACCAGCTGGCGCGCAGCTGTTTCGGTGTCACCCCAGAAGGCCGCGGAGCAGCCGATGCGCAGGGTTCGGGAGGGCGATGTCATGTGGTGTCCTTTCCGAAGAAGCGGTTGTGGGTCGGTTGTTATGATGCGTCCAAAAACAATACCAAGCAAGCGCTTGGTTTGTAAATGTGATGCTTCAGGGTAAACTGCCTTCATGCGTATACTGGGCCGCTTGGGCGGCGCGGGCCGCACTTCAAAGACAACGACCGTTCAAAGACCATGGGAAGTAAGCTTTGACACCACAATCCATCCTGGCCGAGCTGGTTGAGGAAAGTCGAATTTCCGATCCGACCGGCGCCCGGGGGCGACTGCTGCGCGCAGCGGCGCGGCTGTTCCGGGAAAAAGGCTACGAGCGGACGACCGTCCGTGATCTCGCCGCTGCCATCGGCATCCAGTCCGGCAGCCTGTTCCATCATTTCCGTTCCAAGGAAGACATCCTCAAGGCGGTGATGGAGGAGACGATCGTCCTCAATACCGAGCTGATGCGTCATGCCCTGCGTCAGGCCAGCACACCGGTTGAACGTATGTGGGCGCTGATCCGCAGTGAGCTGGAGTCCATCAACGGGCAGACCGGCGAGGCCATGGCCGTGCTCGTCTTCGAATGGCGCTCGCTGTCCGGCGATGCCCAGCGAGACATCCTGAAACTGCGGGATGTCTACGAAGCCATGTGGCTGGAGGTGCTGGGTGAATTGAAGTCGGCAGGCAAGATGTCGGCGGATCCCTTCCTGACCCGGCGTATGTTGACGGGCGCATTGAGCTGGACGGTGACCTGGTATCGACCGGATGGCCCGAGAAACCTGGATGACATGACCGACGAAGTGATGGCCATGCTTGGTCTGGGCGAGCGCTAAGGCTTTATTTTTCAGTGGCTTGGTGTGTGTTCGATGGGGGCGTGTCGTGATCCGGATTGGCCTGATCGGCCAAAATAGGCGGCAATCCGGTCATTCACTAAATGCGACCTAAGTCGCATCCTTCTCTCAGTTTTAGACGTAACAGGCGGTGTTTGGTCTGGAACAGGAGCCAGACAGGTCTGAAGTCTTCTGCTGCACAACAATAATCAGAGAAAGGATCTGCAATGTACTCTTCCATCATCCCTCGCCTGTGGACGTCAGGCATCTATCGCCGATTCCTACTCACGTTCGGTGTCATCGCCCTTCTCAGTGGCTGTGGTTACAACCCGGTCTACCAGACCACCGGCTCGGTGATTACCGGTTATGCCGAGTCTGAGGCCACCCCGTATGTGCTGCAGATGTCCGACGCGGACATGGCCTGCAACCTCGGGCAGTCGCTGGACCCACTGGTCTATTCCTTCTCCCGGGTGACGGACAAGCCCGACACCACCGGTTCGTTACTTCAATTGCTGGCGGCCAACTGCTCCGAAGAGCAGGCCTGGGAAGAAGAACTCCGCTACGAGCGGGCCATGTTTTCCGACGACGTGGCTGAGGCCAAGGATGCGCGCAATGCCGCCAAACGCTGGCACGCCATCACCGCCAAGCGCCGTCTGGAAGCCTTCCATCGCGCCATGCGCGCCTACGAATACGATCCTGCCGATCCGGATGCAGAGTGCCCCTTCCTCTATGAGGACCAGGACGAGCTGACGTTCCTGCTGGGGCTGCTGACCGGCCTGCAGTCGATCATCAACGACACCAATTCCGGGGGCGCTGCCGGTGTGCCCAAGGACATCGCGCCGCAGGCCGAGCGCGCCGCACAGTGCCTGGATAACGAAAAGTGGGGCGGCATTCCCAATGCGATCCGTGCCAACGTCTGGCTGCTGCTGCCGGATACGCGTCCGGTGATGTCCCCGGACCCCTGGCGGCTGCTCAAGAACAGCTCCGAGCTGGGTGTCCAGGCCGGGTTCCGGGCCTCCATGGCGCTGGAAGCGGTCGCGGCTGAAACCGCCGGGCGTCAGGACGTGATCAAGGACGTCATCGCACGTTTCGCCGCGTCGCAGAAGAACTTCAAGGTCAATGACGACTACAAGCTGGTGGACGAGGTCGGACGCAGCGTCATTCTGCATACGTCCGACAAGGAATGGACCCGCAAGTACGGTTACCGCACGCCGCGGACCTACTTTGGTCGCCTGAGTCCGGAAAGCACCAGCGACACCGAAACCATGGATCTGGACGATCTTCTCTAGAACAAGACAGACGGCGGATGGCATCGGTCGGAGAGGGGAACAAGTTGTCCCGGCCGGCCATCCCGGACCACAGACCGATTAACAATCACAAGAAGTCACTTGGGAGGTTCCAAGATGTTCCGCAAAACCACCGCAGCAATGCTCATGGCCCTGGCCGTTGCACCGATGGCACAGGCGAAGTCAGCCAGCATGTGCGTGTTCGACGTCATCGGCGCGAACGGCGATGTATACAACCTGATGAAAGACTATGCCCTGGATATGAAAGGGCATGGCATCGACATCCAGTTGAAGCCTTACACCGATGAAGGGGTGGCGCTGGGTGACTTCCAGTCCGGCCAGTGCGACATCCTGGCGGCCACGGACCTGCGTACCCGTCGGTTCAATCGCTTTACCGGCACCATCAGTGCGGTGGGTGCGATCCCGACCTACGACAACCTCAAGACCGTTCTCGCCACGCTGGCCCAGCCCAAGGCAGCCAAGTTCATGAAGCAGGGGGATTACGAGGTCCTGGGGATTGCGCCGGCCGGTGCGGGCTACCTCTTCGTTGACGATCGTTCCATCGACACCGCCGGCGAGCTGGCGGGCAAGCGTATGGCCACGCTGGACTACCAGAAGGACGCCATCCACATGGTGAATTTCGTGAAAGCGACGGTCGTGCCGTCCGACATCACCAACTTCGCCGGCAAGTTCAACAACGGCTCGGTGGACACCGCCTATGCCCCGGCCTTTGCCTACAAGGCGCTGGAACTGTACAAGGGTGTGGGCGACAAGGGCGGCATCGTCGACTATCCGCTGGCCCAGCTCACCGTCCAGATGATCGCCAAGGACGACCTGCTGACCGACGAGGAGGCCCAGACCTCCCGCGAAGTGGCCTGGCACATGTACCCGCAGGCCATGGCCCTGGTGAAGAAGAGCGAAGACGGCATCCCGGATGACCAGTGGATCCACATCTCCGATGAAGACGTCCAGGGGTACCAGGAAATGTTCCGTGAGAACCGGCTCGAAATGCGGGACGGCAAGAACGGAGCGCCGGACGTGTACGATCCCAGGATGCTCCACCTGCTCAGTAAAGTGCGCTGCGCCAGCAATCCGGGCGCTTCGGAATGCACCGCGGCCAACCGCGAATAAGGGGCAGGTAACGCATTATGAACTGGCGCGCGCTTTCGGCCAGCCGGGTGACCACCCTGTACCCCGTGCATCGACTGCACGGGGTCATTCTGCTGGCCCTGTTGGTGTTTACCCTGCTGCTGGGCATGGGCAGTTCGCTGCATTCGCGGATGCTGTGGATTGGCGAACAGACCTGGCCCAACTATTACCTGCTGGACCCGTGGGCGACCGAGCCCAGCTGCGACGTCGATATGGACGTCGAGTCGGCAGTCCAGAAACGGATGCAGGCCTATAAACCCGACCCGGATGAGTTGTTCTCCTCGCCACCCGATCCGGACAAGCTGCGCGAGAGTTTCCGCAAGAACCTGGAGCTGTGTCAGAAGAAGCACGCGATGTTCGCGGCCAACCAGGCGCATGTCACCACGGCGCTGACGGTCTTCAAGACGGTCGAGCAGGGCATGGCGCACTGGTTGCTGGATAACATCGACCTGACCAAGTTCCTCTTCCTGGGCCTGTTTGCCATGGCGGCCCTGATTGCGGCGTTCGATACCGATCACATTGCCCTGCGACTGCCGCGCAACCGGGCGGAGTGGCGTCTGTCCCAGACCACGCAACTATTCGTCAACGGGCTGATGGGCTACTCGCTGCTGTCCTACGCCGAGCGGCTGGGGATGTCGCCGTCGTCGGATACGCTGCTCGAATTGCAATATGCGTGGGCCGTGGTGTTCGGCATCTTCATGGCGATCAACCTGTACCGGCTGGTGAATGTGCCCGAACGGGTGCGGGCCGGCGGGCTGACGCCGTCGTCTTTCCTGGTGATTCCGCTGTATTGCCAGATGGGCGTGATCGCCATGGCCTACTTCTTCTTCGTGGACGGCTACAGTTCCGGGCTGGCGATCTACTTCGGACAGCTGACCAACCTGGCGTCCATGTTCATCAACATCGGCCTGTATGTGCTGGTGGGGATGATCCTCAAACAGACCCGACTGCCGGATCTGCTGTTGAATGTGATCCAGCCGTTCCACCTGCCGGCACCGGCCCTGGCATCGCTGATGATCTTCGCGACGGCCTTCCCGACGGCCTTCACCGGTGCCTCCGGTATTTTCATCCTGGCTGTGGGGGGTGTGATCTACGACGAGCTGCGTAAATCCGGCGCGGGTCGGCAGCTGTCACTGGCGACCACGGCCATGTCCGGCAGCATGGGCGTCGTGCTCAACCCCTGCCTGTTGATCGTTGTGGTGGCCGCACTCAACAAGGAAGTGACCACCGACGAAATGTACGGCTGGGGCTTCTGGATCTTCCTGATGTCAGCCAGCATCTTCAGCTTCGTGGTGTGCAAGACCCAGGGTAACTGGCGGCCTCGTCCGCAGGCAGGCGCGTTCGCCGAAGCCGGTCGCCGGTTGATGCCACTGGTTCCTTACGCCGTTACGGCGGTTGTGGTGATTGGGCTGATCTGGTTCCTGCTGGGGCTGACGTTCAACGAGTACAGCGCGCCGCTGATCCTGCCGCTGGTGATGCTGGCGCTGGTGTGGCTGGATTCTGGCAAGGATAACCGGGACGATCAGGAGTCCCGCTGCGTGGCCTTCTTCAGTCGCAGCACCGCGGCGGCCAGCGACTCAGCTGTTCATATCGGCGCACTGCTGGCGCTGATGGGGTTCTCGGTGTGCCTTGGGGGGATTCTGGAACGCTCCGACGTGGTTCACGCCATCTTCCCGGAAAGCCTGACCAACCCCTGGCTGGTCATGGCGGTGATCGTGGTGATGCTGACCTTTATCGGCATGATCATGGATCCGTTCGGGGCCGTCATCCTGGTGTCGGCGACCATTGCCCAGGCGGCCTTCAATCTGGGCATCGACCCGCTGCACTTCTGGCTGGTCTGTCTGGTGGCCTTTGAGCTCGGCTATCTGAGTCCGCCGGTGGCGTTGAACCACCTGCTAACGCGACAGGTGGTCGGGGAAACCGAAGTGTTGGCCGCCGAACGCACCGGCAGTTTCTGGCACCGTTACGAGCGCCTGCTGCTGCCGCTGGCCGTGATGGGCACGACGTTGCTGATCGTTGCCTTTGTGCCAATGTTCTTCTACAACTGACGGTTGTGGGCATCAGGAAAACCGCCGACCCGCCGGGGAAGGCGGTTTTCTTGTGTTGGCCTTCATGAAAATTCGATGTCTGCGAGGCAATCGGGGCATCGGCTGTTATGCTTCGCCCGTATCAGCAATGTAATGGGAGTGTCGCGATGTCACCGACGGCAGGGAGGACGCTTTTTGCGGCAGGTTTGTAGGAAATCACTGAAGAGCGCCCGGACGAGTTCTGCAGGACGTTCGGGGATGTTGCTTGTCCTGGCTTCCGGGCTGTTGCTCACCGCTTGCGGTGGCGGCGGCGGCGGAGGTGACGACGACAGCGTCATCAGCGGGCAGATCGGCATTGAATCCCGCACCCGTATCGACAGCGACACCGCCGACGATATCTACGCGGGCACGGCCGTTGCCAACAATGACTCTCCTCAAAGCCTGCCCAGTCCGGCGCTGGTTGGCGGTTACCTGAGTGCCTCTGTCGGCACCTATGAAAACCCGGAGAGCGGCCAGCCAACCGAATATGACTTCTACCGCGATCTTGAAGACGATTTTCGCCTGTCGCTGACGAGTGACCAGACGGTCACGATCGCCACCTTTGCGG
This sequence comes from Marinobacter mangrovi, assembly GCF_016798325.1. Lineage (GTDB taxonomy): Bacteria > Pseudomonadota > Gammaproteobacteria > Pseudomonadales > Oleiphilaceae > Marinobacter_A > Marinobacter_A mangrovi. The sequence continues at coordinate 462,554 of NZ_JAERVO010000002.1, forward strand.
TGACCGGTGCGGCGGATGCCGGTGTGCCGTCCGCCCTTGTTCGTCTGGGCAGCGCAGCGGCCGTCAATGTCTCGCCCGGGACGCCGGTCAGTCTGACTCCGGGTGAGGGCGATGCGGTCTATGATCTGCAGCTGCAAGCCATGACGGGCGGGCCCTTCCGTTACCTGATTTCGGTCTCTTCACCGGCCAACGATACCGCTCTGGGCTTGTCCGCGGGTGACGCCGACTGGGTGCCCGGAGAGGCGCTGGTGACCATGGCGTCTCCGGTGCCGGTTCAGAGTCTGTCTGCCGGACCGCTGGCCTCGGCGGCCAGGCAGGAAGTCGGGAATGGGCTCTGGCGGGTTCAGCGATCGCAGGCGACGGCCCTGTCGGCCGGCACCCGGGAAGAGCGCAAGGCCGACACGCTGAACTGGATTCAATCGCTCCGGGAGACGCCCGGTGTGGTCAACGCCGAACCCAACTATCTCTACCACGCGCTGGCCATCAACCCGCTGGATGACCCACTTTACCCACTCCAGGAATGGCACTATCAGGCCATCAATCTGCCCACTGCCTGGCAGGCGCTGGCCAACCCGGGGCAGGGCGTGCGGGTGGCGGTGCTGGATACCGGCATCTTCAGTCGCACCCCAAACAGCGGGGGCAACTGGCATCCGGATCTGGACGACGGCACCGCGACCGGCAACAACCTGGACATCCTCGGCACGTCGGATTTTGTCACCACCAACGACGACAGCCAGGACGGCATCGACAATAACCCGTCCAACCCGGGTACGGACGACGGCACGTCGACCAGCTTTCACGGCACTCATGTGGCCGGGACCATTGCCGCGCTCGACAACAATGTGGGTGGCATTGGCGTGGCGCCGTTGGCGACGCTGTTGCCGGTCCGGGTACTGGACAACACCGGCAGCGGTTCGTCGCTGGAGCTGATCAATGCGATCAACTACCTGGCCGGGCTGGATGCGGCGACGCGCCCCGACATCATCAACCTGAGTCTGGGCGGTGTGGCGCCGTCTTCCTCGTTGGAATCGGCCATCAACGACGCCGTGGATAAAGGCATCCTGGTCGTTGCCGCCGCGGGCAATCAGGGCACTACGGAACGTGTCTATCCCGCCGCGTTTGACCGGGTGATCGCCGTTGGCGCCGTCGATGCCGGCAACCAGCGCGCCAGCTATTCCACCTTCGGTAACTGGATTGACCTGGTGGCGCCGGGCGGGGATTCCACCCGGGACGCCAACAGCGACGGCCAGGCGGATGCGGTCTACAGCGACTGGGGGCAGCAGACCGGTACCGTGTTCGAGCCGGCCTACGCCGGTGTGACCGGCACATCGATGGCGGCGCCGCATGTGAGTGGCGTGCTGGCGTTGATGCGTGAGTTGGATCCTTCGCTGTCGCTGGCGGAGTTTCGCGAATACCTTCGCCGCGGTGAGATTACCGACGACTTGGGCAGCCAGACGGAATACGGCTATGGACTGATCAACGCGCTCAAGGCCGTCAACGCGGCATCGGCCGATGATCTGGGGGCTTTTATCTCGGTCTATCCCGGCGCTTTCCGCTTCGACGGCTCGGTGACCGAGGCCAGTGTGTTGTTGGAGGCCGTGCCCGATACCGCTGCGGCTGCGGCAACACTCTTTGACAGCCTGACCGTCGATGAGCCAACTTGGCTTGCGGTGTCGCAGCAACGAAGTGGCAATACGATTCGACTGAACGCAACGATTACCAATCAGGATGACGCCAAGCAAAGCCAGGTGACCCTGACCTATAGCGACGGCAGTCGTCAGCAGACGCTGGAACTGCCGGTGAACGTTCAACTGGGGGATCCGGTCGAGTCCCGCAATGCGGGGCGCCATTATGTGTTGCTGTACGATGTCAGCGACGACAGTGCCAATTCCAAAGAGCCGTTCCGTCAGACCGTCGTCCGCCCCTCCAACGGCCGCTATACGTTTACCCTTAGTGACGTGCCACCGGGCGACTACGAACTGGTGGCGGGAACCGATATGGACAACAACGGGTTGATCTGCGAGTTGGGCGAGGCCTGTGCGGAATACCCGGTCAATGGACTGCCTCAGGCCATTCACAAGGGCGACGATAGCGTCACGGGGCTGACCCTGACCACCAGTTTCCGCCGCGCGTCACTCAGCTCCAATGCCTTGCCTCAAAGCAACATGGAAGGCTACCGTGTGCGCAGGTCTTCCACGCCGACCAAGGAGGTGACACGATGATGCGAGCGGGTTCGCTGGCTTTGGCTCTGACGCTGGTTTCCGGCTGTGTGGCGGATCCTTCCGTCGCGGACGGCGCGGAAGTCCGGGTGGTGACCAGCAAAACCCAGTGTGGCCTGACAGCGCCGGGATTGGTCCTGGCGCGCAATGCGGCTGAATGGCATGCCTTGACCGGCTCCGTGTCGGGGCAGTTGCCGGACTGGCCGGACGTTGCCAACCAATGGCTGTTGGTCGCGTCACTGGGTCAGCAGACCACGGGCGGTCACAGCATTGGGTTTATCTCCGCCGATCGCGACGGCCAGGATCTGTCCATCGAGGTTAAAGTCACCCATCCGGCGCCGGATGCGATGGTGACCCAGATGATCACGTCGCCCTGCCTGGTGATGGCGATTCCGGCCAATGACTGGCATCGGGTGCGCGTGAACGGCGAGGCGCCTTTCCCCATGAGCCGCATGCATCCCTGAGGCCGGGCAACAAAAGAACCGTTGATCTTTGCCCCTGAATCCCTAAGCTATGGGCGGTATTTCGCGAATGTCCGGGCCTTGTCCGACGCCTGGCGCATTCGCTGATCGTCCTGACAGTCGTTGAGTGAGAGCAACAGACACCCTATGAGCCAGAAAGATTACAACGCCGACGCGATTGAAGTCCTCAGTGGTCTGGATCCGGTCCGAAAGCGGCCGGGGATGTACACCGACACCTCGCGTCCCAACCATCTGGCTCAGGAAGTCATCGATAACAGCGTGGACGAGGCCCTGGCCGGGTTTGCCAAGCGAATCGATGTGGTCCTTTATTCGGACGGCTCGCTGAGCGTTGAAGACGATGGCCGGGGCATGCCGGTGGATGTCCATAAAGAGCACGGGGTTCCCGGTGTCGAGCTGATCCTCACGCGCCTGCACGCCGGCGGCAAGTTCTCCAAGGGCAACTACAACTTCTCCGGCGGTCTGCACGGGGTGGGGGTTTCGGTCGTCAACGCCCTGTCCAAGCACCTGGAAGTCTCTATCAAGCGGGACGGTCAGCTGCATCGCATGACCTTTGCCGACGGCGAGAAGACCAGTGATCTGAGCGTGGTCGATACCGTTGGCAAGCGGAACACCGGTACCCGCCTGTTGTTCACGCCCGACGTCAGTTACTTCGACAGCCCGAAATTTTCCGTCAGCCGACTGCGTCATAACCTGCGCGCCAAAGCCGTGCTGTGTCCCGGTCTGACCGTCACCTTCCTGCAGGAGTCGACGGGCGAAAAGGACGAGTGGTTCTACGAGGACGGGTTGCGTGACTACCTGCGTTCCGCGCTGGCGGACATCGAGTTACTCCCCACCGAGCCGTTCACCGGCCGGATGACCGGCAACAGCGAGGAAGTGGACTGGGCTGTCCAGTGGTTGCCGGAAGACGGCGAAGCGGTCATGGAAAGCTACGTCAACCTGATTCCCACGGCTCAGGGCGGAACGCACGTTAACGGTCTGCGTACCGGGTTGCTGGAAGCCATGCGTGAATTTTGTGAGTTCCGCAGCCTGCTGCCGCGAGGCGTGCGCCTGTCACCGGAGGATATCTGGGATCGCTGCGCCTACGTGCTGTCGTTCAAGATGCAGGAGCCGCAGTTTTCCGGCCAGACCAAGGAACGCTTGTCTTCCCGCGAAGCCGCGGCGTTTATCTCCGGCGTGGTCAAGGATGCGTTCAGTCTCTGGCTGAACCAGCATACGGACATCGCCGAAGCCCTGGCGGAACTGTTCATCAGCAACGCCCAGCGCCGACTCAAAGCCAGTCGCAAGGTGGCGCGCAAGAAGGTTACCCAGGGGCCGGCATTGCCGGGCAAGCTGGCGGACTGTTCCGGTGCGGATGCCAATCGGTCCGAGCTGTTCCTGGTGGAAGGGGACTCGGCGGGCGGTTCTGCCAAGCAGGCGCGTGACCGGGAATTCCAGGCCGTTATGCCGCTGCGGGGTAAGATCCTGAACACCTGGGAGGTGGACTCGGGTGAGATCCTGGCGTCCCAGGAGGTCCACGACATTGCCGTGGCGATCGGCGTAGACCCCGGTTCGGATCGCCTCGAAGGGCTGCGTTACGACAAGATCTGCATCCTGGCGGACGCGGACTCTGACGGTTTGCACATTGCCACGTTGCTGTGCGCGCTGTTCGTCAAACACTTCCGTCCGCTGGTCGCCGCTGGCCACGTGTTTGTGGCCATGCCGCCGCTCTATCGGGTCGATCTCGGCAAGGAAACGTTCTATGCCCTGGATGAGCACGAGAAGCAGGGCATCCTGGATCGGATCGAAGCGGAAAAACGTCGGGGCAAGATTTCGGTCACCCGCTTCAAGGGTCTGGGTGAGATGAACCCGCTCCAGCTGCGCGAGACCACCATGGCGCCGGATACCCGTCGGCTGGTGATGCTGACACTGGATGACAACGACGGCACCGACGAGCGCATGGACATGCTGCTGGGCAAGAAGCGGGCGTCCGATCGCCGTTCCTGGCTAGAAGCCTACGGGAATATGGCGGACGTTCCGGTCTGATCCTCTCTAAAGGGGGGGATTCAGGGTGTCCCGACGCTGAAGCGTTGGCGTAGGTTGGGCTGACGCAGGAAGCCCAACAACAGGTAACACCGGACGTTCCAGTTATCGAGGACATGCGGGATGCATTGGACCTCAAAAACCTGCTTGGCCACCACTGGATGAGTTTGGTCGTGAACCCGGCTTGTTGGGCTTCCTGCGTCAGCCCAACCTACAGGTTCTGTGCATCGAAAGGGCACCCCTGTGGGCTGCGCCGAAGGTGTCCATGACGTCCTACCCCGGATATTCCTCCAATCCCTTCAACCCGAAACAACTACCGCGAAATAATATCGCAGCACAGCACCTTGGTTGTGCCATCGTGCTGGAAGGCCTGGGACAGGGTGACGCACATATAGGCGCCGGTGACGGAGAGGTAGGGGCGGGTGACCTGAAGGCGGTTGGGCTGGTTCAGGGCCTGTCTGAGGTAATGCTGGCGGAACCAGTCGGCGTTGTGGGTGTTTTCCAGCGGGCGGAAACGCGGGTCGAAGCACTCGATCATGTTGTCCGAGCGCAGGGTGTCTTCCGTCTGCACGCCCTTGTCGTCGATCAGATAGCAGCGGGACACGGCATGGTGCCGGGTCAGTGGCCGGCAGGCGCTGGCAAACGTGATCCCGGCGCGAATCGATTCGGTGGCCTGCTGGAAACGATCCCGGAAGTAGCGGCTGAGTTCGTAGGTCGGGTCGAGTTCTGTTTCGCTGTTCTTCTTGTAGTCATTCAGCAGGGCATCCAGGTCGGACGCCGTGCGAGTAACGTCAGCCAGCTCGAGACCCGGGCGTCGAAAATAGAATCCCTGTACGAAATCCACGCCGCCGTCGATGGCGATCATCGCCTGCTCCCGGGTTTCCACGCCTTCCAGTAGCACCAGGCAGCCGGATTGATGGAGCAGGGACACAATACCGTTTAGGATCTGGCGGGCGCGCTTGTCATTGGTGGCCCGGGTCAAGATTTGCCGATCCAGTTTGACGATGTCCGGTGCCAGGTTCCAGATGCGTTCGAAGTTGGAGTGACCTGCGCCGAAGTCGTCGATAGCGGTCAGGCAGCCCAACTGCTTGTAATAATTCACCGTATCGCGCAGTTGCTCGGCGTCGTCTGTGGGCTGCTCCACGATCTCCACCACGATACGATGGGGCGGAAAGCCTATGCGGGACAGTAGCTGACCGAAAAAGGAATCGTGCCGCCTGCCCGTGGCGACCACTCGAGGCGACACGTTCAGGAACAGCCAGTTCACGTCGTCATCGAGCGTGGCGAAATTCTGTATGTGCAGGTAGCGGCAGAGCCGGTCCAGCAGGACGTCTTCCGGGTCGCTGGTCGGGAGCTGGAACAGGTGCAGTGGCAGGACGCTGGCGTTGTCGGTATCGAACGCGCGAATCAGGGCTTCGTAGCCGATGATGCGCTTGTGGGAAATACTGAATATCGGTTGCAACGCCGTGCGTAGCTTGAGGCCCTGGAAACTGGCCGTCCAGCCCGCATCAGCGTGGTTGAGCATGGGTGTGAGGAGATCCAGCTCGGGTTCGCTGCTTTGATTGACAACGCTTTTTGACATCGAGACTACTGCGCGCGTTAAAGCCTGCCCATGCTCCGCCGGCTGAACCGGTCGACTTGTTTCATTTTTCGCAACGGGCGTTCGCTGAACGGTAAGAATGACCGTTTGTTCAGTTGCGAGCAGAATGCCAAAGATTACAAAAGGAAGCCAGTGGGAAACGCAAAATGGTTAAAAACCAGACGGCGTTCGCCGGGGAGAAGAGAGGGTGGCCGCCGTGGAAGGCGGCATCACCGGTACACGGCCGGACTGGCAATCCATCCTGCCGGCTATGCTGGAATACGGGATCAGTTGTTGCTCGGGATAACAACGTCTTCGTCGAATTCGACTTCCATTGTTGTAGCTCCTGTGTCGCTGCTGGGCTTAATTCCGCTCGGCGGAATCAGACGATGTTCATTAACTATGATGTTAATAAGCATAGGCAACAATCAGTAAAACCCGTATTCGACCAAGGTGGCGTGTCGCCAGAAGTCGCCGTTTCAGGCGTTTTTCGGCCCTTCACCACATCAGAATTGCTTGCATCCATCAGTATTTTTGAACGAAGCCAACAAAACATTTTGATTGGCCGCTGGCCGTTGCCTTTCTAAGATGGGCTCATTGGTGGGACAAACATCGTGATCCGATAAATCACGAAGGGCAGCGGAGGCTGAATCCATATGGCGCTTCAAACGATGAATACCCGGCAGCAATTCGGCTGGGTCATGATCCTGATTCACTGGCTGGTCGCTATTGCGGTGTTCGGGCTTTTTGGACTGGGCCTGTACATGGTGGATCTGACCTACTACGACGCCTGGTACAATGAAGCTCCCCATATCCACGAAAGCATTGGCATCCTGGTGTTGCTGGTGATGCTGTTCCGGGTGGCCTGGCGGCTGGCGTCACCTCCACCGCACACACTTCGGTCCCACAAGGCCTGGGAAAAGGCCAGCGCCCATATGGCCCACCTGGGCATGTACCTGCTGTTGTTTGTCGTGTTGATTTCCGGCTATTTGATTCCGACGGCGGACGGTTCCGGCGTTGAAGTCTTCAACTGGTTCACCGTGCCCTCGGTCACCGGCCAGCAAAAGGGGATGGAGAGCATTGCCGGTGATGTTCACTACTGGGCGGCCTGGGCACTGGTTGTGCTGGCCGTGATTCACGCCATTGGCGCCATCAAACACCATGTGGTGGACAAAGACGAAACGTTGCGCCGCATGATCGGGCTGAAAGGGCGTCCGGGGCGCCAGGATTCAATGTAAACCCAAAGGGCTGTGAATGAGCCTGACCATTAAGGAGTGTATGTATGTTGAGGAAACTGGCTATCTCATCCGCGGTATCCATGGCGGTGCTGACAGGCGGTGCCCAGGCGGCAGACGGGGACGGCACTTACGCCTTCGATACCAAGGGCGACCATCAATTCATCATGTTCAAGATTTCGCACCTGGGCTACAGCTATATTTATGGCCGCTTCAATGAGTTCGATGGCCAGTTCACCTACAACGCCGAGGACCCGTCAAAGAACTCGGTTCAGGTGACGATCGATACGGGCAGTGTCGATTCGAATCATGCCGAGCGTGACAAGCATCTGCGCAGCGATGATTTCCTGGCGGTGGATGAGTTTCCGCAGGCTACCTTCAAGAGTAAGAAGGTCATCTTCGATGACGATGACAAGAACGAGGCCAAGATTGTCGGTGATCTGACCCTGCGCGGTGTCACCAAGGAAATCACGCTGGATGCGGACATGATCGGTCACGGCAAGGACCCCTGGGGCGGCTACCGCATGGGGTTCGAGGCTGAAACGGACCTGCGCCTGAAAGACTTTGGCATTCCCATGGATCTGGGCCCGCAGTCCGAAACGGTGGAGATGATTATCACCGTTGAAGGCGTGCGCCAGTAAGCCGAATGATCCCCGCAAAAAAGGGGGTAGATGACAAAACACCGCCTGGTTTAATATGGCGGTGTTTTTCGTTTTCAGGACTGTTTTATGGAGCGCGTCAGGCGCAACCGATCCCTTCGCTTCGTGACCTTCAGTATGACGCTGGTGCTCCTGGCACTGGTAGTCGCGAACGCCTCTGGTCTGTCGACCTGAGAGTCCAGGGTGATCAGGGTCAGTCCTGAGCCCCTGGGGTACCAGGACTGACCAACCTCTCCTACACCCGATAGCGGCCAACCTGAGTGGTCAGCGTCTGCGCATGCCCTGCCAGCAGTTGGCTGATCTGGTCGATCTCGACGGAACGGGCGTCGCTGTTCTGGGCAAGATCGTTGATCCGGGTAATGCTTCGGTTGATCTCGTCCACCACCTGAGTCTGTTCCTCGGTCGCTGACGCCACGCTGGCGTTGACGTCGCTGATGCTGTTCATGGCGTTCAGGATTTCCGTCAGCTCCCGTTCGGCTTCGCCGGAGAGTTTGACCGTCTGCTCCGCCTGCTCGTTACCAGTTTCCATGACCGAGACGATATCGGAGACCCCGGTCTGCAGGGTGGTGATCATCGACTGGATGTCCGACGTGGATTCCTGCGTACGCTGGGCCAGGGTGCGGACTTCATCCGCCACCACGGCAAAGCCGCGGCCCTGCTCGCCGGCCCGGGCGGCCTCGATGGCCGCATTCAGGGCCAGCAGGTTGGTCTGTTCGGCAATGCCGCGGATGACGTCCAGCACGGACGTGATGTTGCTGGAATCTTCCGACAGCTTCCGGATCACGCCCACCGCCTTCTCGATCTGATCGGAGAGCCGGTTCACTTCTTCCGAGGCGTTGTGAATGATGCGGGCGCCCGATTCGGTATTGCTCTGGGCGCTGCGGGTCACATCGGCAGCGGTCCCCGCATTGGCGGCCACTTCCTCGATCGCGCTCTGCATCTGGTTGATGGCCGTGGCGACCTGGGTGATGGCGTCGGTCTGTTGGGTGATGCCCTCCCGGTTATCCGCGGCGGCGCGGTCGAGTTTTTCGGCGCCGTCCTTGAGCTCTGTCGACAACTCCTTGATTTCCCGCACCATGCTCTGGAGGTTGCCGATCACGGCGTTGAAGCTGTTGGCCAGGCGCCCGAGATCGTCATTGGACTCCACCGGAACGCGGCTGCTCAGGTCGCCTTCGCCTTCGGCAATATCATCCAGGCGGGTGCGCAGTTCGTTGATAGACTGGATGATCAGTCGAGTTGCCACAAAGAAGATCAGACTGCTGATGGCCAGCACGATGATGGTGACGACAACGGTCGTGGTCATGCTTTGATGGCCGGCGGCAGTGGCATCTTCCGAGGTGGCCAGGGCATTCTCGTCGGCGAAGGCGCCAGCCACGTCATAATATTCCCGCAGCGAGGAGAACAATGGCAGGACGGTCTTGCTGATGGCTTGCCGCGCCTCATCGACATTGCCGTTGCCGACCATGTTGTTGACCTTGTCGGCAGCGGCTTTCCATTTCTGGTAGGCGGTTTCGAAGCCGTTCAGCTCCTGGTCCACGCCATCTTCCGCCAGGAGGGTGCGGACGGTTTCCATGCGGTCGATCGCCTGTTTGGCATTCTCGTCAAAGTCAGCCTGGAAGCCGGCGGTGTCTTCGCCTCCCTGAGCCGCCAGGATCATGTTCTGTTGCGCGGTATAGGCCTGGTAGAGGTCGCGATCCGCGTTGAGGGCGGCGCTCACGGCGGGTACGTAATTGTGGGAAACGCGATCGGTGTCACTGATCAGGCCCTGGGTCGTCATCAGGTTAACGATGCCCAGCGCGATGATGGCCAGCGCGGTGAGTGCAAAAGGCAGCACAATCTTGGTCTTGAGACCCAGCTTGCGGATGACATTCATTGTTATTCTCCCCCGACATCAACAGGTAACAGGCTTATGTCAGAATAGCAGGGAAGACAAATGACGGTGTAGATAAAGTGATCCGGCGTACCGGTTCAGGACTGGTGGTGCTCCGCCCGCTCACATTGGCAGAGACGATACTGGCGGAACATCTGTCCGCTGAAGACCACGATCCAGATCAGCAGGCCGGCATAAAGGTAGGCATTGGCCAGGTGCAGCCCACCGCTGATGGCAAATTCGACGAGCAGCATCAAAACCAGGGCCAGCCCGGCGTTGATGGTCGCAGCGGCGATGGCGCGGCCACAGGCTTTAAAAGACAGTTTCAGCGTTTGTGTCTGCATAGGGACAACGAAATACCTTATCTGTAGACGACGCGTCCGCTGCGCCTGATGTAGTCGGGGGAGATCGCACCGTTAGGGGTGAGCTCCGCACGTTGGATGTTTCCATCCAGCGACATCACAAAATCGAGAATAAAGAGCACCCACGGGGGGCTCCATTCGTGGATTCCGCTATTCCATCTTTGGGTTTTCACCTGAAAAACCGTGCTAAAGCCAGTGATTACACCGCCTGTGGCGCGATCCCCGGTATCCGGTTGGGAAGGGCATATTGCGGATAATCTGTATGCGTTTTGAGCAACTTGGGCGTCCCCAAAGGCGATTTTGAACGCTTGAGCTCAACTCCGGCGCCTTAGGGTTGGTGTGTTTGCGGCGGCCTTTCTATAATGGCCGCTTGCTGTGTGATCGGGACAGCTGTACCCGACCGAACTTTGTCCAGGAGAAGGGGCCACTATGGCTGAATTTCAGACGACCGACGAAGGCTTTGAGCGCGTATCGCTGCGTGACTATACGGAGAAGGCGTATCTCGATTACTCCATGTACGTCATTCTGGATCGCGCGCTGCCCCACGTGGGCGACGGTCTGAAGCCGGTACAGCGGCGCATCATCTACGCCATGAGCGAACTGGGACTCAAGGCGACCGCCAAGTACAAGAAATCGGCCCGTACCGTGGGGGATGTGCTGGGTAAATTCCACCCTCATGGCGACAGCGCCTGTTATGAAGCCATGGTGCTCATGGCCCAGCCTTTCTCATACCGCTACCCGTTGATCGACGGGCAGGGCAACTGGGGCTCGCCGGACGATCCCAAGTCTTTTGCGGCCATGCGTTATACCGAATCCAGGCTGGCGCCGTTCTCGGAAGTCCTGCTGAGTGAGTTGGGGCAGGGTACGGTCGACTGGGTGCCGAACTTCGACGGCACCATGGACGAGCCCGCGAGTCTGCCCGCGCGTTTGCCCCACGTCTTGCTCAATGGCACCACCGGTATTGCCGTGGGGATGGCGACCGATATTCCGCCGCACAACGTCCGTGAAGTGACGTCGGCCTGTATTCGTCTGCTCGATGCGCCGGAAACGACGGTCGAACAGCTCTGTGAACACATCAAGGGCCCCGATTTCCCGACCCGCGCTGAAATCATCACGCCGCGCAAGGACCTGCGCCAGATGTACGAGACCGGTCGCGGCTCCCTGCGTATGCGCGCCAAGTGGTCTCAGGAAAACGGTGAGATCGTGGTGACGGAGCTGCCGCATCAGGTATCCGGCGCCCGGGTGCTGGAGCAGATCGCCCAGCAGATGCAGGGCAAGAAGCTGCCGATGGTGGCGGACCTGCGGGACGAGTCAGATCACGAAAACCCGACGCGGCTGGTCATCGTGCCCCGCTCCAATCGGGTGGATATGGACGGTCTGATGACTCACCTGTTCGCCAGCACGGACCTGGAGAAGTCCTACCGGGTGAACCTGAACGTCATTGGCATCGATGGCCGCCCTCAGGTCAAGGATCTGCGGACCATGCTGACCGAGTGGCTCAGCTACCGCACCACCACCGTTCGCCGTCGACTGCAGTTCCGCCTCGACAAGGTGCTCTCGCGCCTGCATATCCTCGAAGGTTTGCTGGTTGCCTTCCTCAATATCGACGAAGTTATCGAGATCATTCGCTACGAAGACAAGCCCAAAGACGAACTGATTCGCCGCTTTAACCTGAGCGCTGATCAGGCCGAAGCCATTCTCGAGTTGAAACTGCGCCACCTGGCCAAGCTCGAGGAAATGAAGATCAAGGGCGAGCAGGACGAGCTGTCCGAAGAGCGCGACCACCTGCAATCCATTCTGGGCTCTGAGTCCAGGCTGCGGGACCTGATCAAGTCCGAGCTGGAAGCCGATGCCGAGACCTTCGGGGACGAGCGCCGCTCGCCGATTGTCGAACGGGAAGAAGCGCGGGCCTTCAGCGAAGTGGATCTGGTTTCCAACGATCCGGTGACGGTGGTTCTGTCCGAGAAGGGCTGGGTGCGAGCGGCCAAGGGCCACGATATCGATCCGGAAGGCCTCAGCTACAAGGCCGGTGACCGCTTTGCCCTGTCCGCCCGGGGGCGTAACAACCAGCAGGCCATTTTCCTGGATTCCACTGGCCGGGCCTATGCCCTGATGGCGCACTCGCTGCCATCCGCGCGTGGACAGGGTGAGCCGCTGACCGGTCGGATCAATCCGCCGTCCGGAGCCGGCTTTGCCGGGGTGCTGATGGGCGAACAGAGCCAACGGGTGCTCCTGGTCACCGATGGCGGCTACGGCTTCGTCACCAACCTGGAAAACATGATCAGCAAGAACCGTAACGGCAAGGCGGTGGTCAGCGTTCCCAAAGGGGCACGCATCATGGCGCCGGTGACCGTGCCCAAAGGCGACGATCAGCATGTGGCGGCCATCACCAACGAAGGCCGAATGCTGGTGTTCCCGCTGGAAGAATTACCGGAACTGGCGAAAGGTAAAGGTAACAAGATCATCAGTATTCCATCGGCCCGGGTCCAGAACCGGGAGGAATTCGTGGTGGCGATCGGCGTGTTCAGTGCGGCCGACCAGCTGCAGATTCAGGCCGGCAAGCGCAAGATGACGCTTCAGTTCAGCGATCTGGAGCACTACTTCGGCGAACGTGGCCGGCGTGGTCATAAGTTGCCCCGGGGACTGCAGCGCGTCGACTCCCTTGAGATCGTTGCCGCCACACCGGCGCAACCGGAAGAGGGAGCCGACGAGAGTGAGTGAGCTGGTGCTGATCAACGTGTCCGGGCGCGACAAGCCCGGCCTCACCTCTGAAATTACCGGGATCATGGGGCGCTATGATGTGCGCATCCTGGACATCGGTCAGGCGGTGATCCACGACCATCTGACCTGGGGCATCCTGGCGGAAATCCCGGATGAATCGAACGCGCCGCACGTGATCCGGGATGTGATGTTTCGCCTGCACGCCCTGGATCTCCAGGTGCACTTCGCGCCGATCACGGAGGCGGAGTACCAGCAGTGGGCCGCCGGCCGTAACCGGGCCTGTTACATCGTGACGTTGCTGGCGCGTGACATCAAAGCCGAGCACATTGCCCGGGTGTCGGAAATTACGGCACGTCACGGCCTGAACATCGACAACATCACCCGGCTGTCTGCCCGCCCGTCGCTGAATCCGGCGGACAACCGCATTGCCTGCATCGAGTTTTCCGTACGGGGCACTCCGGACGATCTGGAAACGCTGCGCACGGATTTCCTCAAAATCGCCGGTGACCTGAATGTGGACATCGCGTTCCAGGAAGATTCCATCTTCCGGCGCAATCGCCGCCTCGTGGTGTTCGATATGGACTCCACGCTGATCGAGGCGGAAGTGATCGATGAGCTGGCCCGGGAGGCGGGCGTGGGCGATCAGGTGGCGGAGATTACCGAGAGAGCCATGCAGGGCGAGCTGGACTTCAGTGAGAGTTTTGCCGAGCGTCTGGCCCTGCTGAAGGGGCTGGATGAGGCGGTCCTGCAGTCGATTGCTGCACGCCTGAAGATGACCGAGGGCGCCGAGCACTTGATTCGCACCCTGAAGGCGCTGGGCTATCGCACAGCGATCCTGTCCGGTGGCTTTACCTACTTTGCCCGTTATCTGCAGGAGCGGTTGGGGATCGACTTCGTACACGCCAACGAGCTGGCGATCGAGGATGGCAAGGTCACCGGAGCGGTGTCCGGTCGTATCGTCGACGGTCAGCGCAAGGCCGAGTTGCTGCTCGAAATTGCGGCGCGGGAAGGTGTGTCCCCGGAGCAGGTCATTGCGGTAGGTGATGGCGCAAACGATCTGCCCATGCTGAGTCAGGCGGGGCTGGGTGTGGCGTTCCGCGCGAAGCCGCTGGTCAAGGAATCGGCTCGCCATTCCATCTCGACCTTGGGGTTGGACGCCATTTTGTACCTGATTGGTTTCCGCGAGAGTGATGCGGCCCATACGGTCAAGGCGACACAGTCCTAGAGTTCTGTCTGATCTTACGATCGAATGAGATGGGGAATTGCGGCGAGTGATGGTGGCTGAAGCCAATGAATACCATCGCTTCCGCCGCCCTAGAGGGCCATCCCTGGCCCGCTATTGCGGTCAAGGACATCCATGTCCTTTTCTCCAGCGATGGTATTCATTGGCTTCGATCAAGCCCGGAGGGTTAACGGGGCCCTGACGGGCCCATACCACCTGAACTTCAATTGGGGGCGAGAGTGGTCGTTGCGTGGGGACCGCTTACTGGTCCCCGAAGTCGTAATCCATCTCCGGTACCGGTGCCTGCAGGTAGTAACCCTGGATGTAGTTCACGCCAGCCTGCCACAGGGTGGCGAGCACCGAAGCGTTCTCCACCAGCGGGATAATGGTCAGCTTGCCGCTGTTTTGCAGGGACGCCACCATTTCCTTCACCTCTTCCTTCACTTCGTCGCTCTTCTGGATTTCCTCGGTGAAGGAGCCGTCGATCTTCACGTAGTCCACATCCACATGCTTGAGCGTGTTGAAGGGGTTCAGGGCGCAGCCGAACTGGCAGATGGAGACCTTGCAGTGTAGCTCACGCAGGGTTTTGGCGAACTCCCGGGCCTGCTTCATGTAGTTGTTGGCATCGCCTTCGCGAAGCTGGAAGATCAGTGAGTCGCCGGGCAGGCGGGCGGCCTTGAGCGCCACGCTGAGCCAGGGGGTAAAGGTCTTGTCCTGGATCGTTTCGGCGGTGACATTAAGGAACAGCCGTGTGTCATGGCCCTTGGAGCGATGGCTGGCCAGATGCTTGATCGTTTGCAGGATCACCCAGCGGTCGATCTTGGCTGCCATGTCCGACGGCCCGGTGGGCGGCAGGAAGTCATACGGTGAGACTTCCTCGTTGTCCTTGTCCAGCATGCGGACGAAGGCTTCGTAGTGTTCCTCGCCTTCGCCACGCAAGTTGATGATCGGCTGGAACAGCAGGCGGAAACGATCCTCGTCCAGGGCCTTCTGGATGGCCTCGACAGAGTTGTTGTCGTTGAGGCTCTCGTAGGTGGCCGGATTGTAGACCACTACGCCATTGCCGTTTTCGTGGCCTTCCAGCTTGCGCACTTCGGAAGACGCGGTGTGGGCACGGCCCAGCAGATCCGGTGCCTTCGGTGCGTTCTCGGTGATGGCGGCGATGCCGATGCTGACCGAGATCTGGACCGTCTTGCCGGAAATCTCGAACAGGTGGTCTTCGATGCGCTTGCGGATCGACTCGCAAATGTCCGCCATGCGGTTTTCCTGGCAGGGCAGGGCGAGCAGGCAGAAAGCATCATCGCTCAGGCGGGCCAGGGTCATGTTGTCGTCGACCGTGTCGCGCAGGATGTTGGCCACATCCCCCAGCATCAGGTCGGCGCCGGCGATGCCGACCTGGCCGCGGACCTGCATGAAGTTGTCCAGGGCGATGTAGGCCAGGCCGCCGGTTTCCTTGGATTCTCCGGCCCTGACGATCACGCGGCCCAGCTCGTCCATCAGGTGCTGGCGGTTGTAGAGGCCCGTCAGCAGATCCTGGGTGCTGATCTGTTTGAGTTTCTCTTCCAGCTCCGCGTTGTCCTGCTCCGGTTGCACCACAATCTGGGTACAGGGCTCACCGTCGTAGGTGGCGGCCGACACGCGCATGACGATGTTCAGCTCGTTGCCGTCGCTGCGTTTGGCGACGCAGTTGAGGGCCATGCCGTCTTCCTTGTGCTCGGCAAAGGCCTTCATGAAGATCTTGTAGTCCTCATGGCTGGACGGGGCGAGCGTGTCGAGGATCGGGATGCAGATCATCTCGTCGATGTCGTCGTAGCCGAAGAAGTCCATGTAGGACTGGTTGGCGTAGATGTGCATCCCGTCGTTGATGTAGGCGATGGCGTCCTTGGAGCTTTCCAGCAGCAGCTGGCAGCGTTGCTCCGATTCACGCAGGTGCGATTCCAGGATGCGACGCTGGTTGCGCGCTTCCAGGCTGGCCAGTTCCCGGTTGACGGTCAGCATCACCAGATCTTTCTGGCCATCGGGGACCGCCGCCTTGGCACCCAGCTTCATCACCTGAATGGCGCGATCCGTGTTGAACTCCGGCGTGATCAGGATGAAGGGGATGTCTTTGTCCAGCCGCTTGATGAGCGACAGTGCAGCATCCGGGGACACTTCCTGATCCAGGTCCCGTGCCAGCATCAGGTCCCAGTTCGATGTCCGCAAGGCTTCTTCAAGATCTTCCTCGGAGGTGACCCGGTGTGCCCGGGTGGCCCGGCCGGAGTTCCTGAGGAGGCTGACCAGGGTTTCGGCATCGTTTTGGGAAGGGTCGAGGATCAGCAGATGAACCGTCGTATTCTTCTTCTGCATTCGTTAACCATCTCGCACAGCCCGTTCTTCCTCGATCCTTGGGAAAGAACGGTGATTTATTCGGGTGTCTCAGCGCTCAAGGCGAGCCTGTAGCAGAACGACGGCAACGATCCTGTGACGTCGGGCGATAACACTCAGGTTAGCACTCGACCGGCCCGATCGCGCCTGCGATTGTGTTCCCGACCGTAACCGGACGTTGTCGAAGGTGTTACAGCACCCGGACTGCGCCGTTCTGGCCGTGAGCCCGCACCGGCCAACGTAAGTCGATAAGGCCGATCTTGGGCAAGCTCGCCGACTGTGCAGCTTACAGGGAAGGCCAGAGAGAGTCGAATTCGTCTTCGCTGGTGTTGGGCCCGGGGCCTTCTGAGCTCTCACTGCTGGGGCTGCTGCTTTGCAGGCGCAGTTCGAATTGGCTGATGCTGCCGGTTGCCGATAGCCGCTTGGACAATTGGCCGTTGTCTTCACGGTCGCCCTGGCGCAGCACGATCCGGCTGCCCTGTTGGAAGGGCAGGCGCGGCGTAATCAGGGTTGCGGGCTGACCGATCACAGACACCTCCGGTAACAGCAGGCCGCGCAGGAATTCGCTGCTGTTGCCGACTTTCTGGATCAGGCGTACGCCGCATGGGGTGGCACTCGGTGCCAGTAATTCAACGCCGATCTGGGTGCCTTGCTGGCGCAATTGTCGAATCCAGCGAACCACCGCCACGCTCCAGGGATGAGAGGGCTGCTCGCGAACGGCCAGCACTTCGCCGGCTTGCAGCGATGGTGGCATCTCGCTGGTCCAGGACACGCAATAGCCCCCGGGACTGGTATTCACCAGGGGCGTCTTGTAGGTCTTCGGCCGGCTGCCGCCTTCATCGCGGGTGCCGGCGCTGGTCTTGAAGTTGATGGGGGTGTCCGCCGAGGACATGAAGTCGCCGGTCGGCGCCGCGTCGTGGGCGCCGGCCCAGGCGTCGTTATTGCGCTTGGCCCGGGCGATGAAATAGTTCTCCTCGTCGTCCGTGGTTGCGCCGCTCTCGATGAATGCCTTGAAGGATTTTTCGCCGGCGATGTAGTAGTGCGCGGCCGAGAGGCCCACGGCGACCTGCAACTCGCCCTGAGTGGTGATGCGCTTGAAGTTGCGCTTGGTCAGGACGCCGAAGGCCTGGGATAGATGCGCCAGCAGGTTTTCCGAGACGTTGGCCGGCATCGGCAGGGAATGACCGGCCTGCTTGTCCTTCTCGTTGCGGCGGTTCTGGTAATCGGCGATGTCCGCGGACAGCTCTACCGTGTTAAAGCCAAAACTGTCGCCATTCCGTTCTTCCGGGCCCAGCAGGCTGCTGTAGATCGGGGCCGCATCGCGCTCCATGTTCACCAGGAACAGCGACTCTTCGCCGATCTCTTGGGAACAGGTCACCCGGTCGGTCCAGCACTCAAACAGCTCATACGCTTGCACCAGCTCATTCTGGCGCAGCTGGTTCGGTCTCGCGCACCCCAGTAGCAAGAGGCGCTTGTAGGCATCTGCAATGGTGTTGCTCTGGCGGTGCATCAGGTTTTCGTCTTCGACCTGAACGTCATACAGTTTGTTGCGCAGCGCAAAACGGTAGACACGGTGGCATTCCAGCCAGCTTCGGGTCGGGCTCGGGCAGTAAAGCTGATGCGCGCGCAGGATGGTCTGTCCCAGGTCGGTCACGATGCGGTGGCACGCCATGGCAATGGTCTTGCGGTTCTTGTCGATGGCGCCGCTGTCGAGCAATTCAATCAGCGTGGTCTTGTAGCCATTGGCCAGGTGCAGCTGCAGGGCCTGGGACAGGTTGGCAATCTTACGCTGTTTGTCGGGCAGGGCGATCGCCAGTCCCAGATAATGCCGGGACAGCTCCTTGCACACGAAGTTGATGCGGTGGCGGATCAGCTCAAGCAGGGCCAGGCGTTGCTGCGGCGCGATAATCAGCTGGTTGAGTTCAATAATCGCGTGGTACAGCTGACGGGAAGTCTCACCAATATTGGCCACAGGCAAAGCGCCGACCCACCGGCCAAAGGCTTTGGGTGTCGCATCGCAGAAAGACAGGTTTGCTATCTTCTGTTCCGGTAGCGTGAGCTCAGGTTTTAAAGTCATACCGTCCGTATGCCCCTCTGCCTTGGGCGAATTGGCGCTTACACCGTCCCTTGATGCGTCGCTTTTGTTGGCGCGTCTCAGCTTTGATGAGCGGCGAGAAAAAGACCGGAAATACATATCTTTATATACCTCACCACGACTTTAAAATAGCAAAGACCATTCACAAAGCCAGAAACCTGCAAGTTGACATTGTTTGACAAAAAAGTCGATGCACCCTCCCGAACGCCCCATTCTCAAGGCTTTTGCGACGCTGATGAAGACACTCCGAGGCAGTTTCACGGTCAACCGATTGTCGATTTCTGGACCTGGGTCACAGGTTGAGTGGTGTCTTGCTGGCTTCTCCCGGCACTTCCCGCACCAGTCGCGGCACCAGGAAGCCTGGCAGGCGTGTCAGTAAGTCGCGAACCAGCTGCCGGGCCTGATCGTCGCTGACGTCGAAATGCGCTGCCCCGGCCACCGGATCGAAGGCATGCAGGTAATAGGGGAGGATGCCGGCGGCAAACAGTGATTCGCTGAGTTCCGCCAGGGTGTCGGCGTCATCGTTGACGCCGCGCAGGATGACGCTCTGGTTGAGGAGGGTGGCGCCCGCCTCCTGCAAGCGGCGCATGGCCGCCCGGACGGCGTCATCGATTTCCCGGGGATGATTGATGTGGACGACGATGACCTTTTGCATCGGCAGGCCTTCAAACCAGGCCAGCATGGCGTCATTGACGCGCTGGGGGATGACCACCGGCAGGCGGGTGTGAATGCGCAAGCGGGTGAGGTGCGGAATGGCGGCCAGATCGGCGGCCCAGTCGGCCAGCCGGTTGTCGTTCACGGCCAGCGGGTCGCCGCCGCTGAAGATGACCTCATTGATCTCAGGGCTGGCATGGAGTGTGGCCAGGGCCTCGGTTCTGGCATCGGGCGAGAGCCGGTTGTCGGCATAGGGGAAATGGCGACGGAAGCAGTAGCGGCAGTTGATGGCGCAGGTGCCGGTAACCATGAGCAGGGCGCGACTGCGATACTTACGGATCAGCCCCTGTTGCAGTGTGTGCTCGGCCTCTTCCAGCGGATCGGTGACGTAACCCGGCGACGGCTGGCCCTCCGCATCCAGCGGCAGGACCTGACGCAGCAGCGGGTCGTCCGGGTCGCCAGGGGTCATGCGTTGGAGAAACGGCCGGGGAACCCGGATGCTGAACAGCCGGTCACCGGCACGAGCGCCGGCCAGCAGATGATCCGGCAGGCCCAGCTCCCGAAGCAGCTGCTCCGGATTGTTGATGGCGCGAGCCAGCTCCTGCTGCCAGGTGAGTTCGGAATCGGTAACGTCCCGGGCTTCTACCGGGGTGGGGGTTCGCTGTATCATGAGCCCCTTTGAATTTCCAACAGCGATTTTTCAGGTGAGATTTTCATGGCTTCGTATTCTACCAATGAATTCCGCGGTGGTCTTAAGGTTTTGCTGGACGGCGACCCGTGTGTGATCCTCGAGAACGAATTCGTCAAGCCCGGCAAGGGCCAGGCGTTCAACCGCGTCAAGCTGCGCAACCTGATGAGCAACCGGGTCTGGGAGCGCACTTTCAAGTCCGGCGAGAGCCTGGAAGCGGCAGACGTCATGGACCAGGAGATGGAATATCTCTACACCGACGGCGAATTCTGGCACTTCATGGCCACCGACGGTTCCTTCGAGCAGCACCCGGCCGACGAGAAGGCGGTGGGCGACACCATGAAGTGGCTCAAGGAGCAGGACGTCTACACCGTCACGCTCTATAACGGTACCCCACTGTCGGTGACACCCCCCAACTTTGTCGAACTGGAAGTGGTCGACACCGATCCCGGAATGAAAGGTGACACCGCCCAGGGTGGCTCCAAACCGGCGACCCTGTCCACCGGCGCGGTGGTCAACGTGCCGCTGTTCATCGTCATTGGTGAAGTGTTGAAAGTAGACACCCGTTCCGGCGAATACGTGAGCCGGGTCAAAACCAACTGATCCGGACATGTCCCGGGAATCGGACTGGCAGCCAACAGCGTCCTGGACCGCCCTGCGCGAGCGGGCCGGGCTGTTGTCCTACCTGAGGCAGTTCTTTGCCGCCCGTGATGTGCTGGAAGTGGAAACCCCGCTGCTGGCCCGTCACGGCGTCTCTGATCTCCATCTCGACTGTATTATGGCCCATCCGGGCCCGGCGTCCGATTTTTCGGGCGGTACGGTCTATCTGCAGACCTCCCCTGAATACCACATGAAACGCCTTCTGGCTGCGGGCAGTGGTGCCATCTACCAGGTGTTCCGGGCGTTCCGCGATGGCGAGCGCGGCGTGCGCCACAATCCGGAATTCTCGCTGCTGGAATGGTATCGGCCGGATTTTGACGATCGGGCCCTGATGGATGAAGTCGGTGAGCTGGTGTGTGGCTGGCTGGGTGTTGATGCGCCCGCACGGCTCACGTACCGCGAGGTGTTCCTGCAGCACGTCGGTCTCGATCCCTTTACGCTACCGCTGGATGAGCTGCGCGATGCGGTGTCCGGACGGGCCGGCAATCCGGTGTTTGCAGACAATTTCGATCGCGATACCTGCCTCGACTTTCTGATGACTCATGCGGTTGAGCCCGCACTCGTGGGCGAGGGTGCGGTGTTTATTCATGACTATCCCGCCAGCCAGGCCGCGCTGGCGCGTACCCGGGACGCTGGCGGATGCGCCGTGGCCCACCGCTTTGAGCTGTATCTCGATGGGTTGGAGCTGTGCAACGGCTATTGGGAGCTGACGGACGCGGCGGAACAGGCGCGCCGCTTCGAGGCGGATAACGCCTTGCGGCGGGCGCACGGCAAGCCCGAAATGGCTGCGGACGACTATTTGCTGGAGGCGCTCCGGCATGGCTTGCCCGCGTGTTCGGGCGTGGCCCTGGGGCTGGACCGTTTGTTGATGTGCAAGCTGGGAACACGAGACATCCGGGATGTCGTCGCGTTCCCCATCGAGCGGTCTTAGACCACTTTCGAGCCGATCCGCTGGCCCATACGCAGCACCGATTCAGGACCCAGTTCATCCGACCACTGCATCACATCCTTCGGGAACAGCAGGATGACGGTTGAACCCAGTCGGAAACGGCCCATCTCGTCCCCTTTATCGAACCGGATCGGTTTGTCGGCACTGTAGTCCACGCTGCTGACCCCGTCCGTGCCCGGTGCCACGACGCCGGCCCAGGTGGTTTCCACGCTGCCGACGATCATCGCGCCGACGTGCACCATGGCCATCGGCCCCCATTCCGTGTCGAACAGGGTGACGACCCGCTCGTTGCGGGCGAACAGGTTGGGTACGTTGGCGGCCGTGACGGGATTGACGGAGAACAGCCGGCCCGGCACGTAGGCCATTTCCTTGAGGGTGCCCGCCAGCGGCATGTGGATGCGGTGGTAGTCCTTGGGCGCCAGGTAGATGGTGGCGAACTCGCCGCCGGCAAACGGTTTGGCGCGCTGTTCGTCGCCGCCCAGCAGTTCGGTCAGGTTGAACGACTGCCCCTTGGCCTGGAAGATGCGGCCGTCCTTGATGGCACCGAGTTGGCTGATGGCGCCGTCCACGGGGCTGGTCAAGGCATCCGGCGCTTCATCGACGGGGCGCATCCCGGATTTCAGGGCCCGGGTGAAGAAGTCGTTAAACGTGGCATAGGATGCGGGGTCGGCATCGACCGCTTCGCTCATATCGACGCCATAGCGCTCGATGAACCAGCGGACGACCCGGTTCTTCAGGGCCGGCACCTGATCGTTGTCGGCCAGTCGTCCGGCCAGTCGCGACAGCCCAAGCTGGGGCGTCAGGTACTGGCTCATCACAAAGAGCTTGTCTCGCATCGGTTCTAGATCTCCACAGGTGTGTCAGGATGGTTGCCCCACTCGGCCCAGGAGCCCGCATAGGCGCGCACCCGCGGATAGCCGAGCACCTTGGCCACCAGGTAGGTCAGGCCGGACCGGTGGTGGGTCTGGCAGTGAGTGATCAGGGTGTTGGCCTCGCCGATCCCCTGAGCAGCGAGCAGCGCACGCAGGTCGTCTGACGGGCGCAGGCGGAAGTGGCGTGCCGGATCCATAAGCCGGGTCCACTCCAGGTTGCGGGCACCGGGAATATGGCCTGCCTTGGCAGCGGCAATGCGGGTGCCAAGGTATTCCTCCGGTGATCGGGCGTCCCAGATCACCGGGTCATCTGCGTCCAGGCCATTCAGCACTTCCTCCAGCGTCGCGGTGGGGTCGGGGTGCACCACAATCGGGTAGTGACTCGGCACCGGTTCGGGAACGTCGGTGGAAAGCGGGTGGTCTTCCGCCTGCCAGGCAATCCAGCCGCCATTCAGGTAGCTGTATCGGGTGTGGCCAATGCAGTCGAGCAGCCAGATAAAGCGCCCGGCCCAGCCGCCACCTTCATCGTCGTAGACCACCACGTGCGTGTCCGGGGTCAGCCCGATGCGCGTGGTTAATGCCTGCAGCGCCTCGACAGTTGGCAACTTGCCCGGCGCCGGCGGGTAACCCAGTAAGGTCTCCTTGGGATGCACGTAGACGGCGCCCGGAAGGTGTCCGCCCAGGTAACGCTCGGGGTGGCTGAGGTCGACCAGAAGAAGGTTGTCCCGGGTCTCTAACAGGGGCTCCAGGTCGTCCGGTTCGATAATCAGGGGCAGCGTCTGCATACGCGTCTCAGCGGGCCGTTCAGGGTTTGGGCGCATCTTAACAGATTGAAGGCAGGACAGGTGGCGTTGGCGTCTGAGACTGGGCAAGGCGTTTTTTTCGCGATACTTTCAGGCTCTTGCTATGATTCCCGAAAATCAGAAACATCTGAAACGTCTTTTACGCGCGTCCTGTTAGGGTTTCGGAGGCAGTCTCCGACGGGCCGGTTTGTGCCGGCGGGCAGGCAGTTCAGGGAGCAGTTTTAACCGCTATGGCCTTAATACTCGGTGCGATCATCGTTTTTGCCTGTGTGCTGGGCGGCTTCGTCTTGTCCAAGGGGCAGCTGATGGCGCTGTGGCAGCCGCTGGAAGTGTTGATCATCTTCGGGGCGGCAACCGGTGCGTTCATCATCTCCAACCCGATGCACACCATCAAGGAAACCGTCGCCGGTATCCTGCGACTGCTGACGGGCTCTCCGTTCAATAAAGCCTTCTATCTGGATTTGCTCAGCCTGCTCTATGACCTGTTCGACAAGTCGCGCAAGCAGGGGGTGATGGCCATTGAAGAGGACATCGATAACCCCACCGAAAGCCAGATCTTCACCCGTTATCCGGCGGTGATGAAGTCGTCCAAGCTGCTCGCTTTCGTGACCGACTATATGCGCATCATCAGCGCCGGCAATATGGCGCCGCACGAGCTTGAAGGCCTGATGGACAAAGAGCTGGATAATCGTGAGCTGGAACTGAACGAACCGTCCCACGCGCTGGCCAAGGTCGCAGATGCGCTGCCGGGGCTGGGGATCGTGGCGGCGGTCCTGGGGATCGTCATCACCATGAGTCTGTTGGGCGGTCCGCCCGAGATGATCGGGCACAAGGTGGCCGCGGCACTGGTGGGGACGTTCCTCGGTATTTTTATGGGCTACGGCTTCGTAGGGCCGACCTCCACCGCCATGGAGCACCAGGCGCAATACGAGCTGCGTGCCTACGAGTGTGCCAAGGCTGCCATTCTGGCGACCGTCTCCGGGCAGGCCCCGCAGATGGCGGTCGAGTTCGGTCGCAAGGCGTTGCCCAGTGACAAACGTCCCGGATTCCAGGAACTCAACGACCATGTGCGTTCCAAGTAACCGCACCGGATTCGTCGAAACGGGGCACTGAGGTCCATCGTGGAAGAACAACCCATCATCGTCAAACGCGTCAAGAAGGTGTCCGGGGGGCATCACGGTGGCGCCTGGAAAGTCGCTTTTGCCGATTTCGCAACGGCGATGATGGCCTTTTTCATGGTGCTTTGGTTGACCATGACCGCAACGCCGGAGGAAAAGCAGGCAATTTCCGGTTACTTCAAGGACCCGGTCGGCTACATGGACGCCGCCAGCCGCAATCCGATCGATCTGGGCGGCAGCGCGTCGGTGGTGGATTCCACCAGCGAGGATGTGGCGGATTCCCAGATCAAGCTGGAAGATCAGACCATCGAGGACATGGCGGATACCCTGGAACAGAAACAGATGCAGCAGCTGTTCCAGGACCTTAAGGACCAGATTGAGAGCAGTGAGACGCTGCAGAAGTTCAAGGACCAACTGCTGATCGACATTACTGACGAGGGGTTGCGGATTCAGATCGTGGATCGCTCCAAACGTCCGATGTTCGACAGTGGCAGCGCCCGTCTCAAATACTATTCCCAGGATATCCTGTTCGAACTGGCCAAGCCGCTGAGCGAGGTCAACAACAAACTCAGCATTACCGGTCACACCGATGCCACGCCTTTTGTCGGGCGTCCAGGCTACACCAACTGGGAGCTGTCGGCGGACCGGGCCAATACGGCGCGGCGGGCTTTGGTCGCTGGCGGCGTGCGGCCTGAGCAGATTGGCAAGGTGGTTGGGTTGAGCGATTCGGTGTTGTTCGACAAGGATCACCCGCAGGCACCGGTCAACCGGCGAATTGCGATTATCGTGCTGAACAAGAAAGCCGAGCAGGAAATCCAGTCCGATTCCGGCGCCAATGCCCAGCCGGTGATCGACCTGACGGCGCCGACCGAGGAACAATCCCGGGAAGCCCAGAAGAAACTGGAATCCGGCGACTGGTTCAAGCAACCTCCCGAGCCGGATGCCGGTGAAGTGAACTGGTAAGGCCCGAGGCGCTTTACCAGTCTGAATTCTCGATTTCAGTATAGATGCGGCGAAAGCTCTGCATGCGCTCCGGGCTGATCTCGCCTTTCTCTTCCGCCTCCAGCAGGGCGCAGCCCGGTTCGGACTGATGCCGGCAGTTGCGGAAACGGCAGGTGCCGACCAGCGGCCGGATCTCCCGGAAGCCGTATTCCAGATGCGCCACATCCATATGCCAGAGCCCGAATTCCCGGATGCCAGGGGAGTCGATCAGGTTGCCGCCGCAATCAAGATGGAACAGGCGGGCGGTGGTGGTCGTGTGGACGCCCTTGCCGGTGCTTTCGGACACGGCGCCGATCCGGATGCTCTCATCCCCTAGCAGTCGCCGGATAATGGAAGACTTGCCCACGCCGGACTGGCCGACAAACACGCTGGTCTGTTCTTCCAGCAGGTTGTCGATGGTGCGGTCGTCTTCCGGAGCCTTGTGGGCCGACGTCTGCTCGATTCGATAGCCGAGGTGGGCATACCGGTCGAGCAGGGCCTCGATATCGGCCCGGTTGCCATCGTGGATCAGGTCGGTCTTGTTGAGCAGCAGGACCGGCGTGATGTCGCAGTTTTCCGCGGCCACCAGGTAGCGGTCGATCAGGTTGTCGTGGGGTTCCGGTTCTGGCGCAATCACCAGGATGATCTGATCGATGTTGGCGGCCACCGGCTTGAGTTGGCCGAACTTGTCCGGGCGCTGGAGCAGGTTGTCCCGCTCCTGCAGCGCCACGATCACCCCAAGATCGTTGGACCCGGGGCGCCAGACGACCCGGTCGCCGGTCACCAGTGAGCCCAGGTTGGCCCGGACGTGGCAGCGAATCACCTCGCCCCGGTGTTCGCCCTCCAGCGCCTCCACATCAATCTGCTTGCCAAAATGAGCGATGATCAGGCCGCTTTGCTCGTCGCCCAGTTCCCCGGCCTGTAGTTGGCGGTCGATATCACGATCCCGGCGCGAAGCCCGCGCAGCGCGTTCTTCCTGGATTTTTTCGATGCGCCACTTCTGCTGCCTGTTAAGCCGACGTTTTGCCATGGAGTCCGTCTTTGTCTGCTGGATTTCTGCCTGTCCGGGTAAGTGTGCCATGATAGCAACGCTCCGGTGCGCCGATTATACGGGGCCGCCGGCGACCATTCACACCGTCTTGGCATCTTTTAAGCAGGAGTACCTTCATGGCTGCAACCGATCGGCTGGTCTGGATTGATCTGGAAATGACCGGACTGGATCCCGACAAGGAGCGCATTATCGAGATCGCCACCATCGTCACCGATTCCGATCTCAATACCATTGCAGAAGGGCCTGTCATTGCCATCCACCAACCGGACAGCGTGCTTGAGGCGATGGACGAGTGGTGTACCCGGACCCACGGTGAAAGCGGGCTGACCCAGCGGGTCAAGGACAGCGCCGTGTCGGAAGTCGACGCCGAGCAACAGACGCTCGAATTCCTGGCGGAGCATCTGGAAAGCGGTCAGTCACCGCTGTGCGGTAACAGCATCGGTCAGGATCGCCGCTTCCTCGTGCGCTATATGCCGGCACTGGAGGCGTTCTTCCACTACCGCAACCTGGACGTCAGTACGATCAAGGAACTGGCCCGTCGCTGGCGGCCGGATGTGCTGGAAGGCGTGAAGAAAAAGGGTTCGCATCTGGCTCTGGACGATATTCGCGACTCAATCGAAGAGCTGCGACACTACCGCGAGCATTTCTTCCGCCTTCAATAAGGCTCGATGTTGTGCCGGCGCAAAGCCCAATGCACGTGCTCGCGAACCAGGGCCGATGGATGGTCGGCCCGCTGTTTCAGTGCCTCGATCACCGGAATGGTTGACGGTGCATTGCCCAGTCCCACCGCCAGGTTGCGTAGCCAGCCTTCATAGCCGGTACGCCGAATGGCCGAGCCTTCGGTCCGTTTGAGGAATTCTGCTTCCGTCCACAGGAACAGTTCAGCCAGCTCGCTGTTGTCGAGGTGATGCCGTGGCTGGAAGTCATCCTTGTCCGTTGGTTTGCTGAACTTGTTCCAGGGGCACACCAACTGGCAGTCATCACAGCCGAAGACGCGGTTGCCCATTCTGGCGCGTAAATGCTCCGGAATAGAGCCCTTGAGTTCGATGGTCAGATAGCTGATACAGCGCCGGGCATCGAGCTGATACGGCCCATCGAAAGCGTCCGTGGGGCAGACGTCCAGGCAGGCCGAGCAACTGCCGCAATGTTCTGTGGTGAATGGCTCATCGACCGGTAACGGCGCACTGGTAAAGATTTCCCCGAGAAAAAAGAACGAGCCGGCTTTCGGGTGGATCAGCATGGTGTTCTTGCCGATCCAGCCCAGGCCGGCGCGCTGGGCCAGCGCTCGCTCCAGAACCGGCGCGCTGTCGACGAACGCGCGGTGGTTGTGCCCGGCCAGCGCCTCGTCAATGCGACGGGCCAACTGGGCAAGGCGTTTGCGGACCAGCTTGTGGTAGTCGCGCCCCAGCGTATAACGGGAGATATAGGCTTTCTCCCGATTCTGCAGCACCTGGGCCGGACTGTCCGGGGAGGGCAGGTAATCCATGCGCACGGAAATGACCCGGCGGGTGCCCGGCACCAGCTCATCGGGCCGATGACGTTTGGCGCCATGGTCGGCCATGTAGCTCATCTCACCGTTCATCCCTGCGTCCAGCCAGGCCTTCAACCGCGCGCCATGGGCGCCGGTATCGGCGTCATTGATCCCGACTGCCTGAAAGCCCAGTTCATAGGCCCAGTCGCGGATTTGGTCGGCCAAATTGTCGAGGGTTGTGGTTAACATTGATTAAGTTATGACCTTTCGGTTCATTTTGCT
Organism: Marinobacter mangrovi; assembly: GCF_016798325.1. Taxonomy (GTDB): domain Bacteria; phylum Pseudomonadota; class Gammaproteobacteria; order Pseudomonadales; family Oleiphilaceae; genus Marinobacter_A; species Marinobacter_A mangrovi. Next base: position 490,910 of record NZ_JAERVO010000002.1, read on the forward strand.
ATGCTTAACAGGCATCTGGCCGGATGAGTTCAACCGGATTCTGTTTATCGGATCATGAGGTGATGGATAGCCCCATGTGTGCTGCTGCTAACGCCAGTTTACCAGAGAGCCTGTACGCTGCGGATGGGGTGCGGGCGCTCGATCGTTGTGCCATTGATGAATGGGGCACACCCGGATTTGAATTGATGCAGCGCGCGGCACGCTCGGCCTTTCGTCAGCTGGCCCGGCACTGGCCGGACGCACGCCGGGTGCTGGTGCTTTGCGGCGCCGGCAATAACGGCGGCGACGGTTATCTGGTGGCGGCTTCCGCCCAGCGTCAGGGGCTTTCGGTGCAGTGCCTGGCAGTGGCCGATCCGGCCAAGCTCAAGGGCGATGCCGCGACCGCATACGAGGCAGCCGAGGACGCGGGAGTCTCCATTGAGCGTTACGACGGTTCATCGGCGGCGCTGCTGACCGATGCCATTGCGGAGGCCGACATCGTCGTCGATGCGATGTTGGGGACCGGCGTTACCGGTGCGTTGCGGTCGCCCTTCGATCAGGCCATTGCCGCTCTGAATGAGAGTGGCAGGCCGGTACTTGCGGTGGACGTGCCTTCCGGGCTTGACGCGACCACGGGTTGGATTGAGACGGATGCCGTCAATGCGACAGTCACCGTCACGTTTATTGGCCTCAAGGCCGGGTTGCTGACCGGTCGTGGGCCGGATGTCGCGGGAGACGTCGTGTTCGACGATCTGGGCGTCGATCCGGCCGTCTACGACAGGGTGCCGGCGGTGGCCCGGCGTGCGGACTGGTGTATCGAGGCCCGTTGGCTGCCGGTGCGCCGACGCGGGGCACACAAAGGGGACTGTGGTCATCTATTGGTGATCGCCGGCGAACGGGGATTTGGCGGTGCGGCCCTGCTGGCGTCGGAAGCGGCGGCTCGTACCGGGGCTGGCCTGGTGACACTGGCAACGCGACCGGAGCATGTCAGCGCCGCCCTGACGCGTTGCCCGTCACTGATGGTGCACGGCCTGACCCACGGCAACGAACTGGATGCACTGTTGGCCAAAGCCGACGGCATAGTCTTTGGCCCCGGTGCCGGGCAGGGTGCCTGGGGGCAGCAAATGCTGCAGCGCGTCATGGCCTTTGACGGGCCGGTCCTGATGGATGCGGATGCCCTGAATATGCTGTCGTCACGGGCGCCCGGCAAGCACGACAACTGGATTATGACGCCCCATCCGGGCGAGGCGGCCCGGCTGTTGGGCGTGGCCAATGCCGTGATCAACCGCGACCGGCTGGATGCCGTGGCGCAGTTGGAGCAGCGCTATGGCGGCGTCATTTTGCTCAAAGGCGCGGGAACGCTGGTGCTGGCCAACGATATGGAGCGGCCGGCCCTGGTTCAGGGCGGCAATCCGGGTATGGCAACCGGCGGTATGGGCGATGTGCTCTCGGGCGTCATCGGCTCTCTGGCAGTGCAGGGATTGAGTCCCTCACGGGCAGCGGTGATGGGAGCCAGTCTGCACGCCGAAGCGGCGGACCGTGCCGCTCAGAGCAAAGGGTTCATGGGGTTGTTGCCGATGGATCTGATCGATTGGCTGCCAACGGTGCTCGGCGAGGCCGAAGGCGTCTTACCGGGTGGTCGTTAAGCCGGTCCGGAACCGGTTCATCAAGACATCGATAAAGGAGTTTGCAGGGCGTGAGCGGGGCGGGAAACACGGCGCAGGAAAATGACCGGATCAGTGTGCGCCTGCCGGACGAGTCGGCCACCATGCAGTTTGGTGCACTGGTGGTTCAGGCGGTTCGCTCCGTCGGTGACGGTGTGGTCCTGCACCTGACGGGCAACCTGGGAGCTGGTAAGACGACGTTCAGCCGCGGTTTCATCCAGGGCCTGGGGCATGCCGGCGCGGTGAAAAGCCCGACCTACACGCTGGTCGAACCCTACGAGGAGCTGGTGCCTCCCGTTTACCATTTTGACCTGTATCGCCTGGGCGACCCGGAAGAATTGGAATACATGGGCATCCGCGATTATCTCGCTGAAGGGGCCCTATGCCTGATCGAATGGCCGGAGCGGGGCGCGGGTGTGCTCCCGGAACCGGACGGCGTGATTGAACTGGCGTTGGCCGGTAAGGGACGCGAAGCCCGTTTTACGGCAACAACGCCGGCCGGACATCGATTATTGGAACGTTTACGCGCCAGTCTGACCAACGGTTGGCTGGCCTGAAGTTATTTTTTAGGGATTGAGCAGGGTGAATCGCGGTATGCAGCATCTCCTGACCAGAATCACAGTATGGCCTCTCCTGGCGGCGCTCTGGCTCCTGGCCGGTCACGCCCAGGCAGAGACCAATGTCCAGGGGGCCCGGATCTGGCCGGCGCCGGATCATACACGGCTGGTGCTGGACATGGGGGGCGAGGTGGATCATTCGATCTTCACGCTCGATAATCCCTCGCGTCTGGTCATCGACATCAAGAACACCCGGCTGAAAACCAGTCTCGGTCGGCTGGATCTGTCCGGCAGCCCGATTCGCCGCATTCGCAGCGCGCCCCGCAACGGCGATGACCTGCGCGTGGTGCTGGACCTCAAACATTCGGTGGAACCCCGCAGTTTCCAGCTGGCCCCCAACGATGAATATGGCAATCGCCTGGTCGTGGATTTGCTGGAGCCGGGCGGCGGTCAGGACGAGGCGCCCAGTAAACCGGTGTTGTCCGAGGATCCGAACGGCAAGCGGGACATCATCGTGATGGTGGATCCCGGCCACGGCGGGGAAGACCCGGGGGCCAGTGGGCCGGACGGCACCCACGAGAAGGATGTGGTGCTGCCGCTGGCGCGGCGACTGCAGGCGCTCATCTCGGCCCAGCCTGGCTTCACGGCCAAGCTCACCCGCAACGGTGACTATTACATCGGCCTGCGTCAGCGCACGTTGCTGGCCCGTAAGGAAAATGCGGACCTGTTCATCTCCATCCACGCCGATGCCTTCCGGTCGCCCCAGCCGCGTGGTGCCTCGGTCTTCGCCCTGTCACGGCGGGGTGCGACCAGTGAAACCGCCCGCTGGCTGGCCCGCAACGAGAACCAGTCGGACCTGATCGGCGGCGTGGGTGGTGTCTCGCTGGACGACAAGAACGAAGTACTTGCCGGCGTGCTTCTGGATCTGTCCATGACGGCCAGCATCAACGCGTCGGTGGGTGTTGGCGATCACGTCCTCGGCAACCTCCGGCGCGTCACGCACCTGCACAAGCCGGGTGTCGAGCAGGCGGCGTTTGTGGTGCTGAAATCTCCGGATATCCCGTCGATCCTGGTGGAGTCGGGATTCATCTCCAATCCGCAGGAGGAGCGCAACCTCAAGTCGGCCAGCTATCGCAATAAGTTGGCTCATGCCATCTGGCAAGGGGTGTCCTCCTATTTCGAGGATACGCCGCCCCCGGGCACGTTGCTGGCCTGGCAAAAGCGGCATAACGGTAGCATAGCCTCCTATCGCATTCGCCGGGGCGATACCCTGTCCGGCGTGGCGCGGCGTAATTCGACAACGGTCAATCGCCTCAAGGAGCTGAATAACCTGTCCAGCGACCAGGTGGTGATTGGCCAGATGCTCAAGATTCCCACCTCCTAAGACATAAAGTTATGGCGGCGGGCCTGAGATCTCGGGCCCGTCTTTGCTATGATGTGCCGCTCAGGAATTCATCGAGAGGCGCACCGTTCCCCATGTCCGAGATCCGACTGCTCAGCCCCCGCCTTGCCAACCAGATCGCCGCCGGTGAAGTCGTTGAACGGCCGGCGTCCGTGGTCAAGGAACTTGTCGAGAATGCGCTGGACGCCGGTGCCGAGCGGGTCGAAGTGGACATCGAGCAGGGGGGCGTCAAGCTGATCCGCGTGCGGGATACCGGCTCCGGTATTGCCGAGTCCGACCTGCCGCTGGCATTGAGTCGGCATGCCACCAGCAAGATCGTCGATCTGGATGATCTCGAGGCGGTGGCATCTCTCGGCTTTCGCGGTGAGGCTCTGGCCAGTATCAGTTCCGTTTCCCGCCTATCCCTGACCTCCCGCACCGAGGGCAACGATGCGGCGGCCCGGGTGGAGGTTGAAGGGCGTGATATGGACGCTCGTATCTCGCCGGCGGCTCATCCCGTCGGCACCACCGTTGAAGTGCGGGATCTGTTTTTCAATACGCCGGCCCGGCGTAAATTCCTGCGCACGGAAAAGACGGAATTCGGCCACATTGAGGAGTGCGTGCGACGCCAGGCCCTGGCCCGCTTCGAGACCGGCTTTACCCTGCGTCACAATCAACGCGCCATCCAGAGCCTGCGGCCGGCCATGACGCCGCTCGACAAGGAGCGCCGGATCGGCGCCCTGTGTGGCCAGCAGTTTATCGACAACGCCGTGGTCATCGATGCCGAGGCCTCGGGGCTGCGCCTGTGGGGCTGGGTGGCGCTGCCGACCTTCTCCCGCAGTCAGGCGGACCTCCAGTATTTCTTCGTCAACCATCGCGTGATCCGCGACCGTCTGGTAGCCCACGCGGTGCGCCAGGCCTACCGCGATGTGCTGTATAACAACCGGCATCCGGCGTTCGTGCTGTATCTGGAGCTGGACCCGGCCAACGTGGACGTGAACGTTCACCCCACCAAGCACGAGGTGCGTTTCCGGGATGGCCGACTGGTGCATGATTTTATCTTCCGCACCCTGCATCGCGCTCTTGGCGAGGTGAAGCCCCAGGATCACATGCATGGCGCCGTGGCCCAGTCGCTGAGTCGGGAGGCCGGTTATAGCGGGACTCCGGATAGCCAGCCAGCGCCTGTTGCCAGTGCTCCCTACGGCGCGAGTGCCGGTGGCCAGGCCTATGGCGGTCAGAAGCCGGTCGCCTGGGAGGCACAGGACCAGATGGCGTTCTACCAGTCGCTCAATGCCGGCGGGGGCACGGCAGAAGCCGCAGCATCGCCGGCGACCGCTGTGGCTGAGGCGCCCCAGAGCTTTGCCCAGCCCATGCCGACGCCGCCCCAGGACAGCGAAGCGGAGCCGCCCCTGGGATACGCCATCGCCCAGTTGCATGGCATCTACATACTGGCCCAGACCCGCCAGGGAATGATTGTGGTCGACATGCACGCTGCCCACGAGCGGATCACCTACGAGCGCATGAAAACGGCGCTGGATGCCCAGGATCTGAAAAGCCAGCCGCTGCTGGTGCCTGTGACCCTGGCCGTGAGCCAGCGTGAAGCCGGCGTTGCAGAGAGCCACGTTGAGGAGCTGCAGTCGCTGGGCCTGCAAATCGAGCGGATGGGGCCGGAAACCCTGGTGGTCCGGCAAATTCCCGCGCTGCTGCGGGGGGCAGACACCGAGCAGCTGGTACGCGATGTGGTCTCCGACCTCATGGAACACGGTCAGTCCGACAGGGTGAAAGCTGTCACCAACGAACTGTTGGGCACCATGGCTTGCCACGGCTCGGTGCGGGCCAACCGCCAGCTGACCATTCCCGAGATGAATACCTTGTTGCGGGATATGGAAGCCACCGAGCGCAGTGGCCAGTGCAACCACGGTCGTCCGACCTGGACCCTGGTCACGATGGGTGAGCTGGACAAACTGTTCCTGCGTGGTCGCTGATCATGGCGGCTGACACCCAGCGGCCCGCCGCGATCTGCCTGATGGGCCCGACGGCGGCCGGTAAGACGGATCTCGCCCTGGAGCTCTGCGACGCCTTGCCCTGCGACATCATCAGCGTGGATTCGGCGATGATCTACCGGGGGATGGACATCGGCACGGCCAAGCCCTCGGCTGAGGAACTTTCCCTCGCCCCGCACCGTCTTATCGACATCTGTGATCCAGCGGACCGCTATTCGGCTGCGGATTTTCGGGCGGACGCGCTTCGTGAGATGGAGGCGATCAGTCGCGAGGGCCGGATTCCGCTGCTGGTCGGCGGCACGATGATGTATTTCAAGGCCCTGTTGCTCGGCATGGCGGATCTGCCCTCGGCCGATCAGGCCTTGCGTACCGAGTTGGAAGCAAAGGCCGAGCGTGAGGGTTGGCCGGCGCTTCACGAGCAGCTCAAGGCGCTGGACCCGATCGCCGCCGAGGCCATCCACCCGAACAATCGACAGCGTGTGCTGCGGGCCCTGGAAGTGGTGCTGGTGTCGGGGCGCCCGATTTCCCAGGCCTGGGCCGGCAACGGTGCCGGAAGTGACGTGGATTACCCGTATTTAACCCAGTGGCAGGCAGACGCGTCGCCGGACCTGCCGTATAATGTTATCCAGCTATCGATTTCACCGGGCAACCGATCGGTCCTTCACGATCGCATTCGGCTCCGATTCCAGAAGATGCTGGAGCTGGGTTTTATCGACGAGGTCCGGGCGCTGCGTGCCCGCGGCGATCTGCACAGCGGTTTGCCGTCGGTACGATGTGTCGGGTATCGCCAGGCGTGGTCATGGCTGGACGGCGATGTGGATTACGAAACGTTCGTCGAGAAAGGGATTGCGGCAACCCGGCAGTTGGCCAAACGCCAGCTCACTTGGTTGCGAAAGTGGCCGGACCTTCACTGGATCGACAGCGAGGCGTCAGGTTCTTTGTCCCGCGCCTTGAAAATCCTCCAATCTCGCACCACATTGATTACATAACGCTGGGCTATTGTGGCCCGGGTTATACATGCCGGTCTTGAAGAGTGGCCGGTTTCATTGTTCAGGGATGGCCAAAGGCGTGCTCATAACCTCCCTGACTGGAATCCCTGCAAGCAGTCAATGCAGCGGAACTCCGCTTCTACCAGACGATCTGCGATTAAAAAAACAGGAGAACTGATATGTCAAAAGGGCATTCGTTACAAGACCCTTACCTCAATGCCTTGCGCAAGGAGCGCATTCCGGTGTCCATCTTCCTGGTCAATGGGATCAAGTTGCAGGGACAGATCGAGTCTTTCGATCAGTTCGTGATCCTGTTGAAGAACACGGTAAGCCAGATGGTATACAAGCATGCCATTTCAACGGTTGTGCCTGCCCGAAATGTACGTATTCCTCAACAGAGTGCAGGCGAGGGTGAGGGCGAAGCCTGAACCTGACGTGCTGCCGGTTTGACCGGTCGGTTCTCATGATGGGGCCGACCGCCAGTCCGCATCGTTTACTGCCCGCCGGGACTGATCGTCCGATCCGTTCCGATGGGTGGATCCCATTGTTATATCCGGAGTTTTCTCTCTTTGTTTGAGCGCCCTGATGTCGGTGAGCGCGCTGTCGTCGTTCACCTTGAGTTTTCGTCCCATAACGAATCCGAAGACCTCGGCGAATTTATCGAGCTGGTTCGCTCGGCCGACGTGGATGCCGTCGAGACGGTGACTGGCAGCCGGAATCAGCCCAGTCCGAGACTGTTCGTTGGCGAAGGCAAGCTGGACGAGATCCGCTCGGCGATCCAGGCCAGTGAGGCGGATGTGGTCCTGTTCAACCACGCCCTCAGTCCCAGCCAGGAGCGAAACCTGGAGCGGGAGCTGAAATGCCGGGTGTTGGATCGCACCGGTGTGATTCTCGATATCTTCGCCCAGCGCGCCCGGACCCACGAAGGCAAACTGCAGGTGGAGCTGGCGCAGCTGGATCATATGGCCACCCGACTGGTCCGGGGCTGGACGCACCTGGAGCGCCAGAAGGGCGGTATCGGCCTGCGGGGTCCGGGTGAAACCCAGTTGGAGACGGACCGCCGGCTCCTCCGTGCCCGCATCAAGGCCATCCACAAGCGTCTCGACAAGGTACGCCGTCAGCGGGAACAGGGGCGTCGTGCCCGCAAGCGGGTGGATATTCCGACCGTGTCCCTGGTCGGTTACACCAACGCGGGCAAATCCACGTTGTTCAACCGCATCACCACCGCACACGTCTATGCCGCGGACCAGCTGTTCGCGACCCTCGATCCGACGCTGCGTCGCCTGGAGCTGCCGGACGTGGGTCCGGTGGTGCTGGCCGATACCGTTGGTTTCATCCGGCACCTGCCGCACAAACTCGTGGAAGCGTTCCGTGCCACCCTGGAAGAGACCACGGAGGCGTCCCTGCTGCTGCACATCATTGACTGCGCCGACGAGCGTCGGGACGAGAACATCGAGCAGGTCGAGGATGTGCTGCTGGAAATCGGTGCCGACGAGGTCCCGGTGTTGCAGGTCTATAACAAGATTGACCTGCTCGACGACTTTCGGCCGCGGGTCGATCGGAACGAAGAGGGCGTGCCTGTCCGCGTGTGGGTGTCGGCCGTTACCGGTGAAGGCATCGATACGCTGTTTGATGCCGTGGTCGAGCGCCTGGCCGAGGATGTATTGAGCCTGTCGCTGCTGCTCGGTCCGCACGACGGTAAATTGCGGGCCCTGCTGCACGAAGCCGGCGGCGTGGTCAGCGAGGAATACCTGGACAACGGCGACGCCCAGGTCGAAGCCCGTCTCCAGTCCCGTGACTGGCATCAGCTACTGAGTCGGGCCGGTGTCCGGCCGGATCAGGTGCGTTATGCATCCGCGGAATAATCCCGTCGTATAACAGAGAGTCACGGGCTTAAGCCTGATACAGTACATCATGTCTGCCTGACCACGTCTGCAAATGGTTGGTTCCCGGAGCTTTCGGGCCGGGTTGGTATTGCCCGGGGACGCATTAATCCCTAGTATTTGCAGCCATTCGATGAGTTTGCGAACGGAGAAAGCTATGGCCTGGAATGAACCGGGTGGTAACCGGAACGACAACGATCCCTGGGGCAGTGGGGGGCGTCGTGGCAATGATCAGGGGCCGCCCGATCTGGATGAGGCGCTGCGCAAGGGTCTCGACAAGCTGAACAAGCTGCTTGGCGGCAAGAAAGGCGGCAGCAACGGAGGCGGTTCCGGCGGCGACGGCAGCAGCAGCGGCTTCGGTGCCCTCCTGGCCATCCTCGGTATCCTGATTGTCGGCTATGTGATTTACCAGTCGTTCTATACGGTGGACGAGCAGGAGCGCGCCGTTGTGCTGCGCTTTGGTAAATACCACACCACCGAAAATCCGGGCCTGCGCTTCAAGGTGCCCATCATTGACGACGTCACCAAGGTTCGCGTGACCAACGTCCGGACCGCCGAGTCCGAAGGGCAGATGCTGACCCAGGATGAAAACCTGGTGTCCGTTGATCTCCAAGTTCAGTACCGGGTGGAGAATGCCCGTGATTACGTGCTGAACGTGCGCGATTCCAACCAGGCCCTGGCCTTTGCCACCGACAGCGCCCTGCGCCACGAGGTGGGCAGTGCTGGTCTGGACGAAGTGTTGACTGAAGGCCGTGCCGCGCTGGCGATCAACGTCGAACAGCGCCTGCAGAGTTTCCTCGAGAAGTACGGCACCGGTTTGCAGATTGTGAAGGTGAACGTGGAGAGCACCCAGCCGCCTTCCGAGGTGCAGGAAGCGTTCCGCGAAGTGCAGCGGGCCAAGGAAGACGAGCAGCGTCTGGTGGAAGAAGCGGAAACCTACCGCAACAAGGTGGTGCCGGAAGCCCGCGGTCGCGCCCAGCGCCTGATCGAAGAGGCGAACGCCTACAAGCAGGAAGTGACCGAACGCGCCAAGGGTGAAACCGCCCGCTTTGTTCAACTGCTGAACGTATACAAGGATGCACCGGTGGTCACCCGCGACCGGATGTACCTGGATACCATGCAGAAAGTGTTCTCCAGCACCAGCAAGGTCCTGGTCGACACCGAAAGCAGCAACAACCTGATGTACCTGCCGCTTGATCGCCTGGCGGGGAGCAGCAAGAGCAGTTCCAGTGACAGTTCCACGTCGGACTATTCCGGATCCAACACCGACATCCAGAAACTGACGGACCAGGTGCTCGACGAGATCCGTCAGCGTAACAACAGCTCAAGTGTGCGGAGGGGGCGTTAATCATGAGTCCTAAAGCTGTTCTCGGACTGGCCGGCGCACTGATCGTTGTGCTGTTGGTGACGTCCAGTGTGTTCATTATCCCGGAAACCCATCGGGGCGTGTTGCTGCGCTTCGGTGAGCTGGTTGAAACGGATATCCCGGCGGGCATTCACTTCAAGGTGCCGGTCATCGACAAGGTGCGTCAGTTCGACGTACGGGTCATGACCAACGACCTGCCGACCCGCCAGTACCTGACCATTGAAAAGAAACCGCTCGACGTGGATTCCTACATTGCCTGGCGCATCCAGAACGTGGATGAGTTCTACCGGGCGACCGGCGGCGATGAGCTGCGCGCCATCTCGCTGGTGTCCTCGCGGGTCGACAACGGCCTTCGGGACGAGTTCGGTATCCGCACCATGCACGAAGTGGTATCCGGTCAGCGTGATGAGCTGATGGAAAAGCTGGTCGATCGCATCGACGACACCCTCATCGATGAGCTGGGCGTCAAGGTGATGGACATTCGGGTCAAGGCGATTGAACTGCCGCAATCGGTCAGTGACAACGTCTATCGCCGGATGCGCACCGAGCGCGAGAAGCTGGCCCAGGAATTCCGTTCCCGCGGTAAAGAGCTGGCCGAAGGCATCCGCGCCGATGCCGACCGTCAGCGCACGGTGGTACTGGCGGAAGCTTACGCCAAAGCGGAAACCACCCGCGGTGAAGGTGACGGCGAGGCGGCCAAGATCTACGCGAAAGCCTACCAGGGTGACGAGGAGTTCTACCGTTTCTATCGCAGCCTGACCGCGTACGAGAAGTCGTTCGCTGACAAGAGCGACATGATGGTGATCGATTCCAAGAGCGATTTCATGCGCTACATGGAAAACCTGAGCGGCGCCAAGGCGAGCCAGTAAACGCACGATTGGGATCAGCCCGCACGGCGGGTAAAATAAACCGGAGCATGGAGCCATGCTCCGGTTTTTTTGTGCCCCTCAAATGTGTAGAATTGCCGGGTTTTGTGGTTCCTTTTCGTTTGCCCGATGAGGGCCTCCGGAAATCCCGATGCCCGGCCGTTGGGCGCGGCATACCGGGACCTTCTAAATTCTGAAGTCTGCCTCAGGGCAGGCGCCAAGAACGGATTTTTAGCGACTCATGACTGCTTCCGACCGCTGGTTACTGCCTGATGGTGTGGAGGATATCCTGCCGCCCCTGGCTGGCAGAATCGAATCCCTGCGCCGCGATATCATGGACACTTACCAGCGCTGGGGTTACCAGTTGGTGATCCCGCCCCTGATCGAATACCTCGAGTCCCTGCTCACCGGCACCGGTAATGATCTGGCCCTGCAAACGTTCAAGCTGACCGACCAGCTGACCGGGCGGATGATGGGAGTGCGTGCCGATATGACGCCGCAAGCGGCACGTATTGATGCTCATACCCTTCGTCAGGATAGCGTGACACGCTTGTGCTACGCTGGGCATGTCCTGCATACCCGGCCCCAGCATATGCTGACCGGTCGTACACCGATCCAGGCGGGTTGTGAGCTGTTCGGTAGCGCCTCTGAGGTGGCCGACCAGGAAGTGATCCGGCTGATGCTGGAAACCCTGCGCATTGCCGGGATTCCCCGTGTTCACCTGGACCTGGCCCATGTGGCCATCTACCAGTCGCTGATGTCGGAAGCGGATTTTGACGCACAGACCGAGCAGGCGATTTTCGACGCCATGCGCCGCAAGTCCATCCCCGAGCTTGATGAACTGTTAGGCGACAGTGCCGCCGCGACGCCGGCTGGCCGCTTGCGCAACCTGGCGCGCCTGAGCGGCGGCATCGAGGTGCTGGATGAGGCGCGTGACGTGCTGCAGGGCGCCTCCAGTCAGGCCTTGAAGGCGCTTGATGAGCTTTCCCGGGTGGCCGGCAGCATATCGAAGAGCTTCCCGGACGTGGATCTGGGCTTCGATTTCTGCGAGCTGCGCGGGTACAACTACCACACCGGTCTAGTGTTTGCGGCCTATGCGCCGGGCCACGGCCAGGCCGTGGCCCAGGGCGGGCGCTACGACGCCATCGGCCGTGATTTTGGCCGGCCACGGCCGGCAACCGGCTTCAGCGCCGATGTCCGGGCCCTGGTGGCGCTGGGTGAGCGCGCCGGTGTACCGGGACGCAACATGATCTGGGCGCCGGTCAGCGATGATCCGGCCCTGGCAGACGCCATTGCGGCGCTGCGTCAAACCGAGACGGTACTGCAGGCCCTGCCGGATGATTCCGGCGCGACGCCAGAGGCGCGGGGCTGTACTCGGCAACTGATTCAACGGGACGGCCAGTGGGTCGTCGAGTCACTTAACGGATAGGGGCGGCCGCCCCGAAACGGGCGTACTGAGAGAACATCATGGGTAAGAACGTCGTTGTACTCGGCACCCAATGGGGTGATGAAGGCAAGGGTAAGATTGTGGATCTGCTGACGGATCAGGCGGCTGCGGTTGCCCGTTTCCAGGGCGGCCACAATGCGGGCCACACGTTGGTGATTGAGGGTAAGAAAACGGCCCTGCACCTGATTCCCTCCGGCATCCTTCGGGAACACGTAACCTGCCTGATCGGCAACGGCGTGGTGCTTTCCATGGAAGCGCTGCTCAAGGAAATGCGCGAGCTGGAAGAGAGTGGCGTCGCGGTACGCGACCGCCTGCGCGTCAGCCTGGCCTGTCCGCTGATCCTGCCGACCCACATCCGCATTGACCTGGCCCGGGAAAAGGCCCGCGGTAACGACAAGATCGGCACTACCGGACGCGGTATCGGTCCGGCCTACGAGGACAAGGTCTCCCGTCGTGGCCTGCGCGTCGGCGATCTGTGCGATGCCGCCAGCTTCGAAACCAAACTGCGCGAGATCATGAAGTTCCACAACTTTGTGCTGACCGAGTACTACGGTGAGGAAGCGGTGGATGTCGATCAGGCGCTGGCCGACCTGCTGGGCCTGGCGAAGGAAATCCTGCCAATGGCGGCGGATGTCACCGATATCCTGCACGACCTGCGCAAGAAGGGCGAGCATATCCTGTTTGAAGGCGCCCAGGGTTCCCTGCTGGATATCGATCTCGGCACCTATCCGTACGTGACATCGTCCAACACCACCGCCGGCGGTACCGCTACCGGCAGCGGCTTTGGCCCGCTGTTCCTGGACTACGTGCTGGGCATTACCAAGGCCTACACCACCCGTGTCGGCTCCGGCCCGTTCCCGACCGAACTGTTCGACGATTTTGGCAAGCATCTGGCTGAGAAAGGCCGCGAATTCGGCACCACCACCGGCCGTGCCCGCCGTTGTGGCTGGTTCGATGCGGTTGCCCTGCGTCACGCCATTCAGATCAACAGCGTATCCGGTATCTGCCTGACTAAGCTGGACGTGCTGGACGGCCTGGAAACGGTCAAGGTCTGCATCGGCTACAAGACGCCGAACGGAGAGATCCAGCGTCCGCCGATCGGCTGCGACAACTACACCGACATCGAGCCGGTTTACGAAGAGCTGCCGGGTTGGAAAGAGAGCACGGTGGGGCTGACCAGCCTCGATCAGCTGCCGGACAACGCCAAGGCGTATATCCGCTTCCTTGAGCAGCAGATCGAAGCCCCGATTGATATCATTTCCACCGGTCCGGACCGTGTGGAAACCATCGTCATGCGGCATCCGTTCGGCGAGAACTGAGCGTCGCCCGTAAACGGGCCATCGATATGAAAAAGGCGAAGCGTCGAGCGCTTCGCCTTTTTTGTGGGCGCGATATCGGGGTCAGCCCTTGGTGGCCACCAGGGTCGCCCGCTTGGGGCCGGGATAGCCTTCGACCGTTCGGGTCGGGTCGTCCGGATCCAGGAAGTCCTGCAGGGACTGGAATCGCATCCAGTCGGTCGAGCGTTGTTCCTCGGTGGTGGTCACGGACACGTCGACGACCCGGGCGTCTTTGAAGCCGGTGCGACCGAGCCAGCGCAACAAGGTATCGCAGCTGGGCAGGAACCAGACATTGCGCATCATACCGTAGCGGTCCTCGGGCATCAGGCTGTAGCCTTCCGGGCCATCGACCACCAGCGTCTCCAGAACGAGTTCACCGCCGTCACGCAGGGTATCCCGCAGCTCCAGCAGGTGATCCAGCGGGGAGCGCCGGTGGTACAGCACGCCCATAGAGAAGGTAGTGTCGAAGCACGCCAGCTTGGGGGGCAGGTCTTCCAGGCGCGCCGGCAGCATGTGGACCCGGGGTTCACTGATGTAATCCTTGACGCTGAAGAACTGCATCAGGAACAACAGGCCCGGATCGACGCCAATCACTTCCTCGGCGCCGGCACCCGCCATGCGCCACATGTGGTAGCCCGAGCCACAGCCCACATCCAGTACGCGCCGGCCGTCCAGGTCGCTGATATACGGGGCTACGCGGTCCCATTTCCAGTCGGAGTGCCATTCGGTGTCGATGTGAGTGCCGAAAAAATCGAACGGGCCTTTGCGCCAGGGCATCAGGCCCCGCAGTCCCGTTTCCAGATCGTTTTGCTGGGTTGGGTTTAGCGGCGTTTGCGTGCGCAGGGTTACGGCCGGGGCGTTGAGATCCGCTTCCACTTCGTGCAGCACCGGTAACTCGGACAGCGCGGCGTTCCAGCGTTGCATATCACCATGGGGGTTGGATTCGAAACGCCGGTAAAGCTGGTCGGCAATCTGGGCGGCCCACTCCTCCAGACCGTTGGATTCCAGGTCGCTGAGCAGGGGCTGGTAACGATGTTTCCAATCGAACACGAGGTGCGGTCTCCGGCAGTTTCAGGGCCGTTTCAGGGCCAGCAGGGATACGAAGTTGAAGTTCTGGTACCACAGGGTGACGCGGTCAAAGCCGGCGTCCAGCAGGCGTTCACGGTGGGTGGTGATGGTTTCCGGGATCAGGACCTGCTCGATGGCCGAGCGCTTGCGGCTGATCTCCAGGTCCGAATAGCCATTGGCCCGCTTGAAATCGTGGTGGAGATCGGTCTGCAGGGTCTGCTCCCAGTCCATCTCAAAGCGGATCTTCTCCGACAGGATCAGGGCACCACCCGGCTGCGTCGCCCGGGCGATCCGCCCCAACAGCTCCGGACGCTGATCCGGTTCGATGAACTGCAGCGTGAAGTTCAGGGTCGTCACCGATGCGTTCTCGAGCTGGCTGTGGAGAATGTCCTCGCAACGTAGCTCCACGGGCGCGGGGTGGTCGTCCAGCGCAATGAAATGATGGCCGCGTTCGATCATATCCGGCGAGTTGTCGATGCCGATCACCTTGCATTGGCGGTCACCGACACCATGGCGCATGGCCAGTGTCGACGCGCCCAGGGAGCACCCCAGGTCGTAGCAGAAGGTGCCGTCCTGGGCGAAACGCTCGGTGATGATGCCGATCATCGGAATCAGGGTGGTATAACCGGGCACGGAGCGTCGGATCATGTCGGGGAAAACCCGGGCCACGGCCGCATCAAAGCGGAAATCGCCACCCTCCGATGCCGTGTCGGTGTAGATGCGGTCTGCCTCGAACAGGGGCTCACTGGATTTCGGATCACTGGGTTTGTCCATCGTCGCCTCCTGTGTGGTCAGATGCTTCCGGAGTGGCTGCTTCAGGGGCAACCTGGGGTGGTCGGGGCGCCACCGTGCAGCGGATGCCCCGGTTCTTGTAATCCACCAGCACGCCCTTGAGGGTGATGTCGGTGTCAGAGCCCACAGCCAGGTAGCCGTCGTAGCACTCGGCATGAAGCTCAGAGGGCTTGGGCGACATTCGATAGTCTTCGCGGGGGCCGACATAGACTGCCCTGAATTCACCGACCTGCACCTTGTCCTTGTCACGGGTGTGGCTGATCAATCCGGCGGTCTCCAGTGTCAGCACCGTACCGAGGATGGCCAGAAGGGCGACGATGATCAGGGCCCGGACGCTGTAGCGGCGTTCGTCTTGTGCCATATCAGAAGGGCCCACCCGGATTGATCGGCGGCGCCTGCAGCGCAGCAAGCTGTTCTCTCAAGGCCAGCACCTGGTCGGACCAGAATCGGGGCTGGGCGAACCAGGGAAAGAATTTGGGGAAGGCCGGGTCATTCCAGCGGCGCGCGAGCCAGGCGGCGTGGCTGATCTGGCGGTAACAGCGCAGTGGCTCGATCAGGTAGCGCTCGCGGCGATTGAAATCGCGGAAGGTTTCATAGCCTTCCATGAGCTCACTGAACTGCAGGGAGCGCTCGGTCTCGTCGCCGTTAAGCAGCAACCAGAGATCCTGGATGGCGGGACCCTGGCGGCAGTCGTCCAGATCCACAAACAGCATCTGCTCATCACGCACGAGAATGTTGCCGGCATGACAGTCGCCATGCAGGCGTACGGTATCGACGGGGCCGGCCTCTTCCACCCGCTGCCTGGCGTGGGTCAGCAGATCCGGAACCAGTGAGTCCCAGGCCGGTCGCAGGTCGGTGGGGATCAGGCCGCTGTCCGTCAGGTAACGGGCTTCCTTCTCCAGGCCCGTCATCAGGTCCAGCGTTGGACGGTGTTGGAACGGCGTCCGCGCGCCCACGTTGTGCAATTGGCCCAGCCATTGCCCCAGACGCCAGAGCATGTCTGGCTCGCTGGTGTCCGGCGCCTGGCCGCCGCGCTGCGGGAAAACCGCAAACCAGAAGCCGTTGTGTTCGCCGATGGTATCGCCGTTTGCGAGTTTCACGGGTGCGACGATGGGCAATTCTGCATCAACCAGCTCGAGCGAAAAGGCGTGTTCCTCGGCAATCTGTTCCCGACTCCAGCGGCCCGGGCGGTAGAACTTGGCGATGACAGACGGGCTGTCTTCAATGCCCACCTGGTAAACCCGGTTCTCGTAAGAGTTCAGGGGAAAAATGCGGCCGTTGATGTGAAAGCCGGCCTCTTCCATGGCGTCCAGCAGGACGTCGGGCGTCAGGTGATCGTAGGGGTGTCCAGTGGTATCGAGTCCGGTGTCAGACATAGTTCAGGCGGATCGTGAAGTATGGCGTCGCAATATACCACAGGCCGGGCCGCCACACAGGTCTTCGAGCCTGTACGGATCGTTCAGTAGGCCAGCTTGCCGCGGGGATCCATTCGCTTCAGGTGATACCAGTTTTCATCCAGTTCCCAGCGGATCTTGTCGATACGGTCGTCGGCAAGGACCAGATTGCCGGCATGGGCCTGGAGGTGCGCAAATTCGCGTTCGGCCCGCTGCCAGTCACGGTGGTCGTCACTGAGTGAACGCATGCTGGGAAACAGGGTTCGCAGCGCATCCTGGGTGCTGACTTCGTAAGACCGGGGCGACGACATGATGGCCGTATCGCCTTCAACCCGGAGCACCCGGAACTGATAGGGATAGCTGCTCAGTTTCGGGTCATCCTGCAAATGGTTATTCAATGAGATCACTTCGATACCGCGCCAACTCAGCCATCCGATAAAGACGGCCGCGACCAGCATCACGATCAGGAACTGCTTACGATCCGACATCTGTACTGCACTCCTTGCCTGCACATCCATTGGCGTCGGCACGTCCGCCGGATGGATTCATCCCAGAGTATACCGGCTTGGCCGCCTGTTGTGTGTGATTATCCTACCTATCGCCTTCCTGCGATCGGGTCAGTCGATCCGCGACGATTTCCGACTTGGGGCGACGGGATGCTGCCAATAGTCCCGCCAAAACCAACAGGCCGCCGACAGCATGATAGCCTTCGATCGACTCGCCCAGCACGGGCACGGCGATCAGCGCCGCAAAAACCGGGATCAGATAGGCGAACAGCCCCGCCATGCCCGGGCCCAGGGTGCGCACGCCGTTGTTCCACAAAAAATACGCGGCGACGCTGGGCAAGGTACCCACGTAGAGCAGGGCGGACAGGTTGCCCACATTGAGGGCAAACCCGCCTTCGTTGTGCAGTTCCCACAGGTAGAACGGCAGGATCATCGGCGTCCCCAGCGTGATCAGAATGCAGAGTAGCGGGAACAGCGGGATGTCCAGTGGCCAACGCTTAAGCAGCACCGAATACAGTGCCCAGCTGCTGATGGACAGGATCATCAGCAGGTCGCCGGGATTGAAGTTCACTTTTAAAAGCGTATCCAGGTTGGCGCGGGTCAGGATCGTCAATACGCCACAGAACGCGAGAATCAGCCCTGCCAGTTGGCGATGATGGGGCAGCGTTCGCAGGATGATGGCGGAAAAGAGCACGATCATCAGCGGCATGGTGGAGCTGACCAGGGCGATGTTAATCGCGCCGGTGCTCTGGGCTGCCAGGTAGAGAATGGTGTTGTAGGCGCCGACACTGAAAAAGGCGAGGGCGAAGACCTGTTTCCAGTGCGCCCGAAGGACAGGACGATAACGCCGCACGGCCTGGAAGGTGAACGGGGCAAGGTAGATTGTCGGGATCAGCCAGCGCCAGAAAGACAGCGCGAATGGAGGGATCGACTCCGACGTACCGCGGGCAACCAGCGCGTTACCGGCCCAGAACAGCGTCGTCAACACCAGGCCAGCCATGGCCCATTGCCGTCCAGAGTTGCTCACATTCCCTCCCCCTATCTCTCATCCGATGAAAGGTAACGGCGCATAGTAGCATTGTCAGGGGGGCGCGCCGATGCTTGTATGGACGCCACGTAAACAGACTTAAGAGGATCGGCCGATTCGATGAGCGTAGAACAGTTTTCCGTGGATGCGGTCGTCATTGGCGCGGGTGTGGTCGGCCTGGCTGTTGCCCGTGAACTGGCGCAGGCCGGCCAGAGTGTCGTGGTGCTGGAGGCGGGCGATCACTGGGGCGAGGGGACCTCATCGCGCAACAGTGAAGTGATTCACGCCGGTCTCTACTATCCGCCGGATTCCCTGAAGGCCCGTCTGTGCATCGACGGCAAGCAGGCCCTGTACCGCTATTGCGAAGAGCGCCAGGTTCCCTTTCGCCGCACGGGGAAGTGGATTATTGCCACCGATCCTCAGCAGGCCGACGTGCTGTCGGGCATCGAGGCGCGTGCCATCGCCTGTGGTGTGCCTTTGCAGCGGGGTGCGAGCGAGACGCTCAGGCAGGCGTTGCCGGACGTTTCTGCCGCCGAGGGCCTGTTTTCTCCGACCACGGGGATCGTTGATAGCCACGCGCTGATGCTGTCCCTGCTGGGCGATCTGGAGGCCGCAGGAGGTTATGTCATCTGCCGGGCGCCGGCGGTATCCATCGTCAGTGAAGGCAACCATCGGGTGAGGGTCGGCGGGGACTCGCCCTGCGAGTTGGTGGCACCCAGGGTGGTGAATGCTGCGGGGCTTTACGCCATTGCCCTTTTGGATCGCTGGAAAGGTTACCCGGCGTCGATTCGGCCGCAAGCCTGGTTTGCCCGTGGTTGCTACTTCAGTTACTCGGGGCGTCATCCGTTCGACACACTGGTGTATCCGGTCCCCGAGCCAGGTGGGCTGGGCATTCATCTGACGCTGGATATGGCGGGCCAGGTGCGTTTTGGGCCGGATGTGGAGTGGATTGATAGCCTCGATTACCAGGTCGATCCGGCCCGCCGTGATCGCTTCGCCGAATCCATCCGCCGTTGGTGGCCGGCACTGGATCCGGCTCGGCTGCAGCCGGCCTATGCCGGTATCCGGCCCAAACTGGCAGGTCCGGGATCGGGTTTCCAGGATTTTCGGATCCAGGACGAATACGACACGGGTTGGCGGGCGTGGTGCAGCTTCTCGGTATCGAATCCCCGGGACTGACCGCCTGCCTGGCTCTGGCCAGGCAGGTTGCGGACCGTCTCAGATAGCACGCTCCGGAATTTGAGGCGTTCGGGCCAGCGCCCAGACCTGCACGCGATTGACTCCGCCCCGCCGCAGGGCGCTGGCCATCTGTTGCACGGTCGCACCGGTCGTCATGACATCGTCGACAATGGCGACATGGTCCGGAAGGTCGGTGCCGACCTCGAAGGCGCCCCGCAGATTCTGTAACCGCTGGCGCCGGTTCAGGCCGGATTGGGCGCTGGTCTCCCGCCGACGCCGGACCAGTGCTGTGCGCACCGGAATCTTCAAGCGGTCCGACAGCCACCATGCGATTTCCTCAGCCTGATTAAAGCCCCGCTCCCGCAGACGTTGCCGATGCATGGGAACCGGGACCAGGCAGGTCGGGCGATCGACCTGTGCCTGCATCAACTCCGTCGCCAGCATCTCGGCCAGTGGCCGTCCGAAGGTGCGATGCCCACCAAACTTGAATCCGCTGATCAACTGGTTGACCGGGAAACCGTAGAGCCAGGGGGCCGCGGTGGCCTCAAAGGCCGGTGGTCTGGTCAGGCAGGGGCCGCACAGCTCGCTACCGACCAGCACGCCGGGGTTGACCAACGGAAGCGCGCAGCGTCGACAGGCCAGTGAATTGCGGGGCAGGTCGGCGGCGCAGTCCGTGCACAGGCCCGGCTCGCGGGTGGTTGCGAGGCAGGTGATGCAGGGATGTCCGGGACGCGGCCAGTTGTTAACCTTTCGTTGTATGAAGGTTGACAGCGTGGTCAGGCAATTTATCATGCGTTCAATCCTTGAACAGAAAATAAAGGGCGGGCCCAGCCTGGCCCTGATGAGAACCATACAGGACCGATTCCCATGACAGCATCACCGATCCGCCACGACTGGACATTGGACGAGATCCGCGCGCTTTTCGATCTGCCGTTCAACGACCTCGTCTTCAAGGCGCAAAGCGTACACCGGGAGCACTTCGATCCCAACGAGGTGCAGGTCAGCACGCTGCTCTCCATCAAGACCGGTGCCTGTCCCGAGGACTGTAAATACTGCCCGCAGAGCGGTCACTACAATACCGGGCTGGAAAAGGAAAAGCTGCTGGAAATCGAAAAGGTGGTGGCCGAGGCGCGCGCCGCAAAAGACAAGGGCGCGTCCCGGTTCTGCATGGGTGCGGCCTGGCGCAGTCCATCCAAGAAGGACATGCCCTACGTCCTGGACATGGTGCGGCAGGTGAAATCCCTGGGTCTGGAAACCTGTATGACCCTGGGCATGCTCCAGCAGAGCGAGGCCGACCAACTGGCCGAAGCGGGGCTGGACTATTACAACCACAACCTCGATACCTCCGAGAAATACTACAACCACATCATCACCACGCGGACCTACCAGGACCGTCTGGATACCCTGGACAACGTTCGCAAGGCCGGCATGAAAGTCTGCTGTGGCGGCATCATGGGGATGGGTGAGGATGAAGACGACCGGGCCGGCCTGATCATGCAGCTGGCCAATCTGCCGCACCATCCGGAAAGTGTTCCCATCAACATGCTGGTCAAGGTGGCCGGCACACCGCTGGAAGACGTCGACGACCTGGATCCGTTCGAATTCGTGCGCACCATCGCGGTGGCCCGGATCGTCATGCCGGAATCCCACGTGCGCCTGTCGGCCGGTCGCGAGAACATGAACGACCAGATGCAGGCGCTGTGCTTCCTGGCCGGTGCCAACTCCATCTTCTACGGTGAGAAGCTGCTCACCACCACCAACCCGGAAGCGGATCACGATCGGCAGCTGTTCAAGCGTCTGGGTATTCGTCCCGAGCAGCGCGGCGAAGCCCACACTGACGAAGAGCGCGAAGCCGGTCTGGTGGATGCGATGGAAAAAGAGCGCAATCGCCACCTGTTCTACGACGCCACCGATCGTCAGACCGCTTGAGGTGACCCGTGCGTGATTTTCGGGCCGAACTGGAACGGCGCCAGGCCGATGGTCTCTATCGCTGGCGCCGTGAGGTACAGACGCCGCAACAACCGGAAATGGTGGTTGACGGGCGGTCCGTACTGTCGTTCTGCAGCAATGACTATCTGGGGCTGGCCAACCATCCCGACAGCGTCTCGGCGGCCCGTGAGGCGCTGCTGGACACCGGACTGGGTGGCGGTGCCTCTCACCTGATCTGCGGTCATCACAGCGCGCATCATGAACTGGAAGAGACGCTGGCCCGTTTCACCGATCGCGAGGCGGCGCTGTTCTTCTCCACCGGTTACATGGCGAATATGGGCGTTATCAGCGCCCTGGCCGGGCGTGGCGACACCATCTTTTCAGATCGATTGAACCACGCCTCGCTTATTGACGGTTGCATCCTCAGTCGGGCCCGGGTCCGTCGTTATCCCCACGCTGACGTTGAGTCACTGGAGGCGATGCTGGCGGAAACCGACGGCCACAAGCTGGTGGTGACCGATGGCGTCTTCAGTATGGATGGCGATGTCGCGCCGCTGCCGGAGATCGCTGCGGCTTGTCGGCGTCACGATGCGCTGCTGGTGGTGGACGATGCCCATGGCTTCGGCTGTATCGGAACCAGGGGGCGAGGCAGCGTCGATCATTTCGGATTGAGTGCGAAGGACGTGCCCATCGTCATTGGCACGCTGGGCAAGGCATTTGGAACCAGTGGCGCCTTTGTCGCCGGGTCGCAATTGATGATGGACTACCTGGTCCAGAAAGCCCGTACCTACATCTACACGACCGCCATGCCGCCGGCCATAGCAAGGGCCACCTGCACCAGCGTAACGTTGTTGGAGCAGGGCGATGATCGCCGTGATCACCTGGCGCGACTGATCGCCCGGTTCCGTCGGGAAGCGAGCGCCATGGGGTATACGTTGATGCCCTCAGATACCCCGATCCAGCCCATACTGCTGGGCGACGCGTGGTCGGCGCTGGCCCTGAGCCAGGCGCTGGAAACCCGGGGCATCTGGGTCACCGCCATACGCCCACCGACGGTGCCCGAAGGCGAAGCCCGGCTGCGGGTGACCTTCAGCGCGGCGCACACGGAAGCGCACCTCGACCGGTTGTTGCAGGCGCTGTCCGAATGCCGGGAAACGCTCTCCGGCACGGCCGCATGACGGTACCTGTCGACCGGCTGACGCTGATCAGCGGCTGGGGCGCGCCGGTCGATATGATTCGGCCGCTCGTCGATGGCTTGGCGAGCGAGGTGACGGCGTTTTCCCTTGATGACTCGCTCCTTGCCGGGATTCCTTCGTTCGATGCCGCCGCCGATGCCCTTCTCGACCGCATCGGTGATCGCGTATGGCTGGTGGGCTGGTCGCTGGGCGGTCTGTTGGCCATGGCGGTCGCCCGTCGCGCGCCAGAACGGGTCGCCGGCGTGATCACCCTGTGCACCCATCCCTGTTTTGTAGCCCGCGAGGCGGGTGATACCGGTATGGCGCCAGACACCTTCGCCGGATTTCGGCAGGGGCTTGAGCGTCAGGCTGCCCGCCAATGGCAGCGATTCATGTTGTTACAGGTTCATGGGGCGCCGGCGGGACGGCAGGCACTGGACCCCTGGTTGGCGTCCGGGCCACCGGCCAGCAACGCCGTATTGACCCACAGTCTGGCGTGGCTGGCCGAGGTGGATCAGCGGCAGGAATGGGCCGAAGTAGCCGCGCCGACGGTGCACCTGTTTGGCCGCCTTGACCCGCTGGTCGATCCGGCCTGCGCCGCCTTGTTGCAGTCGCAGGGGCGACCTGTCCGGCTGTTGGAGCATCTTTATCACTGGCCCTTCGGTGACGCGACAACGCAAGTCCGTCGGGCAATCGAGGACTGTCTGAATGAATACCGCGCTGGCCAGGCGGCCTGATCTCGACGCGTCCACGGTTTCACGTCGTGGCACCCGGGCGAGCATTGCCCGGGATTTTGGCGCGGCCGCGGCCAGTTACGACCGGGCGGCCCGCCTGCAACGCCACATGGGGCAACGCCTGCTGGGGTTGTTGCCGGCTGATCGGGCCGATGAGGTGACAGACCTGGGCTGCGGCACCGGGCTCTTTCTGGAGCCGTTGCAACGAAAGCTGCAGCCGGACGGGCTGAACGCCATCGATCTGTCTCCGGATATGCTGGATTATGCCCGTGCCCATCGGGCGGTGTCGGCACGCTGGCTGGCGGCGGATGCCGAAGCCATTCCGCTGGCGGATGCGAGTCAGGATGTGGTGTTTTCCAACCTGATGATCCAGTGGTGCGACGATCCGGAGACGGTACTCAGAGAGGCGTTCCGAATCCTGCGGCCCGGCGGCTGGCTGGTGTGTTCCACACTGCTGGACGGCACCCTGCGTGAACTGGACCGGGCCTGGCAGGCGGTGGATCCCGGACAATCCCACATTAATGAATTTGAATCACCTGCAACGATGCACGATGCGCTGGCGCGCGTCTTCGGCGGTGGTGAAGTCCGGCAGGAGTGCATTGTTCTGGACTATTGCCACCCGGCTGACTTGTTGCGGGAACTCAAGGACCTCGGTGCCCATCACAAGGCGCCAAACAGACGGCGCTCGCTGACCGGTGCGCGCCGTCTCAAGCAACTTTACCACTGTTATCCGCGTCAAGACGGCGGGAGTGTGGCCGCCAGCTATGAAGCTGGTTACCTGATCGCCCGTCGACCGTCAGGCGCTGCTGTATAGGATTCAGACCAGACCATGGCCAAACGAACTTTCTTTGTGACCGGCACCGATACCGGTGTGGGAAAAACACTGGTATCCGCCGTTCTGCTGCGCGCAGCGGCAAAAGCCGGGCTGCGTACCGTGGCGATCAAGCCCGTGGCGTCCGGCTGCGAGGTGACGCCCGAAGGATTGCGTAACGAGGACGCCCTGGCGCTCCAGGCGGCCATGACGGAGGCGCTGCCCTACGATCAGATCAACCCGGTGGCGCTGGAGCCGGCCATCGCGCCCCATATCGCGGCGGTGCAGGCGGGGCGTCAGGTTACCGCACAGCGTCTCGTTGGCCTCTGTCGCGGCATGCAGATGCGGCCGGCGGATGTCATGCTGGTGGAGGGTGCCGGAGGCTGGCGAGTGCCGTTGAACGATCGGGAAACCTATTCCCGGGTGGCCCAGGAGCTGAACACGCCGGTGATCATGGTCGTGCCACTGCAGCTGGGCTGCATTAACCATGCACTGCTCACGGCCGAAGCGATTCGTGCCGACGGTCTGCCCGTGGCGGGTTGGGTCGCCAATCGCCTGGCGCCGGAGCCGATGCCGGTTGAAGCGGAGAATCTGGCCTATCTGCGTCAGCACCTGCCCGCGCCCATGCTGGGTGATCTGCCGTGGCAGGAAACGCTGGATATCGAGGCGCTGACAAATTGTATCGATTTGAAACCGTTGATTGATAATTGAACAGCGCTCTGCTTCAATGCAGTCATGGTTCAATAGGTGGTCACCATGATGATCAGTAACAACAGTTTCGCGATCGGTGTTCAGGGCGTCCAGGACGGCATGGCCGGGATGGAAGCATCCGCCCGCAAAATCGCCCGTGCCGGTACGGATGGCCCCCAGGGCAGCGCCGAAAGCAGTAACGATCTGATTGAACCCATCGTCGATATGAAGCTGTATGCACGCAACGTCGAGGCCTCTGCGCAGGTGGTGAAAACCGCCGACGAGACGCTTGGGTCGTTGCTCGACGTCATGGCCTGATCCGCATAGCTGATGGAGCCCTGCGGTGACCGTTTCTCTCGGGTCTATTGGAACATCGCTTCCTTACGCCACATCGTCGGCGTCCGGACAACGCTCTGGCGCGCCGTCGAATAAGGCGGATGCCAGTCCCGCCAAGGCGGATTCTCCCACCGAAGCCATTAAAGCCCGCGCCCAGGGTGCAGAATCGGATGCATCGCTTGATGATTCGGATCTGGCGGAACTGCGTGACCTGAAGTCGCGCGACCGGGAAGTGCGCGCGCACGAGTCGGCACACCAGTCCGCCGGGGGCCAACATGCCGGCGCCGCCAGTTTTACCTACACCCGTGGTCCCGATGGCGCCCAGTACGCGACCGAGGGTGAAGTCCCGATCGATATCTCACCGGTATCCGGTAACCCCCAGGCAACGATCGACAAGATGCGCACCGTCCGAGCCGCGGCTCTGGCGCCGGCACAGCCGTCGTCCCAGGATCGGCAGGTAGCGGCGCAGGCCATGCAGATCCTGCTGCAGGCCCAGGTCGAAAGGGCGGAGGAAAGCGGTCGCGCAACCTCATCAGCGGGCGCTGAGGAGGGTGACACTCCAGCGTCTGCCAGCCATGCCGCCGGGGCCACCTATCGCCGTGTCGAAGGGCTGACCGGCCTCGAATCGGACGAGCCAACTACGGCATTCCAGGCAACTGCCTGATCCCTCCCTGCAAGGCCTGCCGCCCCGGCAGAGGCACTCTCCAAGGCATGATACGGATCGCATAAATTGCTCACCGGACTCTTGACACGCGCCCACTTACAAACGTATGTTTCAAACAACCGTTTAATTAACGGGTAGAGCGCCTGCGCCTGCCCATGTGCCAAACCAAGGCCAGTGCTCCGCGGATCCCGACGGACACGACCGAGAATGAGGTGTAACCCATGCCTGAGTACAAAGCGCCCCTGCGTGACATTAAATTTGTGATGTCCGAGCTTCTGGACAGCGAACAGCATTACGCCAACCTGGAAGGTGCCGAAGACGCGACTCCGGATATGGTCGACGCGATTATCCAGGAAGGTGGCAAGTTCTGTGAGCAGGTCCTGTCCCCGCTGAACCAGGTCGGCGACCAGGAAGGCTGTACCTGGAGCGAAGAGGGCGTCAAGACGCCGACCGGCTTCAAGGAAGCCTACCAGCAGTACGTGGAAGGCGGCTGGCCGTCCATGACCGCCGATCCCAACTACGGTGGTCAGGGCCTGCCGAGCTCCATCGGCATCGTGATCAGCGAAATGGTCGGCACCTCCAACTGGTCCTGGGGTATGTACCCGGGGCTGAGCCACGGTGCGACCAACACCATCGAGCAGCATGGTTCCGAAGAGCAGAAGCAGGTCTACCTGACCAAACTGATCTCCGGTGAGTGGACCGGTACCATGTGTCTGACCGAGCCGCATTGTGGCTCTGACCTGGGCATCCTGCGTTCCAAGGCCGAGCCGAACGCCGACGGTTCCTACAGCATTTCCGGCACCAAGATCTTCATCTCCGCCGGTGAGCACGACATGGCCGAGAACATTGTCCACATCGTCCTGGCGCGTCTGCCGGGTGCACCGGAAGGCACCAAGGGCATCTCCCTGTTCATCGTGCCCAAGTTCCTGCCGAGCGAAGACGGTTCCGTGGGCGAGCGCAACGCCGTGTCCTGTGGTTCCATCGAGCACAAGATGGGCATCCACGGTAACGCCACCTGTGTCATGAACTTCGACGGCGCCAAGGGCTGGCTGATCGGGCCGGAAAACAAGGGCCTGAACTGCATGTTCACCTTCATGAACACCGCCCGTATCGGTACTGCGATCCAGGGGCTGGGCGCGGCGGAACTGGGCTTCCAGGGTTCACTGACCTATGCCAAAGAGCGTCTGGCCATGCGTTCCCTGAACGGTGCCAAGAACCCGGACGGCCCGGCGGATCCGATCATCGTTCACCCGGACGTGCGCCGCATGCTGCTGACCCAGAAGTCCGTGGCCGAAGCCGCACGTGCATTGATCTATCTGGCCGCCCAGCAGGCGGACATCGTGCACCAGGGCAAGACCGAGGAAGAGCGCAAGGCCGCTGACGAAATGCTCGGCTTCCTGACCCCGATCGCCAAGGCGTTCCTGACCGAAATCGGTTACGAGTCTGCCAACCTGGGCATGCAGGTCTTCGGTGGTCACGGTTTCATCTCCGAGTGGGGCATGGAGCAGAACGTTCGTGACGCCCGGATCGGCATGATCTACGAGGGCACCACCGGTATCCAGGCGCTGGACCTGCTGGGCCGTAAGGTCCTGATGAGCCAGGGCGAGTCGCTGAAAGGCTTTACCAAGCAGGTTCACGTGTTCTGCAAGGAAAACGCCGACAACGAACAGCTGAAGGAATTTGTTGAGCCGCTGCAGGCGATCAACAAGGAGTGGGGCGATCTGACCATGAAGATCGGCATGAACGCCATGAAGAACCGGGACGAAGTGGGTGCGGCTTCGGTCGACTACCTGATGTACTCCGGTTACGCGGTCTTCGCCTACCTGTGGGCCCGCATGGCCAAGGTAGCGCTGGACGCCATGGCGGAAGGCACCTCCGAGGAAGCCTTCTACAACGCCAAGGTCCAGACCGCGCGCTTCTACTTCAAGCGCCTGCTGCCGCGCTCCAAAGGCCATGCAGAGAGCATGCTGGCCGGCGCCGACAGCCTGATGGACCTGCCGGAAGACCACTTCGCGTTCTGATGTGACGCGCAGGTTGTAAGGCAAGGAAAGCCCGCACTCCGAAGGAGGCGGGCTTTTTCGTAGGCTACCGGTTCTTTGGGGCCGGCGACTCATCCAAAAGGGTCTTTTCGACGAAGATCAGGCAGTGAGAGCCGGTCCGGTTTTCGGTTAGAATCCCGATCAATAATAACGATTACGTCTGTTCACGCCCGTACAGAGAGGAATTGATTGATGGCAGATTATCAGGCACCCCTGCGTGACATCCGATTCGTCATGAACGAAGTCTTTGACGCTCCGGCCCTGTGGGCCTCCCTGCCCAAAGTGGCGGAAAACGTGGACCCCGAGACCGCGGACGCCATTCTCGAGGAAGCCGGCAAGATCGCCGGTGGCGTTCTGGCTCCCCTGAATCGTGAAGCGGACGAACAGGGCTGCAAGTGGAATGACGGCGAGGTCTCTACACCGGAAGGTTTCAAGGAGGCTTACCAGACCATCGTGGAAGGCGGCTGGAACGGCCTCGGTGGTAACCCTGAGTTTGGCGGCATGGGGATGCCCAAGACGCTGGTCGCCCAGTTCGAGGAAATGATCCAGGCGTCCAACATGGCCTTCGGCCTGGCGCCGATGCTGACTGCTGGTGCCTGCCTGGCACTGGACGCCCACGGCAGCCAGGAGCTGAAAGAGAAGTACCTGCCCAACATGTATGCCGGCACCTGGTCCGGCGCCATGGACCTGACCGAGCCCCACGCCGGCACGGATCTGGGCATCATCCGCACCAAGGCCGAGCCGAACGATGACGGCTCCTACAACGTCACCGGGACCAAGATCTTCATCACCTGGGGCGAGCACGACATGGCGGAGAACATCATCCACCTGGTTCTCGCCAAGCTGCCGGACGCGCCCAAGGGGCCGAAGGGCATCTCCCTGTTCCTGGTGCCGAAGTTCCTGGTCAATGAGGACGGCTCACTGGGTGAGCGTAACACGCTGGCCTGTGGCTCGATTGAGAAGAAGATGGGCATCAAGGCGTCTGCCACCTGTGTCATGAACTTCGACGGCGCCAAAGGCTGGCTGGTGGGCGAGCCCAATAAGGGGCTGGCTGCCATGTTCACGATGATGAACTACGAGCGTCTGGGTGTGGGCATCCAGGGTATCGGCGCCGCTGAGGCGTCCCTGCAGAGCGCCCGGGAATATGCCCTGGAGCGTCTGCAGAGCCGGGCGCCGACCGGTGCGCAAGAGAAAGAGAAAGCCGCGGATCCGATCATCGTGCACCCGGACGTGCGCCGAATGTTGCTGACCATGAAAGGTTATGTCGAAGGCGGTCGCGCCTTCTCCACCTACGTGGCCCAGTGGCTGGACATCGCCAAGTACGCGGAAGACGATGAACGTCGCCAGCACGGCGAAGCCATGGTGGCCCTGCTGACGCCGGTGGCCAAAGCGTTCCTGACCGATCGCGGCCTGGACGCCTGTGTGATCGGCCAGCAGGTGTTTGGTGGCCACGGCTTCATCCGTGAATGGGGCCAGGAGCAGTTGGTCCGTGATGTACGCATCACCCAGATCTACGAAGGCGCCAACGGCATCCAGGCACTGGATCTGATGGGCCGCAAGGTGGTCGCCAACGGCGGTCGCTTCTTCGAGCTGTTTGCCGAAGATGTGGGCGCGTTCATCGAAGCCAACCAGAACGATGCAGCCCTGCGTCCCTATCTGGAGCCGCTCGCGGCCTCCCTGGAGCGTCTGGCGGATGTGACTGAAAGCGTGATCAAGGCGTCGGCCGAGAACCCGAACGAAGTCGGGGCAGCGTCCGTGGACTATCTCGACCTGTTCGGCCTGACGGCGCTGGCCTACATGTGGGCGCGCATTGTCAAGGCGGCGGCGCCGAAGGCCGAAGGTGATACTTCCGGTTTCTACACGGGTAAACTGAAGACGGCACGCTTCTACTTTGATCGGATGCTGCCAAAGACCGTGTCTCTGGCCGAGGGCATCCGCAGTGGCAGTGCATCAATGATGGACCTGACCGCGGAAGAGTTCTAATCGCTCTTTGAGGTTGACCACATCAAAAGGGCCGCCTGGTGATCAGGCGGCCCTTTTGTTTGGGGTCGGGAAAAGGTGTGCTGACGCGTCAGATATTGCTGTCCAGCAGATCGGGTTGGCTGATGAAGGGATTATCGCTGCCCTGAATGTCCGAGATGCGTTGGTTGCGGGCCAGCTCCTGGTCGTCGGGCGGATCGCCCGCATTCCAGCTCGCCAGCACTTGTGGTGAGGCAATCAGCGGCAGATCATAGGTCTTGACCATATAGGCCACGCCACGCGCCACATCGCCCTTGATGGCATCCGGTGGCTCGATGTTCTGGAGGCTTTCGCGGATACCGCATTCGTTGACGTCAACGCGCTCACCCAACTGGGCATATTTGGCACTGCGTCGTCGCATTTCCACCTGGGTTTCCACCGGGATCATATTGTGCAGATCCGACGCAATGTAGCGGTAGACGTCGCTCTCCCGCTCACACTGGCTGGGAGACCCACAATGCAGGGCGTTACGCACATGACTCAGCGGGTAGATGTAGCCCGCCGACAACAGGAACGACTTGCCATTGAACGGCTTCTGGCAGAAAAAAGTTTTGCCGCCGTCCTGGTAGAGCTTGTTCCAGAAAATATCGTTGGCCACCGCGTCCGGGTCAGAGAACGTGGTTTGTGAGCTGGCCTGGCCACTCAGCACCAGAGCCACGGTCATCAGGATGTGTCGTGTTTTCATGGTGTCTTTTTAACCTGACTCGCCTTTTATTGTCATTGCCGATTGGGCCTCATGTGCCCGAGAGCACCACGCCTTCCATCCGATGGATGAAGACCGTGTTGTGTACAAAGTTTAGGCAAAGCGGTCGCCCCGTCTGTGAGGCGGTACCGCATTTTTTACAAAAATGGGCAGTCGGCATGGAGTTGGCCGGATCGGCCAAGAGGCAGGCTACAGGTCTTTCAGGCGGCTACGGATCCGCTGGTAACCGTCTTTCAGGTCCTCGCCGATGTCATGGGCGGTGCGATAGGCTTCCTCGGAGGCGTCCGAGGCGTCGTGCAGCAGATCGTCCAGCTTGTGCTTGAACTGATTCCAGTAGTCTTCCATGTCGTCCCATTCGTCCCGCACATCCTGGCGGGCGAGGTGGAGCTGCAGGCGGAGCTCATCCCGCTGCTGTTTCAGGGTATCCGAGAGCTTTTGCAGATCATTTTTCCAACCCATCGTTGTTCCTCCGGCTGGGAATATCAGCGTTGGTTAAACGATGCGCCTGAGGTCGACAAGCTGTCAACAGAAGCCGGACACTGACGGGCTATGTACCCATTTATCGGGCGACTTCTTGTCCTGAATCAAAGATTCAGCGGCGGATCGCCGCCAGTTCGGTGGTAAGCGTGCGCAGGTAGTGCCAGGGGGACAGGCTGTCATAGCCCTTGGCGCTGCGATCGATGTCGCTGCAGCGGATCAGCGCCTGGCGAATCTGGGGTGGGCGCAGTCGCCGGGCGGCCTGTTCGAGTTGGCGCATGCGCTGGGGTTGGCGGATGTTGTTGCTGCGAAAAAAGTCCTTGGCGGTTTCCCGGCGTTGCAGGGCGGACTGAAGTCGGCCGGTCATGCGCAGGTCCCGGCTGAGAATGGCGAGGAGGCCCAGGGGGCTATCCTCTTCCTGCTGCAGGATACCGATGATCCGATGGGCCTGCTCGGCCTTACCGGACAGGATGTCACCCACCAGCTCGAACACGCTGAAACGGGCGCTGTCCAGAACCGCCTGGTTCACGATCTCTTCGTCGACGGTCTTGTCCGGCGCCAGTAGGGCGAGTCGATCGATCTCCTGACTGGCGGCCAGCAGGTTACCTTCCAGGCGTTCAGCCAGCTCCGTGAGGGCGCCCTGGGTGAGCGTCAGTCCCTGGGCTCGGGCCCGCTGCTGCAGCCAGCCCGGGAACTTGTCCGCGTCGACCGGCCACACCGGCACATGGACGCCTTTGTCCTGGAGCTGTTTGTACCACTTGCGCCGGATTTCAGCAGCATCCAGGCGGATGCTGATCAGGATCAGGATGATGTCGTCGGGAGGCGACTGGAGCACCTGTTCCAGGACCTTGCGGCCGTCACCCAGCTTGCCGGTGGGCAGGTGGATTTCGATGCGGCGACGCTCTGCAAACAGGGACAGGGCGTTGAGCTCTTCACCAACCTGGTTCCAGTCCATGCTGCGGTCGTTATGGAAGATCTGACGGTCGTTATAGCCGGCTTCCCGGGCTTTGGCCCGAATCCTGTCGCAGCACTCCTGTACCAGCAACGGCTCGTCCCCGGACACCAGGTAGACCGGTGCCAGCCCGCGGGACAGGACCTGATCGAGCTGGGCCGGGTTGGTCTTCATTGCGACTCCGCGGGCTGCTGGGTCTGGGACTTTTCGTAGTCGTCCCGGATGACTTTCAGGCGCTCATCGGTGAGCGGCGCCAGCCGGAAGATCACCTGCTGGGCCAGGCGCTGGTGGAGTGTCTCGCGAATCGTCTCTTCCTCGCGGCGCTTGGCCAGGACGTTGGTGTCGTCATAGCTGTAGATTTCGCTGGTGCGTACTTCCGCGTCTGCCAGTACCGGTATCTGGTCGTGGCTGACGACGTTGACGTTCAGGGACTGGCGCAAGTCGTATTCGGCGGCCGACGCATCCAGTTGGATGGCGCTGGCCCGCCGGCTCTGTTTGAAGCCGTTGAGCTTGACCCGGTAGGCCGCATCGGCCGGTTCAGCCATTTTGATACCGCCATCGTCAAGTTGCTGGCGAACGGTCTCACACAGCTCGTAGGGCACGCTGCCATCGCATTCCAGACTCAGCGGTTGCAGCGCCTCCGCAACGGGTGGCGCGCCCCGCAACTGGAAGCCGCAACCGCTAATCAGCAGTGCGGCGCCCAGTAGCAGTGGCGTGCGAAATGACAGCTTTTCCGATTTCCTTGCCATGACAGCTCCCGGCCCGGCGATGACTGTATTGTCCGATCAGTTGGCGACGATATTCACCAGCTTGCCCGGCACCACGATCACTTTGCGGACGGTTTTGCCGTCGGTAAAGCGCTGGACGTTTTCATCATCCAGGGCCAGGGCTTCCAGGGCATCCTTGGGCAGGTTGGCCGGCACGTCCACCTTGGAGCGCACCTTGCCGTTGACCTGCAGGACCATCTGGATGGTCGAGCGAACCATGGCGGATTCGTCGGCGTCCGGCCAGTTGGCATCCACTACCGCTTCGGGGTGACCCAGGGCCTCCCAGAGGCTGTGGCAGACGTGCGGCGTAATCGGCGACAGCAACAGCACCGCGGTATCCAGGGCTTCCTGGACGACGGCGCGATCCGAGTCCGCTGTCACTTCCAGCTTGCTGACTTCGTTCAGCAATTCCATCACCGCGGCAATGGCGGTGTTGAACGTCAGGCGGCGACTCACGTCATCGCTGACCTTGGCGATGGTTTCGTGCGTCTTGCGACGCAGGTTGCGCTGGGAGTCGGTCAGGTCTTCAACATTCAGGGTCGGAGCGCTGCCGCCGCTGGCGTGCTCGTGGACCATGCGCCACAGACGCTTGATGAAGCGGTGTGCGCCTTCCACGCCACTGTCGGACCACTCAAGCGACTGCTCCGGTGGGGCGGCGAACATGATGAACAGGCGAACGGTGTCGGCACCGAACTGGTCGATGATGGCCTGCGGGTCGATGCCGTTATTCTTCGACTTGGACATCTTGGAGATGCCGCCGGACTCGACGGGTTGTCCATCCTGCTTGTGTTTGGCACTGACGGGCTGGCCCTTGTCGTTGCGCTCGACTTCCACGTCGCTGGGCGAGATCCATTCCTTGCCGCCGTTCGCGTCGTCGCGGAAATAGGTCTCGGCCAGCACCATGCCCTGACAGAGCAGGCGCTTGAACGGCTCGGAGCTCTCCACCAGACCCACATCACGCATCAGCTTGTGGAAGAAACGCGCGTAAAGCAGGTGCAGGATGGCGTGCTCGATACCGCCGATGTATTGATCGACCGGCAGCCAGTAGTTGGCGGCGGCCGGGTCGAGCATGCCTTCCTTGTAGTCGGGGCAGGCAAAGCGGGCGTAGTACCAGGACGACTCCATGAAGGTGTCGAAGGTATCGGTTTCCAGGGTGGCTGGCTGACCGTTATAGGACGTCTTGGCCCATTCCGGATCCGCCTTGATGGGCGATTTCACACCGTCCATTTCCACGTCTTCCGGCAAGCGGACCGGCAGCTGGTCTTCGGGGACCGGCATTTCGGTGCCGTCTTCCAGCGTCATCATCGGAATCGGTGCACCCCAGTAACGCTGGCGGGAAACACCCCAGTCGCGCAGGCGGTAGTTGACCTTACGCTCGCCGATGCCGGCTTTCTCCAGGTGATCCGCGATGTCCTCGAAGGCTTCCTCGCTGGTCAGGCCGTTGTACTTGCCGGAATTGACCAGATAGCCCTTTTCAGTGAAGGCCGCTTCCTGGATGTCGATTTCCTTGTGGTCTTTCGAGGAAATCACCTGACGGATCGGCAGGCGGTATTTCAGGGCGAATTCGTGGTCACGCTCATCGTGGCCCGGCACCGCCATCAATGCACCGGTGCCGTAATCCATAAGGACAAAGTTGGCCACGTAGACCGGGATCAGGTCCTGGGTCAGCGGATGCACGGCCTTGAAGCCGGTATCGATGCCCTGTTTTTCCATGGTCGCCAGGTCGGCTTCGGCCACCTTGCTGTTGCGGCAGCTCTCGACGAAGTTGCCGACTTCCCGGTTGCGTTCGGCCGCCGCCTTGGCCAGCGGGTGCTCGGCGGCCACCGCCATGTAGGTCACACCCATCAGCGTGTCCGGGCGTGTGGTGTAGACCCGCAGCTCGTCGTCACGGCCGTCGAGCGGGAACGTCAGCTCGACACCGGTGGACTTGCCGATCCAGTTGCGCTGCATGGTGCGCACCTGTTCCGGCCATTCGTTCATGGCGTCCAGGTCGTCCAGCAGCTCTTCGGCGTAGTCGGTGATCTTGATGAACCACTGGGGAATTTTCTTCTGCTCCACCAGAGCTCCGGAGCGCCAGCCGCGACCGTCGACCACCTGCTCGTTGGCCAGAACCGTCTGGTCCACCGGATCCCAGTTGACGGTGGCCATCTTCTTGTAGACGAGGCCTTTCTCGTAGAGCTTGGTGAAGAACCACTGCTCCCACTTGTAGTAGTCCGGCGAGCAGGTGGCCAGTTCCCGCTTCCAGTCATAGCCGAAGCCCAGCTGGCGCAGCTGGTCCTTCATGTATTCGATATTGGCGTAGGTCCACTTGGCAGGCGCGGACTTGTTCTTCACCGCCGCGTTTTCCGCGGGCAGGCCGAAAGCGTCCCAGCCCATCGGCTGCAGGACGTTCTTGCCCTGCATGCGCTGGTAACGGCTGATGACATCGCCGATGGTGTAGTTGCGGACATGCCCCATGTGCAGCTTGCCGCTGGGGTACGGGAACATGGACAGGCAGTAGTACTTTGGTTTGCCGGGCTCTTCCTTCACCGAGAAGGTGTCATTGGTTTCCCAGAACTGCTGGGCCTTTTTCTCGATTTCCTGCGGGCGATATTGCTCGTCCATTCCTGCCATTACTGAGGTTACCCTGTTGTCGGTCGGTGTTGGCCATATCGGTTCAATACGCGTGACGCTGGCGTTTCCGTCACGGGGAGACCGCGCATTTTAACGCACACGAGGCCCGACAGGTAGCCTGCCGCGTATGATCCGGCCCCCATACTGGAAAAGTGCCTCGGCAGTCATACTTGGAGTGTGCCAAACTGCAATCAGACAGGTGTATCCACTGATGGTTTTCCGTGCGAGGAGATGGTCATGAGTGAGAATGACGAGAAACCGGCCTTTACCGGACAGGCTCTGAAAGTCTACAACCGCATGCTTGAGCGCGTGGTGAATCGCCTCAATCAGATGGAGCGCAAGAGCTGGGACAGTTTGCGTGACGCGGTTGATGAGGCGGTGGAATTCGAGAACGGCCTGGAGGAGTTGACCCGGGAGGAGGTTGACCTGCTCGCGGCCTATGTCCGTCGGGATGTCTCCCACCTCATGCACTTCGTGGGTGAAACCGGCGAGGGGGTCGGGGAGTGGTTGCGACTGGACCTGGCGCTGATCGAGCATCAATTGCTGGATCTGCTGTTTTCAGTGGCCGACAAGACCCGTCTGGATACCCTGGAGCTGGACCACAAGCTGCATCATCAGCCGGGACAGTACATCAGTGGCGAGATCGCCACGGCCGGGGTACTGCGCTGCGTGTCCTGCGGTCACATGGTCTGTCTGGTTGAAACCAGCCACATCGAGCCTTGTGAGGCATGTGGCTCGCACTACTTCGAGCGGGTGACCGCGCGCTGGCCCCATGATCCGGAGGTCAGCGGCGATACGGCAGATTAGCCCCCGGCGTCTCAGCCGGCGTGGGTCTGGCGACTCGGCTCCGGTATGATCCGGGGCCGGGCAAACACCACCAGGATCATGGCCAGGATCAGGATCGGCCAGGACCCGGTCGTCATGAAGGGCGTGGCCCCCGTCACCGCATAGACCTCTCCGCGCATAATTTCTTTCTTGAACTGTGGAATCCGATCAACGATCTGGCCGCGATCGTCGATGATGGCGGTCACGCCGTTATTGGTTCCACGAAGCACAAAACGACCGGTTTCCAGTGCGCGCATTCGCGCAATCTGAAGATGCTGCAGCGGTCCGATGGAATGACCAAACCAGCCATCGTTGCTGATGGTGATCAGCAGGTCGGTGTCGGCGGCATTGCGCGCCACGAAATCCGGATAGGCAATCTCGTAACAGATGAACGGCATCACCCGATGACCGTTGGCGATCAGCGGTTGCTGGTCGGACGGCCCCGGTGAAAAGCTCGACATGGGCAGGTCGAAGAAGCCGATCAGCCCGCGCAAGTATTGCTGCAGTGGGACGTATTCCCCGAAAGGCACCAGCTTCTGCTTGTAATACATGCCGTTGCCATTACCAATCGCCATGATGCTGTTGCGGAAGGTGAAGTCTTCCAGCTTGTCACTGAAACCGTACCAGGGAATGCCGGTAATCAGCGTGGATTTGGGGCCCAGACGGCTCGCCAGGTTTTCGATCAGCGGGCCGGCCTGGTCCTGGGTCACGGGGATGGCGGTTTCCGGCCAGAGGATCAGGTCCTGGTTCCAGTCGTTCTCGGTCAGGTCCAGGTAAGTGGCAATCTGCTTCTTGAGGAAGTTCGGGTCCCATTTGATCTGTTGCGGGATATTGCCCTGCACGGCCGTGATTCCCATCGGGGTGTCGTCCCGCTGGGTCCAGTTGAGCCCGGCCAGGGCCGGACCCGCGATCCAGGGCAGTATGGCCAGAACGGCGGTCACCGCGGCGGCGACCTTGCGCCGGTGGGCCAGCATCACGGCGGCGCCGAACAGCGCTGTTGCCGAGGCGACAATCAGGAACGTCACCCCATGCACGCCGGTCACCGGAGCGTAGCCGGCGAGAGGGCCATCGACCTGTGCCGTGCCGAGGTAGAGCCAGGGGAAACCGGTCAACAGCCAGCTGCGGACCCAGTCGCCAATAACCCAGAAGGCGGGAAACAGAATCAGCCGACGGGCCGGGCGGTCACCGGCCAGCTTGCCCCAGGTCCAGAACGTGAGGGCCGGAAACAGGGCGAGCCCGGCTGCGAACAGGGCCGTGAGCACCACCGCCAACGGCGCCGAGGTGTTGCCGTACTGGCTGATGGAAATATAGACCCAGGAGGCGCCACTGCCGAACAGGCCCAGCCCGAACAGCCAGCCTTTCAGGAATAGCCGGTGCGGGCCGCCGGGTATGACGGCAGCCAGGATCAGCAGGATCGACAGCGGTGCCAGCCACTCGTAGCCGAAGGGCGCAAACGTCAGCGTCTGTAGCCCGCCGGCCACCACCAGCGCCAGTAATCGGAACATGCGCACGAGGGGGCTTGGGTCAGGACTCACGGCGGCGGACCTGAATCAGTCGTATGACACGATTGTCCGCGTTCAGGATGGTGAACTGGAAACCGCCAAACTCAATCTCTTCGCCGCGCCGGGGCAGGTGGCCGAATTCCCGGAGGACGAGGCCGCCAATGGTGTCGAACTCCTCTTCGTCCAGCTCCGTGTCGAAGAAGGCGTTGAAATCATCCACCGGCGTCATGGCCTTGACGGCATAGCTGCCATCGGCCCGGGCCTTGATGTGGGTTTCCTCGTCGAAATCGTGTTCGTCCTCGATCTCGCCGACGATCTGCTCCAGCACGTCCTCGATGGTGATCAGGCCGGCGGTACCGCCGTACTCATCCACCACGATGGCCATGTGGTTGCGGGTTTCCTTGAATTCCTTGAGCAGCTGGTTCAGCCGCTTGCTCTCGGGCACGAAGGTGGGCGGGCGCAGGATCTCGCGGATCTTGTTCCAGGTCAGGTCGTTGTTCATGGCCAGCGGCAGCAGGTCCTTGGCCAGCAGAACGCCAATCACGTCGTCCTGGTTGTCGCCAATGACCGGGAAGCGGCTGTGAGCCGATTCGATGATGTCGTTGAGGAACGTCTTGGGCTCGGCGCTGGCCTTGACGGTGACCATCTGCGAGCGGGGGATCATGATTTCATCGACACGCATGTCGGTGACCTGCATGGCCCCTTCGATGATGCTCATGGCATCGGCATCGATGATGTTTTCGGATTCGGCATCCCGCAGGACTTCAAGGATGTCGGTGATGGATTCCGGCTCGTTGGAGAAAGCCTGGGAAATACGTTCCAGCCAGGACTTGTTGCCCTGACTGCGACTCGAGTGATCGTCGCTCATGAGTCTTGATCCGTGTCCTCTGCAAGATAGGGGTTGCTGAAGCCCAGTTCCGCAAGCAGGCGGATCTCCAGGGTTTCCATGATTTCAGCATCCCGGTCATCGATATGATCATACCCCTGAAGGTGGAGCATGCCATGAATCACCATGTGTGCCCAGTGGGCGTCCAGGGTTTTGCCCTGTTCCGCGGCCTCGCGGGCCACGACGCCCGCGCAGACCACCAGATCGCCGGCCAGAGGAACGGTGATCCCCTCTGGCTGCTCAAACGGAAAAGACAGCACGTTGGTCGGGCGGTCTTTCTGACGATACTGGCCATTCAGCGTGGCGCTCTCGTCCTCGTCGACAATGCGCAGCGTCACCTCGGACTCATCCTCTCCCTGCCAGCCCTGGTTGGCCCAGCGGGTCAGGCTTTCGACGTCCGGAAGGTCGGTTTGTTCCGAGGCGACCTGGATATCCACCGCCAATCGGGTCACGAGGTCTTGCCTCCGGCGGTGGCTTCATCGTGATCGTCGTAGGCTTCCACGATCCGCTGGACCAGCGGGTGGCGCACGACGTCCCGGGCGTCGAAGCGGGTAAATCCGATGCCCGTGACTTGGCTCAGTACGGCGGCTGCATGCACCAGGCCGGAATGCTGGCCCCGGGGCAGGTCCACCTGGGTGGTGTCACCGGTAATCACCGCCGTTGAGCCGAAACCGATCCGGGTCAGGAACATTTTCATCTGTTCCCGGGTGGTGTTCTGGCTTTCGTCGAGGATGATAAACGCATTATTCAGGGTTCGCCCGCGCATGAACGCCAGTGGCGCGATCTCGATCACGCTCTTCTCGATCAGCTTGGTGACCTGCTCGAAGCCGAGCATCTCATAAAGCGCGTCGTACAGGGGGCGCAGGTAAGGGTCCACTTTCTGCGCAAGGTCGCCGGGCAGGAAACCGAGTTTCTCGCCGGCTTCCACCGCCGGGCGCACCAGCAGGATTCGCTTGACCTGTTCGTCTTTCAGCGCTTCCACGGCACAGGCGACTGCCAGCCACGTTTTACCGGTGCCGGCCGGCCCGATGCCGAAATTGACGTCGTGGGAACGGATGCTGTGCACGTAGCGCTGCTGGTTCTTGCCGCGAGGACGGGCCTGGAGCTTCGGCGTCTTGATGATGATCTGGCTGCCATCGAAGGCCTTCTCGTCCGGAAGGCGCTCAAATCCGGATTCCCGGATGTACAGGTGCACCATGTCCGGTGAGATATCGTCCAGCGCCTCGGTTTCCCGGTACAGGTGGCGCAGGACTTCCGCGGCGGCGCTCGCGTGTTCGGCCTCGCCTTCGACCCGGAAATGGTGGCCGCGGTAGCCGATGCGCACGCTCATGCGCCGCTCAATGTGTTTCAGGTGCTCGTCGAACTGGCCGCACAGGGTGGCTAGCCGGCGGGGATCGGCAGGTTTCAGATCAAACTGTTTCGCGTCGTCGCTGTTCAAGCAGTCCTCACGGATAAAAATTGGAATGACCGCGCCGGAGTCACCGACGCGGATCGATTAGTACAACCGGTCGTCCACCGGTCTGCCCCTTAATGAATTGGGGAGCGCTTCGACAATTTCAACGTCGATGAAGTGGCCCACCACATCGGGATTGTCGGTGCGGAAATTGACGATCCGGTTATTTTCGGTGCGCCCGGCGTATTCGCCCGGATCTTTCTTGGACAGGCCGGTGACCAGGATGCGTTGGGTCGAGCCCACCATGCGGCGACTGATGTCCTGCGCCTGCTGGTTGATCCGCTGCTGCAGGATGCTCAGGCGCTGCTTTTTGACGTCCATCGGCGTGTCGTCCGGCAGATCGGACGCCGGCGTGCCCGGGCGCTGGCTATAGATGAAGCTGAAGGACACGTCGAAGCCAATGTCCTCGATCAGCTTCATGGTGGCCTCGAAGTCCCGGTCGGTTTCGCCGGGGAAGCCGATGATGAAGTCCGATGAAAAGCTGATGTCCGGCCGGATCTTGCGCAGGCGGCGAAGCTTGGATTTGTACTCCAGCGCCGTATGGCCACGCTTCATGGCCGCCAGGATGCGATCCGAACCGCTCTGGACCGGCAGGTGCAGGTGGCTGACCAGTTCCGGCACGGTTTCGTACACATCGATCAACGCATCGGAGAATTCCACCGGGTGGGAGGTGGTGAAGCGGATGCGGTCGATACCGTCGATGGTCGCAATCATGGTGATGAGCTCGGCCAGGTCGATCGTGTCGCCGTCGTAGGTTTCGCCCTGGTAGGCATTGACGTTCTGGCCCAGCAGGTTGACCTCACGTACGCCCTGGGTGGCCAGGTGCGCGACTTCGGCAATCACGTCATCCACCGGGCGGCTGACTTCCTCGCCGCGGGTGTAGGGCACGACGCAGAAGGTGCAGTATTTGGAGCAGCCTTCCATGATCGACACGAACGCCGAGGCGCCTTCCGCCCCGGGGGAGGGCAGGTTGTCGAATTTCTCGATCTCGGGGAAGCTGACGTCGACCACGCCCACGCCGCCCTTGCGGGATTCCTGAATCAGTTCCGGCAGGCGGTGCAGGGTCTGCGGGCCGAACACCATGTCGACATAGGGCGCCCGGTCGATAATCGCCTGACCTTCCTGGCTGGCCACGCAGCCGCCGACGCCGATCACCAGTTCCGGCTTGCGGGACTTGAGCTGTTTCCAGCGTCCCAACTGGTGAAACACCTTCTCCTGCGCTTTTTCGCGGATCGAGCAGGTGTTCAGCAGCAGGATATCTGCATCGTCCGCGTTGTCGGTCATTTCGACGTCTTCGCCGGATTTCAGCAGGTCGGCCATACGGGATGAATCGTACTCGTTCATCTGGCAGCCGTGGGTCTTGATAAACAGCTTCTTGGTCATGGAACTCGACAGATCGTTGGATGAAGGTAAACGGGCTATTATAACGGTCTGATCAAACGGCAACCAGAGGCGACAGGGTGATTACGTACAGGCCCTGTCCGGAGAGCGCCCGTTGCCGCGGCATCGTGTTACCATACGCGCCCTTTTGTGGGCCCGAAAGTGGGCGTGAACATCGCCGGAGTTGTCTGAATGGTTGCCAAGAAGTGCTACAAGATCATTTTCTACAATCAGGACGAGGTCTTCGAGATCTACGCCGGGCATGTGTATCCCAGCGAAATGTTCGGCTTCCTGGAAGTGGAGGCGCTGACATTCGGTGAGCGCAGCCAGGTGCTGGTGGATCCTTCCCAGGAAAAGCTGCGGACCGAGTTCGAGGGTGTCCAGCGCACCTACATTCCCATGAACGCCATCGTGCGGATTGACGAAGTCGAACCCGCAGCGGCCGAGCATCCGCTGGGGCGGGTCAAGAGTGGCGTCACGCCGTTCCCCGGGAACCCTGGCCACAACCGCAACAAAGACTGAGCGACGCTGTCACCTGCCATGACCCCTGAAAGACTCGCCCGCATCAAGGGCACCCTCGAACGCCGTCAGCCGGACCTGCACGTGCTCACGGACCAGATCCATAAGCCACGCAACGTGTCCGCCATCATACGCTCCTGCGATGCCTTTGGCGTGGCCAACATGCACGCGGTCTGGCCGCGGGAAGGTTATCGCGCCTTTCGCAAGACCGCCGGCGGCAGCCACAACTGGGTGACCACGCATACCCATCCGGATATGGCGGCCGCAATCGGTGAGTTGCGCGGCAAAGGGCGACAGATCTATGCCGCACAGTTGTCCGAGCGAGCCATCGATTATCGGGATGTCGATTTCACAGTGCCTTGCGCGTTGGTGCTGGGCAATGAGCTGGATGGCGTGTCAGCAGAAGCGGCGGCTGAAGCGGACGAGCACATCGTGGTGCCGATGATGGGGATGGTGGAATCTCTGAACGTGTCGGCGGCGTGCGCCATTATCCTGGCAGAGGCCCAGCGTCAGCGTTCCGAAGCGGGTATGTTCGATCGCCGGCGGATGCCGGACGACGAATACGAGCGCCTGTTGTTCCGCTGGTGTCAGCCGCAAATCACCCGCTACTGCGACGACCGCAATCTGCCGTACCCGCCTTTTGACGTGGACACCGGGGAGTTGATCGACGGGGTGGGCTGGATGACCGAAGTCCGGGATATCCGGCGCAACCGGGAGCGGGCGCGGCCTGAAGATTTCGCCACGCCGCCCGGTAAATAATCCCCTATTCGCCTTTCTCTTCGCGGTTTTCCAGATACCGCTGCAGCTGTTCCCGCAGGGCTTTGGGCAGGCGCGTGATGGTCAGCGCGTCGCTATCCCGGTCGTAGTAAACCGCCTGGTTCACCAGATCCGACGAGAACGACACGCTCATCCCACCGCCGGACCCGGAGATTCTCACCAGCTTCTTGACCTTGCGGTGATCCGGGTGCAGCACCGCATCGTTGGGGATTTCCTGGGTTTCCGACGCGAACTGGCGGAAGCGATCAGGCTGCTCTTCGTCCAGGTAGCCTGACAGGGCATCGATGGCTACCGGCTCGCCCAGGGCGTGTTGCTCCTTGCAGAATTCATAGGCCTTGGAACGGACCTGGCCGGCTTTCTCCGGCTCCTCGGTCTGCGCGGCGAAGGCCTCGACGGCGTTCAGGAACGTCGTGGTTTCCTTCTCGACGTCCACCTGGTTGGTGAAGCCGCCCAGGCGGATGAACAGTTCCCCCGGCTCAGCCGTGCCCCGGGCATGGACCAGCGTCAGGAAGTTTTCCGAAGGATGGTCCCCGAGCCAGTCGTCCACTTCCAGGCGCAGGGCCAGGTTCAGGCGTGACAGGCTCAGCACGTCCATGGCGTCCAGGTTCTGCTCGTGATCCAGGCGCAGGGCGCTGTCGCTCTCCAGCGCAAACAGGTAGATCACTTCGCCGTCGGCCAGGGCTTCGTGGACCAGCATCAGGTGACCGAAGTATTCCTCCTGACAACCGGTCAGCAGTTCCTGCCACTGGCCGAACAGCTTGTCGGTCAGACTTTCGAAGGTCTGCTTGCCCTCGAGGTAATCCCGAAACCAGGCGCTGGCCGGGCTGGTGCCAATATCGTCGGTAAAGCGGCCGTATTTCTTGCCGGGTTTGGCGTTGAACAGCCGTTTGAGCTGTTTATGCAGGCCCTCGTAATCGCCGCCGGGCTCGGACAGGGTTCTGCCGGGGCGCACCTGGGCCTCGTGTCCGGGTTGCATCTGGCTGGCAAAGGTAATTCGCAGCTGTTTAATCGCCATGGCTGTCCTCTGGAAACGCAAAACGGCCATGACCCGTCGTAACCGGTCATGGCCGTGTTCAGTGTTGTCTGGGGCGAGAGCTTATCAGATCCGCTGCTTGCCGATCAGCTCCTGGACCAGTTTGTCGGCGGTGTCGGCAACATCACTGTCCGCTTCAGCATTCGCACCGACGGCCGCGATGTCGTCGCCAATGTTGACGGCAATGGCAATCAGGCCGTGTGCGGTGAGGACCTGGGCGCCGCGGCGACGATCGTCGGCGTTGCCCGCATTGTCTTCCGTCAGCACGACACTGGTTTTGCCCAGGTCGAACAGTTTGCGTTCGATGGCCCGTGCCAGTTCCGGCGCCTGAGTGCCAGTGCAGCCGATGATCAGCGGCTTCTGGGACAGGCGACGTTCTCGCTCCTCGGCCGTGACCGGCTGCAGGGCGTCTTCGCTGGACTTGGACAGTCCGCTGATCATGCCTGCACCAATGGTGACGTTGGTCAGCCGGTCGATGATGATGAACGCTCCGGTCGCGCGGTTTCGCGGATATGGATCGAACGCCACCGGCTGGCTCAGGGTGACTTCGCACAAGCCAATTTCGTTCAGTTCCAGGTTGTCGCGGTCGCTGTCCTTGTCGAGCGTGTTGACATCGATCTGATGGTGCACGGACGTGACCGAGCCGGACGTGAAATTCGGTCCCAGCTTGATGTCGTACAGGCGGTTCTGGGCCATCGGCTGGTCGATCATCCACACGATATGCGCGTCGAACTTGTTGCTGACCAGCGGCTCGTCGCCCGGCTTGACCAGCATGTCGCCACGGCTGACGTCGATTTCATCTTCCAGGGTCAGGGTCACGGCCTGATCAATGTAGGCGCTGTCCAGGCTGCCGTCGAAGGTGACGATTTCCTTGACCTTGCTGGTACGGCGTGAGGGCAGGGCCATGATGTCGTCGCCCGGGCGAATCACGCCGGAGGCGATGGTGCCGCTGAATCCGCGGAAGTTCAGGTTGGGCCGGTTGACGTACTGCACCGGGAACCGGAAGTGCTCCATGTTCTTGTCGCGGGAGACTTCCACGGTTTCCAGGATTTCCATCAGCGGCTGACCGGTGAACCAGGGGGTGTTTTCGCTGCGGTTGACGACATTGTCGCCTTCCAGCGCGGAAATCGGCACGAAGCGAATGTCCTGCAGGCCCAGCTTTTCGGCGAATTCGAGATAGTCCTTCTTGATTTCCTCGAACCGCTCTTCGCTGAAGTCCACCAGGTCCATCTTGTTGATGGCGACCACGATGTGCTTGATGCCCTGCAAGGAT
The DNA here is from genome assembly GCF_016798325.1 of Marinobacter mangrovi. GTDB lineage: Bacteria > Pseudomonadota > Gammaproteobacteria > Pseudomonadales > Oleiphilaceae > Marinobacter_A > Marinobacter_A mangrovi. The sequence goes on from NZ_JAERVO010000002.1 coordinate 535,905, forward strand.
GCGATGAACGAGTGGCGGCGCGTCTGGGTCAGGACCCCGTGACGGGCGTCGATCATCACCACGGCCAGCTGCGCGGTGGAGGCGCCGGTCGCCATGTTCCGGGTGTACTGCTCGTGGCCCGGGGTGTCGGCGATGATGAACTTGCGCTTGTCGGTGGAGAAGTAGCGGTAAGCCACATCGATGGTGATGCCCTGTTCCCGCTCGGCCTGAAGCCCGTCCACCAGAAGGGCGAGGTCCAGCTTCTCGCCGGTAGTGCCCAGCTTGGCGCTGTCTGCCTTGAGGCTGGCCATGTGATCTTCATAGATCATTTTGGTGTCGTGGAGCAGGCGACCGATCAGGGTGCTCTTGCCATCATCCACACTGCCGCAGGTCAGCAGACGCAGCAGCTCTTTCTCTTCGTGCTGTTTCAGGTACGCGTGAATATCTTCAGCGATCAATTCAGACTGGTGTGACATGGTTCTTTTCCCGTAGATGCTGTCTGGCTGTCGGCGTTTGGCTTAGAAGTAACCTTCGCGTTTCTTCTGCTCCATGGAGCCCGCGGAATCGTGATCGATCACACGGCCCTGGCGTTCGGAGCTCTTCGCCAGCAGCATTTCCTGGATGATGTCGGTCAGGGTGTCGGCCTTGGACTCGATGGCGCCGGTCAACGGGTAGCAACCCAGGGTCCGGAAGCGCACCGATTTCATCATCGGCTTCTCGCCCTCTTTCAGCGGCATGCGGTCGTCGTCCACCATGATCAGGGTGCCGTCACGCTCGACGACGGGGCGTTCGGCGGCGTAGTACAGCGGAACAAGCTCGATGTTTTCGAGATAGATGTACTGCCAGATATCCAGCTCAGTCCAGTTGGACAGCGGGAAAACCCGGATGCTTTCACCCTTGTTGATCTTGCCGTTGTAGATGTTCCACAGCTCGGGACGCTGGTTTTTGGGATCCCAGCGATGGTACTCGTCCCGGAAGGAGTAGACCCGCTCCTTGGCGCGGGATTTCTCCTCGTCGCGACGAGCGCCCCCGAAGGCGGCATCGAACTTGTACTTGTTCAAAGCCTGCTTCAGGGACTGGGTTTTCATCACGTCGGTGTGCTTGGCACTGCCGTGGGTGAACGGTCCGATGCCGGCATCAACGCCTTCCTGGTTGATGTGGACGATCAGATCCAGATCGTACTTTTTGGCCTGCTCGTCCCGGAACTTGATCATTTCCTTGAACTTCCAGGTCGTGTCTACGTGCATCAGCTTGAACGGGATCTTGCCCGGATAGAACGCCTTGCGTGCCAGGTGCAGCATCACAGACGAGTCCTTGCCGATGGAGTAGAGCATGACCGGGTTATCGAATTCAGCGGCCACTTCCCGAATGATGTGGATGCTTTCAGCTTCCAGTTGCTTGAGATGCGTCAGGTTATAGGTGGTCATGATCCAGTTACCGGTTGCATGGGATGCCATTGATGATATGCGATTCGGGACGTCATTCGATGACCGCGGGCCAGGTTCCCGCTTTTCGCTGGAACAGGCGCGCCGTGTGGGCCGGTTATTCCGGGAGCGGATGCGTCCAATCTTGGAGCGAAACTATACCAGAGGTGAGGTCGCTATAAGAAGGCGGGGGACTATAGTTTAGAGATATAACAATATGCCCGTTGGCGAGCTGTCATCCCGGGAAAAGCGATGCCTGAACCGAATCAGTCGTCGGCCAGTTTGCGGCTGACAAACTGGTCCACGTAGTCGTGCCCGTTGCCTTCAAAATGACTGAATTGCAGGCCCAGGTGGAACAGCTTGCGGGAGATCCGGCGCAGGTGTACCACATGGCAGCGGGCGGCCACGTTCACGGACTGGACGGTGACGACCGGGACGGAGAAGTGAACGTCCAGGGCCACGGGATCCTTGGGGGCAATGGTTCGGCGGTCGCTGATCAGGGCATCAATCCGGTCGCTTTCACACTCGACCATCATGCCGGCCCGGGACAGATTGGCGGTTTGGCAGGTCAGGCTGTTGCCTTCCTCATTGGTGACGGTGACGGACAGCCGGGTTGAGATGCGTTGCTGTTGTCTCAGGTTTGGTTTGCCACCCATGGTTTTTAGCCCGCCAAGTGTGGACGGAAATGGATCTGGTGCACTGCCCATAATGCGCTCTGAATTCCGGATCGACGTGCAGACCGATCTCAGTCGTCTTTGCATGTCATCTTATTTTACAAATCGTCGCTAACAGCCTGAAAGCATAGACCTGTCTGCAAAATTCGGCAAGAAGTGTGTCGTGAACGCCGTCGCATTTGCGGGTGCGCAGGGACCGGAACGACTAAGGCCCGCCCGATGGGGCGGGCCTGCGACTCAGCCTTCCAGCTTCTTCTGCAGGATGTCGTTGAGCAGCTTGGGGTTGCCCTGGCCTTTGGAGGCCTTCATCAGCGGGCCCATGAACCCGCCCATCAGCTTCTTGCGCTTCTTGGGATCGTCTTCAGCGCGATACTGTTCGATCTGGTCGCCCATGTCGGCCAGCACGCTGTCCACCAACTTTTCCAGTTCGCCGGTATCGGACACCTGTTTCAGGCCTTCCCGATCGATGATGGCGTCGACGTCGGCCTCATCGCCGTTCCAGAGCGCTTCGAAGACCTTCTTGGCACCGGATGAGGACAGGGTGTTGTCGGCAATGCGCTGCACCAGCGTGCCGAGGCGTTCGGCGGATACCGGGCTCTGTTTGATGTTCAGTTCGGCAGCATTGAGCCGCGCGCTGAGCTCACCCAGTATCCAGTTGGCGGCCAGTTTGGCGTCGCCGCCTGTCTTGGCCGTTGCCTCGAAGTAATCGGCCGTCGCGGCGTTGTTACTCAGCAGGCCGGCATCGTAGTCGGAGAGGCCGTAGTCTGCCTTGAAGCGAGCTTCCTTGGCGTCCGGCAGTTCCGGCATGGCCGAGCGGAGGCTGTCGATGAAGGCGTCGTCGATCTCCACCGGCAGCAGGTCAGGGCAGGGGAAGTAACGATAGTCGTTGGCTTCTTCCTTGGTCCGCATGGAGCGGCTTTCGTCCCGGTCGCCATTATAGAGCCGGGTCTCCTGTACGATTTCGCCGCCGTCTTCGAGGATATCGATCTGGCGTTCGACTTCGTGATGGATCGCGGCTTCCATGAACCGGAACGAGTTCAGGTTTTTGGTCTCCGTACGGGTGCCCAGTTGATCGGTGCCCTGCGGTCGAATCGAGACGTTCACGTCGAAACGCATTGAGCCCTGGGACATATCGCCGTCGCAAATACCCAGCGAGGTCACCAGACCATGCAGTTTGCGGGCGAAAGCGACCGCCTCTTCGGCAGAGCGCATATCCGGCTCGGTGACGATCTCGATCAGCGGTGTGCCGGCCCGGTTGAGGTCGATGCCGGTCATGCCGTGGTAATCCTCGTGCAAGGACTTGCCGGCGTCCTCTTCCAGATGCGCGTGGTGGATGCGAACCCGCTTCTCGGCGCCGTTTTCCAGGCGGATGTCCACGTGGCCCGGTCCCACGATGGGCTGTGCCAGCTGAGTGGTCTGGTAGCCCTTAGGCAGATCCGGGTAGAAGTAGTTTTTCCGTTCGAACACGGATCGGCGGTTGATCTCGGCATCAATCGCCAGGCCGAACATGGTGGCGTAGCGGAAGGCCTGCTCGTTGGCGACCGGCAGGGTGCCGGGCATTGCCAGGTCAACGGCGCTGGCCTGGGTGTTGGGCGCCGCGCCATAAGCGGTGCTGGTGCCGGAGAAGATCTTGGTCTGGGTGGCGAGCTGAACGTGGATTTCCAGCCCGATCACAACTTCCCATTGCATGATGTGTCGTCCTTCCTTCTGGTTCAGCCCGCAGGCGTCAGGGTGTGCCAGTCAGTGGCTTGCTGGAACTGATGGGCGGCGTTGAGCAGGCGAGCCTCATCGAAGTAGTTGCCGATCAGTTGCAGGCCCACCGGCAATCCATCGATCTGGCCGGCCGGCACCGACATGGCCGGCACGCCAGCCAGGTTGATGGCGATGGTGTAGATGTCCTCAAGGTACATCTTGACCGGGTCGTCGGTCTTGGAGCCGATGCCGAACGCCGGGGTCGGCGCCGCAGGGCCCATAATAATGTCGACGGACTTGAACGCTTCGATGAAGTCCTGCTGGATCAGGCGACGGACTTTCTGTGCCTTGAGGTAGTAGGCGTCGTAGTAGCCGGCAGACAAGGCGTAGGTGCCGACGAGGATCCGGCGCTTGACCTCTTCCCCGAAGCCTTCGGCGCGGGTGCGGGTGTAGAGGTCCATCAGGTCCTTGGGAGCCTCGCAGCGATAACCGTAGCGCACGCCGTCAAAGCGCGACAGGTTGGCGGAGGCTTCGGCCGGCGCAATGATGTAGTAGGCGGCGATTGCCAGGTGCGTGTTGGGCAGGGAAATTTCCTGCACAGTGGCGCCCAGCTTTTCGTATTCGGCGATGGCGGCGCGTACCTGCCCGGCCATCCTGTCGTCCAGCTGATCCGTGAAGTATTCCTTCGGGAGACCGACTTTCAGGCCCTTGAGCGGCTCGTTCAGGTTTGCCGTGTAGTCCGGCACCGGACGATCGATGCAAGTGGAGTCCTTGGGGTCGAAGCCGGCCATCACGTTCAGCATCAGGGCGTTGTCTTCGGCCGTGCGGGCCATGGTGCCGCCCTGGTCCAGACTTGAGGCGAAGGCGATCATGCCGTAGCGCGAAACGCGGCCGTAGGTCGGTTTGAGACCGGTGATGCCACACATGGCCGCCGGCTGGCGAATGGAGCCGCCAGTATCGGTGCCGGTCGCCGCGGGCACGAGTCGCGCCGCAACAGCCGCGGCGGAGCCACCGGAAGACCCACCCGGAACCAGGTTGTCCCCCCAGGGGTTTACCGTGGCGCCGTAGTAGCTGCTTTCGGTGGAGGAGCCCATGGCGAACTCGTCCATGTTGGTCTTGCCCAGGCACACGGCGCCGGCGTCTCGGAAGCGGGCGGTGACCGTGGCGTCGTAAGGCGGAACAAAATTCTCCAGCATGCGCGAGCCGCAGGTGGTGCGAACGCCGTCAGTGCAGAAGATGTCCTTGTGGGCAAAGGGTATCCCGGTCCAGGGTGTGGCCTCGCCCCGGGCGCGACGGTCGTCGGCCGCCTTGGCGTCTTTCAGCGCTTCGTCTTCGGTGACCGTAATAAAGCTGTTATAGCGGGTATCGTCCTGGCGGATCCGATCGAGGAAATGCCGGGTCAGTTCGACGCTGGAAACGGTGCCCTGCTCGAGGTCGCGGGCCAGTTCAGCAACAGTTTTGTCGTGCATAAAAGGTGTCCGTAACAGTCTGAGTCGTCATTCGGCTGGCAATGGGCTGCGCATCACTCGATCACGCGGGGCACCAGGTACAGGCCGTCCTCGGTCGCCGGGGCGATGCGCTGGAAGGCGTCGCGCTGGTCGTGTTCGGTGACTTCATCCGCGCGCAGTCGCTGGGTGGCGTCCAGCGGGTGAGCCAGCGGTTCGACCGACGAGGTGTCGGCGGACTGTAGCTGGTCCACCAGATTCAGGATGTTGCCCACGTCCTTCTCCAGGGCGCCGACCTGGTTGTCTTCCAGGCGGATGCGTGCCAGCAGGGCGACTTTTTCAATCTCCTCGCGGGATATGGCCACGTAACGTCTCCACTTAACGGTGAACTTATGGATGCTGAACCGGTCCAGGGACTCTGGTTGCGCGCCCCGGTCTGATTCAGGCGTTTGTTTGATGGCGCAGTATGGTAACAGATTGCGGCGCGTTCGGGAGGCGGTGAGCGGCAGATTCCGGTGATGCGACAGGCAGTGGGGAGCATGCAGTAATCCAGATATGACGCTGCTTCCGGCCTGTTATGAGCCTTGCCTGTATACCGGCCCACTGCTAAAGTTGCCGCATTCATTTCGCGACTGTTTGTCTCAGGTTGAAAATACGCTAATGCTCATCAAGAAAATTCGTGGTCTTTTTTCCAGTGATTTATCCATCGATCTGGGGACGGCCAACACCCTTATTTATGTCCGTGACCGCGGTATTGTCCTGAACGAACCGTCTGTAGTGGCGATTCGCACCAATAATGCCCAGAAGATGGTTGCTGCCGTTGGTGGCGAGGCCAAGCGCATGCTGGGCCGTACACCGGGCAACATTACCGCCATCCGACCGTTGAAAGATGGCGTGATTGCCGACTTCGTGGTCACCGAAAAAATGCTGCAGCACTTTATCCACAAAGTGCACGAAAACAGCTTTATCACACCGAGCCCACGAGTTCTGGTCTGTGTGCCGAGCAAATCGACCCAGGTGGAGCGTAAGGCCATTCGCGAATCTGCCATGGGCGCCGGCGCACGAGAAGTGTTCCTGATTGAGGAGCCGATGGCCGCGGCCATCGGCGCCGGCCTGCCGGTGGAAGAAGCCAGCGGTTCCATGATTGTCGACATCGGCGGCGGCACCACGGAAATTGCCATCATCTCCCTGAACGGCATCGTGTATGCCGAATCCGTTCGGGTGGGCGGTGACAAGTTCGACGAAGCGATCGTCACCTACGTGCGCCGCAACTACGGCAGCTTGATCGGCGACTCCACCGCCGAGCGCATCAAGCACGAGATCGGGTGCGCCTACGAAGGCGTCGAGATCCGTGAGATCGACGTGCGCGGCCGCAACCTGGCCGAGGGCGTGCCCCGGGCCTTTACCCTGAACAGTGAGGAAATCCTGGAAGCCCTGCAGGAGTCCCTGGCGCAGATCGTCCAGACCGTGAAAAGTGCGCTGGAACAGTCTCCGCCGGAACTGGCGTCGGATATTGCCGAGCGTGGAATCGTCCTCACGGGTGGCGGCGCCCTGTTGCGCGGCCTGGATAAGCTCCTGAGCGAGGAGACCGGCCTGCCGGTGATTGTCGCCGAAGATCCGTTGACCTGCGTGGCTCGGGGCGGCGGCAAGGCGCTTGAGGTGATCGACCGGGGCGGCATTGGCATGTTTTCACACGAAGGCTGATACAGCCTTCGCGAACAGACATTAGCGATGCGATGAGGCATCGCCTCTGGCCGCCGCTGTCGATTCGTCGCAGCGGCGGTTGTCGTTTTAAGCGGGGAGAATTGAGCTATCAAGACGCTGTTTGCAAGGGGGCCCATCCCGGGATTCCGGTTGTTGCTGGTGGTGGTTCTGTCGCTGGTGCTTGTGGTTCTGGATTCCCGCTTCGGGCGGGTCGACGAGCTGCGAAGCTGGCTCAGTTCCGCTTTGACGCCGGTGGTATGGCTGGGCCACGTTCCAGACAGTCTCTCGGACTGGGGGGCTGATGTTTTCACCAGTCGGGATGACCTGATCGAGGAAAACGAATCCCTGCGTGCCCGCTTGCTGGTACTCGAACGGCGCTCCATCAAGTATGCGTCCCTGGCTGCAGACAACATTGAACTGCGCAGTCTCAACGGCGTGGCCACACAGCTGGATGAGCGGGTTGTGGTGGCCGACGTCATTGGCGTCTCTCCCGACCCCTTCTCCCATGAACTGATCATCAACAAGGGATCCCGCGACGGGGTCACCGAAGGTCAGGCCATCCTGGATGCCAATGGTCTGATGGGGCAGGTTATCCAGACCAGCCGCTTTACGTCCCGGGTGCTGTTGGTGTCTGACAGCAGCCACGCTGTGCCCGTGGAAGTCCTGCGCAGCGGCGTCAGGGCGATCCTGCTGGGCACCGGAAATCCCGATACACTCGATCTGGTGCATGTCCCCGACACGGCGGATATCCGCGAGGGCGATGAGCTGGTCAGCTCCGGCCTGGGCGGTCGTTTCCCGAAGGGGTACCCGGTTGCCACAGTCACTCGTATCCACAGCGAGCCCGGCGAACCCTTTGCCGATATCCAGGCTGAACCCAAAGCCAAACTGAATCAGAGTGACCTGGTGTTGGTGGTGTTCCAACCGCAGGTGCGCCATGGCGACGACGACTGCCCCCCGGGTGAGGTTGACTGCGCCCAGGCGGCTGCCGAAGCGGAATCCGGAAGTGCTTCAGACAGTGAGGGGAGCGAATGAGTCTATCCGTCATCAGTTACCCCGTGTTTGCGATCAGCGTCCTGATCTCCCTGGTCCTGAGCATTTCCCTGTTTCCGGTGGACTGGCTGGTCTATCGCCCTGAATGGTTAGGGCTGATGGTGTTCTACTGGACATTCAGGGCCCCCAGCCGGTTTGGTGTGCTGGTGGCGTGGGTGCTGGGGCTGTTCCTGGATGTGCTTGAGGCCAGCACACTCGGCATTAACGCTCTTGCCATGGCACTGGTGGCCTTTCTGGTGCTGACCACCCATCAGCGGCTGCGTATGTTTCCGATGCCACAACAGTGTCTGATGGTGTTTCTTCTGCTGGGCATCAACCAGATGTTCGTGCACTTCGTGAACCAGTTATTGGGCGCCGACAATCCGGGCTTTACCTATTTGTTGCCGGCGGTGACCAGCACCCTCGTATGGCCGTTTGTCTGTGGCATTCTTGATCGACTGAATCTGAAGCTGGCATAGCGCGAGGACACCATGAGCACGACGCGGCCCGTTATTCTGGCATCTGCATCACCCCGCCGCCGGGAACTGCTGGCGCAGATCGGACTCTCATTTTCGGTATGCCCGGTGGATCTCGATGAAACCTGCCTTCCTGGCGAGCGCCCCGAGCATTACGTGGAGCGCCTGGCCCGGGAAAAGGCCGAGGCGGGGCTGGCCCAGGCCGACGATCCGGCCAGTCTGGTCATTGGTTCGGACACCACAGTGGTCTGCGAAGACCGGATCATGGGCAAACCGAGCAATGCGGCCGAGGCGGCGGACATGCTCCGCCATCTTTCCGGTCGCACGCACAAGGTGATGACCGCAGTGGCGCTGGCGGGCGAGTTTGGCTGCTACGCCCGGCTGGCGGTGACAGAAGTCCGCTTCAGGGCATTGAGCGACGAAGAAATTCATGCCTACTGGCAGACCGGTGAGCCCCGGGACAAAGCCGGAGGTTACGGTATTCAGGGCAGGGGAGCCGTTTTCGTTGACGGCCTATGGGGTAGCTACAGCGCCGTAGTCGGCCTGCCCCTGCAGGAAACTGCGGAATTGTTTGCAGAAGCAGGACAGCCGGTCTGGAAGACCTGGCTGCCGTCGGCGGAGAAGTCGGTATGAGTGAGGAAATCCTGATCAACGTGACGCCGGTCGAGACCCGGGTGGCCCTGGTCGAGAACGGCATGTTGCAGGAAACCTATATTGAGCGCACCAGCCGCAAAGGAATCGTTGGCAACATCTACAAAGGCAAGGTGGTCCGGGTCCTGCCCGGAATGGAGGCCGCGTTTGTCGATATTGGCTTGGAGCGGGCCGCTTTTATCCACGCTTCCGACGTTCTGGTGGTGGGCAACGGCGAGGAGTCCGCTTCCGACACGCCCAAGGCGGTGCCGGACATCCGCTCACTGCTGCGCGAAGGTCAGTCGTTGGTGGTCCAGGTCACCAAGGATCCGATCGGCACCAAGGGAGCGCGTCTGACCACGCAGCTGTCGATTCCCTCTCGTTATCTGGTGTTCATGCCAGAAGTCCAGCACGTCGGCATTTCCCAGCGGATTGAAGACGACACCGAGCGCGAGCGCCTGCGTAGCCTGGTCCAGGAAGGCGCGGAAGCGCTGGAGGCCAGTGGCGGCTACATTATCCGGACGGCGGCAGAAGGTGCCTCCCGCGACGATCTTCTGGGGGACATGACCTACCTGCACCGCCTGCACCAGTCGGTTGTGGAGCGCAACGCCACCGGTAAAGCGCCGTCGGTCATCTATCAGGACCTGCCGCTGTTTATCCGTACCATCCGGGACCTGGTGCGCCCGCAGACCGAAAAGGTGCGCATCGACTCCCGGGAGAGCTACCAGCGGGTGATGGAATTCGTGGAGGAGTTTGTCACCGAGTTCTCCGACAAGGTGGAGTACTACCCGGGCGAGCGGCCGATTTTCGATCTGTACAGCGTCGAGGACGAAATCCAGAAAGCCCTGAGCCGCAAGGTACAGCTCAAGTCCGGCGGCTACGTCATCATCGACCAGACCGAGGCGATGACGACGATCGATATCAATACCGGTGCCTTTGTGGGGCATCGTAATCTGGAAGAAACCATCTTCAAGACCAACCTGGAGGCGGCCCGCGCAATCAGCCGCCAGCTGCGGCTGCGCAACCTGGGTGGGATCATCATCATCGATTTCATCGACATGGAAGACACCGAGCATCAGCGCCAGGTCCACCGGATGCTGGAGAAAATGCTCGAGCGGGACCACGCCAAGACCAAGATCACTGGCGTGTCGGAGCTCGGGCTGGTGGAAATGACCCGCAAGCGGACTACCGAAAGCCTGGGCCAGGTGCTGTGCGAATCCTGCCCGATCTGTGACGGGCGTGGCTTCCTGAAAACCCCTGAAACGGTCTGCTATGAGGTGTTCCGCGAGATCATGCGGGTCAACCGGGCCTATGAGGCTGAAAGCTACCTGGTCATGGCCTCCCAGTCCGTGGTTGATCGCCTGCTGGACGAGGAATCCGACAACGTCGCGGATCTGGAAACGTTCATTGGCAAGAGCATTCGCTTCCAGGTCGAACCCTTTTACAGTCAGGAACAGTACGATGTGGTCCTGCTGTAACGTGAACCGCCGTCGCTGCTACCTCCCGACGGCGTTTTCCCCGGTTCAGGACTAGGCCGGCGGGCATTGCATGGACGTATCTGACCCGAAAGCCCGTCGCCGGGAAACGCCTCCCGACACCTCCCTGCCATTGCGCTGGCTGATCCGCCTGGCCAATCTGGTCTGGATGGCCGTGTTGGCTATCCTGATCGTCATCGCGCTCTATGTGGTGATCGGCCGGCAATTGATGCACGCCGTCGATCGCTATCAGGCGCAGATCGAAGCGGTGCTCTCCGAGCGCCTGGGCCAACCGGTGCACATCGATCAGTTGCACGGGCAATGGAAGGGCATGGATCCGGTGCTGGATCTTTCGGGCATGGAGATCCGCGATCCGAAACAACCGGAGAAGGTCATTGCCCGGGTCGAGCGCGTGGACATCCGGCTCGATTCGGTGGCTTCGCTGGTGCGACAGCGCCTGGTCTTCAATGACCTGGTCGCCAGCGGCATGGACCTGACGCTCGAGCAAAGCCCGTCAGGGGCCATCACCATCGAGGGGCTGACATTGCCCCAGGCCGATGCCTCTGACGCCGAGGGAGACGAATCCGGGCCCCGAGCCTGGATCAATCGCCTGGGAGAGGTGCTGTCCGATCCTTCCGTCCAGCTCAACCAGGTGCACCTGGGCCTCAAGGTGCCTGACGAACCGCGTCGGACGTTCTTCATTCCACAAGTGGACCTGCGCTACTGGCGTGGCACCTTCAGTGCTTCCGGCCGTGCGATGCAGCCCGGCTCCACGACCCAGCTGGCCCGTTTCTATCTTGAGGGTGAGCACTTCTTCCGTGGCGATTTCGACGGCACGCTGTTTGTCGATGTGGATTCCGGTCGCCTGTTTGATGCTTTCCTGCAGCGTTACCAGTGGCAGAACCGTTTGATCGACAGCGTGGATGCCGGTGGTCAGGCGTGGCTGCGCTTCGCCGGTGGTGAGCTGGAGCGAGTCAATGCCCGCTTGTCGGTGCCGCACGTACAGATTCGGGCCGATGGCGAGACCCAGGCGCCGGTTGAATCGGTCCAGGCTCAGGTGGGCTGGCAGCGAACGGGGGACGACCGCTGGCGTCTGGATGTTCAGGGTCTGGGCTGGGATTGGGGCGGGCAATCGGCGCGTAACATCGACTTGCGCATCATCCGCGATGACGGCTGGAGCGTGGTCGCTTCAAAAGTCCCGTTGGGCATGTTGTCCGGCATGGCGCAGGCCATTGCACCGCTGGATGACGAGCTGCGCAACGCACTGGCGCATTACCAGCCCGGGGGCGAACTGCATGACCTGGCACTCCGGGTGCCGGAAACGGCCGATGATTTCCAGCTGACGGGGCGCTTGGCAGATGTGTCCGTACAGGCCTTCGATGGCGCGCCGGGCGTGCAGGGATTGAATGGCCGTCTGACCCTGTCCCGCTCAGCCGGTCAGGTGTCCGTGGACACGGACGATGTGACGCTGGGATTCCCGCAGGAATTCGCGCATGCCTGGACACTGGCGCACCTGCGGACCCAGGTTCATTGGCAGATTGATGGCCCCCACAAGCGCATTTGGTCTGACCGTATTGATATCCAGTATCAGGGCAAGACGAGACTTGCCGGCGCTTTCGATCTGAAGCTGCAGGAGCCGGGCGAGGATACGCTATCCATGCGGGTCGAAGCCTGGGATGCAACGGCGCCGATGCTGGCGGATTTCGTGCCGGGCAAGGTCGTGGATCCCGCTTTCTACGACTGGATCACCAGCGCTGTTGAAAGCGCAGACATTGACCACGGCGTCTTTTACGGTCACGGGCAGGTGAACAAGGGGTCTCCGCCGGGCAGTTTTACCACCAGCCAGCAATATCAGTTTACTGACGCCCGAATCCAATACGACGAGCGCTGGCCTGTAGTCACGGGCGCGTCTGGGCAAGTGGTGGTTCAGGGGGCAAAAGCTCGTATCCAGGTGGAGCAGGGCACAACCGGAGGCCTGACCCTCGAACCCACAACGGTGCATGTGGACGGCGATGCCGAGCCGGCAGTGTTGCAGGTGCATACGGCGGCGCCTTTCAAGGGGGAGCAGGTGGCTGACTGGCTGGATCAGTCACCGCTGGGTGAGTTCGCCGGTTCCGCCGCCACGGCGCTGAATATCGGTGGCCAGTATCATCTGGATCTCGATCTGGATATCGGGCTGGCCGATGATGCGAAGACGCACGTCAAAGCGGATCTGAAAGCAGAAGACGGGCGCATTGCCTACAACGACTCGTCAGCAGTCTGGGAACAGTTGAACGGCACCGTGCACTACGATTCTGAAACCGGCTTTTCCGGCAAGCCGCTGTCCGCCCGCTTCCTGGACAGCCCTGTTGAACTGTTCCTGGCGCGGGATGGGGCCGACGCGCCGCTGAAACTGATCCAGACCGGGCGCATGAACCTGGATGACCTGGCGACCCGTTTTGGGATCGGCAACCTGCCAGGGATTGAAGGGCGTGCCGGCTATCGGGCGGAAATGGGGGTGTCTTCGGCGGGGGCGTCGTCCCTGAGGTTGACGTCGTCGCTCTCGAACGTTTCGATCGATTGGCCGGAACCTTTGCACAAGGCTATGGGCCAGCCGGTTCCCCTCAGTATGGTGATCAGTTGGGGCGACGATGGGGGCCTGATGCTGTCGGGTCACTGGTCGGATCGACTGGCTTTCCGTTTGCGTTGGCTGGACCAGGTGTTTGACCGGGGTCGGATTGAGTTGGGTGCCCAGTCCACGTCGGTGTCCGGTGCCGCGGGACTGGAGATTACCGGCCACCTGGCTCAACTGGATGCAGAGATTTGGCAAGATGCCCTGGAGAGCCACAACCTGGGTTCGGTGGGGGCCAGCTCCGGGGCGGGCATGCAATGGCTGAATCGGGTGGCGTTGTCGGTCGATCGCCTTCAGGCCGCCGGTCAGTCGTTCAGCAAGGCACAGGTCACGGCCGTACCGGATACTAAGGGGTGGCGCGTTACGTTCGACGGCCCTGACCTTGCCGGCCAATTGCGGCTGCCGTCCGGGAATGATCCCCTGACCGTGGATCTGGATCACATTGTCCTGGCGACCGGGGAGGACGACGGCGCAGTGGATCAGGCGCCGGTGTCGTTTGCCGAACGCGGCGTCGGGCAGTGGTCCGATGCGGACGTCACCATCGACAGCGTGCAGGTCGACGGCCGGGATTACGGCCAGTGGTCGTTCTTGCTGAGGCCGGCTGCCCGGGCCCTGAGCGTTGACAAGATCAAAGGCCAGGTCGGTAGTTTGGCGTTTGACGGCAGCTTGATCTGGTCAGCCGGAGAGAACGGCGAACAAACCCAGATCAATGGTGTGCTGGCCGGTAAAAACCTGGCGGACATCAGTCCCTGGATTGAGGGCAGTGTCCCGCTGCGCAGTAACAAGACCCGCGTGGAAATCGATCTGGGCTGGGATGGGCCGCCAGAAGCGGGCTCGCTGGAGACGGTCAAAGGAACGTTGGGATTCCGTATCGATGACGGTGTGATTCTCGAGCGCAGTAACACCGCCCAGATTTTCCGAGTGTTTGGCATTCTCAATTCGGACACCCTGCTGCGCCGTCTGAAACTCGATTTCTCGGATCTTTACGAGGCGGGCGTGGCGTTTGATGCCATATCCGGAACGGCGCGCCTGGCGTCGGGAACGCTGAACTGGGATCCGGAACTGCAGATCGTCGGTCCATCGGGTGCTTTCAAACTCACAGGCTCCGCGGATCTGGTGAAGGAAATGCTGGATATGCGGTTGGTGGTGGTGTTGCCGCTGACCCAGAACCTGCCGTTGGCCGCGATCCTGATGGGGGCCTCCGCGCCGATCGGCGGCGCACTGTTCGTCCTGGACAAAGTGCTGGGCGACCCGCTGAGCCGCCTGACCAGTGCGACTTATTCCGTCACCGGGTCGTGGGACGATCCCAAGGTGGAACTGCGCAACGTGTTCGATACCGGAAAGTGACCGAAGCTTGACGGCCCCCGGGGTTTCACGGTTTATTCAGGGCAGGTTGATCGTCGTCGTTGATGAGACGTCGACATGGAAAACGCCTCAGGAGGCAGCGCTATGACTCAAGAAAACCGCGTCGCGGTATTGCAGATGGTCAGTGGACACGATCTCGACCAGAACCTGGCGGATACCCGGGAGCTTCTGCAGCAGGCCAGCGACAAGGGGGCCCGGATTGCCGTGTTGCCGGAAAACTTTGCGGTGCTGAGTACCCGTCAAATGATGGAGCGGGGCCTGCTGGAGCGCGACGCGTCCGGACCGATCCGTTCTTTTCTCGCCGAACAGGCCCGGCGCCTGGGCATCTGGATTGTCGGTGGTTCCTTGCCGATTGCCGCCCGCCCGGATGGCACCGAGCTGGACAGCCGTGTGCGGTCCGCCTGTGTGGTGTTCAATGATCAGGGTGAGGAAGTCGCCCGTTACGACAAGATCCACCTCTTCGATGCGCAGGTAGAGGATGCCCAGGGCAGTTATCGCGAGTCCGATACGTTCGAGCCCGGCGAGGCGGTTGTGGTGGTGGATACGCCGGTCGGCAAGCTGGGGTTGGCCATCTGTTATGACCTGCGCTTCCCGGAGCTGTTCCGACAGTTGCGGGGCAAGGGGGCTGAGTGGGTGACCTTGCCCAGCGCCTTTACCTACCAGACCGGGTTGGCTCATTGGCACCCATTGGTGCGGGCCCGCGCGATCGAGAACCAGTTCTGGATGGTGGCGGCCGGACAGGGCGGTGAGCACGATGCCAAGCGGCGGACCTATGGGCATTCCATGGTGGTGGACCCTTGGGGCGCTGTGGTGACCGAACTCAGTGAGGGGATGACTCTGACGACCGCCGACCTGGACCCGGGCAAGCTCTCACTGACCCGGGATCGCATGCCGGTGTGGTCTCACCGGCGGCTGTAAACTACCGGAAGCGAGATACGTCGGGCGCCTCAGGCGCCCGGTGTTTCCTGCTGATCCACGCACTCGCGCAGGTAACGAAACAACTTCCGGGCATGGCCGGTGTTTTTGTCTTTCTGCGCGTCCCGGCGGGCATTGCGGGCGAGATTGCGCAGGTGCTGGATATCGGCTTCCGGGCAGTAGCCGAGAAACTCGCCTACCGCCGAATCCCCCTCTGCCACCATGCGGTCGCGCCAGCGTTCCGCCAGGTGATGGCGACGGGTATGTTCCGCACTGCCGGTATCGAACGCTTCGATGGCCCGGATAACCTCTTCCAGCTGATCCTCCTGACGCATCACCTTGCCGATATACTGCAGATGGCGCCGCCGGGCTTCGTGCTGGCGAATACGCTTTGATTCCTCAATCGCGGCCCGTAAACGGTCACTGATGGGGAGGGGTTCGACCTGATCAGGCGTCAGTTCCAGCAGGCGTTTGCCGATGTCCTGTAGCGCATGCATCTCGCGCTTGAGTTCGGACTTGCTCTTGTAGTCCTCGTCGTCCTGGTAGTCGTCGTCGATCATGGTCTTTTCCGGGTTGTTGCAGATCGCCCTGGCGAGGCCATCAGGCGTAAATCACGGTGGCCAGTCCCAGGAAGGACAGGAAACCCACCACGTCGGTTACCGTTGTCAGGATCACGCCACCGGCCAGGGCCGGGTCGATGTTCCTTGATTTGAGAAACAGGGGCAACAAAGTGCCGGCCAGTGCCGCCGCGATCAGGTTGATGATCAGCGCCGCGGCAATGATAACGCCGATCATGGGATCCCGGAACCAGATCGTGGCCGCGATCGACACCACGACGGCCCAGAGGAGGCCATTGAGCACGCCGGCCATGAATTCCCGGTTCAGCAGCCAGCGCACGTTGGCGCCGCTGATCTGGCCCACCGCCATGCCCCGGATCACAAGGGTCAGCGTCTGGCTGCCGGCAATCCCGCCCATGCTGGCCACGATGGGCATCAGGACCGCCAGGGCCACCACTTTGGCAATGGTGCCTTCGAACATGCCGATTACGGAGGATGCGATAAACGCCGTAATCAGGTTGATGCCCAGCCAGACTGCCCGGCGTTTGGTGGTCTTCATGACCGGCGCGAAGGTATCTTCGTCCTCGTCCAGACCGGCCATGCTCATCAGCGAGTGGTCCGCGTCTTCACGAATAACGTCGACCACGTCATCGATGGTGATCCGGCCCAGCAGCTTGCCTTCTTCGCTGACCACCGGCGAGGAGATCAGGTCATAGCGTTCGAACAGGGTGGCGACCTGGGTGTCGGACAGGTTGACGGGAATCGGCTCGATGTCGGTGTCCATCACCTCCCGCACGGTGGCGCTGGGACTGGATACCAACATCTTGGTAATCGGCATGACGCCAATGTATTCGTCGCGGCGGTTAACCACGATCAGGCTGTCGGTCATCGGCGGCAGGGAGCGGTGGCGGCGAAGATACCGCAACACCACGTCGATGCTGAGATCCGGACGCACCGTGATGGTGTCCGTATTCATCAGGCCGCCTGCGGTGTCTTCCGGGTAAGCGAGGACTTCCTCCACCCGTTGGCGATCCTGGTCGTCCATGGTGTCGAGGACTTCCTGGATCACCGTGTCCGGCAGCTGCTGCAGCAGGTCGGCCAGGTCGTCCGACTCGAAGTCTTCGATGATGGACGCCAGTTCCTGGGCGTTCAGCTTGCTCAGGAAGTAGCTTCGGATGTCGTCACTGAGGTACTGGAGGACTTCCCCTTCCAGGCTCTTGTCGACCAGGTTCCAGAGCAGGGCACGTTGGCGCGGCGGAGAGGATTCCAGCAGGTGAGCAATATCGCTGGGGCTCAGGCCACCGTTGAGGATGCGCGCGACCTGCTGCAGGGCACCGCTGTCCAGCGCCTCGCCCAGGGTGCGGAGGCGCTGCCGGGCCTGGCTGTTTTCGACTGCGTCTGACATGACTTACCCATGAATCCGGATCAGGACGATCGGCGCGTCCTGCGGCTGATTCTCTGGCGGGCAATCCGGGGATTGCTGCGCCATCCTGTCTCGTTTTGTGGGATTCCTGGATAAGTCCTGAAATGTCTCGTCACCGAGCCGAGCGAAAGTGGACGGCCATGATCACCCTGAGGCGCTCCAGGACTTATTCAGAAGTTCCTAAGTATAGCGGACTTACGTTGCAGACGTGAGAATTCAGTGTAGGTGAATTCCACCGGCTTTGGGGGCACGTCGAGAGGGGCGTGCAGCGATCATCGCGAACCCTTATTCGCCTTCACCGAAGTAATCGTCGATCAGCGCTACCAGGGCGTCCCGGGCCGCCTGCTCGTCGGGTCCGTCCAGCACCAGCTCGATTTCGGTGCCGCAGCTGGCGGCCAGCATCATGACGGACATGATGCTCTTGCCGTCGACCTCGCGGCCCTCCTTAGCAATCAGCACCTGGCTGTCGAAATCCGACGCCGTGCTGACCAGCTTGGCCGCCGCCCGGGCATGCAGTCCGAGCTTGTTGATGATGGTGATCGGCTGGCGAATCATGACGGATCGTCAGTCGACGCTGGATGAAGGTGCGGGAGCTCGGTGTGGCGAACCTGGACATTGCTGTACTTCTGGTTGAAGTAGCGGCCCAGTTGATCGCACATGTAAACCGAGCGGTGCTGGCCACCGGTACAGCCAATGGAAATGGTCATGTAGCTGCGATTGCTGGCCTGGAACGAGGGCAGCCAGGTTTCCAGGAAACGGGTGAGGGTATCCAGCATCTCCCGGGTTTCCGGCTGGCTCTCCAGGAACGTCTGCACTTCTGGATCGACACCGGTGAATTTACGCAGGTTGGCGTCCCAGTAGGGGTTGGGCAGGCAGCGCACGTCGAAAACGTAGTCGGAGTCGACCGGTACGCCGTGTTTGAAGCCGAAGGACTGGAACAGCAATGCCAGCTCCTGTTCCCGGCGGCCGACGATGCGCTGCTTGATCATGTCCCGCAGCTCGTACATCGACAGTTCGGTCGTGTCGATATACAGGTCGGCCAGCTGGGCCAGCGGCTCAAGCAGGTGTTTTTCGTCCGTGATCGCCTCGCGCAATGACGTACGCCCATCGCTGAGTGGGTGCTTGCGCCGGGTGGCGTGGAAGCGTTGCAGCAGAGCCTGGTCGGTGGCATCGAGGAAGACGATTTCGACCTTCATGCCGCAGGTGGATAGGCGCTCGTGGATGGCCTCGAAGTTGGCGATTTCATCGGACAGGTTGCGCGCGTCGATACTCGCCGCAATGTTGCGCAACTTGTTGGGCGAGGCGTTGCCCGCCTCCTCGACCAGGGGAAACAACAGGCCGATGGGCAGATTGTCGATGCAATAGTAGCCCAGGTCTTCCAGAACGTGCAGGGCCGTACTCTTGCCGGAGCCGGAGCGCCCGCTGACTATAATCAGTTTCATGCAGTGCCTTCGCCGATCAGCAGATGATTCACTCTGATTGCGTCATGACCTCAAACAGCTGCGACGCATCCTCACAGCGTCGCAGACGCTCGCAGAAAGAGCGGTCATTGAACTTCTCGGCCAGCTGGCTGAGAAGCTCCAGGTGTTCACTGGTGGCTTCCTTGGGAACGATCAGCACGAACAGGAGATCGACCGGCTGGTTGTCGATGGCATCGAAAGCCACGCCTTCTTCCAGGGTCAGGAGGGCGCCGACCACCTGATGACAGCCTTCCAGCCGGCAATGGGGGATGGCAATGCCCTGTCCGATCCCGGTGCTGCCGAGCCGCTCGCGGGACACCAGGTTGTTGAAAATCTGGGTCTCGTCGAGTTCCGGATAGCGCCGGGCGACGTTCTCGGCGATCAGTTCCAGGATGCGTTTCTTACTGGTTCCCGGCACACCACAGAGGGTGAGCTCGGGAACCAGGATGGATTGAATGGTTAGTGGACTTTCCGTCATGGATGGAATGCTTTCCCTTTATGAACCGCTAGCGGCTGGTCGCGCCGTGCATTCGATCAACCGTCTTTTCCTTGTGTTTCAGGATCTGGCGGTCGAGTTTGTCTAGGAGTCCGTCAATGGCCGCGTACATATCTTCGTTTTCAGCCTTTGCATGAATTTCACCACCAATAACGTGCAGGGTGGCCTCGGCCGTCTGGCGAAGCTTCTGCACGGACAGGGTCACCTGACAGTTGCTGATGTGGTCGAAATGGCGTTCGAGTTTTTCGAACTTTTCGGAAACATAGGTTTTCAGAGCGGGAGTCAATTCGACATGGTGACCTGACATATTGATTTGCATAGGCTTCTCCTATTGTCGACATGCCCGGATAACGTCTCCGTTTCCGGCGTTGAGCCCGTCGCGTGCGGCGGACGCTTGAAAATCCTGCTCTTCCGTCCCTCCGACGATTACACCAACCGCTTGCGCTCGTTGGAAGGCGGAATATGCATGGCTTCCCGATACTTGGCCACGGTGCGTCGTGCGACCTGGATCCCCTGGTCACCCAGCAAAGCGGCAATCTTGCTGTCGCTGAGTGGCTTCTTCGGTGTTTCGGCGGCAACCAGTTTCTTGATCATGGCACGAATTGCCGTAGACGAACACTCGCCGCCTTCGTTCGTGCTGACATGACTTGAGAAGAAATACTTGAGCTCGAAGATGCCACGCGGTGTGTGCATGTACTTCTGAGTGGTCACCCGCGAGATGGTGGATTCGTGCATCCCGACGGCCTGGGCGATGTCAGACAGGATCAGCGGCTTCATCGCTTCTTCGCCCTGGTCGAGGAATCCCTGCTGATGCTCGACAATGCGTGTGGCGACCTTGAGCAGGGTTTCGTTACGGCTCTGCAGACTTTTGATGAACCACTTGGCTTCCTGCAGCTGATCGCGCAAATAGGTGTTGTCGGCGCTGTTGTCGGCACGTCGGATCAGCGCTGCGTAACCCGCGTTGACGCGAATGCGCGGTGCGATTTCCGGGTTCAGCTCCACGCGCCAGCGGCCCTTGATCTTGGACACCACCACATCGGGCACCACGTAGTCCGGTTCAGCGCGATCGAGTGAGTCGCCGGGGCGTGGATTCAGGGTCTGGATCAGGGCCAGTACGGATTTGAGCTGTTCTTCCGAGAGGCGGCTGCGGCGCAGCAGCTGGGCGTAGTCCCGGTTCCCCAGCAGGTTGATGTAGTGACTGACCACCAGTCGGGCCTGTGGCAACCAGGGAGTGTCCGGCGGCAGCTGGTTGAGCTGGATCAGCAGGCATTCCTGCAGATCACGGGCGAAGACGCCGGGCGGATCAAAATGCTGAAGGCGACGCAGGACCGCCTCGACCTCGTCCATTTCCAGGGGATCTTCGTCCGCCTCATCAAGCAGGCCGGTGTGAATGTCGTCCAGGGACGTCACCAGGTAGCCACGCGGGTCCACCGAATCGAGCAGGGCATGGGCAATGGCACGGTCCCGATCGCCCATGGGCGTCAGGTTCAACTGCCAGAGGAGGTGATCCTGCAGGGTTTCGGTGGGGGAGTTGCGGGACTCGAAATCGGTGTCGTCATCGTCTTCCCCGCGTGATGCGGGAGCGGGTGCGGACTGGTAGATGTCGTCCCAGGCCGTGTCGACGGGCAGGTCGTCCGGAATGTCCTGGTTGGTTTCGGTGTTCCAGTCCGGTTCGTCAGCGGGGTCGTCCCAACTGGTGTCTTCCTGCGACGCGTCGGAGTCGTTTTGCTCTTTGGAGTTGCTGTCGTCGGTATCGCCGTCGTTCTCGGCGGCGTCATTACCGTCCTCCTCCTCGGAGGTCTCCAGCATGGGGTTGGATTCGAGCGCCTGCTGGATTTCCTGTTGCAGGTCCAGCGTGGACAGTTGCAGCAGGCGAATGGCCTGTTGCAACTGGGGTGTCATGGTGAGCTGTTGACCCAGCTTCAGCTGAAGCGAAGCTTTCATTACCATCGATTTAGTCCCGTCACCCTATGCCTGTCGGCTGTACTTTTGTTGCCTGGTTTTCGCGAATCACGCCACGCCCGATATCGATAGGGCCTTGAAACTTAACATGTCGAATGACGATTTGGCGCGACAAGCAAATTCTTTGCCGAAGTTTACTGCTATGGGTGTCCAGATGACAACGTTTTGACCGTCAGGGCGAGTGGTTCGCCGTTCGGTCCTGTTTTTGAGTTTAGCGTCTCGGGGCAATTATGCGATAGCCCGGGGCGCACTTTGGCCGGATTTGTGACCGTTTTTCACAATCGGAACTCGTTGCCGAGGTAGACCTCCTTGACCTGCTGGTTGGCCAGGATGTCGTCGGCGTGACCGGAGGCAATGATGTGCCCACCACTCACGATGTAAGCATTCTCGCAGATATCCAGGGTCTCTCGCACGTTGTGATCGGTAATCAGCACGCCGATCCCTTTGTCCCGCAAGTGCCGGATGATCTGTTTGATGTCGCTCACCGAGATCGGGTCGACGCCGGCAAACGGTTCGTCCAGCAGAATGAACGCCGGTTCCATCGCCAGCGCCCGGGCGATTTCCACCCGGCGCCGCTCGCCACCGGATAACGCCATACCCAGGCTGTCCCGGATATGGGTGATGTGAAACTCTTCCAGCAGGTTTTCCAGTTGCGTCTCGCGCTCGGCCTTGCTCAGTTTCTTGCGCGTTTCCAGGATCGCCATGATGTTGTCGCGAACACTGAGCTTGCGGAACACGGACGCTTCCTGCGGCAGGTAGCCGATACCGGCGCGCGCACGGCCATGCATGGGCAACGGCGTGATGTCCCGTTCGTCGATGGTGACGCGGCCGTTATCGGCCGGCACCAGGCCGACGATCATGTAGAAGCAGGTGGTCTTGCCGGCGCCATTGGGTCCCAGCAGTCCGACGATCTCGCCGCTGCGGATTTCCAGGGACACATCCTTGACGACCTTGATCTGCTTGTAGCTCTTGGCCAGGTTATTTGCGCGCAGGATCGCCATCAGTTGCCGCTCTCCCCGCCGGTTTTCTGGCGCGGCTGAATGACCATCTCGACCCGGCCGTCCTGATCGTTACCGTCGCGGCTGCCGCTGGCGGTGACCACGCGGGTGGCGGTGTCGTAGTTGATTTCCTCACCCTTGAAGACGTTGCCGTCCTGGTGAATCACGGCCTTCTCAATGAAGGTGATCCGGTTCTCGCCGGCGGCATAGATGATGGTCATGGCCTCGGCATCGGTCTTGGCCGTATCCGCGGTCTTGGGCTGGGTGTAATGGGCCGGTTTGCCGTGCGCCTCGATGCGGTTCAGCGCGCCTTGCTCCCGATACAGGACGACCTTGTCGGCGGTCAGTTCGGTGCCGTCCTGGCGGACCACCACGTCACCGGTGTAGATCGCGGTGCCCTTGGCGTCGTCGAGGCGTGCCTGGTCCGCGCTGACCTTGATGGGGCTGTCGGAATTGAGGTCGAAAGCCTGGGCTTGGGATGCCAGCACCAGCAGGGCGGCGCCTGCGATGCGTCGCAATAGGCGGGACTTATTGCGAAGATGACAATTCATACTGTCCTTCCACCTGTGATTGGAGTTGCACGATCCGTTGGTCGATCCAGGCTTTCATGCCGGTGGCCCGGGTGGTGCCGCGCGGATCCCGGAGCAGCACCGGGGCGTCAGTGTGCACAATGCGCTTTTGGTTATCCAGTGTCAGATGCGTGGTTTCCAGACTGCCTTCGGACCCCGAGGCCAGCACGCGGCTGATGACCACGTTGCCGGACAGGTCAATCACATCGCGATTGGTGCGGTAGTTGCCCTCGTCGGCGCGCATGTGCCAGGGCTGGCCGGAGTCCGCATCGATCATGGTGGCCCTGGGCTGCTGCATGTGGGCCCGGTTCTGTGCGTCAAACTGCTCGATGCGGGGGCTGCTGATCACGGTGGTGAGCTTGCCCTGTTCGTCGAAGGACCGGTATTCGCCATTGACCACAAAGCTGTCCGGCTCGTCCGGGCCGCGCAGTTCCTGGCCGATGGAGGGGCCACCCTGGTCGTCGCTGCGCCACAGCAGGCCGATCAGGACCGCCGACAGGATGGCCAGGGCCAGGAAGCGCAGACGCGGATGGTTCAGGCGGCTCAGTAACATCAGGCGCCCCGTGCGTGATAGGTGAGGTGCAGGTCCGCCAGCTTGTTCTGGGCCTGCAGGATGAGGTCGCAGATTTCCCGGACGGCGCCTTCACCGCCGGCCGTTTCGGTCGTGTAATCGGCCTGCTCGCGGACATACCAGTGGCCGTTGGGCACGGACAGTCCCAGGCCGGCGTGCATGATGGCGCCCAGGTCTGGCAGGTCATCGCCCATGTAGGCGGACTGCTCGGCGGGCAGGTTGAGTTCCTGCAGGAGTTCGCGCAAGGCGGTTTCCTTGTCTTCTCGGCCCTGTTGCAGGTGCTTTATGCCCAGATCGCGCGCTCGTCTTGCGGTGAGTGGTGAATTGCGACCGGTTATGATGGCGACGTCGACTCCGGCCCGCTGGAGCTGTTTGATGCCATGCCCATCGAGGATGTTAAAGGCCTTCATCTCGTCACCCTGGGCTGTGAAATACAGACGGCCATCGGTGAGGACGCCGTCCACATCCAGGGCCAGCAGGCGAATGCCGGCGGCTTTGCTGATCAGGTCGTCGGGCAACGGACGTTCCATGAAGGGTTCCTTTAACATCACTTTCAGGTTAACGGGTTCTGGCGCCTCAGAGTACGCCGGCGCGCAACAGGTCGTGCATATTGATTGCGCCGACCAGGTCGCCGTTGCGGTCGGTGACCGGCAACGCGGTGATCTTGACCTCGTCCATGATTTTCAGCGCCTCGGCGGCGAGCTGTTCTTCGCAGATGCGTTTGCCGCCTACCGTCATTACATCGCGGACGGGCGTGATGTGAACGTCCAGGTTGCGATCGAGTGTGCGGCGCAGGTCCCCGTCGGTGAAGACGCCGATCATCTGACCGTTGTCGTCCACGACGGTGGTCATGCCCAGCCCCTTGCCGGAGATTTCCAGCAGCGCCTCGCTGAGCAGGGTGTCCGGAGACACGCGTGGAACGCGATCGCCGGTGTGCATGATGTCGGACACGCGCAGCAGCAGGCGCCGTCCAAGGCTGCCGCCCGGGTGCGAAAAGGCAAAGTCCTCGGCGCTGAAACCCCGGGCCTCAAGCAGGGCGACAGCGAGCGCATCGCCCATCACCAGCGTTGCTGTAGTGCTGCTGGTGGGCGCGAGGCCCAGTGGGCAGGCTTCCCTGGGAACACTGACGTCCAGGTTGGCTTCGGCCTCCCGGGCGAGTACGGAATCCGGCTCGCCGGTCATGCTGATCAGCGGGGCACCCATGCGCTTGATGAGTGGCAGTATGGTCAGCACTTCAGCGGTCTGGCCGGAGTTGGAGATAGCCAGGACCACGTCGTCGCCCGTGATCATGCCCAGGTCGCCGTGACTGGCTTCGCCGGGGTGGACGAAAAAAGACGGAGTGCCTGTACTGGCCAGGGTGGCCGCAATCTTCTTACCGATATGGCCGGATTTGCCCATGCCGGTCACTACAACCCGACCGTTGCACTGCATCACCAGTTCGCAGGCTTTCTCAAAGGTGTGGTCGATGCGATCGGTGAGGGCGTCGATGGCCTCGCGCTCAATGGCGATGGCCTGGCGGGCCGATTCGATAAAGGAACTTCTCATGGGCCGGGTGATCCTTAACGTGCTGCGTGGTAGAGCACGACGGTGTATGCAATGTATCCGGCCAGCAGTATACCACCTTCAAAGCGCGCCAGTTTTCCCTTTTTCTGCATGCCGTAAGCGAAGGCGGCAAGCAGCAGGGTCAGTCCGGTCATGGTGCCGTAATCCCGGTAAAGGACATCGCTGTCGATGGCCAGTGGGTTGAGCAGGGCCGGCATCGCCAGGACGGCCAGGAGGTTGAACAGGTTGGAGCCGACGATATTGCCCAGCGCCACGTCATGGTGGCCCTTGAGGGCACTGGCGACCGAGGCGGCCAGCTCGGGCAGGCTGGTGCCGATGGCGACGATGGTCAGGCCGATGATCAGCTCGCTGACGCCGAGAGACAGGGCCATTTCGGTGGCGCCCCAGACCAGAACCCGTGAGCTGAGGATCAGTGCGGCGAGGCCCACGACGAACCAGATCGTGGCCCGCTTCGTACTCATGACCGGCATCTCCTCCAGCTCTTCAAGGAATTCCGGCGCTTCCCCCGGCTTGTTGCCGCGGCTCATCAGGAAAAGCGACAGGGCCAGCATGGCCAGGAAGATGAGGCCGTCGGTGGGCGAGAGTTCGCCATCGAGCAGGAGCGGGAACACCAGGATGGTCACGCCCAGCAGGACCGGGAATTCGCGGAACAGGACGGTGCGCTTGAGCGGAATCGGCGCTATCAGCGTGGTGATGCCCAGGACCAGGCCAATGTTGGCGATGTTAGAGCCCAGCGCGTTACCCACGGCCAGCGCCGGTGCGTCGGTGAGGGCTGCCGTGGCGGACACCAGCATCTCCGGCGCCGAGGTGCCGAAGGCGACGATGGTCAGACCGATCATCATCGGCGACATACCCAGGGTGCGGGCCATGGCCACGGCGCCTTCGACAAAGCGGTCGGCACTCCAGATCAGGAGAACAAGGCCGGCGATGATGGCGCCGATGTAGGGAAGCAGAGACATACCGTCATTCCATGGATCGCTGAACAAGGCGGGAAATTGTGATGGAGTTGCGGGGCGGTCGCAACCGGGAATGGTGCAGGTGTATGGATCGTCAGGAATAATTGAAACGTCGCGTTGGTGCGGGCTGCATTTGAGCTTCCCGCCAAGTTGTCATACTGTAGCGCCCTTTGTGGTCGACCGTGTCCGCAGGGACGTCAGATTTTTCGGTGTGGCATGGATTTAACGACACATTAATGTGTCCGACGTGAATATCTGGAACAATGCCGTGCAGACAGGGATGAAGACGATTGCCGAAGGGCAAGCGGTCCTCCCGGCAAAGAGCTGGTGCGGCGCCCCGCTATCCCGGTTGTCAGGGTGCCTCCAACAGGAAAGGTCTCGATGACATCAGAGTCCACTTTTATCGATATCCAGAACCTCGTTTTTCTGCGGGGCGAGCGTCGCATCTTCGATGGTCTGTCGTTGCAGATCCCCCGGGGGAAGGTGACGGCGATTATGGGGCCGAGTGGGACCGGCAAGACCACTCTGCTCAAGCTGATCGGCGGTCAGTTGCGCCCCGAAAGTGGCCGCATCACCGTGGACGGCATCTGTGTGCATAAACTGCGGCGCTCTGCGCTGTACGACCTGCGCAAGCGGATGGGTATGCTGTTCCAGAGTGGTGCCCTGTTTTCAGACATCAGCACCTACGAGAATGTGGCCTTTCCGCTGCGGGTACACACCAAGCTTCCGGAAGACATGATCCGCGATATCGTGCTGATGAAGCTGGAAGCAGTCGGGTTGCGTGGTGCGCGGGATCTGATGCCATCTGAACTGTCCGGCGGGATGACCCGGCGTGTGGCACTGGCCCGCAGTATCGCCCTGGATCCTGAATTGATCATGTACGATGAACCGTTCACGGGGCAGGATCCGATCGCCAAGGGCGTTCTGGTAGAAATGATCAGTAAGCTCAATCGTTCGATGGGCCTCACCAGTGTGCTGGTGTCTCACGATGTTCCCGAATCCCTGAGCATCTGCGATTACGCCTGTATCGTGTCCAACGGGCAGGTGATCGGTGCGGGTACACCGGAGGAGCTGCAGGACAATCCATCCGAGCGCGTGCAGCAATTCCTGCAGGGTAAGCCCGACGGCCCTGTTCCTTTCCATTATCCGGCGGAGCCGATCGCCGAGGATCTGGCAGGTGGGGCACAACGATGATTGACCGTCTCGCAACGATCGGACGTGGCACTTTTGATATCCTGGCCTCCCTGGGGCGGTCCAGTGAATTTCTCGTGCGCAGCCTGATTGCCGTGCCGCGGCCAGCGACGGGTTTGCCGCTGCTGGTCAAGCAAATCTACGCGGTCGGCGTGCTGTCGCTGGCCATCATCGTGGTCTCGGGGCTGTTTATCGGCATGGTGTTGGGGCTGCAGGGCTACAACATCCTGACCGACTATGGCTCGGAGCAGGCGATCGGTCAGATGGTGGCCCTGACCCTGGTGCGTGAACTGGGGCCGGTGGTGACGGCGCTGCTGTTTGCTGGCCGGGCCGGTTCCGCCCTGACGGCAGAAATCGGTTTGATGAAAGCCACCGAACAGCTGTCCAGCATGGAGATGATGGGAGTGGATCCGCTGCGCCGGGTCATCGCGCCACGGTTCTGGGCCGGATTCATTACCATGCCGCTGCTGGCGATGATCTTCTCCGTTGTGGGTATCTGGGGCGGTATGCTGGTCGGCGTTGACTGGCTGGGCGTATTCGAAGGGTCTTACTGGGCCAACATGCAATCGTCGGTCGATTTCGGCGAAGACGTCCTCAACGGCGTGATCAAAAGTATTGTGTTTGGTTTTGTCTGCACCTGGATCGCGGTTTACCAGGGCTACGACAGTGTGCCGACCTCCGAGGGGATCAGCTCGGCGACCACCAAGACCGTGGTCTACTCCTCGCTGGCGGTACTCGGTCTTGATTTCATTCTCACTGCAGTGATGTTCGGAGATATCTGATGCGTCAGAGAACAATGGAAATAGTGGTGGGTGCGTTTGTGCTTGCCGGATGTGGCGCCCTGCTGTTCCTGGCGCTCCAGGTCAGCGGCCTCACGCCGCAGGCGGCGGAACCGACCTACAAGGTCTACGCCAACTTCAACGACGTCGGCGGTCTGGCGGTACGGGGTCAGGTGTCGATGGCCGGGGTTACGATTGGCCGGGTCACGGGCATCAAGCTCGATCCCAAGACCTACCAGGCGCGCGTCGAAATGGAAATCAACAAGTCCGCGGAAATCATTCCGACCGACAGCTCGGCGATTATCCGCACCGCCGGTCTGCTGGGCGAGAAATACGTGGATGTATCCGTTGGCGCCGATCAGTCGTACATGAAAGATGGCGACACCTTTTACGGCACCCAGTCGGCGCTCAACATTGAACGTTTAATCAGTAACTTTGCCTCAGGGAAGTAAGAGGCCAATTCAGTCAGGAGCCGGGTTATGAAAGCAGTCCGACAGGTCTGGGGCAGTCTTATGGCAATGCTGCTGGTAGTAGCGGCGATGCCGGCCTCAGCAGACAGCGATTCGCTGCGTCAGTACGTGGATGACAACACGCAGGCGCTGGTCCAGGAGCTCAACGAAAAACGGGGGCTCTACAACTCGGATCGTGAGGCGTTTTACGAGCAGATGGAATCGGCGCTCTCGAACTTCGTCGATTTTCGCCGCATCGCGGCCCGGGTCATGGGCCGTTACGCGCGGCAGGCGTCACCGGAGCAGCGGGATGCTTTCGTCGAGAAATTCAAGCGCAGCCTGTTCGACAGTTATGCCAAGGCGCTTGTCGAAGCCGACAACTTCACCATCAGCGTGGGCGATGCCACGATCAATCCGAACAACGATGAGCGGGCGTCCGTGGAGCTGCAGGTCACCACGGCCTCCGGCAATCGTTATCCGGTGGTCTATTCGATGTACCTCAACGACAACGACCGCTGGATGATGGAAAACGTGATTGTCGAAGGGGTGAACATCGGCCTGGCGTTCCGTGATCGTTTTGCGCAGGAAATGGAAGAAAACCGCAACAACGTGCAGGCGGTGATCGACGGCTGGACGGATACGGTCAAGGAACTGGATCTGGACAAGAAGGTGGATCAGTCGTGACCCGACAGGCTCAGGCTCAAGCTGTCAACGCGGCCGGTGACTCGCTGCCCACGTTCCAGTTGGCTCCTGAGCTACTGGACCGGGATGTCCTTGCGCTGCGCAAGCAGGGCGAGGGCTTCCTGGCCGAGCAGGGCGGCAGTGCCTGTCGTATGGACCTGGCCGGCATCGATCGGGCCAGCAGCGTGCTGGTGTCTCTGATGCTCTGTTGGAAGCGTCAGGCCGAGAAACAGGGGGTTGCGCTCGAGTTCACGGGTGTCAGCGATCGTCTCGTCGACCTGGCCCGAATGGGCAACGTGGCCGATTATCTCGGGCTCGTCGGCTGACCCACCGGAATGGGGCGGCCGCTCCAATCACATCCATTGGCAGCTTTCATCCATCCGTTGTTTAGCCTTCCGCCGGAATTCGATACAATTCCGCTTCTGAAATTTCGATGCTTGCCGGAGACCCTTGCTTCGGGAGCTTAGTAGATTGGAGTCGCCGGACGGCTCGCATTCCCCAAACGATTGAGGTACGCACATGCAGGCGGAGGACGTGGCAGAGCTGGTTCGTAAAGAGCTGCCCGACTGTGAGATCCAGGTCCAGAATGACGGCAACCACTATCTGGTTGTGGCCATCGGTGATCGATTCGAAGGCATGTCGCCGGTCAAGAAGCAGCAGTTGATCTACGCTGCGCTCAACCCGCAGTTGTCTGACGGTACTATACACGCCCTGACCATCAAGGCATTCACTCCGGCTCAATGGCAGGCCCGCCAGGGCTGATCCGGTGGGGTGGCCTGATGCCGTTCAGGCCCCGACCGGGACCCTGCGACCCACATTAACAGGACAAGATTCGTGGACAAATTGCTCATCCGCGGCCGTAAGCCGCTAGACGGGGAAATCCGGATTTCCGGCGCCAAGAACTCCGCGCTGCCGATTCTGGCTTCGACACTGCTGGCTGACGAGCCGGTGACCGTTGGCAACCTGCCGCACCTGAACGACATCACCACCATGATCGAGCTGCTGGGCCGCATGGGCATTGAGCTGATGATCGACGAGAAGATGAGCGTCGAGGTGCACGCCAACACCATCAAGGAATTCCACGCGCCGTACGAGCTGGTCAAAACCATGCGTGCGTCGATCCTGGTGCTGGGTCCGCTGGTGGCCCACTTCGGCCAGGCGGAAGTCTCCCTGCCGGGTGGGTGTGCGATCGGCAGCCGGCCGGTCAACCTGCATATCCAGGGGCTGGAGCAGATGGGCGCCGAAGTGAAGGTCGAGAACGGCTACATCAAGGCGCGCAGCAATGGCCGCCTGAAGGGCGCTCACATCTTCCTCGACACCGTCACCGTGACCGGCACCGAGAACCTGATGATGGCGGCTGCGCTGGCGGACGGCAAAACCATCCTGGAAAACGCGGCGCGTGAGCCGGAAGTCGTGGACCTGGCCGAGTGTCTGATTGCCATGGGCGCAGACATCAAGGGTGCGGGTACGGCGACCATCGAAATCAACGGGGTTGAGCGCCTGCACGGCTGTCATTACGACGTACTGCCGGACCGCGTCGAGACCGGCACCTACCTGGTGGCGGCGGCAGCGACCGGCGGTCGGGTCAAGCTGAAGGACACCCGCGAAGATCTGCTGGAAGCCGTCCTGCTGAAGCTCAGCGAAACCGGGGCGCACATCTCCACCGGCAAGGACTGGATCGAACTCGACATGAAGGGCAACCGCCCGCGCGCGGTCAGCTTGCGGACGGCGCCGTATCCAGCCTTCCCGACCGATATGCAGGCCCAGTTTGCCGCCATGAATGCCGTGGCCGAGGGCAGTGGCGCGATTACCGAAACGGTGTTCGAGAACCGCTTCATGCACATCCAGGAACTGAGCCGGATGGGTGCGGACATCACCCTGGAAGGCAACACCGCGATCATTCGCGGCGTGGAAAAGCTGAACGGTGCGCCCGTTATGGCAACGGACCTGCGGGCATCGGCCAGCCTGGTCATCGCCGGTCTGGTCGCCGATGGCGATACCATTGTCGATCGCATCTACCACATCGACCGTGGTTACGAATGCATTGAAGAAAAGCTGCAGTTGCTTGGGGCCAGTATCCGCCGACTGCCTGCCTGATCCCGGAATTTGGACAGACTATGACAGACAGCATCACCATCGCACTTTCCAAGGGGCGGATCCTCAAGGAAACCCTGCCATTACTGGCGGAGGCGGGCATTGAGCCAGTCGACGACATCGACCGCTCCCGCAAACTGGTCTTCCCCACGACCGATCCGGCCGTGCGCCTGCTGATTATCCGCGCGACCGACGTGCCGACCTACGTCCAGTACGGCGGCGCCGATCTGGGCGTGACCGGTAAGGACGTCCTGATGGAGCACGGCGGCGCCGGTCTGTATGAACCGCTGGACCTGAACATTGCCCGCTGCAAGCTGATGACCGCCGGTCCGGTCGGGCAGACCTCCCCCGAGGGGCGCGTGCGGGTGGCGACAAAGTTCGTCAATCTGGCGCGTCAGTACTACGCCTCACAGGGCCGCCAGGCGGATATCATCAAGCTGTATGGGGCTATGGAGCTGGCGCCCATTCTCAATCTGGCGGATGAGATCGTGGACATTGTCGACACCGGTAATACCCTCAAGGCCAATGGTCTGGAGCCACGCGAACTGATTACCCACATCAGCACCCGTCTGGTGGCTAACCGCGCTTCCATGAAGATGAAGCACCGGGTCCTGCACCCGATCATTGAAAAACTGGGTGAGGCGGTCGACCGTCGTCGCGAGGCCTGACGGCCGCCACGCCCCTGCCAAACCCAACCAGTCTTTGTCCGTATCCCGAGAGGATGTGTTATGACCGAGGTTACCGTAAAACGCCTGTCCGCCAATGCGGCGGATTTCGATGTCACCCTGGATCGCCTGCTGGCGTGGGATGACAGCGTCGATCATCAGGTCAACGAGTCGGTCCGGCATATCCTGCATGAAGTGCGCACCCGGGGTGACGCGGCGTTGCTGGAATTCACCGAGCGCTTCGATCGCGTCACGGCGACCGGCGTGGCTGAGCTGGAAGTCTCCAAAGCGCGCATGGCCGAAGCGGTTGACTCGATTCCTGACGCCCAGCGTGAGGCGCTGGAGTCCGCCGCGGCCCGTGTTCGCGATTACCACGAACGCCAGAAGGCGCCGTCCTGGCAGTACGAAGAAGCGGACGGCACCGTCCTGGGTCAGAAGGTGACCCCACTGGATCGGGCCGGGCTTTACGTGCCCGGCGGCAAGGCCGCCTATCCTTCATCCGTTTTGATGAATGCTATTCCGGCAAAAGTGGCCGGCGTGGAAGAGGTGGTGATGGTCGTGCCTACGCCCGGTGGAACGGTGAATGAGCTGGTCCTGGCTGCGGCTGGTATCGCCGGCGTGGACCGGGTTTTCACCATCGGCGGCGCTCAGGCGGTAGCCGCGCTGGCGTATGGCACCGAAACCGTGCCGCGGGTCGACAAGATCGTCGGTCCTGGCAACATCTTTGTCGCGACCGCCAAGCGCGAAGTGTTCGGCACGGTGGGTATCGATATGATTGCGGGCCCGTCGGAGATTCTGGTGATCTGCGACGGCCAGACCGATCCGGACTGGATCGCCATGGACCTGTTCTCCCAGGCCGAGCACGATGAACAGGCCCAGTCGATCCTGATCAGCCCGGACGCTGACTTCCTCGACCGGGTCGAAGCCAGTATCCGCAAGCTCCTGCCCACTATGGAACGGGCCGAGATTATCGCCACATCGATTTCCGATCGCGCGGCGCTGATCCATGTCGACGACCTGGCCCAGGCCGCTGCGGTCAGCAACCGCATTGCGCCGGAACACCTCGAGTTGTCGGTAGCGGATCCCGAAGGCTTGCTGCCGTCCATCCGGCACGCCGGCGCCATCTTTATGGGGCGCTTCACGGCGGAAGCCCTGGGCGATTACTGCGCCGGACCCAATCACGTACTGCCGACATCCGGCACGGCGCGCTTCTCGTCGCCGCTGGGCGTCTACGACTTCCAGAAACGCTCATCCATCATCGGCTTCTCTGCGGAAGGTGCGAGCGAAATGGGGAAAGTCGCTTCCGTATTGGCCCGTGGCGAGGGGCTGACAGCGCATGCGCAATCCGCTGAGTACCGTATCCGGGATAAGAATGGGGAGGCATCATGAGCCGATTCTGGAGCCCCCGGGTCAAGGAACTGACTCCCTATGTGCCCGGCGAACAGCCCAAACTCAAGGATCTGGTGAAGCTCAATACCAACGAGCACCCCCTGGGCCCGTCCCCGAAAGTGCTGGAAGCCATTCGTGCCGAGGCGGGCGACAACCTGCGTCTCTACCCGGACCCCAATGGCGATGTCCTTAAAGCCAAGCTGGCGGATTACCACGGGGTGTCGACAAAACAGGTGTTCCTGGGCAACGGGTCCGACGAAGTACTG
The DNA here is from genome assembly GCF_016798325.1 of Marinobacter mangrovi. Classification (GTDB taxonomy): domain Bacteria; phylum Pseudomonadota; class Gammaproteobacteria; order Pseudomonadales; family Oleiphilaceae; genus Marinobacter_A; species Marinobacter_A mangrovi. The sequence goes on from NZ_JAERVO010000002.1 coordinate 569,393, forward strand.
GCGCATATCTTCTTCGGCCTGTTCCAGCACGGCAAGCCGGTCCTGTTTCCGGACATTACCTACAGTTTTTATCCGGTCTACTGCGGTATCTACCACATCGAGGCCCAGGCGATCCCGGTGGCGGAGGATTTCTCGATCCGTCCGGAGGATTACACTGGCGATTGTGGCGGTATCATCTTTCCCAACCCGAATGCGCCTTCCGGTCGGGCCCTGGCCTTATCCGGCGTCGAGCGGATTGTGGCGGGCAACCCGGATGTGGTCGTGGTGATTGATGAAGCCTACGTGGATTTCGGGGCTGAGAGCGCCATAAAGCTGGTGGATCGTTATCCCAACCTGCTGGTGACACAGACGCTGTCCAAGTCACGCTCGCTGGCCGGTCTGCGAGTGGGTTTCGCCGTGGGTCATGAAGACTTGATCGAGGCGTTGGAGCGCGTGAAGAACAGCTTCAACTCCTACCCACTGGATCGTCTGGCACTGGTTGGGGCCGTCGCCGCCTACGACGACGAAGACTATTTCCGTCACGCGACCGACTATGTGATCCGCGAGCGCCAGCGGGTGACGGCCGGACTGGAACGGTTGGGCTTCGACGTGGTGCCGTCAGCCGCCAATTTCGTGCTGGCTCGCCATCCCGGCCACGCCGGTGCAGACCTGGCTGCGGCATTGCGGGAGCGCAGCATCATCGTGCGCCACTTCAACAAGCCGCGTATCGAGGACCACCTGCGCATTACCATCGGTTCCGAAGCCCAGAACGACGCCCTGCTCGGGGCCCTGCCTGATATCGTGTAAGAACGAGGCCGGCGGTCTCTCGGGTCGCCGGCCTGTCATTTTTTCAAGCATCCACTCCGGAGGTCTCCCATGACGACGAGCACGACCCGTGACAAAGTGGTCAGCCTTGTAGAATCGTGGCTTGAACCCGGTCGATTCCAGGATTACTGCCCCAATGGCCTGCAGGTCGAGGGGCGTGATTCGGTGGCGCATGTGGTCACCGGTGTCACCGCATCCCAGGCGTTTATCGATGCTGCGATCGAGGCGGGCGCCGACTTGCTGCTGGTGCACCACGGCTACTTCTGGAAGGGTGAAGACCAGCGCATTCGCGGCATGAAAAAGCGGCGTTTGCAGACCCTGTTGCGTGAGGACGTCAGTCTGCTGGCCTATCATCTGCCGCTCGATGATCATGCCGCGCTGGGTAATAACCGGCAGCTGGCCGAGGTGTTGGATCTGCGCAACGCCGCACCGTTGCAGGCGGGTAGCCTGGTATGGACCGGCGACCTGGCATCACCGATGACAGCGACCGAGCTGTCCGGTCTGCTGGAAGAGCGGTTGCGCCGAACGCCCCTGCACGTAGGGCATGGCGCCGACCTAATTCGTCGGGTGGCCTGGTGTACCGGGGCTGCTCAAGGGTTCATCAATCAGGCTTTGGACGCTGGAGTGGACGCCTTTATCAGCGGTGAGATTTCCGAGCCCACCGTCCATACCGCACGGGAAGATGGCATTCACTATTTCTCGGCAGGTCATCACGCGACGGAGCGTTACGGCGTTCAGGCGGTGGGTGAGCGACTGGCCCGGGAGCTGGGAATTCGTCACACCTTCATCGATATCGATAATCCGGTGTAGGGAAGGGCGGTGGCAACCGGTTGTCGGGTTGCCACCGTCTGGTCACGTCGGAGCGTAGCCGTCTTATTCGGTCTTGCTTTTCTCGCGCAGGCCATAGTCTTCGGCCAGGGTGCCTTTCTCTTTGGGGTCGCTTTTGGGCGCATAGTCCCGGGGCGGCTCAAAACCGGAGTCGCCTGACTTGGCGTCCCCCAGGCGGGCGGTGTCGTCTTTCTTCTCCAGCTCATGGAGCCAGTCTTCATCGTGGCACAGCCGGTTGGCGCCGCGGGCCATGTGCTGGCTGACGTCCCGGTAGACATCGTTGAGCCGGCGCATCAGATGAGCAGATTCCATGAAGTGCTCGTTAACCTGGGCCTGGTACCGGGTATATTCGCTGCGCAACTCGTCGATCTGCTGCTCCAGACGGCGCTGGCGCAAGCTGGTGCTCTGGCCTGAGCGGCCGACCAGTACGCCGACAACGAGCCCGATGACGAGGGTGGCTAAACCGATGAGAATGAGTTGCGTCATACTGTCCCTGACCCTGAATTCGAGAATGAGTATTAAGACGCCGATGGTGGCGTCCCGGTGCCTTTGTGGCGGTTGATTACCCTGACTGCCCAGTCTTGCACCCTGGCGGCGCTCACTGGTTGGAGACGCATCGCAGGGTATTAACGCGGGCATCCTAAGTATACCGGCTGACCGGTATATCGCCCATGCCTGTTCGGCCCTCCAATCGTCGCATAGACCATCGATGGACCGGTATCGCCTGTAACGGGCGCGGTCTTGCCGCGTGCGAGCCGACACAATGGAGAAAAGGGACAAAATCAGCGACAATACGCCGCTTTATTGACCAGTATTATCCAGCGAGACAAGAGCAACGCATGACCCCGTGGGAACGCTATCAGCAAGACCTCCAGAAAGACGGTTTCGAGAAGGATGCCGCTCAGGCGGACGCGGTACAGCGTCTTCAGGCACTGTACGACAAACTGGTGGAATCCGAAAGCCAGCGACAAAAGACATTCACCAAGCTGCGGCGTAAGCTGCGTGGCGGCCGGGAGGAGCCCATTACGGGCCTGTACTTCTGGGGCGGAGTCGGTCGTGGCAAGACGTACCTGATGGACACGTTTTTTGAATCGCTGCCGTTCGAGCGCAAGATGCGGGTTCATTTCCATCGCTTCATGCAGCGGGTGCATAACGAACTCAAGACGCTCAAGGGAACCAAGAATCCACTGGAAACCGTCGGCGAGCGCTTTGCCGAAGAAACGGCCGTCATCTGCTTCGATGAGTTTTTCGTGTCGGACATTGGTGATGCCATGATCCTGGCTACGCTGCTCGATACGCTGTTCAGCCACGGCGTCACCCTGGTCTGCACCTCGAACATCGTGCCGGACGGCCTCTACAAGGACGGCCTCCAGCGCGCCCGATTCCTGCCGGCGATTGACCTGGTCAAGAAGTATACGGACGTCGTCAACGTCGATGGCGGCGTCGACTATCGTCTTCGGACGCTGGAGCAGGCCCGCCTGTTCCACACGCCACTGGGAGCTGAGGCTACCGAGAGTCTGCAGTCCAGTTTCGACCGGCTGTCGGTGGACTCCACCGGTCACTCCCTGAATCTGGAAGTGAACGGCCGCAAGATCCCGGCCATCGGTCACGCCGACGATGTCGTCTGGTTCGACTTCAAGGCCCTGTGCGACGGGCCGCGCAGCCAGAACGACTACATCGAGCTGGCGCGGGAGTTCCATGCGGTGATTGTCAGCGATGTGCCGGTTCTCGGCCGCGAAAAAGACGATCAGGCCCGGCGCTTCATCAACATGATCGATGAATTCTACGACCGCCACGTCAAAGTCATCATTTCGGCTGAGGCCCCCATCCACGAACTCTACGCCGGCGGCCGGTTGGGTTTCGAGTTCGAGCGGACCGAATCGCGTCTGCTGGAAATGCAGTCGAAAGAATACCTCCAGGCACCGCATAAGCCCTGACCCGGCGGGCGGAGCCGACGAAACACCAATAACAAGCCCGTGCCTTCCAATAAAACGGGCTCGACCACAGATGAGGAAATACCATGAGCAACGATAACGTCGTCATCGTCAGCGGTGCCCGCACGCCGATGGGCGGTTTCCAGGGGAGCCTTGCGGCGGTCAGTGCCGTCGAGCTGGGTGCGCTGACCATTGCCGAGGCCGTGCGCCGCGCCAAGCTGCAACCGGAAGACGTGCAGGAAGTCATCATGGGTAACGTGTTGCCCGCCGGCCTCAAGCAGGGGCCCGCGCGCCAGGCGATGCGTCAGGCGGGCCTGCCTGACGGCACCGGCGCCACAACGATCAATAAGCTGTGCGGCTCGGGCATGAAAGCCGCCATGCTGGCCCACGATCTGATCAAGGCCGGCACCAATGACATCATGGTGGCCGGTGGCATGGAAAGCATGTCCAACGCGCCCTATGTGCTGCTCGGTGCACGCCAGGGCTATCGGATGGGACCGGGTCAGGCGCCGCAGGACCACATGTTCCTGGATGGACTGGAAGACGCGGAAACCGGTCGTCTGATGGGCGCATTCGCCCAGGATATGGCCGACAAGAAGGGCTACACCCGTGAGGAGATGGACGATTACGCCATAAACTCGCTCAAGCGGGCCCAGCAGGCGATCAAGGACGGCGTGCTGAAAGACGAGATCATTCCGGTTACCGTCAAGACCCGCAAGGGCGAAACGGTGGTCGAGGATGACGAGCAGCCCATGACGGCAAACCTGGAGAAAATTCCCACGCTGCGGCCTGCGTTCAAGAAGGATGGTACGGTGACGGCAGCCAACGCGTCCTCCATTTCCGATGGTGCTTCCGCGCTTCTTTTGATGCGTGAGTCCGAGGCGGAGCGTCGCGGTCTCCAGCCCATGGCACGGATCGTCGCCCATTCGACTCATTCCCAGCATCCCTCGGAATTTACCTGTGCGCCGGTTGGTGCGATCAAGACCCTGTTCGAGAAAACCGGCTGGGCGAAGGATGACGTGGATCTGTTCGAGATCAACGAAGCGTTCGCCATGGTGGCGATGATGCCGATCCGGGAACTGGAGCTGGATCCGGCCAAGGTCAACGTTCACGGGGGCGCGTGCGCCCAGGGTCACCCGGTTGGTTCCACCGGCTCCCGTCTGGTGGTCACCCTGATGCATGCGCTCAAACGCCAGGGCAAGTCCCGGGGTATCGCTGCGTTGTGTATCGGTGGGGGCGAAGCCACCGCCATGGCCGTCGAAATGCTTTGATCCCCGCATCTGCGAGTTATTAACCGGCAGAATGTCCTCCCAAGCCCGGGCGTTGGTCGTGCCCGGGCTTGCCGGATTCCCTCCTGACCGATTCCGTTCCCTTGCAGTCCATCACAAATATCCTGCCGTCGGACCTGAAACCGGTTTGCCTGCGCTGGTTGCCCCCTGTTTTACCGTCTATATTGAGGGTGCTTTGCGAGAAGTCTTTACCGGGCGCTGGCGTCCGGCTGTGGCGAGCAGGCATTTTTCGGTGTTTTGGGCCGGCCAGGACAGAAAACCGGCATGCAGCACAAAAAGGGTGATCCGCAGGGGGCGGTGCCGCGATGGCATCACGGGAGACCCGGCGGTGAGGGGGCCGCAAAATCATACTTTTGATCGATCAAAGCGTCCCGGAGCCTTAGCTATAGTGCCATCATCACGAGCACTGTGCGTGGAGTCTCCGACATCGTGAAAACAAATAACTAGAGCGCGACTCAGAACAACAATGGAGTAGCTTTCCAATGACAAGAAAAATCCAACAGCGGCAACAGTGGGTCAAACTGCCCCTGGCAGCAGCCATTACGGCCGCACTGTCGACACCTGCCGCCGCCTTCCAGTTCTATCTGGGCGACGTTGAAGCTTCCTTTGACACCACACTGACAGCCGGTGCGGGCTGGCGTGTAGAAGACCGGGACAAGCGTCTGATTGCGCAGGGTAACCTCGGGCCGTCCTACGCGCCGGGTGGCGCCAACGCCAACATTGGTGCGTCGACCAACAACTATGACGACGGCAACCTGAACTTCGAAAAGGGCGACACCTACAGCAAGATCGTCAAGGGCACCAGTGAGTTGTACCTCAACTACAACGTGGACAGTGAATACCTGACCCGTGTCGGCGGTTTCCTGCGTGGCCGTTACTGGTACGACTTCGAACTGAAGGATGAATCCCGCGCGACCGACTACGTCGGCCAGCAGCGTGAACTGAACGATGAGGCTAAAGACAACGCTTCCGGTGGCGAGTTCCTGGACGCGTACGTTTTCAGTGACTGGTACTTCGGCGAGACGCCGGTCAGTGTCCGTTATGGCAAACAGGTCCTGAGCTGGGGTGAAAGTACCTTCATCCAGGGCGGCATCAACGTCATCAACCCGGTCGACGTTAACGCCATCCGGGCACCCGGTGCGGAACTGAAAGACGCACTGCTGCCGGTCGAGATGCTGTATTCCTCCATTGGTCTGACCGAGAACGTCACCCTGGAAGCCTTCCTTCAGACGGACTGGGAAAAGGTCCGTCCGGATGACTGTGGTACGTTCTTCTCCACCAACGACTTTGCAGCTGATGGCTGCGGGCCGGTCCTGCTGGCCGGCCAGCTGCCCGACTCCCAGGCTTATGCTCAGGGCTTTATCTCGCCGCGTGTTGGCGACAAGGAACCGGACGACCGTGACCAGTTCGGTGCCGCCATTCGCTGGTACGTGCCGGCGCTGAACGATTCCGAACTGGGCTTCTACTACATTCGTTACCACAGCCGTCTGCCATACGTGAGCGGCGTCGTGAACGACGAGGACAACGGCAAGCAGTTCCCGAGCTACTACATCGAGTATCCGGAAGGCATCAACCTGTACGGTGTCAGTATCAACACCACGATTCCGGGTGGCTGGTCACTGGGGGCTGAGTACAGTTTCCGTGACAACATGCCGCTGCAGTGGAACGCCTTTGAGCTGATCTACGGTGGTCTGCAGCTGGATAACCCGGAAACCGGCGAAGCGGCCAGTTTGCTGCAGCAGCAGCGTGAGGCGGAAGCCAACGGTGCGGATCTGTCCGGTTCCGAGGTAAAAGGTTATGACCGCTTCAAGGTTTCCCAGGCGCAGTTTACCCTGATCAAGTTCTTCGATCAGGTGATGGGCGCGAGCCGTCTGACCTTCGTCGGCGAAGTGGGCGCAACCTACGTTCACGGTCTGCCTGACTACGACGAAGCCCGATACGGCCGTTCCGGTACCTACGGTATCGGTCAGCTGCCCGGCGGTGCCTGTGACGGTTCCGGTTCAACCGGTGCGGCGCTCAACATCAACACCAACTACTGCAACAACGAAGGTTTCACCACATCCTTCTCCTGGGGCTACCGCACTCGTTTCGTGTGGGACTACCCGAACGTGTTTGCCGGTGTGAACCTGAGCCCGCAGCTGGCCTTCTCTCACGACGTACAGGGTTACGCGCCGTCGCCCGGCGGTAACTTCCTGGAAGGCCGCAAGGCGATTGGTCTGTCGCTGACCGGTGTCTACCAGAACCGCTACAGCGCGAACGTTGGCTACACGAACTATTTCGGCGGTAAACCGTACAACGAACTGACCGACCGGGATTTTGTCAGTGCCAGCGTATCGGTCTCCTTCTGATCGGGCCTGAATTCGTATTACGAGGTATAACAATGAAACTGAACAAGACACTAATCGCCACCGGCATTCTGGCTGCGTCTCTCTACGGGGGAGCCGCCAGTGCCGCTGTTTCTGCTCAGGAAGCGGCGAAGCTCGGAGACACGCTCACGCCGATCGGTGCCGAGAAGGCCGGTAACGGCGGCGCCATCCCTGCGTGGGACGGCGGCCTGCAGACCATTCCGGCGGGCTACAAAGGCGATGGTATCTACGTCAATCCGTACCCGGATGACAAGGAGGAGTTCCGCATCGACCAGAGTAACGTCGATCAGTATGCGGACAAGCTGTCTCCCGGCCAGGTGAAGATGATCAAGAAGTACGACGATTACTTCATCCCGGTCTATCCGACCCATCGTCCGGCGGCGTACCCGCAGGACATTTACGATGTGACCAAGCAGAACGCCACCCAGACCAAACTGATCCCCAGCGGCAACGGAATGGAGAACTACACCAACGGTGTGCCGTTCCCCATTCCGCAAAACGGTCTGGAAGTCATCTGGAACCACATCACGCGATATCGTGGTGGCTCGGTGACTCGCCACGTTGGTCAGGTGACTCCAACGGCGGATGGCAACTTCAGCGTTGTCCATTTCCAGGACGAGCTGACCTGGCGTGCGGCGCTGGAGGATTTTGATCCGAAGGAAGACCAGAACGTCCTGTTCTACTTCAAGCAGGCGATCACCGGTCCGGCCCGTCTGGCCGGTAACGTCCTGCTGGTTCACGAGACCATCAACCAGGTTCAGGAGCCGCGCCGGGCCTGGGTTTACAACGCGGGCCAGCGCCGGGTTCGCCGGGCACCGCAGGTGGCCTATGACGGTCCGGGTACCGCTGCCGACGGTCTGCGTACGTCCGACAACTTCGACATGTACAACGGCTCGCCCGACCGCTACGACTGGGAGCTGATCGGTAAGCAGGAAATGTACGTTCCGTATGACTCCTACAAGCTGGTCGACCGTGACCTGGACTACAACCAGATCATCAAGGCCGGTCACATCAACCAGGCGCTGACCCGGTATGAGCTGCACCGCGTGTGGCACGTGCGGGCGACCCTGAAGAAAGGGGAGCGCCACGTCTACGCCCGTCGTGACTTCTACATTGACGAAGACACCTGGCAGGCGTCCGTCATCGACCATTACGACGGTCGTGGTGAGCTGTGGCGGGTGGCTGAAGCCCACAGCATGTACTTCTATGACCACAAGGTGCCCTGGTACGCCATCGAGGTGCTGTACGACACCCTCTCCGGTCGTTATCTGGCCCTGGGTCTGACCAACGAAGAACAGGATCCGTACGAGTTCGGTACCAAGCGCAGCTCTCGCGAATACACGCCGGCCGCACTGCGCCGCGCAGGTACTCGCTAAGATCGGATATCGTTCTGGAAAAGCCCCGGCCCTGGCCGGGGCTTTTTTGTTTACGGCGTCGTAAATCGGTCCAATGGCTCTGCCATGCGTAACAAATTGTATCCAGCACGCTGAAATTACGAGATTTTTGCCCTTATGGTCCAAACTGTATTAATCTAGTCGCTAAGCAGAACCGGGCACTTTCAGTGCGATATAACCGGTCGGAGACAACAAGAAAAACAGGGAGAACAACAACAGGAGTCTCTGGACAATGCGTGGATGATGACAGTCCGCCGTCATCAGGAGCATGGGACAGAAGACCAGACGCAACACCACACCCGCGATTGGCCTGGATCGCGACGTTTGATTGGGGCACATCTTGAAAACAATTCTCGACGTACAGGCGGCGAACGACGATTTCGCCGATCAGGCCCGTGCCGTGCCGTCCGGCGAGCTGATCCGGGATCTGCTCGGTCACCGGATCAAGGTACCGGCTGCACCCACTGACTTCCTGGCTCGACCTGGCCTGCAACAAACGATTGCGGAAGCGCTGCAGCCCGGCAGAACCCTGTTGCTTGAAGCGCCCGCAGGCTATGGGAAAACGCAGGCGTTACGGGAATGGGTCGTGGCCGCTGAGGCTGACCGGGTGGCCTGGCTCAGCATCGAATCACGAGACAACGACCCCCGGCGCCTGATGGCCCTGTTGGGACTCGCCCTGGGGCAGGATCAGCGGCAGGCCCAGGGGGCATTGCAGCGTGATCTTTATCCCGACCTTCTCAGTCTCTTGTTGCAGCGTTATGCCCGGGAATTTGCCAAGAATCCTGCCAAGCTGCCGACCTGCATCGTTCTCGACAACGTACACTGGCTGGCCCATCCAGACGCCCGGGATCTGATTGAGCAGCTGGTCGCCGAGTTGCCGGAAACGCTCGCACTGGTGCTTATTTCCCGAGAACAGGTCACTTTCTCCACGCATAGTGCAGCTCTGAGCGGCCGGCTGACGCGGCTGGGTGCCGAGCATCTTCGTCTTTCTCTGGCCGAAACCGAGGCCCTGTTTGCGGGGGAAATGCAACAGGAACGCATCCGCCCGGCGGACGTCGAACAGGTGCATCACCTCAGTGAGGGCTGGATGACGCCACTGCAGTTGTTCCGGATGGAGCTGCAGGGCGACTCTGATACCCCGCGAACCATATTGGAAAGCCCGTCGGTTGCCCGTTTCTTTCGCGACGGTCTTCTGAGCGGTTACAGCACCGTCGCCCAGGTGATGTTGTTCCACATGGCTGAGCCGGAACTCATCAGCGACGCGCTGCTACAGTCCCTTAATGAGGCCCTGTTTGATCTGGAGCTCACGCCTTCCGTGGCCTGCCAGCGGGGGTTGCCGATCTGGCCGGTCTCCGGTCAGGGGCGCTGGTACCGGTTTAATCCCCTGTTCCGCGACTGGCTGCTGGGCAGGGAGCTGCATGGCCGGCAGGCGAGGGCATTGCGTGCCAGTCACTGGTTCGAAGCCCGGGGTGACCGTACCGAAGCACTGACACACGCGTTACGAGCCCAGGACGCCGACCGTGCCCTGGAAATAGCCGCCAGCGGGTCCGAAGCCTTGTTGGCCGGCCAGAACACCGGCGAATTATTGAGCTGGCGCCAGCAATTGCCGGCTCACCTGGTCGACAAGAGTCCTCGCCTGCGTCTGGTTTACGGCTGGGTGCATGCGATTGGTGGGCAGTTCAGTCAGGCCGAGAAATTGATCGATGGCCTGCCGGAAGCCGAACGCGATGCGTTGGGCGGCCGCCTGATGACGTTGCGTGCGTTTATCCTGCGCGGGCGCGGTGCGATCGAACCGGCGCTTTCGGTTGTCGATCAGGCGCTCGCCGATGCCGCACTGTCTGACCATGCCCGACTGATGGCGCTGTGGATCCGCTCCAGTGCCCTATGCGCCGGTGAGCGCTATGCCGAAGCGCGCAGTGCCAACCGGCATGCCGCGCGGCTGGCCCGTGAATCCGGTGATCCGGGCAGCGAAATCCTGGCGGTTTACGATCATGCCCGGATTGAACTGGGCAAAGGCTATCTCAAGCGCGCCGAGACCCTGATTCGTCGCGGTATGGACGTTGCGCTCAACGCACCGTACCAACCTCCGCGAGTCGGCGAGAGCCGTTTGCAGCTCAGCCTGGCCCTGCTACTTTGGCACCAGGGCCGCTGGCAGGAAGCTGAAGCCTGTCTGGTGCGCGCTGCGCGTCAGGCCGAGCACTGTCGCGATCTCGGGTTGCTGATGAACCTGGCATTGCGTGCGTTGATTGCCAAATCCCGCGGCGAGCTGGAACAGGCTTTCAGCTGGATCGGGCAGGCTGAGCGCACCATGCAATTGTGGCAGGTGGATGATGTGGCCTACCGTCCGGTTCTGGAAGCGTTGAAGCTGTCCTGTTGGCTGCAGGGTGACCAACTGCAGCGCGTGGATTCCGCTCTGGGTTCTCTCGCGGTTGAGGGCCAGGAACCCTGCGTGCCCGAGCTGTTCCCCATGCTGCCCGGCTTGGTGGAAACCCTGCGGATTCGTCAGGAGATTGCCCGGGGAGACCTGGCCGCAGCCCAGGATCGCCTGTCGGCCTACAGCCAGGCGGTCGACGGTCTCGAGTTGCCGCTGGGACGGCTGATATACGGGCGAATTCTCCAGTCCCTGATCCACGACAAGGCCGGCAAACCGGACAAGGCCCTCGTCGCTCTGCGCGAAGCATTGCAAGAGGCGGCACGCGAGGAATACGTCAGTCCGTTCATCGAGATGGAGAGCGCGCTGCGCGAACTGCTGCCCAAGGTCCTGGCGTCTGCAGGCGAATCGCCCTTCTTTGATCGGCTACGGGCCTATTTCCGGGTCGAGAAACACCAGGCGTCGAAAGCCGGTGGCGAACTGGCTGAGCCCATCAGTGATCGTGAACGAGGTGTGCTCGAGCTGATTGCCATCGGCCTGTCCAACCAGGACATTGCCGATCGGCTGCATATCTCATTGCATACGGTAAAAACCCACGCAAGGCGCCTCAACGCCAAACTGGGCGTGCGGTCAAGGACCCAGGCCATCGTCCGCGCGCGGGAGTTGGGTGTGCTCTAATCTCGTCGGTTGGGCTGACGCAGGAAGCCCAACGATAAGCGGGCACCGGGTATTCCCGTAATCCTGGACCTGTTGGAAATAGGGGGTCTCAAAATCCGGTTTGGCGGCCATTGGATTGGATGAGATTGGCCGCAAACCCGGTTTGTTGGGCTTCCTGCGTCAGCCCAACCTACGCTCGTTGCGCGCCGGAGTAGCCACTGGGGGTGTGGCACTGAAGCAAGATCAGACGAGCGTCGCCTCTTTCTTCGGAATCGCCGTATCCGAACCGACATGCCCCATTAATCGGTCGATCCTGCGATCCTTCGCCAGCCACAGGTCATCGACCCAGGCCTGGAATTCCTTTCTTAGCTGCTCGTCACTGGTGTAGTCCATACCCAGGAAGTGAGCCGGTATCTCAATGGTGCGGACGTCAACGATCACGCGCTTGATCCGGCCACAAAGATAGTCCCAGAACCCGTGTCGGCGATCGGGATAGACAATGGTGACGTCCAGCAGCGTGTGCAGTGTTTCGCCCATGGCGCCGAGTACGAAGGCCGTACCGCCGGCCCGGGGCTTTAGCAGGTGTTTGTAAGGCGACTTCTGGGCATCGTGCTTGGCTTGAGTGAAACGAGTGCCTTCCATGAAATTGAAGACAGTCACCGGCGTGTAGTGAAACTTCTCGCAGGCGGCGCGGGTGGTTTCCAGGTCCTTGCCTTTCAGGCTCGGGTTTTTGGCCACCTGTTCCTTGGTGTAACGGCGCATGAAGGGGAAATCCAGAGCCCACCAGGCCACGCCCAGCAGGGGCACCCAGATCAACGCCTGCTTGAGGAAGAACTTGAGCAATGGAATGCGGTCGTTCAGGACGTACTGGATGACCGGAATGTCCGCCCAGGATTGATGGTTGCACGTCACCAGATACCAGTCGTCCTGCGACAGCGCGTCAACGCCCTCAACCTGCCACTCAATCCGATGGAATAGATCGGCCAGACGGTTGTTGTAGCCAATCCAGAGGTAGGCGATCCAGCTCAGCACCACCGTGCAGCCGGCACGGACCGGGCGGATGGGAACGATCAGCTTGATGAACGCAAACAGCAGCAGTACCGGGAACAGGACCAGCGTGTCTGCGAGGATCAAAAGGGCAGCCAGGCACCCTTTGAGTGTCGCAGGCAGAAAGTTCAGCATGACATTGTCTCGTTAGCGATCAGAGCGAGTCCTGTGGGGTATCTGGCTTTCTGGACTCGCCCATCAACTGGTTGGTTTTCGCGCGGGCCTGGTCGCGGATTGCCGGTGTGACATGGACACCGAGCGCGGCGAGTGCGGCCAGCATGACTGAAATATCGTCTGTGTAACCCAGAACCGGTGTGAGGTCGGGGATGGCATCCACCAGGCTGATGAAATAGCCCAGGCTGCCGGAAATGACCGTCTTGCACCACAGCGGGGTACCCGGTGCCCGCAGTGTATAGAAGAGTGTTAGTCCCAGCTCCAACGGCTTTCGCCCGAGGTTGTAGGCGCCTCGCCGCAATTTATCGCGAAACCCGGTTTCCGAGTAGTGTCCGGACCACTCGGCGATCCGGCTGCTTTCCGGTTGTGTCGTCACAGGTCAGCCCTCGCTTTTTGCAATGCCTCCCGGCGTAAACGCCGACTTGTCGCCGGTCGCCAGCTGAAGCAGTTCCGGCAGGGTATTGCTACTGCCAATCAATGCTTTGTATTCCTTGTCGTAGTATCCAAGGTTGTTGTGCCGGATCATAGCCTGGATTTCCTCGACGTAGGCCGCTCCGCGCTCGGAGTAGCCAATCAGCCCCTGAGCCAGTGCGATGCCGCCAGGGAAGCGATCCTTCGTGCGGGCCTGCTCGCGGGTGTTGCGCAGGGCCTGATAGCTGTCGTGACGATTGAGATTGGTGATGTAGGCCCGGATCGACTCATAGGGAGACGGGAACGCGGCGACCTCGTGCGTCGCACCCTCTACACGGCTGCGGGGCACCAGTCCGCAGCCTTTGGTGAAACACCACTGGCCGAACAGGTTATTCCCCTGGGTGGCAAAGCGTGAGGTGCCCCAGGCCGATTCGTTGGCCGCCTGGGCCATAATCAGCGACGGTGGGATGACATCGAGGCGGCGATTAAGCTTGTCGTACATTTCGGGTGAGGCGACCTCAGCGTCCACCCGCAGGCGCTTGGCCTGACGCTCCAGCCAGGCGCTTTCCTGATCGGTCAGCTCCGATTTGCCTTCCAGGATTTCCAGGTTGTCACGCAGCATCAGGACGCGCGTGTTGGCGAGAACAATGCGTGGATACAGGAAGGAGAAGAACGCGGCTTTCTTTTCGGCGGTGTCGTGATACCCGGAGAAGTCCGGCAGGTCCGCCATGGCCCAGTCCGGCAGCGGTGGCAATGCGTCCAGGGTCGCGTTGTCCTGGTCGTATTCCGGCTGGTAGTCGGCGGGCTTGTGGAATGCGCCCCATCCAAAAGCCAGGACCAGCGTAGCGGCCATGGCTGTCAGTTTTACACCTGCTGACATCACGTTCTCCCATTACTGCAGTATGACGCGTATTGTAACAGGTTACGTTTGGGGCACTGTTTGGTTCAGTTACAGTGGGTATATAGAGCGTTGTAAAGGCATCGCGAGTGACGCCCGGAATCTGTAGGTTGGGCAGACGCAGGAAGCCCAACAAACCAGGTTTGCGGCCAAACTCATCCAGCTCAATGGTTGCCAAATCGGTTTTTGAGCACCCATGATTCATGCATATCCGCGCTAACGGGAGCTTCCGGTGCTCACTTATTGTTGGGCTTCCTGCGTCGGCCCAACCTACGCTCTGGGGCTATTGTAGCGCTCTGTGTGCGTTCTTCTACTCCGGCTCCCGGGCACCCAGTAGCAGGCCGATGTACTCCTCGCCGGAGGCCTTCGTTTCACGGTACCGCAGCACCATAAATTCGCGGTCACTGGACAGGTAGCCGTCCAGGGTGATCGTGCCGTCGCTGCTGTCGAACGTCAGCCGGTCATCGGATCGCGTGTAGGTCAGATCGATATTGGCGTCGTTGACCGACGTCGGTGTTTGTTGGCTTGTGGTGCTGATGGATTCCCTGATCTGGAAGCCGGCCAGCGACACGGTGGCTTCCTCTGCTGAGACATCGGTGATGGACAGCCGGCCGCCATCCACCTGTCGCAGATACTGCTCGTCGTCGCCCAGGCCGGCGATGGTGCCGGACAGTCGGTAAGTTGCTTCTTCTGGACCGCTGCTACCTTTTTCCAAGGCAAATAGGATGCCTTGTCCATTCACTGGATTGTCCAGGTTGAACGCCAACAGGCTGGCATCGGGATTGCTGGCGCCAATTCCTTCAACGCCGTAGAAACCGGTGGTGCTGCCATACAGCAGGTTAAGTCGGCCGGTATTGGCTTCACCGGCATTCAGTTGGGACGTGCGGTTGCCGACACTCGCGTTTTCGTTCCGGTTAGGTGCGGTCGTGTCGATGGCACCGCTGGCGTCCCTGCGAATGGCTTCTCCGGTGGCCGTCTGGTCGTAGTCGCCATTACCCGAACCGCTCCAGTCGCCAATAAACGATTCGGCGCGGAAGGGGTAAGTGTTGTCACCGAGTTGGACGGAAAAGCTGATGACGTTGTAGCTGGAGTGCAGGGTACCTGTATCAAAATCATCACTTTGAGCGAGGCCCACATCAAACGCGGACACGAAATAGTTCTCCAGCTCATCCTGGCGCTGATAGTTGCCGTCATTGTCCTGCTTCAGTTCGATGGCTTTGCCGGCACTGAAGTAGTTGGCCAGGAGCGTGTCCGGGTAGTCGTCGTCAGACAGCAGGATGTGCGCGTCCAGGAAGTAGGGGTTGCGAGTCCAGCCTACGGGCAGAGCGCCGGTCTTGTCGGTGATGCTCTGGTAGAGCGACGAGCCGGCCAGCAGCCGGTCCTGGTTGACGATGCTGGCGGCGCTGGGGGAGGTGGCATGGCTGTTGATTTCCCAGAAGCCCCGGCCCTTGGTGTCATAGAGGCCGTTGTCGTAGCGGTCGAGGGTGGCGCGTTCGTAAGGGTAGTCGCTCGCCATCGAGGTCACGTTGATGCCGAAGACCGAGAAGGACGTCATGCTTAAACTGGGATAAACGTAAGACACGCCGTTGCTCTCAAGGCGCTCCTCATATGCACGCTGGGTGGCCCACTGCGCTGCGGTGCCGCTGGAAAAGCGACTGCTGCGGCCCAATTCCAGCCCGAAATAGACGCCGTTCATATTAACCGAGTCGGCCGAAATGGCGCTGGTGGACACGGGGGCCACCTGGGCCAGTTCCGCCATCCGTTCGACGTAGTTGGCTAGGTCGGTGCGATTGGCCAACAGGCTGACAGCGCCTTCCAGTGAGGTACCGTCGGGAATGTTGATCTCGAAGTCCTGGATCTGGTCGGCCAGGGTCGACCAGACGAATTTGTTGATGCACAGGCCTTCGCTGTCGGTGGACTCGACACAGTCCATGACCGCCGCAAATTCGCTGCTGTTGTACCCGCCCAGTCCGTAGCGGACCACGTATTCGGAAAACGGATTTACCTTGACGTCGCGATCGCGATCCGTAGCAAAAGCCCGGATGCGGGTGCTGCCGTATTCCACCTCAATCAGCACGTCGGGGCCGACCGGCTGGCCCTCCGGGAAATTGATGATGGTGTACCCGTCGTCGTCCTGGCGTTGCTCCGTTTCCACGGTGCTGATTTTGGTCAACGTCTGGTTGGTTTTATAGACACTGACGCTGTCGGGTTGCACCAGATGCAGGTTGCGGCGGGACAACGGGGCATTGGGAGCCAGTGACTGAGGCACTTCCACCGTGATCCGGACCTCGCTCTTGGCCAGGCCCGATGAATTGTTCGAGTCACCGGTGCTGGATTCGGTGAAGTCTTCAGCGGGGTTTTTCTTGCCCGAGAAACTGTTGGGGCGGTCGCCGGCCCCCTGGACCGCGTCGTCTCCCCCGCCGCCACAGGCGGTCAGCAGGGTGGTGAGGGTAATGAAACTCAGCAGGCGCAGGGCAACGGACATAGAAATCGGGCATCCAGGATTTTTAAGTTCCCGGCAGATTAGCAGGACCGTTAACCCGAAAAAGTGAGGTTTGGCACGGAACGGAGAGGAAGGCTTATTTCGGCGTGTTGTGCGTTAGCGGGGGGGAGATCCATAAGCAGAGAAATAAAAAACGGGATTCATCCGGAATCCCGTTTCTTGCTGAAAGCGCTCTGACGTTCGGGTTTTAGAAGTAGAGCTTCATACCGGCCATGGCGCCTTCATCCAGATCGATGTCGCCGCGGGGGTCGAGATCGGTGTTCAGGTAGCGGTAGCCAGCGAACAGTTCGGCGTTGCGGATGACCCGATAGCTGACCCGTCCTTCGAAACTGGTCATATCGTCGGAGTCCCCGAAGGACAGGATGCTGGGTGCATAGTGCAGGGCGCCGGTCACCGACAGGCCAGGAACGTTGGGGATGTTCATGGTGGCGAAACCACCGATGCCCACCGCGCCGCCATCAAAGTCGTCATCATCCCAGCCAATACCCTGAACGCCGATACCGGCGGTTGTTGGCAGGTTGCCCAGTGCCGTGCGGCCTTGCGCGTGCAGGTCCAGGTTGACGATGTGGCGGCTGCCTTCGTGGTAGGTGTAGCCGGCGCCGGCCTGGAGATCGGCGGTGTTCGGCATGAAGTCGATCTGGCCTTTGGCGGAATCGTTGGTCAGGCTGAGATCAAAATCGGCGGCCAGCGCCGGTGTGGCGGCCACGGACAGTGCCAGAATGGAAAGGCGGCAATATTTCATGGATTTACCCTTATCGTTCGTTGGTTCTGCGGCCCATAGTAGCCATGGGCTAAGGGCCTCTCAACTTAACATCTGGTCATTCAGCCGGGTCTTCCATGACGCCGATCAATGGGTTGCAGACGTATTAGTCTGAATCCCGATTGAGTTGTTCAGTGCTTCGGAAAGTCGTGCTCGTTGTCAGCGTCCGGAAATTCACCCGGGTCGGCGTCTTCAGCAGGGATTCGGAATTCCTCGTTGGCCCAGGCGCCCAGGTCAATCAGCTTGCAGCGCTCGCAGCAGAATGGCCGATAAGGATTGTTGACGTCCCACTCGACGTCGTTTTTGCAGGTTGGGCAGGTGACAAGCATGGATCTCTGACTACCGATTGAGATTGCCCCGTTTGCGTTGGGAAAAGTGTTCAACGCAAGGACGGGATGGACCAGACTGGGTGCAAAGAATTGATTTAACTGGCTATCTATCCGTTGCATCCTGAAGCCTATGTTAACCGGCTCAGACGTCGATTGCACTCCGGCAGAACTGTTCGATCACGGCACGGAGCATCTCCATGTTCACGGGCTTGGCAACGAAGGCGTCCATACCCGCCCGGCGACAGCGCTCTTCATCCTTCTCCATTGCGCTGGCGGTCAGCGCAATCACCGGCACGGGCGGCTGATTGAGGTTGCGTTCGCGCTCACGCAGACGCCGGGTGGCTTCGTAACCATCGACCCGTGGCATCACGCAGTCCATAAAGATGATGTCGAATTCGTGCCACTGGATCAGGCCCAGGGCGGCTTCGCCATCGTTGGCTGTGGTGACTTCGCACCCCAGCTTCTCCAAAAGTCGGCGGGTCAGTGTGCGGTTGACCGGGTTGTCCTCGACCAGCAGAACGCGCATGCGCTGGCTGGGTAATGGGTGTTGGCTGCGCTGTTCCGGACTGGGCTGCAGGGAGAACCGGGTCAGGAACGCGCGCTCGCCGCTGGCGCGATCACTGAACATCTGGTGGAGGATCGGAGTCAGGCAGGATTCGCGCAGTGATTTGCTAAGGAAGCCGTCCGCGCCGGCCTGTCGGAAGTGTTCCGCGTCGCCGCGCTGCGGGTTGGAGGACAGCACAAGGATGCGAGTGTCCTTCCAGGCGGGATTTTCACGCACTTGCTGGCACAGGAGATCGCTGTCCATATCCGGGACGAAGCCGTCCAGGATCATGGCATCGAAGGGAACACCGCTGTCACTGTTCTGGCGCAGGGTCAGCAGGGCTTCGGCGGCGGAGTGGACGGCTTCGATCTCCACCTCGTTGCGGGACAGCATCTCCAGGGTGATTTTGCGCGAGAGCGCGTAGGAATCCACAACCAGCAGGCGTTTACCGCGGATCATACGGGTGTCCGGGCGCACACGGGTGGTGCCTTCCGGCGCGGTGGCCAGGTCCAGCTCGATCCAGAATGTGGAACCTTCGCCGGGGCAGCTCTGGACATCCAGGTGCCCGCCCATCAGTCCAATCAACTGCCGGCAGATGGTCAGCCCCAGGCCGGCTCCCGGCAACTGCCGGCGAAAACGTTGTCCCAACTGGACGTAGGGTTCATAGACCAGTGGCAGATCTTCGGCGTGGATGCCCACCCCGGTATCTTCAACGGCAATGCGGACCTGAATGCGGTCGTCCTTGTGGCCGAGCACTTCCAGATTGACCAGGACATGGCCGGAATCGGTGAACTTGATGGCGTTGGAGGTCAGGTTCAGCAGGATCTGGCGCAGGCGGATCGGGTCCCCGCGCAGGGCACTGGGCAGGTTCTCATCGACGCGTAACTCCAGCGCCAGCCCTTTCTCCCTGGCACGTTCGCCGAGCATCACCACCAGGTCATTCAAGGTGTCGCGCAGGTCGAACGGAATGTCCTCAAGCACCAGCTTGCCGGCCTCCATACTGGAAATGTCCAGCAGGTCGTTGATGATGGCGGACAGGCTCTCGGCCGAATTCTGCAGGGTTTTGACGAAATCCCGTTGCTCGTCGTCAAGTTGCGTATCTTCGAGCAGGCTGGCATAGCCCAGTACGGATTGCAGGGGCGTACGCAGTTCATGGCTGACGTTGGCCAGGAACAGGTTCTTGGCATGGTTGGCCCGTACCGCTTCATCCCGTTCGTCCCTTGAGCGCAGGCTGGATTGGCGCAGGTCGCGTGCTTCTTCCAGCAGCTGGGCGCGCATGATGTTCAGCGCATGCTCGACTTCGCTGAGTTCATCGGCCCGGCGTGGTGGACGGCGTCGAAGCTTGAGCGGGGCGATCAGGGCATCGAAGTTGAGTCGTTTGATGTAATCGGAAATGGTTTCCAGGTGCCGGGTCAGGGTCAGGCGCACGATGACCAGCAGGCCCAGGGTGCCCAGCATCACGATCATGCTCTGGAACAGCAGCAAAATCAGGCCGCGGCTGATCACCTCCTGGTAGACCGTGCTCAGGGACGAGCTGATGGTCAGCGTGCCCAGCTGTTGTCCCTGGTGTTCGCCGTCGCTCATCTTGATCGGGTAGGTCTGCTCAATGCTATCGTGATCGACCGGCTGGCCCGCGCGAAAGACATCGCCGGTTTCGGAACGGACCTCGGCGTACTGCATCGACGGGAAGGCGAGCAGTCCATCAAGACTGGTTTCCACGGCCTTGAAATCGAGCATCCAGAGGTTGCTGCTCAGCACCGGTTGCAACATCTCCGCGGCGCGGTTCTGGACTTCCTGCAGCTCACTCTTGCGACGGCCGAATTCACCCATCATCTGGGCGCCCGTGGCGACAACGGAGAGCAGGAAACTGAAAATCAGGACGTAGACCAGCAGGCGTGCCGCGAGTGGCCGGACACCGAATTTCTTGAGGGATGTTCGTAATGCCACGCTACCGTTTCCCTGGTGAAGTGATGCGACTACGGCAAACCTGAGGCATCTGTGTCATGCAGGTGGCCCCATGTCATGCACCGAATGCCCGGGCGTGTTCAGAGGTTGCTTTATTACAGATGTCTTCTGCAGCCCTGTTCTGACTGAAATCTCAGTCTAGCAGACTTATCGTCAAAACGGTCACGCCCGCTTCGCTGAAGCGGAAGCGGACATTGTGATCGTAGAGGTGCGCGCCATAGATCCGCTCCTCGATGCGCCCCCGGCGAAAGGACGGGCGCGGATCGTAGGCCACCACGTCTTCGATCAGCGCGCGAAACTCGGGGTAGCGCTCGGGATCCAGCGCGTTCAATTGGGCCTCGGCTTCTGCCGCAAACTCGACTGGCAGTCGCTCGATGGGCAGCGCGGAAGCCCAAGGGATCTCGGCATCGGAGACCGCATCGGCAAACGGCAGGTAGGGTTTGATGTCGAGGATGGGCGTTCCCTCGATCAGATCATGCTCCCGAATGCGCAGCACCAAATCGCCGTTATGCCGGCGCAGCCCTTCGTTGCGCACGACGGACAGGCCCAGGCTGTTGGGGCGGAAGGGCGAACGGCTGGCAAACACGCCGACTTTTTTGTTGCCTCCGAGACGGGGCGGGCGGATTGTCGGCCGCCATTCGGCCCTCACGGCTTCATGGAACTGGAACGTCAGCCAGAGATGGGAGCAGTCTTCAAGGCCCCGGAAGGCGTCTTCCCGATTGTAAGGCGGCTGGATGATCAGATCCGCCCAGGCGTGTCGGGTGAGGCCCGGCTGGCGGGGAACGCCGAACTTGTCCTGGAAGCAGGAGCGGGTGACCGCAATCGGTTCAAGCGTCAGGGCGTCCTGAGCCGGTCGGGATGGATGTCGGCTCATCGGATACTTCCGGCAAAATACATTTCGATACGAAAGGTGATGGAGGTGGTTTCGCCGAAATTGTCGTCTCGGTAAAAGTTCACGGCCGGGATGGCCTCGCCATAAAGCCAGGTGCTGTAAAGACGATAACGGTAGGTGAAATCAACGAAGTATTCCGTCGGACGCCATGAGGGCTGGCTCTCGCCGAGGACGCCCATGCGGGGATTCAGCTCGGCCCGATTATTGGGCCGACTGTAGAGGCTGAAGATCTCGGAAAACTCGAAATTCCGGTCGGAATGTACCCAGCGCAATTCAGAGGCGCTCCGGAACCGCCACTCTCCGTACAACCTGGAAAATCCCAGCCAGGTGCTTTCGCCCCAGCCGTCCTGGTGAAAATAATAAAACCGCTGGTCGATATCCAGATCCCAGTCATCGGCCAGATCGAAATGACCGCGGGAGCGTGCCCGCCAGAACGCATCCGGCGGCAGTCGCAGCCGGGCACCCACGTCGTTGGTCAGGTTCAACGTGTCCGTCAGATCCGTGATGTAGCGCAAGGCACCGGTGGCCTCCGAATCACTGCGTTCGTCTTCGGTCAACTGACGATCCCGATCCCTTTCTGACAGGGATTTGGTCTCCTCGCTGTCACTTTCGACAACCAGGCGCAGTTTTTCTTCAACGGTGGGCAGATCCAGCTTGAAGCGGGCTTCCGGCTGGATTTGGGCCAAATTGCCGGTTTCCGAGCGGGTGGCGAAACCGATCCGCAGGTAGCTCTGGTTGTCTGGAAGGGCGAGCTGGTCGCCGGCCAACGTCTGGTCGGCCCATGCGCCCATGTTCTGGACTTCCTTGGAGCGTTCTTCGTGCTGTCGGATGATCCACTCGGAGGTGTCCAGCCACCATGAGTCCTGCGGCTGCGTGTAGCGCTGGTCCTTGGTGTAGGTAAAAAAATCCGGGCCCAGCGCGTCCATCCGCAAAGGAGAAACGAACGGCTCCTCCCGATCCGCCGTGCTGCCCAGGGCGGCGACGGGTAGAGCTGTGAGGCAAAGAAAGAGCGCCTTGGTGTAGCTGGTTGGACGTACTCTATTCCTGGAAACGATCGATTTCATGCCGAAGCGCTTTCGCCTGTTGTTGCAATACCGCTGACTTCTGGCGAGGACCGAACAACCCGGTCACGTGCAGCAGAAGACGTCCCATGGATTTCAGGCTGTCCCGGGATTCCCGGGGAATGACGTGGATATGAGCATGCGGCACCGTCTGGTTCGCTGCCTTGCCATCGTTCAGGAGGATATGGGTTCCCTGCAGTCCCCAACCGAGTTGGCGTTGGGCCTTGAGTACCCGGCGAGCAACCTGGAACAGTCGATCCTGAAAAGTACCGTCCAGCTCGGTTATCTGAACCGCATGTTGTTTCGGAATAACAAGAACGTGGCCCCGTCCAAGCGGATGGATATCCATGAAAGCGCTGCATTCAGCGTCTTCGTAGACCAGGGCATGGGGCGCTTCATTAGCCGCGATCTGGCAAAAAATGCAGGGCTTGCTCATGAACGTTGATCCACAGAATTCGCGTCCAGCAATGCGTGAAGCGCCTTGACCTCGTCTTCGACCACCGCGAGAGGTTGGGTGTTATCAACCACGTGATCGGCTTTCTGGAGTCGATCCTCCCGGGGCATCTGTGCTGCAATAATGCGCTCCACCTGGTCTCGAGTGTTCTGATCGCGATTCATGGTGCGTTCGATCTGGGTTTCAACAGGCACGTCCACCACAATCACCTCATCCGCCAGCTGATGCTGATCGGTTTCCAGGAGTAACGGGGAAACCAGCAAGACATACTGATGAGGATAGTCTGGCGGAGCAGGTTCATCATCCAGCCAGAGCTGGCGTCGGATCTCGTTTCGAATAATGGGGTGGAGCAGGTTCTCCAACCATTGCCGCTCGGCTGGCGCTTCAAACACGATCTG
The DNA here is from genome assembly GCF_016798325.1 of Marinobacter mangrovi. Taxonomy (GTDB): domain Bacteria; phylum Pseudomonadota; class Gammaproteobacteria; order Pseudomonadales; family Oleiphilaceae; genus Marinobacter_A; species Marinobacter_A mangrovi. The sequence goes on from NZ_JAERVO010000002.1 coordinate 592,472, forward strand.
CCGCAAAGCTGCGCGATCCAATGCTCCTTCGGGTGTCAGGATATTCTTGCCAAAGTGCTCGGCAATCCGTGCCAGTGCCTGCGTTCCGGGTTCAACGACTTCACGAGCAACGATGTCGGCATCCACCGCATGGACACCCAACTCCTGGAAGAACCGGGCGACCGTGGACTTACCACTGCCAATACCGCCCGTCAGACCGATGACTCTCAAGGGATAGACCTGTTGTTATACTTTGAGGAAGTTGACCCAGGCTGCCGTCATCTCCGGACCGAACCAGAGTGCAAGCAGGCCGGCGATCGCCAGATAGGGCCCAAACGGAATCGGTACCTCGCGCCCATGGCCACGGAAAACGATCAGACTGATGCCTATGACGGCACCCACCACGGACGATAGCAGAATCACTGCTGGCAGCAACTGCCATCCCAGCCAGGCCCCCAGGGCGCCTAACAGCTTGAAGTCACCATGCCCCATGCCTTCTTTGCCGGTTACCAGCTTGAACAGCCAGTAGATGGACCAGAGGGATAGATAACCAAAGATCGCCCCCCAGAAGGCGCTGCTGAAATCGGTCAGTACTCCGAAGTAGTTGAGAATAAGACCCAGCCAGAGCAGGGGAAGGGTGATGCTGTCCGGTAGCAGCTGGGTATCGAAATCGATCACGGTCAGCGCGATCAAAGCCCACACCAGAACCAGCGCCCAAAGCCCCTTTTCGCCGGCGCCCAGCCAGGCCACGGTAAAGACCGACAGAATGGCGGTAGCGGCTTCAATCAGCGGGTAGCGAATCGAAATCGGTGCTTTGCAGGAGGCGCACTTGCCGCTCAGGAACAGGTAGCTGATGACCGGGATGTTTTCCCAGGGCTTGATCTCGTGCCCGCATTTTGGGCAGGTCGAGTTGGGGGAGGAGAGGGTGAATTTCTTTTCGGGCTTTCGGTCACCTTCTGGAATTTCAAGAAACTCCTCGCATTGGCAGCGCCAGTCTTGCTCCATCATTTTGGGGAGGCGGAGGATGACGACGTTTAGGAAGCTGCCTATGCAGAGAGATATCGCGAAGAGGCAGGGATAAAAAAGCCACGGGGTGGCCATCAGGGCGTCTATTTGAGTCATGAAGTCACTGAGTGATCTGAAGAGAAGAGCAGAGGGAGGCAAATGACTTCACGCTCCCTCAAGCGAGAATGTGTTATCCGACAACTTTGCCCATCTGGAATATGGGTAGATACATTCCTATAATCAAACCACCGACAAGGACGCCCAGAACAGACATGATTATGGGCTCCATGAGAGAGGTGAGGTTATCGACCATATCGTCGACAACGGACTCATAGTGGTCGGCTACTTTCTCCAGCATGGAATCCAGGTTGCCGGACTCTTCACCAATGGCGGTCAGTTGCACTGCCATGATAGGGAAAACATCAGTAGCACGCATTGAGGCCTGCAGCTGAGTACCGCTTGATACGTCGTCGCGAATTCTTGTTACGGCATCCCTGTATACTGCGTTGCCCGTTGAGCCGGCCACTGACTCAAGTGCGTCCACTAACGGCACACCCGACGCGAAAGTTGTGGAAAGTACTCTGCCGAATTTTGCAACAGCAGACTTGTCAATAATTTCACCAATAATCGGGATTTTTAGCACATACTTGTCTACGATGTCTGAAAATTTTCTTGAGCGTTTTTTTGCCTCTTTAAAAGCCCAAATAAACCCAAATATGGCCAGTAAGACGATAAACCACCAAGATTGAAGCCATTCGGAAATATTGATAATGAACTGTGTAAAAGCGGGGAGGTCAGCGCCGAAACCATTAAATAAGCTCTCAAATTGAGGAACAACTTTGACCAACAGGATGGCTGTTACGATGATGGCGACAACAACAACGGCAATAGGGTAGGTCATTGCCTTTTTGACTTTCTTCTTTAGTATCTCCGTTTTCTCTAGATAAGTCGCAATCCTCGACAACATTTGCTCAAGTGCGCCAGCTTTTTCACCGGAGTCGACAAGGTTGCAGTACAAATCATCAAAATATCTTGGGTGTCTGCGAAGTGCACCGGCGAAACTGGTTCCCGACGCAACATCGTTTCTCAGGCTTACAACAAGCTCTTGCAGGCCTTTATTTTCCAGGCCATCTGCGACTATATCGAAACTCTGGACTAGTGGAACGCCAGCTTTCATCATTGTGGCCAGTTGACGTGTAAGCATGGCAATGTCAAACGGGCTTACCTTTTTGCTGCCGCCAAATAAAGGTTTCGACTTCTTCTTGACCTTTTCCGGCATTATGCCCTGCTTTCGAAGTTGAGCTTTCGCCAGAGCGAGGTTGCTGCCAGATATTTCGCCTTTCGTTTTGTTACCTTTGCGGTCCTTGCCTTCCCAAACGTATGTAGATAGCTTTTGCGCGTTTTCTGCCATAATTAATCCTTCGTCACGCGGTTCGCTTCCTCAAGACTGGTGACGCCGTCCATGACCTTTTTCAGGCCCGACTGTCTGAGGTTGGCGAAGCCTTCCGCCTGAGCTTGCTTTGCAATCTGAATCGAACTCGCCTCTTCCATAATCATGTTGGCGAGGTTGCCGGTGACCTTGACGACTTCGTAAATGCCGACGCGGCCTTTATATCCACCATTGCATTTATCACAGCCCTTTGGGCGGTACAAAGTAAAACCTGTATCAATTTGTTGCTCTGTGAAGCCCTCCTTCAATAGGACGTCTCTGGGGATATCGGCAGGCTCCTTGCAACTACATAGGCGGCGAGCCAGTCGCTGGGCGATAATGAGGCTGACGGAGGTAGCGATGTTAAAGGCGGGAACCCCCATATTCATCATACGGGTAAGCGTTTCGGGTGCGCTGTTAGTGTGCAGTGTGGATAGCACCAAGTGGCCAGTCTGAGCCGCTTTAATCGCGATGTTTGCGGTTTCGAGATCCCGGATCTCACCAACCATGATGACATCGGGATCCTGTCGCAGGAAGGCGCGCAGTGCTTCAGCGAAGCCCAGGCCGACTTTGTTGTTGACATTAACCTGGTTGATGCCTTCAAGATTGATCTCTGCCGGATCTTCTGCTGTGGAAATGTTTCGCTCTTGCGTGTTTAAGATATTGAGGCCCGTATAAAGAGATACCGTTTTACCAGAACCGGTTGGGCCTGTTACTAGAATCATTCCTTGAGGTTGTTCCAGGGCCTCCATATACATTTGTTTCTGCTCGTCCTCGTAGCCCAGAGCATCAATCCCCAGTTTTGCCGAACTCGGATCAAGTATACGAAGTACGATTTTCTCACCCCAAAGCGTCGGAAGTGTATTGACCCGGAAATCTATCGCCTTGGTTTTGGAAAGCTTCATCTTGATTCGGCCATCCTGAGGTACTCTACGCTCAGAGATATCAAGCTGGGCCATGATCTTGACGCGTGCCGATATCTTGGGCGCCAATTTGATAGAAGGCTTCGACATCTCTTTCAAGATGCCATCGGTGCGATACCGAACGCGGAACGTCTTTTCGTAAGGTTCAAAATGAATGTCTGATGCGCCGCCCCGGATCGCGTCGAGAAGCACTTTGTTGACGTACTTGACGATAGGGGCATCGTCAACATCTGTGGCGGCTGCCGTGGCATCGTCGCTCTCATCATCACCGCCATCAACGTCGATATCTTCAAGTTCTGCATCTTCAAGGTCGCCCATGGACGACTCGTGGGACTCTAGGTAGCGGTCGATCATTTCCCGGAGCTTTGCATCGTCTACTAGAACAGCGTCAGTGCTAAGTCCCGTATTGAACTTGATTTCGTCCAGCGCCTGGATATTCGTGGGATCCGAGACCGCAATAAACAGACGCTTCCCCCGCTTGTAGAGAGGGAGCGCATTATGTTTTCGGATCAGCTTTTCATCGACAATCTTCTCTGGGAGCATCTCTGGCGCAAATGAACTCAAATCAAGTACCGAGACGCCGAACTCCATCGCCGCTGAGAAGGCCAGTCCACGGCTATCTGCCAGGTTATTCTGAACAAGATAGGTGATCAGCGGAATCTTATTGTTCGAAGCCTGAATGAACGCATCACGAGCGGCAGCTTCGTCAAGCAGGCCATCCTCAACAAATTTACGGGCGAGACCAGTCAGGGTTACATTCTGATTGCTTGGAGGCATAAATTTTAGTGCTTTCGACAGTTTGCTGAATGTTTATGATGTCAAAGTCTAGATCGGACTCGGTTCATTTGAAAGCTGCATCGAGAATGTCCGCTGAAATCAAATTCCCCGTTTTCCTAAGCAGAAGGCGTTGGATTAAAGTCGCCTGCAGAGTACGAGCTATTTTTTAAGCCGGTAGAGGTCGCTGGTCAAACCGTTTGCAATCGAACAGTTAGGGGCAAGGTGGCAGGCTAAGCGTTAGTAGCGGTTGGATGTCTGTTTTAAGTGCTCTCTTAATCCTTCACATTGAGCAACAACAGGGGGCAATCGAAGCCGATTTTAATCTCCACGTTAACTTGCGGATAAAAGAAAAGGCTGCAGCGCAGCCTTTTCTCTAATTTTTCGGTACGAAGATGGCGTTTATAAGCCAGCACCTTCGGTGCACTGTGCATCAGTAGCGCCACCGCCAGAGCTGGCCGCTGCGTACGTTACTTCACTATCCAGAGCAATTGTTGCCGTCACAGCACAGTCACCGTCGTCCCAGGTCAGATCGGTAGTAGCAAGGTTCTCTGCCGGGGCTGCAGAAGCGGTAAGCGCTGTTACATTACCAATTTCAGTGTTCAGGGAGGTACACCCAATACCAGTTTGCATGCAGGCTTGTGTCTTCTGCACAAAACCACTTACGCCAGCCATGGCTGCGCCACCGTGGGATGTTGCGACATAATCACGGTAAGCAGGAATTGCTACGGCGGCCAGAATACCGATAATAGCCACTACGATCATCAATTCGATAAGGGTGAAACCTTTTTGGGCTTGCTTGTTCATGTAGTTTTCTCCGTTGTTTAACAAACTCTACTGTCAATTCGCGCTCAGCGAATCGCTGATTATCTCTAAGCATAGAGCGGGCCAGTTTTTAAAAAAATTTAAAAAAGTTTATGAATCAAGATCTTGTGGTTTTATGGCTGTCTAAGATTCAGGCTGTGCCTAAGGGGGTTCGCGTCACAATGTGACGAATATCGTCACTTGTGGATATGGGTTTATAGCGGGCTCTTGCTTTTCGTTCTGTATAGGGGCGATCTTGGTCGAGCTGGTGCAGGGGCTTCAATAAATATGATTGCCTCTCCCCGCTCCGCTGCGAAGCACGACACTCCTCGCCCTCAAACGGAGGCCAGCTCAAAGGCCTCGGGGCTGACGCCTCCCAAGTGGGTATGACGTCGAAGCCGGTTATAAAACACTTCGATGTAGTCGAACACATCCGCCTTGGCCAGATCACGGGTTTTGTAGATCCGTTTGCGGATGCGTTCCTTTTTCAGGCTGCTGAAGAAGGACTCGGCTACCGCATTATCCCAGCAGTTGCCTCGTCGACTCATACTGGGTTCGAGATTATGGGCGCGACAGAACCGATGCCAGTCATCGCTCCCATATTGTGAGCCTTGGTCGGAGTGAACCAGGACGGTCTCCTTCGGCCGACGCCGCCAAACGGCCATGAGTAGCGCATCTACCACCAGGCTGCGGTGCAGAGTGGGTTTCATTGACCAGCCCACCACGCGGCGCGAGAAGAGATCGACGACCACCGCCAGGTACAGCCACCCCTGCCAGGTCCGAAGGTAGGTGATATCAGTGACCCAGGACTTGTCGGGTCGCTCCACCGTAAACTCCCGCTGGAGCTTGTTCGGAGTCAGGATGGAGGGCCTGCCGGCGATGACTCGCGGGGCCTTGTAGCCTCGTAGCGCTTTGATTTTATGTTCTTTCATCAACCGTGCGACTCGGTTCAGACCACAGGTTTCCCCGGCCTCTCTAAGGTCCAGAAAGACCCTGGGCGACCCGTAAACACCGGAGCTGCCCTGATAAGACGCCAGGATCTGGGCCAGCAGTCGCTGGTTATCAATGGCTCGGTCAGACAGTGGTTTGTGCAGCCATTGATAGAAACCGCTACGGGCCACCCGGAGCACTCGACACATGGTTTTGGTGCTGAATTCGCGTCGGTGATCGTTGATGAATCGGTACTTTACTCGGGCTCTCTGGCAAAGTACCGAGCGGCCTTTTTTAGGATATCGCGCTCTTCTTCAATTCGACGCATTTGGGCGCGCAGCCTGAGGATCTCACTCTTGGCTTCAACCAGCTCGGCAGCCTGCTGATCAGACTTATCCGGCTTTACCGCTTTAACCCATTTGTAGAGACTGTGAGCGGAGACTCCAAGTCGTTGCGATACTTCCGATACGGTATAGCCTCGCTCCAGTACTTACCGGACCGCTTCATCCTTAAATTCTGGGGTGTAACGTTGGCTGCTCATGGCAATCCTCCTATGCTCTAATCATAGGCTAGGAGTGTCCACTACACCGGGGGAAGTCCAGCCTCTTTTTAGGAATGTCCGCAGTAACGGGGTAGAACCCGTGTTGCGGTTTTATGGGTAAAGGTCAACCCGAAAATAGCGGTTAGTATTTTTCCGCCTTTGAGGTAAGGTGTCCGTCATTTGACACTTGTGCAGAGGTCTATCGAGGTATGTCGCCTACGGACGTTGAAAAGGATCAGAGTGATCGGGAAATCGATTTGAGAGACTTGGCCATTATCTTGATCGAGGGGTGGCGTTGGATTTTGGGCGCGATCTTGATCGCAGTGATTCTTGGGGGTGTTTATAAATTAGCGCAGAAGCCTGTTCTCCAGACTCAATTTCAAGCCGTGCCCGCCACGGAAGGAAATTTCTCAAGCTTCAATATTCTGGGTGGGTTCTCAGTGGACCCTGAGGATGTTTACCAGACGTTGGCTATTCAGCTTTCTAGCGCCCAGAATTTCAAAGCATTTGTAGAGAATGGTTCCGCAGATGTTCCCTTCAAAGAAGGGGATGATGTCGAGGCTGTTTTCAATAAGCGATTTTCATTTGATGGCGTAGCTGTTCAACGCGCCCGGGATATGAATCTGGTTGTCCAGTACAAATTTCCCGAAGGTGAGGGCGGTGAAGAGCTGCTTCAAAGCTATCTTGATTTCTCTGCCAAGCGTGCTTTGACCAGTCTTGGTGAGCAGTTTGCGAATGAAACGCAATCTGAAATCGATAGTCTCGAAACGAAATTACGGCTTGAGAGATCTAAGTTAGAGAAAGTCCGAGAGGATCGCCTCTTTGAGCTCAATCAGGCGATCAAAGTGGCGCGCAAACTGGGGCTCGAAAAGCCGTCTGTTCAGGTCTGGGTCGGCCAATCAGCGGCATCCGCCGGCGCAGAGCAGTCCGGTAGCTCATTCGGCATGTATCCGCCCCTCTACTTTTTGGGCTATCGGGCACTGGAGGCAAATCGCGATGTTATCAAAGACGATATCAGCGCAGGATTGAATAGTGCTCAAACACGGGAAATCGAGCAGCAAGTTGCCGAGCGTCGAGAGGTACTTGAGCTCATTAGCAGCGGCAAGATGTTGAATAGCGCCAGCGCTTCGGATCACAAGGCCGTTTCCAATCTTGTAGACGTTGTCGAGTCTCCGTCTTCCGGGCGAACGTTGGGCATGGGTGTGATAAAGACTCTGGTCGTTTGTGCCTTTTTGGGGGGAGTGCTGGGCGTGATACTGGTGTTCGGCGTGCGGTTTGGAAAGGGCGTTCTGCGCTACCGGCAGCAGAGTGACGCGGACTAGCGGGTTCTCGGCCAGAGAAAGAGTGGCTTGGAATGAATGACGTCGCCCGGAGGCCTAGGTACAATCGGCGCCCCGGGGCGTTGGAATGCGGAGTATCGTCACCTGCTGTAATGGGCGAGTTTCGATTCGCAGAGTTCTTCAGCGCAGATGTTTGGCCTGGAGGTGCTCAAGCGGCATGACGACTCCCGGAGTCCAAGCCACCATGCCAAATTGATTGAGTAAGCATTGTGTATGATTTTGCCCGCCGTTGAGTTGGATGCCGGAAATGGTTTTGCCGGCCATTTGATAGGTCATGGCTGAGTGGCAAGGTGACTTCATGACCGTTTTGAATATCTAGGCGGAGCTTCCTACCTATGGGCTTCAAGGGCTCCTACAGTAAAGCAACATTGATTTCGATGGGGGCTTTGGCGGCGCAAGTTGGATTTGGCTTGCTGGCAATCGCTATCCTCGCGAAATTCTTACCCAAAGCACAGTTCGGCAACTTCATTATTGCGCTGACAGCGACACAGCTTGCGGCCAGTGTGCTTTCGACAAGTACCGAGAGGGCGGCCCTGTTTGTTATGTCCAGACAGGGCAAGGGCGTGCGTCCTGAAGAAAAAAGCGCGCTTATTGTCATCGCAGGGCTGACCGGTGCAGTCGGAACTCTGGTATGTCTTCTGGTTTCGATGGTCATCGGTGACTTTGGGGCTGAGGCCGTTGCGGGTTGGGTTGCCTGGCTATCCCCCCTGATGTTCGCAACCTGTTTCAGGGCTACGATAAACGCCTGCCTGAGGGCCTCCCTCCGCACGACAACCTTTGCCCTGCTGGAATATGCGATGCCAGCAACGATACGGGTTGCTGGACTTCTCGTTGTCGTTCTAATGAATACTTCGGCGACAACCCCGCTGGTATCTACGGTGTTTGTCGTGTCCGCCTTGCTGCCGGCGTTCCTGGGCCTGGCTGCCTTGCTCCCGACCTTGGGAATGCCACAGGCAATACGGCAGAGAGGGTTGGTTCGATATGGACTGACGGTCATGATGACCAAACTTACGTCTGAGCCCAACAAAACACTTGATGTTGTTCTCGTCGGTGCCTTGACGTCTCCTGTGGTTGCCGCTGACTACGGGTTGGCTTCTCGATTAACTAATGCGCTGTCATTGGTGAAGCAGGCTCTAGATACGCTGCTGGTGCCGAGGATTGGGCGGCTACACGCGGCAGGCAATAAGCCGCAGCTATTGAAAGAATATGCGTTGGCTCGTGATGCGGGGCTTGCTGCGTTGTTGGTGGCGAGCCTGTGTTTCTGCATAGTCGGAAGGCCTCTCCTGCTTTACCTGGGGGATTACCAGGATGCTTATGCCCTTGTCCTGATGCTGTTGGCGGGCTCTGTTCTCCGGGTTGGTGTGGGTTCAACAGGCAACTACCTGAATATGATCGGCAGGCCTGGGATGAATCTTGTTGCGACGGGGCTGGGCGTCGGCACGTTAGTTGTATCATCATCGCTTTTTATCCCTGCAATGGGTGCGGAAGGTGGCGCGTTTGCCGTCATTCTCTCCCAGTTGGTGATGAATGGTTGCGCTTTGATTATTGCCAAGCGTGTCGACCATGTTCTGCTCGTTACACCGGTAACCCTCTCAATTCTGATTGCGTCGACGGTGGCATTAATAGCGTTGGCGTTCGGCTTGGTGCCTGCCTGGCTCTCTTCAGTGCTGCTAGCTTTCCTGGTGCTGGTTCTTTTGAACAGGCATTTCAGTCTTCCTTTCAAAGTCAACGGAGCGAATACGTGACAAAAAAAGTGGATCTCATACACATCGGGCCGCAGAAGTCAGGCACTACATGGTTATACGAGTGTCTGAAAGAGCATCCGGGTTGCCAGGTATCGAAGCGGGATACCGTCCATTACTTCGATATTTATTATTCGCAGGGTGAGAGTTGGCTTGAGCAGCACTATGAAGGGAGTGGTGAAGGGCAACTGAGAATTGACATGACCCCGTCCTATTTACGGGATGGCAAGGCCCTGGAGCGGATTGCTGAATACAATCCGTCGAAGGGTATTGCTTTGTGTTTGCGTGATCCTATCGAGCGGGCTTTTTCCCATTACTGGCACGAAAAAAAGAAGCAGAGATTCAACTACTCGTTCAAGGAAGTTGTTGAAAACTACGATTTATGGTCAAGCTGGGTTAAGCCGGGGCTATATGCGCAAAAGATTAAGCGTTGTTTTGATTTAGTCGGAAGGGATCGGGTACTGGTTCAGTTTTTCGATGATTTGAAAAGTAATCCAGAAGGCTTCTTTTCTGAATTTTGCGAGTTTTCTGGATTGGATGAAGGATTCAAACCTTCGGTATTAGAGAAAAAAATTAATTCTGCTTCTCCTCAGCTTTCTTCTGAAGCGCGACACAGGCGGGCCGGTGCTCGAAAGGCACTTGAAAATGCGGGTCTTTTGAAGTTTGCTCAAAGAGTCAAGCCAGCTTTAGAGTTTATTCCTGGGGTTGGCCTAAAAGCTGGTAATGTTGAAAAGCTCTCTGATGAAGACCAAAGCTTTGTTGCTTTTCTTTACGGGCTAATCGAGAGTGAGGTCAAGGAGTTAGAGGAATTGACAAACAGAGATCTATCTTCTTGGTCAAGAAGATGAAGTAAACACGGTCATGTTGAATGGCCATGGAGATAAAGCAAGCGAATAGTTCTATTTAACTCAAGGAAACGGTGTGCAAATTCCTAAACTTTCAAAGTATCAAGCATTTTTGATGCTGCTTTTATTATTGGGGTTGCAGTCGCTAGCTTTGATTTCTGTGGTATTGCCGCTGTCGACAAGTCAAGATTCATGGTTCCTTATAGCATTTGTTACGTCGCTTACCATGGTAGGTGCGGGAACAGTTCTGGCTTGGCGGCAGCGAGATTATTTTGATGCGATGGTTCTGGTTTACTTGGCTTTTGTAGCCTTTCATGGAGGGCAGATATTTTTAGTTGCGACAATTGGTTTGCCAAAGAACGAAGTCTTTCTTGATGGCTATTTTAATTTCAGAGATTGTCTTTGGCTCGTGCTTCTTGTCGGCTACTCTTCTATTGCTCTTGCTTTCGGAATGGTTTTGGCAAGTTCTTCATCGCCTAAGATGGAGCTCCCTGTTGAACGGCTGAGTCGTTATGAAAGTAATCTCAAAGGAATGGGTGTTTTCCTCCTATTCCTAAGCTCTGCCTTTTTTATTAAGGAATCATATATATATGCTCAGAATTTGGCAGAGGGGGGGCGTTACGGTGTTTTCGGTGGTGGCGATAGAGTTGGGGTGGAAGCAACAGGGAAGATACTGTTTCACGCATTTCCGGTAAGTGGACTTCTTTTAATTGCAGGTGCCGGACGGTCAAAATTTTTCTTAGTCACCGGTATACTGGTTTGTGCGATTAATTTTTACTTTCACTTGTATCTAGGAAACCGTGGTTACGCTTTTATGCCGGTTCTGGCGTCAGTGTGGCTTATTGATCGGATTCATTGGCGTTTTTCAAGGATGTGGTTAGCCCCCCTTGGGGCATCGGTTTTATTTGTAGTTTTCCCTGTTATTCGAGTGTTGCGCTCGAGCCCTGATGGCAAGGGTTTTCTCCAGTTGTTGACTCAGGTTGATTTTTTATCGTTGGCTCGTGAATCTTTGTTTGAGTTGGGAAGTCAACTTCGAGTGGTCGGCTGGGTACCTGATTTAATTAGCATTCATGGTTTTCAGTTTGGTGAGACCTACATTAGGGCCATTTCTACTGTTATTCCGAATTTGTTTTGGAAGGTGCATTGGGGTGTCCAAGGTGTAATGCTAAGGGATGACATCAAAGATTATGTTCGAGCTGATGTACTTGGGTGGGATAAACAGATGGGTTGGGGAGGATCGATTTTAGGTGAAGCCGTTTTGAATTTTGGGGTCATTTGCTCTGTGTTTATGATGGTTTTTATTGGATATGCGTTGAGCAGGTTCCATCGGTGGTCTCTAAATAGTAATAATCCAGCAAAGATGTTTGTGTTCGCGGTATTAGTTGCAAATATATTCATGTCTATACGTGGCGAAATGCATCAACTTGTTCGTCCGGTCATATGGTTTGGCGTCTTGCCTTACTTGGCCATTATTGTGTTGCCGGCAATTAGATTTCGGCACAGCAGTATAAAATGAGTCTTCTTCCAATGACTGAATCGCCCCAAATTAGCGTGATTGTCCCATGCTATAACTCTGCCGATACTATTTTGCGCTCATTGCAGAGTGCCCTTTCCCAGCGGGGGGTTACTGTTGAGGTTGTTGTCGTGGATGATGGATCGTCCGATGGAACAGCGGAAATCCTCAAAGAAATAAATGATGACCGACTGCGATACGTGTTTCAGCAGAACTCGGGGCCTTCGGTAGCTCGGAACAAAGGCGTTTCGGCCTCTTCCGGTGATTATGTGGCTTTTCTTGATGCGGATGATGAGTGGCATCAACACAAGCTCTTGAAGCAATTTGAGTATATGAGCCAACATGATTTGGTTGCGTCCATATGCGATGTTGAGGAGCAGGTGCCGGGGTCTCCGGCGACAGTTTACAGGAAGCCCCAGCTACGGGATAAACGTGAGGAAGAGATCGTAGATTTGATTTACCGCGGAAAGGTGACGCGTAATACGCCGACAATGATGATTAAAAGGTCGGCCTTTACAAATGTCAGCGGGTTTGATGAATCACTTCGAAATCGCGAAGATCACCACCTTTTATGTAAGCTTGCTTCAGTTGGGAGAATGGGCACGTTGCCCGAACCCTTAACGATCCGGCATGTGGTGATGTCAAGCTACAGTCGTTCGTACAATGCGCTCAGATATTACTCAGATACGCTTCTTTTCCATAAAAAAATGCACACGACGTTTCCGTACCTTGATGTGGTTTCGGGAGTTCGGCGCACAAAGGTTCAATCCGTCAAGAGGGCACTAAGGTCGTATTCGATCAGCTCGGTGCTAAAAATAGTGTTTGATCGAACGTGGAAGAAAGTGATTGAACTCTAGGATGACCTATTTAGTATGGAGTGAATCCAGAGTCATTCGATGCAAGTGTGACTCTCCGGTAGAGTGATCATTTATGTATATTTTTTATGGGCATCGAGTGCTGCCTGACAAACAGGCCGTTAACGTGCAGGGGCCTGATAGCGGCAATGTCATTTCCGTCTCCAATCTGGAGCGTCTGTTGGATCGGCTGACTGACTACAAGTGCGTTTCCGTAGATGAGTTGGGTGATATGCGCGATGTCGCGGATGATCGCTGTTATGCGCTGACTTTTGATGATGGCTTTAAGGACAACCTTGACGTCCTGTTGCCTATTCTGAAGGAGAGAGGGTTACAGGCGACATATTTTGTGGCAACCCGATTCCTGCAGGGTGAAATCCCGTTTGAGTACGATCTGTGGCAGCGTGTTTCTCACAATGGCGATAGTGACGACGACTACCGAACCGTTCGGCTACAGATGAAAACCGGGAATTACGCCACGCGTCAGGCTGGCATGAATGAGAAATATCCCCAGAGTGACAGTAACCGGACTAGTGAACGACTTATGCTGAGTCGGGATGAGCTCGTTGAGCTGTCGCGAGAGTCGATGCTGTCAATCGGCTCTCATTCGCACAGTCACCTGGTGCTTTCCAGGCAGTTGCCCTGGGTTGCCTTTAATGAGTTAAGTTACTCGAAGCGTGCGATGGAGTCTTGGATCGGACGGCGCATTGAGCACTTTGCCTATCCCTATGGAGCGCGATCTTTTTGGACAGACTGGTTGGCCAGGTTGGCCGGCTACAGGTCAATTTTCAGTACGGAGGCCAAGCGCGCTCAAAGATTCCAGTTCTGTATGCCGCGAATTCCCCTTGAACGCGCCCATGCCGCGTTGGATCTCGAACTTTAAGCCGCCACTATTTTATGCTGAGCTACAATCATTTTCGTCGCCAAATCAGGCGGCTCATCACTTCCAAACCCTGTCTATACCTTCCGGTTACGCGAATCAGGGCGCCGCAATTGGTGGTTTCTAGAGCGTCAGAGATCGTGATTGAAGGGTACCCAAGATGTGGAAACTCATTCGCCGAAGCCGCTTTTCGACTCCCTCAACAAAGGGATATGAAGATCGCACATCATTGTCATGCTTCGGCGCAGGTGATTTATGCGGCAAAAAAGGACATTCCTTGCCTGGTTCTCATCCGCGAGCCGGTCGACGCTGTCACATCATTTATTATTAAATCGAACGAATCTATTGGTGCCAATGCTGCCTTGAGGGAATATTTGGAGTTTTATCAAGCTGTTGCGAAGTGCGCGGGCAAGTATGTCCTTGCCGACTTTGAAACAGTCATTGCGGATTTTTCTAAAGTGATTGGCGCGATCAATGCCAAATACCGCGTAACGTTCGAGAATTGGGCAGCCCATTCTGTCGATGAAAAAATGGTGATGGATGAAGTTGAACGCCTGAACCGAATTCGCAATAAGACGGTGAGCACGGGATACGGGACGAGTGCTACGGAAGAAGAGCTCGCGGCACGCCGTCAGAAAAAAATGGAAATTCGCAAAACTATTCAGGACGACCTGTGCCGGGATCTGGTGTCCGAATGTGAATCGCTTTACCAATCTTTGCGTCGCCAATCGGTTTGAGGTCATTTGTGCAAGTGAAACGTAAAACGGCCATGTGCTTTAACGCATCAACCAATGTCGTTGGAGGGGCTGTACAGAATTCCGCCAACTTTATGCGTTATTCTGCAGAAGATCCTGAAATTGATTGGTATTACGTCGTTTCGCCACAAGTGTTGGCCGAGGCCAGGAAAATAGGGTTTGACGATGATGTTCTGTGTCTCCAAGAGTCGCCCGCTCAATCGGCGTCCAGTCGGCGACAGCTCTATCGGTATGTGGCGGAAAAGCAGCCAGAGGTCGTCTACACGATGGCTGGGCCGGCTTACGTCAGTTTTCCATGCACTCACGTGATGGGTTGTAGCAATCCATATCTCACCAACTTGAGTTGGCAGTCCCTGAGCTATAACAGGAGTTTCGGGCAGATACTGATCACTTTGGCTCGATCGGTTTATCAGGCGTTTTATGCCCGAAAGGCCGATGCCTGGATATTTCAGACTGAAGCCTCTCGCAAGGGATTTATGGAGCGATTGTTCGTTCCGGAAACGGCAACGGATGTCGTGCCCAATGCGGTCGGCAAGGCATTTGATTTGGAGCGATTCGCGGCTTCCACTCCGGAGATGAATGGCGGCGTGATAAAAGGCCTATACCCGGCCGCCTATTACCCTCACAAAGCCCACATGATGATTCCGGATGTTTTAGCGGAGCTTAAACAGCAGTATCCAAAGGCTGATATCAAGCTTTCCGTAACGTTAAAGAAGCATTCTCCAGAAGAGGGCAAGTTGTTTGACCTGGCAGCCAGAAAAGGGGTCGTCGATAGCGTTGTCAATATTGGTCCCTATAGTTATTCAGATGCGCCAGATATATTAGCCGCTCATGACTTTGTCTTTTTTCCGAGCATTCTGGAGGTGTTTTCAACGTCGTATCTTGAGGCTATGGCGTCCGCACGCCCATTGGTCGTTGCCGATAAGGATTTCGCGCGCGAGGTTTGTGGCAGATTCGCGACTTATTTCAAACCTCTTTCGTCTAAGGATGCTGCACGGAAGATCATGGAGGTCTTGGACAGGATTCAAGCTGGGGAGGGGGCGTCCAGGCCAGCCGAGGAAGGCATATCGTCTCCCTTGATTGCTTATGATGAGCGATACAGCCGAATCCGCAGTATCTTACTCTCAAAGTGTGGCTAGCGTAAAAAATGCGCGCGGAGCCTCTGAGAGCATTTTATAAATTCAGGCCATCGTTTTTGGCTGGAACGTTAAGCAGGTTGCTATGAAAAAAGCTCTTATTACTGGAGTTACCGGGCAGGACGGCTCGTATTTGGCCGAGTTTTTATTGGAAAAAGGATATGAGGTTCACGGGATTAAGCGCAGGGCCTCATCATTCAACACCCAAAGAGTCGACCATATCTACCAGGACCCTCATGTCGAGAACCAAAATTTCGTCCTTCATTACGGTGACCTGACAGATTCATCGAACCTGATTCGCATCCTCAAGGAGATTGAGCCTGATGAGGTGTATAACCTTGGCGCTCAATCCCATGTCGCGGTGAGTTTTGAGGCACCTGAGTATACCGCGGACGTTGATGCCATCGGCACATTAAGGTTGCTGGAGGCGATCAGGTTTCTCGGGCTTGAGAGTAAGACCCGCTTCTATCAGGCATCGACCTCCGAGTTATATGGATTGGTCCAGGAAACACCGCAAAAGGAAACAACGCCTTTCCATCCACGATCGCCGTATGCCGTGGCCAAGCTTTATGCATACTGGATTGCCGTCAACTACCGCGAGGCCTACGGTATGTATGCCTGTAACGGTATCCTCTTCAACCACGAATCGCCTCGTCGGGGGGAAACCTTTGTCACCCGCAAGATTACTCGTGGGATGGCCAACATTGCTCAGGGCCTTGAGTCGTGCCTCTACATGGGTAACCTCGATGCGCTCAGGGACTGGGGGCATGCAAAGGATTATGTTCGCATGCAGTGGCTGATGCTCCAGCAGGAGAGCCCCGAAGATTTTGTGATCGCTACGGGCAAACAATATTCTGTCCGCGAGTTTATCCAGTGGTCGGCCTCGGAACTCGGTATCACTCTGCGTTTTCAGGGCGAGGGTGTCGACGAAACCGGCATTGTAGAAGCGGTTAAGGGAGACGCCTGCCCCGCAGTGACCGTAGGTGACGTCGTTGTTCGTGTAGACCCCCGTTATTTCCGTCCTTCGGAGGTGGAGACGTTGCTGGGCGATCCTACCAAGGCTAAGGAACAACTGGGTTGGGAGCCTGAGATCACTGCGATGGAAATGTGCTCGGAGATGGTTGCTGAGGATCTCAAGGCTGCCCAGAGACATGCGTTACTGAAAAAGCATGGGTTGGAAATTCCCGTCTCATTGGAGAGCAGTCATGACTGACCAGAAGCCCAGAATTTTCGTGGCCGGGCATCGTGGAATGGTCGGGTCGGCAATCGTCAGAAAGCTTGAGGACCTTGGGGGGAGCG
The DNA here is from genome assembly GCF_016798325.1 of Marinobacter mangrovi. Lineage (GTDB taxonomy): Bacteria > Pseudomonadota > Gammaproteobacteria > Pseudomonadales > Oleiphilaceae > Marinobacter_A > Marinobacter_A mangrovi. The sequence goes on from NZ_JAERVO010000002.1 coordinate 609,221, forward strand.
ACCTGGTCACCCGGACCCGTGCTGAACTCGACTTGACGAACCAGAAAGAGGTGGAAGCCTTCTTCCACGATGAAAAGATTGACGAAGTGTATATCGCCGCGGCAAAAGTCGGAGGTATTCATGCGAACAATGAGTTTCCGGCCGAATTCATTTATGAAAACCTGATGATGGAGTGCAACCTCATTCACTCTGCTCATAAGGCTGGCGTCCAAAAAGTGCTGTTTTTAGGCTCGTCTTGCATCTATCCGAAACTTGCAGGTCAACCTATGGCCGAAGATGCGCTGCTCACGGGTGTGTTGGAGTCGACCAATGAGCCCTATGCGGTCGCGAAAATTGCCGGTATCAAATTGTGTGAAAGTTATAATCGCCAATTCGGACGAGATTATCGAAGTGTGATGCCAACCAACCTCTATGGACCTCACGATAATTTCCACCCTGAAAATTCCCATGTAATTCCTGCATTGCTGAGGCGTTTTCATGAGGCGTGCGAGCGCGGTGATGAGGAGGTCGTCATCTGGGGGAGTGGCAAGCCCAAGCGTGAGTTTTTACACGTTGATGATATGGCGGCCGCGAGCGTTCACGTCATGAACCTTGCCCCAGAAGATTATGAGCGTGATACCCAGCCGATGTTGTCACATATCAACGTTGGTACCGGTGAGGACTGTTCGATAGCTGAATTGGCTCAAACGATCGCAAAGGTAACAGGCTTCAGTGGGCGACTCGTCTTTGACGATTCGAAACCGGATGGGGCGCCTCGGAAGCTTCTGGATGTTTCCCGTATCACATCGATGGGGTGGTCACCGACGGTGACCCTCGAACAGGGGCTTCGCTCAACATACGCCTGGTTTGTTGACCACATAAGGTCAGTTCGTGGGTGATTTGAGGTTCGGCAGGCGACTCGAATACATTAACGTTGTGGTAGAAGCTTGAAAGTCTCAATTATTACGGTTTGCTTTAACAGTGCAGAAACGATCAGAGATACGATGGTTTCTGTGGCCAATCAGACGTATCCGGATATCGAGCACGTGATTGTCGATGGCGGATCGAAAGACCGAACAATGGAGATTGTTCAGGAATTTCGCGATCAACTCGGCCCGGTTATCAGTGAGCCCGACAAAGGCCTCTACGATGCGATGAACAAGGGAGTTCAGGCGGCGACGGGCGATGTCATCGGAATTCTCAATTCGGATGACTTCTATGAGACCGATGATGCGGTACAAGCTGTTATGGACGCATTCGGTCGACAACCAGACCTTGATATCGTCTTCGGCAACGTCGTGTTCGTAGCTCCCGAGGATTTGTCCGCCATCACGCGGTTTTATCGTGCCGGCCATTTTAGGCCCTGGAAACTCAGGTTTGGCTGGATGCCGCCGCACCCCGCTACGTTCGTTAGAAGAGAAGCGTACGAGGCGTGTGGACAATACCGCCTCGACTTCAAGATAGCAGCCGACTATGAAATGTTTGTACGCTGGCTGGCCATTGCCGGGCTCAGGTATCAGTGGGTTAATAAGGTGATCGTCAGAATGAGGGCCGGAGGGGTGAGTACCTCCGGGATCAAAAGCAGCCTTTTGCTGAATCGGGAGATCGTCAGGGCTTGCCTGGAAAATGGCATATACACAAATCTCGCTCTTGTCATGACTAAGCTGCCTTTCAAGCTGATGGAGCTCTGGCGGAAGTCGGGACGTTAGTATGACAGGGACAGGAGTAGGGCTCTTATGACTCGGGTTCTTGTCACGGGGGCTTCCGGCTTTGTCGGTGGGGCGCTGCTTCGTAGACTTGCCGATGACGACAACGTTGAAACGGTCGCCGCTATCCGCAATAGCAGCGGTCGTATTCCCTGCGCAGATCGGATCGTTGCTGGCTGTGTTCTGGGAAACGAGTGTACGAGTTCGGGATGGGATGACGCGCTTCGGGGCGTGGACGTTGTGGTCCATTGCGCTGCCAGAGTGCACATAATGAACGACACAGCGACAGACCCTCTCGACGAATTTCGGCGGATTAACGTAACAGGGACACTTAAGCTCGCAGAATTGGCGGCCAAGGCAGGGGTCAGGCGCTTTGTGTTTGTCAGTACTGTCAAGGTAAATGGAGAAGCAACTCGCCCGGGAGAGCCTTTTCGCGAGACCGATACCGGTGCCTGCCAGGACGACTACGGATTATCGAAGTCGGAGGCCGAAGCGGCCCTCCGTACTCTCGCAGATAAAACCGGGATGGAAGTGACGATAGTGCGCCCGCCGCTGGTATACGGGCCGGGTGTCAAAGGTAATTTTAAGAGCCTCTACCGGCTGGCGACGAGCGGTCTACCTTTGCCCCTCGGGGCGATAAACAATCTGCGCAGTTTGATTTATATTGGAAATCTGTCTGATTTTCTGGCGTTGCTTGTTCATCACCCGAAGGCGGGCAATGACGTTTTTCTTGTCTCAGATGGTGATGATCTTTCAACGACATCCTTGCTGCGTTGTTTTGGTCAACATTCAGGGAAGAGAGTCCGGCTTTTCTATTTTCCTGCAGTTGCGCTGTTCTTGCTTGGTCGAATGTTGGGGCGAAAGTCCGTCGTGGACCGATTGTGCGGTAGTCTTCAAGTGAGCATTGAGAAAGCGCAACAAAGATTGAGCTGGCAACCCCCTTTCACCGTCTCCGAGGGAATACGGTCAACGGTTTCGGAGCTGGGGAAAGAAGATCGTTCCAGAAATGAGAGAGAAAGAGGGAATTTTGATTAGATTTTTCGATATCGTTTTTTCTTTTATAGGGTTGGTTGCCGGGTTCCCGGTCATGCTGATTATCGCATGTGTCGGTTTCTTCGATACGGGCTCGCCAATTTTTCGCCAGGAACGTGTTGGTCGGTTTGGTAGCCCTTTTGTGTTGGTTAAGTTTCGAACCATGGCCAGAGAAACGGCTTCGGTGGCCAGTCACTTGGCTGAATTTTCCTCTGTGACCCCATTGGGGCGTTTTCTTCGGAAAACCAAGCTGGATGAATTACCCCAGCTGTGGAATGTGCTGAAAGGGGAGATGAGTCTTGTGGGACCTCGGCCATGCTTGTTCAGCCAACATGAGCTTATCGAGGCCAGGAAAAGTTTGCGGGTCCTTGATGCCCGACCCGGTATTACCGGCCTGGCGCAAATCAATGACATCGATATGTCCACGCCCGAACTGCTGGCGGAAACGGATGCCAGGATGCTCGCCCAATTGGATCTCCCAGCATACTTCCAGTTTATAGTACTGACGGTATTAGGCAAGGGCTCTGGAGACAGGATAAAGGAGTGAGAATGCTTCGAGCATTTCTGGAGTTGCCAAGAGTTTACAAGCGGCTGGTGTCCGTTTTTTCGGATGTCTTCTTTCTCGCAGTGGCGCTTTGGGCTGCGTTTGCGTTGAGACTGGAGCAGTCTGCATGGGTTCCCACGAACTCCCAGGTTACGGTCTCTATCTTCACCATTGCCGTCACGATCGTTGTTTTTATCCGCCTTGGCCTATATCGGGCCGTCATCAGATACATGGGCGATAAAGCGTTACTTACGATCATCTATGGGGTGCTCGCGTCCAGTCTTTCACTCATTGTGTTGGGTTATCTTTTTCAGGCATTCGTTCCGCGCTCTGTGCCCGTCATATACGGTGCGTTTGCGTTTATGTTCGTGAGTGGCACGCGGCTGGGTGTCCGTGTGCTTGTCAATCGACCCATTCAGCGAGCCAAAGAGACTGTTGCTATCATCGGTGCGGGCGAGACAGGGATGCAGCTTGCTTCTGCGCTGGAGCAGGGTACAGAGTTCCGTCCTGTCATTTTTGTGACTTTCGATCATGCGAATCACAAGGCAACCATCAATGGCCTGCCTGTCATTGGTATCCAGCATATTGCGAGGGGTGTGGTTGCACACAGGGTCGAGCGAATACTCCTTGCGCTGGACCCCGAATCAAAAATCGATAGAAAACGTCTGCTGAAGCAACTTGAACCTCTTGCGATTCCCGTTCAAACAGTGCCTTCCATGTCCGAACTGGTTTCCGGCATGGCGCGAATCAATGACATCCGGGACCTTGAGATCGAGGATTTGTTGGGACGAGAGCCCATCCGTATTGATAGCTCGCTGATTGAGAACAGCCTCAATCAGTCGTCTGTGCTGGTTACCGGAGCCGGTGGCTCAATCGGGTCGGAGTTATGCCGTCAGATACTGAGGCAGAGGCCCCGCGTGCTGGTGCTTTTCGAGCAGTCCGAGTACTCGCTGTATCAGATAGAAAGAGAGCTGTGCGCTATCAATCAAGTTGAGGGGCTCTCGGTGGAGCTGCATCCCATCCTTGGGAGTGTGTGTCATCGGCGTCGAATGGAGGCCGTTATGAAGGCCTTTGGAGTAAAGACGGTCTACCATGCCGCTGCCTATAAGCACGTCCCGCTCGTCGAGCACAACGTCATTGAAGGTGTGCAAAATAATGTCTTCGGTACGTGGCACACTGCTGAGGCCGCAGTGGCTGCCGGGGTCGATCGTTTCGTGTTGATTTCAACTGACAAGGCTGTTCGGCCAACGAACGTCATGGGAGCCAGCAAGCGCCTGGCGGAACTGGTGCTGCAGGGGCTCGCGGGGCGAGCGGAAAAAACACGTTTTACCATGGTTCGATTTGGCAACGTTCTTGGATCCAGCGGTTCCGTTGTTCCGCTGTTCAGGGATCAGATTCGTGACGGCGGTCCTGTGACTGTGACCCACCCCGATATCATTCGTTACTTTATGACGATCCCGGAAGCGACTCAGCTTGTGTTGCAGGCGGGAAGTATGGGTGAAGGCGGGGAAGTTTTTGTTCTCGATATGGGAGAGCCGGTAAAAATAGTCGATTTAGCCCGTAAGATGATTCGTTTGATGGGGCTGGATGAAAAAAATGAGGCGAATCCTGACGGTGATGTGGAAATCGTATTCAGCGGGCTCAGACCTGGAGAAAAACTTTTTGAAGAATTGTTGATTGGCGACGACCCTCAAGGAACGGCTCACCCTCGCATCATGAAGGCGAGGGAAGCGAGTCTTCCATGGGTGGATGTGAAACACCTGATCGACATGATTCACGAAGCAAGCTTGCAGTTTGATTTGGACAGGATATTTGCGCTTTTGAGAGAGGCGCCTCTTGGCTATTGTCCTAACTGTGAGGTATCAGATCTCGTTGCTGGTAGTCATCGGGAAGATGCGTCCGTGAGAGATGCGCAATTGGAGACCTTTCAGGGGAAGCTTCATTAATCACTAAACATTGAGGCTTGCTCCTTTTGGTGCCTTCCGTACACGTATCAATGGATAAAGACTTAAGTGTCTCCCGTACTGGGTGATTTAGAGGCACCACTGGGCATATAACAGCGATTTAGGCTAAATGAGGGCAGCGGTTTGGAAGAAAATATTGTCTGGCACAACCATCGAATTTCTCGCGCCGAACGCGCTGAAATCAAAAACCAGAAACCGTGTCTCATATGGTTTACCGGATTAAGCGGATCGGGTAAGTCGACAATTGCGAATGCTCTGGATGTGGCTCTCTATCAGCGTGGTTATCACACGTTCCTGCTTGATGGTGATAATGTTCGTCATGGTTTGAACAAGGATTTGGGTTTCTCAGATGATGAGAGGGTAGAGAATATCCGGCGTATTGGAGAGGTGAGCAAGCTGTTTGCTGATGCTGGGTTAATCGTTCTCAGTGCATTTATTTCTCCGTTCACGAGTGACCGTCGGATGGTTCGCAATCTGTTTCCGGCGGGTGAGTTTATCGAAGTCTTCATGAATACGCCTCTGGAAGCCTGTGAAGAGCGCGACCCCAAAGGTTTGTACAAAAAGGCCCGAGCGGGTGAAATTACGCATTTTACCGGCATTGACGCTCCTTACGAATTGCCTTCTCACCCAGAAGTTACTCTGGATACGACTCAATACAGTGTGGACCAATGTGTCGATAAACTTGTCTCATATCTGCGAGATCGAAAGCTGATTCTCGAGTGCTCCGGCGCGGGTTGATTATATGGACTTGGGCGTTGCGCTGACGCTAGGGACACTGTGTGCGGTGTTGCTGGGGCTGACACTGACAAGCGTTTCAGCGGACCTGATAATGATGGGCGCTCTTGTCTTTATCGTTATTTCAGGTGTATTACCTCCTGAAGATGCGCTTGCTGGATTTGCAAATCCCGGAGTGATCACGATAGCGACGCTTTATGTCGTCGCGGCAGGATTAAAGGAAACCGGGGCTGTTCAATGGATTGCACGTATCCTTCTGGGACACCCCGGCTCCATGTATGGCGCTCAAATGAGGATGTTGGCACCGACGAGCGCGCTCAGTGCCTTCATGAACAACACCGCTGTCGTGGCTATGTTTATACCTGCCGTTCAGGATTGGTCGCAACGGCTGCAAATTCCAACCTCCAAACTGCTGATTCCGCTGAGTTATGCTGCCATTCTCGGCGGGACATGCACCCTGATCGGCACCAGTACGAATCTGGTTGTTGATGGCATGCTTCAAAGCTGGCTTGGAATCAACCTCGGGCTCTTCGAGCTTGCCTGGCTGGGTGTGCCTATTGCGATTGTCGGCGGTCTCTATCTAATCTTTGTTGCGCATCGTCTGCTGCCAAATCGTGGTGGACTGAAAGAAGAGCTTGACCAGGTCCGGCAGTACGGTGTGGAGGTTGAAGTCGACGCCAGCGGCCCACTCGTCGGTAAATCTGTTGCTGAGGCAGGTCTCCGGGCTTTGGCTTACGGGTTTTTGACCGAGATTAGTCGTCAGGGAAAGCTGATTACCGCTGTTGATCCTGAACGGACCCTCCATGGAGGGGACAAACTTTATTTTATCGGTGCTCCGGAGTGTGCCAGTGAACTTCGTCGTATTCATGGTTTGAACCCGGCATCCGGCAACGTCTCAAAACTCGATATAGCCAATCACCAGCGCTGCCTGGTCGAGGTCGTTCTGGGACCGGAGTTCCCGGCGTTGGGCGCCACTATTCGTGACTCCAGATTCCGCTCCCGATTCAACGCAGTCATTCTTTCTGTTTCTCGTGAGGGAAGACGGGTTGCCGGTAAGTTGGGCGATATTCAGCTTAAAGTTGGCGATACGCTGTTGCTCGAGGCGAGCCATGAATTTGCCGATCAATACCGATTTAGGCGAGATTTTCTACTCGTCAGCACCTTAAACGATTCAACGCCTCCAGATTTCCAAAAAGCGCCGCTCGCCCTAGGCATTCTATTTGTAATGGTGGCTCTGAGTGCATCGGGTATTTTTTCCATTTTGGAATCCGCCTTTCTTGCGGCGGCAGCGATGATTCTCTCAAGATGCATTACCCCAAGTCGAGCTCGCCGCAGCATAGACTTGCCTGTCTTGATTGTTATTTCGGCGTCATTTGCGCTGGGCAATGCGATGTCTGCTACCGGCGCAGCCAAGCTGATTGCCGACGCGGTACTGCAGTTTGACGGAGTTTCGCCTTGGCTTGCTCTGGTTGTGGTTTATTTGGTTACTGCAGTCTTCACCGAAGTCATTACGAATAATGCCGCCGCAATCCTGATGTTTCCCATTGCTCTGGCCATTTCAGATGCTCTTCAAGCCAGCCCTATTCCTTTTGCAATCGGTGTGATGTTCGCTGCGTCCGCTAGCTTTATTACGCCGCTCGGGTATCAAACCAACCTTATGGTATATGGGCCGGGGCGTTACAGGTTCTCGGATTACTTTAAAGTTGGAGTTCCTCTCTCATTGTTGGTTGGGATGGTCGCCGTGTCTCTCATTCCGGTGATTTGGCCGTTTCAAGGTTAAGCCTGAGTGGCTGTCTTTCTGCCTGAAGGCATCCGATGACGAGCCAATGACTTAAGATCTTTGCGATTAAGCTCAAGATCAGTCGTGAAAATTGGTAAGGCTGCGATGTCCGCCTTGATACGGGTGTTATCGAGGCCTCGGCCGATTGAAATCAGCATGACTCTGTGAAAGTTTCGCTTTTATATGGTTCATACGCTCAACTAAACTGAGCTCCAGAATTGCCCGTTAGCAAAGGAATTGAGAAATGGGAAAAAAAGTTGCTGTGATCGGTCTGGGTTATGTTGGCTTGCCGCTGGCTGCTGCTTTCGGCGGAAAGATGGACGTTGTTGGTTTTGATATCAATCCAAAACGGATCGCTGAACTGCGGAAAGGGCAGGACTATACGCGGGAAGTGTCTACTGCTGAGCTCGCTGAAGCAAAGGGACTTTCGTTTTCAGATTCCGTTGAAGGGATAAGGGACTGTCAGATCTTTATCGTCACGGTCCCTACGCCAATCGACGAATTTAAGTCCCCTGATTTGACACCGCTCGTTAAAGCCAGTGAAACCGTAGGCCAGGTCCTGAAAGCAGGCGATATCGTCATTTATGAATCGACCGTTTATCCCGGAGCAACCGAGGAAGTTTGCGTCCCCATTCTTGAAAGAGACTCTGGGCTCAAATTCAATCGGGATTTCTATGCCGGCTATAGTCCGGAACGGATCAACCCAGGCGATAAAGAACATCGCATAACAAGTATCAAGAAGGTGACTTCAGGATCCACACCTGAGATTGCCAGCGAAATCGACGCGCTATATGGAAGTGTGATTACCGCAGGCACTCACAAAGCCACCTCCATTAAAGTGGCCGAGGCGGCCAAGGTCATCGAGAACACCCAGCGTGACGTCAATATCGCCCTAATGAATGAGTTGGCCATGATCTTCGCACGCCTTGGTCTGGACACTCAGGACGTGTTGGCGGCGGCGGGCACCAAATGGAATTTCCTTCCGTTTAAACCGGGCCTGGTTGGCGGGCATTGTATTGGTGTCGACCCCTATTATCTGACTCACAAGGCACAAGCCGTCGGTCATCATCCGGAAATGATTCTTGCGGGTCGTCGTATGAATGACTCCATGGGCGCTTATGCCGCCTCTGCGCTGGTTAAAGCAATGATCAAGGCCGGGCAGACGATATCCGGGGCTCGCATACTGATTTTGGGCCTGACATTTAAAGAGAATTGCCCGGATTTGCGGAATACGCGCGTTATTGATGTCGTTCGTGAATTGCGGGATTTCGGATGTCAGGTTGATGTCGCCGATGTTTGGGCAAGTAATGAAGAAGCGCAGCACGAGTATGGGATAGCATTGGCGAATCAGCCGGAAGCAGGCGTCTATGAAGGCGTCATACTGGCTGTGCCGCATCGTGATTATATTGAAATGGGTGCGAGTGAAATTCGAACCTATCTGAAACCGGGCGGCATCTTCTTTGATCTGAAGGCTGTATTCGGGAAGTCGGAATCCGATTTACGACTCTGATTTATTGAAGTGCGATATCGGTAATTTCGTGTTCTTGTCGTTTTTACTCGATATTGTCATGAAGCTCAGGTCATATTTCCTCATTTAATTGTCACTGAGGGATTATTGATCTATTATCGCTGTTGTCAGTTTTTGACTCGGCAAAGAACGATATTTCTTTTGCTTTACTTTCCGAATTTACGAATTCAGTTTCAAAGTTGTTTTTGACCAATTAAGGGTAAAATCCATGGCAAAGATCAATGAGTATTACCAGAAAAAACAGCTGATGGATAAGCTTGCAGACGAATTGAAGAAGCTCGAGGAAGACAACGCATTGAAGCGTGAACTTGAGTTTGAAGAAAAGATTCGCGCTCTGATGAAGGACTACAACAAATCCGCCAAGGATGTGTTGCAGGTCCTGGGTGCGATTGATCCGTCAGTGTCTGGCGCCAAAGCCGACGCGGCAGGCTCCTCTCGCCCGAAGCGTCCGCTGAAGACTTATAAAAACCCGCACTCCGGCGAAGTTGTGAAAACCCGCGGTGGTAATCACAAAACGCTGAACGAGTGGCGCGAGAAATACGGTAAGGAAGCCGTACAGGGCTGGCAGCAGGATTAAGCCAGTCGGGCCTCGGCAGTTGAGGTGCCGAGGCCTCGTTTCTTTTAATTTCCGCCGCATTATTTCTCGTTAATAAAACTGTCTTATTGGCTTTTCCGGCCATTTGACCTTCTTCCAAAGAAGCATTGAGTAGCGCTTTTACGTTAGAATCCGATCAAAGTTTCTGACAAGGATGCTCTATGCTAGCCGTCATTCTTTCCGGCGGGTCCGGTACCCGATTGTGGCCGCTATCCCGCGAGGCTTATCCAAAGCAGTTCCTGCCTGTAGTTACAGAAGAGTCGCTTTTGGCCGAAACCATTACGCGTGGTTTGGGGTGTGCCCCGTCGACACGTGTTATGGCGATTACCAATGAAGATCACCGCTTTGTCGTGGCAGCGCATCTGCATGAGCTGGCGGACAAGAAAACCGATGGGATCATTCTCGAACCGGTTGGTCGGAACACGGCGCCGGCAATCGCGCTGGCGGCGCTGGCCGCTGCAGAAAGCGATCCGGAAGAGTTGTTGCTGATCATGCCTTCCGATCACGTCCTTCGTAACCAGCAGGCGTTTGCCGAGGCCGTCGCGGTCGGAGCCAAGGCCGCCGAAAGCGGCAAGCTGGTTACTTTTGGTGTGGTGCCTGCCACGCCTCATACCGGTTATGGCTATATCAAGGCGGGCGACATGGCCGAGGGCTTCGCTCCGGTGGAGGCCTTTGTAGAAAAGCCTGATGAAGCTACGGCTCAATCCTATCTGGATCAGGGCGGCTACTACTGGAACAGCGGTATGTTCCTGTTCCGCGCGGATCGCTATCTCGAAGAATTGGGCAAGCACAACCCGCAAATGCTGGAAGCCTGCCGGAACGCTTATGCCGGCAAACAGTCGGATATGGACTTCGTGCGCGTCGATCGGGAAGCCTTCGAGGCCTGTCCGGATGACTCCATTGACTATGCGGTGATGGAAAAGACCCAGGATGCCGTAGTCGTACCTCTGGACGCCGGTTGGAGTGATGTGGGGTCCTGGTCCGCGCTGTGGGAAATTCAGCCGCGGGATGAGCATGGCAACGTCTGTCGGGGCGATGTCATCACCGAGGACGTATCCGGCTCCTACATCCATTCTGAGGGCCGTCTGATTGCGGCGCTGGGCATCAGTGACCATGTTATCGTCGAGACCGATGACGTGGTCCTGGTGGCGGACCGTAACCGGGTTCAGGATGTGAAGAAGCTCGTCGCCCAGGTGAAGGCCCAGGGGCGCGCCGAGCACCGCTTTCACAAGAAAGTCCATCGGCCCTGGGGAACCTACGAGGGTATTGCGATGGGCGAGCGCTTCCAGGTCAAGCGTATCACCGTCAATCCGGGCGCGTCCCTCTCGCTGCAGAAACACCATCACAGGGCCGAGCACTGGGTCGTGGTCAGTGGGACCGCCAATGTGGTTCGCGGTGACGAGGAGATTCTGCTGACAGAAGATCAGTCCACATACATTCCCGTTGGCCACCGACACCGTCTGACCAATCCTGGAGTCATACCGCTGGAGTTGATCGAGGTCCAGACCGGGAGTTATCTCGGCGAAGACGATATTGTACGGTTCGCCGATACCTACAACCGGGTCTGACCCGCGTTCGTAGCCGGGGTACAGGAGTTAACCGGCTACGAGATCCATTATCCAGTCATACAGGTCAAAGGAGGACCTTATGTCACAATGGCCAAGGAACCGGCCGCAAGCCCCTCGTTCGTCTTCTTCCGGCGCCTCGAGTCGCACTTCCCATCTCACGTTGGCCTCTGTTTCACCGGGGTGGCACGCCTTTGCTGACTCGTTGGCCGTCGCCCTGATGCGCTCGTCGAGAGGAATCGTCTGGTTAAGGGGAGAAGCCGGTTCGGGCAAGACCGAATTGCTGCGGGCTCACATCCCGCATTGGCCATTTCCCTCGGTGTGGATGGACTTGCGGAGAGAGTGTGAGGTGATGGCGAGTCTCGAGCCGGCTGTGCCATCGGGCAATGAGGTGAGTCCGGCCCGGACGGTGTTGATCCTCGATGATATGTCGCCAGACGATCTGCTCTACCTGATGAAAGACCCCCTACATCCGGCGAGCGAGTTGTTGCTGTCTCACCCGGGCCCTGTGCTGTTGTCCAGTCGGGCTTCGGGGCAAGAGGATGCCCAGTCACTGATGGCCCAATCCGGCCGTTCGGTCGACCCCATGGATATGCCGCCCTCTGGAATCGACCACCGGTTGAGCATTATAAGAGGCAAGCAGTCGGCGATTGAGCGCGAATGGCGTGTCGAGATCGACCCTGATGCGTTGCATCGAGCGGCCCGTGGACTTTCGCCCGAAGGGCCGGAGACGCCGGGTGGTTCGTTGCGTTGGCTGTCTGCGGCGGCGGCGCGTGTGGCGATGGTGGCCGAGCGGGGCGATCCGGCGTTGCGAAGTGTCGAGGCGCGTATCGAAGATCTTAACCGGGCCTTGTTATTGGCTCAGGCCCGCGGTGGCGACGTTGACTCGTTGGAGTACGACATCCGTCTGGCGGAGATCGAGCGGGCGGCGTACAGCGTCGACTGGCATGAAAAGGCGCGCCGCGGTGATTTGCGGACGGTGCGGGCTGTCGATGTGGAGCGGGAGATTGCCGCGGCACGTGGGGCAACGTTCAATGACGGCGGCCCGGATGTGCTGTGTCGGCAACCCCGGTGTTGTCCCGCACCAATTGCCGAAGACAGCTAGCTGCGGCATTATGGCCGGATTTGGCGTTTCTCGGTGCTGCGAGAGCGGTCGTTCTCGTGCCGTCGCATTGAGCGTCGTTATTCGAAGGTTTGATGTCCCGCTATGAACGATCTGGAAATTTACGTGCGTGAACTGGATACAGCCCGGCTGGAAACCTGGCTGGCCGAATCCCTGGATGGCCTGGCGATGGCCGCTGTCGGCAGTGTCGGTGTTGCTAAAGGTAAGGGCTATTATCAGGGCGTGCCGGTACGCGTTTCGTTATACCCCGGTGCCTTTTCCAAACATTTCACCAGCGTCGTACTGGAAGGCGACGAGCTGCCATGGCGTTCGGATCTGGACTGTGCCCGTAATGCCTGGCGTCGTCTTGACGTGGAAGTTCGGTGCAGCCCGGGCGACTGGAAGGAAGGGGATCCCGTGCAGGATGAAAAATGGTGGCGACTGGATCACCGGGGCGAGCAGATGGTGAACTGGAATTGAATGGCCTGAGGTAAATGGGAATCCCGAGCCACGTCGGGATTCCCATGGATTTGCAGTCGTTTCCGTCAGTCTTCCAGGATGCTGACGTTGTCCGCCTGCAGACCTTTGTCGGCCTGAACGACGTTGAAGCGCACCAGTTGGCCCTGGCGCAGAACGCGACGACCGCGGCCGCGAATGGCGCGGAAGTGGACGAAGACCTCATCACCGCTTTCGCGGACAATAAAGCCAAAGCCTTTCTTCACATTGAACCACTTAACGGTTCCTTCCTCATTGCCTTCCGGCCCGAAATCATCCTCCATGCCATCGCTGGCGGGACGGTCATTCTGGCTGCCGCTGGCGGATTTGCTTTGGGTCAGCGCCACGGCCAGGAAGCCGGCGATGCCAAACAGGATCAGGGCGATCACGTAGGCGGCGATACCTTGCGCGCTGCCGAGCACAAAGGTGGGGTTGTCGGCGACATCATTGGTGCCCGATTGCGACAGGATCTGGAAAAGTTCCGGTGTAAAGGTGACCAGGAAAAAGGCCAGGACGAACGGGGCCGGAATAGCGATCAGCAGGGCTACCAGAATCGCTTTCTGTGGATTACGCATTGGACGACTTATTCTCCCATCAATCGATCAATCAAAAACATAAGGGCGCCTGAATCACGTAAAATAGGGGCTCAGGCGTAACAAAATGCAGAGGTTCCAGGCGACCACAGTAGCCGGATTGGCCGGGTAGCCCATCTGCAAGCGCAGCATCATAACAGATCAGTCTGTGGACGACCCACCCCAGAGCAGGAGTTCCGTCACATGAATTGGGAAGAACTGGAAGCACGAATGGTGGAACTGGAAACCCGTGTGGCCTTCCAGGACGACGTGATAGCCACCCTGAGCGACCAATTGTCACGTCAGGAGATCGACATGCGGGAGCTTTGGGAGGCCAAGAGGCTGCTCAAGAAACAGTTGGAAGCGGTGTCGCCCTCCAACATCAAGCGGGAAGAGGAAGAAGCGCCACCACCGCATTATTGAGGTTGCGCGGGATTTTGCGGGCACCTGGCGGCGCCTCAGAAGCGAAAGCATCTGCTACATGCTCGAGTTGGCTGACCAATGTAGCCGATGCTTCAGCGGGGTAGTTGGGCTGACACAGGAAGCCCAACAAACCGGGTTTACGGCCAATCTCATTCAATACCGGCCAAGCCGGTTTTTAAAACCCAAGCGCTAGGCATGTCCGCGATAACGGGAACATCCGGTGCCCACTTCTTGTTGGGCTTCCTGTGTCAGCCCAACCTACCGGATCGCGGCCGTGATCACCGGCGTTTATTTAGCCAACAACCGCACCAGAATCTCTTCATAGATCGCCGACAACGTATCCAGGTCGTCGGCCTTCACGCACTCATCGATCTTGTGGATCGTTGCATTCACCGGGCCCAACTCCACGACCTGGGCGCCCGTCGGAGCAATAAAGCGACCGTCAGAGGTGCCGCCGGACGTTGAGAGCTCCGTCGGCTCGCCGGTAACGGCCTGGATTGCCTCGCTGGCCGCATCAACCAGGGAGCCCCGGTCGGTCAGGAACGGCTGGCCGCTCAGGTGCCACTGCAGGTCGTATTTCAATCCGTGGCTGTCCAGGATCTCGATCACGCGCTGCTGCAGGCTGTCCGCGGTGTTCTCGGTGCAGTAGCGGAAGTTGAAGTGAACGGTCAGTTCGCCTGGAATCACATTGCTGCCGGTGCCGGCTTCGACCTTGGTGATCTGGAACGTGGTGGCAGGGAAGAATGCATTGCCTTCGTCCCACTGCGTCCGGGCCAGCGCGTCCAGTGCCGGAGCCGCCGTGTGAACCGGATTTTCGGCCAGGTGAGGGTAGGCCACATGACCCTGGATGCCGTGTACGGTCAAGTAGCCGTGCAGCGACCCCCGTCGGCCGTTCTTAATGATGTCGCCCACCCGATGCGTGCTGGATGGCTCGCCGATCAGGCACCAGTCCATCTTTTCGTTGCGGGCTTCCAGGGCTTCGACCACTTTGACGGTGCCATCATGGGCCGGACCTTCCTCATCGCTGGTAATCAGCAGCGCAATCGAACCCTTATGATCCGGATGCTGGGCGACAAAGCGTTCGCAGGCCGTCACAAAGGCCGCCAGGCTGCCTTTCATATCGGCGGCTCCCCGACCATACAAATAGCCATCCCGGATCGCCGGCTCGAACGGCGCCTGTGACCAGTTCTTTTCCGGACCGGTCGGGACCACATCGGTATGACCGGCGAACGCCAGCACGGGCCCTTCCTTTCCACGACGCGCCCAGAGGTTCTGGACCTCGCCAAAGTTCATGGCTTCACCCTCAAAACCCAGCGGGGAAAGGTGTTGCATCATCAGCGCCTGGCAATCTGCGTCATCGGGGGTGACGGATCGGCGGCGAATCAGTTCGATGGCGAGTTCGAGGGTGGGGGATAGGGACATGCGGGTCTCTTGGGTTGGTTGGATCTGCGGGTTATTGGATTAACCGAATGTTTAGTACGGGCCGTGGCTTCTTGCGAGAGGCCGGTAGGTTGGGCTGACGAAGGAAGCCCAACAATTCTCGACTTGCAGCCGGTTGGATGCCATCCGCGTTCATAGCGGAAACTGTTTGCGTTCAGTACCTTAGGGCGCTCACCCCGTTGGGCTTCCTTCGTCAGCCCAACCTACGGTGATTTAGCGCCCCTCCGGCAAACAATCAATTATTCGCGTGCAACGCCTCGTTCAGTTCGATCGCGGTCTTGTTGGTCTTGCACTCCACCGCGCCGTTCTGGGAGTTGCGGCGGAACAACAGGTCCGGCTTGCCGGCCAGGTCCCGCGCCTTGACCGTCTGAACCACCTCGTTCTTGTCGTCCAGCACAGCAACCTTGGTGCCGGCGGTGATGTACAGGCCGGCTTCAACGGTGGTGCGGTCGCCCAGCGGAATGCCGATGCCGGCATTCGCGCCGATCAGGCAGTTCTCGCCGACGGCGATGATGATGTTGCCGCCACCGGACAGGGTGCCCATGGTCGAGCAGCCACCGCCCAGGTCTGATCCTTTGCCAACCATGACTCCGGCGGAGATCCGGCCTTCGATCATGCTGGTGCCTTCGGTACCGGCGTTGAAGTTGATGAAGCCCTCGTGCATGACGGTGGTGCCTTCGCCCACGTAGGCGCCCAGGCGAACCCGGGCGGTATCCGCGATACGAACGCCGCGCGGCACCACGTAGTCGGTCATCTGCGGGAATTTGTCGACGGACTTCACTTCCAGCAGGCGGTCTTCCGTCCGGGCATCCATCTGGCGGTCAGCCAGCTCGTTCAGATCAATCGCGCCCTCGCTGGTCCAGGCCACGTTGGGCAGCAGGCCGAAGATGCCGTCCAGCTTGAGTCCGTGCGGCTTAACCAGGCGATGGGAGATCAGGTGCAGCTTGAGGTAGACTTCCGGGGTGCTGGAGGCGGTGTCGTCGGTATCCAGCAGTGTGACGACGGCCGGGCGTTTGCTGCCGGCGGCTTTCTCGGCCAGGCGGGCCTGGTCGTCCTGTCCGGCGCTGCGCAGGGCCTCTGCAAACTGGGTTAGCTGTGCTGCATCGGCTTCAATAGCCTGGTTGCCGCCCTGATATCCCAGCGTGTTGGATGCGATTTCCCGGATGGTCGCCTCCGGCATATACAGGGGCTTCTGGTAAAACGTTTCCAGCCACTCGCCCTTGCTGTTCTGGGTGCCGATGCCGATGCCGAATGCGAAACTCATGGGGTTAATGCTCCTTGATCAGTAAACGGTTGCTTCGGGCGCCGCGAGGCGCCCGGATTATCCTGAAACGGGATCTGAAAATAGGTTTCAGCCGATGAGGCGGGTCCAGTCGTCGGCCTTGAAGCCGACATGAATCTGGCCTTTCAGCTCAACGACAGGCCGCTTGATGATGGACGGATTCTCCATCATGACTGCCAGCGCGGAATCGCGGTCTATGTTATCACGAACGTCATCCGGCAGCTTGCGCCAGGTAGTGCCGCGGCGGTTCAGCAGGATTTCCCAGCCCACCTGTTTTTCCCAGCTGGCCAGCCGATCCTCGTCAACGCCTTCCTTCTTGAAATCGTGGAAGGTGTAGCTCTGGTCAGCGTTGTCCAGAAACTTGAGGGCTTTCTTGACCGTATCGCAGTTTTTGATGCCGTAGATGTCCATGGGCCTTACTGCTCCTGAATGAAGGTACGGATGCGTTCGGCGGCCTCGATGCATTCGGCCAGCGGTGCAACCAGCGCCATACGGATTCGGTTTTCCCCTGGGTTTCGTCCGTTCACGTCGCGGGACAGGTAGCGTCCCGGCAGTACATGAACGTTCTGCTGGGCCGCCAGGTCACGGGCGAAGATGTCATCGGCGAAGGGTGTCTCTGGCCACAGGTAGAAGCCGGCATCCGGGGCCGATACGCGCATCACCTCGGACAGGATGGGCACTACCGCATCGAATTTCTCGCGATAGGCGGCGCGATTTTCCCGGACGTGATCTTCATCCTGCCAGGCGGCGATGCTGGCCAGTTGGTGCTGGATCGGCATGGACGAGCCGTGATAGGTGCGGTAGCGCAGGTATTCCTTGAGCACTTGGGCGTCGCCAGCCACGAAGCCCGAACGCAGGCCCGGCAGGTTGCTGCGTTTCGACAGACTGTGGAAGACAATGCAGCGCGCATAGTCATCGCGACCGATAGCGGCGCAGGTCTGAAGCAGGCCTTCCGGGGGATTGTTCTCGTCCGGATAGAGTTCGGAATAGCACTCATCCGAAGCAATCAGGAAATCGTGCCGGTCAGCCAGCTCGATCAGCCGCTTGAGCGTATCCCGGGGAATGACGCTGCCGCTCGGGTTACCCGGCGAGCACAGGTACAGGATCTGGCAGCGATCCCAGACCTCGCTGGTCACCGCTTCGAAATCCGGGATGAAATGATTGTCCGCCTCGCAGGGCAGGAAATGCGGCTCGGCGCCAGCGAGAAACGCGGCCCCCTCATAGATCTGGTAGAACGGGTTGGGCATAACCACTTTCGCACCCGGAATGGGGTTCACGACGGCTTGGGCGAGGGAGAAGATGGCCTCCCGCGTGCCGTTTACGGGAATGATGTGATCGGCTGCTGTCAGCGTGCCCGGCGTCAGCTCAAAGCGTGCCGTGGCCCAGTCGGCGATGGTCTGGCGCAGCTCTTCCATCCCTTTGGTCGTCGGGTAGTTGGCCAGACGGTCCAGGTTGTCACGCACCACGTCCTTTACGAACGAGGGCGCGGCGTGCTTGGGCTCACCAATGCCCAGGGCGATCGGTGCGAGCGACGCGGGCGGCGTGATGCCGGCCTTGAGTTGCGCCAGTTTCTCAAACGGGTAGGGATGAAGACGGTCGAGATTCGGATTCATGCTTGGTTCTCTGGGAAAATTTAGACGCCCACGCTCTCGTCCAGCTGGCGGCACAGGTCGTCCTGTAAGGCCTGGCAGACGACAGGGTCACTGAGCGGTGCACCTTCCTCGTCGGTGACGAAGAACACGTCTTCGACTCGCTCGCCCAGCGTAGCGATCTTGGCGTTGGTCAGCCGAACGTTGTTTTCCAGAAGGATGCTGCCGATACGTGCCAGCAGGCCGGGGCGGTCCGGTGTGATGACTTCCATAACGGTCCGCTGGTTCACCGTGTCATTGGAGAAGGTGACCTGGGTCGGGAACGAGAAGTGCTTGAGCTGTCGCGGTGTGCGGCGATGGATGATGTCCGGGTAATCCTCGGGATCGTCCAGCTCCTCAATCAGGCGCTGGCGAACCCGTTCCTTGCGCGCCTGGTCCTTGCCCAGCGGCTGGCCCTGTTCATCCAGCACCACGTAGGCGCTGATGGAATAAGGGCCGTCGCTGCTGCTGATGCGGGCGTCAACGATGTTGAGGTTAAGTTGTTCGAGCACGGCGGTTGTGGCCGCGAAGAGAGCTGCCCGGTCTTTCATGTAGATCACGATCTGCGAAAAGCCATCGGTTGGCCCGCCGCGGGTATCGCGGATCATGACCAGCGGATCGGGATCGTTGCCGTGACGGATAATGGCGGCGGTCTGCCAGGCGATGTCGACGGTGGAATCCTGCAGGAAGTAGTCCTCGTCCATCACATCCCAGATGGCATCGATCTGCTCGTCGGTAATGTTCTGGGCCAGCAGGATTTCCCGGGCCTCGGATTGGGTGGCCTTGATCCACTCGTTGCGGTCCACCGGTGTCTCTGACCCCCGGCGCAGGGCTCGCTTGGCCTCGATGTAGAGCTGGCGCAGCAGGGAGGCGCGCCAGGTATTCCAGAGTTTCGGATTGGTCGCGCTGATGTCGCAAACCGTCAGCACGTACAGATAGTCCAGGTGCACCTGACTGGGCACGGCCCGGGCGAAGGCGTGGATGATGTCCGGGTCGGAGATGTCCTTGCGCTGGGCGGTCATCGACATCAGGAGGTGGTTTTCCACGAGCCAGGCAATCAGGTGGGTGTCCCGTTGGCTCAGGTGATGGCGGTCGCAAAAGTCGATGGCTTCCTCGGCGCCCAGTTCCGAGTGGTCGCCGCCGCGGCCCTTGGCGATGTCGTGGTACAGGCCGGCAATATAGAGGTTTTCCAGCTTGGGCAGGCGATGCACCAGGCGTGAGGCGAGCGGGAAGTTGGAGAGTGCCTCGTCGCCACTCATCTGCACCATATTGCGGATCACCCTAAGGGTGTGGGCGTCGACCGTGAATATATGGAACAGGTCGTACTGCATCTGCCCGATAATAGCCCCGAATTCGGGCAGGTAACGGCCCAGCACGTTGTACTTCTTCATGAAGGACAGGGTCTGGTCGAGGGCGTGCGGTGTGCGCAGCAGCTCCATGAACAATGTGGTGACCGCGAGGTCGGAGCGGAACGCGTCGTCGATCAAATGACGGTGGGCCCGCAGGGATCGGATGGTGGTTGCCCGGATACCGCGGATGGTCGGGTTCTGGGCCATCAGTACGAAGATTTCCATCAGCGCATAGGGCGCGTACGCAAAGACCTGATTGTTGATGGCCTCGATGTAACCGTTACGGATCTGGAAGCGCTTGTTGATCGGGTGGATGTCGTCGTTCCCGTCGGAGCCCAGGATCGCCTCGTCGTAGTACTGCAGGATCACGTCCGTCAGCTCCGCCAGGGCCAGGACCGTGCGGTAATACTCCTGCATCATGATTTCCACGCCCAGGCGTTTGCCTTTGTCGTGGTATCCGAGCATCTCGGCCAGGGCGCGCTGGTGGTCGAACAGCAGGCGGTTTTCGTTGCGGTCGGCGATCAGTTGTAAGCCGTAGCGAAGGCGCCACAGGAAGTTCTCGCCGTTGAGGATGATCTGGTATTCCTCCTCGGTGAGAATGCTGAACCGGGTCAGGTCGGCAATGGACTCCAGGCCAAAGTGGCGCTTGGTGATCCAGCCGATGGTCTGGATGTCCCGCAAGCCGCCGGGCGAGCCCTTGATGTTGGGCTCCAGGTTGTACTCGGTGTCGCCGTATTTTTCGTGGCGACGGCGTTGTTCTTCCCGCTTGGCGATGAAATAGGCTCGATCGGCGCTGACGTCGTCTGAGTAGACCTGCTCCGAAAGGGTCGCACGCAGGCTGTCCGGACCGGCGATGGTGCGGGTTTCCAGCAAGTTGGTGAGGATAGTGACGTCGTCCCGCGCCGCTGCCTTGCTTTCCTCGATGCTGCGGACGCTGTGGCCGATATCCAGGCGCAGATCCCAAAGCAGGGTAATAAAGCTGGTCAGGTCCTCCTGCCATGCTTCGTGGACCTGGTCGCGCGTGAGAATGAGCAGGTCGATATCCGAATGGGGATGGAGTTCCCCGCGGCCATAACCCCCGACGGCAATCAGGGCAATATCGTCCGATGCGGCAAACTCGTAACGACTCCACAGCAGGGCCAGTATGCGATCGACCGAAAGCGCCCGGGCCATGACCAGTTCACGGACATCAGCGCCGTTACGAAACGCCTGGGCGTGGGTCTCGAAAGTGGCCTTCAGGGCTTGCCTGGCCGGCCCGATCGGTGAAGGCGCTTCGGCGATCTGGGCTTCCAGACTGGCTGTATCAAGGACGTCGGCTGTCGCCATGGTAGTCGTGGCCTCGGCGGCTAATGGCAGGCCGGGCAACCCGGCCTGAGACACTATAGGGCAGGATCGGGTTGCTCTGCTGGCTTAAAACGTCTCGTCCGAGCGCTTCGTCAGCACTTCGTGGCCATCGGCTGTTACCAGGATGGTGTGCTCCCACTGGGCTGACAGCTTGTGATCCTTGGTGACCACGGTCCAGCCATCCGGTAGCAGTTTGCAGTGGTACTTGCCCTGGTTGATCATTGGCTCAATGGTAAAGGTCATGCCTTCCTGCAGCTCGAATCCGGTGCCTGGACGGCCATAATGCATGACCTGAGGCTCCTCGTGGAAGACGCGCCCGATGCCATGCCCGCAATAGTCGCGAACGACCGAATAACGGCTTTTCTCCGCGTGCTGCTGGATGACATGGCCGATATCGCCAAGACGGGTGCCCGGGCGGACAAGCTCGATCCCTTTATAGAGGCATTCCTGGGTAATGCGCACGAGTCGTTCCGCCGCAATTTTAGGTTCGCCTACGAAGAACATCTTGCTGGTGTCGCCGTGGAACTCGTCTTTGATCACCGTGACGTCAATATTCAACGTATCGCCGTTCTTGAGCACCTTCTTTTCGCTCGGAATGCCATGGCAGACGACATGGTTGACGGACGTGCAGATCGATTTTGGAAAGCCCTTGTAGTTCAGGGGCGCCGGGATAGCCTTCTGGACATTGACAATATAGTCATGGCAAATGCGGTCCAGTTCTTCAGTGGTTACGCCGGGCTTGACGTGTTCACCGATCATCTCCAGCACGTCGGCGGCCAGGCGACCGGCCACACGCATCTTTTCAATTTCCTCAGGGGTCTTGATCGATACCTGCATCAGTAAGGCTTTCCTTCACACGGATTAAGCGCCCATTTTAGGGAGGTGCCACGGATGGTACAAGGCAACGCTTTCTAATTGGACCATATGCCCGCTCTATATAGGGATCATTATAAGGCCTTGATCTTCGGCAAGTGCGTAGTGCGTTAATGAAAAACAAGTGGCGTATTTGGGTGCTCATATGGTATAAACGCGCCCGCTGAAGCCATTGTCCGGACGCTTGTTCAGGTAGTGATCAGCAAAAAACACACATGTGTCGACACGTTGACCCAGGGTGCTTGTCAGGATCGGATCCTGCGGGTTGGGCAATTGGACACGTGGAGGACTAACCCAAAGTTTGAAAGGTATTGATCATGGCACAAGTCAACATGCGTGACCTGCTCAAGGCAGGCGCTCACTTCGGTCACCAGACTCGTTACTGGAACCCGAAAATGTCGAAGTTCATCTTCGGCGCCCGCAACAAGATTCATATCATCAACCTGGAACAGACTGTTCCGGCCATGGACGAAGCGCTGAACTTCATCCGTCAGCTGGCCGAGAACAAGAACAAGATCCTGTTCGTTGGCACCAAGCGCGCCGCGGCCAAGATCATCAAGGAAGAGGCTCAGCGCGCCAACCAGCCGTACGTCAACCATCGCTGGTTGGGCGGTATGCTGACCAACTACAAGACGATCCGTCAGTCCATCCGTCGCTACCGTGATCTGGAAACCCAGAGCCAGGACGGTACCTTCGACAAGCTGACCAAGAAGGAAGCGCTGGAGCGCACCCGTGAGATGGACAAGCTCGAGCGCAGCATCGGCGGTATCAAGGACATGGGCGGCCTGCCGGACGCACTGTTCGTGATTGACGTGGACCACGAGCGCATCGCCATCAAGGAAGCCAACAAGCTGGGCATCCCGGTTATCGGCGTTGTCGATACCAACAGCGATCCGGACGGCGTCGATTACGTGATCCCGGGTAACGACGATGCGATCCGTGCGATTCAGATCTACGTGAAAGCCGTTGCCGATACCTGCCTCGAAGCGAGCCAGGGTGGCACCGGTGCTGATGAGTTCGTTGAAGTCAGCGAAGAAGACGCACCGGCTGCTGAATAAGGCGGTGCAACCGGCTGATTCAGATTCAGCGACGAAAAAGGGGGGCTGAGTCCCCCTTTTTTGTAAGGGTTGCAGGTGCTCGCAATGACACAGGGTCGACCGCATGCATACCCGGTCGGCCCCGCGAATTAAAGAGGTGGCGCCCAACCACGGGTGTCATTGACCGGATATTGAAACGAGAGGATTGAACATGGCTGCTATTACCGCTGCAATGGTCAAAGAGCTGCGTGAGCGCACGGGTCTGGGCATGATGGAGTGCAAGAAAGCACTGGTTGAAGCCGAGGGCAGTGTTGAAAACGCGATTGAAGAGCTGCGCAAGTCTTCCGGCCTGAAAGCGGCCAAGAAGGCCGGCCGTACTGCGGCTGAAGGTGTTGCCGTGCTGAGCGTTGCCGACGACAACAAGAGCGCTACGTTGCTGGAAGTGAACTCCGAGACTGACTTCGTCGCACGTGACGATAACTTCATGACTTTTGCCAACGAAGTTCTGGAAGTTGCGGTCAAGACCGGTGAGACTGACGTGGCCAAGTTGATGGAAGGCGATCTGGAAGGCAAGCGTGAAGCGCTGGTCCAGAAGATCGGTGAGAACATCACCGTTCGTCGCATCCTGAAGATCGAAGGCGACGTGGTCGATGGCTACGTTCACAGCAACAGCAAGATTGCTTCTGTTGTGGCCCTGACCGGCGGTAACGCTGAAACGGCACGTGACATCGCCATGCACGTCGCAGCCGTTAACCCGCGGGTTGGCAAGCCGGACGAAATGCCGCAGGACGAAGTCGAGAAAGAGAAGGACATCATCCGCGCGCAGCCGGACATGGAAGGCAAGCCGGAGGAAATCGTCGAGAAGATGATGACCGGCCGGATCAACAAGTTCCTGAAGGAAAACAGCCTCGTGGAACAGCCTTTCGTGAAGAACCCGGATCAGACCGTCAAGGCGCTGCTGAAAGAGCAGGGTGCCGAACTGGCCGGTTTCATCCGTCTGGAAGTCGGTGAAGGCATCGAGAAAGAAGAAGTGGATTTCGCTGCAGAAGTGGCTGCAGCGGCAGGTACTGGCAAGGCCTGATCCCGCTTCTGCAAGCCGCGTCGCGCGCCGTTCCGGCGGCGCCGCCGCGGGTTGCATCCGGAACGGTCTGACGTCGGGCCGTTCCGGATGCAACCCTGACCCTGATAACGTCTGCGACGGCGAGCTTCGGCGGCGACAGGCGTTGTCGACCGTCAAGTCATCGTTCACGCCATTAGGGGAACCCTCGCCATGCCGAAACACTCGCAGTCCCAGCCCAAATACAAACGTGTCCTTCTCAAGCTCAGCGGCGAAGCCCTGATGGGTGAGCAGGATTTCGGCATTGACCCCAAGGTCCTTGATCGCATGGCGCTGGAAATCGGCGCATTGATCGGTATTGGTGTCCAGGTGGGGCTGGTCATCGGCGGGGGTAACCTGTTCCGGGGCGCCGCGCTCAACGCAGCGGGTATGGATCGGGTGACCGGCGACCATATGGGCATGCTGGCAACCATGATGAACGGACTGGCAATGCGGGATGCGTTGGAACGCTCCAACATCCGCACGCGTGTTATGTCCGCCATTCCGATGAGTGGTATTGTCGAGCATTACGACCGTCGCCGGGCCGTGCGCGACCTGAAAGACGGCGACGTGGTGATTTTCTGTGCCGGTACCGGGAACCCCTTCTTCACGACGGATTCGGCGGCGTGTCTGCGGGGCATCGAGATCGATGCCGACGTCGTTCTCAAGGCGACCAAGGTCGACGGCGTTTACTCCGCCGATCCGGTCAAGGATCCCTCGGCTGAGAAATACGAAAGCCTGACCTATGATGAAGTGCTCGACAAAAAGCTCGGCGTCATGGATCTCACTGCCATTTGCCTGTGCCGCGACCAGGGTATGCCGGTTCGCGTGTTCAACATGAACAAGTCCGGCGCGCTGACCCGTATCGTGGTGGGCGAGGCAGAAGGTACACTGATTGAATAAGGCTCGACCGAGCCTGAACACGCATTTTCCGGGCAACGGACTGAATTGAGGAATTCAAAGTGATCAACGAAATCAAGTCAGACGCCGAAAAGCGCATGAAGAAGAGTCTGGACGCGCTGCACTCGGCCTTCAACAAGATCCGCACCGGCCGCGCGCATCCGGCCATCCTGGACAGCGTCACGGTCAACTACTACGGCCAGGAA
Source organism: Marinobacter mangrovi (assembly GCF_016798325.1). Classification (GTDB taxonomy): domain Bacteria; phylum Pseudomonadota; class Gammaproteobacteria; order Pseudomonadales; family Oleiphilaceae; genus Marinobacter_A; species Marinobacter_A mangrovi. The sequence goes on from NZ_JAERVO010000002.1 coordinate 634,396, forward strand.
ACCCCGCTGAAGCAGGTGGCTGCGGTCAACGTTGAAGATTCCCGTACGCTGGCGGTTGCCCCGTGGGAGAAGAACATGGTCCCGGCCATCGAAAAGGCCATCATGATGTCTGACCTGGGCCTGAACCCGGCCAGCAATGGCGATATTATCCGCGTGCCCATGCCGATGCTGACCGAGGAAAGCCGTCGTGAGCTGGTCAAACAGGCCAAGGCGGACGCCGAGCACGGTCGCGTTTCCATCCGTAACGCACGGCGTGACGCGAATAACGACCTGAAAGAACTGCTCAAGGAAAAGGACATCACCGAAGACGAAGAGCGTAAGGGCGAGGAAGAGGTCCAGAAGCTGACCGACCGCTACATCGCTGAAGTCGAAAAGATGCTCAAGAGCAAGGAAGACGACCTCATGGAGGTCTGATTCCTGTTCTGGAATTTACCGGGGGCGACCGGGGACAATGATCCCGGCGCCCCCGTGACGTATCAGGGGAAGGCATGACGGAAAGTCTATCCGCCAACATACCGGTGACGGCGGCCTCAACGCCGCGGCATGTGGCCATCATTATGGATGGCAACAATCGCTGGGCGAAGCTGCGCCGGCTGGCGGGAGTCGCGGGTCACAAGGCCGGCGTCAACGCAGTGCGCTCGACGGTCGAGACCTGCGCCCGGAATGGCGTCGAAGTGCTGACGCTGTTTGCATTCAGCAGCGAGAACTGGCGGCGGCCCAAGGATGAAGTATCGGCGCTGATGCGTCTGTTTCTGATGGCTCTGGAACGCGAAGTCCGTAAGCTGCATCGCAACAACATCCGCTTGCGCATTATCGGCGATCGCTCCGCGTTCAACGACAAGCTGCAGGAGCACATGGCCCGGGCAGAAGAATTGACGGCCGGGAACACGCGTATGACGCTGGTGATCGCCGCCAACTATGGCGGGCACTGGGATATTACCCAGGCGGCACAGTCGCTGGCGCGGGACGTCCAGAATGGCCTACTGCAACCGGGCGACATCACCGACGAGCACCTGCAAAAGCGGCTGTGCATTGGTGATCTGCCCATGCCTGACCTGCTGATCCGTACCGCCGGAGAGCAGCGCATCAGCAATTTCCTGTTGTGGCACCTTGCGTACACCGAATTCCACTTTTCCAACGTGTTCTGGCCGGATTTTGACGAGCGGGAGATGCTCGCGGCACTGGAGGCCTATGCCGGCCGCAAGCGTCGCTTCGGTCAGACGGACGATCAACTGGAGAAGGCCGCCGCGACTGGCTCCGAATCCAAATAAATAACAAGAGCGAGCCCTGTTGTGCTCAAAACACGTGTCATCACAGCCCTCATCCTGGCTCCGATCGCCATTGGATGTATTTTTTTCCTGCCACCACTGGGCTTTGCCCTGTTTACCGGGATCATCATTTCCATCGGTGCCTGGGAGTGGGCCAACATGGCCGGCATGACGGCCGGTCCCGCCCGCATTGGCTATGCCCTCGCCACTGCACTGGTTCTTTTCCTGTTGTTGCAAAGCACGGCGCTGACCGTCCTGGTGCTGGCGGTGATCTGGTGGGTCGTTGCCCTGTTGTTGGTACGGGCCTATCCGGGCGGCAGTCAGCAATGGCAGCCGGTTCCGGTCAGGGCGCTCATGGGCGGGCTGGTGCTCGTCCCCGCATGGGTCGGTCTGAACCAGTTGCGCTCCGGAGATTTTCATCTGGCCAATGCGGATAATAATCTGCTTCTGTTGCTCTACGTCTTTTGCGTGGTTTGGGTGGCAGATATCGGCGCCTATTTTGCGGGTCGCGCTTTCGGCAAGGCCAAGCTCGCCCCCCGGGTCAGTCCCGGGAAGTCCTGGGCCGGCGTCTGGGGCGGGCTGGTCGCTGTGGCGGCGCTGTCTTTGATTGTGAGCCTGGTGATTGGTTGCAGCGCCACCGAAACGGGACTGCTGCTGGTCGTCAGTCTCATTACCGGGGCGGTGTCGGTGCTTGGGGATTTGCTTGAAAGCATGCTCAAGCGCTTCCGGGGCATCAAGGACAGCAGTCAGTTGTTGCCCGGTCACGGTGGTATCATGGACCGCATTGATAGCCTGACCGCGGCCATCCCCGTCTTTGCCCTGTGTATTACCCTGCTGGGCTGGCTTCAGGTCAGTCCGATTGCATGAACCTGCTGGGGGCACCATGCGTCACGTAACCGTCCTGGGCGCGACGGGCTCAATCGGCCTGAGCACGCTCGATGTCATCGCCCGCCATCCGGATCGTTTTCGTGTGTTCGCGCTGACGGCCTGCCGTCAGGTCGACAGCATGCTTGAGCTGTGCCGGCGGTATCGGCCGCGCTATGCCGTCATGGCTGACCCTGAGGCCGCTGTGCGGCTTCAACAACAGGTGCCGGCGGCTTGGCAGGTTGAGGTTCTATCCGGGCCAGAGGGGCTGGTCGCTGTCGCTGATGCGGATGACAGCGATACCGTTATGGCGGCGATCGTCGGCGCGGCCGGGCTTGAGCCGACACTGGCTGCCGTGCGCGCCGGCAAACGGGTGCTGCTGGCCAATAAGGAAGCGCTGGTCATGTCCGGCGCCCTGTTTATGGATGCGGTGGCCGAGAGCGGGGCGGAGTTGCTACCGATCGACAGCGAACACAACGCGATTTTCCAGTGCCTGCCGCCGCACCAGGTGCGTGATTTCCAGGGAGCTGGCGTCCGTCGGGTATTGCTGACCGCCTCTGGTGGCCCGTTCCGCGAAACGCCGGCGGACGCCCTGGTTGATGTGTCTCCCGAGCAGGCTTGCGCCCATCCCAACTGGAGTATGGGGCAGAAGATTTCGGTGGATTCGGCCAGCCTGATGAACAAGGGGCTGGAGTTGATCGAAGCCTGCTGGCTGTTCAATACCCGGCCGTCGCAAATTGAGGTGCATGTGCATCCGGAAAGCATCATCCACTCCATGGTGGAGTATGTGGATGGCTCGGTGCTGGCCCAGTTGGGAAGCCCCGATATGCGTACACCGATCGCCAATGGGCTGGGCTGGCCGGAGAGGATTGATGCCGGTGTCGCTCCTCTGGACCTGTTTGCCCTTGGGCGCTTTCATTTCGAGCGGCCGGACTTGCAGCGTTTCCCCTGCCTGCGGCTGGCAGCGGAGGCGTTTGAATGCGGCGGTACCGCGCCAGCCGTTCTGAATGCGGCCAATGAAGAGGCGGTGGCTGCCTTCCTGCGTCGTGAGATCCGTTTTACCGATATTCCGGCCGTGATTGAATCGGTTCTGTCGTCGTTGCCGGCGGTTGCCGCGGACGGTTTTTCCGTTATCTTCGAAAAAGATCGTGAATCCCGGGCCTTCGCTGCGGAACAGATTCGCAGACGCGCGGTCTCAGTGTCTGGCCTCAAGTAAGGTCGGTCTCCTGGCGGATGTCTTTCCCGAGGCGTCCAGCCGATATAAAGAGGCGTGTGACGACGGGCATCGTCACGGTCGGAGTCTGCCCCAGGCAGGTCGGCCTTAACCTGGTTTGAATCCGGAGCAACATGCAGTTTATTGAATCAGCGCTTGCGCTCATCGTGACCCTGGGCATCCTGGTCACCATCCACGAATACGGGCACTTCTGGGTGGCCCGCCGGTGTGGCGTGAAGGTATTGCGGTTTTCTGTCGGCTTCGGCAAGCCCATGTTTTCCCGGTACGACCGGCACGGCACCGAGTTTGCGGTGGCCGCCATTCCGCTGGGCGGCTACGTCAAGATGCTGGATGAGCGGGAAGGGCCGGTGCCCGATGATCAGCTCGACCAGGCCTTCACCCGGAAGTCCCCCGGCAAGCGCATCGCCATTGCCGCCGCCGGTCCTGCCGCCAATTTCCTGTTTGCCATCTTCGCCTACTGGTTGTTGAGCGTCGTGGGCGTCACCACAGTCGCGCCGGTGGTGGGGGACGTCAAACCGGGCAGTGTGGCCGAACGCATGGGGTTGTCGCCCGGCATGGAAATCATCAGCGTCGACGGCGAGCCGGCAGCCAACTGGCGCGACATCGGCGCCTCGTTACTGGAACGTGCCGGTGAATATGGCCAGGTTCGCATGACCGTCCGGGAAGATGGCGGGACCAGCGAGCATTCGGCCGATCTCCAGGGCTGGCGGTTGGATCAGGATGAACCCAATCCGATCGACCTGTTTGGTATCGCGCCATACCGCCCGGATGTGCCAGCGGTGCTGGGCCAGGTTATGGAGGGTGGCCGTGCACAAGCGGCTGGTCTGAAGGCCGGCGATCATATCGAAGCGGTTAACGGTACACCGGTGGAGGATTGGTTCGCTCTGGTCAAGAAGATCCAGGCGTCGCCCGAGAAAACACTGACATTGACGCTGACGCGTGATGGGCAGGAGCGGCAGGTGGATGTCACGCCTGCAAGACACGAAACCGAGGACGGTCAGGTGATTGGTCTGGTCGGTGCCGGGGTCAAGCCGGTCGACTGGCCGGACGACATGATGCGGAATACCCGATACGGTGTCCTGGCAGCTATTCCGCATGCGGTGGGTGAGACCTGGGGGGACACCCGCCTGACTCTGATCGCCATCAAGAAAATGGTGACCGGGTTGCTGTCTTTGAATAATCTCAGCGGCCCCATTACCATTGCCCGCGTTGCCGAGCAAAGCGTGAGCTCCGGGTTCGAGGATTTCATCCAGTTCCTGGCGTATCTGAGCGTGAGCCTTGGCGTGCTGAACCTGTTGCCGGTTCCCGTTCTGGACGGCGGCCATATTCTCTTCTACAGCCTGGAGGCCATCCGGCGCAAACCGCTCTCCGAGCAGGTGCAGGCGGCCGGAGTGAGAATAGGGATGGCCATGATCCTGACATTGATGGTCTTTGCTCTTTACAACGACCTGATGCGGTTGTGAGAATCACGACCTTCCGTACGCGCATAAACAGGCGAATTATCTGAATGAGACGTTCTCTTCTGAGTGTGGCAGTAGGCCTCATTTCCACAGTAGGGGTCCTGCCATCGGCTCTGGCTGACCAGTTTGTCGTATCCGATATCGAAGTCGAAGGATTGCAGCGGGTGTCCGCCGGGACCGTATTTGGTGCCTTCCCCGTTGATATCGGTGAGCCGGTCGACGAAGTGTCACTGGCGGATGCGATCAAGAACCTGTTCGGTACCGGGCTGTTTACGGATCTGAGCGCCAGCCGGGACGATGACGTCCTGGTCCTGACCGTCAAGGAGCGGCCAGCCATCAGTTCCATCGATATTGAAGGGAACAAGGCGATCGAGACCGATGCGCTCAAGCAGGCCCTGGACAGTGCCGGCCTGAAGGAAGGGCAGGTCTTCAAGCGCGCCACCCTGGAGCGACTCGAGCTGGAAATCCAGCGCTCCTATGTGGCCCAGGGCCGCTACAGTGCCCGGGTCAAGGCGACGGCGGAAGAACTGCCCCGCAACCGGGTGGCGATCAAGCTGGACATCAACGAGGGCGAAGTCGCCTCGATCCGTCATATCAATATCATTGGCAACGAATCCTTCTCCGACGAACAGCTACTCGACCAGTTCGAACTGGAAACATCCAACTGGTGGGCCTCGATCACCAACTCCGACAAGTACGCTCGCGAACGTTTGAGCGGCGATCTGGAAACGCTGCGCTCCTGGTATCTGGACCGTGGGTATATCGATTTCAACGTGGAGTCCAGTCAGGTCTCCATCTCTCCGGACAAGAAAGACGTCTTCATCACCATCGCGATTAATGAGGGGCCGAAGTACACCATCTCGGACATCAAACTGCGTGGTGACCTGATCCTGAAAGAAAGCGAACTGCGTGATCTGATCAAGCTGAAGTCCGGCGACACCTACTCACAGCAGGCGCTGACCAATACGTCCGAACGTCTTTCCCGTCGTCTGGGCAAGGAAGGCTACACCTTCGCCAACGTCAACGCGGTGCCGGAAACCCACGATGATCACACCGCATCGGTGACGTTCTATGTTGAGCCAGGTAAGCGAGCCTACGTTCGCCGGGTCAACTTCAAGGGGAACGTCAGCACCCGTGACGAGGTTCTGCGCCAGGAAATGGTGCAGATGGAAGGCGGCGTGGCTTCGACCGATCTGATCGAATACTCCAAGACGAAACTGGAACGACTGGGTTTCTTCAAAACCGTGGACGTGGAAACGGTCCGCGTGCCGGGTCACGATGATCAGGTCGACGTCAATTACACCGTGGAAGAGCAGCCTACGGGCAGCCTCTCCGCCTCGCTGGGCTTCTCGCAGAGTTCCGGCGTGATCCTGGGGGCCAGCGTCTCCGAGAAGAACTTCTTCGGCACTGGCAAGCAGGTCACGATCGGCGCCACTCACAGTGATTCGGTGCAGAGTGCCAAGTTCTCCTACACCAATCCTTACTATACCGTTGATGGCGTCAGTCGTGGCTTCAGTCTGTACGGGCGCCAGACCGATTACGATGAGCAGGATATTACCTCCTACCTGCTGGACGAGTATGGCGGCAGTATCGATTTTGGCTATCCGATTGACAGCATCACCCGTCTGAATTTTGGTACCGGTTATACGCGGACCAAGATCAAGCTGGATGATTATCCGGCCCAGGAAGTCTCCGACTTTATCGATGAATATGGCGACACCTCGGATACCTTCCACCTGACCGGTAGCTGGACTCGCAACTCGCTGAACCGCGGCGTATTGCCGACCGCCGGTTTCAGTCAGTCGATTTCGCTGGATGTGGCAGTGCCGGGCAGTGACCTGACGTATTACAAAGCGTCTCATCGGACCAACTTCTATCAGCCGCTGAACGACAACCAGACCTGGGTATTCCATACGCGGACGGACGTTGGATACGGCGATGGCTACGGCAACAACAGTGAGCTGCCGTTCTATGAGAACTACTTCGCCGGTGGCTATGGTTCGGTTCGGGGTTATGAGGCCAACTCTCTTGGGCCGCTTGCCACCAACGCCGTTGGCGACAACTCCGATCCGGATCCGTTCGGCGGTAACCTGCTGACCGAAGGCAGCATGGAACTCATCTTCCCGACACCGTTTGCCGGCGATACCCGGTCCATGCGGACGGCTTTCTTCCTGGATGCCGGTCAGGTCTTCGATACCAGTCGCGGTTACGATCCCAAGCTGGGCGAAGTCCGGACAGCGGCGGGCATCAGCTTCCAGTGGATTACCGCGATTGGCCCGCTGGCGTTCAGTCTGGCCAAGCCGCTGAACGATAAATCCGGGGACAATACGCAGGTGTTCCAGTTCTCACTGGGGCAAACTTATTAATCGCCGGGCTCAAATCGCGCAGCGCAATCGGTACAATGCGCAGAACAAGACGAATGAACAGGAGTTTTCAGCATGATGAAGAAGATGATGGTTGCAGCCCTGGCCTTGATGCTGGCGGTGCCGGCACTGGCCGACACCAAGATTGGTGTCGTGGACTTGCGCCGCGCTCTTTTTTCTTCGGATGACGCGCAGGCATTCAGCAAACAGCTTCAGTCCGAGTTCAGTGACGATGAACAGAAAGTCCGGGACGCCCAGGAAGAAGCTCGCAAGCTCAAGGAACGTCTGGAAAAAGACGGTGCTATGATGAACGAGTCCGAGCGCAACGAGCTGTCGGGCAAATTCAAGGACAAGGTCCAGGAATTCCAGTATCTCAAGAACCGTCTGGACTCAACCGTCAACAGCCGCAAGCAGAAGTTCCTCGAAGACGCTCGTCCGCAGGTGGATGCGGCCGTGAAGGCACTGCTTGAAGAGCATGACCTGGATCTGGTGCTGCCGAGCGAAGCCGTTGTCTATGCCAAGCCGGATATGGACCTGACCAAAGAGTTGATCAAGAAACTCAACAAATAAGTCGATGGGTCGCTGCCTGAAAACGACGTGAGCGCCTCCGAATCAGGGGGTTCCAGCCATTGTCCCGCTGCGGGGCCTCTGGCAGGATTCGGCGGTGTTTTTCGGGCGACTCGTTTTGGCGAAGAGCCCCTGTCCAGGGGCGGGTTGTATTTCGCCCTCAATAAGGAGGCGAGGCGACCCGTCACCTTTTCAGGGGCTTTTCAGGTCTGGTGGCTAGCACAAGGGAAGCTGTCCGCGTCCTGTGTATTTGCGACGGTGAGCCCGAAGCAGTATCCCAAGACAGGGTGGAGTGAATCATGACGAACAAAGTCCATACGCTGGGCGACATTGCACAGGCACTGGGCGGCCGCGTAATCGGGGATGAATCGGTCCAGATCAGCGGCATTGCGACGCTGCAGTCTGCGGGAGAGGGCCAGATCTCTTTCCTGGCCAACCCGTCCTACGGCCGCTATCTCAAGGAGACGCAAGCTACGGCCGTGATCGTCTCGCCGGATATGGCTGACGAGTGTCCGACCAATGTCCTGTTACTGGACAATCCCTACCTCGGTTATGCTCGGTTGAGCCACTGGTTTGATCCCGAGCCCAATCCTGAGGCCGGCATTCATCCCTCGGCGGTGGTTGATCCGTCGGCAACGATTGCCGAAACAGCCTGGATCGGTCCCCAGGCGGTTATCGAGGCAGACGCGTCGATCGCTGATCATGCGGTGATTGGCGCGGGTAGTGTGGTCGGTCAGCGCTGCCGGGTCGGGGAAGGGTCACGACTCAACCCGCGGGTGACGCTCTATCACGACGTCATCGTCGGCAAGCGTTGCCTGATCCTGAGCGGTGCCGTGATCGGTTCCCAGGGGTTTGGATTCGCCAATGAAAAAGGCGTCTGGCATCGCATCGCCCAGGTTGGACGCGTGGTCATCGGCGATGATGTGGAGATTGGCGCCAACACGACAATTGATCGCGGCGCGCTGGACGACACCGTCATCGGCGATGGCGTCAAACTGGATAATCTCATCCAGATTGCCCATAACGTGAGTATCGGTGATCACACGGCTATGGCGGCACTGACCGGGATAGCCGGCAGTACCCGGGTGGGACGGCACTGCGTCTTTGGTGGCGCATCCGGTGTGGGTGGACATCTCGAGATTACCGACAACGTGCACCTGACCGGCATGACGATGGTGACACGCAGTCTGAAGGAACCGGGTGTTTACTCGTCAGGTACCGGCGTGGATACAAACCGCAAGTGGCAAAAGAGCGTCGTGCGCTTCCGTCAGCTGGATGATCTGGCGCGGAAATTGCGCGAGTTAGAGAAGAAACTGCTTAAACGAGCCTGAGGCCGTACCTGATGATGCATATTGAAGAAATTATGGAATTCCTGCCCCACCGCTATCCGTTCCTGCTGGTGGATCGCGTCACGGAAGTCGAGAAAGGGCAGTCCATTGTCGGCTACAAGAACATTTCGATTAACGAGCCGTTCTTCAACGGACACTTCCCAGGCAAGCCGATCATGCCGGGTGTGCTCATTATTGAGGCCATGGCACAGTTGTCAGGGATTCTCGGGTTTGTGACTGTCGACCGGAAACCGTCCGATGGCGTGATACACTACCTCGCCGGTTCCAGTAAGGCACGCTTCAAGCGGCCGGTGGTACCGGGAGACCAGTTGCGTCTTGAGTCCCGTTTCATTTCGGACAAGCACGGCATCTGGAAGTTTGACTGCCGCGCGCTGGTGGATGACAAGGTTGCCTGCGTCGCGGAAATCATGACCGCTGAGAGAGAAGTTTGATGGCGACACAGGTCTGGTCGGGAGTCCATCCTCAGGCGATCGTTGATCCCGGAGCGAAGTTGGGGAAGGACGTGACCGTGGGTCCCTTCAGTTATGTGGGACCCGATGTGGAAATTGGCGACGGTACGGAAGTTCTGTCCCATGTGGTGATCAAGGGGCCGACCGTCATCGGCCGCAATAACCGCATTTTCCAGTTTTGCAGTGTGGGCGAAGAGTGCCAGGACAAGAAGTACGCCGGTGAGCCGACGCGGCTGATTATCGGTGACAACAACGAGATCCGTGAAAACTGCACCATCCACCGTGGCACGGTCCAGGATCGGGGTGAAACGGTGATTGGCAGCAACAACCTGCTGATGGCCTATGTGCATGTGGCGCACGATTGCGTTGTGGGCGATAACACCATCCTAGCGAACTGCGCGACCCTGGCCGGCCACGTGTCGGTGGGTGACTGGGCGATTCTGGGTGGGGGCACGATGGTGCATCAGTTCTGCCATATCGGCGCCCACAGCATGAGCGCTGGCGGCAGTATCGTCCTGAAAGACATTCCGGCTTATATCATGGCCAGTGGCCAGTCGGCGTCTGCTCATGGTTTGAACGCCGAGGGCCTCAAACGGCGCGGTTTCAGCCGTGAGGTGATCACCGAGTTGCGTCGGGCCTACAAGGTGATCTACCGGCAGGGGCACACCCTGGCACAGGCCCTTGAGGTACTGGAGCGGGATTTCTCCGGCCAGCCTGAGCTTGATGCGCTGATCGAATCCCTGCGCATCGCGCATCGCGGTATCGTTCGATAACGGGGTGACCGTGACGGAATCCCCGCCTTTCCCTGCGGTCTCAGTCAAGCACGAGGCCGCGTCCCCGAAAGCCTCCATTGTCAGCGAGCGTGCGTTCACCATCGGTATCGTCGCGGGCGAGGCGTCCGGCGATATTTTGGGCGCCGGGCTCATCCAGTCGTTGCGCCAGCGCTATCCGAATGCCCGCTTTGCCGGCATTGGTGGTGAAGAGATGCAGGCCGAGGGCTTTCACTCCCTGGTGCCCATGGATCGGTTGTCCGTCATGGGGCTGGTGGAGGTGCTCGAGCGTCTGCGAGAGCTGGTCTCCATTCGCAAGCGAGTGCGCGACTACTTCCTGACCACGCCGCCGGCCATCGTCATCGGCATTGATTCCCCGGACTTTACCATCGGCCTGGAGTTGCAGTTGCGCGAGGCCGGGATCCGCACCGCACACTACGTCAGCCCGTCCGTCTGGGCCTGGCGCCGTAAGCGCATCCACAAGATTGCGCGGGCGGTGGACAAGATGCTCACGCTGTTTCCCTTCGAGGCCCGGTTCTACGAAGAGCACGATGTGCCGGTGGCTTGTGTCGGGCATCCGCTGGCCGATGCGATTCCGATGGAGCCGGACACCCAGGCGTACCGACAATCGCTGGACCTTGACGCGTCTGCGCCGGTGCTGGCCATATTGCCCGGCAGTCGCGCTGGTGAAGTGGAGAGGCTCGGCGAGCTTTTCCTTGCAGCGGCGCGTTGGCTGCAGTCCCGTAAACCGGATCTTCAACTGGTCATTCCCTGTGTGAATCGTGCAAGGCAAATGCAGCTGGAAGCACTGCTCGACGCGATGGACGTCAAGCTGCCGGTGCGTCTGGTTTTGGGGCGTTCAAGGGATGTCATGGCTGCAGCTGACGTGGTGTTGCTGGCTTCTGGAACCGCCACGCTGGAAGCGATGCTGCTCAAGAAACCCATGGTGGTGGGCTATCGTCTGAACAGCTTTACCTACTTTCTTGCTTCTCACCTCGTTAAGGTGTCGCACGTCGCGCTGCCCAACCTGCTCGCCCGTCGGGAACTGGTGCCCGAGCTGCTACAGGATAAGGCGACTCCTGAAGCGCTTGGTCAGGCGGTACTGGACCGGCTGACGCCGGGGCCGGACATTGACGCGCTCAAAGAGGCTTTCTCCGAATTGCATGATATGTTGCGCCGCAATGCCAATGAACGCGCGGCCGAGGCCTTGGTGCCGCTGATTGAAGGGGGCGTCGATGGCCGCCGCTAGTCTGGTCGGACAGCCGTTTGTGGCGGCGTATCAGGGCGATTTACTGGCCGGTGTCGATGAAGTGGGGCGAGGTCCGCTGGCGGGGCCTGTCGTCACTGCCGCGGTTATTCTTGACCCGGCCCGGCCGATCGAAGGCCTGACCGACTCCAAGAAGCTGACAGAGCGGCGCCGCGAGGCCCTGGCTGGTGAAATCCGGGAAAAGGCGCTGGCCTGGTGTTTGGGGCGCTGCGAAGTGCATGAGATCGACGAACTGAACATCTATCAGGCGACGATGCTGGCCATGGAGCGGGCATTGGGTGGCTTGCGACCGGCGCCAGAACATGTGCTGGTCGACGGTAACCGCTGTCCGAAGTGGCGCTGGCCCAGTGAGCCGGTGGTCAAGGGCGACAGCCGCGTCGCAGCCATCAGTGCCGCGTCGATCCTGGCCAAGGTGGCGCGCGATCAGGAGATGCTGGCGTTGGAAGATCATTACCCCGGCTATGGCCTCGGTGCCCACAAGGGATATCCGACCCCGGTTCACCTTGAAGCCCTGGCGCGTCTGGGCGTGACGCCTGTCCATCGTCGCTCGTTTCGTCCTGTCAGGGAAGCGCTGGAGAGCGTCGGTGCGGCAACGGCTTCGGCCCCGGCCTTTCCCACAGATCTGTTTGACGTCTGAGGCGTTGGTTGCGTCGCGCTCGCATCAGGCCGGTGCGCGTCGCTTCATTTCATAAAGTCGCTGGTCGGCCAGTCGCAGAAGTTCTTCCGTCGCGGTGTTGGTTTCCGGGCGAATACAGGCGATGCCGTAGCTGAAGCTGACCGAAACCGCCTCCCCACGGATCGTCACCGGATTTGATTTAAGATCGTCCTGCATCCGGCTGGCGATCTGTTCCGTCCGCTCTTCCGTCTGTCCGGGGAGTAAAGCGATAAATTCATCGCCAGCGAAGCGGAACAGGCTGTCATCCCGGCGCATCAGCGATTGCATTCGGCGGGCCACGTGGACCAGGCAGGCATCGCCGGCTTCGTGCCCCCAGGTGTCGTTGACCGTCTTGAAGTCGTCCAGGTCGAGAAAGAGCAGGGCGAGTGGCTGCTCTTGACGCTGTGATCGGCCCAGTTCCTGTCCCAGCACCGCTTCCATATCCCGTCGATTGCGCAGGCCGGTTAACGGGTCACGTGTGGCGAGCAGGCGAAGTTGCTCCCGCGCCCATATGCTGGTCAAGCCGGCAGAGGCCTTGATCGCCAGCTGGTGGAGAAAGAAGGATTCCATCTCCGGCTGATAGCGCGTGACATCGCCGGATCCCAGTATCAGAGCGCCGATCAGTCGTCCCTCCATCTGCAGGGGCAGAATGGCCAGTGAGCGGATACGGCTCCGTAGGTGGCGTGGAACGAGCGTCTGCAGGGGACGGATGTTGTCGCGGAGAACCGGCGTATCGCTGTTTTCGGTCAGGCGGAGAAAGTCGACCGCACTCACAAGCAGGCGCTCGGAAAGGCCACCCTGTTCGCCCAGCAGCGCAAGGATGCGGCGGTTGTCTTCGATATCCGTCAGCGCAAACCAGACCTCATCCAGTTCAAATCGATCCCGGACCTGCTCGGTCAGGCCATCGGCGAACTGGCTCAGCTCGGCGGCCCTCAGCATATCCAGCTCGATGTCGAACAGCTTTGCAGCGATCGCCTCATTGCGGCGGGCCTGCTGAATCAGGGCCTCCAGGCGATGAGTGGCATGTTTGTGATCGGATGACGGCATGACAGGTCCGGTGAAAGGCTCAGCACAAGGCGTGCTGATCGTATCGTCCATTTATGATCTTTCTGAATAACCTGTAATGCGTCAATTGGCAAGCCCGGCGCCGGAACTGATGCGTGGTTTTACAATGTGTGAAATCCGCTACGAGAAACGTTTGACACCCACCCCGCAAGGCCGTATTATTCGCGCCACTGAGATCAAGGGCACATTCACGAAGTGCTTGATTTCTAAAAGTTTGATGCGGGGTGGAGCAGTCTGGTAGCTCGTCGGGCTCATAACCCGAAGGTCGTTGGTTCGAATCCAGCCCCCGCTACCACGTTTACCCAAAGTTGGGTGTTTCCGGGAACGCTTCCAGAGTTCTCGGTCTAAAGTTAAAAGCCGTTTTGATGCGGGGTGGAGCAGTCTGGTAGCTCGTCGGGCTCATAACCCGAAGGTCGTTGGTTCGAATCCAGCCCCCGCTACCAATATGAGAAGGGCCAGTCTGAGGACTGGCCTTTTTTGTTCCTGGGGGGCTTTGTGAGTCAACTCCTTTTTTGGCGCTTCGCGCGGAAATGGCGTTGCCGCAAGTGCTTCATCGCACTTGCTCCCCGCTACCAATATGAGAAAGGCCGGTCTGAGGACTGGCCTTTTTTGTTTGTGCCCGGGCTTTAAGATGTAGCAGGCGCTTCAGTATCGTAGGTTGGGCTGACGCAGGAAGCCCAACAATCGGGGCTTGTCGCCGCTCTCATTCAGCCTGATGGTCGCCAAGCGCCCATGCTCCACGCATTTTCGCGATAACAGGAGCGTCCGGTATGCGCTTGTGTTGGGCTTCCTTTGTCAGCCCAGCCTGCCCTCGGTCCCTGTTAAAGTTCCAGCTCCACTCCAACTGGATGCGTTAGTATCGTAGGTTGGGCTGACGCAGGAAGCCCAACAATCGGGGCTTGTCGCCGCTCTCATTCAGCCTGATGGTCGCCAAGCGCCCATGCTCGACGCATTTTCGCGATAACAGGAGCGTCCGGTATGCGCTTGTGCTGGGCTTCCTTTGTCAGCCCAGCCTGCCCTCGGTCCCTGTTAAAGCTCCAGCTCCACTCCAACTGGGTGCTTTAGTCGTCATCCAGCAAATACGTCATCGGAAAGCGCTCAATCCTCAAATTCTCCCTCTCGATCCATTCCACTTCATCCGCTTTAAAGCCGTGCTTCTCGAATAGCGGTCTGGATACCCGGCTGGCGTCCGCCGACAGTTCCCGCACTCCGTCACGGCGGGCGGATATCAGCAGCTCTTCAAGTAACGCCGAGGCGATGCCGCGGCGCGCGAAGTCCGGGTGGGTGTACAGCATATTGATGTGGTCGTACGGCTGTCGCTGAGCGAAGCCTGCGATCCGGCCGCTGTGTTGGGCGATGAGGGTTTGCCCCTGGCTCAGAGTCAGGGCGATGGCCTGGGTGCTTTCGCCCCATTGGCGCCAGACCTCGATCACGTCCGGTTCATAGCTTGTCGCGCCCAGTTCGATGATCGACTGGCTGTACAGGGCGCCGATGGCTGCGCAGTCGAATTCCGGCCGGAATCGTCGGATGGCGAAGTGAGTGGTGCGTTTGGCCATGGCGTCGTCCAAATTAGTGTCAAAATATTGGCTAAAAAATAAACCATAAAATGACGTAAAACACATTAGTTTTTACGCCGCTTGGATACAGTGACGCTGTATCGTCAAATTAGTGGTGTCAAAACATGTTTTTTACCGTCATTAATCGGTCATGGGCAGGGATTGCCAGTCTGACATTATCCCTTCTGCTTGTTGGCTGCGGTGGCGGTGGATCGTCGGATGACGTCTCCACTTCGTCCAGTGCCACGTCCGAGTCTATCGTGCTGAATGGTGGCGCGATCAAGGGCATTATCAGTGATGGTGACGTTACCGCCTGGACGCTTGATAAGAACGCGGACACCGGGCGTTTCGAAATCGGCAGCGCTCTGGGTGATTCCGTGACGACCGACAAGCAGGGGCGTTTCCAGTTGCCGATCAAGCGCAAGGCCTCTGGCTGGATCCTGGTTGAACTGCGTGCCAATGGCGCTACCCGGATGACCTGTGACGTCGTACCGTCCTGTTTTACCGGCACGTCCAGCGCAGTAGCCTTTGGCGAGACCTTCCCGCTGAATGATAATTTCCGGCTGCGAGGTGCGGTCAACCTGTCAGACACTCGCGAGGTTTATCTGACTCCTCTATCAAGTCTGGCCGTTGCTCTCGCTGAGGCCTCTGACGTGGGGTTCTCCGCGACCAGTCTCACCCGGGCCTACGCGGAGATGGAGTCGGCCTTTGGTCTCCAGGCCGGTACCCTGCAGTTGCCGCCGCCGGATCTGGTGCGACTCAACGGCTTTTCCGGTAGTACTGACGCGGTGCAGCTGGCCGTTATCAACGCCGCATTTTTGTCACTGGTCGATGGCGACCACTGGCAATCCATCGAAGAAGTCCTGACGGACAGCGAGTCACTGATTCGTGACGAGGGAAGCTTTTCTTCGGCGTCCGACGGCGGCAATAACCTGTCTGTGGAATCGGTCATGCTGGAAGCTGCCGTTTTGTCAGAAGGGCTGAAATCCGAGGTGAACAATGCCTCGGTCGTGGCGACACTGGATGAGGTCTCCACCCGCACCCAGGCCTACTATGCGGTCGTCGCCGGTAACGGGAGCGAGGCCGATACGCCCAGCGATAACAGCGGCGGCGTCATTGTTGACCATACGGCAACGCTGACCTGGGATGCACCGCTCACCCGCATGAATGGCGACAGCATCGCCATGGGTGAGCTGCAGGGATACGAGATCGTCTACGGGCACAGCGCCGATCGTCTCGACAACACCATTACGATCTCAAGCGCCAGCACCACGACCCATACCATTGAAAACCTGGATTCAGGTGACTGGTACTTTGCTGTTCGGGCGATCGATACCGAAGGGCTGACAAGCCCCCTGTCCCAGGTAGTGAGCAAGTCAATCTGAGTCTGAGGTCTCAGCTGCGATGGTGGCCAGCGGATCGGCCACCGGCAGACGCAGGGTAAACGACGACCCCTGGCCTTCCTTCGACTCCACGCTGATTTCCCCCTTGTGCTTGTCCACCACGACTTTGACGAACGACAGGCCCAGGCCGGCGCCCCGGTTGCCGGATAATTCCGTGCTCTTCTGGCGCCGGTAACGGTCGAACAAATGAGGCAGTTCATGAGCCGCGATGCCCATCCCTTCGTCGGAGATCGTCAGGCAAACCTGATGGCCGGCCCGGAACACCTGGATGGTGACGGTGGAGCCCGGTGGGCTGTATTGCACGGCGTTGGTCAGCAGGTTGATGACCGCTCGCTCCAGCAACTCGGCGTTGCCCCGCAGCCAGATGTCGTCCAGACCGTGCAGGGCGAGTTCGATGCCTTTGCTCTGGGCCTGTTCGCTGACGCTGTCGCGGGCGTTCTCGACCACGGACAGGAATTCACAGTCGTAGAACCGGGTCTCGGTCAACTGCTCGGCCCGGGCCAGCTGCACGAATTCCTCGGCCAGTTGGTAGCTGCGCCGAGCCAGGTTGCCCAATTGCTCCAGTTGCTCCGGGCCGATGGATTCCGGGCGCCGCTTGAGCTGGGCGATCAGGGCCAGCTGGGAGACCAGGGGCGAGCGCACGTCGTGCGAGATGAAGTCGATGGCTTCCCGATGCTGTCGCTGCTGCTCGCGCAGCTCGGAAATATTGGAGATGTTGGCGATGATGCCGTGCTGCTCGTGATCGGACATGCTGAACGGCGCCAGGTGGATCAGCAGATCCATGCCGCGTACGCGTAGATCGACGGTACGGGTCTGGCCGAGTGTCAGCGTGTCGGCAATGGTTTCCTGCCAGGGCGTGCCGTCTCTGGGGTCATGGGCGTTGAGCAGGCCGGGCAGTGGCATGCCAATGAGGCTTGGCCGTGGCTCGCCGAACCACTCCTCGATGTGACCGTTGACGAACTGGATGGTCGCCAGGGCATCGGTCACGATCACACCGTCAGGCATGCGCTCGAAGCCGCGACCGATGAATTCCCGCATCCCGGTCAGTGATTCGATGGCCCCCCGGACCCGCTCGATGCGCGCGCCGATGTTCTCCGCCGGGTAGTCCTTTTCCACACCGCCGCCGTGGCCGGGATGGTCCAGTCGCAGCCGTTGCAGGTAGCGGCGGCTGGCTTCCCGGGTCAGGCTCGGCGGCAGCGCCAGCCCCATATCGAACTGCCGTTCACCGCGTTTGAAGCGCAACCAGCTCTGGTCGCCTTTATGCATCCACAGGCCAACAGTCAGCCGATCCGGCCTGTCCACCTCTGAGAGGCTGTGACAGGCCAGCACGTCGTCATCCTGGGACAGCCACCAGCCTCGGGCCTGTAAGAGCTGGGAGAGGTCTTCCAGGACGCGCAGCGGCTGATGATCGTTGGGTTCCTTGAGGCCGAGGCCGGGGTCGCGGCTGAGGAGGTCGAGCTGACGATTGAGAAACGTATTGAGCAGCGTCAGGCGACGGGTGCTCCAAAGCGGGTAGGCGATCAGCGGGATCAGCAGCGATTGGGAGACCGGAATCCAGACATTGGCATGCCGGTATAGCAAAGTGGTCGCGAGCAACAGCAATGCGCTGGTCATCAGGCAGACCCACAGGGTATGGGACGGTTTGAGCTGGGGCAGGGCCAGGCTGATGAACAGGATGATCGCCACGAGCAGCAGCCATTGCTGGTAGGGCGGCATGGTGATCATCAGCTTGTTCTGGACCAGGGCGGAAAAGGCATTGGCATGGAATTCGACGCCGGACATGGGGGCTGCCAGGCCAGACAGCGGCGTTGGCAGTACATCACCAAAGCCCGGGGCTGTCGCACCGACAAAGACCGTCTTGCCGGCGAAGCGGTCCATGGACACCCGCCCCTGCAACACATCGCTGTAGGACGTGGTGGATATCGTCCCGACGCGTCCCGAAAGCGGAATATAGGCGTACTGGCTGCGGACATTCACGTAGGGGGACGCCTGATTCTCACCCGAGTTGCGGGCCGGCACATCGCTGCCGCCGAGTTGTGCGGCGGCCACGGATAACGCCGGCCAGGTGGCCTCGCCGAGACCGCTGTAGAGGTAGAGGCCGCGGGCGATGCCGTCTTCATCCAACTCCACATGGACATGGCCGAGCGCCCCGGCAGCCTGGGTCAATTGCGGTGTCGGTAGCTGTTCGGTGAGCGGGGCGTCGGCGGTGGACGGGTATAAGTGAACCGGCAGGACGACCTTGCCATGCGCCTTCATGGCGGCCGCCAGAGCATCATCACCGGGACCGGCTTCGCTGAACAGCACATCGAAGACGATGACGTTGGCTCCGGCCTCCGTCAGGCGCTCGATGAGCTTGGCATGGCGCTGACGGGGCCAGGGCCAGCGGCCGAGCTCACGCAGGCTTTTCTCGTCGATAGCCACCAGCTCCAGGTTAGAAGCCGGTGCGAGAGGCGTGCTCAGGGCGAGGGTGTCGTAGAGCCAGAGGTCGAGGCGCTGAGGCAGGCCGGCAAATTTCAGTGCGAACGCAATGAGAATAAGGGGGAGGGCCAGCTTCCAGGCAGTGCGTGTCAGTCGGAACCAATCCCTGTGCATGCGTCTCGCTTATTGAAGCCCGTTTCCTGGAGGTGTGAAAAAACGTGGCGTTTGCGACGCTTTGACACGGACTCCATCCGTTACGGTTTAATTGACAAATAGCTCCCTGCCCGGTCCCCATCGGCCGTTGATCGGTCCATCAGAAAGCGCTTTCAGCCGCACAAAATACCGCCTTCCGGGAATCAGGCGCAAGGCCGCCGTGGTGTCGGCCACGTTCGCCTCCTTGATGATGTGCTTGAAAGACGGGTCTTCAGACAGCTGCAGCTGGTACTTGTCGGCGCTTGCGACCTGTTGCCAGAAGATCCGTACCTGGCTGTCGACGTAGTTGATGTTGATGATCCGTGCCGGTGGCAGGGTGCCATTGACGACCAGTTTACGCGGCTGGCTGGTGGCACTGGAGTTACCCCCGGTGCGGGTCACCACCCGCCAGTAATATTCGCCAGGAGTCAGGGCGCGGGATGGAATTGCATTGCTGTCCGGCGCCCACTCGCTGGTGGCCACCAGGTCCGAAAAGTCAGATGAGCTGGCAATTTCCACCCGGCCTACCTCGTTATCGCCTTCATAGGTCCAAGCAAACGACGGCATCTTGTCATCAATTTTGGCGTCGGCTTCGGGGGTTTGCAGCTCGGCGGCGCGGGCTTTCTGATCCACGGTAATGGACTGCTTGTCGGGCATGCCGGGATTGCCATGGCGGTCGATGGCCGCCAGCCGCACCTGGTAATGGCCATTGGCGAGATTATCCAGGCGCATTTTGGGCGACGACGACGTTTTACGTGCCACCCAATTGCCTGTGTCGGTGTTGAAAATGTCCATCTGATAGGCCTGGGCGCCCTGGATATCCTGCCAGGCGATGTCCAGCGGCATCTTGTTGGTGGTGCCGGGGATCGCGCCGGGTTCGGGCGCCGGCGGCAAATGCCGGATGTCCACCGGGTTTTGGGTGCCCAGGCCCGCCGTCCCGCTGTAGCCGGCCGGTATACCAACCGTGCGGCCGTGTGGTCCGAATTCGACCTTGCCTTCGGTCACCTGAAGTTGGGTTTTCGATGAGGTGGCTTGCAGGCTGAATTTGGTTCCCCGCACAGCGGCCACAGCAGAGGGCGTATCAACCTCGAAGCGCGAGCCTTTGTCGATCAGCTTTTCCACTTCCGCGTCGAGCTCACCCCGGTCAAGGCGCATGCGGGTGTCCACCATGCCGGTCTTGCCGAAGCGGGTAAGCCGGTTGAACATCAGGTCGGTGTTGCGCCCGAGGCGTAGGAGGGAACCGTCTGCCAGTTGAACCACGGCAAAACCGCTACCCGTCGCGATTTCGTCACCGGCTCGGATGCGGGACTGTGCCGTCAGCGCCTGGCGCCGCCCGGTCACACCGTCGACGTGCTGAACCGGTCCGGAAACGGCCAGGGCCACGGCGGGTTCGGGACTCTTCTCAAGCCAGTTGACCGGGATGCGGATGCTCTGGCCGGGCACGATGTCACCGGGGCTGGACACCCCGTTATGCTGCAGGAGCTGATTCAGGTTGTGGGTGGATGCCAGTAGGCGTTTGCCCACCTGTTCCACGGTCTCGCCCGGGCGCAGGGTGTAGCGCCAGTCATCCACGCCATGGGCCTGGGCCACCTGCAGGTTGCCCTGTTGTGACCCATGGGTGACGGACAGGTCCGCCTGGGTGTGCGAGGCCAGGATCAATAACGTGAGGCCGCCCAGGAGCCGGGCGGCGGCACGGATGACAGTGGAAAGCATCGGCATGAATCGTCTAGCCCGTCGGAGACATCATTGGATGGACGGCGAGTCACCGATCGGTAGCGAGCCGTCGTCGTCCGCATCCAGGGCGATCTCGTCCATCGATTCCAGCCGGTAGCCGCGCTGGTAGATGGTCTTGATGCGGAAGCCGTTCTCGGGCTTGATGCCCAGGCGACGGCGCAGGCGGCTCATGTGGGTGTCTACGGTCCGGGTGTTGATGTCCCGGGTCACGCCCCAGACCCGCTCCAGTAACATTTCACGGGTGAGCAGGCGGCCCTTGTTCTGGAACAGGAACAGGGTCAGGTCAAAGTCCTTGTCGGTCAGCGTCACTTGCTCACCGTGCAGCACAATCGTGCGTGCCTTGGTGTCGATGGTGAACGGTCCGAACTCCAGTACTGGGCGATCGACCTCTGGATTGCTGCGTCGGGCCAGCGCGTGGATGCGCGCCAGCAGCTCGCCCGGACGGGCCGGCTTGGACAGGTAATCGTCGGCACCGGCGTCCAGTGCCTGAACAATGTCCTGCTCGCTGTCGCGCTGGGTCAGGAAGACCACGGGAATGGGCCAGTTGAGCTGAGCGCGGACGCTTTTCAGAACGTCAATCCCGGTCATGTCCGGAATCTGCCAGTCGAGGATCAGCAGGTCGTAACTGCGGTGTGTGACGGCACTCAGGAAAGACTGGCCGGTCTGGAAGCTGTCACATTGGTGTTGATTGTCGGCCAGCAGGGTTTCGATGTTTCTTGCCTGAGCCAGCTCGTCTTCCAGTAATGCGATTCGCATTGAAAGTCTCCTGCGTATTGTCGTGCGCCATTACCGCCATCGCATTGAATATTGTTGCAAATTGCCAGCGAGGGGTCAGTGTCAATGTGTAGCGTACTGTTAACCAGATCGCCCGAATGTTCCAGAGGTCTGTAATAAACGGCGACGGATAGCGTGCGTTCAGGCGGGGGCGAGACATCTACTGCGGGCGACCCGGCCTTCCGTCGACATCCCCTACTGTTTGTCGGCAGGCGGGGAAATTACTGCAGCCCCAGAACCAGCCTTTTTTACCGTGACGACGCACCAGGGGCGAAAAGCAGGCCGGGCAGGGCACGGGTGCCTGGTCGGTGCCGTCGTTGTGATCACTGTCGTCTTCGATTGGGCGCGTGCCTTTGCATTGGGGGTAGCGCGTGCAGGCCCAGAACCGGCCGAACTTGCCGGTCCGCTCCCGCATCGGGGCTCGACAGGCCGGGCAATGGACGCCGGTTTGCTCCACCGACCCGGTTGAGGCGCCGCCTGCGGCTGGCGCAGAGCGGATCGGGCCGAGCAGTTCGCCGATCTGGTTTTCAATCGAGGCCAGGAAGGCCCGCGGGTCACCTTCGCCCTGGCGAATCCGCTCCAGCGTGGCTTCCCAGAGCGCAGTCATGTCCGGCCGTGCCACCGCTGCAGGGAGTGCGCCAATCAAATCCTGCCCCTTCTCCGTCGACTTGATGGCGCGACCGTCACGGATCAGGTAGTCCCGCTTGAACAGGGTTTCGATAATGCCGGCCCGGGTAGCCTCGGTGCCCAGGCCATCTGTGTCGCGCAGCGTTTTGCGCAACTCGGCGTCCGACACGAAACGGGCGATGTTTGTCATGGCCGACAGCAGCGTGGCGTCGGTGAAATGGCTGGGTGGCTGCGTCATCCGATCTTTGATCTGGGGCGATGTGCAATCGACCGGATCGCCAACGTCCAGTCGGGGCAGCGGCCGTGCCGGCTTTTCATTCTGCTCTTTGAGGCGGATTTCCAGCACTTTCCAACCGGCGTCCAGGACGCCGGTTTCCGTGGCGCGGAAGTCATAGTCGGCCACGGTCAGGTCCAGTCGCCCTTCGCGGTGAACGGCATCGGGGAAGAACTGCATCAGGTAGTAGCGGCTGATCAGCTCGTAGACGCGCATCTCCGATCGGCTGAGATTGCCCGCCGGCCGCTTCCGGGTCGTAGGAATAATCGCGTGGTGGGCATCCACTTTCTTGTCGTCCCACGCGCGGGAGTGGCGCTTGAGTTCGGCTTGCTGTGCCAGTCTGGAGAGGCCGGGCGCGATAAATTGCAGCGCCTCGATCACGGCGTGGCGTTGCCCGAAGTGTTCCTCAGGCAGGTATCGGCAATCCGATCGGGGATAGGTGATCAGCTGATGCTTTTCATACAGGGACTGGGCCGCATCCAGTACGGCTTTTGCCCCCAGGCCGTACAAGCGACCGGCCTCGATTTGCAGGGCCGACAGGGACAGCGGCAACGGCGGTGCTTCGTTGCGTTCACGGAAGCGGGCCTGGGTAATCGTGCCCGTCTGGCCATCCACGTCGGCGGCGACCTTTTCCACCAGTTTTCGGTCGAGGACGCGATCCTCTTCGTCCATGGCCTGTCGGAAGGCTTCCCCCGGTCGCCAGCGGGCCGTGAACGTTTCCGGCGGTTCCGAACGGCTCGCTCCGGTGACGGTGAGCGTATAGAACGGCTTGGGTTCGAAGTTGGCGATGGTCAGGTCCCGCTCCACCACCAATCCAAGAACCGGCGTCTGGACCCGGCCCACGGAATAGACGCCTTGCTGGCCCTGTTGTTGGTAGCGCAGGGTGTAAGCCCGGGTCAGGTTGATGCCGTAGAGCCAGTCCGCCCGCTGTCGCGCGAGGGCAGAGTGGGACAGATGCCGGAACTCGCGGTTGTCGCGCAATTGCGAGAGTGACCGCACCACCGCGGTGGGGGTCAGATCCTGGATCAGCAGCCGCTCGACCGGCATGCGCACGCGACAGTAGCGCAGGACTTCGTCGACCAACAGCTGGCCCTCGCGATCCGGGTCGCCGGCATGGACGATCGTTGTCGCCTGGCCAACCAGCGTCTCCAGGATCTTGAGCTGGTTGCGCACGTTGTTTTTGGGCAGTACGGCCCACTGCTCCGGGAAAATCGGCAACTCATGCAGGCGCCAGGACTTCCAGCGTGGGTCGTAGTGGGCCGGTTCCGCCGGTTCCAGCAGGTGGCCGATGCACCAAGTCACCACGTCGCCGTCACCGCAGCGCAGGTAGCCTTGCCCTTTTTCAATATGACCGGGCAGGGCCGTCGCGATCGCGCGGGCGAGGCTGGGTTTTTCGGCGATGAACAGGCGCATGGTGATACCGGGTCGGAAACAGGCGATGGAAGATGGCGAACCCGCCGGATCGTGTCAAGGGTGGACCGCGTCTTCTCAAGCAGGCGGGGTCGGGATTACGTTACAATAGAGCGTATTGTTAAGGGAGGTTCTTTATGGCCGAAACGGCACCCATCCAGACTGCCATTGAACAGAAGCTGAACCAGGGGTTCCAGACGACGCACCTGGCGGTCGAAAACGAAAGCCACATGCACAGTGTGCCCCCGAATTCGGAGACGCATTTCAAGGTGACGCTGGTCAGTGACGACTTTGCCGGCAAGAACCGCGTCAAACGGCACCAGGCGATCTACGGTGCGCTCGGAGCGGAGTTGCAGGCCGGCGTCCACGCTCTTGCCCTGCATCTGTATACGCCCGAGGAATGGCAGGCCCGCAACGGGGTATCGCCAGCATCGCCCCAGTGTCTTGGCGGGTCCCGGCACGACAAGGCGTAAGCTCACTGTCGCCAGGAACATGATTGCACCGGTCCTGACCGGATGACCTATTTCGCTCAATCAAAAAGGATGCCCCATGAGCCAGTTTTTCCAGATTCATCCGGAGACGCCACAACTGCGCCTGATCAACCAGGCTGTCGACATCCTGCGCAAGGGCGGTGTCGTGGTCTATCCCACGGATTCGGCCTATGCCATCGGTTGTCAGCTTGAAGACAAACAGGCGACGGATCGCATCAAGCGCATTCGCCGCCTCGACGACAAGCACAACTTCACGCTGGTGTGTCGCGACCTGTCCGATATCGGGCAGTACGCCAAGGTGGACAACACCCAGTACCGCCTGCTCAAGAATTTCACGCCCGGTCCTTACACGTTCATCCTCGATGCCACCAGCGAAGTGCCGCGTCGGTTATTGCATCCCAAGCGCCGCACCATCGGTCTGCGCGTGCCGGACAACCCCATTGTCCAGGCCCTGTTGGCGGAGCTGGGAGAGCCGATCATGAGCAGCACCCTGATCCTGCCCGGTGAGACCGAACCGATGACCGACCCGTACGAGATTCGTGAGACCCTCGAGCATGAACTGGACCTGATCATTGACGGCGGGTTCTGTGGCTTCGAGGCAACGACGGTTGTGAACTTCTGCGGGGAAGTCCCGGAAGTGACCCGGGTTGGCAAGGGAGATCCCAGCCCGTTCCAGTAAGGTCGTACGACCGGATCAGGCCCGGGTATTCAGGCTGAAGGCGTACTGGCGATTCTGGCCGGCCGCTTCCAGGGCGGTGGCGCCGGCGTTTTTGCGCAGACTGTCGTAGCGGTGGGCCAGGTCTTGCAGCCCATTGAACTGCTGGTTTTCGCTGACCATCTGGTCCAGCACGCTGTTGCTGACGCCATAGGCCTGGTTCAGGCGCAAGGCAGTGTCCACAAAGGAGACGGTCGGCTCGTTCACGCTGAGCCGGCCAAACGCCTGCCTGAACGCTTTGTTGTTATCCAGGTCCTTCTCGATCTGCTGGCGGGTCGATTCCGGCATCAGCGCGTTGATGGAGAAATCGCCGGACTCTTTCCTGGAGACGGCAATGCGTGTTGCCGGGTTCAGCCCGTACTCGGCAAGTTTGTGCCGCAGCGTATCCTTCACAAAGGCATGATCCTGCCCCACATTCTGCTTGAACGAATTCACCGACAGCTTGCTGGATGCCTTGTGGGTTTCCCCGCCATTGATCGTGACGCTGTCACTGTCGGTGGCAGCCGATTTCTCGACATCCGCGCCAGCATTGGCTTGTGTGGCCGCCTTCTGGGCTGCCCGGTTTTCTGTGGCCTGTTGGAAACTGGTGCCGGCCCGCATCAGTGATGTTAGCAGAGACATGGTTTTCGATCCCCGAACGTCAAGGTTTCAACGCTTACCGGTATCGGATTGCATAATGTGGGCCAATTGGGCGTGAACGCGAGCGTGTCCTTGCCCAGACCATCCCGAGGCCCGGCAACGGAAGTCCACATGTTAGTGTCGGGCGTAGACCTTCGACACAATCTACCGACGAACAGGAGGACGGATGATGACAGACAAGGTCATGTTGATTACAGGAGCCTCTTCAGGCATTGGTGCCGCGACAGCCCGGGCTGCGGCCAAAGAAGGCTATCGACTGGCGCTGGCGGCGCGTTCCGTCGACAAATTGCGATCGCTGCAGGAGGAGCTGGGTGGCGAGTCCACGGCGCTGGCGCTGTCCTGCGACGTCCAGGATTTCGACCAGCAGAAAGCAGTGGTCAGCAAGACGCTGGAACATTTCGGGCGCCTGGACGTGGTCTTTGCCAACGCCGGACGCGGCGGCTCACCGGGTGGATTCAGCGGTGCCGATCACGAAGCCTGGCGGGATATGATCCTCACCAACGTCTACGGGGTTGGTTTGACCTTACAGGCGGCTTTACCGGCATTACGGGAATCGAAAGGGCAGGTGCTGCTGACCGGTTCCGCCGCCGGACGGGCGACCATTCCCGGATCCATGTACAGCGCGACCAAATGGGCCGTGTCGGCGATCGGTTATGGTCTGCGGGAAGAGCTGCGAGGGTCGGGCATTCGCGTCACGCTGATTGAGCCCGGCATGGTCGACACGCCGTTCTTCGATCAGAAGCCCGAGCATGCGCTGGTCGACGACGACATTGCCCGCGCGGTGATCTATGCCGTGTCACAACCGGCCCATGTCGACGTGAACGAAATCCTGGTGCGACCGACACCGAAGGTGGAGTGACAAGGCGCTGTAATCAGCGGGAAAGGCAATGGTGCCCCCGGCAGGACTCGAACCTGCTACCTGTCCCTTAGGAGGGGACCGCTCTATCCAGATGAGCTACGGGGGCGCGCGGGTCCGGTATCATACCCATGGGGTGCGCCGGGCTCAACCTGCGAGCACCAGAGGCCTCTACCGGGTTGCCGACGTCGTCTTTCACGCTTGGCTGCAGGGGACCGGACCTGTTAATTTAATAGCGTCATTTCCTGTGCAATGTCACGGAGTTTTCCTTGGGTACGGTACCCCTGCATGTTTCCTTTGTCCTGCCTGTCCTGAACGAGGCGGAGGGCATTGTCGTGGCGTTGAATGAGTTGCAGGGCTGGCGCGATCAGGGCCACGAGGTGATCGTGGTGGATGGCGGCAGCAGTGACGCCACGCGAGATCTCGCGGAGCCGCTTTGCGATCAGCTGGTCTCGGCACCGCGCGGGCGAGCCAACCAGATGAATACGGGGGCTGCCCTGGCAGGCGGCGAGGTGCTGGTCTTCCTGCATGCGGATTCCAGGCTGCCCCTGGATGCCCTGCCGCAGTTGCAACAGTTCGTTGACAGCCCCGCGGCCTGGGGGCGGTTCGACGTGCGTTTGTCCGGGGAGAGTTTGATCTTCCGGGTGATTGGCTGGTTCATGAATCAGCGCTCACGCATCACCGGCATTGCTACCGGCGATCAGGCCATATTCGCGCGGCGTGTGATTTTCCAGGAGGTGGGTGGTTTTGAAGCCCTGCCGTTGATGGAAGACATCGCCCTCAGTCGACGCTTGTTGGCGCTTTCCCGTCCTTACTGTATCCATTCCCGGGTAACCACCGACAGCCGTCGGTGGGAGCGACAGGGCGTCCTCAAAACCATACTGCTGATGTGGCAGTTGCGCTGGCGCTACTGGCGGGGCGAAGACCCGCTCAAGCTGGCTCAGGTCTATTACCCCGATGCACGCACCAAATCCGAGTGAGTCGTCCGACGGCGTGCTGATCCAGTTTGCCAAGTGGCCAGAGCCGGGCCAGGTCAAGACCCGGTTGGCGGCCGGCATTGGCGACGAGAAAGCCCTTGAAGCGCACTTGGTTCTGACGACGGCGGTGCTCGACTCGCTCTCGGCAACGGCTTATCCGCTCTCATTCTGGTGGGACAGGCCCCGGCCACCCGGAGTGCAGGTCTACGCCGATAAGCTTCTGACTCAGCTGCACCATTTGGCGATTCCTCAGTTCAGCCAGAAAGGCACGGATCTCGGCGCGCGCATGGCCCATGCGCTGGGCGCCGCACTGGAAAACTCGCCGAAGGCGGTGATTGTCGGCAGTGATTGCCCGTCGGTTGACCCGGACTATGTCAGTCAGGCGTTTGCTGCGCTGGCCGAGGCGGATGTGGTTCTGGGACCGTCCGACGATGGCGGTTTTGTCTTGATCGGTACCCGCTGTGATCTTGGGGATGCGTTGACCGGTATCGAGTGGGGCACTTCAAGAGCGCTCGAGCAAACCGTCCAGGCTTTGACTGAAGCGGACTTTGTGGTCCGGCAGCTGGCCCATCGGTGGGATGTGGATGATGTGGCGGACTGGCAGCGTTTTCTCGAGAGCCGGAGTAGCTGATCGGGGGAGGCTTTCAACCACCCGCGATCGGCAGGACCGACGCGGGTGGCTTAATGAGGACTAACGCCGCTTCATGAAGTACAGCGTCAGCGGCTGGCCCTGAACGCTTTGCACGTTGCTGCCTGTTGCTTCCGCCTGAAGCTGCTTCTGCACCGGCGCCAGAGCGAGGCTGTGGCCGTCGCTGTCCTGGGCCCGGACGAGCTTCCAGTTCACTTCATTACTCAGCAGATTGATCAGACCCGCCAGCTGGGTTTTGTCCTGGGGACGGAACCAACGATTGTGGCAGCCCCCCGCACCATAGAAATCATCTTCGCGCAGCAACGCCCCAAGTTCCGGATCCTGGGCGTTATTGATGATCATGCGCCGGAGTCGACGCAGTGACGCGCGGGTTTCCGGCAGCTCATGTTGACGGATAAGCTGCCGAATATGGCTGTCGGCCTCCGAGTCGCCTTCAATTCGCGTGTGCAGGTGGACAACAGCGCCCTGGCCGCTGGCCTGATCGACCAGTTGGGCCAGTGACAGCGAGCTCATTTGTTCTGAAGGGAGGCGACCGATTTCGAGCCAGTGCACCTGGTTGCCATCCGCAATGAACTGACTGGCCAGTGACCAGGGCCAGAACACGATGTGGTTCAGCCCCATTTCCTGGGCGGTCCGACTGGCGCGAGCGATGTTCGGGAGAGACTCGTCCACTGCCACAATTTCGACGTCGCTCAGAGAGGCGGCGAGCTCAAGCGCCCGTTGCCCGGACTCGGCGCCACACACCATGATGCGCAGGGTATCCGGCAGCGAGTCGGTGTTCAGGCCCAGCTTCGCTTTCATCACTGCTTTCAGGCTGCTTTCGCTGTGGTGGGACAGCGTCTGCCACGTGGGCCAGGCTTGCGGCACATCGGCTCGCTCCAGTGTCAGCTCAGCGGCTTTCTCTTCAAAAGGCTGTTTGATGGCTTCTTCCATCGCGCGGTTGTAGTAGCTGGCGGCCATCAGGGGTTGCAGGCCGACGGGCCACTCCGTCAGGTTCCAGTGGCCGATATCGACAGCGAAGGATTGATGGAACAGGGCGCCGTACAGGGCACTGATCATTAGCGAGCCGGCGATGTCTTCCAGACGCTCACCCATGGCGAACTGGGCGCGGATGCTGTTGTTGATTGCGTCTATCAGCCGTTCCTCGGCGTCGCTGACCAGCAGTGCGTAACCGGTCCGGTCGGCATAGAGGGCGATCGCGGCCGCAAGCCGATGCATGTCGTCACGGAGCGTTGCGGTTTGTGCAATTTCCGCCAGAATCGCATGGCGCAGCAGAGTGACCAGATTTTCGATCCGGGCATCCGGCATCAGTGTCTTTTCCAGCGCCAGCAGGAGCAGTTCATCCTCGGCGGCGGCTTCGAGCAGGACCGCCGCGTTGGGGTTATCCAGATCGTACTGCTGGCACAGGATGCCCGCCGCGAAACGACCCAGTTCCTGGTGCGCAACGTCATTCCGGCTGAGCAATGTGATGGCGTCGTAAGCCAGCTCCTGATCCGCCCGGTCGACCTGCAAGTGACCTGCGCACGCCACCATGCCTGCGCAGACCGACGGCCAGTTCAGGTCGAGCTGCAGCAGTTTGCGGTAATGCAGGTAAGCCACATCGAACTGACCCAGCCGCCGTTTCGCGTGGGCGATCCCACAGAAAGCGGCGGCAGACTGCCGGTCCCGTTGCAGGGCTTCCTGGAAATACTGTTCAGCGAGGGCAGGACGTTCGCAGGCCAGGGCCCAGTAGCCGAGGTTGGTATATTGCTGGGGCTGGTCCGGATTGATGTCGAGGCTGCGTTCGAACAGGGCCCTGGCGGTATCCAGGTTGCCGTCGTCCATCTCCAGGCGCCCCAACAGCCCCCACGCCGCCGCGTTCTCGTGGCTGAGCTCCATCACCTGGGCCAGCAACTGCCGACTCTCAGCCCGGGCTTCCACGCGCTGGGTGTAGCTGTTGTCCGGCCGGTTGGACTCGCCGTAGGCGCTGTTGGCGGCCAGCAACAGACGCGCGATGGTCGCCTGGTTGCGGGAAGCGACTTGGGGTTGGTGTTGTGCCTGCATGTTTCACCTCGTGATCGTTCTGGCCGCTTTTTAAGTGAGGCGGCAAGAATCTGCAGCTTTTATGACGATGAATCGATGTTGAGGTGAGTGGAGCGAAAGCTGTGCCAATCTGTCGATAATTTCTACAATCCACTGTTTTAAAAGACTTTGTCGTAAATAAAACGGCCGGATCAGT
The DNA here is from genome assembly GCF_016798325.1 of Marinobacter mangrovi. Lineage (GTDB taxonomy): Bacteria > Pseudomonadota > Gammaproteobacteria > Pseudomonadales > Oleiphilaceae > Marinobacter_A > Marinobacter_A mangrovi. Next base: position 664,640 of record NZ_JAERVO010000002.1, read on the forward strand.
TTCGGTATGGATGTTGCTCCGCTATGCTCAGTGTTGCCGCAACGAGTTGAAGAACAATATGAAGGTACTGGTTTCCGGAGGGGCGGGCTTTATTGGCTCTGCGTTGATCCGGTTTTTAATTCAGGAAGCCGACGTTTCAGTGATCAATCTGGACAAGCTGACCTACGCAGCCAGTCCGGAAGCGCTGGACGCCGTGAGGGCAAGCACGCGCTACCATTTCGAACAGGTGGATATCTGCGACCGTGAGGCCGTGACGAGCGTCTTCGAACGGCATCGTCCGGATGCCGTCATGCACCTGGCCGCGGAATCCCATGTCGATCGTTCGATCGATGGCCCGGAAGCCTGCCTGCAAACCAATGTCGTAGGAACGTTTGTTCTTCTGGAAGCGACCAGGGAATACCTGAAGCAACTTTCCACCGAGTCACGCGACGCCTTCCGCTTTCACCACATCAGTACGGATGAGGTCTTTGGTGATTTGTCGCCCGATGCGCCACCATTCAATGAAGTGTCGCCTTACTCGCCGAGTTCTCCCTACGCGGCAACAAAAGCCGCATCGGATCACCTGGTCAGGGCATGGGGGCGCACCTATGGCGTTCCCGTGGTGTTGAGCAACTGTTCCAACAACTACGGGCCGTTCCAGTATCCTGAGAAGCTGATTCCCCTGACGGTATTTAATGCACTGCGCGGGCAACCGTTGCCACTATACGGTCAGGGCGACCAGATCAGGGATTGGCTGCATGTCGATGATCACGCGCGGGCGCTTTTCCGGATCCTTTGCGGTGGTGAATTGGGTGAAACCTACCTGGTCGGCGGCGAGTCGGAAAGAACCAATCTGGAGGTCGTCGAGGCTATCTGCGACCAACTCCAGCCGTTGATTCCGCGACCGGGTGGCTACCGTCCGTTGATCCGGTTTGTGGATGACCGGCCAGGCCACGATCGCCGCTACGCGGTTTCGCCCAGCAAGGCGCTCAGGACGCTCGGGTGGACACGGCATTATTCCTTTGAAGCCGGTATTCAGCAGACCGTCTCCTGGTACGTCGATCATCAGGACTGGCTGTTTGGCAGTGGGGCGGATGGGCGCCGGTTGGGTTCAGGGAGTGCGGGATAATATGAAGGGCATCATACTGGCCGGAGGCTCCGGCACGCGGCTCTATCCCATCACCATGGGTGTCTCCAAGCAGCTCCTGCCGGTGTACGACAAGCCTATGATCTATTACCCGCTGTCAGTGCTGATGCTGGCTGGGATCCGCGACATTCTCATTATCACCACACCCGAGGATAGCGACAGCTTCCAGCGCATTCTGGGCGACGGTGCCTGCTTTGGGATCCGTTTATCCTACGCCGTCCAACAGGCACCGGAAGGATTGGCGCAGGCCTTCCTGATTGGCGAAGAATTCATTGGGCAGGACTCTGTTTGCCTGGTTCTGGGGGACAACATTTTCTACGGGCAGGGCTTCTCACCAAAGTTGCGCGAGGCGGCGGGGCTTGAAGAAGGCGCTCGAATCTTCGGCTACCAGGTTCGGGATCCGGAGCGATTCGGTGTGGTTGAGTTTGACCGGGATCGTCGTGCGATCTCTCTGGAAGAGAAGCCACGTCGGCCAAAATCCAACTACGCGGTGACCGGGCTGTATTTCTACGATAACGACGTCATCGATATTGCCCGATCAATCAAGCCTTCCGGTCGGGGAGAGCTGGAAATAACATCGGTAAACCAGGTCTACCTGGAGCGCGGAAAACTCGCTGTCGAGAAACTGACGCGCGGCTTTGCCTGGCTAGATACGGGAACGCACGAAAGTTTGCTGGAAGCCGCCCAATTCGTGGAGACGATCGAGAAGCGGCAGGGCTTCAAGATTGCCTGTCTTGAAGAGATCGCCCTCAAGCAGGGTTGGCTCTCGACGACCGATATTCGCGGGTTACCCTCGTTTATGGCCAGCAATGGCTATGGAGACTACGTTCGCATTCTGGTGGATGAATATGATTCCGGTGACTAAGCCTTATTTGCCGCCCCGTGAGCGTCTGGACGCTTATCTTGACCGTGTCTACGCCTCCGAGCAACTCACCAACAATGGCCCGCTGGTTCAAGAATTAACGGAAAAGCTGAAAAACTACCTCGGCGTAGAGCATTTGCTTCTGGTCGCCAATGGAACGATGGCGCTGCAGATTGCCTTCGAGGCGCTCAACATTAACGGCGCTGCTGTCACGACACCCTTCACCTTCCCCGCCACCAGCTCATCGTTGACTTGGCAAGGGATTCGTCCCATCTATGCGGCTATTGATCCTGCGACATTGAACCTTGATCCCCTGGATGTGGATAAGCATCTTGATGAGGACGTGTCAGCTATAGTGCCCGTGCATACCTATGGCAACCCCTGTGAGGTTGAGGCTTTTGAAGCGTTGGCGGAGCAGCGCGAGATCAAGCTGATCTATGACGCTTCTCATACCTTTGGTGTCTTTTACAAACAGCGTAGCCTGCTGCGTTGGGGGGATGCTGCCACTCTGAGCTTTCATGCCACCAAGCTTTTCCATACAGGGGAAGGTGGGGCAATCGTGTTCAAGCACGAAGCTGATCTTCTGAGGGCTCGCGAGTTGATTAATTTCGGCTTTGTCGATGGGCAGCCGCATAGCGTGGGCATTAATGGAAAAATGAGCGAGCTTCATGCCGCTATGGGGCTTGCCGTTCTTGAGGACATCGACCGAATCATTGCCCGACGTGTGGCCATTACGGAACAGTATCGATCGTTATTGGAAGGCGTTGTGCAATTTCCGGAATGCCATCCTGATGCGACCCGAAATGGCGCCTATCTTCCGGTGCTGCTCGGCAATCGCCAGAAGCGGGATTACATCAAGGATACGTTGCGCTCTGAGGGCATTGAATGTCGGGCTTACTTCTCACCGTCGCTGGACAGTCTCGGGCTTTACACTGGGATCAGGTCGACCCTGGCAGGGGCGCAGACGGACAGAATCTTGTGTTTGCCGGTTTATGACCAGCTTGCCGATTCTGACATAGACCGCGTCGTTAGCCGTGTTCGCCAGTTGGTAAATGATGATGTGTCTTAGTGCCTATCGCTTGTTTTTGGATTCTGCCGCTCCAGACACTCTGCATTTGGCTATGGCCTCATGACCAGGTTTGACAATCAATAACGAGAGTTCGCCAATGCGCCTCGCAATCATGCAGCCGTATTTTTTCCCGTATATCGGTTATTTCAGGCTGCTCAAGGAAGCGGATGTGTTCCTGCTTTTCGACAATGTGCAATTCCCCCGAAGAGGCTGGGTTCACCGTAATCGAGGCCTGATTAATGGCGATTGGGTCTGGGTGACTCTCCCGCTACAGAAAGCCGCCCAGTCGACTGAAATACGGGAGTTGCGGTTCCGGGAGGCCGGGTTGCCTGAATGGATCGACAGTCAGAAACGTCGATTGGAACACGCGTGGAATGGCACTGGAGAGCCTATCGAAAGCTTGCCATGGCCGGAAACGTCCGAGTTGCCGGTTGATTACCTGGAACGGTCTATTCGCTGGATGTCAGCCGGGCTGGGGCTGACTTGCGACATCGTCCGATCGTCATCTGTGTTGCCGAGTCTCGGTGAGGGTGCGGGTGAAGATAAAATCCTGAAACTGGCTGGCGAGATGGGCGCGTCGGAATATTTGAATTTGCCCGGTGGCGTTGGGCTCTATCACGAGGAACGGTTTTCTGAGGCGGGCCTTCGTTTGCGGTTTTTGGATGAGCCCGTTGATAGCTACGAATCGACGTTGTTCCGGTCGGTTCGGTCGGGTTTCGGCATGCTCGCCAACTCATTGTGAGGGGCAGGGCCTTCAGCTGAATCGCTGACCGGGGAGAAAACGTTCGTAAAAAGCGCGCTTGGCCTCCATGTTAGCCTTCACGCCAGGACCCCGAACGGCGGGATACGCTCGCTGTTCCTCTCTTTCATACTCAGCAATGAGACTCTCTTCAATGGCGTCGAGTTCAGCAGCACTCGTCTCGGGCCGGTAACCCAGAAGTGCCATTTCGTGACGACAGATGGATTCGATATACGAAATCTCCTGCTGCGACAGCGTCTTTAGATACTTGGCTTTGTTGTTTTTCATGACGCCTTGACCAAGATTTTTCCAGGCAGACTGCTGGTTTGCATTTTCCTGAGTCAATTCATCCTGATGGAATGTGAGCATGCTCGGTTCGAACGCATGCCCGAGCACATTGAGGACGCGTTCAAGCTCGTATTGAGGATCGTCCAGCAGGTCTTCATATCTTAAAAAAATCGACAGATTCCGGGCTTTCAGTTCATTGTGGGCCAGCATGAAACGTTGCTGATCCGCTTTCCATCGGCGCGCTCCTGCTATCAGACCCCCGGGGTGATCTGGATTCGCGCGCCATGACAAAGCCATATCTCTCGGATCCCGTGTTTGATAGACGTATCTGGCATCAGGGAAGCGAAGCAGCAGGAAAGGGAGTATCTCGTAGAGCTGATTTTCCTTTATGAAAACGTCAGGCTTACCCGCTGCCTTGGCTTCCAGCTCAAAGATACCGCTCAACAGCCCTCCAATATCCCCAGCCGATGCCAGTTTGGTCAGTTCCTCTTTGTCGAAGACCTGACGCCAGACCGAAAAGGGCACATTAATCATCCTTTCAATATCATCCAGAAGCTGGTCCCAATGAGCGCTCTGGTTCAATGGTTCATACCGGAAGAGATTGCGGATGACCGGGTTGAAGATGTGTTTGGTGGCGGGACCGCAAATTCGGCTGTGGCCATTGAGAAGTTGGGTGATGAAGTTGCTGCCCGAACGCTCAGAGCACATCAGGAAATAAAGGCTCATGCAGATTCGCTGCCTCGTGTGGACGAAGCGTTGCGGATAAACCGTTCCATCTTTTCGCTGGCATCACGCGCTGCTTGCTCTGTGTACCGGCTCAACCGCCATTGGTTGGTGGTTTTGAACTTCTCAGGCAGTTCCCGCCAGTGATCGGGATCCACGTGCTCCTGAATTTTTTCCGCGATACCTTTCAGATAGGTCCCGGGGGTATCGCAGAACGCTTCGTATGAGACCGTGAGTTGATGGGTGTCTGGGATGTTGGCAAAGCCGAGCTCGATGGCTTGGTTGATAGCATGGACCTGTCCAGCGACAGCGTGCAGGGGGTCAAGCTCCTTGAGTTCGTCGAAGGCTTTTATCTTGAACGAATACCAGGTCTCCATATCACCAAACTGACGTTGGCGGGCCTCCAGAGCGGATTGAATGTTAAAGACGGGATCTCGAACCATACGAATGAATAACGATCCCGGAAACAGGGAATAGAGTGCATCAGCATGTTCGTTGAGAATCATTGCTTTGAGGGCAAATGGCTTGGTGAGTTTGTTCGATATGCCATTCAATTCCGCCTGGAATGCCTTCGCCTGCTTTCCCGTAGGAGCCTCCGGCCGCCCATCGACAAATGGAATAAATCGTTTCCAGAAATACCAGAATTCATTCGGGGAAAGAGGGCCTGACGTCTTCCCGTTGTATGAGCTGAACAGATGCTCCGGCAACTCCAGCGCCATTTCATCCCGAAACTGAAAGCGTGGATCGAACAGCATTTGCTGTATCAGGGTCCCCACCAACGGGGCTTTGTAGAAGCGGGATAAAAGGTTGGTTGGGTAGGCAAACGGTCCCGCCTGAGACAGGCACTGCATCATCAGCGTCGTACCCGAACGCATCGGTCCGAAGACGAAAATTTTGGGGACGGACTCCGAAGAATCGACACTTGGCTGCCGTGAGCAGGAGCCGAGAGCGTCGTTTAATTCCGTGAGCAATGCCTCCAGATCAGGATTGCGCTTCGTCTCTTGGCTTCGGGTCGTCTCGACGGGCTTCTGCATGGATGCCATGTTCCGGGTTGTGATTCCCAATGTCGGGGCTTCAGCTGGCAGAATGCTCGCTGGATATGGTCTTCAAACCTTCAAGGAAGCTGAATGCCGGAGCTGATCCATCCTGATGGGAAATGCTTTCGACAAAGGCTTCCCGAATGCCCGCCATGTACGCTTTCGCGGCATTGAGTTCGTGGTGGTTGTGAACCCACATTATGGCACGTGCGACCAAATCCAACTCGCTGCCACAGGCAAAACCGCCATTGGCGTCGTATCGTAGGAAGTTGTTCGAGTCTGTGAACGCAGCCAGGTCGTTATTCTCCGGAAGATAGGCTTTGGGCTGTCCAAGGAGAATGGCGTCCACATTGGTGTTCGCACCGCCAAACGGGAATGTCCCTATCGCAAAGTGGCAATCGGAAAGTTGCTTCAGGTAAATCGGATAAGGCTGCGGCTCATGGACAACGACATTGTCGCCCAAGACGTGCAGCAACTTCCGGTAGAACGCGAGGAGCTTGAAACCCCGGTTATGTGCCGGGAAAAAATGAAACTCCAGCGGACGCGTGCTGTTTTCCTGCAGCATTCGGCATGCTTTAAGGACGCGATCGCTCACTTTCATCAGTGAACTGTTAATGGCGATCCTCACCACCGGGCTGTCGGCCTGGAGCTCGGCGCTTCTCAACCGGCTATCGAGATCCGGGTGCAGCGTAATGTGGCCTCGCTCGCCATAAAAAGGAATCAGTTTTTCGGTGCAGTAGGCCTGGTAATCCGGACCCTCAAAGAACCCGCTCAGAAAGCCGTAATCGATCGTTTCAGACATTGCCGAAGCAGGGTGGCCATAACCCATGACCTGTACCGGCGCGAGTCGGAAATTAGCGAGACACACCGTCCAGATATTCATGCCCAGCGACGGATACAGGATGATATCGGGCTGAAAGTCGCTCACCGCTTTGGCAGCCTTTTCAATCTCCGACGTAGCGCTCGGGATCTGGACGAACTGGTGTGCGTCCTTTCGGCTGACATCGTCCGTATCGCCTTTGGCGGCAAACAACGCTGTCACAAAATGCTCTTTCAGCGGGGCAATACGTGCGTGATAGGAACGATACATCGCGTGGTCTGAGCGGTAGCGCTCAACCAGAATTGCAACCCTGGGCTTCGAAGCAATCTGGCCGGGTTCTGTTTCCTTTATGGACTTGAAATGAGCACGAATCAGGCTGTTTATTTTGCGTTTGATCTGGTGCCGCTGGGGGATGTCCCAATAGGAGCAGCCCATCCAGATGTTGACCAACATGACGAGGCACAACGAGATGTCCAATCCATCCGGCAGCTTCTGAAACTCCCCGAAAACGGTATCGAACTGTTCAATGCCCCGAGGCGTCTGCAGCTGCTCCAGCTGATACATGGCTGACGTCAGCATCAGCATCAGTTCCTGGGGGACCCGCTCTCGCAAGACATCGTAAGGCACGGACATCTCACTGTTGATCGTCCAGCAGATCATCAGCATGAAGACATCCGCATCCGTTTTCAGCTGGAATCCACCGTTCGCGGACCAGAGATCCCGGTATGCCATCACGTGATCCAGGTTGCCGAAGTCCGAAAGATAGAAAATATCAGTCAGGTGCGTTTTGTAGAAAATCAGCTTGCGGACCTCGAGCGTCTCCAGCTTCAGGTGAGGCGCGCAAAGAAATCCGGTAATGCATGTGGCCAGTCGCTGGACCGCATTCTGATTGTCAAAAAAGCTCGCGTCTTTGTGGAGGGGCGAAATGCCTGGGGACCGGTGGATGCTCCCTTGCTGCGTCAGTCGCTCACCGCCAAGAACCGGGTTGCCTTTTTCCATCGCATCGAGAATGTCGAACAGTTCTTTCTTGAAACCCGCGTCGTCACGGGTAAACAGCTTCTTCTCGAGCGAGGCGATAGTCACATCGGGTCCTTATAAAGCGGAGGGAAAGGGGCGGCACTCTCGTGCCACCCCAAAAGGCTAGTTTAGCCTTGCAGCAGCTGCAATACCTGCTGTGGTCGGGCGTTGGCCTGAGCCAGGATGGACAGGCCGGCCTGTTGCAGGACCTGCGTCCGCGCGAGCTCTGCGGTTTCCGCGGCAAAATCGGCGTCCTGGATCCTGGATCGGGCTGCCGTCAGGTTTTCCGAAGTGGTGCTCAGGTTCGCAATGGTGGATTCGAAGCGGGACTGAACCGCACCCAGATCCGCTCGGATACCGTTGACCACCGACAGGGCACCGTCAACGATTGAAATGGCGTCGTTGGCACCTTCTACCGTACTGATATCGATACTTGAGACCGTCTCTCGCTGTGCGCCGACAGGCGTGTCGGCTGCCACGTCAAAGAGTGAGCCGGCGGTGTTATCGATGTCGGATGTGACGGCGTAGGCGCCTGAAGACGAAAAGTCCACGGTGCCCGTCACGACCACAGAATCCTGGGCGGCATCGTCACCGATCAGATCGGTTGACGCGCCGCTACCGGTAACGCCGGCGACGGTCATGTTGCCAGGACCACTGTGGGAGAAGTTCTCGATCTGGATGTCTTTGCCCGCATCCTGGGTCAGGACGATCGTGTCATCCTGGACCTTGGCGTTGATGCCTGTCTGGCCGGCTGCCTTGTTGATCACCGATGCCAGTTCCGTCAGATCATTGGGGTCGTTGATGGACGCCGAGATCGTGGAGGTCTGCCCCCCTGAACTGAGATCGAAAGTGACCGTGCCGGCAGCGTTGGTGGTCAGTGTCGTTTCAGTACGGGCGGTCGCCGTGACACCGGTACGTTCTTCTTCCTTATTAACCAGGGCCGCAATGTCCGCAGCCGATGCGCCCGCCGGGATCGCGATGTCGACTTGATCCAGGGCGCTGGCAACGGTCAGGTTCTGGGCGGCCACCGGATGGTTGGCTGCAGTGATGTTAGCGGCAACAGCAGACGGTGAGCCGGACCCGAGGTTATCCTGATCGTTGACGCTTTCGATCGAGTAGTTACCCAGGTCATCGTTGGTCGCGCCGGTGACCGAGACTGAAATGTTCTGGTTTTCGTTGGCGCCCACCTGGAAGGTCTGGGCCTGGAACGAACCGTCGAGGAGTTTCAGACCGTTGAATTCGGTCGTCTCCGCGACGCGTTGCAGCTCCTGCTTCAACTGGTTGACTTCGCTCTGCAGGGCCGCGCGATCCGAAGCGGAGTTGGTGGAGTTGGCAGACTGTACAGACAGCTCGCGAATCCGCTGCAGGATTTCGCCGGATTCGTCGAGGGCGCCCTCGGCCGTCTGTGCCAGGGAGATGCCGTCGTTAGCGTTGCGCACAGCCTGGTTAAGGCCTTTGATCTGCGACGTGAATCGCTCGGAAATCGCAAGACCGGCCGCGTCGTCCTTGGCGGAGTTGATGCGCAGGCCTGAAGACAGACGTTGCAGAGCCGTGTCGGCGTCCCGTTGTGATGTGTTCAGGTTTCGCTGGGCATTCAGCGAGGCAATGTTCGTGTTGATAATCTGAGGCATATCGCTCTCCTTATTCAGAGAAGCCGGTAGCTCAGTGCCCGATCACAAGGACGCCCTGCCGGCCGTTATTCAGAAAATTCATTCCTGAGCGGCACAAAGCGAAGGCCATGCCAATTTTTGGTTATCGTTTATAACCATCTAATAAATATGAAAAAATAGTTAATTATTTGCGTGATGGGTGGGGGTGGTGACGAGCTTTTGGCGGGGCGGCAAGGCAGGCTTTTGCCGCTTTTACAATCCTTAACAATAAAAACCGAAGTTTTTTCTAAAGGAACCGTAAGGGTCGCCGTTAAGCACTACAGCAGGGCGGCGCACCCAAACAAACGAGGACGGGCGCCAGACCTCTTCCAAGAGAAACATAGGTTTTATAGGAGAAGCATCATGGCTCTCGGTATCAACACTAACGTCGCTTCACTGTCCGCTCAGAACAACCTGAACAAATCCCAGTCTCTGTCGGATCAGGCTCTGGAGCGTCTGTCTTCTGGTCTTCGCATCAACTCCGCCAAGGACGATGCCGCGGGCCTGGCCATTTCCTCTCGTTTCGACGCGCAGATCCGCGGTCTGAACGTTGCCCAGCGCAACGCCAACGACGGCATCTCCCTGGCACAGACCGCTGAAGGCGCCCTGGGCCAGGCTGGCGACCTGCTGCAGCGTATTCGTGAGCTGTCTGTACAGTCTGCCAACGACACCAACTCCTCCACCGACCGCAAGTCGCTGCAGGCTGAGGTGACCCAGCTGCAGGCCGAGCTGAACCGTGTTGCTGACACCACCAACTTCAACGGCCGTACGCTGCTGAACGGTGATTTCACCAACTCCCAGTTCCAGGTCGGTGCGAACGCCAACCAGACCATCAACGTGTCTCTGGGCAGTGCTCGCGCAACTGACATTGGTAACTACACGGCTGATACCAGCAACGGTACGCTGACCGGCAACCTGACTGCGGCGGCGGCTGCTGATCCGGGCGGCAACAACGTTACTGCTGGCAATATCACAGTGTCTGGCAACGGTGCGACCGAAAAAGCAGAATTTGCCGACGACGCAACTGCGAAAGATATCGCTGCTTCAGTGAATGAGCTGACCTCAAAAACGGGTGTTAGCGCCGATGCATATACTGAAGCAACTATCTCTAACCTGACAGCAGGTACGGTTTCTTTCGATCTCAAGGGCGAAAACAGCACTGCAGTGACTATCTCTGCAACGGTTGAGTCTGGCGACAACAGCGCACTGGTTACGGCCATCAACGATGCGTCTGCAACGACAGGTATTACCGCGAGCCTTGACGATTCTGGCAACGTATTGCTTGAAAGTGACGCTGGCGACGACATCGTCATCGCAGATTCGTCTGCCAACGTTACGGTGACTTCTGCCGATGGTTCGACGGCTGATCTGGTTGCTGGCGGCAACGACAGCACCCGCGTTACTGGTGAAGTTGATTTCAGCTCCAGCTCTGCCTTTAGCATTGTCGGCAACGCTGATGAAGTTGTAAGCAGCACCGCCGAAAGTGGCCAGCTCCAAAGCGTCGCCGCAATCGACATCACCACGGCTGACGGTGCGAACGCTGCGATCGACACCATCGACGCTGCACTGACCTCCATCAACAGCCAGCGCGCTGACCTGGGTGCGATTCAGAACCGCTTCACATCGACCATCGATGCGATTGCGACCACTTCTGAAAACCTGTCCGCTGCGCAAAGCCGGATCCTGGACGCGGACTTCGCCGCTGAAACTGCGAAGCTGTCCAAGTCCCAGGTCCTCCAGCAGGCTGGTATCTCTGTCCTGGCGCAGGCTAACGCCCGCCCGCAGCAGGTCCTGTCCCTCCTGCAGTAACAGGGATAGCACGGTAACGGCCGGTCCCCTCGGGGGCCGGCTTTACGCCGTATGAGGATAGCGAGGTGAGCTATGACTGACGTAAACCTGAACAGCCCGGATTTGAAGCTGGTTCGCTCCAGTGAACAAGCTCCGGCTCGGGCGTCTGCGTCACCTCAGGCAGAAGGAAGCAAGCCTTCCGCTCGAGCCAAGGATACTTCCAACGTTGTGTCGCTTGACCAGTCGCAGCAGCCTACAAAAGTGCAGCGGATGGAAAAGCAGGAGGAAGCCCAGAGGGAATCTCTTGATCAAGCCGTTTCCCGCCTCAACGATTTTGTCCAGACGGTACAGCGAGACCTGCAGTTTGAGGTCGACAATGACTCCGGCAAGACGATCGTGCGCGTGGTGGATCAGCAAACGGAAAAAGTGATTCGGCAGATTCCGGATGATGTGGCTTTGAGGTTGGCCGAAAATTTGCAGCAGGATGAACCGCTGACGTTATTCAATATCGAAGTGTAGGCGCTTGCCGCCTCTCAATCCGGTCACGAGTAACGGAATTTCAGCACCGCCGCCTTCGCGAGAAGCCGGCGGTGTTCTGCGTTAAGGGCGCTTTGCTGAAGATCGTGAATAATCCTGTGGCGTCAATAGGTTGGGGCGAGTGGGAACCACGAGAGCCGACCAAGAGTGCGGCCCGAGGGCCAGACGGTCTATCCTGGTTACCGACGGTCCTGGATGCCGGGTCTCGGATACATGTTGTTACAAATTGGCGGTCGTAACTGGCAAAGTTTTGCCGCTTCTGGCCGATAAGCGTACAAATGGATAAGGCAGCCTTCTTGGGGAGGCGATCGATATGGCTAACATTTCTTCATTGGGGATTGGTTCCGGCGTTCTGACGTCTGATCTGGTGGACCAGCTGGTAGAAGCCGAGCAGAAGCCGACGGCAAACCGGTTGGACAGCAAGGAAAAGGAAACCGAGGCCCTGATATCCGCTTACGGGACCCTGCGCAGCGCTATCACGGAACTGCGGCTGCCCATGCGCCAGCTGAGTTCGGTCGAGAATCTGAAAGCCTTTTCCGCAACGTCATCCAGTGAGGATGTCGAAGTTTCTGTGGACAGCGCATCCGCCAGCCGCGGCAACTACACCATCCAGGTCGACAGTCTGGCGCAGGCCCAGTCTCTGGCATCCGGCACGTTCGAAGATAAGGACGGCACCGCTATCGGCACGGGTCGGATTAGCCTGAGTGTGGGCGGCGAAGTCAAAAACATCGATATCGACAGCTCGAACAACACTCTGCAGGGCATCGCCGATGCCATCAATGATGCGGATATTGGCGCCAGCGCCGGGGTGATCGATACGGGTAATGGCTATCGTCTGGTGTTGTCTTCAGATGAAACCGGCACCGACAACGCCATCCGTATTTCGGTCAACGATGGCGACGGCAACAACACTGACGGTTCCGGGCTGTCGCAGTTCGTCTTCAATGACACCACCCAGAACCTGACCGAGACCGTGGCCGCGCAAGATGCGGTCGTTCAGGTCAACGGCATTACCATCACTCGGTCCTCCAACACCATCGAAAACGTGGTCGACGGGCTTACGTTTGATGTGAAGGCGGAAGGTGCCACCTCAACGGTCAAGGTTACCCAGGACACCGGGGCCGTGGCCGATCGGGTTCAGTCTTTCGTCGACAAGTTCAACGCGCTGCAGCAAACCATTCAGGGGCTGGCCGGCTACAATGCCGAAACCCAGCAGGGCGGCCTGCTGTCCGGCGATGCCACCGTTCGCAATATCCAGAATCAGCTGCGCAACATGCTGACGGGCGTCGTCCCCGGTCTCGAGGATGCCGGCGTACGCTCTCTTGCCGATGTGGGGATCACCACAGACTACAAGACCGGGCAGCTGAGCTTTGATGCCAGCAAGTTCCAGACGCAGCTTGAGAAATACCCGGATGACGTTGCCGCTTTGTTCGGCGAACAGGGGCGGGCGTCCGATTCCCAGGTGGAGTTCATCAGCAGCAACGTGAATACCGAGCCTGGTGAATACAGTATCAACGTGACCCAGGCGGCGACGCAGGGTGCACTGACGGGCGCAAACGCCGGCACGGGCTCCGTCACGATCGATGGCAACAATGACAACCTGTCGTTCAAGATTGACGGGTCCACCTCAGTCAGCATCCAGCTGACCGCAGGTACCTATACCCGCGACGAGCTGGCCGCTGAAATCCAGTCCCAGCTCAACAGCAGCGGCAGCCTGAGTGCGTCCGGCAAGAAAGTCCAGGTTGAGTTCGATTCGACCAGTGGCGCACTGAGCTTCAAATCCGGCGCTTATGGCAGCGATTCGAACGTCAGCATCACCTCGGTGGATACCAACAGTGCCGCAGACCTGGGGTTGTCCGTTGCCACGGGCACGGCCGGAAAAGATGTGGCCGGCACGATCAATGGTCAGCGGGCCTCCGGTGAAGGGCAGATTCTCTACGTCGAGGGAACGTCCCAGGCGGCGGGCATGCAGGTGCGCATCACCGGCGATGCTACCGGCAATCGTGGAACCATTACCTACATTGAGGGGCTGGGGGAGCGGACCGTCAATATGGTGACGGACATGCTCAGCGCCGATGGTGCGCTTGAAGCGCGTACCGATAGCCTGCAGGACACGCTGGATGATATCGCAGATGATCGCGAGCGACTGCAGACCCGCATCGACGCGTACCGGGAGCGCCTGGTGTCGCAGTTCAGTGCGGCCGACTCCCTGATTTCGCAGCTCAATAGCACCAAAGACTACGTCACCCAGCAGCTGGCGGCTCTGGCTCCAAACAGCAATAATAACAACTAACCCGTTGTTACGAAGGCAATCAAGAGGTTGATTATGAACGGTTTACAGGCATATCAGCGGGTCAATACCCAGACCAGCATCACCGATGCCGACCCGCACAAATTGATTCAGCTGTTGTATAACGGCGCTCTGGAACGGATCAATATGGCCAAGGCGCGTATGCAGGCCAAGGATTACGAAGGTAAAGGTCGCCTGATCAGCAAAGCCATCGAGATTGTCGGTGGTCTGCGCAGCTTCCTGGACTTTGAAAAAGGCGGTGAGCTGGCGCGTCATCTGGAAGGGCTGTACGACTACATCGAGCGCACGCTGTTTGAGGCCAATCGCCAAAACGATGTCGCCAAACTGGATGAAGTGTCTGACTTGCTGCGTCAGGTCAAGGAAGGTTGGGACGGAATCCGCGAAGAGGTCATGTCTGACCAGCAGGCCGTCGGCTAACCGATAGCCGATGTTGTGCTGACAGCCGCGGGGCACCAATGGTCGAATAGGGGCTGATTGTCATAGCCGGTAAGCTGGTGCCAAGCTGGTTCGTTTGAGCGGTTGTCCTGCCACATGAAGCCCATTGTTCGGCATCCGGTTGCCGTAGTTCTGCTGACCTTTCTGGTGCTGGCTCTCGACGCGGCCCACGCCAAAGAGCCCCACAGGGGGGACGATTACCCGGAACCTGCCATTTTTGTCATTCCCGAAGTCTGGCCCTGGGGTTATGAAGGTCGTTATGGCCAGCCGGACGGCACGTTGGTGGCTTTTGCTCATCGTCTTGTTGCCGTCGCCAACCTCCCGATCACCTATGAATTAAGGCCACATCGTCGCGCCATCAGCGAATTGCTGGAAGGCACTGCGGATTTTGTGGTGCTGTTTGAAAGCCCGGCTCTGGATAAAGCCGCCATCAACCTCGGCACGGTTGTGACCACGCAGGTGATGCTGACCGCGCTTGCGGACAGCGACTTTGAACTTTCTCTTGATGGATTGGCGGGCAAACCGGTCGCGTTCGTTAACGGTACCTATTACGGTGAGGTCTTCGAGCAGGCGAAGACAATCCAAAAGTTTCCGGTGCGGGACATTTTTCAGGCTATTGAGATGCTGAAGCTGGGGCGTGTCAGCGCCATCCTGTGCAGTGATCAGGCCCTCTATCACACCATGCGATCCCTCGAACTTTCATGGAATCAGTTTCGCACTGCCGTGTTTCGCAAAGGGCAGCGGGGCATCCTGTACATGTCGAAAAAAGCACGCTACCCGCAACTGCGAGAACCTATTCAGGCTGCCCTGCGGCAGCTTGAACGGGACGGCGACCTCGCCGATATCTTCCAGTTATCACACTGACGATCAGTCCTCGATCGCCACCAGGCCTTCCAGGTGAGCCGTGACGCCCTCGGCGAGCGCTTTCAGGTGATATCCCCCTTCGAGCGTCGACACGACACGGTTATCCGAGTAATCCCGGGCAATCGACGTAATCAGGTCGGTCAGCCAGCGGTAGTCCGCGGCTTCCAGTTGCAGTTCGGCCAACGGGTCCGACTTGTGGGCATCGAATCCAGCGGAAACCAGCACCAGTTGCGGTTTGAATTCTTCCAGGCGATGCAGCCAGGCTTCTTCGACGATTCGTCGATAGTCTGTGCCGGACGTGCCAGCGGCAATCGGCGTATTGATGATGTTTTCCGGCAACCGGTAGACATGGGAGTGAGGATAGAAGGGATGCTGGAAGCTTGAGCACATGAGCACCCGCTCATCGCCCTGGACGATATCGACTGTGCCGTTGCCCTGATGCACGTCGAAGTCGATGATTGCGACACGCTCCAGGCCGTGGAAATTCAGGGCGTGCCGGGCGGCCAGGGCGATGTTGTTGTAGAAACAGAAGCCCATCGATTTACCGCGCTCGGCGTGGTGACCCGGCGGACGTGCCGCGACAAAGGCATTGGTGGCCTGGCCAGACAGCACCATATCAACCGCCTCCACATTGGCGCCGGCGGCCAGGCGCGCGGCACGCAGCGTGTGAGGCATCATCGCCGTATCGGGATCGGTGAACACGCGACCCCGGGTGGGCTGCATCATGTCCAGCTGACTGAGGTAGGTTTCCGGATGGACCTGCAGGAGCTGGTCCCGGGTAATTTCCTCGGGCCGCACCCAGTCCAGTTGCTGCTCCAGCTCGGTGTCCGCCAGGTAGCTGATGATGGCATTGAGCCGTTCCGGTGACTCGGGGTGCTCCGGCCCCATGTCATGCTTCAGGAAGTCGTCGTGGTAGAAGAACGCAGTTGTCATTATTGGTCCCGTATTACCGGTGCGCTGTGGCATCTCTTTTTGCCATGGTATCAGGGATGGCAGGGTCTCGCTTTGCTTCTTTGGTGGGTTTTCATACCGTCCTTGCGGGGCCGGATAGGTGCGACAACAAGTCATTTCAAATGGTAAAAGTTTCGTTTTTAAATCCACCCCGGACCGCCTAACATGAGAGGCAGATTGGAGTACGGCTGACGCGGGGGCGACGACTTGAGCACACGGTATCTGGAAAGCCTGTTCAATCCGGAATCGATTGTGATTGCCGGTGCATCGGAGCGGGCGGAAAACCTGGGCGGGATGGTGCTGCGGAACCTGATGGCCGGCGGTTTTCCGGGCCAGTTGCTGGTGATCAACCGCAACGAGTACCAGAACGTCCACGGCGTGCCCTGTGTGCCAAAAGTGTCGCGCATGCCCATGAAACCGGATCTGGCGATCGTCTGCACGCCGCCGGACACGGTGCCCAAGATGATTCGCCAGTTGGGCGAGGCCGGTGTCCGCACGGCGATTGTGATGACCGGCGGGATGTCCCGGGCCCACAGCAAGACCGGTCAGCCGCTGATGTACTCGGTCCGCGACGCGGCGCGCGAAGCCGGTATTCGGGTGCTCGGACCGAACACGATCGGTCTGATGGTGCCGTTCCGCAGCCTGAACGCCACCTACGCCCATATGGGGGCGATTCCAGGAAAGGTTGCGTTTGTGGGGCAGTCGGGCACCGTGGCCAGCTCCATCATCGACTGGGCGTTCGCTCGAGGCGTGGGCTTCTCGCACTTCCTGACCCTGGGTGATGGCATGGACATCGGTCACGACGACCTGATCGATTACCTCGCACAGGACACCCGCTGTCGCGCCATCCTCCTGCACATTGAAAGCATTCCCAATCCTCGACGGTTTATCTCGGCGGTTCGAGTTGCCTCCCGCACCAAGCCGGTCATTGCTGTAAAGAGCGGACGGGTGCCGGAATCCGAGTGGATGCCGGTGCAACGTCCGGTGGGTGTGACCCGAACGGACCCGATCTATGATGCCGTCCTGCGCCGCGCCGGTGTGTTGCGGGTGGACGGTCTCAGCCAGATGTTCGACGCCCTGGAAACCCTGACCCGCATGCGCCCGGTGCGCCGGGAAGAGCTGGTGATCATGGCCAACGGGGTCGGGCCGGGCGTGTTGGCGGTGGATCGGCTGGCGGGGCTCGATGGCGATTTGGCCACCCTGTCGAACGAAACCGTCGAGTCGCTGGCCAAACACCTGCCGTCCTACTGGACCCGCAAGAACCCCATCGACCTGAACTACGATGCGTCGCCGGAACTCTACGCCGAGGCGATCCGGATCCTGGCCAAGGATCCCAACGTCAGTAACGTGCTGGTGATGTACGCCCCGAGTCTGACGGAAGACAGTCTGCAGATTGCCGATGCGGTGGTTCAGGCCAGCAAGGGTACCCGCTTGAACATCTTCACCTGCTGGCTGGGCCAGAGTACGGTACTGGAGGCGCGGGACGAGTTCTATCGGGCCGGTATTCCGTCGTTCTTTTCGCCGGAAAAAGCCGTTAACGCCTTCATGCAGCACGTTCATCATCAGCGGGTCCAGCGGCTGCTGCGGGAAACGCCGGAGTCCTTCACCGATCACTTCGCCGACAGCTCCGTGGCCCGCAAGTTGGTCATGAAAGCGCACCGTTCCGGGCGCAATCACCTGTCCAACAGCGAGGCGAGGGCGGTCATCCGCGACTACGGGATCCGCGCGGTGGATACGGTCTACTGCGATGATGTAGAAGGTGTGGTGGAGAGTTTCCAGGTCGAACGCCGCCCCATTGACGTCACCCTGATTCATGAGCGCGGCTGTCACCCGTTTATGGAAGAGCAGACCGGTCGCGGACGCTACAAATCGACGATTCAGGGGCTCAATAGTGAGTCGGCGATCATCGAATCCTGTCAGGTCCTGATGGACGAGTACCGAGCGCACTTCCCGCGCAGTGGTTTCCTCGGATTTGCCGTGCAGCGCACCTACCAGCACCTGGGCGGTATCGCCTTCAGCGTGGGCATTACCCGGGATCCGGTGTTCGGCCCATTGGTGGTCTGTGGTGCGGCCGGCGCCAGTGTCAACGTGATGACCGATCGCCAGATCGCATTGCCGCCCCTGAATATGGTGCTGGCCAAAGAGCTGCTGCGGCGAACCTATATGTATCGCCTGTTGCGCGAATACAGCCTGCAGCCGGAAGAGGACATCCGGGCGATCTGCGAGACCCTGGTGACCCTGTCCCAGATCGTGATCGATATTCCGCACATCCGCGGGCTGGAAATCCTGCCATTGTTATTTGATCGCAACGGTGCCGTGGCGGTGGACGTGGCCATCGACCTGGCTGAAGAGCCGGGGCGTCCGATTATCCAGCCCTATCCTCGGGAGCTGGAAGAGTGGGTGGTTTTGCCAAAATCCGGGCGTAAGGTGATCGTGCGGCCGGTACTGGCTGAGGACGAGCCCGCGCATCTGGAATTCCATCATCACCAGTCACCGGAATCGATCCGCTACCGGTTTTTCCAGTACCGCAAGCATTTCTCCCACGAAGACGTGGCCCAGATGGTCCAGATCGACTATGACCGTGAAATGGTGTTTATCGCCAACGCCGAACGGGAGGATGGCAACGGCGAGGAAACCCTGGGCACCGTGCGCGTCTGGACCGACGCCGACAACCTCCAGTGCGAATTCGCCGTCATGGTCCGGGATGACATGAAAGGCGAGGGCCTGGGCTACATCCTCATGCGCAAGATGATCGACTACTGCCGCGCCCGCGGCACCGTGGAAATGATCGGCAACGTCTTGCCGGACAACCACCCCATGCTCAACCTGGCGCGCCATCTCGGCTTCGAGATCACCTACAACATGGAAGAAGACGTCATGGACCTGCGCCTGCCGCTCAATGAGCCGGAAACGGATTGGCAAAGGGAGAGGTTGCGAGGGTAACGTTTTTGCCCAGCATAAGCTTAAAAGGGCACCTTCGGCGCCTCAGAAGCTAAAGCATCTGCTACATGCTCGAGTTGACTGGCAATGTAGCCGACGCTTCAGCTTCGGAGCAGCCCGCAGGGCTGCTAGCGTGTTGTCGATATTCTTAAAGTTTCGACTGAAGCCATAACAGAGCCCCTGTCGGCGCCTCAGAAGCTAAAGCATCTGCTACATGATCGAGTTGATTGGAAATGTAGCCGACGCTTTAGCTTCGGAGCTGCCCACAGGGCAGCCATCCATCAGGATTTACGCCTTAGCCCAAATACATCGAATCCCAATGTGGATATTCGCGAACGGTCCGCACTATCCCTGCTCGCACAGGATTAAGAATAATGTATCGCGCGATATCCTGTCGGTCCTCGATTCTTCTCAGCGTCCGCTCGTGATAGCCCTTTTGCCAGGGGATTTTGCTACCGGCATTTCGTGATGCCTGAATTTTCAGGTGAGCTAAAACGTCTCCGAGGCTTCCGACGCCAGTCAGCGCCATTAGAAGATGCAGGTGATCGGGCATAATGACCCAAGCCATGACTTTTGCCAGGCCACTCTCTTCCGTTTTCCTTAACGCAGCGACTGTAGCCCGGGCCGTGTTGAAGTCCTGGAAAGCCGGATAGCGATTCTGAGTGCATGCAGTGACCAGGTATTCCTGGCCTGCTATTGAATGTCGGTGGGCGGTGGCGTTCTTATAACTCAAGAATTAACTCCTTCCATGGAGTTGGCATTCAACGGGCACCTTACGGCGCCTCAGAAGCTAAAGCATCTGCTACACGCTCGGGTTGACTGGCAATGTAGCCGACGCTTCCAGATATTCCTGGCCTGCTATCGAATGTCGGTGGGCGGTGGCGTTCTTATAACTCAAGAATTAACTCCTTCCATGGAGTTGGCATTCAACGGGCACCTTACGGCGCCTCAGAAGCTAAAGCATCTGCTACATGCTCGAGTTGATTGGCAATGTAGCCGACGCTTCAGCTTCGGAGCAGCCCGCATGGCTCCCTGCAAGTAGCGGAATTACGCCGCTTCTTCCTCATCCACGATCGCCGAACGATCCTCACCGCCCAGCGCTTCCAGCAATGCCGGAATCAGGCGCGCCAGTTCCAGTGTCATCAGGGTAAACGCAGCATCGAACTTGGCGGCGGCGTCATCGGCGTCCACGTCGTCCAGTTTTTCCTGGAAGGTGTCACCGAACTTGAGGCGGCGCAGGGCCAGCTCCTCGTCCAGCACGAAGGTCAGGCTGTCTTCCCAACCCAGGGACAGTTTGGTCACTTGCATGCCGGCGTTGAGGTGGTTGCGGATTTCGTCACCCAGCAGGTCCAGGCCCTTGCAGCGGACCACGCCACCGTCTTCGCTGGTGTCCTTGAGTTCGCACTCGTTACCCAGCGAGAAGGTTGAGGGCAGGTCGATGGTTTCGCTCAGCCAGCCGGAGAAGGTGAAGGTCGGCGCCTGTTCCAGCGCGGGCGGGCGGATCGGCAGGGAGCCGATGCACTTGCGCAGGGTGGTGGCGATTTCCTCGGCCTGCTTGTCGGACCCGGCGTCGACAATCATGAAGCCATCCTGTGGTGCCAGGTAGGCAAACGTGCGCTTGGACTTGGTAAAGGCCCGCGGCAGCATTTCCTGGGTCAGCTGCTCCTTGATCTCGTCCTTTTCCTTGCGCGGGACCTTACGCATCTGCTCCGCTTCGATCATCTCGACCCGTTCCGTCACGGCTTCCTTGAGCACCGCGGCGGGCAGTACACGCTCCTCCTTGCGCAGGGCAATCAGGTGATAGCCGTTGGCGCTGTGCACCAGTTGCTGGCCGTGGCGACCCAGCGGCGGGACCCAACCCTGACGGAAAGACTCCTGCGGACCACAGGGTTTAAAGGCGGATTCACCCAACTGACGTTCCAGCTCTTCGGCGGACACGGTGAACGGTTTGGTGAATCGGTAGATACGGGCATTACGAAACCACATTCAGATGTTTCCCTGAGTTGAATGGTTATTGGAACGTGATGGGCCGGAGGGACGGCTCCGGCAAAAGATATGTGCGCATTGAAGCACAAAGCGACCGCAAAGGTCAGTGTCGAAATTGCGGACGGTCGAGCGCCGTTTGGAAAAAGGGTTGAGAGGACTCAGAAATCCATCGTTTCAACCAGGATCGTCTTGATGACGAAGCCCACAACGCCGGCGCCCAGCACCACGAACAGAATCGCGGTGCCGAAGCGTCCGGCTTTGGAGCGTTTGGCCAGGTCCCAGACGATGAAGCCCATGTAGGCGATCAAGGCCGTCAACAGGACATAGAGGGCGATCTCGGAAAACAGAGCTTCGTTCATGGATGTTGATCAGGCCGGCTCGTCCCGCAGGAAGACCCAGTTGTCGCCGCTGGATTGCTCTTCGCTGAAGTAATAGCCCGCCGAGTCGAATTGCTTGAGGGCTTCCGGATCGTTGATGCGGTTCTTGATGGCGTAGGCGCACATCAGCCCGCGGGCTTTCTTGGCGTAGAAGCTGATCATCTTGTACTGGCCGTTCTTCCAGTCCTTGAACTGAGGCGTGATGATGCGACCGTCCAGTTCCTTCTTCTTGACGCTCTTGAAGTACTCGTTGGACGCGAGGTTGATCAGCACCTGGCCTTCGTCCGCCAGTTCGTCGTTGAGCGCCATGGTCAGCTTGTTGCCCCAGAAGGCATACAGATCCTTGCCGCGTTTGTTCTCGAATTTGGTGCCCATCTCCAACCGGTACGGCTGCATCAGGTCCAGCGGACGCAGGATGCCGTACAGCCCGGACAGGATGCGCAGGTGATCCTGGGCAAAGTCGAAATCCCGGTCGTCGAACGACGGCGCGTCCAGGCCGGTGTATACGTCGCCGTTGAACGCCAGGACGGCCGGTCGGGCATTGTCTGGCGAAAATGGCGTATGCCACTGTTGATAGCGCTCGGCATTCAGCTGCCCCAGCTTGTCGCTGATGCCCATCAGGTTGCTGACCTGATGCGGCTCCAGGGTCTTGAGCTGGTCGATCAGTTCGCAGGCGTCGTCCAGGAAAGCCGGCTGGGTATACTTCTGCGTCGCCAGGGGGCTCTCGTAATCCAGGTTCTTGGCCGGGGAAATGACCATCAGCATGATTGGATCCTCGCTCTCGAATAGGGGCTATCGAAATAGTCGATAATAATAAATTATAAAATGCTGATTATTAAATTGAGTTTGGCTATCTCACGCATCGGTTCAGACTTTGTCCAGAAACGCCATCAGGTCGTCCCGGGTAAACGGCCAGTCCAGTTCGCGGCCGTTGTCCGCACGCCGCAACACGGGAATGCGCTCGCCATAGCGGGCGACCAGTTCCGTGGATTGGGCGATGTCCACGACATCCACGGGAATCGGCGGATCCATGGGCGTTTGTACGAGCAGTGTCTCGGCCAGTTCACAAAGTTGGCAGTTGTCGGTGGTGTAGAACACCAACTGCATGGGATGAAGCGCGTCCTGGCTCATGGGGTTACCGCGCGTCGAGCTG
This sequence comes from Marinobacter mangrovi, assembly GCF_016798325.1. GTDB lineage: Bacteria > Pseudomonadota > Gammaproteobacteria > Pseudomonadales > Oleiphilaceae > Marinobacter_A > Marinobacter_A mangrovi. The sequence continues at coordinate 687,312 of NZ_JAERVO010000002.1, forward strand.
CTGGCCGGTCACGCCGTGGCTGTCCGGCCCCATCAGGTAGAGGAACATCGGCATGATGTCTTCCGGCGTCGGGTTACTGTCCGGGTTCTCGGCCGGGTAGGCGTGGGCCCGCATGTTGGTGCGAGTGGCGCCGGGGTTGAGGCTGTTCACCCGCACATTGTGGCGTTCGTCGTCGAGTTCGTCGGCCAGCAGTTGGCTCAGTCCTTCCAATGCAAACTTGGACACCGAATAGGCGCCCCAGTAGGCCCGCGCCTTGCGCCCCACACTGGAGGAGACGAAAACAATGGAGGCATCGTCGGATTTGCGCATGGCCGGAATCAGGGCGCGGGACAGCAGAAAGGGCGCCGTGACGTTCACCCGCATGACTTGCTCCCAGATTTCCGGATCGTAGTGTTCAATCGGCGTGCGCTGGCCCAACAGGCCGGCGTTGTGCAGGATGCCGTCCACCTGACCAAAGGATTCCTCGATGGTCATGGCCATCTCCTCGTAATCCTTCACCGCCGCGCCTTCCAGGTTCATGGGGACAATGGCGGGTTGCGGGTGGCCGGCGGCTTCGATCTCGTCATAGACCGATTCCAGCTTGCTGATGGTGCGGCCCAGCAGGATAACGGTCGCCCCGTGGGCGGCGTAGGTCTTGGCGGCGCATCGGCCGATGCCGTCACCAGCGCCGGTGACCAGGATAATGCGACCTTTCAGTAGGTCGGCAGGTGCCTTGTAATCTTGCATGGTCTGCGCTCCTTGATCCGGGCCTGATTCCCTCAGGCTTCCTTTCCAGTGTACCGGTTCTGCAGCATGGCCAGCAGTTGCCCGGCGGAATCGATGACAAAATCCGCCTGCCAGCCGGGGATTTCGCCAGGGTGGCGGATATAACCATAGCGGGCGGCCACCGTGGTCATGCCGGCCCGACGCCCGGCCTCGATATCGCGCACATGGTCACCGACATAGAGGCAGTCGGCGGCCGGGATGTGCAGCAGCTCACTGGCCAGGAACAGGGACTCGGGGTGGGGCTTGCGCTGATCCACGTCGTCCGGGCAGACCAGGGCGTCGCAGCGGTCGTGAAGATCCAGCGCGTGAAGCAGCGGGACGCTGAAGCGGCGCGGTTTGTTGGTAACGATGCCCCAGGCAATGCGGTTTTCTTCCAGCCAGGTCAGCAGGTCGGCCATACCGGGAAACAGTTTGGTTTCCACGGCGATCTCGCTTTCGTAGAGATCGAGGAATTCGCTGTGCCGATCGAAATAGTCCTCATCTTCGGGGGTCAACCCAAAGCCCACGTGAATCATGGCCCGGGCGCCGTCGGACACCGCTTCGCGGATTTCGGGCTCGGGCAGGTGGGGCAGCTTGTAGCGTTCGCGCACGGCGTTCAGGCAGCGAATGAAATCCGGCGCTGTGTCGATCAGGGTCCCATCCAGATCAAACAGGACGGCGCGCGGTCGCTTCACGCCGGCTCGCTCCCGTCGTCCAGCTTGGCGTGCATCAGGTAGTTGACGTCCACGTCACGGCCCAGCTTGTAGATCTTGGTGATCGGATTGAAGGTCATGCCGGTCAGGTCCTTCACCTCGAAGCCGGCGTGGCGCAGGAAGTCGGACATCTCTGAAGGCCGGATGAACTTGCGCCACTCGTGCGTTCCTTTGGGCAGCATGTTGAGCACGTATTCCGCGCCCACGATGGCAAACAGGAACGACTTGGGATTGCGGTTGATGGTGGAGACGAACAGGTCACCGCCCGGACGCAGCAGCTTGGCACAGGCCTGGATAATCGAGGCCGGTTCCGGCACGTGTTCCAGCATTTCCAGGCAGGTGATGGCGTCGTACTGGCCGATGTGCGCCGGATCCTCTGCCAGGGTTTCGATGGGAATCTGCTGGTAGTCCACTTCGATCCCGGATTCGAGACCATGCAGGCGGGCGACGGAGAGCGGTGCCTCACCCATGTCGATCCCGGTGACGTGCGCACCGCGCTGGGCCATGCCTTCACTGAGCAGGCCGCCGCCGCAGCCCACGTCCAGCACTTTGCGGCCGGGCAGGGGCGCGCGCTCGTCGATGTAGTTCAGGCGCAGCGGGTTGATGTCGTGCAGCGGCTTGAACTCGCTGTTGGGATCCCACCAGCGGCTGGCCAGTGCCTCAAACTTGGCAATCTCGTTGCGGTCTACGTTGTTACCACTCATTCGTGTCTTTCCTGTGAGAAAACAATAACGAGTCAGGGGATCAGCCCTGGCGAATGCGTTGCGCCCAATGGTCGACCCGCAGCATCAGGTCCGGCACGTCGATGCGCGTCAGGATGCCGTCCTGCACCTGAGGTACGCCACCGATCCAGCTGTGGCTCAGTTGGCGGCCATGGCGGCTATAGATGAGGTGCGAGGCCGGGTCGTAAATCGGCTGGTTGAATGGATCACTCAGGTCGATGGCGATCACATCCGCCAGTTTGCCGGCTTCCAGCGAGCCGATGTCCTGTTCCCGGCCCAGTGCCCGGGCGCCATTGATGGTGGCCATGGCCAGCGCATCGTGGGCGGACAGGGCCGCGGCGTCCTCGGCCACGGCCTTGGCCAGCAGCGCGGCCGTGCTGACTTCGCCGAACAGATCCAGATCGTTGTTGCTGGCAGCGCCGTCAGTACCAATGGCCACGTTCACGCCCGCTTTCTGAAGCTTGTCCACCGGGCAGAAGCCGCTGGCCAGTTTCAGGTTGGATTCAGGGCAATGCACCACGTGGGCGCCGCTCTCCGCCATTAATGTCAGGTCGCTGCCGTCCACCTGCGTCATGTGAACGCACTGGGTGCTGGAGGACAGCAGGCCCAGATCCGCCAGGCGCTGGGTCGGGCGTGTGCCGGATTTCTCGATGGCGTCGGCGACTTCGAACGCGGTTTCGTGCAGGTGAATCTGGATGGCCGCCTGCTTGTCCGCGGCCAGGCTGACAATGTCCTTCAGCGGGCCGTCGGAGACGGTGTAGGGCGCATGGGGCCCGATGGCGATCCGGGTATGACTGTGATCGCCCCACTGGTCGATCAGGTCCGCGCCTTTTTTCAGGTAGGTGTCCGGGCCATCGCCCCAGGCCGTGGGGAAATCGAGGACCGGGAAGCAGATCTGGCTGCGAATGCCCACGTCGGTCGACACCTGGGCGGCGACCTCCGGAAAGAAGTACATGTCCGAGAAACAGGTGGTGCCGGTGCGCAGCATTTCCGCAATCGCCAGTCGCGTGCCGTCGGCAATGAAGTCGTCGCTGATGAACTTGGCTTCGGCGGGCCAGATGTGGTCGTTCAGCCAGGTCATCAGCGGCAGGTCATCGGCCAGCCCGCGCATCAGCGACATGGCGGCGTGCCCGTGGGCATTGACCAGCCCCGGCAGCAGCACATGATCGTTGAGATCGAGGGCTTCCCGGGCGTGAAAGCGACGGTCGGCTTCGTCCTGCGGCACGATGGCTTCAATACGCCCGCCCTGGATCAGCAGCGCGTGATGGTTGAGGACCGTGCCGGCGGGAACCACCGGGATAATCCAGCGTGCGTTGATGCGGGTATCGACAGCGGTAATGGTGTCTGCGGTCATGCCTGTCCTGGTTGGGTTTCCATGGAATGTCGGCGCGGGCCGGTATGCTCGCCAGTATAGCGACGTCCGCCCGGTGGAACCAGCAACCCGGGTGCTTCGGGCGGCCCTGAAGCGTTATAATCCGTGCCAGTAAGCCCCCAATTTCAGGACGCTTTTTCATGACTGACAATACCCCACAGACGCCCGGCCCGGACAGCCTCGGCACCCTGGCCATTCTCTGGCACGGCGACCACCTGGCGTTGCTCGACCAGCGCCTGCTGCCAGACCAGGAAATCTGGCTGACTTACCAGGACCCCCACGGTGTTGCCGATGCCATCCGGGACATGGTGGTTCGTGGCGCACCGGCCATTGGGATCAGCGCGGCCTACGGCGTGGTGCTGGCGGCGATCCGGGCACGGGTGAAGGACGACTGGAAAGGCGCGATTGGCGAGGCGATCGATGTCCTGGCCGCCTCCCGGCCCACCGCCGTCAACCTGTTCTGGGCGCTGGAGCGGATGAAGACCCGGCTGCACGCCTGCCAGGCACCGGATGAAGCGATTGCCAGCCTGACCGGCGAAGCCGAGGCCATCCACGCCGAGGATGTGGCCGCCAACCGGCTGATGGGGCGCCACGCGCTGTCCATTATGGAAGAGTCGCCGTTTGCCGTGCTGACCCACTGCAATACCGGCGCGTTGGCCACCGGTGGCTACGGCACGGCACTGGGGGTGGTGCGCAGCCTCTGGCACGCGGATCGGCTCACGCGGGTTTACGCCGACGAGACCCGGCCCTGGTTACAGGGAAGCCGCCTGACGGCCTGGGAGCTGCAACAGGAAGGCATCCCTGTCACGTTGAATGCCGACAGCGCCGCCGCCCAGATCCTGCGCCAGGGGGAGGTTCGCTGGGTGATCGTCGGGGCGGACCGGATTACCGCCAACGGCGACGTCGCCAACAAGATCGGCACCTACAGCCTGGCGATCCTGGCGCGCCATCACGGGGTGCGCTTCATGGTGGTGGCGCCTTCCAGCACGGTGGACATGGCGCTGCATTCCGGCGCGGACATTCCCATTGAAGAGCGGGACGGTACCGAAGTCCGGTCCGTGCGTGGTGTGTCGATTGCGCCGGGAAAGGTGCCGGTCTACAACCCGGTCTTCGATGTGACGCCGGCGGAACTGATTGACGCCATCGTGACGGAGAAAGGGGTCATCGAGAAGCCGGATGCGGAACGAATGACGGCGATGTTCGGCAGCCGCTAAAGGACGTGTTACCAGCCCGGCCTTACCGCCGGGCTGGTCGAGAGGGCTTTCAGTAAACGAACGGCGCGCTGCGCAGCTGGGCGAGGGCGCTGTCATCGGCCTTTTTCTCAGCGCCGGTGGACACGCGCAGACTGTGCAGTCGTGGTTCGATGGTCTGGCGGTAGGTCTTGAGCACGTCGTCGAGGGTGACGTTGCGGATGGCCTTGGCCAGTTGCTCACGGCTGTCGAAATCGAACTCGCCCCGGTCGATCTCCTGCCAGTAACGCTCGGATACCTCGCTCAAACGACGATCCTGCGCCAGCAGCTGGCTCAGGACGGCCTGTTTTTCCCGCTCCAGGTCGGCCTTGTTCAAGTCGGCGAGCGTCTTGTCGAAACCTTTCAGGAAATCGCTGACCGCCTGGTCGATGGCGGCGGCGCTGGCCTTGGGCGACTGGATCATGAAGCCCAGGGCCGGGACCTCCAGCATCTCGAAGGACGACGCGGAGACGATGTAGCCCAACTGCTGCTGGGTGCGCAGGCTCTCATAGAAGGGGGCGCCGATAATCTGCGCCAGAACGCTGAAGCGGGCCCGCTCGTCGAAATCCGTCGAGTCGCCCTGCAGATACAGCGCATAGCCGGTGTCCGGGTGGTCGACCTGCAGGTTCACTGACAGCTCGCCCTTGGGCAGTTGACGAACGCCGCTGCGGGGCACGTCGTCGATGGTGCTGTCGCTGAACAGGATGGCGTTGGCCTGACGCTGCAGGTTCATGGCCGCGGCTTCGGTCAGGTTGCCGTGGGCGAGCATCACCGGATCCACTTCCGCCAGGAACTGACGGGCGAATTCGCGCAGGTCGGAAAGTGTGACCGCATTGGCCGCAGCCAGCTTGTCATCCACCGACCAGGCGCCTTCGATCAGGGCACTCTGCAGCTTCATCGCCGCCTGCTGGACCGGCTTGCTCTTCTTCTGGTTGCGCAGGTCATCGATCAGCTGTTCCCGGTTGATCTGGAAACGCTGGGCGTCGATGTCCGGATGCGCCACCTGGTTCATGATGCGACGCAGCAGCACGTGCAGCTTGTCGTCGTAGCCGCTTACGCGCAGGGTGATGCCCCGCAGGTGGTTGTAGACGGCGTAATCCAGGCCGGCAAGCTGGGCCGGGTAGGCGTACGCGTTCAGGTTGTCCTTGATGCTGTCCACCAACAGGCTGGTCAGCACCTGACCACGCGCGGAATCCCGGGTCAGGGGCGAGCGCAGGCTCAAATACACATCGGCCTTGGGCGCGCCGAAGCGCTTGTCACGCGCGTACCAGACCTTTGGCGCACCCGAGCCGGAAAGGGCAATGGGGTGGTCCATGGTCTTGCCATCCACCATGGCAAAATTCTCCGGGATGAACGGGTTGGGGGCCGGCAAACCGAGCTGGGCGACCAGATCCTTGGGCGCGTCGTCCAGATCCGCGGCGTTGAACGACTGCACCTGGTAGGGCGTGTTGTACCACGTTGTTTTGGGCGCATCGTCCGGCAAGGCCTTCGGCGTCATCAGGGAGATCAGCGCGTTGTCCGGCGTCAGTCGCTTGAGCACGTCCCGGTATTTCTCGGGCGTGTAGTCCTGCATCATGTAGGGCGCCTGCAGCACGTCTTTCGGCGCCACGCGCTGGAGCTGCATGGCCAGCGAGCTGACCTTGTGGATCGGCGACGACTTCTCCTGGAAGCGGAAGCCAATGTCCGAGAGCTGCCGCAGTTCGTCGTAGTAGGTCTTCTGGATGCCGTCCTTGCGGATCTTGTCGATGTAGTCGAACGTCAGCGCAACCACCGTTTTCCAGTTGTCCGCCCCTTTCGGCGTCAGCGACATGCTGATGTTGAAGCTGGTCTGGTGGCCGTCATCCTGGCCCTGCCCGGCGGAAAGGCTGTCGGCCAGCCCGGCATTTTTCAGCACGTTGAGGAGGCTGCCCTGGCCCTCATGACCAATCAGGTTGGCGACATAGCCCGCCGGTTTGTCCGCGTAGTCTTCTTCCATCGACTGCATCGGGAAAGAGAGATCCAGCTGGCGCACGTCTTTCAGGGACTGGACCTGCATAAAGGCCGGCAGGAAACCCGGTTTGAACAACGGAGCGCTGTAATCGGTCTTTTCCAGGTGGCGGTTTTCGATCGCTGAGAAACGCGGGCGAACCATCTTTTCCAGGTTATCCAGGGACTGTTTGCCGTAGACCACCAGGGTCATCAGGTTGGCGGAGTAGTGGGTCTTCCAGAAATTCACCAGATCTTCCCGGACCGGGTCATTCGGGCGATCGGCCAGGGTATCCAGGCTGCCGACGGCAAACCGGCTGGAGGGGTGTTCCGGATTGTAGATGGCTTTCTCGGCCGAGAAATAGCGGCGTCCGTCGTCTTTCAGTTTGGACGAATACTCGGAATTCACGGCGTGCTTTTCACGTTCTACCAGATCGGCGGTAAACAGCGGCGCGGAGAACTGCTGGGCAAAGCGGTCCAGCGCCGGCTCCAGCGAATCGGCCTGGATGTCGAAAAAGAAGTTGGTGTCCCGGAACGCCGTGAACGCGTTGTGGCTGCCGCCGTGGCTGGTGATGAACTGCTGGTATTCACCCGGTTTGGGGTATTTCTGGGTGCCCAGGAAGAGCATGTGCTCCAGGAAGTGGGCGAGACCCTGGCGATTTTCCGGGTCATTGCCGCTGCCCACGGCCACGTTCATGGCGGCCGCTCCCTTGTCCGCATCCGGATCGGAAATCAGGAGCACTTGCAGGCCGTTATCCAGCTCCAGGTAGCGGTATTGGCTGTCGTCATTGGGGCTCTTGATCGGCGTCGTCGCGGCGAGCGCCAGGTGGGGCAGGGTGACAAACAGCAGGAGGACCAGTAAACGAAACGGGGACCTGTGGCCGATCAACACAACACTCCTTTTCCCAAGTTCAAAATAGTGGGGCGACCACGCTGGGGCATGATCGCCTGACAATCAATGCTTAGTGGATGGGCCGGTTCGCGACATTGTGGCCGGAACCCGCCAGGGTTTTACGGGCCAATTCCGAGGCCGACTCGCCGCTGAGTTCGCCGGAAGCGATCCGCTCGAGCACCGACCCCATGACCGCCAGGGACTGACGGTAATCGCTGAACTCGGCCTGAAAGGCGTCGTCGATGGCGTCGTAGACCTTCTGGATCTTTTCTTCCCGACTCTCGCCGCTGGTGCCGGAATCGTTGATGGCCTTCAGGCAGGCCCGGGCGATTTTGATATAGCGCTCGGAATGGGCGTTTTTCTCAGACATGGTGTGCTCCCGAAAAGTTCAAAGGTCGCGGATTATGTCATTGCAACATCATTGTGTCCCGTCTGCGCAGGGAATTCTGCGAGGCCTGGCTGGTCCATTGTGCATGGTCCGCAAGCCCGCGCACAGTTGTGAAAGGGGTGCGACCCAAATCAAATTCAGTGCCCGGGCGCGATGCGCCTGGTGGACGCTGTGCTAGGCTCATTTGAGAGGTGTCCCGAATGCGCTGTTACGTCCCGTCGCCCTGGGCCCGGGAGGTGTACCTGCCCCAGATCCCTCTCAAGAATTTAGAGTAATTAATCTAGCAAAAACAGTAAATTACACGGAGTAAAAGCTCTAATAAAGTACAATACTTGCAAAAAACAATTGCGTACAATGCGACCGATCTCGCCGGGGTACGCACGCCACGGCGGATCATGGAGAGGGAGTCCTCCAGCTGTCCCCGCAGCGATGCTGATCGAGACACGCAGGCGACCACAGGCCTGCAGCCGTCAGCGGACGTTGAGGGTGGTGGATTCCAAATAAAAGCAATAAGTGGATGGGCAAACTATGGACTATTTCCTGACGGGTGGAACCGGATTCATTGGGCGGTTCCTGGTAGAGAAGCTGCTCGCACGAGGCGGTACCGTGCACCTGCTCGTACGCGAGGAGTCACTGGAAAAAGTCGACCGGCTGCGTGAGCGCTGCGGCGTCGACGAGACACGGATCAGGCCGGTGGTGGGCGATCTCACCAAACCGCAGTTGGGCATTGATGGCGACGTGCTCAAGTCGCTGAAGGGGCACATCCGCCACTTCTTCCACCTGGCAGCGGTATACGACATGGGCGCGGACGAGGAGTCCCAGCGCGCGGCCAACATCGACGGCACACACCAGGCCATCGCCGCGGCTTCGGCCATGGATGCCGGTTGCTTCCACCACGTGTCTTCCATTGCGGCAGCCGGCCTGTTCAAGGGCACCTTCCGTGAGGACATGTTCGAGGAGGCCGAGAAGCTCGATCACCCCTACCTCAAGACCAAACACGACAGCGAACGGGTGGTGCGCTACGAGTGCACGGTGCCTTTCCGCATCTACCGTCCGGGTATGGTCATCGGCCATTCAAAGACCGGTGAGATGGACAAGGTCGACGGCCCCTATTACTTCTTCAAGATGATCCAGAAAATCCGCTCGGCGCTGCCGCAGTGGATGCCGACCATTGGTATCGAAGGCGGTCGGCTCAACATCGTGCCGGTCGATTTCGTCGTGGCCGCGCTGGATCACATTGCCCACCTGGATGGCGAGGACGGCAACTGCTTCCATCTGGTGGATTCCGACCCTTACAAAGTGGGCGAGATTCTCAACATCTTCTGCGAGGCCGGTCACGCGCCGCGTATGGCGATGCGGATCGACAGCCGCATGTTCGGCTTCGTGCCGCCGTTTATCCGCCAGAGCCTGAAGAACCTGCCGCCGGTGAAACGCATCACCAGTGCGGTGCTGGACGACATGGGCATTCCGCCGTCGGTGCTGTCGTTCGTGAATTACCCGACCCGGTTCGACGCCCGTGAGACCGAGCGCGTGCTGAAGGGCACTGGCATCGAAGTGCCGCGCCTGACGGATTACGCGCCGGTAGTATGGGACTTCTGGGAGCGGCATCTGGATCCGGACCTGTTCAAGGACCGTACTCTCAAAGGCACCGTGGAAGGTCGCGTCTGCGTCATCACCGGCGCCACATCCGGGATTGGTCTGGCCACGGCCCAGAAGCTGGCGGACGCTGGTGCGATCCTGGTGATCGGTGCGCGTAAACCCGAGCGCCTGAAAGAGGTGGCGGCCGAGCTGGAATCCCGTGGGGCCAGCGTGCACGCTTACCAGTGCGACTTCTCCGACATGGAGGAGTGTGACCGCTTTATCAGCACCGTACTGGACAATCACGGTCAGGTGGATGTGCTGGTCAACAACGCCGGTCGCTCGATCCGCCGTTCGCTGGACCTGGCGTTTGATCGTTTCCATGATTTCGAGCGCACCATGCAGCTCAACTACTTCGGATCGGTCCGCCTGATTATGGGCTTCGCACCGAAGATGCTGGAGCAGCGTCGCGGCCACATCGTGAATATTTCGTCCATTGGTGTGCTGACCAACGCGCCGCGGTTTTCGGCCTACGTGGCATCGAAGTCCGCGCTGGATGCGTTCAGTCGCTGTGCCGCGGCGGAGTGGTCGGATCGTAACGTAACCTTCACCACCATCAACATGCCGCTGGTGAAAACACCCATGATCGCGCCGACGAAAATCTACGATCAGGTGCCGACCCTGACTCCGGACGAGGCGGCCGATATGGTCGCGGAAGCGATCATATACCGTCCCAAGCGCATCGCTACCCGTCTGGGCACCTTTGCCCAGGTGCTGCACGCATTGGCGCCGAAGCTGGGTGAAATCGTGATGAACACCGGCTACCGCATGTTCCCGGATTCCGCCGCCGCCTCCGGTTCGCGCAGCGGTGAGAAACCCAAGGTATCGACCGAGCAGGTGGCGTTCGCGGCCATCATGCGCGGGATTTACTGGTAGGTTTTGCCGGGCAACAAAAAAACCGGAGGCGTGGCCTCCGGTTTTTTTATGGGCGATGGAAACGCCCGGTCAGGCGGGCCGCTCCCGTTCAGGTGTTAGCGCTGCCCGCTTTCAGGCTCGACGGATACAGCGGTGCCAGTCCCGGCGCGGCCTGTCGCTGGGGGCGATCGCGCAGCCGCTGGAGGGCCTTGAGCAGGGGCTCGGGTTGCCAGTGGGTCTCGGACGCCTTGCCGCCGTAGAGCCGTTCCTGCAGCTTCTCCAGCTCTTCCGCCAGGGTTTCGTCGGTGCTGAAGCGAACCACATCGCCGGCGCTGCGCAGATGCTGGTTGCCGAATCGTTGGCGGGCCCACCGTGGCAGCAGACTGAGCGTTTGGGCTTCGCCGGCGCGGGCGGCTTTTTCCAGATCCGCATAAAGCGCCGCTTCCGCCGGATCACCTTGTGGACCACTTTCCCCGGAAGGATCCGTCGCGCGTCGGCGGTTGAGCCACCAGAACAGGACCGTCAGCGCCCAACCGGTGCCCAACGCGACAGCGAGCCACAGCCAGGTGTTATCCAGCGGTGAGTGCAGGGGCTGTGGCGACTCGGCCATCGATGTGTCCCGGGTTTTGGCAACGACCGGCTCGGCCTTGTCCGGCGCAGACGGCGAGTTCTTGGCGGCAGGCGGGGTTGCGGCCACGCCGGCGCTGTCGGTGATGGTCACCGTGCGGGCCGGGATCACGGCGACGCGCTCCTTGTCGTTCACGGTGTCCCACCAGGGCACCCGGACTTCCGGCAGGGTGATCTTGCCCGGTTTGACCGCCACCAGCGCCGTGCTCTCGGTGCGCGAGGAGGTGACTGTGCGGTTGTCCACGTTGGATTTCAGGTCCGGCTTGTCCGGGTAGCTGCGCACGGCGTCCGGGTACTCGACCTTGAGTGGCGGCAGCGCGGAACCCAGCAGGCCCAGGGCGTTCAGGGTCAGTGTCCGGGTCACGCTCTTGCCGGCCTTGAGGGTGCTGCTGGGATCGCTCCAGTCCTGGGACAGTTCCAGGCTGCTGGCCGGCAGCCAGGTGTCGCCGGTGAAGCTGGCGGGAATCCCCTTGACCGGAATCTCGAGCGGGTCGGCCGCATCCCGCAGGAAGGTGAGGTTGCCGGTGTCGTCCCGGGCCTGTCCGTTGAACTTGATGCCGTCGATGGTCAGCGTGCCGGCCGACTGCGGGTAGATGGCGTAGCGCCGTTCCACCACGCGATAACGTACGTTGTTGCGGACCCGGGCGTATTCCTGCTGTTCGCCCATGGATTCGACGATCGCATCCCCCTGATCCGGCTGGCTCAGGTCGCCGCGGATCAGGTTGCCCCGGTAGAACAGGCGCACGGTCAGGATCAGTTGCTCCTGCACGTAAACCGAATCCTTGTCCGTTTCCACCTCGACAAAGGCGGGGCGGGCGGTACCGTCCGGCGCGGGGGCATCACCGGGCTCGACAGTGATGGTCACGGGGTTGGAATGGGCCTCACGGAATTTCAGCGAGGGGATTTCCAACTGCCCCGTTTTCTTCGGCGCCAGTTCGTAGATCCAGGTGACGATGGCCGTGGCGTCGCCGTTGACCGAGCGCAGGCTGTACTTCTGGTGCTTGCTGAGAATCTCGAAGTTCTCTTTCAGCGCATCCTCTTCGGGGGAGGGCAGCTCCAGATCGCCGATGTTGAACAGCATGTCCAGATCCATGGAGAACGGCATCTCGCCCTTGACCGTTAACGTCAGGGTCTGATTCTCGTGCAGGGTCTTCCGATCCACGTGAACGTCGAGCGTTCCTTTCTCGTCCGCCCAGGTGTGGGTCGTGACAAGGGCCATCAGGATCAGCAGGAGCATCTGCCGGACGTGATTTACCATGGTGTATCGCCTTCCATTTGTTGCTGGTTGCCGCGCTCACGGTATTGGTAAAGGAATTTGCGGCGCATCAGGCCGGACGGGTCGTCCGGTATCCGCCGAAGCCATTGTTCCTGGCTCTGGGTCAGTTGCTTTTCATCGCCGGCCTTGTCGGCAGGCTGGGGCTCGGCCTGGGCTTCCTGGCCGGATTTCTCGCCGGACTGCCCCTGTTGCTGGGCGGACTGGCGTTGGGATTGCTGATCGTCCTGTTTTTGTTGGCCAGATTGCTGCTGGGATTGATTCTGCTCTCCCTGCTTGCCCTGGTCGGCGTTCTGGTCCTGCTGGGACGGGTTCTGCCCCTGCTGGCTGTTCTGCTGTTGTTGCGAAGAGGACGGGTCCTGGTTGGGCTTGTTCTGCTGACCCTGACCGGACTGGCCCTGCTGTTTCTGCTTCTGGTCCGACGACTTGTTGTCCTGTTTCTGCTGGTTCTGTTGATTCTGCTTTTGCTGCTGTTTTTGCTGTTGCTCCAGCAGTTTCTTCACCAGGTCGCGGTTGAACCGGGCGTCCTGGTTGTCCGGATTTTTCTCAAGCGCCTTGTCGTAGGCGGCCAGGGCGTCCTTGAGGTTGCCCTTGCGGGCGAGGGCGTTGCCGCGGTTGTACTGGGCATCCGCTGAATCCGCCTTGGCGAAGGCATCGGCGGCACGGTCGTAGTCGCCGGCCCGATAGAGGGCGGAACCTTTCCAGTCGCTGTCGTCCAGCTTATCGGCGGCGACCGCCGGGTCCTTCTGGATCAGCTCCTCGGCACGCTGGTCCGGGCGGCTCCACCAGTCGTCCCAGTCCATGGCCTGGGCGGGCTGTGGCATCAGCGGCAGCAGCACCAGAGGAATCAACAGCAGGGCGCCGCGGCGCCAGGCAATGAGGGCCAGCGGCGCAGCCAGCCACAGCAGCCAGTAGCCGTCGTCCTTCCAGCGTTTGACGGTCAGGTCGCGCTTGCTTTCCTGCCAGTCGTCGCTGTCCTGCGAGCGCAGTTCCAGGGTGCGGATATCGTCATCGTCCAGCGTGACCGGCGAACTGAGACCGCCCGTGGCGCTTGCCAGCTGGGCGAGTCGATCCGGCTGAGCCTTGGCGATCACCACGTGGTCGCCGTCCCGGATAAAGCCGCGCTTGGGCAGCGGTATCGGGCCGCCTTCTCGGGTGCCCACCACCAGGGTACTGAGGCTGTAGGGCGAACCCTGCAGGGTTTCGCGGATGGACTGGTAGTCGCTGGCGCGCAGCGCGTCGGTGACCAGCAGGATGCGGCCTTTGCCGGGCGCGCCCTGTTCGAGCAGTTGTTCCGCCTCTTCCACGCCCAGGTCGGCGCGGTTACCGCTGGCGGGCATCATGAAGGGATCGATCACATCCAGCAGGCTCTCGATGGTGCGGCCGTCATCGGTCAGCGGCGTGACCACATGGGCATCGCCAGAATAGACCACCAGCGCCGTGAAGCTGCTCCCGCGCTGGGCCAAAATGTCGCGGATCTTGCGCTTGGCCTGGGTCAGCCGGTCCGGATCCACATCCTGGGCCAGCATCGACAGGGACAGGTCCAGCACCACCACCAGGCTGTCGTTTTCCTGCATCAGGGGCGTGGGTGCCTCGCGCCAGCTGGGGCCGGACAGGGCCAGGGCACAGGCGATCACCAAGGTGCCGAGGATAATGCCCGGGCGTTTACGGCGAGCGTTCTGCTCCACCGCTTCGCCCAGCAGCGGCCGCAGCAGCGCCTCGGGGATCACCCGGGCCCAACCGCTCTGACCTTCACCCTGGAAACGCAGCAGGAAGGGAATCAGGGGCAGCAGCACCAGGAGCAGTAACCAGAGCGGCCGCACGAAGTGGAAGTCAGCCATGACTCACCTCCGGAACGTCACGCCGGCGCACGTGGGACAGCAATTGACCGATCAACAGCAGGGCCACGGCCAGGCCCGCCGGCCAGTAGAACAGGTCGATGGTGGGGCGATACTGTTTGCCTTCCAGTTCGATCGGCTCCAGTTTGTTGATGGTTTCGTAGATGGATTCCAGCTCCGGGGTGCTGCGGGCGCGGAAATACTGGCCGCCGGTCTGGCTGGCAATGCGCTTGAGCAGGTCTTCGTCCAGATCCCGGGACGGGTTGATCTTGCGGGTACCCAGGAAGCCGCGTTGCAACATGGCTTCAGCACCAATGCCGATGGTGTAGATGCGCACGCCGGCGGCTGCGGCGATTTCGGCGGCCTTGTCGGGGCTGACTTCGCCGGCGGTGTTGGCGCCGTCGGTAAGCAGGATCAGCACCCGCTGCTCCTGGGGGCGGTCCCGCAGGCGTTTCACCGCCAGACCGATGGCGTCGCCAATCGCCGTGGCCCGGCCCGCCATGCCCAGCTGCGCTTCCTGCAACAGCGTCTGGATGGTCTCGTGGTCGAAGGATAACGGCGCCTGGATGTAAGGCTGGGTACCGAACAACAGCAGCCCGAGGCGATCGCCTTCCCGGCGCTTGATGAATTCATCAAGGACGTTCTTGACCGCCGTCAGCCGGTTCACCTGGCGCTGGCCCACGATCATGTCCTCCTCTTCCATACTGGGTGAGATGTCCACCGCCATCAGCAGGTCGCGACCGGTGACCGGCAGGTTGACGCCTTCGCCGATGTACTGGGGTCGGGCGAGGGCAGCGACCAGCAGCATCCACGCCACCAGCAGTACCACCTTCTGCCACAGGCTGCGGGCATTGCCGCTGCGGCTGACGCCGGGCAGGTCCGCCAGCCAGTGCCCCACGGGGATGGCCGGCGCGGCCACCTGATCGGCATCGGTCTTGCGACGCCGCCACCACAGCAGCGGTAGCAGCACCAGCAGCAACAGCCAGGGATAGGCAAAACTCAGCATTTCTGCCCTCCCAGCCAGCGTTCAGCCAGCGCCCGGGCCTGGTCCGGTTCGATGCCCGGTGACGGGCGCCAGGCGGCGTTTACCAGGGCTTCCACCTGCTGGCGCTCCAGCGTCGGTTCGGTGCGGGCGAGAAAATCGGTCCACTGCGACCCGCTCAGGGCATCCGGATGCTGGTCCGGGTAGCGCTGGCGGGCGCAGCGTTTGAGCAGGGCATTGAGCTCGGTAAACCAGTCGTTGTCGGACCGGGCAGAGGCGCTGAGCCGGGCCAATTCCTGTTTGGCGTCGTGAATCCAGCGGTTGCGCCGGTGCCGGCGCCAGACCCACCAGAGGACGGCCGCCACCAGAATCAGCACCAGCGCGGCAAGAACCCACCAGCCGGGCGCGGGCGGCCAGAAGCCGCCGGGCTCGGGCAGGTGGATGTCCCGCAGTTGTGCGAGAGGATCGCCCTGGTTCATGGGTTGTTGTACTGCCTGTGTCATGCTGTTGTTGTGACCGTTGTGCTTATCCCAGTCGGCCCCGCGGGCCGAGCACGGTTTTCAGGACCTGCGCCGGCTGCTGCCCGGTGTAGATCGGGACGGCTTTGACACCGGCCAGACTGAAGCAGCGGTCCACCTGGTATTCGTGTTCCGCCACTTTCGCCTGGAAGGCCTCGCGGAAGGCGGCATTCCCGGCATCAAACCAGAGCGGCCCGTCCGGTCCGGCCACCGCAAAGCGGCCCCGTTCCGGCAGCGCCTGCTCCAGCGGATCGATGATGCGCAGGGCGCTGATCGTATTGTGCCGGGCCAGTTGCGCAATCAGCGCCGGAGTCTCGGGCGACAGGTTAATAAAGTCGCTGATGATGAAAACACGGCTGCCGGTGTGGGCGATACGACGTGCCTCACGCAACGCTTCATCCAGTTTACTCCCGGTCGCGCTTTGGCCCGAGCGGCCGGTGTGGTCGTCCTGGCGCTGCACCAGACTGTCCAGCAGGCGCACCACGGCGCGTCGGCGGCGGGCCGGTCGCAGTACGTCGCACTGTCGGTCGGAGAAGACGATGCCACCCACCTGGTCGCCTGCAAACAGGCCCAGCCAGGCAATCAGCCCGGCCACCTGCGCCGCACGCACGCGCTTGTAGGCACCTTCGCTGCCGAAATACAGCGAGTCGCCCAGATCGCACAGGATCAGCAGCGGGCGTTCCCGTTCCTCTTCGTAGAGTTTGGTGTGCGGCTGTTGCCGGCGCGCGGTTACCCGCCAGTCGATGCTGCGGATGTCATCGCCGGGCTGGTAGAGCCGCACTTCCGAGAACACCATGCCGCGGCCTTTCTGCCGCGAGCGGTTGACGCCGGCCTGGCGTACGGTGACCGGTCGCGTGCCGGGCAGACGCAGGGCACGGGCGTCCGCCTGCAGGCGGATCAGCTCCGGCAGGTCAATGCGAATCAGTGGAGAGGCGTCCGGCATGGTGTCAGGCGGCCACCGGTACCCGATCGATCAGGCGCTGGATAACGTCGTCCGGCGTGATCCCATCGGCCTCGGCTTCGAAAGTCAGCAGCACGCGATGGCGCAGTACGTCGAATGCGATCGCACGCACGTCGTCCGGGCTGACGAAGTCCCGGCCGTCCAGCCAGGCCTTGGCGCGGGCGCAGCGGTCCAGCGCAATGGTGCCGCGCGGACTGGCACCGAAAGCGATCCAGCGGGCCAGATCGGCGTCCAGCGTGTCCGGCTGGCGGGTGGCCAGCACCAGCGCCACCAGGTAATCCTCGACCGCCTCCGCCATGTACAGTTCGCTGGCGTCCAGGCGGGCCTGGAAGATGTCATCGGCACGCAGGCGCAGGTCCGTCGGTGCGATGCCCTGTTGGTAATCGCGCCGCGCCAGGTGGAGGATGTCTCGCTCGGCGCCCGCATCCGGGTAGTCGATGGTGACGTGCATCAGGAACCGGTCCAGCTGCGCCTCGGGCAGGGGATAGGTGCCTTCCTGCTCGATCGGGTTCTGGGTGGCCATGACCAGGAACAGGCGGTCCAGCGGGAAGGTTTTCATGCCCACGCTGACCTGGCGTTCGCCCATGGCTTCCAGCAGGGCGGATTGCACCTTGGCCGGCGCCCGGTTGATTTCATCGGCCAGCACCAGATTGTGGAAGATCGGCCCTTTCTGGAATTCGAACAGGCCGGTCTCGGCGCGGTAGATTTCAGAGCCGGTCACGTCCGAGGGCAACAAATCGGGCGTGAACTGGATGCGGTGAAAGTCCCCTTCGATGTGGTCGGACAGGGTCTTGATGGCGGTGGTCTTGGCCAGACCCGGGGCGCCTTCCACCAGCAGGTGGCCGTCGGCGAGCAGGGCAATCAGCAGCCGGTCCACCAGCTTTTCCTGCCCTATGATCCTTTTCGCTAATTGGGATCGCAGATCCCCGAATATACGCTGTAACGACATTGATCCTTCCGTTTGTTTCGGAGCTGTTGAAAAAGCCCATGCTGTGGCGAGTTGCAGTGTTGCACAGTGTTTCCATTAGATCTGCCCATCAGGTGGACATTCCTTGCTGCGCGTCATGTATCCCGCAATCGCCGTCTGATCTTTTTCAACCACTCCCTGCCATTTTTCTGTTTCGGACCGCATCGGACGAAAAGCACCCCGGGGTCGTCATGAACGATTCGTAGGGTGCTTAGGTTGCAAACCAGTCCGGGGTCCGTATTGACCACAATCGCTGTAAGCGACCAGTGTTTGTAACCTACCAGCAAAAATCAAGGGTTTGACTATGCTAGTGGAGTAAGCCAGCTGCCTGTCATGACCCGGTAGTGGAACCCAGTCTGTGACAGGTCTCCACTGGATTTGTTTATTAACATTCATTCAGAAAGTTGGGGTAGCACATGAACGCGCTGACGGTGACCAGCAAGGACCAGTTCCATGACTTGCTGGCCGAAGCCTTTGCCGAAAAGATCAACAAGACCGAAGCGAAGAAGATCAGTGAATTTGCAGTTCAACATTTATCCCACCTGCCGCTTGATGAACTCCTGGCCCGCCGGTTTGCCGATGTCTACGGTTCCGTGCTCGCCGCCTGGAAGTTCATCCAGAACCGCGCGGCAGCGGATTCACCGGTGGCGGTGTTCAACCCGGACCTGGAAAGCGACGGCTGGCAGTCGACCCACTCCGTTATCTTTATCCTCCACCCGAACATCCCGTTCCTGATTGACTCGATCCGCATCGCCATCAACCAGCGCGAAATCGGAACCCACACGCTCTACCACGCGATCCTCCAGGTGGAGCGCGACCGCAACGGCAAGCTCAAGAAACTCCACGACCGGGACAGCAAGGCGAGTAAGGCGAAGACCAGTTACGAGGCGATGATCGTGCTGGAGATCGACCGGCACAGCGACCCGGAAGAGCTGCGCGGTCTGGAAGACGAGCTGCAGCAGGTGCTGCAGGAAGTGCGCATCGCCGTGGACGACTTCCCGGCCATGAAGGCCAAGTCCGCCGAGATCCTGAAAGAGCTGGACAACTGCAAGGCCAAGATCAGCAACGACGATATCAAGGAAGCACACCGTTTCCTGGAATGGCTGGCGGACGATCACTTCACCTTCCTGGGCTACGACGAATACGACTTCGTCAAAGAGAAGGGCGGCATGCTGGTCACCCAGGTGCCGAATTCCGAGATGGGCATCCTGCGGGTCCACAACGAACGGCCGGTCAAAGTCCGGCTGGAAGAGCTGCCCCAGCGCACCCGCACCGAGATGACCCGCACCGACGACATCTTCATCTTCGCCAAGTCGGCCCAGCGTTCACGAGTGCATCGGCCGGCCTATCCCGACTACATCGCGGTGAAGAAATTCAACGCCAAGGGCGAGGTGATCGGTGAACGCCGTTTCCTCGGCCTGTACACCTCCCACGTCTACCAGGAGCGCCCTGACCAGATCCCACTGCTGCGCCGCAAGATCACCGAAGTGATCAAGCGCTCCGGCTTTCTGCGGGACGACTACGCCGGCAAGGAGCTGGACCAGATCCTGACGGTCTACCCCCGCGATGAACTCTTCCAGATCGAAGCGGACGAGCTGTACCGGGTGGCGTTGGACATCCTCTACATTCAGGAACGCCGCATGATCAAGGTGTTCATGCGCGAGGACGTGTACGGTCAGTTCGTCACCTGCCTGGCGTTCTTCCCGCGGGACATCTACAACACCGAGCTGCGTCTGAACGTGGAACAGGTGTTGATGGAACGCCTGGGCGCCGAAGACATCGAGTTCGTCACCCACTTCTCCGAATCGGTGCTGGCCCGAGTCCAGTTCACCATCCGCGTGCCGCAGGTGGAAAACCGGCAACTGCCGGTCCACGACATTCAGGAGCAGGTGATCGCCCTGGCGCAGTCCTGGCGCGACGGCCTGTCCGACGCCTTGCATGAGACCCACGGCGAGGAGCGCGGCAACGAGCTGATCCGTCTCTACCGCAACGCCTTCCCCGGCAGCTACCGGGACAAGTTCTCACCACGCCGGGCGGCGATCGACCTGGAGCACATCGTCGACGCGGCGAACAGCTCCCAGCTGGAAATGAGTTTCTACCGCGCTCTGGAAGAGGAAGAGAGCACCGTTCACTTCAAGCTGTTTGCGCCCGACGAGCAGTTGCCGCTCTCCGACGTACTGCCGATTTTCCATAATCTCGGCTTCCGGGTGCTGGGCGAACACCCCTTTGAGGTGGTGGACCGTAACGGTCGTTCGGTGTGGATCCACGACTTCTCGCTGCAGGCCTACACCGGCAAGATCGTCGATATCCACCGCATCCGGCCGATCTTCGAAGACCTGTTCCGCCGGGTCTGGTACGGCGAGGCGGAGAACGACAACTTCAACCGCCTGATCCTGGCCTGCTACCTGGACTGGCGGCAGATCGCGATGCTGCGGTCCTACGCGCGCTACATGCGCCAGATCCGCATCTCCAACAGTCAGACGTTCATTTCCAACACGCTGGTCAACCACGTCGGCCTGGCGCAGAACCTGCTCGACTTCTTTGCCGTGCGGTTCGATCCCGAGCGCAACCAGAGTGCCGGCAAGAGCGCTGCGGCCCAGCAGAAGCTGGAGCTGGAGTTCAACGCCGGCCTGGACGACGTGGAAAACCTCAGTGAGGACCGCGTCCTGCGCCTGTACCTGGACCTGATGAAGGCCACCCAGCGCACCAACTACTTCCAGGCGGACGCCGACGGCAACCACAAGCCGTACATCAGCTACAAGTTCCGTCCGTCCGAGATCCCGGACATGCCGCTGCCCATGCCCATGTTCGAGATCTACGTCTACTCGCCGCGGGTGGAAGGTGTACACCTGCGCGGCGGCAAGGTGGCTCGCGGCGGCCTGCGCTGGTCGGATCGCTTCGAGGACTACCGCACCGAGATCCTGGGGCTGGTGAAGGCCCAGCAGGTCAAGAACGCGGTCATCGTGCCGGTGGGGGCCAAGGGCGGCTTCGTCGCCAAGCAACTGCCGGACGGCGGCGATCGCGACGCCTTCCAGCGTGAGGGTATCGAGGCCTACAAGACCTTCGTGCGCGGCCTGCTGGATGTCACGGACAACCTGATTGACGGCGCCATCCGCCCACCGCAGAACGTGGTGCGCCACGACGAGGATGACCACTATCTGGTCGTCGCGGCCGACAAGGGCACCGCCACCTTCTCTGACATCGCCAACGGCCTGTCGAAGGAATACGACTTCTGGCTCGGTGACGCTTTCGCGTCCGGCGGCAGCCAGGGTTACGACCACAAGAAGATGGGCATCACCGCCAAGGGCGCCTGGGTGTCCGTGGAGCGTCACTTCCGCGAACTGGGCATCAACCCGGCGACGGACGACTTCACCGTGATCGGGATCGGCGACATGGCCGGGGACGTGTTCGGCAACGGCCTGCTGCGGTCCGATCACGCCAAGCTGAT
This sequence comes from Marinobacter mangrovi, assembly GCF_016798325.1. Taxonomy (GTDB): domain Bacteria; phylum Pseudomonadota; class Gammaproteobacteria; order Pseudomonadales; family Oleiphilaceae; genus Marinobacter_A; species Marinobacter_A mangrovi. The sequence continues at coordinate 708,444 of NZ_JAERVO010000002.1, forward strand.
TGCGGCGTTCAACCACATGCACATCTTTGTGGACCCGTCACCGGATCCCAAGAAGAGCTTCGAGGAGCGCAAGCGCCTGTTCGAACTGCCGCGTTCCGCCTGGACCGACTACAACGCCGACCTGATCTCCAAGGGCGGTGGCGTGTTCAACCGCAGCGCCAAGTCGATCCCGGTCAGCGCGGAAATGAAGAAGCTGTTCAACATCAAGTCGGACCGCGTGCCGCCCAACATGCTGATCAGCCACATCCTCAAGGCCCAGGCGGACCTGCTGTGGTTCGGCGGCATCGGCACCTACGTGAAGGGCTCGAAGGAGACCCACAGCGATGTGGGTGACAAGGCCAACGACGGCCTGCGGGTCAACGGCAAGGAACTGCGGGTCAAGGTCGTGGGCGAGGGCGGCAACCTGGGCATGACCCAGCTCAGCCGCATCGAGTTCGGTCTCAACGGCGGCCGCCTGAATACGGACTTCATCGACAACGCCGGCGGGGTGGACTGCTCCGACCACGAAGTGAACATGAAGATCCTGCTCAACCGCGTGGTGGCCAATGGCGACCTGACCGAGAAGCAGCGCAACAACATGCTCGAGAAGATGACCGACGACGTCTCCGAGCTGGTGCTGCTCAACAACTACCGCCAGACCCAGGCGCTGAGTATCGCCAACACCGATACCACCACCCGGCTGGAAGAGTACCGCCGGCTGATGATTACCCTGGAGTCGGAAGGAAAGCTCAACCGCGAGCTGGAATTCCTGCCGGACGAGGACACCCTGGCCGAGCGCAAGCTCGACAAGAAAGGCCTCACCCGGCCGGAGCTGTCGGTGCTGATTTCCTACGTGAAGGGCGATCTCAAGCAGCTGCTCACCGAGAGCGACCTGCCGGACGAGCCGTCCCTGGCCAAGGAAATGAACAAGGTGTTCCCGGACGCGCTGATCAAGAAATTCGGCAAGGAACTGGGCGAGCACCAACTGCGCCGCGAGATCATCGCCACCCAGATCGCCAACGACATGGTCAACCACATGGGCATCACCTTCGTCGACCGGCTGGCCAAGTCCACCGGCGCGTCCGTGTCGGCCATCGCCATGGCGTGGCTCATCGCCCGGGACGTGTTCCGCATCGACGAGTGGTGGAACAAGATCGAGGCGCTGGACAACAAAGTGCCGGCCTCCCTGCAACTGGAACTGATGAACGAGCTGATTCGCTTGGTGCGCCGGGCCGTTCGCTGGTTGCTGCGCAACCGTCGCAGCGAGCTCAACATCCAGTCCCATGTGGACCGGTTTGCCAAGTCGCTATCGGATATCATTGCCCAGTTGCCGGATTACCTGGGGCAACAGTCCGGCGAGGAGTGGCGCGAGCATTACGACGCGTTGGTCAAGAAGTCGGTTCCGGAGGATGTGGCGGCCGTGGTGGCCGGTACTTCTTACCTGTACGCGGCGCTGGGCATCATCGAAGCCCACGAGACCACGCAGGTGCCGCTCAAGCAGGTGGCCAACCTGTACTACAGCCTGGGCGAGCGGCTGGACCTCAACTGGTTCGCCGGTGCGGTCGCCAAACTCTCGCCGTCTTCCCATTGGGAAGCCCTGGCGCGGGAAAGCTTCCGCGAGGACCTGGACTGGCAGCAACGTGCGCTGACTACCGGCGTGTTGCGCATCAGCGGCAAGGACGGGGACGTCAGTGCCGCCATCGACGACTGGATCGAACGCCACAAGCCGATGGTCGATCGGTGGCAAACGATGCTCTCCGAACTGCGCAGCACCCGGGAGCCGGAGTACGCGATGTTCTCCGTTGCCCTGCGGGAGTTGCTGGATCTGGCACAGTCGTCGATCCACACGCCGCTGGAGGCAACGGCCAGCCCAATGGGTTGAACTTGACGGGCATATCCCGTTCAATTTGTGCGCCGGTACCCGACCGGCGCTGGTTTGATGGCCGGGGTGGGGCACCCTCCCGCAACATCCCGGCCACTGATGGGCTCTACTGGATCCTCTGAACCTCACCGGTCACCGCCGACCGCGCAGGGCAGCGGCTCCCCAACCAGAGAAGGAAAACATGCGACGGCTTAATCATATCTTTGAAAGTAACCGTGACTGGGCAGAGAAGATCAAGGAAGAAGATCCGCAATTCTTCGAGCGTCTGTCCAACCAGCAGTCCCCGGAATATCTCTGGATCGGCTGTGCCGACAGCCGTGTGCCGGCGAACCAGATCATGAACCTGATGCCGGGTGACGTGTTCGTTCACCGCAACGTGGCCAACGTGGTGGTGCATACCGACTTCAACTGCCTGTCGGTCATCCAGTTCGCGGTGGAAGTGCTCAAGGTCAAGCACATCATGGTGGTCGGCCACTACGGCTGCGGCGGCGTGAAGGCGGCGCTGAAAGACCAGGGACTGGGCCTGATCAACAACTGGCTACGCCACATTCAGGACGTTCGCGACCAGTTCAGGCCGGTGCTGGAAAAGCTGCCCAGCGAACAGGACCAGATCGATCGCCTGTGCGAACTGAACGCCATCGAACAGGTGCGCCACGTGTGCCAGACTACCATCGTCCAGGACGCCTGGGCCCGCGGCCAGGACCTGTCGGTGCATGCCTGGGTGTATGACGTGGCCGACGGCCTGCTGCGTGACCTGGGGCTGTGCATCACCAACAACGATGAGCGTGAAGAGATCTACGACAAAGCCGTGAAGGGACTGGTCGACCGGCCGGTTCGTTCACTCAGCGCGTGACGGCACGTCCGTAACGCAGGTCTGATTTCGGCCGCCCTCTTTCGCTTCGTAGAGGGCGGCATCGGCCCGCTCGATCCATTGCGTCGGGGTCTCGGTGTCGTCGGTGATCGGCGCCACGCCCAGACTGATCGTGTAACTGATCCGCGCCGTGCCGGTGTCCACCGGTGACGATTCGATCGTCTGCCGAATACGCTCGCACAACGCCACCGCACCATCGACGGTCGTCTCCGGCAACACGATGGCAAACTCCTCCCCGCCGTAACGCCCCGCCAGATCCGCATGACGCAGGTTGGACCGCAACACGTCGGAGGTCCGGCGAATCACCTCATCACCCGCCACATGGCCGTAGGTGTCGTTCACCGATTTGAAGTGATCGATGTCGAACATCACCAGTACCGAATCGTTGCCGTAGCGCCGGCAGCGCTCGTAGTCCGCCTGTAGCAGGCTCTCCCAGGTGCCCCGGTTGAGCAGGCCAGTCAGGCGGTCCGTTTCGCTCAGGCGCAACAGCTGCTCGTTGGCCTGTTCCAGCGCCAGCTTGCCGCCGGCCATGTCCGTCACGTCGTAGACCATCAGGCACACCATGCGCACCTCGCCGTCGGCGCTGGTGAGCGGACTGATGGTCAGGTTCTGGTACATGTAGGGCGCAGTGCCGGTGATCGGCCGGGTGTTCCGGAAATGGAACAGGTAGGGGCGCTGCTCCCAGGTGGTGAAGGCCCGGGTCTTGAGCATGCGCACGGACTTCACCTTACGTCGCAGCCACGGCTCGGGCAGATCCGGGAAAAAATCGAACAGGCTCTGGTCCTTGATGCGCGACGCGGTTACGCCGCTGTGGTTTTCCATAAAGCCGTTCCACACGTGCACCCGGAACTCGGCGTCGAGCACGATCAGGCCCACCTCGACGGTTTCCAGCATGTCCATCAGCCAGTGGAATTCGAGCATGTCGTCCTGGTTGATCGCCATGGGTTACTCCGTCAGGTAGTCGATGGCTTGTTGAAGCTGGGGGATCGAGTCTGCCGTCAGCAGGATCAGCAGATCGCACATCACGTTGTAGTCCTCAATGGCGTAGTTGATCTCGATGCTGAGCAGCTGTTGATCCCGGGCCTCGTGGTATTCCAGCAGGTCGCTGACCTGACGATGCTGACCCAGCACCGTGGGGTGGCTGAGGCCAAAGTGCAGGTCCAGTTGATCGCCCAGCCCCTTGATAAAGGCCCCGAACAGGATGCTGGACAGATCCATCAGCACTTCCAGTTCGAGGGCGTTGCGATTGTCGGCCTCGTAACCCAGCAGCCGGGCCATGTCATCGAAACTGGCATCCGAAAAGAGCAAAAGGGCTTCGCCCGCCACGCCGGCGCCGTTGAACCCCTGGCACACGGCGGAATAACTGTCGCGCTCGCCGGCGGCACCCAGCGCCATGATCAGCTCGCTCTGCGCCAGCGTGGCCACCCGCGGTACCGGCAGTTTGATGAACACATCCAGCAGGCGCGCCAGCAGGTCCGCCGCCTGGCCCATGGCCACGTTGGACATTTCCTGCAGGTAGGCGTTGAGATCCAGAGTGCCGTCGGGCAAGGGTTGTGGGCTGGGCGACGGGGCCGGCTCCGCCGAGTCGGCCTCGCTGTACAGGCCGTAGGTGCCCAGGATCTCGGTGATCTTCTCCGGATCGGTGGGCTTGCGGATGAAATCCATGGCGCCGAGTTTGAGCACCCGCTTGCGGGCTTCGGGCTGGATATCGCCGGACACCACCAGCGTCATCACCGGCAAATCCTCGCCGGCAATCGCCTCCAGCACCCCGTAGCCGTCGAGCACCGGCATGTTCAGGTCCAGGAACAGGACGTCGCAGTCGCCTTCGCGGATGATCTCCAGGGCGGCTTCGCCGTGTTCGGCAAAACGCACATCGGCCGCCCAGCCTTCGGGCAGGGCGCGGGCCATTTGCTTGCGGGCCATGGAGGAGTCGTCACAGATCAGGACGCGGTAACTCATGCCGTATAACTCATTGACGTGTGTAAGAAGTCTAGCAGTCACTCACAGGTCGCGTATGGCACTCCGTCGTCATAGGCCCGCTGAATCATTCCCGCAAAACTAACGCATTCGCCGCGCATTTTGATGAACAGAATGTAATTTGTTGTAAGACCTCAATCACAGTTTGGAATGACCGGCGGCGATTGCGTGGCCTAATGTGACAGGTCTCACTTAAATGACCGAAATGCCCACCTATAGTCGTCACGCAAGCAAATAATAACGGGCCCCTGAAGGGCTCCTAAAAATGCTGTGGCTGCGATACCGGAACCCCTCAAGGGGACGCCGTACCGGATAACAAAAACAACGCGTCGCGTCTTGCCGCAATGACTGTCGGACAGCAGTCAATCACTCAGAGACACTAACAATGAACAGGGATGCGCTTAAACGCGTGGCCCCGGTGTGCTTCGGCCTGATATTTTCGTCAGTCGTACAGGCGGAACTCAAGCCCATCTCCGACAGCGAGATGGAGCAAATCACCGGTCAGGCCATGATGGCCGTGGATATCGATGGAACGCCGGAACACCGCTACACCCGCGTGACGATGGGGCTGGATGCCGAAATCCAGACCAACATCGACACCGTAGCCCTCGGCGATACCGGCGACGGCGCCGACGTGCTGGTCAGCCAGTTGTCGCTCGGCCACATTTCCACCGACGCCACCAAAGTCCAGCTCAACGGCCAGACCTATGCCGTCAACGACATCGTGCCGTTCGAAGCCAGCAACCCGTATTTCGAGCTGGCGGAAGAGAACGGCGACATCGTCGGCTTCCGCATGGGCTTCGGGCAGGCCCGGGGCACGCTTTCCGGCGATTTCGAAAGCTTCTCCGGCAACCTGGGCATCAAGCTTGAAGACAGCAGCGGCAACGTCTCCGACGCCCAGCTCTACGACGCCAGCGGCAACGCCACCAACACCCGCGCCAGCTACATCGGCCTGAACGACGCCGCCACCGACTGCACCGCCGGCGTCCAGTGCGCACCGCTGACCAACCTCAAAACCCTGGATATCGGCGCGGACAACGGCGACGGCACCGTCAGCCCCACGGAAGACTTCTTCATCTCCTTCCAGAAGGCCCCGGTAAGCTGGTCCAGCAACGCCACCGGCGGCACCGCGGTCGATGCGGCCGCGGGCGTGTACCTGAATATTCCGACGTCCATGCAGATGGACCTGACCACCCTTCAGAACGGCATTTCCCGGGCGCGGACCGAATACATCGATCGCGGTGTCGGCCTCTTCTGAGGCCGGCCTGCTGATCCCTTTTCACGGCTTTGCTACACTCGGCAGCCAAACGACACGGCTGAGGTTGGCAAACACGTGATTAAAAGCTTCTACTGGCACGACTACGAAACCTTCGGCGCCGACCCGGTGCACGACAGGCCCTCCCAGTTTGCCGGCGTGCGGACCGATGCCGACCTCAACATCATCGAAGACCCTCTGGTCATCTACTGCCAGCCCACCGAAGACTACGTGCCGGACCCGGTCGCCTGCCTGATCACCGGCATCACGCCCCAGCAGGCCCGCGCCGAAGGCTACCCGGAAGCCGAATTCATCAGCCTGATCCACGAGGCCTTCAGCCAGCCGGGCACCTGTGTGGTGGGGTACAACAGCCTGCGCTTCGACGACGAGGTCACCCGCCATACCCTTTACCGCAACCTGCGCGATCCCTACGCCCGGGAATGGCAGAACGGCAACTCCCGCTGGGACATCATCGACATGGTGCGTCTGACCTACGCGCTGCGGCCCGAAGGCATCAACTGGCCCAAGAAGGAGGACGGCTCCCCCAGCTTCCGCCTGGAAGAGCTCACCGCCGCCAACGGCATCAGCCACGAAGCGGCCCACGACGCCATGTCCGACGTCACCGCCACCATCGCCCTGGCCAAGCTGATCAAGGACAAACAGCCCAAGCTGTTCGAGTACGTACTGGAGCACAAGGACAAACACTCCGCCCGTTCCATGCTCGACCTGGCCACCATGAAGCCGGTGTTCCACGTGTCCAGCAAATACCCGGCGTCCATCGGCTGCTGCGCCATGATCGCCCCGGTGGCCCAGCACCCGGTCAACAAGAACGCCGTCATCGTCTACGACCTGCGCAAGGACCCGACCGAGCTGATCAACGCCGACGTCGAGGAAATCCGCCGCCGCCTGTTCAGCACCCAGGCGGAACTGGGCGACGAAGAACGCTTCCCCCTGAAAGCCATCCAACTCAACAAATGCCCGGTGCTGGCCCCCGGCACCATGCTCAAATCCCTCAGCCCGGAACGCCTCGAACAACTGCAACTGGACGGGGACACCCTGCGCGCCAACCTGCAGATCCTGCGGCAGGCGAGGGGGCTGGGCGAGAAACTGGCCGAAGTCTACCAACCCCAGGACGACGGCCCGGGCGATCTGACCGACCCCGACGAACAGCTCTACGCCGGCGGCTTCCTCAGCCCCAACGACCGCAAACGCCTGGAACAACTGCTCCAGCAGCCCGTGGAAGTGATGGGCGAAGCCACCCCCGAATTCGACGACGCCCGCCTCGCGGAAATGGTCTTCCGCTATCGCGCCCGCAACTACCCCCAGACCCTGGACTCGGAAGAGCAGGAACGCTGGGAGGAATTCAAGCAACAACGCCTGATGCACCCCAAAGCCGGCTGGCGCTCGCTGGAAGGCTTCTTCGCGGACATTCAGCAACGGATACAATCGCCGGAACTGGAAGCGAAGGATCGGCATGTTCTGGAAGAGCTGGCGTTGTATGGGGAATCGTTGATTCCTTATGTTTGAGGGGTAGGGCAGACCAACTGCCCATCTCCATCTCTGAAGTTCCCTTCGAATAAATCCTTTCTTTGAGACTGTCGCCCGATTCGGGGCGACGGCTTGCGCCTGCCTGATTTGTTGATCTGCCTCATTGGCGAGGTGTGGTTGGTTTGGCTACATTGGTTAGCGGGCGACAGGTTGGTGCATGTTATGAGGAGCGCGGTGATATTGCAGGATGCGTTTGTACGGTGGCTTTAAAATTATGAAAATTATAGATTTATCCGTCGAGCGATACTGCTGTTATACCGAATTCTTCGATATTCGATAATGACGCGTTCCGTCTAATCACTGTTACACCCACAATGAATTGAGTTCTATTATATGAAGAAGGAATTTTACAGGTTCAGACGTATCAATAGTCTGATTGGTGAGTTCGAAGAATTAGAAAATCAAAGTATCTATTTTGCAGAGCCAGAATCATTAAATGACCCTATGGAAGGCTTTCGAGATATGTACTGGAAAGGTGACTTCATAGTATGGAGAAACTTGTTTCGACATTATTTATTATGCCTCGAAAGACTTTGTTCTTTGTTAATAATTTCAGGTGAAGAGCACCCCATTACTACAGCTCACATGCCGGTTTTTTCTGGTGAAGAAGATTTTCCTACACCAATGTATCAAGAGTTATTTGCAAGCATTACAAAAAAATTCTTTGATAATAAAAGTCTAATTAAATTTATCGAATCAATTTCTAAGCGAACAACACCTGTAAGAAGAGATGAATTGTTTTTCTATCTTCGAAATATCCATAATTTTGCGCTTGAAGTAATTTATTCAGAATACGAAAGAAGTGGGCTTATTCCTGAGCGAGACAATAAAGGCTCTGAAGCAGATAAACCAATTCGCGACCTATTGAGCCAAGACTTTATAGGTATTCTTGAGAAAAGCTTACTTGATAGTGGAGGTGATGAAAAGATAGCAAACGCTATGTTTTCAGCGCATCATCATAGTAACCAGCAGATGGATCTTATCTATCGATTTAATGGAAATATCGATAGTGACAAAAAGAATAGAAATCTAGTAATTATTGAGTTTCCTAAAGAATATATCTCTAAAATTGAAAAGTTGGTTTTTCCTGATTGGTATACAGCATGTTTTATGTCTGAGTGTAATAGTTCTTCAGTGTGGGGGCATTATGGTGATAATCATTCTGGTGCCTGCTTGATTTTTAATGCTGACGTAATTAATGAAAAATCCTTTCTAAACCTAAAAGGAAGAAATGGTTACAGTTCAACATCTGGCCCTACTTATGGATTTAGAAACAGAATGTTTTATCCGATAGATTACATTGAAGGTTATGGTCAAATAGATTTCTTTCGTATGCTTGGCCGACTTCCTATCCCTAAACTGAATTCTATGTGGTACACGTTAAATGGCTCCTTGAGTGAATGTGCAGATGACATGATTAAATCTGAAGATAGTTGGCGCAAAAATTATTGGGAAAATTTTTATAGAGATGTAACAGTTAAGTCAAAGGATTGGTCATATGAAAACGAACATCGCTTGATCCTTGCTAGCTCATTCGATAGCTTTTCAGATCCAAAAGATAGGTCATTAAATTACGAATTCTCATCTCTTAAAGGCATTATTTTTGGTATTAAAACGACAACAGAAGATAAATTGAAAGTAATAAAAATAATTGAGAAAAAATGCAGAGAAACAGATAGATATGATTTTAAGTTTTATCAAGCGCACTACTCGTCGGAAGAAAAATGCATAACACATTCTGAAATGTCTCTACTCAGGTTTACAAAAGAGGTGTAACAAGTTGCTGCACTCGGAAAATTACTCGCTGCGCTCCTAATTTTCCGGTGAGTAAGCCGTTATGTGCTGAAGGTGCTCTAGGGGTAGCCGAAATATGAGCGATTTAAGAAAGGTATGTTTCTTTTGCGATGAAGCAATTGAAGAGAAGAAAACGCTAGAGCATATTATTCCAAATAGCCTTCTTGGTAGGCTCGGAATTAAAGAGAAGACGATTACCGGGAGAAAGGAAACTCAGTATAGTCGGATAAAGGTACCTGCGCACTCGAGCTGTAATAGTGAATTTGGGAGCCACTATGAAAATAGAGCTCTTAACCTTCTCGATGACCTAGATTCTCTTTATGAGACTATAAAGTCAGAGGAGGCTGGCCTTCCGATGGTGTACGGGCCAGATGAATCGGCAACAGCAATTATCACAACTTGGTTGTCAAAAATTTATTACGGACTCTTCTACTATGACTTGATTTCGACCCAAGATGAGGAATGGAGAGAAATTTGCTCATCCGTAGTGATGGGTCAGAATTTTGAGTACGTTCGAGCTTCGTATCGAAATGGTCACGGGTTTCAACTGCCATCGAGTCTTTATGCCTTCAAAACAAAAAATGCCGATACAGACCTTGTGACTTTAGTGGATCCAAGCAGTATTTTGCTAAAGATAGGCTCATTGACTCTTATTCTCTGCATTTGCGATGGTTACCTTACAAAAAATTATCTAAACGGCGAGGTGCTGGATCGGCTAAGGGATTGTGTAAGGCAAGAGGATGAAAGAGATATTGGGTTTCCATCACATAAACTTGCACTTGGTGAGATAGTGGCACTTAGAAGCTGCATTCCCAAAACACCAAAGTTTATATCCAGCGATAATCAAATTATTAATATGAGCTTATCAACGATGGTAGCCGATCCAGATACGTATTACAGAATTGATGAGCAGGCTCTATCTAATGCGAGAGTGGAGATTCTTCGTGGATTTAACATTGAGCTTGACTAGAAAAGCACATAACAAATGGCTGTTGTCGGACGCACCTTCGCTGGCGCTCCGGTGCGCCGCAAAGCCAAGGCGTTAGATATTCTCGGAGAGCTATGTGCATATTTCCCAATTTCTACAAGATCACGTTGCGGGTTGGTCCGCACCGCAATTTGATCTCAAATGTGTTGGTAAATTTGACTACACAACGAGCATCCGGCCATGTGAGTACCTCGCATATGCGCGAAGCGATTTAGAGTCAGCACAATCGCATAGACACATCAACGGACTATCCAATGCGAAACGAGCCATAGACTGCCAAGTTGACAACATACTCTGTTCCTTTGGTCTCTCTAGGAAGCCGAATTTCCCGCAAAAGATGGAGCTGCTGGGAAAGATGGGGCTGATCAATTCAGCAATCGTTCGTAAAGTAGTCAAAACTAGGAACTTGCTTGAGCATGAGTACTACAACCCGACGCCCGCAGAAACTGAAGATGCTGTAGACATCGCCTCTTTATTTATTCAGGCGACCTCTCGTCCTTTCCTCGCGTTTGCTGAAGATTATTTCGTCGCAGACCAAGGCACTGCGAAACCTATAGATTCGGAACGGATCGTGAGCTCGATCCTAGATGGAGAAAACCCGTCAAATGGGTACACTTTTGAAGAAGCCTTCTATGTTGAGTATGACTCAGATGAGAAATCGTTCTGGATCGACTGTGTCCACAAAGGCAAGCAAGTTGAGGAAATTGAGATCTGCTCTAGACACCCTTTCTACACGCGTCTGGTGAGATTTTCGATTGAGTATGACCTTGAGCATCATACCTATGCGCCCGAGGTAGCCGGAGCTGCCTTTTTGGAGCTAATGGCGGATCTCGCCAATGAAATCTAACAAGTGCAGGCACGGCGACGCCCATTTCATTGCGCCTTCGGCTCCATTCCATGGACGCGCATGCTGCAAGCGTTATGTGCAAATAATCTGAGAGGCGGCTATGTCAGACGAAAAACCAGAAGACGGCCAAATAAAGGCTGAATTCTTTACTGCTGCGGGTGTCGCAGCAGCAAGTGGATTTACCGTAAGCGTGGGTGAAAAAGCGTATAGGTATATAAAAAGCAAGGAACCGCTTGTAGTGCAAATATTAGATAGTTCGTCAATCGGTGATGAATCGCGTGTAGTTTTACAAATTTCAAACCAAACATTACACGGTATATATATTGATGAAGTTGCTGTACCTATATCAGAAAATACCCAGTTAAAATTTTATGAATGGAAAAAGAATTTCAATCATGGAGGTACAGGTTTTCCCCCAATAGAATGGATCGAGTTCGATTGGAATCCTACAAATATTGCTCCTGGGCATGACTTTCACTTTGGAATAAGTTATGTAAAACCATATGACAAAAATATTTTATTCGGGGAGGTTGAAATAACCTACTCAAGACTCGATAAAAAGAAATCAGACAAAAAGTCATATGTGTTTCGAATAAGATAAGCGTTTTTTGTAAATGCACATAACAAGGAAAATTCACTCGGACGGCAAAAAGCGCCGCTTCGCTGTGCTTTTTGTCGCCGATGATTTTTGACGTCATGCGCCCGAGTTACCCACGAACAGTAGACACCTTCTATAGTTAGGGTTGCCCCTAGCACGGAGGTGCTCCATGAGCCGCAAGAAGGCCCAGGCCTACACCGAAGAGTTTCGTCGTGAAGCCGTTCGAAGAGCCGATCAGCCGGGTAATACGGCAGCCGCGGTTGCCCGAGAGTTGGGCATCCATCCGGGGCAGATCTACAACTGGCGTCGTCAGTTTACCCGCCTGTCCGATAAGCAATTCAACAGCGTCGATGGTGTCGATTACTCCAAGGCCGAGAGCGAGGCGATGCGCAAGCTCCATCCGAAAACCGGGACAGATTTATTTGTTTCGCTGTCAACTTCTCGGGAATAGGCTTAGTCTCGGGTTCGCTAATCAAGACATCGAATACACAGGGACGATGAGAGATGCCAGGGAAATATCCGGATAAAATTCGCACGCTGCCACTCTTTGACGGGCGCTTTGATGCCTACCGCCTGGCGGCCAATGGCGCCGATGTTCTGTTTGCGTCATACCCTGCCGGAACCCGAATCCCACCCCATACCCATGACACGGACAACCACGGCGTCATCATCCGCGGTGAGCTCAAGTTATCCATCGAGGGCCGGACGGAACGTTACGGCGTCGGCGACTGGTACCACGTGCCCGCCGGGGTTGAGCATGCGGCGGAGTTCGATCAGGAGACGGATGAGATTGAGTTCTGGTTTGAAGTGGGGTAGCCGTTGGGCTGCGGATCGTTCATTTTGGCTGGCCCAGGCAGCCCATTTTGTGGGGAGTCTTCATGTTTAAGCCCGATATAGGAGCCATCGCAGATGTTCTCTGCTGAGTTTCTGCTGACCTCTCTGGTTGTCGTACTGATTCCAGGCACCGGTGTCATTTTCACGGTGTCCTCTGGCTTGATGCATGGGCGTCGTGCAAGCCTGTTTGCCTCTCTCGGATGCACCCTTGGCATTGTCCCGCATTTGCTGGCTACTATTTTGGGATTGGCGGCCATCATGCATACCAGCGCGGTCGCGTTTCAGGTGCTCAAGTATGCCGGGGTCGCCTATCTCCTTTACCTGGCGATTGCGACGTGGCGTGATCGAAGCGCCTTCTCCGTTCAAGACGTGCGGCGCAAGGGGGGTGTGGCATCTCTGGTGCTCAGGGCGTTCCTGCTGAATATCCTCAACCCCAAGCTGACGATCTTTTTCCTGGCCTTCCTGCCCCAGTTCGTTGCGACGGATTCCCTGTCGCCGTTGGCTCAGTTGCTGGGCCTGAGTGGCGTTTTCATGGCGATGACCTTTGTTGTTTTCGTGATCTATGGGCAGCTCGCCCATGCCTTTCGGACCGTCGTCATTGAGTCACCCAAGGTTCAGGGTTGGTTACGACGGGGCTTCGCGGCAGCGTTCGCGGGCCTGGGCGTTCAGCTCGCCCTGACGGATCGGTAAGGCGGGAAACCGGATCGGATGAAAAACCGCAGAAAACCGGGACGGATTTATTTAAGGTGCCTCACCATTGAGAACAAGCCCAGCTGCGCCGACAGCAGGGGGTGGATAGCCCATAAGACAAAGCCATATACAACCAACGAACGTTCGTGGTGGAGCCGGTGTTCGGCAACATCGGCGCAACCAAGCGGATGAACCGCTTCTGTCTGCGGGGTAAACGGAAGGTGCAGGGCTAGTGGCAGCTTTACCGCCTGGTTCATAATATTGAGAAGTGGCGAATTAAGGGCAGTTAGCGGCCTGATCTGAAGGTCAGACCAAGCCATGAGCAGGCGCCGCTGAACACGCCATCGGGGATGCCGGGCCGGAAAGCGGGATCTGAGGTTAATTGTCGGCCAATAAAATAAAGCATCTGCTAATTACGGACTAACAAGAGAACAACTGAAACGGCGGGTGGAAATGGCTCAGAATAGGGTTTTTCTACGGCCTCGTTAAATGTCTATGAGATACATAGCAGCAACAACAATCTACCTGTTCATATCTGGGTGTGTTTTTCCTTACCCGCACAATAACTGGAAGACGCCGAGATTTGTTGGCGTCGTATCGAGCGCAAAGACTGGAATCCCTATCCCAGGTGCCAAGGTTTTTTACGAGCCCGATCCGGATATATATGCGATTACAGATCAAGAAGGTCGCTACGAGCTGAAGCCACAGAAGGAGTTTGAGTTTTGGGGGGCGATTATGCCAACAGCGCATCCCGTTCCTATCACGTTTAATCTAATAGTTACTTCATCAGCTGGTAGTGCAAAAATTGAGACTGAATCGTGCCTCGGGGATCCATATTTTGAATGCAATGGCCACACTCGCGAGTTGAATATCAATGTTCATTGAAGCATTTAACCAAAGAGTATTAATGGGCACGTAGCACTTTAATTTTTATCAATTGTCCTCGGAATGATCATGGAAATCCTGGGCAGATTAATTAAATTCTCTTGGACAAAGTATGAGACTACTGCTGTTTGTCGGATTTGCGATTTGCCTGTGCTCTGTTTGGGCAAGTGACTATGTGGATCCGGTTGTCGCCAAGAGAGTCTTTATTGGCGGTTTTGCTTTAGGGCTGGTGGGCATCTTTTTTGAAATGTTATACGCCAAGGTGGAGGTTGCTGCGAAATCCAACCTGTTCCTATATCGAGCGACCATTTCTGGTTTTCTAATCGCTTCGATGGGTGTGCTTCTAAATTTCTTCGTCGAAAGCGGCGTTGCATCGGTCGTCTTTTATATCGGCTTTGTTGTTTTTATCGGGAGTGCTTCTCTGAATATCCTAAAGAATTGACTGATTAAAACGCGGGCGAAAACCGGGATAGATGTCATCAACTGGCCGTCAACTTGTAGGGAATAGGTTCTGTCTCGGGTTCGCCAACCAAGACGTTGAATACATGAGGACGATGAGAGATGCCAGGGAAATACCCGGATAAAATTCGCACGCTGCCACTCTTTGATGGGCGCTTTGATGCCTACCGCCTGGCGGCCAATGGCGCCGACGTTCTGTTTGCGTCATACCCCGCCGGAACCCGAATCCCACCCCATACCCACGACACGGACAACCACGGCGTCATCATCCGCGGTGAGCTCAAGCTGTTCATCGAGGGCCGGGCGGAACGTTACGGCGTCGGCGACTGGTACCAGGTGCCCGCCGGGGTTGAGCATGCGGCGGAGTTTGATCAGGAGACGGATGAGATCGAGTTCTGGTTTGAAGCGGGCCAGTAGTTGGCGAGCCAGGATGTTCATGGGGCAGGAGGCTCCGGTCCTGTAAATGGCGCGTAGCGCTTTTATACCGACCCGAAAGCCTCCGAACCCGCTCAACATCCTCCTTCATTCAACGTGAGAAATAAGCCGTCACCGTGCAGTCCTCGACCACACTGTTCGTTGTGTAGGTATTGACCGACTCGGCACCGTCGCAGCCAGTAACGTGATCCAGGGTGAAGCCGGAATCCGGCGTCAGGGTGAAGGTTGTTGTCAGGCCCTCCGCCACTGTCGCGCTGGTTGGGCTGATGGTGCCGCCGCTCTGGGCATCGATGGCGTATTGGTTAATGACGGAATTGTTGAAGTTGGTTGCGTAGGCGTACTGTCCGGTCGGGTCGACGGTAATGGAATGTCCAGAACCGGAGCTCGTCGCGACGGACTCGGGGCTCAGGGCGGTTAGGCTGCCGTCGGCCCCAATGCCGTACTGGGAAATCGTGTCGTCGTTCGTACTCACCGCGAAGACATACTGACCTGTTGGGTCGACGGTGACGCTCTCGGGGGAATTGCCTGTGGCGACGGTCGCCGGGTTCATAGGCGTCAGCTGTCCGTCATTCCCGACGGTGTATTGGGAGAGGGTGTTATCGTTTCCATTTGCCACGTAGACAGAGTGCCCGTTTGGATCCATGGCAATCTCACGAGGGAGCGAGCCCGAATTGACGTTCTTGGGGCTCAGCGCCGTCAGGGTGCCGTCGTCGCCAATCGCGAATTGGGAGACAGTGCCCACATTCTGGTTGGCGACATAGGCGTATTGACCACTCGGGTCAACGACGACGGATACGGGGCCGGAACCCGCGAGTATTTTTTGGGGGCTTAAATGGCTCAGGGTGCCGTCGGCTCCAATGCTGTACTGGTAGACAGTGTTGTCAGTGGCGTTGGCATTGGTGACGTAGACATATTGGCCGGTCGGATCGACGGCTATGCCGGACGGCCCGACGCCGGCATCGATCGTTGCGGGGTCCAGCGCCTTCAGGCTGCCGTCTGCTTCAATAGAAAATTGCGATACGTTGGAAGAGAAGTTGTTCGTGACATAGGCGTATTGGCCTGTCGGGTCGATGGCAATATTCCTCGGTGAGGAGCCGGCACTGACACTCAAAGGGCTCATCGGCGCCAGGCTGCCATTGGCCTGAATGGTGTATTGATCGATGTCTGAACCCGCGACATAGGCGTATCGACCGCTGGGATCGACCGCTAAGCTCGATGCCTCAGTCGTCGATTCGACCGTTGAGGGCCTCAGTGCTGTCAATCCAGGCACGCCGCCAAGGCGTGTAGATACCGTAAACGTGGGTGTCTTGGTATCACTGTCGCCGCCACCACCACCGCATGCACTCAGTGCGGCCATCGAAAGAAATGTCATTGTCCAGAGCGTTGTTTTTTCCAAGCTCCACATAGTCTGCCCTCAATTCTGCAATGATGATTCGGGCGATCATGGCAGTGAGTGTGGGTGGTCGGTACCCGACAGATGTTGGGAGGGTGCGGAAAAAGCTCACGAAAGCCGCGATAAACGTATGTAAAGCCATCGTGCGGGTCCAGGGCACGAGGTCCAGGTGCCTTGATCAACCTGCTTCGTCGTCGATATGGATCGCCAGACCCGTTTTCCCTGAAGAGAGGTGCCCCGCAAGTACGTGCCCCTCATAGTCACTGCTATTTTGGTGCCGGAACGGGATAGGCGCCTCGTCGAAGAGGTGTTCGAGACGTGAACGCCAGGCACTTATTTCCGCTTCCGCAACCGATGGTTCCAGCTTGCCCGTGCCATAGACGGCGTGGGTCGATAACACATCCATGCCCGGGAAGAAGAGGGCGCCGTGGGTGATGGGGAAGAGCAGCTCTTCCAGGGGGCCGTTGATGCCCCGGGGCGAATAGTCCTCGGCAGGGCCGCCTACCATGACGGAGAGCAGGGCCCGTTTGCCTTTGAGAATGCCGTCGCCATAGCGGTAACGGTTGCCTTCCCCTTTGTAGCCATAGGCAAAGCCGTAGGCGTACACCCGGTCAATCCAGCCTTTCAGGATCGCCGGCATGCCAAACCACCAAAGCGGAAAGTGAAAGATGACCGCATCGGCGGCCAGCAGTTTTTTCTGTTCTTCCGCGACGTCCGGTGTCTGCTGGCGGGTCGCGTAGGCGTGCCCGGACTCCTGGATGAACGCGAGCCGGTGCTGGTCCATGCGGCTGGGAAAGTCCGCCTCGTCAAAGGTGGCTTTCCAGTTCATTCCGTAGAGGTCGGACTGCATGACGCGGTGACCCAACGCCTCGAGTGTTGCCACCGTTTCTGACACGAAACGGCGGGTGAGGGAGGTGGGTTCTGGATGGGCGTAGACAACCAGGACAGTCTTTTTCATTGCTTTGCTCCTTCATCGGGATTAACCAGGGGGGCTGGTTGTGTAGAGGTTGGAGCCAGCGTGCAATAGAATGGGCTATTGATGAAATCACCAAATTTCTGCGCAGCTATATAAAATATGGATACCAAAAGACTGGATCTCAATTTGCTGGCGACGCTGGAGGCCTTGCTCGACGAGCAGAATGTCACCCGGGCAGCGGCTCGCCTGCATATGAGCCAGCCTGCCGTCAGCGCTCAACTGAGTCGCTTGCGGGACCTGTTCGACGACCCCCTGCTGATCCCGGCCCATCGAGGCATGATCCCGACCGCCAAGGCCCTGGAATTACAATCACCGCTGCGTCTGGCACTGGATCAAGTGCGGGACACTCTGGCGACCCACCAGCATTTCGATCCGGCGGGGGCGAACCTGACGGTGACGCTGGCCTGCACCGACTACGTCCAGGCGACGGTTGGTCTGTCGGTCATCAACACGCTGAGGCACCGGGCACCGGGCATAAGGATCGGTTTGCGCAATCTGGAGCCGACCCGTCTTGAGGACCAGATGGCTCGCGGTGACGTGGACCTGGCGTTCATGACCCCGGAGGAGGCGCCTCCGTCGTTGCGGCACCGGCACCTGTATGATGAGGCCTATGTGCTGATCGGACGTCCGGATCACCCGCATCTTTTCGACGGGATGACGATTGGCGACTACGTCCAGCTTGAGCATGTCATCGTCTCACTCAGTGGGGGCGACTTTTCGACCCCTGTTGATCAGGCCCTGAAAGTGCTGGGGTTCGCCCGCAATGTGGTGCTCTCGGCGGCCTCCTTTCTGCTGGTTCCCGAGATCGTGACCCGATCGAACCTCGTGGCGTTGGTGCCGCAGCGGCTGGTTGCGGAGCGTAAGGACCTCAAGGTCGTTGCCTCGCCCATTGAATCGACAGGGTTTTCCGTGGGGATGGTGTGGCACGAGCGTAATCATGCTCACCCGGCCCAGAGGTGGGTGCGGGAGGCGATCGGTCAGGCGCTTTAAGGCGTTCCGAGTTGCCGGGCCCTGGATGGCACCGGCAAGTCGATCTGCCGGGGCAGAAGATGCGCGGAATAAGCTGTTCAATGGCCTCGATGGCGTCAGACTTTGACTGCTGATGCCTTGGGTCGCCAAACTCCTGACCCTCCACCTGGATCTCGATCATTTCTTCCACTCCCAGATACCGGGATGCGGTCCGGATGTGGGGGGTGAGATGGTTCATATGGGCTTTGCTCTCACCTTCGCGGAACCCATATTCGCCACACGACCAGAGCACGATCAGGTTTTTCCCGCCCATCAGGGGCGCCAGCGGCGAGTCTCCGCGGGCCGGGTCGAAGTCAAAGGTCTTGTTCACCCGAATGACCTGGTCGAACCAGGCCTTGAGTGCCGCAGGCATGCCGTAGTTGTACATGGGCGTGGAGAGGACGATGAGATCGGCTTGGTCCACTTCATCGATAAGCCGATCGGATTCCATCAGCGCCTGTTTGTGGGAATAGCCACGTTTGTCCTCCCGGGTAAAGCAGGACTCAATCCAGAACTCGTTGATGATGGCTGGAGGGTGTTTTCCAACATCCCGGTGGGTCAGCGTATACTCGATTCCTTTCTCATCGACCGTCTTAAAGAAGTGATCGGCCATCAATCGTGAAATGGAACGGTATGATTCATTGTCTTGGTCCGCCGCGCGAGCACTGGCATCAATTCTCAATATATTCATAATGTTATCTCCTGGTTTTGCCCTGATTTGGTTTTTATTATCGAGTCGCCCGTACGCGCCGGACAAACCAGGATTCCGAAACCCGACGTGAGAAAAAATCACCGCCTATGAAGCTGCCTCCCCTGAAAGCCGTCCGGTTTTTTGAAGCCTCCGCAAGATGGCAAAGTTTCAAGAAAGCGGCGGAGGAACTGAACGTCAGCCCCACGGCCGTTTCCCACCAGATCCGTAATCTTGAGGAGTGGTTGGGGGTGGATCTTTTCTATCGCGAGGTGTCCGGTGTCCGTTTGACGCCAGAGGGCCAGGAGCTATACAGCGTTGCCAACAGGGCCATCCGCGATCTGGGGGAGGCCATTGCGGGGATAAAACAGGATCGGAGCATCCTGACCGTCAGGACGACGTCTTCCTTTGCGTCATTATGGCTTCTTCCCCGTTTGGAGGCTTTTTATGAAGAGGCGGGGGCAATCGAGCTTGAGATTGTTTCGGGTGAAGTGGCCGAGATCCGGTCAGGAGAAAGGATAAATGAACTCAGCATCCGGTTTGGCGACGTCACTGGCGTGGACGCTCAACAGGTTCTTTCCCGGGAGCGATACAATCTGTATGGAGCCCCGGATTACGTCGATTCAGCGATGGACCCGTCAAGCGGCATAGCGGTCTTCACAAGCAAGTGGAAGAACGCTTCTTTACCGTCGTTACCGATCGCAGAGTTCAAAGCGAAGAACGCCCTGAGCGACCAGTCCCTCAGGGAGTCCAGGTTTGATCAGGAACTGTTCGGAGTCCAGCAAGCCATTGCCGGGCGAGGGCTGGTTTTCGCGTCGGAAACGTTATGCAGCGCCCTGATACGTGACAACCTGCTGGTTGAATCGGGATTCCTGCCTGTTGATTCCGGACTGGGATTTTACCTGAATGAAGGGGCGGAAAATGAAGGTCTGGCGGCCCTGAAATTTGTTGGATGGATCAAGTCGGTGATTCGTCCAAACGACCGATAGTCCTCCCGTTTTGACGGTCGAGCCGTTTAGTGACGTGCGCCTTTAGTGGCTCCGGTCCCAC
The DNA here is from genome assembly GCF_016798325.1 of Marinobacter mangrovi. Classification (GTDB taxonomy): domain Bacteria; phylum Pseudomonadota; class Gammaproteobacteria; order Pseudomonadales; family Oleiphilaceae; genus Marinobacter_A; species Marinobacter_A mangrovi. The sequence continues at coordinate 728,601 of NZ_JAERVO010000002.1, forward strand.
TCTCCGAAGACTGGCCCGGCTCCGAAAGCCGTCGAACCCGCTCGAAATCCTCTTCGGTAAACGTGCCGTTCACACCGGCAATGGCCGCCAGTTTCATGCCGTGTTTCAGGCCCAGCTTGTAGATCTCCTGCACCTTCTCCCACTCGATATGGCGGCCCAGGGTGTAGTTCTCGAAGCGGCCCTCCAGCGTCAGCACGATGGTCTCGGCCAGGCAGGCGTAGACGATGCCGGTGGGCAATCCGATGTCCTTCATCTGGACATTGCCGGGCAGTTCGATCTCGCCCGATTCGATCACCAGCACGTCCGGGCGTTTGGCGACGTCGTCGGCGGGGATGTCCAGGGGACGCGCCACGTCCGTGATCACGCACCCTGGCTTGACCTTCATGATGTCGAGGATGCGCTTGCCGGCGCCGGAGGTGGCGGTAACGATCATGTCCATATTCGCCGCATCCCTGTCCGCGTCGGCCGCCAGGTGCACCTGGGCGCCCGGGGTTTCCTGTTCGATGCTTTCTTTAAGGGCCAGGAGTTTGGCCGGCTCGGGTGAGGCGAGGTAGATGTTCTCGACGGCTTTCGCCAGCAACCGGGCGCACACGGATCCGATGGCGCCCGTCGCGCCGACGACCATGGCATTGCCGGCGAGCTTGCCGCTGTCACCCACACGCACCCGACCGATGCGACGAGCCGCTTCGTGCGCCGCCCAGAGGGCACCGGAGGCGCTGTAGCTGTTGCCGGTGGTGATGGGTAAGGGCGCGCGCCGGGCCACGGTCACGCCGGCATCGCCCACGACTTTGGTGAACGCCCCCAGCCCCATGATCTGCGCGCCCAGTTTCTTGGCCAGCCGGGCCGCGGCCAACAGACGTTCGTAAGTGAACTCCGGGCGATGGGCCATGATCTCATGGGGCGTGCCGCCGACGGTGATCAGCCACCCCTCGGCTTCGTCCCCGGTGGGCGAGCGGATGCCGGAGACTTTGGAATAGACGAAGGGTGGGGTGTAGGCGACCGCTTTTTCCACCAGGTTCATGATCGGCTTGGGGGAGACCTCGGCAATCCAGTCCAGTGGGTGGGTTTTGGTGAGGTATTGCTGGGAAAGCGGGTGAATCACAAAGGCAAACCGGTTCACGCGGCGATAGCCGTCCGGGTACAGGATCCGGGGCTCAATGCCCGTGGCGCGGATGGCCTGGAGATAATCGTCGTCACTCAACTGTTCCGGGCTTCGGGAGGTCGTCGCACAGATCAGCGCTTCAAGGACGTTCACACCGACTGGGCGCCCCTCCAGCCACGGGCTGTCGTCCACCACCATCGCCACCTTGTGGGCTCTCATCCAGGCAAGCGTCTTGTCGGTGACCCGCGATGTCATGATGGTTTTGCCATCCAGGTCCGTGTCTTCCAGCGATTGCAGGTGATTCGGGCTGGCCACGATGACGTGGGACTCCGCGATCGCATGATGGAGGGCGCCGTCGGCCAGCGGTTTGCCCAGTTGCCACAGGGGGCTGTGTGCTACGGTGCGGCGAACCCACTGGGTGGCCGGGCGCTCGAGCAGTGCGCCGGCAAATTCCGAATACGCGTTCATCTGCTCGATCGAGGTCAGCATCCGGGGGATACCAAAATCCAGCCAGGGGTTGGCGAAGCTCAGGTTGTCGGTGTGTTCGCGGAGCGCGCGGGCGATCGGATAGCCGCTGCGGCCGTCCAGGATGAGCACCCGGGCGTTATCGAAGAAGTGCTCCAGAGTGGTCTGCACGTGCCGAACCGCCCATTCCTGCAACAGGCCGCGCAGGTCTTCACCGGTGCCAATGCAGGCTTCCGGCGCCCTCTGTTTCAGGTAGGCGAATTGGGCATTTCTGCGGGCGGGAAGTGTGCTGTGGGCGGTGTCTGGAATACTCAGGCCGATGGCGTCCGCCTGGGCCCGCACGTTTTCCAGCAGCTGGCCGGCTTTTTCCAGGTCGCCGTCGGCGCCAAGACGAATCACCTTGACGGCTTCGCCGAGAAAGTGGGCTTCGACCGTGTAATCCTCGTCGGACGATCCGAGACTGATACTGGCGACGGTTTTCACGATCGTGCTCCGCCTATCGCAGTGGGCTGACAGAGACGAGCTGGTATCCGGCAGGAGTGTTCATCTCCAGTCATCGTCCCCTATGCGCCATGAAACCACCAAACGGGAGGTGACACGTTAATCTGGATCAAGTCCGTGACGCTTTGTGGGACAACCTGGGGATGCTGAGAGGTGATTCCGGACAGGGGATAATCGGCATGGGTACTATTGACGCGGTCTGCTTCGATGCCAGCCGGCGACGAATCAGGCCGAGATGATGTCAGGGATGGATGGAGATAACGCGATGGGCCCGCAGCAGTCTGGTGTGACACAAGGTGTGGAACCAAAACAATCAGAACCTGGACAGTCCGGGGTTAAGCGACCCTGGGGGATCTACCTGGTAGCCTTCTGGTGCTTTTTCGGGCTGATGGGTGGGACTTATGTTTTGTTCCGCTTATTGCTTTCGGTGGTTCAAGAGCGAATGCCCGAACTGGAGCCGTTGCTGGGACTTGCGTATCTGGCGGTGGGTTTGGGGCTGATCATTGGCGTCCTCAGGCTTTACCGCGTTGGGTTAATTCTGTGTGCGGTATTAATGGGACTTTGGGGAGCCTTTCAATTGCTGTCGTCACTGACCTTCGTATTGGCCGATCAGGCCAGCCCCCAGATCCTGATATTCAAACTGTTTTATGGGCTGCCGTCACTGGCTTGTGCCTGGTACTGCGTTCGGCCGTCGATACTCAGACTCGCCCGCGAGCAGGGCGAATATCGGGAGCAGCGAGCGATGCAAAAGTACGCCCAGAAGAGAATGCTGAAAGGAAAGCGATAAGGCTTCAGCGAGTCGGCTTCTGGAGATCTCAGACGATCGGGAGTACGACGAAGGGACTTCGAGAAAAGGATTTCAATTTGATGCATTTCAATTAATGGGGACGTGGCGCTTTAATTTTGATCAACCCGGTTGGTAAGCCGCGGAAAACCGCCAAAGATTTTTTTACTCGCTTTCAACTTATCAGGAATAAGCCAATGGCGAAGCCTTGGTTCGCGGCACGGCATCGGCCGTAATCAATGTCATTACCTCTGCACGAAGAATCTCCGCAAGCCGTGCCGTGGCACCGGCAAGCACATCGTCTGACCGGTGCAGCATCAGCGGCAGGTGAGGGAGTGGAGGCATTCCCAATTCGTCTGCATTCATAAGCCGCAGCCCGGGCGGCAAGCCGATCGGCGTGCGGACGGTAACGCCCAGGCCCGCGGAGACACCCGCCCAGATGCCGGCCAGACTCGGGCTGGTGATGGCGACCCGCCAGGGAATGCCCGCACTGTCCAACGCGTTGGTAGCCGCGGTTCGTAACAGGCAGGGAGCTTCCAGGGCGACCAGTGGCCAGGGTTCACCGGTCGGAAAGGGGATATCCCGATCCGCCGCGCCGATCCAGCGCATGGGCACCTCGCCCAGCCTTTCGGCATGCGGCGTGTCCTGGTTGCCCGCCCAGGCCAGTGCCAGGTCTAGCCGGCCGGAGGTCACCCGCTCCAGCAACTCCGCATTGCGGGCAATGCGCACTTCGACCCGAACTTTCGGGTGAGCGCGGGCGAACTGCCCGAGCACTTCCTGCAGCAAGCCCTCGCCGAAGTCTTCTTGCAGACCCAGTCGCACCCAACCTTCCAGTTCGGCGCCGCGGATGGCCGCAGCGGCTTCATCGTTCAGTTCCAGCATGCGGCGGGCGTAGCCGAGTAGGGTCTCTCCGGCTTCCGTCATGGCCAGGCCCCGACCGGCCTTGTGCAGCAACGGCGTGCCGGCCTGGTCTTCCAGTTTCTTGAGCTGCGAGCTTACCGCTGAGGTGGATCGCCCGAGCCGGTCAGCGGCGCGGGCGAAACTGCCCAGCTCAATGCCCAGCACGTAGGTTCTCAGCACATCCAGATCGAAAGTAACGCGGCGCATGGAATTATCCCGAAAAAGCGGACGATCAGTTAAAAACTTTCCAATTTACCGTATTAATGTGCGCCGCTAACGTAGGTGGGGTCAAGCCTTAACATGGAGATGGGATATGAGCCTTTCACCCGGTATTGCCCGGCAGACGTTTGGCGACGTTGCCCCCAAGCTGGCGGAGATCACTGATGATCTGCTCTTTGCTGACGTCTGGTGCCGTGACGCTCTCGGCATGCGAGAACGCAGTATCGCAACGGTGTCCGCACTGATCGTCCTCAACCGGTCCGAGCAGTTGCCTTTCCACCTGGAGCGGGCGTTGGAGAACGGGGTGAGCCACAGCGAACTGGCTGAACTGGTTACCCACCTGGCGTTCTATGGCGGTTGGCCGGTGGCGGCCTCGGCCGTGGGCGCTCTTCGCAAACTGTCATACCGGTCAGAGGAGTAGGTGCCATGCCGTTTGTACGCATCTCCTTGATCAAAGGGCGCTCGCCCGACGATCTCGCCGCCCTGGCTGACAGTGTGCATCGCGCGCTGGCAGAAACGTTCAGGGTGCCGCGGGATGACCGTTTCCAGGTCATTCACCAGCACGACCCGGAAGAACTGATCTACAACCGCCACTATCTCGGCGGGCCCCGATCTGCCGATTTCGTGCTGATTCACATGACCGCTGGCAAGCCCCGGACCCGGCAGACCAAACAAACCTTCTATCAACGGGTCGTCGCGTTACTGGCGCAAGCGCCCGGTATCGATCCCGAAGATGTGATGGTGGTGATCAGCACGACAGAGAGCGAGGATTGGTCGTTCGGTGGCGGGCGGATGTCGATGATCGATACTGCGCCGGAGGTGTCGTCATGATCGCCATGCAGTACCGTTTCACGCTGCCGGCGGACTACGATATGGACATCATCCGTCATCGCATTGCCAGCAAAGGCCACCTGTTGGATGCGTTCCCCAATCTGGTGTTCAAGGCCTATCTCTACGCCGATCGGGCCGATGGCGTTATCGCCAGCTCTGAGAACGCCTATGCGCCGTTCTATGTCTGGCAAAACTGCGACGGCATGAATGCGTTCCTGGGCTCCGAAGGTTTTGCCGGACTCACCCGGGCTTTCGGGTGGCCCGTCGTCAGCACCTGGTCGGTTTGGCAGGCGTTGGCAACCGAGGATCTGGGCCGTGCCATTACGGCTACTCGGGAAACCATTGCAGTTGAGCCGTTCACCGACCTGACGGCATTGCGAGAGAGGGAAACGGACTGCGCACGAGCGGATATGCAGCAATCCGGCGCTTTTGCCGCTGTAGTCGCCTACGACCCAACCGCCTGGTCCGTGGTTCGATTTCGGCTGTGGGCGGATGAGGGGCCGGAGTTGGCCGCCGGGCAGCACAAGTATCGAGTGGGGCATGTCTCCCGACCGGGGATTGGTGCATTGCTTTCGGAGCCGAGTGAGATCGCCGTGCCCAAGCCCTGATCAACGAAGCTTACGGCCAGACCCGGAACTAGACCGTCTTCATCGCAAGCCCGAGGGCCACGGCAATAAGCAGCGCGCCAGGACCTTTGCGAAGCAGGACATGATCCGTGGTCAGCCACTCTGCGAGCCGTGACGCCAACAGAGCGTAGGTCAGCAGGAATAGGCCGTCGAGTATCAGGTAGGTTGCGCTCAACGCCACAAACTGGGGGATCACCGGATCTGAACTGTCGATAAACTGCGGAAAGAAGGCGGCAAAGAAGATCACGGCCTTCGGGTTAATCGCAGAGACCATGAATCCCTGCAGGTACAGCGACGACTTGCTGCGAACCTCCTTGGGTCGATGGGGGTTGATCTGCAAGGACGTCTGCCTGATCAGGGCCATGGTTCCCAGATAGAACAGGTACACCACGCCCACCCATTTGATCGTGATGATCAGCCCTGCGTTGTTCTTGATCAGAAACGCCAGCCCGGCGGTTGCCACCATCATCTGGATTAAATTGGCAGTGAGATCGCCGGCCGCCGTCATCGTTGAGCGTGGAAACCCCGATGACAGGGTGTTGGACAGAATCAGCAGCTGGCTCGGCCCCGGTGTGCTCATCAGGAGCAGGACGGTGCCCACAAACAGGGACCAGGTTTCCATGTTCAAAAGCGTTGTCTCCCTGACAGGATTCGGGACTTGCCGTTGTCTCTGCAGGCTTGGCCTCGCGTGGGAGGCGCGCCTCAAAGCCATCGAACCGTTGCCACTATTTATAGACCAAAACGTGCTCAAACTTTAAGGTTTCGCCGGCAATCGCCGTGGGCACTGGTGGTCTAACTTCAGGCGCTCATCCCGGTGGAGAGCGTGTCGACGGACAGCCCTGGAATTGCCATGGAGGTGCCATCATGACCACGCGACTCAGATATTCCCTTCTACCCGCTACCTTGTTGGCCCTGATGCCCGTTTTGGGCTTCGCGGAGGGCCAGACGGATCGTGTCAGATCGGCCGGACCGATCGAGACCATCAACCAGGACATGGCGCCGACGGCAGCCGGCCCGGGTCAAAAGGCGGCAGGGACCAGCGTTCAGCCGCAACGGGCGATTGAGCGACCCCGGTATCCGAATGACAACTGGACGGCCCATCAGAAGAAACGCTACCTGTTCGATTCGAACCAGTTTTGAGGCCCAGTCAGCCACTCCCGTTGGTCGTTTCAGTAACGGCCCGGGAGTGGGCTGATTTGTGAGGGGAAATGCAGTGCTCAGTGGCACTCTTTCAGGCGGACGATGCTGAATTTACCGTCGTAGACGAGCCGGTTACTTGCCTGGACACGGTCTGCCGTCAGGTTGAGCGTGTTCTCTCCGGCAACCCCTCCGGCTGAGCGAAGGCTGTCCACCAATTGCTTGCTCGCAGCGGAAAAGTTCGCGTCCGGCCTTGGTATGAGGTGTCCGGAGGGCAGGCTTTCGTGCCCGGTTGATGCGACGAGAACGTCCTCTCCGGAACCGGTCTTGTAGGGCGTTTGCCAGATCCGGATGAAAGACCGGTCAAAGACCTGGTCCGGCCCGTCGATCCGGGACCACTGCTGCCAAGGCGTGCGGTCCCGCCAGAACCACGGGGACAGGGGTGCCGTTGGATTGCCGCGGTGCATCATCACGTCCCGATAGGCGGCCAGCACGGTTTTCCAGCGGGTATCGTCAGCCGGGTGCCAATCGGCTGCTCGCAGGCAGCTTTCCAGTGTCTTTGGCGAGGTTATGAACATCATATTGATGGGCGATTTTCGCTCACCGGCCACAGACAACGCATACTCCGGGGCCTGCTTCGGGAACAGCTGCTGCGGGCCGTCGTAGGTTTGAACCTGCTCAACCGGAGCGGACGATGCCGTAAGGAGTGGCGGGTTGAGATTCGGCGCCAGTAGGGCGGCCAGCCACAAAACGACAACCGGAACCAGGACCAGTGTTCCGTGCTTGAGGGCGTGACGGTACCCCTCGGAAGACAGCCGGGGCCCGCGCCAGCCACTGTAGGTGAGGGCTATGCCCAGCAGCAGCCCGGAACCGCCCAGCAGATAGCCGGCCAGCACATCACTGAGGTGCTCTGCTCCCAGGTAAAGGCGGCTGAATCCGATCAGCAGGGCGATAATCACAGCGCTGAAAAACCAGTTGATCCGGGTGCGCCACGCGGAGGCCGAGTGGGCGAAGACGAAACACAGGAAACCGTAGAGGGCGACGCTGAGTGCGGCATGGCTGCTCGGGAACGAGTGATTGCTCGGGGGCAGCAGCCCCTGCTCCGGTCCGGGGCGGTGCAGCATCTGCTGACTCAGGAGGACGAACCCGGTGGCAAACGCCGAGGCGATAAACATCGGTACCACGAATCTCAGGCGACGCATTCGGTAGAGCAGGGCGACGCCCACCAGCAGCCCGGCCAGCACCACCCAGGGACTTGCCAGGGTGTTCAGGCCGTAGAACAGGTGGTTGAAAAGGGGGCTGCGGAAACCGGCGATCAGGTTGTTGATCCTGGCGTCGGCGGTCACCACGGCTTCCTGGGTCAGCAAATCCTCCACCAGTCCGCCAAACAGCAACAGCGCGTAGAGTAAGGACAGGCTGGCCAGCGTTGTTGGCAGGCCCCGCATACGGGTGGTTTCAACACGGTGTGTCAGGAAGGCGATCAGGCGGGGGTGTCGCCGGCTCCAGGCGGAGACACCCGGATTGTCTCGAATCGCAGCTCCGATCGATCGCGCCGTCGAGCGGACCCGCTTTAACCCATTGCGGCCGTAGCGAATGGCCAGCCAGCGCAGCAGGTAGAGCAGCGCCACCAGCGCGACGAACAGGAAGAGGGCCAGGCCGATTCGCGACAGCCAGGCATGTGCCAGGGCCATGGACTGCGAGAAAATGTAGCCGGGCAGGATCCACTGGAGGGCCCAGCCAATGGCGCCCAGCAGGTTCCAGAAAAAGAAGGGCCAGCGCTCCATCTGGGCCATACCGGCGATAAAGGGCATCAGCTCCTTGACCGACGGCACGAATCGCCCGAGACACACGCTCTTGCCGCCGTGGTGTTCAAAAAAGCCCTCAGCCTTCGACAGATACTCGGCCTTGAGAAACCAGCGCCCCTGGCCCAGCCAGCGGTGCCCGTAGTGTCGTCCCAGCCAGAAATTGATGTTGTCGCCCAGCACAGCGCCGGCGATGGCGAAGACCAGCAGGTCCCCCAGATCAAGGGCGCCCTGGCCGGCCAGAACGCCCATCAGCAGCAGGAAGCTGGAGCCGGGCATAATCAGTCCAACCACCAGCACGGTTTCCGCCAGGGCGGCGACAAACGCCACCCAGTAGCCGAGGACGCCGATGCTCTCAACCAGTCCCAGGATGGCCTGCGTCAGATGTTCCATGTGCCTCTTTCCACTAAGTTGGCAGAGCCGTTACACGATGTGGTTTGCCTCGTGGCGAGCGCCCACCCCTGACGCCCGTGACGTAGTGGATACCAATATAGACCCCGGAAAAAGCGTTCAGGAACGCTACAACCCGGAACCTGATTCCCTGGCTGGCCCGTTGCTTGAGCGGGGCTAATAGTCGCGCTCGCGCAGCCGTCGGCGCTGTCCGATCATGAGGGCGAGCGCAACCGTCGCGAACAGGGCGCCGGCAAGGAACGTGTTCTGTGGGCCGGCGATTTCCCACAGCGCCCCGGCCACGGTACTGGCGGCGAGTAGGGCGAGACCGACAACCAGGTTGAACAAGCCGAAAGCCGTCCCGCGCAATTCCGGCGGCGCGGTGTCGGAGACGAGTGTGGCCAGCAGCCCCTGAGTGAACCCCATATGAAAGCCCCAGAGCGCGACGCCGATGGCCACGCCCACAACCGTTGAGGTGTGGGCCAGAACCAGGTCGGCAACGATCAGCAGGATGAGCCCGACGGCCAGCAGCGTGGGTCGATCGGTACGGTCCGCAAGAAGACCCACGGGATAGGCGGACAGCGAAAAGGTAAAGCTCATGATGACCAGGACCAGGGGAATGAACATGACCGCCAGACCGGCGTCCTGCGCTTTCAGCACCAGGAAGGCTTCACTGAAGCGCGCCAGCGTGAACACCGTGGCGATGATCACGATCCACCAGTAGTTCGACCCCAGCTTGCGCAGCTCACTCCGCCGCAAGGGCATGCGGGGTTCCTGGCGCCGGGTGTCGCGCTGGGGTTCCTTTACCAGGGCCAGCAAGACCAGGACGGAAAGGCAGGCCGGAATCACCGCGATCCAGAAGACGGTTTTGAAGTGATCGGCGGTGAGCCACATCAGGCCAATGGCCAGCAACGGCCCGAGGAAGGCGCCCACCGTATCCAGGGATTGCCGCAGCCCGAAGCTGGCACCGCGTGCGTCGGGCGGAGCCAGATCGGCGATCAGGGCATCCCGGGGCGCACCGCGGATACCCTTGCCGATCCGATCGATGAAACGGGCCGCGAAAACCCAGGTGACGGATGTCGCCAGCGGGAATAACGGTTTGACCAGGGCCGCCAGACCATAGCCGGCCACCGCAAGCAGTTTGCGCCGGCCCAGCCAGTCACTCAGCGCGCCGGAGAACACCTTGGTCACCGAGGCGGTCGCTTCCGCGATGCCCTCGAGAATGCCCACCGTGAGCGCCGAGGCTCCGAGCGCCGTCACCAGGTAGACCGGCAACAAGGCGTGGATCATCTCGGAGGAGACGTCCATGAACAGGCTGACCAGACCCAGCGCCCAGATGCTTCGCGGGATCCGGGAGGATGGGGCGGTCGATGAATCGCGAGCCGGAGACTTGGCCATCAGCTGATGGGGTTCTGTTCTTCGAAAACGCGATGGGCGTAGCCGTCGAGCAGTTCTTCGCATCGTGAGAGCCAGGAGCCGGCCTCCTCGGCGAGCGGCGCGCCGTAGAAGTCGAGGGCGCGTATCTTGTCCAGCCAGCGCTGGAGCTTCTGCAGTTCGGCTTCCTCTTCCTCGAGTTCGGCGTAGGTGAATTTATTCTTCGCGAACTCTTTGGCGATTTCGGCCTCGTAGGCCTCGCACTGGCCGATAAATTCCTGGTATTGGTCGTTGCGCTCGTCGTTGAATCGGGCCAGCACCCGTTCCTCCTGGGCCTTGTCCAGCCCGAGCGATTCCAGGACCACGATCTCGCCCTGCATGCCCATAATGTCATTCTCGATCCGCTTCGCCTGTCGGATCAGGCGGTCGGTCCTGGGCAACAGGCAAACGCCATTCTGGATGTAGATCGCCCCCAGCCCCTTGAGTCGGCGCCACAAGGCGACCCGCTTCGAAGACGGTTCGGGAGGGATTTTGTAGATCAGCGTTAACCAGCGATGTGTCGTCATGGATTCAACTCTAATGTAACGGTCGTTTCATATGAAATGTATCCGGATGACCTGGGCAAAGCAGTGGGACGATGGGTCCGTCCCACGGGGCATACCTGTGAATCGCGAGGCAGCGTCATAATGACTCACCCTTATTGCCTCGTCTGGAGCTCGGGAATAGACTGTGTGCCATGAAATCCAGACGCGCATTCCTTCTCATCTTCCTGCTCCCCCTGTTGGTCTTCGGGGGCTTGGGCGCCATCATTTTTGGTTCCCAGGCCTATTCGGAGAATCAGGAAGATAAGGCCATCCAGCACACCGTTGCCGAGGCGGTTCACGCCAAAGGGCCGGTGGAACTCGCCAACCTGGAGCGGGTCCAGAACGGCTTCGGCGTGTGTGGTATTTATCGCGAAACCGGCAGCGATAAGGGCTACTCATCGTTCTACTACGATGCGATCAACAAGAAAGTGATTCTGGACGTGCAGTCCCGCAAGTTTGAATCCAATTGTGGACTCGCTACGCTCTGCGACACGATCTGACACGATCTGACACGCCCCGGCCTTTCACTGGATGGCGCCAATCGCGGTCCGGACAAAATGTCGCACCGTCTTTGCATTCGGCACCGAAGTCGCTAGGGTTCAGTCCGTCAGGGCGCCTTCGCTCACCTTCCGAAATTTCGACTCGAGGAGTTCTCCATGCGCAATCTCCTAAGCTCTCTGGTACTGGGTATCTCTGTGTTCGTTTTCTCCAGCGGGCTTGCGTTTGCTGACGGCAAAATTGAGGTGACTGACGCGCGCCTGAGACTGCTGCCGGGCGATGTGCCTGCGGCGGGCTACTTCAAGCTCCACAACGGCACCGATGAGGCCATCAAGCTGGTGGGCGCCCATACCGGGGCGTACAAGAAGGTGATGATGCACATGAGCATGGAGAAGGACGGCATGGCCGAGATGCACGCCGTGCCGGAGATCGATGTGGCACCGGGCGAGGACTTCGAGTTTGCACCGTCCGGCTACCATCTGATGTTCATGAAGCGCTCGGCGCTCCTGCAATACGGTGACAAGGTCACTGTGATGTTGAAAGTCGAAGGTCAGAAGAACGTGCCGGTGAACTTCAAGGTCGTCTCGCCGGCGGACATGTAAGCCCCGTTTCTGCTCACCGGATTAATCGGAACCGTTATGCTCAAGCGTTTGTGTCTTCCGTTGTTTATTGCGTTTTTCTTGGCCGGTTGCACCGGTGAGGACTGGCGGACGACGGATATCTCCAAAACCATGCCACCTCTGGACTTCAAACTGGTCAACGAGAACGGTAAGACGGTCACCGAAGAAGACTACGAGACAGAGGGTAAAGCCACCCTCCTGTTCTTTGGTTACACCCATTGCCCGGACGTTTGTCCGACGACGCTGGCGAGACTGGCGAAGGTGACCAAATCACTGGATCAGGATCTCCGGGACAAGCTTCAGGTGCTCTTCGTGTCGGTGGATCCCGCCCGGGATACGCCTCAATCCATGGCGACCTACACGTCGGCTTTCGGTCCTGAATTTATCGGCATGGTCGGTGATAAATCCGAGCTTGAGGACGTGACCAACCGCTACCGCATTGCCTATAGCTACGACGAGCCAGACAAGGACGGCAACTACACCGTCACGCATACGTCCGCCGTCCTGGCCTTCGACAGCCAGGGCAACCCGGCCTTCATGCTGCTACAGAGTGATCCGGACGTGGCGCTGAAAGGCGATCTCACCCGCCTGATTGAAAAGGGCCAGGGGTGAAACCCGCCTCTCACCTCAGGGATCCGGCGGCAAGTACACCGGATCCTTCGCAGTCTCCCCACTGCGGAAGGTTTTAACCGGACTGACCTGCAGCGGCACGACAATCCTCGGATGTTCCAGATAGCTGGCGACGGGCTTGGGGAGGGTGTGGATGTCATAGAGCCAGGCGTCCACGAAAGCCTTGTCTGCCGGAATGAAGCAGGGAAAAGCCTTCTCGTGATAGGGCGCGAAACGAGGATGGATATCCCGGGTCATCACGGCGCAGCTGTAGCAGCCGTTGTCGAAGTGCTGATAGAGCGCGCCGAGCAGGAACGGTAACTCGCCCTCGATCAGGAAGTGCTGTTTGACGCCGTCGATCTCTTTGGTTTCACCCAACCCGGTGGCCACCACCAGCGCCCGGCGATGGAGCAGGGCGCCCCGCCAGTAGGGTGAATCCAGGTTCCGTGCATTGAAGGTCGTGCGCTCTCCGACGCGCAACGTGTCGCCGGCGGGCGTGCAGTCATACCACCAGGTGGCATCAACGGGCGTCGCACTGCCTTCGTCCGGGACAATCAGGCCCCGGATTTTCCGCTCCGGATCGCCGCCGAAGGCCGGGTAATAATGCTCGATGGCCTGCTCGGTGGGCTGATGCCGGTCAGCCAGCTCGCCGAGACCGATTTCCTCCAGCAGATCCTGAATTTCCGGACAGTCGGTCACACGTCGGATGTAGCCGCACATGGGGATGCGCCTCTGACCCTCGATACCGAATTCGGTGCTGACGCAAAGTCAGGACAGCTTGTGGCGATCAAAAATCTCCTGAATTTCCCGGCGCTCAGTCTCCGGGATCAGCACTTTAATCACCTGGTTATCTTCATCGATGTAGATGTTATCCCGCGGGATGCCCGAGGCGATCAGGTCTTCCCAGACGTTTTTGGCCTGCTCAGGGGATTTGTAATGGCCATTGGCGGGTGAGCTCATCGGTCCGCCCTCCTTGTTGATCGAACGCACCTGATTAAAGATTAGTGCGCAATGAGAGGGCTCGCCAATCCGCCCACTCCGGCGGATGCTTCCGGTCAGTGACGATCTTTCCGCAAGGCATTGAGTTCGCGGGTGTGGGCTTCCAGCTCATCGGTCGCCTCATCCAGTTTTTTCCGACGCTTCTCGACCTTGTCCATGTCGCCATCCTGGACCGCTTCGTTCAGTTCCTCGCGGCGCTCTTTCACTTCCTCCATGCTTTCCTGCAGGTTGTCTTCGGCATCGGACAGCAGCTTGTCATCGGTGCAGTTTGACCGCAAGCCATCCAGTGCTTCCTGCAGATCGTCCACGCGGTGGCTGTTGCCCTGCTGGCGGGCGGTGTCCATCTGTTGCTGGATATCGGCTTCCTTGGCGGCGCAAAGCGGGTTGTCGTTGGCCTGGGCCGGAGCGAAATAAGCCAACGTCAGGACGCATGCCGACAGAGTGATCACGGTTCTATTCATGGGAACATCCTCGCTCGTGAGTCGATGGGGTGTGGATGTGTTTGCGCTGATCATGGTGTGGGGCGTCGGCCCGAATAGCAACCGTCATTGATCGGGGCGCTGGCCGGAATGGATAGAGAGCGTCTGGTGTATGGAAACGGAACGTTATAATGTTGCATAATTCGGCTGTCGTCCGTGAGCCCGGCGGGCGGTTCAGTCAACCAACCCGGTTACGCATCCATGTCGCGAATCCCTCTGTGCTTTAGCAGGCGTCACCCTGCTTTCATCTCATTGCCGTTATTGCTCCTGTGGCTGGTGACGGCATCCACGGCCAGCGCCCATCCTCATGGTTGGGTGGATTACACCGTCCGCGTCTTGTTCGATAGCCAGGGGCGGGTTTCAGCGCTCCAGCAACGCTGGAAATTGGACCCGATGTACAGCCTGACGCTGATGGAGGAGATGAAGCAGGATGGCGGGGCCGGGCAGCAGCAACAGCAGCTCGACGCGTTGGGCAGCCAGATCGTGAAGAACATTGGCAAGCAGCACTATCTTTCCCATGTCTACCGGAACGGGAAGGAACTTGAACTGGGCCAGGTGACGGAATACACCGCGCTCCTGAGTGGCCAGCGCGTTGAGTTCATGTTCGTGTTGCCACTGGCCACACCCCAGAAGCCGGGGGGCGATCGCCTCAGCTGGAAGATCTACGATCCGACGTATTTTATCGAATTCCTCTACGACAACGAGATCGACCAGCCGTTGACGATGAGCGGTGCGCCGGAAGGCTGCACGACCCACATCGTCCACTTCAAACCCGATCCCAAACTGGTGGCCAAGGCGGCCGCGATTGATGTCACCGGCCAGGCGCCGGATGGCATGGGGAAACTGTTCGCCGATACCGGAAAGCTGAAATGTCCCGCCGACTAAGCCTGCTGATTGTATTGCTCCCCGTTCTTGTGCTGGTGCTTGTGGCGTTGACGCCCAGCGGCGAGGCCGCCGGTCTGTGGCTACTGGGGCAGATGCTGGAATGGCAGCGTTCCCTGCAGCGGGGGCTGTCGCTGAACATGATGCAGTTCTCCCAGCACACCGACGCCGGTACGCTGCTGACACTGGTGGGTCTGAGTCTGGGCTATGGCGTCTTCCATGCCGTGGGACCGGGCCACGGCAAGGCTGTGATCTCGACCTACCTCCTGGTCCACCGCGCGGAGCTGATGCGGGGAATTCGTCTGACGGTCGCGGCCGCGTTTCTGCAGGGCATCGTGGCGATCGGCTTGGTGGGGGTTCTGGTGATTGGGCTGGGGATGCTCACGCGACACGCCATGGCCGACACGGTCATTATGGAACGGATCAGCTATGGGCTGGTGGCCTTGCTGGGCGGCTGGCTCAGCCTGCGGGCGCTGTTGCGAGTACGCCGGCTGCTGAAGCCGTCGACGGCCGAACCGATGGTGACTTCACCCTTACAACCGTTAACCCCTGTGGCGACGTTGTCCGGATCAGGCGCGCCGACGGCGTTCCATCCCGTTACGGTCGACGTCTCTGACCATGGCCCCGATTGCCACTGCGGTCGGGATCATCACGTCCACCCAGGCCGGGTCGGCCATGACTGGCGGGAAAGCCTGGGCGTCATCTTCTCCATCGGCCTGCGCCCCTGCAGCGGCGCGATCATGATCCTGGGTGTCGCCGTCATGCTGGGTCACTGGTGGATCGGCGTGGCGGCGGTGCTGGCAATGTCCGTCGGTACGGCGCTAACCACATCCGCGCTGGCGGCTTTTACGGTGTTGGCCCGGCGCCAGGCAGGCCGGTTGGCAAAGCGCACTCCGCCGCAGTGGCAGGCGCTGCTGGGGCAGGGGTTGGCGCTGTGTGGCGGCCTTCTCATCGCGGCAATGGGGGTGTTTCTTCTACTCCATGTCGCGGCGCTCTCGATACCGATGATTTAGATCTCGATGAATCGACACAAGGGGCGCCCAGGACCTATCAGTAAGCGCTGTTGCCAGTCAGCGAGGTGGAGGCTTCGTTTACCTGCGCAACCTGATTAGCCGACTGCGATGTATGAACCGTTGCGATCACAGACATCCCCACGCGTAACTGATTGAGTCGTTCCTGGCCCGGATCAAGTCTGATTTTGACGGCTACGCGTTGGACGACTTTTGTGAAGTTACCCGTGGCGTTAGATGGGCGGATCGGCGACAACGATAGGCCCGTGGCAGGAGCGATGCTATCGACTCGGCCGTGAAACTCTGAGCCGGGTAAAGCATCCACTGTGATCGATACGGCCTGGCCCAGAGTGAGATTCGACAACTGGGTTTCGCGGAAATTTCCACTGACGTAAGCCTGTGCCAGCGGAACTACCGCAAGCAAGGGTGACCCAGGTGACACGAAGGCGCCCATACGCACCGTACGTTGTGCCACAAAGCCGTTGATTGGAGACTTGATTCGGGTATAGGAGAGTTTCAGGGCGGCTTGCTCGACATTGGCTTTCGCGATACCCAGGTCGTTCTTTGCACGCGCTTTCAGCGCATTGAGCACATCCACTTCCCGAAGTGCGGCATCCAGCGAGGATTGAGCAAAGTCCTGGTTTGCATGCGCAGTGGCCAATTGAGTGCGCGCCTTTTGCGCCTGCTGCAGGGAACCCGCGCCACGTTTTGCCAGCTTGAGATAGCGGTTCAGTTCCTGGCCGGCAAATACCACCTGTGCCTTAGCGGCAGCGAGTTTTGCCCGGGCACCGGCGATCAGAGTCTGCTGGTGTGTCAGGTTGGCGATTGCCTGGTCGTATTGAGCCTTTGCCTTGCCGGCCTGAGCCCGGGCAGAGGTCAGCGCCAGGCGGAAATCCCTGTCGTCGATGGTAGCCAGCAACTGACCGGCGTGCACAGGCTGGTTGTCAATGACCAACACTTCGCTAACGTGTCCAGCGACTCGGGGCGAAACCAGCGTACTGTCGGCAGAGACGTAGGCGTCGTCGGTTGACGGGTCGTCCGCCGGAGAGCTGAATCCCCCCAGGCAGAAGGTCGCGGTAACGGCCACGGTGACGGTAGCGAACAAGGCAATCGAGCCTTTGACGAGGCGCCGCTGGGTTGACGTGTGTTGTGTTTGTGGGGCTTGAGTGGTCATGGTGAATGTCTCCATCTGGTTCTGAGTAAGGCGTTTAACGCACCGTGGTCATCGGCGGCAGGACCCGGCGAGGGACCAGCGGCACAGCAACCAGGAGCATTAGTGAGAGCAAGGCCATTCGCTGGTAGAGATCGGCGGCGGCGAGCACATGGGCCTGGGTGGCGACCTGATGACCCAGAGCGGACAGCGCGTCAGGCATCGTCGATGCCCCGTTGTGCATCAGTTGCTGCAGCTGGAAACCCAGGGCCTGGGGATGGCCGCCGATCTGGTCGGCCAGTTGGTTGGCGTGGGTTTCACCCTGAAGCCTCATCAGGCCGGTCGTGACGGCAGTGCCGACGACGCCGGCAAACGACCGGATGGTGTTGAACCAGGCTGAGGCCAGGGGACCTTCGGCCGGGTTCACCACACTTGTGGAGGACATCAGCAGAGCAATCACCACCATCGGCTGGCCCAGTGTCTGCAGCGCCAGCGGGGCGTAAAACGACGTGCGGGACCAGTCGCTGGTCACCTGGCTCATGGCAGCCAGTGACACCGCACAAAAACCGAGCCCGATCACCATCAGCCAACGGCAGTCCATCCAGCGACGATTACAGAGCGCGGCGAGCGCGGGCAATACGATCAACTGCGGTACGGCGATCAGCAGGGCCAGCGGCGCACTCTGCAGGGGGCGGTATCCCTGGATCGATGTCAGGTAGCCGGCGGTGACCCCCATCGAGGTGGAAAAGACGATCAGTGTGCCGGTCAGCGTGGCCAGCGCGTGTGAAAAATTACGGCGTTTGAGGATGCCCAGGCCGAAGAACGGGACAGGCTGCTGGGTCTCGTTGATCAGGAACAGGATCAGGAGAAGGCTGCCGCCGATCAGGAGGCCGCTGATCAGCGGCGATTGGAACCAGCCCAGCCAGTCTCCCTGCAGCAGTCCAATAACGAGGGCGCAAATGCCCGGGAGGCCGGTGGCAACGCCGAGCCAGTTGAATTGCTGGAAACGTTCGAGGCGCAGGGGGTCCTGCGGCAGCCCCCAGGCCACGGCAGCCAGGCTGATGAGCCCGACGGGCAACACCTGGATGAACAGCCACTGCCAGCCCAGTGATTCGGTCCAGAGGGCAGCCAGCGGTAAACTGAGATTGGGCCCGAAAGTGGCGGTCAGCGCATAACCGGCAAGACCGAAGAGTCTGAACTGCGGCGGCAGGAAACGCAGGGCGACGGTCATCAGGATGGGCGGCAGGCTTCCGGCCATCCACCCCTGGGCGGCTCGCAGGGTGACCAGCGCCGGGTAATTGGGAGCAATCGGACAGAGCAGACCCAGCAGGATCAGACCGCCGATTGCGAACAGGGTAAAGCGGCGCAGTGAAAAGGTGACAGCGCACCACGGAGCGAACGCCATGGCGGCGACTTCGCTGGCGCGATAGGCTGCGGAGAGCCACCGGCTCTCATCGTGGCCCAGTGAGAAACCGCCCAGTACATCGGCCATGGCGGCGGACACCACGCTGCCGTTCAGCCCCGCGAGCAACGATGCCAGCAGCACGCCCAACAGACCGACCAGCATTCGTGTTGTCAGACCCTGAGTGGCGTTTGCTGTCGGAGTCGTCGGTGCGGCGGCGGGAGCGCCTTGGGGCAAAACGGCGTTCATGGTGGATGCCTCTTGGTTGGGGTACCGGGCGGTTGCTGGGGCGGTTAGGCCGGCAGCTTGCGGAAGCCGATGGCGAAGCGGTTCCAGGTGTTGATGATGCTGATCAGCAGCGTGAGATCGGCCAGTTCGGTGTCGGAGAACTGGGCACTGACCGTGTCGTAGGCGCTGTCCGGGGCGTGGGTTTCTGCGACCAGCGTCAGCGCTTCGGTCCACTCCAGCGCGGCGCGTTCGCGCTCGGTGAAGTAGGGGGTTTCCCGCCAGGCGCTGAGCGTCGCCAGACGTTGCTCTGTTTCGCCTGCCTTGCGTGCATCGCTGGCGTGCATGTTGAGGCAGAAGGCACAGCCATTGATCTGCGAGGCGCGCAGTCTCACCAGCTCAGTCAAGGGTTTTTCCAGACTGGATTTGGCAATGTGTTCTTCCACCACCAGCAGGGACTTGATGGCGCCGGGGCTTGCTTTGTAGAAATCGATGCGTGAGCTCATGTCTTATTCCTCGGTTGGGGTAGGCTCCCGTGGGGAGTGTTTTCAGTACCGTGTGTTCAGGAATAATCATAAAATGGCCTTTAATTATCGATAAGACGGCAAAAGACCAACAGATTATTGCAAAAATAGGACAATTCGGTGGACCTCAACGATCTCAGGTATTTCGCGCTGATTGTGGACAACGGCGGCTTCACGGCGGCCGAACGTGTGACGCATGTTCACCGCTCCAAGCTCAGCCGCCGGGTGGCCCAGTTGGAGGACGCGCTGGGCGTCCGACTCCTTCACCGTACTACCCGCCGGCTGTCGCTGACCGATGCCGGGAAGGTGTTCTACGAGCACTGTGCGGCGATGCTTCTGGAGGCGGAAGCCGCCCATGAGTCCATCAACCAGATGCGGCGCGAGCCGGTGGGCACGGTGCGCGTGACCTGTCCGGTGGTGATGGCGCATCTCTATGTGGCAGAGTTGATCGCACAGTTCATGGTGGAAAACCCCAAAGTGCGGGTGGAGCTGGACGCAACGGACCGCAGCGTGAACCTGATTGAGGAGCGCTTTGACATTGCAGTGCGCGCCCGCGATACGGCCCGCAATGACCCGGGGCTGGTGGCCAGGAAGGTTGGGGCGGGCCGATTCATTATGGTGGCCAGCCCGACGTACCTGGGCGACAGGCCGCGTCCGCAAACGCTCGAGGATCTCGACCGGCTTGATTGGGTTGGTGGACTGGCAGCCGGCGACGAGCAAGTGTGGTCTCTCCACCATGAGCAGGGGGAGGGGGCCCGATTGACCGTGCGCCCGCGCCTGCTGTGCACGGACCTGAACACCCAGTATCAGGCGGTCATTGGCGGTGTCGGGCTGGCCTTGCTACCGGAAAGGATTGCCTTGCGTGGTCTTAAGTACGACGCTTTGGAGCAGGTGATGCCTCAATGGAGCACCGCCGAGGAAGATATCCATGTGGTGTTCGTGTCCCGGCGGGGCCTCTTGCCGTCGGTTCGGGCGTTGCTCGATTACCTGTATGAAGCATTGCCGGAAGCGCTAGACGCCTGATGGGGTTATCGGAAACGATCGATGCCCTGAACCAGCTGTTCTGCCAGTGCCGGGTCCTTCAACCGATCCACCCACCACTGGAGTGCCCGTCCCACATGCTCACCCCGCCAGCCGATGTACAGGGTGTTGGGCTCCCTGGGGGCTTCGAGCTGTTTAGCCACCAGATCGCCACGATCCAGCAATGACTGGACGCGGGCGTGAGGCAGCCAGCCGACACCGAACCCCTCCCGTTGCGCCCGGATCTTGGCGGCCATGCTGGGCACGGCAAACACTGCCTGACCTCCCAGTACGCCATAGCTCCGAGCCTGCACGTTGCGGGAGGTATCGGCGACAACAATGGCGCGATGCGCCAGAAGCGCCTCGCTCTGAATGGGTTCCGGAGCCCGGGCCAAGGGATGGTGGGGCGCGACTGCAAACACCCACTCCATGACGCCCAGCTCGGCCCAGCGCAGCTTCTGAATCGGTGGCGGTTCGTTGGTGGCGCCGATGACGAGGTCGGCACGGCCATCCCGCAGGGCTTCCCAGGTGCCCCCGAGGATTTCGTGGACGATTCTCAGACTGACCCCGGACTGTTGCTTGTCGAAGGCTGTGATAACCGGGAGGAGGATGTCGAACTCCATCAGTTCATCGGTGACGATGGTCAGCCGGTCTTCCCAACCACCGGCCACCTGCTTGACCCGTTTGGTGACCAGCGAAATGTCCTGTTGCAGGCGAGCGGCTTCTTCGGCCAGAAGTTGGCCTGCCGGCGTCAGCTGCAGTCGATAGCGGCGACGGTCAAAGAGCAGCGCGTCGAATCGCGCCTCAAGCTGGCGGGCGGCGTAGGAGATCGTTGAAGGGGCTTTGCCCAGACGTGCCGCCGCCCGGGAGAGACTGCCGGTCTCGCGAATGGCTTCGAGCAGGTCCAGTTCATCCACTGACAACATGTTCGATCTCTTCGAATGGTTACGTCCACCAAGTGGAACGTCAAACCAAGGGAATGGGGGTAACTTAGTGTTCGTTGCATTCCACTATTTCGAAGGAGATTGTCATGAAACGTTTTGAAGGTAAATCTGTTTTGATCACCGGCGGTACCAGCGGTATCGGTCTCGCAGCGGCCCAGGCGTTTGTCGCGGAAGGGGCGAAGGTCATCGTGACGGGGCGCAGTGAAGCCACTCTGGCGCAGGCGCGCGAGTCACTGGGAGAAAACGCTTTGGTCCTGCGCTCCGACGCCAGCGACCTCACCGCCGCACAAGCCCTTTCGGCAACCCTGACCGAGCAGAACATTCGCCTGGATGCGGTCTTCCTGAATGCGGGCGTGGTTGAGTTGGTGCCCTTTTCCGACGTCACCGAGTCGATCTGGGACCGGATGTTCGATACCAACATCAAAGGCGCGTTCTTTACGCTCCAGGCACTCACACCGCTGCTGAACGAGGGGGCGTCCATCGTTCTCAACGGATCGATCAATGCCCATATCGGCATGCCGAATTCCTCGGTCTACGCGGCCAGCAAGGCGGCGCTGATTTCCCTGGCCAAAACGCTGTCGGCGGAACTGATTCCCGTCGGGGCTCGGGTCAATGTTGTCAGTCCGGGGCCGGTCGCCACGCCGATCTATGGCAAGCTGGGTCTTGAGGCTGAGCAGTTGGAGGCGGTTGCCGCCCAGATTCAGGGGCAGATCCCGCTGGGTCGTTTCGCCACGCCCGAGGAGATTGCATCCACGGTCCTGCATCTGGCTGCACCGGAATCGGCCTTTATCGTGGGGACGGAAATTATTGCCGACGGTGGCATGGGCCAGCTGTAAGCCACCGGGGGAAGACCGACGGGTCTTCGCACATTCCCTTTGAACCGGGTCGGTCCCTGTCCGTCCCGGTTTCTGTTTTTAAGCCTCGCAAACCAGGGCGTCAGGGGCTCAGAATCTTAATCTCCCGATTCCACCGCTTCATGAACGCATCCCGCCGCATCGGATCGACGAACGCCAGGAGCGAGGCGTTGATCGGGATCGGGTAGAGCTGGTCGCCCACCTGGTCGCGCAGGCGCTGGGCGGTGTAGGGACCGATCACGTCGGGCAGGACGCTGAACAACGGTGTGCTACCCGCCAGGGTTTTCTGGCCGGCTTCGCTCAGCAGGAAATTCATGAACGTCCGGGCGGCCGCCGGGTGAGGGGCATCCCGGTGGATAAAGGCCATGCGCATCATCACCAATGAATAATCCTGTGGGATCTGCACGATGATGTCCGGATGGCTGCGGGCCCAGTGCATGGCGTAGGAGCCCAGCAAGTTGTAGCCCACCCAGTAGGTGCCCTCCGTCAGGCCCTTGAGCATATCCCGGGTGTTGTTTTCCAAACTCACGTCGGCCGCACCCATGGCGGCCACCAGGTCCCAGAAGCGTGGCGAGTAGCGGGCGTCCTGCTGGAACAGGGTATAGCCAACGCCACTGCCGGACGGGGAATAGGTGGTGACGCGCCCTTTGAGCAGATCCTGGTGGGTCTTGAGCAGGGTATGAAGGTCGGCGTGGGTGCTGGGCGGCATCATGTGGCGCGCCAGTTCCAGGCGGTAGACGGTGACGATGGGTTCGAATGTAAAGCCGAAAACCTCATCGCGCCATTTGGCCCACTTTGGCCACTTGCGGGCGGCCTCGCTGTCCAGGCGCTGGGCCAGGCCCTCGTTGACCCGGGCCATCTGCCAGGGCATGGCGGAACTGATCACCACATCCGGAGCCGGTTTGGCTTCCCTGGCCTGCTCGTCCACCTTGAGGGTGGAATTGTCCTCATATTGGAGATCAATGTCGGGGTGCGCCTGCCGAAATTTATCCAGCAGCGGTTCCACGACCTGTAGGTCCAATGCGGCCTCGACATGCAGGGGCGTTCGCGCCTGAGCCATCAGCATGGAAGGCATCTGGCAAATCAGCAGCAGCGAGATAAGAAATGCGAGCTTCATGGCCGGGCCTCCTCGGTCAGCAGGGGAAATCGGACGCATACCCGAAGCCCATGGCCCGGTGTACTGTAAACGGTGAGTGTGGCCTGGTGGCGATGGGCTATGGAGTCGACGATAGCCAGGCCCAGGCCAGAGCCCTCGGTGTCCTGTCGGCCACCCCGTTCAAAGGGTTGGTGCAGGCGGTCCAGCAGATCCCGGCTGACGCCAGGGCCGTTGTCTTCGATGGTCAGGGTGACGGCATCAGTTTCCCGATGCAGACTCAAGGTAATCTCGCTGCCGGCCGGAGTATATCGCAACGCATTGTCGATCAGGTTGCCGATCATTTCCCGTAGCGACCAGGGCTCGCCCTGGATATCTGCAGGGCTGTCGGGGAGCGGCGCGAGACCCAGATCGTGGTGTTGGGCATCGTCCCGCTCCGCCCATTCCATCACCGTATCCCGCAACACCGCGGCCAGATCGATTCGGCCGGGCGAGCCTTCATCGGCATGGCGCAGTCGCGCCAGACTCAACAGTTGGGCGGCCAGGCGACTGGTGCGCGCCGAGCTGTCGTGAACCGTTTGCAGGGCCTGGCGCCAGTCGTCCGGCCGGGTGCTCTGCAGGGCCAGTTCGCTGGTGCTTTGCAGCCCGGCGAGCGGTGTCTTGAGTTGGTGGCTGGCGTCGGCGGTGAAGCGCAGCAGCGCGTCGCGGCCTTCGCGCTGGCGTTCGAACAGGGCATTGAGGGTTTCGGCCATGTCGTAGAGTTCGCCGGGCACCTGCGCGTTCAGCGGGCTGATATCGTCCGCATCCCGCTGGCGGATGAGCTGGCGCAGCCGACGTACCGGACGCAGGGCCGTGCGGATGGCCAGCCACATCAACAGGCCGGTCAGGATCACCATGGCCAGGAAGCGGGTGAGGGCGCGCACGAACAGGTCCCTGGCCAGGGCGTCGCGACCGGAAAGCGTGTGGCCGACCCAGATCTGGACCGGCTCCACCGCGTCCCAACCGGCTGATTTCAGTTCGCGACCGTAGAGCCGGATCGGTGTGCCGTGATAATCCACGAAGCGCCAGACGGGCTCCGTATGGGCGGCTTCCCGTAGAGCGTCGGTGACCACGCCATCGAGGTTGCCGGTGACTTCGCGGCCGCCGGTATCGAGAAGGGTGTAGAACACCCGTTCCTGCTGGTCGGTGGCGAGGATCTGGAAGGCAGCCGCCGGGATTTCCACCACCGGTTGTCCATCCTGCCACTGGATCGCTTCGGCAATGGTGAGGCTGGCGGCTTCCAGTTGGCTGTCGAAGGCCCGGTCGGCGGCGCGCTGGGCGCTGGTGTACGCCTCCACCAGCAGGAAGGTGCCCAGCACGCCGACAGCGGCCAGCAGCCAGGCGCCCAGGCGTCGTTTGAGGGTGCCGTCAACGACGATCACGCCGGGTCATCCTCCAACCGGTACCCCAATCCCCGAAGTGTGCGGATTTTCACCCCGCTGCCCTGGAGGCGTTTGCGCAGTCGGCTGATGTAAAGGTCCAGGGCATTGGGGCCGGCCTCTCCGAAGCCGAACAGGCGATCGATCAGTTGCTCCCGGGGCGCAATGCGACCGGCGTGCAGCAGCAGGCCTTCCATCAGGCCCAGCTCCCGAGGCGGCAGATCCAGCCGTTCGCCGTGCAGCGTGACCTCTCCGGATGTGGGATCGAAACTCAGCGGGCCGTACTGCAGGCGGTTGTCGGTGCGTTGCTGGCTGCGCCGGAGCAGGGCGCGAACCCGCGCCTGGAGCTCGGGCAGGGAGAATGGCTTGGTCAGGTAGTCGTCGGCGCCCAGATCCAGCCCCTGGACCCGCTCGGCCACGCCGTCCCGGGCGGTCAGGATCAACACCGGCGTGGCGTCGCCACGCTTGCGGATTTCCGCCAACAGGGTGAGCCCGTTGCCATCCGGCAGGCCGAGATCGAGCACGACCAGGTCGAAATGGCTGTGCGCCATGGCGGCCCGCGCTTCGCTCAACACCGTGAACACTTCCACGGTATTACCCAACGGCCCCAGTCCCTGGGTCAGGGAATCGGCGATCAACGGATCATCTTCGACGATAAGCAGGCGCATCGGTTTGGGTCTCGCAGCGGTGGGATGACGACGACAGCCCCTGACAGGTTGATGACAGGTTGCGTCCCTAGAATGGATCGGGTCATCGACACGATGAACGGCAGGGGACGCGTCCTGATGCCCCTGCGAAAAACAAATACAACAGGAGTCCAACATGAAATTCAACTCCGCATTCCTTCGCTGGTCTGCTCCGCTCGTTATGGGCGCTGCCCTGATGACCGGCAATGCTCACGCTCAATCCGACAGCACCGAGTGCATCGCTCCCGCCAAGCCCGGCGGCGGTTATGACCTGACCTGCCGACTGGCCGCCAATGGCCTGCAGGAGACCGGCCTGATCGACAAGCCGATGATGGTCACCTACATGCCTGGTGGTATCGGCGCTGTCGCGTACAACCACGTCAACGGCGTGCGTAACGATGATCCTAACCTGATTGTGGCAGCCAGTACTGGCGCGGCCGTCAACCTGGCGCTGGGTAAATTTGGCCAGTACGACGCCAGCGAAGTCCGTTGGCTGGGCGCGTTGGGCGTGGATTACGGCGCCATCGTGGTCAAGGCGGATGCGCCCTGGCAGTCCCTGGGTGATCTGATGGAAGACCTGAAGAAACGTCCGAACCAGATCGTCTTCGGCGCCGGCGGTACCGTGGGTAGCCAGGACTGGATGAAAGCGGCCCTGACCGCCAAGGCGGCCGGCATCTCACCGCGCAAGCTGCGCTATGTGGCGTTCGAAGGCGGCGGGGAATCGCTCGCGGCCCTGCTGGGGAAACACATCGAAGTGTTCACCGGCGATCTGTCCGAGCTGCGACCGCATCTGGAAAGCGGCAAGGTCCGCGTGTTGGCGGCACTGTCCGAGGAACGGGTCGGCGAACCCTATGCGGATATCCCCACCGCAGCTGAACAGGGCTACGACGTGGAATGGCCGATCTGGCGCGGTTACTACATGGGCCCGGACGTGAGCGACAAGGCTTACAACACCTGGGAAACGCGCCTGGAGAAGCTGGCCGACAACGAGCAGTTTGCGAAAATGCGCGAGGCTCGGGGCTTGTTCCCGATGGCCCGTTTCGGTGACGACTTCGACAGCTACGTCAAGAAGCAGGTCGCCCAGTTCAAGCAACTCGCGAAAGAAGTAGGGCTGACACAATGAGACTCGCCGCCGACCGTGTTCTGGGAATTGCCTTGATCGGTCTGGCGGCGTTCGCCGCCTTCAAGGCCACCCAGTTCCAGGTGACGTTCAGCTACGAGCCGGTGGGTCCCAAGGCGTTCCCTATCCTGCTGTCGGTGGTGCTGACGGCTTTGTCGCTGGTGCTGATCTTCCGGCCCGGCGAGGATGGGGAATGGCCGGACAAGTTCGTCGCCCTGAAGCTGGCGGCGGTGTTGCTCGTCCTGCTGGGTTATGCCCTTCTCTTTACCCGCCTGGGTTATCTGGTTACGACCTTCCTCGCGGTGCTGTCCCTGGCACGACTGTTTGAGGCGAGCTGGCCGAAGGCGTTGCTGGCCGCCGTGCTGATGGCACTGGGCAGCTATTACCTGTTCACGCTGGGGCTGGGGATTTCCCTGCCAGGCGGCCAATGGCTGCCCGATTTCAACTGAGGTGCCTGGCATGTTCGATTTTCTGATTCACGGTTTTGATGTTGCGTTGACGCCCCTGAATCTGGGGCTCGCTTTCCTTGGCGCGCTGTTGGGCACCCTGTTCGGCGCTCTGCCGGGTATTGGTCCGATCAACGGCATCGCCATCCTGATGCCGCTGGCTTACACGCTGGGGCTTCCGGCGGAATCCGCCCTGATCCTGCTGGCCGGCGTCTACACCGGTGCCGAGTACGGCGGTCGCATGTCGAGCATCCTGCTCAATGTGCCCGGCGATGCCGGTGCGGTAATGACGACCCTGGATGGCCATCCTCTGGCCAAGAAAGGGCTGGCCGGTCCGGCGCTGGGGTTGTCGGCGGTCAGTTCCTTTGTCGGGGCGACCATCGCCATTATCGGGCTCACGCTGTTTGCGCCCATGCTGGCGGAAGTGGCCGTCATGTTTGGTCCGGCCGAGTTCTTCGCCCTGATGGTCTTTGCGTTTTCCTCCATGGCGGTGATGATGGGCAAAGACCCGATCAAGACCGGTATTGGCGCGGTGCTGGGCGTGATGATCGCCATGATTGGCGTCGACTCCGGGACCGGCGTGATGCGCTACACCTTCGGTATGGCCGAGCTGTATGACGGCATCGACTTCGTGGTGATGATCATCGGTCTGTTCGCCATCAGCGAAATCCTGCTGATGCTGGAACACGCCAACCGTTCCGATGCGAGCGACGAGATACCGCCGGTCGGTCGGGTGATGGTCAGCCTGAAAGAAGTGCTTTCCTGCAAGTGGGCCATGATCCGCAGCGGGATTATCGGCTTCATTGTCGGTGTGCTGCCGGGGACCGGCGCCTCCGTGGCCGGCGCGGTGACCTACACCACCGAGAAGCGCATTTCCGACAAGGACAACACCTTCGGCACCGGTAACATGCGGGGGCTGGCGGCGCCGGAGGCGGGTAACAACGCTTCTGCGGCGGGTTCGTTCGTGCCGATGCTGACGCTGGGCATCCCCGGCTCCGGGACCACCGCGGTGCTGCTGGGTGCGTTGATGCTCTACAACATCACGCCAGGCCCCATGCTGTTCACCGAGCGGCCGGAAGTGGCCGGCGGCCTGATCGCGTCGCTGTATATCGGCAATATCGTGCTGCTGGCGCTTAACCTGCCGCTGGCAGGGCTGTTTGCCAAGGTGCTGACCATCCCGCGTTGGGTGCTGGTGCCCGCCATTGCCATTCTGGCTTTCGTGGGTGTCTACCAGCTCCACTCGGATCTGATGGCCATCTACCTGATGTTGGTGATCGGTATCTTCGGGTACCTGCTGCGCAAACTGGGCTTCTCGCTGGCGCCGGTGATCCTGGGGTATGTCCTGGGTGGCCTGATGGAAGACAATCTGCGTCGGGCGCTGTCGATCAGCGGCGGTGACATGGGCATCCTGTGGCAGTCTGGTATTTCCATCGGCCTGTGGATTGCTGCAGTGCTGTTGCTGGTGTTGCCGTGGCTGCTTCCGAAGCTGCTTCCCCGTAAATCCCTGGCCAGTGCCTGAGCCATCGTGATGGCGGCGCTGAAAGGGCAGGTCGTAGCCGGCGGAAAGCTGCTGCCCACGTTGTTGATTGGCGCGGGTGGCAGCGGGCTGGCTTATGCGGTCCACATGCCGCTGCCATGGCTCCTGGGGGCGCTGATCGTGACCACCGGGCTCAGCCTGGCCGGTGTGCGGCTGCCGGCCCCGACGGCGTCCCGCAAGGCGGTACTGGCGGTGATCGGCGTGATGCTGGGTGCCGCCTTCACGCCGGATATGGCGGGCGATCTCGGACGCTGGAGCGCGAGCCTCGTCATTATGCTCATCAGTACGGCGGTGATGATGGGGGTCTCGGTGTGGATAAGCCGGCGAATCGCCGGTAACTCTCTCGACACCGCCATCTACGCCGGCATGCCCGGTGGACTGTCCGCGGTAACGCTGATGGCGGCCGACTCTGAAGCCGACCTGCGGGCGGTGGGGCTGGCCCATGCGGTTCGCGTGCTGATCCTGCTCCTGGCCATTCCACCGGTACTGCAACTGATCGGCCACGTCAGTCTGCAGCCCCGCACGACCACCCTGGCGCAATGGCTGGCCGTGCCCGCCTGGGACGACGCGCTGATGCTGATTGGCGCCGGTGTCATCGGGGCGTGGCTTGGTCGCTGCCTGCGCCTGCCCAACCCGTTGCTGTTCGGACCGGTGCTGGTCTCTGGCGCTCTGCATGTCAGTGGGCTCTGCGAGGCTGCTCTTCCGCCGGCCATTGTTGCGCTGGCCCAGATTGTGATCGGCGTGTCGGTTGGCGTCCGGTTTGCCGGAACAACGCTCTCATCGCTGGGCTATGGTCTGCTGGTCGCGGTGATTCAGGCTTTGCTGCTGATGCTGATTGCCGTGGCGGCTGCCTGGATCGGCCATGCCGTCACTGGCTATTCACCGGCCGCGGCGCTCCTGGCCTACATGCCGGGTGGGGCGCCTGAGCTGAGTCTGGTCGCGCTGTCGCTCGGCATCGAGCCGGCGTTCGTCACTTCCCATCACCTCCTGCGTCTGACCGTGCTGATTCTGCTGATGCCGGTGCTCCTGTCCTTCCTCAAGCGTCTCCAAAGCCGGCATTCATCGTCACATTAACGTTTAACGAATTGGTTGAATGACAGTATGGGCGGTGCTAAATTTAACCACATGGTTGAATTAGAGAGTGCCCAATTGAACGCGATCTTTCACGCCCTGGGTGATGTCACGCGGCGGGGAATGCTGAGCGAGTTGTCCGGGGGCGAGAAGACCGTGGGTCAGCTGGCCGAGCCGTTCGATATGTCACTGGCGGCGGCGTCCAAGCACATCAAGGTGCTGGAGAAGGCGGGACTGATCCGACGCGAGGTGCGCTGGCGCACACGGGTCTGTCATCTCAATCCGGGGCCGCTGGCCAGTGCCCACGCCTGGCTCAGGGAATACGAGCGCTTCTGGACCGGACGTCTGGATGCCCTCGAACAGCTCCTCCGCGAGGAGGACGCCCACCAGCCCCCGTCCCGGGAAGGAGACGACCCATGAACAAGCCGGAGATGCCCGAAAGCTATGGTGTACTGATCGATTCCGACACGCTGACCATCCAGCGTTTGCTTCCCGGCCCGATCGAACGGATCTGGGCCTATCTCACCGAAGAGGACCTGCGGCGCCAGTGGCTGGCGGCCGGTAAGATGGCGATGGCAGTTGGCGCGCCGTTCGAGTTCGTCTGGCGTAACGACGAACTGACGCAGCCATCCGGTCAGCGACCGCCGGGGTTTTCCGAGGAGCACCGTCTGCAGAGCGAGATTACGGAACTGGATCCGCCGAGACGCCTGGCGATCAGCTGGGGCAGTACCGGCGGGGTCAGTTTTGATCTGGAGCCCCGCGGCCAGGAGGTGCTGCTGACCGTCACCCATCACCGCGTGCCCGACCCGTCAACCTTGCTCAATGTGAGTACCGGATGGCACACCCATCTCGATCTTCTGGCCGCCCGGTTGACGGGCATCGAACCGACGCCGTTCTGGGACGGGTTTCTGAAGAACAAGGCGGAGTACGAGCGGCGCTTTAGCGGCTAGTACGGTCGGTTGTACAGGGGCCACAGCGGGTGGTCCCTGTCGGGCTGGAAGGCCGGGACTCAGGGCCGGTTTGCGGCTCCGGGACACAAGGACGAATGAAGCGCTAGGAGTCGGTAGGTGGGGTTTTCCGGCCGGCGTTAGATGGTTTTTTCGAACCTTTCTTGGTCGGGCGCGCTGTCTGGTTATCCGGGGACAGTTCGTCCCGCATCCGCGCCACTTCAGCCTCCTGCTCGGCAACAAAGTGCAGCGACATTTCGAAACTCTGGCGGGTGAAATCCAGCACTTTACGGAAGCCTTCATCCGACAGCTCCCGCGCCTCATCGTGGCCCCGGAAGATGTTGATGAATTCCCGTTCCCGCTCGAACTGCAGCGGTAACTTGCCGACGCCCCAGTCCGACAGAATTTGCCAGGCTTCGGGATTGTAGTTGCGGGTGAAGCGCAGGATGAACGGAATCGGATCGTTACGGGCCACCAGGGCGGCCAGGCGCAGGATCAGCTCGAACGAAAGGGTGGCGGTGCCATTCTCGATGGCTTCCAGCA
Source organism: Marinobacter mangrovi (assembly GCF_016798325.1). Classification (GTDB taxonomy): domain Bacteria; phylum Pseudomonadota; class Gammaproteobacteria; order Pseudomonadales; family Oleiphilaceae; genus Marinobacter_A; species Marinobacter_A mangrovi. The sequence continues at coordinate 759,393 of NZ_JAERVO010000002.1, forward strand.
GGCTCTTGTCCCGCAGGTCCAGGGCCTCGCTCATCTCATTGAGGGTGAGCCCGGCCACTTCCCGGATATCCTTCAGCGAGTCGCCGGCGGCGAGCATCATGCGCAGCTTGTCCTGCGAGTTGAGCAGGGCGCGGCCGGCCTTGATGGACGTGTCGGTGGTACGCAGGGCAAAGCGGAAGGCGGAACCGGTGAAGTCGGTCAGGCGGTCGACCAGGGAGTCTTCGTCTTCGGCGGCGGGTTTCCCGCCCTTGGCACCGGCCGTCTGCTGGCCGGTGAGGGGCGGGACTCCGAGCTTTTCAGCCTGCTGCATGGACTGGATCGCGTGCAGCGTGTCCATGAGCAGGCTTTCCATGGCGAGGGCGCGCTTGCGATCGCTGTCGTTGCTCATCCGGCGGTCCTTGCCTTGCTCCCTGATAAAAAGCGTCGTTTACATATGCTCGTCAGCCTGAGCGGTGATCCGCTCAGGTTTGGTAATGGACGCCATCTTGGAATCCAGATCGATCATGTCGGACATGATGTAGCCACCCTCGCGAACGATAAAGTCGTCGTCTTTCTTTTCATCCGGGTTGGCGGCTTCCGCCTCTTCGTAGTTTTCCAGCGCTTCCCAGTCCTTGAACGGCTCTTTGCCCTTGAGCTGACGACGCGCATTGGCGATCTTCAGCTGGCGGGACTCCAGATCGTCCTGGTAGGTCTCGCGCTTGTCATAGTTCAGGCTGACGTAATCCCGGTTGCGCTGGGTTTTGAGCAGGTTGATCTCCTCCTCCAGCAGCTGGAATTCCGGGTTCTTGTCGAAACGGGCTTCGTGACGCTCACGCAGCTTGTCGATGATGCTGCTGAAATCGAAGTAGCGGGCGTGGGGCACGGCTTCGATCTGGTCCCAGGGCAGGGCGTTATCCAGCGCGTCTTCGCCGATCTCTTCCTTGTTGATCCGGGTCGGGATGTTGATGTCCGGAATGACACCCTTGTGCTGGGTGGAGCCGCCGGAAACCCGGTAGAACTTGGACTGGGTGATCTTCAGCTGTCCGTGGTTCAGCGGGCGGACCGCCTGTACGGTGCCCTTGCCGAAGGTCTGCGAGCCCACGATCAGGCCGCGGCCGTAATCCTGGATGGCGCCGGCGAAGATCTCGGAGGCCGAGGCGCTCATACGGTTGACCAGGACCACCAGCGGGCCGGAGTAGGCCACGGACGGATCGTCGTCGGTCAGTACGCTGACGTCGTTGTCGGCGCTACGAATCTGGACGGTCGGGCCTTCATCGATGAACAGGCCCACCAGATCGTTGGCTTCCTGAAGGGCGCCGCCACCGTTGTTGCGCAGGTCGATCACCAGACCCTGCATGCCCTGACCTTTGAGCTTGTCGATCAGTTTGTGGACGTCACGCGTGGTGCTCTTGTAGTTCGGATCGCCGGCCTGCATGGCCTGGAAATCGGCATAGAAGGTGGGGATGTCAATCACACCGACCTTGTAGTGCTTGCCGTCACGCTTCAGGTCGATCATGTCGCTCTTGGCGGACTGCTCTTCCAGCTTCACCTTGTCGCGGGTGATGTCGATGGTGCGGGTAATGGTTTCATCCGAGGCGCTGGCCGGAATCACTTCCAGGCGCACGACGGAAGAACGCGGGCCGCGGATCAGGTCGACCACTTCATCCAGGCGCCAGCCCACGACGTTTTTCATCTCGCCGTCCTTACCCTGGGCCACGCCCACGATGCGATCGGCCGGCTTCAATTGACCCTGCTTGGACGCCGGGCCGCCCGGCACCAGGCGCACGACCTTGGTGTATTCGTTGTCCGACTGCAGCACCGCGCCAATGCCTTCCAGCGAGAGGCTCATGTTGATGTTGAAGTTCTCGGAGGTACGCGGGGAGAAGTAGGAGGTATGCGGGTCCCACAGGCTGGTAAACGCGTTCATATAGGTCTGGAAGGCGTCTTCGCTGCGTACCTGCAGGGTCCGTGAGCGCTGGCTTTCGTAGCGACGTTGCAGGGAGGTGGTGATTTCCTTGTCGCTCTTGCCGTTCAGGCGCTGGGCGAGCACGGCGTTCTTGATGCGGCGCTTCCAGATCGCGTCCAGCTCGTCCTTGCTCTTGGCCCAGGGATCGTCGGAGCGATCCAGCTTGAGTTCTTCGTCTTTGCTGAAGTCGAACTGGTCGACGCCGTCGTCAATCAGCTTCAGCGCGTAATCCAGGCGTTCGATCACGCGTTTTTCAAACAGGTTGTAAATCTGGAAAGCCGGCTCGAGCTGGCCGGTCTTCAGTGCCGAGTCGAGCTTGGTGCGCCAGGGCGCGAAGCGGTCGATATCGCTCTGCAGGAAATAGACATGCTGACCGTCCAGGTGATCAAGGTAGGCGTCGAACACCCGCTTGGAGAGGTCAGAGTCGATCCGCTGATCCAGGAAATGCGTGAACTGGAGTTGCCGTGCGATCAGGATATTGGCGCGGGCCTGATCGATGGTCGGCGAAACCGGCTGGAATGTCTGTGCGCCGTCCTTGTCCAGGGCCGCAAAACCGGCCGTGGAGGTAATCGCCAGGCCAACGGCCAGGGCGACTGCGGAAGAACGGAGGCGGGGTACTCTCAGCTTGCGGATCGATAATGGCATGTCATTACTGTCTTTGCAGGTGAAGATTGTAAGCCGGACGAGCGTTGCCGTCGGGCTTCCAGGCTGATCGGCGGTTCTCGGGTCTTAAATCCCGGGAAGGCCGGCAGACGCCGGAGCCTCCACTATGACTTCCGAAAGATGGTTGTGTTCCGGAATATTTAGAGGATCCTCAGCTCATTGTAGGCAAGCGGCAGGGCCGTTGCTACCGGCCATGTGCTACGAGGTCATGACAATCTGTCCATAATGAGGACAAGTTCGGGTGAATTTGTTAGGCGCGGCCATTGTCCCGTCGTACTATCGAGCGGAATCCAGACGTTACGGGTTCCGGCTGGGAGCGCCGGAACCCGTTTGATCGCCGGATCATTGGAACGGGGTATTGCTTTCCGCTATATCCAGAAGCAACCGGGGCGGGGCGAAACGCTCGCCGAAGGCTTCGGCCAGTTCTTTTGCCCGTTCTGCGAACTTGCGCACACCGTACTGGTTGATGAACTGGACAGCGCCACCGGTCCAGGGCGCAAAGCCGATGCCGAAGATACTGCCGATATTGGCGTCTTCCACCGTACGCAGGACGTTCTCCTCAAGGCATCGCACGGTTTCAATGGCCTGGATGAACAGCAGCCGGTCCTTCAGGGTTTGCAGGTCCACTTCCGATGCTTTCGCCGAATCGGTGTAATGTTCGGCGAGGCCGGACCAGAGGTGCTTCTTGCCGGAGGCGGGATAATCGTAGAAACCGGCGCCAGCGGCTTTTCCCTTGCGATCGTGCTCGTTGACCATGGCATCGATGACCGCTTCGGCCGGGTGGGGTGTCCAGGACTGACCGGCGGCCTCCATGTCTTTGCGGCTTTGGTTCCGCACGTGCTGGATCAGTGTGAGGCTGACTTCATCGCATACGGCCAGCGGGCCAACAGGCATGCCGGACAGAATACCGGCGTTTTCGATGCTGGCCGGGTGAATGCCTTCCTTCACCATGGCGACGCCTTCGTTGACGAAGGTGCCGAATACGCGCGAGGTGAAAAAGCCGCGGCTGTCGTTGACCACGATCGGGATCTTGCCGATCTGCTGCACATAGTCGAAGGCCCGGGCAAGGGTGTCGTCGGACGTTTGCTCGCCGACGATGATCTCCACCAGCTGCATCTTGTCGACCGGCGAGAAGAAATGCAGGCCGATGAATTTATCCGGGGCGCGGGAGGCCTGGGCCAACTGGGTAATGGGAATCGTGGACGTGTTGGAAGCGAAGATGCCGCCGTCTGCCAATTGCTGCTCGGCTTCCCGGGTGACCTTGGCTTTCAGGTCGCTGTCTTCGAAAACCGCTTCGATAATCAGGTCGCAGCCGGCAAGGTCGTTGGCGGCCCCAGTCGCCTGGATGCGGCCAAGCACCTTATCCCGCTCGTCGCTGGTCATCCGCCCGCGGCTGACTTTCTTGTCCAGCAGCTTCTGTGAATACGCCTTGCCTTTCTCGGCGTTCTCGACGGACACATCCTTCAGGACCACGTCCAGCCCGCGTGCAGCGGTGGCGTAGGCAATGCCGGCGCCCATCATGCCGGCACCGAGGATGCCGACTTTCTGGAATCGGGCCTTGTCGACGCCTTGCGGACGGCTTTCACCGGCCTTGATGGCGTTAAGCTGGAACCAGAAGGTGCCCGTCATGTTCTTGGACACCTGGCCGCAGACCAATTGTGCAAAGTAGCGGGTTTCGATCAGCTGGCCGTTGTCGAAATCGACCTGGGCGCCTTCGACGGCCGCCGAGAGGATGGCCTCAGGTGCCGGGTAGCAGCCTTTGGTTTTTTGTTTCAGCATGGCCGGAGCGATGGCCAGCTTTTGCGCCATGGCCGGGTGCTGCGGTCCACCTCCCGGAATCTTGAAGCCTTTCTGGTCCCAGGGTTGCTGGCAGCTGGGGTTCGATTCAATGAAGGCGCGGGCCCGGGCGATCAGGTCGTCGGTATCCGAGGCCAGGGCATCAACGATGCCGACCTTGAGGGCCGCTTTCGGATTCGATTTCTTGCCTTCCATCAGGTAGGGGAAAGACGTCTCCAGCCCCAGCATGCGAGGCAGGCGCTGGGTACCGCCGCCGCCAGGCAGCAGGCCCAGGGTGACTTCCGGCAGACCGAGCTGGATGCTGTCGTCGTCCAGCACTACCCGGTGATGGCAGGCCAGGCACAGCTCCAGGCCGCCGCCCAGGGCACTGCCGTTGATCGCGGCGACCACGGGCTTGCCGCAGGTTTCCAGTACCCGCATCTGGCGCTTGAGTCCATTGACCATGGCCTCGAATTCGCCGGCCTGCTCCTTGGTCACCTTATACAGTTCATTCAGGTCGCCCCCGGCGAAGAAGGTCTTCTTACCGGAGGTCAGGATAATGCCTTTGATGCTGTCCAGATCCTGCTCGACGCGGCTGACGGTTTCGGTCAATGCCTCGCGGAAGGCCGCGTTCATGGTGTTGGCGGACTGGCCGGGCATGTCGATGGTCAGGGTGAGGATGTTCTGGTCGTCGATGTCGTAACGGATGGCACTCATGATTGGATCCTTCTCTGTCCCGGCTCAGCAGCGTTCAATAACGGTGGCGATACCCATGCCGCCGCCCACACACAGGGTGGCGAGGCCATAGCGCTGCTCTCGGCGCTCCAGCTCATCCAGCAGGGTGCCGAGAATCATGGCGCCCGTCGCACCCAGGGGGTGGCCCATGGCGATGGCGCCGCCGTTGACGTTGACCTTCTCGTCGGGCACGCCGAGCTCCCGCTGGAAGCGCATGACAACGGACGCAAAGGCTTCGTTCACCTCGAACAGATCGATCTGGTCGGCGGTCAGTCCGGCTTTTTCCAGGGCCTTGCGGCTGGCCGGGGCCGGGCCGGTGAGCATGATGGTGGGATCGGTGCCAGTGACAGCCGTTGACAGAATACGGGCGCGGGGCCTGAGGCCCAGATCACGGCCCTTGGCTTCGCTGCCGATCAGCAGGGCGGTGGCGCCATCCACGATGCCGGATGAGTTGCCGGCGTGGTGCACGTGGTTGATGCGTTCCACGTAGTGGTACTTTTCCCGGGCCACGCCGTCGAACCCCATCTCGCCCATCATCTGGAACGACGGCTTGAGTTGGGCCAGGGATTCCAGCGTAGTGCCGGCGCGGACGTGCTCGTCGCGGTCGAGGATGATGACGCCGTTCTGGTCGGTGACCGGGACGATGGATAGTTTGAAGTAGCCGTTCTCCCAGGCGGCGGCCGCCTTTTTCTGGGAGTTTACGGCAAACCGATCGACGTCTTCCCGGCTGAAGCCTTCAAGAGTGGCGATCAGGTCGGCGCCGATGCCCTGGGGCATGAAGCCGGTGTTCAGGTTGGTTTCGGGGTCGCTGGCCCAGGCCCCGCCGTCAGAGCCCATGGGCACTCGCGACATGGCTTCGACGCCACCGGCCACCACCAGGTCTTCCCAGCCGGAGCGGACTTTCATCGCGGCCAGATTCACCGCTTCGAGGCCGGACGCGCAAAAGCGGTTGAGCGTGACACCGGCGACCACTTCATCCCATCGCGCGGCGAGAGCGGCGGTCTTGGCGATGTCGGCCCCCTGATCGCCCACGGCGGTGACGCACCCCATGACGATGTCGTCCACCTGGCGGGTGTCCAGGTCGTTGCGGTCCTGCAGGGCTTTGAGAATGGTCGTCAGCAGGGTGATCGGCTTGACGCTGTGCAGCGAGCCGTCTTTCTTGCCGCGACCTCGCGGCGTGCGTACCGCATCGAAGATATAGGCTTCTGTGGTCATTGTTGTTCCTCTGCGCGCTGGGGCGGAGTCGTGTTCAGTCTGGGGTGCCGACGGGCAACCGCTTTCAGGATAGACAGCCACCTTAGCGGCCGGTTTCGGTGGAGGTAATGACCCGGGCTGCCATTCGCATTGGCGAAACTGCTCAGGTGGCAATCCGCACGTAGGCATCTAATCTACAGACAGGTCCATTCTGTAATCCGAACAAGGTGCTGTTCTTATGTCCCTGCTCGATACCATCGATAATTTCTATGAAGGTCTGGTGGCGGAAGCCATTGAGGAAGGCCGAAAGTCTGACGAGGGCGAAGATTTCCTGGCGGATGTGATGTGCGTGGCGCTGAACCGGCTGCCGACGCGCTATTACCGACATTCCATTGATATGCGATTCTACCTGGCGGACCCGGAAATGCAGGAGATGCGGGATCGTGTCCGGGTGGCGGTTTCTGAGGCGAAGGATTTTGTGCTCAAGCACCAGCGGGAGTGATGGACCGCCCCGGTCGGGGCGATCCATTGCGGGAGCTGAAGGCTCAACCCTGCCAGTTGGCGAGGGCGTTGCGCAGGCGGGGCATCAGGCTCTCGGCGTCAGACGGTTCGATGGACTGGGCGCACCAGCAATCGATGAGCCGGTTGATCTCGTCTTCTGCTGAGCCCGCACTGCCATTGCCGCCGGTCAGGCCGGCAGCGAGGCGCTCCACCTGCTGCTTCATGCGCAGCTCCTGATCTTCTTCCGGCGACGGCAGGCCGGTCGCGATTTCCAGGCGAATGGCAATTTCCCGGGGTGAGGGCAGCGGATCCGGCAGGTTGCTGCTATCGCCGGGTTGGCTGTTACCCGCGTGCAGCCGGGCTTCCCAGTCGGCCACTTGCTGGCCGCGCTCAAGCTGCTGGATCGCTTGATCCAGGGCCGACTTTTCGGTCGCCAGTTCATCCGATACCGGGGCGGGAATGCGCCGTGGTGCCGGGGCACTGCGAAGCGCCTGCTGCAGTTGGCGAAGCGTCGCCAGATCGTCCTGGGCGGCCTCGCGTTGCTGGCGGCTGTCCTCGATGGCCTGTTTCAGGGTGTCCAGGGCGACGGTATCTTCGGCCGCCTGCTCCGCACGCTGGGCATCACGACGGGCAAAAATGGCATCGCAGGCGGCGCGGAAGTCCTGCCAGAGCTTGCGATCCTCCCGGTGACGGGTGATGCCGATGCCTTGCCACTCTTTCTGTAGGGCCTTGGCCTGTTCCATGGCGTCGCCCAGGGGCTCATGTTCAATCAGGGCCTGGGCGCGCTCAACGATGGCCTGTTTGCTGGCTTCATTCTTCTGCCGCTCCTCGTTCAGAGGCGCTTCCACCTGCTTCAACAAATGGTCGAATCGTTTCTGCAGGGGGCGGTTTGCCTTGAAGTCCACAGGCCAGGCTTCGCGCCACTCCTGGCGGGCCACACGGTGAATCCGCTCCACCGCTTTCCAGTCGGCGTTCTGCCAGTCGGCGTTGTCGACGAAGTCCGCCAATTGGTCGCAGATGGCCTGGCGCTTGTCGATGTTGACGTGCTTGAGCTCGGACTTGGCGGCGAAATATTCATGGCAGGGCTCATAGGCGATGTCCGACGCCTTCTTGAAACGCTGCCACAGCGATTGGTCGGATGAGCCGCCCAGGTCGCGCCATTCCTGCTGCAATTCCTTGATGTGGGTGGCCTTGGCTTCCGGCTCCATATGCTGGGTGGCCAAGTATTCCATGGCTTCACACAATTCCTCCTGCTTCGGGCGGGTAGCAAAGCCGCGCCAGTCCTGCAGGTCCTGCAGCTGTCGGCCAAGCAGCGTCAGGCGGGCCTGGCGCTGGCTGGCGTGTTTGTGGTCGAGCGCGTTGAAGGCATGCTGGGCCTGCTTGTGCAGGTGGCGGGACTCGGAATATTGGTCCTGCTCCAGTGCTTTTTCCAGCTTTTCAAGCAGGTCGTCGAGTGCTTTGACCTGGGTTTTCTGGTCGCTGGTCTGGGTTTTGCGCACTTCACGCGCCTGGCCCAGTTTGCGGGCGGCGGTTTCCAGCGCCGGCGGCTGGGCGTAGCCGCCCGGCCAGTCGATGGTTTCCAGAAGCTGGCGCAGTTCGGCGCTGTCTGGAGACTCCGCATCGACCAGTGACTGCAGGGCTTCCTGCTGCTGTTGCAGGCGTTGGACGGAGCCGATGTAGTGGCGCAGTTCCAGCATCAGGGCCTGGTAATCTTTCTGTTCCGACTTGGCAACCTCGCTGTCCCGGGTCGCCTCCATCCAGCGGTTTTCCTGGGTTTTCTGCAGGGCGTCGAGTGACGACAGGGACGGCCCGCGTTCCGGCATGGCTTCGCGCAGGCCGTTCAGGGTGTCGCGCAGCAAATCCAGGGTCGCCTTGCGTTCTTCCTGCTTATGGTGGGATTCCGCTTCCCGGGCCGAGGCTTCCTCGACTTCACGCACCCGGCGGTTGCAGGCATCCAGCGCGGTGAGGAAGGCGGTGTGCTGGTCGTTGGAAGCCGCGGAAGACAGGTTTTTCCACTGGGACTGCAGGCTCTCGACGCGCGCCGCGTAGAGTTGCAGGTTGTCGGTTTTTGCGTGTTCTTCGGCCTGGCGGATCAGGTCCTCGATGGCGTTCTGGACAGCCTGTTCGCGGTCCTTTTCCTGACGCAGCAGTTGCAGGCGTTTCTTGGTCAGCTGATAGACGCCTTTGTCGCGACCTTTGGCGGCTCGCTGCACGGCCATCAATTCATCTTCGCCTTCGATCCGTTCGGCTGCCGCAAGACGAACCGCGGCGGTCTTGCCTTCGGTCGCCAGAGACAGCAGCTTTTGCGGATCCGTTTCCGCGGAGATCTGTTCCGCATCCATGTCTGCGCTCTGGCAGAGCTGGTGAACCAGCGCCTGCTGCTGGGGATCGGACAGTGCCGCGCGGGCCTGTTCGACCTGTTCCGGATGCTGGCTTGCCAGCGCGCTGATGCGGCCGGCCAGGCGATTGCGCACGGTGGCCGAAGCCTCGCTGTACAGCGGGATCAGGTGTTTGATGTGGGGGATGCGGTCAATGGCGACGCCCCGCTGACTGTTGGTCTCTGCCGAGCGGGCCAGCTCAATCAGGGCATTGAGTTCGTCCGGTTTGTCCGGGTTCAGCGCGCTGACATCGGGCTGTGGTTGGGCGTTGTCGGATTTGCGGTTCTTGAAGAGCTTCTTGATAAAGGCCGCCATAACGGAATCCCCACACGGTAAGGCAAGTTGCTGACCGGGTGAACGCGTCCGGTCAGAATCAGGCAGCCTGTGGCCGCCGACAGAGCAGCGGGTTACATCGACGCCCGCTTGCATGGTGGGTTAGTCTAATCGTTTTGGAGACCTGCTGCACAGGGCTGTGTAGAGGTTTGGAATGCGCTGGATCTGAAGACAATTCATGGCCCCGAAAAACAGCAAATCTGACCATCAGGACCCCGAATACAAGGCCCGTTCCGTCGCCCTCAAATTGTTGGCCCGGCGCGAGCACAGCCGTCAGGAATTACGGCTGAAGCTGATGCAGCGGAAGCTCACGCCCGACGTCATTGATCCGGTGCTGGACGACTACGAGCGGGAAGGCTGGCTGGACGACGACCGCTTTGCCGACGTGTACGCCCGTCAGCGAATGGACCTGTACTACGGCCCGCTGCGCATTGAAAGCGAACTTCAACAGCGCGGTGTGTTCCAGCGGCCGACGTGTATGCAGGAAGTGAGCGATCAGCAATGGGCCGAACGGGCCACCGAAGCAAGGCGCCGCCGGTTTGGCCTGTCGACATCCACGTTGGAGTGGTCGGACAAGGTGCGCCAGGCGCGTTTTCTGGCCCAGCGTGGGTTTACCGGTGAGCAGGCCGAGAGGGCGCTGGATGCCCGCGACGACGCCCCGGAGTGAGCCAGGGCGTCGCTGATTGCCGCGTCAAAGCGTCGGCGGTGCGACGGACAGTTCCGTCGGGATTCGGTCGGAGCCGGCCGGCACGACGTCAGTGGTTGGGGAATCGGCGTCCAGCTGCGGGAACTCCGGATTCTGTGCCAACTGCTCGCCGCGGTGCATGGGCTCTTTCATCCACACCAGCACGTCGTAGTAGCGACGGATATTCTGCACGTAGATGACGGGCTCATGGCCGCGGGCGTAGCCGTACCGGGTCTTTGAATACCACTCTTTCTGTGCCAGCAGCGGCAGGAATTCCTTGACGTCGATCCAGCGGTCCGGATCTTTACCGGCGCCTTCCGCGAGTCGTCGTGCATCTTCCAGGTGACCAAAGCCGACGTTGTACGATGCCAGGGCAAACCAGGACCGATCCGGCTCGGGGATATCGGCAGGAATCTGGTCGTGGATCATCTGGAAGTAGCGGGCGCCGCCGTCGATGCTTTCTTCAGGGTCCAGGCGATTGTCGATCCCTACATACTGAGCGGTGTTTCGCGTCAGCATCATCATGCCGCGAACGCCGGTGGGCGATACGGCATTGGGGCGCCAATGGGATTCCTGGTAGCCGATGGCGGCCAACAGGCGCCAGTCCATATGGTATTTTTCCGCCGCGTCCTGGAAGGCCAGCTCGTAGTTGGGGAGCCGGTGACGCACGTGATAGACGAAAGTCCGGGCACCCACGTAGTTGAGTCGGTCCAGATGGCCGTAAAAGCGTTCCTTCAACTGGGCCAGGCGGCCGTCTGCCTTCATTTTGTTGAGGAACTTGCGGGCAGCCTTGACCAGCGTGTCGTCCTGCTGGGACGGGAACAACCAGGCAATGGGCTGGGGCTGGTTGAGGTCGAAGCCTTTCTTGACGTTGGGAAAGAAGACCTGGTTGAGCGCCAGTTCGGTGGAGTCCACCACCGCCACCTGGAATTCACCGGATTCGACCCGTTCGAGTATGCCGGCGGTGTCGAGATCGGCATGGAGTTCCCAGTGGATATTCGGGTTCTGCTTGGCCAGTGCCTTCAGCGGTGCCAGGTGGTTGCTGTTGGCTACCGCATGAATGACGCGATCGCCGACGTCTTCCGCATCGCGGGCGGAATCCGCATCCCGGTTATAGATCAGGGTGGACTGGACGTTCAGGTTGATCGGCACAGCCTTGAATTCCTGGGTGCTGGGAATGGTGCTGGCCAGTCCCGCCAGGCCAATGTGGGTGTAACCCTTTTCCAGTACGGACAGGATTTGCCCGTTGCCTTCGGCTTCGCGGATGCGGAGTTCCACGCCCAGCTCGTCAGCGAATTCCTTGGCCAGTTCGTATTCGTAGCCGGTTGGTCCGTCGCGGCCATCGTAGTAAACGGACGGGGAGGGGCGGGCAATGACGTGGAGCACGCCTTCCTGGCGCAGCTCGTCGAGTGTCGACGGGCGCGAGCAGGCCGTCAGGGCACCGGCCAGGCCAAGGACCAGGGCGATGCTCACAGGACGGCGTTTGTTTCTCAGGATGGAAACCACTGACAAATCCCTGCTCTCCTTACTGCGAACCTTTGACGGGCGCAATCCTTATCGAGTGCCGATCCATTCGAATCGATCGGCACGAGTGACTGCCCGAAGATGTGCGACAGTTGTGACCCTGATCCGTGGGTCTGTTGGTATGGATGGATTCGGCGCCGGATGGATAGTCCCTGACACAATAAAAACGACGGGGCGCAGAAACCCGATTATCGTTAAGCATTAGCCCGATAATCCCCAAAAGCCGGAAGCGGGTCAATTAACTGTCCGTCGTAGACTGCAAAAGCCTGTAAATTTTAATGCACCGGTAATGGAGGCGCGCTGGTCCGGGTGACAATCAGGAGCTGGCTGGCCGGGCATGAGGCGAACGACTGGGTAATTGCCACATTCACCGATTTCCGGCGCTGGCAAATCTGTATCCGGCGCGCGGTTTCCAGTATCATTGCGGCCGTCTCGCAAGGGGTTCCCGGTATGAGAGCCCCCTGTATTCCCCAGATCAGCACGATACAGGTTTTTTGCCATGCTGGAACTCCGCGGCGCTCCCGCACTTTCATCCTTCCGCTCTGACAAGCTTCTGTCCCAGGTTCAGGCTGTGGTCCCGGAAGTCTCCCGGATCTACGCGGAGTTCATGCATTTCGTGGATGTGCCGGAGGCACTTGCGGATGAAGAGCAGCAGGTGCTCGACCGGCTGCTGAGTTACGGCCCGTCTGCCGATTCCCAGGCGGCGGAAGGTGTGTTGTTTCTGGTGGTACCGCGGCCGGGCACCATTTCGCCCTGGTCGACCAAGGCGACAGACATCGCACGTATTTGCGGGCTGCGTCAGATCCGTCGTATCGAGCGGGGCACGGCCTTCTATATTCACGCGGACTGCAAGTTGAAGCTGGAGCAGCGTGAGGCGATTGCCACCATGCTGCACGACCGCATGACCCAGCGGGTTTTTCATGAGATGGGCGGTGCGGAACTGCTGTTCCATCGCGAGGAGCCGCGCACGCCAGACCGTATTCCGGTTCTGAGTGGCGGCCGGCCGGCGCTGGTGGAAGCGAATCAGACGCTGGGTCTGGCGCTGGCGGATGACGAAATCGATTACCTGGTGGACGCTTTCACCCGCCTGGAGCGGGATCCGGCCGACGTAGAGCTGATGATGTTCGCCCAGGCCAATTCAGAACACTGCCGCCACAAGATTTTCAACGCGTCCTGGGACATCGATGGCGAGGCTCAGGAGAAGTCCCTGTTCGCGATGATTCGCAATACCTTCGAGATGAACAGCGAAGGTGTGCTCTCGGCCTATAAGGATAACGCGGCGGTGATCCGCGGCGCCAAGGCCGGCCGGTTCTATCCCGAGGCGGATTCTGGCACCTACCGCTATCACGATGAAGACATCCACATCCTGATGAAGGTGGAGACCCACAATCACCCGACGGCCATTTCCCCGAGCCCGGGTTCGGCAACCGGCGCCGGCGGTGAGATTCGTGACGAGGGCGCGACCGGACGGGGTTCCAAGCCCAAAGCTGGCCTGACCGGGTTCACGGTGTCCAACCTGAATCTGCCGGGCGATCTGCAGCCGTGGGAAGCCGAATACGGCAAGCCCGAGCGCATTGCGTCGCCGCTGGACATCATGATCGAGGGCCCGATCGGGGGCGCCTCCTTCAATAACGAATTTGGCCGACCCAACCTGACCGGCTATTTCCGGACCTTCGAACAGAAGGCGCCAGGTGCGGCCGGTGATGAAGTCCGGGGTTACCACAAGCCCATCATGATCGCCGGTGGCCTGGGGAATATCCGGGCCGACCACGTCGAAAAAGGGGATATCCCGGTTGGCGCGAAACTGATCGTGCTGGGCGGACCGGCGATGCTGATCGGCCTGGGCGGTGGCGCGGCTTCCTCCATGGATTCCGGCAGCAGTCACGAAGATCTGGATTTCGCATCCGTGCAGCGGGGCAACCCGGAAATGGAGCGCCGTTGCCAGGAAGTGATCGACCGCTGTTGGCAGTTGGGCGAAGACAATCCGATCAGCTTTATCCACGATGTCGGCGCGGGCGGCCTGTCCAACGCCATGCCGGAACTGGTCAAGGACGGTGGCCGGGGTGGTCGTTTTGAACTGCGCGATATCCCCAGCGATGAGCCGGGCATGTCACCGCTGGAAATCTGGTGTAACGAATCCCAGGAACGCTACGTGCTGGCCGTGGCGGCGGACGAGCTAGAGCACTTCGACGCCATCTGTCGCCGCGAGCGCTGCCCGTACGCCGTCATTGGCGAGGCCACGGAAGAACATCACCTGGAAGTGGCTGACGCCTACTTCGATGACAAGCCCGTGGATTTGCCGATGGACGTCCTGTTCGGAAAGCCGCCGCGGATGCATCGCAGCGTCGAGCGTGCCTCGTTCACCAAGCAGGTTTTCAATTCCCGCGATATCGATGTGAACGAGGCGGCCCGCCGGATTCTGCGTTTGCCGTCCGTGGGCAGCAAGAGCTTCCTGATTACCATTGGTGACCGGACGATTACCGGTCTGGTGGCGCGCGACCAGATGGTCGGCCCCTGGCAGGTACCGGTCAGTGACGTGGCAGTGACGGCATCGTCCTTCGACAGTCTGGCCGGTGAAGCCATGGCAATGGGCGAGCGCACGCCGGTGGCTGTGATTGACTCACCGGCCTCCGGCCGAATGGCGGTGGGCGAGGTGATCACCAACCTGGCCGCGGCCTCAATCGAAAAGCTGTCCGACATTCGCCTGTCTGCCAACTGGATGGCTGCAGCCGGTCATCCGGGCGAAGATGAAAATCTGTACGAGACGGTCCGCGCCGTGGGTATGGAACTGTGCCCGGAGCTGGGTATCACTATCCCGGTGGGTAAGGACTCCATGTCCATGAAGACCGTCTGGGAAGAGGACAACGGCGAGCAGAAGAGTGTGACGGCGCCGCTGTCGCTGATCATCAGCGGTTTTGCGCCGGTCACCAATGTGCGTAACACGTTGACGCCGCAGCTGCGTACCGATGCCGGCGAAACCGACTTGATCCTGGTCGATCTGGCCGCGGGTCAGAATCGTCTGGGCGGTTCGGCGCTGGCACAGGTATACAGTCAGGTGGGCGCGGTCGCGCCGGACCTGGATGATCCTGAAGACATCAAGGCCTTCTTTGCCGTGATCCAGGGTCTGAATGGCGATGGCAAACTGCTGGCCTATCACGACCGCTCTGACGGTGGCATGTTCACCACGCTGGTGGAAATGGCCTTTGCCGGCCACACCGGCATTGATATCAAGCTGGACGGCCTGGCCGAAGAGGCGAGTCAGTTTGCCCGGGAGCTCTTCAATGAAGAGTTGGGCGCAGTCATCCAGGTGCGTCGCGAAGACACGCCGTTTGTCCTGCAACAGTTTACAGGTGCGGGGCTCGGCGAGCACACCGCCGTGGTTGGTACCTTGAATGACAGTGACCGCATCCGGTTCATGTTCAACGAAGACGCGGTCATTGATACATCTCGTGAGGAGTACCAGCGGCTGTGGTCCGAAACCAGCTACCGTATCCAGTCCCTGCGGGATAACGCCGACTGCGCCAAGCAGGAGTACGACAACCTGCTGTCGCCAGCGGATCCGGGGCTGAGTGCCGAGCTGACGTTCGATCCGGAAGAGGATGTTGCGGCGCCGTACATCAATAGTGGCGCGCGTCCGAAGATTGCCGTGCTGCGTGAGCAGGGTGTCAACGGCCAGGTGGAAATGGCGGCTGCCTTCGACCGGGCCGGTTTCGATGCGGTCGATGTCCACATGAGCGACCTGCTTTCCGGTCGGATTACGCTGGAGAGCTTCCGGGCCATGGTGGCCTGTGGAGGCTTTTCTTACGGTGATGTACTGGGTGCCGGTGAGGGCTGGGCCAAATCCATCCTCTTCAATGAGCGCGTTCGTGAGCAGTTTGCTGGCTTCTTCACTCGGACGGACACCCTGGCACTGGGCGTCTGTAATGGCTGTCAGATGCTCTCCAATCTGCATGAGCTGATTCCGGGGACCGCCCATTGGCCGCGTTTTGTGCGCAATGAATCCGAGCAGTTCGAAGCGCGTCTGGTCATGGTGGAAGTGCAGAAATCGCCGTCTCAATTCCTGCAGGGCATGGAAGGGTCTCGGATGCCGATTGCCGTTGCCCATGGTGAAGGTCGAGTCGAATTTGCCAGCGCGGATGCGGCCGCTGCAGTACAGTCCGAAGGGTTGGTATCGCTGCGTTATGTCAGCAATGACGGGCATGTAACCGAACGCTATCCATTCAACCCGAATGGGTCGCAGGCAGGTATCACCGGCCTGACCTCGGCCGACGGTCGCGTCACCATTATGATGCCGCATCCGGAGCGGGTGTTCCGCACTGCTCAGCATTCGTGGCACCCGGATAACTGGGGTGAAGACGCGCCCTGGCTGCGTATGTTCCGCAATGCGCGTAAGGTGCTCGGATAACCGAATCCCTTCTGCTGCCTGTGCCTGACTCTGGAGCTCCGTTTCAGGGTCAGGCCGCTTCCGTTGCCGGTTTATTCGCCCTGAATGGGCTGGCCTGACCTGACTGCACCTTTTTCTCCTCTGCTGTTCCGACGGTCGTCGTGCCAGTGTCTCATCGGTGAGACACTGGCTTCTTGCCCCCGCTTGCTTCCGGCGGTAACGGATCTTGTTACGCGTCGTTACAATCTTATCCCCATAGGTGACAGATTATTCAGGAAAGGCATTTATTTGACGCTGTAATCACCTTTGTGCGCCAAAATCGATCCAAAACAAAGCGTCTATAACTGAAAATTCGGCTTGACTTGGCTCATTTATGCACATCCGTTCCGTTGATTTTCTTGACGCCTGTATAAAACACCGTCATCTTGCCTGTAATCTGATCTGAATTTATAAAATATTGATAAATAAGGATTTAATGGCTTCGGTGAAATAGTCGCCAATTTGAGGTGAAGGGCGTAACCACGGGGGCTGGCGGTCTGTTCCCAAAAACTTTCCCCAGAGTTATCCACAGATTCTGTGGGTAAGTGGTACAAGCGTTTGAATGGATGCTTCTTTGTTCATTTTGATTGAATGCTGAGCAAATTGATCGATCTGTGGACAGTTTTGGGTGCGGGTGTGGAGTCGGGATTGTGGTGCTTGATTGGTTTGGATGCGTGGCGGCAGAATCCGGTGGTTCATACAGAGAGAGCAAGTAGGGGAGAAAGGGATGTACAAGCTTTGCTACTTCGTGCCGGAAACGCATTTGGAGGCAACCAAGGTGGCGCTGTTCGAGGTGGGTGCCGGTCGAATCGGTGATTACGATTCCTGCGCCTGGCAGTGTCGGGGGCAGGGACAGTTTCGTCCGCTCGACGGCAGTCAGCCGTTTCTGGGGCGGCAGGGCGAGGTTGAGCGGGTGGATGAATACAAGGTAGAGCTGGTTTGCGAGGATGATCTGATCCGGGTCGCCATCCAGGCACTCAAGGCCGCTCATCCCTATGAGGAGCCAGCCTATGAGGTTTTCCGGATGGAGGATTTGGAGTAGGCGCTATTTCCCCATCCGGTAACGAATGTCGCCTACGTGAAGAGGGAATTCGCCCGTTTCGGTGTCCCGCACAAAGCGTTCGAGCGTTTCCCGGATCGTCGGGAAAGCCAATTCCTCCCACGGAATATCGGTGAGCGGAAACAGTTGGGCATCGAGCGATTCCTCGCCCACGCCGAACGTGCCGTCGATCAATCGGGCGCGGAAAAACATATGGACCTGGTCGATGTGGGGCACATGAAGCATCGTATAAAGGCCGTCGACTGCCACTTCCGCCAGGGCTTCTTCACGGGTTTCGCGCATCGCCGCTTCGACCGTGGTTTCGGAGTTTTCCATGAAACCTGCGGGCAACGTCCAGTAGCCATGGCGGGGTTCGATGGCGCGACGGCAAAGCAGAACCTGGCCCTCCCAGACCGGGACGGTTCCTGCCACGATGCGGGGGTTCTCATAATGGATGCGGTTGCAATGATCGCACACGTACCGGTGACGGTTGTCGCCGTCGGGAATGCGATGGGTAACCGGGTTTCCACAATGACTGCAATAATTCATTCGCCACCTCAATTCTGTATGATCCCAGTATACTGAGGCCGGCGTCGCCGTCGACCCGTGTTGGGCAGATTCTTTCAATGGGCGACGCTACACAGGTTCGGCAAACCCTGAACAGGACAAATAAAGGTTGTTTGAACATTTCAAGAAGCGGCTGGATCGTCATACGCCGCAGCAGATTGCGCTGGATTATCCGGAGGCGGGGGTGCTGGTTCCGGTCACGGATCGGGGCTCTGATCCCGAACTTATTCTGACGCAGCGTGCCGCTCACCTTAAAACCCATCGGGGGCAGGTGGCTTTCCCGGGTGGTAAGCGGGATCTGACCGATCACTCGTTGGAGCATACGGCGCTTCGGGAGGCTCACGAAGAGATCGGTTTGCCGCCCTCGCAGGTGCAGGTGGTGGGGCGGTTGAGCCAGGTGGTGTCCCGGCATCGGATTCTGGTGACTCCCTACGTCGGTATCGTGCCCCATGGAGTGTCGTTGACAGCCAGTCCGGATGAAATTGACTCTATTTTCCGCGTGCCCGTCTCTTTCTTCCTTGAGGATCGCCGTCTGCGTACCGATGCCCTTGGTTTTCAGGGGCACACCCTCTACGTGCCCTGCTATGAATGGGAGGGTTACCACATCTGGGGATTGTCGGCGGTTGTGCTGGTTGACTTTCTGAACGCCGTGTACGATGCCGGCATCGATTTGCTGGAAGCGCCGGAGTGAGGTGTCTATGAAATACGCATTGGGCGATTGGCGTCCGGAACTCGAAGGCGAGGGCCACTTTATTGCCCATAACGCCACCGTTATCGGCAACGTGTTGCTGCAGGAGCGGTCTAGCGTCTGGTTCAACGTGGTCATCCGCGGTGACAACGACCGGATCACCATCGGTCCGGAAACCAATGTTCAGGACGGGACGGTGATGCATACGGATGCCGGCATCCCGCTGACGCTTGGGCGTGGGGTCACGGTTGGCCACAAGGTGATGCTGCATGGCTGCGAGGTCGGCGATTATTCGCTGATTGGTATTAACGCGGTCGTGCTCAATGGGGCGAAGATCGGCAAGCATTGTCTGATTGGTGCCAATACCTTGATCCCCGAGGGAATGGAGGTGCCGGACGGCTCACTGGTGGTGGGATCGCCGGGTAAGGTCAAGCGCGAGCTGAATGACCATCAGCGCAAGATGCTGGAGCTGAGCGCCGCGCATTATGTCCAGAACGCCAAGCGCTACATTGAGTCCTTCAGGGCGGTGGATTGACGGGATGGTGACGGACGATGCGAAACTGGTTCGCTCACCTTGCGTCAGTGTCTGCGCGTTGGATGAGGATGATATTTGTGTGGGGTGCCAGCGCTCAGCGGACGAAATCACCCGCTGGTCTGGCATGACCAATGACGAACGTCGGGATGTCATGAGACTGGTGGCCAGGCGCGAAGAGAAAGTGGCTCTTTGATCGGGCGACCTGGGACAGATTGCGAGCATTCAATTGGATATAAAGAGGATGATGACATGGTCAGTATCGGTACGCCCCTGACGAAGACGGCCTTTCGCGTGCTGTTCTGTGGGTCTGGCGAGCTGGGTAAGGAAGTTGTGATCGAGCTGCAGCGCCTGGGTGTCGAGGTGATCGCCGTGGATCGGTACGCCAATGCGCCGGCGATGCAGGTGGCTCATCGCAGTCATGTCATCAATATGCTGGATCCGATCGAATTGCGCCGCGTGATCGAGCTGGAAAAGCCGAACCTGGTGGTGCCGGAGATTGAGGCGATTGCCACGCCGGAGTTGGTCAAGCTTGAGGAGGAGGGCGTCCGCGTCATTCCGACGGCCCGGGCCGTGAATCTCACCATGAACCGGGAGGGCATTCGTCGCCTGGCGGCGGAAGTGCTGTCCCTGCCGACATCGCCTTATCGGTTTGCGGACTCTCTGGAGAGTTATCGCAAGGCCGTTTCCGAAATCGGTCTGCCGTGTGTCGTCAAGCCGGTAATGAGCTCAAGCGGGAAGGGGCAGAGTACCGTTCGCAGCGATGCCGATATTGATGCGGCCTGGGAATACTCTCAGCAGGGTGGCCGTGCGGGACAGGGTCGGGTGATTGTTGAAGGCTTTGTCGAGTTTGATTACGAGATCACCTTGTTGACGGTGCGTCATGCCGGTGGCGTGTCGTTCTGCGATCCCGTGGGTCATATTCAGGAGGATGGAGATTACCGCGAATCCTGGCAGCCTCATCCGATGAGCCAAAAGGCATTGGGTCGAGCGCAAGAAATCGCCGATAAGGTGACCGAAGATCTGGGTGGTTATGGCATCTTTGGGGTTGAGCTGTTTGTGAAGGGCGATGACGTCTACTTCTCTGAAGTGTCACCGCGTCCCCACGACACCGGACTGGTGACGCTGGTGTCCCAGGACCTCTCGGAGTTCGCGTTGCACGCTCGGGCGATTCTTGGTCTGCCGGTGCCGGCCATCCGTCAGCTTGGGCCGAGTGCGTCTGCCGTCATTCTGCCGACTGGCGAATCCAATCAGCTGACGTTTACCCATATAGAAGAGGCGCTGAGCGTTCCGGATACGCAGCTGCGTCTGTTCGGTAAGCCGGAAATCTCCGGGCGTCGGCGCATGGGGGTTGCCCTGGCCAAGGGTGACGATATCGAGAGTGCGCGGGCTTTGGCGCGTGAAGCGGCAGCGGCGGTAAAGGTCGAATTCTAGAAAGTTTGTCTTTTTTCGGAAAACGCGTTGACACCTCTGAGGAGGTCTGTAGAATGCGCATCTCTTTCGAGGGGTGCGCCACTGAGGCGGGGTCGGAATCGAAAGGCAACCGATTGTTTTGATTAAGAATTTCGAGTTTCAGATTTCTTCAAAACAACGGTTGACAGGGTGGCAAAGCAGTGTAGAATGCGCGCCACCTTGAACGGGTCAGCCGGCACGACTCGGCGGTTTTCGGAAGCCTCGAAAGCGCTGAAAAATAACGGTTGACAAGGTTGAGCGAAGCGGTAGAATACGCGGCCTCAACAGGGCAACAGCCCGGCTCTTTAAAAAATTGACCAAGTAATTCGTGTGGGCGCTGACTGAGGTATTTCGGCAAGAGATATCGAGGCAGCGACCT